>NZ_CP071420.1:0-2217500 GCF_050222175.1 Streptococcus sanguinis | reverse complement strand
GATGGAGCAGCTAGGTAGCTCGTCGGGCTCATAACCCGAAGGTCGTAGGTTCAAATCCTGCTCCCGCAATAATTGGCTCGGTAGCTCAGTTGGTAGAGCAATGGATTGAAGCTCCATGTGTCGGCGGTTCGATTCCGTCTCGCGCCATAAATTTATAATCGGAAGGGTAGCGAAGAGGCTAAACGCGGCGGACTGTAAATCCGCTCCTTCGGGTTCGGGGGTTCGAATCCCTCCCCTTCCATAACCTTTACGGGCATAGTTTAAAGGTAGAACTAAGGTCTCCAAAACCTTCAGTGTGGGTTCAATTCCTACTGCCCGTGTTTAAATATGGCGGGTGTGGTGAAGTGGTTAACACACCAGATTGTGGCTCTGGCATGCGTGGGTTCGATCCCCATCACTCGCCTATTTATTATTATTGGGGTATCGCCAAGCGGTAAGGCAAGGGACTTTGACTCCCTCATGCGTTGGTTCGAATCCAGCTACCCCAGTTAAAAACTTGAGCCGGCGTGGCGGAATTGGCAGACGCGCTGGACTCAAAATCCAGTGTCCGCAAGGACGTGCCGGTTCGACCCCGGCCGCCGGTATTGCTTAAGTTTTAGAAACGTTGTCTTATCAGCGTTTCTTTTATTTTTGGTCAACTTTTGGTCAACTTTACACTTTTTCATTTAGCTGAGACAATAGATTTCTCACTTTATTATTCTCTTCATCTGCTTTTTCTTTGATTAAATGTCCATAAGTTTCTGTTATTTCAGTTATATCCTTATGACCCATAAGCTTTGAAACAGCCCAAATATCAATCCCCATTGCTAAAAGAGAGCTGCAATAACTATGCCTTAACCCTGTACTTGTCATATTTAATGGTTTAATATTCAACTCCTGGAGTATATTTTTAAGCCATTTATTCACCGTATTATTGCTACTTATACCATTGAATAAATCAAAAAAAACTACATTGTCTGGATTCTCTAGTCCATAGAATGGCAATAATTCTTCTTGGATATTTTTCAAATTTCTAAGGATTTCTATAACTTTAAAGTCAACTGGAATAAATCGGATAGAGTCCTCAGTTTTAGGCTTTGTCCATCGTCTTCTTACTGTATCATAACGACGATAGGTACGGATACCTTGACGCTCCCAGAGAACACAATCCCAACTCAATCCCGAAACCTCACCAGCTCGCAAACCTGTCTTTAGTTGCACATATAGCTGGAAAGGAACTACAGATTTTCTATAATCCAAGTGTTCTTCAAGATAAAATGCTAAACGTGCATAATCTTTTAGACTATGGATATACCTATCTTTCTTCCCTTTAGGAGAAGGTCGCCCAGACAATATAACTCCTTCAGCAAAATCATGAATATTAATCTTATCCCTTTTTGCAAAAATAATGACTTTCTTAATTTCAGAGTTTAAACGGCTAACATTATCCCGACTATTTGTTCTAGCATAAACATTTATAATTTCCTGGTATTCACTTGATCGAATATCACATACCGGTTTATCCTGAAAATACTTCTGTATAATCTTCCCACGGAATCTATGTTTGTTTAAAGCAGATTCTGATTTTCCTAAAGGTAGAATCTGTAATTCAAACCAACGCTCCCATAACTGATACAGAGTAACTTCTCTATCAACGACTACTCCATTTTTTACTTTCATCTCAAAAGCAAGAGCTTCAATCTGAGCTTCTTTCTTTGTCCGAAAACCAGAATTAGATGCAATCACTTTCTTTTTACTGTCAAAGACCCTATAGTCCCATAATTTCTTCTTACCTCGCTGTCTATATGATATAGCCATATTTACCCCTTCCTAAAAAAGCGATAATCAAGACTTTGTCCCGACTATTATATCATGCTCCAATAAGAATTTCCCGAAAATTCTTTTCAAAGTATTCCTTTGTTTTTGAAGCTAAAAATAAATATTTCCCACCCTGAGCGCTTGGATACTTAACAAAACCTTTGGGATTTTGTTCAATATCAATTTCCTGCTTAATCGATGGCCGATAAAGGATATGTTCAATTAACCAAGGACGACTAACTGAAAGCAGCTCCAAAAGCTCATTCATAGTCATATATTTTCCTTTGTTAGCATTCTTTTTCAGCTCCTCATACTCTCCCTTTTCAATAATGACTTTATCTTCTGGAAGAGCAATAGTAATATTTTCTAAATTAACAATCAATTTATTCATAGTTTGTCTCACCTTTCACAAAACAATAAGCAAGCCTATTTCTTAGACTTGCTCATATGTTGCTTCAAAAATCTTTTCCTTGACAGTCCAGACTTCATTGTCATTTCCAATGATGAGATAATCACCAATCCCAAAATTGAATTGACCTTCAAGGGTCTGAACAGTCAAGTTATCAAGGTCTAATCGCTCCTCCTGTTCCAGCCATTCTTTGTTTTCAGGAACAATCTGAATAGCATAAGCTGGAATCGGACGCTTCACATATTTAGAAATTCCAAGAGATTCCGCTTTTTCTTTAGTTAATGTTTTCATTTTATTTCTCCATTTCCATTTTTAATGTCCATCCACATACCAAAACTGCTTAGCCGTATTGGCATCGAAAACCCTGTAGCCCACTGTCATAGCTGGCACCCCAACAACATTCATTTCAGAAATCAAGACTGAACCGTCAGACCTAACCTCCTCACAAAATGCCACGTGGCCATAAGTAGGATCAGAGCCAGCCTGCCCCTGGACAAACGAGACAGCAGTATGCTTCTTAGGCGTATGACTAGATTTATAACCAGCTTTTTGCCACCACTGACCGCCATTTCCCATGAAAGAATCAAACTGGATACCGAGCTGTTTTGCCCTATTAAACACGTACCATGTACACTGGCCTGCTGGATAAGAGCCACTACCATCATAAGCATGACCGTCATACTGGCTGATATTCCCCCAGCCCTCTGGTACAGCTACCGAGCTAGAACCTGTATTATTTTCCTGATTAAAGGTTGCTTGGGCATCCTTTAAAATATCATAGATAACCTCCGCCCATTGTTCAATATCACTGACTTTGGTCTGAGAATCACTGATTGCTACTCCCTCATAATATTGCGACCAATCTCGGGCTGCTTGCTTAGGATCTGTGCTAGGTCCAACCTTTTCGACCACTTGGGCATAAGGCCCCTCTAATTCAGCACTCATCAGGTCTATTTGGATTTGCTTATCTAGCTTTTTTTCTTTGGCTTGGGCCCAGCGATCACCATTAATGGTACTGGACCACCCAGACCACTGATAGAAACCGGCGACACCACCACTAGGATTAACGGCTGTATGATCAAAGCCGCATTCCCGATAAGCTACAGCCAGACTGCCACTTGTCCCCTGTAAGGTGAAGTGGTGCTGGTTCATTAGCCGGGCTCCAAAATCTAAAGCAGTCTGTGCATTTTCTTCACTCAACTGACGGCCCGTCTTCTCTGTAAATTTCTGGGCAAACTCTTGGGCAGAAACAGAAATCCCTCCAGAAGTAGCCGAATAAGTTTGAGAATCAACTGAACCACTGCCAATCACCAGAAAAACAAGAGTAAAGAAAAGAACTGAAACAGTCCCTAACCCGATTAGTCCTCGCTTAATTGCTTTCATTTTACCCCTTTCTCAAATAATTCATCCGCTGGATTATTTTGGTGTTGCTGCTTTTGCCATTCTCGTTTCAACTTCGGTGCTGACAAACGCTCTTTCCAATCATTCTTAAATCCTGGTTCCATATTTCTACGCCTTTCATCTCGGAAACGGTCAAAATTGATAGAATCTTGTCGCCGCTTCTCTGTACGCTCCAAGCGCTCTTGTCTACGGTATTGCCGCTCTTGATGAGCTAACTGGACAGGTGTATCTGTATCGCCAGCCAAGTCATGGACCTTAGCTCTGAGAGACTCACCTTTTGCAGCTGCAAACAAGTCCTGTAAGCCTTCTGCTCGATCTTGCAACTGACGCTTGAAATCTGCCCTCCGTTGTTGAGACAGTTGCTTATCCAATGTGTCTTCCTTGCCATATCTTAAGCGGTCATAGGCTTGTACTGTTGCATTTTTACCGGCTCTAAACAAGGTACCCAAGGACTTTTTAAAACTTGCCTGAGGAGATGCCACAGGAATAGTATCAGAGGAAAAGTTAGCCGGTCGAACAGTTTGACTAGGTCCATAGCTTTCTGTAGCTGTAGAAAGTTTTGGCATAGAAAAGCGATCAAAGTTAAACTGAGCTTTCTGAGCCAACTCCTGAGCAGAAATGGTTCCCTTGACAAAGAGACCGCCCAACAGGTGACGGCAACGATAGAGAACAATCCAAATCAGCCCTTGAATAATAGCAGACCAAAAATAAATATCGTTCATACCGCCAGCGGCACCTTCGACCAAGCCATTGACATACAGAAAAGCTCGCACAAAGAAGAGACCAAGACCGCCTAATAAGGCAAACTGCATCAGTTTCTTACTTGCGTTGCCAAGAACTTGTTCAAAACCTGGAATCATGGCGATAAAGAGCAAAATAACCGAACAAACAATCATCAGTAAAGCAAGATATTTAAAGACAATTGAGATTAACCCAATAACAATTAAAGCAAAGCCAATAACCAGCGCTTTTATAAAGGCCGCAAAGGCTGTGAAAATCTTGACACCAACCGAACCAAAGGAAACTTGTTCAATTTTTTCATTTCCCTTTGCAAAATCTTCAACTTTCTTTGGGTCACCTTTTGTTATAAATAGATCTTTGACCTTGTCTACTGGAATGTCGTCTTTATTTGATGATGTGAAATTAAGGGCAAGAAACGGTTCATAAACAAGCTTGTCGAAAATTGCATTCTTAACTGAGTCAATATTATTTTTCCCATTTTGACTAGACAAGGTTGCATTATCTGCATCAATAGTATCAAATCCTTTTATAGCAGTAGAAGTCATATCTTGTCCCAGTCCGTCTGCCATCTTAACTAGGACTGAAAGATTATAACTTGCAGGTACCTGGGAATCACCATAATTAGGCTGAAAGTATGCTGGCTGATAAAGTAAGGCCGCCACAAACCAGACCAAAAGAAAGCGGAAAGACCAAATAGGAAACCGGCGAGTTTTGAAAAATTCTGTCAGGCCACCAAAAAGAGCCAATCCATAAACCAGATATTTATAGTCCGTCATGAAAGTATTGAAAAAGTTAGCCGAGAAACCAACAACCTTATCTAGCTCTTTATAAGTGTTCGCTGTAAAAACCTGTTCCAAAATGATGATAACTAAGCAATAGATTGCTTTGACCAAGAAAAAGATTCCTTGAGCAATTGCATTGACGGCTTTAGGAAAAAGATCATCAGAATTAAAGAAGCCACCTTCTACATAAATGTAAGAAGTCAGCTTAGACATATCTGCTGGATTGACTGTTTCTCTGGCATTGTCCAGGTATTCCTGAGCTTCCTCCCGTGCTTTGGCATCATCTAGCTTACTTCCCACTTGTTCATTGTAGTTATTTTGAGTTGTTTTCAGCCCCTGAATTTGAGAAGCATCTTCCTTGTCCTTGTTCTGTTCAATATACTTATTAATATCTTCTATATCTTCCCCAGCTTTTTTAATATCCTTGGTAGAAGCATTTTTGTTCTTAAGGGTTTTGTCAACATTTTCAGCTTTCTTTTGAATAGATTGATAATCGTCATCTTTTTCGATTTTTTTTTCGTCTTTTTTCTTTTTTTCCTCCTTTTTCTTTTTATTCTGAGCCTCTCTAGCCTGCGCTTCCTGTATATTAGGAGGAGCATATCCAGTATTGGAATTATTCTGTGAAGTGTTCGTATTAAATCCGTTGGCTCCTGGTTGAGGAGCTCCAGTTCCAGTATTAGAAGCAGGAGTATTTGTATTAAAATTATTTGCACCTGGCATCGGAGCACCGTTGGCATATACAAGAACTACGGGAAAACAAGTCAAGATAAGAATGAAGAAAATCCATTTCATCCGTTTCTTGTTCATTAAGCTACCTCCTCTTTTTGATTTTCTTGGTTGCGAACTGTTCTGAAAAGTTCGCTAACTTTTGGGAAGAATAGGCCATCAACGGTAATCCGTTCTACCCGACCGTGCGTATCTTTCATGAGACATTGAGCCTTGGTCAAATTATCAAACCAGGCCTTACTATCTTCTGTCACCTCCACTTTGAGACGAGAGAGGACCTTTTCAGCAGATCCAGGAGTATCATTATGGAAACAAAGATAAGTTCCAAATGATGTTGCTTCTCCGTCTGCTCGGTTGGAATCCTCCGGCAGTTGAGAAGTAAAAACATAGAAATTATTTTGAGAGCGGCCAACCCGTTTGATTCGGTCCTGGAGGCCTCGGCCATAAGCTGTGATACTCAATACCCAGGCTTCATCTTGACCAATTACAGTTTTTTGTCCGTAATCTCGTTCACCAAATTTAATACAAAAATCACCCAAAGCATAGAGCACCGCCATAGCTTTTCTATTTTGTAAGGTCAATTCTGAGTGTTCATCTGCTGGTAAATCCAAATGCGCAATTTCCAGAATCGTATTACGAGCAGTCAGGTCAACGGCTGAATTGGTACCGTATGAAAAGACCAAACTCAATACAGAAGCAGTCACTTTTTCCAATAGATTCTCAGCTGTCTCTCGGACTTTCTCAACATCAGATTTCATCAATTCTTGAATGACGGACAAGGTTCCTACTTTTTCACCATTGGCCCGTTTGGCCGCAAAGACCCGAATCATCTTAGAAAGTTCAGTCTCAAATTTATCCTTACCATCCAGAGGCATGAATTCGTTGACCATTGAAAGAATCAGGTCCTTTGCCTGCTCCCCGCTTAAAAAGACCAATGGATCCAGCACTCCATGATTTTCAGGTTTTGTATAATCCAAAGTCACAAAGTGGATGCTCCGGATATAATCCTGAATTTCTGGATAGATATCCTTTTCTTCCAGCTCCTTCAAAAGTTTGTTATACCAGTAGCGCTTTTCCATTTTCGGATCAATGTAGAGCGTTTGGCAGTTCAGCAAACTAGCATAATAGAAAATGTAAGAAATGGCAAAAGTTTTCCCCTGACCAGTATCACCTGTAACAGAGATATGCGGATTATCGGTACTTTTTCCCTCTACCTTTTCATTCGCCTCCAGAATATTGACAAAGACCGGTTTGTCAGAAGCGGCTATGGCCTCTTCATAACGACCGTGCCAAGAGCTCAGCTGACTGTCAATCATCCCAAAGTAAAAGCCAGTATCTTGACCAACTTTTTGAGTGACAAAAAACAAGTCTTCTGCTAAAGCTCCGACTTCATCAATTTGGATAAAGTTTTTATCCTCGGATTGAAGCAGTTCTCCAAAGCGATTTTTGGCAAACAGATATAATTGGTAAGGAGTGGCCCGAGAGATTTTGATTTTACGACTTTTCATTTCTTCCATCAGCAAGTTAATTTTCTGCTTTAAAACCCTCAAATCGCTATCAAAAACGACCAAAGTCTGCAGGTAGTTAAGAATAGGAATACCATCTTCAATTTTAGATTCAATATCCTCTACCAGGTATTTACTCTGGCCAACAGAATTTTTCTGTACACTATCTGCTTCTGCAGATTCTGTCTGAGCCCCTTTCAATTTCAAGCGGACATTGCGGGCCTTGGTCCGGATATTGTTAAAGGGCAGCCCCTTGACCTTGGCAAACTTAGCCTTGGTCCAAACTTCTACCGGAAACCCTAATGACTGCGCTTTTTCGATAAAATGCAGATAGGAGGCATTTTCTGGCTTATAAGCCACTGGAAGAAAAGCAACATATTGAGAGCCTTCTTCATTTTGGAACTCCAGAACATTAATACGCTTGTAATCAATATTCTTGTCTCCCAGGTTATCAATCCAATTTTCAACCAAATTCACTTCATATTCTTTATCAACGTTCAAAGAATGTAAATATGAATAGCGATTAACAAAAATCGTCTCTCGAGTTGACAGCCGGCGATAATCGAGCAGGGACAAATCTTTTTCCAGTTCTGCCCGTTGTTTTTCGTACTTTAATTCCCACCCTTCCATTATGCTTTTTTGAAGCCCCAAGCTCTCTACCAGAAAATCAGAAGCTGTATTGATAGAATCCTTGATTACTTCTTTTAAGTCCACGGAAATAGTAAAAGATTTCAGAGGAATACTGATAAAGTAATGATAGTCGCATAATTCTTTAGATGACAACAGATAATCATAGGACTTTTCAAGGACTGAATAGGCCATAGCTTCGGTATCGATCGCAAAGTTTTGAGAAAGCTTCTGAAATTTTTTTAGTAGGTCTTTTTGAAAAGGAAGCATGACAATATCCACGTCGCCATAGTTTTTAATATTAGTTAACCAGGCTTCAACAGATGCCTTAAATTTTTCCTTTTTGGTAAAGTCTACTGGATTAATGTCTTGGGGATTGACCTCATACAAGGCAAAGACACTGCCATCTTTTTTTAACATCAGGTTATCAACAATATCTACAATTTCATTCGTTAGTTTCACTCAATTTCCCCTCTTTCTTTAAGATATAATCTGGTTTGTAATACAAAATACCATCATTCAGATATTTCAGCTTACGTTTTCGGCCATAAACCCGATAAAATTTTAGATAGTCACGGATAAAACGACTGATTTTCTGCTGCTCAATCGTAAAATCAGATAGGATAATCCCTGAACTCCAAATGATAGGTGTCCCAACCCCAATCCAAAACGGCATAGGAATTGGAATAACTTTCGTTACAAAATTTGAAAATAGCCAATAATAAGCCAAAAACAAAAAAGCCGTCCAGCCAAGTGTAGACAGCTTGATTGCGTTAGGCAGAGAAAAACGATCGGAAAATTTTTGAATCCAGGTTGGCTGCTCAAAAGCAGAGCGATAGTGATATAATCGCTTATCTTTTTTCTCAAATGCCATTGCCTCACCCACCAATCTTGAAAAGATTAACCAGTGTAGACAAGATTTCAGAGACTTTGTTCAACACCAATTCTGGTTGGTAGCAGAAAAAAGCGACGGCCAAACCAATTCCAATAGACTTCAAAATTTTTCCGCCGGACCGATCTGTTAAAAATGTAACAATACCAGCTCCTGCACCAATTCCAAGGGCACCCCAAGCCCCTACGTCTTTCAACAATAAAAGGATAACTTCTTTCATTCGTTACCTACTCTCCTTTACTTCATTTGTTTTTGGTATTTTTCAGCAATCCCATGCTCAAAACTTTGAACACGGAACGTATCATTTTCTTTATCTACTTTCAAAGTGACCACAAAATTTTCTTGATGGGACAGCCCCAAACCGTCCGTAAAGGTAACTTGCAGTACATCCACTAGCTTATCTTTATGGTCCTTATCCGTAATAAAGTAAGAATAATCAATAGATGTCAGCTGGTAACCTTCCAAGGGCTGAATATCCTTTGAAAAAGGGGTTAGCTGTGTTTTATCACCGCTGGTATAAGCTGTAAATAGAGCTTTGACATACTCTTTGGCTTTGTCAAACTCTTGTTTACTGTCCTGCTGGTCTTGCAAGTGGATGCCAGCTTTCACATATTTGGCCGTATAAGAATTTTCCTTAGTGAAATAAGGCAAGTCTGAAACATAGAATTTATTATCCTTAACGGCATAAGGAATATGAAGCAAGCCATAGTTTGATTGCCATTCCTCCCCTGCCTTAACAGAATAAGTGACCCGATAAGTCGCTAAATTATCTGTCACCTCTACTAAGGTAGCACCTGTTAGCTGACTATCCATTCGGTTGTTTTCTGTGTTTTTAATATCAATGCCTGATCCATAGTATTCCTTTAGTTTAGCTTGATTTTCAGCACTATTCTCTGAGAAATAAACATTTAAAAAGTCCATCATAAAGAGACTGACTTGGTTAGAATAGGTCCGAGTGTTTTTGTTTGTCACCTGAATTTGGTTTTTATCATTCCTCAAACTACGAAAGGTGTTGGAAACAATGGTTAGGGTTGATAAGAGTACGACCCCAGCCACAAAGCCCAGAAGCAAACGATTAGCCGCCTTCTGACTGATTCTCCGAGGTTTGAGCTCTACCTTGCTTTTGTTTGGTTTGGGAAACTTTACTTTCCCAACCTCCTTTTTTAGTTGAGAAAACCATTTTTTTACATTCAAATTTATTCTCCTTTACATATATTTTCCACTAAAACGGACATTTTTAAAATTGTCTGCTAAAACGGAAAGTTAGTTAACGCTAGGCCGGAACCAGGTTAAGAACAAGCTCATCGTAAGCCTCAATGTCGCCCATCACGGCATCCATCTGTTGCTTCGTAATCCTAGTTTGATCTACATATTCCTGTAGTTCCCGGAAGCACCAATAAACCGCTTCGCCGTACGATAAGTCATCCTCAATCAATTCCCCGTCATCACGCCAAACTGAGTAAGGATTTTCTTCTTTCGAAAAATCCTTATGAATAGTGTAAACAGGCATGCTTACCTCCTTTCTTCATTCACATGATACATAGAACCCTTTGCTGGTATTAAGTACCACTCCCTGATCTATATAAGCCTGGATGGCCCTAACCCAGCTGGAAGCCTGGAAGAAAAATTCCACTACGCTATCCATATCAGCCCCCTCCAGGAGCTGCTTCATCAAAGCAGTCTCATCTTTAGAAACAAAGCGGTAGTAGTGGCTCATGATAAAGCTGGGAGATTGATGATGTTTTAACATGTGTTGTACCAAGAAATCATCCCCGTCGTACAACTCCAGGATCACTTTTTTTAAAAGATAGGCTTCCTGCAGGGACATGATTGAATCAACTTCCCAATCAGAAAAGCCACAAATGAAAAAGGAATCTTCCTTAATTCCTCTTTCTTCCATTCTGGCCAATACCGCCTCTTTACTGAATTTCATCAAATCCAACTGGCATAAAGACCGGCTATTGCCATCCGTCAGCACCCGAATATTTGCAATCATTTGTCCTCCTCAGTCATTCTCCTTTCATACTGTAAAATTTCTTCCCAAGTCAACCATTCAGGCTTTTCACCCTCTGGAAATTTCTTCCACAATTTTTTCATTTCCGCAATCTGATCCGGGACATTACCAGCCCAAAGATGCCCCTCATACCGATCGCCATAACCTAAAAAATAGTCACAGTCTGTCTGTAATCTACTTAACATCATATAATCAAAATGATAAGGATTTTGGCGGTTTTTGTAATCTTCCAAGTAGGCTTTTAGCTCAGATAATTCCAAAAAACCGTCCAGACCGTAACCAAAAGTATCATCTTCCTCTGGCAAGACATAGAGTTGGCCTTTGAAAGATTCTGTCACTCCGATTTTTTCCAAAGCGCTAATCTGAAAAGGCAAGGGGAAACGCCCCCTTTGTCCCGTCTCCGTATTTGTCACAATCGCAAATTCCATGTCACCGACTCCTAAACAAGGGCCGCTAGTCGCTTGCCAGTACCGTACATGCTTTGAGAAATGGTGTTTAATTTCTCATTTTGCCTGTAGTAGATCCGCAGTTGAGTCTGGATTTCCCGGATCTGATCAATCGGAAGGGCAATCACCATGTCCCCTTTTAACTTACTGTTAAGCGTTCCTGCAATCGTATAGGCTTCCCGGTAATTGTGAGCAATCAATAGTTCTGAAAGCTGGGCTGTCAATGATAAAATTTCTTTTTCCAAAGTTCCTTGTGCCATTCTTGTACCTCATTTCTAGTATTTTATCCATAAATAACTATCTTATGGATGGGCTTCTAATAATGAATTCTTTTCCCATTTCCTTTATGCTCCTTTTTTCTTTAATTCAAAAATATAAGCCTTATATATGACATTAAAAATATCCGCCACCAACTTTTGCGGAATATTTGAACGCTCATTATAAGACTTGGAGAAATTTTTCAAAGTCATTTCTGGCTTAATAATTTCTTTTTTTAGATTAAGATAGACATTACTTGCAAATGTCGTCCTCTTTTGCAAAGGATAGTCATAATTGTTGTACCTAGTTAAATTTTTATATGGAATTTTGAAACCAATAATATCTTCAATATACGGCCATAAACGATCACCTGCAGGGTTTTCAATGACCCAAAACAGAGGATTGTAACGCTTAATAATTTCAATCGTATTAAAAACGGTCAATTCTCCATTGATTCGTTTCAAGAACTGGTGCTCATATCGGTAATTGATAGGAGCTTTTTCATAGTCATCATTGGAACGAATAGTAAAAGGAGATGGCTGCACCTGAGGAGCAAATAGACTGTCTGATACATCATTTCGTTTCCAACAGGCATTACCCTGATCCATAGCGGAAGCATTAGACCAACTCTCACAGGGTGGACTGGCAATAATCAAATCAGGCCTAGGTAACTGATCCAGCGTTTCAAACATCTTATTATCTCCGAAAAGCCGTCCATAATCCGCAAGATCCAGACTAATAAAATGCTCATTCTTGCCTTCAATGTCTATCCCAACAGGATAAATATCAATGTTTGTCTCCTTGGAATCATTTAGAGCCTGAACACCTTTTGTATAACTGCCATTGCCACTGTCAAAAAGCGCCCAAACTGTCATTTGTTTCATACACTCCCCCCTCTGTCTAACTGCAATCGACCCAAACCAGAAACTTTTAGAAACTCTCTCAGTTCTGAGAGCAACCGACGAATCATTCTATGCCTATCAATCGTTATTCGCAAAAAATACTCTTGAACAGATTCCTCATAGGAGAAAAGAGAGAGAAGCAGCTCCTGCTTTTTTTCCAAAGCTAGATCATCCAGCGCCTGCAGGTAAGCCCGTGTTTGGTTCTTGAATTTGAGAGCAACCGCACGATCATTCAGATAGGCAGAAGAATAACGCTTCTGACGTAGAAGATTTAGCTCCTGGCGCATTTCCTGATACTGAAAACTAGAAACTTCCGGCTCATAGTATTCCCGATTAGGAATCGCCAGGACCACATTAACCAACAAGCCTGTATAATTGCCATAAGCTTCATAGTATGCTTTTAAATAAGCCTCAATCATAGGACCGCCTTTCTTACTAGGTTTTCATAGGAATCCGCATAACCTTCCTCCTCGATTAGAGAAAGAAACTGTTTCTCATCATCATCTGAAAGCACCGCCTCCCGGATAATCTGAGATAATTTTTTGACCCCTCGGATTTCCTCCAACATCAAGACCCTTTTTAAGGTACGGGCCACACTCCGCTCAATCCAACGATATTCCTTGACTCCTATTTCACAAAGCTCAGGACACATGACGAACTTAAAAGCCTCATAGGATCCCATCAAGGCATACCAATCCGAATCCAACTGCCGGCCGCCTCTGGTCTGCTTATAGACATGGATTTTATCATTGATTAGACCAACTGCTCTGCCGGCCACATCAAATTGATAACTTTCCGCCCACTCTTTCACAAACTGGTTAGCCGCTTCATCATTGAGACGGACCTCATACCGATTTTTAAATTGGTAATACTCACGGACAAACTCCACAGGCACATCCAACTTACCCGCTTGCTCCAGGTCTTTCTCATAAAAGTTGAAAAAGACAGGAGAATTTCTTGACCCAAAATAAAAAGACTTGCCTTGAGACTGGCTTCCAGATGACTTATCTACCAACTGGAATGATTTTGCTTTTGTCTCAATCAAGCCTTTATCGTAACGGTCTTTTAAATCAGGCAGGGGATAGTTGCCCTCTGGATTGTATAGCTCATCTAAAGCGATATCCAAGCGGGTAAACTTCAAAAAATCCGCTGCAGCTTCTGGAGAAGCCGTAGATTTTTGGGCAAAGCTGACGCAAGAACAAACAAAATCCTTCCAGTCTCGCTTTTGTTCTGTCTGCAGGTAGTATTCAAACTGACGGCAGCCAGCCCCCGAAAACTCTACCAAGGTTCCCATGTGATGATCATTCTCTGACCAGTAAATATTGATATTTTGGAACTCAATCTTATAATGATAAGAATAAAGGCCCTTTTTTTGTTCGGAAAATTGTTTTTCCCCCAGGCGCAATACCTTATCAATAATGGTCTTATAATCTAAGGTTTTAAATCGAACCCGCAGATAGTCAATCTTTCCTTCTAACCGGGTTCCCTTGAGTTTCTGCTGGTTGAAAAATAGCCGCTGAAACTTTTTCTGGGAAACCTTGGGAAGTTCCCGCTCCCCAATCTCGATTTTCTTATAAGTGTTATAGTTTACATCTAGGAGCGCTGAAAATTCTTTCAGCGAAAAGCCCAGGTGTCGGCGGATTCGCTTCAATTCTTTGTAATCAAACATAGTCCTCACTTTCTTACTAATTTTATCAGCTATTTAGGGCGAAATTCCTTGAGCTGACACTATTTTTCACACTTTCTTGTACCTACCCCTACCCCCGTATTACCAAACGGGGGTAGGAAGGTTTCAGCCTGCCCTGGGCAGGCCTCACCACTCCGGCTTGTGCAGCCGTGCGGACGTGCTTTCCCGCCCAGGCGGGCACTGCACTCACTGCACAGCACCGGACGCTAATTCCTCCTGACGGTCCACTATCCGCTTGACAACGACCTTATAGGTGTCATTAGTCAACTCTTTATCCGCCATAATCTGGACTAACAAGTTCTGGACCTGGTCAGACAGGGCAGCACCTGCAGAAGATTCCACCTCATAGCCGTTTTCTACCAGTAGTTCCATGATTTTTCTGGCCGTAGACAAAGGCAAATCATTCTCTTTAGCAAAATCAGCTAGGCTTGTTTGTTGAGCCATAGCCTCAACTGGCAAACTTGGGAGTCCTTCTTTGTTTTTTTCTAAAGGATTGAAAGGATTGGCAATTCTAGGATAGGCTTCATAGACATCATAGAAATTAAAATCCTTAGTGACCAATGGGCTGTAGTACTCCTGGGCCAACTCACCGACAACGGCCGCATAACCACGGTAAACCCGCTTACCGGCTAGGCGAGTATAATTTTTAAACCGTTTGTTTTTATTCTCATCCCCGAACATCATCGGATACCCAGTATCACTGAGTTTTCCGATTGAGATATGGAACATCATATTGTCCCGAATGATAGTCGGGAGATCCTGAGCGCTAGGTTTTTGCATGAGCTTAATCAGAAAGACCCCGGCTTGCCGGCCCTGTAAAATCAACTGCTTGTCTGCAGCCATAAAGCGCTCCCTTAATACATAGTTTCCGCTCTCCATGGAAGCAACCAAGGAATTAAATTCATCACAGAGAATAAAATAAGGCTCTAACCCATACTTATCAAAAGAACCCAATTCTTTTTCTCCCCGTTCAGCGGCCAGCTTCCGCATGGTAGCCATCCGATTATGCATAATCTCTACACCATTTTCAAAACACGATACAATCTTTTCTGTATCGTAATGGATTCTGCCTTTCAAAACCTCCAGGTTTTCCAAGGGAACAAAATCAGCCCGTTTGGGATCGCAGGCATCCACTACACCAATTTTGAGCAGGGCAATGAGGACGGCACGGATAAAAGTTGTTTTCCCGCCGCCAGTTCCTCCAGCAACAAGCAAATGGGGGGATTCAACAAAATTCCACCATAGATTTTTAGCCAGTTTGATTCCTTTTTTGGGATCATAAGTGACCTCGCTAGCATGGATCCGATTGAGAAAGGCAGCATAGGCTAATTGATAGACAACAAACTTTTCCCCGTCTACCTTATCCATAAAATCCATAAAGAAGGCTGTTTCAAACTCTGAACCCAAATTCAGAAACTGCTCTTGAAATTTATTTCCCTGGAGTTCCAGGGAAATAAACAACTCATAAGACTTCTGTTTTACATAGACTTTCGGAAAGGCAATTTTTCTTTTTACCCCCTTTTCTGTCTTTTTTTCCTTCTCTATATAAAAACTATGATCCTTGAGAAAGCGGGCCATGATATACAAGCGGATACACTTCTTGTAAAAGAGAAAACGCTCCTCAAAATAACGGTGTAAGAATCTTGTTAAGAACGGAACCAGCAGTAGTAAACTACCAAGAAAGACCAGGAGCACCTTATCCATATCCATCAACCGCTCCAGGTTACAATAAGCCAAAAAAGCTATCCCTGACAAAAAGATAAGACTAATAAATCCTTGCAAAATCGCATTAATCTTCAACATCCAGGGACGAATCTTCACCCCTCGATAGGTCAACACCTCACGAATAACCGATATTTCAGACACCCCCTTTCAGCAAGAAAAGCCAGTTTTAACCAGCTTTTTCTTCCTTAGGTGGCTGCTTCATGCCCCCCAGGCGCTCATATCCATCAACCCGCAAAGAGAAACCAAAATCAGTGATCTCTTGACGGTTGTCCCCAAAGCCAACCGCATTAGGAAAGTTATAAATGAAAGGAGAAGCAGCGCCAATAATCTGGATCTCTGTCATAAACGGCAGTTCTTCATAGGTTTTTCCTAGAGCTAATTTCAGCTGTAGATTATCCCCGATTTTGTCAGAATACACGATTGCATGGGTAACTTCCATTTCATCCGTCCGCTGACCGTCCTTAAAGACCGGTCGCTTTTCCAGTGAAAGAAATTTCAAGTTTCCGAGATTGGCCCGGACATCATAAACAGTACCTTGATTAAATTTATCCACATTAAAAGTCATTTAATATCACTCCTTTTCTTATTTTGCAGGTTTAATCCGATCAGCAGTAAAGATAATTTCCCGCTTGGTCTTGCCCCGAGATTGAACGCTGCCAACCGTCATTGTCAGATTTTCCAAAATAACCTTAGTCAGCTTGTTAGGGACGAAACTATTATCCAAACCGTTTACACGGACCTGCACATCCTGTTGTTTTTCGCCGCTTACAGTGAAAATCCGGTAGGGATCAAACATTGTTCTCCCACTTGGGACCCGTTCGGTTACAGTTGGAACAGCATAGACATCTGCTCCAATAACTTCCTTTGCCTGAATTGGCAATTTTTGTAAATCAGCCATTTAATTTTTCCTCATTTCTGTTTTTGTTTTTTTTATGTGATTCTGAATAAAAAATAACTGCAGGAGCACGAGGCAATTTCATAGTCTTACTCCATTTCTAATCTAAAATACAAATTTCTTTTCTTTTTGAATTATAGTAAGCTCTCCCGCCAAATAAATTCAAAAAGTCATTTAGTTCTTCCAAAGACTGGAAATTCATCATAATATCAATTTCATCAATTTCGTAGTGATATTTTTTGAAAATTTCAGCATGTCTTGCAATACTTTTATGAGCATTAAACATACTTTTATTAAAAATTACCGCATATTTCATTTTCAAATCCCTAAATATTCTTTCTTCAAGAGGCGCTGATAGTCATTCTTGCAGTCCATCAGACGCTTAGAAAAGCTATCATGGCTATCATGACGACTAAAAATAGTTTCCATTTCGCCCAAGCTTGCACGATAACATGCTTCACAGCGTGTCCAATCATCCCGATACATCCTCATAGAAAACTTGAAATTTTCTATGATTCCTTTAAATCGTTCTTCAAAATAGTCCATCTACTAACTCCTTTCGATTTTCCAATGTTCCTTTTCAATAATTCGCTGATAGGGTCGCATTAAATGAGTTGTGACAATCTTATCTTGTTTCAAAGATTTCTCATTCAATCGATTTAATTCGTTCAAGCTAGACTTGCACAACCTTAAGAGCATCAAACGATCCGCAGCATATATCTCGAAGGAAAATAAAAAGTTATCGAAAATTCTTCGATAACCCTTTCTATAATATTCAATTACTGCATCACTATAGTTCATTCCACTTTCATTTATACCCCTTTCACAAACCTACAAATTATCATAATCATCAACATAAAAACAAAAACAGAAAGAGAAGTAGCTAGTAGTAACGTTCCAAACATAAAACATAATCCTTTCTTTAGCATGTTGTCACCTCAATCTTTCCACATTACAATATTGGTCCATTTAGCTTTTGTTTTTAACAAAAATCGCATCATTCCTATTTGCACTTGGCCGCCATAGATAATAAATTGACCGTCTTCTATATACATTTTCAAATATTCTCGGTCAAATTCAGGTAAGTCAGCAGCAAAACAAATATTTGATTTCTTCTCCATTTTCACAATGATAAAGCCACGATCAGAAAAATATAACCCCACATCATTGTTTTTACTACGATTTTTCAATACACTTAATAACAATTGCTTTCGATACCAATTTAAAAACCACTTACTCATGGATAAGCCTCCTTTCTATTAAGATAGTCAGCAATCATCTGCTTAAGAAAACAGAAAAAGCAAATTACTACGAAAGCAATTTGCCTATAATTTTATTTTTAAATTTTCCATTTTCCTAAACAGATGACTAATCTATTTAGTATATGCTCATATCTTCGCATATTCATTCTTCACCAAAAGTCATACTCTGGCTACCGCCCACGCAGCATAAAGGTTGTTGTCTCACTCCAACAGAGCCTCTGCCTGCGTCTCCGACCCACTAGGGCCAGCAGTTCCTGATGATTCATCCAAGCCAGCTCATCAGGCTAAAAGCTGGTGCGTGTGTTCCTAGATCCATAGGACCTAGAACAGCTCCAATCCCTCACTTTTAACCTGATTAGCAAACTTGACAAATTGTTAAGTTTACTATATACTAAAATTGCAACGTTTTAGTGTGTTTGGTCATCTGAAAGGATCGTCAGACGCACTTTTTATTAACTTTTCAAAGATCTAAACAAATCTATATATCAAATCTTACTGCTCAATTTTTTACTTATCTAATAATAACTTTGGGTAAGAATTTGATTAGATTTTATATCCTATCGGATATATTTAGTATATAACCTTTTGGATATATTGTCAAGATTTTTTTGAAAAAAATTAAAATATTTTTTAAAAGAGGTTATCTCATGTTTCCAGAAAGACTGAAAGCTCTGCGTTTAGAAGCAGGACTTACACAGAAACAAATATCTGAAACACTTGGAATAAATCAGCCGCAATATGCTAGATGGGAAAAAGGTGGGCGTGAGCCTTCCAAGGAAACACTCCAAAAATTCGCTGAACTTTTTAACGTTTCTGTAGACTATCTTTTAGGGAACACTGATGTAAAAAACCAGCCTGAATCAGCTTTAGAATCTGCAGAATTCATGTTTAGAAAAACTGTAGATGACTTTAATCTGACAAAAGAACAACAAGAGCAATTTAAAATTGATATTAACAATTTTATTGAAATGCGCAGAAAAGCCTTTGAAGAAGATAAGAATCAAGAATGAATCCCATTTATAGAAATATTGCCGACTTTGCTAGAAAAGAAATTTATCAATTCATCAAATTACATAATATTTCTTTACTCAGCTATTCCTTTGAAACGTACTTTCAAGCGATGAAAGAAAAATACAATTTCAAGGTTTTAGAACATCATATTGAAAATGATCTAATCTCAGGTATTACTATGATTGATTCCCAAGGAATTTCTATCTCTTATGAAGAAGATTGCATCCAAGAGAGACAGAATTTCACAAAGTGTCATGAATTAGGCCACCTTGTTTTAAAGCATAATGGAAATTTTTTTACAGAAAGTTTAGCAAATAAAACCACTCAGGAACTAGAAGCAGATTACTTTGCTTCTATTATTTTAATGCCAGACATTGTGCTCCTGACTAAAATTTTCTACCAAAAAAAATCTTATCAAGAAGTCATGCACGACCTATCTGTTTCAAACAAAGCCCTAGAAGTTCGATTAACTCAATTATTTCAGCACTATACAGATATAACCTATCCTAAGGCTAAAGGACTTGTCACAAGCTATAGATCTGGCACAGCCGCTAAACAAAAGTTTTTAACACTTTTGGATGTTATCAAAGACAATATCATCAGCAACTATGAAAAAATTCAAGTAGCTGCCACGGACAGACTAAAGCTATTGTTAGATAAAAAAGACTTTGTTACTCACAAAGAATTACCAGAGCTTAAAGATCAATCCTTTTGCCAAAAAGTAAGAAGAATATTCCCCGATATTAAGACCTGGTCCAAATATGACCGAGGTAAAACTCTCTGGTATGCCTGGAATAGCAAAAAAATGACTGAAAAAGAAGTTCAACGAGCTGTCAATTTTGCCTTATATGATCTACAAAATAAAAACGACTAATCTTTACTAGTCGTTTTCATAATCCCATTCAGACATTTTTTTAGCCTTCTTATAAATCTCTGAACCCTCTTTCACGTATGAATCATTATTAAATGTTAAAACACCATCTTTTAAAACATAAGGATATTCATGTAAATTTGTTTCTTGAACTTCAATCACCTGTTTTTCAGTATCTACACGCCACATATCCCCCTCATTTTCGTCACCGTTTTTTACCCAATAAGCATCTTTAAATAGAGCCGTTTTCCCATCAACTTTCAAGATATTATCTTCAATGACTGTGTTGCTATTACGGTGATAAACGTAGTAAGTACCATCTAAGCTATTGCCCAAATTGGTTACCCCGCCAGTACTATTAATGATAATCAAATACACAACAAGAGCTACAGCTGCAATACCTCCAAGAATACTCCAAACAAATTTTTTATTAAATAATTTTTCTTCCATCTCTCCACCTCCATGTTTTCTATAGATATTATACCATAAAATAGATAAAATAAAATGTATAATCCCAAAACTATTGCATCTTATTTTATCCATTTTGAAAAATTTGGTCACCCATTTGGTCAACCTTTATTATTTCAATACTATCAAGAAAAAGACAAAGCCTTGATATATCGCTGGTTTATTTGCTTATTTACTTGATTCTCTCCATTTATTTACCGGCCGCCGGTATAGCTTAAGTTTAGCGGAGTATTTTTACTTCGTTTTTTTGTTTTCTCTTTAGTAATTATTTGCAAGCTAATGCGGAAGATTGACTCATGATTTTACTTGTAAATCCACACTCAACTAATGTAATGGACTCACCATCAAATTGTTTATAGAATCTAGAATGCTAATAAGAGGCAGCTTAGTTTGTTGCTTTTCATTCTATGATTGAGTTTTATTTAGGACTTAAGAATCTAATTGTATGATTAAATATTTTTTGTGAAAAGCATTTTACTTTTACTGAAAATTCTTGACTCTTTTCTTTTTTGTGGTATAATTAACCAGTAAAGCTTTAACTGGTTAAGAGAAGGAGGAGGAAATGACTCATTTAGCAGATAAGATCGATCAATTTTTAAATGAAGTTATTTTGAAGGCAGAAAATCAGCATGAGATTCTGATTGGTTCTTGCACGAGTGATGTGCCTTTAACTAATACGCAGGAGCATATTTTGATGCTTTTGTCTGAGGAATCCTTGACAAATTCTGATTTGGCAAAAAAACTGAATGTGAGTCAAGCTGCTGTGACCAAGGCTGTGAAATCCTTGGTTCGGCAAGAGATGCTGCAAGCCTTTAAAGATAAGAGAGATGCACGGGTTACCTTTTACCGTTTGACTGAGTTAGCTCAGCCGATTGCAAAGGAACATCAGCATCATCACGCACATACTTTGGAGACGTATCAAAAATTGGCTGAGCAGTTTTCTGCTAGTGAACAGGCGACAATTTCGAAGTTCTTGGAAGCCTTGGTGGGAGAGATTGGTAAATGAGATATATCACAGTCGATAATCTTTCCTTTTACTATGACAAGGAGCCTGTGCTGGAGCATATTCATTATTTTCTAGACAGTGGGGAGTTTGTAACTTTGACGGGGGAAAATGGAGCTGCTAAGACGACTCTTATAAAGGCTAGTTTGGGTATTTTGCAACCTAAGTATGGGGAAGTGAAGATTTCCAAGACTAATGTGCAAGGCAAGAAACTGCGGATTGCATATCTACCTCAGCAGATTGCTAGTTTTAATGCAGGTTTCCCTAGTACGGTATATGAGTTTGTCAAGTCGGGACGTTATCCGCGTAAGGGTTGGTTTCGTCGTTTGAATGAGCATGATGAAGAGCATATCAAGGCTAGTCTGGAGTCAGTTGGAATGTGGGAACATCGGGATAAGAGGATTGGTTCTCTCTCTGGCGGGCAAAAGCAGAGGGCTGTGATTGCTCGGATGTTTGCTTCGGATCCGAATATTTTTGTCCTTGATGAGCCGACAACAGGGATGGATGCAGGCAGCAAGGATGAATTTTACAAGCTCATGCACCATAGTGCTCATCAGCATGGGAAAGCTGTCTTGATGATTACACACGATCCGGAAGAAGTTCGTAAATATGCTGACCGCAATATTCATCTGGTCCGTAATCAGGACTCACCTTGGCGCTGTTTCAATGTGCATGAAAGCGACAATGGACAGGAGGTGAGCCATGCTTAATCTATTTTCCTATGATTTTATGCAACGAGCCTTCTTAGCAGTTATTGCCATGAGCCTCTTCTCACCGATTCTGGGGACTTTTCTGATTTTACGTCGGCAGAGCCTTATGAGTGATACGCTCAGTCACGTTTCGCTGGCAGGTGTAGCTTTTGGATTGGTTCTTGGACTATCGCCCACTCTCACAACGGTGCTTGTCGTCATTGTTGCAGCGGTCTTTTTGGAGTATCTGCGGACTATCTATAAGAATTTCATGGAAATCGGAACGGCCATTCTCATGTCAACTGGCTTAGCTATTTCCTTGATTGTTATGAGTAAAGGCAAGAGTTCTAGCTCGATGAGTCTGGACCAGTATCTATTTGGATCCATTGTGACTATCAGTAGGGAGCAGGTGATTTCTCTCTTTGTCATTGCTGCTGTGGTGCTTGTCTTGACCTTCCTCTTCATTCGCCCCATGTACATCTTGACCTTTGATGAGGATACGGCCTTTGTCGATGGGCTGCCTGTGCGGACCATGTCTATTCTCTTCAATATCGTGACGGGTGTTGCGATTGCCCTCATGATTCCGGCTGCGGGAGCCTTGCTGGTTTCGACCATTATGGTCTTGCCGGCCAGTATTGCCCTGCGGATTGGGAAAAATTTCAAGTCGGTCATTTTGCTGGCAAATGCCATTGGTTTCTTTGGTATGATTGCCGGACTTTATATTTCTTACTATGCAGAGACGCCAGCTAGCGCTAGCATTACGATTATCTTCGTCAGCTTGTTCTTGCTGGTCAATCTGGTCAAAAAATTTATGAAATAGGAGCAGAAAATGAAAAAAATTAGCTTACTATTAGCAGGTTTACTGAGTATTTTCTTAGTAGCTTGTTCCAATCAAAAAAATGCAGATGGCAAGCTCAATATTGTCACGACTTTTTATCCTGTTTATGAGTTTACCAAGCAGGTGGCTGGAGATGAGGCCAATGTTGAACTTCTAATCGGGGCAGGTACAGAGCCGCATGATTATGAGCCTTCAGCTAAGGCAGTTGCGACGATTCAGGATGCAGATGCCTTTGTCTATGAAAATGAAAACATGGAGACTTGGGTTCCAGATTTGCTAAAAAACTTGAAAAATAAGGAAGAAAAGGTTATCAAGGCGACTGGAAATATGCTCTTGCTGCCTGGTGGTGAAGAGGAAGAAGACCATGACCATGGTGAAGAGGGACATCATCATGCCTATGATCCCCATGTCTGGCTGTCACCGAAGCGAGCTATTAAAATGGTGGAGAACATCCGTGATAGCTTGAGCAAGTCTTATCCTGACAAGAAAGCGGCTTTTGAGAAAAATGCAGCGGCTTATATCAAGAAGCTGGAAGCCTTGGACAAGGAATATGAAGATGGTTTGGCCAATGCCAAGCAAAAGAGCTTTGTTACTCAGCACGCAGCCTTTAACTATCTGGCATTGGACTATGATTTGAAGCAGGTGCCAATTTCTGGCCTTTCACCAGACAGTGAGCCATCCGCTTCACGCTTGGCTGAATTGACCGAGTATATCAAGAAAAATAAAATCAAGTATATCTACTTTGAAGAGAATGCCTCTCAGGCTCTGGCTTCTACTCTGGCTAAGGAAACAGGGGTAGAACTTGATGTCCTGAATCCGCTGGAAAGCTTGACCGAGGAGCAGACCAAGGATGGGGCAGACTATGTTTCTATCATGCAGGCCAATCTAAAGGCTCTCAAGAAGACAACTGACCAAGAGGGAGCGGAGATTGCAGCCGAGAAAGAAGAAGACGATAAGACAGTGCAAAACGGCTACTTTGAAGACAGTGCCGTCAAGGATCGGACCTTGTCTGATTATGCTGGCGAGTGGCAGTCTGTTTACCCTTATCTGAAAGACGGGACCTTGGACCAAGTCTTTGACTACAAGGCTAAGCTGACTGGAAAAATGACAGCAGCTGAATACAAGGACTACTATGACAAAGGCTACAAGACAGATGTTTCCAATATCAATATCACAGACAAGACTATGGAATTTGTGGTAGATGGAAAATCCAAGAAATATACGTATAAATACGTTGGCAAGCACACTTTGACTTACTCTAAGGGAAATCGTGGAGTTCGCTTTATGTTTGAAGCGACAGACGCGGATGCTGGGGAGTACAAGTATGTTCAGTTTAGCGACCACAACATTGCACCGACCAAGGCGGCTCACTTCCATATCTTCTATGGTGGCGAAAGCCAGGAGGCACTCTTTGACGAGCTGGAAAACTGGCCAACCTACTATCCAAGTAAGTTGACTGGTCAAGAAATTGCTCAAGAGATGTTGGCGCATTAATATAAATAAAGTAAGAAGACGGGACTATCCCGCCTTCTTTTTTTGCATATCAGGAAATGACGATAAAAACACTTGACAAATCATGATTACAAATGTAAACTAATAAAGAGTTAGATTACAAATGTAAATGATAAGGGAGTGTTAAACAATGGAACAGCAAAATATTAGCCAAGCAGAATGGCAAGTGATGCGTGTGTTGTGGGCCTATCCACACAGTCGCAGTACAGAGATTATAGCTCGTTTGGAAGCCGATTTTTCCTGGAAACCGGCAACCATCAAGACTCTTTTGAATCGTCTGAAGACCAAAGAATTTATCGCTATGGAAAAGATCGAGGGTAAGTTTTACTATGATGCTCGGATTTTAGAAGCGGACCATCTGGAAAGTACTTGGCAGGCTCTTTTTGACAATATTTGTAACACTAAACATGGAGATCTTTTGATTTCGATGATTGAGAGAAGTCAGTTTAGTCAAGGAGACTTGGAGCGGCTCAGTCAGGTCATTGATAAGAAAAGAGCCTCGGCTCCTTTGGAAGTCAAATGCGACTGCTCTCAAGGCCAGTGTCGTTGCGGGCACGGAAGGGAGGCGCATTGATGAGCGAGAAGAAAGAATACAAGCTTTCAGGTATGACCTGCGCTGCCTGTGCTATGACGGTAGAGATGGCGGTCAAGGACTTGGAAACGGTCGAGGACGTCAGTGTCAATCTGGCGACAGAACGTCTCAGTTTGCTTCCTAAGGCGGGATTTGACAGCCAGCAAGTGCTGGATGCTGTAGCCGAGGCTGGTTATCAGGCTGAAGAAAAAGGAAAAAACAAGCCGTCTGACGTAAGCGAAGAAGCTGTGATTAAAGCTCAGAAATTGCAAAAAAAGAAACAAGAGTTACTGATTCTTTTGATTACGGCTCTGCCTTTGCTTTATATCTCTATGGGAAGTATGGTCGGTCTTCCTCTGCCTAGCTTCTTGGATCATATGACGCATCCCTTGGTCTTCGTTCTGTCACAACTACTTTTGACTCTGTCTGCTGTGTGGATTGGGCGTGGCTTCTATCAAAGAGGATTTCGCAATCTTATCAAGCAGCATCCCAATATGGATAGTTTGATTGCGGTGGGTACCAGCGCAGCATTTTTCTACAGTCTCTACTCGGTCAGTCAGGTTTTTCTAGGTCATCATGCCTTTGTTCATCAACTCTATTTTGAGTCGGTTGCAGTGATTATTGCCTTGGTTCTTCTTGGTAAATATCTGGAAAGTTTAGCCAAGGGAAGAACGTCTCAGGCGATTCAGTCTCTACTTGAGCTAGTACCTAGTCAGGCGACAGTGATCCGTTATGGAGAGGCTGTAACCATTGATACAGAGGACATCCGAGTTGGAGACATTATCCGTATCAAGCCAGGGGAGCGTATGCCGGTAGATGGCCTTGTGACGGAGGGCCAGACCTTTGTGGATGAATCCATGATGACTGGTGAAAGTGTTCCGATTGAAAAGAAGGTCGGCGACACCATTACCAGTGCAACAATCAATCAAAATGGTAGTATTGACTACCAAGCAACTAGGGTGGGTTCGGATACGACCTTAGCTCAGATTGTTAGATTGGTGGAGGAAGCGCAGGGTTCTAAGGCGCCGATAGCGGCTTTAGCAGATAAGATTTCGCTTTATTTTGTTCCAATCGTGCTGAGCTTAGCTACTTTGTCTGCGCTAGCTTGGTATGTTCTAGCTGGTGAGAGCCTTAGCTTTTCTCTGTCAATCTTTATCGCGGTTCTGGTCATTGCCTGCCCTTGTGCGCTGGGATTAGCCACTCCGACAGCCATCATGGTTGGGACCGGCAAAGGGGCTGAAAATGGAATTCTGATTAAGTCTGGTCAAGCTTTGGAGGCTGCTTATCAACTGGATACTATTGTTCTTGATAAGACGGGAACGATTACGGTTGGTAAGCCCAGTCTGACGGATTTGTTACCTTTAGGTGCTTTTAATCGCTCTGACTTGTTGCAGCTAATAGCCAGTGCTGAGCAGCATTCTGAGCATCCTTTGGCTCAGGCTATCTTAGAAGCTGCTGAAGAGGAGGGGCTTGACCTACTGCCTGTCAGTCATTTTGAGGCCATTGTTGGACGAGGCTTATCCGCTCAGGTTGAGGGCAGACAGCTTCTGGTGGGAAATGAGTCATTGATGAAAGAAAAGAACATTGACAGCAGTGCTTTTCAGGAACAGTTGTTAGAGCTTTCCCAAGAAGGGAAGACAGCCATGTTTGTCGCAGTAGATGGACAGCTGGCTGGTATTATAGCGGTAGCAGATGAGATGAAATCCAGCAGCCTGTCGGCGGTGCAGGAGCTCCAGTCTATGGGGCTAGAAGTCATCATGCTGACAGGAGATCGTGAAGAAACCGCGACAGCTATTGCCCAGAAAGCTGGAATCCCAAAAGTCATCGCAGGTGTATTGCCAGATGGGAAGGCCGCTGCTATCAAGGACTTACAGGAAGCTGGGAAAAAACTGGCTATGGTAGGAGACGGTATCAATGATGCGCCGGCTCTGGTCCAGGCAGATGTTGGAATTGCCATCGGCTCTGGCGCCGATGTGGCTATTGAGTCAGCAGATGTAGTGCTCATGCATAGTGATTTGCAGGATGTAGTCAAGGCTATCAAGCTCAGCCAAGCGACCATCCGCAACATCAAGGAAAATCTTTTCTGGGCCTTTGCCTACAATACACTAGGCATCCCGATTGCTATGGGGCTATTGCATCTTTTCGGCGGTCCCTTGCTCAATCCTATGCTGGCTGGTCTAGCCATGAGCTTGAGCTCAGTGTCGGTTGTCGTCAATGCTCTGCGTCTAGGACGCTTTAAAATGAAGAAATATACGGAGGAATGAATCTATGAAACAAACAGTTCAATTAGAAAACTTATCTTGTCAAAATTGTGTCAAACACGTCACCCAGCACTTCCTATCTATGGAGGGAGTGTCAGATGTGGTTGTGGACTTAGAAAAGCAGACAGCCCAAGTCACGACTGATAAGCCTTATGGTGCATCTGATTATGAAGCGGCTCTGGCAAAAACAATCTACAGGGTTCTGGATGTGGCAGAAGCTGAATGAATAAAGTCAGTAGCTTTGCGCCCGCCCAGCTGCTAGAATTCTTCTTGTAAAAAGCGATAAAATAATCTATAATGTTACTAATCACATGATTTATCTTACCGTGAGAAAGAGGAGAAAAATGAAGAAAAAAGCTTTACCTTTTTTACTAGCAGGAGCTGCTTTATTAGCTATGACAGCTTGCTCAAGGGGCAGTGCTACGAATCAATCAGAGACGCCTACTAGCAGTACGGGCTCGGTAACAAGTTCTGTGGAGCAGGCATCCAGTCAATCAACTGCAGCAGCATCTTCAGCGGCTAGCAACACTAGCTCAGAGAGTGCGAGCACAGAAAAAACCAAGGAAAAGAAGGAAGCGATGGACATTTCAGCACTTGCAAATGGTAATTATACCAGCGTTAAAGGAACCTGGCAGGATGCTTCTGGCAACCAGCTTGTTTTTGATGAAAAGGGCTTGGTTTCAAGTGGTTATGAATTGTATGGAGCTTCTCTGACAGACTATGGTACTGCTGCTGGCGGTGTCTACGGCGGAGAAAGCGGAGGTTTTCTGATTGAGTTTCTTCCCAAGGGAGTTAAGGTCGCAGACAAGGAAAACTTTACAGACAACTCCGATGCTGGCCAAGACAGAATCTGGACAGGTGTTGGCCTGAATAGCTTTGACGAGCAAGGCAGCTTCTATTATCGTGTAGATTAAACGAAGCTTGTCTTTTGATGTTAAAATCTATATAGTTGATGAGAGCAGAAAAACATCTGCTCTTTTTCTTTGGGAGAGTAAGAAATTTTGCCGACAAAAAAGCCTGCCTAAATTAGGCGGGCTTCATAATTTTGAGTTGAATTAGGATTCACTGTGAGGTGTTATAAACTGATCCATAGGGGTTGAAATCACATTCAGGAAGAGCTTGGCGAAATCCTCTGCAGGCATAGGTTCTTCTTTGATAATCCAAATTTCAATGAGGGAGTTAATCCATCTAACAACAATTTCCGTAGCCATTTCTTTTGGAATTTCCAATTTCTTAGAGTCAATTTCTAAATTTTGCACGACCCACTGAGTGAAGAAGGTAGATAGATAGTCACTCCAGAAAGGATCGATAGCTGTAGTGTAGAGCACCCTCATCCATTTCCTATGTTCATAAAGGGTAGGAATCATATGTTGGGCAAAGAAACAGAATGGATTTTCTCCATTTCCTTCTTCATAGCTTTCATACAGGGGCAAAAACGGAGTCATAATTGTCTGGCGGATGTATTGGATAATGTCTTCAACATTACTAAAATGCTTTTTATAGATGGCCTGGCGCGATAGACCGGCTTGTTTTGCAATCTCTGAAAAAGTAAAATAAGACTTTTCAGGATTTTGCTCTGCCAGCTCAATTAAGGCATTGACGACTTTGTCTCGAGTATCTTGGGGCATAAGTACCTTCCTTCTTTTTTATTAAGTTCTTGCTGGTTTGTCTAAAAATAGAGCAAATCCCAACAAAATAGTTTACCGCTTGTCAACTAAAATGATAACACTTTATAGAGGAAATGTCCAATTATTTTTAAAATTTAATATAAAAATATTAAAAAACCAGTCTTCCCTTACAAGGACCGGTTCTGTCATTTCTCTGTTTTTCTTCTAGTTGGTTATGCGATAACAATTTTGTTTGAAGGACCAGCTGGACTATCATAGGCAGCAAAGCTGGTTAGGGGTGAAGATACAAGGTTGAGAAATGTCTTAGAGAACT
Source organism: Streptococcus sanguinis (assembly GCF_050222175.1). Taxonomy (GTDB): domain Bacteria; phylum Bacillota; class Bacilli; order Lactobacillales; family Streptococcaceae; genus Streptococcus; species Streptococcus sanguinis_M. The sequence goes on along the minus strand of NZ_CP071420.1, from coordinate 2,188,266 downwards.
GCTTGCAAGGAACAGGGTCATCCTGAGTGATCCAATTCTCAATAAGAGAACTAATCCAGCCGGCCAGCAGTTGATTGGCCAGGTCTTCAGGAATACCTAATTTTTGGTGGTCAAGATTTAGATTCTGCTCGATCCAGTCCTTGTAACTGGCAGTAATAAAATCGCTCCACAGGGGATCGACAGAACTAGTATATAATATTTTAATGCGTTGGCGTTGCTCATAAATAGCGGGAAGAATCGTTTGAGCCAAAAAGGTGAAAGGATCTAAGCCCGCTTCAGCATTATTGCTATTCCAGTTAGGAGCAAAAGCTTGCTTCACCATATCTTGGCGAATGTATTCGATAATTTCAGTAGTGTTATTAAAGTGTCGTTTGTAAATAGCCTGTCTGGACAAGCCGGCTTCTTTAGCGATTTCTGTAAAGGTAAAACGCGGTCTATCTGGCTGTTTATCTGCTAATTCAAAAAATGCATCCAAAATCCTATCTCGTGTATTAAGAGCCATAATTTTATCCCTCCTATACCATTTTACTTTTTCTATCTTAAATAAGCTAGAAAATAGCCCAGAATTTTTACTAAAAAAGTTTACACATTGTTAAATGGAAAAAATTTTAGTTTAATTTTTGGACATCGTGTCTATTTAAAAACTGGACGATTTTACAATTAATGTACATAAATCAAGCCGATAATTGTTTTGTTTTAAAAGGTTAATATGATAAAATAATAAAAAATCTTATCAGAAGTCAAATAGAAAGTGTAGTTTAAAAATTACCAAATCTGAAAGATTTATGGGAGGTTTGACTGGACTTTTTATTAAGGGTTACTGATCAGGATAATAAAATATGTTCAGAGGAGAAAAAGATGAAAAGAACAGAAAAAGTTTTGCGATATTCTATTCGGAAGTCTGTTTTAGGTGTTGGGTCAGTCCTTATTTGTGCTCTGTTTTTGGGTCACAGTTTGGTGGCGGCGGATGAGGAACAGCCAGTGGCAAATGCAGTAGAGAACCCAGTTGCTGCATCGCCAGTAAATCAGGATTTGACAACGGTTAGGGAGGCTGCTAACAAGGAAGTAGGCACATTTCTGGCTGAGAAAGTGACAGATCTTGGGAATAATCCAAATTTGTCAGATGAGGAGCTTGCAGCAGCTAAGGACGAAGTCAATCAAACAGCTGCAAAGGCTCAGAATGAAATTGCCGCAGCTGAGGATAAAGAAAGGATTGATCAAGCTAAAGAAGATGGATTGGCAGACATCAACTCTATCAATCCAGTCGGCAAAGATTTACTTCTAGATGAAATCCAAAATGGGAAAGCAGAGTTTGACAAACTTGTAGATAGTAGCGATTTGCTGCCTGAGGAGCAAAAGAAAAGTTTCCAAGAGTCTGTAAGGAAGAAGGCTGCAGAAGCAGAGGATGCAATTCAGAAATTAGATGTTAATGCAGCAACAGCAGAGCAGGCGGAAGTGATTCAAGAGCAAGCAGTAACCGAGGAAGATAAGTTTTTCAAATTTATAGCAAGTTCAACCGTAGATTTCACTCTGGCTGCCAAGTTAGCTGACTTGGAAGCAAATCCTAATCTTTCAGAAGCAGAAAAGAAAGCAGTTAGAGGCGAGATAGAGCAGGTGGTGGAAGCAGCCAAGAAGGCTATTGAAGGAGCAGATTCTCAGGAAGTCTATGACCAGGAAAAAGAAACAGCTATAGCCCGCTTAGCCAAGATTCACCCTATTGGCAAAGAGCAGTTCTTAAAAGAAATTCAGGAAGAAAAAACAGCTACTATCGAGGCTGTTGAGAAGAGTCAAAGTCTTTCTGTTGAGGAAAAAACTGCAGCTAAAAAGAAAATTGAAGATGCAGCAGCCATAGCTCAAAAAGCAATTGCAGCTTATAATGCTTGGGTTGAAAGTCCTGATGATGCCGAAAAAATTCAAGAACAGGTAGCGGCAGAGAAGCAAGGTTTGCTGAAAGCTACGACTGGACTGAAACTAGATCTTGCTCTGTCTGATAAGCTAGCAGACTTACGGAGCAACCCGAATCTGTCAGATGCAGAACGGGCTACGGCTAAAGCTGAAGCGGAAGCAACTCTAGCAGATACGAAAACAGCGCTTGAAAAGGCTGATACCGAAGAAGAACTGGAGAGAATTGAGGAAGCTGGAATTGCTAGCTTGGACACGATTCATCCAGTTGGCAAAGATTTGGTTTTAGATGAGCTTGAAGAAGAAGTCGACAAACAGATTGAAGCAATTGAACATCATCAAACACTTTCAGAACTCGATAAAAAGCAAGCTAAAGAAAAGATTCTAGCAGTATTAAAGACGGTGACAGATGCGATTGCGCAGCTAGATGATAGTGTAGACAGTGCTGAAAAAGCAGAGAAGCTGCAGGAACAGATTGCTGCTGAGCAGACAAAAGCTCTTGAAAATCTAGAAGCGATTGTCAAGAATGCTGCTAAAGCTAAGACAGCTTCTTCTATTCCAAGTGATTCACCACAGGAAGATAGGCAAGAATTTAGTGGAGGCGTCAGCGACTCTGAGCCAGCAACAGCAACGGCGTCGAAATATGATTTGTCTAGCCATGAAGTTGGAACTCATCCCGATACAGCTCCACAGTCTTCAGTACAACCAGAATTCAGTGGCAATGTAAATGATTCAGAAGCACCAACAGCAACACGGCCTGAATTTAGTGGAGGCGTCAGCGACTCTGAGCCAGCAACGGCAACGGCGTCGGAATATGATTTGTCCAGCCATGAAGTTGGAACTCATCCCGATACAGCTCCGCAGTCTTCAGTACAACCAGAATTTAGTGGAAATGTAAATGATTCAGAAGGAGCAACAGTAACACGGCCTGAATTTACAGGAGGCGTCAATGATTCTGAGCCAACCATGGCAGAAAATAACGCCTATGATGCTGGCGTTCAGCCATCAGTCAGGAGTGCACATCCAGACAGCGCTCCTCAAATGGCGGCTCTTCCGGAATTTACCGGCGGTGTCAATGCTGCTGACGCGGCAGTAGCTGATGCTTTACCTGCTTACCAAGTAACTAGCGGTATTTTGCCAGCAGTTGATGGGACCAAATCAGTACAAGAGCAGTCTTCATCAGCTAAGGTCACCCAGCTAGCTCAGCTTAAAAACAAGGAAAGTAAGAGTGGTGCGTCAGTCTTGCCGCATACGGGTCAAGCTTCTAATGCTCTTTTCACAGTTGCAGGACTTATCAGCGCTTTAGGCGCAGCTGGATTGTCATTCCGTAGTAGAAAAAAAGAAGAATAAGTTTTAAAGAGGCCCAGTGGTCTCTTTTTTTGATGGAGAAAATTTTCAAAAATTATGCAAACGTTTTACTAAAAGTGCTTGAAAAAGTCAAAAAAAAACGATATAATGGACAATGTGAAAGCGCTTTGCAAACGAGAGCTTAAAATAAAATATTTTTATTCAAAAGAAGGGGCTTATTATGGTCGAATTAAATCTAAAAAATATCTATAAAAAATATCCCAACAGCGACCACTACTCAGTGGAAGACTTCAATTTAGATATCAAGGACAAGGAATTTATCGTCTTTGTTGGTCCGTCCGGTTGCGGAAAATCAACTACTCTGCGTATGATTGCGGGTCTTGAAGACATCACTGAAGGAACTGCTTCTATTGACGGTACAGTGGTCAATGATGTGGCGCCAAAAGATCGTGATATCGCTATGGTCTTCCAGAACTATGCCCTTTATCCGCATATGACTGTCTACGACAACATGGCTTTTGGTCTCAAGCTGCGCAAGTACAGCAAGGAAGATATTGAAAAACGGGTCAATGAAGCAGCAGAAATCTTGGGCTTGAAGGAATTCTTGCAGCGTAAGCCAGCTGATTTATCTGGTGGTCAGCGTCAGCGGGTAGCAATGGGACGCGCTATTGTTCGGGATGCAAAGGTTTTCCTTATGGATGAGCCTTTGTCTAACTTGGATGCTAAGCTACGTGTTTCTATGCGGGCAGAGATTGCCAAGATTCACCGTCGTATCGGGGCAACAACTATTTATGTTACCCACGACCAGACTGAAGCTATGACTCTGGCTGACCGGATTGTTATCATGTCAGCGACCAAGAATCCTGCTGGAACTGGAACGATTGGACGAGTGGAGCAGATTGGTACACCTCAAGAAGTCTATAACAACCCAGTTAATAAGTTCGTTGCCGGTTTCATCGGCAGCCCAGCTATGAACTTTATCCCAGTTAAGCTTGAAGGGAATGAGATTGTAGCAGAAGGTCTGCGCTTGACTGTGCCAGAAGGAGCTCTCAAGGTTCTGCGGGAGAAAAATTACGAGGGCAAGGAGCTGATCTTCGGTATTCGTCCGGAAGATATCAATGCGGAAGCTGCTTTCTTGGAAACTTTCCCGAATTCAGTTGTCCATGCTAAGATTTCTGTTTCAGAATTGCTGGGAGCAGAGTCTCACCTCTACTGCCAAGTGGGTTCTAGTGAGTTTGTAGCGCGTGTGGATTCACGGGATTACCTAGAAACTGGTGCAGGTATTGACCTAGGCTTTGACCTCAATAAAGCGCACTTCTTTGATCCAGAGACAGAGAAGACAGTCTATTAATCAGTTGATAAACAAATAACGCAGACAGGCTTGTCTGCGTTTTTAAAATGGCTGTTATAACAGCGTTTTTTACTGAAAGGAGCTTAGATTTTTTCTTGTTTTAGTTTTCCGATAAGAATCTCAGCTGAAATGGTGGCATGTGTAAGCTGCTCCCAATTGATTAGATTTTTTTCAACATGAAAGAGTAAAGGAGTCATCTGCAGTAGGGCAGTTTTCTCCTTAGAATGCAGGGCATGTGTGGATTCTACGGTTTTTCTGGATAGAATCGTAAAGTGCTTCTGGAAGTGCTGGATGATATCTTGATTAGAATAATCTTTCTTGTCCAGATATTGAGTAGCTTTTTGACGAATTTCTTTCAGATGACTTTCTGTCGGGATGACTTTAATGATAAGCCCCTCTTTTTTCAATACTCGTTGAAATTCATGATAGTTAGCTGGTGAGAAGATGTCCAGTAAGACATCCATGCTTTGATCCTGAACGGGTAAGTGTGCCAAATCCCCGACGAACCATTTTACAGCAAGGCTCTGATCACTTTTGGCAGCTAGTTGAATAGAATCTTTGGATAGATCAAAAGCGTAAATTTCTTTGTTGGGGAATTTTTCCTGAATTTTTCGAGCATAGTAGCCCTCTCCGCAAGCGACGTCTAGAATGGTCTGTTCTTCAGGCAGGGCCTGCAGCAGATCCTGCAACTCGTCTAGGATATGCTGATAAAAGCCGGCTTCCAAGATGGCTTGCCTATTTTGAAAGCTTGTTTTGTCATAGTCTTTAGCTTGTTTAGCCTGGGGAGCTAGATTGACATAACCGAATTTGGCGATGTCGTAGGAATGGCGATTAGGACACTTGAGGCTGTTTTCTTCCATAGCCAAGCTTTGCTGGCAGAGTGGACAGGCCAGAGCTGGAGCTTGGGCAAAACGGGCAAGTTTTGGTTTCATAGGCGTTCTCTTTCTATTGTTTTTATAGTAAGGTATAGAAAAATCCGATTATTTGAATCGGATTTTTATCTTTAGTAGGTCAGGACAAAGTATTTCTTTTTACCGCGGCGGATAACTGTTAGCTCGTCTTCCAGTTTATCTGAGGCGCTGAGGACATAGTCTAAATCTTGAATGCGCTCACCATTGAGATAGATAGCGCCGTTTTGGACGTCCTCGCGAGCTTGACGTTTTGAGTTTACCACGCCAGCTGTCACAAGCAGTTCTACAATATTGAGGTTGTCTTCTGCTTGGACCTGATAGTTAGGCACACCGCGCAGGCCTTGTTTGAGTTCCTTGACGGACAAATTCTTGATATTTCCGGCAAAGAGCTGCTCAGTGATGTTGAGAGCTTCTTGATATGCTTCTTGACCGTGAACCAGACTGACCACTTCGCGAGCCAGAACTTTCTGCGCCAAGCGTTCGTGTGGTGCTGCTTCAAACTGTTGGCGAATCTCTTCGATTTCATCCAAGGACAGGAAGGTGAAGATTTTCAGGAAGCGGATAGCGTCTGCGTCCATGACATTCATCCAGAATTGATACATTTCGTAAGGAGAAGTCTTGTCAGGATTGAGCCAGACAGCATTACCTTCTGACTTACCAAATTTTTTGCCAGTAGCATCGGTAATGAGCGGAACGGTTATCACATGGCCAGTCTTGTCAGCCTTGCGGCGCAGGAGTTCTGTACCTGCTGTCATGTTGCCCCACTGGTCAGAACCACCGATTTGCAGGGTTACACCGTGATTTTGATTGAGGACATAGAAGTCATATCCTTGCATGATCTGGTAGGCGAATTCTGTATAGGAAATCCCTGTCTCAATCCGGCTCTTGACGGAATCTTTACTCATCATGTAGTTGACAGTAAAGTATTTGCCGACATCACGCAGGAAGTCGATAAAGCTGATGCTGCTGAACCAGTCATAATTGTTGACCATTTCGGCCTTATTATCGCCCTTTTCAAAGTCCAGAAAACGAGAAAGCTGATCTTGGATAGATTTCACCCAGCCTTCCACGGTTTCCTTGGTTTGGAGACTGCGCTCTGCATCCTTAAAGGATGGATCGCCAATCAATCCAGTTGCTCCTCCGACCAGAGCGTAGGGTTTGTGTCCGGCTAGTTGCAAGCGACGGCTGGTCAGAATGGCTACCAAGTGGCCAAGGTGCAGGCTGTCAGCGGTCGGATCGTATCCACTATAATAAGAGACTTGTCCTTCTTCTAAGGCCTTGCGTAAAGCTGCTTCATCAGTGGTTTGGAATACCAAGCCACGTTCTTTTAGCTCATCAAAAATGTGCATCATGTCTCTCCTATTCTAAAAGCCAATAAATTGGCTTATCTATATTTTAAATTTATGTTACTCTATTGTATCATAAAGCTTTTAAATAGCAATGATTCCTTGAAATAAATCATAGATATTTGGTATAATGGGAAGATAACAAGGAGAATCAAACTTGGAACAATTAATAGAGAAATTAAAAGAGTTCTGGGGAAAAGCCCAGCAGTTTATCAAAAAAATACATCTTCCAGAATGGAGCAAGAAAATCGGCAGTGGTAACAACGGCTGGTCTATCAGTGATGTTTTTGCTGTTTTCTTGCGGACTTTTAAACTTCTGATGAATATGGCTTTTGTGTTTATCTTCTTCGGTGGCGTAATCGGTGCTGGGATTGGGATAGGCTATGCAGCTAGTCTTTTCAGTAAGGTGGAAGTGCCCAAGCAGGAAGAGCTGGTCAAGCAGGTGAATAATATCTCTGGTATTTCTAAGCTTACCTATGCCGATGGCAGTTTGATTGCAGAAGTGGACAATGATTTGCTCCGCATCCCAGTTAAGAGTGACGCCATCTCTGAAAATGTTAAAAAAGCCGTTATCGCTACAGAGGATGAGAACTTTGAAACGCATAACGGAGTGGTGCCCAAGGCTGTGCTTCGGGCTACGCTCGGTTCAGTTGTTGGAGTTGGCTCGTCTAGCGGGGGGTCAACCATTACCCAGCAGTTGATCAAGCAGCAGGTGGTGGGCGATGCGCCGACCTTCAAGCGGAAAGCGGCGGAGATTGTTGATGCGCTGGCTTTGGAGCGCTACATGTCTAAGGATGATATTTTGACGACTTACTTGAACGTTTCGCCTTTTGGGCGCAACAATAAGGGGCAGAATATCGCCGGTGTGGAAGAAGCTGCTCAAGGGATTTTTGGTGTCTCTGCTAAGGATTTGACAGTGCCCCAGTCCGCTTTTATTGCCGGCTTGCCACAGAGTCCGATTGTTTATTCGCCTTATGCTGCGGATGGTAGTCTCAAGAGTGCAGGAGATATGGCTCTGGGCTTGGAACGTGCCAAGGATGTGCTCTATAATATGTATCGGACGGGCCAGCTAAGCGAGAAAGAGTACAAGGAGTACAAGGACTACGACCTGACCAAGGATTTCAAGCCTTCTGAAAGCTCGGAAAAATCTTCGCATGGCTACCTTTACTACACAGCGATTGAAGAAGCCCAGCAGACCATGTACGAGTACTTGATCCAGCGGGACAATGTTTCCCAGCAAGAGCTGAAAAACAATGATACTGTCAAGGCCTACAAGGAATTGGCTGCTAAAGAACTGAGCGATGGCGGCTATACTGTCACCACCACGATTAACAAGAACATCCACACTGCTATGCAAAATGCAGTAGCGAACTATGGCGGCGTCTTGGACGACGGAACTGGTGCAATTGAAGTGGGAAATGTCCTCTTGGATAATAAAACCGGTGCTGTGATTGGCTTTGTCGGAGGCAGAGATTATGCTTCTAATCAGAACAATCACGCCTTTGATACGGAACGCTCACCGGGTTCGACTATTAAGCCGATTTTGGCTTATGGGATTGCTATTGACCAAGGCCTGATGGGCAGTGCCAGCGTTCTTTCTAACTATCCGACTAACTTTTCAAGCGGTGACCCGATTATGCACGTGGACAGCCGTGGTACAGCCATGATGGACCTGCAAGAAGCGCTCAATACTTCTTGGAATATCCCGGCTTATTGGACTTACCGCGGATTACGCGAAAAAGGTGTCAATGTCCGTGGCTATATGGAAAAAATGGGCTATTACATCGATGACTACAGCATTGAGAGTCTCCCAATGGGCGGCGGGATCGAAGTATCTGTAGCTCAGCACACCAATGGTTTCCAAACCTTGGCTAATAATGGAACCTACCAGAAAAAATACATGGTTGAAAAAATCACAGACCGAGATGGCAAGGTGATTTACCAGCATAAGGCCAATCCTGTTCAGATTTACAGTCCAGCAGCTGCTACGATTATGCAGGAGCTCATGCGGGGAGTTATCAATTCTGGGGCTACTACGACCTACAAATCCAGAATCAGTCAGGTCAATGGAACCTTGGCTGGAGCCGATTGGATTGGTAAGACTGGAACGACCAACACCAACGGTGATATGTGGCTGATGCTTTCTACTCCTAAGATGACTCTGGGAGGCTGGATTGGTCATGATGATAATAGCTCTATGGCGGCGTTGACTGGTTATAACAATAACGCTTCCTACATGGCCTATATGGCAGATGCTATCTATCAGGCAGATCCGAATGCCTGGGGTGTTGGTGATAAGTTCACTCTTGATCCGAGTGTGATTAAGTCTGATGTACTCAAGTCCACAGGGGAAAAGCCAGGTACAGTAACGGTAAACGGCCGCTCTGTTAATCTCAGCGGTCCGACAGTGCCTAGCTATTGGGCTAAAAACGGTGCTCCGACCACGACCTACCGGTTTGGTATCGGGGCATCAGATGCGGATTATCAGAAGGCTTGGTCAGCTATACTGGGCGGTTCTACCTCTAATTCTAATTCAAGTTCCAATTCTAACAATAATCGGCAGGGGAACTAGCGCATCAAGAACAGTTTTTAACTTTTCAGAAAGCGGATGAAATCCTTGCAATTTCTAGCTAAATAAGGTATAATGATAACAATAATTTGTCGTGTGCTTTATTTGAAATATTGTCCAAATAGAAGCTTACAGCAGTTAAATCAAACTTGAATAAGTCAGATTTAGCTGCTCTTTTTGTGCCTATTTTTAGGAAAAACGGGTTACGTAATCATAATTTAATTTTTCTGAAAATTAAACAAAAGGGACTGATTGTGGCTGTTTTGCAGCGTTGTAAATGACAGAGGATTTTTCTCTGAAAACATTTCACAGAACTCGCTCTAAAAAGCGTGAGGTAAAGATATGCTTCTTCTCGCTTTATCAAGGGCTTAGTATCTTATCATAAAGGAGTAAAAACTTGGCAGGACATGAAGTTCGATACGGTAAACACCGTACCCGTCGTAGTTTTTCAAGAATTAAGGAAGTTCTTGATTTACCAAATTTGATTGAAATCCAAACGGATTCGTTCCAAGATTTCTTGGATCATGGTCTGAAGGAAGTCTTTGAAGATGTACTTCCTATTTCAAACTTTACCGACACCATGGAATTGGAATTTGTTGGCTATGAAATCCGTGAGCCTAAATATACGCTGGAAGAAGCACGTATCCACGATGCCAGCTACTCAGCGCCAATCTTTGTAACCTTCCGTCTGATTAACAAGGAAACTGGTGAAATCAAGACTCAGGAAGTCTTCTTTGGCGATTTCCCAATCATGACTGAAATGGGAACCTTCATCATCAATGGTGGTGAGCGGATTATCGTATCCCAGTTGGTGCGTTCTCCAGGGGTTTATTTTAACGATAAAGTTGACAAAAACGGAAAAGTTGGCTACGGTTCAACGGTTATTCCTAACCGCGGAGCTTGGTTAGAGTTGGAAACAGACTCAAAAGACATTGCCTACACTCGTATTGACCGGACACGGAAGATTCCTTTTACCACTCTGGTGCGTGCGCTTGGTTTCTCAGGAGATGATGAGATCTTGGACATCTTTGGTGACAGCGACTTGGTACGCAATACCATCGAAAAAGATATCCACAAGAACCCAATGGACTCCCGTACAGATGAAGCTCTGAAAGAAATCTATGAGCGTCTTCGTCCAGGAGAGCCTAAGACGGCTGAAAGTTCTCGTTCCCTTCTTGAAGCGCGTTTCTTTGATCCGCATCGTTATGACTTGGCAGCAGTTGGTCGTTACAAGATTAATAAGAAACTCAGCGTCAAGACACGCTTGCTGAACCAAACCATTGCAGAGCCATTGGTAGATGCTGAAACAGGAGAAATCTTGGTTGAAGCTGGTACAGTTATGACCCGCAGTGTCATTGACAGCATTGCAGAGCAGCTGGACAATGGTTTGAATAAAATCACTTATATTCCAAACGACTCAGCTGTCTTGACAGACCCTGTAGAATTGCAGAAGTTCAAGGTTGTGGCACCAACTGATCCAGACCGCGTTGTGACTATCATTGGTAACGCAAATCCTTCTGACAAGGTACGGATTGTAACACCAGCTGACATCTTGGCTGAGATGAGCTACTTCCTCAACTTGGCTGAAGGTATTGGTCGTGTGGACGATATTGACCACTTGGGGAACCGTCGTATTCGTGCTGTTGGTGAGCTTTTGGCTAACCAAGTCCGTCTTGGACTTTCTCGGATGGAGCGTAATGTCCGTGAACGGATGTCTGTTCAGGATAATGAAGTATTGACTCCACAGCAAATCATTAATATCCGTCCAGTAACTGCAGCCATTAAAGAATTCTTTGGTTCTTCACAGTTGTCACAGTTCATGGATCAACACAATCCACTGTCTGAGCTTTCTCATAAGCGTCGTCTGTCTGCCTTGGGACCCGGTGGTTTGACACGTGACCGCGCTGGTTATGAAGTGCGGGACGTGCACTATACTCACTACGGTCGTATGTGTCCGATTGAAACGCCTGAAGGACCAAACATTGGTTTGATCAATAACTTGTCTTCTTATGGACACCTTAACAAATACGGATTTATTCAGACTCCTTACCGTAAGGTAGACCGTGAAGCTGGCGTGGTAACCAACGAAATCGTTTGGTTGACAGCTGATGAGGAAGATGAATTTATCGTAGCGCAGGCCAACTCTAAGCTGAATGAAAAAGGTGGCTTTGCAGAGCCTATCGTTATGGGACGCCACCAAGGTAATAACCAAGAATTCCCATCAGACCAAGTAGACTACATGGATGTATCGCCTAAGCAGGTAGTTGCCGTAGCGACAGCATGTATTCCTTTCTTAGAAAATGACGACTCCAACCGTGCTCTCATGGGTGCCAACATGCAGCGTCAGGCTGTGCCTTTGATTGATCCAAAAGCACCTTATGTTGGTACTGGTATGGAATACCAAGCTGCCCACGACTCTGGTGCAGCGGTTATTGCTCAGCATGATGGTAAGGTTACCTATGCGGATGCAGACAAGGTTGAAGTCCGCCGTGAAGATGGTTCTCTTGATGTTTACCAAATTCAAAAATTCCGCCGTTCGAACTCAGGAACTGCTTACAACCAACGTACCTTGGTAAAAGTTGGCGATGTCGTTGAAAAAGGCGACTTTATCGCTGACGGACCTTCTATGGAAAATGGAGAAATGGCCCTGGGACAAAACCCAATCGTTGCCTACATGACATGGGAAGGTTACAACTTCGAGGATGCGGTTATCATGAGTGAGCGTCTGGTGAAAGACGATGTCTACACCTCTGTTCACTTGGAAGAATACGAATCAGAAACTCGCGACACCAAGCTTGGCCCAGAAGAAATTACCCGCGAAATTCCAAACGTAGGGGAAGATGCCCTACGCAATCTGGACGAAATGGGGATTATCCGCATTGGGGCGGAAGTCAAGGAAGGCGACATCTTAGTAGGTAAAGTTACCCCTAAGGGTGAAAAAGATCTTTCTGCTGAGGAACGTCTCTTGCACGCTATCTTCGGAGACAAGTCTCGTGAAGTCCGCGATACCTCTCTGCGTGTGCCACACGGTGCCGACGGAGTGGTTCGTGACGTGAAGATCTTTACCCGTGCTAATGGTGATGAACTGCAATCTGGCGTTAATATGCTGGTTCGCGTCTACATCGCTCAAAAACGTAAGATTAAGGTCGGAGATAAGATGGCTGGTCGTCACGGAAACAAGGGGGTTGTATCCCGTATCGTTCCTGTGGAAGACATGCCTTACTTGCCAGATGGAACACCAGTTGATATCATGTTGAATCCACTCGGGGTACCATCTCGTATGAACATTGGTCAGGTTATGGAGCTTCACCTTGGTATGGCAGCACGTAACTTGGGCATCCATATTGCAACTCCAGTCTTTGATGGAGCAAGCTCAGAAGATCTCTGGGATACAGTGCGCGAAGCTGGTATGGATAGTGATGCCAAGACTATTCTCTATGACGGACGTACCGGTGAGCCGTTTGACAACCGTGTATCTGTCGGTGTCATGTACATGATCAAGCTCCACCACATGGTAGATGACAAACTCCATGCCCGCTCAGTAGGTCCTTACTCAATGGTTACCCAACAGCCGCTTGGAGGTAAAGCTCAGTTTGGTGGACAACGTTTTGGTGAGATGGAAGTTTGGGCCTTGGAAGCTTACGGTGCTTCTAACGTTCTGCAAGAAATCTTGACTTACAAGTCAGATGATGTCAATGGACGTTTGAAGGCTTATGAAGCTATTACCAAAGGGAAACCAATTCCAAAACCAGGTGTGCCAGAATCCTTCCGCGTTCTTGTCAAAGAATTGCAATCTCTTGGTCTGGACATGCGCGTTCTCGATGAAGATGACAATGAAGTAGAACTGCGTGACCTAGACGAAGGTGAAGATGATGATGTGATTCACGTTGACGATCTTGAAAAAGCGCGTGAAAAAGCAGCTCAAGAAGCGAAAGCAGCTTTTGAGGCTGAAGGAAAAGAATAAGAATACACACTGATTAGAAAATGAAGAAAGGTAAGAAATAGTGGTTGATGTAAATCGTTTTAAAAGTATGCAAATCACCCTAGCTTCTCCTAACAAGGTCCGTTCATGGTCTTATGGGGAAGTGAAGAAACCTGAAACAATCAATTACCGAACCCTGAAACCAGAACGCGAAGGCCTTTTTGACGAAGTGATCTTCGGTCCAACAAAGGACTGGGAATGTGCCTGTGGTAAGTACAAACGGATTCGTTACAAAGGAATCGTCTGTGACCGCTGTGGTGTTGAAGTAACCCGCGCCAAGGTTCGCCGTGAGCGCATGGGTCATATCGAATTGAAGGCACCTGTTTCACATATTTGGTACTTTAAAGGAATTCCAAGCCGCATGGGACTCACTTTGGATATGAGCCCACGTGCCCTGGAAGAAGTCATTTATTTTGCGGCTTATGTGGTGATTGATCCTAAGGATACACCGCTAGAGCACAAGTCAATCATGACGGAGCGTGAGTACCGTGAGCGTTTACGCGAGTACGGCGCAGGCTCATTTGTAGCCAAAATGGGAGCAGAAGCTATTCAAGATCTCTTGAAACAAGTGGACTTGGAAGCTGAGATTGCTGTCCTAAAAGAAGAATTGAAAACTGCTTCAGGTCAAAAACGGATCAAGGCTGTCCGTCGTTTGGACGTCTTGGATGCTTTCTACAAGTCTGGCAATAAGCCAGAATGGATGGTTCTCAATATCCTGCCGGTTATTCCGCCAGATTTGCGTCCGATGGTTCAGCTGGATGGTGGTCGTTTTGCGGCTTCTGACCTCAATGATCTCTATCGCCGGGTTATCAACCGGAACAACCGTTTGGCTCGTTTGCTTGAACTCAACGCCCCTGGTATCATCGTTCAAAATGAGAAGCGGATGCTTCAAGAAGCGGTTGACGCTTTGATTGATAATGGTCGTCGGGGCCGTCCGATTACAGGACCAGGCAGCCGTCCACTTAAGTCTCTGAGCCACATGCTCAAAGGAAAACAAGGGCGTTTCCGTCAAAACTTGCTGGGTAAACGGGTTGACTTCTCAGGTCGTTCCGTTATCGCTGTTGGTCCTACATTGAAAATGTATCAATGTGGTGTGCCGCGTGAAATGGCGATTGAACTCTTCAAGCCGTTTGTGATGCGGGAAATCGTTGCTCGCGATATCGTGCAGAACGTTAAAGCTGCCAAACGCTTGGTAGAGCGTGGAGACGAGCGTATCTGGGATATTCTGGAAGAAGTGATCAAGGAACACCCAGTGCTTCTTAACCGCGCACCGACCCTTCACCGTCTGGGAATTCAGGCCTTCGAGCCAGTTCTGATTGATGGTAAAGCTCTTCGTTTGCATCCGCTGGTCTGTGAAGCCTACAATGCTGACTTTGACGGTGACCAAATGGCCATCCACGTACCATTGTCAGAGGAAGCCCAAGCTGAAGCTCGTATCCTCATGCTGGCTGCTGAGCACATCTTGAATCCGAAAGATGGTAAGCCAGTTGTAACACCATCTCAGGATATGGTCTTGGGGAACTACTACCTGACCATGGAAGAGGCTGGCCGCGAAGGCGAAGGCATGATTTTCAAGGATATGGATGAGGCGGTCATGGCCCTCCGTAATGGCTATGTTCACTTGCATACTCGTGTTGGTATCGCAACGGACAGTCTTAATAAACCTTGGACTGAAGACCAGAAGCATAAGATTTTGATTACAACTGTTGGTAAAATTCTCTTTAACGCGATTATGCCAGAGGAATTGCCTTACTTGCAAGAGCCGACTAATGCTAACTTGACAGAAGGTGTGCCAGCTAAGTACTTCTTGGAGTCAGGACAAGACATCAAGGAAGTTATTGAGCAGCTTGAGATCAATGTTCCGTTTAAGAAGAAAAATCTTGGTAATATCATTGCGGAAATCTTTAAACGCTTCCGTACAACAGAAACATCTGCTCTTCTTGACCGCTTGAAGAACTTGGGTTATCACCATTCTACTTTGGCTGGTCTGACAGTAGGTATCGCTGATATCCCAGTTGTCGAAGACAAGGCTGAGATTATTGAAGAATCCCATAAGCGTGTTGAACAAATTACTAAACAATTCCGCCGCGGTATGATTACTGATGACGAACGCTACAATGCAGTTACTGCTGAGTGGCGGGCAGCTCGTGAGAAATTGGAAAAACGTCTGGTTGCCAACCAGGATCCGAAGAACCCTATCGTTATGATGATGGACTCTGGAGCCCGGGGTAACATCTCTAACTTCTCTCAATTGGCCGGTATGCGTGGTCTGATGGCTGCGCCAAATGGACGTATCATGGAATTGCCAATCTTGTCTAACTTCCGTGAAGGGCTGTCCGTTCTGGAAATGTTCTTCTCTACCCACGGTGCTCGTAAGGGTATGACCGATACGGCCCTTAAGACTGCCGACTCAGGTTACCTGACTCGTCGTCTGGTTGACGTTGCCCAAGATGTGATTATCCGTGAAGATGACTGTGGTACAGATCGCGGCTTGCTCATCACTTCTATCACAGAAGGCAAGGAAATGATCGAGTCTCTGGAAGAGCGCCTAAATGGTCGTTACACTAAGAAAACAGTTAAACATCCAGAAACTGGTGCTGTCATTATTGGTCCAAATGAATTGATCACCGAAGACAAGGCACGTGAAATCGTTAATGCTGGTGTTGAAGAAGTGACAATCCGCTCCGTCTTTACATGTAACACCCGCCACGGTGTCTGTCGTCACTGTTACGGTATCAACTTGGCAACGGGTGATGCGGTTGAAGTCGGTGAAGCAGTCGGAACCATCGCTGCTCAATCTATCGGGGAACCTGGTACACAGCTGACCATGCGTACCTTCCACACGGGTGGTGTTGCCTCTAATACCGATATCACGCAAGGTCTCCCTCGTGTCCAAGAAATCTTTGAAGCCCGCAATCCGAAAGGGGAAGCGGTCATCACTGAAGTCAAGGGTGAAGTTACTGCTATCGAAGAAGATGCATCTACTCGTACCAAGAAGGTCTTTGTTAAAGGCCAAACTGGCGAAGGTGAATATGTGGTACCATTTACAGCCCGCATGAAGGTTGAAGTGGGTGACCAAGTCTCTCGTGGTGCTGCCTTGACTGAAGGTTCTATCCAACCTAAGCACTTGCTAGCTGTCCGTGATGTCTTGTCTGTTGAAACTTACCTGCTTGCTGAAGTACAAAAAGTTTACCGTAGCCAAGGGGTAGAAATCGGTGACAAACACATCGAGGTAATGGTTCGTCAAATGATTCGCAAGGTGCGCGTCATGGATCCAGGAGATACAGATCTTCTTATGGGAACTCTCATGGATATCACAGACTTTACAGATGCTAACCGTGATGTGGTTATCTCAGGTGGTGTGCCTGCGACAGCTCGTCCAGTCCTCATGGGAATCACTAAGGCTTCCCTTGAGACAAACAGCTTCTTGTCTGCAGCTTCCTTCCAGGAAACAACTCGTGTCTTGACAGATGCTGCTATCCGTGGTAAGAAAGACCACCTGCTCGGACTCAAGGAAAATGTTATCATCGGTAAGATTATCCCAGCTGGTACTGGTATGGCCCGCTATCGCAATTTAGAGCCTCAGGCTGTTAATGAAGTTGAAATTATCGACGAAGTGACAGAACTGCCAGGTGGATTTGAAACTGAAGAAAATATTGTTCTTAAATAAAGAACTTTCCCTCCCGATTTTCGGGAGGGATTTTTTGTTGTAGCCGATAATTTCTTGCTAGCTACTAAATACCATCCTATAATATACTTAGAAAGTTGTTTTTAAGCTCTCCTTTATGGATAAACAACTATAGAAGAAACACTCGAGATTTTCTATTTCAGTTTTTCTATGATGCAAGATGCCATATTTATTTTTAATCAGGGAGGTAGCTGGTTTTTTGTAGTATGATAGCGCTAGGTTATACTATTTTAAAAATCCTAAAATAGTAGGAGAGGCAGGTTTGAAATTTAAAAAAAGAGGAGGTTGGTTTTAATGGTAGTGGTCGAAGATTGTAGAGAACAGTAGCTGGCATTTATCTAGCCAGCTCATTCATGAAGGGAGGATTTTGAAATATAAAGAATAGAAAACAATTAGATTACAAATAGAATAATATTTTATTACAATGAATAAATATTAAAAAATATAGGCAAAAACCAAGAAATTCTGCATAAAACAGGACTTTAAGCCTATAAGTTCTTTCCTTTTTATTTATTTTTTTGAGAAAACCGAAAAATTTCAGTAATTTTAAGTTACAGTTAAGTTAAGAAAATTAAAATAATCTTAAATAAGTTACCAACATGTAAATTACTATTAAGAAAGTATAAAATAATAGTTCATGCTTTGATTATTGAAACGCTTGATGGTAAAATAACTAAGGTTACTTAAAACAAACATTTTTTAGTAAAAAGTTAATATAACAATGTTGATTTTTGGTGAGGAAAAATGAAGAAAATTAAGGTAATGGTTGTTTTTGGAACTCGTCCAGAAGCAATTAAGATGGCTCCACTGGTTATTGAACTGAAGAAGCAGGCAGACTTGTTTGAGACGACAACAGTTGTGACTGCTCAGCATCGTCAGATGTTGGATCAGGTACTTGAAACTTTTAAGATTAAGCCTGACTATGATTTGGATATTATGGGGAAGAATCAAACCCTGACAGATATTACTGTCAAGATCCTGCATAAGCTAGATGATATCTTAAAGGAAAACAAGCCAGATATTATGCTGGTGCACGGTGATACGACAACGACCTTTGCAGCTAGTCTTGCAGCGTTTTATAATCAAGTTCGTATCGGCCACGTAGAAGCTGGGTTGCGGACTTGGAATAAATACTCTCCTTTCCCAGAAGAAATGAATCGTCAGATGACCGACTCTTTGACCGACTTGTATTTTGCACCAACAGAACAGAGTAAGGCTAACTTGCTCAAGGAAAACCATCCAGCAGAAACAGTTTTTGTGACAGGAAATACAGCTATCGACGCTCTCAAGCTGACCGTCCAGGCTGATTATCAGCACGAGGTGCTTGACCGTATTGATCCAGCTCGCAAGATGATTTTGGTGACCATGCATCGCCGGGAAAATCAAGGTGAGCCGATGAGGAGAGTCTTTCGAACTCTACGGCAGATTGTAGATGCCCATGATGATGTGGAAATTGTCTATCCCGTTCACCTGAGCCCAGCGGTTCAGGAAGCGGCTAGAGAAATTCTGAGTGACAATGAGAAAATTCATCTGATTGAGCCTTTAGACGTGTTGGATTTCCATAATATCGCAGCTAAAAGCTACTTCATCATGTCAGACTCAGGCGGAGTACAAGAGGAAGCACCTTCCTTAGGTAAGCCTGTACTGGTACTTCGTGATACAACAGAGAGACCAGAAGGAGTTGAAGCCGGCACCTTGAAGCTGGTCGGTACAGAAACTCAAGCAGTAGCAGAGGCAATGGAAGCCCTGCTGACAGATGAGTCACTTTATCAGGAAATGGCCCAAGCCAGCAATCCGTATGGTGACGGTAAGGCTTCTGAGCGGATTGCTCAAGCTATTGCCCACTATTTTAAGCAGACGGCTAGGCCGGAAGAATTTAAGACAGGAGTAAAGAATGTTTAGGAAAAAAGGACTAGAAAAATCATTAGCCGTCTTTGTACTGGCAATTGGACTAATTCTTTTCTACAGTTGGAATTTTGCAGCTAACATATTTTATATCGGAATCGCGCTGATTTTATTAGGTATTTTTAGTGTCTTTGTCCTATCTGATCTCTTGGTGACATGGGCTATGATTCTGGGTGTGGTTATCGCAACTTTAATCTTGCTCTTTGATGTAACCTATCTACCGGACAATCAGGTTCTCTTCTTGCTTTACGTCTTCCCTGTCAGCGCTTGGCTGACCAGCCGAGTGAATTTCTATCTCCATCAGCGCTTGGGATTAGTGCAGGATGACAGTGAAGATGCTGCTGAGGCTTATGAAGAAATGGTTCAGAAAGTAAATCAGAAACAAGCTCCAGCCTTTCAGGCTTTGCTGGTCCATTGGGCACACAATCATCATTTTTATCAAATTCACTCTCGGGAGTACAAGCGGATGCTCAAGAGAATTTTACGACTGCTTAACTGGGACTTCCAGAATGTAGAAACAGTTTACTATGTATCCAATGGTAACTTTCTCGTTCTGGTAGAAGATCTGGATCAGGAAGTCAAGGAATATTTCCAAGAGAAAGTGCGTGACGATTTAACGATGATGCACTTTGAGAATAAGAAAACTGACCAAAAAATTCAGTTTCAGTCCGGCAGTTTAAAATTGAACGCTCAAAACATTGACAAATTCCATAATTTTGATGACGCTTTGAGCAATCTGGAGCGTCAGCTTGAAACCGACATTATCGTAGAATACTAGGAGGTAAACACATGTCTTTAACAGAAGTATTTTTTATCATCTCTATGGTGCTAAGTATCTTTTTTGCTATTAGCTTTTTGGTCCTCTTCATTTATTATCTGGTTATTTACAATCGGGTCAATAAAAATTTTAGGGCGGTGACTCGTCATGATTAGTCAACTTATTATGATTGTCACTCTGTTCTCCATCTGGATGTCTCTGGCTTGGGCTTTGGTTATTCTATGCTCTTCCGTGCATTTCTGGATGAAACGCAGTGACTTCAACGTGGATACCAGCCCATTGGAACATTATCCTATGGTTACAGTCGTTGTCCCAGCCCACAATGAAGATGTGGTTATCGCTCAGACAACTAAGGCCATTCTGGATTTGGACTATCCTCATGACCGAGTGGAAGTGCTGCTCTTTGCGGACAACTGCTCGGACGATACCTATCAGGAAATGCTGAAAGTACAGGCGATGCCTGAGTATGCTGGACGCAATGTTATAATTACAGATCGTACTGGTACGGGAGGTAAGGCAGGGGTGCTGAATGATGCCCTGAAGATGGCCAAAGGTGAATATATCTGTGTCTATGATGCGGATGCCATGCCAGAAAAGAATGCCCTCTACTTCCTAGTCAAGAAAGTCTTAGAAGATCCAGAACGTCACGTTGCTTCCTTTGGACGCAATAAGACCCGCAATGCCAACCAGAACTTCCTGACTCGCTGTATCAACCAAGAAATCGTTGTGACTCAGCGTGTTTACCACGTAGGTATGTGGCATCTCTTCAAGATTGGACGGATTCCAGGTACGAACTTCTTGATTAACACGGAGTTTGTTAAGAGTATTGGTGGTTGGAAAAACGGTGCCTTGACAGAGGACACGGAAATTTCCTTTAAGATTATGCAGAGCGGCAAGCTGATTGCCTTGGCTTATAACTCAGAGGCTTTCCAGCAAGAACCTGAGACCCTCAAGTCCTACTACTTGCAGCGTAAGCGCTGGGCTAAGGGAAATTACGAGGTGGTTATTGACAACTTCAAGCATCTCTTTAGCGGCGGTAACTGGCGCGTGAAACTGGAAGTGTTTAATTATTCTTGTATCTTCTTCTGGTTCAATCTGGCGATTGTCTTATCTGACTTGGTTTTCTTTGCCAATGTAGCGGCGATGATTACCCAGCTCTTTATCCCGGATGTGCGGATTCCTTTCGCTTTTGATGCTCAGAATATCTATATCGTCCAGCTGATGCTCTTTAACTGGCTTCTGATGATTTTGCTTTATCTTTTGCAG
This sequence comes from Streptococcus sanguinis, assembly GCF_050222175.1. GTDB lineage: Bacteria > Bacillota > Bacilli > Lactobacillales > Streptococcaceae > Streptococcus > Streptococcus sanguinis_M. The sequence continues at coordinate 2,167,260 of NZ_CP071420.1, read as the reverse complement.
ATCAATATCGCCCTGGCTTCTCAGTTTGGACAGGCGACAACCAAACAGATTTGGCTGGCCCTTGTGTCCTATTTGACTTACTCTCAGCTCTTTATCGTTGTCTCTTTAGATGCAGTAGGATCTGTTATCTTGGACAAGATTTTGAAGCGGAAAGAAACCAAGTGGGTTAAAACAAAACGATTTGCAGGTTAGGAGAAAGTGTGAAAAGAACAAGATTAAGATTTATTTGGTTTGTGATAATTCTGGCTGTCTTGGCTAGTATCCTCTTGTACACCCGCATGGGCAGTACTCCTAATATCAAAAAGAAGATATACAGCCAATGGTCTAAAGAATATGTCGTAACCAAGGACAAATTGTCTTATATTAGGACGACAAACAGTAAGACTGAAGATGTTGTGCTGTCTGAGGCACAGGGTTATGGCATGGTGATTGCTGTGGATGCAGCTAAGCAAGGCGATGCCAGTTCTTCTGATTTTGAAAAGCTCTACCAATATTATCTAGCTCATCGTCTGAAAGATACCCAACTCATGTCTTGGAAGCAGACGATTAAGGACGGGAAGAGCAATCATGAAGACGAAAACAATGCTACAGACGGCGATCTCTACATTGCCTATGCTTTGATTCAGGCGGCTAAACAGTGGCCGGACAAGGCTAAAGAATACCAAGCTCAGGCTCAGGCTATTCTGAAAGATGTCTTGGCTTATAACTATAATGAAAGCAATGGCGTTTTGACGGTTGGGAACTGGGCAAATGCAGAATCGAAATTTTATAATCTCATGCGGACTTCTGATACCTTGCCGCAACAGTTCCAGGCTTTCTATGAGTTGACCAAAGATAAGCAGTGGCTGACAATCCGAGATAATATGCTCAGCAAACTTGAAGCAATCAGCGCTGATAACAAGACTGGTTTGATACCAGACTTTATCTGGGTTGAGGGTGACAAAGTTCGGGCTGCTGAGCCTGATACAGTAGAGTCTGCAAATGATGGCTATTATTCTTATAACGCTTGCCGCCTCCCTTACAACCTGGCTCAAAGCAAGGATGAAAAAAGTCAAAAAATGCTGAAGAAGATGTTGAACTTCTTCCTCAATCAAGAAAAGATTTATGCTGGTTATAATCTGAAAGGCAAGGCTCTCAATAGCAATCAGGCTGGCAGCTTTACTGCTCCAGTATTCTATGCGGCTAATAACAACATTGAATTCCGCAAATTAGTTCAGCAGAATAAATATCTCTTCATGCAAGGTTTGCCGTCAGACAATTACTATGACGCAGCTGTGACTACAATGATTGCTTTAGAAACTTTATAATGCAGAAACAAGCAAGATGAAAATTTTGCTTAAGATCATGCAGACAATAGGGTGGGACAAAATGACATTTGTCTCACCTTTTTTGAATAAAAAGATTGAGGTTTATTTCACAAACCGTTAAAATAGAAAGCCTGTGTTTATGTTAAATCAGGACTTACTCAGTTTCTAGATGTTGAGAAGTCTGTCATATGTTCAAATGGTCCGACACTATTTGTTCGCATGGTTAAGAACACTATCCATGAGGTTACTCTTCATATTATGAAGAGCGATGTGCTTGTCTCTGTTCCAATAAAGTTCTTGTTTTCTGATTTTGAGCAAAATAGTTTTGTTCGTCAAAGAATTCATATATAATATACGGTACAAAGAGAGGACGAGTATGTATTGTGTAATTGAGATGTACGGGGACTATGAACCGTGGTGGTTCCTGGATGGCTGGGAAGAAGATGTCGTTGCAAAGAAGCACTTCGATGATTATTATCAAGCCCTTAAATATTATAAAAGCCGTTGGCTGCAAATGGCAGACCAGTCACCTTTGTATAAGAGCCGCAGTGATTTGATGACAATTTTTTGGGATCCGGAGGATCAGCGCTGGTGCGAGGAGTGCGATGAGAATGTTCAGCAATACCACTCTCTGTTTTTGCTGGAGAATGAGTGCAAGATTCCTAAAAGCAAATACCGCCCGGGCTATACTAAGCAGAACGGTCTTGAAAAGCACCGAGCTTGCTCAACTAAACTAAAATCCGCTAAGCCTCTTTAAATCGACAGAATATATTTTGCAAATCTGATAATAGAGCAGCAGAAGAGACCTAACTTGTTAGAAGTTAAGTTTCTTCCGCTGTTTTTTTCTTTTTCTGGATTTTTTGCGAATAGTAAGGTGAGGAGGATGTATGGTTCAAGAAATCGCAAAAGAGATGATTAGGCAGGCTCGAAAAGAAGGGGCGCAGGATATTTACCTCATTCCTAAGACTACCTGCTATGAGCTTTATATGAGGATTGGTGATGAACGTCGCTTTATAAAGGCTTATGATTTTGAGCTTCTGTCAGCGGTTATCAGCCACTTTAAGTTTGTCGCAGGTATGAATGTTGGAGAGAAGCGCCGCAGTCAGCTGGGGTCTTGCGATTATGACTGTGAGGAAGCCAAGGTTTCAATCCGGCTGTCAACAGTTGGTGATTACCGTGGTTTTGAAAGTCTGGTCATCCGACTTCTGCATGATGAAGACAGGGAGCTACGCTTTTGGTTTGAGCAATTGCCGGAGCTACGCAAGAAAATTCAGGCTCGCGGTCTCTATCTTTTCTCGGGTCCAGTCGGCAGTGGCAAGACGACTTTGATGTACCATTTGGCTCAGCTTAAATTTTCTGGTCAGCAAGTCATGTCAATTGAAGATCCGGTTGAGATTAAGCAAGAGGCTATGCTGCAGCTGCAGCTGAACGAAACTATTGGCATGACTTATGATAGTCTGATTAAGCTGTCTCTGCGACATCGGCCGGATCTCTTGATTATAGGGGAAATCCGTGATAGAGAGACAGCTAGAGCAGTGGTTCGGGCAAGTTTGACTGGAGCTACGGTCTTTTCAACGATTCATGCTAAGAGTGTTCGAGGTGTCTATGAGCGACTTTTGGAATTGGGCGTTAGTGAGGACGAGCTAAGAATGGTGCTACAAGGTGTTTGTTACCAGCGTTTAATTGGGGGAGGAGGTGTCGTTGATTTTGTCAGTCAAAATTATCAAGAGCACGAAGCCGCAGTCTGGAATCAGCAGATTGATCAGCTTTTTGCAGAAGGACATATCAGTGCTGAGCAAAGGCAGACCGAAAAAATTGTCTACGCCTAAGCAAAAAAAGATTATTGAGCTCTTTCATAATCTCTTCAGCAGCGGTTTTCACTTAGCAGAGATTGTAGACTTTCTGAGGCGAAGTGCCTTGCTGGAGGAGGCTTATGTGGCAGAAATGCGGGCAGGCTTGTCAGCTGGTCAGTCCTTTTCAGAGATTGTCAGTCGGCTGGGATTTTCTGACAGTGTTGTAACCCAGCTGTCCTTATCTGAGCTGCATGGCAATCTGACTCTAAGTCTAGGCAAAATTGAGGCCTATCTGGAAAATCTATCCAAGGTTAAGAAAAAATTGATAGAGGTGGGGACCTATCCTCTCATGCTGCTGGGCTTTTTGGTCCTTATCATGCTGGGATTGCGCAACTATCTTCTGCCTCAATTGGACAGCCAGAATCTAGCTACTCGGCTGATTAATCACCTGCCTCAGATCTTTTTGTGGAGCAGCCTTGCTTTAGCTGTCTTGGTTTCAGTGGCTCTCTTTTACTATCGAAAGTCATCAAAGATTCGTTTTTTCAGCAAACTAGCAGCTCTGCCTTTTATTGGACGTTTGGTCCAGGCCTACTTGACTGCTTATTATGCTCGTGAATGGGGAAATATGATTGGTCAGGGCTTGGAACTGAGTCAGATTTTTGCGATTATGCAGGATCAACCGTCCCAACTCTTTCAGGAGATCGGAGCAGACATGGCTGCCGCTTTGCAAGCTGGTCAAGGCTATGCGGACAAGGTGGCTAGCTATCCATTCTTTAAGAAAGAATTGTCTTTGATGATTGAGTATGGTGAGGTCAAGTCCAAGTTAGGTAGCGAACTGGAAGTCTATGCCGAAAAGACCTGGGAGGAATTTTTCCTACGTATCAATCGGGCCATGAATTTCATTCAGCCCCTCGTATTTATTTTTGTTGCCTTAGTGATTGTTTTACTCTATGCGGCAATGCTCTTGCCCATTTATCAGAATATGGAGGTTCATTTATAATGAAAAAACTTAACACCTTAAAAGTTCAAGCATTCACCCTTGTGGAAATGCTGATTGTCTTGCTGGTTATCAGCGTTCTCTTGCTGCTCTTTGTTCCTAATTTGACCAAGCAAAAAGATGCTGTTTCAGATACAGGAACTGCAGCGGTGGTCAAGGTGGTAGAAAGCCAGGCGGAGCTTTATGAACTGAAGAATACCAATGAAAAGGCTAGCCTGAGCAAGCTAGTCAGCGCAGGAAATATCAGCCAGAAGCAGGCAGATTCATATAAGGCTTACTATGGAAAACACAGTGGCGAAACTCAAGCGGTTGCCAATTAAGGCTTTTACCCTGCTGGAAAGTCTCCTCGTTCTTTTTGTTGTTAGTTTTCTACTACTAGGATTATCTGGATCGGTGAGGGCTGGCTTCAATCAGGTTCAAGAGCAACTCTTCTTTTTAGAATTTGAGCGGCTCTATCAGGAGACGCAGAGGCTGAGCTTAGCTGGGCATGAGAAGCTTTCTCTGGAGATTTCAGGACGGCAGATTTCCAATGGCTATCAAGAACTGGATTTTCCGCAAACTTTGCAGGAACATGAGCAGCAGGTCATTCTGTTTGACCGGGCTGGTGGGAATTCATCACTCAGCAAGATTATTTTTCAGACGGAGGACAGGACAGTTGTTTACCAGCTTTATATGGGCAACGGAAAGTTTAAAAAGACGACATCTTCAGGCTAGCATTCTGCTGGAAGCTCTGGTGGCCATGGCAGTTTTTGCGGCTATTGCCAGTCTGCTTTTGGGACAGATTAGCCAGTCTCGTAAAGAGCAGCAGATCCTTCTGCAGCAGGAAGAGGTGCTTCGGGTAGCTCGTATGGCCCTGCAAACAGGACAAGAAGAGCTTCATATCAATGGAATTGCTGTGCGTCAGCTTAAGACAGATAAGCAGCTGCTAGTCTATCACGAAGGGGAGGTAGTCATCCGTGTCCAAAAACCTTAAAGTCAAAGCCTTTACTCTCTTGGAGGCTTTAGTAGCCTTGCTGGTTCTCAGTGGCGGGGTGTTAGTCTTTCAGGCTATGACCCAGCTCTTATCTTCAGAACTGCATCAGCAGGAGAACAATCAACAACAAGAGTGGCTTTTGTTTGCCGACCAACTGGAGACGGAGCTTTCGCGAAGTCAATTTGATAAGGTTGAAGACAACAAAATCTACATCAGACAGGATGGCAGGGACTTGGCTCTAGGGAAATCCAAGGGCGATGATTTCCGTAAAACAGATAAGAGCGGTCGAGGCTACCAGCCGATGATTTATGGTTTGGAAGCAGCTGACATCCGTCAGGAAGGTAAGCTTGTCCATCTTCATTTTCGCTTTGAAAAAGGCTTAGAGAGGGAGTTCGTCTATCGTGTGGAAGAAGAAAGTTGAGGCTGGGATTTTACTGTATGCGCTGCTGATGGCCGCAGTCTTTAGCCTGCTCCTGCAGTTTTATCTCAACCGTCAAGTCAGCAGTCAGCGTTTGCAGCTTTTCAACAGGGAAAGGACGGAAGCCTATGCAATGGCAGTTCTGACAAAAGCTACAGCCAAGGATGATAGCGGTGAGATGGAGTTTGAGCAGGGCAAGGCTGTCTATCGCAGGCAAGGGAAGGAACTGGAAATCAGCAGTCAGCTCAGCAGCGGTCATTCCTATTCTTTTACTTTTGTCATTTCTAAGAAGGATGAGGATAAAGCTAAGGAAGACAAGAAAGCAACTGACAAAAAGGAGAGAGCGGTTTCGGACAAAGCTGGTAAGTCGGACTAATATAACTGTAAAATCTTTGTAATTTTATATATCTTGGAAAGGTTCCTTATTTTTGGTATGATAGGATGAACGGAGGATTCCATGAATTTTGAAAAGATAGAACAAGCTTATACTCTGATTCTCGAAAACGTCCAGAATATCCAAAACGCTCTGTCGACTAATTTTTACGATGCTCTGATTGAGCAGAACGGCATTTACCTAGATGGAGATACGGATTTACAAGAAGTTCTGGCCAACGATGAAAAAATCCGCGCTCTGCATTTGAACAAGGAAGAGTGGCGGAGAGCTTATCAGTTTATCCTGATGAAGGCTGCCCAGACGGAGCCCATGCAGGTCAATCATCAATTCACACCTGACACAATTGGTTTTCTGATTACTTTCTTATTGGACCAGCTAGCTCACGGAGAGGAAGCTGATGTATTAGAAATCGGCAGCGGAACAGGAAATTTGGCTGAGACTATTCTCAATCATACCCAAAAGAAGATTGACTACTTAGGTCTGGAGCTAGATGATTTATTAATTGACCTTTCTGCTAGTATTGCAGAGGTTATGAATTCTAAGGCTCACTTTGCTCAGGGGGATGCAGTTCGACCTCAGGTTCTGAAAGAGAGTGATATCATTATCAGTGATTTACCGGTTGGTTATTATCCAGACGACAGTATCGCCTCCCGATATGAAGTGGCTAGTCCGGATGAGCACACTTATGCCCATCATCTTCTGATGGAGCAATCGCTCAAATATCTGAAGCCAGGTGGTTATGCTATATTTCTGGCGCCAAATGATCTCTTGACCAGCGCTCAAGCTCCTCTGCTGAAAAAATGGCTCCTCGCCAAGGCTCAGTTTATTGCGATGATAACCTTACCAGAATCTATTTTCTCAAGCAGCAAGCATGCTAAAACTCTTTTTGTCTTGAGGAAGCAAGAAGCGAATAACATTCAGCCTTTTATCTATCCTCTGCGGGATTTGCAGGATCATGATGAAATGTTTAAATTCCGTCAAAGTTTTCAAAACTGGTACAAAGATAGTGAAATTCAAACAAAATTTTGATATAATGATTTTGAAAACGCTTAAAGAGGTGAAGAAATGTCGAAAACAATTTCTATTAATGCAGGAAGTTCAAGCCTAAAATGGCAACTCTACTTGATGCCGGAAGAAAAGGTCTTGGCTAAGGGCTTGCTGGAACGGATTGGTCTCAAGGATTCTATTTCAACAGTGAAATTTGATGGCCGTTCAGAAAAGCAGGTTCTTGATATTGCAGATCACACGCAGGCCGTAAAAATTTTGCTGGATGATTTGAAACGCTTTAATATCATTGAATCTTATGATGAAATTACCGGTGTGGGCCATCGTGTTGTGGCTGGCGGTGAACACTTTAAGGATTCAGCCCTCGTTGATGAAGAAGTGATTCAAAAGGTAGAGGAGTTGTCTCTTCTAGCTCCATTGCATAATCCAGCCAATGCTGCAGGCATCCGTGCTTTTAGAGAAATTCTGCCAGACATTACCAGCGTGGTAGTCTTTGACACCTCTTTCCATACAACTATGCCGGAAAAAGCTTATCGCTATCCGATTCCGACTAAATATTACACTGAAAACAAGGTCCGCAAGTACGGAGCTCACGGTACCAGCCATGAGTATGTAGCCAAGGAAGCTGCGAAAGTTTTGGGTCGTCCGATTGAAGAACTCAAGCTTATCACTTGCCATATCGGTAACGGAGCTTCTATCACAGCAGTTGATAAAGGCGTTTCTGTAGATACATCTATGGGATTCACACCACTTGGCGGTGTCATGATGGGAACGCGTACAGGGGATATCGACCCTGCCATCATTCCTTACCTGATGCAATACACAGATGACTTTAATACTCCGGAAGATATTAGCCGCGTCTTGAACCGTGAGTCAGGCCTGCTGGGAGTTTCTGAAAAGTCTAGTGATATGCGTGATATTCATGAAGCAATGCGGGCAGGTGATGCCAAGGCTCAATTAGCTAATGACATTTTTGTGGACCGGATTCAAAAATACATTGGTCAGTATCTTGCTGTCTTGAATGGAGCTGATGCTATCATCTTTACCGCAGGAATTGGTGAAAATTCTGTGACCATTCGTGAACTGGTTATTAATGGTATTTCTTGGTTTGGCTGTAACGTAGATCCAGAAAAGAATGTGCGTGGTGCAGAAGGGGTGATTTCCAGTCCTGATGCTAAGGTCAAAGTCTTGGTTATCCCGACTGACGAAGAATTGGTCATCGCGCGTGATGTCGAGCGTTTCAAAAATCAATAAATTAAGAAAATCCAAAAGCTCAGTTTGACTGGGCTTTTTGTAAGCTTTAAGAAAGGCTTTTCTTGGTTGTTGGCCTTGTAAAAACTGAGCGATTCTATCTCATAGTCACTATCAGCACTTGTTCTCAATACTTGATATACAAAATGCTTGCAGTTAAGAATTGTCTATACAAAAAGAGAAAATTGAGCTATACTAGGAGGGAAAAGGAGGAAGATATGAAAGCGATTCTAAAAAAATTAGAGTACATTCTACTGACTCTGTTTGTCTTATTTCTCAGCCAGATACCATTTATATTTATCCGACAGATGACGTCTTCTGAGAAGAGTTTTTCAGTTGGACAGACTATCTTTGTGCTGGTGGTGTATCTTTTGATTATCTTTTTTGTTCTGAGAATGGCTAAGCAAGAAGAACTGCTGAGTTTAGACTTTAGCTTCTTCAAATGGTCTTCGTTTGGTTGGTTAGCTGTTTCTAATGTTGTCATGATTGGGGTCAACATGTTGGGAGCAATTATTATGCTGCTGGAAGGTCAAGCTATTTCCACTGCTAATCAGGATGCCTTGAATGCTTTATTTCAGCATGTACCCAAGATTTTATTAGTGGTAGGTGCTGTGATTCAGGCTCCTATCTTGGAGGAAGTAGTCTTTCGTGGCTTGATTCCTCAGAAGATTTTTACCAAGCATTATGTTTGGGGATTGGTTGTAGGAGTTATTCTTTTCGGTCTTTTTCATGGTCCGACCAATATCGGCAGTTTTGTTATCTATGCAGGTATGGGTGCTGTTTTAGCTGCTGTTGCTTACATATTTAAGCGTTTGGAAATGTCTATTTTGGCACACATGCTGAGAAATGGAGTTGCAGTACTCATCATGATACTGACAGGTTTGGTGAACAAGTAGGAAAGCAGAGAATATCTGCTTTTTTTGTCATTTGAGGCACAAATTAGGACATTTGAGGGGATTTCTCCCAGCTTGCTCTTACTTCTTCTATAATGATAAGGGAAGAATGGAGAGAATATGCTGAAACTAGAGAAAATCATTCAATTGTTACTACTGGCTATGTTGACTCAGACGGGACTGCTGCTCATGCTTCATCCAATGCCTCATCGCTTGGTCTTTAGTCAGGCTAATCTGCTTTTTATGGTGGGCTTACTGGGATTGCTTTTTTGTTGTGCCTTTTATTTTTCCAGAGAACTTCAGGAAATCAAAGGTTCTCTGCGTCAGTCAAGAAACTATCGAGACTTGCTTTTCTTGTATTTTTTGATGATTTTGGTCAATGCTGCGGGGGTTCTTCTGCTGTGTGGCAAGGAGGCGCAGTCAGGACAGGCGGTGGAGCAGATGCTGACGGAGAGTTTTCTGTCATCTTCACTTTTGCTTCTGGGGATTGACATCGCCGTTTTATCCCCTGCAGCACCGAAATTTATTGACAGTGACTCCTCTCTTCGCTATCGGAAGAGCTGGGGGATTGCACTAGGTTTGCTCTGCTTTTCCCTTGCGAAAAATCTTCAGGAAACTCTGTGTTTTCTTTCCTATCTGCTTTTGGGACTAGTCTTTGCCCATCTCCTCAGGCCTTATTTTCAGCGTTTGGAGCTGTCTATGCTGGCCCATATTCTCAGAAATATGATTATTCTCAGCCTTTTACCCTTTTGCTTTTAGAAAGTGTTTTGTCAAATAGAAGAATTATGGTAAAATGGTAAATGAAACAAGGGGCTAGATGAGGTCTTCTTGTGAAGTCGAGTGCAGTTCATAGGACTGGATGCTGCATCTGCTGAGAGCTTTGCGGTACACTAGATGAGTGTGCCTTTTTTGTTGAAGAGCAGAACAGCCGATAGAAATGAGATGAAAGTCAAATGGTGAATCTAAAAGCAATTGCTCCAAATGGCCGAACGGGCCTCTGTGGCATTATCAATGCGACGCCGGATTCCTTTTCAGATGGTGGGCGCTACAATACGGTTGAGACGGCATTGGCTCAGGCTAGAAAGCTGATTTCTGAGGGAGCTCACATGCTGGATATTGGTGGTGAGTCTACTCGGCCAGGCAGTCATTTTGTGGCTATTCAAGAAGAGATAGAACGGGTGGTGCCGGTCATTGAAGCTATTCGTCGGGAAAGTGATATTGTGATTTCTGTGGACACTTGGAAGTCGGAAGTGGCTGCAGCGGCTTTGGCTGCGGGTGCAGATATCATCAACGATATTACCGGTCTTTTGGGTGATGAAAAGATGGCAGAGACGGCTGCGAAATATGGCGCGCCAGTCATTGTCATGTTTAATCCAGTGATGGCTCGTCCTCAACATGCCAGCTCAAAAATTTTCCCAGAATTTGGCTTTGGTTCAGCCTTCACAAAGGAAGAGTTATCTCTTTTTGCAGAGCTGCCGATTGCAGAACTAATGTGGAAGTGTTTTGAGAAATCTTTGAAGGTGGCCGAAAATGCTGGCCTTTCGCGTGATAATATCATGCTGGATCCAGGGATTGGTTTCGGTTTGACCAAGCGGGAGAATCTTCTCATTTTGCAGGAGCTGGATAGTCTCCATCAGGCTAGTTTTCCTATTTTTCTTGGGGTTTCTCGTAAGCGGTTTCTCGTTAGTATCTTAGAAGAAAGTGGCTTTGAGGTCAATCCTGAGACTCAGGAAGGCTTCGAAAACCGTGATACAGCTTCAGCTCATCTGACTAGCCTTGCGGCCAGCAGAGGCATTGAAGTTGTCAGAGTGCACGAAGTGGCTAAGCATCGGATGGCTGCTGCTGTTGGCGATGCTATTCGTCTAGCACAGCAGACAGAAGATCTCAATCTAGGTCAGTATAAGTAAGATGAAAAAACAAGAATTACCTGATTTAAGTTGGCTGGAAGCCTATCGGACAGCCAGTCCCAATTTTGGCTTGGAGCGGATGGAGCGTTTGCTGGAGTTGCGGGGCAATCCGCATTTGCAGCTGCCAGTCATTCATATCGCCGGGACGAATGGCAAGGGTTCAACCATTGCCCATCTGCGCCAACTTTTGGAGGTGCGAGCCCTGCGTGTTGGCACTTTCACCTCTCCCTACCTAGTCAGCTACAATGAGCAGATTGCCATTAATGGCAATGCGATTTCCGACCAAGATCTTCAGCGATTACTGTCTCTTTACCAAGAGCTTTTGGCCCAGTATGCGGCAGACTCTAGCTTGCAGGGGGTGACTGAGTTTGAGATTGTGACTGCTCTGGCTTATGATTATTTTGCTCAGCAGCAGGTGGATGTGGCTATTGTCGAGGTCGGCATGGGTGGGCTTTTGGACAGTACCAATGTCTGCCAGCCCTTGCTGACTGCAATCACGACAGTAGGTCTGGATCATGTGGCCTTGCTGGGTGACAGTCTAGAGGCTATTGCCAAGCAGAAAGCTGGCATTATCAAGCCTGGAGTTCCCCTTGTGACCGGTAGGTTGGAGCCAGAGGCTCTGGCAGTAGTCGAGCAAAAGGCTGCTGAAAAAGATGCTCCGCTCTTTTCTTGGTTTCGAGCTTATCAAGTGGAACATCAAGAGTCAGAGAAAGGGGAGCGCTTTTCCTTTTCGAATGCCTATCGGGCCAAAGACTCGTATCAAACAGCTCTGATGGGACTGCATCAGGCGGACAATGCTGGCCTAGCTCTGCACTTGTGTGACCTATACTGCCAGCTGCAGTCGCTGCCCTTATTGACAAAAGCAGAGGTTGAGAGGGCTTTGCTTGCTGCTATATGGCCAGGGCGTTTGGAAAGAATATCGGATCAGCCGCTCATCCTTTTGGATGGAGCCCATAATCCTCATGCCCTGCGGTCGTTGGCAGCGACATTAGACCAGCATTATCCGACTTATAAGAAGCACATTTTATTTACTTGTATCCAAACTAAGGCCTTGGATGATATGGTGGAGCTGCTGCAAAAGATTCCCAAAGCAGCTATAAGCTTGACAGCCTTTGATGATCCGCGGAGTTTTTCTAAAGAGAGCATGCAAGCCCTAGCTGAGCAGCAAGGTCTCTCTTACAAAGAATGGCCGGATTATTTGGCCGATTATTTAGCAGTAGAGCATGAGTCAGATGAGCTTTTGCTGATTACGGGTTCTCTTTATTTTCTGGCTCAGGTTAGAAAATCAATCCTTGAGAATCGCAAGTTAGACTTTGCTGAGCGTCCTTCTCAGTCAAGTCAATTATCAAAAAATAAAAACGAACATAGGAGTATATATGGACACGAAGAAAATTGAAGCAGCTGTTGCCCAGATTATTGAGGCGGTTGGAGAAGATGGAAACCGCGAAGGCTTGCAGGAGACGCCACAGCGCATTGCTAAAATGTACCAGGAAATCTTTGCTGGGCTGGGTGAGACTGCTGAGGAACATCTGGCTAAGTCTTTTGAGATCATTGACAATAATATGGTAGTGGAGAAGGATATTTTCTTTCATTCCATGTGTGAGCACCACTTCCTGCCATTTTACGGGAAGGTTCACATCGCCTATGTGCCTAATGGTCGAGTAGCAGGCCTGTCCAAGCTGGCCCGAACGGTTGAGGTTTATGCCAAGAAACCGCAGATTCAAGAGCGATTGACCGTAGAGATTGCTGAAGCCTTGATGGACTATCTGGGTGCTCAAGGAGCCTTGGTCTGGGTGGAAGCTGAGCATATGTGTATGAATATGCGCGGAGTCAGAAAGCCTGGCACTGCAACGGTTACTACAGCAGCGCGCGGCGTTTTAGCGACGGACAAGGAACTGAAAAATGAAGCTTACAAACTGATGGGACATTGATTTTATCAGTGGTGGAGCATGTCGGGAAAGGCTAGATAGTTTTATCAAGGATGAAATGCAGAAACTTGAATCAGAAAGGATAAGAGAATGGATCAGCTACGCATTAAGGATTTGGAAGTGTATGCCTATCACGGTCTGTTTGGAGCAGAGAAGGAATTGGGCCAGCGTTTTGTGCTGGATCTGATTTTGGACTATGATATGACTCGGGCTGCTAAAACAGGCGACCTGACAGCTTCTATCCACTATGGAGAATTGGCTCATGATTTGACCCACTGGTGTCAGGAAAGCAAGGAAGATTTGATCGAGACCCTGGCTTACAAGCTGATTGATCGGATTTTTCTGACCCATTCTTTGGTGCAGAAGGTCAGCTTGGAGGTCAAGAAGCCTTGGGCACCAGTTCCGCTGCCTTTAGAGACCTGCTCAGTCAAGCTAGTGCGTCAAAAGCGGAAAGTCTTTATCGCTTTGGGCAGCAATCAAGGCAGCCCAGCTGCTAATCTGGATGCTGCTTTGGAAAAAATGGCAGAGCAAAATATAAGAATTTTGCAGGCATCATGCCGTATTGAGACAGAGCCTTGGGGTGGCGTTGAGCAGGATCCGTTTCTCAATCAAGTTGTTGAAATTGAGACTTGGCTCAATCCTGAGGAGTTAATGCAGACACTCTTGGCCATCGAAGCTGATTTAGGGCGCGTGCGGGAGATTAAATGGGGGCCTCGTGTGATTGATCTGGATATCCTTTACATAGGGCAGGAGGAGCTATACAGTCCAGATTTGATTGTTCCTCATCCTTATGTGGCTGAGCGAGCTTTTGTCTTGCAATCTCTGGTGGAAATCGCTCCACACTTTGTCGACCCCGTGCAGAAAAAAAGCATCCGCCAGCTCTGGGATGCGGTTGAAAAATGAGAAAAGAAACTTGTCGCAAGGCAAGTTTCTTTATTGTCTGAACTTTTTCTGAACTTGCTCCTGTATACTAAAGAAAAATCAAAAGGAGTTCAATATGGAACATATGGTGAAAATAGAAGGAGTCTGCAAAAAGCATGGGAGCAAGCAGATTTTAGAAGATATTTCTTTTACAGCTAGAAGCGGGCGGATTACAGCTTTTTTGGGTCCAAATGGTGCAGGGAAAAGTTCGACCTTGAGGATTCTCTTGGGATTAGATCGGGCGACGTCTGGGACTGCGACTTTTGATGGGCAAACTTATCAGTCAATGACTTATCCGCTCAGAACGGTAGGTGCAGCCTTTGATGGCATTGGCGGTCTGCCAAATCGAAAGGTCTATGACCACTTGAGGATTATTGCGGAGAGTAATGCTATTCCCAAGTCTCGGATCAATGAGGTTTTAGAGATGACTGGAATCGCTCATAAGAGGAAGGACCTCTTGTCAAGCCTGTCTCTGGGGGAAGGTCAACGCTTGGGTTTGGCAGCAGCTTTGCTGGGTGATCCTCAGTTTCTTATATTAGATGAGCCGACTAATGGACTAGATCCAAGTGGGATTAAGTGGTTTAGAAAGTTCATCCGTCAGCAGGCTGATTTAGGGAAAACGGTACTTCTATCTTCTCATATCCTATCAGAGGTGCAAATGGTGACAGATGATGTAGTCTTGATTCATCATGGGCGAATTATTGAGCAGGGACAATTGGAAGAGGTGCTGCAAGATTCAGACAGTCTAGAAGAACTCTTCTTTGATTTGACAGAGGAGGTTTAAGATGAAAGAAACGATGTCCTTATTGCATTCGGAATGGTTGAAAATTTGCTCAACCAAGGCTTTCAAAGTGAGTATGGCCTTCATGCTGCTATTGGTGCCTGCCGTATCCTGGCTGGAGGGTCGACAGTATTTATCTGTCGGCTTGGATGCCACACCTGAGACGGTTCCCGGCTTGGCAGAAGCTATTGACCCGCTGGAATATCTAGGCCTCAATGGTGCCTCTATGGCAGGCATGGTTTTGGTCATTTTAGCTGGAATTTTGGGAGCTATGGAATTTCAGTCTCATAGCTTGAGAACCAGTCTTTTGACCTGTAATAACCGCCTGAAGTTGCTTGTGGGGAAACTCATGACCTTTGCTTGCTTTTCTCTTGCCAGTAGCTTTTTATCAATCTACTGTAGTTATATGGTCATGCATCTTGCTTTAGGAAAGGAAGGGCTTGATCCGATTCTGCTCAATCAGGCAGCTTGGAGTTTGATTTTGTGGAAAACCTTATCTCTAACCCTATTAGGAATCCTTTCATTTTTGTTAGGTTTATTGGCTCGGACCATGCTAGTTCCTCTGCTTTTTCTCGTGCCACAGATCTATAATCTAGGAAACTACCTGGCAGCTCACACGAGTTGGGGAGCTTATCTGCCACAACCAGCAGGAGAGTTGTTTGCTGCAACGCCAACTTCCCAATATGTCAATAATCCCTTGCAAGGGCTGTTGATACTAGGCACATGGTTGCTGGTCATTGGCGGCATGACCTCTCTGCGCTTTTTGAAGACGGATTTAGGAGGGCGATACTGATGATAAAAGCTCTACTTAGAAGCGAATGGATTAAGTTCCGTTCTTACTATCTCGCTCTTGGTGCAGCCTTGGTGGCTCTGGTAGCTGTTCCATTTTTTCTAATGAATCTTGACTACAGTCAGACAGCAGTTGGTCAGATGAAGGCTCTGAGCGAGGTTTTGCACGCCCTCTATCTGGCGCAGCCTGTCATCGTCATCTTTACTTCTCTCTATTTTGCCCAGGAGTTTGTCAAGTCTGGGATGCGAACGAATTTTCTAACCGTATCAAATAGAAAGGCTTGGTTGGCTGGGAAATTCCTGTTTCTGGCCTTGCTGCTCTTGGTCCTCTACAGTGTCATGATAGGCAGCTGTTTCCTTGTTATGCTGGCTCGTTTTGACCTAGACTTTAGCTGGTCCTTACTGGGGAAATTCCTTTATTACAGCTCTTTTGGTCTTCTCAGCAATCTTTTTCTGGCTTTTTTAACTGCCGGCCTCGCTTTGCTCTTTCAATCTTGGGTTGTGCCGGTGTCGGTGCTTTTTCCTCTCTTGATTGGTCTCAGCCGTTTATTGGCAACGTTCATCAAGGAAGCAAAATACCTGCCCGATCTGGCTACGCTAAATCTTTTTGAGTATGAAGGGCTTCAGCATTCAATAGATCTATCAGGGCTGGGAATACAGCTGCTCTGGCTAGCTTTGGTTTGGAGCTCTGCTATATTCTTAACCTTGAAACGAGATGTTCGCTAGAGGTATGCTATAATGGAATTCATGAGACAGTATCGTATTTTGGTGGTTGATGACGACCGGAGCATTTTGAAGCTGGTGAAAAACGTCCTAGAGCTCGACGCTTATGATGTGACGACGCTTGATAGGATAGAAGAGCTAGAGCTGACGCATTTTGTCGGATATGATTTGATTCTGCTGGATGTGATGATGGAGCCTGTTAATGGTTTTGAGCTGTGTTCCTACATTCGTCCTCATCTTTCGTGTCCCATCATCTTTCTGACGGCCAAGGAATTGGAGGCGGACAAGGTGGAGGGGCTCTTTCATGGTGCAGATGACTATATTGTCAAACCTTTTGGGACCAAAGAATTGCTGGCGCGTGTCAGAGCTCATCTTCGGCGGGAGGAGAGGCGGGAGGAGCGATATTCTGAAATTGCTTCTTGTCAATTTTATCCAGAGCGCTATGAAGTTGCCTGTTTTGGTAAAGTCTTGAAATTTTCAGAGCGAGAGTTTAAGTTGCTGCATTTACTAGCTAGCAATCCCAAGCAGACCTTTTCAGCTGAACGCCTGCATACCTTGCTTTACCCAGAAAGTTCAGAAACACAGCTTCGTTCCATCTCAGAATACGTATATCAGATTCGCCAAAAATGCAAACAAGAAGGGCTGCAAGCAATCGCAACAGTGAGAGGAGTAGGCTATAGATGGCAATTAGAACTCGAAATTTTCAAAGCCTAGTCTGGACAACCAGCTTGAAAATCGTCTTTTTCCATGTTTTGATTTTTGTGCTTATAGGTTATGAATTTACGCAAGGAAGTGATCACGTTCTTTTCACCTTGTTCTTTTGGGCAGGGAGCTTGCTGCTGATTACTTTTTATCATATTTTGAAATTGCTTCGAAAAATCGACAGGGAAATAAAAATGCTAAAGAGCGAGAAGCTTTTAGAAGAAAATCAAAGCCAGCTTTTTCGGATCGAGGAAATGCTCGAAGTCTATAGCGATTTGCGGAGCAGCCACCAAGAAAATGCTCGTCTTTTAGAAAGAGAGCTGCAGCATAATCAGGAGTTGATTTTACAGCTATCAGCGACATCGCACGATTTGAAGACGCCCCTAACTGTGATTAAAGGGAACGCTGAGCTCTTGGAATTGGCGCAGTTGGGCCAGCCACAGGCAGACTATGCTGCTGAGATTTTGCAGGCTAGTAACAAAATGGAAGAGTATTGTGGCTCTTTGATTGATTATGCTAAGACCTTTCAGATTGATTCTAATCAGTTCAGTCAGCTTTCCTTAGGGAGCTTTTTGGCTTCTCTACAGGACGACTGGGCACTGTTCAGCAAACAGGACAGCTATCGTTTTTATCTCCAAGAAGATTGTGATCTTAGTCTGATTTTGTCGATTCATTTGGACTATCTCAAACGGGCTTTACTCAATATTTTACTGAATGCGCTTGAACATGCAGACCAGGATCAAAAGGAAGTCAAGCTAACGGTATCAGTGCAGCAGGACCAGTTGGTTTTTGCTATCTGGAACAACGGCCCTTCATTTTCAGAGGAGATGCTACTGGGAGCGGAACAGCTCTTTTACCAGAGTGACCAAAGTCGCAACTCAGCCAATCCCCATCATGGCATTGGCTTAGCCTTTTCTAAGCAGGTAGCTCTCTTGCACGGTGGTCGTCTGACACTGCTCAATCCAGACCAAGGAGGAGCCTGTGTTGAGTTGAATGTAGCTTTAAAAGGCAAATAACCAAGGAAATCAATAAAGATGATAAAAGAGAGTGGGACAGAAATCGGTAATTCGTTAGAATTCGATTTCGTCGTCCCACCTCCGCACAGTTGAGTAGGGCTGTAAAAGCTGATGAAATCAGCGTAGTAGAGCCCACTCAACCACTGCGTCTTGCTCGACAATCCAAAGACAATTGAGAGGCTAGGACTTTTGTCCCAGCCTCTTTTTTGTCGCTTTCTTCTTGACAAATAATGTAAAGGAGACTATACTATGTTTGAAAAGTAAAGTTTGTTTTACATTGTGGAAAGGAGGTAGCCTTGGAAAATCGAATTCAAGAATTGCGAAAAAGAAAAAAGCTCAGCCAGGAGGAGCTGGCTGAGAAGCTAGAAGTCACGAGACAAACGATTATTTCTTTGGAAAAAGGTCGCTACAATGCCTCGCTGCTTTTGGCTCATAAAATTGCGTCCTTTTTCAATTTAAGGATTGAAGAAGTGTTTCTCTTTGAGGAGGATGAATCATGAAATGGACTTATTTGTGTAAATGGATATTGGCTATTTTGGTGGTGGTTGGCTTATTTTATCTCCATTTGCAAGCCAATTTTATACCTAAGGAAATCCTGCCTTTTGTGGGAATTATTCTAATTGTAGTGATGTTGAAAATTTTTCAAGCGTATGAAAAATAGGAGGCTGACATGGAAACATTAACTAAACAAGAATTTAGGAAAAAACTTCAAAGGAAAGTTATCGTGGGGCGAATTTTAACTTTTATCATCTTGGTAGGATTGGCCTGGAGCCACTTTCATTCTCTGGATGATCAGCAGGAAGGAGTCATGGTCGGCATACTGCTGGGGCTTTCTTTGATGACCATTCGGTATAATCTGGCCCTAAGACGGGAGGAAAATTTTGAGAAGCTCTACATTCAGGTGACTGATGAGCGCAATCGCATGATTGACGAAAAGACTCGTACTTTGCTTTTTAATATCCTTTTGTTGCTGGCAGCCTGTTTGAGTGTTTTGTCCATGGTTCTCCCAATCATCTTAAGTCTCAATCAGTTTCTGACCTTGACCATTATTCTGGTTTTGGGACTTTACTATCTCTTGCGCTTTCTCCTGTCTAAGCGTTATTAACAAAAAAAGCTGGCGGCGCCAGCTTTATCAACAAGCTTTTAACAGAGCTTGTTTTTATTTTCTATAGAGTCGATCATACTGGTAAACAGGGTCCATGGTAACGTGGATGCCTAACTTACGCAGGACGTTTTTGTCTTCATCTGTCAGAGTGACAGTGGAGTGAGCCTCGCTGCCCTTGAGATTGCCGAGTTGTTGCATGGCATTTGCTGCATCTTGATTTTCCATGGCTGTGATTGCCAGAGCCATCAAGATTTCATTGGAGTGAAGACGAGGATTGCGACTGCCCAAATGATTGATTTTCAGGCCTTGGATTGGCTTGACATACTCAGGCTCGATCAGCTTGGTCTCTTTGGCAATATTGGCTAATTTCTTAATGGCATTAATCAACACAGCAGCAGTAGGTCCAAAGAGCTCAGAGGTCTTGCCGGTTACGATTTCACCGTTTGGCAATTCCAAGGCCAGAGCTGGCTCACCAGTGCTTTCAGCCTTGGCACGCGCAGCAACTGTTACCTTACGGTCCAGCGGTGTGATGCCCAAGTCGTTCATCAAGAGTTCGATTTTCTTGACAGCAGATTCAGAAACGCGCTCTGCCTTGAAGTCCAGAATAGTCTGGTAGTAGCGACGGATGATTTCCTGTTGAGATGCCTCGATAGCTGCATCATTGTCTACAATGGCAAAGCCGACCATGTTGACGCCCATATCCGTTGGAGAAGCATAGGGTGATTTTCCAAGGATGCGCTCTAGCATACGCTTGAGGACTGGGAAAATTTCAATATCACGATTGTAGTTGACTGTGGTTTTTCCGTAGGTTTGCAGGTGGAAAGGATCAATCATGTTGACATCGTCCAGGTCTGCTGTCGCTGCCTCATAAGCTAAATTGACTGGATGGTGCAGGGGCAGATTCCAAACGGGGAAAGTTTCAAACTTGGCGTAGCCAGATTTGATGCCATTGATTTGGTCGTGGTACATATTGGATAGGCAAGTAGCTAATTTACCAGAACCAGGACCAGGTGCGGTCACTACGACTAGATTACGGCTGGTTTTGATGTAGTCGTTTTTCCCCATACCTTCAGGAGAGATGATATGGTCCATGTCAGTCGGATAGCCCTTAATCGGGTAGTGGATGTAGGAGGCGATACCATTCTTTTCCAGCTGGCTGCGGAAGAGATCAGCTGCCGGCTGACCGGAATACTGGGTGATGACCACTGAGCCTACATAAATATCCAGCTCGTTAAAGGTATCGATTAGTCGCAGAACTTCCTGGTCATATGAAATGCCCAAATCCCCACGCGCCTTAGAATGCTCAATGTTGTTGGCATTGATAGCAATGACAATCTCTACTTGGTCTTTGAGCTCTTTAAGCAGTCTGATTTTATTGTCCGGCTCATAGCCTGGCAGGACACGGGCGGCATGGAAGTCTTCCAGCATTTTACCGCCGAATTCCATGTAAAGTTTGCCCTCAAATTGATTAATGCGCTCCAAGATATGGTCGCGCTGCAGGTTTAAGTATTTGTCAGAATCAAAAGCAATTTTTTTCATGTATATTTTCACCTCTGCTAAGCATTATAACAAAATTTTCTTCAAATTGGAAAGTTGAAAGGGAAAGTATTAGACAAAAGAGATAGCAGCCCGAATGAAGAACGGGCTGCCTTTTAAAATTAGTAGTTGGTAATCGTGTCCACCGTTGAGCGATCCAGCTTTTTGACCAGAGCTTGCAGGAAAGCTTGTGCTTGTAGGAAATCGTCCATGGCATAGAGAGTTTGGTGAGAATGAATGTAGCGGGCGCAGACACCAATGGTAGTAGATGGTACGCCGCCGCTTTGGAGATGGGCAGCACCAGCATCCGTTCCGCCCTTGCCGCAGTAGTATTGATACTTGATACCTGCTTCCTCAGCAGTTGTCAAGAGGAAGTCTTTCATAGCTGGCAGCATGAGATGACCAGGGTCGAAGAAGCGAATCAAGGTTCCGTCGCCGATGGCACCTTGACCGCCATAGATGTCGCCTGCTGGGGAGCAGTCCACAGCCAGAAAGACCTCAGGGGCAAATTTTGTTGTTGAAGCATGGGCACCACGCAGGCCCACCTCTTCTTGAACATTGGCGCCGACATAGAGTTGGTTGCCTAGTGGTTGACCAGACAAGGCTTGAGTCAATTCGCTGACCATAAGGACACCGTAGCGATTGTCCCAGGCTTTGGAGATGATATTTTTCCCGTTAGCTGTGAGAATGGCAGAGCTGTCTGGCACAATCGTGTCTCCTGGACGGATGCCGTAGCTTTCAGCTTCCGCCTTATCCGCAAAGCCACCGTCAAAGACAATATCTGCAATCTGTGGCATAACTGGTCCGCCAGATCCGCGCGTCAGATGAGGAGGGACAGAGCCTGAGATAAGAGGGATTTCCCGACCTTCACGGGTAAAGAGTTTGAAGCGTTGGCTGCTAACGACCAGAGGGTTCCAGCCGCCGATTTCCACCACACGGAAAGTTCCGTCAGCTTTGATCTCGCTGACCATAAAGCCAACCTCGTCCATGTGAGCCGCTACCAATACACGGGGAGCATTTTCAGCTTCTGCATGGCGTACCCCAAAGATACCGCCCAGGCCGTCGGTGACAACCTCATCGACATGGGGAGTGATTTTTTCCCGCAGGTAGCTGCGAACAGGTGCCTCATGACCTGAAATAGCAGAAAGCTCTGTTACTTCCTTGATTTTTGAAAATAATGTTGTCATAAACTTACCTTCTTTCTGCCCCCTATTTTATCACTTTTTACGGTAAATGAGTAGGGAAATCTTATAGCTTGTATGAATCAAGAGGACTGCCCATTCAAGAATCCAGCTTCTCCCAGGAAAATCTGAAATATTGTTTGTCGCCTCTGCTCTTTTGTGTTAAAATATTCTACATGAAAGCTAAAAAAATCATTTTAACCACAACCGCCCTTTTGGGGGCTGGAGCGCTGGCTCTTGGAGCAGCCAAAGTCGTACAGGAGCAGAAACGACTGCGTAATCGGGAGGAAATCGTCGAGCTTGTGCGAGATTTCTTTTCCAGTCAGGGTATTATTTCCTGCCTTTATGTCAAGCTCTACGAGTCCACAGATGACCGCTTGGTTGGCGGTCTGGTCTTAGAGGACGACCGTCATTTTTCCTTTGTCTATGAAAATGGTCAGCTAAGCTACAAGGAAGAAGCATGATTTTTCCTGTAAATATAGAGGAATTGGCTTCTTATGTCAATGATGGGGAGAAGACTGTCTTCTTTTTCACGGCTGACTGGTGCGGAGATTGCCGATTTATCAAACCTTTTCTGCCAGAGATAGAAGCGGGAAATCCTGACTATCGCTTTATCCAAGTGGACCGTGATGCCTATTTGGATCTGGCCAAAGAGTGGGACATTTACGGGATTCCCAGTTTAGTAGTGCTGGAAAAGGGACAGGAGATTGGCCGTCTGGTCAATCGTGACCGCAAGACCAAGGGCCAAATCAATGAATTTTTAGCTAGTATAAGAGAAAAAGGGAGCGTAAAATGATTTTTACCTATAATAAAGAATATGTCGGCGACGTGTTGATGATTATTGCTGCGGACAATCAAGGAGCTAAACTGGCAGCTGAGTGCAAAGGACGGGTAGCGCGTGTTTACCGCGAAGATAATGGCCAGACAGTAGCTTGGAATATTTTTGAGCAGTCAGACCTTTTTGAAATTGCAGAGCGAGGACAGGTCTTTCTGACAGATGAGCAAGTGGCCGTTCTCAATCAGGAGTTGAGCAAGGAAGGCTTCCCAGCGGACTTGGTTAATGACAGCCAGCCGAAGTTTGTGGTTGGAGAAATTGTTGATATGGTAGCTCATCCAGATAGTGACCACCTGAATATCTGCCAAGTGCAGATAGCTGCTGATAAGACCGTTCAAATCGTGGCCGGTGCTCCTAATGCCAAAGTCGGCCTCAAAACGATTGTGGCTCTGCCAGGTGCTATGATGCCGAAAGGGAATTTGATTTTTCCGGGAGAACTTCGAGGCGAAAAGAGTTTTGGTATGATGTGCAGCCCACGGGAACTTCAGCTGCCTAATGCGCCTCAAAAACGCGGCATCATTGAATTAGCTGATAGCGAACTAGTTGGAACCGCCTTTGACCCATCCAAGCATTGGCAGGGATAAATAAGAATCTGCAAAATTGCAGGTTCTTTTTTTGACAAAAGAATATTTTTGTTATATAATCAGATAAACTGATTATCAGAAAGGGTGATTAATATAGATGTAAATAAATCGTTGGGTTTTCAATTAAGCAAAATAGCTCAGGAAATGGATTGGCGTTTCTCAGAATTGTTGAAAGAATATCAAATAAATTCAAGAGATTATGGGATACTGTTGGCCATATCTAACAAGGAAGATCTAACGCAAATAAATGTTGGCGATTTGCTTAAAATTGATAGAACAACTATTGGACAATTAATTGATTGCTTGGAAATGAAAGAACTAATTTTTCGGAAGCGGAATCCACAGGATCGCCGGCAAAACATCGTGTTGCTAACAGATAGCGGTAGAGAACTTGTAGAAACAATGTGGCTAAAAATGCTAGAAGTCGAGAAAGAAGTGCTGAATGACTTATCAGGTATTCAAGAGAAGGTTATCTTAGATATTGCTCAATTTATAAAGGAGAAGAACAATGGATAAATTAGAATTTTTAAAACTGCAAACAGAGTTGACTATTAGTCCGATGGACTATTTGGCACAAGCTAAATCAGGAACAGAGTTCATGTTAATTGATGTGCGAAATGCCCCTCCGCATTTGAAGAAAGAAAAAATTCAAGGAGCGATAGAAATTCCTCTGAATAACTTAGCTTCCTGTTTAGAGGAGTTGCCTAAGGATAAGGAAATTGTTGTTTATTGTTGGGATGTTTGGTGCAATATGGCTAAAAAAGCTTCCATTATCTTGTTGGAAAATCATTTCAAAGTAAGAGAATTATCTGGTGGTATAGCCGCTTGGAAAACTTTAGGTTTATCTACAGAAGATTTGCATAATTAACAATAGCAGTGAAGCAAATGAGCTTAATTTCTCATTTGCTTCACTGCTGTAATGATTGTAAGTATTTTAAAATTTTTCCTCACATTGTCTCAAAAGAAGACGCTGTCGCTATTACTTTGCGAGTCGGTTGTTGATTGAGGAGTGGCTGTGGGACTCTGACTTGGACTGCTGTATTTGTATTGGTAGATGAGGCTATTTAGACCTTGGTCTTCCAATAATTTGAGGCGTTTTCTCTTGAAAACAATACCGATGAGTTGGCTGTCAGGATAGGCATAAATCTTATGACGGGGATGGTTAAAGGCTGCAAAGTCATGGAAACCGTCTTCCATCCAAAGACTAATCTCGGATTCTTCACTGTCTCGGCTGTAGCGAGCATGACTAATCTGCTGCATAGGAATGCAGTAGGTGGCAGCTGATAAGAGTCCGCTATAATGGTAGGTCACATATTCGTGGTCAAAGGAGAGGATAGTCGCATGAATGGTTAGTCTGCGAATAGCAAAGATAAGGAGCAATAAGAAGAAAGCAGCAACTAGCAGACTAAGGACAAAGAAACTAGTGTCTTTGTAGGGGTTGGAGCTGGTCAGGTAGTCTACGGCAGCCAAGGCGGAAAAAACTCCGAACCACAGAGAAATCAGGAGAAAAAGAATATTTTTCACAGGGGAATGTTTAATGGTCATCGGAGCCTCCGTTGCACAAGTCTAGTAGGAAAGGGGCAGAAGCTGCAACTTTCCTTTTTATCTATACTATACCACATTTTTTTCACTTTTTGCCTCCTTTTACGAATGATAAGTTAGGAGGATATAAAATGTATAATAAAGTAATTGTAATCGGCCGGCTGACGGCTACGCCTGAACTGCACAAGACTGCGAATGAAAAATCTGTGGCCCGCGCAACAGTCGCAGTTAATCGCCGTTATAAATCTCAGAGCGGTGAGCGTGAGGCGGATTTTGTAAATGTGGTTGTCTGGGGGCGTCTAGCTGAGACTTTAGCCAGCTATGCAAGTAAGGGCAGTTTGATTTCTCTGGATGGTGAGCTACGGACTCGTCGCTATGAGAAGGAGGGGGCGACTCATTATGTGACAGAGGTGCTCTGTCATAGCTTTCAGCTCTTGGAAAGTCGGGCCCAGCGCGCTCTGCGTGAAAATAATAGCGGAGCTGATTTAGCAGATTTGGTGTTGGAAGAAGAGGAACTTCCCTTTTAAGCAAGAAGCAAAGACTGGGAAATGACCTTGCTCTAAAAAATCATCATTCAGTTTTGTAGGATGCAAGATCTGTTTGACTGAAAGTCTCTTTCTATCAAGCTTTTAAAAGTTTAATTATGATTGTCGAGGTGGGACCAAGAATCAAAAATCATGGATTTTTTAGATTCTGTCTCGCCTCTTTTATTATAGCCATTTCTGGAAAGATTTTGCTTTTTGGTGGCTTTGTAATATAATAATCCTATATGTTTCATAAAGGCGCTTACGGCATAGGGGGTGAAAAATGGTATCAACTAAGGTCAAAAAACGGATACAGCATTATCAGAAGAAGGCTCTCTGGCCGCTTTTCATTCTGCTTATCTTGGGTTTGCTTTTTGTTTATTTCAAGGGCGTTTTGCCAGATGAGAAGCAGGTCAAGATTGGGGTGACTTACATGACCATGAACAATGACTTTTACAAGACCTTAAATGCGGAGCTGGAGAAGAAAACCAACCAGCAGGGCAGCAGGCTCTACGTTCGGGATCCTGAGCTGGATGAGGGCAAGCAGAGCCAGCAGATTGACTTTTTTGTCCGAGAAAAGGTTGATGTCATTGTCATCAATCCGGTAAAAAGCAATAGTCCAAGTATTATTTCCTCTCTTCAAAAGGCCAAGAAAGCTGGTATTAAAATCATCGTAGTGGATGCGCCTATCAGTCAGGATGTAAAAGTGGATACGACCATTGTGTCTGATAACTACCAAGCAGGCGTCCTGATTGCCCAGGACATGATGAAGCGTCTGCCTTCTGCCAATATTCTCCTTCTAGAGCACCGCAATGCCGTCTCGGCCATGGACCGGATTCAGGGATTTATTGATACGATTGAAAAACAGCCTAGCTACAAGATTATTTCCCAGAAAGAAACACTAGGCCAGACTGAGGAAACCATGCCACAGGTCAAAGGGGCTCTGGATGAAGGTTTAGACTTTAATGTGGTCATGGCGCTCAATGATCGAGCAGCCATCGGGGCCTTGGCTGCTATTAAAAATCAAGGTCTTGATAAGAAAATCTCAATCTATGGCGTGGATGGTTCACCAGATATCAAAAACTTTCTGGCTACAACTAGCGACATAGAGGGAACCGTGGCCCAATCTCCTATTCAGATGGGACGCAAGGTGGCGCAGGTAATTGAGCTGATGCAAGAGGGGAAACCCTACGACAGCCAATACCTGATTCCCGTTCACTTAGTCAACAGAGATAATATCAGCCAATACACAGTTACAGGGTGGCAATAATGAGACCTCAAAAAAGTATATTTTACAGCAAAATAGCCCTGATGGTCATCAATCTGGTTGCCATTGTCTATAATGCGTCTATCTATCTCTTTGCGACCAACTATGTAGCGGCTAAGGGTTTCAGTCACTCGCTTTTGGAGCGTTTGGATGCCATTCCGGGCTCTCCCAGCTTGATTTTCTGGGTATCAATTAGCCTCTATGGCAGTCTGCTTTTGGTCATGTACTACCGGGAGCGCCACCCCAATCAGCTGTCCGTCTATGACAAGGCGACTATTATTGAAATCCTGCTCATGCTGGTCATCTTTTCCGTCTTGCACTCGTCCTACAATGGCTTGATCCTCTTGGTGTTTGCGGATATTTTCTATGGCTCTAAGGAGTTCAATTCTTCCAAGGACAAGAAGTACTGGTTTTCTTTCATTATTTTGAGCTTTGGCATGCTGCTCTTGTCCAACTATGACCTCATGTCGCTCTTTATCAAGCTGCCTTCTCTAGATACCTATATTCGGTTTTACCCAGAGTCCGTTCGGCTGTTACTGCTTTTTGGTAAGAACTTTCTCTACTCTCTCAATATCGTTGTCTTTATGATTTCCTTGCTCTTCTATATCTTGTCGGCTATTACAGAGCGTCATCGGATTGAGGAAGAGCTGCGCATGGCTTCTCAGGCTAATCGCGAGTTGAACTCTTATCTGGCTTTGTCTGAGAAAATAGCAGAAGATCGAGAGCGGAAGCGGATTGCCAGAGAAATTCATGATACATTGGGCCATGCCCTGACGGGAATTTCAGCGGGTATTGATGCGGTCAAGGTCTTGGTTGATATTGATACCAATCGGGCTAAGGAGCAGCTCAATAATGTCTCAGTCGTCGTTCGAGACGGTATCCGTGATGTCCGAGGCTCGCTCAATAAAATGCGGCCGGGAGCTCTGGAAAATAACACTTTGAAGGAAGCTCTGATTAAGATTATCCGTGAGTATGAAGCCATCTCCAATTTGGAGATTCATCTCCGTTACGAATGGGATAATATTGACTTGGATATCGCCAAGGAAGACATTGTCTTCCGGGTGATTCAGGAGTCTATTACCAACTCTGTTCGCCATGGGCATGCCAAGACTATCTGGATTGAGCTGTTGGAGGAAGAGTCCTATGTAATGACCATTCAGGATGATGGTGTTGGCTTTGATGAACTCCACTATGGCTATGGCCTCAAGCAGATGCAGGAGCGCCTAATGATTATTGGTGGAAGCGTCCGCTTTGAAAATCGGGACGGTTTCTACACGCATATCGAAATCCCAAAAATAGGAGGAAGACATGATTAAGGTTTTAATAGCAGACGATCAGGCCTTGATTCGCGAGTCTCTGCAAATCATCTTGTCAGCCCACGCTGATATTGAGGTTGTCGGGACAGTTGGAGACGGCAAGGAAGTGCTGGAAAAGCTTCATTGGGTACGCCCAGATGTGATTCTGATGGATATTCGCATGCCAGTCATGGACGGTGTTCTCTGTACCAAGGCTGTCAAGGAGAAATATCCAGATGTTAAGATTATCATTCTGACGACCTTTGATGACGATGAATTTATCTTCTCCGCTCTCAAATACGGTGCATCTGGTTATATTCTTAAAGGGGTTTCGACAGAAGAGCTTCACGAAGCCATTCAGACAGTCTATCGAGGCGGAGCTATGATCAATCCCAATATTGCCACCAAGGTCTTCAAAATCTTTTCACAGATGGCCCAGTCCAATTTTGCTATCACGGTGACGGAGGAAAATATAGAGGACATGAGCCGGACGGAGTGGAAGATTATCCAGCAGATTGGCTTTGGGATTTCTAATAAAGAAATTGCAGCCAAGCTCTTTCTGTCAGAAGGGACAGTCCGAAATTACCTGTCAGGCATCCTAGCCAAGCTAAACTTGCGCGACAGAACCCAGCTGGCTATCTGGGCTGTGCAGACCGGAGTCACTCAGAGAGATTTTAGTAAGGAAAGCGACAAATGAAGTGGAGACTAAGACATTTGGCCCTGCTGGTTGTCCTGATCATATCTGTTGCTCTGGCTTTTGTCTTTTGGGCTTCAGCTCAGGAAAAAGTCCTGCGTATCGGGGTCTATGCTGGCTCTAGCTGGGATGTGCCTAACAGCCGCGAAAACAAGGTCTTGGACAGCCTGATTAAAAAATTTGAAAAGACGCATCCTCATGTCAAGGTTGTTTATGAAAGCGG
Source organism: Streptococcus sanguinis (assembly GCF_050222175.1). Taxonomy (GTDB): domain Bacteria; phylum Bacillota; class Bacilli; order Lactobacillales; family Streptococcaceae; genus Streptococcus; species Streptococcus sanguinis_M. Next base: position 2,138,676 of record NZ_CP071420.1, on the reverse strand, counting down.
TATTCCTAAGGATGATTATGCTGACTGGCTGGCAGAGCAAGTCTTGAAAGGTGAGCAGCCGGATCTCTTTATGGTACCGGAAAACGACTTTAGCATGTTGGCTTCGACTGGCGCGCTTAAATCCTTGGATACCCTCCTAACGGATGATGAACGAAAGGCTTTTTATCCGGTGGCTTATGAATCTGGGCAATATCAGGGAGTCAGCTATGCTCTCCCAGTTGAGAGCAATCCCATCATGATGTGTGTCAATAAAGACCTGCTTGAAAAAGAAGGAATCAGCATTCCTGAGTCAGGCTGGACCCTGGCGGATTTCTATGAGATTTGCAAGAAAGTAACCAAGGATACCAATGGCGATGGTGTGGTGGATCAGTACGGTATTACGGATTACACTTGGCAGCAGGCTCTGGTAGCTTACGGCGGCCATCTTACCGATAAATCCGGTATCAATGTAGACAGCTCAGAGATGCACCAAGCCTTGGCCTTTATGAGCAAGCTAGACATGCTCAGCCAGCATTATAAGGTGACTTCTAATGATTTTGATGAAGGGCGGGTAGCCTTCTATCCTATGAGTCTGGCCCAGTATCGGACCTACAAGCCTTACCCTTACCATGTTGCCAAGTATTCTAGCTTTTCTTGGACCTGTATCCCCATGCCGACAGCCAATAGCCAAGTGATGGGAACACAGGTTAAGACCTCGCTCTTTGCCATGTCTTCCAATACCAAGCAAGAGAAGCTGGCTTGGGAATTTATGCTCTTACTGTCACAGGATAAAGAAAGCCAGCAGGCCTTATTTGAAAAATCGCAGGGGACCTCAGTTTTAGCATCTGTGGTGAAAAGTAAACAGGCTAGAGAAATCTTACAGGCTGATGATTTTGGTTTGGATTCCTTGACTTCTGAGAGGCTAGACCACATGATGAATCGCTCCATCATTGACATTAGTCTGGAAGTAGACCGTCATACAATGGATCGGATGGACTATCTGATTCAAAATGCTATGCAGAATCAAGAGATTGACAGTGCCTTGCCGAGCATTCAAAGAGAAATAGAAAGCGGAAAATAATCTGCTTTCTTTTTTATTGCCAATTAAGTCAGAAAAAAGCAGAGCTGACTAGACCAATATGACAATTGTCATATTTTTCCTAACAAATGTCATCTGGGCAAAATGACATTTGACAATATGAAACCGATTACAAATCTTGTACAATAAAATCATCAATAAATCCTTCGTCATCTAAAGCCTGACTTGGCTAAGAAGTTGAAGGATAAAGGAGGCAGTAAAGATGAAATACCTTGTACTGGTCAGCCATGGGGGACTGGCTGCAGGCGTGCAGAGTTCCTTGAAGATGTTTGCCGGAGATAAGACGGATCAGGTGATTGCGGTCGGTCTTCAGGAAGGCGAGTCAGTTGATGATTTTGCAGTTGATTTTACTCAGGCCTTGGCTGGCTTAAGCGCTGATGACAGTGTCTTAGTGCTGGCCGATATTGTAGGAGGCAGTCCTCTGACGACAGCAGCTAGCGTCTTAGCTGACATGGGTAAGCTCGACTCAGCAGTTATCTTGGGCGGTTTGAACCTGACTATGGGACTGACTGGCTTGGTTATGAAAGACATCTTAGACGGAAAAGAGCTGGCTCAGGCTATCCTTTCCGAGGCCACAGCTGCTTTGCAGGAATTTGAAGTCGTAAGCGATGTAGCTGACGAAGATGAAGACGACATTTAGTGCTTCCGCTATACATTATAAAAGATAAAAGGAGATTTTAAAGATGACAGTATCATTTGTACGGATTGACGACCGCATGATCCACGGTCAAACAGTCACTCGCTGGGCTAAGGAATACCCTTGTGATGGCTTGATTGCAGTTAATAATGCTGCGGCAGGAAACAAGGTTTTGATTCAGGCCTACAAGGGAGCTTCTGACAAGAAGACTTTTGTTTGGACCAAGGAAGCCTTCAAGGAAAAATCAGGCAAGGTCACCGAGTCAGACAGCCGCTATTTCCTCATTACAAAAAATCCTGTGGACATGAAGGAAATATTAGTGGACCAAGGTTTTGTACCTGGGGATGTTAAGGAAATCATCGTCGGTCCTGCTAATGACCGTCCGGGAGCTGTTAAGCTGGGCAACAACCAGTCCATCACTCAGGAAGAGGCAGAAGCGATTGAGGCGATTGAAAAAGCAGGCTACAAAGTCAAATTCCAGCTCTTACCAGATGTTTCCATTGGTTACTGGAGCGATTTCAAGTCTAAATTTGGTTTTTAATTACAATAATGAAAAGGAGAGTCTATTATGACAATTTCTTGGCTGCAAGCCGCTTTACTGGGTCTTTTTGCTAGTTTAGCTTCTATGCCTGGTATGGGTGGTTCTAGTATTGGTAACTACACTCTGGGACGTCCTCTGGTCGGAGGTTTGATTAGCGGGTTGATTCTTGGAGATTTAAAAACAGGGATTATGGTTGGGGTAGCCCTTCAGGTCCTCTATATCGCTCTGGTAACACCAGGTGGTACAGTTTCCGCTGACGTGCGGGCGATCTCTTACATTGGGATTCCTCTCGCAATCTTGTTTGTTCACTCTAAAGGCATCACCTCTGAATCTGCTATCGCTGCAGCAGCTGCACCAATCGGAGCAGCAGTTGGTACTATCGGTACAGTTCTCTTCTATGGAACAGCTACTACAAACTTGCTTTGGCAGCACATTGGCTGGAAAGCTGTTGAAAAAGGCGAATTCAAAAAGCTTTACGCTGTTGACTGGGTCTATCCTTGGATTTCCCACTTTGTCTTCTCTTTCCTTCCAACCATGATCATCACGAAGTTTGGTCCGAATATGGTTGAACTGATGAAAACCCATCTGCCAATGGATGGCTTCATCATGAAATCCCTCTTTACAGTCGGAGCTCTTCTCCCATGTGTCGGTATTGCCATTCTTTTGAAACAAATCGTTACCAAGGCTGCTGACTTTATCCCATTCTTTGTGGGCTTCACCTTGGCTAAGTCACTTGGTCTTAATTTGGTTGCCAGTGCAGTTGTTTCATTGATTTTTGCAGTAATTTACTATGAATTGGAAGTAATCAAATCAGCTCGAGTAACCGCACCGGCTGGTGGAGCTGACTTTGATGACGATGAGGAGGATATCTAAGATGGCTGAAAGAAAGAAAATAACTAAAAAGACTTTAGCGAAATCATTCCACCATTGGTACTATGGTCATTTGACTTGCTTCTCTCAAGAGCACATGCAGACTTTCGGCTACTTGACCTCTATGCTGCCAATCGTGGAAGAACTCTACAAAGACAAAGCAGAGCAGAAAGAAGCTATGCAGACCTATACGGCTTTCTTCAACACAGAACCTCAGCTCGGAGCTTTGGTAGTGGGGATTACAGCTGGTTTGGAAGAAGCGCGTGCCAATGGTGACGCTGTTGATGGCGAAACTATCAATGGTATGCGTGCCGGTCTCATGGGACCTATCGCGGGTATCGGTGACTCTTTGGTGGTTGGAACTTTGATTCCAGTTCTGCTGGGGATTGCCCTTGGCCTCTCGAAAGGTGGAAATCCTATCGGCGCTCTCTTCTACATTCTTGTCTGGAATGTTCTCATCTATGGAGGTATGCGCTTTGCCTACTTCAAAGGCTATGAATTAGGGGACAAGGCGGTTGAATTCCTTGTAGGACCTAAAGGACAGGCGCTTCGTAAGGCAATCAGTGTCATTGGTGGTATGGTTATCGGGGCAGTTGCTGCAACTTGGGTATCTGTAACGACTTCATTAGAGCTGAAAAATGCTGATGGCGAAGCTTTCCTGAAGTTGCAAGAAAAGATTGATGGTGTTTATCCAGGTCTCTTAACAGCTGGCTTTATCACCCTTTGTTGGTGGCTGATGGCCAAGAAAAAAGTATCACCAAACCTCGTTATGCTCCTCTTGGTTGTCATTGCTTTGATTGGTGTAGCGCTTGGCATCTTTGACCCTCAACTTAAATACTAATTCTCGCTCAATTTTAGGCTGGCAGTAAGTCCGATTTGCAGCTAGTCTAATACAAATTTGTTTGAGCAGAGTAAAAGAAAGAACGGAGAAGATCATGACAGAACAAGAATTGATTCAAGGCTATGAAACAGAAATTCACTACCAGAAGCATATGATTGAAAATCTAGGACGCTGGTTCAGTCTCTTCTTTGCCATTGCCAGCATCGGTCTTGTTCTGATTTATCTCTTTCATGAGACCAATCTCCTAGCACTGATTGCAGGAATCGTCCTAGCTCTACTAGGAATCTTAGCCATGCTTTTGTTTGGCTATGGGATCTATAGAGGGCGCCTAAATCTGCAAAAAGTGATTGATGATTTTGAAGCAAAACTAAAACTTGCAAGATAGACATTTCTCCCCCTAAAGACAAGTCTGAGATGATTTTAGCTCGGACTTGTTTTTTATTTTTTTGACTTTAGGAGCAAGTAAAGCAAAAAAATAAAATTTTTCTTTCATCTAGCCGGTTTTTTTCTTGACTATTTCTGACCAAGTGATAAAATAATAACTATAGATTAGCACTCGATAGTTTAGAGTGCTAAAAATTCAATCTTTGGAGGAAAACTATGTTAAAACCATTAGGAGACCGTGTGGTCTTGAAAGTAGAAGAAAAAGAGCAGAAAGTTGGCGGATTTGTCATTGCGGGCAACGGCCAAGCAGCGACTAAGACAGCTGAAGTTGTAGCAGTCGGTCAAGGTATTCGTACTTTGAACGGTGAGCTGGTAGCCCTGAGTGTCAAGGAAGGGGATAAGGTTCTCGTAGAAAATCACGCAGGCGTGGAAGTCAAGGACGGAGATGAAGCTTATCTCTTAGTCAGTGAAGCCAATATTCTAGCAGTTGTCGAGTAAGATTAGAAGAGAGGAATAATAAAATGGCAAAAGATATTAAATTTTCAGCAGATGCAAGAAGCAGTATGGTTCGTGGAGTTGACATCTTAGCAAATACTGTCAAGGTGACTTTGGGTCCTAAAGGCCGCAATGTCGTTTTGGAAAAATCCTTTGGCTCACCCCTTATCACCAATGACGGTGTAACCATTGCCAAGGAAATCGAACTGGAAGACCATTTTGAAAATATGGGCGCTAAGCTAGTGTCAGAAGTTGCTTCAAAAACCAATGATATTGCTGGTGACGGAACAACAACAGCAACTGTTTTAACACAGGCCATCGTTCGCGAGGGAATTAAGAATGTTACAGCTGGTGCTAATCCAATCGGTATCCGCCGTGGAATTGAAGCAGCCGTTGCAACAGCTGTTGAAGCCCTGAAATCTAACTCAGTACCAGTTTCCAACAAGGAAGCTATTGCTCAGGTTGCTGCCGTATCTTCCCGCAGCGAGAAAGTCGGCGAGTACATCTCTGAAGCTATGGAAAAAGTTGGAAATGACGGAGTTATTACCATCGAAGAGTCCAAAGGGATGGAAACGGAACTGGATGTAGTTGAGGGAATGCAGTTTGACCGTGGCTACTTGTCTCAATATATGGTAACCGACAATGAAAAAATGGTAGCCGAACTGGACAATCCTTACATCTTGATTACTGACAAGAAAATTTCTAACATTCAAGAGATTCTTCCTTTATTGGAAAATATCTTGAAAACTAATCGTCCGCTCTTGATTGTCGCAGATGATGTAGATGGTGAAGCTCTACCAACGCTGGTTCTTAACAAGATTCGCGGAACCTTTAATGTCGTAGCTGTTAAGGCACCAGGCTTTGGCGATCGTCGTAAGGCTATGTTGGAAGACATCGCTATTTTGACAGGCGGTACAGTGATTACAGATGACCTTGGTCTAGAGCTCAAAGACGCTACGATTGAAGCGCTTGGACAAGCTTCTAAAGTCACTGTTGATAAGGACAGCACTGTGATTGTAGAAGGTTCAGGCAATCCTGAAGCCATTGCTAACCGTGTGGCAGTTATTAAGTCACAGATTGAAAGCAGCACTTCTGAATTTGACCGTGAAAAACTGCAAGAACGTCTGGCTAAATTGTCTGGTGGTGTAGCTGTGATTAAGGTTGGAGCTGCAACCGAAACAGAACTCAAAGAAATGAAACTCCGCATCGAAGATGCCCTTAACGCAACCCGTGCAGCGGTAGAAGAAGGAATTGTATCAGGTGGTGGTACTGCCTATATCAACGTACTGGACGCTGTTGCAGGTCTTGAGTTGGCAGGGGATGAAGCAACTGGCCGCAACATCGTTCTTCGCGCCTTGGAAGAGCCTGTTCGTCAAATCGCTCTGAATGCAGGCTTTGAAGGTTCAATCGTCATTGACCGTCTGAAAAACTCTGAAGTTGGTACAGGCTTTAATGCCGCGACTGGCGAATGGGTTAACATGATTGAGGCTGGAATCATTGACCCAGTTAAGGTGACTCGTTCAGCCTTGCAAAATGCCGCTTCTGTTGCTAGTCTTATCTTGACAACCGAAGCAGTAGTAGCTAATCAACCAGAACCAGCTAGCCCAGCTCCAGCTATGGATCCAGGCATGATGGGCGGTATGATGTAGAAAATAATGAGATTATATATTTCTACAAATTAGATATAATCTTTGTCTTACATTTATCAATTAGAAAACTGAGCAGCTTTGTTCAGTTTTTTTATTGTGACTAGTTATCTAGCAAGCATTAATAATTATGCTTACTTTTAAAAACAAATTTATATATATGAATATTTATGGTCATATAATTCATATTTGTTCATTTATTATGTGACAAAATATTACATTTTTGTTTCAAGAAAATACAAGAAGATGACGGAGGAAACGGTTTTCAATTCTTTTATGACAAGGTTTTTGGAGAAATAAACTGGTTTACACATTGTCGACAAAAACTGAACTGGTAAAGGTAAATAGTTGACTTATAGTCAATCGTATGCTAGTCTAATATATGTAGTATATTGGAAATGTAAAGGAATTTTAATATTTTTACATGTTCGATAAAAAGGAAAAAAGGAAAAAAACGGAGGGATTATTTATGAAAAGAATATCTCATACTATTGCGCGCTTTTTCTCAGTAGTCTTTGTGCTCCTCTTTAGCCTGTTTTCTAGCAGTCAATCTGCCAGAGCTAACACGGTAGACGATGTTATCACGTCAGTAAATGTTTACAATCAAAAGGGTGAAGAACTGACTGACGGCCTTTCCCCTTGGGAAAAATTCCAAATTGACGCAAACTTTGCCTTTAATTATGGCAAGGTTCAGCCAGGAGATACTACGACCATTGGACTTCCTGCTGAATTTGCCTTGGAGGGGGCTGATTTTGAGGTCAAAGATGATGACGGCAATCTCGTAGCGACAGCTGTTGTTGATGCAAGCTCTAAGCAGCTTACACTGACCTATACAGACTATGTCCTGACTCGCTCTCATATTGAAGGGAAAGTTCATCTCTTAGCTCGGGTTGATCATACAGTAGCCAGAGATAAAGGCTCTATTCCTCTGAAACTTATCGTTGGCAAGAAGATTGTTGAATATGGAAAAATTGACTACAAAGGTCTTCCTGGCCAAGCAACTCCTTATACTTTCATAAAATACGGCTGGAATAATGCGGATAATATCAAGAGCATTACTTACAGTCTGAATATCAACCAACAAAATCAAGAATTGGATAATGTTGTTATTTCAGATACTCTGGGCTTTAATACTGGAGAAATTGATCTCAATAGCTTCCAAATTCTTAAAGGCTCATGGATTGTTGACCCAGCTGATAACTCTTACCGACTAAGTCAGCAACGCGAGGATGTGACAGCAAATTATACGATTAATCTTGCTGCTGACAAGCGTTCCTTTACCATTAACATGGGGCATATCGGTGCCAATGAAGGCTTCTATGTTCGCTATCGTGTCAACTTCCCTACAGTTCCGGCTGATGGAACACTCTTCCCGAACGAAGCAATCATGCGAGCAGATAATATTGAAGAGCAAAAATCTTCGGTTGCTGTCCGCTACCAACGTGCAAACGGCTATGCACATGGAGATGTCTATGGTGTGCAGGTGACTAAAAAAGACGAAGCTGGTAAAGCCCTAGCAGGTGCTGAATTCACATTATACGATGAAGATGGTGTGACAATTGTTCAAAAAGCAACCAGTGATGCTAATGGGATTGCTTCTTTCAGCAACTTGATTAAGGAGCATTATCTGATTAAGGAAACCAAGGCACCAGAAGGTTACCAACTGTCAGATGAAGAGATTCAGGTCAATGCCGCTCAGCTCAAGAATTATGGTTCTGGTATTATTTACAAAGACTTTACCAACCGTAAGGCATTGATTACCGCTTCAGGTACCAAGACTTGGAATGATGACAATGATAAAGATGGCAAACGTCCAGACAAGATTACCGTTCGTCTCTATGCAAATGGCGCCGAAGTCGCTCATAAAGAAGTTGGTCCGAATGATAAGGGTGAGTGGAAGTATGAGTTCACTGACTTGCCAGCGACTGGTGAAGATGGAAAAGATATTGTCTACTCAGTTACTGAAGACCGTGTTTATGGTTATACAGCTACTGTTGATGGTATGAACATTACCAATACACCAGTTCCAGGAGTTCCGCAGCCGCCGAAACCTAGCTCGGACAATAGCTCTAAGAGCAGCAGTAGTAGTTCCAGCTCTAGCTCAAGTAGCAGTAGCACGACTTCTAGCTCAAGCAGCACTACAGGAAGCACTGTTGTGATCATCGAATCAGATAATGGTACTGGCGGAGGAAATGCCTCTAATGTTGGAACCAAGAAAGTTCTCCCTAAAGCGGGTGAGAATGCTAGCTGGATCATGATTGCTGCTGGAGTAGCTCTAGTAGGCTTGGTAGGCTTCATTGTCTTCCGTGCGAAGAAGAAATAAATTTCATCTCTGTTCCCTTAAGGGACAGAGATTTTTTACTCCAAACCCGGATTAGCAGTAGCCGTTTTTTAGAAAGCAAAAAAGTGCTTTTTTTACAATCAGTCACTATCTTGTATCCTTTTGTTAATCAAGACTGTGATGTTCCGTAATATAGTTGTTTTAAAATAAAAAGCAACTAAGATGTTTCCTAGAACAAATTAGTTGCTCAGAACTACGGGGAAGGCCGCTTTGATGTGCAAGCGTGAAGTACATCAAAACTTGATATATATAATCTTTCTTAATTCCTAAACCAAAAAAATTATAAGACATCCTTAGGAATATGCTCGGTGTGTGATCATCTTTATCAGGTTTTCGTCAAACTTATTTTGTTTTAGTCTTCTCTCGTAGTTTTTTCTATGTGATGCCCCTCCTTTCTTTTTATCTAAAGGAAGGGGATTTTTTGTGGAAATTTTCTAGAGGATTATATGTATGCGTTTTCAATTATCTTCTTTTCTGTTATACTTGTACTAGAAATCTGAGGAAAAGATTCACTCAATTTGAGGAACCAACATTTGGAATAAGGAGATATAAAAATGTCAGAGGAACTATTGAAAGAGACAGTTGTTGAACTGAGTATTGCGGATAATTGGGAAGAGGCAAAAATGGAGTGGACAAAAGCAGAACTTGTAAAAATTGATGCTGATAGAAAACAAAGTTGTTTATGTGGTCATAAAAGCCTCAAGAAAGTATTTGCTATTACTAGGAATGATGGCTCTGGTATAGAGCTTTCTCCAATCGGTTCTTCCTGTATTGAGAAGTTTGAAAATGAAGAACTAACTAAAAGTATAAAGAGAGCAGAAAAAACTTATAAATTAAAAAAGAATCTAAAGTTTGAAGATCTTCGTGAAGTGATGGATGAAGAGATGCTGGAAGATTTTTATAGTAAGGGTTATTTTAAAGAGGATAAAGAAAATGAGTTTAATCCATGGAACGATTATATTCTTTTTAAAATGGCTTTAAGCAGAAAAAATGAGGAACGTCAGTTGGCGTATAATAAGATTGAGCGTATCATTTATGTCATAAATGATTATCTTCATCCAGAACTCAATGAAATATTTGATATTGAAAGCTACAAAGAAAAATTGAAACAGTGGAGAGAGGAGGCGAAGCAAGAGGAGCAGGAGGCTGAGAAGAGGAATAGAATTGCTAAACAAAAAGAAGAGGATAGGCTTGCTCGGTTGCGGGAACAAGAGGAAATTGAACGGAAAAATAAGTTAGAAGAGGAAAGGAAATTAGAGGAGGAGCGGCTCCAAAGAGAAGAGGAAATGAAGCTGCTAAAACGGAAGAACCTTTATGAGAGCTATGAAGAATTAAAAAAATGGCTACAACAACAAGGAAACAATATAAGAAGCGAATATGAAGAAAAGCTGAGTAATTTAACAGATCTTGCTGAAAAAGTAAAGGTATTAAAGGATCTAAAACAATCAGAATTGAAGCAATCCCAAGAAGAAGCAAAGAAAGATGAAGAGCTGGTATTAGAGGCATTAGAAATGAGGGAAAAGGTAAAGGCTCTATATTCAGTCACTCCTAGAGCTAGGAAATGCTTGGAATACCTAGATGCTAATGTACATACAAATAAAGGACACTTGAACTATATGACAAGATTTTTAAAAGAGATAGAGGAAGGGAAGCTGTGATATACGTTTTAAAATTGAGAAAGATTCGAATAACCAATAAAAGTACAAACAAAAAAGCCCTGAAACCAAGGCTTTTTCTTATCTATTTCTATGCCCCCTGCAGGGATCGAACCTGCGACCCACGGATTAAGAGTCCGCTGCTCTGCCAGCTGAGCTAAGGAGGCAATAGAAAAAGCTGTATTGGTGCCGGACCTTCACGATTTGTATTGAACCCGCGCAATTAAGCAGGTGGGCAACTCGCTCTAACTGAAGCTGCTTCCGCGTGACACGGCTTGCATGCTGTTAGAAGTCTTTTGTTTCCCTAATAATACAAAAAATAGTCGGTCAACACTTAAGTGTGAAGTCGTACACCACAGCGTTTCTATAATTATAATACCATAAATTTTGAAAAATTCAAGAGAAAAATGTGATTTTTTGCAAACGATGTCATCATTTTTTTAAGTCGTCAATCTTATCCTTGGTCATTCCAAGGGCCCGCTCGTATTTGCCATTCTCAGTATAAGTGAAATAATTGGCGTCTTTTATCTTGTCGGGCAGATAGTCCTGCTTGACCCAATTGCCAGGATAGGAGTGAGGGTAGAGATAGTCCTGTGCGTTGCCCAATTCCTTGCTGCCGGCATAGTGTCCGTCGCGTAAGTGGCGGGGAATGGGGAGGTTTCCATTCTTTCGTAAGTCAGCTAAGGCCTTGTCCATGGCTAGGTAGGCTGAGTTGGACTTGGGCGATAGAGCCAGATCAATAACAATATTGGCAATAAGGATGCGAGCTTCAGGAAAGCCGATCCGCTGAGCTGCTTCTAGAGCTGTGACGGTATGGACTTGAGCGTTAGGATTTGCCAGACCAATATCTTCGTAAGCGATAACGGTCAAGCGTCGAGCTAGGCTAGGCAGGTCTCCTGCCTCAACGAGGCGGGCTGCGTAGTGGAGACTGGCATTGACATCGGAGCCGCGGATGGACTTCTGCAGGGCAGAGAGAACATCGTAATGGCCGTCTCCATCCTTATCCATGGTGATATAGCTCTTTTGCAGGCTGTTTTCCATCACATCGAGCGTGATGTGGCGAATACCCTTGCCATTTTCTGGGGTAGAGAGTACGGCTAGGTCCAGTGAATTATAAGCGGAGCGCAAGTCTCCGTTAGTAGAGATGGCAATAAAATCCAGAGCTTCATCATCTAGTTCCACTGGGAAATCAAATCCTCGTTCCTTATCCGTCAAGGCTAGCTGAATGGCCGTTCGGATGTCGTCATTGCTGAGGGGCTCTAGCTCAAATATCTGAACCCGGCTTCGGATAGCAGGGGTGACAGAAAAGAAAGGATTTTCTGTCGTCGCTCCAATCATGATGACTAGACCGCTTTCTAATAGCGGTAGCAGGAAGTCTTGCTTGGTCTTGTCCAAGCGGTGAATTTCATCTAGCAGGAGCACCAGTCCGCCGGAAAACTTAGCCTCCTCAGCGATTTCTTGCAGGCGCTTCTTGCTATCTACGGTGGCGTTAAAGGTCCGAAAGGCGAACTTGGTTGTGCCGGCAATAGCCGAGGCGATGGAGGTCTTGCCGATGCCGGGTGGCCCATACAGAATCATCGAGGACAGGCGGTTGGCTTCAACCATGCGGCGGATGATTTTTCCAGGTCCGACCAGATGTTGCTGGCCGATAATCTGATCAATGTCAGTAGGCCGCATGCGCAGGGCTAGGTTTTCTGGCATAAGATTTCCTTTCTGCAAGTGTTTTTCTTGGCTTTTTGTGTTACTATTGTAGATAGTAATATTTTATCACAATGAAAAGAGGAAATCATGGCTAAGTACGGTTTTTTGGAGATATTGGACGAGGAAATGGGAAAGAGCTTTCCTTTTGACTATGAGATAAACTGGGACAAGAAGAATCACGCAGTCGAGGTCGCCTTTCTCCTTGAGGTGCAAAATCCAGGCGGGATTGAGACGGTTGATGCTGAGGGCAATGCCTCGGCTGAGGATATTTACTTTGAGGAAGCCGTGCTTTTCTATAATCCGGTCAAGTCTCGTTTTGAGGCCGAGGACTATCTGGCTGCCCTGCCCTATGAGCCGAAGAAAGGGCTGTCACGGGAGTTTCTAGCTTATTTCGTGGATTTCCTAACCCAAACAGCTGAGTCTGGCCTCGATGCGCTCATGGACTTCTTAGCAGATCCAGAGGCAGCAGAGTTTGAGATGGCTTGGAATGCTGAGGCTTTTGAAAATGGCAGAGCTGACTTGACTGAGACAGACTTTTATCCTTATCCGAGGTACTAGGAGGCGCTTATGGAAAATGCAGAAGGACTAGATTTGCTGTACAAACAGATGGAATTTTCAGGCTGCAAGATCGCCTTGATCTGTGATGATAAGCTACTGACTATCTTGCGAGACGATATTTCAACCATTCCTTGGCCCGATATGTGGGAGTTGCCGGGCGGTGGCCGCGAGGGTGAGGAGACGCCTTTTGAATGCGTCCAACGAGAGGTTTTTGAAGAGCTTGGTTTGAAGCTTGAAGAAGCTGCCATTGTCTGGGCTAAGGAATATCAAGGAATGCTTGATCCTGACAAAACTTCTATTTTTATGGTGGGAACCATCACTCAGGAAGATTTTGCCAGTATTGCCTTTGGCGATGAGGGGCAGGCTTATCAAATGATGGATGTGAGCCAGTTTTTATCTGATGACAAGGTTATTCCGCAGCTGCAGAGCAGGTTGAGCGATTATTTGGAGGTGCGATCATGATTTATATTGAGCGGGCAGGAGCTGAGGATTTAGAGACCATTATTGCTATTCAGCGAGCGAGTTTTAAGGCCGTTTATGAGAAATATCAGGATCAATACGACCCCTATCTGGAGGAGCGTGAGCGGATTCGCTGGAAACTGGTTGAGCGGCCCAATAGTTTTTATTATTTTGTCAAAGACGGCGAGAAGATTCTGGGCTTTATTCGATTGAATACAAATGACGAACAGACAGCAGGCTGGATTGGAACAGTAGCGATTTTGCCACAGTATCAGAACAAAGGATATGGTTCTGAGGGGCTCGGTCTGATTGAGGAGGCATTCTCCACCATTACGCAATGGGATTTGTGTACGGTTTTCCAAGATAAAGGCATGGTCGCTTTTTATGAGAAAAACGGCTATCATCAGACCCATATTGAGCCCGAAAAAGAAGGCATGGATATGGTTTACATGACGAAGACAATGAAATAAACAAAGAAAGGATTGTTCAGTTAAATTTCTAAACTGAACCCGCCCTAAACACTGTGTCAAAAAAGATAAAGTTCTCTTATACGCAAGCGTCGTCAGAGAATTTCCTATTTTGGCTTTGTGTTTTACGGGCTTGGTATTTTAATGATGGATACTTGGCAGGAATTAACGATTGAAGTGAAGTGTGAGGCGGAGGAGGCGGCCTCGAATATTCTGATTGAACTGGGCAGTCAGGGTGTGGCTATCGATGACAGCGCAGATTATCTGGGGCAGGTTGACCACTATGGTGAGCTTTTTCCAGAAGTTGAGCAGAGCGAGCGAATCAAGATTACTGGCTACTATCCGGATTCTGTGGATATAGAGGCTGTTGCGGCCCAGGCCAATGAGCGACTGGCTGAGCTGGATGGTTTCGGATTGGAGACGGGAGATATTCAGCTGACTCGGCAGGAACTGGCTGAGGAAGACTGGGCGGATAACTGGAAGAAGTACTTTGAGCCGGCTCGGATCACCCATGACTTGACTATTGTGCCGTCCTGGACGGACTATGAGGGAACAGCTGGTGAGAAGATTATCAAGCTGGACCCCGGTATGGCCTTTGGTACAGGCACTCATCCGACGACCAAGATGAGCCTCTTTGCGCTGGAGCAGGTCTTGCGAGGCGGAGAAACGGTGTTGGATGTGGGTACAGGCAGCGGAGTTCTCTCTATTGCTAGCTCACTCTTGGGGGCCAAGGACATCTACGCCTATGATTTAGATGAGGTAGCAGTGCGCGTGGCGCAGGAAAATATCGAGCTCAATCCAGGTATGGAGAACATCCATGTGGCACCGGGTGATCTTCTCCGAGGCGTAGAAATCGAGGCGGATGTCATTGTTGCCAACATCTTGGCCGATATTCTCATCCATCTGACAGAGGATGCCTACCATCTGGTCAAGGATGAGGGTTATCTGATTATGAGTGGGATTATTTCTGAGAAGTGGGAAATGGTGCGCGAGTCAGCAGAAACGGCAGGATTTTTCTTGGAAACGCATATGATTCAGGGCGAATGGAATGCCTGTGTCTTTAAGAAAACGCAGGACATTTCAGGCGTGATAGGTGGTTAGATGCAGCAGTATTTTATAAAAGGAAATCCTCAGTCCCCTCTGGTGGTTACGGATAAGGACACGGCCAAACATATGTTTTCAGTCATGCGGCTCAAAGAGGGCGACCAAGTCACACTGGTCTTTGATGATGGCGTGAAACGACTGGCTCGGGTGCTAGACCCCAGTCAGCAGAGTTTGGAAATCTTGGAAGAGCTAGCAGACAATACCGAGCTGCCGGTTCAAGTGATCATTGCTTCAGGTTTTCCCAAGGGGGATAAGTTAGAGTTTATCACCCAGAAGGTAACGGAGCTAGGAGCCAGTGCTATCTGGGCTTTCCCAGCGGACTGGTCGGTGGCCAAGTGGGATGGCAAAAAGCTAGCTAAAAAGAGTGAAAAGCTAGAGAAAATTGCTCAGGGAGCAGCAGAGCAGAGCAAGCGCAATCTGATTCCTGAGATTCGGTTCTTTGATAAAAAGGCAGACTTTCTGGCAGCCTTGACAGACTTTGACCGCATCATCGTGG
The DNA here is from genome assembly GCF_050222175.1 of Streptococcus sanguinis. Classification (GTDB taxonomy): domain Bacteria; phylum Bacillota; class Bacilli; order Lactobacillales; family Streptococcaceae; genus Streptococcus; species Streptococcus sanguinis_M. The sequence continues at coordinate 2,123,403 of NZ_CP071420.1, read as the reverse complement.
CCTATGAAGAATCGGCCAAAGAAGGAGAATCTACAGTTCTAGTCCGAGCTCTGTCGGGCTTGGCAGCCGGCGCAAAAGTGCTCTTTATCTTCGGACCGGAGGGCGGTCTCTCGCCAGATGAAATAGCAGCCTTTCGCCAAGCAGGGGCTGTGTCAGCTGGTCTAGGTCCACGTATCCTGCGAGCTGAAACCGCTCCGCTTTATGCCTTGACCGCAGTCAGTGTTTTGTTGGAATTGAGCAAGGACAGTCTTTAAAAAGTAAAATCAGCAGCCAAAATAGCTGCTGATTTTTTAATTATTGTCTTTCTCGTTTTTTGAAGGCGAAGATTCCTGCAAGTCCAGTCATGACAAGTCCCAAGAGTCCGAGAGAGGACGTCTTTTCTCCAGTCGCTGGGAGCCTTTCTGCTCCTGCCTGTCTGTGGGACGCTTGCTTGTTCGTGCTAGGGTCAACAGCAGTCAAGACAGGGAAGTCTACTTTGCTATGCTGCAGGTTGGTTGCTTCGACTGCGATAGTCGGAGAGCTTGGTTGCTCAATAGGAACCGCTTCAGTTTTCGGTGCGACGTAGACGAATTTGTATTCGCCGAATCCTTCTTGGGCTGATGCCGCTAGATAGACGATATCTCCGTCAGTACCAATCAAGTTCTTGGCCTTATCAGCTGTCAGGAAGCGCAGGTCCAGTCCCTTGATGGTATCAGCGAAATGCCAGTTCTGATCTGCACTTGGATTGATATTTTTGACAGCCAAGATATAGTTGATGATAGCTTGGCGGTTTTCCAGATTGAGGAGACGATTGAGGCTGGCTTCTCGAACACCAGGGAAGTTGCCGTTAGACCGGTAGTTGTTGGTCACGACGATAAATTCCTGATTGGGGTCAATCTCTTTGCCTTGGTATTTTAGATTACGGACCCGGCTGGCATTTGGGTTGGCCAGTTTGCCTTCGCGGTCGTATTTGTTCGGCTGGGTAATGTCAAACTCATAGGTAACACCGTCGATAACATCAAAGTTATAAGTCCGGTAGTCAGTATTGACCAGATTTTGCGGTTGGCTATTGTTAGGGTCAATGGTATTGAACTGGCCAGCTGACATTTCCAACCATTCTTTGAGCTGGGCACCGTTGACTTTGAGGATAGCAGTCACATTATCATAGAGATAGAGGTCTGCTACGTTCTTGATGGCAATAGGACCAGCTGGAATGTCTGTGTAGGCCGTTGCATCTCCGCGAGTTCCTGCCTTGAAAGGAGCTGCTGCAGACAGGATAGGAAGATTGGCTTCAGGCGTGCCAGCAAGCTCTTGCTTAGCATACCAAAGCTGAGCATTGTTGACGATTTGCACGGATGGATCGTCTTTGACCAGAGCGAAGTAACTAGTGATTGGTGCAGTCGTGGTGCCGACTTGCTGGCGGACATAGTTGATAGTTCCTTGGTGGGATTCTTTAGCAATATCAACGACGCGCTGATCTGCTACATTAGACTTGGTATCTACCTTGCGGATAGAGCCTTTGCTGTCAGTGACTTTCCATTTGCCGTCGGTATAGTTCAGCTTGAGGTCAATGACGCCCAGATGGTCGCCGTATTTTCCAGCCATGGTTACTGGAGTGCCGTTGATTTTACCGTTGACACCGTCTACGCCAGGGTATTTTTCGTAGAATCCAGTTCCATTTCCGCTTGGAAATTCTGCGTGAGAGTGGCCCGTTACAACAGCATCCACACCTGGCAGGCTGGCGATTTGATAGCCTTCATTTTCCTCGCCTTTTTCATACTTGTCATCTCCGATACCGGAGTGAGAAAGCACCAAAGTGATGTCTGCACCAGCCTTGCGCATCTCAGGAATGATGTCTCGAATGGCCTCAACAGAATCGCGAACGACCACTTTTCCTTCTAGGTTTGCCTTATCCCAGTTGAGAATCTGCGGCGGTACAATCCCAGTCACACCAATCTTGACGGTCGTCAAGCGTCCCTGAGTATCCGTAAAGGTCTTTTCGATGATTTTGTAAGGCTGATAGATGAATTTGCCAGTCGCTGGATCCAGCACATTGGCATTGACAATAGGCAAGCCAGCTGTCTCAATCACGCGGTTCAGATAGTCCAGGCCGTAGTTGAACTCATGATTGCCTAGCGTACCAGCTTCAAAGCCCAGAGCCTGTAGAGCAGCATACATAGGGTGCTGCTCGCCCTTCTCCACAGGATTCACAATGGCCTTGTAGGTTCCAAGCGGCGTTCCTTGGATGGTATCGCCATTGTCAACTAAGAGGACGTTCGGATTTTCTTTCTTGGCCTTCTCGATTAGCACGGCTGTTTTAGCCAGTCCTAAGGTCTCCACCGGCTTGTCCTGATAGTAGTCGTAGTTGACCAAGTTGGTATGGAGGTCGGTCGTTGCCAAGATACGAACATCGACAGTCTGTCCCTCCACGGGTTTAGTATCCTCAGTAGCCGCGACATTGCGAGCCATAGCCATCAGAGCATCAGCGTTTCCGCTGGCATTTTCTGGGGAAATAGCAGAGCTAGGATCCGTGCTCTCTGTTGTCGCAGTAGCTTCAGTAGGATTTGCAGCAGTCGTTGGTTTTGCTTCCGCTGCGCTGCTTTCTACTGGGGCAGGATTAGCAGTGACTGCTGGAGCATTCTCATCAGCCTGAACAGCATTTACAGCTGCCGCAAGAGCCGCTGCACTCAAAAGCACAACCGTTTTTTGAAGGGATGATTTAGACATAATATCTCCTTTGTTAAAATGAATTTCAGACTTATATTATACTATATTAAAGCGCTCTCATCAAGAAGGAATTTCCAGTTTAGAGCTTTCATTCTTTCTAATATTGGTTTGAAAATACTGAATGAAGACATTAGCAGATAAGCGAATGATTAGATGGAGGTAGAATAAAATAGAACTTTAAAAAATTATGGTACACTATACAGTGACTGAAATAAGTTACTTTGTTAAGCATAATAATCAAGGAGAATATCATGAAAAAGCGGATTTTTCTCAAAATATTACTTTTAGGGGGAGTCATGATAGGATTAATAGGATGTGGAGAAAAGAGGGGCAGCCGAGATTGGATTGAGAATAAGGTAGCGGAAGTGAGTCGCGTCTATCCAACTGAAAATCTATTTGATTTGTTTAAGCAATTTCCGGATGGGTTTAAAGTAGAGCAAGTGTATATCAAACGTGGGACTTATCTTATCGAAATGTCTTTACAAGGGGATAGTAGCAATCACACAATTTCTGGAGTGTTAACCAAGACACGGGCTTCTGATGATATTACTGAAAAGCCAGAAGAAACAATAAGGGTGGATTATATAGATGGGAAATTTATCTTTTCTGATAAGGAGAAAGCGAAAGAATTATGGCCTTTTGATGGATTCTTATTTCAAAAGTTAACGATTAATCAGTCTTTTCTATCTTCTTTATCTATGAAATCCCAAAGTTATAATGGCAACAACGGGGCCTTCGATATTGATTATTCGGTTCAAAATCAAACTATCAATCATTATTTTCACAAAAATGAAAGAGAGCAGGTAATTTTAGGTTTTGGAAGCTCAAACCGAAACGACAATTATTACTATTATTCAGTAACTGTCAACTACGACAATGTTTATTCATTTAGAGAAACTGTGTCAAATTAAGAGGAGATAAAAAATTGTTAACAGTGACATTCTTACGTTAGATGCTTCAAATTTAGCATGTTATCTATTTTGATAAAATCATTGTTAGGAACAACTGTCTCACTGCCTTGTATCCGCTTTCGTATTTTGGTATAATGGTGATGAACTCACTTAGGTAAGTCGGAAAGGAAAATAAAACGGAAAAAATCAGACTGCCTAAGCTGAGAAGCGTATCTGCATTCTTTGCCTGATAAGGAGAGGAGGTTCGCCATGACTATGTCTGCCTTATTTGAGTTGTTTGTTGCCCTTTTAGGTGTGGCATCTACTTGCTACCTTGTCTACGCTTATTGTCAATTTATCAAGGAAGAAGTTCATCACTTTCTTCACCACAACCCGCCCGTTTAAGGCGGGTTTTTGCTTTTGGTAAAATGGTTTATACTATATAATGAAACTGATAGAGATTGAGGAGTGTTTATATGTCTAAGAGAAGAAATAGGATTATGGGACTTATTGGCATAAGTGTACTGATATTGCTGGGAGTAGGCCTATACCTAGCTCATAAAACTCATGAATTTCAGAATGAGATGACAAGAATTGTCCACAGTAAGAAAGTGAAGAATCTAATAGAAAAGAAATTTAAAAAATTAGATTCTCATGCTTTAACGGATAAGGGGAAAATTCAATCCTATAAAATTGATGATAGAAGCATTCGTCATAATCCAATGGGAGGAATTATGTTTGATATTATCATTAATGATGACCCTGATATTGTTGGGTCAACAGGCCTTAGAAAATATGGAGAGAATGAGGACATACGAACTGTTGGTATGGATAGGTCAAAAGGTCTTCAGAAGTTGCTAGGGGAGTAATGGCCAAAGAGTCATAAGGAGATTTCTTTTTTTAGAGGTGAATACATGAAGAAAAAACATAAAATTATCTTATCGGTTATCAGCTTGTTTGTGGCTGTTTGCATTGGAGTAGGTCTCTACCTAGCTCATAAAAATCAAGAATTTCAAAATGAAATGTTCAGGATTGTTCACAGTGAGGAAGTGAGGGAGTTGATTGAAGAAGATTTAAAAAGAAAAGATCCTAATGCGTTAACAGACAAAGGGAAGATTCGCTCTTATAAAATTGATGATAGCTCCATTAAGCATAATCCGATGGGAGGAATTATGTTTCATATTATCATTAATGATAGTATAAGTATGGTTGGGAAGACTGGTCTTCGGATGGATGGTGAGAATGGGAAAATTCGTACGGATGGTATGACTGAATCAGCTGGTTTGCGGGCGTTGTTGGAAAGTGACGACAAGTGATTCAGTATTCTAGTTGTAGCGAAAACCTCTTGCTCTAATTGGAATTGCAAAACCTATACCACATACTAAATTATAATAGTCGTAGGAGTGTCTCATGAAGCAAAAACATAAAATTATCTTATCAGTTGTCAGTTTATTTTTAGCTCTTTGTCTGGGAGGAGGAATATACTTGACTCACAAAAATCAAGAATTCCATAATGAGATGACAAGGATTGTTCACAGTGAGGAAGTGAAGAATTTAATAGAAAAGAAATTAAAAAAATTAGACCCTCATGCTTTAACGGATAAGGGGAAGATTCGCTCTTATAAAATAGATGATAGCTCCATTAAACATAATCCGATGGGAGGAATTATGTTTAATATTATCATTAATGATAGTATGAGCATGGTTGGGAAAATGGGAATTCAAAAAGATGGCGGAAGTGAGCAACTAAGCTCAGTAGGTATGGATGAATCAGTAGGTTTGCAAGCTTTGGTAGGGGAATGATTCATAAATAGTTAAATGCTTAATTGGCTGAAACACGAGTTCACACTAAATATTAACTTTGACCATGAGAATGCTCTTCACCTCAAAAAGTAAATTTGAGATGATTTTATTAAAAGGAGACTTACAATTTTGAAACAAACGATTTTTAATGCTTCACTAGAAGAAAGTATGAACCTAGTAACGGACAAGTATATTAAAACTTCACTAGAGGATTTTAATGAAAAAGGTTATGGGAAAAAGATTTTGGGATTTTTTACAATGCAATTTTTTCTATTTTTATTCTTTCTTCTAAGTATTTCTCTTGGTTCTAAAAAATTGCAGTTTTTCTCATTGAATATAGGCTTAATAAACGGTATTGTATTTTGTTTAGGATTTATCATTCTTTTTTCCTACTTAAATGATGTGAGGAAAATAAAGAATCAGTCAGTTCTATCTTACTACTATTTCAATAAGTGGATGTATCTTATGATTACAATCCTCTATACGCAATTTTTAGTAATAGGAATATCAGGTGCAGGAATGATATTAGGTGGAATTTTATCTAGTGTGTTGTATACTTCCTTTTTCATCATCTTTTTTATTGGATTATTTCAAAGCTTCCAGAGAAACACACTTGAAATTTTGTATAAACAGCGAATTTATTCAAATCCAACGGCTGATTTCATCAATCGCTTTGTTTCATTTGCTAAAAAGTACGGCGGGCTCATTATGTTAATATCAATTATTTTACGTATTGTTTTTCCAAATTCTGATAGTATTCAACAAGATGAAATTATTAATTCAATTGGGAAGGCCATTATTCCAATATTTTTTCTTCCCTTTATTTATTTTGGGTATGCTTTAGCAGTTGACAATTTCCAAGGTTACTATCTTCAAAAATACTTAGAAGATTACCGACAACTATCAGGATACTCTGTTGAAGAATGGTATGGAAAAGATTCTCAGAGATATAAGAAATCACTGAATCAGAAAGATTAGTCTCTTCGTTTTTTAACAGAAAGCTATCGTTGGATAATTTTAGATTTCACCTCACCCCGCCCGTTTAAGGCGGGTTTTTATATGAACCGTCTTCTAGGTTTTCATATCGGGCTAAAAGTGATAAAATAGTAGGCAGGAATTGGAGAGACGAGATGCCAAAAGAAGTGAATTTGACGGGCGATCAGGTATTGGCCCTTACGAGAAAATATCTGGCTGCGGAGGATGTGGCCTTTATACAGAAAGCTTTGATCTATGCGATTGACTGTCACAGTGGGCAGTTTCGCAGGTCAGGTGAGCCTTATATCGTGCATCCTATTCAGGTGGCAGGGATTTTGGCCAAGCTCAAGCTGGACGCGGTAACGGTTGCTTGCGGCTTTCTACATGATGTGGTCGAGGATACCCGTGCGACGCTGGATGATTTGGAAAGAGAGTTTGGAACTGATGTGCGCGTGATCGTAGATGGGGTTACCAAGCTGGGTAAGGTCAAGTACAAATCCCACGAGGAGCAGCTGGCAGAAAATCACCGTAAGATGCTGATGGCCATGTCGGAGGATATCCGGGTTATTTTGGTCAAACTGGCAGACCGTCTCCACAATATGCGGACGCTCAAGCATCTGCGCAAGGATAAGCAGGAGCGGATTTCTCGAGAAACAATGGAAATTTACGCACCCTTGGCTCATCGCCTGGGGATTTCCAGTGTCAAGTGGGAGCTGGAAGATTTGTCTTTCCGTTATCTCAATGAAGTGGAATTTTACAAAATTTCCCACATGATGAAGGAGAAGCGTCGGGAGCGTGAAGCTCTGGTAGAAGAGGTGGTTCAGAAGATTGAGACCTATGCTGGCGAGCGCAATCTGCACGGTAAGATTTATGGCCGGCCCAAGCATATCTACTCGATCTATCGCAAGATGCAGGACAAGAAGAAGCGTTTTGATGAGATTTATGATTTAATCGCCATTCGCTGTATCTTGGATACTCAAAGTGATGTTTATGCTATGCTGGGCTACATTCATGAGCTTTGGCGGCCGATGCCGGGGCGGTTCAAGGATTATATTGCCAACCGCAAGGCCAATGGTTACCAGTCTATTCATACGACCGTTTATGGACCCAAAGGTCCGATTGAGTTTCAGATTCGGACTAAGGAAATGCATGAGGTCGCTGAGTATGGGGTTGCGGCTCACTGGGCTTACAAGAAAGGTGTCAAGGGACAGGTAGACAGCAAAGAATCAGCCATCGGGATGAACTGGATCAAGGAGTTGATGGAGCTGCAAGACCAGTCTAACAATGCTAAGGATTTCGTTGACTCAGTTAAGGAGAGCTATCTGGCTGAGGAAATTTACGTTTTCACACCAGATGGAGCGGTGCGTTCTCTGCCTAAGGACTCGGGTCCCATTGACTTTGCCTATGAGATCCATACCAAGGTCGGTGAGAAAGCCACAGGAGCCAAGGTCAATGGCCGCATGGTGCCCCTGACAACCAAGCTCAGGACAGGGGATCAGGTGGAAATCATCACCAATGCTAACTCCTTCGGACCGAGCCGCGACTGGCTCAATATTGTCAAGACCAGCAAGGCCAGAAATAAAATCCGTCAGTTCTTTAAGAATCAAGACAAGGAGCTGTCTATTTCCAAAGGCCGAGAGCTCTTGCAGGCTCAATTTCAGGAGCATGGCTATGTAGCTAATAAGTACATGGACAAGAAGCACATGGAAGAAGTGCTGCAGAAGACCAGCTATAAGACTGAAGAGGCGCTTTTTGCAGCGATTGGCTTCGGTGAGATTGGTGCCATTAGTATTTTCAACCGTTTGACAGAAAAAGAGCGCCGTGAGGAAGAACGGGCCAAGGCCAGAGCAGAAGCGGAGGAATTGGTTAAGGGCGGCGAGGTCAAGGTCGAAAACAAAAAAGACACCCTCAAGGTTAAGCACGAAGGTGGTGTGGTTATTCAGGGGGCGTCTGGTCTCCTCATCCGGATTGCCAAATGCTGTAACCCTGTACCGGGTGATGATATTGTTGGCTATATTACCAAAGGACGCGGTGTAGCCATTCACCGGCAGGACTGCATGAATCTCAAGGCTCAGGAAAATTACGAGCAGCGACTGATTGATGTGGAATGGGAAGACAACAACACGACCAAAGAGTACACGGCTCACATTGATATATACGGTCTCAACCGCTCTGGCCTCCTCAACGATGTGTTGCAGGTTCTGTCCAATACCACCAAAAATATCTCAACAGTCAATGCTCAGCCAACCAAGGATATGAAATTTGCTAATATCCACGTTTCTTTTGGTATTGCTAATCTGTCCATGCTGACGACGGTGGTGGATAAGATCAAGAGCGTGCCGGAGGTCTACTCGGTCAAGCGGACTAATGGCTGATTCTTTTCGGAAATCATTATCGAGCTGTAAGTTACCGTTAAATCAAAGGAAAAGATATGAAAATAGTGATTCAGCGCGTGAAGCGTGCTCAGGTCAGCATTGACCAGCAGCTGTACAGCAGTATTGGACAAGGTCTCCTGCTCCTAGTAGGCGTAGGGCCTGACGATAGTCAGGAGGATATGGATTATGCAGTCAGGAAGATTGTCAATATGCGGATTTTTTCCGATGCTGAGGGTAAAATGAACCTGTCTATCAAGGACATTGGCGGAGAGATTTTGTCGATTTCCCAGTTCACTCTGCATGCAGATACCAAAAAAGGTAATCGGCCAGCCTTTGTCAAGGCTGCTCCGCCAGAGATGGCTAGCAATTTTTATGATGCCTTTAATCTTGCCTTGCAGCAGGAGGTGGCAACTCGGACGGGGATTTTTGGGGCAGACATGCAGGTAGAACTAATCAATGATGGTCCAGTGACTATTATCTTGGATACAAAGAATCGCTGATAAAAAGCATGAAAAGGAGTTTGAACACTAGTGTTCAAACTCCTAATTTTTTTGCTTCTGTAGCAATGAATAGATAGTTTCCGACAACATTACTAAAAATCGCCAATAATTTCTTGAGGAATGACTTCTTTGATGGTCGTCACTAGCTGATTGATAAGCTTTATGGCTTCAGCGGGCTCAGTGTAGAGTTTTTGAAAATAGGTCTGTATATTTTCTTCGAAATGCTGAGGCAATAGCGAGCAGTTTGTTTTTGCAAACTCCAGCATTCTCTTTTCTCCAGGGTGCGTCTGTTCGTTTAGAGCGAAGAGCAAGTCAAAATAGGAAGCAAAAAATTCACTGCTGCGGTGATTGATGCTGAGCAAGTCCTGACGCTTGAGCGCTTTTTCTATTTGTTTGGAGAAAGCTGGCATGGCTTGATCGAGTAAGAGGAGCTGCTTCTTAATAATATTCTTTTTCAGCTCAGCTGGATAAGGCCGTCTGTACTTGTTCTGAAGTGTCTCGTAGCGACCATTTCGGTCGTAGATGATTTTGCTGTGAAGCAGATTGTGCCACATACAGGTAGTATAGGCATTCTGAGCTTGGTGATCTAGGACGACAGTCTGCAGATCTTTATCAAAGCTATCCAGTGTACGGTAAATGAGCTCAATTTCGATCTTGTTCTTTAACACACAGTCATCCTCTAGTTCCCAAAACTGATTGCCAATTTCCATGTAGGAGCAGTACTTGCTGAGGATATCGCGTCGAGTCGTGGGAGCAATGGAACCTGTCAAGTAGATATAAACATCATAGTCTGAGTCTTTGTCAAAATGCTGTCCAGCACGAGAGCCACCGAGAACGATAGCTTCCACTTGATCTAGCTGGGCAAATTCTTTAAAAAGTTGTTGTGGCATAATTTTTCCTTACTGATTTTTGACATCATTGTAGCAAAATGTAAGCGGGTTGGCAAGAAGGGAAAAACAGCTTTTGGCATGGCACTAAGCCTGTAAAATTGAAACCCCGAGGAGTAGGAAGTGGATGAGCAGGAGTTGGGAGTATTGGACTAAAAAGAAAATCATCTAGGATAGATAGGCTGAAACTTTTACTTTGTGTTATAAAGTTTTAGGTTTTTTCCTTCCTTGAACTCATCGCCTTATTTTTATCTGCAACTTTTCTTAGATTTTGAGATAGGCCTTTAAAGAGTTTTTTGACATCATTTAGTCCAAAAATGAGAAGCATAGTAAGCAAGTGGAAGTGGCAATAATCTTTGATTGTTTATGTTTATGATTTCTTTCATTCTTTAGAAATATTTTAGAATTACTTTATAAATTCTTGAAGTTTGTCTTGTATAATCATATTAAAGAAAAGAAAGGAGTCTCTTATCATGGAAAATCTAGTTCAACAGATGCTGAATGCTCTGATTCAAATTGCTTTGTTTGCTTTTCTTCCTTTTGTTTGGTGGTTGATAAGTGCTAGAAGAAAAAGTCCATTTTTAGAATGGCTTGGCTTAAAACCGCTAAAAGAAACTGGCAGCCGGAAGATCTGGCTATGGATTTTGCTGGGTTCGCTATTTTTCTTACTTCTTTCGTTTTTGCTAGTATATCCTGCTGTAAAAAATCTGGATACAGCGACTTCAAACTTCTCAGGCCTCGACTTCAAAGCCTTGCCAGCTGTTCTGATTTATGGTCTTTTTCAAACTTCTCTGCCAGAAGAACTGCTCTTCAGAGGTTTTCTTTTAAAGAGATTGGCTAGCCGCTTATCCTTTGTGGTAGCCAACACCATACAAGCTGCTCTTTTTGGTCTGCTCCATGGCTTGATGTTTATAACAGTGCTCTCTTGGCAGCAAACCCTGCTCATCATTTTGTGTACGGGTGGCATCGCGGCCTATATGGGTTTTGTCAATGAAAAGAAATCCGATGGCTCCATTTTATCCAGCTGGATCATGCATGCTTTAGCCAATGTAGTTGTGGGTAGTTTATCGGCTTTTATGCTGATTTGATAAATCGATAATTTCACTTCAAATCAAAAAGTTCCGTTTTTCCTTGAAAATCGGAACTTTAGATTTGATGACAGGTGGGTAAAGAGTTCGGTGTAAGTCAAACGAAGCTGCTTTTACTGATGTGCAGGGCTGTCTAATTTCATTTGCTCAAAAACATAAAGGAAGAAGTCTTTCGAAACTTCGAAATGTCCGTATCTTATCTGAGAAGCGTATTGGCGCCACTGAGGATGTTGTCGGACTAGGTCAATGGGGCAGTCTTTGACAGGCTGGTAGTAGCTGACATCTCGCCGAAATGGGACAAAGCCTTCAAACATCTCTACTTGGTAAGCTGTGTCATCTAGAATCTTGCCAACTGCTGTAAAGGCCTGCAATTTTTCCTGACTATTCAGCTGATACTTGGGGCTGTAGTACAGAAGATAGTCCCCCTTTTTCATTCGGTTCAGCGGTGCTTTCTTTCCATGGCAGACTTGGCAAAATCCACCTTCTACACCTCTTAGTACATGTTCTTTTGATACGACACCAATCCAAAATCTAGTCATTTTCTGCCTCCAGTTTGATTAAGAGTTGGTTTAATGTTTCTGTATTATTTTCTAATTTTCCAAAGAACGCCTGATCAATGCCTTCTACCAGAGGAAGGGCTTGGTTGACCTTTTGCAGCCCCATTTCCGTTAGAAGTATGATGTTGGCGCGGCTGTCCTTGGGATGAACTTCCCGCATGATCAAACCTTTCTTGACCAAGAGGCGGATGATTTGGGATATGGTCATAACATCCATGTCAGAAAATCGGGCAATATCGGTCTGACTAACCCATTCTTGCTGACGCAGGAGTGCAGCAAGAGTGGTCAGAACGACAAACTGGGGATGGGTCAAATCAATCGTTCTCAGTTTGTTTTTTATCATCCCATGCCACTTGTGGTAGGTACGGATAAAGAGCAGACCGGTTGATTTTTTGTATTCATCCTTGTAGATGGAGTTAAACTGAGATTTTTCCATTAGCTTTCCCTCTAGATGTTTTATAAGTATACTTATTATATTCCGACATCTTATTTTTGTCAATAAAAACCCAGTTTAGACTAAAAAGTCCGAACTGGGTTCTGTTTATAGTTTTTCCACATAAATCTGCTGGGCAATCATAGGATTGATTTGGATTTCTTGAGTTTCTGTCTTAAGAAGATAGACCTGAGCGAAAGAATCGTATTGGATGAAAGTGATGGTTTGGCCGATTTGCAGGTTGTATTTTTCCAAGTATTTGAGCAAGTCAAAGTCGTCATGCACCCGTTTGATGATATAGTCGCCAGGGGCAGAGGCCTCTTCCAGAGTTAGTTGGTTTTCTTCGTCCAGAAGCTCTCCCTTGGCTGGGATAGTGCCTCCGTGAGGACAGGTCTTGGGGTACTGGAGCATGGTATCCAGACGCTCAACGAAGCGCTCAGAAACAGTGTGCTCTAGGACTTCAGCTTCTTCATGGATTTCATCAGTCGAGTAGCCGAGATGGTTGACCAGAAAGACTTCAATCAGTCGGTGCTTACGGTAGAGGTCAGAAACTAGCCTTAGCCCCAAATCAGTCAGCAGGTAGCCGGCTTTTTTATCTTTGACCAGAAGTTCTTCCGCCAGCATTTTTTTCATCATTTCCGTCACAGCCGGAGGTGAAACATGCATGAGTTGGGCGATTTCTTTATTGGTGATTTTTTTGTGGCGGCTGCCAATCTCATAGATACACTTGAGATAGTCTTCTTTATTTGGGGTCATCTTGCATCCTCGCTGAACTTTCTATCATTAGTATAACAAAAATCGCTGTAAGAATACAGTGTCTAAGCCTTTCTTTGATGTTTAGATTTTCTTCATTGTGATGGTCGCTGGGGTGGCAGGAAGTATGGTCCTTACAGCGTGGATGCGACAGGATGCGTGCCGACAACGCTAGCCATGGTTATTTCTGGGATTACTGGGACAGAAGTGCTTCCGACAACTGTTGCGGATTACCTATATAACCATACCAATGAATTTAATAAAGGTGGATTTGGTACTAGCAGCCGTGGTATTGTCCGAGCTGCCCAGCACTGGGATTTGACGACTGAGACCCTGTTTACAGCTTCCGCAGTCAAAGAAGTGCTTTCGCAGGGGCATCATGTCCTAGGTGCCGTTGGTACTAGCATCTTTGCCCATTATCCAGTAACTCATGAGCTGGTTCTTAAAGGCTATGACAATGGAAAAACCTATGTCCGTGACCCTTATAATGCAGCTAATAATGGCTGGTATCCAGTAGACTATCTCTTTGGAGTCAAGAGCGTAGATCCGACGGATAATACAGAAGGATCCCCCTTTATTGCCATCGAAGGATAAGAAATTCGAGAATAAGAAGACCGCTCGTTGCTTGACGGGCGGTTTTCTGCATTCTATGACTAATATGTTTGTAATCTGTTAAGACTTTATCCTTGGCAAGGTCAGTAAGCGTAAAATTCATTATACAATTATAGCTAGACACACAGTTTTTTTGGAAGCGATTGAGACGAGATTCTATTTTTGGACATATTTGCGATAAAAGTTCTCAAAAAAACATGTAAATAGTTTGACAAACAAAGCTTTTCTCATTATACTATTAACATATCAGGAGGAAAACCATGAAAAAAATCCCAAAACATGTCATTCTAGGTGCAGCAGTTCTTGCTAGTACTGGCATTGCTCACACTGTAGCTGCAGATACAACTCCAGTGGATGCAAATGCCCCTGCAAACCAAGATAAGGCTCTATCTGCAAGCCCAGAAGCTCTTAAACAGCAAACTGAGCAGGTTAATCAAGCCCAAGCGGCTGTTGACCAAGCCAAAGAACAGGTTGCGGCAGCTGAGACTAAGGTTGAAACAGCTAAGAAAGATAATGCTGATACAAGTGCACAAAAAATTGCCGAAGCTCAAGCAGCTGTGACAGAAGCTGAGAAGAAAGTTGCTCCAGCAGAAAACGCGGCCAAGCAAGCCCAAGCAGCTCTTGATACAGCTAAAAAAGTAGAAAACACACAGGCAGCTGTAGCTCAGGATGCTCAAGCTCAAGCAGCTAAGGCACAAAACGAGACTCAAGCTGCTCAGGATGCTGTGAATGCAGCCCAAAAAGCTGTGGATAGCAAACTGGTGAGTGAAAAGGTAACGAAGGCAAAGGATGAGCTTGACAAGGCTAAAAACCACTTAGCTTCTTACGAAGATCAGTTGAAGACAGCTGAAGCTGAAGATGCGAAACGCCAAGCAGTGATTGATCAAGCCCAGGCAGATATCAAAGCAGCTCAAGCAGAAATCAAGGAAAAAGAAGCGAAACTTTCTTCCCAGGACCAAGTACACAATACCTTTACCCTATCGCAAGATTACATCAGGGCAGCAAGAACTATTGATAAAAAAGGATCGGGCCAGTTAACTCCTGAAGCGAAAGAAATGCTTGCAAAAGAAGCAGCGATTCTAAAATCAAGTAATAACTTCATTAGCAGTCAAAAGGATGCTCAACGTATAGTAGATATTAATGATATTCCTAAAGAGATCCTTTTGGAAATTAACTACTATGCTCAAGATTTAATCAACCAAATCCGTAAGCAAGTAGGCAATGCTCCTGTAACATTAACGCAAAATAGTATGGATTATGCGGCGGCCCTAAGCCAAGCAGCCCGTGAGCAAAAATATAGAGCCCAAGCAAAAGATCCTATAACTTCACAAGTGAATGTTCCAAAAGATGTGGTTGCTAAATTTGGGCTTGATCAGTTTGGATATAGAGTTACTGGTTTAAATGAGCTTGGTTTTTATCCTACGTTGGCCAGTCAAGAAAAAGTGTCCGTTGATTATTTGAAGAAGACTATCTATGACAATATTAAATTCCAATTATTTGACCTTGGAGATAGCTTTAGAGACCCCATTAGAACAACAATCTATGCTCAAAAAATAGTTGGCAGCCTAGATAGGCAGAAAAAGGGAGATTATGTAGCTGTTAACTTTAGCAACAACGGCATTATTAACCGAATTAACTTCCTTCTCTTCGCGAATAATGACGGTGATATTCAGGACCCTTCCAAAATAACACCAGCCTTAATCAATCCAAATGCCAATAATCAAGAGGCAGACGCTGCTCGTAAAGATTTGGCGGCTTCGCAAGCTAAGTTGGACGCTGCTCAACGTACGCTAACAAATGCTCAGAACAAGCAGGAGAAAGCCCCATTACTGCGTGAGGTTGTGAAAACTGCTAAGGACAAGTTGGCCAAGGCGGAACGTACTTACCAAGCTGAACTCGAAAATAGCAAGAATTCGGCTTCTGAAGAAACCAAGGCTAAACTTGCGGTTTTAGATAAAGCTCAAGCAAGCTTGAAAGAAAAAGAAGCAGCCCAAGCAAGTGCGCAAAAAACAGCTGAGGGAGCTAATGCCAAGCTTGCCGAATTGAAAGCAGCTACAGCGACCGCTCAAGAAAAGGCAACTGCTGCGGCTACAGCTCTGGAAGAGGCTCAACGTGCTGTTCAAGCTGCTAAAGACTATGTTACTCGCTTGCAAAACGCCCCTGCTCTTCTAAAAGAAGCAGAAGCGTCTCTCAATGATGCTAAAGCAAACTTGGCAAGTAAGGAAGAAACCTATAGAGTCGAAAATGCCAAACTTGAAGCTTTGAAAGCAGCTCTTGCAGCCCTTGAGACAGACGACCCAACCAACCTCGTTTCTAAGAATGAGCGAAAGGTTCTGAAAGTCACTACAACAGGAGTGAAGAACGGAAAGAAACCAGTTCAGACCTATCAGGCTCCAGCAGCTCTTCCAAAAACAGGATCTGCTGAATCTTCTCTAGCGCTTGCAGGATTGGGATTGCTCTCTATGCTGGGACTGGCTTTTGCAAAACGTCGTAAAGCTTAAGAGCATTTATTGATAAAATCGAATTCTAGATGAATTGTAGCAAAATCAAAGTTGGAACAGCTCATTTAAACAAAACTCATACTGAGAGAGGACCAGTTTGGTCTTCTCTTTATTTATTGAGTAATTTGTTAAGAACATCTTTATTGTTAGCACTCCAAGGGTTCATATTTTGTTCTTTGCTATCATGTGAGTTTGTGATAAAATCTAATTGTTCTATGTAGATTAGATTTTTTATTGTAATCTCTACAGTTTTGAACTATTATAGCTACAAGAAAGGAGGGGAGCCATGTATCCGAAAGAAGGGAAAGAGCAGCTTTTTCAGCAATTGCAATCAATCGGTTGGTCTCAGGTAGCACTGGAACGAGTTTTTGCAGAGTTCAATAACGAGCAAGGGAAAACATTGACAGAAGAAGGAGATTACATTCAGGAGGCTCAGCTTTTTGGCAGTCCCTTCTTTCAAGAACTCTGGCAGGCTGAGGAGGCTCAAATCAGCAGGTTAGGAGCTCAGGGGCTGCTGGTTTTGGCTATGAATCTTGTTAATATGCCTGAGGAGTTGAGCGGGGACAAGTCAGAGACAGATTTTTTGCTGGCTCGAATTGCTCCAGACCTAACACCACATGATTGCTTTTGGAAGATTTTTTCAAGGACCTTGCGCCAAGCTTTTCCGGCAGATGATTTTAGCCAAAGGGATGGCAATCAAAAGCTCAAGCGCCAGTTGCATCAATTTCGCTATGTCATTTCCTGCCAGCAGGCCCAGCGGGTCAGAGATCACTACCGTCAGGCTGGCATGACAGATGCAGAAGCCTTGGCTTCCTATCTAAAGGATTGGCCAGGGTTGTCTTATAGTTTTCATGAATCCTCGCGCTTGCATAATAAAGCCTATATTGACAAGATGTCTGGTCAGGCTGTCTATCCGGATGGTCAAGCTAGTCAGGCCAATATAAAAATACTGATTGATTTTCATACAGAGTTTATTCTGGATCAGAGAGGTCGCTTTCTCAATATTATCGATCCAGAGGGGTCTAGCCAAAATGGTATTGTGAATGGCGCCAGCTTTAACTATGGTGAGCATAACCGGCCGGGCAATCAGGCTTCTCATACTCGCTATGATGTCAAAACGCCTGCAGTCTGGGATCCTTGCTTTCGCAGGCTTGCCATTGAAAATGGCGGCCGCAAGTTCAAGTCACCTCAGAACAATCGTGGTTTGCTGGGCTATCGTTCGGCTAAGAGCCCTTATGCTCGAAAGGGGCGGAGTGCTTATAAACAGGTAAAGGCAGAGATTGCTCGGTTCAAGAAATTACTAGATCGACCATCCTTTCTCTTGCGTTCCTGGGCTTGGTTCCGTCTGTTTTGGCAGAAGTTTTTCGCACAAAAAAATACGGACTAGCAGGTCCGTATTTTTATCTCTTACAAGCTCTTAACTGCTGCAATCGCCGCATCATAGTCAGGCTCGGTATTGATATTGTCGACATATTCAGCGTAGGCTACAGTGTTGTTTTCGTCTAAGACAAGAACTGCGCGGGCCAAAAGGTGCCATTCATTGATGAGGACAGCATAGTCACGGCCGAAAGAATGGTCGAAGTAGTCGGAGAGCATGATAGCATTCTCAATGCCTTCAGCAGCACACCACTTGCCTTGAGCAAAAGGCAAATCAACTGAAACCGTGATAACAACGGTATTATCCAAGTCAGAGAGTTCTTGGTTGAAACGACGAGTCTGAGTCGAACAGACACCAGTATCGATAGATGGGATGATGCTCAGGACTTTCTTTTTGCCAGCAAAGTCAGCCAGAGTTTTCTTTGAAAGGTCAGTTGCTGTCAGGCTAAAATCGTGGGCGGTGTCGCCGACTTGCAGTTGCTTTCCAGTAAAGGTTACAGGATTTCCGAGAAAAGTTGTCATAGGAAGTCTCCATTCATGTTTGATAGCTTCATTGTACATCGAATAGTAATTTTTTTCGAATAATTTGACCGGAAATTTGAGAGCGACTCCATGTGAAGCTCCTTCTCCAAAAATAAAGAGGTTAGGGTTTTGTCTCCCTAACCTTTTATCGTTATTTGGCCAATCCTTCAGAAATTTTATCCAGATTGTATTTCATCATGCTATAGTAGCTGTCACCCTCTTCGCCTTGGTCAGCGATTGAGTCAGTGAAGATTTTAGCGTAGATTGGGATATTGGTGTCTTTAGAGACAGTCTTCATCGGACGGTCATCCACACTTGATTCGACAAAGAGGGACGGCACTTTGGTCTTGCGTAGTTTTTCAACCAAGCTTTTGATTTGGTCTGGAGTCCCTTCTTCTTCGGTGTTGATTTCCCAAATGTAGGCTGACGGCACATTGTAGGCTTTAGAGAAGTACTTGAAGCATCCTTCACTGGTCACAATCATTTTCTTTTCTTCTGGGATATTGTTGAATTTCTCCTTGGCTTCCTTATCCAGAGCGGTTAGCTTTTCCACATAGGCTTTGAGATTTTTCTCGTAAGTGGCCTTATTGTCAGGGTCTTTTTCAATCAAACGCTTGGCAATGTTTTGCGCATAGATAATACCGTTTTCCAAGTTGAGCCAAGCATGAGGGTCTTCTTTGCCCTTTTCACTTTGCCCTTCAAGGTAAATGACGTCAACGCCATCGCTGACAGCGTAGTAGTCCTTGTTTTCTTTCTTATTGGCATTTTTGACCAATTTTGTGAACCAAGCATTGCCGCCGGTTTCCAGGTTGATACCGTTGTAGAAGATGAGGTCTGCTTGAGAAGTCTTTTTGACATCTTCAGGCAGGGGCTCGTATTCGTGGGGGTCTTTGCCGACTGGTACAATGCTGTGCAGGTCAATCTTATCGCCAGCTATATTTTTGGTAATATCAGCGATAATTGAGTTGGTCGCAACAACCTTGAGCTTGGACGAGTCACTGGATGCACTCTTCTGACCGGAGCAGGCAAAGAGAGTGCAGACTGCTAGCAAAAGCAGGGATAAAAAACCTAATTTTTTCATGGGATTCCTCCATTAAATTTTATTTTAGTTTAGGTCGGTTTTTAAGTTTTAAATAGCGTTGCTTAGGTGCAATAAAGAAAGAGATGAGAAAGATGAGGGCCGAGGTCAGGACAATGCTGGATCCTGCAGCGACATTAAAGCTGTAGCCGATAAAGAGTCCCAGTACAGAAGCTAGAGCGCCCAGCCCTGAGGACAGCAGAATCATAGTTTTCAGACTGTTGGCATAGAGGTAGGCCGTTGCTGCTGGCGTTATCAAGAGAGCGACAATCAGAATGGTTCCCACGCTCTGCATAGCTGTCACAGAAACCAAGGTCAAGAGAATCATCAGCAGATAGTGGTAGAAGCTAACCGGCATGCCCATGGCTTGAGCCAGCAAGGGGTCAAAGGAAGTAATCAATAGCTGTTTGAAAAAGAGGGTGATGATTAAGAGCACAGCTATTCCGACTCCAATACTAATCCACATATCGATATCCTGCACAGCCAAGATATTCCCGAAGAGAATATGAAAGAGATCAGTGGAGCTATTGGCAACGCCAATCAGGATTACACCCAGAGCTAGGAAGGAAGAAAAGGTAATCCCAATGGCTGTATCGCTTTTGATAATGGAATTGCCCTTGATGTAGGTGATAATAATCGAGGCCAAAAGTCCGAAGGTGATGGCTCCGATAAAGAAATTAATCCCTAAAATGTAGGACAAGGCCACACCGGGCAGAACCGCATGAGAGATAGCGTCCCCCATGAGCGACATGCCGCGCAGAATGATAAAGCAGCCGACAGCTCCAGCAACAATCCCAATGACGATGGCTGTGATGAGGGCATTTTGCAGGAAGTGAAAGTCCCGCAGCCCTTGGAAAAATTCTAAAATCATCCTAGGCACCTCCATTCATAAAGAGCTGGGAGCCGTAAGTCTTTTTCATATTGTCCTTGGTAAAGCTGGTCTCGGTAGGACCAAAGGCAATCAGCTTACGATTGAGCAGGATAATTTGGTCGAAATAATCAACAACCTTGCTCAGGTCATGATGGACAATCAGGATGATCTTGCCTGCGGCTTTGAGACTGCGCAGCGTAGACATGATAATCTCTTCGCTGACAGAGTCAATCCCGACGAAGGGCTCGTCCAAAAAGATACAATCCGCCTCTTGAACCAAGCAGCGAGCAATCAAGACTCGCTGGAATTGGCCGCCGGACAGCTGGCTAATCTGACGCTCTGCCAAGTCTTCTAAACCGACAATTTTCAATGCCTCAGCCACCTTGTTCCAATGGGAACTCTTTAGCCCCTGAAAAAGCTTGAGCTGAGGGTAAAGCCCCAAAGAGACACACTCTTTGACTTTGATAGGAAAATGATAATCAATATTGATCTTTTGCTCCACATAGGCAACCCGTTGGAGAGAGTTCTGCAGTGGCTTTTGCTCCAGCAGAGTCTGGCCTTGGTGGTCAATAATCCCTAGCATACCCTTGAGCAGGGTGGATTTTCCGGCTCCGTTAGGACCAATAATCCCGGTAATGGTTGGCTCCTTAATGGTTAATGAAAGGGGCTCAAGAGCCAGCGTATCCTGATAGCTGACAGTCAAATCTTTAATCGTAATCATCTCATACACCTCTATGATCTTAATATACATTAAAACAAAAATTAAGTCAAGTTAATTTTTAGTAAATTTTTAAAATTAATATAAGAAATGTTTGAAAAAACAAGTAGATTTTGATAAGGTTATATCAAAAGCATGAAAGTGAGAAGAAGATGACACGACTACAAGATGATTTCTATGATGCAGTTAATGGTGAGTGGGCCAAGACAGCGGTCATTCCTGATGATAAGCCAGTGACGGGTGGCTTCATGGATTTGGCAGATGAGATTGAAGATCTTATGCTTGCCACGACAGACAAATGGCTGGCTGGCGATGGAGTGCCAGAAGATATCATTCTGCAGAACTTTGTTGCTTACCATCGCTTGGCAGCGGATTATGATAAACGGGAAGCGGCAGGGATTGAGCCAGCGCGTGCTTACATTGATGAAATTCGCAACCTAGCGTCTTTTGAAGACTATGCTTCTAAGATTGCTGATTTTGAACTGGCTGGTAAGCCGACTTATTTCCCCTTTGGTGTGGCGCCTGACTTTATGGACGCCCGTATCAATGTCCTCTGGGCAGACGGACCGGGAACGATTTTGCCTGATACGACCTACTACGCGGAGGACCATCCGCAGAAGGATGACCTGCTTGAAAAATGGCGCAAGGCTCAGGAAGATTTGCTAGCTAAATTTGACTTTACGGAAGAGGAAATCAAGGATCTTTTGGATAAGGTCTTGGAGCTGGATGCTGTTTTTGCTCAGTATGTTCTGTCTAGTGAAGAAAGCTCCGAGTATGCGAAACTCTACCATCCTTATCATTGGGAAGATTTCAAGGCCTTGGTACCAGAGTTGCCTATGGCGGATATTTTTACCAAGTTGATCGGTCAAGAACCCGACCAAGTCATTGTGCCAGAAGAGCGTTTTTGGCAGGCAGCTAAGGATATTTATACAGCAGCTAACTGGGATAAACTCCATGCTCTGCTGATTCTCTCTGCGGTCCGCAATACAACACCTTACCTAACGGATGACATCCGTGTCTTGGCAGGAGCTTATCATCGTGCTCTATCAGGGACTCCTCAGGCTCAAGACAAGAAAAAAGCGGCATTTTATCTGGCCCAAGGTCCCTTTAATCAAGCTGTTGGTCTCTGGTATGCCGGTCAGAAGTTCTCGCCAGAAGCTAAGGCTGATGTGGAGCAAAAAGTGGCGACGATGATTGAAGTTTATAAAAATCGCCTGGCCCAGAATGACTGGCTGACACCAGAAACTCGGGACAAGGCTATTGTCAAACTCAATGTCATCAAGCCTTATATTGGCTATCCTGACGAGCTGCCTGAGCGCTATTCCTGCAAGGTCGTGGATGAAAAGCTGACTCTCTTTGAAAATGCTCAGAAGCTGAGTCAGATTGATATTGCTTACAGCTGGAGCAAGTGGAATCAACCGGTGGATTACAAGGAATGGGGAATGCCAGCCCATATGGTCAATGCCTACTATAATCCGCAGAAAAACCTGATTGTCTTTCCAGCGGCTATCCTGCAGCCGCCTTTCTATGACTTGCACCAGTCCTCGTCAGCCAATTACGGTGGCATCGGAGCGGTCATCGCCCATGAGATTTCTCATGCTTTTGATACCAATGGTGCTTCCTTTGATGAAAATGGCAGCCTTAATAATTGGTGGACGGAGCATGACTACCAAGCCTTTACCGAACGGACTCAAAAGGTCATTGATCAGTTCGAAGGACAGGATTCCTATGGTGCTAAGGTCAATGGCAAGCTGACTGTTTCAGAAAATGTGGCAGATCTGGGCGGTATTGCAGCTGCCTTAGAAGCAGCCAAGAAAGAAGCGGATTTCTCTGCTGAGGAATTCTTTACCAACTTTGCCCGCATCTGGCGAATGAAGGGACGCGAAGAGTATATGAAGCTCTTGGCGAGTGTCGATGTCCATGCTCCAGCCAAGCTTCGGACCAATGTGCAGCTGCCTAACTTTGACGACTTCTTTACGACCTTTGATGTCCAAGAGGGAGACGGCATGTGGCGGAGTCCAGAAGAGCGGGTGGTCATCTGGTGATGCCGAGATAAGACGTTTATCGAATCTTGCTCAAATCAAAAATAATCGAGTTCATTTCAATAGTCTGCTTTTGGTTTTGAAAGCAGACTATTTTGTCAAAGAAAATATAAAGCGTTTACATTTTTCTGGCCTTGTGCTATACTGTAGTTGATAACAAAAAATAAACAAAACATCCAAATAGAATAGATTTCAAAGTGTTTATTAATGAATAATAAAGAAAAGAGATGTTCTTATGGTAAAACGATTCATTAGTTCAAATGCTTCAGAAATTTTAAATATGACTGCGCCGGAGCTGAAACAGAGCATCAAGGCCAGTGAGGGCCGCGTTATCCTGTCTGAAAACGTAGCTTTTAAAGAATCTTATATCGGTGATGTGACCAATGCAGAGATTGCTCGGTCTTTTGGTGCTGACTTGATTTTGCTGAATGGGATTGATATCTTCCAGCCTTTTGTAGCTGGTCTGGATGCCAAGGAAGATTTTGTTGAGGAGCTGCACCGCTTGGTGGGTCGTCCTATCGGTATCAATCTGGAACCGGTGGACAGTCAGGCCCAGATGGCAGGAGAACGCCTGATTATCGATGAGGGGCGTCAGGCTAGTCTAGCGACCATTCAGCGAGCAGAAGAGTTGGGCGTTGACTTTATCTGCCTGACAGGTAATCCAGGGACTGGTGTCACCAATCAGGCCATTATCGACACTATTCGAGTGGTCAAGGAGAATTTTTCAGGCCTGTTGATTGCAGGCAAAATGCATGCTTCAGGTGTGGATGAGCCGGTAGCAGACCTGGAAGCAATCGCTCAATTTATCGAAGCGGGTGTTGATATTGTCCTAGCACCGGCAGTCGGCAGTGTGCCAGGCTTTGATGAGCAGGACTTGAAGCAGATTGTCCGACTGGCTCATCAAAAGGGGGCTCTGGTTATGAGTGCGATTGGTACCAGTCAGGAGAGTGCTGATGAGGATATTGTCAAGCAAATGGCCATCCGCAACAAAATCTGCGGTGTAGATATCCAGCATATCGGAGATTCAGGCTACGGCTGTCTGGCTCCGGTTGAAAATATCTTTGCCATGAGTAAGGCTCTCAGAGGACAGCGTCACACCATTTCCATGATTTCACGTTCGATTAATCGATAGTAAAATGAGACAGACTTTTAGGGGGAAGCTCCTAGAAAGTCTGTCTCTTTTTTTGTAAAAAAAGACCGAGATTCTTGTCTAGGCCTTTATAGGTTTCCTTTTTTATCTAAAAATTCATGATAAACACAGAGGCTGACTGCAGAGCGGGCAATGCTGTATTTAGAGTAGGGGATAATGACAATCTCTGCTTGTTTTTGTTTTGGAAAGAGGGGTACTTCTTGCTCTAACTGAGCCAGAACCTGCTCGGCAATCACCGGATAGGAGAAGAGCTGGCCGTCCAGATAAATCCTTTCGCTATCAATAAGCTGGCAGAGATTGGAAATGGAAATGGCCAGATAGCGGCAGGCAGTATGAATCAACTCAATGCTGCCCAAGTCTCCTAAGCGATAGGCGGTCATCAGACTTGTCAAATCAATGTCATTGACGTCCTCTACAAGGGTCTTTAAGAGCGAGGTCTGGGAAGCCCGATACAGGATAGCTGCTTTATCAATCAGAGCACTCTCGCTGGCATAAACCTGCAGGCAGCCGTGCTTGCCACAAGGACAGCGCTCGCCTTCAGGATTGATGACGGTGTGCCCCACCTCCCCGATAAGATAATTTTCCTGACTGTAAATGCTGCCCTTGTACATGTAGGAGCAATGAATACCTCTGGCAACATGATAGACGATAAAATTACTGTCTGTAGGATGATAGCTAAAGAGGCGTTCAGCCAGCGTCAAACAGTGGGACTTATTGGCGAAGTAGACAGGAAGGTCAAATGCTTCTTGAATAGTCCGCAGGTTAATCTGTCCCCAGTGGGGGTTTTTAGAAATGATAAAATCACTCTCAGAGAGATTCACATGCCCCGGCAGCCCGAGGGCAATTGCTGAGATGAAGTATTGGCTGTTCTTTTTCAGAAAATCTTGAATCAGTCGGATGATTTCCTGGTCAGACGGGCCGCCTGTCACCTCGATCTGATAAGTCCGAATGCTGCTTTCTGCAATTTCACCGGTATTATCAGCGATGACCATAGCCAGCTGTTTTTCAGAAATCTCAAAGCCCAGATAGTAGCGGCTATGAGGCGCAATATCCAGTAGGGTTTTCTTGCGGCCTACACTCTCATCATTGAGCTCGCCCAGCTCCAGTACCAAGCCTTCCTTGATCAGTTCATTGATGATACTGCCAGTCGTGGCTGGTGTAATTTGAGTTTCTTTTGAAATATCAATCCGAGAAATCGGTCGTTTGGCATAGAGCTGATCCAGAACAGTTGCCCTTAGCTCGTTTTGTTTTCTAGTTCGTGTCATCTTGTTTCCTCTGCTGCTATACTATCAAAAAAAGCTATAAATCTCAAATGTAAGCGTTGACATAGTACAGAAAAATAGTTATAATGTTTATAGAATATTAATAACATAGTGAAAAATATTCTGTTTTTGGATTTTTGTTTATATATTGAAAACAAATAGCAAGCGTCGTTGCAGGCTAGGTCAGATTCATTAAGGAGGATGCCGATGGAAACAAAACAAATTATGTTAGTCTGTGCGGCTGGGATGAGTACCAGTCTCATGGTCAATAAAATGCAGAAAGCTGCAGAGGAGCGAGGCTTAGCTGCGACGATATTTGCGGTGCCAGTATCAGAAGCAGAAGACTATCTAAGCGAGAAAAAGGTTGATGTCCTTTTGCTGGGGCCTCAGGTCCGCTATCTGCTGGAGGATTTACAGGAAAAACTAGCTTCAAAAGGTATTCCGGTGGATGTTATCCCTATGACGGACTACGGAATGATGAAGGGGGATAAGGTCCTGGATTTGGCAGAGTCGCTCATGAAGTAGGTACTTTTATGGAAAATAAAGATTCCTTAGAGGTCGCTATGACCCTCATTATGTATGGCGGAGAGGCCAAGTCTTGTGCTATCGAAGCAATTGCTGCAGCTAAAAAGCAGGACTTTGACCGAGCTCAGGAGAGACTGAGTCAGGCTCAGAAGGCCCTGCTGCAAGCCCATCACGCTCAAGCTGAAATGCTGAGCAAGGAGGCACAAGGAGAGAAGACAGAACTTAGTTTATTTATGGTGCATGGGCAGGATCATCTCATGACCAGTATCGCCTTTGTTGATTTGGCAAAGGAGATTGTTGATTTGCATAAAAAATTTGATGAATAGGAGAAATGCAGATGAGTAGTTTGGTTGATAAATGGCAAGCGCGTCTCATGCCTATTGCCAATAAAATCGGCAACCAAAAATTTCTGGTTGCCCTGCGGGATTCCTTTATTGGAACCATGCCTGTGATTATGACGGGCTCTTTCGCCCTCATGGTAAATGCCTTTCTATCTGACTTGCCAGGACAGTTCGGCTGGACCTGGATTTCATCTACCTTCCAGTGGCTGATTGATATTAACTGGCTGGTATTTAAGGGCAGTATTCCTATCGTTACCCTCTTGTTCCTCTTTACCTTCGGGGTCAATATCGCTAAGATTTACAATACTGATAAGGTGTCTGCCGGTCTGGTAGCTGTTGCTTCCTATATCATTACCATTGGTGGATCAGTTACTAAAACCTTTGAGTTGGCTGGCAAAACACCAGGGCTGAGCAAGGCGATTTCAAAACTTCCAGAGCTAAAACTTGACGGCAGTAACTTGTCTGTGACGATTAACAGTGTCATTCCAGGTGACCAAATCAGTGCGCGTGGTTACTTTACTGCCATTCTGATTGGTTTTGTATCTGTTATCATCTTTTGTAAGGTCATGAATCGTAACTGGACCATCAAACTTCCAGATTCTGTTCCGCCAGCTATCATGAAGCCATTCCTGTCTATCATTCCGGCTGCAATTGCCATGTATGTCGTGGGAATTGCGACCTATCTCTTTAATCTGGTGACAGGCGAGCTGTTGATTGACTGGATTTACAAGATTCTTCAGGCGCCGCTTCTCAGCTTGTCTCAAAGCTTCTGGGCTGTGCTGCTCATCGTCTTTCTCAATAAGATTTTCTGGTTCTTCGGACTGCACGGTGGTAATGTGCTGGCGCCAGTTATGGCTAGTCTCTTTGGCGTGACCATGCTGGCCAATCTGGAAGCTTATCAGGCTGGGCATGCGATTCCTTATATGTGGACGGATAATTCTTTCGGTGCTTTTGTCTGGTTTGATGCGATTGGGGTTGCCATTGCCATTCTCTGGCAATCTCGGAACAAGCACTATCGCGAAGTGGCCAAGTTGGGAATTTTCCCAATGGTCTTCAACATCGGTGAGCCAGTCATGTACGGTCTGCCAATCGTTTTGAATCCAATTATGTTTATTCCATACGTCCTTACGCCAATGGTCATGGTAACAGTAGCCTACTTTGCAACCTCTATGGGCTTGGTTGCGCCGGTTACTCAAAACGTCACCTGGGTAATGCCGCCGATTCTCTACGGTTTCTTTGCGACAGCCTTCGACTGGCGGGCTATTATTCTTTCGCTGGTTAATATCGCTATTTCGACCGCTATATATCTGCCCTTTGTCAAGATGGCAGATAAACAGGAGGAGCTTGGATAGATGGCAAAATTTGAAATCAAAGAAGAATTTTACCTGGATGGCAAACCTTTTAAGATTTTATCGGGAGCTATTCAGTATTTCCGGCTTCATCCAGACCAGTGGCGAGATACCCTTTACAATCTTAAAGCTCTGGGCTTTAATACGGTAGAAACCTATATTCCTTGGGCGTTGCATGAGCCTCAGGAAGGTCAGTTTCAGGCAGAGGGTATGCTAGATTTTGAAGCATACTTCAAGTTGGTTGAGGAGATGGGGCTTTATCTCATTGTCCGGCCGACGCCCTACATCTGTGCAGAGTTTGACTTTGGCGGCCTGCCGGCTTGGCTCTTGAGATATCCTTCGATGCGCCTGCGGGTCAATCATCCGCTTTTTCTGGAAAAGGTCAGTCATTTCTATGACTGGCTATTTCCCAAGCTTTTGCCCTATCAGAGTGATCAAGGCGGTCCTATCCTCATGATGCAGGTGGAAAATGAATACGGTTCTTACGCCGAGGACAAGGCCTACATGCGCAGCATTGCGCAGATGATGAAGGTACGTGGTGTTACGGTTCCCCTCTTTACTTCTGATGGGACATGGATAGAGGCTTTGGAGTCTGGGACCTTGATTGAGGATGATATTTTTGTGACGGGGAATTTCGGATCTCAGCCCAAGGAAAATACAGACAATCTGCGAGCTTTCATGGAATGCTATGGCAAGAAATGGCCACTTATGTGTACAGAGTTTTGGGATGGCTGGTTCAGCCGCTGGAGCGAGGAAATCGTTCGGCGAGAGGCAGAAGATTTGGCCCAGGGTGTCAAAGAAATGCTGCAGCTGGGCAGCATGAACCTCTTCCTCTTGAGAGGTGGGACAAACTTTGGCTTTATCAGTGGCTGTTCAGCTCGAAAGACCAAGGATTTGCCACAGATTACCTCCTATGACTTTGATGCTCCTATTACTGAGTGGGGGCAGCCGACCGAGAAATACTACGCTGTTCAGCGGGTGACCCACGAGGTCTTTCCAGAGCTTGAGCAGATGGAGCCGATTAGCCGACAGGCCAAGGCCTATGGCAGTTTTCCGCTGCTTGGGACTGCAAACCTGCTGGATGTGGCAGCGGACATCACAGAGGAAATTCTGCTGGATTATCCGCAGCCTATGGAGCAGATTGGGCAGAATCATGGCTATATCCTCTACCGTTCCGATATCAAAAATCAATACCATGAGGAAAGGCTCAAGGCCTTGGAGACTCATGATCGCTGCCATTTCTATGTCAATCAGGAGCACCTAGCTACCCAGCATCGGGAAGAAATCGGTGATGAGATGCTCTTCTCAGCTGATACCGAGCGTATTCAGATTGATGTGCTGGTGGAAAATATGGGACGGGTCAACTATGGTTACAAGCTGGGCGCACCCAGCCAATCCAAGGGAGTCAAGGGTGGTATCATGATTAACCACCAGTTTCGCAAGGGCTGGAAGCATTATGCGCTCAAGTTTGACCAGGAAATGCTGGCCAAGCTAGACTGTTACTCAGCTCCACCTGAAAGTGTCAAAGCACCGACCTTCTATCGCTTTGAAGCAGAGTTGGATGATATCGCTGACACCTTCATTGATTGCTCCAAGTATGGGAAGGGCTGTATTTCGGTCAACGGCTTCAACCTAGGCCGCTACTGGAATGAAGGGCCGATTCACTATCTCTATGTGCCGTCTGGCCTACTTAAGGAAAAGAATGAATTTATCGTATTTGAAACTGAGAATGTCAAGATTGAAGAATTGACCTTGCTTGACCATCCAGTCTATAAGAAATGAGGTGCTGCGATGAAATATATGACAGTCGGAAATGAACTGGAGGGAGCTAGCCAGCTGGTTTTGGGCTGCATGCGACTGGCGGAGCACGATCCCGAAAAGGTCGTTTCCGTTCTTGAAACAGCATTAGAAGTGGGAATTAATTTCTTTGACCACTCAGATGTTTATGCTGGTGGCCAGTCTGAAACCAAGTTTGCGCAGGCTCTTCGCTCGGCTAAGATTCCCCGGGATCAAGTTTTCATCCAGTCCAAGTGCGGACTGCGGGATGTTCACACCAACTACCATTTTGACTTTTCTAAGGATTATATCATCATCTCGGTTGAAGGCAGCTTGGAGCGTTTGCAGACGGACTATCTGGATGTGCTCCTCCTGCACCGGCCTGATGCTCTTATGGAGCCGGAAGAGGTGGCTGAGGCTTTCTCACAGCTGCACCAAGCTGGGAAGGTCCGCTATTTCGGAGTCAGCAATCAAAATCCTTATCAGATCGAGCTGCTGCAGAAAAGTGTGGAGCAGCCACTGATTGCCAACCAACTGCAGTTTGGTCCTGCCCATACTCCGATGCTGGATGCTGGGCTCAATGCCAATATGCTCAATTCGTTAGCAATCGTCCGGGATGGTAGTGTGCTGGACTATTGTCGATTGCATCATATCACGATTCAGCCTTGGTCACCATTTCAGGTCGACTTGAATCAGGGACTTTTTATGGAGCATCCTAAATATGCTCAGCTTACAGAAACTCTGCATGCCTTTGCGTCAGACTATCAAGTTTCCTTTGAAGCCTTAGTTCTCGCCTGGATTTTGCGCCATCCGGCACAAATGCAGCCGATTGTTGGCTCCATGAATCCGCAGCGAATTCGCTCAATGGTGGCTGCTTTTGATATTGAGCTCTCTCGGGCTGACTGGTATAAGATATACAAGAGCGCAGGGAATCCTCTGCCCTAAGCTTGTTTTTGCAGGGAGATTATTTGTTATTCAGAGTCAATGAAGGCTAAGAGCAGTGAATCAGTCTGCTTGTTTCATTGATTAAGCTAGATTCTGTACCTTATGAAAGGAGAATGGTATGAATAATAAGTTTTCTTGGCAAGCCCTAGCAAAATCTGCTTCTGCTGCCAAGTATGGAAGTGGCTTGCTGCTATGTGTTTCCCTCTTGTCCTTAGCAGCTTTGACAGCTGTCTCAAGAGTTGAAGCAGAAGATGTTGCGCCTGCCCCTGCCGCAGTAGCTGAAACGCCGGCTTCTCCAACAGCGCAAGCAAGTCCCGAGGCTGAAAATCCAGCTGTGGCTGAACCCCAAGCAGTTCCTGCAAATCAGGCCGAATCAGCTGCCAGCGAGTTGCCAGCCAGCCAGGTCATGTCTGATGAGCAGAAGCAGCGCGCCATTGCTCAGATGGGAGCCAATCAAGGGGATGTCTGGGTTTGGTCGGAGGAAAATGTCGTTGAAGAAAATGGGGAGCGTCA
Source organism: Streptococcus sanguinis (assembly GCF_050222175.1). Lineage (GTDB taxonomy): Bacteria > Bacillota > Bacilli > Lactobacillales > Streptococcaceae > Streptococcus > Streptococcus sanguinis_M. Next base: position 2,092,854 of record NZ_CP071420.1, on the reverse strand, counting down.
AAAGCGCGGTCCTAATGGCGGCCCCGGCCAATTTAATGGCGGAGCTGTCGTGTTAGGCGGTCGACCGACTTATGACCCAGCAGCTGATTGGTACTACCTAGCTTATAAAGGCGAAGGGATGACTGACGAAGAAGCACAGGCTGTCTTTGACAAGGAACGCGGCAAATGGATGAATGAATTTGATCCTTGGGGCGTTGTGATGGAAATGACGGACAATAAGGCCAGCAATGCTTGGGCGGATATTCGGAACATGCAAGCTTTTGTGCTCCGGAAGGATTCCAATGTCTGGGAGAAAATTGTGGATCACCCTCAAGGGGTTCAATGGGTTTCTCAATTCAAGGGAAATATGTCCAGCAACGTAGGAGATGCCCGGCAGGAAGCCTTGGCTGGCGGGGGAACAGCTATTGAGGTATTACCTAAGCAGGATCGGGTTGCCCACTGGGGCTCTGATCAAGCCCGTGATATTCCGAATCCTCAAACCATTCGGGCTGTTTTAGTTTCTGTAGAAGCTCGTATTTCTGAAAAATCTGACCCAGATGCCAAGCTTGGTATTCAAGTTGGTGGTGACTGGAAATTTGCTGAAGAAGTGAGTAAGCCGCTCTGGTATCCAGGAGCTGGTCTGGCTGGTATTCAGCGACTGACCAAGGATTGGGCGCGTTACTATTTTGTCAGTCTTACTGGTATTCAAGATGCAGTCGAAGAAAGAGCTATTTCACAAGATGTATTTATGAAGAGTATCGTGCCGCTGGCCGATATGGAGCAAGCCGCCCAAAATCAAGCTCAGCAGCCAACCCCTGCAAAGCCTGATCCAAAGGGTAGCCAAGCAGAAAATCTGACCTACAAAGCAAGCGGCCAGACGGATTCTCAAGCAGCGTCTCAAGAGCCAACTCTTCAACAAGCTTCTTCCAAACAACTGCCTAAGACCGGCAGCCAAAGCAGTCCATTGACCAATCTGCTTGGACTCGGGCTCTTAGGGCTTGGTGCTGGCTTCCTTGGCTTGAAGAAAAAATCTTAGTTTTGCGAGCTAGAGGAAAAATAATCTACAAAAAAGCAACAGCAGTTTCTAGCTGTTGCTTTGTGTTTGAGTTAGGTTTTGCACGACAGGCTGTTCGAAATTAGGTACTTGCGCAACCTGCTCGGCAAGCGGACTGCAGACAGGCTCTTGGTATTTTTGAGTAAAGCGGCATCTTGGGAAATTGGAGCAGCCCCAAAATTGCTGACCGGCCTTAGAACCTTTGGCTGCTGTACGGAGCACCAATCCATGCTGGCAGCGAGGGCAGATCTTTTCTGCTTCTCTACGCTGTTTATTCTGAGCAATGCTGTTAATATGGCGTTCTTTGATGACCTGCTTTCGCTTGGTCAAGGGCAGGAGCATACGATAGAGGTCGTCAATCTGCTCGGGCGACAGGCAGACTTGACTTTGGCAGGCCTGCCTGTCAATTGCCCCTATCACTTGCCAGGTCTGAATAACCTTATGCCTGTCACTGTTTAGATGGATTTCCTTAAGCTGACAGTCATTGCCAAAGACGATATAGGAATATAGATTTGGCGTGTATTGGTTGAGATAGTAGCTGAGCCATTTGAGATGAACTTTATTTTGAATAATGGGATTGAAAAAAGAATGTTTGTAAGATTTTCCGCGGCCTCCAGAAAGAACCTGAGTCCAGTATTGCTGATTTTCTGAGCCGAAGATCCAGCCCTTGTAGTTTTTTGACTCAAAAATGTAAATTCCAGATGGATGAATCAGCAAGGCGTCAATCTCAGTGGTAGAGCCATCTTCTTTGAAGATATAGAGATTGTATAAAATCTTTTTATAGCCATAGAGCTGGTTCAAGACCTGACCAAGCTGGTACTCTCCCTGTTTTCCCTTGTTGTATTTGAGTTCCCAAGGGGCAGTCTGGGTTTGCTGGAAATAGTCAGGCTCTGGGCTTTGGCTGGAAGACCAATCTGAGTCAGTATCTTCCCTGTCTTCAAGTAGCTTATAACTGATAAAAAAGACGATGCCAAAGACAGCCACAAATGCGACGAAAAAGAATCCAATCATTTCCTAATCTCCCTTAAAATCCCTAATTCGAGTATAGCACAAAATAAAGAACGAAAGATTTTTATAAGTGTAAAAACAAAACAATTGAACGATGGATTAAAATGTGTCTAAAAATAGAAAGCTATCCTTTAAAAACTTATTTTCCAAAAACACCTCACAAACCTAAAAAATCATGTATAATAAAAAGACAGGAAAAGAATAGGAGTTATCATGTCTCAGGAATTAATCAGTGTTATCATCCCTGTTTACAATGTTGAGCAGTATTTAGCAGAATGTGTGAACAGCGTCTGTCGTCAGACCTATCAAAATCTGGAAATTATTCTAGTCAATGATGGTTCAACAGATGCTTCTGGTCAGATTTGCCAAGAGCTGGCTGACCAGGATACGAGGATTCGTCTTATTCATCAGGAAAATCAAGGCTTGTCCGGTGCCCGCAACACAGGGATTGAGCACTCTAGTGCAGACTATTTGATTTTTGTGGATTCGGATGACTGGCTGCCTGAGCAACATGTTGCCCGCCTTTATGAAAAGCTCAAGGAGTACGATGCGGATATTGCCATTGGTCACCACTGTAGCTTTCGTGCAGAGGATTCAGCCTTCCTCTACTATTCGACAGAGCATTTTGAAACCCTCTATACGCGAGAAGAGATAATCGAGGAGTATCCTAGACGGCGCATGCTAGACGGTGTCTTTCTCTGTGCCTGGGCCAAGCTCTATAAGCGTGAGCTCTTTGATACAGTGCGCTATCCAGTCGGCCGAGTGGCTGAAGATGCCTTCACGACTTATAAGCTTTACCTTCAGTCAGAAAAGATTATCTACCTCAATGAACCGCTCTATTACTATCGCTTGCGGCCAAATAGCATCTCCATGACTTGGAACGAGCAGTGGTTCCGAGACTTGATTATAGGTTTTGAGGAGCAGCTAGCCATTTTGGGTAAGCTGGGCTATGACCTGAGCTTCTACTACAAGTATTACACCTTCTTGCTCCAGTATTGTCGCGACAGCGCTGCAGCCGTCGGTATGCAGTCCAGTTTGGTCTATCAGGAAATTGAAAGCAAACTCAAACTATTTGGAGAATAAATAAAACAAGCCACCTTTCAACCATAGGGCTGAAAGCGTAGCTTGTTTTTTAGTGTTTGAAAATTAAAGACTAAAAATAACAATGAATGTCATGCTTCAAAAAGACATCTTGGTATTCAAATAAGTCTTCAGGGTGCAAGGCCTTGACATCTTCCATGGCATACTTTCGGCCAAGTAATTTGTATTTATTTTCGCCAAATTGATGGAAAGGCAGCAGCTGGACTTGATCGATGGATAGTTCATTAAACAGGGTCGCAAACTGCTCCGCGTCTTCTAAAGAGTCATTAAAATCTGGAATGACAGGAATGCGGAGAACAATCGTCTTTTGATGAGTAAAGGCGTAGTGGATATTCTGAACAATTAATTCGTTTTTTACTCCAGTCACCTTGCGGTGGTTGACAGAGTTATAATGTTTCAGGTCTGTATAGATAAAATCAACGTACTGGATGAGATCCACGAATTTTTCGTGTTCTACAAAGGCAGTTGTTTCGATAGCGGTATGAATCCCTTTTTCCTTAGCGGCTTTGAGAATGGCCTTGGCAAATTCAAACTGGGCGAAAATCTCTCCGCCAGATAAGGTTAGGCCACCGCCAGATTCTTCATAAAAATCTCTGTCCTTTAGGACTTCGTTGATAATCTCCTCTACACTTCTTTCCTCCCCCATAGTGATGCTTTTTTTGGTAGTAGCATCCAGCATAGGCTCGGGTCTGAATTGCTGTGATTCTGGATTGGAGCACCAAGGGCAGCGCAGAGGACAGCCCTTGAGGAAAACCGTTGTACGAATCCCTGGTCCATCATGAATACTGAAATGTTGGATGTTGAAAATAATTCCTTTTGTTGTTTCCATACTCAGGCCTCCTTTGGATACAATCATTATAACTTATTTTAGAAAGAAAAACAATTACGAATGAAAGTTATTTTTATTTTATTTTTAAGGCGTCTTTTGTTACAATAATAGCAGAGGTGATAGAATGGAACGTTTAGATGAAATTGTTAAATTAGTATCTGAATTTGAACGAATCGATGTCAATACTTTGTCTGACCGCTTAAAAGTGTCCAAAGTAACGATTCGCAAGGACTTGGATAAGCTGGAAACCAAAGGTCTACTGCGCAGAGAGCATGGCTATGCTGTTTTAAATAGCGGCGATGATCTGAATGTCAGGCTTTCCTTTCATTATGATACCAAGCGCCGAATTGCCCAGGAAGCAGCAAAAATTGTTCAGGATAATGAAACCATTATGATCGAATCAGGCTCGACCTGCGCCTTGCTAGCTGAGGAAATCTGCCGAACGAAGAAGAATGTCAAGATTATTACCAATTCTTATTTTATTGCGGATTATATAAAACAAACTGATTCTTGTAAAATTATCTTACTGGGCGGAGAATTTCAGAAAGATTCTCAAGTGACAGTAGGGCCTCTTCTCAAGGAAATGATTCGGTTTTTCCACGTAGAACATGCCTTTGTCGGAACAGATGGCTATGATGAAAATCTAGGCTTTACAGGCAAGGATTTGATGCGGAGTGAGGTTGTGCAGTATATGTCAGAGGCATCTGACCAGATGATTGTCTTGACGGACTCAAGTAAGTTTACCAGAAAAGGAACGGTTAAGAGATTTGGCTTCAAGCAGATTGCGCAAGTGGTGACTGACAAGGCGATTCCGAAAGAGGCTGTTGAGCGCTTGAAAGCTGCCGATATCAAGCTGACCCTAATCTAGCAGAGAGAAGGAGATAAGATGAAAAATGAAAGAAAAAAACTATTGGCAAAAATTGCTTATCTCTACTATATCGAAGAAAGAAGCCAGTCTGACATTGCGGCTGAGACAGGGATTTATCGCACCACTATCAGCCGAATGCTGGCAGAAGCGAAAAAAGAGGGCATTGTAAAGATTGAGATTGAAGACTTTGACACTCGCTTGTTCCATTTGGAAAACTATGTAAAAGAAAAATACGGGCTCAAGGGAATCGAAATTGTCAGTAACTTAGTAGATGAATCTCCAGCAGACTTGGAAGAAAGGCTTGCTCAAGCTGCTGCGGGTATGCTACGTAGCCTGATTAAAGACAATGATAAAGTGGGATTTTCTTGGGGAAAGAGCTTGAGCCTTTTAGTAGAGCACTCCAGCAGCAAGCATTTGACAAATGTCCATTTCTTTCCTTTGGCAGGTGGACCGAGTCATATCCATGCACGCTATCATGTGAACACCCTCATCTATAGCATGGCTGGAAAATACCATGGGGACTGCCGTTTTATGAATTCCACGATTATTCAGGAGAACGAGCAACTGACAAATGGAATATTGGCTTCTAAATATTTTGAAGATCTGAAAAGCAGCTGGCAGGAGCTGGATGTGGCTGTGGTTGGTATTGGAGGGCAGGTTGACACGGGAAATCGCCAATGGCTGGACATGCTGACCTCGGAGGATTTTCTTGCTCTAGAGAGTCAGGATGCTGTTGGAGAAATCTGCTGTCGCTTCTTTAATAAAAAAGGGGAGATGGTCTACCAGCATTTGCAAAATCGAACGATTGCCATCTCTTTGGAAAATTTGAAAAAGGTGCCGCTTAGTTTGGCTTTTGCCTATGGCAGTCAAAAATCTGCTGCTATCTTAGCGGTGTTGCGAGCTGGCTATGTCAATCATTTGGTTACGGATGAAGCGACGATTCTAAAAATGCTTGACTTGGACGGAGATAGGAGTTTCTTCACTTCTTGATGTCAGTGGAATCTCAGGTGCAAGAGATTTCCAAGACGGAATTTAGGGATTCTATTTTTTAATAGTGGATTAGCAGCTATGTATGGAGGTGGATTGTTGATTTGAAAAAGCCGATGAAACGAAAATTGACTAGTTTAGCCACAGGGGAGCTAGTCGCTGTGCTAGTATTTTGGATGAATTTTTTCCTGCTCAAAAAATGGATTCTTACTACTGGAGCTTTGATTTCTATTTTTTTCTCCTTGTTTGTACTGAGTTTTATTCTGATACAGGGCTCTGTTTTCTGGTTGATTTTGATAAAAAGGATTTCCAATCCAGGATTTGCTGAAAGATATACAGGCAAGATTTACAGGGTACTAAAGATCTTAGACCTTATTTTACTGGGTGTAGGAGCCCTGATAATTATGTTAAATTACAGTGAATTTCCCACATCCATAATCTCTTTAGCAATTTGGTTTTTTGCTGTCATCGAGTGGATTAATTATTTTAAATGGCAATTATCCTACAGTCTGAATCCTGCTGTTTTATTGAAATACATCTTCCAGAGGAAATTGCGGAAAAGTAAAATAGCAAAGGAAATTGAGAAAGTCGTTTAAAAAGATAAGTTTTTGTTTTTTAAAATAGCATATATGAGGAAGTAGAAGCAAATAGCTGCTGCTTCTTTTTTTGTGTCGAATCTGCTTATCGTTCTTATCTAATAGAATGCCTTTGAATCGCAGTTGCATAAAGCTGTACAGAACTGTCCTTTATGGGGGGAGTTTTTATTCTGCACAAATGTGCAAAATAATTTAAATAAGCTAATTTGTTCTATAATATATTGACGGACTGAGATAAAGGTGATACATTCTAGTTACAAACAAAAATAAATCACTTTCAAACAAAAGAACAAGTTTTTGTTAATCATAAAGATAGGAGCGGTTGTAACATATGGAAATGATTGTAGCAGATCAAATTATCATGGGCCTTATCTTAGACGCTGGTGATGCCAAGCAGCATATTTATCAAGCTTTATCACTAGCTAAAGATGGTAAGTTTTCAGAATGTGATGAGCAGATTGAGCTGGCTGATAAGGCGCTGTTAGAGGCCCATAATTTGCAGACCAAGTTCCTAGCTCAGGAAGCTGGAGGAACGAAAACAGAGATTACAGCGCTGTTTGTTCATTCTCAAGATCATTTGATGACTAGCATTACAGAGATTAACCTCATCAAAGAAATCATCGACTTGAGAAGAGAATTACAAGGGGAAAAATAAATCATCAGGAGGATGAAAAGATGGTTAAGATTGGTTTGTTTTGCGCGGCAGGTTTTTCAACAGGAATGTTGGTCAACAATATGAAAATAGCTGCAGCTGAAAAAGGGCTGGAAGCTGAGATTGAAGCCTACTCTCAGGCTAAGTTGGCTGATTATGCAGCGGATCTGGATGTCGCTTTATTGGGCCCGCAGGTAGCTTATACTCTGGACAAATCTACAGCTATTTGCGACAGCTGCCATACTCCGATTGCAGTTATTCCGATGGCTGATTACGGTATGCTAGATGGCGAAAAAGTGTTAAACCTCGCTTTGAGTTTGTTGGATAAACATTAAAATCAAGGAGCTTCGTTATGTCTAAAGTGGATACTCAAAAAATCATTGCGCCGATTATGAAGTTTGTCAATATGCGCGGGATTATCGCCTTAAAAGACGGTATGTTGGCAATTTTGCCTCTTACAGTTGTGGGAAGTCTATTCTTGATTGTAGGGCAATTACCATTTGAAGGTCTAAATCAAGCCATTGCTGGTGTGTTTGGGGCGGACTGGACAGAACCGTTTATGCAGGTTTATTCAGGAACCTTTGCCATTATGGGGCTGATTTCTTGTTTTTCAATCGGCTATTCTTATGCCAAGAACAGCGGTGTAGAGCCTCTGCCGGCAGGAGTGCTGTCTCTTTCTTCCTTCTTTATCCTTTTGAAATCCTCCTACATACCAGAAAAGGGTGAGGCGATTGCAGATGCGATTGCCAAGGTCTGGTTTGGCGGTCAAGGAATCATTGGGGCCATTCTCATTGGTCTGGCAGTTGGCAGTATCTATACGATTTTCATTCAAAAGCATATTGTCATCAAAATGCCAGAGCAGGTTCCTCAAGCGATTGCCAAGCAGTTTGAAGCCATGATTCCTGCTTTCGTTATTTTCTTGCTGTCAATGCTTGTTTATATTATTGCCAAGATAGCGACTGGTGGCGGTACCTTTATTGAGATGATTTACGATGTTATTCAGGTGCCTCTGCAAGGTCTGACGGGCTCTCTGTATGGAGCTATCGGTATTGCTTTCTTTATTTCTTTCTTATGGTGGTTTGGCGTCCACGGCCAGTCTGTTGTCAATGGTGTCGTAACAGCTTTGCTGCTGTCAAATCTGGATGCTAATAAGGCCCTGCTTGCTGCAGATAAGTTGTCTGTTAGTCAAGGCGCTCATATTGTGACCCAGCAATTTTTGGATAGTTTTCTTATCTTGTCGGGCTCCGGTATTACTTTCGGAGTGGTCGTGGCCATGCTCTTTGCTGCCAAGTCCAAACAGTATAAGGCTCTGGGGAAAGTTGCTGCTTTCCCGGCAATCTTTAATGTCAATGAGCCAGTTGTCTTTGGTTTTCCGATTGTGATGAATCCGGTCATGTTTCTGCCCTTTGTTTTGGTACCGGTTCTAGCCGCTTTGATTGTCTACATGGCGATTGCGGTCGGCTTTATGCAACCATTCGCAGGTGTGACTTTGCCTTGGAGTACGCCGGCTATCATTTCTGGCTTTATGGTCGCTGGCTGGCAAGGGGCAGTCATTCAAATTGTCATCTTAGCCATGTCCGCCTTTGTCTATTTCCCATTTGTGAAGTTTCAGGATAAGATTGCCTACAATAACGAATTGAAAAATGAAAAATAATCTGACTTTGATGGATAAAAACACAAAAGTTTCTTGGCTCAGATGGCACAAATGTGCAAAAAATCTTTAATTCTGTAATCGCCTATAAATGATTGAATTCTAGAATTTTGCATGTTACAATAGTTACGAAAGAAATAAATTAAATTTCATAAGAAAGGTCGTAGCCAAATGATCCAAGTAAAAGAAGTAGAAAAAACAACAATAAAAACAGACTATTTTGGCAGCTTAACAGAGCGGATGAATAAGTATCGGGAAGATGTTTTAAATAAAAAGCCCTATATTGATGCAGAGCGTGCTGTCCTAGCTACCAAGGCTTATGATAAGCATAAGGAAAAACCAAATGTGTTGAAGCGTGCTTACATGCTCAAAGAGATTTTGGAAAATATGACGCTTTATATCGAAGATGAAACGATGATTGTCGGTAATCAGGCTTCATCTAATAAAGACGCGCCTATTTTCCCAGAGTATACTTTAGAGTTTGTACTCAATGAACTAGATCTTTTTGAGAAGCGGGATGGAGACGTCTTCTATATCACAGAGGAAACCAAAGAGCAGCTCCGCAGCATCGCTCCTTTCTGGGAAAACAATAACCTCCGTGCGAGAGCTGGAGCTTTACTTCCAGAGGAAGTTCAGGTTTATATGGAAACTGGCTTCTTTGGTATGGAAGGAAAGATGAACTCTGGGGACGCCCACTTGGCGGTCAACTATCAAAAACTCTTGGCCTATGGACTGAAAGGTTTTGAAGAAAAAGCTCGCGCAGCTAAGGAAGCCTTGGATTTGACCGATCCGGCTAGTCTTGACAAATACCACTTCTATGATTCCATTTTCATCGTAGTAGATGCTGTGAAAGCTTATGCGGAGCGTTTTGTGGCCTTGGCCAATCAGCTTGCTGAAAAAGCAGAGCCTAAGCGCCGTCAAGAGCTCTTAGAAATCGCTAGAATCTGTTCTAAAGTGCCGTACGAGCCAGCATCAACCTTTGCTGAAGCTGTTCAGTCTGTTTGGTTTATCCAGTGTATCCTTCAGATTGAGTCCAACGGACATTCACTCTCTTATGGACGCTTTGACCAGTACATGTATCCTTATGTCAAGGCGGATTTGGAAGCTGGACGTGAGACAGAGGCTAGCATTGTAGAACGCTTAACCAATCTCTGGATTAAGACGATTACCATTAATAAAGTGCGCAGCCAGGCCCACACATTCTCATCTGCGGGCAGTCCCCTTTATCAAAATGTGACAATCGGTGGCCAAACGAGAGATAAGAGAGATGCAGTCAACCCGCTTTCCTACCTTGTGTTGAAATCTGTAGCTCAAACTCATCTTCCTCAGCCGAATCTGACTGTTCGCTATCATGCAGGTCTGGATGCTCGCTTTATGAATGAGTGTATTGAAGTCATGAAGCTTGGTTTCGGTATGCCGGCTTTCAATAATGATGAAATCATCATTCCGTCTTTTATCGCCAAAGGCGTTTTGGAAGAAGATGCATACGATTACAGTGCTATCGGCTGTGTGGAAACTGCTGTGCCTGGTAAATGGGGCTACCGTTGCACAGGTATGAGCTACATGAACTTCCCTAAGGTGCTCCTGATTACTATGAATGATGGGATTGATCCAGCATCTGGCAAGCGCTTTGCACCAAGCTTCGGTCATTTTAAAGATATGAAGAGCTTTGCTGAGCTGCAAACGGCTTGGGACAAGACCTTGCGCCATTTGACCCGCATGAGTGTCATCGTGGAAAATTCTATTGACCTGTCTCTTGAAAGAGAAGTGCCGGATATCCTCTGCTCAGCTTTGACAGATGACTGTATCGGACGCGGTAAGCATTTGAAAGAGGGCGGAGCTGTCTATGACTATATTTCCGGCCTTCAAGTCGGTATTGCCAATCTATCAGACTCATTGGCGGCCATCAAGAAGCTGGTCTTTGAAGAAGGCAGGCTGACTCCGGCTGAACTCTGGCATGCACTTGAAACAGACTATGCAGGTGAGCGTGGTAAAGAAATTCAAGAGATGATGATTCATGATGCACCAAAATATGGTAATGATGATGATTACGCAGATAAGCTAGTGACAGATGCTTACGATATTTATGTGGATGAAATCGCTAAATATCCAAATACCCGTTATGGCCGTGGTCCAATTGGCGGTATCCGCTACTCTGGAACATCTTCTATTTCAGCCAATGTCGGTCAAGGTCGCGGTACCTTGGCGACACCAGATGGCCGCAATGCTGGAACACCGCTCGCTGAAGGCTGCTCTCCATCCCACAATATGGACAAGAACGGCCCGACCTCTGTATTGAAATCTGTTTCCAAATTGCCGACAGATGAAATCGTAGGAGGCGTTCTGCTCAATCAAAAAGTGAATCCTCAGACCCTGTCTAAGGAAGAAGATAAAGTGAAACTTATTGCCTTGCTTCGTACATTCTTTAACCGTCTGCATGGCTATCATATCCAATACAATGTCGTTTCTCGGGAAACCTTGATTGATGCTCAGAAGCATCCTGAAAAACACCGCGATTTGATTGTTCGCGTTGCAGGCTACTCTGCTTTCTTCAATGTGCTTTCCAAGGCGACGCAAGATGATATTATCGGACGTACGGAGCACACGTTGTAAAAGAGGTCCAATTTATGGAATTCATGCTTGATACCTTAAATTTAGAGGAGATAAAAAAATGGTCGGAAGTCCTCCCCTTGGCGGGAGTGACTTCTAATCCGACCATCGCAAAAAAAGAAGGGAAAATAGATTTCTTCGAACGGATTCGCGCTGTTCGGGAAATCATAGGAGAGGGTCCATCTATCCATGTGCAGGTTGTTGCCAAGGATTATGAGGGAATCTTGAAAGATGCTACTGAAATTCGAAAAAAATGCGACGATGCTGTCTACATTAAAGTTCCGGTCACACCGGCTGGGCTAGCAGCTATCAAAACTCTCAAAGCAGAGGGCTACAAGATTACAGCGACAGCCATTTATACAACCTTTCAAGGGCTATTAGCCATTGAAGCGGGGGCTGACTATCTTGCTCCTTACTATAACCGCATGGAAAATCTCAATATTGATTCAGATGCTGTAATTAGCCAGCTGGCTCAAGCGATTGAGCGGGAACATTCCGCCAGCAAAATATTGGCAGCGTCCTTTAAGAATGTTAGCCAAATTAATAGTGCTTTTGCTGATGGGGCCCAAGCCATTACAGCAGGACCAGATATCTTTGCAGCAGCCTTTGCCATGCCGTCTATCTCTAAGGCAGTGGATGACTTTGCTGCTGACTGGTCAGCAATTCACAATCAGGAATACATTTAAAAGGCATATTTAATGCTCTATTTATGAATAAATGAAAGAGGTGTTCTATGAGAATTTTTGCAAGCCCGTCTCGTTATATTCAGGGAGAAAACGCTCTGTTTGAAAATGCAAAACAGATTCTTCAATTAGGAAGCCATCCAGTCTTGCTTTGTGATGATGTGGTTTACCAGATTGTTGGGGAAAAATTCAATGACTACCTTACTCGTTATGGTTTTCATGTGCTGCATGTCGCTTTTAACGGAGAAGCTTCAGATGCTGAAATTGATCGGGTCGTTGCTCTGGCTGAAAAAGACGGAGCAGACTTGGTTATTGGTCTAGGCGGTGGGAAAACGATTGACAGTGCGAAGGCGATTGCAGACATACTAGGTCGTCCCGTAGTCATTGCGCCAACCATTGCCTCTACGGATGCCCCAACTTCAGCACTTTCTGTTATCTATACAGAAGACGGCGCCTTTGAAAAGTACATTTTCTATAGTAAAAATCCTGAACTCGTCTTGGTGGATACGAAAGTGATTGCTGGAGCGCCAAAACGGCTTCTGGCTTCTGGGATTGCAGATGGTTTAGCGACTTGGGTAGAAGCGCGTGCTGTCCAGCAGAAAAATGGGACTACCATGTTGGGACAAAGACAGAGTCTGGCTGGTGTAGCGATTGCGAAGAAGTGTGAAGAAACACTGTTTGCAGATGGCCTGCAGGCTATTGCAGCCTGTGAAGCAAAAGTCGTGACTGCAGCTCTGGAAAATATCATTGAAGCCAATACCCTTCTCAGCGGCGTCGGCTTTGAGAGCGGCGGTTTAGCGGCAGCCCATGCTATCCACAACGGCTTTACAGCTCTCACAGGCGATATTCATCACTTGACCCACGGCGAAAAAGTTGCCTATGGAACCTTGACCCAACTCTTCTTAGAAAACCGACCTAAAGAAGAATTGGAAAAATATATTTGCTTCTATCAAAAGATCGGTATGCCGACCACTCTGAAAGAAATGCATTTAGAAAATGCTAGCTATGAAGACTTGCTCAAAGTTGGTCAACAAGCGACGATTGAGGGTGAAACCATCCATCAGATGCCATTTGAGATTTCAGCTTCTGACATTGCAGGTGCCATCCTAGCAGTCGACCAATATGTCAGGGATTTGGATAAATAAAAGCAAAATACAAAACAAGCCACCTTTCAACCGTAGGGCTGACAATGTGGCTTGTTTTTTGGTGGAGAGCTCCCTTGTCTGATGTGTCTGGCAGTCATGAAATTCCGTCTTTCAAAATCCCTTGAAAATGGTATAATAGAAACAGTACAAAAAATGGAGAAAAGAATGGCTTATTATAATCACAAAGAAATCGAGCCCAAGTGGCAGAAATATTGGGCGGAGCACCATACATTTAAGACAGGTACGGACAAGGACAAGCCTAACTTTTATGCGCTGGACATGTTTCCTTACCCATCAGGAGCGGGGCTTCATGTAGGGCATCCGGAGGGCTACACGGCGACAGATATCCTCAGTCGCTACAAGCGAGCTCAGGGCTATAACGTCCTTCATCCTATGGGCTGGGATGCCTTTGGTTTGCCAGCTGAGCAATACGCTATGGATACAGGGAATGACCCAGCTGACTTTACAGCGGAAAATATTGCCAACTTCAAACGCCAAATCAATGCGCTTGGTTTTTCTTATGACTGGGATCGGGAAGTTAACACGACTGACCCCAACTACTACAAGTGGACCCAGTGGATTTTCACCAAGCTTTATGAAAAAGGTCTGGCTTATGAAGCTGAAGTCCCAGTAAACTGGGTTGAAGAGTTGGGAACGGCTATCGCCAATGAGGAAGTTCTGCCAGACGGCACATCTGAGCGCGGTGGTTATCCAGTTGTTCGCAAGCCTATGCGTCAGTGGATGCTGAAAATCACAGCCTATGCAGAGCGTTTGCTCAATGACTTGGAGGAGCTGGACTGGCCAGAGTCTATCAAGGATATGCAGCGCAACTGGATCGGCAAGTCAACCGGTGCCAATGTAACTTTCAAGATTAAGGACACAGACAAGGACTTCACCGTCTTTACGACTCGTCCGGACACCCTTTTTGGTGCGACCTATGCTGTTTTGGCTCCTGAGCATGCTCTCGTCGATGCCATTACAAGTGCAGAACAAGCCCAAGCAGTAGCAGACTACAAACATGCAGCCAGCCTCAAATCCGACCTAGCTCGGACTGATTTGGCTAAGGAGAAGACCGGTGTCTGGACAGGAGCTTATGCCATCAATCCTGTCAATGGCAAGGAAATCCCCATCTGGATTGCCGACTATGTGCTTGCAAGCTACGGAACAGGTGCTATCATGGCTGTTCCTGCGCATGACGAGCGCGACTGGGACTTTGCTAAGCAGTTCAATTTAGAGATTATTCCGGTTCTAGAGGGTGGCAATGTTGCTGAAGCTGCTTACACAGAAGACGGTCCGCATATTAACTCTGGCTTCCTAGATGGCTTAGACAAGGCTGCCGCTATTGACAAGATGGTTTCTTGGCTGGAAGCAGAAGGTGTCGGAAACGAAAAAGTCACCTATCGCCTGCGCGACTGGCTCTTTAGCCGTCAGCGCTACTGGGGTGAGCCAATTCCAATCATTCATTGGGAAGATGGTACCTCAACGGCTGTTCCTGAAAATGAACTTCCACTTGTCTTGCCTGTAACCAAGGATATCCGTCCTTCTGGTACTGGTGAGAGCCCGCTGGCCAATCTGACTGACTGGCTAGAAGTCACTCGGGAAGATGGTGTCAAAGGACGCCGCGAAACCAACACCATGCCTCAATGGGCTGGTTCTAGCTGGTATTACCTGCGTTACATTGACCCGCACAACAATGAGAAATTAGCAGACGAAGAGCTGCTTAAGGCTTGGCTTCCAGTTGACATTTACATCGGTGGTGCAGAGCACGCTGTGCTCCATCTCCTCTACGCTCGTTTCTGGCACAAATTCCTCTATGATATCGGAGTGGTGCCAACCAAAGAGCCTTTCCAAAAACTCTTTAACCAAGGGATGATTCTGGGGACTAGCTACCGTGATAGTCGAGGTGCCCTAGTGGCGACAGACAAGGTGGAAAAACGCGATGGTTCTTTCTTCAACATCGAAACTGGAGAAGAGCTGGAGCAGGCGCCTGCTAAGATGTCTAAGTCTCTGAAGAATGTGGTCAACCCAGATGATGTAGTAGAGCAATACGGTGCCGATACACTGCGTGTCTATGAAATGTTCATGGGGCCACTGGATGCATCCATCGCTTGGAGCGAGGAAGGTCTGGAAGGCAGCCGCAAGTTCCTAGATCGAGTCTACCGTTTGATTACAAGTAAAGAAATCGTTGCGGATAACAATGGTGCTCTCGACAAGGTATACAACGAAACAGTCAAGTCTGTCACAGAGCAGATTGAGGAGCTCAAGTTTAACACAGCCATTGCCCAGCTCATGATCTTTGTCAATGCAGCCAACAAGGAAGAAAAACTCTATGTCGAATACGCTAAAGGTTTCATTCAATTGCTGGCGCCTTTCGCACCGCACTTGGCTGAAGAACTCTGGCAGGCAGTAGCTCAAACTGGCAAGAGCATTTCCTACGTAGCTTGGCCAACTTATGATGAAAGCAAACTAGTCGAGGCAGAGGTCGAAATCGTAGTTCAAATCAAGGGTAAAGTCCGTGCTAAGTTAGTCGTAGCTAAGGACCTGAGCCGTGAGGAACTGCAGAAAATTGCCCTTGCAGATGAGAAAATTAAATCTGAAATCGCTGGCAAAGAAGTCGTGAAAGTGATTAGCGTTCCAAATAAACTAGTTAATATCGTGGTGAAATAATCAGTTTGTTACAGCATTATAGTAATTATAAAGAAAGGAGTCGTTTAAAACGGCTCTTTTTTCAATGTCTTTCTTCTCTTAAATAGTAGAACTTTTCTCATTTTTCGATTTTCTCTTGTATTAGTTTTAGGTTTTATTTATAATCATTATAAATAAAAAGAAAGAGAAAATTTAAATAGTGGAAGAACATAAAATTGATACGAATTTTAGCGGTCGGCTGAATATCTTGCGGGCTGGGGTTTTAGGAGCTAATGACGGCATTATTTCCATAGCAGGTGTAGTTATTGGGGTGGCTAGTGCGACGGACGATGTCTGGATTATCTTTCTGTCTGGTTTGGCGGCAGTCTTTGCGGGCGCCTTTTCTATGGCTGGTGGAGAGTATGTTTCTGTTTCTACTCAAAAGGATACAGAAGAAGCTGCTGTTGCCAGAGAGCGAGAGCTTTTAGAGAAAAATCCGGATATTGCTAGGCAGTCTCTCTATGCTGCCTATGTTCAAAATGGCGAGTGTGAGACTTCTGCCCAGCTCATGACCAATCGGGCTTTTCTCCAAGATCCGTTGGAGGCTTTGGTAGAGGAAAAATATGGAATCGAGATTGAGGAGTTCACTAATCCCTGGCATGCTGCCGTATCAAGCTTTTTAGCCTTTGCTGTTGGTGCGCTTTTCCCTATGATTACCATTATCCTGCTTCCAGCCAGCGTCCGTATCTGGGCAACCGTTCTAATCGTGGCCTTGGCCCTTTTGGGAACAGGCTATACCAGCGCTAGATTGGGCAAAGCACCACTCAAAAATGCTATGATTCGCAACCTCGTGATCGGTCTTTTAACCATGGCTGTTACCTATGCTGTAGGGCAGGCTTTTGCCATATAAGAAAACGAAAAAATGGAGTCAGTGCTTTTACTGACTTTTTGAGTTGTCAAATCTAGAGAAAAATCCAGCTTTAACTATTGTCTGAATGAGTTTAGCGCCCTTTTTCCTATTTTCTAATTCCAAAGTTCGAGAGAAAGAAGTGCGTGGCACTTCTTTTTTGTGAAAATTTTCCTTATATCAAGAAAACTTTTGGGAAATATGATATAATAGTTGCGTATAAAATATGAAAAGGAGTTTTTGTAACATGGCAAAACTTACTGTTAAAGACGTTGATTTGAAAGGTAAAAAAGTCCTCGTTCGTGTAGACTTTAACGTACCATTGAAAGACGGAGTGATTACGAATGACAACCGTATCACTGCTGCTCTTCCAACTATTAAATACATCATTGAGCAAGGCGGTCGTGCAATTCTCTTCTCTCACCTTGGACGTGTCAAAGAAGAAGCAGACAAAGAAGGTAAATCACTTGCACCAGTAGCTGCAGATTTGGCTGCTAAATTGGGTCAAGACGTTGTTTTCCCAGGTGTCACTCGTGGTGCTGAATTGGAAGCAGCTATCAATGCTCTTGAAGATGGACAAGTTCTTTTGGTTGAAAACACTCGTTTTGAAGATGTTGACGGCAAGAAAGAATCTAAAAACGATCCAGAACTTGGTAAATACTGGGCATCTCTTGGAGACGGTATCTTTGTAAATGATGCCTTCGGTACAGCTCACCGTGCACACGCATCTAACGTAGGTATCTCAGCAAACGTTGAAAAAGCAGTGGCTGGTTTCCTTCTTGAAAATGAAATTGCCTACATCCAAGAAGCGGTTGAAACTCCAGAACGTCCATTCGTAGCTATTCTGGGTGGTTCAAAAGTATCTGACAAGATCGGTGTTATCGAAAACTTACTTGAAAAAGCTGATAAAGTCCTTATCGGTGGTGGTATGACTTACACATTCTACAAAGCACAAGGTATCGAAATCGGTAACTCACTTGTAGAAGAAGACAAATTGGATGTTGCGAAAGCTCTTCTTGAAAAAGCAAACGGCAAATTGATCTTGCCAGTTGACTCTAAAGAAGCAAATGCTTTTGCGGACTATACTGAAGTGAAAGACACTGAAGGTGAAGCAGTGGATCCAGGCTTCCTTGGTTTGGATATCGGTCCTAAATCTATCGCTAAATTTGATGAAGCTTTGACTGGTGCGAAAACTGTTGTCTGGAATGGCCCTATGGGTGTATTTGAAAACCCAGATTTCCAAGCTGGGACAATCGGTGTCATGGACGCTATCGTGAAACAACCTGGCGTAAAATCAATCATCGGTGGTGGTGACTCAGCTGCTGCAGCCATCAACCTTGGCCGTGCAGACAAGTTCTCATGGATTTCTACTGGTGGTGGTGCATCAATGGAACTCCTTGAAGGTAAAGTATTGCCAGGACTTGCAGCATTGACAGAGAAATAAGCGGTATACTCAGAATATTTAATATACCATAAAACTATAATAAGAGAAGGACTAGTAAAGACTGGTCCTTTCTTTTTTACGGGAAATCTGTGGAACAGAGAGGGAAGAGAAAATCAAAATAGACATTATATAATTAATGTCCAAAAAACAAAAAAGGTAAATAAACTGAGGAAAAAATGCTTGCAAAACGAGGGAAAACTTGATAGGATAAAGGTATGTATTCTGATGCTTACAGATAGTCAAAATGAGAATGGAGCTTCTGACAGGAGGTTCCCATTACTTTTTGATTTTCTGAAGGCATGAGAAAACTGCTGACTGTAAAAGTTAGCAGAGGGAGGAGAAAAATGAAGAAAAAAGAAGTTTTTGGTTTTCGGAAAAATAAGGCTGTTAAAACTTTATGCGGTGCTGTTCTGGGTGCGGCTTTTTTAACGTCAACGATGCAAGTAAGAGCAGATGAAGTGGTATCTGATACCAATAGTCCTATCAATACTGAAATGGTAGGTACTGGAAATGCAGCGACCAATCTACCTCAAGCTCAAGGGCCAGCCAGTCAGGCATCTCAAGAGAGTCAGGCGCGAGCAGGTCATGCAGATGGCGGTGTGATAGTGACTGTTCCAACAGCTGGTTTAGATGAAAGCGTCAAAAAGGCTCAAGAAGCTGGGCTGACAGTGGTCAAAGACCCAGCTGTTGACAAAGGAGTAGCTCAGACTGCTCAAGAAACTGCAGACAAAAAAGCGGAGATTGCAGAAGATTATGAAGCGCAAGTAACCGATATTGATGCCAAGGTCAAGGAGTACAAAGAAAAAGTATCAGCCTACGAGGCGGAAGTGGCTCGGATTACAGCAGAAAACAAAGCGACAGCGGAACAATACGCTAAAGATTTGGCTGCTCATCAAGCAGTAGTAGCTCGGATCACAGCAGAAAATGCTCAGCTGAAAGCAGATTATGAAGCGGCACTTAGTAAATACAAAACAGATTTAGCAGCGGTTCAAAAGACGAATGCGGATAACGCGGCGGCTTACCAAGCGGCAAAAGCGGCCTATGATGCAGAATTAGCTCGTGTTCAAAAACTGAATGCAGAAACAAAGGCTAATTATGATACGGCTCTGGCGGCTTATGCTAGTGAGCTGGACCGTGTTCAAAAGGCGAATGCGGCAGCTAAGGCCCGGTATGAAAAAGCTTTGGCTGACACTGAAGCTGCTAATGCTAAGATTGCTGCTGATAATGAAGCTATTAAACAGCGGAATGCGGCTGCAAAAGCGGCCTACGAGGCAGCACTTGCCCAATATCAAACAGATTTAGCTACTGTCCGAAAGACCAATGCTGATAATGAAGCGGCATATCAAGCTGCTCAGGCGAATTATCAGGCAGAATTGGCCCGTATCCAAAAGGAAAATCAAGATAAAAAAGCTCAATATGAAGCAGATTTAGCAGCTTATGAAGCTAAAAAGACTCAAATTGAAGCTGAAAATGCGGCAGCTCAAAAAGAATATGAGCAAAAGCTAGCAGAGAATCAAGCTAAGAATGCCACTATAGCAGCTGAAAATGAAGAAATTAAGAAGCGTAATGCTCAAGCCCAAGCAAATTATCAAGCTCAGTTGGCCCAGTATAATGCAGATTTGGCTGTCTATAATACAAAATTAGCCAAGTATCAGCAAGATAAGGCTAAATATGATGCTGAACAGGCCAAGATTAAGGCTGGACTGGCTCTTGCAGAAACAAAGAAGACTGAAGACGGGCATTTGAGCCGTCCAATTGCGCAAAGTCTGGTCTTTAAATCAGAGCCTAATGCTGATCTGTCACTGACTACAACTGGTGAGTTCGTCAGCTATGCTGGCATGGAAGCCGCTGTGAAGAATACTGCAGAATTTTCTAAGAAGCTCTTCCAATTGGATAACTTCAAAGTAACAGACATTCAAAATGCCAACTATCAGACTAACCAGCAGGAAAGCTTTGGTACGGTTGGCAAGTATGCAGACTATAGTTCTAACGTAACAAGTGGTAAAGGTCCGACTGAATGGTCTTCTGTTTTGCTGAGCCGCGGTCAGTCTGCTACAGCAACCTATACAAATCTTCAGGGAACTTATTATCGAGGGAAAAAAGTTTCTAAAATCGTTTATACTTATACCCTTGATCCAAGCTCTCAATTCCGCAATGATAAGGCTTGGTTAGGTATTTTTAAAGACCCGACCATGGGAGTTTTTGCTTCCGCTTATACAGGAAATTTTGAAGATGCAACCTCTCTCTTTGTGAAGACGGAATTTGTCTTTTATGATGATAAAGGCCAACCTATTAATTTTGATCAGGCTTTGATGTCCGTGGCTTCCCTCAACCGTGAAGCCAACTCTATCGAAATGGCCAAAGATTATACAGGAACTTTCAACAAGATTTCAGGTTCATCTATTGGTGAAAAGAACGGCCAAATTTATGCGACTGAGTCTGAAAACTTCAAAAAAGGAGTTGGCGGATCTCGCTTTACCATGTATAAGAATGCTCAGCCGGACTCAGGCTGGGACAATACAGATGCTCCTAACTCATGGTATGGAGCAGGAGCGGTAGAAATTTCTGGCACAACCAACAGTATGACGATTGGAACAATTTCCTCTTCTGAAGTGTTAGGCCAGCCAGAGGCTACTGATCCACGTAGGGCTGACAAACTAGCTCCTAAGAAGCCAAATATTTGGTTTGCGATTAATGGTGATGTCCGAGCGAATGATCTGCCAATCATCACAGTAGAAGAACCGGAAGCGCCAGTAGCTCCTACAGCTCCTGCAGCGCCAAGTGAAGAAGCGCTTAAGCCTTTGGAGCCAGCTCCAACTACACCAACACCGAAGGCTCTTCCAACACCTCCGGCAGCACCGACTTATGAAAAAGAACCGACGCCACCGACACGTACACCGGAAACACCAGAGCCTAGTAAGCCATCTGAGCCAAGCTATGAAGTAGAAAAAACTGTCCGGCCAGCAGTGGTAGAACCGACCTATGAAAAAGAGCCAACCCCTCCGGCAGCACCGACTTATGAGAAGGAGCCGGAAGCGCCAACTCCTACACCAGATACACCGGAGCCTAATAAGCCGGTAGAACCAACTTATAGCCCGCTGCCAACCTCACCAGCAGAGCCTGTTTATCAAAAAGAGCCAGCAGCGCCCGTAGCTCCGACTGTGCATTATCATTATCATCTCTTGCAATCTCAACCGCAGATTAATAAAGAGATTCAAAATGACCAAGGCACCAATATTGATAAGACTCTGGTGGCTAAGCAGTCCGTCGTTCAGTTTGCTCTAAAGACAGAAGCTCTTCCAGCTGGACGCAGTGAGACGACTTCATTTGTCATTACTGATCCGTTGCCAAGTGGTTATGAAGTTGACTTAGAAGCAACAAAAGCTGCTAGCGCAGGTTTTGACGTCAGCTATGATAGGGCTAGTCACACAGTGACATTCAAGGCAACTCCAGCAACCTTAGCTACTTATAACGCTGATACGACCAAAGAAGTTGCTACGCTCTTTCCAACTGTAGTCGGTCGAGTTCTCAATGATGGCGCGACTTATACCAATAATTTCACCATGACAGTCAATGATGCCTATGGTGTCCGCTCAAACGTAGTACGCGTGACTACGCCAGGCAAGCCTGATGATTCAGATAATCCTAGCAATAATTACATCAAGCCAACCAAGGTCAATAAAAATGAGGCAGGATTGGTGATTGATGGTAAGGAAGTCTTGGCTGGTTCGACCAATTACTACGAGCTGACTTGGGATTTGGATCAGTATAAGGGAGATAAGTCATCTAAGAGCACGATTCAAAAAGGTTTCTACTATGTAGATGACTATCCGGAAGAAGCACTTGAACTTCGTCCAGAATTAGTCAAGCTAGTAGATGCGGATGGCAAGGCTGTGGCAGGTGTGACAGTGACCCACTACGAGAGCCTTGAAACAGCCCCTGCAGCAGTTCGAGAGCTCCTTCAAAAGACCAATATCACTGTTAAAGACTCCTTCCAACTCTTTGCAGCAGACGATGCCCAAGCCTTTTATGACCAATATGTCGTAACAGGTAAATCTTTGACGATAACAAGCCCTATGGCTGTCAAAGAAGGAATGGGCCGCACAGGTGGCAAGTTTGAGAACCGAGCTTATCAGATTGACTTTGGAAATGGTTATGCGACTGAGGTAGTCGTGAACAACGTTCCAAAAATCAGCCCTGAAAAAGATATTACATTGAGTCTTGATCCAACAAGTGCAGAGAACTTGGATGGCAAGGAACTGACTTTGGGACGGCATTTTAACTATCGTCTCATCGGAGGCTTGATCCCTGCTAACCACTCTGAAGGTTTGACAGACTATAGCTTTGTGGATGATTATGATCAACGAGGAGATGAGTACATGGGTGCTTACAAAACCTTTGCCAAAGTGGACATCACGCTCAAAGATGGTAAGGTGATAAAGGCTGGTACAGATTTGACTGAGTATACAGCTGCGAATGTTGATCTTGAGAAAGGCTTGATTTCTATTCGTTTCAAGGAAGAATTCTTAGAGACTATTTCTCTGGATTCAGCTTTTCAGGCTGAAACCTATCTACAGATGAAGCGGATTGCTGCGGGTACTTTTGAAAATACCTACATTAATACTGTCAATCATGTAGTCTATGCTTCAAATACGGTTACAACAGTCACTCCTAAGGCACAGCATCTGCTTGTTTCAGATGTAAACGATCCAAGAAGAGCCAATCCAACTTCAGCAGCTAAAAAGATTCCTGTTTCTCTTCTGCCAGAAACGGGAGCCAAAGATACAGTCTATCTGCCATATCTAGGTTTAGCAGCCATTATTGGTGCTTTAGGTCTAGGAAAATTGAAGGGTAAAGAAGACTGATAATAGATGAGGCTAGGGAATCCCTAGCCTTTTATCTTTAAAAATACTGCTAAATCTCATGTAGCAAAAGTCTAAATCATTTGTAACATGACAAAAACATAACTCTAAAAAAACTGACATGTAAATATTGTATGATTTTTTTATCATCAAATTATACGGAGAAACACATTTATGAAAAAAACATTTGCTAAAGCGACTCTTGGTTTAACTTCCACAGCTTTTTTGGCGACAATCGGCGCTCAAGCTGTTCATGCAGATTCTTATGTTGTCCAGCAAGGGGACTCTTTTTTTGCCATTGCTAGTGCAAATGGAATGAATCCTTACGAACTTGCTGCCAATAATGGAAAATCAATTTTTGATACGATTAACCCAGGAGATGTGCTGCAAGTAAATGGTACAGCTTTGGCTCAGACTTACAATCCTTACAGTGCTCCAGCTTATGAAGCGACAAGCGATGCTGCTTTGATATCTGATACTGAAGATGTTGTCTTAAATACGCCAACTGACTATGGCAATTCTTACCCAATCGGCCAATGTACTTGGGGCGTAAAAGAAATGGCTCCTTGGGCAAGCAACTGGTGGGGTAATGCTAATACTTGGGCAATCAATGCTGGTGCTCAGGGTTATGCAACAGGAAATGTCCCAGTAGCAGGTGCTATTGCAGTTTGGGATGGTGGCGAATACGGACATGTTGCTTATGTGACAGATGTGCAAAGCGACAGCTCTATCCAAGTCTTGGAAGCGAACTATAATCGCCAAAAGCAGATTAACAACTATCGTGGCTACTTTAACCCAAATGAATTTATGGGTGGAGTTACTTACATTTATCCAAACTAAAGATAATAAAAACGAGGCTGGGACAGATAATGTCTCAGCTTTTTTTCAGAAGAGACCCTGCCGCGCTAGCTGATAGGGCTTTTTCTTTGTGTGGGAAATCTCCTAAGCAGAAAGAGTTTTTTTGAGGCGAAATATGTTAAAATGAAGAGAGGGAGGATTTCCTGGAAGGAGACTAATGAGTTATTTCAATAAGTACAAGTTTGATAAATCGAAATTTCGTCTGGGCATGCGTACCTTTAAAACCGGTCTGGCTGTTTTCATCATTCTACTGCTCTTTGGGCTTTTTGGTTGGAAAGGCCTGCAAATCGGTGCTTTGACTGCAGTCTTTAGTCTTCGTGAGGATTTTGATCAGAGTGTCCACTTCGGGACATCGCGAATCTTGGGAAACAGCATCGGTGGTTTTTACGCTCTGCTATTTTTCATTGTCAATAGTGTTTTTAAGGAGCAGTATTGGGTCACCCTCCTTTTGGTGCCGGTCTGTACCATGCTGACAATCATGACCAATGTCGCTATGAACAACAAGGCGGGAGTCATTGGTGGAGTATCTGCCATGCTGATTATTACTCTGTCCATTCGGTCGGAAGATACCATCCTGTATGTCTTTGCCAGAATCTTTGAAACCTTCATGGGAGTCTTTGTTGCGATTCTGGTAAATTCTGATATAGATCGGCTGCGAGCCATCTTTGAAAAGAAAAAATAAAATCCGTGTAAGAAAATCTGACATTATTTCTTGACATAAGATTTATTTCGTCCTATAATAGTGCGTAGAGAGGAATTTGAATGAAGGAAAAAGAGTTTCGCCGAAACATGGCAGTCTTTCCCATCGGCAGTGTTATGAAACTGACGGACCTATCTGCCCGTCAGATCCGTTATTATGAAGACCAGAATCTGATTACCCCTGCTCGGAATGAGGGCAATCGTCGGATGTATTCTTTGAATGATATGGACCGCCTTTTAGAAATTAAGGATTATATTTCGGAAGGCCATAATATCGCTGCGATTAAGAGGAAATATGCTGAGCGTGAAGCCAAGTCCCGAAAGACCGTTAGTGACAAAGATGTCCGCCGTGCCCTGCATCATGACATCTTGCAGCAAGGCCGTTTTGCTTCTTCTCTGCCAACCTTTGGTCAGATGCGTCGACCATAGCTATTTTGTTTGAATTACAAGGAGAAATTTAATGTCTATTACAGCAGCTGATATCCGTCGCGAAGTAAAAGAGAAAAATGTTACCTTTATTCGTCTTATGTTCTCTGATATTTTAGGGACTATGAAGAATGTGGAAATTCCTGCCACGGATGAACAGCTTGACAAGGTCTTATCCAATAAAGCCATGTTTGATGGTTCTTCCATTGAAGGTTTTGTCCGTATCAATGAATCAGATATGTATCTTTATCCTGATCTGGATACTTGGACGGTCTTTCCTTGGGGAGATGAAAACGGCAGTGTAGCGGGTCTGATTTGTGATGTTTATACGACGGATCATGTACCGTTTCTAGGGGATCCTCGCAGCAACCTCAAGCGTGCCCTCAAGCATATGGAAGAGCTGGGATTCAAGTCCTTTAACCTTGGCCCAGAGCCAGAGTTTTTCCTCTTTAAGCTGGATGAAAATGGCGATCCGACGCTGGAAGTAAATGACAAGGGCGGTTATTTTGACTTGGCGCCGACAGATTTGGCAGACAATACCCGCCGGGAAATCGTCAATGTCCTGACCAAGATGGGCTTTGAAGTAGAAGCTAGTCACCATGAGGTAGCGGTCGGCCAGCACGAGATTGACTTTAAGTATGATGAAGTGCTCCGTGCTTGTGATAAAATTCAGATTTTTAAGCTGGTTGTGAAAACTATTGCTCGTAAGCACGGTTTGTATGCAACCTTTATGGCTAAGCCGAAGTTTGGTATTGCGGGATCTGGTATGCACTGTAACATGTCTCTCTTTGATCAAGACGGAAATAATGCCTTCTTCAATCCAGAAGATCCAAAGGGTATGCAGCTGTCAGAAACAGCCTACCATTTCTTGGGTGGTTTGATTAACCATGCCTATAATTACACAGCTATCATGAATCCAACGGTTAACTCATACAAACGTCTGGTTCCTGGCTATGAGGCACCGGTTTATATCGCTTGGGCAGGACGCAATCGTTCACCGTTGGTGCGCGTGCCAGCTTCTCGTGGTATGGGTACTCGCTTGGAGTTGCGCTCCGTTGACCCGATGGCCAATCCATATATTGCTATGGCTGTTCTCTTGGAAGTTGGACTGCACGGTGTTGAAAATAAAATCGAAGCTCCAGCCCCAATCGAAGAGAATATCTATATCATGACTCCAGAGGAGCGGAAGGAAGCAGGAATTACAGACCTGCCATCAACTCTTCACAATGCCTTGAAAGCCTTGACAGAAGACGAAGTCGTTAAAGCAGCACTTGGCGAGCATATCTATACAAGCTTCTTAGAAGCTAAGCGTATCGAGTGGGCTAGCTATGCAACCTTTGTCTCTCAATGGGAAGTGGATAATTATTTAGATTTATACTAAACTTAGAGCAGGAGGATTGGCATATCCCCTGCTTTTTCGTGGAGGAGGAAAAAGATGGAAAAATTTCATGATTTTATAAAGCGTGTTTTTGATGAGCAATATGAAACTAATTTTGGTTCAGGTATGCTTGAAAAACTTGAACCTCAAGACTATTATCTAAGGCGGGAGGAAGATGGCCGGTTAATTGCCTTGCTCCATGCCCAACAGGTGTTGGAAAATATTCATATCAAGGCTTTGGTGGTGGATAAAGAACATCAGAAAAAAGGTTTGGGAGCCAGTCTGCTGGCAGAATTAGAAGAAAAGGCTGCAGAAGTTGGAGTAACTAGCATTACTTTGTCCACTAAATCTTATCAGGCCAGGGATTTTTACATCAAGCAAGGCTATGAAATCTACGCCAGTCTATCAGATGTCCCACAAAAGGGCATTACCAAATATCATTTTATCAAGCGATTGAGCTGAGCTAGTCTCAATAGATGGAAGTCAATTTGGCTTCTTTTTTTTGTGCTATAATAATAGCAATGACTGTTAAAAGGAATAAGAAATGAAAAGGCAGAAAACAATAGGCATAGCTTTAGTAAGTCTAGGAATTATCGGTGGAGCTTTTTTCCTTGGAAATCAGGAGAGCTTAAATAAAATTATAACCAAAAAGCCAGACTTGCAAACGATAAAAGAAAAGCAGTTGGATGAATTGAAAAAGCATGAGGAAGAAATCAAAGCTTTTATCAAGTCACAAAATCCTAAGATTGAATCTGTTCAGGTAGATTGGAACCAGACAAACTGGGAAGAAGTAGGCAATGCTACTCCGTGGGGAGGAGGAGAAGTGATAAGAATTTTTGGAGGATTTAACCATATCGAAGACTCGAGTTGGAGTGTTTTAGTTGATGTAGAAGATGGGAAAGTAGATATTGATTCTATCATGCAAGGTAGTCCGCTACGAGCAGGAGGAGACATTTTTGAGTGAAAGCAATTTAACAATCATTTATAATTTCTATGTAGATTTTATACGTCTTTTTATGTAATTTGGTGTTATAATATGTAACTTCTATTGTCTAAGAGGAAGAAAATGAGGAAACATAAAATCATTTGGTTGGTATTAATTGCCCTTGTTATTGGAGTAGGTAGTCTACATATGTTAAAACAGAGTAATTTGTTTTCAGATGGCAAAGCTCATTTGCAATCCAGAAAAGAGAAACAGCTAGATTATTTAAAGTCACAAGAGGAAGAGATTAAAAAATTTGTGAAGTCACAAAACGCGAAAATTGAGTCAGTGGAGATTAATTGGGAGGAAACAAACTGGGAAGAAGTAGGCAACGGAACACCGTGGGGCGCTGGAGAAATTGTTAATTTATATGGGAGATTCAATCATATTGAGGATTCTTCTTGGAATGTCACCTTTTTAGTAAAAGATAATGAGGTAGTTCCAAATTCAATGTCTTTAGCAAATGATTTATATGTAGGAGGTAGGATTTTTGAGTAATAGTAATTTAAAATCCTTTGATAATTTTTATGTAGATTTAGCAGAGAAAGAGGAAGAAGCAGAAGTTAGAAAAGCAGTGAGAAGTCTGTTAAGGGGATTTAGAAATTATGGCGAAAAAGGTTAAAGATTATTATGATTTGGTTTATGCGGAGGACTTGAGCCGTCGTTTGCAAGAAGCCACAGATAAATTTGATGCTCAGCATTTTATGTCTCTAGTTGAAAGCGACTTAGAGGCTTTGGAATTTACTCAGCGTCAGGAGCTGCTGGCAAGGAGTATCAAAGAATGCTTGCCGCTTTCTTATGCTGATTCTCTGAAGGTTTTTGAGCAGATACTTGGTCCGGAGTTAGAGGGCGGCTTGGGGATGTTCTCAGAAGGGTACTGGTTGTGGCCGATTGGCAAATACGTAGAACTTTACGGAAGTCAGGAATTCGAGCTGAGTGCAGCCTTCAGCAAGGAATTAACCAAGCGATTTACTGGAGAATTTTCCATGCGGCCCTTGCTGTCTAATTATCCTAAAGCTACGATGGATTTACTGCTAGAGTGGAGCCGAGATGAGAATATGCGCGTCCGCAGATTAGCCAGCGAGTGTATGCGTATCCGACTGCCCTGGGCTAAGAAGCAGACTGTGGTCTTAGATTATTTTGATGAATTTACCGCTATTTTAAGGAATCTAAAGGATGATAGGGATAAATCAATCCAAAAAAGTGTCGCTAATAATCTGAATGATTTATATAAAGAAGCTCCTGAAAAGTTTGAGTGTATCATTCAAGCTTGGCAAAAGGAAGAATTGAGTCCGAGTTGCGCTTGGATTATTAAGCATGCTTCGCGAACAAAAAATAAAGCAGAAAAATAAGCTTTGCTAAATCTAGCAAAGCTTATTTTTCAGTTGTCTTCATCTGGTGTAAGCACCATCGGAATGATAATAGGTTCGCGCTCAGTGCTTTCGTAGAGGAAAGGACGCAAGGCGTTGACGATAGCGCCGCTGACAGATTGAACGCTGGCATCTTTATTCTTGAGTGCAATGCGAATGGCATTGAAAAGGATACGCTGGCTTTGGCGAATGAGGTCGCCTGATTCGCGCATGTAGATAAAACCGCGGCTGAGAATGTCTGGACCGGCTAAGATCATCTTGGACTCAAAGTCAACTGTTGCGACAGCCAGAACCACACCGTCCTCTGACAGGTCTTTACGGTCGCGCAGGACTGCAGCTCCGATTTCACCAATGCGGTTCCCATCAACATAAATATCCTGAGCGTTGAAGCTGCCGGCAATACGGGCTGAGTCAGCTGTCAGAGCCAAAACGTCACCATTGCTCATGATGAAGATATTGTCTTTTGGTACTCCAGTATCAACGGCTAGGCCTGCATGGACTTTCTGCATACGGTATTCACCATGGACTGGCATGAAATATTTAGGTTTGATCAAGCGAAGCATGAGTTTCTGCTCTTGCTGGCCACCATGTCCAGAGGTGTGGATGTTGTTAATCTTACCGTGAATCACTTCTACACCGGCCTCGGAAATGATGTTAATCAGCTTGTTAACGCTGGTCGTATTACCAGGGATAGGGCTAGAGGAAAAGATGACTGTATCTCCAGGTTGCAGCTGCACCTGACGGTGGGTACCATTGGCAATCCGAGACAGGGCTGCCATCGGCTCACCCTGACTTCCGGTACACATAATCAGCACTTCACCAGCTGGGTAGTCCTTGAGTTCATTTGGTTCAATGAAGGTATCTTTAGGAACCTTGATATAGCCCAGCTCAATCCCGTTGACAATAGCCTTTTCCATGGATCGGCCAAAGACCGCAATCTTACGGCCGGTCTTGACAGCAGCATCTGCTGCCTGCTGGAGCCGGAAGATGTTTGAAGCAAAGGAGGCGAAAATAATCCGTCCATGAATGCCTTCAATGATCTTCATAATAGACTGGCCGACAACTTTTTCGGAATTAGTAAAGGTCGGAACTTCAGCATTGGTCGAGTCTGATAAGAGGCAGAGAACGCCTTCCTCGCCTAGAGCAGCCATGCGGTGCAGGTCGGCCGGCTCACCGACTGGTGTAAAGTCAAACTTGAAGTCACCGGTACAGACAATCTTACCCTGCGGCGTATGGATGACAATTCCTAAAGGCTCTGGAATAGAGTGGGTTGTCCGGAAGAAAGTAGCTTTCAGATGCTTGAACTGCAGTTCTGTGTTTTGATTGATTTCATAGAGCTTGGCATCGCGCAAAAGTCCATGCTCTTCTAGCTTGCCGCGAATGAGGGCCAGGGCCAGAGGACCAGCATAGATAGGAACATTGGCTTGCTTGAGCAGGAAAGGAATACCGCCGATATGGTCCTCGTGCCCGTGGGTGATGAGGACAGCTTTTACGCGGTCAATATTTTCCACGATATAAGAGTAGTCAGGAATGACATAGTCAATTCCTAGCAGGTCGTCTTCTGGGAATTTGATACCGGCATCCACGATGATGATTTCATTTTGGTATTCAATCCCGTAGGTGTTTTTACCGATTTCGCCTAACCCACCAATCGCAAAAACGCCAACTTCTTTGGGTTTTAAGGTATATGCCATGGGTTAGAACTCCGTCAATTCAAAAGTGCCTGACTCTTTTTCATATTCGAGGTGTTTGTCAGACAAGAGCTCGATAAATTCAATATTGTAAGGGGTATTTTCTTCGATGAGCTTACGAGCCTGAATGCGACCTTCCAACTCGCTGTCAGCTTGAATATCCAAATAGAGGGCGCGTGTCTTTTCACGGCGCGGACTGCGCTCTTTTGTTTCCTGATAAAAAACTTTGTAAATCATAAGATTCCTTTCTGTGATAAGGTCTAAAAAATAAAAGAAGGCAGGCGTTAGCGCATTTCTTCACATGATAAATTAAAAATGATAAATGGAAAGTGAGCGATTGCTGTGACTTCTGATAGGGCTTACTCAAATGAAGAGGCTAAAATGCTGTTTTAGCCTTGTATCTTATGGAAAAGTAAGAGTAATGAAATTGACCTGATGTTTAATTATTATTGTAATTATACCATAGAATGAGCTTAGGAAGCAAGTCGGGACGGTGAATTTCAGAGACGGTTTTTCAGCCAAAGCGGCTTGACAAAAAGAAAAATCAAGCGATGAACATTTGGTCACTTGATTTTGAGGGCTGCTTATTTGGCGAAATAGCCGTGCTTGCGGTACCAATCTACCACGTCAGCTAAGCTTTCTTCGAGAGGGCGATGCTGTCCGCCTAGCTCGCTCTCGGTTTTGGCAAAGCTAAAATTACTTTTGAGATATTCTTCGGCCATGAGATGAGCGAGCTCATTGGTAACCAAAATTGGTTTTTTGGTGAGCCGGTGGTAGAGCTCACTTGCTTGGGCATAGATTTTGACGAAAAGAGGGGAGATCTTGCGCTTGGGGGCGGGAACGCCAGTGATTTTTTCCAGTATTTGGTACAATTCTGTCATGGTCACTTGCCGTCCAACTGCCAGATAGCGCTCCTTTGAGCGTCCGTATTTCATGGCGCGGAGATGAATATCTGCTACATCTCTAGCATCCACCATATTATAGCTAGCCTTTAAGATACCTGGAAGTTTTTGCTCTACAAAATTGATAATCAGCTGCCCACTGGAGGTCGGACCGAGGTCTCTAGGACCCAACATTACACTCGGCAAGATAAAGCAACCGAAAACATCTGAATGCTTGTCCAAGAAATCACGAACGGCCTCTTCACTCAAAATCTTGCTGCGATAGTAATCAAAAGGAGTATCTTTTGAGCGAGACATGCTTTCATCGATTAGCTGATTGGCCTCACCTTCCAGTACGACACAGGAGGAAGTATGGACAAATTGGCGGATACCAGCCTCGTAAGCAGCTTCTAGGAGGTTATTTGTGCCTATAATATTAGTGTCGTAGAGCTCCTGCCAGTGCTTGCCGCCTTTATAATTATCGCGGAAAAAAGCAGCGGTATGAAAGAGGCTGTCGCAGCCTGCTAGATAGTCACGATAGCTTTCGGGCTCTAAAATATCCCCCTTGACAATCTGGATAGGCAGGTCGGCAAATTGTTTGCGCGCTTTTTCCTCGGAGCGAACGAGAGCGGTCACTTGAATGTTTTCTTTTAGCAGAGCACGCACGAGATTATTTCCTAAAAGACCGGTCGCACCAGTCACAAAAGCGTGGGTCATTGTTCTAGCTGGTTTTTGATTTGTAGGGTTTGGGGTCATCCGTTATTCCTCCTTTCGCAAATAGATGATATATCATCTATTTAAGATTTTATATTTTTTAACTAAAATTGTCAACAATTTACCTAATCTAGTGTAAAATAGTATAGAAGTGATTTTTGAAAGGAGAGCAGCGTGGTAGCAGAAGGAATTCGATTTGGCTATTTGTTTAGAAGTGCAGAGAGCTTAGCGACGAGAGAATATGGGAAGTTGCTAGAGCCTTTGGGAATTACGCCCAATCAAAGCGAGGTCTTGCTCGTTTTGGGCGAACATGCTCCGCTGTCTCTCAAGGGCTTGGGGGAATCCCTGATTTGTGAGGAAAAAAGCCCTAGTCGCTTGGTGCAGGCTTTGATTAAAAAAGGCTTGGTCAAGAAGGAAATTTCTAGCAAGGACAAGCGCAGTTCTCGCTTGAGCTTGACTGCTGCTGGAGCGGATTTGCTGCCCAAGATTGCTGAGCAAGAAGCGATTTTTGGAAAACACTTGGCGCAGCAAGTGCCTAATTTGGAGGCTTTTAGCCAGATTTTAGAGGAATTTTTGGTAGATAGTTTCTACGAAGACAAATTAAAACGCCGCTCACTTTGGCGGCAAGAGGAAAAATAGAGGATAAGCATGAAGATTGCAGCTTTTGATACGTCAAGTAAGGCGCTGACGCTCGCGATTTTAGAGGACGAGACCTTGCTGGCGCAGATGACTTTAAATATAAAGAAAAACCACAGCATTACCCTGATGCCGGCTATTGATTTTCTGATGAATAGTCTGGACATGAAGCCGACGGATTTGGATCGTATCGTAGTTGCTCAGGGTCCGGGCAGCTACACAGGTCTGAGAATTGCGGTGGCGACAGCCAAGACTCTGGCTCATACCCTCAAGATTGAGCTGGTCGGTGTGTCTAGTCTGCTGGCTTTAGTCCCAGAGCAGGCGGAAGGCTTGGTCATTCCTGTCATGGATGCCCGCCGCAATAATGTCTATGCTGGCTTTTACCAGTCTGGTCAGGCTGTACGGCCGGAAGCTCATCTACCTTTGGCAGAGGTTTTGGAAATAGCTGTCGCTGCTAACCAGCCGGTCACCTTTGTCGGAGAAACGATAGCTTTTGTGGAGCAGATTGAAGCGGCTCTTCCTCAGGCTGCCATTCAGCCGACCTTACCAGACGCAGCAGCTGTTGGTCGTCTCGGTCTAGACCTGCCAGCCCAGTCCATTCATGACTTTGTTCCTAACTACCTCAAACGGGTAGAGGCTGAGGAAAATTGGCTCAAGACCCATCAGGAATCCAGTGATTCTTACATTCAGCGCCTATGATTGAGATGAGAAAATGGAGCGCTAACTCGGATGTGGACGCGGCAGTTCTGGCAGAAGAGCTGGAACAGCTCTTACTTGCTGTCTATGAGGTCAGCCCTTGGACCGCAGGCCAAGTGGAAGAGGTTCTGCGTTCGGATGTGAACAGTTGTGCGCTAGCAGCAGATGAGAATCAGCTTGTCGGCTTTTTAGTCTGGCAGGAGACAGACTTTGAAGCGGAAGTCCTGCAGATTGCTGTATTGCCTAGCTATCAGGGGCAGAAAATCGCAACAGCCTTGTTTGACTTTTTGCCAGCAGACAAAGAGATTTTCCTTGAAGTTAGGGAGTCCAACAAGCCAGCTCTGCTATTTTACAAAAAAGAAAAATTTGAAGAAATCGCGCGGCGGAAGGCCTACTACCATGCGCCGGTGGAAGATGCGATTGTCATGAAAAGAGAGATCCATGAAAGATAGATATATTTTAGCTTTTGAGACGTCTTGTGACGAGACCAGTGTGGCAGTTCTGAAGAATGAGACTGAGCTTTTGAGCAATGTCATTGCCAGCCAGATTGAGAGCCACAAGCGTTTTGGCGGAGTGGTACCAGAAGTGGCCAGCCGTCACCATGTAGAGGTCATTACGGTTTGCATTGAGGAGGCTTTGGCAGAAGCAGGGATTAGTGAGGAGCAAGTCACAGCGGTGGCTGTCACCTACGGTCCTGGTCTGGTTGGGGCACTTTTGGTCGGCTTGGCAGCGGCCAAGTCTTTTGCCTGGGCTCACGGTATTCCCTTGATTCCAGTCAATCATATGGCTGGGCACCTGATGGCAGCCCAGAGCGTGGAGCCTTTGGAGTTTCCCTTGCTGGCTCTCTTGGTCAGTGGCGGTCATACTGAGCTGGTCTATGTCAGTCAGGCTGGTGACTATAAGATTGTGGGGGAAACTCGCGATGATGCGGTCGGTGAAGCCTATGATAAGGTCGGTCGAGTCATGGGCCTGACCTATCCAGCAGGCCGGGAGATTGATCAGCTGGCTCATGAGGGACAGGATATTTATGATTTTCCGCGGGCCATGATTAAGGAAGACAATCTGGAATTTTCTTTTTCCGGTCTCAAGTCGGCCTTTATCAACCTGCACCACAATGCCCAGCAAAAAGGAGAGGTCTTATCTAATCAAGACTTGTCAGCAAGCTTTCAGGCGGCGGTCATGGATATTCTCATGGCCAAGACTAAGAAAGCGCTGGAAAAATATCCAGTCAAGACTCTGGTCGTGGCGGGCGGTGTTGCGGCCAATCAAGGACTGAGAGAACTCTTGGCAGCTGAGATTCAGGATGTTAAGGTGATTATTCCACCGCTTCGCCTCTGCGGTGACAATGCTGGTATGATTGCCTATGCCAGTGTCAGTGAGTGGAACAAGGAGAATTTTGCCAGTTTGGACCTGAATGCAAAACCTAGCCTAGCATTTGAAACCATGGAGTAAAGGAGAAGAATGCGCGGACAGACATTTAAACAAGGGGCACAAGCTGCAGTGCCAACGGCTCTGGGCTATATTGGGATTGGCCTAGCCTGCGGCATCATGGCGGCGCCTTATATGAATCCCTTGGAGATGGGGCTGATGAGTGTTCTGGTTTATGCTGGCAGTGCCCAGTTTGCCATGATTGGTTTATTTGCCCAGCAGGCGCCGGTTTTAGCCATCGCACTGACCGTTTTTCTTATTAATATCCGGAATCTTCTGCTCGGCTTACATGCATCAACTCTTTTTCGTAAGTCTAGCTTGACTCAGAATATTGTCATTGGCTCTTTTTTGACGGATGAATCTTATGGAGTCTTGATGGGAGAGCGGGCACATACAGAGGAAATCGCTGCTCGTTGGATGATGGGCAATAATTTTATGGGTTATACTTCTTGGATTTTGGGTACTATTTTAGGAACTGCCCTCGGCGCCCTTCTGCCCAATCCTGAGAGCTTTGGCCTAGACTTTGCCCTAGTCGCCATGTTTATTGGTATCTTCTCCTCTCAATTTACAATCATGCTGCGACGGGTCAAGATAAAGAAGCTCTTTTTAGTTCTGGGGGTGGTTGGCATTGCCTACTTAGTCCTAACTATGCTACTTCAAAATTCGCTGGCGGTGCTTTTTGCAACCTTGCTAGGCTGTACGGTGGGGGTGATCTTGGATGATAAGTAAGTATATTTTGCTGGCCATTCTTTTGTCAGCCCTGGTCACTTGGATTCCGCGGATTTTGCCCTTTATCCTAGTCAAGTACAAGGGGCTTCCGCTCATGGTAGAGCGTTTTCTCAAATATCTGCCAGTTTCCATTATCTTTGCCCTTATCCTGTCTAGTGTCACCAATGCTAAAACAGGTCAGCTGCCGAGTTTTAAATGGCTAGATTTAATAGCCATTTTTCCGACTAGCTATGTAGCTTTTAAGTATAAGAACTTAATTGCAACTGTTGTATTTGGCGTAGTCTTGGTGGCCTTGCTGCGCTATCTGGCTGGATTTCTTGGGCTGTAAAGAGATACAAGACAGATTGAATCGGTCGATTCGGTCTGTTTTTTTGCTGAATTCTAAGAATTATCTGAAAATATAATATTTTGTGCTATAATGGAAGCAATCAAAATTATGGAGGTTCGGAAATGGCAGAAGCAGGTCATAAATTTTTAGCAAAATTAGGAAAGAAACGCCTTCGTCCCGGTGGTAAGCTGGCAACCGACTGGCTGATTGAGCAGGGGCAGTTTTCCAGCGATAAGAAAGTTCTAGAAGTTGCCTGCAATATGGGGACCACAACAATCGAGCTGGCTAAAAGATATGGCTGCCAGATTACTGCAGTTGATTTGGATAAGGCTGCGCTGGCTCAGGCTAAGCTTAATGGAGACAAGGCTGGTGTTGGTGAACTCGTCACATTTGAGCAGGCTAATGCCATGAAGCTGCCTTATGAGGACAATTCATTTGATATCATTATCAATGAAGCCATGCTGACCATGCAGACGGATAAGGGGAAGGCCAAATGTATGGATGAGTACTACCGGGTGCTGAAGCCAGGTGGAGTGCTCCTCACCCACGACGTCATGCTCAAGCAAAAAGATGAGAATGTCCGGGAAGAGCTGTCGCGTGCGATTAATGTCAATGTGGGGCCTCTAACCGAGGGATCTTGGATTCAGCTAGCACGTTCTCACGCTTTTGACCGTGTGGACACCTTTGTTGGCGAAATGACCTTGATGAGCCTTCGAGGAATGATATATGACGAAGGGCTGGGTGGCACACTGAAAATCTGCTTCAATGCCCTTAAAAAAGAGAACTACGGCCAGTTTATGAAGATGTTTAAGATGTTCCAAAAGAATCAAGAAAAACTGGGCTTTATTGCGATGGTTTCTCGTAAATAACTGCTAGACGCTTTGGGAACTTTAAATAGGTTTAAAAAAATTTCATAAAAGGCTTGACTCTACCCTTAGGTCAGGGTTTATACTATAGTGGTAAGGAGGTCTATCATGTACCATATCAAAGAAGCGGCGCAGCTGTCAGGTGTCTCTGTAAAAACCCTGCATCATTATGATAAAATCGGACTGTTAGTCCCAGCCAAATCAGAAAATGGCTATCGGACATACAGCCAAGCTGATTTAGAGAGGCTGCAGGTCATCCTTTACTATAAGTATCTTGGTTTTTCTTTGGAGAAAATAGCAGAGCTGCTGAGTCAGGATGAACAGGGTTTATTGCCGCATCTGGTTAGGCAGTTAGAGTATTTGCAGCAGGAAAGAGACCGCTTGGATACCTTGATTTCCACCTTGCAAAAAACCATCCAAGAAGAAAAGGGAGAAAGAAAGATGACAATGAAAGAAAAATTCGCAGGCTTTGCCTACGAAGACAATCACAAATACCATCAAGAAGCCGTCGAAGAATACGGTCAAGAAGTCATGGCAGAAGCATTGACTCGTCAAAATGGACGAGAAGAAGAATCTGCCGCAGCCTTCAATCAAGTTTTTCAAAGTCTGGCAGAGAATATGCAACAAGGCTTGCCAGTTGAAGCAGCGGAAAATCAAGAGCAGGCAGCGCGTCTCTTACAAGCCATTCGCACTTACGGTTTTGACTGCTCACTGCAAGTCTTTGCCCATATCGGTCAGGGCTATGTTCATAATCCAGAATTCAAGAAAAATATCGATCAATTTGGACCAGGCACTGCCCAGTACACAGCAGATGTGATTGCTGCTTATGTGCGGACAAATGCAGAATAAAAACTGGTGAGAATGTTCTGCACTAATCCCAAAAGTTAAACACAAAAAATCTAACTTTTAGGGTGCAGTGCAATGTTCCTCGACCAGTTTTTTCAATTACTTTAAAATATTTTTCTAATCACTCATAATGCAAGCTCCCTGCCACCCAGCCGGTGCAGAGGGCAGATGTGATGTTGAAGCCGCCCGTGTGGGCATTGATGTCTAGGACCTCTCCAGCGAAGTGGAGGCCGGGAACCAGTTTGCTTTCCAGAGTTTTGGGATTAATTTCTTTGAGGCTGACGCCGCCCTTGGTTACAAAGGACTTGGCCAGGGACATTTTGCCAGTGACAGGGATGGCTAGTTCTTTGATTTGCTTGATGAGGGCTTCTTTTTCACTGAGATTGAGTTGTTTGACTTTCTCGGGAAAGGTCTGGACAAAAAAGTCTGCCATTCGCTCGGGTAGGAGGATTTTCAGGCAGTTCTTCAGGGATTTTTCCCGATGTTCTTCTAAAAAGTCCGCCAGATCCTGCTGACTCATCTGAGGAAGGACATCCAGAAAGATGGTTTCTCCACCCTTGACAAAGCTAGACAAGCGCAGGGCTGCCGGGCCTGATAGGCCAAAGTGAGTAAAGAGCAGGTCGTGGGTAATGACATGCTTGCCATAGCTGAGGGTCACATCGTCCAGCGAAATCCCCTGAAGCGCTTTGTGAGGAAAGTCAGTCAGAAGAGGACTTTCAGCAGCTTCCAGGTCAGTCACCGTGTGCTTGAAGTGTCGGGCAATATCGTGACCAAAGCCTGTCGAGCCTGTTGAAGGGTAGGACTTGCCGCCAGTCGTCACAATCAATTTCTGGCAGGTCCAAGTCTGGTCGCTGGATCTGACAGTGAAAAGTCCATCGGATTTTTTGACGGAGACGATTTCGGTATTGGTGATGACAGTGCCACCCAGCTCTGCAATTTTCTTTTCCAAAGCTTCGATAATGGTGCGGGACTTGTCTGTCGCTGGGAAAACACGGCCGTGGTCCTCAACCTTGAGTTTGACACCGTTCTCTGTAAAGAAGTTGATGATATCATGGTTGTCAAACTGGGAAAAAACGCTGTAAAGAAAGCGTCCGTTGCCCGGAATACCGGCCATGAGGTCATCTAGGTTTCCGTTATTGGTCACATTGCAGCGGCCACCACCCGTTCCGGCTAGTTTCTTGCCCAATCGTTTATTTTTCTCAAGGAGCAAGGTCTTCTGCCCGTAGAAAGAACTGGAAATGGCTGCCATCATGCCAGCCGGTCCTCCGCCGATGATGATTGTATCGAAATGGTTCATTGGTCTTTTCCTTTCGTAGAGAGTGGCTTCTATCAGTTAGTCAGAAATCTTGTGCTTCCTTGGTGAGCAGGATTTTGCTATCTTGCAGATGTTCTTGGAAGACTATAGCTGAACATCTCTAGTTTTCTAAATTCATTCGATTTTTTCATTTCTTTTACTAGACTAATCTGTCTCATTGTATCATAAAAAAGTGCTAAAAAGATAGGAGTCAGGCTCAAAAAATATTGTGAAATTTGACAGTTAAGGCTTGATATGATAAGATTTAGGTATCTACAAACTAGAAAAAGTTTTTGAGGAAATTATGGCAATTGAAAAGACAGTCAGCGAGTTAGCCGAGATTCTTGGAGTTAGCCGCCAGGCGATTAACAATCGTGTCAAGGCACTGCCGCCAGAAGATACGGAAAAGAACGAAAAAGGAGTCACGGTGGTGACCCGCAGCGGCTTGATTAAGCTGGAAGAGATTTATAAGAAAACTATTTTTGAAGATGAACCTGTTAGCGAAGATGTGAAGCAACGCGAGCTGATGGAAATCTTGGTGGATGAAAAAAATGCTGAGATTGTGCGTCTCTATGAGCAGCTTAAGGCCAAGGACAGCCAACTGGCTAAGAAAGATGAGCAGCTGCGCATAAAGGATGTTCAGATTGCTGAAAAGGACAAGCAGCTGGACCAACAGCAGCAGCTGACAGCTAAGGCTATGAATGAGCGTGAAACCTTGCTGTTGGAGTTGGATGAAGCTAAGGAAAAGGTGCAGGAGCAGGAAAGCAAGGGCTTCTGGGCACGTTTATTTGGAAAATAAAAATAAGGTTGGGACATCTGTCTCAACCTTGTTTTAAATAAGAATCGCTTTTTAGCAAGTTTTGTATTGTTCACAACATAAAGGAGGAAAATGAAATCACAAAGACTGGGACTTTTACGTCTCTATCGCAATCTTGATAAAATTTTATTGCTCTTTTTCACAGTCTTTATGCTCATGGAGCTGGCTTGGGTGCCTTTCAACTCCTTTGCAGCAGAGACTCTGCTCAAGCAGACAGGCTACCTCTTCTTATCTTATACGAATGCCTTTAAAGTTCTGACTTCAAATGTCTGGGTTGGCTTAGCCTTTCTAGCGCTTTTTGCGGCCAATCTCTTTGTCGCTTATTTTCAGATTGGACTGATATTTATGGGGCTCCGCAATCTTTTAGATGAGGAAGAGCGAAGCGCTTTTCAGTTTATCAAGAAAAGTTTCAAAGACAGCGGCTCGCTGATTCGCTACGCTAGGCCCAGCAAGGTCCTCTTTATTGCACTGTATATGGGCTTTATCTTTCCCTTTCTGCGGCAAATTCTCAAAATCTACTACTTAAATAAAATTCTGATTCCAGAATTTATCGTGACCTATCTTAAGACGGCCTTATGGATGAGATTATCAATCTATGCTTTAGGTTTTCTGCTTTTTTTGATAGCTGTCCGACTAATGTTTGCCCTGCCCAAGCTCTTTTTTGAGCATTTCCGCCTACGAGACGCGATTAGGTATAGTTTGGAGAAGACCAAGGGGCACTTGATTCGCTATACTTGGCAGCTCTTTTGGATACTGGCCAAGAGCTTTCTCTTCTTTCTTTTAAGCAGCATTCCGATTTTAGTGTTGCAGCAGTATGCGGATGGCCAGTCCAATCAGATAGCCTTGACAGCAGCGGTTGTCAATTACTGCCTCATCAAGCTGGCTTATTACTTCATGGTAGCCTACTTTCTGATTAAGTTTGTGGCTTTTCTGACAGACAGCAGACTGTCTGAGTATCGCTACAGGAAAGGCTTGCCTCTCATGCGCTGGTTTATCCTTTTGGTCACTAGTTCTGTCTTTGCCCTTGAAGGATTTGTCTATCTCAATCTGCCCTTGGAAAACGTCCCTCTGACCATCTCGCATCGTGGCGTTTCGCAGGGAAATGGTGTCCAGAATACGGTTGAGTCGCTAGAGAAAACCGCCCTGCTCAAGCCAGATTATATCGAAATGGATGTACAGGAGACCAAGGATGGCCAGTTTGTCATGATGCACGATGCCAATCTAAAAGCCTTGGCCGGCGTCGATGCCAGACCGCAAGAGCTGACTCTGCAAGAGCTGACGGCTTTAGATATTTCAGAAAATGGACACACTGCCAAAATTTCCAGTTTTGATGCTTATCTCAAACGAGCCAATCAGATGGGCCAGAGACTCTTGATAGAAATCAAGACCAGCAGCTTGGACTCAGACGATATGATGGACCGTTTCCTTAGCCAATACGGAGCCAACATCAAGGTTTATGGCCATCAGATTCAGTCTTTGGATTATCAGGTTATTGACAAGACAGTCCAGTATGATGAGAGCATACCGACCTTCTTTATCCTGCCCTACAATACTATTTTCCCACGGACACAGGCTTCTGGCTATACGATGGAGTACTCGACCCTCGATGAAAACTTTGTCGATAAGCTTTGGACGACGGATAAGCAACTCTATGACTGGACCATCAATGATGCAGACAGCATTGGCAAATCCTTCCGCTTGGGTGTTGACGGCATGATTACCGACGATTTGGAGCTGGTGCAGAGCTCTATCAAGGAACTGCAAAACAATCCCGATTATGCCCTACTTTTGATGAGTAAGGCAGCGGATTTGCTTAATTTTGTGTAGTGGACTGGTGAGGGAACGACTATAAATCAAAAAAGACTGAGATTCTTCAGTCTTTTTTGCTGGTTCGAGTATTGCTTGACTTATGTTTAGTCAAGTTGGAAGGTTATTTCTCTTGCTTAAAATGGCAATTTGCCTGCGAAAGCGCCCATTTTCTTCTGAGTAGCATCATCAATCTGAGCCAGCGCGTGATTCAGGGCCTGCGCAGTCATCTCTGACAGAGTTTCCAAATCTTCAGGATCCACAACGGCTGGATTGAAGTCAATGCTGACTACTTTTTTATCACCAGTCAGTTTAGCAACGACTAAATCTTGGGCTGATTTGCCGGTAAATTCTGTTGCAGCTAGTTCTGCCTGTCCTTTTTCCATTTGTTTTTGAAGCTTTTGTGCTTGCTTCATCATGCTTTGCATGTTCATCATAAGATTTTCTTTCCTTTCTCTCGCAAGGGCTGAGCCCTTGGTAATCTTCACTCTTCAAATTATATCATTTTTTGGAAAAGTGGCAAGAAGAAGATTTCTAAGAGGTTTGACAAAAATTTAGCATTTATAGTAGAATGGTCATGAATCTATATACCAAGGAGAAGACAACTTGAAAAACAAGAAGATAAAATCTTTGCTGTTGGTAGTGCTCTCATCCCTTTTTATCCTAATTGGCTGCAGCGGCAGCCCCAAAATTCAGGGAAAATGGAATGTACAGGATGCTAGCGGTGAACAAAAGACCATTGAAATAAAAGACAAGACCATTATTGTCAACGAAGAAGAGTATGAGTATACTCAAAATGCAGTTGGTTTTAAGAATGGAGTGAGTTATTATGGCCTGACTCGGAAAGATAATGGCGGAACATTTTCTATCGTCTTTCCTGAGAAAGATAAAAACATTGCTATTATGCTAATTCCTGACTCAGACGATGACTATCTCACAGGCAGTATGCTCTTTGCTATGAACCGCAAGGAAAAGCCAGATTATAAAAAATATGCAGAGGAATATCTCAATCTACAATAAAAGAAAAGCCCTTAGAAACTTCTGTTCTTAGGACTTTGTCTTCAATCTGAAGCGCTGAATTTCAGCGTCTTTTTCTTTTATTAATGTGATGTCATGGTTGGCAAATCCAAACTAGATTGCTCCAAATCTACAGTCAGCTGATAATTGGTCTTATCACGGACGGTATGCTCAAAGTCTGTAGTGTAGAGGACGAGGCGCAGTTGGTCGCCTTTTTTCATCTTATAGATAGTTGGTTGCAGTTCAAAGGAAAATTCCAGCCATTGGTCAGGAGTGACTTCTTCGACTGTCAGTAGATTGGTTCGATTTTGCAGATTGAGAAAACCTTTGGTGATGACGCGATGAGGCGTTTCAGTATGGGGGAGTTCAACCAGATTGTCCAGCATATAGTAGCGGCCGTTGTCCATGACTCTAGGCTCAATAGGTGTAGGAATCGGTGTGAGGCGTTTAGCTGGTCCGAAGTCCAGCAATTGGGCAGAAATCAATCCCTTATCGGTGCTGGATTTGAGTAGAAGATTGAGCTGGGTCGCTCCGTTGAGAAAGAGGTCCTTTTCCAAGGTCCAGTCCAGAGTAATCTGGTTGACCTTACCTTCAAAAAGCTCAGTTTTAAAGCTTTGGTAGTTTTTGGCAAAACGATTATAGTCTTCTTCTGGATATTGATTTTGGATAGATTGGCAGTCTTGGCCTAGTTGGAGATGAAGGTTCTGCTCTTGTCCACCGAAGTCTTCCAAGGTCAGCCAGTTTTGAGCTTGGCTGTTGTCCTGCCAGATGACTGTTGGCAGTTCGAAATCTGATTCACAACCCAGCAGTTTTTTGCTCAGCAGAGCATTGATAGACTCACGGAAGTCGATGGACTGCCAGTTGTTCATGTAAACATGGGCACCGTTATGGAAGAAAAGATGCTTTTTGATGTGGGGCGGTAAGGCTCGAAACATATTATAGACATGGAGAGGCTTGACATTCCAGTCTTGAGAGCCGTGGGTGAAGACGACTTCGGCCTTGACCTTATCTGCGTGGAGCAGGTAGTTGCGGTCATGCCAAAATTGATTGTAATCTCCGGTTTGCCGGTCTAGGTCTTTGCGCTGCTGCTCTAGGCTTCTCTGATAAGCATCATTATGACGCAGGTAGTCACCAGCCCTCAGGTTGCGGGAGTAGGTCAGTTCGGTCAAGGATTCAAAATCCTCTCCTGGATAGCCGCCAGGACTTGTGACAAGGCCGTTTTCGCGATAGTAGTTGTACCAAGAAGAAATCCCAGCTTCGGCGATGATGACCTCCAGTCCATCTACGCCAGTCGTTGCCAGTCCGTTGGACATGGTGCCCAGATAGGAGATACCGGTCGTAGCCACTTTTCCGTTGGACCAAGTGGCCTTGATTTCCCGTTGGCGAGTGTGGTCGGTGAAGGCTCGGCAGCGGCCGTTGAGCCAATCAATAACGTTCTTATAGGCTTCGATCTGCTGATAGTCGCCGCTGGTCATCAGTCCTTCAGAGTCTTTAGTTCCCACGCCAGACACATAGAGATTAGCAAAGCCGCGGGGCAGTAAGTAATCATTGAGCGTGTAGGTGCCGATATGGCCTAATTTTTCCTCGGCTTCAGAGACTTCTTGGGTCGGAGCTGGCAAATCCAGCTGGAGCAATTTTAGTTCAGGATCTTGTACTGTGATTTGATGGGGTTCTTTTTTTGCTAAGTCCACATTCATGTCGTGGAGAGCCTTGTCGCTGGCGGGGTCATTGGTTCCTTGATGATAAGGAGAAGCAGTCATGACGGCCGGAATTTTCCCTTGGTAACGAGGACGGATAATGCTGACCTT
Source organism: Streptococcus sanguinis (assembly GCF_050222175.1). Classification (GTDB taxonomy): domain Bacteria; phylum Bacillota; class Bacilli; order Lactobacillales; family Streptococcaceae; genus Streptococcus; species Streptococcus sanguinis_M. The sequence continues at coordinate 2,048,583 of NZ_CP071420.1, read as the reverse complement.
TATGAGGTCCGGACGGCCGTCTTGATCAGTATCCACGCGTGATTCCACGTAAACCACCTCTCGGATAGCATCATGGCTGGAAAAGGTTGCCAGGCTCTTGCCGTTGAAGTAGTGGTGGGTATTGTCCTCAGGAATCAAACCCTCGCTGACTAGCTTATCAACTAAGAGGTTGCCATTTTTTGTCCGAGTGTTGAGCAGCTGGTAGAGATTTTCCAATAAGTCTCCAAATGTAATGGGAAAGCCCGTTTCTTTGCGAAAGGCCTCAACATCCGTAAAATCAATAAATGGTGAGAATTCAAGCAGCTGAAAGGCCACAGTGTAAAAGACAGACGCCGTCAGTTCTCTGTTAGACTGGAAAAAGCTCAGCAGGTCTGTTTGGCTGTCAGCAGCCCAGGATTTCAAGGGATAATCTGTATTCTTATAAGTGAAAAAGCTGGTGCGAAGAAAATCTTCAAGATTTTCCTTATCAGAGCGATTGCTGTCATAAAAAAAGCCTAATTCAGCTAATTCTATCAACATATTTTCCCGTTTCGTTTTTGCATAACTATACTGATTAAAACGCATATTCTTCCCTCTTTTTCTTATTTTTATAAAAAATGACCTTTACATTATCCATTATACTTGATAAAATAGACTTTGTCTAAAAAATATTTAAGGAGTATCACTAAATGGATTTCGAATGGGTCGTTAAATACGCCACAGAATTTTTAGGAACAGCTATCCTCATTGTCTTGGGGAACGGAGCTGTTGCCAACGTTGAATTAAAAGGAACTAAGGGACATCAGAGCGGTTGGTTAGTCATCGCTGTCGGTTACGGTATGGGGGTTATGATTCCAGCTTTGATGTTTGGTAATGTGTCCGGTAACCATATCAACCCTGCCTTTACTTTGGGACTTGCTGTCAGTGGTTATTTCCCTTGGGCACAGGTTGCACCATACATTGCAGCCCAGCTTTTAGGAGCTATTTTCGGACAGGCCTTGGTCGTTGCGACTCATCGCCCTTACTATTTGGGAACAGAAAATCCTAATAATATTTTGGGTACTTTCTCTACCATCTCTAGTCTAGACCATGGCACGCCTGAATCACGTAAAGCAGCCTTGTTCAATGGTTTTATAAATGAATTTGTTGGTTCTTTTGTTCTTTTCTTTGCTGCTATGGGCTTGACCAAGAACTTCTTTGGAGCAGAATTGTTGAGCAAAGCTGAAGCAACTATCAATTCGCAAGCTGCTCAGATGGCAGCACAAGGGACTTCAGTTCCTAAAGAACAGATTGCTGCTGCAATATCTCAGGCTAAAGATCAAGTTGCACCATTCCAAGTTGGTAGCCTTTCAGTCGCTCACTTGGCACTTGGTTTCTTAGTAATGGCTTTGGTAACCTCTCTGGGAGGCCCTACTGGACCTGGGCTGAACCCAGCTCGTGACCTCGGACCTCGTATCCTCCACTTCATCCTGCCAGAATCTGTTTTGGGTAAACACAAGGGTGATTCAAAATGGTGGTATTCTTGGGTTCCAGTTGTGGCACCGATTCTTGCAGGTATCACAGCAGTCCTCTTGTTTAAAACAATCTACGGATAAGCACATAAGATCAGAGTTGGGGGATTTCCCCAGCTCTTTTTTCGAGCGATAGAGAAGGTAAAGATGGAGATGCAAGTATCAAAATATCATAAGATCAGTGGCCGCAGAACCTTACTCTTTGGCTTTTTAGCCCTTGTTTTTGGCCTGATTATCATTTTCAATGGCTTCAGATTTACCAAGCTGGCCTTCGATTTTATTTCGTTTTATCTGACGGTTGTTGGCTTGGTAAATATTGTTCTTCATGTTTTTACGCATAAGAAAGAAGGGGCTGTCTGGCATAGTCTGCTTCAGATTGCAGTCGCTATGGGTATCAGCTGGCTCAACCGAATCAGTGATGTGCCTGTCAATATTGTGATTATCAGTTTGGGTAGCTACCAGCTCTTAACCGCAGGTATTTACGGAGTGACCTATCTGCTTTATCGGCAAAATCATGTCAAGGGAGGTTTGCGCTATCTATTTGATACCATTCTCTATGGTGGGATTGGGCTGACCAGTATTCTTTCGCCTGCGACCGACGGACACTTACAGTTTTTGATTTTGGGAATCTATTTGATGATGCTGGGAATGTCCAATATCCGGGATGGCCTCTTTTTCGACAATGACCGTGAAAAACATCGGCTGCGTAGGCAAATTCGTATTAACCTACCTATTATTTTTGCAGCCTTTATTCCAGTAGAAAATCTGGAGCGCTTTAATCGACTGATTCAGGGAGATACAGCTTCTGATCGTAAAAATGTTTATAGTCTTGTTAAGAATAGAGATAAAAAGGCGGACTTAGAGGTCTTGGTCCATACTTCAAAGACAAGTTTATTAGGGGCCATTGGCCATGTAGATATTTGCTATCAGGGACAAGTGATTTCTTATGGCAGTTATGATGTTTTTTCTGAGCGATGCAAGGGCATGATTGGAGATGGTGTTCTCTTCAAGGTTCCTAAAGACGCCTATATTGAGCTTTGCAAAAAAGAAAGCAAGAAAACACTTTTTGGTTATTCTTTGGCTTTGACGGATAAGGAGAAGGAGGCGGTTGAGAAGCGCCTGGCTGAAATTGATCAGCTGTTGGTAGAATGGGAGCCGCCAGCAGAACTGAAAAATGGTCAGCCAACATACTCCTACAAGTTTAAGCATGAACTAGGAGCGCAGCTATATAAGTTTAAAACCAGTCGTTTCAAGACGTATTTTGTCCTGTCGACCAACTGTTGCCTGCTAGCAGATTCGATTATTGGACAGGCTGGGACAGATATTCTGGATATTCGTGGTATTATCGCGCCCGGTACCTACCAGTCCTATCTGCAGTACGAGTTTGAGTCCGCTAGGGGTTTGGTCATTGCTCAGACCATTTACCAATAAATCCAAGGACTTCTTGTTTTAAAAATTGTTTATTTGCGCATAATTTCTTGTCAAAAAGATGAAAATCCATTACAATAAAATGGTTTGGAGGAATTATGAGCGCGAATCATATTATTAGAATTATCCCTGTATTAAAGATAAATAATCGTCATTTAAATCAAGAGTTTTTTGTAAATCAGCTGGGCATGAAGGCTCTTTTAGAGGAAGCTGCTTTTCTGTCTTTAGGAGATCAGACCAAGACAGAGAAACTGCAACTGGAAGAATCACCCAGTATGCGGTCGCGGCGAGTCAAAGGTCCTAAAAAATTAGCCAGAATCGTTGTCAAGGTTGCAGATGCTAAAGAAATCGAGTCTCTATTGGCTCAACAGCCTGCTTGGACAAAGCTGTATCAAGGAGAGAAAGGCTATGCTTTTGAAGCTCTGTCACCAGAGGGTGACCTAGTTCTCCTACATGCAGAAGAGAATAGAGCAAATCTGCAAGCAGTCACGGCGGCTCCTGAATTTGAAAAGCAAGAGGACTTCATCGGTCTTAGTCAATTTGAGATAGAGACGGTAGAAATTCGTGTACCTAATGCCAATGAAGCCCAAGAATTTTACAGCAAGATTGAAAATGCGCTGGACTTTCTGACCTTTATAGAAGCAGAGGGTCAAGACTTGCAGGCAGACAATGCCCTAACTTGGGACTTGACTATGTTCAAAGCTCAGGTCAATCGTTTAGAAACCGCTGCGCTGCGTCCTATCTTTGAAGGACACGAGGTCTTTGTACCCAAGTCAGATAAGTTCCTGCTGAGTCAGGATTCGAGCAAGATTGAATTGTGGTTTGAAGCATGACTCTAGAAAAAATCATCAATAAAATCAAAGAACAGCTGAAAGACGGTATATATCCCGGTGCTAGTCTGGCCTTGTATCAAGTTGGCCAGTGGCAGGAATTCTACTTTGGTCTAGCTGATCCGCAAGAAGGGAAGACCACTCAAGCGGGTTTGGTCTATGACTTGGCTAGCGTCAGCAAGGTGGTCGGAGTTGGTACTCTGGCAGCCTTTTTGTATGAGCAGGGCAAGCTGGAACTGGATTTGCCCTTACAGCATTATTATCCGGCCTTCCATCGAGAAGATGTGACCTTGCGTCAGCTCTTGACCCACACATCTGGGCTGGATCCCTTTATTCCCAATCGTGACCAGCTGGCAGCTCCTGAGTTGAAAGCAGCGCTCAATCATTTGATGGTGCTTGAAGGTAAGACCTTCCGCTATACGGACGTGAATTTTCTGCTCTTGGGCTTTATGTTGGAAGAAATCTATGGTCAGGCATTGGATCAGATTTTTCAAAGTCAGATTTTCCAGCCTTGGGGTTTGACTGAGACAGGTTTTGGGCCAGTTCCAGGAGCTGTGCCGACCGTTCGTGGTGTCAAGGATGGTCAGGTTCATGATCCCAAGGCGCGTGTACTGGGCATCCATGCTGGCAGTGCTGGCTTATTTTCAACTCTCAGGGATTTGCAAATATTTCTGGAACATTATCTGCAGGATGACTTTGCGGCCAATCTGACCCAGAATTTTTCCAAGGAGCCAGGCAAAAGACGTAGTCTAGCCTGGAATCTAGAGGGCTGCTGGCTGGAACACACTGGCTACACAGGAACCTTTATCATGTATAATCGTAAAGAGCAAAAGGCGGCTATTTTCCTATCCAACCGGACCTATGAAAAAGACGAGCGGGCTCAATGGATCTTAGACCGTAACCAGCTGATGGACCTGATAAGAAGAGAACTTTAAAAGACTCCGGCTGCAAGCCCCGGAGTTTTATCGTGTCTGCCTATATAAATATCGGTCTCTAGCCCCAGTGATTTTCTCTTAATAAAAATCGCTTTTTTTGCCAAAGTATATTAAAATAAGATAGAGAGAATCTACAGACAAGAGAATAGTATGACAAAAGAAATCGGTGTCGGAAAGGCACACAGTAAAATTATTTTAATGGGAGAGCATTCGGTGGTCTACGGCTATCCGGCCATTTCCCTGCCTCTTAATCGTATTGAAGTGACCTGTCAGGTCTTTCCGTCTGAGCGGGCCTGGACCCTCTACGCCGAGGATACGCTGTCTATGGCTGTTTTTGCCTGTCTAGAACATCTCGGTCGGCAAGGGTCTAAGATTCGCTGTCAGGTGGAGTCCATGGTCCCTGAGAAGAGGGGAATGGGGTCTTCAGCCGCGGTTAGTATTGCAGCTATTCGGGCGGTCTTTGACTACTTTGAGGAAGAACTGGATGACCAAACACTGGAGATTCTGGCCAATCGGGCAGAGATGATTGCCCATATGAATCCCAGCGGCCTCGATGCCAAGACCTGCCTTAGCGATGTAGCTATTAAGTTTATCCGCAATTTCGGTTTCAGCGAAATTGAGCTGGATCTGGATGCCTTTTTAGTGATTGCAGATACGGGCATTCACGGTCATACCCGCGAAGCTATCCGTGCTGTAGAAAGTCAGGGCCAAAAGGCTCTGCCTTTGCTGCAGGAATTAGGGAATTTAACGAAAATCCTTGAGAAAGCCATTTCTATCAAGGACCTGATGACAATGGGACAAGCTATGACCAAGGCTCATGAGAAGTTAGCCAAGCTAGGGGTTTCTTGCCAGAAAGCAGATGAGCTAGTAGCGGCAGCTCTTGAAAACGGAGCTTTGGGAGCTAAAATGAGCGGCGGTGGTCTGGGTGGCTGTGTCATTGCTCTTGTAGGAGAAAGAAATCAGGCGGAGGCCTTAGCCGCCTTATTGAGAGAGAAAGGGGCCATTAACACATGGATCGAAAGCCTGTAAGTGTCAAATCCTATGCCAATATTGCAATTGTCAAATATTGGGGGAAGAAAGATGCAGAAAAGATGATTCCGTCTACCAGCAGTATCTCGCTGACACTGGAAAATATGTATACCGAGACGCAGCTGAGTCCTTTGCCGGATTCAGCGACTGGAGATGAGTTTTATATTGACGGTCAGCTGCAAAGCCCGGCAGAACATGCCAAAATCAGTAAGATTATTGACCGTTTCCGCTCTCCAGAAGATGGTTTTGTCCGCGTTGATACCAGCAATAATATGCCAACTGCAGCAGGGCTGTCTTCCAGCTCCAGCGGTCTATCTGCTCTAGTCAAGGCCTGCAATGCTTATTTTCAGACGGGCTATCAGACGCAAGAGCTGGCCCAGCTGGCTAAGTTTGCTTCAGGATCATCTGCTCGGTCTTTCTTTGGTCCGCTAGCGGCCTGGGATAAGGACAGTGGGGCCATTTATCCAGTCAAGACGGATTTGAAACTAGCCATGATTATGCTGGTTCTGCACGATGAGAAAAAGCCCATTTCCAGCCGCGACGGTATGGAGCTCTGTGCCAAAACTTCCACGATTTTCCCAGATTGGATTGCCCAGTCTACCTTGGATTATCAGGCCATGCTAGGCTATTTGCAGGACAATGATTTCACCAAGGTTGGTCAGCTGACGGAAGAAAATGCTCTTCGGATGCATGCTACGACAGAGAAAGCTTATCCGCCGTTTTCTTATCTGACAGAGGAGTCTTACCAGGCTATGGATGCTGTCAGAAAGCTGCGGGACCAGGGCGAGCGTTGCTACTTTACCATGGACGCAGGGCCAAATGTCAAGGTCCTCTGCTTGGAGGAAGACCTAGACCATCTGGTTGCTATATTTGAGAAAGACTACCGGCTTATCATCTCCAAAACAAAGGACTTGTCAGATGAAGACTAGTGCAAGAGTTCAAACCTGCGGCAAGCTTTATCTGGCGGGTGAATATGCAGTGCTGACGACCGGTCAGCCGTCCATTATCAAGGCCATTCCTATCTATATGATGGGAGAAATACAGGCAGCGCCTGCCTATCGCTTGACATCAGATATGTTTGAACACAGCGCTAGCCTAGAGCCAGACCCTGATTATGCCTTGATTCAGGAGACAGTAGCAGTTATGAATGATTATTTGCAGGTCTTAGGCTACCAACTTCAGCCTTTTTCTCTGAAGATTAGTGGCAAGATGGAAAGGGACGGCAAGAAGTTCGGGATTGGCTCCAGCGGTAGTGTTGTTATTCTGACCATTAAGGCCATGGCAGCACTTTATGAGCTAGACTTAGAGCCAGAACTACTCTTTAAGCTGGCTTCTTACGTTCTCCTCAAGCGCGGAGACAATGGCTCCATGGGAGATCTAGCCTGCATTGCTTTTGAAGACCTGATTTACTACCGGTCTTTTGATAGAGAGCTGGTCCGCAAGCGTATGGGCAAAGTTTATTTACAGCAATTACTAGCAGAGGATTGGGGTTTTGAAATTCGTAGTATTAAGCCTTGCTTAGCCATGGATTTTCTGGTTGGCTGGACCAAGCAGCCAGCGATTTCTAAGGACTTGGTCAATCAGGTCAAGTCAGCTATTTCAGAGTCCTTTTTGACAGGCAGTAGGACACAGGTTGATGCTTTGGAGAGAGCCTTATTAGCAGGAGATAAGCTTGCTATTCAGTCTAGTCTGGAAAAGGCTAGCCAGCTCTTAGAAACACTCAGTCCAGCTATTTATACAGACAGGCTGAAAATCTTAAAAGAAGCGGCAGAGGGACTGAACTGTGTGGCTAAGAGCAGTGGTGCCGGTGGTGGCGACTGCGGGATTGCTCTCAGCTTTGATGCTGCATCTAGCAACCAACTGATTCAAGCCTGGCAAGAAGCTGGCATTGAACTATTATACAGAGAAAGGATGGGCCATGATGAGCCAGAATCGTAAGGATGACCATATCAAATACGCCTTAGAGCAGCGTCTGGGTTACAACAGTTTTGATGAAATGGAGCTGATTCACCGTTCTCTGCCCAAGTACGATTTGGCAGAGATTGACCTATCTACTCACTTTGCTGGCCGTGATTGGGCGTTTCCCTTTTACATCAATGCCATGACTGGCGGCAGCCACAAAGGCGGTCAAATCAATGAGAAACTGGCTCAAGTAGCTGAAAGTTGTGGCCTTCTTTTTGTGACTGGTTCTTACAGCGCAGCCTTGAAGAATCCTTCTGATCCTTCCTATCGGGTGGCGGCTGGTCGGCCTAATTTATTACTGGCTACCAATATCGGCTTGGACAAGCCTTATCAAGCAGCCCAACAGGCAGTAGCAGATTTGCATCCCCTCTTTTTGCAGGTCCATGTCAATCTCATGCAGGAATTGCTGATGCCAGAGGGTGAGCGGGAGTTTCGTTCTTGGCGCCAGCACTTGACTGATTATAGTCAGCGACTGGATCTTCCCCTAATTCTTAAAGAAGTTGGCTTTGGCATGGATCGCTCTACTGTTGAAGAAGCGCGCTCCTTGGGGATTCAGACTTTTGATATTTCCGGCCGGGGTGGCACTAGCTTTGCCTATATTGAAAATCAGCGGGGTGGTAATCGTGACTACCTCAATGATTGGGGACAATCTACTCTGCAGAGCCTGTTGGTGCTTCAGCCATTGCGCGATGAGGTCGATCTCTTGGCTAGTGGAGGTGTCCGTCATCCTTTGGATATGATCAAATCCCTTGTTTTAGGAGCCAAGGCGGTTGGCCTCTCTCGTACAATGCTGGACTTGGTGGAAAATCACTCAGTGGAAGAGGTTATTGATATTGTAGAAGGCTGGAAATCAGATCTGCGCCTCATCATGTGCGCCCTGTCCTGCCGAAACTTGCAAGAATTAAAGAATGTTCCCTATCTACTCTACGGTCGGCTAAAAGAAGCTCAGGAACAGATTGACTAAAAAGCATAAAGACATACAAAAAAGGCCATCAAGGCCTTTTTACTTGTCCTGTTTTCGTAAGTCTGCTAGTACTTCCTGAGCAGCAGCGAGATTGAAAGTCTTCTTGGCTGTTAAGCGACTGGCTACAGCAGCAATTTCTTCGTCTTGGGCTCCAGCTTGCAATGCTAAAGATTTGGCTTGCAATTTCATATGACCGGCTTGGATGCCAGTGCTGACTAGGGCTTTGAGGGCGGCGAAGTTTTGTGCCAATCCGACTGAAACGATGAGGGAAGCCAATTCCTTGGCCTGAGGCTGCCCCAGCAAGTCAAAGCTGGCTGCCACTGCGGGATTGAGGCCAATGGAACCTCCTTTAGTTGCAATGGGCATGGGCAGGGTCATCTGACCATGAAGCTGGCGTTTGTCTGGGTCTGCCGTCCAAGTAGAGAGGCCGCGGTAGCTTCCTTCTCGGCTGGCATAGGCATGGGCACCGGCTTCTACAGCCCTCCAGTCATTTCCAGTAGCCAGCACCAAAGCATCAATACCATTAAAGATACCTTTATTGTGGGTAGCTGCCCGGTAAGGGTCAACCTGGGCTAATTTGCTGGCCAGCTGAAACTTATCCGCAAGAAGTTCCGCCTCGGCCGTATCCCGGCTGAGAAAGCGATAGCCGATGACACAGCGGGCTGTTACGAGACTATCTGTTGCATAGTTTGATAGGATAGCCATCAGACTTTTACCGCCAGTCAGCTCTTCCAGAGAAAGGGTGAGGGCCTCCAGCATGGTGTTGAGCATATTGGCACCCATGGCTTCCTGTGTATCCACAGAAAGATAAAAAATGAGGAAGTCATCCTTTGGCTCCAGCCAGAGATCTCTAGCACCTCCACCACGAGCAACAATCGATGGATAGGCTTGGTTGGCCTGTTCCAGCAACTCTTTCTTTTTCCTGAGAACATCTTTGATGGCTTGGTCTGCCTTATCAACCTGATAGAGGGCAATTTGCCCAATCATCTGGCGTTTGTGAACCTCGGTTTCAAATCCGCCTGAACGTTTGATAATTTTAGCCGCAAAGCTAGCCGCTGCTACCACAGATGGCTCTTCTGTCACAAATGGAACTTGATAGCTTTTGCCATCCACCAGAAAGTCTGGCACCAGAGAGTAGGGCAGGGCTAGAGTGGCCAGCACATTTTCACTCATCTGGTTGGCCGTTTCCAGAGGCAAAGTCTGCTGACTGTCTAGCAGCTGCCAATGTTCATCTTGTAAAAGTCCCTTTTCTTTCAGCATCTGCAGCCGTTCAGCAGGATTTTTTTTAGAAAATCCAGTCCAGTTTACTTTCATGATGATTTCTCAACTTTGATGTACTTGCGCTGGTGCTCTGCAATTTCTGCCAGAGCAAAGCTTTGGTTTTCATAGTCAGAGAAGCGGGCATTGCCTTCCGCATCCAGCTCAGCTTCTTCAAAAAAGATGCGCTCGTAATCCGCGATGGAAAGAGCCTGACGCTGGTCTAATTCCTCTAGACGTGTCTGGGATAGATGCTTTTCATAGCCCTCTACCAAATTGGCACTGAAGATTTCAGAGACAGCTCCGCTGCCATAGCCAAAGAGAGCAATCCGATCGCCGGCCTTGAGGTTGTCAGAGTTTTCTAAAAGAGACAGAAGACCTAGGAAGAGGGAGCCTGTATAGATATTTCCAACTTTTTGGCTGTAGAGAATAGAGGCTTCAAAGTTCTTTCTAAGTTGGTCTTGCTGCTCTTGAGGAAGGCTTTTATCCATAATTTTGTTGAGGCCTTTAAGGGCCAGTTTTGGATAAGGCAGGTGGAAGCAGTAGGCCTCAAAGTCTTTGAGAGCCAGCTTGTGGCGTTTTTGGTACTCTGTCCAAGTTGTCTTTAAGCTATCCAGATATTGCTGGGTTGAATAGAGGCCGTTGACATAAGGCGTTGTCGAGTAATTTGGGCGCCAAAAATCCATGACATCGCGTGTCTGAGCTACATTATCATCATTGAAAGCGAGGATACGAGGATTGCTGCTAATCAGCATAGAAATGGCTCCCGCTCCCTGCGTTGGCTCGCCAGGTGTGTTAATGCCATACTTGGCAATGTCGCTAGCTAGCACCAAAACTTTGCTGTCTGGATGTTTTTCGATATGGAGCTTGGCATAGTCCAGTGCAGCAGTAGCTCCATAGCAGGCTTCCTTGATTTCAAAGCTGCGGGCAAAAGGCTGGATGCCCAAAAGGCCGTGGACAAAAACGGCTGCCGCCTTGCTCTGGTCGATCCCTGACTCAGTAGCCACGATGACCATATCAATCTTTTCTTTGTCCTCTATTGTCAGGATGGGTTCTGCTGCCGCCGCTCCCAAGGTAACAATATCCTCAGTCAAAGGAGCAATGCTTAGTTCCTTGAGCAAGAGCCCCTTGCTAAGCTTGTCTGGGTCAGTCCCACGGGCTGCCGCTAAATCATTTAATTTTAAGACATAATTACTGGTCGCAAAACCGATTTTGTCGATTCCGATTGTCATTATAAGACCTCTTTAAATCCTTTTATTCTAGTATATTCCGAAAACTATTTTACCATACTTAGGAATAAAACTCTTACAAAAAACATCTAATCTCAGCTAAATCAGGCTTAAGATGTATTTTCCAAAATAAAAACAGCAGATGGCTCTACTGTTTATTTGCTGTGAGTTTGCTTTGACGCTTTTTCAAGTAGTGATAGAGCTTGAGTACGACGGTGCCGCTGGCCATGCCAATCGAGATGACCAAGGCTAGAATGACTACCAGAGTGGCGTGAATCATGGCCTGGCTGTAATCACCAGTGACAAAGAAGGCAGTCGTCCGATAGGAAATATAGCCTGGGACCAAGGGGGCTAGAATGGCCAAAATAAAAACAACAGCAGGCGTTTTGTAGATGATGCTGAGGATTTGGCTGATGCAGGAACCAAGGATAGCAGCCACAAAGGTTGCTATGATGACATTGGTCGGTCCTTTGAGCAGGAGATAGAGCAGCCAAATGGCCATGCCCAGCACTCCTCCGGGAATTAGCATACTGCGCTGGACGTTTAGAACGATTAAAAAAGTAATGATGGCCAGCAGGCTGGCAACTGCTTGCAGTAAGAAAGTCAAGATTGTCATAGGCTTATTTCATAATAAGGAGGGCAACAGAGGTACCTGCACCGAGAGCAAGAGTGATGAGGAGCGATTCAAAAAGCTTGCTCATCCCAGAGTTGATATGGTTGGTCATAATGTCACGCACAGAGTTGGTCAGAGCAATGCCGGGCACAAAAGGCATGACAGAACCTGCAATAATTAAATCATCTGTGGAGTTAAAACCAGAATAGCGTGTCCAGATATGAGCCAGCAGTCCGAAGACAAAGGCTCCAGCAAAAGCTGTCACAAAAGGAATGCGGATATATTTGTCAACGTACAAAGAGAAGGCAAAGCCAAAGAAGGTGGCAATGGCCGCGCCTAAAGCATCGTAGAAGTTTCCGCCAAACATGATGGAGAAGAAGGGAGCACTGAGTGTTGCGGCAGCAATCAACTGCTTGTTGTTATAGGGCATCTCTTTCACTTTGAGGCGATTTAGCTCATCAAAAGCCTCCTGAAGGCTGATTTCTCCTGTTACCAACTGACGGGAGACCTGATTGACATCGCAGACTTTCTCAATGTTGTAGTTGGTCTTGAGATTGCGCTTCATCCGTGAGACATTTGTATTTTCAATCGAAAAGAAAATAGCTACAGGCATTGCTAAGGCATTGCAGTCGATTATCCCTTGCGAATGAGCGATACGAATCATGGTGTCTTCCACCCGATAAGTCTCGGAACCGCTCTGCAGCAGCAGTGTCCCAGCCATCATGATGACATCTACCGCCAGATTGAAATCTTTGGCTTCTTCCCTGATACCTTTCTCTGTCATTTCCCCAGTCCTTTTCCTAGTATAGCAATAGAACCATTATACCATAAAGCCTCTTAAAAATATCATCAAGTTGGCAGCCATTTGGACTCATAGATATAAAAAAGAAGATTGGAGATTTCCAATCTTCTTTCAAATGGTTTGTAAGTCCTTAGTCGTTTATTAGCTCAAAGCATCGTCCATAGAAAGTACTTCGTGGAAGACACGTTGAGTCAATTCAGTCTTTTGCTCTGGAGTCAAGTACTTAGTGTTTACACAGTAACCTGAGATACGAACGATAACATCTTCGCCAGACATAATCTTATCGTAAACATCCTTCAAGTCCATTACGTTCAAGTTAACGTGCTGACCACCGTTTTCGAAGTAGCCATCCAGGATAGTAACCAAGTTGTCTACTTGTTCGTCGTGAGTCTTACCAAGCGCACGAGGTGATACTTGAGTTGTCAATGAGATACCGTCAGCTGCGTAACTGAAGTCCAAGCTAGCAAGTGAGTTCAAGTTTTGCAACCAGCCACCTTTTGCCTTGTTAGATGGGTTAGCACCTGGTGAGAAGAATTCCAATTTAGACAAGTTTACGCTACCATCTTCGTTGAGGTACACTCCTTTATGGACTGGTGAGTTACCAGTTTGTTTAGAGTAAGCAACATTAGATGTGATAGTCAAGAGTGATACTGTTGCTTCAGCGTTCTTGTAAAGTTTGTGGCTGCGAAGACGAGTTGTGTAAGCTTCTACCAACCATTCAGCCAATTCGTTTGAGCGAGGATCATCTTCACCCCAACGTGGGTATTCTCCGATTGTTTCATAGTCGTAGATATAGCCGTTTTCGTCGCGGATTGGCTTAACAGTTGCATACTTGATAGCAGACAAGGTATCAACAGTGTTGGCAAATCCACAGATACCGAATCCCATGTTAGCGCGTTGGTAAGTTGGCAAGAAGGCCATTTGAACAGCTTCGTAGTTGTACTTGTCAGTCATGTAGTGGATGATGTTCAAGGCATCTACGTAAGTGTCAGTCAACCAGTCCAGAGATTTTTCAAAGTTCGCTTTAACAGATTCAAATTCAAGAACTTCGTCACGGATAGGCTCGATGTCAAATACCTTGTAGTCTTTATGAACATCATCGTAACCACCGTTGAGACCTGTCAGAAGGGCTTTCAGCACGTTTACACGGGCACCAAAGTATTGGATGTTGTGGCGTTGTTCTTCGTTTTCAGGGTCAAGTGGAGACACACAGCAAGAGATACAGCTCATTTCACCGTAGCCGTCTTTAGCCATTGTTGTTACACCTTCGTATTGGATAGAAGAGTGCTTGTGGCTCATGTGCATACAGTAGCGACGGAATGAGTATGGAAGCTTGTCAGTCCAGAGAACGGTCAAGTTTGGCTCTGGAGAGTTCCCAATGTTGTCAAGTGTGTTAAGGAAACGGTAGTCCATCTTTGTAACACGGTGACGGCCATCGTTCCCCATACCAGCCATAGAAGTAGTGATGAAGGTTGGGTCACCAGAGTAAAGTTGGTCGTAAGCTTTCGTACGAGCAAACTTCACTGTACGAAGTTTCATAACGAAATCATCAACAAATTCTTGGATTTCTGATTCAGTGTAAGTACCGCGAGCCAAGTCACGTTCTGCGTAGATGTCAAGAACGATAGGCACACGTCCGAGAGAAGTAGCAGCACCATTGATGACACGGCAGACAGCCATGAAGGCGATGTTAGTCCATTGGATAGCTTCTTTAACATCAAAGGCAGGACGGCGAACATCTACTCCGTAAAGGTCACCCAATTTTACAACTTCACCGAGTGCTTGGTATTGCAGGTTGATTTCTTCGCGCAGACGGATTGTTTCTTCGTCAATATCAGTCAAACCATTCCAGTCGCGAACTTTTTCAGCCATGAGGTAGTCAGCTCCATAAAGAGCAAGACGTGCGTAAACCCCGATGATACGTCCACGTGAGTAAGCATCTGGAAGACCAGTTACAGTGTGGGCGTGACGAGCACGGCGGATGTTAGAAGTGTAAGCACGGAAGATACCGTCATTTACTGTAGTAACATATTTAGTAAAGATTTCATGAACAGCAGGATCTGGTTCGTATCCATTTTCTTTCAAAGTAGTTTCAGCCATGCGGATACCGCCTTTTGGCATGAAGTTCAATTTGAAGAGTTCGTCGTTTTGGATACCGTAAATCAGTTCGTTGTCCTTGTCAATGTAACCTGCGTCAATATCAGCGATAGATGCTGGACGAGTGTCCATTGGGAAACGAGTTTCTTCGTAGTGAGCTTTTGTTTCTTCTACGATTTTCTTGATGTGGAGTGAGCGCTCAGTAGGACCTGCCAAGAAGCTTTCATCTCCATCATAAGGTGTGTAGTTAGCCTGAACGAAGCGAGAAACACTTGCTTTCTCTTTCCAGTCTTCACCTTTGAAGCCTTCCCAAGCTTTGTCAAAGATATCTTGAGCTTCAACAACTGTTTTTACAACCATTTGATTTTCCTCTTTATTCTAGCAACATAAACTGTTACATTTATAAGTAAAGTATATCATACGGTAATCGGTTTCACAAACCATTTTTGGCAGAAAGAAAGACTTTCTTTTATAATACAGAAAGTAAAAAGTCGCGGATGTGTACTATAGATTTGAAAAACATAACTCTTTTCAAATATTTTGGAAAAATGGGTAAAAAAGTTATAATAAAAGTAATTAAAATGTCATACAAAAATTACTGACTAAGAATCTCACGTTTAAAATACTTTTTACAAGAATGAAAAACTGTTTCAGATTTATTTGAGCAAAATGGGCTGACTTTGTGAAAGCCTGTAAGCTGAGATTGATGGCAGGAGAAAGGAGGAGAGCATGCTAATTTTTCCACTGATTAACGATACATCTCGGAAAATTATCCACATTGATATGGATGCTTTTTTTGCTTCAGTGGAAGAGCGGGATAATCCTAAGCTAAAGGGACATCCGGTCATTATCGGCAGCGATCCCCGCTTGACTGGCGGTCGTGGTGTCGTCTCTACCTGCAATTATGAGGCCAGAAAGTTCGGAGTTCATTCGGCTATGAGCTCCAAAGAAGCCTATGAGCGTTGCCCCCAGGGGATTTTTATCTCTGGGAATTACGAAAAATATCAGGCGGTCGGATTGCAGATCCGAGAAATTTTCAAACGCTATACGGACTTGATTGAGCCAATGAGCATCGACGAGGCTTATCTGGATGTAACGGAAAACAAGCTTGGGATTAAATCCGCAGTCAAAATAGCCAAGCTGATTCAGCATGATATCTGGAATGAACTCCATCTGACAGCTTCGGCAGGCGTTTCTTATAATAAGTTTCTGGCCAAGATTGCCAGTGACTATGAGAAGCCTCATGGTCTGACTGTTATTCTGCCTGAGGAAGCAGAGGCCTTTCTGGCGCCTATGGATATTGCCAAGTTTCATGGGGTTGGTAAGAAGAGCGTTGAAAAACTGCATGAAATGGGAGTTTATACTGGTGGAGATCTGCTCAAGATACCAGAAATGACCCTGATTGATAAGTTTGGTCGCTTTGGTTTTGATCTTTATCGTAAAGCGCGTGGTATCAGCAATAGTCCGGTCAAGTCCAATCGCATCCGTAAGTCGATTGGGAAGGAGCGGACCTATGCCAAACTGCTCTATAGTGAGGAGGATATTAAGAAAGAGATGACCCTGCTGGCTCAGAAGGTAGAAAATAGCTTGACTAAGCATGACAAGAAAGGACGAACTATCGTTCTGAAAATCCGTTATGCCGATTTCTCAACCTTGACTAAAAGAAAAAGTTTGGCTCTAGCCACTCAAGACAAGGAGCAAATCGAGCGAACTGCGCATGAGATATACGATAGCTTGGAAGAACAACCACGAGGTATCCGGCTGCTAGGACTGACAGTGACGGGGTTTGAATAAAGATAAAGGCTTGGTTCATTACCGGGCTTTTTTAGATATAGTTTTTAGTATGAGAGAGTTGCTTGTGACGAGTTTCTAAGTTGTCTGATAATTTTCATTGACTAAAAATAATCTTTTTTGAAAAAATACTGGACAAAGTTTTTTGTGTCTGTTATACTGAGTTTATAAAATAAAAACCGTCTGGTCGGTTTTTAAAAAGAAAGGAGCAGAAATGAAGAAATCTGTAGTAGAAAAAACAAGCGAGCACATCCTCAAGTTGAATCAGGAGATGGATCGGCAGCTGGAAGGTCAGAAAGAGTTTTTGCAGCAGCATGCAGAAAAGCTGAAAAAGATGTCACAGGGTGAGAATGGCATACGCTATTCTAAGTGGGGAGTCAAAGCTGGATATGCTGCCCTTGCTGGTGGCTTGCTGACTTCTGTCTTTAGCCCATGGCGAGGACTAGGTATTATGGCAGTAGGCGGTCTGAGCCTTGCCTCCAATCTCTGGCAAATTCGGCGATTGCAAAATAAAGAAAGGAGCAAGTAGCAGAGAGATGACCTGTTTTAAGCATCAGAGTCAGGACAACTTAGAAACTAAAAGCAGCAGGCAGCAGCTAGACGTTGTTGACATAGCTTTTAGCATCATTTAGTCTATCTTTGCTTTTTATTTTAGGCAAGGACTAAAAGACTATGTTTTCTATTTGGTGCAGGTCTTTATTTTTTATAATAAAACAAACCGAATGGTCGGATTTTAAAATCTGCGTTTCAAAACAGGAAATCATCTGAAAGACTGAGAGTAAAGGATGCCTTTGTCCAGTTTTCGGATGACTTTTCACTATTCTACATTTGATAAGGAGTAATCATATGAAAACACAAATGAAAACACAAACACATGTAGAGCCAGAGACAAGGCATATCCTGCCCTTTCTGGCCTGGACTTTTGGCATTACCTGGGGAGCCTGGCTGCTTCAGTATATTTTAACCGCCCTGAAGCTGACCAGCGGGGCTGAGCCTTTGGGCCTTGCTCTCAATTTCATCGGGGGCTTCGGACTGGCCTTGGGAACTTTTATCAGCCTCAAAATTTCTCATCCTAAGAAGATGCTGGACTTTATCTTTTCTCATGCTAAGGGCTGGTGGATTTATATGCTGGCCTTCTGTCTGGTTCGGGTTTTGACCCTTTTTATCGCCAATCCAGTCCTGCCGCCTCTGAATGCCGTTCTGATGTTTCCTCTGGGCTGGACCTTTGTCACGTTTGCTGGGGGCGGGAACGAAGAGCTGGGCTGGCGGGGCCTCCTGCAGCCGGCTTTGGAGAAAAAATTCTCCTTCCCTCTGGCAACTGTCATCACGGCTCTGGTCTGGGTGGCCTGGCATCTGCCCCTCTGGCTGATTCCGGGAACGAGTCAAAGTCAGATTTCTTTGCCCTTCTATCTCTCCTTTGGTATCTTGCTCTGTTTCTGTCAGGCGGTTCTCTACAAGCAGACGGCCTCTGTCTTTGCCTGCATGGTCTTTCACGGCTGCATTAACTTTGCTCAGGCGACGATTGTCGGCAGTGCTACAAATGGCGGAAGGTATCTCAGCTTCCAGGCTGCTAATCTGGTCATGACCGCCCTGCTGGTCGGCTGGTGGTATTGGAAGGGCAACCGGAAAGGAGTTCAGAAAGATGCAGGCTAAAAATCTTGGCAATCGCTCTTCTTCCAAAGAAAAAGGAGTAATCATATGAAAACACAAACACATGTAGAGCCAGAGACAAGGCATATCCTGCCCTTTCTGGCCTGGACCTTTGGTATCAGCTGGTCTGCCTGGCTGGCTTCGGCTTTCCTGAGGATTCCTATTATTTCCCAGGTCCTAACCATCGCTGGTGTTTTTGGCCCGGCCATTGGAGCCAAACTGGTCTTAGGAAAATCGTTCAAGGAGCTCTTGGCTTCTATCGGATCGGCCCGAAAAAGGACTTGGGTCCATCTCTTGATTTTTACAATTCTTTACACCCTTTCCATAGTCTTTTGGAGCCCGCTCCTGCCTGGTTTTAGCCCCCTCAGGATTGCTCTGCTTTTTCTCATGACGACTCTTCTGACAGGCGGCAATGAAGAGATTGGCTGGCAGGGCTTCCTGCAGCCGACTCTGGAAAAGCTTCTGCCCTTTCCCTTAGCAACTGTAACAACTGGGTTAATCTGGGCTGTCTGGCATCTGCCCCTCTTCTTTATGCCCGGCAGCAGTCAGGCAGGGACTTCTTTTCTAGCCTTTACTGCCGCCTGCCTGCTCGCCCGTTTCTGGCTGGCAGCCCTTTACAAGACCAGTCAGTCTGTCCTCTATTGTGTCCTCTTTCATGGGCTCATTAATACTATTGGCGAAGGCATCTTTGTAGGCAAGGGAACGAAAAATCCCCTCTTTTTCCTAGGCTATATCTTGATGGCGGCTTACAGTATCTATCTTTGGTATCAAAGGGATCAGCAAGACAAGGCTTAAAGATATTTTTATGGTTTTGTATTTCCCCGAATTTTTTGGTAGAATAAAGCTATATTAGAAACAAAGGGGAACAGAATGGCGCAGCGAAAAGACAAATCCCAGGCCATGAGAGAAAAAATTTTAAATACAGCAACCCAGCTCTTTATCCAAAAGGGGTCCGAAAAGACCAGTATGCAGGATATTGCTCAGACGGCGGGCATCTCCAAGGGGGCTATCTATCATCATTTCAAGTCAAAAGATGAGATTGTCTTTGCGGTGATGAGGAGCCGGCAGGAGCTGATGGAAGAAGAGATGAAGCAGTGGCTCAAGGATACGGAAAATCTGACTGGCAGAGAGCAACTGCAGACCATCCTCAAGTCTAATCTGGGAAGTCAGACAGCCCGGGCCATAGATGGCATTTTGGGTGAGTATGAGAAGGACGCGGGCTTTATTTTGACCATGATGCGGGACAATCTGCGGATAGGCGCCTCTGTGGTCAGTGACATTATCAAAAAAGGGATGGCAGATGGCTCCCTTCAGACCGAGTATCCGGACCAGGCTGCAGAAGTTTTTCTGCTGCTGGTGAATTTTTGGATGCATGGGGCCGTTTTTGAAAGCGATCCTGAAAAACTGCCAGAACGCTTCCATTTTCTGCAGTTTATGATGACCTCGGTCGGCATGGATATCTTTGATGATGAGCTCTTGCAGCTCTTTAGCCAGAAAAATAAGCATTAAAAAAGGCGATAGGACAGAACTAAAAAATTTAATTCTGTCCCAGCCTTTTTATTTATGTGCTGAATATACTGTGGATATCTTCCTCGGTCAGGCCGATTAGGGGGTCGATTTTCAGGAAGTTTTCCTCAGTCAGGACATAGTTTTCCACAGGTGCTTTCATTTTATCCACAGGATTGTGGATATTGCTTTCGGCTTGCGGGAGGTCTCCAAAGCGCTCGATGAGATAGGTTTTACGGGCGGTGCCAGTGTTTTTTGCTGCATAGTCAAAGGCTACTTTTTCCCCAAGTAAGATCAACTTGCTCTTGGCGCGGGTGATAGCGGTGTAGATGAGGTTGCGCTGCAGCATCCGGTGACTGCTCTTGGTGATGGGCAAGATAACCACCGGAAATTCACTGCCCTGAGACTTGTGGATACTCATGGCGTAGGCCAGGCGGATCTTGTACCATTCGCTGCGCGGGTAGATGATTTCATTGCCGTCAAAGTTGATGGTCAGCTCGTCCTGCTTGGAGTCAGTGTACTTAGCAGGCAGCAGGTCGCTGATATAGCCTAAGTCACCGTTAAAGACATTGCTTTCAGCATCATTGACCAAGTGAATAACCCTGTCTCCTTGGCGATACTGACAGTCGGGAGTTTCAAAGGTCAATTCATCTTTCTCGACAGGATTGATGAGATTTTGCATGAGATTGTTAATCTGGTCGATACCGGCTGGCCCCCGATACATAGGTGCTAATACCTGAACATCTTGAGCTGGGATACCGCTGCGAATGGCAGCGCTAGCGATTTTTTCAATCATAGGTGGGATATGCTCATTTCTAGCTTCAAAATATGAGCGGTCCGCTTTTTTGTCTGTAAAATCTGCTGGTAGAATGCCCTTCTGAATCTGGCTGGCCAGTGTGACGATTGTGGACTCTTCGCTCTGCCGATAGATGGTTTCCAGCTTAGTCTGTGGAATAGTTGGTATCTGCAGCAAGTCCGCCAGTACCTGACCTGGACTGACAGAGGGCAGCTGGTCCGCATCTCCGACAATCAAGAGCTTGGTCTGAGAGGAGATATTGCTGAGCAGCTGATTAGCCAGCCAAGTGTCCACCATGGAAAATTCATCCACAATGATAAAATCAGCATCCAGATAATCATCCAAATGACTGGTATCATCATCGCCAGTCATTCCCAAATGGCGGTGGATAGTGGCGCTAGGAAGACCAGTCAATTCGTTCATGCGCCGAGCAGCACGTCCAGTGGGAGCCGCTAGCAGAATAGGCAGATCATTGACCTTTCGCAGATCCAAACCGCGAAGCTGGGCGTAGACTGCGATGATACAGTTGATAACGGTAGTTTTTCCAGTACCCGGTCCGCCGGTTAGGATAAAGACCTTTTGATTGATAGCCTGACGGATGGCTTCTTTTTGGATACTGTCATAGGAGATGCCGGAGCTTTCCTCCACTTGCTGGATAGCTGTAGTAATCTTATCTGGATCGAAAGAATCTTGCTCTCCTTTTTCCAGCAGACGGACTAGATTACTCCTTATTCCTTCTTCAGCAAAGAAGAGGCTGTTTTCAAAGATTTTAGTATCGACATTCTGGACCTTATCTTCCTCAATCAGATGGGCCAGCTCATCAGCGACTAGACTAGGATCCAGCTCCACTTGACGTGAGCTTTCTAAGAGTTCGATGGTATGCTCTAGTAAATCACGAGCTTCGACATAGGTATCTCCCCGCTCCATGGACTGGGTCAGCAAGGTGTGGATAAGGCCAGCCCGAAAACGCTCAGGGGCATCACTTTCGATGCCCAGTTCTTTTGCCAGATGGTCAGCGATTTTAAAGCCGATTCCCTGAATATCCTCTACCAGCTGATAGGGATATTTTTCGACAATATCCAGCGTTTCTTCCTTGTAGGTATCCTGGATTTGAAAAGCCAGCTTATTGGGAATGCCGTAGGCTGCTAGCTTGGCCAGTACCATCTCAGTTCCGTAGTTGAGTCTGAGCTTGGCGACAAAGACCTCGCGGTTCTTAGCTGCTAAGCCGTTTATCTGAGTCAGCTTTTCCGGCTCTGCTAAAATCTTGTCAATGGTGTCTTCGGTATCTTCTCCGTAGAGTTGGACGATTTTTTGAGCAGTCTTGACCCCGATGCCCTTGAAATGGTCACTGGAGAAGTATTTTACTAGGCCTTTACTGCTGGGTTTGGCTCGCTCATAGCGGGAGATTTTCAGCTGTTGGCCATATTTGGGGTGCTGGACAAGACTGCCCCAGAAGCTGTAGTCTTCGCCTTCCATGACATCTGCCATGGAGCCGGTGACAATGATTTCAAAATCTTCAAAATCCTCGGCATCCGTATCCTCAATATCTAAGAGCAGAATACGGAAAAAGTTGCTGGGATTTTCAAAAATAATCCGTTCAATCGTTCCTGAAAAGTAAAATTCCATAGTTTATAGGTTCTTCTTTTAAAACGAACTCAGCTGACGTTCAACTGAGTTCGGTATGCTTAATAGGTCTTAAAAGGAAGCAGTGGCCAGAAGCGGAACTTGGCTTCGCCCTGGATTTGTTCTTTTTGGAAGGTACCGACTTGGCGACTATCCTTGGAAACAATCCGGTCGTCACCCAGAAGTAGGTATTCATCATCCAGAAGCTTGATGGTGAAGACAGGGCTGCCTTCACTATCAACAGTGAAAGCTTGAGCCTGGGCAGCGAGTTTTCTGAAAAACTCACCATTGTCATCATAATCATCCCCAGTATAAGTGGATTGGAGCTTGTCTTCTTTGAATTTTTTGATGTAGTCTGTCAGGTAAGGCTCGTCTGTTTTTTTACCGTTGATGTAAAGAGTATCATTTTCATACTGAATAGTATCACCCGGCATACCGATAACCCGCTTGACAATCTCCTTGGTCGTTCCGTCTTTATCTGTTTCAGTGGCGACAACGATATCAAAGCGGTCAATAGACTGATATTTAAGCACAAGCAGGTATTCCCCATTGGCCAGCGTAGGGTCCATAGAGTGGCCATCTACCTTTACAGGGGACCAGAGATAGAGCCGTGATAGGATAATGATAGAGATAAAGATGATAAAGAGCCCCCATTCTTTGAGAATGACAACGGCAGTATTTGATTTTTTCATAGGTTACCTTTCTAGAAGTTTTTGTGCTTTTTCAGTATTTTTAAAGTGGAGTTTAGCAGAATGCTGCAGGCCGGCCATTCCATAGGCTTGAAGAATCTGGCTGGCAACATGATCGCTCTTGCTTCCGGCTCCGCTAGGCAGGGTATAGCCTAACTCTTGACTGAGATTTTCTAGATTTTCCAGAAAGAGATCTCTAGCAATAATAGAGCTGACCGCAACAGCTAGGAACTTTCCTTCAGCCTTTTCAATCAGACTTATTGGATTTGGAAAATGATTTTTTTCCTGCTTTAGGTATTTATTGTAGTTTTGCTGGCTGGTAAATGCATCGATGACGATTTTTTCGGGATTGATGCCTTTCTGCAGCAGTAGGTAGATAGCTTGATTATGTAAGGCTACCTTGACAGAGACGGCGTTGTAGCCAGAAGCGATGACTTCGTTGTACTTCTCTGGCGATAGGAGCAGAGCTTGATGAGCAATCTTTTCTTTCAAGACCGTCGCTAGTTGGCGAATCTTGCTATCGTTCAAGGTTTTAGAATCACCAACGCCCAGTTTTCTCAGAAAGTCGTGCTGGTTTGGAGTGACAAAAGAAGCTACGACGGCTAGACCTCCAAAGTAGGAGCCGTTGCCGACCTCATCTGTCCCAATGAGGGCAAAATTCTGAGAAGCAGGACTAGAACTGGATTTGTCTGCTTGATGGCCAAAAAAGCCAGCGTAGTGAGCAGCCTTTGCCCCTTGAAAGAGAACTTTTCCGGAGCTAAAGACACTGACCGTCGCCTGATCCAGCCGGAAGAAATATTGAATATGCGGGTTCTTGCTGGGAGCCAGCTGGCTCTGATATTTCTCAACAAAAGCCTGAATTTCTTGCTGTTTGGGACTGAGGGTGATAGTTTCCATACCCCCTATTGTACCATAAAAAGGAAAAGTCGAAAGCCATAAGATTGAAAATCCTACAAAAATTTTGTAGGAGAGCACCGCTGTTTACAATGTCAAAAAAGATGAAAAAGAAAGTCCCTGTCTAGTTCCAAGTGTTTTAATAACTGACAAAGGGCTTCTTTTTTGATATAATACAATGAGGTGATTTTATGGCAAATTTGAATCGATATAAATTTACATTTGGAAACAAGACCTTAACTCTAACAACAGAACACGATAATCTCTTTATGGAAGAAGTGGAACGGGTAGCAAAGGAAAAATACAAGGCTATCAAAGAGCAGATGCCTGCGGCAGATGATGAAGTTCTGGCGATTTTGCTGGCGGTCAATAGTCTATCTACCCAGCTCAGCCGCGAGATTGAGTTTGACGACAAGGAAAAAGAACTAGAAGATTTTCGTCACAAAATGCTCAGTGAGCTGAGAGAAAAGTCGGGTAAATAGAGGAGAAATAATGTTTTCTATTATTATTTTACTAATATTGGCCTGGAGCTTTTATATTGGCTACTCGCGTGGTATTGTTCTGCAGGGCTATTATGCTGCTGCAACCATGGTTTCTATGCTGGTGGCTGGATCTTTTTATAAGAGCTTGGCTAAGTTTATCAGCCTTTGGGTACCTTATGCCAGCGCAATTCAGGGCTCTTCGACCTACTTTTTCCCTAGCTCCCAGCTTTTTCAGTTGGACCAGGTTTTTTATGCTGGTTTGGCCTATCTCATTATCTTTACGGCTGTCTACATCCTTGGGCGCTTTTTCGGGATTTTTGCGAATCTGATTCCCTACCCCAATAAGCTGGATACCAAATGGTACAATGTGACCAGCGGAGCCATCGCTGTTTGCATCTCTATTTTTGTTTTGGGAATGTGCCTGACTATTTTAGCGACGGTGCCGATGGAGATGGTTCAGGAGCGGCTCAACAGCAGCTTCATGATTCGCTTTATTGTCAAGTATACCCCTATCACATCCAATATCCTCAAAGATCTCTGGGTGAATCAAGTTATCGGATAAAAGACGACTCAGTTGGCCTGCTAGCTGAGTTCTTTTTTACTAGAAAAGAAAGTTATGAACACAAAAATTTTAGAAACCTTAGAATTTAGCAAGATTAAAGAACTTTTTGCTCCCTATCTTTTGACTGAGCAGGGGCAGCTGGAGCTGGGTCTGCTTTTGCCTACCAGCAAGAAGGAGACGGTGGCCTCAGCTTTTCTGGAAATGACAGATATGCAGCAGATTTTTGTGCAGCATCCCCACTTTAGTCTGGCTGCGACTCAGGATATCACTGCCTTGACCAAGCGCTTGGAGCTGGAAAGCGACTTGAATATTGAGGAGTTTTTAGCCCTCAAGCGCGTCTTGGCTGTGACTCAGGAGCTGGAGTCCTTTTATGAGGACTTGGAAAATGTGCACTTGGAAAAGCTGGACCGTCTGTTTGAGAATCTAGCTGTTTTCCCTAAGCTACAAGGAAGTCTGCAGGCTGTGAATGATGGCGGATTTATCGAAAGTTTTGCCAGCGAAAGTTTGAGCCGCATCCGCCGAAAAATTCAAGAAAATGAAAACCAGGTGCGGGAAATCCTGCAGGAGATTCTCAAAAACAAGGGAGAGATGCTGGCGGATCAGGTAGTGGCCAGTCGGAATGGCCGCAATGTGCTACCTGTGAAAAATACCTATCGTAACCGCATTTCTGGTGTGGTTCACGATATTTCAGCCAGCGGCAATACCGTCTATATCGAGCCTAGAGCAGTTGTCAATCTCAACGAAGAAATCGCCAGCAGTCGGGCGGATGAACGATATGAAATTCAGCGGATTTTGCAGGAATTATCAGACCTATTCCGTCCCCATGCAGCTGAAATTGCCAACAATGCTTGGATTATCGGACATCTGGATCTGGTGCGTGCCAAGGTCCGCTTCATGCAAGAGACGGGAGCGGTGGTGCCAGACCTGTCAGAAGAGCAGGATATCCAACTGCTCAGTGTTCGTCATCCCCTGATTGAAAATGCAGTGGCTAATGATTTGCATTTCGGGCCAGACTTGACAGAGATTGTTATTACCGGACCTAATACGGGTGGTAAGACCATCATGCTGAAGACCTTGGGTTTGGCTCAGATCATGGCCCAGTCAGGTCTGCCGATTCTGGCGGACAAGGGGAGTCGCGTCGGGATTTTTAGTCAGATTTTTGCAGACATTGGTGATGAGCAGTCCATTGAGCAGAGTTTGTCGACTTTCTCCAGTCACATGACTAATATCGTCTCTATTTTAGAGCAGGTTGATAGCGAGAGTCTGGTTCTGCTGGATGAGCTGGGAGCTGGAACTGATCCGCAAGAGGGTGCAGCTCTGGCTATTGCTATCTTGGAAGATTTGCGGCTAAGGCAGATTAAAACAATGGCGACGACCCACTATCCTGAGCTCAAAGCCTATGGGATTGAGACGGACTGGGTGGAAAATGCCAGCATGGAGTTTGATACAGATAGTTTAAGGCCGACCTATCGCTTTATGCAGGGAGTGCCTGGACGATCCAATGCCTTTGAAATCGCTCGGCGTTTGGGCTTGGCGGAAGTTATCGTTGGTCATGCCCAAGAGCAGACTGACACAGACAGCGATGTCAATCGGATCATTGAGCGCCTAGAGGAACAGACGCTGGAAAGCCGCAAGCGCTTGGATAATATCCGCGAGGTTGAGCAGGAAAATCTCAAATTTAACCGAGCCCTCAAAAAGCTATATAATGAGTTTAACCGAGAAAAGGAAACCGAGCTCAATAAGGCGCGGGTGGAAGCCCAGGAAATCGTTGATTTGGCTTTGTCAGAGAGTGAGAGCATTCTCAAAAATCTCCATGATAAGTCCAGTCTCAAACCGCATGAGATTATTGAAGCCAAGACTCAGCTTAAAAAGTTGGCACCAGAAACGGTTGATTTATCAAAGAATAAGGTGCTCAAGCAGGCCAAGAAAAATCGGGCGCCCAAGGTGGGAGATGATATCCTAGTCACCAGCTATGGTCAGCGGGGAACCTTGGTCAAGCAGCTCAAGGACGGCCGTTGGGAAGCTCAGGTCGGTCTTATCAAGATGACTCTAGAAGAGCAAGAATTCAACTTACTCAAGGCTGAAAAGGAGCAGCAACCTAAGCGCAAGCAGGTCAATGTGGTCAAGCGGGCCAATACTGCTGGACCGAAAGCCAGACTGGATCTGCGTGGCAAACGCTATGAAGAGGCTATGGAAGAGCTTGATGCCTTTATCGATCAGGCCCTCCTCAATAACATGGCTCAGGTGGATATTATCCACGGTATCGGGACCGGGGTCATCCGTGAAGGGGTGACAAAATACCTCCGCCGCAACAAGCACGTCAAGTCCTTTGGCTATGCTCCGCAAAATGCTGGCGGCAGCGGTGCAACGATTGTGATCTTTAAGTAAGAGGCCAGAAATGAAAATACAAACCTATGATTCGACTTATGAGAAAAGTTGGGTTTATACAAAGGCTTTGAGTTATCTCTTTTCGCCTTTCTTTGATGATATGAGCCGTCGCAAGGATGAGTTTACTGAAGAGCCTTACCAAGATTCGGTTGAGCTTATAGCAGTGGAAGATGATCAGGTTGTGGGGCTTCTAGATATTGGGATTTACACCGAAGAATCAAGTCGTTCTTATGCATATTATCCGGGAGAAAAGATAGCTTACTTCGCTAATCTGGCTGTCCATCCTGATTTTCAGAATCAAGGGATAGCCAGTCAACTCTTTCAAACTGCTCGAGAGCAGCTGCATGAAAAGAAAGTTGAGGCCTTGATCATCTTCACCCGAGATGGAGAACAAGCAAATCATCTCTATCAGAAGTGGGGCGGCAAGCTGATTTGTCAAGATTATTTAGTTGTCGGGCGACCCAAAGGTCAAATACCGTTTTCTTTCAGCGTTGATACTAAGCAGCAGACAATCTGTCTGACAGATAAGTCAGGAAATTCCTTAGGCTATTATCAAAGAGAAGGGCATTATATTGTCTCAAGGAAAGAAGATTTAGAGCATTTTGATATTGATGAGCTTTACAAAGAGCATACCTATGTCTTGAAAATTGAATAGGGCATTGGAAGTTTCAGCGAAGAGATAACAGCAGGTTCTTTTATGAGGGCCTGCTTTTTGCTATAATGTAAGCAGCATAAAGTGTTTCGGAGGGAAAGTAATGAGAATAAAACATGCATCAGATTCTTGCACGACTATTTTGGTAGGCAAGAAGGCCAGTTACGACGGTTCAACCATTGTGGCTCGTACAGAGGATTCACAAAATGGGGTTTTTACGCCCAAGAAATTTGTCGTAGTGGAGCCACAAGACCAGCCCCGCCATTATCAGTCTGTTTTGACGTCTTTTGAGATGGATTTGCCGGACAATCCAGTCCGCTATACGGCAGTGCCAGATGCAGTTCCTAAAGATGGAATTTGGGGAGCAGCCGGGATTAACAGCTACAATGTTGCTGTCAGCGCAACGGAAACGATTACAACTAATAGCCGCGTGCTGGGGGCTGACCCTCTAGTAGAATCAGGTATCAGCGAGGAAGATATCCTTACGCTGGTTCTGCCCTATATCAAAACAGCTCGCGAAGGGGTTCTACGCTTAGGGAAAATCCTAGAGGAGTACGGCACTTATGAGTCCAATGGGATTGCTATCTCAGATGTTAATGAAATCTGGTGGCTGGAAACCATTGGCGGCCACCATTGGATGGCGCGGCGCGTGCCGGATGACGCCTATGTGACCAATCCCAATCAGCTGGGCAGTGATTATTTTGAATTTGACAATCCTGAGCACTTCCTCTGTCATCCAAATCTCAAAAACTTTATCGAGGAAAACCATCTCAATCTGAATTACTCGGATGAGGGCTTCAATCCGCGCTATGCTTTTGGCAGTCAGAAGGATAAGGACCGCCATTACAATACACCGCGAGCTTGGGATATCCAGCGTTTTCTCAATCCAGAAACGGAGCAAGATCCAAGAAGTTTCTTCATTCCTTGGTGTCGTAAGCCTTACCGAAAGATCACGATCGAAGATGTCAAGTATGTCCTGAGCAGTCACTATCAGGATTCGCCTTATGATCCTTACGGAGCAGAGGGGGACCACCACAGCAGACGGGCCTTTCGGACTATTGGGATCAATCGGACCAGTCAGACAGCCATCTTGCAGCTGCGCCCTAATCAACCGCAGGAAACGACTGGGATCCAGTGGCTATCCTACGGCTCCATGCCTTACAATACAGCCGTTCCTTTCTTTACTCAAGTCTCAACAACGCCAGCCTACTTTGCCAATACTACGGACAAGGTTTCGACAGATTCCTTCTACTGGGCCAATCGACTGATTGCTGGGTTGGCTGACGCTCATTTTAGCAGTCATGTCGGAGACTTGGATGATTATCAGGAAAAGACCATGGCCTGGGGTCATGAGATGATCGGTCGGGTAGACCGAGCTCTGGCCAAGGGCGAGGATGTGGACTTTGAAGCTGAAAATCAAGCCATGAGCGATAAGGTGCAAGAAGCGACAGACCAGCTCTTGGAGAAAGTTCTCTTGGATGCCAGCAATCTCATGACCAACCATTTCTCACTGAGTGACTAAGAACCTACCCGTAGCAAATATTTTTCTTTCTCCTACTTTTGTTGTAAAATGTTATCAAAAGTAAGTTATTAAAGGAGAAGATTTATGGTAGCAGCAGTTACAGATGCAACATTCGCAGAAGAAACAAAAGACGGACTGGTTCTGATTGACTTTTGGGCAACTTGGTGCGGTCCATGCCGTATGCAGGCGCCTATCTTGGAGCAGTTGGCAGGAGAAGTTCATGAGGACGAACTGAAAATCCTTAAAATGGATGTGGATGAAAATCCAAATACTGCCCGTGAATTTGGTATTATGTCCATTCCGACCCTTCTGTTCAAGAAAGACGGTCAAGTCGTTAAGCAAGTCGCAGGTGTTCACACCAAAGACCAGCTCAAGGCTATTATTGCCGAATTAAGCTAAGTAAGAAGCCTCTGGGCTTCTTTTTTGCATCAAAAAACGTTTACATACTCAAAAATTTTCACAAAATATTGACAAAAGGCGAATGTTCTTTTAGAATAATAGAAAATTAATAATCAACACCGAACGAAGTTTTTCAGAAAGAGGCGGGGGCCTCTGACTGTGAAATGGACGGAACTCTGGAGAGACCATGAATGGCACCGAAGGGGCAAGGCGGTTTAGAACCGCTCAAACTCTCAGGTAAAAGGACAGAGCGAAGAGGCAGGGATTTCCCTACTCCAGCACATCCAGAGTACATGTTTTGCATGTGCTCTTTCTTTTTTTCGGTGTGAAAAGGAGCTTATATCATGTTGGAAATATTGAATCGTCTAGATTCTTTTGTTTGGGGTCCGCCCCTGCTCATTTTGCTGGTTGGTACCGGTATCTATCTCAGTTTACGTCTAGGTTTGCTGCAGATTTTTCGTCTTCCGCGTGCCTTTCGGCTAATCTTTGTATCAGACGAGGAGCATCAGGGCGATGTCTCTAGCTTTGCGGCTCTCTGTACAGCTCTAGCTGCGACTGTGGGAACGGGAAATATCATCGGAGTGGCAACTGCCATTAAAACCGGTGGACCAGGCGCCCTCTTCTGGATGTGGGTGGCTGCTTTCTTTGGAATGGCGACGAAGTATGCCGAGGGCCTCTTAGCTATCAAGTACCGCCGCAAGGATGCTCATGGTGCTATGGCGGGCGGTCCCATGCACTATATCTTACTAGGGATGGGCGATAAGTGGCGCCCGCTGGCTATCTTTTTTGCGATAGCTGGTATCTTGGTGGCTCTCTTGGGGATTGGGACCTTTACGCAGGTCAATTCCATCACAGAGGCTATGCAGAATACCATTCAGCTGCCTCCAGCTGTGACAGCTTCTATCTTGGCTATTTTGGTGGCTCTGGTTATTTTCAGCGGCATCCAGTCTATCGCTCGAGTGTCGACCAAGGTTGTGCCCTTTATGGCAGCTATTTATATCTTGGGGACTGTGACTGTCTTAGCGGTCAATCTCGATCGATTGCTGCCCACACTCCAGCTGGTCTTTAGCTCAGCTTTTAGTCAGACGGCTGCTGTCGGTGGCTTTGCCGGTGCGACCATCCAGATGGCAATTCAAAACGGGGTCGCGCGTGGAGTTTTCTCCAATGAATCTGGCTTGGGATCAGCACCCATTGCAGCGGCGGCAGCTCGGACTAAGGAACCGGTAGAACAAGGCTTGATTTCTATGACCGGAACATTTATCGACACTCTGATTATCTGTAGTTTGACAGGATTGACGATTTTAATCACAGGAGTCTGGGATGGCAATCTCAATGGTGTGTCCCTGACCCAGGCAGCCTTTGCGAGTGTTTTTGCTAATTTTGGTCCGGTCCTGCTTTCAGTCTTTCTAGTTCTGTTTGCCTTTACGACTATTTTAGGTTGGAACTACTATGGTGAGCGCTGTTTTGAATTTCTCTTTGGGGTTCGCTATATCCGCGTTTATCGTCTGCTCTTTGTCCTGATGATTGTACTCGGTGGCTTTGTGGGTCTAGAGGCGGTATGGATTCTTGCAGATATTGTCAATGCTCTCATGGCCTTGCCAAACTTAATCGCTCTTCTGGTGCTTTCTCCTATTGTCATCAGTGAAACGAAGAAATACTTTGACAAGCATCGAAAGAACTAATTTTCGTACAGAAAAAAGCCTCTAGCTTTCCGTAATGGTGGAAGTCTAGAGGTTTTTTGTTGAAATTAATAGCGTTTTTCTTTTGGCCAGCTGCTCATCTCGGCCACAGCTGTAAAGAGAACGTCAGTAGAAGAGTTGAGGGCTGTCTCGCAGGAGTCCTGAATGACACCGATGACAAAGCCAACGCTGACTACCTGCATGGCCAAATCATTGGAAATTCCAAAGAGGCTGCAGGCGACTGGAATGAGCAGGAGAGAACCGCCAGCTACGCTGGAAGCCCCGCAGGCAGAAATTGCCGCTACAATACTGAGAACTAGAGCTGTGCCAAAGTCAACCCGGATACCCAGCGTGTTGACAGCAGCTAAAGTCAAGGTATTGATAGTGATGGCAGCCCCTGCCATATTGCTAGTGGCTCCTAGTGGAATAGAGACTGAGTAGGTCTCTGGATTGAGCCCCAGATCCCGACAGAGTTTCATGTTGACGGGGATGTTAGCCGCTGAACTGCGCGTGAAAAAGGCAGTCACACCACTGACTCGCAAGCAGTGCCAGACCAAGGGATAGGGATTTTTCCGTAGCATGATGAA
The DNA here is from genome assembly GCF_050222175.1 of Streptococcus sanguinis. Taxonomy (GTDB): domain Bacteria; phylum Bacillota; class Bacilli; order Lactobacillales; family Streptococcaceae; genus Streptococcus; species Streptococcus sanguinis_M. The sequence continues at coordinate 2,016,727 of NZ_CP071420.1, read as the reverse complement.
GCTAATCAAAGGATTGATAATCAGAACCACAATCAGCATGCTGGCTATCAAGACCAGCAGCAGGATGCCATAGCTTTTTAGAGCCTGGAAGCCCTTGCCGGAAATGGTTGTGTAGACCAGGCCTAAAATACCCAGAGGGGCTAGATTGATAATCCACTCGACAATCTTAGAAGTGATATCTGCCAAGGTCTGCAGCAGTTCCTTGCTGTGGTGGCTAGCTTCTCGCATGGCAATTCCAAAGATGACAGCCCAGGACAGGATACCAATGTAGTTAGCGGTGATGAGGGCGTTGACGGGATTGTCCACCAGCTGAAGCAGAAGATTGCTGAGGACTTGTCCGATTCCATCTGGCGGAGAAACCTTTTGGGAGGACGAAGCCAACTCTATACTAATGGGAAAGAAGAAGTTGACTAGGACCGCTACCAAGGCCGCCGCAAAGGTTCCCAGGAGGTAGAGCAAGATGACTGTCTTCATATTGCTCTTTTGCCCTTTCTGCTGTTGAGACAGGGCGTTTGCCACCAGAGCGAAGACTAGGAGCGGAGCAATGGCCTTGAGGCCGCCAACGAAGATTTAGCCCAGAAGTCCGATGGCCTGTGCTTGGGGGAAGATGATAGCCAGCAGGACAACAATGCCAATACCGATGGAAATCTGCTTGATTAGATTGGTTTTATTCCAAATAGTGATGAAGCGATGGACCATGTATGTTCCTTTCTTGTCTTAGATACTTATTTTATTATACGATAGAAAGGGGGTGAAAGCAATGCTAGGTCGTGCTAACCATTCTATGTCCGCGCTGATTGGTCTTTGTGGTATAATGGTAGTAATCTTTTTGGAGGTAGCCTATGTCTAAGACCGGAAATGTCTTTTCCCGCTATATCCAGCAGTTTGACTGGAGCAAGATTGCAGATGACCTTTTTTCCAAGCTGGTCTCTTTACTTCTGCTTTTTATCTTATTTTACATCGTTAAGAAAATCCTGCATTTGTCAGTGACCAAGATCATTGCCCCCTCTCTCAAGCTATCCAAGCAGGATGTAGCCAGACAGAAAACTATTACCCGTCTGATTGAGAATCTGCTTAATTATGTCTTGTATTTCCTCTTGATTTACTGGGTTTTATCCATCTTGGGTCTGCCAGTTTCCAGCCTTTTAGCTGGTGCCGGAATTGCTGGTGTAGCTATTGGGATGGGGGCTCAGGGCTTCCTGTCGGATCTGGTCAATGGTTTCTTTATTCTTCTCGAGCGCCAGTTAGATGTTGGTGACAATGTTCGCCTGACTAACGGCTCTATCAACATCGCTGGAACGGTGATCAGTGTAGGGATTCGGACGACGCAGGTACGGGACGCGGACGGAACGCTTCATTTTGTGCCCAACCGCAATATCATGGTCGTCAGCAATTTGTCTCGAGGAGATATGCGTGTTCTGATTGACATTCCGCTTTATGCCCAGACAGATTTGGACGAGATTTACCGCATTATTTCCAAGGTCAATGAAGAAGCAGTGCCAGAACATCCAGAGATTCTCAAGGAACCGGATGTCTTGGGGCCGCAGATGGCTTCAAATGGCCAGTTCAACTTCCGGATCAGCATGATCGTACAAGGTGGCATGCAGGTTTCCATTTACCATATCTTCTACCGCCTATACCATGAAGCGCTTTTGCGAGAGGGGGTTGAACTTCCGACGCTTGGGCCTCTTACAAAAGGCAAGTAATTATTGATTAGAAAGGTCCATATGAATCAGCGAATTCAGCAGGAAATTGTCAGTGAGGACAATCGTGTTTACCGTTTAAAACGTCCTCTCCACAAGCAGGGGCTCTTTTGGGCAGCTCTGGTGTCTGGTATTATCATCTTTCTTCTGGCCTTGCTCAGCATTCTCCTCGTCATCACTACGATTGGCCTTATGGAGGAAAATGACCATCTCAAGTCTCTCACAGGCTACCATAACTCGCCTTTAGAGACCTATTCCAGCCATGCTTTTGAGAAAACAGTTGAATTTTCCAGTGGACTCAAGGTGACCGTTCATTCGGCAGTAGAAGACAGCAAGAAAGTCATGAGCGATGAGTCGACAGGTGTAGCTGTCGTTGCGACAATCACGGTTGAAAACACTTCTAAAAAGCCCATTCTGGTCAGTCCTTATGATTTTGGACTATATGACAAGAAGGAAAATGTCTATATTTTGGACGGCTCAACCTTTGACAATACACAAATCGGCACCAATCTGGCACCAGGCAAGTCCATCCGCTTTGACTTGGTATTTGACGGGGAAGGCGGCGATGAGGATACCTATACCGTGACCTACGAAAATGCTAAGTGGCAAAAGGAGAAAAACAAGACAAAGCAAGAGAAAAAGAAGGAGTAATAGGGAAAATTATCCTATTACTCTAATGTCTTTGCTATTTTCCGCACCCAGATTTGAAAATGGAGGCAGCAAATTGAATAGATAAAAGAAGATTTGAGGCAAAAGTTTCAAATCTTTTTCTTGACTCTGACCTTAGAGGAGGGTGTATACTGGTGGAAATTAGAAAAGGAGATTACCATGAAAATCAATATCATTCGTTCAGATAAGGTTTATCAGGAGTTGCTTGAACTGCCCTTGGAAAAGAGAGAGGGTTGTTTTCGAGCTAAGATTTTAGCACCTTTTGCAACAAAATATCAAACACAACACATTCCTCTGAAAGCGAAGTATCCCGGAGGATTTGATGCTCTTTTCCTACTTGGCTTTATGAATCAGCTACCCGGCACTCTGTCAGAAAAGGATAGGCCGGCTATTGATGCTCTGAGCTCTGATCAACTCTGGCAAAATTGTCAAGATACCATCAAGAGGAGTATCGGTCTTTTTGAGCAAGCTGGCTATGACTTAGAGGTTGAGGATTACTATTTTACTATTTTGTTAGGCAATCCAGAAAAGCCCATGCTACAGCTCAATAAGGGTTACAGCGGAGATGGAGGAATTCCAGGCTACCTCATGCTTAGTCTGCTGCCAAATGACTATACTTTGCCACGTATTCAGGCTGCGTTGGCTCACGAGTGCAATCATAATGTCCGCTTCCAATTTATCAAATGGAACCAGCAGACGACATTAGCAGACTGGGTAGTTAGTGAAGGATTGGCAGAGTCTTTTGCAGCTGAACTCTATGGTAAGGAGCTCATCGGACCTTGGGTCACTTCAACCAGTCCAGAGCAATTAGAGAAGATTAAGCCCATCATCTCAAGTCAGCTTCAGCTAACAGGGATGGCGGAAATGGCTCCTTATCTCTACGGTGATGAAATTGCCGAGATTCAAGGTCAAATACCAGTCGGTATGCCTTATGCTGCAGGCTATGCTTATGGCTATCATCTGATACAAGCCTATCTAAAAAAGACGGGTAAGAATATTATTGAAGCGACAGTGACGCCTACAGAAGAGATTTTAGAAGCAACTAAAGACTTTTGGAAATGACACATTTTTGCTTGAAAATCTACCAGAACCTGATATAATGTAGGTGATTTCTGGAGGTATCAGTATGCATTATAAAAGAATTGAGTTAAAAGTCACAAATCAAGGTATCCATGAGCGCAAGATTTTTCAGGGTGTTAAGATTTTCAGCCGCAGCAAGCTGTCCAAAGATCAGAAAAGCATTCTGACGCAGAAGATTTACCTGACACCGAAGCAAAACATTGTTTACTATCAACGGGCAGATGTCAACTATGACCAGAACTGGCATCATAAGAAGGATTATTATGAACTAGCTTATGGCCAGTTGGACAGAGAGACTGTTTTTAAGGTTTGCCAAGATTTTGACGAACTAAGCCCTTTTCTGGAGAATGAGCTGCTTGAGAAGCTAAAAGAAAAGCAGTCTGCAGGCAAATTTTTTGAAAAATTAGATATATAAAAATCCGACTGCTTTGATAAGCAGTCGGATTTCTTTAGATTCGTGTTAAACGGTAATTGAATCTTCTCTTTTTTTAAGTTTCTTTGAAGTCGATAAAACAGGACAGCTTTCATCAAAAGATAGTCATTAAACAAAAATATAGATAACTGTGCCACGTCGTCTATGTTGACATCTATGAAAAATGAGCGTATAATCAAAGAGAAATGATTGAGTGCTCACTCAATTCGTGAATAAACAAAGGAGCTCATGAAATGGTTGTTCAAGCAATACAGTATAGTCGTTTCGGTGATGAAGAAGTGCTAGATTTGGTGAACATTAAATCTGATGTTTTGGAAGTGAATCAAGTTAGGGTAGAAGTTTATGCAGTTGGTTTAAATCCTATTGATTATAAGACTTTTGAGGGGGCAAAGCCACTCCGATTTCTATCTTTTATGACGAAACTAAAGCAGCCAAGTCGTTGGTTTGACTCAAAGACATCTCTTTTTCCAAGAGGTGTCGGGCGAGATTTTTCTGGAGTTATCACAGAAATTGGTGAAGGAGTGAGTCGGTTTGCAGTAGGGGATAAGGTTTTTGGAACAATGATCAGTGACCCTGGATTGGGGACCAAGAGGGGATCTTTGGCAACAGAAGTTTGTGTCAATGAATCGGAAATTGTATTGAAACCAGATATGATTGATATGAATCATGCTGCTACTATGGGGGTAGCCTCTCTAACAGTGGGAGGTGCTTTTAGAAAGATTGAGCTAAACTCTAAAGATGTTGTAGTTATTTCAGCAGCAGCAGGAGGTATTGGAAGTATCGCAGTACAGTATGCAGTTGCTAAGGGTGCGACAGTTATTGGAATTGCGAGTAAGAAAAATTCGGATTACCTGAAGTCCTTAGGTGCCATACCAGTAGCTTACGAAGAGAACATTCAGGATGCTCTTCTATCAGCAAGTGCAAAGCCGATTACAAAATTCTTGGATTGCTATGGAAGTGATTATGTTAAATTGGCTTTCAGTTTGGGATTGAAGGGCACGGCTATTGGAACGTTAGTACCTTCACCATATGTTATGATAAAAGGTGCCCAGTTCACAGGTCCAAGACATTCCACATATGATGATTTGAACACTCTAGCGGAAATGGTCTCAGATGGGAAGGTTCGGCTGAATATTGATCAGGTTTATGATTTTTCTCTAAAGTCTGTTAGAGAGGCATATTGTAGTCTGAAGTCGGGACACACTCGAGGTAAGAAAGTTGTAAAAGTAAGAGAGTAGCAGAGAGGTGCCAACAATGGAAAGTTTAGAACAAAAGTATGCTCAGACATTAGAAAATAGCAACTTGAGTTTAAAACAACGTCAAGTATTGTTATCAAGTCTAAAGTTATTCTCAGAAATTGGCTTTGAAAATACAACAGCCAGCCTTATTGCTAAGGAGGCTGGAGTTTCAGAAGGAACAGTTTTTAGTTACTTTAAGACCAAGGAAGGCATCTTAGAAGCTATTCTGTCAACTTTTCTCGAACAGGTTATTCCAGATGTGATTGCTGATTTTTCTGAGAAGAAATTTACAGCAAACCAAAAATCTTTTCCACTATTTTTAAGAAGTATTGTTCGAGATAGACTAGTTTTCATTCAGGAGAATCAAATGCAAGTTAAAATTCTCTTGAGTCGTTCTTTTATTGATAAAAATATTTCTGACCAGTTAGGGAATGTTATTATTCACTCTATCATTAAGCCAATTAGTCCAGTTCTGAATCAGTTTAAAGAAAATGGTATTATCCGAGATTGGTCAAATGAAAGAATCGTTCGTTATATTCTAGCCTTGAGTCTTTCTTATGTTATTCCAATGATGTTGAATGATAAGGAAGATGTGAACATAGATGAAGCAGTAAACGAAATTGTTGACTGCCTATCTTCTGCCTTAGTAGAAGTAAAATAAATCTTGATTTTTAAGCTTACTATTTAATATAGTAAGCTTTTTTGAGACCAACATAAAAATCCCCAATCGTTGTGATTGAGGATTGATCAAAGAATCTTAAACAATACCTTGGGCAATCATAGCCTTGGCCACGTTTTCGAAGGTAGCGATATTTCAGGAAAAGTAATCAGTACCAAGTCAGTCAGCTCTGCAGTTGTTTTAGCAGTTATAAAAAATATACTGTTTTATAATGTGTCATGTCGTTATGTTTTTAATTGACATAACACTTTTGACGGCCAGAGTATACTGACATCTATTCATCTGATAAGAGAGATTTTATCATCCAGATATTCATAGCTGGGTGTCCGGCAGCGTTAGAAAGTGGTTGTTGCAGTGATGTAAAACCATAGTGCTGATAGATGGCCACGGCTGTAGCCAGTTCAGTAGTGGTTTCTAGATAAAGCTGTTCATAACCTGCTAGGCGGGCTTCTTGGAAAATCTGCTTTATCAGCCGACTGGAATAACCTTTGCCACGACAGTTTTTAGTGACATACAGTTTTTGTAATTCAGCAATCTTATCAGACACAGGTGCAAAGCCACCACAGCCAACGAGATGGCCTTCATCTTCCAGAATAAAGTAAGCCGCCCTCTCTTGATGTTGATAATAGTCGGCCAAATGATCTAGATGAGAATCAAAGTAGACAGTTCCTGGTTTATCAAGCCCGAATTCTTCTAGGCTGGCTCGAATGAGCTGCGCTACAGCTGGATTGTCTCTCACTTCCATTGGCCGTAAGTTCATCATTTGTCCTCCGATAGGATGTATCGATTAGTTAAACAATACCTTGCGCAATCATAGCATTAGCTACGTTTTCGAAGGCAGCAATGTTCGCACCAGCCAGGTAGTCTTTGCCAAGTCCGTAAGTTTCAGCGGTAGTCTTAGCTGTGTTGAAGATGTTGGTCATGATGTCCTTGAGGCGGCCATCAACTTCTTCGCGAGTCCATGACAGACGAAGGCTATTTTGGCTCATTTCCAGAGCGGATACAGCTACACCACCAGCATTGGCAGCTTTGGCAGGTCCGTAGAAGATACCATTTTCTTTGTAAACTGCGATAGCATCCAGGTCGCTCGGCATGTTGGCACCTTCAGATACACAGATAACTCCTTGAGCAACCAAACGTTTAGCTGCGTCACCATTGATTTCATTTTGTGTCGCACATGGCAGAGCGATGTCATAGTTCCCAGCGTAAGTCCAGACAGAACCTTCATGGTAAGTAGCAGTTGCTTTTTCAGCAGCATATTCTGTCAAGCGAGCGCGGCGTTTTTCTTTAACATCAACCAAAAGATCAAAGTCAATACCGTTTTCATCGATAACATAACCGTTTGAGTCAGATACAGAGATAACAGTTGCACCAAGCTCAGTTGCTTTTTGAAGAGCGTATTGGGCTACGTTACCAGAACCAGAAATAACTACCTTTTTGCCAGCAAAGCTTTGACCATTAGCTTTGAGCATTTCCTCTGTGTAGTAAACCAAGCCATAACCAGTAGCTTCTGGACGGATCAAGCTGCCGCCAAATCCAAGAGGTTTACCAGTCAAGACACCAGCGTCGAATTGGTTAAGGCGTTTGTATTGACCGTAGAGGTAGCCGATTTCACGTCCGCCGACACCAATATCACCAGCTGGAACGTCAAGAGATGGGCCGATGTGCTTTTGCAATTCTGTCATAAAGCTTTGGCAGAAACGCATCACTTCAGCATCAGTTTTACCTTTAGGATCAAAGTCAGATCCACCTTTACCACCACCGATTGGCAGGCCAGTCAAGACATTTTTAAAGATTTGCTCAAATCCAAGGAATTTCAAGATACCTTGGTTTACAGTTGGGTGGAAACGAAGTCCGCCTTTATAAGGGCCAACTGCTGAGTTAAATTGCACGCGGTAACCACGGTTGACTTGTACGTTACCTTCGCGGTCTACCCAAGGAACACGGAAGCTGATAACGCGCTCAGGTTCAGTAATACGCGCTAGGATGTTTTCTTCAATGTATTCTGGGTGTTTTTCAAAAACAGGCTCCAGAGTATTGAGAAACTCTTCAACAGCTTGGAGGAATTCTGCCTCGTGTCCGTTGCGGGCTTTTACGGTCTCGAAAGTGCTTTGGATATATTCTTTAGCAGTTGTCATCTGTCATTCTCCTTTAAATAAAATAGTAAACCATCCTGCCGGAAGCTGCTTGCAGCTTGTGTGACGAGGATGTGTTTAAATTTTTAAAACAGGCATCTTTTAGATGTCATATTTTATTACATGGAACATTATAGCAGACTTTTTTTCTCTTGTAAAGAAAAAAGTTGAATTTTCTAAAAATTTCCACAATTTATTTTCTGAAATATTCCAGAAAATAGCTGATCGAACGGGATGTTTTCCGAACGTTAGTCAGGAATTGCCGGTTTAAAAAACGAAAAAGCGGAGTTTGGTGATATAATAGAGGAAATGAGCTGAAGGCACTCGCCTTCAGAAGAAAAAGGAGCGTTTTACTATGGTTTCGACATCTACACAGATTGCTGGTTTTGCATTTGACAACTGCCTGATGAATGCAGCTGGGGTTGCCTGCATGACAAAAGAGGAACTGGCAGAAGTCAAAGATTCTGCTGCGGGAACATTTGTGACTAAGACGGCGACGCTGGAATTTCGTCAGGGGAACCCAGAACCGCGCTATCAGGATGTTCCGCTGGGGTCTATCAATTCCATGGGCCTGCCCAACAATGGTTTGGACTACTATCTTGACTACCTGCTGGAACTCCAGGAAAGCGAACCGAACCGGACCTTCTTCCTCTCTTTAGTCGGTATGTCGCCAGAAGAAACTCACACCATTCTTAAGAAAGTGCAGGCAAGTGACTTTAAAGGCATTACTGAGCTCAATCTCTCCTGCCCCAATGTCCCTGGCAAGCCACAGATTGCTTATGATTTTGAAACGACGGAAAAAATCTTGTCAGAGGTTTTTGCTTATTTTACCAAACCGCTGGGTATCAAACTGCCTCCTTATTTTGACATCGTGCATTTTGACCAAGCCGCTGAGATTTTTAACAAATATCCTCTTAAGTTTGTCAATTGTGTAAACTCGATCGGAAACGGCCTTTATATAGAAGATGAGTCAGTGGTCATTCGTCCGAAAAATGGTTTTGGAGGTATCGGAGGTCAGTACATCAAGCCGACTGCTCTGGCCAATGTCCATGCCTTTTACCAACGCCTTAAACCGGAAATCCAAATCATTGGTACTGGTGGTGTCCTGACGGGGCGCGATGCCTTTGAGCATATCCTCTGTGGTGCCAGTATGGTGCAGGTAGGAACAACTCTTCATAAAGAAGGAGTGGCAGCTTTCGAACGCATCACCTCAGAACTCAAGGCTATTATGGAAGAAAAAGGCTATGAAAGCTTAGAAGATTTCCGAGGAAAATTGAAGTATATTGAGGAGTAATCTTCTATAAAAAGGTTTAATGTAGGAGTTGTTGTGATTTGAAATGAAGAACATCGCTGAGTTGATGGTCATTAAGACCCAGCTTTTTCATATTAATTTGAAGAAAGTTCTAATCAAATTACTATAATTTCGACTTCTTTTATGAGAAAATAGTCGCAAAGAAATGAGGTGTTATTATGGCTGAAATTTATTTAGCAGGTGGATGCTTCTGGGGATTGGAAGAGTACTTTTCTCGCATTGAGGGTGTGGAGGAAACGACAGTGGGATATGCCAATGGACAGGTGGAATCAACCAACTACCAGCTGATTCACCAGACGGATCATGCAGAGACGGTTCATCTAGTCTATGACGAAAAGCGGGTCAGCCTGCGGGAAATCCTGCTCTATTATTTCCGAGTCATTGATCCTCTGTCAGTCAATAAGCAGGGAAATGATGTAGGACGTCAGTATCGGACGGGCGTTTACTATACCAATCAAGCCGATAAGGCGGTCATTGAGCAGGTCTTTGCTGAACAGGAAAAACAACTGGGACAAAAGATTGTTGTTGAGCTAGAACCTTTGCGCCATTATGTTCTAGCTGAGGACTATCATCAGGATTATCTCAAGAAAAATCCTGGTGGCTACTGCCATATCAATGTCAATGATGCCTATCAGCCCTTGGTCGATCCAGGCCAATACGAGAAGCCTACAGATGTGGAACTAAAAGAGCAGCTGACGGAAGAGCAGTATCAGGTGACCCAGCATAGTGCGACAGAGCGTCCTTTCCATAATGCCTACAATGCCACTTTTGAAGAAGGGATTTATGTTGATGTGACGACTGGTGAGCCCCTCTTTTTTGCTGGAGACAAGTTTGAGTCTGGTTGCGGCTGGCCTAGCTTCAGCCGACCTATTGCCAGAGATGTTCTAAAATACTATGAAGACAAGAGTCATGGCATGGAGCGGATCGAAGTGCGCAGCCGTTCTGGCAATGCCCATCTGGGGCATGTCTTTACTGATGGTCCAGAAGCAGCAGGCGGCTTGCGCTACTGTATCAACTCAGCAGCTCTGCGATTTATTCCAAAAGAGAAAATGGAAGCAGAAGGATATGGCTATCTGCTGACCTTTATGCAGTAAAAGGGCATAAAATCAACTCAAATACTTCAAATCGTTATATAATTTTTTTATCACGGCGATAAATTATTTATATAAGCCAAGTCTCCTTGAACATGGTAAAATGAGAAGTAATCTTATAAAATAGAAGATTTAGAATTTTATTCATTAAAGGAGAATAAATGATGAATTTGAAAAAAATCTTTTCAATCGGCTTAGTAGGCCTTGCAGCCTTGGGTTTGGCAGCTTGCGGCGGAGGTGCAAAAAATAAAGATGCTGCTAGTGATGATAAAAAAATCTTGGTAGTTGCTTCGCCAGCACCTCATGCTGAGATTTTGGAAGCGGCTAAACCGATTTTGAAAAAAGAGGGCTATGATTTAGAAGTTAAAATTGTCAATGATTATGTGACACCTAATAAACTAGTCTTTGATGGTGACGCAGATGCAAACTTCTTCCAGCATACTCCCTACTTGGATAAATTTAACAAAGAGAATAATGAAAATTTGGTAAGTGTGGGGAATGTTCATATTGAGCCAATGGCGTTATATTCTAAGAAATACAAGTCTATCAAAGATTTGCCAAACGATGCTGTAGTATATGCTTCAACCAATCCTGCTGAAGTAGGTCGCTTTATTGATCTTTTTGTCAAAAATGGTTTGATGAAGATTAAAGATGGGGTAGATCCAGTCGATGCTCAGTTGAAAGATATTGTTGAAAATCCAAAGAATATCCAGATCAAAACAGAGATTGCTCCAGAATTGTTGGTACAAACCTATAACAATGATGAAGGAGATGCAGTTATTATCAACTCAAACTTTGCTATTGATGCGAAGCTTTCTCCAGTCAAGGACTCTATTGCTCTTGAGGATAGTGAATCACCATATGCAAATTTGATTGCTGTTAGACCAGCTGACAAAGATTCCGAAAAAATCAAAGCGTTGATTAAGGTATTGCAAGGTGATGAGATTCAAAAATTCATCAAGGATAAATACAAGGACGGATCAGTTATTCCAGCAAAATAATGAGATATAAAAGACGAACGCTTGGAGGCGACTCTGACTTACATCAAGCACAGATTTCCTCCTAAGTTCGTTTTTTTCATAGAATAAGCTATTTTATCCACTCTATGTAAGAAAATGAATGATTGCGCATCATGAAAAAATGAAAGGACTAATAATGATTCGTATTGAGAATGTATCTAAGTATTACCAAACCAAGCAAGGTTTGGTAAAGGCTGTTGATGATGTTTCACTAGATATCCAAACAGGTGAGATTTATGGGATTATAGGCTTTTCTGGCGCAGGAAAGAGCACTTTAGTTCGCTTGCTGAATGGTCTTGAAACGGTTAGCAAAGGTACTGTAACCATTAACGATAAAAATATTAGCAGCCTGAAACGGAAAGACTTGTTAGAAGCACGTAAAAAGATTGCGATGATTTTCCAGCATTTCAATTTGCTCTGGTCTCGAACAGTGGAGCAAAACATTGCCTTTCCGCTGGAAGTTGCGGGAGTTCCTAAGGATGATCGTCTTAAACGTGTCAATGAGTTGATCGAGTTAGTAGGTTTAAAAGGGCGAGAAAAATCATATCCAGCTCAATTATCTGGTGGTCAGAAACAGCGTGTAGGGATCGCTCGTGCACTAGCTAATAACCCAGAAGTTCTTCTTTGTGATGAGGCAACGAGTGCATTAGATCCTAAAACAACCGATGATATACTGAGACTTCTAGTGGATATCAATAAGAAACTTGGACTGACTATTATTATGATTACCCATGAGATGCATGTGGTCAGTCAGATTTGCCATAAGGTTGCCGTTATGGAGAATGGGCGTGTAGTCGAAGAAGGGCAAGTCATTGATGTCTTTAAGAATCCTCAGCAGGAAATCACCAAACAGTTTGTCGGAGAAGAATTTGCGGAAGATGACCTGACACATGTCTATCATCATCTAGAAAAATCGCTAAAATCTGGAACTCTGGTTCGCATCCAATATCTGGGAGATAAGACAGCAGAAGGCATGCTTTCGAACGTTATTCGGGATTTGGATGCTACGATTACGATTCTGCAAGCCAAAGTCAATGTAACCCAAAAAGGCCCGTTGGGCTCCATGGTTATTGTGGTCGAAGAAAATGAAGAAAAGACACACGAAGTTCTGGATCGTTTCCGTCAGGCTGGTGTCAGTGTGGAGGTGTTAGATAATGTTCGCTAGTGTAGAACAAAGAGGGTTCTTGGCTCTCCTGAACGAAATGTTGAGTTTTAAAAATGTTGTTTGGGAAAATTTAATTGTTGCTATTCAAGAGACCTTGTATATGACTCTGGTATCAACATTTTATGTCTTTGTTATAGGATTGATTTTGGGATTATTTCTCTATCTTACAGGTCCTAACAAAGTTCTAGCCAACAGGTTTGTTAATTTTTTACTGGCAGGGATCATTAACGTATTTCGTTCCATTCCTTTTATCATCCTTTTGGTCTTATTGATTCCTTTTACTCGTTCAATCATGGGAACAATTATTGGTCCGGAAGGCGCAATTCCAACTCTGGTTATCAGCGCGGCTCCATTTTATGCTCGATTAGTTTCTATTGCTCTAAATGAAATACCGTCTGGTGTCATTGAGGCTGCAGAATCTATGGGAGCTAATACTTTTCAGGTCATTTGGAAAGTGCTAATTCCAGAATCTTTACCTGCACTTGTTTCTGGTATTACTGTAACTGCTATTGCTCTAGTAGGGTCAACTGCTATTGCTGGGGTAATTGGTGCGGGTGGTCTTGGTAACCTTGCTTATCAAGTTGGCTTTACTCGGAATATGCAAGATGTTATTTTTGTATCAACAGTTTGTATTTTGATATTGGTATTTATTATTCAAATTCTTGGTGACTTCGTTACTAAGAAAGTTGATAAACGTTAAGTTGGTTTTGGAGAGCTCCATATGGGGCTCTTTTTTACTAGTACAATTTTCAAAAAAGACTTGCGCAATTAGATTAGGCTTGTTATAATAGCTAAAATCTCTTGAAAGCAAGTGTTGGGAAAGTGAGGATAGGGCGTATGAAAGCTTATACAAATGTCAATCTGGTGACCTGTGACAGCGCATTTCATGTTTACCGGGACGGGCTGCTAGTGGTTGAGGACGACCGCATTGCCTACTGTGGTCCCTATGATGAAAACTGGCTAGGGAACTGCAGTGAAAGAGTAGATTATGAAGGTGCTTGGATTATGCCAGGGCTGGTCAACTGTCATACTCACTCGGCCATGAGCTTGCTGCGCGGGATTCGTGATGACAGCAATCTGCATGAATGGCTGGAGGACTATATCTGGCCAGCAGAAAGCCAGTTCACAGCGGAACTAACGACCCATGCTGTCCAGCTGGCTCTAGCTGAAATGCTGCTGTCAGGAACAACGACTTTTAACGATATGTATAATCCTCAGGGAGTGGAGATTGACCGGATTTATCAGGCTGTGCGGCAGTCCGGTATGCGCTGCTATTTCTCACCAACCCTCTTTAGCTTAGAGGCGGAAACGGCAGAAGAGACTCTGGCTCGTACTCGGGCTATTATTGAGAAAATTCTCTCTTACAATGATGAAGATTTTCAGGTCATGGTGGCGCCTCATTCGCCTTATGCCTGTGACGAAGAGTTGCTCAAGGGCAGTCTTGAGCTAGCGCGTGAGCAGGACTTGAAGATTCATATCCATGTAGCTGAGACACAGGAAGAAAATAAAATCATCCTTGAGCGTTATGGTAAACGGCCTCTGGCTTTCTTAAAAGGCCTGGGCTACTTGGAGCAACCAGCCATTTTTGCTCACGGGGTTGAGCTGAATCCTTCAGAGATTGCGGATTTGGCGGCTTCACCAGTCAGCATCGCCCACAATCCTATCAGCAACCTCAAGCTGGCTTCTGGTGTAGCTCCAGTGACAGACTTACTAGCCGCTGGGGTGACCGTTGGCTTAGCTACAGACTCTGTCGCTTCCAATAATAATCTGGATATGTTTGAAGACGGTCGGACAGCTGCCCTCCTTCAGAAGATGCGAGCAGGAGATGCGACTCAGTTTACGATTGAGCAGGCCTTGAAAGCTTTGACCATTGAAGGAGCCAAGGCGTTGGGATTGGAGAACAAAATCGGTAGTCTGGAAGCGGGCAAACAAGCCGATTTCATTGTCATTCAGCCTAAGGGACGACTTCATCTCTATCCTTTGGAAAATATGCTGTCGCACCTAGTGTACGCAGTCAAAGGCAGTGATGTTCAGGATGTCTACATTGCGGGGCGACAGGTTGTCCGAGACGGCCAAGTGCTGACCGTTGATGTTGGAAATTTTGTGTAAGAATGAAAGCCGAGTTTCAGCTCGGTGATCGGCTCTTAGATTTGAAAAAATAGAAAATGAAGCAGGAGAATGGTGGAAGAATGCCGCAATTTAGAGATTGTAGCATGCTTCTCCCCGATCCTGTTTTTTGCTTTGCTTTCCTTTTGGCGGTAAAAATAGTACAATATAGTAAATGTTGATGCACTATTATCAAGCAAGAAAAAGCGGAGAGATGTGATGAATAAAAAATTTCTTTGGGAGAAGATTCAGACTTTTTTTCAGGAACTTTGGGAAAAGATATCAGTTTTTGCTGCGGAGCATACTCTCCTGACAGATGCCTACCAAGCTTGGCGGGATTGGATTAAGAAGTTGCCGTTTCCTCGTCCTAAGTTCTTTCAAAAACAGCTTAGCAATCGCCAGTTTGTCGGAGTGCTTTTGACAGTTGTTGGGCTGTCGGCTGGCTTAATTCTGCTGTCAGAGCATTTACCTGACTTCAGCTTTTCCTTCTCTGCAAAGAAAGAGCAGCAGTCAGATTCCTCTCAGAATCAGACGGTTCGCATCATGGCAACTGGGGATTTGCTTTATCACGATGGCCTCTATCTGAGCGCTCAGAAGGAAGATGGCACTTATGATTTTTCTGAGAATTTCCAATATGCTAAGGAATGGCTTCGGCAGGGAGATTTGGTCTTAGGGGACTTTGAAGGCACGATTCGGCCGGACTATCCCTTGAATGGCTATCCGCTTTTTAATGCTCCAGAAGCCGTAGTTCCAGCAATCAAGGAGCTGGCTATCAGGTGATGGACCTGGCCCATAACCATATTTTAGACTCTGGCTTGGAGGGAGTTTTCACTACAGCTCAGGCTTTTGAAAAAGAGGGAATCACTCCCATCGGTGTTTATCCACATGAAAGTCGCAGTCAGGCACCGCTCTTGATAAAGGAAGTCAAAGGTATTAAGATTGCACTGTTGGCTTACTCCTATGGCTACAATGGAATGGAAGGGCTTCTCAGTCAGGAAGACTATGATAATCGCCTGTCCGATCTGGATGAAGAAAAGATGCGGGCGGAGATTGAGCGGGCAGAAAAGGAAGCAGACATCACGGTTGTTATGCCTCAGATGGGGATAGAGTACCAGCTGGAGCCGACAGAAGAGCAGATGACCCTTTACCATAAAATGGTTGATTGGGGAGCAGATATCGTCTTTGGAGGGCATCCGCATGTGGTTGAGCCGGCGGAGATTTTAGAGAAAGATGGCCAGAAGAAGCTGATCATGTATTCTATGGGGAATTTCATTTCCAATCAGCGCATCGAAACCATGGAGGAGATTGAAAATGCTCATTGGACCGAGCGCGGAGTGCTGATGGATGTTACCATTGAAAAGACACCAAAGGGCACACAGATAAAAAGTGCCCAGGCTCATCCGAGCTGGGTCAGCCGAGTTGAAAAGGGCACTACTTCAGCAGACGGTCTTCCTTTATACACTTACCAGACCTGGATTTTGGACGACTTTGTCGAAGGTGGCAAGTATCGAGACAAACTGGATCAAGAAACCAGAGCACGGATTGATACCGCCTATCAGGAAATGAAGTCTCATGTTGGACTGAATTGGCCGGGGCAATAAATTGCTTGAATATGAGTTTAGCCAGATTGGATTTACCAATCTGGTTTTTGCTGTTTTGAAATTTAAGATTTTGTTATAATTAAAAAGGATTATAGAACTGTTAATGAATGAAACTGACCGCTTTCGAGCTCGTCTATTATGTTATTGGAAAGAAAATAAAATGTATTTTGGTTTGAGGCTTCTTTTGTATTTTATACCCATGTTTATCTTGTTTTTGTTGCTAGTGTGCTCCCTGGTTTTGATGATTTTCTGCCTGTTTTTGCAGAGAAATTTCTTCAAAGAAAAGCAGGGGCGCAATTTGTTGCTAGCTATCTTTTGGTTAGGACTCTTCAATCTCCTGCTGAACTTGCTAGTATAGAAATGATTGGATGATAGGAACTAGCTTTATCCTTGTTCGTTGAAACTAAATATTGGTTGAGAATTAAAGAAAGGCGAAATATGAATTTTTTTGAACAACTTTTTCTTTTAATAGACTTTTTAATTCACTTTTTACCACTCTTATTTATCTTTGTTGTTTTTATTGTTTCATGGATAGTTTATATCTGTATAAAGAAACCTTTCTACAAAAGCATTTATGGGAAAGTGATTAGTCTACTCTTTTTGGGAACCTTGATTTGGAATCTGGTTTATTTTGGCGGAGAAGATCATGGTGGCTCTTACCAATTAGTAAAATTAAAGCCAGGTGAAGCTGTTTATGTAAAGATTAAAAAGCCTTATCTTGACCTAATAAAGGGTTCAGGAGTCAGTGTTTTAAAATTTAAAGATAAAACAGATGGGAAAATTAGAATATACGATTCTTATTTGAGAGAGCAGATAGATGAAAATGAGTATATCTATGATGCAGAAAAAAAGTCTGTTCACTACTATAATGAAAAGGATGGGGGGATAACAATCCCAAACGAACAGGCTTTATCCGATTTAGGTGTTGAGTTTAACGAAAACTATAGCATTGATGTCAACTTTACCCAAAATAGAGCGTTTGTTTTTAGTGTAAGCGACAGTGATCAAGATATCACTGTCCAAAACGAATCAGATAAACCCATATCTTTTTATATCAAAGCCTATCACAGAGTCTATGGCTCAGAAGGTAGGGACCGAGATCTAGAATAATATCTTACAAAACATGTTGCTGTTTCAATACTTCTTATAATATTAGCATTACAAAAAACGAATACCTCCTAGCATATTTTGTCAGCAGGTATTCGTCTTTTTATTTTCCATTGTAGAGCTTCATTTCTTCCGATACTGACTTGGTGTCATTTGATAGTATTTTTTGAACTGGCGGTTGAAGTTGGACAGGTTATTAAAGCCAGCTTGGCTGGAGATTTCTAGTACAGAGAGGTTGGAGTGCTGCAGGAGTTCGGCTGCCTTGCGCAAGCGGAATTGGATTAGGTACTCAATGCAGGAAACGCCCAGATGCTTCTTGAAGAAGTTCATGAAATGGGTGGAGCTGTAGCCGCAGATGCCAGCCAGTTGGTCAATATTCAGGTCTTCTTGGTAGTGGGCATTGATGTAGTCGATGATGGAGCGAATCTTTTCTTCCTTGCGATAGCCTTCGGGTGATAGGTCTTTGGAAATGACATAGCCATTCTCAAAGAGCAGGTAGAAGAGCTGGTTAAGCTGGGCTTTGAGCTGAAACTCGTAGTGAGATTTGCGGAAATAGCCTGTTTCCATAGCTGCTAAGAGGCACTGGCGAATCTCGGCATAGGCCGTATCCGTAGGCTTGATAACATGAGTCAAGTCCAACTGGCCATTGTAGAGGGGCTGCAGGTAGTTGATGCTGGCCTGGTCCATGGCAGAGTAGCCCATCAGATCCAGATGGAAATTAATAGCGTCCATATAATGGCGCTCGTCATTGATGGGGTGGATGGAGTGCAGGGCATTAGGGCGAATCAGGATAATATCACCTTTTTCGCTGTTAAAGTAGTCGTCGTCAATATGAAATTGTGCTTTTCCTTCGTGGACATAAATCATTTCAACATCGGTATGCCAGTGAAAAAGAATATCTGGATGACCATTCTCAGTGATGGTGCGGGTCAGAGAATAAGGGGTTCCTTGGTTTTTAAAAACGGTATTTTTATGTAGTTGGCCTAAATCAATCATGGGGACACTCTTTCATAGAATAGTACAATTAATTAAGATAATTGTGTTAGAAAATATGTTTGACAACTATTATAATATAAATACAAAAAAAACGAAAGTGAGAAAATGCAAATGGGTAAATTTCCGCAGAATTTCCTCTGGGGCGGTGCAACTGCAGCCAACCAGTATGAAGGCGCCTATAATCTGGATGGAAAAGGCCTGTCTGTTCAGGATGTGACTCCAAAAGGCGGAGTGCCAGCCAAGCCAGGTGATTGCAATCCTTTGATTACCGAGGGGCCGACACCAGATAATCTCAAGCTAGAAGGGATTGATTTCTACCATCGTTATAAGGAGGACATTGCCCTCTTTGCGGAGATGGGTTTCAAGGTTTACCGGACTTCCATTGCCTGGTCTCGGATTTTCCCAAATGGAGACGAGCAGGAGCCCAATGAAGCTGGTCTGCAATTCTATGACAATCTTTTTGATGAACTGGCTAAATATGGCATTGAGCCGCTGATTACCCTGTCTCACTATGAAACGCCCCTGCATTTAGCGCGTCAGTACAATGGCTGGGCAAACCGTGATTTGATTGGCTTCTACGAGCGCTATGTTCGCACGGTTTTTACCCGCTATAAGGACAAGGTCAAGTATTGGCTGACCTTTAATGAAATCAACTCTGTTCTCCATGCACCCTTTATGAGCGGAGGCATTGCCACGCCAGCTGAAGAACTATCCAAGCAGGACCTCTATCAAGCGGTCCACCATGAGCTAGTGGCTTCTGCCTTGGCAACGAAAATTGGTCATGAGATTAATCCTGATTTTAAGATTGGCTGTATGGTTCTCGCCATGCCGGCCTATCCTATGACACCTAAGCCTGAAGATGTGCTGGCAGCTCGGGAATTTGAAAATCAAAACTACCTCTTCTCTGATATCCATGCGCGTGGAAAATATCCAGCCTATATCAATCGTTTCTTCAAGGAGAATGGGATTGAGATTCAGTTTGCGCCGGGAGACAAAGAGCTTTTGGCTGAAAATACTGTAGACTTTATTTCCTTCTCCTACTACATGAGTGTGGTTGCGGCTCATGATCCGGAAAATTATTCTTCCGGCCGAGGCAATCTTTTAGGTGGCACCCTAAATCCTCATCTGGCTAGCTCGGAATGGGGCTGGCAGATTGACCCAGTCGGCCTGCGCTTGGTGTTAAATAGCTTTTATGACCGCTATCAGCTCCCTCTCTTCATTGTGGAAAATGGTCTCGGGGCCAAGGATGTCTTGGTGGATGGTCCAAATGGCCCAAGGGTTGAAGATGACTACCGCATTGATTATCTCAAACAGCACTTGCAGCAGGTAGGAGAAGCGTTGGAAGATGGCGTAGAACTGCTAGGTTACACAACTTGGGGCTGTATTGACCTGGTCTCAGCCAGCACGGCAGAACTCAGCAAGCGTTATGGCTTTATCTACGTTGACCGCAACGATGACGGCAGCGGAACTCTAGCCTGCTACAAGAAAAAATCTTTTGATTGGTACAAAGAAGTCATTGCGACGAATGGAGACAGTCTCTATCAGGATTGAATGACTTAAACAAAATAGAATGGCTCCTTATAAAATAAAGGATGAATCTTTTGATTCATCCTTTTTTCTATACTTTTATTTCTTCCAGTTTTCGACTTCTTTTTGGTGGTTTTTGATCCACTCCTTGGCTGCAGCTTCTGGTGAGCTGCCTTCGTTAATCTTAAGCATGACTTCTTCCATGTCCTTTTGGGTCCAGTTGAAGTTATTCAGGACCTTATTGACTTCTGGTAAGTCCTTGTCTAGATTTTTTCGAGTCATAGTGTGGATAGCTTCCTTGCCACCCATGGTTCCCTTAGGATCCTTGAGGTATTTGAGGTCGTATTTGGAGAACATCCAGTGAGGTGACCAGCCGGTTACGATGATATCTTCTTTATTCTTAATAGCCTGATCCAGAGCAGTGGTCATGGCTCCTGTTGAGGAAGAAGAAAGATTCCAGCCACTGAGATTGCTGTATTCTTGCATAGTCTTCTCAGTCGCGGTCATGATACCAGCACCGGGCTCAATACCTGTGATGGTTTTCTTGGCTTGGTCTGACAGGTCTTCGATAGAGTCAGCATCCATATAACTTGGTACGACTAGTCCTGTCTTAACGCCCTCAAGGTTTGGCCCCAAGTCCACTAGCTTATCCTTGTACTCTTCATAGAGAGCAGCATGGGTAGTCGGCAACCAGGCAGAAACCATGGCATCGGCTTCGCCATTAGCAACGGACTTCCACATAACGGCATTGTCCAGCGGTGTGATGGTGACATCGTAGCCCATTTCCTTGAGAGCTTCCGCTACGACATTGGTTGAGGCAACTTCGGAGTCCCATTCAACATAGGCAAGGTTGACTTTTTCTTTTTTGCTTTGCTGGAGCTTGGTCACTTGATTTCCGACAAAGGCTGTCAGGATGACAGCAGCCAGAGCAGACCAGAGCATAATCTTGTTGCGTTTTTCCTTGGCAGTGACCGGTGATTTTTTAGCCAGAGGTTGGTTGAGCTTCTGGGTCAGGCGGTCAATGATAATGGCCAAGATAACCAGAGATACCCCATTGACAAAGCCGGAACCGATGTCGGCATGCTGCAAGGCAGAGAGAACGCCGCGGCCCAGTCCTGGCGCCCCAATCATAGAGGCAGTAACGACCATAGATAGAGCTAACATGATGGTCTGATTGACCCCAGCTAGGATAGTATTTTTAGCCAGAGGCAGCTCAACTTTGAAGAGCTTCTGCTTGCCAGTGCCCCCGAAGGAGTCTGACGCTTCAATCAGCTCGGTTGGAATCTGACGAATGGCTAGATTTGTAAAGCGGACAGTCGGTGGCAGGGCAAAGATGACAGAGGCAAAGACTCCAGGCACCATACCAATACCGAAGAAGGCCACGGCCGGTATCAGGTAGACAAAGGCCGGCATGGTCTGCATAAAATCCAGCAATGGTTTGATAACGGCTTCGACACGGTTGCTCTTAGCCATCCAAATCCCCAGTGGAATACCGATGATAATGGAAATGGCACTGGAGACGATGACCAAGGTCACAGTGTTCATGAGATTTTCCCAGAGGCCTTGGTTGTAAACAAAGAGCAAGCCTAGGAAGGTGAGCAGGGGCAGTCCCAGCTTACGTTTGGAAATCAAATAGGTAAAAATAGTGATGACTGCGATAAAGAGCAGGGGCGGAATGAAGAGCAGGGTGTCTGTCATTCCATTCATGATGGCATTTCCGATAGCCTGAAGGACCGAGAAAAGTCCGGAGAAGGTATCAGTTACCCAGTTAGTAAAGGCCTCAACCCATTGAGAAACGGGGATTGGCTGTTGTAAAATATTCAAAATACGAACCTCCCTTATTCTTCAGATTCAGTAGTATTGGCCAAGGCTTCGATGACTCGACCTTTGATAATAACGCCGACTAACTTGTCCTTATCATCTACAACGGCCAGAGGCGCTGGTGAATCGTAAATCAGCGGGAAAATATCAGTAATCAGGGTTTCCTGAGTGACCTTGCGGACGTTCTTATCAATCACTTCAGCCAGTGCTTGATGTTGCTTGCGGGCATCTCGAGCGGCTTCGGCAGTTAGACTACCCTTAAGATGTCGCTTCCTATCCACAGCCAGCAGCATACTGACCTCTTCTTTTTTCATCCGATTAAGAGCCACGGTTGGTCCGTCAATGTCAATGTTAGTAGTCAGTGGCGTTGTCATGATATTCTGGGCAGTCAAGACCTTGGAGCGGTCCACATCTTCAACGAACTCTCGAACGAAGTCGTTGGCTGGATTGGTCAGGATTTCCTCACCGGTGCCAATTTGCATAATCTGACCGTCAGCCATAATAGCAATACGGTCACCGATACGCAGGGCCTCATTGAGATCGTGGGTGATAAAGATAATAGTACGCTCATGCTCTGCCTGCAGATCCAGCAGTTCATCCTGCATTTCTCGGCGGATAAGGGGATCTAGAGCTGAGAAGGCTTCGTCCATGAGCAGAATATCAGGATTGTTGGCCAAAGCTCGAGCTAGACCGACCCGCTGCTGCATCCCACCGGAGAGCTGATCGGGGTATTGATCCTTGAAGGACAGGAGACCGGCATTGTCCAGAGCTTGTTCAGCTAGGCGCGTGCGCTCTTCCTTATCAACACCTCGAACTTCCAGACCGAACTCAGTATTTTCCAAAATGGTCCGATGCGGGAAGAGTCCAAAGTTTTGGAAGACCATATTGAGCTTGTGGCGGCGAACGTCACGCAGCTCCTCTTCGTTCATCTTGGCCACATCTTGGCCGTCAATGTAAATGTCGCCTGATGTTGGGTCAATCAATCGGTTGAGCAGGCGGATAAGGGTAGACTTCCCACTACCGGACAGTCCCATGATGACAAAAATTTCTCCGGTCTGAACCTCAAAGTTTACATCGTAAACTCCGACAGTAGCACCTGTTTTTTCTAAAATTTCCGTCTTGCTTTTGGCTTGCTGCACCATTTCTAGTGCCTGCTTTTGCCTTTTTCCGAAAATTTTAGTCAAATGTTTTACTTCTAGTTTATTCAACGTATTTCTCCTTTTACACAAGTGACTACATATTTATTTTGATGAGTTGTCACTTAAAAGACCATCACAGTATAACATCGTGTGGTCACTTTGTCAAACCCAAAAGACCGTCAGACCGGCCTTTTTCGGCTATTATAAAAAAGGGAGTGGGGATTTTTGGAATATTTCTGAAAGTCATAAAAACCTTGTCAGACAGCGGATTCGCCTGTCTATTCTGCTTTTTGACAAAGAAAAAACAAGCGCTGTTTCACTTGTTTGTTTCAATTTCATTAAAAAATAAATTATGCATCAAACCGACTGATAATTCGTTGCCAACAAAGTAGATAGTATTGCCGGCTTCCAGCTTGGTATAAGGACCAGGCGAGATTAGGAGTTGGTCGCCCTGCTGTACTGCGACAATGGTAGCGCCAGTCGAGTGCCAGATATTGAGTTCATTGATAGATTTTCCTAGATTAATGGCGTCTGCTGAGAGCTGGAGCTCGTAGGGATTGAAAGGGAAGCGCTGCTGGACATCTTTTGTTCGACTGAGAAGCTGGTTAAGCAACTGGGAAAAGTTGGCAAATTCTTCCTCTTGGCGCTGGATGCTCTGGTGGAGCTTGCTTTTGAGGTCCTGCAGAGAGTTGACATCTTTATAGGTCTCAAGGAACTGCTGGGCTTTTTCCTTGGAAGAAATGAAGGCTCCACTGCCATGACGGACTTCCATGATTTCCAGATCTACCAGCACATTGATAGCCTTGCGGGCTGTCTCAGGGGAGACATTGAAGTTACTGGCTAGGGTAGAGCGGGCATAGATCTTGCTGCCGATAGGATATTTGCCGTCAACAATTCGCTCGGCAATGGCGACGGCAATCTGCTGGTAGCGTGGGAATGCGACTTCTTTTTTGCTCATGAGGACCTCCAATTTTACGACAGGAATATAGCTATGATTATAATATAAAACTGGAAGATTGAAAAGTGCTCTTTGTAAAATCGACCGTCTTATCCGCCTCTTCTTGCCTTTCTTTTTACTTTTTTAAGTAGTATAATATGTCTAAAAGTTAGAGGTTTTCTGGAAAAGGGGCGGTCCAAATTGGATGATAAAGATAGGAATGGATAAAAAGATGACTGTAAAGATGATAGCGACAGATATGGATGGAACCTTGCTGGACGGACAGGGACAGCTGGATTTGCCGCGTCTGACCACTATTTTAGATGAGCTGGAGAAGAGAGACATTCGCTTTGTGGTGGCTACTGGCAATGAAATTCCACGGATGCGACTGCTATTGGGAGATTTGGTAGAACGAATGACCTTGGTAGTCGCCAACGGAGCGAGGATTTTTGAAAAGAATCAGCTAAGCATGAGCAGTTTCTGGGAACCTGGATTGATTAGGGATGCGTTGGCTTATTTTTCTGGTCGTGAAAGGGAGCTTCAGCTGGTTGTGACCTCCGAAAGAGGCGGCTTTGTTCAGGAGGGAACAGAGTTTCCCTTGATTGAAAAGGTTATGACCAAGGAAATGGCCCAGCTTTTCTATAAGCGTATGAATTTTGTTCCTAGTCTTCAGGATTATCCCTTTGACAAGGTCTTGAAAATGAGTATGATGGTAGAAGAGGCTGCAGCAGCAGAGCATGCTCGTTTGATTAATCAGCATTTTGCAGGCCGATTGAGCGCTGTTCCCAGTGGTTATGGAGCCATTGACATCCTCCAAGATGGGATGCACAAGGCCTGGGGCTTGCAGCAACTGATGGCTAAGTGGCAGATTCAAAGCTCGGAAATCATGGCTTTTGGCGATAGTGAAAATGACATAGAAATGCTTGAATTAGCTGGTATTTCTTACGCTATGGAGAATGGGGATGAGCGGGTCAAAAAGGTAGCAGATTACCTAGCGCCGGCCAATACAGAAGCCGGTGTTCTACAGGTGATTGAGCAATACTTAGAAGAGGAAAAAGAATAATGACAGTACAATTACTAGAAGAATGGCTTCTCAAGGAGCAGGCAAAATTGCAGCAAAACTACAGAGAACTCAATCAACTCTCCGTCAAGGATCCAGACATCATCTTTATCGGAGACTCCATTGTGGAATACTATCCTCTCTATGAGCTCCTGCAGACGGATAAAAGGCTGGTCAACCGCGGCATTCGGGGCTATAAGACTGATTTGCTTTTAGAAAATCTGGATGCCCATCTCTTTGGGCAGGCTTTGGATAAGGTCTTTATCCTGATAGGTACCAATGACATTGGCAAGGAGATGCCTCAGACAGAAACGCTGTCCAATTTGGAAGCCGTTATTCAGGAGATTTCTCGTGACTATCCTCTGGCTCAGCTCCAGTTGCTGTCGGTCCTGCCGGTCAATGAAGATCCAGCCTACAAGAGCACGGTCTATGTCCGCAGCAATGAAAAGATTCAGGCCCTCAATCAGGCCTATCGCCAGCTGGCTAACGCCTACATGAATGTCCAATTTATTGATCTCTACGATGCTTTTCTGGACGAGAAAGGCCAGCTGCGCCCAGACTACACAACTGACGGCCTCCATCTGACCATTGCTGGCTATGCAGCCCTGTCCAAGGCTTTGCAGGAGACGTTATAGAGATAAAAATAGGGAGCGAAAAAAGCCCAACCAGACAAATCTTCAAAGGAAGATTTTTTTTAAAAACTTTTGGTTGACAAATGTAAATCTTAGAGATAAAATAGTATCATAAGATTTACAAATGTAGATTTTGAAAGGAGAAGCTATGCAAATTTCCAATGCGGAATGGCGCATCATGAAGATTATCTGGATGGAAGGCAAGCAGACCAGCACGGATTTGATCGCCGTCTTGTCCGAGCGCTTTGACTGGTCGAAGTCGACGGTCAAGACTCTCTTGACCCGCTTGGTGGAGAAAGGATGTTTGACTAGAGAAAAATCAGGCAAAGCCTTTGTTTACTCGGCTTTGTTGAAGCAGGACCAGAGTTTAGACTTGGTCGTTGAGGATGTGAAAGACAAGGTTTGCTCCAAAAGGATTGTCCAGGTGCTTGAAAACTTGATTCAGGAGAGTGACTTTACGCTTGCAGATCTTAATCAGCTGCAGCAGGTCCTGGAAGAAAAGAAAGCAGAGGCTGTCGAAACAGTCCCTTGCAATTGTATGTAGTAGAAAGAAGGAAATTCCATGTTTGGATTGTTGATTAGTATTGTTTGTTTACTTGTGGTTGCTTTTATTGCTTGGTGGTTCTTTGCAGAGCATGAAAAGGTAAGCGGCCACGCTCGTCAGAAATCAGGTTATCAAGAAATTGAAGTCGAAGTCATGGGGGGCTATTCGCCTGAAACCATTGTCCTGAAAAAGAATGTTCCAGCCCGGATCATCTTTAATCGCAAGGATCCATCTTCATGTCTGGCTCAAGTGATCTTTCCAGATTTTGGCGTTCACGAAGATTTGCCTTTAGGTGAAAAACATGTCATTGAAATTACGCCAGAAAAAGCGGGCGAATATGGGTATTCATGTGGAATGAACATGATGCATGGTCACATGATTGTGGAATAAAGGAGTAGGTATGGTAGAAAAACAAAAAGCAGTTGTGGAAAACGGAGTGCAAAAGATCCGTATTACAGCAGAAAAGGGCTATAGTCCCAAAGAATTTCAACTTCAAAAAGGGATCCCTGCTGAAATCACCTTCCATCGGGTCAATCCTTCCGGCTGTTACAAGGAAATTTTGTTTGAAGATCAGGGGATTTTAGAGCCTTTGGAAGTCGGTGTGGATAAGGTGATATCCTTTACCCCGACAGAAACAGGGGACTTCGAGTTTTCATGTGGAATGAAGATGCAAAAGGGTTCCTACACGGTTGTGGAAAAACGCCGTCGTGTCTTAAGTTTACGGGATCGCTTTTGGATTACTAGTATCTTTACCCTTCCTTTATTGATCTTGATGATCGGGATGATGGCAGGATTTGTATCCCATACAGTCAGTCGCTGGGGGACTTTTCTAGCGACAACGCCGATCATGTTGGTAGCAGGAGTTCCTTTTATCAAGAGTGCCTGGGCCTCATTTAAGAAGCACCATTCCAATATGGATACCTTGGTAGCTCTTGGAACCCTGGTAGCCTATGTCTATAGTGTATTTGCCCTTTTTACTGGTCAGCCAGTATACTTTGAGGCTGCGGGTTTTATCATCTTCTTTATCCTCTTAGGGCAAATCTTTGAAGAACGGATGCGTAACAATGCCTCCGAGGCTGTGGAAAAGTTGTTGGATTTGCAGGCAAAAACGGCTCAAGTTCTCCGTGATGGGAACTATGTCGAGGTGGCGGCAGAAGATATCCAAATTGATGACTTGATTCGGGTCCGTCCTGGGGAAAAGATTGCGGTTGATGGGACGATTGTAGAAGGAAGTACGACCATTGATGAGTCGATGGTGACAGGTGAAAGCTTGCCTGTGGAAAAATCAGTTGGTGATGCAGTTATCGGCTCCACTATCAACAGCAATGGGACCATTCTCTTTAAGGCTGAAAAAGTCGGTAGTGAGACCCTCTTATCTCAAATTGTGGACTTTGTCAAAATGGCCCAATCCAGTCGTGCTCCTATTCAAGATTTGACGGATAAGATTTCAGGTATCTTTGTTCCAGTGGTGACGATTTTGGCCATTGCGACTTTCTGGGTTTGGTCCGTGCTTCTGGGCGCGTCGCTTCAAGAGGCCATGCTCTATGCAGTCTCTGTCCTCATTATTGCCTGTCCTTGTGCCCTTGGTTTAGCAACCCCAACAGCCCTGATGGTCGGAACCGGCCGTAGTGCCAAGATGGGGGTTCTGATTAAAAATGGAACGGTTCTTCAAGAAGTGCAAAAGATTCAAACCGTTGTGTTTGATAAGACAGGGACTATTACCATTGGCCAACCACTTGTAACCGATGTTGTAGGAGATGAAGCGCGTGTCTTGACACTGGCTGCTAGTCTTGAAACTTTTTCAGAACATCCACTAGCCCAAGCGGTGTTATCCCAAGCAGAAGAAAAAGGTTTGGTGTTATTCCCTGTGGAAAACTTCCAAGCGATTGAAGGAAAAGGGGTCCAAGGTCAGATCGACCAGCAGTTGGTGACCTTGGGAAATGGCAAACTTCATGACGGGACAGCGATGGATCCGGAGCTTGAAAAACGGATGGTAGAGTTGCAAGAGCAGGCCAAAACAGTGATCAGTTTGTCTGTGGATGGGCAAGTGATTGGCTTGATTGCCATTCAAGATGCTCCGAAGGCCAGCTCAAAAGAAGCGATCAAAAAGCTCAAAGAACGGGGCTTGAAAACGGTCATGTTAACGGGGGATAATGAACGGGTGGCCCAAGCTATTGCTAAGCAAGTGGGAATTGACACCGTCATTGCTGATGTCCTTCCTCAAGAAAAAGCTAGCGCCATCCAAAAACTGCAAGAAGCTAGCAAGGTCGCCTTTGTTGGAGATGGGATCAATGATGCTCCAGCTCTCTCGATCGCAGATGTGGGGATCGCTATGGGATCTGGAACGGATATTGCGATCGAGTCCGGTGGCATCGTGCTCACGCAAAATGATTTACTTGGCGTTGTGCGCGCCTTTGACATGAGTCAAAAGACCTTCCGCAGGATCTTACTCAATCTCTTCTGGGCCTCTATCTACAATATCCTTGGGCTTCCAATTGCTGCTGGAGTCTTTGTAGGACTGGGATTGACCCTCAATCCAGAACTAGCAGGTCTTGCTATGGCCCTTAGTTCTTTGTCTGTTTTGACTAGCTCGCTGCTTCTCAATGTTGAGAAAATTGATTAAATGAAATAAAAAGTGATACAGAATTTTGTATCGCTTTTTGTTTGATTTCCTACAGCTACAAGTCTTAGAGGTGCATGCAAATTATAATAAAATATCCTATTTTACTATAGTTTGTGAAATTTTCTCAAAAAAAGAGCATCTGTTATGTAATAGGGATTGAGCATCTCTGAGCAGATTCTTATATATGTGAATCTCTTTGTGATAAATTAATACTGTAATCGTTTTGTAAATCGTTTTCATGAGAAATGTCAGAAAAAACTCATTTTCAAAACGAAACCTGATCGCAAAGATGGAGTAGAAGCGCTATGCTACATTTTTAAAGGATCAAAATAGATTTAAAGGAGAGTTAGAATGACTCAAGGAAAAATTACTGCATCTGCAGCAATGCTCAACGTATTGAAAACATGGGGCGTAGACACCATCTACGGTATCCCATCAGGAACACTCAGCTCACTTATGGATGCTTTGGCTGAAGACAAAGATATCCGTTTTTTGCAAGTTCGCCACGAAGAAACTGGTGCTCTTGCAGCGGTGATGCAAGCTAAATTCGGCGGCTCAATCGGGGTTGCAGTTGGTTCAGGTGGTCCAGGTGCGACCCACTTGATTAACGGTGTGTACGATGCAGCTATGGATAATACTCCATTCCTTGCTATCCTTGGATCACGTCCAGTCAACGAACTCAACATGGATGCCTTCCAAGAGCTTAACCAAAACCCAATGTACAACGGTATCGCTGTCTACAACAAACGTGTCGCTTACGCTGAGCAATTGCCGAAAGTAATCGACGAAGCTTGCCGTGCTGCAGTTTCTAAAAAAGGTCCAGCTGTTGTTGAAATTCCAGTAAACTTTGGTTTCCAAGAAATCGACGAAAACTCATACTACGGTTCAGGTTCATACGAACGTTCATTTATTGCTCCTGCCTTGAACGAAGTTGAAATCGACAAAGCAGTTGAAATCTTGAACAATGCTGAACGTCCAGTTATCTATGCTGGTTACGGTGGTGTCAAAGCTGGTGAAGTCATCACTGAATTGTCACGTAAAATCAAAGCACCAATCATCACAACTGGTAAAAACTTTGAAGCTTTTGAATGGAACTACGAAGGTCTGACAGGTTCTGCTTACCGTGTTGGTTGGAAACCAGCCAACGAAGTTGTCTTTGAGGCAGACACAGTTCTTTTCCTTGGTTCAAACTTCCCATTTGCTGAAGTTTACGAAGCCTTCAAGAACACTGAAAAATTCATCCAAGTGGATATCGATCCTTACAAACTTGGTAAGCGTCATGCCCTTGACGCTTCAATCCTTGGTGATGCAGGTCAAGCAGCGAAAGCAATCCTTGACAAAGTTAACCCAGTTGAATCTACTCCATGGTGGCGTGCAAACGTTAAGAACAACCAAAACTGGCGCGATTACATGAACAAACTCGAAGGTAAAACTGAGGGTGAATTGCAATTGTACCAAGTATACAATGCCATTAACAAACATGCTGACCAAGACGCTATCTACTCAATCGATGTAGGTAACACAACTCAAACATCGACTCGTCACCTTCACATGACACCTAAGAACATGTGGCGTACATCTCCGCTCTTTGCGACAATGGGTATTGCCCTTCCTGGTGGTATCGCTGCTAAGAAAGACAATCCAGATCGCCAAGTATGGAACATCATGGGTGACGGTGCATTTAACATGTGCTACCCAGACGTGATCACAAACGTTCAATATGACCTTCCAGTTATCAACCTTGTCTTCTCAAATGCTGAGTACGGCTTCATCAAGAACAAATACGAAGATACAAACAAACACTTGTTTGGTGTAGACTTCACTAACGCTGACTACGCGAAAATCGCTGAAGCTCAAGGAGCTGTTGGATTTACAGTAGACCGCATCGAAGACATTGACGCAGTCGTTGCAGAAGCTGTAAAACTCAACAAAGAAGGTAAGACTGTTGTCATCGATGCCCGCATCACTCAACACCGTCCGCTTCCAGTAGAAGTACTTGAACTCGATCCAAAACTTCACTCAGAAGATGCGATCAAAGCCTTCAAGGAAAAATACGAAGCAGAAGAACTCGTACCATTCCGCCTCTTCTTGGAAGAAGAAGGATTGCAATCACGCGCAATTAAATAATTCCTCTTGTTGAAAATCAAATGTAAGCTTTGTAGCCTTTATTCTTTGATTTTCCTAGAGTCGAACTTGAAAAGATCGGAGCAATCTGGTCTTTTTCTGGAGAATAGTCAATGAATTTAAATCAATTAGATATTATCGTTTCAAATGTTCCCCAAGTCTGTGCTGACTTGGAGCGTATTTTGGATAAAGAGGCAGACTATGTTGACGACAGTTTTGCTCAGTTCACGATTGGCAGTCATTGCCTCATGTTGTCCCAAAATCATTTGATTCCTTTGGAAAATTTCCAGTCAGGAATCATTCTTCACATCGAGGTTGAGGATGTAAACCAGAACTACAAACGATTGAAAGAGCTTGGTGCTGAGATTTTACACGACCCAGCTGTAACTGATTGGGGAACGGAGTCCCTGCTAGTTAAAGGTCCGGCTGGTCTAGTGATTGATTTTTATCGAATGAAATAGGTCTGTTTAACATAGAAAAAACGCATAAAATCAACTGATTACAAAAGTGTTGATTTTATGCGTTT
The DNA here is from genome assembly GCF_050222175.1 of Streptococcus sanguinis. Classification (GTDB taxonomy): domain Bacteria; phylum Bacillota; class Bacilli; order Lactobacillales; family Streptococcaceae; genus Streptococcus; species Streptococcus sanguinis_M. The sequence continues at coordinate 1,985,460 of NZ_CP071420.1, read as the reverse complement.
TTATGTGAACTATTATTATATTTCGGCTAGAAATTAAGTTTTTGTCCAACTTCTTGCTCTATATCAGCAGGTTTATTTAACTTCCCCGCCTTCAACAACTAGGTCGTCAGCCTTAGCAGCTTCGCCGTATGTTGGGTGGAGAGTTTCTTCATAGGCCTTGTGGAAGAAGTTTTCTTTGCCGAGTTTCTTGATTTCGTCGTTGATGTAGTTGAGCAGCTCGGTATTGCCTTTCTGCACAGCTGGGGCAATGGTGTCTGGGTCACCCAGCGAAGTGATGCCAACTTCAAATCCCTTGTTTTCCAGCGCCCAGGCTAGGACTTCAGTATTGTCTGTAGAAAAGGCATCGCCGCGGCCGTCCAGCAGGGCTTGGTAAGCATCGCTGTACTGATCATACTTTTGCAGTTTGATATTCGGGTAGTTCTTTTCAAAGTAGGTTTCAGCCGTGGTTCCCTTGGTGATGATTAGGGTCTTTCCTTCCAACTGCTCAGGCTTGGTGATAACTGAGCCTTTTGGTGATACGACTCCGAGAGATACTTTCATATAAGGCAAGGCGAAGTCAACTTGTTTTTTCCGCTCGTCTGTGACAGTGAAGTTGGCTAGGGTGATATCGACCTTGTTGGAGATTAAGTATTCAGCCCGGTTGGCAGCATCTACAGGCACGTACTCTGGCTTAACACCTAAATCTTTGGCTAGTTGGTCGCCCAGATAAATGTCATAGCCTTGATATTTGCCGTTGTTATCTACATAGCCGAACGGTTTCTTGTCGCTGAAAACTGCAATACGAAGTTTGCCGCTCTTTTTAATTTCCTCTAGGCTGCGAGCCTTGACCGTTTTGCTGGAAGCTGCATCTTTGTTACCAGCATCTTTCTTGCTGGAAGTTCCGCAAGCGACAAGGAAGAAAGCCAGAGTTAGAGTTGTTAAAGCAAAGATTGTTTTAGATAATTTCATAAGAGACTCCTTTATAAGATATGGAAATGCGAAGAAAACACAGAGATACCAAAGAGCAGCCACCTCAGTGGTGGGGTAGGCATAACTGTCAGCCTAGATGACTGAAGTCAAAGACATTGAGAAATTCCTGGGCTCGCTGGGTTTTGGGTTGGCTGAAGAACTGTTGGGCGGTATTTTCCTCGAGGATACCACCTTTGTCCATGAAGATGATCCGATCGGCAATGGCGCGGGCGAACTGCATTTCGTGGGTCACAATCAGCATGGTCCGGCCTTCCTCAGCCAGGTCATTAATAAGCTCAAGCACTTCGCGAACCATCTCGGGATCCAGCGAAGCAGTTACTTCATCAAAAAGGATGATTTCTGGGTGCATGAGGAGCGAACGGACGATTGCCACCCGCTGCTTTTGGCCGCCAGACAGTTGGCGAGCAAAACTGTGCTTTTTATCAGCCAGGCCGACCCGCTCCAGCAGGTTTTCAGCTTCCTTAATGACCTCGTCTTTCTTGCGCCCCTGAGCCTTTATGGGACCAAGAATCAGATTTTGCAGGACATCCAGATGGGGGAAGAGCTCATAGCTTTGAAAGACCATGCCAATCTTCTGACGAACGAGATGGAAGTCCTTTTTCTGGCTGAGGATGGACTGGCCATCCAGTAAAATATCGCCAGACTGGATGCTTTCAAGGCCGTTGATACAGCGAAGCAGGGTCGACTTGCCGCAGCCAGATGATCCTAGGATGACCACGACCTCTCCTTTTTGGACAGAAAGAGACAGGCCTTTAAGGATGGCATTGCTACCGAAAGACTTGCGAATGTCCCGTAATTCTAAAATGATTTCCGACATGATGTCCGTTACTCCTTCCAGATGGTTTCCAAATAAGAGGACAGCTTAGAAATAGGGAAGCAGACTGCGAAGTAAAGCAGCAGAATGCAGCCATAAATCCAAAAAGCAGCAGAAGGGATAGACAGACGATTGCTGTCAATGATCTGCTGGCCGACCTTGACAACCTCAATGACTCCGATAAGGACGATGAGTGAGGTTGTCTTAATCATCCGCGTGATTAGATTAATCGCCTGTGGTAAAAGCCGACGCAGTACCTGTGGGATGATAATGTAGACATAGAGCTGGCGCTGAGACAGTCCCAGTGCCTGACCACTCTCAAACTGATGCTTGGGCAGGGAAGTAATAGCACCTCGTACCAAGTCTCCCATCTCCGCAGTTCCCCAAAGAGAGAAGACGATGATGGCTGAAAGCTCACCAGAGATATTGATGTCGAAATTTCTGGCTAAGCCAAAGTAAACCAGAAAGAGCAGAACCAGCTGGGGCATGACGCGGATAAACTCTAGATAGGCTCTGGACAGAAAGCGCACGACTTTTGAGTGCGAGGTCATGATGATGCCAAAAATAGTTCCCAAGATAAGGGAGATGATGACCGAGAGGATGGAAATACCAATGGTAACGCCCAGCCCCTGTAAGATACGTAAGAAATTATTCCCCTGAAAGAGAACTTGAATGCCCGAATCCTGCACGCCGCAGCCTCCTTTCTATCCAGCTAAAGCCAAGTGAAATTGGCAGCAAAATAATCAGATAAGCAATGACCAACATGAGCAGAGCTGTATCTGTCTCGTAGTAAAGGCCAATCAAGTCCTTAGCTACAAACATTAGGTCTGCCAAGGCAACAGCTGAAAATACTGAGGTTTCCTTGATTAAAAAGATGACATTGGCACTAAAGGAAGGCAGGGCAATAGCTGCAGCCTGAGGCAGGATGACATAGTAGAAGACTTGTACTGGTCGTAGGCCGATAGAGAGTCCGACTTCCCTCTGCGTTTGGCTGACTGCTTCTAGGCCGCTTCGGAAAGACTCAGCCATGTAGGAACCGCCCAGAAAGATTAGCCCAATCGTCGCACAAGCCTCAGAGGATAGAACGAGTCCAACACGAGGCAAGCCAAAGTAGAGAAAGAAAAGCTGCAGCAACAGTGGCGTATTGCGGGAAAACTCGATATAGGCGGTTGCTAGCGGCTTCAAAACTGGAATCTTGTAAAAGCGAATCAGACTGACTAAGAATCCGACAGCAATTGATCCCAAAATCCCCCAAAAGGCGATGAACATGGTTAAAAGAAAGGCCTCTTGATAGAGGGGATAGTAATCACTAACGACGTCCCAGTTCACGGCTCTCACTCCTTAAACACTTGATGTTCCTAGTGTAGCATAGATAACAGACCTTTAGTAATATGTATTTTTTATCGCACTGATAAGGAAAATCTATCACTGGTCTGAAGAGAAATGCTAGATTGGGAGTTTGTTATTTCAGTTGTGAGCTCGATTAAACCAAGGTGGTTATAAAAAATTGCGCTTTGATTTTGGATGAGTATAAAAAGGCTAAAAATCCCTGACCTATGGTATAATAGGATAATATGACAAAAGACAATACTATTTCAAACAAATTATACAAACTACTCTTTGCTTTATTCAGCTGTTTCGTGGGGCTGTCGTTTCTGTTCATGATGCTGAAAGATGTCTCGTCCACTAATTGGTATAAGAGTCGATTTCAGGGGTGGCAGACCATAACGGCTGAGGTGAGCGATTTTACGACCAGTCCGGAAAATCGCTCTACGCCCACTTACTACCCTATTTATCACTACATTGTTGATGGCCAAACCTACCAAGGGATTTCAGACATCTATCAATATGAAGTGCCTAAGTCTGGGCAAACCATTAGCATTCTCTATAATCCCAAGTCGCCTGATCAGAGCCAATATAAGAATGACATCCCCATCCCTGTCCTTGTACTCATGCCATTGCTGGGATTCTTATTATTTATGGCATTTGCTGCCGGCTCCCTCTATCAGGCCTTTAATCCTCTACAGGAGCCAAAGCCGCAACCCAAGGCGGCAAAAAGCATCAGCATTGTTGAGGGAACAGTTCGTAAAGAGAATCCCATTGTATCTTTAGTCTACCTAAGCCTGATTATGATAGCCCTCACTTATATCTGTATCACTGCAACAGGGCAATTCAAAGCCGTATTTTATGGTTGGAAAACTACATCCGCTCAAGTCATTGACTATGATGTGTATGAAACCGGAGGAAGTAGAGGAGGAGGAGGATTAAGTCTTTATAATAGCATCTACCAATATCAAGTAGACGGCGTAACTTATGAAGGCCATTCTGTTCTCGGTAGATTTACACAACCCAAAATTCAAAGTCAAATCCCTATTGCCTATAATCCTGAGTATCCTTATCAGAGTGCTTCTAGTGAAAACCGTCATTTCTTTTATATAGTCTTCTTGCCTGGCTTTAGTCTATTGCTAGTCGGCAAGATTCTCTCTCTAATCATTGCTGCTTGGATAAAGAAGGCTAGCCTCGCTCAAGCCAGAAGACTAGGGCCTGTCTATGACGGATATATTATCGATGTTATCCCCGCTGAACAGTTTAGAGAGTATAATCCGTTGCATGAGATTTGGCTTGAATTTGATATTAACCAAGTGCCCTATCAAACCAGCATTTGCCTTCCTTTAAGAGAACATCATTTTATCTCTTACAGCCAGAATCCTAGACCTATCCCAGTCTATGTGGATCCTCATGATGATAGCCAGTTCCTGATAGATGACAATGATATCTATGCTATTACAAATAAAATACAGATTAGTTGATCCCCCTCCTAATGCCACCTCTCTCCTCATTGGCCAGCAACTGGACGTCCTGCCGTCTTGACCTCCTTTGAGGTGCCTCCACATGAGCTGAAGAGTATCGGAAATGCCGAACCTCACAGACACCATAGAACTTGGAATAGTATCAATTTTCCATAGGATGCTAGAAGTTTATTTGCTGATTGTTTATTATAATATAAGAAAAACGTTTAATTGATAAGGAGGCAAAAAGATGACCGAAAAACTGACTTTTCCGGATGGTTTCTTGTGGGGCGGAGCGACAGCTGCCAACCAGTGCGAGGGTGCTTATGATGCGGATGGTCGCGGGCTGGCCAATGTAGATGTGGTGCCGATTGGTGAGGAGCGTCTGGCTATCATAACAGGTAAGAAAAAGATGTTTGACTTTGAGGATGGCTATTTCTACCCAGCCAAGGAAGCCATTGATATGTACCATCGCTTCAAGGAGGACATTGCCCTCTTTGGTGAGATGGGTTTTAAGACCTATCGGCTGTCCATTGCTTGGAGCCGGATTTTTCCTAAGGGGGATGAGATGGAGCCCAATGAAGCTGGCTTGAAATTTTACGAAGACCTCTTTAAGGAATGCCATAAGTACGGCATTGAGCCCTTGGTGACCATTACTCACTTTGACTGTCCCATGCACTTGATTGAGGAGTATGGTGGTTGGCGGAGCCGTAAGATGCTGGAATTTTATGAGCGTCTCTGCCGTACTCTCTTTACCCGCTACAAGGGCTTGGTCAAGTACTGGCTGACCTTCAATGAAATTAATATGATCCTCCATGCACCATTTATGGGGGCGGGGCTCTGCTTTGAAGAAGGCGAAAATGAAGAGCAGGTCAAGTACCAAGCGGCCCATCATGAGCTGGTTGCCTCAGCTATTGCTACCAAGCTGGCTCATGAGATTGATCCGGAAAATAAGGTCGGCTGTATGTTAGCGGCGGGTCAAAATTATCCTAATACCTGTCATCCACGCGATATATGGGCTGGTATGGAGGAAGACAGGAAAAACTATTTCTTCATCGACGTGCAGGCGCGTGGAGAATATCCTAACTATGCCAAGAAAGCTTGGGAGCGCGAGGGTATCACTGTCGAGATGACAGAAGAAGACCTGCAGCTGCTCAAGGAGCATACGGTGGACTTCATTTCCTTCTCATACTACTCTAGCCGGGTAGCTTCGGGAGATCCTAAGGTTAATGAGCTGACCGAGGGCAATATCTTTGCTTCTCTCAAAAACCCTTATTTGGAAGCTTCTGAGTGGGGCTGGCAGATTGATCCTCTGGGCTTGCGCATTACGCTAAATACCATTTGGGATCGCTATCAAAAGCCCATGTTTATCGTGGAAAACGGTCTGGGCGCAGTGGATACTCCAGATGAAAATGGCTATGTAGCTGATGATTACCGGATTGACTACTTGGCTGCCCATGTCAAGGCCATGCGAGAAGCCATCAATGAAGACGGTGTGGTTCTGTGGGGCTACACGACCTGGGGCTGTATTGATCTAGTATCAGCTGGCACTGGCGAGATGAAGAAGCGCTATGGCTTTATCTACGTGGACCGGGACAATGAAGGAAAGGGAACACTCAAACGTTCCAAGAAAAAATCCTTTGATTGGTATAAGGAAGTTATCGCGACTAACGGAGCATCTGTAAAATAGAAAAAAGCTGAGATATGAATGTCTCAGCTTTTTTTCCTTAGCCCTCAAGGGCGAAAGTAATACTTCTAAAAACGATTTTGCAAAAAATTTTAAACATATCGAGCCTCCTTTTTATAGCACATAAATTTCTTATTTCTTTCTATTTTAAAGTTCGATTCTCAAATATCCTTCAAGTAATTCTAAAATATTTCTAAAGTTTTTCGAATAGTCCATCTTTTATTGACTTAGCCTCTTATCCTTGCTACACTAGTGATAGGAAATTTCTGGAGGCGAGTGTTTATGGCTCATATTTTACTCATCGAAGATAATAGTGATATTCATGAAATTCTAAAAGATCTTTTTCAGAAGGAACACACGGTTTATTCTGCCTATTCGGGGACGGAGGGCATTTCTCTGTTTGAGCGGGAGGAGATTGATTTGGTCCTTTTGGACATCATGCTGCCGGGGAAGAATGGCGATGAAGTGTTGAGGGAAATTCGCAGCAGCAATGCTACGGTGCCTGTGGTCATGCTGACGGCCCTTGGTGAGAAAGCGCTTGTTAGCCAGTACCTGCTGAATGGTGCTAATGATTATATTGTCAAACCTTTCAATCTGGATGAGGTTTTTGCCCGTATCACCGTGCAGCTGCGCAGCCAGCAGGCTTTGACTGGCGAGGAAGAAGGCCAGTCCTTTAAAAATATCCGTCTGCTCAAGGCTACCTTTGAGGCGGTCTGTGGTGAGAAAAGCGTCCGTTTGAGCAAGAAAGAATATCATATCCTCCAGCTCTTGCTTCGTCATCCCAAGAAGATCTACACCAAGGAAGAGCTCTTTGAGCAGGTCTGGGAAGAGAGCTATCTGCCTGGGGATAATACCCTGAATACTCACCTCAGCAATCTACGTAAGAAACTGGCTCAGTTGGACCCAACAGAGGAATACATAGAGACTGTTTGGGGACTGGGTGTCCGGCTCAAGGAGGACTGATATGTTGGTGTTAGTCATTTTATTTGCCCTTATCAGTCTGTTTCTGGCCATTGGTTTCATACGCTATCATCTGGCGGTCAAGGATGTGGCTCAGCAGATTCGTCGGAAGCGGCAGACAGGGAGCCAGAATCGTCTGACTCCTGCTGCTCATGCACCTAGTATTTTGGAGCTGACAGAGGAAGCAGAGCTGCTCTTTAGGGAGCTAGATAAGACGACCTTTGTCGTCCAGCAGGAAAAGAAGACGCTGGATATGGCCATCAGTAATATCGCCCATGATATCCGCACTCCTCTGACCATTGCCAGTGGCTACACCCAGCAGCTCTTGAAGGATGAGAGTCAGGAAAGTCAGCAGCTGGTCAAAATTGCAGATAGTCTGGGAATGGTATCCAAACGGCTGGAAGCTTTGATGGAGTACCGCCGGCTGATGGAGGGAGCCATTCGGGCCAATGTCCAACCGACAGATATATCCCAGCTGGTAACCCAGCAGCTTTTTACCTATTATGATGCCTTTCAGAAAGCCCAGATTGACCTGCAGGTAGAGCTGGCTGAAGGTCTAGAGCTAGAGACAGACCCAGAAATTTTAGAGCGCATTGTCCAAAATATGATAAGCAATGTCCTCAAGCACGGTCGTAAGGCCGCTAGCATTTCGCTGAAAAAAGACGGCGAGCACTGTATCTTTACCGTCAAAAATATCGTCCAGCAGCCTATCCAATATCTGGATAAGCTGACCAATCGCTTTTACTCAGAAAATCTATCCAGCAGCGAGGAGTCTTCAGGGCTGGGGCTCTACATCACCCAGCAGTTAGTCGAAATCCTAGGCGGAGACTTGACAATGAAAGCCGAGGCCGACTGGTTTGAACTGGTTGTGACTTTGTAAAAAAGACTTAAAAAATCAAAACAAGGAAGGCTCAGCTCTATCAGCTAGTCTCAAAATCCGCTCAAAAAACCTCAGCTAATTTTCGAATTGGCTGAGGTTTATTTTTAGATTAAATCGAAGAAAGGCATGATAAAAATGCCTTTCTGTTTTGTGATTTGAAAAGCCAATTATCTTAGAAAGGCCATTTTACCAGTCGAAGTGAAAAATCAGCCGACTGCTCTAAATCCTTGATATAACTGACTTGCAACTGACAGTTGACACTGATTCCAAGTTCAATCACTCAAAAAGCAACTAGATTTTTTCTTTATTCCAAGTCCAGTCGCTAGAAAGGCAACTGGCTTTTTTGTTAATCTGAAAGCAGAAGCCAAGTTTTTGATTTCGGAATGAACGAGTCGCTGTCTTTGAAGATTTGGATCAAAAACTTGAGTTTAATTATATTATAAGGAGGTATTCTCATGAATACAGAAACAACTATCAAACCACAACCAAAACTAATTTTGCCGTTCCTGGCTTGGAACTTCGGCTGGACATGGGGATTCTGGCTATTGGACATTATCCTCAAAAACCTTTGGCCAGACAGTCCACCTACAACCTATCTAGCTCTTGAAGCTATTCTAAATGGTATTGCTATGTTTGGGCCTATGCTGGCCAGCCTGATCGTACTGAAAAAGAAAGGCTTCAAGGCCATTTGCTCCTATCTCTTTTCAGGCAAGAAAGAGACCTGGCTCTACTTGCTAATCTATGGTGGCGGTCTGACCGCCTTCTATGCCCTAGCTTCTGGCGGCAAGCTGGTAGACGGCGCTTTATTAAGATTTCCTTGGTTTTTTATCTATTGTATTGTCCTATCGGGCGGGATTGAAGAATTTGGCTGGCGCGGTTTCCTACAGCCAGCCTTAGAGAAAAAGTTTTCTTTCTTTGTCTCTACCTTGATGACCGGTATTATTTGGGCCATCTGGCATATCCCTCTCTGGTTTTACGATCGCTTTTATGATCGAAGCCAGGATCTGTTCTCAGTTTTTATCATTTTCAGTATCCTTCTATCTTTTTGGCTTGCAGCTCTGTATAAGAAGACCCAGTCTGTCCTTGCTTGTAACATCTTTCATGCACTCTCCAACACTCTCATCCCGACTTTTGTTGGAATAGCTCAAGCTAACAATTTGGATTTCTCTCAAGTTAATCCCTTCTTTTACTTTGGTGGTGTGCTTCTCCTGACACTTTATAGTATCTATCTCTGGTATCGAACGGATAGGGAGGAAAAAGCTCTTCCATCTAAAGAAGAAGTCTAGCATTTTATGAAGAGATGACAATCAGACTTTGCAGTCTCTCCGCCTTGTGCTATAATAAGTTTCAATGAAAGAAAGTATAAAAAATAAGAAAGAGTAGGTAAAACAATCCATGAATCTATCAGACAGAATCCAGTACCTGCGAAAAGTGCGGGGCATTTCTCAGGAGGGGCTAGCCGAAAAACTCGGTGTGTCTAGACAGGCCGTTTCCAAGTGGGAGAGCGAGCAGAGTATGCCTGATTTAGATAAGATCATTTCCATGAGTGACTATTTTGAGGTGACCACAGACTATCTGCTCAAGGGAATTGAGCCTGTAGTCCAGAAAGAGGAAGAGCAGTCAATCAAGCACAGGAGAATAGCCAGCAATATTTGCTATCAGCTCTCTCTTGGCTTTGTCGGTCTGGGCATCATCCTCTCCATTATCCTAGCTGATTTTCTCAAGATCAGTATCTTGCTAACGCCGGTGCTGATCGTTCAGGGAGTAGGGCTGCTGGTGTGGGGAACGGGCCGCAATCTATCCGAGGTAAGACCTTCTTTTCAGGTTAAGCTAGCCTTGATTTTATTCTTGCTCTTTGTTCCCCTCGGATTTCTATCTAATGTTCTTTTTCCTCTGGGCAAGATCTTTCCATATCCGACCAGTTTGGCAGCTAGTCTTACCTTTGTCACTTTCTACCTTATCCTAGGAGTCTGTATCAGTCTGTTCTTGAAAAAGCAAGATTGGAAGCAGTGAAAGAAAGCCGATAAAGAGGGCTAGACCAGAAAGGGTGAAATCTGCTCATCATCCAATTAAAATCCGCTCAAAAAAACTCAGCTAATTTAGTGATTAGCTGAGTTTTTATTTTACAAATCTCTCTTTTTCAGTGTAGCCAGTCCTGCTAAGCTAAAGACCGTGATCAGACTGAGAGCAAAGATAGCTGTTTTGATGATGACACTTGGTATTGAAGCGTCTCCGTAGACGAACTCCATCTTGATAGCCTTGAACCATTCATTATTGGCATCAACCATTTGACTAGGGAGGCCGAGTAAGATGTAGGTCATGATATAGGTGATAAAGACGACACTATAGTTTCGAGTCAAGTAGAGGACAAAGCTGGTAATGCAGTACCAAGCATAGGTACAGATGACCTGCATGACAAAGAGTATTGCGAATTGTCCCCAGAAATTATCTGGCAGGGTTCCCATATTACCACCGGTTCGGACAAATTCGATGACAATACCAAAAATGTAGAGTAGTATGAACTGCATAGGCAGTAAGCTACCGATAGTCAGTGATTTAGAGAAGTAATACTGGGTCCGAGTCTTGCCTGTAGTCAGGTTATTGTGATAAAGTTTGTCATTGAGATCAACACCGAGAAGCAAGCTAGTCATGACATTGCAGGCAATAAAGAGCATGCCGCTGTTGTAGGAGACGACATCTATGGCAAAAAAGATACCGTTGTCGGAACTGACAACTTTGGAAGTGAAAATGCCGAGGAGAATTCCAAAGATGCAGAAAGCCTGCACTCCCCAGAATCCTACGGAGCGGAAGAGACGGTAGTAATCCGCCTTGATACTATTAAACATGAGTGTTTCCTCCTTGTTGGTTGATTAAGTCTGTAAAGTATTTTTCTAAGTCTTTGTGGGCGTAGTAGATTTCCCCGATTGGGATGTCGGCTAGGACTAGTTCCTTGGCAATCTTGCGAATTTCTTGTACCTTACCAGAAATATGCAGCTCATCTTCCTTGTTGGTCGGTCTGAGCTGGTAGCCGAGCTTGTCTTGCACTAAATGGGCAGCTTGCTTGATATTATCCGTTTTGAGGATGATATAGTCGCCGCTTTCTCGGTTAAATTCTTCCTTAGACAGCTCCTTGATGAAATGCCCTTGATTGATAAAGCCAAAGCGAGTTGCTACTAGATAAAGCTCGGACAGGATATGGCTGGAAATGATGATGGTGATGCCTAGTTCTTGATTGAGGCGCTTGACCATTTCTCTAAATTCCTGAATCCCAACTGGATCTAAACCATTTATGGGCTCATCCAGAATGAGCAAGTCGGGACGCCCCAAAATGGCAATGGCAATGCCCAACCGCTGTTTCATCCCCAGAGAGAAGTTACGGAATTTCTTCTTTCCAGTATCGGTCAGGCCGACATATTGCAGGGTTTCTTTGATGACTTTGTCAGCATTTGGAATGCCCCGATCGGTACAGTAGTAGCGCAGATTTTCATAGGCCGACATGTGGGCATGAGCTACAGGGGATTCGATGACAGATCCAGTATGGCTGAGGGCTCTGGTCCATTCTTGTTGGTTCTGAGAGCCCAGGACAGATACGGTCCCTCCGCTAGGATAGATGACTTGAGTGATGATTTTGATCAGAGTGGTCTTACCAGCACCGTTTTTTCCGATGAGACCGTAGATCTCTCCTTTCTTGATGGAAAGACTGACATCTTTCAGAGCATATTGATCACCGTATTTTTTAGTGAGTCCTTTCACTTCTAAAACATTTTGCATGATGTTTCTCCTTTAATTACTTTGTTTATACTTTTAGTATACAAACTAAATTTCAAATATTTCTCAAGAAATTCTAAAATATTTCTAAAGAAATTTAAAATTGAAAAGATTAAAATGAGCCAGTCGAGAACCAGCTCATTGTTTACTATAAATCCTTTTTGTGGAAAGTATAAAGACTTGCTGCGGTGAAGACTGTTTCTAAAACCAAGGCAATTAGAACAATTCTTAAGGTTACACCGCTACTTTGAAGCGTCTCAAAATCAAAGCTCATGGTGAAATGCTGCAGCCATAGAGATTTTGGATAAAATTGAGCAAGAGCTCCGGTTAAAGATGCGCAGAAAAGGTAACCTCCCAGGGCAGCAATCATAGATTTACTCAGATAAAGAATAAAGGAGATAATAGCTGTCCAAGCAATGACAGTCAGGCACTGCACAAAGAATAGAAGAATAAACTGAAGCAGGAAGGTGGCGGATAAATCACCAATACCGTTTAGAATGGCTGCTAGGATAAAGTTGATGCTATAATAGAGAGTCAACTGCAGGAACGTTACGCAGACCATGACTAGGGCTTTAGAGACGAAGAAACTAGTACGGGAAACGCCGCTGGTTAATGTATTCTTGTAAAGTTGCTTGTTCAGATCTGTCCCGATGACGACCATAGAGAGGATAATGATGATAAAAGTATTATTACCGATAGCGTTGGACACCGCTTGTATAAGCTGGACGGCATTTAATTTGCCAAAGACTGCGCTCAAGGTCGTCAGTAGAAAGATGAATTCGGTAATCCAAACAGCCTTGGAACGAAAGAAGCGGTAAAAATCTGCTTGAAAAGTATGTAACATGGTTTTTCTCCTTACTGGACTAAATCTGTAAAGTATTTTTCTAAATCTTTGTGAGCTGCATAGATACCATTGACATGAATGTTGGATAGGACCAACTCCCTGTTGATGTCATTTAGTTCCTGTTCTTGGGCAACAATGTGCAGTTCGTCAGGCTTATCAGCATCCTTGAGCTGGTAGTGGAGCTTGCCTTGGATGAGATTGGCAGCCTGCTCTCTATCGCTGGTCTTGAGGACGATATAATCTTCACTGGCTCGGTCAAAGTCATCTTTGGTGAATTCTGCGACAAGCCGTCCTTGGTCAATCACTCCAAACTTGGTGGCTACCAGATAAAGCTCGGACAAGATGTGGCTGGAAATGATAAAAGTGATTCCCAATTCTTGGTTGAGCCGCTGAATCATCAGTCTAAATTCCTTGATGCCAAGAGGATCTAGGCCGTTGATGGGCTCGTCTAGAATCATGAGTTCAGGCTTGCTGATAAGTGCAATAGCGATCCCCAAGCGCTGCTTCATTCCTAGCGAAAAGTTTCGGAATTTCTTTTTACCAGTATTGCTCAATCCGACATAGGCCAGGGTTTCCTTGATGAGCTGGTCGGGCTGGGCAATCTGGTGGACCTTGCAGTAGTAGTTGAGGTTTTGATAAGCAGTCATCTGATTGTAAGCGACTGGTGTTTCGATGACAGTACCTATCTTGCGCAGGGCTTCATTCCATTCCTTAGAGTTCTGCGAACCAAAGACAGAAACGGTTCCGCTGTTGGCATGAATGAGCCGGCTAATGGTCTTGAGAAGAGTGGTTTTGCCAGCTCCGTTCTTGCCAATCAGTCCATAAATATCACCTTTCTGGATTGAAAGACTCACATGATTAAGGGCATATTGCTGGCCATATTGTTTGGTAACTTGCTTTACTTCTAAAACAGTTTGCATGGTATATTCTCGCTTTCTTAGATTTGATTTTAGTATACAAGCTAGATTTCAAATATTTCTCAAGAAATTCTAAAATATTTCTAAAGAAATGCAGAACCAATCCAAAAGCAATAAAAAAGCAGCCAAAGGGCTGACTGCTTAAATTTATAAGTCTCTGTGCAGGAAGGCTTGGTAACCACCTAAGAGAGAACCAGCTAGGATAAGGAATAAAAATAGTTCAGAATTTAACTGAGGGAAAACGATGACGAGGCTAGACTGAAGCATGATCAGGGCGAAAAAGACGAGATAGCTGGCCAGGGTGGAGCGGGTCAGGTAGAGGAGACAGGTAACTACAGAACTGCAGGTCATAATAAAGAGAAAGGAGCGAAAGAAAGACAAGGAAAAGCTCCAGAAAAAGTTCTTTGGCATAGTCCCAAGTCCATGGAAGAGGCTTCCAAAGATAAAGGCTGCGGCAAAAGCTGCCGCCATTTGCAAGATGATAATTGTGATAAGAACAGCTATTTTGGATAGGTAAAATTCTTTCCGAGAAATCCCGCCAGCTAATATATTTTTGTATAGCTTTCTAGTCAGGTCGCGACCTAGCAGAAAGATGATGAGCACAAGGACAGTAATCATGACAAAGGGCAGGAACTCTTTAGCAAGCTGCCCGAGAGCTTCAAATCCTGTCCAACCTTGGATGACTATTTCTTCTGGATCAGAAGATGTAGAGATATAAAAATTAAAGTTTCTTTCACCAAGAGAACTGATGAAAATGAGAAAAAAGAGCAGCCCTTCTATTAGCCAAAAAAGCTTGGAGCGGACAAGCTGGTAGAGCTCCGCCTGAATGGTATGTAACATGAAATCTCCTCTGAATGATTAAGATTGTTCCTGCTTTTTATAAATTTTTCTTTTTGAAAACCATCAGCCCGCTAATCAGAAAGACTAGGGTGACCGTTACCACTGTCAGGATAGCCTTGATAACAGCTCCGCCATCTGCTGCCATATTTGTGTTAAAGCGCAGGGTCAGACAGATTAGCCATTCATTATCCGGATAAAAGATGAGGGGAATAGTCAGTAAAGTACCGCCAAGGAAATAGGTCAGAAAGCTAGATATAATCGAGTGGCTGGCATAGAGCACAAAAGAAATGATGGCAATCCATGTAATCGTGCTGAGAAATTGAACGAAGAGAGCAGCTCCTAGCTGAGGCAAAAAAGAGCTGGGGGCACTTCCAATTCCGTTGGACAGACTAGCAGTCACAAAGGAGATAGATAAAATCAGCAGGAAGTGAAAGGCTGCGATGCTAACACAAACAAAGAACTTAGAAAAATAATAGCTGAGCTTAGAGATGCCGTAGCTCAGACAGTTTTTATAAAGTTTCCGAGACAGGTCCACTCCAAGGACCATACCGATACCAATGATGGTGAAAAAGAGCAGACTGTCTGTTTTGCCTGCAAAATAGTCCAGAGCTTGAAGGCCGGTTAGTTTTCCTAGAGATTGACTAGCAGCCTCATTTCTGGAGATATTTGCTCCAAAATGAATATTTGCCTGGAAGAAGGTTGCTGATAAAATCACACAGAAAAACTCAGTAATCCAAAAGCCTTTTGAACGCATGAGCCGGTAAAAATCGGCTCGAATGAAATCCATCATGATAAGCCTCCCTTTGTCATTTGACCAAGTCTGTAAAGAAGTTTTCTAGGTTTTGTCGTGCATAGTAAATCTCCTGCACCGGTATATCTGCGACCGCAAGTTCCTTGACAATCTTGCTAATCTCATGAGAATGGGTGAAGATATGAATCTCGTCAGAAGCATTGACCACCTTGATGCGATGCATGAGCTGGTCGTGAATCAGCCGGCTGGCTTCTTCTAACTGTGACGTTTTAAGCACGATATAGTCTTCACTCTGTTCTTCAAACTCCGCCTTGGAAATCTCGCGAATCAGCCGTCCCTCCTCGATAATGCCGAACCGAGTACCCACCAAGTAAAGTTCAGACAGGATATGGCTGGAGATGATAAAGGTCATGCCAAACTCCTCGTTGAGTCGCTGCACCAGCTGGCGGAATTCCTTGATGCCGACTGGATCCAGGCCATTGATAGGTTCGTCCAGTATCATCAGGTCAGGTCTGGTAAGAAGCGCGATAGCTAGACCCAGCCGCTGTTTCATTCCGAGTGAGAAGTCGCGGAATTTCTTCTTGCCGGTATCTGTCAAGTCCACGTATTCCAAGGTTTCACGGATGACCTTATCCGCATGGGGAATATGGCGGAGCTTACAGTAGTAGCTGAGATTTTCATAGGCTGTCAGGTGGTTGTGAGCGACCGGTGTTTCGATGACCGATCCGACCCGTTTGAGGCTCTGCGTCCATTCTTGATAGTTCTGAGAGCCAAAGAGGGAGACATTGCCACTGCTTGCTTCCAAGAGCTGGGTGATGACCTTAATCAGAGTGGTCTTTCCGGCCCCGTTCTTGCCAATCAAACCGTAAATATCTCCTTTTTTTATCGTCAGACTCACATCGGTCAGAGCGTACTGCCGGCCGAATTTTTTGCTGACTTGCTGTAAAACCAAAACATTTTCCATGATCAAGTCTCCTTTTCATGATCTTAGGAGAGAAAACTCCTCTTCTTATTAATTAGTATAGCAACAAACTTTCAAATATTTATAAAGAATTTCTCAAATATTTCTAAAGTTTTTGATTGGTTCTTATAAAAGAGTCAGAACTCGTGTAGGAATTTCTCTATTATTTGAGCAAATATTTCTGGCATTTGGCTATTCAAAGTATGGCCACCTTTTTCTATAATGCGAAGCTGAGAACCTTTCAGCAGCTTGTTAAGCTCATAGGCAGCCTTTAGATTGGGTTTGTCTTTGCTGCCGCAAAGAATCAGGCTGGGAAGCTTGATTTTCTTAATTTTATCAGTGAGATTTACCTTTCGTAGCTCGGCCAAAATCCGTATCATCTGGCTTTTATCGGCTCCTTGCTTGCTGAAGACACTTTTGGGCATCAGTTTAAAGGCGAGAATCTGCAGTCTGTAGAGAAAATTATCTGCTAAATTGTATTGAGTTCCGGATAAAATCAAACCCTTCAGATGAGGAAGGGCTTGGTCAGCCAGGTCCAGTGCCAACAGGCCACCGAGTGACAAACCGACTAAGATAAAAGGCTGATTTTGGGCCTGAAGGTTCTGGAGGGTTTCTTGTCTAATTTTTTGGTAGCTTTCATTGCCCTTCGGAAAAAGAGCCAGCGACTCCGTCGGGACATCAGCTAGAGCTTCTTGAACTTCCTTCCAAGAATGCTCATCTTGCCCTAGTCCGTGCAGAAAGATAACTTTCATGTCAGAGTACTCCTTTATCAATCTCCAGCTCGTACAGCCCTCTGACTGCATTGCAGGCGTAGATTTTCTTCGCTTGAGCCAGATCAGCCAGAGTCAGAATCTTCTCAGTAGCTCGACCCTTATCTAATAACTGCTGACGGTAGATGCCCTTGAGCAGGCCTAGTTCAGCTGGAGGCGTGTAGAGTTTGCCGTTTAGCTCCAGTAGCAGATTGCCGATAGAAGTTTCCAGTAGCTGGCCTTGGGCATTGTAGTAAATCTGTTCTTGCTGCTCCAAGGTCAGATGTGGCCGATGGCTGGTTTTGAAATAGGTAAAAGGCTGGGCTAGATTGGCTGTTTGCTTGACCAATTTTGCCTTTCTGAAAGTATCCGTCAGTGGCAGTAGAGGAGTCGTTTCTAGCTCAATACTGCCGTCTTTTTTAAGAGCTATACGCAGCCTGTAATCCTGTCCTTTATCCAGCTGAGCGCAGGTTTCTTCTAACACTTGCTTCAGTTTGTCTTGGTCAAAAGGATAGGCGAAGTAGCTAGCTGCTTCTGTCAGTCTTTGCAGGTGTTGGTCTTGCAAGGTCAGCTTTCCGTCCGTTACTTTTCCTGTAGAAATCAGGTCAAATCGCGGATTCTTTCGATAGAGAACGGCCGATTTTTGCTGGGTTTCGATGTATTCGGATTTCCAGGTGCTGTCCCAAGTGATGCCTCCGCCAACGCCGTAGATAGCTTTTTTCCCCTCCAGCTGAATGGTGCGGATGGCGACGTTAAAAATCCGTCTCTGGTCTGGCAGGCAGATGCCGACTGTACCGCAGTAGACCCCGCGGGCCGCTTTTTCTGTCGCCTTGATGATAGCCATAGTCGAAATCTTAGGCGCGCCTGTGATGGATCCGCAAGGAAAGAGCGCCTTGAAAATCTCTGCCAGCCCGACTCTCTCCTGCAGCTGGCTTTTGATGGTAGAGGTCATCTGCCATACTGTAGAGTATTGCTCGACACTGCAGAGATGCTCAACCCGCTCGCTGCCTGTTTGAGAAATACGGTTCATATCATTGCGCAGCAGATCGACAATCATCATATTTTCTGCTCGGTTTTTAGCATCCTGGGCCAGCCATGCAGCCTGCTCCCTATCCTGCCCTAAGGTCAGTCCCCGATTTGTGGTCCCTTTCATAGGTCGAGTGGTCAGTTGGCCTCGGTGCTCCTCGAAAAAGAGCTCAGGGCTGATGGACAAGATGGCAGTCTCGTCATGCTCTACATAGGCATTGTAGGCCGCATTTTGCTCAACGACTAGCCTGTTGTAAATAGCCAAGCTATCCTCAGGATTGAGCTCCGCGCACAGCTGCACCGTGTAGTTGACCTGATAGGTATCACCCTGGCGGATATGATTATGGATAGTCTCGATAGCCTTCTGGTACTCTTGCTCAGAAGTCAGCTCCTGCCAAACTGCTGGCATTTCCACTTCCTCATAGGTCAAGGGAATGGAAGCCTCCTCAGCCTTATCGTGGATAGTAAAGTAGAGGAGGTATTCCTTCTGGAGTGGGGCCTGATGAACCTGGAACTTTTCCTCGAAGGCTGGAGCTGCTTCATAGCTGACATAGCCGACAGCATAGTACCCTTTCTCCTGCCAGCCCTCAATCTCTGCCAAAAGTTCCTCCACTTGGTCCAGACGGCGAGTCTTTAGCTCCTTGATGGGATTCGTAAAAATCAGGCGTTGGCCCAATTGCTTAAAATCAATAATCGTTTTCTTGTGCATAAAGTTATTTTATCATAAGATAATTTGAATGAAAACGGATTTATCGGATGTGACAATCATTCTTTTATAATGGTTGACAGATTAGAAAGTAGCTAGGTATACTATGTTTAAAAAAGAAAGAATGAGATTTCTATGAAGTCAAATAAATTGTTATTGGTAAATGGGGTTGCGAGTATTATAGCGGGAATTCTTATCATGTATTTTTCTTTACAAAGATCGAGTTTTGAGTTTGTTGATTTGATTGGTAGCTTCATTGAAAATTACATATGGGCACTTCTGATTCTGCTAATTAATGTTTTCTTGTTGATACTTTCCTTAGCTGGTATGTCTCATTATAGTGGGGACTCTAGGGTCAATAAGATGAATCATCAGATGTTGCTTTTTGCATCCATCATGGGATTTATTCCTTTTCTAGCTATCTTTGCAGGCCTTTTGTCTATAGGAGCTGGGGTCCTCTATCTTCAAGATTTTCAAAAAATTAAAAGTGAAGACAAAGCTGACTAACCCATTTCCTCCTGCTCGAAAGCCCTCGAAAATTATGATAAAATAAGGAAATGATAAAACCTTAAAAGGAAGCCTTATGAAAAAAATAAATGAATCCTATAAACTAATCATGTTTGCGGCGCTCGCTCTGGCTCTGGTTCTCTATATCGGGAATATCTGGTCTGGTTTGCAGAGTTTGACTTCGGTTTTTTCGCCTATTATACTGGGTGGAGTCCTAGCCTTTATCTTTAATGTCCCAATGAAAAAACTGGAAGACCTCTTGGACAAATGCCGAGTCCCTCAGAAGTTGCAGCGCGGTTTGGCCTTAGTTTTAGAGGTGCTGATTTTAGTTCTCATTATGACAGGGATTGTTTCTATTGTCGTGCCGACTCTGACCACAGCGGTCAATCAGCTGAGCGAAACAATCGGCAAGGTAGCGCCTCAGGTAGCCAAGTGGCTGCAGCAGTCTGGCTTGCTTTCCTCTAGCCAGCTGAAAGATTTGACCAAGCAGCTGCAAAACAGTGATATTGTCAACCGAGCCATCTATCTTCTGGGCAGTCTGACGGGTAATATCTCTGCTATTTTTGGCAATTTCTTCTCGGTCATCATGTCTATTTTTCTCATGTTTGCCTTCTTGAGCAGCAAGGAGCATTTGCAGACAATCACTAGTCGTCTCCTTCAGGTTATGCTTCCGGAGAAGGCTGTCAAACGCCTATCCTATGTCGGTTCTGTCATTGTTGAGACCTATGATAAGTTTCTGATGGGGCAGATGATTGAGGCTGTCATTGTCGGTGTTTTAGTCTTTATCGCCTACTCTCTGACAGGCCTGCCTTATGCGGCCTTGACAGGAGTTCTGGCTGGAGTGCTCTCTTTCATTCCCTACATCGGGCCTTTCTCAGCTTGTGCTCTAGGTGCTATCTTTATCTTCACCGACAGCCCTTGGAAAGCCCTCCTTTCTATCGCAGTCTTTCAGGGAGTGCAGCTGATTGAGGGTAATGTTATCTATCCGCGCGTGGTCGGCCAGTCCGTCGGTCTCCCAACTCTCTTTACCCTAGCTGCCGCCCTGATTGGGGGCAACCTCTTTGGATTGGTCGGCATGATTTTCTTCACCCCTATATTCGCAGTTATCTACCGCTTGGTTAGAGAGTTTGTTGTGGAGAAGGAGGAGAAAAAAGCTGAAGGGAGCGCAAGTAGATGAAGAAAAAAATAATTATTCTCAGCTCGCTTCTATTGACTATCTTGCTTGTTAGTTTTTATTTCACTATTTATAGAAAATCAACGGAGAATGAATCTCAGAAGATAACATATAAGAGTAATTCGCACTCAAAAGTAAGACGTTCAGAGATTCAAATCCTTGGAGATAAAAAACAATATATTCTTGCTCCAAGTAATATAAAGGTTGGTAAAAACTATGCCATCACTTATGAAAAAAAGGAAGCATTAATAAAAGATACAAAAAAAGGTTTTCTAAAAGCTCACTTTCAGCTAAAAGACGAATATTATAATCTCATTCTTTATAATTTAGAAGATGAGAAACTGCCAGAACGAAAGATTGATCTCTATAAGGTTGTGCGAAAATATAATAATAAAAGCATCCCTATTTTTAATAATTTCGGCGGCTCCTTTTATCTAGGAAATACCCATTACTTCGAGTTAAGGATCGAGAATTTATCAGATGAGGAGCATCCAACTTTTAAAGATGTGTATTTAAATATAGAAACTGAACAAATAGAAGAACTATCAGAAGATACAAAGTTTACCATGGATTCTGATATCTATAATACGGCAAAAGCAACAAATTTTTCGGAAGTTATAGATACTAAGGGCTATATGAATCCTTCGAATCAAATAGCAAAATTCACACTTGACGGGAGGGTTCAAGATGTGAACATCAATCTTTACAGCCTTTATCCAGATATAGAGTCTAAACTGATTAAAGAAGATTGGGCGCTTTATGTTAGGACGGATAAGGTTACACCAGATGAGTGGTTTGATACACTTCTTTATTGGTTTGCGACCAAGGGAGAAGATGTCTTGCCAGTTTATGGCTACAATGATGATTCATCTGTATCTGATACTCAGATTCATAATAGTCAAGAAGCAAAAGCATGGTTGGAGCAGCATCCAGCGCTACAGAAACATTAAACAATCGAATAATCAAAAACCAACGAGATTTTATTCTCGCTGGTTTTTCTTTTTCCAAGGTCATAATTTCTACCTATAGCAAACAATAATTTCAGTCAATGGAAGTTGAAAAATAAGCTTTTATTGTTGCATAGAGAACCGGGTTATAGTTTTAGACTATATCAAACTCTGGGAAATTCCAATTATACAGAGGGGGGATTTTCTGATAAGATAAAATCAAGAAAAATTTTGGAGGACGTTTATGTCAACGACTATCATTGGTTTCCCACGTTTGGGTGAATTCCGCGAATTGAAATTTACAACTGAAAAATACTTTAGACATGAAATCTCAGCAGAAGAGCTTCTGGCTGCAGCCAAAGAGCTGCGCGCTAAGCACTGGAATATTGTTAAGGAAAAAGGAATTTCAGAGATTCCGTCAAATGACTTTTCTCACTACGACAATGTATTGGATGCAGCCTTTCTCTTTAACGTGGTGCCGTCATCTGTGCAAGGCTTGGAGCTGACTGACTTGGAGCGTTATTTTGCCTTGGCTCGTGGTTATCAGGGCGAAAAAGGGGATGTCCGTGCCCTTCCGATGAAGAAATGGTTCAACACCAACTACCACTATATCGTTCCTAAATTTGAAAAAGAAACCCAAGTCAAGCTGGCTGGGCATAAGATTTTTGATGAATTTGCAGAAGCAAAAGAGTTGGGCTTGGTAACCCGTCCTGTTGTGGTCGGCCCATTCACCCTTCTGCAAGTATCTGACTTTGAAGACGGTGTAGCGCCGGCTGACTTTGTAGATGCCCTGGCTGCAGCCTATCAAGAAGTTTTTGCCAAATTAGCAGAGCTAGGTGCAGAGCGTATCCAGCTGGATGAGCCAAGTCTGGTTAAAGACCTGTCAGCAGAAGAAAAAGCTCTCTTCTTGGACCTTTATAAGAAGCTTTTGGCAGACAAGAAAGGCTTGGAAGTCTTGGTTCAAACCTACTTTGGTGACGTTCGTGACATCTATGCAGACCTTGTAGAGTTGCCAGTAGATGCGATTGGTCTGGACTTTGTCGAAGGCAAGAAAACTCTTGACCTTGTAAAAGGTGGCTTCCCAGCTGATAAGACTCTTTATGCAGGGATTGTCAACGGTAAGAACATCTGGCGCAACAACTATGAAAAGAGCTTGGCAGTGCTTGAGCAAATTCCAGCTGAAAATCTTGTTTTGACAAGCTCATGCTCACTTCTCCATGTGCCATTTACGACTGCTAATGAAGAATTTGAACCAGCAATCTTGAACCACTTTGCCTTTGCGGTGGAAAAATTGGATGAAATCCGTGACTTGGATGCTATCCGCAATGGCGGTGGTGCTGAAGCACTTGCAGCTAACAAAGCTCTCTTTGCAGCAGAGCGTGTTGGGCAAAATGCAGAGCTGGCTGCTCGGATCGCTGGCTTGACAGATGCTGACTACACTCGCCTGCCGGTCTTTGCAGAGCGTGAGGAAATCCAGCACAAGGCGCTCAATCTGCCACCGTTGCCAACTACGACAATTGGCTCCTTCCCTCAAACTAAGGAAGTCCGTGCCAAACGCTTGGCTTTCCGCAAGGGCGAGCTGTCAGCAGAAGACTATGACAAGTTCTTGGCTGAGCAAATCGATGATTGGATCAAGTGGCAGGAAGAAGTCGGCTTTGACGTGCTAGTACACGGTGAGTTCGAGCGTAATGACATGGTTGAGTACTTCGGTCAAAACCTGTCAGGTTACCTCTTCTCTAAGAATGGTTGGGTACAATCATACGGTATGCGTGGGGTGAAACCACCAATCATCTGGGGTGATGTGACTCGTCTCAACCCAATCACTGTTAAATGGTCTAGCTACGCACAAAGCCGTACAGACAAACCTGTTAAGGGTATGTTGACTGGACCTGTAACCATCCTCAACTGGTCTTTCCCACGTGAAGACATCTCTATCAAGGATTCTACCCTTCAAATCGCTCTTGCAATCAAAGATGAAGTACTTGACCTTGAAGCTGCTGGTGTTAAGATTATCCAAATCGACGAGGCTGCTCTTCGTGAGAAATTACCACTCCGCCGCAGTGACTGGTATGAAGATTATCTTGACTGGGCAATTCCAGCCTTCCGCTTGGTACACTCTACAGTAGCTCCCGATACGCAAATCCACACTCACATGTGTTACTCAGAATTTACAGATATCATCCCTGCGATCGACAACATGGATGCGGACGTGATTTCCTTTGAAGCTAGCCGCTCTAACTTGGAAATCCTGGATGAGCTCAAGGCTAAGAACTTCCAGACAGAAGTGGGGCCTGGAGTTTACGACATCCACTCACCACGCGTGCCAAATGAAGGGGAAATCGACCATACGATTGAAGCTATCTTGGCTAAGGTGCCAAGCAGTAAGGTCTGGATCAACCCTGACTGTGGTCTTAAAACTCGTGGTATCCCAGAAACCAAGGCTAGCTTGGTGCGCTTAGTAGAAGCAGCCAAAGCAGCTAGACAACATTTGCAATAATCCTCCTGGAACCTCAAAAGTTGATCTTGATGGAGGATACCCCAAAAATTGAAGCAGAGCTGACAATCCTGCAGAAGTTGTTCTTCTAGGGTTGCCCTCGGCTATCACTACCATCATTGAAAGGAACTTTTTGTTATATGGTTCGTCGTCACACACCCAGTCTCTCATTTGAAGTATTTCCTCCCAATCCGGCAGTAGGCAATGATAAGATTTTTCAGGCATTGAGAGAGATGCAAGATCTGGCTCCGCACTTTATCAGTGTGACTGCCAGCAATAATAAGTTTGACATTGAGGAGACGACGGTTCGTTTGACCGAGTTCATCGCCAATGATCTCCAGATTCCGACGATTGCTCACTTACCTGCGGTCTATCTGACCAAGGACATGGTGTCCAATATCTTGCAGTCTTTGGATCGGGTTGGTGTCCATCAGATTTTGGCTTTGCGAGGGGATATTTTTCCAGATGTAGCGCCTAAGGATGATTTTACCTATGCGACTGATTTGATTGAATACATTAAGACAGAAGCACCGCACTTTGACATCATTGGAGCCTGCTATCCGGAGGGCCATCCGGATTCTCCAAATCAGATTTCGGATATTCAAAATCTCAAGAAAAAGGTGGATGCTGGCTGTTCTAGTCTGGTGACTCAGCTTTTCTTTGACAATGAGCGCTTTTATGATTTTCAGGACAAGTGCATTTTAGCTGGTATTGAAGTGCCAATCCATGCTGGGATTATGCCGATTCTCAACCGCAATCAGGCTCTGCGCCTGCTCAAGACCTGTGAGAATATCAAGCTGCCAAGAAAATTCCGGGCTATTCTGGATAAGTACGAACATGACCCAGAGTCTCTGAGAGCAGCTGGTCTGGCTTATGCTGTGGACCAAATTGTTGACTTGGTGACCCAAGATGTAGCGGGCATACACCTTTACACTATGAATAACGCTGCAACAGCCTACCATATCTATAAGGCTACCCATGCCCTCTTCAATCATAACCCATCCGTTCAATCTTTTTAAGATGAATGAAGAAACCACTAATCAGATTCATTTGCTGATTAGTGGTTTTTGTTTTATAATAAGGATAAAAATCTTATCCAAATCTAAGGAGGAGTTGATGGAGCATTCGCTGACCTTGGTTAAGTCTATGCAGTTTGGGCAAGAAGATTGTTTTTTTGCCTTCTGCGGTTATTCAAAAACGGAAGCCCATCATAGCTTTGGGCCGGCTGTTCGGGATGTTTATGTCATTCACATCGTACTGAAGGGACGGGGGACTTACTCCGTGGGCAATCAGCGCTATGATTTGCAGGAAGGGCAGGGCTTTGTGGTGCCGCCAGGTCAATCGGTCTTTTATCAGGCTGACAGGGAAGAGCCTTGGTCTTATGTCTGGATGGGACTGGGTGGGCGTCTCTTGCCTCGCTATCTGCAGGATCTGGGCTTACAGTCTGGCCAATGGTCTTTTGAGCTGACTTCTTTGCAGGAATTTAAGGCCTTGGTCTTTGAAAGTATGGCCTATGAGGGCAGCGGAATAACAGCTGAACTGGCTCTGCAAAGGCAAGTTTATCGCTTCTTAGAGCTCTTGTCCCAGCGTATCAAGCAGGCATCCTTAATCACGGAAAGCCGTCGAGTCAATCCTTATGTCCAGCAGGTTTTGGAATTGCTGAGCAGTCATCTGCCAGAAAATTTATCTGTGCAGGCGTTGGCGCAGAAATTGGCGCTGCACCCTTCCTACCTATCTCGGCTTTTCAAGGATGAAGTAGGCAAGGGGATTAAGGAGTACAGCAATGATTTGCGGCTCAATATGGCAGCTGATCTGCTGACGAGCAGCCAGCTTTCGGTGGAAGAGATTGCCAGTAAGACAGGCTTTGCCGGAACACAGAGCTTTTCAAAAGCCTTCAAAAAGGCGCGTGGCCAGTCGCCCTTGAACTTTCGCAAGGCCAGCTCTCATCTGGGGCAGGAGCTGTAAAAAGTCACATTTAGATAAATAATACTAGAAAGAAAGGCTTACCAAAAGGGGGAGCCTTTTTTATAATGAAAGGAGAAACAGGATTGCAGACTGTGAAAGGAGAAGACCATGAATAAGGCGAATATTTTGTTTAAGGAAGAATGCCGGCAATTTCATCTGACTAACGGTGAGATTTCTTATATCTTTCGGGTTTATGAGGATGGTAAACTCTTGCAGCTTTACTACGGAGCGGTGGTACCAGAGCGGGATTATTCTTATTTGGTGGAGCTGCAGCATCGGCCCATGACGACCTATCGGAAAGAAGGAGATTTACGCTATTCTTTGGAGCATGTGCGGCAGGAATTTCCAGAATACGGCACGACAGATTTTCGTCATCCCGCTATCTGTCTGCGGCAGGAAAATGGCTCGCGTATTACTGATTTTGTCTATGTCAGTCATCAGATAGTAGATGGTAAGCCTGCTTTAGAGGGGCTGCCCGCTACTTATACAGAGACTCAAACGGAGGCTAAGACTCTTATTCTAACCCTACGAGATGAGGTGACAGAAGTAGAAGTTCAGCTGTTTTATACGATTTTTGCTGATTGGCCGGTTATCACTCGCTCCAGCAAAGTGATTAATCAAGGCAGGGAAACTTGCTACTTGGAATCCCTAGCTAGTCTGTCGCTTGATCTGCCAGATGCTGATTATGACTGGCTGCAGTTATCAGGGGCATGGGCCCGGGAACGCCATATCAAGGAGCGCCCGCTTCAGCAGGGGATTCAGTCTATTGAGTCAACCCGCGGCATTTCCAGTCCCCACCACAATCCTTTTGTGGCTCTTAAGCGACCGGAAACGACTGAATTTTCAGGTCCAGTACTAGGAACGGCCTTGGTGTATTCAGGTAATTTTCTCATTCAGGCTGAGGTGGATACCTATGATGTGACCCGGTTGCAGCTAGCTATCAATCCTTTTGGTTTTGAGTGGAAGCTGGCTGCAGGCCAGTCCTTTACCAGTCCAGAAGCTCTGCTAGTATATTCTGAGCGGGGCCTCAACGGCATGAGTCAAGTCTTTCATCAGCTATTTCGTCGACGCCTAGCTAGGGGCTACTGGCGCGAGCGAGCGCGTCCTGTTCTCATCAATAACTGGGAAGCTACCTATTTTGACTTTAGTGAGAATCAGCTGCTGGAGCTTGCTGAAAAGGCTCAAGATGTAGGAGTGGAGCTCTTTGTGCTAGATGACGGATGGTTTGGCCAGCGGACTAACGATCGCGCTGGGCTGGGGGATTGGTTTGTCAATCCAGAAAGGCTGCCGAAGGGGCTGGGCTCGCTAGCAGAGCGTATTCACGGTTTGGGCATGCAGTTTGGTCTTTGGTTTGAGCCGGAAATGGTCAATAAGGACAGCCAACTCTACCGAACTCATCCTGACTGGCTGCTGGCAGTGCCAGATAGACAGCCCCACCATGGTCGGAACCAGTTTGTTTTGGACTATTCTCGGCCGGAAGTAGTGGATGAGATTTTTGAGCGTCTATTAGCGGTTATCGAGGAAGCGCAGCTTGATTATATCAAATGGGATATGAATCGCCCTCTGACGGATGTCTTCTCAGCTGCCTGGCCAGCCGATCAGCAAGGAGAGATTTTTCACCGCTATGTCTTGGGCGTTTATGACTTGTATGAGCGTTTAATCAGTCGCTATCCGAGACTGTTATTTGAGTCCTGCTCTTCAGGTGGGGGCCGCTTTGATCCAGGTATGCTCTACTATGCTCCTCAAGCTTGGACCAGCGATGATTCGGATGCGATTGAGCGCTTGAAAATCCAGTACGGGACCAGCCTTCTCTATCCGCTTTCGTCTATGGGAGCCCATGTCTCCATCGTGCCCAATCACCAGACCAATCGTCTGACTCCGTTGAAGACGCGGGGTAATGTCGCCTTTTTCGGTTCCTTTGGCTATGAGCTGGATCTTAATCAGCTAAGCCCAGAAGAATTGGCTGAAGTCAGGAAACAGATAGCTTTTTACAAGCGCCATCGAGAGCTAATTCATAATGGAACTTTTTATCGACTGCAGTCGCCATTTAAGGAAGATGGGCAGACAGCTTGGATGCTTGTCAGTCAGGATCAGAACACTGCACTTTTAGGCACTTTCAAGATCCTCAACCAAGTCAATCGCTCTCATCAGCGTTTGCAACTGAAAGGGCTGGCTGCGGATAAGGTCTATCGGCTAGAGGGGCGTGTCTATACTGGGGCTGAGCTTATGCGAGTTGGGCTGGTTACCACGGACGCTTCCAGCGGTCAGCTTCTGGAGGATTCTGAGCAAAAGCCAAGCTATGACTTTGATTCTAAACTCTGGCTGTTTGAAGCAGAGGATGAGTAGATAAGATGGGGAACGAAAAGAGCAGAAGGAACAAGCTGATTAAAAGCTGTCCTTCTTGCTTTTTTTCTCTGAGAAAAAAGGATAGTACCATTATCTCTGATAATTCTATAGGAAAAGGCTTTTAAATAAGTATATAATAAAAGAAAACTAAATAACTTCACTAAAACAAGTTAATTTAGAGTGAGAACTATACAGATTTTACGTCAAAAACAAGAAAGAGAGAGCCTTATGACAAGAAAAATCATCTTTCTGGATGTGGACGGTACCATCATCGACTATGATAATCATATACCGGAGTCTGCTGTGGTTGCCATTCGACGGGCACGGGAAAAGGGCCATCTGGTCTATGTCTGCACAGGTCGTAGCAAGGCTGAGATGCCGCCGGAAATTTGGGATATTGGCTTTGATGGCATGATTGGGGGCAACGGCTCCTATGTGGAGCATGAGGGGGAGGTTATTCTGCACCAACTGATTCCGCGAGATGTCGCTAAAAGGCTAGTCGACTGGCTTCAGGAGCGGGGGCTAGAGTTTTACCTAGAGAGTAATAACGGTCTATTTGCAAGCAGGGGCTTCCGCGAAGCAGCACGACCAGTGCTTCGGACCTATGTACTTGGAAAAGGTGTCAATCCAGAAAAAGTAGTAAATATAGAGGCTGAAGAAGCTCTTCATGGCCTAGTTTATGGTGGGGAGATCTACCGGGACGACCTGAACAAAGTCAGCTTTATTCTCAGAAGCTATCAAGACCATCTGGACTCCAAACGGGCTTTTCCTGAGCTCAAGGCAGGTACGTGGGGTGGCAAGGGCGAGCATGCTCTCTTTGGTGACTTAGGAGTCAAAGATATTACCAAGGCGCATGCCATTGAGGTTCTGCTGAAGCATCTTCATGCTGACAGGGCAGATACTCTGGCTTTCGGGGATGCCAAGGTTGATATTCCTATGCTAGACTATTGTCAGGTCGGAGTTGCTATGGGAAATGGCGGAGCGGAAATCAAGGCCATGGCCGATCTGGTGACAGATTCGGTCAGCCAAGATGGTCTCTACAAGGCCTTTGAAAAGTTAGAACTCATCTAAAGGAGATGTGAATGATGGCAAAAACTCTTTATCTGATGCGGCATGGCCAAACGCTTTTCAACCTGCGCCACAAGGTGCAGGGCTGGTGTGATGCTCCTCTGACTGATTTTGGCATCTATCAGGCCAAGGTGGCAGGGCAATATTTTAAGGATGCCGGTATTACATTTGATGATGCTTATAGTTCTACTCAAGAGCGGGCCTGTGATACCTTGGAATTGGTAACAGACGGGAAGCTTCCCTATAAGCGTGTCAAGGGACTCAAGGAGTGGAACTTCGGGACCTTTGAAGGGGAAAGCGAGGATCTTAATCCGCCCCTGCCCTATGGAGATTTCTTTGTGACCTATGGCGGTGAATCACAAGATCAGGTGCAGGAGCGTATGGCAGCGACCATTCTCCAGCTCATGCAAGAGACGGATGGTCAGTCTGTGCTCATGGTCTCCCATGGCGGGGCTATGGCCAATTTTGCCAGAGCTTGGCGGAAAAACTGGCGTCTGGATGACCTAGGTCACATGACCAACTGCGGGATTTTGAAGTTTACTTTTGAAGATGACCAATTTTACCTAGAAGAGGCCATTGGCCACGATTTTAGCGAATGGGAGGGAAAATGAAAGATTTATATTTGATGCGGCATGGTCAGACTTTTTTCAATCAAGAGGGCTTGGTACAGGGAGCTTGCGATTCTCCTTTGACAGAACTGGGGCAGGATCAAGCCCGGCAAGCAGGAGCTTATTTGCAAGAGCGGGGCATTCGTTTTGGTCAGCTCTACTCCTCCACCCAGGAGCGGGCTTCTGATACTTTAGAACTTGTCTCCGGTCGGACCGACTATACTCGCCTTAAAGGCATTAAAGAATGGAACTTTGGTCTCTTTGAAGCCCAGCCTGAACGCCTGCAGCCGAAATTTCGACCAGGAGCCACCTCATTTGAAGACCTATTTGTTCCTTATGGTGGAGAAGGAGTGGACCAAGTCGGTGAACGCATGCTGGTCACTCTGACGGAGGTCATGGAGCAGGCAGGAGCAGAGCCAGTCTTAGCTGTTAGCCACGGCGGTGCCATGTGGGCCTTCTATCTCAAGATTGCAGCGCAAGCCTTGGATCCTAAGGTGCGCTTTGGCAACTGCGCCATCTGCCATTACCATTATGAGCCGGGACACTTTAAGCTGGCAGAAGTCATTGATCCGCTAACGGGTAGTGTGTATGAATGTGAATGAAGACTCAGAATGATTATCACTAGAATAAAAACCTCAGATTTTTCTGAGGTTTTTTGGTTTATACTTGGCTGTAGGTTTCACGACGACTTAGTTTTGTATCTTCTTTTTTGCTGGGTATTGGCTGTGCCTGGATTTCTTTATTCCACTCACTTCGAGTAAAGACCATGGAGAGTAGTGCCAGAGCCGCAAAGGCTGCTCCTACGTACCAGTAGGGCATATCCAGCGTCGTTGAGCGACCAGATAGGTTGACGATGCCACGGAAGAGCATGCCGGCTGTCATAATGGCTACAGCTGAGTTCCAGAGGTTGAGGCTGAGCCGAGAGAGATTAGGGATGCCCTTCATAAAGAGCAGGAGGAGGATGCCACCCACCAGAGGAATGGTGAAGAGATAGTGCATATGGCTAGATGTTTCGCCGAAGCTGAAGGATTCATAGATTCTGCTGAAAGCAAAGAAGAAAATAGTTAATAGGGCGTAGATAAGGGCTGTTTTTCTAAAACGCTTTTTGCTGGGATTAGTAACCGATGTAGACAATATCACTCACCGACCTTTCTGAGATAGTGTTTCCGTTGGTGGTAGGTTTGTTAATGACCTGACCGTTAAAGTAAAGTGTAGAGGAGCCGCCGCCATCAAGGTTGTAGGCGGTCTTGACACCGTAAGATTTCATGATTTCTGCCATCTGGTAGAGGGAAAGTCCCTCGCTTTCTGAGGTGCGTCCGTCTGAAACGATGATGATGTAGTGGTTTTCATCAATGATACCGATAGCAGTCCGGGGATTGGAAGACATAGACTGGCCGACTTCGGAGTTGGTATCAACGGCAATCTCACCATTTTCTACAAGAGATGGGCCGAAGGCCAAGAGATTGACCACACCGTCTTTGACCAGTTGATCGGCAGAGACTTGGTCTTCATAGATAATCTTGAAGGAGCCGTCTTTGTAAATAGCCAAATCACCATTGCTGGAGTCTTCTCGGACGGTATCGCGGTAGACGACGCCATTGCGGATGACATAGCCAGTCGTATTGGCTCCATAGTAGTCACCATTGACCGCTAGGATGGCATTGTTGTTGGCGGCCGTTTCTGAGGTCTTGGCGGTGACATTGTTTCCGTAAGTGTTTTGGGCAAAGGCTGTTTTCAGGTATTCTGATGAGCTGACGGTCACATCAGCGATGTAGACCTGGGTGTTGCTGACGGTCTTTTCAGTTAGCGTGACCGAGATGTTGTCGTCTGAATAGCTGGTATCCGTCACAGTTGCTGTTTCGGCAGCCTTGCTGGCAGCCTCGGCATTGGATGACGAACTTGCGCTTGAAACCGTGGAAATGGTCTCTGCGATGACAAAGGTTTTCAGCATGGAGTAGCTGAAAGAAGCTATTAGAAGCAGCCCGAAAATGGAGGCGTAGACATAGCGTTTCTTTAAAAATTTCATGATGCGGTGTGTGTCCTTTCCTTAAAAATAAATCTCTTTTGCACCATCCAGGAGACGGTAAAGAGCAAGATGCCGACAATGATTTTGACAATCAGAAGATTGAGGCCAAAGACAGCATAGAAGAGGCGAATCAGCAGTGTATCTAGGATAAAGAGCACTACAGCTAGGCTGAAATAGCCAGTTCCTGTCTTGAGTATACTGTCGTCGTTCTTAAAGACCAGCTTTTTATTGGTCGAATAGTTAAAGATTGAGCTGGTTACGCGGGCAATCCCATTTGCGAGAAGAATTCTCAGGCTGATTGGCACAGCAGTTAAAAATAAGAGAGCCAGTGCGTAGACGATGTAGTCCACGACGAAGCTGCTGAGAGAAGTCAGGGCAAATTTGAATATATTTTTATAAATCATGAGCCCATCCCGAATCGGCCGGAAGTGCGAGCCTTGATTGTCATTGATATAGACCGTCTCAATAGGCACTTCCAAAATGGGATATTCCTTGCTGGCTTCTAAGAGCATGTTCATTTCATACTCATAGCGCTGCCCCTCTACCTTTAGCATAAATGGAATCATGTTGGTCGTAAAGGCTCGCAAGCCTGTCTGAGTATCGGAGACACCCACGCCAGTCTGAAGCTTGAAGAGAGCCCGAGTCAGACTATTACCGAATCGGCTGCGTAGGGGCACCTTGCCAGTAAAGGCGCGTGCTCCCAGAATCAGCCGATTAGGATTTTCAGAAGCCTTGCTCGCTACACGGAAAATATCCCAGGCCTTGTGCTGGCCATCCGCATCTGCTGTTACAACCGTTCCATAGTTCTTCAGTGTCTGGATAAAGGTAAAAGCAGTTTTTAGCGCTTGCCCTTTGCCTTGATTGACCTGATGACGGAGCACGGTCGCGTATTG
The DNA here is from genome assembly GCF_050222175.1 of Streptococcus sanguinis. Classification (GTDB taxonomy): domain Bacteria; phylum Bacillota; class Bacilli; order Lactobacillales; family Streptococcaceae; genus Streptococcus; species Streptococcus sanguinis_M. The sequence continues at coordinate 1,952,771 of NZ_CP071420.1, read as the reverse complement.
CTCTGCCTGTTCAAAGACTATCTGGCATTTGGAAGAGCTGCCGTCATCGATAACAATGATATGAAAATCACTTTTATGGTGAATTTTTTTTATCAGCTTAATAAGATTATAATCAGGCTCATAGGCCGGAATCACTAGATAATCCATATCCATACCTCTTTCTTAGATGATTTGTAGAAAGTATACAGACTGCGGCTTAAAATTTCCTAATATAAGTTAGTTTTAAGAAAATGTTAACATTTCTTTAAGGAAAGAGCATGGAAAGAAGAGGATTAGAGGTGGTTTTGCACAATGAATGTTAGAGTATGACAAAGGGGGTTATGGGGATATTTATAAAAGTGAAAGAAATTATATTGTAGCGAGCTATTAGCAGGGCTTATATGTAAAATATCAAGGTAATATATTTATACAATAAAAAACAACCATGAAGGTTGTCTTTAGGTCGATATTTAATTATTTTACATGTGGTATCAAAATATACAAAGTGAGTGTATTCTGTTATATATTGATTTTTAAATCTAAAGAAAGTCATCATTTAATGAAGATAATTTGGTTATTGATTATTTTCTTGATATAGTCCCAGAAAATCTTGATAAGATTTCAAGAGATGGTCTTGCTTATCAGATGAATAAAAACCATCTAATTTGACATTTGTATAAAGATCTGTCTCCCCTTCATAAGCCAGAAGACTTAGACTTTTTTCATAAGAATCATCACCAGTTATCATTAAGCTCCAACCGGTGCTAATTTTCTTTTCTACATCAGGTAATTCTTTACTTACTTTTAAGCTCTTGATATTTAAATCCTTTTCTCCTTCAATGAGAGTATAGTTATTCGGCTTATTAGCTAAGACCAGTCCGTACTGATTTAGTTTATCATCCAAATCAGTAGCATTATAAATAGGTCGCTTGTCGTGAACTGTCAGAGCTTTGAAATAGTGATTCAGAGAAAAAGTCTGACCATTTTCAATATTAGTATAGAGAGTCTGAATAAGAGTAGTTACTTTCGTTTGTCCCACCTAGTATATACACTTCAAAGGCAAAATATAATTGCCCATCTTGAGGGTCTTGATACAGTTGATGACTTACTTTACCTGGAATGGCTTGGCTATTTATTTTTTGAGTTAACTGAAGCAGGTCATAGTCTTTATAAGTCTCTTCAGACTGGTTTAAAAGACTAATTTTTATATGGTTATTCTTTTTCTCATCTTGGACAAATTTTTGGTAACTATCGTAGTAAAAAGTTGTGTCGGGATAATTCATTTCTTGTTGTAAGATATACTTATCAGACAAGATGGCCAAATTAGGATTTTTGACCGTATAGAGATTATCTCCTAGCTTCTCTATTTTAAATGTCATGTCCTTATCCAGCTTATTTCCATCGACTTCTTGCTGTTTGGTCTGATTTTGTTTAGAGTGTATAGTCGTTTTTTGCTTTTCAGTAACATAAGAGGCTAAAAACAAACCAATTGCAAAGGCTAAAGTATATCCACCAATATTCAAAAAGATTTTATTTCGGAACATTTTTTTTATTTTTGTAACTATCTGAATCACTTATTTTTCCTCCGGAACTTTTACTTGACGAAACTGACCATCTATAAGAACATAAACAATTCGTCCAGACTTAATCATTTCATCATGACTCAAGCTAGGAAGATTATTTGCCTGAAACTGCAGAGGAGGAAGAACCTGGTTGCCATTTTGAACCATTACAGGTGTTTCTCCTGCCACAAGATTGTCAGTAGTTGTAGCCTGACTAATCGTCATTTGTCTGTCTTCCAAACTAAATACAGAGAAGATTTTGTACAAGGGACCCTGCTCCACAATCCCCTTGACTGTATTCATGTCAGATTCAGATAAAGAGGTGTTTGGTTTATATTGGAGCCAATTAATATATAGTGGACCGGTTGTTTTAGTCTGTTTAGACTGCTCAATAAGATTTCTGTAGCTATTTTTAGAATGTATACCTAGCCCATAATTCTTGGACTGGTCGAAACTAGCTTGATTTAGTGAAGTGAACACAGACCGAAAATCAGATAGTTCTCCGATTGCTTTAATATGGCTATATAAGTCAAGATACTGTGTATAAACCGGACCTTTTTTAAAGTCAACAGTAACTATTTCCTCACTATCAATATCAAATCCAATCGGGATAAGTCCTTCTGTCCAATTGAGCTTACCTTCTTCTTTTGCATTCTTTATAAGCAAGCTATAAGTAAGTGGTGTTGAGAGATCTTTCTTCTGTTTTAAGGTTTGTTCTATTTCATAGTCTTGTTTCTTTTGAGCAGACCAAAAAGATTCTTCTCCTGGATAATTAAAGAGGTTCGCAAAAGCGGAAGCTTGTTGAGTTGGATCCTCATTGTATTTAAATAGCGGATAGATAGTAAAACTACCTTTCTTAGCCATTTCGAGGACATGGGGATATTCTTGTTAGAGATTGATTAGTTCCCCACCTTGATAAGGCCTCATCGTAATTACATCGTCTGGGGTTTGAGTTGCTTTTTTATCATAACTGTTTACACCCTTTTGATCTTCAACAACAAAGCTCAAACTCTTTAAACGTTCAGTAAAGACAGGAATCGTTCGAGCAATTGTTAATTCACTATTACCATTAGCAGTTAGAATTTCTTCTTGTGATGCTCCTAGATAGTGGGTAATCAGGCTCTTTAAAGTATTTAAATCAATAATCAGTGAAGATTTTTTTGTAATCACCTTCTATTTCTTCCAGCTCTATTTCTATATAGGGTGCATCTGGAGATGTGTCAAACACGTCTAATTTCGCTGTACTTTTAATGCTATATTTTTTCTTTTCTTTAAGAAGGAGAGTTCGTATATCAACCTTTCTTAATGACTGAATACCTTCGTCCTCTTTGTAAATATCAATCTGATAAAAATACTTCGTATTTTTTTTTATCATAAAAGACCTTCCCTTCGTCTGAATAAGAATCCTTAGGGAGACGGTAATTTTGGGCAATAATATAACCGTCTTTCCTCTGGACTTCTCCAGACTTATCGATTGCCAAAGCAAAATTACCAATTTTCTGAAAATCATTTACCTGACTAGAACCTATTCGATATGTAGATTCTTGCTCAGTCTGATTGATATTTTTGTTGTCCTCAAACTTCTTTACAGAATAGGGATTGAGGGCTTGATAGTATATAATGTAGGTCATCAGAGTCAATAAAAAGAAACTAGAAATTTTTATAATTTTTTTGAGAGGTGTTTGATTCATATTCGCTTCCTTTATAAAAATAGAATAACACCATTTTATCATACTTTTCTTTTACTTTTAGCAGAAATCTTATAAAAAAATGATATAATAGTCCATAATCTATCTAAAAGGAGAATAGGATGAAGAAGCTAGAGAATTTCTCTTGGCAGATGTGGCAGATTTATGCTTTAGCCGCACTGGTCATTTTTTTGGTCGCTGGTACTTGTTCTTTCTTTTTCACAAAAGAAACTGCTTATGTGGCAAAAGAACAAAATTATGTCTATAAAGGAAAGAATCAGCGTTTAACAAATTATACAACTATTGGTGAGACTGAGCCAGAATTCCCTATGATTGCTCTTTCTTTTAAAGAGAGTGACGGGTGGAGTTACTATGATTTCGCTGTCGGACGGAAATTTTTAGCATTTCAGGATTCCAAGCAGTATGGAGGTAGACTGAAAGCAAAGGACAAAGAAGAATACTTCCGAATTCGTTATTATAAACTGGGTCAGGAGCAAGGAGATGGCCAAACGATTGATGTCTTGAAACTCGTTCAAGATATGGGTTATGTCACCATAGAAGGCGAGATGGATAATCTTATGTATTCTGATGGAAAAGATGAATATGTAAAAATCCAGATAAAAGACAATGATGAAATCTATGTAAACCTAACCAGTAAAAAAGCAACAAAAAAACAGCCCAAAGAAGAAATTCGTTTTGGATATGGAGGGTTCTATCGAGTACTTTCAAGTCCAACATTTATTACAGAGGCATATAAGGATGATAGAAAAAATGTATCCATCTATTGGCCCACTTTGTTTAGTTATAAAAAGAACGATTACCAATCACGTTTAACGGATAGTGATAGTAAACCAGAGGATAGCCTGACACTTTCAATATTGAAGAAATACGGCTTTATAGTCGTTTTAAAAGAAAACATGACTCTCAACGATAGCATCACCCTAACAAAAATGTTCTTCCCCGATGCCGACTCTTTTTACTGGAGCATTGACGAGAAGTATACAAAGAGTGGCAAAGAAGAAATAATCCGTACAGAAGAGGACTTCAAGCAAGTCATTAAGGAGGAAGCCATTGAAAAAGAATTTAAAGATTGATACGGACAAGAGAAAAAGTTTCATGGTACTTGTATGTTTTCTAGTAGTCTCAGCTTTATTCTTCTATCGGAATCTAGAAGCTAATCTCAAAGGCTTTTACGCCAATCGTAATTTTTGGGGAGATGTTAAGATAACAGGATTTTCCTGGGCTGAACAAAATTGGGGCATAGATGTCAATTATATCTATACTGAAAAAATTAAGGACAAAACCATCTCTGTTCCTGTAAAAAAATCGGTCCGCTTCAAACAATTAGTCATGCCTTATTTCGACAAGATGGATGTAGACGAGAGGAAGGGCCCTATGTTTGAGTTAGGAGCGACTTATGATGAATCTATGAGAGTATATGCGCCAATTATTGAAAAAACTTTAGAAATCAATCCTGAGCGAATCAAGTTGGAAGAGTCTCTGACGAGAAAGTTAAATCAGGCTTCAGATTTAAGAGGGGTATCTGTTAAGTTAAGAAGCACTCTATCCGACCAAGATATGTTTGTTGAAGGTATACTCTGGTATAGCGATCGTATGAGAGATGCCGTTAGGAATAGACATTCTATTCTTAAAGAATTGTACGATTTGCCTTTAAATGATGCCTTATCACATAGCGCAGTTTATGTTCAAATTATCTTGCCAGAAGAAAGATACAAGGAACATTTTTCTATGAGAGACCAAATCCAACAGTTACTAGAACAATTAAGCTTACCTGATGGAGCCTATGTCTTTGGGACTATTGATGAAACTAACGGTGATTTTGTTGTGGTTGAACAAGGAAAAATTAGAGAAGGGAGATAAAGATGTCAGAGGAAAAAAACGTAGATAAATTAACATTTCCTTGGGAGATTGGACTATTGATTGTACTTTATTTGGCTATTGTTGGTCTACCTTTTTTAAATGATAAAACATCACAAGTTTATCTTTTTCAAAATAACAACTCTATTTTTGGAGGGAAAGAATTTGAAGGTTGGAGCAATTCCTATTTTAAGAATTCTTTTATTTTTCTCTCAGTACTTCCTTCATTAGCCGTTTTATTAAAATTCATTTTAAAAAATAGAGGATATCCTTTTTTAGCTAGTTTACAATCTTTTCTATTTTTCTTAACTAGCTTTACTTTAATGATTTATACTATATTCTCCATCACGATTCAGATAGATATTTATAAACTAGATTGGGGATTTTACTTGTGTCAAATTATTTTTCTTATATACATTTTTAAGGAATTGCATTTTTTAAAAGAAAGAGTTAAGAGAAATAATTAATGCTTTATATCAAAAAGAATATCTTGGATGTCTACTGCAGTGATTGATGATAAAGTTTTTATGTCAATCTCAGATTTGAAATCAGTTGATAGTATTAATCATTCTAATCTGGACTTGCTAGTATCGATGTCATGGTCAATCTCGCTTGTTTTGGTGTTGTTATTTATTCTGAAACGTATTCTACTGCACAAGAACTTAGAATTTTTAGCATTTCTGCAAATGTTTCTTTGTATGATCTATTGCGTCGTGGCTCTCTTCTATTTTAAAAATATTTTTAAAGTATTATTGCATTATAACCAGATTGGTTTATTGTACAATGCCCGTCATTTATGTTTATTAGCCATTTTAATTGTAAATTATCGAAGTTTGAGAAACTTGCATAAACAAGAGAATCAGTATACTAGTTTAGTAGACATGCTTCACCGCATCCTATTTGCTGAAAAATAGTATTGGATAAAGACGTATTTATAATATGTACCCAAAAAACGACCATAACGGTCGTTTTTTTGATCTTACTCCACTTCCAATTCATCTTGGTCAATTTTATGGGCTGTTCGGTAGGCTTGGTAAAAGATAAAGACAGCTAGAGCCGTCATAGCCGGTACAATGATTGGGATATCTGTTTCGATAGCAGTCAGCGGTGAATTCCAGAAGAAGTGGAGAACGAAGGCTGCTAGGAAGTAGAAGAGTCCCACTCGGAAGTAGTTTTTCTGAGTCTTGGCATAGCGCAGCATGAGTGCCAGGCCGAGAGTGGTCAGGGCGGTGTATAGCCAGTGAGAGGCAACGCCGCCAGTAATGCGGCCTAGGATACCAGAGATAGTGAAGGAGAAGCCTTCGGGCAGGTCAGAGAGGATATAAGAGAAATCCTCGCTAATCTGAAAGCCCATGCCAGCTGTAATACCCAGCATCAAGAAGGATTTGAGCTTTTTGACGGGGACTAGATAGACAGCGAAGGCAACTGCCAACAGCTTGAGGGGTTCTTCAACCAGCGGAGCTGCGATAGCATTTTCTAGGTCACTGAGCAGAGTATTGGGGAAGCTGGTGCTGACCCATTCGTGGATATAGGTATTAGCCAAGCCAGAGGTCCAGCCAGAAATGAAAAGGCCACCTAGCAGAGCTACCCCAAGGCTAAGTGCAGGCGTCTGCCATTTTTTACCCAGTTGGCGAATCAAGAGCAGGGCAGGGACGATATAGAGCAGAGCCAAGAGGGCTGACAGTCCGACAATCCCATAGGAAGTACCTGACATACTGCCAGTAGTATAGGCTTGTGTCTCGTATTCTAAGCCAATCGCGCTCAGAAGGAGAAAAATGAAAAGAACAATATTTTTCTTCATAAGTAACTTTCTAAAATTTTATTTTCATCCTAGTATAACAAAAAAATCCTAAATAAAACCAATTTAAAAACTGGAAATTAAGGGCTGGTATAATACTTTACTTGCCAAACTGTCTCTTTTTGTTTATATTAGTTCTATAAGGTTTCTTGGAGGCGTTTGCATGTCGAAAAATCTGTTGAGGTTGAAATTGCTGGGAAGTCCGAGTGTCTTTCTCAATCAAGAGGAAGTCTTTTTTCCTTTTGCCAAAATCAATGCTCTGCTTTACTATCTTCATATCAATGGTGCAGTCAATAGAGAAGAGATTGCAGGAATCCTATGGGAAAATAAGGATAATCAGACCGCCAAAAAGAATCTGCGCAATACAATTTATCAGGCTAACAAGCTACTAGGTGGGGAATGGATTGTCGCTCCTAACCGGACTGTGCTGTCGCTTAATCCCGAGTGTGCGATTGAAAGTGATGTAGAACTTTTTACGGATCATCCTGCAGAGCATCTGTCGCTCTATCAGGGTGATTTTCTGCAGGGCTTCTATCTCAAGGATAGCGAGGCTTTTGATTACTGGGTGTCTAAGATGCGGACCCGATATGAGCAGCTTTATATCCAAGCCTGCTACCAGCAGCTGGAAACAGAAAAAGACCATCTGGATTTGGAAGAGGCTGAGCGGAATTTGCGCCGTTTAATCAGCATTGATGAGTTTGATGAGAAGAACTATCATCTGCTCATGAAGCTCTATCAGGATCATGATCGGCCTGGCAAGGTGATAGAGACTTATTATAAATTGGTCAATATTTTGGATAAGGAACTGGGTATTAGCCCTACAGAACCTATCCAGCAACTATACCATGAGGTGCTAGCCAAGGACCGGAGCGAGCGTAAGACCAAGCAGTTTCTGCGCAATACGGACCACTTTTTCGGGCGGGTCGATGAAATCAAGCGTTTGGAATCTTATTTCTCTAAGGTGATAGAGGCTCAGGAAGCGCGTGCTCTGGTCTTAGTCGGCGGTACTGGTATTGGAAAGCGGACAGTGACTCGTCAAGTACTGGCCAATCAGACCAAGTATTTCCAGATTGTCATGGCTGAGTGCTTCAAGGAAGAGATGAAGGCAGAGCTGCAGCCTTGGCGTGGCTTGCTGGACGGCCTGGGCGACTTGGTCATTCAGCACCAGATTCTTTCTATCAGCCAGTGGCAGGTCATTTTGGAGAGTTATTTTCCCATTTTGACAGGAGGCACTTCTGGTCGTCAGTTAGATGCGGACAAGCTGGCTCAGTTTGTGGTGGATATTCTGCAGAAGATTTCTAAGAAAAAGGCTTTGATTGTCTTAATTGAGGACTGTCACTGGATGGATGAGGCTAGCGTTGCTGTCTTGGAGCAAGTTATGAATCATTTGACTGGCTATCCTGTGGCCTTTGTGCTGACCAAGCATCTGAGCACCCCTTCTTATTTGGAACATTTTTTCAATCACCTGCTGGTACGCAATAAGCTAGGCTTTATTGAGCTGCAGCCGCTGAATTTTAAAGATAGTGTGGCTTACTTGCAAGCCCAGACAGGTCAGTTAGCCATACCTGAAGAACGCCTTGAGGATATTTATCGGGTCAGTCAAGGTATCCCTTTCTTCCTATCGGAATACGCTGAGCAGCTCCTGCGAGGAGAAAAGTTTTATCCGCTGACTTCGGCCATCAAGGCCAAGCTGTCTCTGAAGTTGGATTACCTGAGCAGCCAAGAGGAAGAGTTGGTGGACTATCTGGCTTGCTTTAGGGCTCCTGCCTCGGTTTCTCTCTTAGCCAGACTGCTAGGTCTGCCGATGGAAGAGGTTGTTGAAATCACTGAGGAGTTTGGACAGAAGCAGCTATTGATGGAAGAGGAGCAGGGAGAGGACTTGGTGGTGCGGTTCAGTCAGGAGCTTTTGAGGATTTACGCTTATGAGCGTTTGTCGCTTGCTAAGAAGCGAATGCTGCATCACCAGATTGCCCAAGTCATGGAAGACCAGCTGGGAGACTCTCTCTATCATGCTCAGTTGCTCAATGAAATCGCCTATCACTACAAGATGTCCAAGCAGCCGATTAAGTCTCTGGAGTACGAGCTGCATTATCTTGAGGCTACCTTGCAGTTTCATCACGAGCTCTTTCCGATTTATTCGCGGGAGTTTGGCTTTATCGAAAAGACGGATGATAGCAATCAGTCAGCGGTTTTAGACCAGTTTGACCGTATTCGTCGGGAAATAGAGGGCTTAGAGAGAAAACACCAGAATCACAAAGATTTTCAGCTTTTGCTTCTTCGCTTTCTCTATCTGGAAGGGCGCTATGCTATCCGGACGGGGAATTACCAGCAGGGAATGGACAATATCCAGCAGGTGATTATTTCGGCCAAGGAGCTGCAGCAGATGGATTTTCTCTTAGAAGGCTATCGGCAGATGATTTATTACTGCATCCAGACGGAGAATATCTCTGAGATGCGCTATTATACGGAGTTGGCTCTGGATGCATCGGTCCAGGCCAATAATCACGAGGCCATTGCTATCAACCTCCGGCTCAAGGGGCTCTATCATCTCATGATTGGAGATGAGGAGCAGTCGCTTCACCATCTCTACCAGTCTATTGATTGTTTCAGCTTGACGGCTTCGCTGCGTTCCAAGTACTCAATTCAGATTGCGGCGGCTCTAGACTATCTGGCAGAGATTGAGCAGATTCGCGGAAATTTCACGACTGCGCTGACCCATCAGAAGGAGGCCATTAAGCTGACGGAAAATAAAACAGCAGAGCCTTCGATTTTTGCTTTCTATATCGGCTTGGGTATGACCTATTATCAGCTGAAAGATTATGAGCAGGCGGAGCGAATTTTCCTCAAAGCTAAAACAGCCTTGAAATCTCTCAGCTTCCCTTGGAAAGAGACCCAGTTGGAAGTGTATTTGGCCTTGATTGGCTGTGAGAAGAGAGATTATCTGCCTGTGCTTGATCTGCTGCGGAAAAAGGATAGCCTCATTAGTCGCTATGGCAATCCGCGGGACAAGGGGCTGATCTATTATCTGATGGCTGTGATTAAGTATCGCCTGCTGACTGGCAGCTTGCAGGAAGCAGGCTTTGAAGACTTGCTAGATCAGGACTTTGAGACCTACTATGAAACAGCCAAAAGCCAGCTCAATCCCTACCGAGACCGGCACCAGCTAAAGGAATTAGAAAACTTACGTCAGAACTTGTCTCAGGCATTAAACGCACGATAAAAGAGGATGAAAGCAATGTTCATCCTCTTTTGATGTTTCTAATGAAGTTTTTAAATGCCTATCAGTCATGTGCTTGTGCCCAGACTTGGGTCAGGTAAAAGACAAAGCTGGCTGCCAGATTAGCTGTATGGTTGTCTATATCGTGAGGTGGAGAGACTTCGACAATGTCAAAGCCGATCAGCTTGCCTGAGGCAGCGATGTGCTGGAAGACCAGAACCGCTAGATTGGGATCCACACCGAGCGACTGAATGGCACTGACACCAGGCGCTGCACCAGCTGCAAAGCAGTCAATATCAATGGTCAAATAGACCTGCTCCTTGCCGGCCAAAAAGGTATCGACCACCTTACAGACTTCCTTGTAACCCATTTGGTACATATCCATTCCAGTCAGAAACTGGATAGCCTTGGATTTTGCCACAAAGTCAAAGAGAAAGAGATTGTTATTATGCTCCTGAATCCCTAGGATAAGGTAGTTAAAGGCCTGCTTCTGAGCCAGAGTGTCATCGAACATCTGGCGAAAACCGGTACCAGAGTTAGGACCAGTCTGGTCATAGGGACGCAAATCAAAGTGGGCATCCATATTGATAACGGCCAAGTCTTGGTCAGATGCTAGTGACGACTTAAGTCCCAGATAGTGGCCGTAGGCTGTTTCGTGGCCGCCTCCTAGGACAATGGGCCGGAGATTGAGCTCTCGCAGGCGTTTGACTGCCCGAGCCAAGCTTTGCTGCAGCTGCTCCAGAGAGCGGTTAGGCCCGTCAATATCGCCAACATCAAAGACGCGGACGTTTCTACCAAGATGCCAAGGAAGCTTGGCTAGCTGAGTTCGGATAGCTTGTGGTCCTTCGACAGCCCCCACTCGGCCGTGGTTGATATAAACCCCTTTGTCACTCTTGAAGCCAATCAAAGCAAAGTTGACGCCATCAAAGGGCCTTAAGTTAGGGTCATTTAAGTCCAAAAACTCAATAACCATGCCCCACTTGGCAGCATATAAATCATCATCCAGTCTCTTATGATAGTAGCTGTTATCTAGCTGATAGTAATCTTCTAACATGATTTTATCCTTTTCCATAACGATACTTGCGACTTTATTATAAGAGTTTCCACCAAGCCTGTCAATGACTTTTGGCGGGAAAAGAAGCCCAGCTGAACGAGAGCGGGCTTCTTAGGTTAGCTTTTTTACAGAGTCATCAGCTTTAGAACTGAATGCTCAAGTCTACAGCCTTTTCAACGGCTGCTAGGAATTCTTCGTTTTCAATCAGCTCAGAAGCTTTGTTGAGCTCTTCATAGATTTCGATGTCCTTGTCAAACTCGATAAAGCGGACATGCTGACGGAAGAGGTCGTAGGCTGGCTTGGTTCCTTTACCAAGTTCATGGTTTTCTGGTTTCAGATCCAGAGCTTGGCAGGCTGCCATGATTTCTGTTGCCACGATGCGGCGAGAATTCTTGAGAATTTCAGCTGCCTTACGTGCTGCAGTAGTTCCCATGCTGACAAAGTCTTCTTGGTTTTCACAAGATGGGATAGAGTCTACGCTGGCTGGATGAGACAGAACCTTGTTTTCAGAAGCAAGCGAAGCACAAGCGTACTGGGTAATCATAAAGCCAGAGTTGAGTCCTGGGTGTTTGACCAAGAATGATGGAAGCTTGCTCAGTTGGCTGTTGACCAGACGTTCTACACGACGCTCGGATACATTTCCGATTTCAGAAATAGCGATGCCTAGGAAGTCGAATGGCTGTGCCATTGGTTCTCCATGGAAGTTACCGCCTGAGATGACATGACCTTCTTTGGTAATGATAGGGTTGTCTGTAACAGAGTTGATTTCAATCTCAACCTTGGTCTTGACATAAGCGATAGAGTCCTTGCTGGCACCATGAATCTGCGGAATACAACGCAGGGTATATGGGTCTTGGACCCGCTGTTGAGTGGCTACGGTTGTGTTGCCACTGCCTTCTAGAAGGTTGCGGATATTGCGGGCTGTAGCCAGCTGTCCGCTTTGAGGTCGAATGGTATGCAGGTCTTCTTCGAAAGGACTGGTAATACCATTGTGGACTTCCATGGAAAGAGCGCCAGCGACATCTGACAGTTTAAGCAGCTGGATGGCATCGTAGGTAGCCAGAGCTCCGATACCTGTCAGGACAGTCGTTCCGTTAATCAGCGCCAGCCCTTCCTTGGCTGCTAGAGCAATTTTCTCGATACCAGCCTTGTCCAAAGCTTCTTGTCCAGAGAGTAATTGGCCTTGATAGTAAGCGCGGCCTAGTCCTAACATAGGCAGAACCATGTGAGCCAGCGGGGCCAAGTCACCAGAAGCTCCCAAAGAGCCTTTTTCTGGAATGTAAGGGACAACGCCTTTATTGAGCAATTCCAGGAGCTTTTCGACAGTAGAGAGACGGATACCAGAATAGCCCTTGACCAAGGAATTAATCCGGATTAGCATAATTGCACGGACTGCATCTTCAGGCAGGGGATCGCCGTAGCCTGAAGAGTGCGTACGGATTAGGTTTTCTTGCAGTTGAGTCGTATCTTCTGGTGAGATGCTGACATTGCAGAGAGAGCCAAAGCCAGTTGTAACACCGTATACGACCCGCTTTTCGCGGACGATATCATCCACGATTTTGCGGGAAGCTTCTACAGCTTTCTTAGCTTCTTGGTCGATTTCGCAAGTGGCTCCATGACGAGCTACTGCGATGACGTCTTCTAAAGTAAGGTGTTCGCCATCCAAATTGATTACATGTGTCATAAGATTCATTCTCCTTCTTGTTCAAGAACTTTATTTTTACAAATCAGTACTATATAGATAAAGTATACTGCACTGGCGATAAGGACACCGATGAGGCCGTAGACATAGTTCATTGGGTTTTCACCCCAAATCATGACGAGGCTGACTAGAACCGCCAAAATTGGAATTACTGGACCAAATGGAACACGGAAGACCACTTTCTTATCCGGATATTTCTTTCTTAATACTAGTACAGCTAGAGCAGTTGGGATGTATTGGAAGAAGCGGAAGACCACGCTGAGAGCTGCTAATTCTTCAAATTTACCAGAGAAGAGCAGGGCGATAGCCAGAATTCCTGAAATAATAATGGCAACTATAGGGGCATTTTTAGAGTTGGTTTCTGCAATTTTCTTAGGAAGCAGGCCTTCATTTGCGATAGCTGCACCATAACGCGGAACCATGACGGACTCTCCGATATTAAGACCAGTGATAGAGATGAGTGCTCCAATGGAAATAATCCAAGCACCAGCAGGGCCAATCATCTCAACAAAGGCGTCTTGTACAGAAGCATCTGTTTGCAAGATACGGCTGCCCAGCATGGCAATGGTTCCAGCGATAATCAACATATAGAGAACTGATACAATACTGATAGAGCCTAAGATAGCCCGAGGTACATTCTTTTCTGGGTTGCGCATTTCACCAGCAACGATAGACATGGTTTCAAATCCGATAAATCCGTAGAAGATATAAATGGCTGTACTTGAGATAGCTTTCATGATATCTACTTTAGGATCTAGTTGTAGAAACGGAGTGAAGTTACCTTTATCAATTCCCGATTTAATAAAGAAAATTGCGCATAAACTAAAGGCAACGATTGGAATGAGTTTAGCTACAGTAGCAGTCAAGGTAAATATTTTTGAAGTCTTAAGACCAGATATATTCATCAAGCTGAGCAAAATAATCAGGCTCACACTGAGCAAAAGTTCATAAGGTTCAAAGGCTTTAAAAGTGATGACAAAAAGTCTTGCAAATGCTGCTGCCATAGCGGCCCAAGCGATAATGGTTACGACCCATCCCAGAAAACCGACATTAAAGCCTACAAAGTTTCCGAAGGCCGCTTTGGAATATTGGAAAGCTCCGCCGTTTTTATTAAAATAACCTGCAGTTTCTGCCAAGCAGACGGCTAGGAGAATAACGAGGAGGGCAGTTCCAAGCATGACAGCTAGAGAGGCAGGACCAAGTCCTTTATAAATCTTTTGCGGTAGGAGGAAAATCCCTGAACCGATAACGGCATTGATACCGTAGAGAGTTGCACCGGAAAAGCTGAATTTCGCTTTTTCCTGTTCTTGTTCTTGTGCAGTGAGTTTAGTTGCATCCATAATAATGTTTCTCCTTTAGAGATATGGGATCCTTTCCAAGTAAAGATAGAATGGTGACAAGGCATCATGGTATCTTTACTTAGTAGGGATGTGGGTCAAACCAGCCCATATAGCAAGGGGCGTTCCCTTTGGCTGGTTACTCGAAAACATTATATGCAGCTCAGTTTCCTGAGTCTCTTTTTCCACTATCAGAAGCTGCTCTGCCTCTAGGTTAAGCGATGGCAGATTTGTTCCCGTCACCGTCAGATCCTCTATGGCATAGATAAATTGAATTTCGTCATCTCGGCTAAGCTCTTGCCCATTTGAGATGGCAATCATCTGTCCCTGATAATGGTCGCTGTAGATTAAGTTAAAGTCGGTACAAGTCCCCCGACTTGTGATAGAATCACTCCCTTCAAAGGCGTAGGGAGTAAAGGGAGCTAGAACCGTTTCCTCTTGCCGGCTGGCATTGTGGAGATGGAGTGTGTGGTCCAGGCTCACGAGAATGCGGTGAAAGCCACTGAGGTCAGAAAACTGACTTTCAGCCAACTCCACAGTTGCTGTCGAGAGTCGATAGTCAAAGTTCCGCTTGCCATAGTGGCCAGTTGGCGGGGAAAGATAAAGCTGTTTTGTCTTTCCCCCCGACCAATCGGAAACTTGAAAATCGTTTGCTCTTAAAAGGGTTATATGTGTCATTTTTAATATTTATTAGAACAAACCGCTGATATTGCCGTCTTTGTCAACATCAATCTTTTCGCTGGCTGGTACCTTAGGCAATCCTGGCATGGTCATAATCGCACCAGTCAAAGCAACAATAAAGCCTGCACCAGCAGAAACTTTGAGCTGGCTGATTGTCACAACAAAGTCTTTAGGTGCGCCTAACTTTTTAGCATCGTCTGAGAAAGAGTACTGAGTCTTGGCCATACAGATAGGATAGTTGGAGAAGCCCAGCTCTTCCAGTTGTTTGAGCTCGCGTTTAGCAGCAGGAGTCAGGCGAACACCCTTGCCTCCATAAACCTTAGTAACAATTTTGTTCAGCTTGGTTTCAATAGAGTCCTCTTCATTATATACAAATTGGAAGTGATTGTCTCCTTCGGCCAGTTCCACGACTTTTTCAGCCAATTCTTTACCGCCGGCTCCGCCATTTGCCCAGACATCAGAAATCACGATGTCAACGCCGCGCTTTTGGCAGGCCTCATAAACTGCTTGCAATTCTGCTTCGGTATCCAGCGGGAACTTATTGATGGCAACGACTGCTGGCAGGCCATAAACATCTTGAATGTTTTCCAGATGTTTTTCCAAGTTTGGCAGACCATCTACAACGGCTTGGACATTTTCTTCAGCCAGGTCGCTCTTAGCCACACCACCGTGCATCTTGAGAGCGCGGATGGTAGCAACTAGAACTACAGCGGCTGGACGCAGGCCAGATGTACGACACTTGATATCAATGAATTTTTCAGCACCAAGGTCAGCACCGAAACCAGCTTCTGTGACTGCATAGTCGGCATATTTGAGAGCCAGCTTGGTAGCTAGGACACTGTTACAGCCATGGGCAATGTTGGCAAAAGGTCCACCGTGAATCAAGGCTGGTGTGTGTTCCAGAGTTTGAACCAAGTTTGGATGGATGGCGTCTTTGAGCACAGCAGCCATAGCGCCACCAGCTTTCAGATCCTTAGCAGTTACTGGCTTACCTTCAAAGCTGTAGCCAATGATGATTTTTTCCAAGCGGTTCTTGAGGTCAGTGATATTTTCTGACAGACAGAGAATAGCCATAACCTCAGAAGCAACTGTAATGTCAAAACCATCTTCACGCGGAACACCGTTGACTTTACCTTGCAAGCCGTCTACGATGTGGCGCAGTTGCCGGTCATTCATATCCACTGCCCGCTTCCAAGTGATGCGGCGAGAATCGATACCTAAGGCATTTCCATGATGGATGTGGTTATCAATGAGGGCTGCCAGCAGGTTGTTGGCAACACTGATGGCATGAAAGTCACCAGTGAAGTGGAGATTGATATCCTCCATGGGCACAACTTGAGCGTGCCCACCGCCAGCAGCTCCGCCCTTGATACCAAAGACAGGTCCGAGTGAAGGCTCCCGCAGAGCGATAACGGCTTTTTTACCGATAGCAGCCAGAGCATCGACCAATCCGACAGAAGTCGTGGTCTTGCCTTCTCCAGCTGGTGTCGGAGAAATAGCTGTCACGAGAATCAGTTTGCCGTCTGGCTTGTCTTTTAAGGCTTCCAGTTGGCCGGCACTGATTTTTGCCTTGTAATTTCCATAAAGAGACAAAGCGTCTTCAGCAATTCCTAGCTTTTCTGCCACCTCTTTGATGGGCTTCATTTGAACCGAATTCGCAATTTCAATATCTGATAAAACCATATTGTTACCTCTTGAGAAGAGGAAGTCCATTCATGGGAATGAGCAGACTTCTCTTCCGTTTATCTATTAGACAACTTTCAAAATTTCTTGATAAATTTCATCTGCTAGAGCGCAGCCTTTTTGTAGGAGATCTTCACCCTTGCTCCGGTAGTCTGTGACGAATGTTTCATCCTTGACGCCTGACAGGTTAATGAGGACATTGAGCCAAGCCCCTTGCAGGCCAGCCTTAAGATTGAGAGCTGCTACTCCCAGGTCGCTGGCAGCATTGGTATTGGACTTGCCAACAGCCTTTTGAGTTGTTTGCAGGGCAGCCAAGATGTCTTCCATCATGCCATAAGGTGACTTGGTCGCTTCCTTGAGGGCTTGTTGCATCGCTTCTCGACGGGCAGCCTTGTCTTCGTCTGTTTCCTTAGGCATATCAAAGACGGCGGAGACTAGATTGAAGGCTTCAGTGTCCTTGTCAATAGCTGCGAGCAGACTTTCTTGGAGGCGAGCACTTTCTGTGTGCACTTGAGCAATTTCTGCTTCAAATTCTGCGTATTTTTTCTTGCCAAGGGTCAATTCACAGACCATCTTAGTCAGGGAAATACCGTTCGCTGCGGAAAGAGCAGCGGCAGAGCCGCCTCCTGGTGCAGGAGCATCTGAGCCTAGGACTTGGGCAAATTCTGTCAAGCTTAAATCTACTAATTTCATAGGTTTCTGTCCTCCTAGCCCAGCAAATGGTTTTCCAGAACTTGCTTGCCGTAGTCAAAGTCTTCGATTTGCAGATAGTATTCTGCTGCGTCAATCAAAGCCTTGGCTGGAGCCAAACCGATGACTTCTGATCCGAGGATTCCAACTCCGTAGCGCTTGGCTTCAAAGCGAACAGTTTCAAAGACACGATAGAGTGGGAATTTTTCCAGATTGACCATGTTGATAGAAACCTGAGCAATGTTGCGGTCTTCCAGCATAACGCCAATCGCTTTACAGTACTTGTAGCCACCGCTTGATCCACGGATGATTTTGGCAATATTGTTGGCAATTTCCAGATTGTCTGTATCCAAGTTGATATTGTAGGCGATGAGCGGCATTCTAGCACCGACAGCAGTAACACCAGCGGTTGGGTGAATCTTTCTTTCACCGTAGTCAGGCGCCCAGTCAGGTTCCAATAGTTTTTCTGGCATGCCTTCAAACTGTCCTTTACGAACCTTAGCCAAGTTCTTACGCTCAGGACGAGTCGCCGCATCTTCATAGAGGAAGATAGGGATACCGAGCTCACGATTGATCCGCTCAGATACGGTCTTCGCAATTTCTACGCATTCCTCACTTGTGATGTCCTTGATCGGTACAAAAGGCAGGACATCAGTTGCGCCCATACGAGGGTGTTCACCCTGGTGCTTGGTCAAGTCAATATTTTCAGAAGCGTATTTAACCAAACGGAAGGCAACTTCCTGAATGTTTTGGTCATCACCGACCAAGGTAAAGACGCTGCGATTGTGGCTGGCATCAGAAGAGTGGTCCAAAAGTGTTACGCCTGGCACGCTCTTAGCTGTTTCCACTAGACCGTCGATGACCGCTTGGTTGCGGCCTTCAGAAAAGTTAGGAATACATTCAACAATTTTTGCCATAAGATATTACCTCGTGTTATATGTTATTAAAATTTATAAAGTAGATAAAGTGGAACTTCCGTCTGAGCCAGGTTGATACCCAGCTCAGGTCGGAAGTCGGGGGGACAAGTTTTTCCTATTCGAACAATTTCTTAACAGATTCTTTGACCAAATCTTCGTCAGTTAAGTATGGAATGGTAATGTGGTCTGTTCCTTGGTGGAGGCGGTTGTACTCGATAGCAGTTTCGATGGCATGCTCATTACGTGCCCAGTTACGACGAGCGACTCCTCCGATTGTATCCCAAGCGATAGCAGATTTGATGATTTCATCAATGCGTTCGCTACCGTCCAGTACCAAGCCAAAGCCACCGTTGATTGCTTTACCGATACCAGTTCCGCCACCGTTGTGGAGAGCTACCAGACTCATACCGCGAGCTGCATTACCAGCGTAACATTGCACGGCCATGTCGCAGGTGACATTGGAACCGTCCTTAATATTAGAAGTTTCGCGGAATGGAGAGTCAGTACCGGATACGTCGTGGTGGTCACGGCCAATCATGACAGGACCAATCTTGCCTTCGCGGACTAATTCATTGAACTTGAGGGCGATATTGACGCGTCCCATACAGTCTTGGTAGAGAATCCGAGCCTGAGTTCCAACAACCAGCTGGTTCTTTTCTGCATCGCGGATCCAGTTATAGTTATCGCGATCTTGGTAGCGACGGTTAGGATCGATCACTTCCATAGCTGCATGGTCAGTAGCGACTAGGTCTTCGTGCTTACCGCTCAGACATACCCAACGGAAAGGACCATAACCATAGTCAAAGAGCATTGGGCCCATGATATCTTCTACATAAGATGGCCAAATGAAGCCGTCTTTATCGTCAAAGCCATTCTTAGAAATTTCCTTGATGCCAGAGTCATAGACTGCCTTCATAAAGGCATTACCATAGTCAAAGAAGTAGGTACCATTGCTAGTCAGGGTCTTGATTGCCTTGAAGTGACGTTCCAATGTTTGGTCAACCAAATTAGCAAAGGTTTCCTTGTCTTCAGCCAGGAGGCGAGTCCGCTCTTCAAAGCTAATGCCAGCTGGACAGTAGCCGCCGTCATAGACATTGTGGCAAGAAGTTTGGTCAGACAGCAAATCGACATGGATATTGTTCTCGTTGACGTATTCCAAGAGGTCTACGATGTTACCGTGATAGGCAATAGAAGTTGATTCGCCAGCTTCCAGAGCTTTTTGAGCCAAGTCGATAGCTTCCTTCGGACTTTCAGCCAATTGGCTAATCCAGCCTTGTGAATGACGAGTTTCAATCCGAGATTGGTCTACTTCAGCTACGATTGCCACAGCTTTAGCAATTTCGGCCGCTTTCCCTTGAGCTCCACTCATGCCGCCCAGACCAGAAGAGATGAAGAGTTTGCCAGTCAGGTCGCCATCATCAGCTACACCCAGTTTCAAGCGCCCAGCATTGAGGAGGGTGTTGAAAGTACCATGGACGATGCCTTGAGGGCCGATGTACATCCAGCCGCCAGCTGTCATTTGACCATAGTTGGTCACGCCCATTTCTTCTGCAATTTCCCAGTCCTTCATGTTGTCGTATTCACCGACCAAGAGGCCATTGGTGATGATAACACGCGGAGCTTCTGGTTTAGATTTGAAAAGTCCAAGTGGATGGCCAGATTCCACGACCAAGGTTTGATGGTCGGTCATGATTTCCAAGTATTTCTTGATCAGGTTATACTGCATCCAGTTAGCGCAGACAGATCCAGTTTCTCCGTAGGTAACCAATTCATAAGGATAAAGGGCGATTTCAAAGCTCAGGTTGTTGTCAATCATGACCTGCATAGCTTTGGCCGCAGTACAGTTCCCTTTATATTCATCAATTGGTTTGCCGTAGATGCGTTCTTTTGGACGCCAGCGGTAGCCATAAATCCGTCCGCGAGTCTTCAGTTCTTCTAAGAATTCTGGAATTACTTCCTCATGGAATCTCTTTGGAATATAGCGAAGGGCATTTTTTAAAGCAATTTCGGTTTGAGCTTGAGTCAAACGGAAGCCCCGGTCAGGTGCTCGGCGGATGCCTTCTTGGAAAACTGTTTTTTCAGGCAGTACATCGTCTAATTTGACGGTCATTGCTGCTGCAATTTCATTTTCGCTAAAGTATGACATGAAAAATCCTCCTTTTAGTCAAGTGTAAAATATCTTTCTCCTACATTCTATAAGACTCCCGTCCATAAAGAGTCAAGAAAATGACAAAAACAGTAAAAAAAGTGGGGCTCCTATCTTTTACAAGCTTTTGACTATAATTTGACGATAGTGTATTATGATGAAAAGCAAATATGTCGGAAAATGAAATGGAGGAACAAGCATGACTGCTGATTTACTATTAACTCACTTTAATCAAGTCTTCTGTCCCAAGGACCTCGGCCATCCCCTTTTTGGAGCAGAGATGAAGGAAGCTCAAGTGTTAGAAGACGGCTACATTGCAGTCAAAGACGGCAAAATCCTAGTGGTTGGCAGCGGAGAGCCGGATGCCAGTCTTGTTGGACCAGATACTAAGATTCAGTCTTATGAGGGCAAGATTGCTACACCTGGCTTGATCGACTGTCACACTCACTTGGTCTATGGCGGCAGCCGGGAGCATGAATTTGCTAAGAAATTAGCCGGAGTCCCTTATCTGGAAATTCTTGCCCAAGGCGGCGGTATTCTCAGTACAGTCCGGGCAACGCGAGAAGCTTCTTTTGACACTCTCTATGATAAGTCCAAGAGGCTGCTGGACTATATGCTACTGCATGGGGTAACGACTGTTGAGGCCAAGAGTGGCTATGGTCTGGACTGGGAAACAGAGAAGCGCCAGCTGGATGTCGTTGGGGCTTTGGACCGTGACCACGATATTGATTTGGTTTCGACCTTTATGGCTGCCCACGCCGTTCCACCAGAATACAAGGGACGTTCTCAGGAATATCTGGAACTCATCGTCGAGGAAATGTTGCCTCGGGTAAAGGCAGAAAATCTAGCTGAATTCTGTGATATTTTCTGTGAAAAAGGCGTCTTTACAGCTGACGAGTCACGCTACCTGCTTTCTAAGGCTAAAGAAATGGGCTTCAAGCTTCGTATCCATGCTGATGAAATCGAGTCTATCGGTGGAGTAGATGTAGCAGCTGAACTAGGAGCAACTAGTGCAGAGCACTTGATGGTAGCGACCGATGAGGGCATTTGCAAGATGGCAGAAGCCAAGGTTATCGGGAATCTCCTACCAGCAACTACCTTCAGTCTGATGGAAGATACCTATGCACCAGCTCGCAAGATGCTGGAAGCTGGTATGGCCATCACCCTGACTACCGACAGCAATCCAGGCTCCTGTCCAACAGCTAACCTGCAGTTCGTCATGCAGCTGGGCTGCTTTATGATGCGTCTGACACCAGTAGAAGTTCTCAATGCTGTAACCATCAATGCAGCCTACTCAGTTAACCGCCAAGATAAGATTGGTAGCTTTGATACTGGCAAGCAGGCTGACATTACCATTCTAGATGCTAAGAATATTGACTATCCACTTTATTTCTTTGCGACTAACCTGACCCATCAGGTCTACAAGGCAGGAAAACTGGTCGTCGATCAAGGTAGAATTGTCTAGCGTCTCTAAAAACGAATCGTATTTTTCGGACTCTCTCTGGTGACAGGGAGAGTTTTCTTTATATCAAAATTTTCCCTTGCCATTCTGCTGGAAGTCTGCTATAATAGTTATTTGTGAGCAAACCTCACTTACCCCTTGCAAAGTCTTGGGGTCATTAGACCAAAAGGAGGAAAAATCAATGGCTAAATACGAAATTCTTTATATTATTCGTCCAAACATTGAAGAAGAAGCTAAAAACGCTTTGGTAGCACGCTTTGACTCTATCTTGACTGACAATGGTGCAACTGTTGTTGAATCAAAAGACTGGGAAAAACGTCGTCTTGCATACGAAATCCAAGATTTCCGTGAAGGACTTTACCACATCGTTAACGTTGAAGCTAACGACGATGCAGCTCTTAAAGAGTTTGACCGTCTTTCAAAAATCAACGCTGACATTCTTCGTCACATGATCGTCAAACTTGACGCTTAAGAAGGTAGACTATGATTAATAACGTTGTACTGGTGGGTCGCATGACCCGTGATGCCGAGCTTCGCTATACACCGCAGAACCAAGCGGTCGCAACATTTACTCTGGCTGTCAATCGCAACTTTAAAAATCAAAGTGGCGAGCGAGAAGCAGACTTTATCAATGTTGTCATTTGGCGCCAGCAGGCAGAAAATCTTGCAAACTGGGCTAAAAAAGGAGCCCTAATCGGAATTACAGGCCGTATTCAAACGCGTAACTACGAGAATCAGCAAGGCCAGCGTGTCTATGTCACAGAAGTTGTTGCGGACAATTTCCAACTCTTGGAAAGCCGCTCTAATCGTGAAGGTCAGTCATCTGGCGGTTACGGTGGAAACAGCTTTGGCGGCAGCTCTGCTCCAAGTTATGGCAGTGCAGACTCGTCTAACCAAGTACCGAACTTTTCTCGTGATGAGAGCCCATTTGGCAATTCAAACCCAATGGATATCTCAGACGACGATCTACCTTTCTAAGGATCGAATCTAACTATAATATAAAGGAGAAAACACATGGCTCAACAACGTCGTGGCGGATTCAAACGCCGTAAAAAAGTTGATTACATCGCAGCGAACAAAATTGAATATGTTGATTACAAAGATACTGAGCTTCTTAGCCGTTTCGTTTCAGAACGTGGGAAAATCCTTCCTCGTCGCGTAACAGGAACTTCAGCTAAAAACCAACGTAAAGTAACAACAGCTATCAAACGCGCTCGCGTAATGGCTTTGATGCCTTTCGTAAATGAAGACTAATTAGATTCCCTGCCTCGGCAGGGATTTTTTAGATAATAGAAGAATTGTATAATAAAAAGACAGTTTGATTTGAACTGTCTTTTTAAGTATTTAAAGATTTCTTATCTCGTTGGTCCCATAGTCGCGCTCTTGATGTTGAAGCGTTTTTTGAGATAGAAGCGCAGGGCTAGGGTAATAGCACCGACAATAGCAACTACGATATTGGACAGGCGGGGGTTTAGGAATTCAGGCAGGAGACTGGTCAGGACGATGGACATGCTCCAGAGGAGAATAGCCGCTGCCATGGTAAGGATGGATTTGAGCAGCTTAGGGCGCTGACTGCGGTCCTTATCTGGTCCGTAGAAACGGTAGATAAAGTGGTAGAGGGCATAGAAAGAAAGGCCGCCGACGATGCTTCCAAGAACGAGAGTCGTCAGTCCATAGACAGATGGCTGAGAGGAAGCCAGATTGACGATTGAGGTAAGGAGGGTAAAGAAACCAAAGATAAAGAGGACAGAGTCCAGCATCATCCATTTAGGATCGTCATTTTCCTTTGGATGATCGGCATCATAGCGCTCTTTTGCGGTCAGAGAAGCTGCCCAAGTGGTTGGGGCTCCGTAGAGGCCGCGAGCTGTGATTCCCTTGGTTTGATTTTCCAGGATTTCCGGCAGAATGCCTTCTAATATGGTCTGGATTTCCTGATCAGATTTGCCGTCTTGTAAGAGCTGGTTAGTCGCGATATGGATAAATTCTTTGTTTTTTTTGCTGAGTTTGTCGAGGGATACTTGTGACATAGGCGTTCTTTCTAAAGGTTAAAATAGTTTTTTGTGCATGAGATAGGCCATGACCGAAGCACTCATGGCAAAGGCGATGAACATGATAATCCAGAAGGCATGTGGTTCACCGTTGAGAGGCAGTTCGTTATTTTTGAAGTTCATCCCATAGGCCGAGAAAATCATGGTCGGAATCGACATGACAATGGTCACCAGAGCCAAGGCTTTCATGATATTGTTCTGGTTATTAGAAATGATAGAGGCAAAGGTCTCAGTCATACTGTGGAGGATGTTGCCGTAGATATCAGCCATCTCAATGGCCTGCTGGGTCTCAATCAAGGTATCTTCCAGCAAGTCCTCGTCTTCCAGATATTTCTTGATATTACTAGTAGAGCTGGTCAGCTTCTTAATCACGCGCTCATTTGTCTTAAGGGAGGCCTTGAAATAGACGATGGTCTTTTCCAACTCCATGAGCTCAATCAGTTCTTCATTTCGCGTGGACTTGTGCAGTTGACTTTCAATCTGCTCACTCTTGCGGTCAATGGAGCGCAGGGCTGTCAGATACAGCTCGGCATTGTGGTAGAGAATCTGAAAGATGAAACGTGACTTCATAAAAGTATAGAAGTTGCGCAGGCGCCTATGAATGAAGATGTCCAGCAGAGGTAATTTTTCCAAACAAGTGGTAATAATAGCCTCTTCCGTGATGATAATACCAAGGGGGATCGTGACATAGTAAGTCTGGTTATTCCGCTCCTCAGTGATGGGCACGTCAACGATGATCAGTGTATACTCATCCTCGATCGTAAGTCGGGACATTTCTTCTGCATCGAGCGGTGCTCGCAGGTCGGCGATGTCAATACCAAAGGCGTTGGCGATTTCAATTGATTCACTCTGGGAAGGGTTGACAAGATTGATCCAGGTGCCCGATTCGAGCGAATCAATCTCTTTGAATTCTGTCGTAGTAGATAAAAAGACTTGCTTCATAATCATTTTCCTTTCCAGAGTTTTTTTGCATACCGTACTATTATACTACAAATTCGGGTTTTTGGGGCAAAAGTTTGCAGAAAAATTTGTTATAATGGAGAAGGTTTATAAGTGAAACGAGGTCAAAATGCAAGATAAAATTGTGATTCATGGAGCGCGAGCTCATAATTTAAAAAATATTGATGTAGAAATTCCGCGGGACAAGCTAGTCGTGGTGACGGGGCTGTCCGGTTCGGGCAAGTCCAGCCTAGCTTTTGATACCCTCTATGCTGAGGGGCAGCGCCGCTATGTGGAGAGTCTGTCGGCCTATGCTCGGCAGTTTTTGGGCAATATGGAAAAGCCGGATGTGGACTCGATTGATGGTCTCAGCCCGGCTATTTCCATCGACCAGAAGACGACCAGTAAGAATCCGCGCTCAACAGTGGGAACTGCAACCGAAATCAATGACTACCTGCGCCTGCTCTATGCTCGTGTTGGAACGCCATACTGTATCAACGGTCATGGAGCTATTACAGCTTCGTCTGTTGAGCAGATTGTTGACAAGGTCTTGGAATTGCCAGAGCGTCAGCGGCTGCAGA
Organism: Streptococcus sanguinis; assembly: GCF_050222175.1. Lineage (GTDB taxonomy): Bacteria > Bacillota > Bacilli > Lactobacillales > Streptococcaceae > Streptococcus > Streptococcus sanguinis_M. The sequence goes on along the minus strand of NZ_CP071420.1, from coordinate 1,927,409 downwards.
TATTAGCCCCGGTCATCCGCAAGAAAAAGGGCCAGCATAAGACCGTTTTTGATAAGATTCAGAAGGACGGTTATGTCCGTGTGCGCGTGGATGGCGATATTTACGATGTGACGGAAGTGCCAGAGCTTTCTAAGAGCAAGCAGCATGATATTGAGGTCGTAGTAGACAGAATTGTTATCAAGGAAGGGGTGCGCAGCCGCCTCTTTGACTCGGTCGAAGCTGCTCTGCGGATTGCTGAGGGCTATGTGGTGATTGATACTATGGACGGCCAAGAGCTTCTCTTTTCTGAGCATTATGCCTGTCCAGTCTGTGGCTTTACAGTCCCAGAACTAGAGCCACGACTCTTCTCTTTCAATGCGCCCTTTGGCTCCTGCCCGGACTGTGATGGTCTGGGAGTTAAGCTGGAGGTGGATCTAGATGTGGTTGTGCCAGAAGCTGGCAAGACCTTGCGCGAAGGAGCACTAGCGCCTTGGAATCCCATCTCCTCCAACTACTATCCACAGATGCTGGAGCAGGCCATGGCAGCCTTTGGTATTGATATGGACAAGCCATTTGAGGAGCTGACGGAGGAAGAAAAGCAGCTGATTTTCTTCGGCTCAGATGGGCGAGAGTTCCATTTCCACTATGAAAATGAATTTGGCGGTGTGCGCGATATTGATATTCCTTTTGAGGGGGTTGTCACCAATATCAACCGTCGCTACCATGAGACCAATAGTGATTTTACTCGGACGCAGATGCGGGCTTATATGAATGAGCTGACTTGTGCGGCTTGTCATGGTTATCGACTCAGCCCTCAGGCCTTGTCTGTCAAGGTTGGTGGCGAAGATGGCTTGCATATCGGTGAGATTTCAGACTTGTCCATCGCAGATCATTTGGTCCAGTTGGACAAGCTTAGCTTGACTGAAAATGAAGCTACGATTGCGCGCCCTATTCTCAAAGAAATTCACGACCGCCTGACCTTCCTCAATAACGTTGGCCTCAATTACCTGACTTTGTCTCGCTCGGCAGGAACTCTATCAGGAGGCGAGAGCCAGCGGATTCGCTTGGCGACTCAGATTGGTTCTAACTTGAGTGGGGTCCTCTATATCCTGGACGAGCCCTCTATTGGCTTGCACCAGCGTGACAATGACCGCCTAATTGCCAGCCTCAAGAAGATGCGTGACCTGGGCAATACTCTCATCGTGGTTGAGCATGATGAGGATACCATGCGAGAGGCTGACTGGCTGATTGATGTGGGACCAGGAGCTGGTGTTTTCGGCGGTGAAATCGTCGCAGCCGGCACTCCTGCACAAGTGGCTAAGAGCAAGAAATCCATCACAGGCCAATACCTGTCAGGTAAGCGCGAGATCCCAGTACCATTGGAACGCCGTGTAGGCAATGGCCGCTTTATCGAAGTGACAGGTGCTCAGGAAAATAACCTGCAGAATATCACGGCCAGATTCCCCTTGGGCAAATTCATCGCTGTGACAGGAGTTTCTGGGTCTGGCAAGTCAACACTGGTCAACTCTATTCTTAAAAAAGCCATCGCCCAAAAACTCAACCGCAACTCTGCTAAGCCAGGTAAGTTCAAGAAAATCAGCGGCATTGAGCATGTGGACAGACTGATTGATATTGACCAAAGTCCGATTGGTCGGACACCGCGCTCTAATCCGGCCACTTATACTGGAGTCTTTGACGATATTCGCGATCTGTTTGCCAAGACCAATGAAGCCAAGATTCGCGGCTACAAGAAGGGCCGTTTCAGCTTTAACGTCAAGGGCGGTCGCTGTGAGGCCTGCTCGGGTGATGGGATTATCAAGATTGAGATGCACTTCCTGCCTGACGTCTATGTGGCCTGCGAGGTCTGTCACGGCACTCGCTATAATAGCGAAACTCTGGAAGTCCACTACAAGGAGAAGAATATCGCTCAGGTTCTGGACATGACGGTCAATGATGCGGTAGAGTTCTTCCAGCACATTCCCAAGATTGCCCGCAAACTCCAGACTATCAAGGATGTGGGACTAGGCTATGTGACTCTAGGGCAGCCAGCCACAACCTTGTCAGGTGGTGAAGCTCAGCGGATGAAACTGGCCAGCGAACTTCACAAGCGCTCGACTGGTAAGTCCTTCTATATCTTGGATGAGCCGACCACGGGTCTGCATTCTGAAGATATTGCCAAGCTCCTTCAAGTGCTATCACGCTTTGTGGACGATGGCAATACAGTCCTCGTTATCGAGCACAATTTGGATGTTATCAAGACAGCTGACCATATCATTGATTTGGGACCGGAAGGCGGTGTCGGTGGCGGTACGATTATTGCGACGGGGACACCGGAAGAAGTCGCAGCTAATCCAGCCAGCTATACCGGTCAATATTTGAAAGGCAAGCTGCACGTAAAATAATTCATCAAATCCCTGTTTGATATTAAAAACAGGGATTTTTCATGTCAGAGAATGCTCGTTGGATTCTAATTCCTGGATAAGGTTTGTCAAAAAATGTCCTATTTGACTGGTTTTTTGATATAATAAGCTTAGTTATTTCACGGAGGTGCCTCATGTTATCAAGAGTTGAAAAGTTTGAAGCAGCATTGGCTCAGACAGACTGCGATGCTGTTTTAGTAACCAATCTGAAAAATATTTACTACCTGACTGGTTTCAGCGGGACAGAAGCGACAGTTTTCATCAGCAAAACACGTCGGATTTTCCTGACGGATGCGCGCTATACACTGATTGCCAAGGGAGTAGTCCAAGGTTTTGATATTGTCGAAACCCGCGACGCGATTAGAGAGATTGTCAAGATTATTGCGGATGACAAGCTGCAAAAAATCGGTTTTGACGATGAAATTTCCTATGCCTACTTCAAAATGCTGGAAAGTGTCTTCTCGGCCTACGAACTAGTTCCCATGACGGGCTTTATTGAAAATCTGCGCATGATTAAGGATGCTCAGGAAATCGCGACCATTCGCAAGGCCTGTCAGATTTCTGATCAAGCCTTCCTAGATGTACTGGACTTTATCAAGCCTGGTGAGACAACAGAGCTGGCTGTTATGAACTTTTTAGATGCCCGTATGCGCCAGCTAGGTGCTTCAGGTGCCTCTTTTGACTTCATCATCGCTTCGGGTTACCGCTCTGCTATGCCGCATGGTGTGGCTAGTGACAAGGTCATTCAAAAAGGGGAAACCCTGACCATGGACTTTGGCTGCTACTACAATCACTATGTCAGTGATATGACGCGGACTGTTCATGTGGGGCAGGTGACGGATGAGGAGCGGGAGATTTATGATATTGTCCTGCGCAGCAATCAAGCCCTGATAAAAGCAGCCAAGGCTGGGCTTAGCCGAATTGATTTTGACCGGATTCCGCGCCAGATTATTAACGATGCTGGTTACGGTCCTTACTTTAGCCATGGGATTGGCCACGGTATCGGTCTAGACATCCATGAGATTCCTTACTTTGGCAAGTCAGAAAAGCCGATTGAGGCGGGCATGGTCCTGACTGATGAGCCGGGTATTTATCTGGACGGCAAATACGGCGTCCGCATCGAAGACGATCTCCTCATCACAGAAACAGGCTGCGAAGTCCTAACTCTTGCGCCGAAAGAGTTGATTGTTATTTGAGAATTATCAGGCTTTATGATAGAATAAGTAGAAATATAATTTTAAAAAGAGGTAATATAGAATGATTGAAGCAAGTAAGCTGAAAGCTGGAATGACCTTCGAAACAGCTGATGGAAAACTCATCCGCGTTTTGGAAGCGAGCCACCACAAGCCAGGTAAGGGAAATACGATTATGCGTATGAAGCTGCGCGATGTTCGTACTGGCTCTACCTTTGATACCAGCTACCGTCCAGAAGAAAAATTTGAACAAGCCATTATTGAAACTGTTCCAGCTCAATACTTGTACAAAATGGATGACACTGCTTATTTCATGAATACTGAGACTTATGATCAATATGAAATCCCAGTAGTCAATGTAGAAGAAGAATTGAAATTCATCCTTGAAAACTCTGATGTGAAAATCCAGTTCTACGGAACAGAAGTGATTGGTGTGACAGTACCAACAACAGTTGAATTGGTCGTGACTGATACTCAGCCATCTATCAAGGGAGCTACTGTTACCGGATCTGGTAAGCCAGCTACACTGGAGACAGGTCTTGTTGTCAACGTACCAGACTTCATCGAAGTTGGACAAAAATTAATTATCAATACTGCAGAAGGAACTTACGTTTCTCGCGCATAATATAGAAGAGGTAATAACTATGGCAGCTGAACAATTAGGTGAAATCGTCATTGCGCCACGTGTTTTGGAAAAAATCATTGCCATTGCAACAGCAAAGGTAGAAGGTGTTTATTCCTTCGCAAATAAGAGTATGTCAGACAGTCTTTCTATGCGCTCACTCGGTCGCGGAGTGTCACTTCATACCGATGAGACAGGTGATGTGACTGTGGACATCTACCTGTATTTGGAATACGGTGTCAGCGTTCCGACTGTTGCAGTAGCGATTCAGAAGGCTGTAAAAAGCGCTGTTTTTGATATGGCTGAGGTAGAGCTGTCTGCTGTCAATATCCATGTGGCAGGCATTGTTCCAGAAAAGGCACCGAAGCCAGACTTGAAAGATCTATTTGATGAGGACTTCCTCAATGACTGATATACTATTGGAATCCAGAAGAGGTCTGCGCCAGCGGGCTTTTCAGGCCCTGATGAGCCTAGAGTATGAAGGGGATCTTGTGGAAGCTTGTCGCTTTGCCTATTCTTATGATAAGGACGAAGAGGCAGACAAAGTGGCGGAAGCTGATATTCCAGCCTTCCTGCTCAATCTGGTCTCCGGTGTGGTCCAGTCCAAGGACGACTTGGACAAGAAAATTGCCCAGCACCTCAAAAAGGGCTGGACAGTGGATCGTCTGACGCTGGTAGAGAAAAATATCCTGCGTTTGGGTATCTTTGAGATTACAGAGTTTGACACCCCACAGTTGGTAGCAGTCAACGAAGCCATTGAGCTTTCCAAGCAATTCTCTGACGAAAAGTCCAGTAAGTTCATTAATGGGATTTTGAGTCAATTTATCGTTGAATAAGTTGAATAAAATGAAGGTCGAGACAAGTGTCTTGGCTTTTTTTGCTTGTCAATTGTTGTTTGAATCGCAAATAGCTTATCGAATCATCAAAATCCGTACAGAGAGCATGAAGTATCTGAGTGAGAAAAACTCTTATTGAAAGCCTTTACAACTTGAAAAAGAATCGGTATAATAAATACAGAAAACGTTTGCATAGATGTTCTCTATAAGAAAAAATAAAGGAGTTTTCTGTTTATGAAAAATAACGATCACCTACAGTCTCGGATGGGGGAAAAGCGTCATTATTTCGGCATCCGTCGCTTAAAAGTAGGAGTAGCCTCTGTTGTCATTGCCTCAGGATTCCTACTGGGAAATGCCCAATTAGTCCAAGCGGATGAAGCGAGCACATCGGCCAGCCCAGCAACAGAAGCAGTCTCTGATGCAAATGCAGCAGCCCAACCTAATTCAGCAGATGAAGAAAAAACTGGAGAGGCAGATAGTTCAGGAGCGGGGGCTTCAGAGCAGGCTGCTCCAACTGATGTAGTGGCAGATCAAGCTCCAGTTAGTGCAGTTTCAGAAGTAGCTGGTCAAGAAGCTGCAAATCCAAGTGAAAAAGACAAGCATGAAGCAGTTAGTCAGCCGCAAGCTTCAGCGAAAGATGCTATTGAAGAAGGCAATATTCGCTTTCATTTCAAAACCTTACCCTCACAAAATCTAGACAGCTTGGGCCTGTGGACTTGGGATGATGTTGAGACGCCTTCTAGCCAAAAGGGAGCTTGGCCAACCGGAGCGACTAGCTTTGCGACTGCCAAAGAAGATGACTACGGTTATTACCTTGATGTTAAAATGGCTGAGAAAAGAAGCAAAATCAGCCTTTTGATCAACAATACAGCAGGGCAAAATATCACAGGTGACAAGACAGTTGAGCTCCTCAGTCCTCAGATGAATGAGGTTTGGTTTGACACAGACTATCAACCTCATACTTACGAGCCTTTGAAGAAAGGGATGGTTCGAATCAACTACTATCGTACGGATGGCCAGTATGATAAGAAGTCGCTCTGGCTCTGGGGAGATGTTGAAAAACCGAGCAAGAATTGGCCTGACGGAGTGGACTTTGAGAAGACTGGGAAATATGGTCGCTATGTAGATGTTCCCTTGAAAGATGCTGCTAAGATGATTGGCTTTTTGCTTCTAGACGAAAGCAAATCAGGAGATGATGTGAAGATTCAAAATCAGGATTATAATTTCGCTAATTTGGAGAAAAACAGCCAAATTTTCTTGCGTGATGCGGATCCGACAGTTTATACCAACCCTTACTTTGTCAATGATATTCGCATGACGGGAGCCCAGCATATTGGCTTGACCGAGATTGAAGCCAGCTTTTCTACCTTAGAAAATGCCAAAAAAGAGGACATTTTAAAGAACTTAAAGATTACAGACAAAGATGGCAATGAAGTCGCTGTTAAAGATGTGGTTCTGGATCCTAAGACTAAAAGCGCCAAATTCATCGGTGATTTTAACCAAGCTCAGTCACCTTACCTTATCAAATATGGCAATGATCAATTCAAAACCAGCATGAACTGGCAGCTGAAGGATAGTATTTATAAGTATGATGGTGATTTGGGAGCACGTGTTTCTCAAGCGGGCAAACAAGTGGACCTAACCTTCTGGTCACCGAGTGCGGACCAAGTTGATTTGGTAGTCTATGACAAAGAAAATCAGAACAAGGTCGTTGGACGCCTGGCTATGCAGAAGGGTGAGTCTGGCACATGGACTGGCAGCTTGACCCCTGAGAGCGGTCTAGGAATTTCTGACTATCGAGGATATTTCTATCATTATGAAATTAGCCGTGGCGGCAAAAAAGTTCTGGTGCTGGATCCCTATGCCAAGTCTTTAGCTGCTTGGAACAGTGAAGATGGGGACAAGGGGGAAGCTTACAAGATTGCCAAGGCTGCCTTTGTAGATCCAAGTGAATATGGACCGAAAGACCTGACCTATGCTACTATTCCGAACTTTAAGAAGCGGGAAGATGCCTTGATTTATGAGGCACACGTTCGTGATTTTACCTCAGATCCAGCTATTTCAAAGGATTTGAAATCTCAATTTGGAACCTTCTCAGCTTTCATTGAGAAATTGGATTATTTGAAAGACTTGGGAGTGACCCATGTTCAGCTCCTGCCCGTTTTGAGTTATTACTTTGTAAATGAGCTGAAAAATGCTGAGCGCATGGACAAGTACGCTTCCAGCAACAGTAACTACAACTGGGGCTATGACCCGCAAAACTATTTTTCGCTGACAGGTATGTACTCCAGCGCGCCGACAGATCCAGCCAAGCGCATTGAGGAATTCAAAAACCTTGTCAACGAAATTCATAAGCGTGGCATGGGTGTTATCATGGATGTGGTCTATAATCATACGGCTAAGACCTCAATCTTTGAAGATTTGGAGCCCAATTACTACCACTTTATGGATGCGGATGGTACACCGAGATCAAGCTTTGGTGGCGGCCGCTTGGGTACTACTCACTATATGAGCAGACGGGTCTTGGTGGATTCGATCAAGTACCTGACAGAGCAGTACAAGGTAGATGGCTTCCGCTTTGATATGATGGGAGACCACGATGCTGAGTCCATCCAAAAAGCCTTTGAAGAAGCCAAGAAGCTCAACCCAAATCTCATTATGCTGGGTGAGGGCTGGAAGACCTATACAGGTGATGAAAATAAAGCTGTCCAGCCGGCTGACCAATCTTGGATGAAGTCAACAGACACAGTAGCGGTCTTCTCAGATGATATTCGCAACACCTTGAAATCAGGTTATCCAAATGAGGGAACACCAGCCTTTATCACTGGTGGCAAGCGCAGTGTAGAAAATGTCTTCAAAAACATCAAGGCGCAGCCAACCAATTTTGAGGCGGATAGCCCAGGGGATGTGATCCAATACATCGCCGCTCATGATAATCTGACGCTCTTTGATATCATTGCTCAGTCAATCAAGAAAGATCCGGCAGTGGCTGCCAATAATCAAGAGATTCATCGCCGCCTGCGTCTGGGAAATCTGATGATTCTGACTTCGCAAGGAACACCATTTATCCACTCTGGTCAAGAGTACGGCCGGACCAAGCAATTCCGCGATCCTGCCTATAAATATCCTGTCTCAGAAGACAAGGTTCCAAACAAAGCGCATTTGTTGACCAATGAAGACGGCACGCCGTTTGACTATCCATACTTCATTCATGATTCTTATGATTCGAGTGACGCGGTCAACCACTTTGACTGGACCAAGGCGACTGATTCGGAGAAATTCCCTGAAAATGCCAAGAGTCGGGACTATATGAAAGGCTTGATTGCCTTGCGGAAATCAACGGATGCCTTTACCCGTAGTTCCAAAGATGAAGTGGAGCAAAATGTGACCCTCATCACCCAGCCTGACAAGGATGGTGTTGAGAAAGAAGACCTTGTTCTCGGCTACCAAGTAGTTGCGTCGAATGGCGATATTTATGCAGTCTTTGTCAATGCGGACACCAAGGAACGACAATTCAACTTTGGTGAAGCCTACAAGCATCTAGCAGGTGCAGAGGTTGTGGCAGACGGAAATACCGCAGGAGTGACAGCCATTGCTGATCCAGCAGGTGTCACCAGAAACGGCAATGGATTAGCCCTAGCTCCGCTGACAGCGACTATTTTGCGACTTCGAAAAGTTAACCCAGCTCAGGAAGAAAAATCCCAAGCTCCAGCAGCTCAAGAAGAGAAGCTGTCTGCTGCTTCTGTAGCCAATGTTCAGCCTCAGGCTTTATCCTTGGATGCGCAAAAACCTCTGGCTTCAGAAATAAAAGAAGCGAATAACCAAACAGAAAAAACCTTGCCAAAAACGGGAACAAGCACTTCCCTGCTGGCACTTTTAGGTGGCTTCCTTGCTTTCCTGGCCGGTTTGTTAACCTTTAGAAAGAAAGAGTAATAATTGATTATTGCCCTGTGAGAAATTTTTTAGACTATGGCTAAATAAAGACGACTTCCAATAATGGATGTCGTCTTTGCTTGCTTATATCTGTGTTAAACACTCTTACCAGGCAAGAGGCTGACTGGCAGAAAATAGCCAGTCGTTTGGACTTCTTGACCGGCAATTTTTTTGAGGAGTAGGTCTACAGAGAGACGGGCGATATCTTTCAGTGGCTGCTTGATCGTTGCTAGCTGCGGGTAGTAGTTCTCCACAAAGTAGGTGCCATCGTAGCCGATGATTTTCAAATCTTCAGGAATCTGGATGTCCAGCTCCTGAGCGACCTTCATAATTAAAATGGCTGTCAGATCGTCTGATGTAAAAATGCCATCAGGTTTGGTCTGAGTCAGAATTTGCTTAATTTCCATTTCCTTTCGGACGGGAGAAAAATCACTGGAAACATTGATAATCGGTGCGTCCGGCAGGACGGAAGCAAAGCCAGCATGGCGCAGGCCGGTTGGTGAGTTGGAATTGTCATTACCGGTTATCATGATGATGTTTTGAGCTCCAGCCTTGATTAAGGTCTGAGCCGCTAGCACTCCGCCACCATAGTTGTCTGAGGAAACAACTGGGATATCCGGTGAGAGATTCCGGTCAAAGGCAATGATTGGAGCAGTCACGCGATTGTAGTCCTCGATGCCTAGATTGTGGCTGCCAGAAATGATGCCGTCCACCTGATTGGCTTCCAACATCTCAAGGTATTCGCGCTCCTTGTCAGAGTCATGCTCACTATTGCAGATGATGGTTTTATAGCCTTGTTTAAAGAGCTCATGCTCCAACTTGTCAATCAATTCTGCATAAAAGACATTGCTGATATTAGGAAAAATGAGTCCAATTAGCTTGGCCGATTTTCCTTGGAGGCTGCGCGCCAGATTGTTAGGCTTGTAAGCCAACTCTCGCATGGCTGCCTCAACCTTCGAAATCGTTTTGTCGGACAAGTAGCCTTTTCTGTTGATGACGCGGGAAACAGTTGTGGGGCTGACTCCTGCTAGTTTTGCTACATCAGTTAGCTTTGCGACCATAATCTAATTCATAGTAAGTACCGGTTGGATTGCCCGTAGTAATAGCAATACCTGTTTGGTCTTCTCTCGGGAAGACACGGCCGGAAAATACTTTCTCTCCTTTATTGATGAAAATTTCAAAAATCGATTTATCGATGAAGATAGTAGCGCTCGTTGCTTCTTTGTCAATATCACAGCTTCGGCTGGTTCCAAAGTCCAGAGCGAATGGCTCACCCGCTTGACTGCGGTTAACGGTCACTTGACCTGCCTTGAGGTCAAAATTGATGCGTAGGCCCTTGCCATCCTTGTCCGCAAAGAGGACGATTTCATGCTTGGTGTCCGCAGCAAGCTTCAGTTCTAGTTCGTAGCTGTTCTTGCTTTCTGCCAAAGCAGTGAAAGGCTGTTCATCTGTTCGCAAGTTCTTGATAGCAGGCACTGGGTATTGATAGAGTTTTCCGTCTTTCAGACTTAATTCCTTGACGAGGGAGAAGGCACCTTGATGGTCGAAGCGGTCAGATGGGTATTCCACATCAGGCAAGCCCAGCCAGCTGACAGCGAGTGCACGACCGTCAGGCGCGTTAAAGGCTTGGGTCGCGTAGCAGTCGAAGCCATAGTCCAGATTTTGGATAGGACTAGGATTAATCAAAGTAGCGTTACTTGTGTCAAACGATTGACCTATTTTATACATGTTTGGATAAATGTTGCCATAATCTAGTACATCCTTAGACAAGCCTTGAGGGCAATAGAGCAGGATTGGCTGGTCGTTGATAAAGACTAGATTAGGACACTCCATCATATAGGCTGTCTTGTCATTGGCGAAGTCCAAATTGCTGACGACTTCCCAGTTGGTATAGTCGTTATCAACAGCCTTGTAAAGCTTGACATAGCCTTGTTTGTTTAGATTTTGCCCACCGACAATGGCATAGAATTGCCCTTTGTAATTGAAAATCTGTGGATCGCGGAAGTGGTCGGTTGCTTCAGCAGGCTGCTCAATCAAAACCTTGTCAATTTTTTCGAGATTGCCTGATTTGTCTAACAAGGCACCGATTTGATAAGGATGACGCACCCAATTCTCATCACGAACATTGCCAGTGTAGAAGAGAAAGAGCTTGTCGTCAAACTGCATGGCAGAGCCAGAGTAGGCACCGTGGCTGTCCAGAGGAGTATCTGGCAACACCCGAAGGCCAGTTTCCTTGAAGTGGACTAGGTCATCGCTTTCCATCTGGACCCAGCACTTGAGGCCGTGAGCTGCTCCGAAAGGAAAGTTTTGGTAGAAAACTACCCACTTGCCGTCAAAATAAGAAAAGCCATTGGGGTCATTGAGCAGACCAGTCTGAGGCTCCACATGGTAGTTAGCCCGCCAAGGAGATTTAGCGATGTTTTCTTTGATGCGCTGTAGCTCTTCCTGAGTCCAGTCTTCATAGCGTTTGTAGCGTTTTTCAGTCGTCCAAGCCAATCTTTTGTCCTCCGAATCATATTATTTCTTATTACTATAGTAAACGTTTTCCGATGAAAAATCAACATTTAACAGTGAAAAAATATTTTTTCTGCAAAACGCTTGACATATTTTTGAATCATGGTAAAATAATATTCGTAAAGGTGATAAAATCGCTTTCAAAAAAGTTAAAAATATTTATAAGGAGATTTTTGCAAATGAATAATACTGACATTGCAAAAAAAGTCATCGAAGCCCTTGGCGGACGTGAGAATGTAAACAGTGTGGCTCACTGTGCGACTCGCTTGCGCGTGATGGTTAAAGATGAAGGTAAAATCGACAAAAATACTGTCGAAAATCTGGAAAAAGTTCAGGGTGCCTTCTTTAACTCAGGTCAGTACCAGATTATCTTTGGTACCGGTACGGTTAATAAAATCTATGACGAAGTTGTAGCCTTAGGATTGCCAACTTCATCAAAAGATGACATGAAAGCAGAAGCTGCTAAGCAAGGAAACTGGTTCCAACGTGCCATCCGTACATTTGGTGATGTATTTGTACCAATTCTTCCAGCTATTGTTGCGACAGGACTTTTCATGGGAGTTCGTGGAGCAATTGCTCAGGATCAAGTTTTAGCTTTGTTTGGTACTACTGCGGATGCTTTCAAAGCAACTGACTTCTATACTTATACAGTAGTCTTAACTGATACTGCCTTCGCTTTTTTCCCTGCTTTGATTTGCTGGTCGGCTTTTAGAGTTTTTGGCGGAAACCCAATCATTGGTTTGGTTCTTGGTCTAATGATGGTTAACTCAGCACTTCCAAATGCTTGGGAGGTAGCTGGTCAGGCTACTAAATTTGCTGTTGATCCTTCTAAGGACATTTTAGACAAAATTGCTAATATGGATGTTCTAGGAAGTTTGAAATTTACCAGCGAAGTTACAGCAACAAAAGTTCACCCAATTTACTTCTTTGGTTTTATTCCAGTAGTTGGCTACCAAAACTCTGTGCTTCCAGCCTTCTTTGTAGGTTTGTTTGGTGCAAAATTTGAAAAATGGCTGCACAAGAAAATTCCAGATGTTTTGGATCTTCTTCTTGTTCCATTCCTTACTTTCCTTGTCATGTCTATTCTGGGACTCTTTGTGATTGGTCCAGTCTTCCACATTGTAGAGTCATATGTTTTAAATGGAACAGAGTTCCTTCTTAGCCTTCCGTTTGGTCTTGCTGGATTGATTATCGGTGCTGTGCATCAGCTGATTGTCGTAACTGGTGTTCATCACATCTTCAACTTACTAGAATCTCAGTTGGTATCTCAAACTGGGAAAGATCCATTTAATGCGATTATCACTGCTGCTATGACAGCTCAAGCTGGTGCGACTTTGGCTGTAGCTGTGAAGACAAAATCTAAAAAACTCAAGGCTCTTGCTTTCCCAGCAGCACTTTCTGCAGGATTGGGTATTACTGAGCCAGCTATCTTCGGGGTTAACTTGCGCTTTGTTAAACCTTTTGTAATTGGACTGGGTGCTGGTGCCGTTGGTGGTTGGTTAGCTTCTATTATGGGGCTTGCAGGTACAAGTTTCGGTATCACAATTATTCCAGGTACTCTCCTTTACCTGAATGGTCAATTGTTGCAATATATCTTTATGGTTGTTTTGACAACTGGTTTGAGTTTTGTTCTGACTTATATGTTTGGTTACAAAGACGAAGAAACTGCTGAAGAAAAAGCTGAAACTGAAAAACTGGTCGAAGAAGAAATAACTGGTAATGTGCCAGCTGCTCTCCAAGATGAAACGATTATTTCTCCAATTGTTGGTCAGGCAGTTGCTTTGAGCGATGTTGATGATCCTGTTTTCTCTAGCGGAGCGATGGGGCGAGGAATTGCCATCAAGCCTAGTGAGGGTGTGGTTTATGCACCGGCTGATGCTGAAGTGACAATTGCATTCGCGACTGGCCATGCTTATGGTTTGAAGACAGCTAATGGTGCTGAAATTCTGATTCATGTCGGAATCGACACAGTGTCTATGGGCGGCGAAGGTTTTGACCAAAAGGTTGCTCAAGGCGACAAGGTCAAAGCTGGTGACGTCCTGGGAACATTTGAAGCTGAGAAAATTACAGCCGCTGGTCTGGATGATACGACTATGGTCATCGTTACCAACACAGCTGACTACACTTCTGTGACTCCAGTAGCAGAAGGAGCTCTTGCTAAAGGCGACGCAATTATCGAAGTGAAAGCCTAATGGAATTTAGAAAACGAACAAATCAGCTTTTGTTCGTTTTTTATGTCATAAGTACAGTCTTGTTGAAAAAGCTTTAAAAAAACTATTTTTGGCAAGAAGTCTGCAAGAGATATGCTATAATGAATAGAGTAGAAATCAAATATTAAAAGAGGATTTATAATGACAAAATTGTATGGAAGTTTGGAAGCGGGCGGCACTAAGTTTGTCTGTGCTGTAGGTGATGAACGGTTTGAAGTTGTTGAAAAGACACAGTTTCCAACGACCACACCTATTGAAACCCTAGACAAGACGATTGAGTTTTTTTCTCGTTTTGACAATCTAGCTGGTTTGGCTGTTGGATCTTTCGGTCCGATTGATATTGACCCTAACTCAAAGACTTACGGCTTTATCACGACTACACCTAAGCCGCACTGGGCTAATGTGGATATTGTCGGCGCTCTGCGCCGTGCTCTCAATGTGCCCATTTACTTCACGACGGATGTCAATAGTTCAGCTTATGGTGAAGTAGTAGCCCGCAACAATGCTGGTGGCCGTATTGAAAATCTGGTCTATTATACGATTGGGACAGGAATCGGTGCTGGCGCTATCCAGCGAGGCGAATTTGTAGGGGGGACAGGCCACCCAGAGATGGGACATTATTATGTAGCGAAGCACCCTATGGATGTGGAAAAAGAGTTCAATGGCGTTTGTCCTTTCCACAATGGCTGTTTGGAAGGATTGGCGGCTGGGCCAAGCTTAGAGGCACGGACCGGAGTTCGTGGGGAAAACATTAAACTCAATAGTTCTGTCTGGGATATTCAAGCTTACTATATCGCTCAGGCGGCTATTCAGGCGACAGTGACTTTCCGTCCAGATGTCATCGTCTTTGGTGGCGGAGTTATGGCTCAGCAGCACATGCTGGATCGAGTTCGTGAGAAATTCACAGTTCTTCTGAATGGCTATTTGCCAGTTCCTGATGTTCGTGACTATATCGTGACACCGGCTGTGGCTGGAAATGGCTCCGCAACGCTGGGCAACTTTGTACTGGCTAAAGAAGTTAGTGAACGCCACGCAAAATAAGCTTATAGGGTCTGATTTATCAGGCTCTTCTCTATGAGGGAAAGCAATGGAAAAAGCAATTGTCAAAGATATTTTCTTTCTGCAGCAGCTGTCTGAGCGGGCTAGCAGAGAAGACCTTTATCTGGCTCAAGACTTGCAGGATACTCTGCAGGCCAATCGAGAAAACTGTATAGGGCTCGCAGCAAATATGATTGGTGTCCGTAAGCGGGTCATTATCTTTCTATATGGCTTGGTGCCGGTAGTCATGTTTAATCCGGTGCTGCTCTCTAAGTCAGGCCCTTATAAGACAGAAGAGGGCTGCCTGTCCTTGGTTGGAAGCCGTCCCACTCAACGTTATCAGGAAATCACAGTCGATTATCTGGATAAACATTGGCAGCAGCAGACCATGACCTTGAAAGGCCTGCCTGCCCAAATCTGCCAGCATGAATTGGATCATTTGGAAGGGATTATCATTTAGAAAAATTTGACAAAATTGCAAAAAATGTCTAAAATTAGAGATAATTAGCAGAATAATATTGAAGGAGGCAAGATGTAAATGAAAACAAAAACTTTAGCACTGATAAGCGGTCTGGTTGGTTTGATTGGAGGGACTATTTTGCTGCTCTCGAATATCTTTTTTGTTCCTTTTTCAGCCCTACTAGGTGATTCTGGCCTGAATTTACTGGGAGCGGTGATTAAATTGGCAGCTCTGGGCTTGGGAATTACTTCCTTGGCTTATTACAAAGGTCAAATGCGTTTCAGTGTCGCAGCGGGCGTCCTCCTTATCGTCGGAAGCAGCAACATCGCGCCCATTCCATTTATAGGCTGGATTGCAGGCATTCTCCTTATCATTGGAGGGGCTCTATTCCTCGCTTCTTCTTCAAAATTTTAATGCGGGACCAATCAATTTTTAGGCTGTTTGTCAGTTTGAAAGGAAGGGTGAAGAAATTTTCTTCGCTTTTTTTCTTGTTGAAAAAATAGTTCTCATGGAAACTTTTTTCTTGACTTTCTTTTTTCTTGTGTTAAAATAGTTCTCACGAAAACTATTTTTACAAAGGATACAGGTATGGATAAGCCTTTACTGGAATTGAAGCGTTTTGGACGAAAGATTCATCTCATAGCGGAAAAGCTTGCCAAGGAGCAAGGGATTGAGTCCATGGCTGGGCCTCAGGGGCAGGTCTTGCATATTGTCGCCTGTCGTATGGAAGAGGGGAAGGATACCCTTATCAAGGATATTGAGCAGGAGTTGGATATTTCCAAATCGGTGGCCTCTAACTTAATGAAAAGGATGGAGAAGAATGGCTTTATCAAGCTGGAAATGGGCAAGACAGACAAGCGGGCTAAATATATCCGTCTCACTCCGCAGTCGCAGGAAAGAATGAAGAAAATCCGTGACTTTTTTGATGAAATGGATCGTTCTATTTTGAATGGTGTTTCTGAGCAAGAACTGCTGATTTTTTCACAAGTCATGGCCAAGTTTTATCAGAATATCGAAAGTTTAGAACATGGAGGAAAAGATGTTTAAGTTATTTAAACGGCTGACGGCAAGAGAAGTGAGCATGATTGTTCTCAGTGTGCTCTTCACCTTCCTAACAGTATATTTGGAATTAGAAGTTCCGACCTATATTTCGACGATTACAGAGCTATTGCAAACACCAGGAACTGGTTTGGCGGATTTGTGGGAGCCAGGCCTGAAAATGATCGGCCTGTCTTTTGCTAGCTTGTTGTCAGCTATTGTGGTTGGCTTTTTTGCCGCTCGTATAGCAGCTAGCTTTACCCAGAGTTTGCGGAGCGATATTTTCAACCGTGTGCTAGACTATTCGCAGACGGAGATTAAGAAATTTTCGATTCCTAGTTTGCTAACTCGGACAACGAATGACATTACTCAGGTGCAAACTTTAATTACCATGGGACTGCAGGTGGTGACCAGGGGACCGATTATGGCGATTTGGGCTATGACCAAGATTATCGGTAAGTCCGAGAACTGGCTGACAGCAGTGCTTATTGCTGTTATAGTGAATATCCTGCTGACAGTAGTTTTGGTTACATTGGCCTTTCCTAAGCAATCAGTGGCGCAGCGTTTGGTCGATAAGCTAAATAGCGTCACTAGAGAGAGTCTGACTGGGATTCGCGTGGTCCGGGCTTACAATGCTGAGGATTATCAGGATGAGAAGTTTGCGGCGGCCAATGATGAAGTAACCCGACTCAATCTTTTCATCGGTCGTCTGATGGCCATGATGAATCCAGTTATGATGGGGATTTCCAGCGGCTTGACACTGGCGATTTACTGGATTGGTGCTTATTTGATCCAGGAGGCTGGACTGCAGGAGCGTCTCCCGCTCTTCAGTGATATGGTCGTCTTTATGTCCTATGCTATGCAGATTGTGATTGGGTTCTTGCTCATGGGTGCCCTCTTCATCGTCCTGCCTCGGACCATTGTATCGGCTGGCCGGATTAATGAAGTACTGGACCTGCATTCTTCTATCACCAGTCCCGAACATCCAAAGGCAGCAGCGGATAGCAAGGGAGAGGTGGTCTTTCGCGATGTGTCCTTCCGCTATTCCAAGAATTCAGAAGCAGTCATTGAGCATGTTAGCTTTACAGCGCAGGCTGGTGATACCGTGGCCTTTATCGGTTCAACCGGTTCAGGGAAATCCACGCTGGTCAATCTCATTCCTCGTTTCTATGATGTGACTGAAGGAGAGATTCTGGTAGATGGTGTCAATGTTCAAGATTACCAGTTGGAAGACTTGCATAATAAGGTCGGCTACATCCCGCAAAAGGCTGTGCTTTTCTCTGGCGATATTGAGAGCAATCTGGACTTCGGCCAAAGCAAAGAAAGTCCGCTGGATGAGCAGAAAATGTGGGATGCTCTTGATCTAGCACAAGCTAAGCCCTTTGTCCAAGAGAAGGAAAAAGGGCTCAAGTCAGAAGTGGCTCAAAGCGGGACCAACTTCTCTGGTGGTCAGCGTCAGCGCTTGGCCATTGCCAGAGCCTTGGCTCGTAAGCCAGAAATCCTCATCTTTGACGACTCCTTCTCAGCGCTAGACTATAAGACAGACCGCATTTTGCGCAAGGAACTGGCTGAGCGGACGCAGGATATGACCAAACTGATCGTGGCGCAGCGGATTTCTACTATCATGGATGCGGATCAAATCTTGGTCTTGGATGCTGGTAAGGTAGTCGGTCAAGGTACTCACCGAGAACTTTTGGCCAGCAACGAAGTCTATCAAGAAATTGCTTACTCACAACTATCCAAGGAGGAATTAGAAAATGGAAAATAAGAAGCCTTCATTATTTAGCCAGATACGGCCTTATCTCAAAGGCTTCCAGCTTCCTCTTGCTTTGGCATTTGTGGGAGCTGTCTTGTCAAACATTATTACGGTCTATGGGCCAAATAAATTAAAAGAAATTACCAATCTCATTTCTGATGGTCTGGCTACCAGCATTGATTTAAAAGCTGTGTCTCAGATTGCTCTTCTGCTGACCGTGCTCTATGCAGTCGGAGCCCTGCTCAACTACGGCCAGTCCTTTATCATCAGTACGGTTATCCAGTATTTCTCTAAGCGGCTGCGGACGGCTATTGCAGAGAAGATAAATAAGCTGCCGTTAGGCTATTTCGATGGTCATTCTCAGGGAGATACTCTGTCGCGCGTGACCAATGACGTTGATACGGTCGGCCAATCCCTCAACCAGAGTCTGGGTAACGTTATCTCTGCCAGCCTGCTCTTGGTGGCTGTGGTCTTGACCATGTTCTTCATGAACTGGATCTTGGCCTTGGTAACCATCTTAGCTACTGTATTAGGCTTTGTCTTTGTCGGTCTCATCATGGGTAAGTCTCAGGGCTATTTCACTGCCCAGCAAAACAATCTGGCGGCTGTCAACGGCTATGTAGAGGAGATGTACTCCGGTCATAATGTTGTTACCAGCTATAATGCCATTGAGCAGTCTAAGGAGCGCTTTGCGGTTCTCAATCATAATCTCTATAACAGTATTTGGAAGTCTCAATTTATCTCTGGCATGATGATGCCGCTCATGTTCTTTACGGGGAATTTTGCTTATGTGCTGGTTATTTTGGTCGGTGCTGCTCTGGCGATTAACGGCTCTATTAGCATCGGAATTATCGTCGCCTTTATGGTTTATGTGCGGACCTTCTCTCAGCCTTTGTCACAGATTGCCCAAGGTATCACTGTCTTGCAGCAGGCTGGTGCAGCACTGGTTCGTGTCCTTGAATTTCTGGCTGAGCCTGAGATGGAAGACGACCAGCATAAAGAGCGGCAGCTTGCTGCTGTCAAGGGAGATGTTGCCTTTGAAGATGTCTTCTTCGGTTACAAGCCAGACCAGACGATTATTCATGATTTCTCAGCCCAGGCCAAAGCCGGACAGAAGATTGCCATTGTCGGCCCGACGGGTGCTGGTAAGACGACCATCGTGAATCTGCTCATGAAGTTCTATGAAATTAATAAAGGGCGTATCAGCATTGATGGTATAGATATTAAGGATATGAAACGCTCTGAGGTTCACGATGCCTTTTCAATGGTCTTGCAGGATACCTGGCTCTTTGAGGGGACGATTCGGGAGAACTTGATTTACAATCAGGAGCATGTGGCAGATGAAGCAGTTATCGCTGCAGCGAAGGCGGTCGGTGTTCATCACTTTATCATGACTCTGCCGCAGGGCTATGATACAGTGTTGGATGACACGGTCAACTTATCGGTCGGTCAGAAGCAGCTGCTGACCATCGCTCGTGCTCTGCTCAAAGATGCACCGCTCTTGATCTTGGATGAGGCAACTTCGTCAGTCGATACGCGGACGGAGGAGCTCATTCAAAAGGCTATGGACAAACTCATGGAAGGCCGGACTTCCTTTGTCATTGCCCACCGCCTGTCCACTATCCGTAATGCAGATCTTATCTTGGTCATGCGCGATGGAAATATCATCGAGCAGGGCAACCATGATGAACTCATGGAGCAGAATGGCTTCTATGCGGATCTCTATAATAGTCAGTTTGTAGAGGAAGATGCAAGTTGATGCTTAAATAAAACATCAGGAATGTTCGTTTTCCTGATGTTTTTTAAAATTTAACAGAATTGTAAAAAATGCTCAGTTTTCAGTGAAGACGCTCTAAAATTCTGACTTTTTTCGCAGATGCTCTAGGAAAAACTTGACAGCTTTTGTCGTTTATATTAAAATAAATTTAATATAAGAACTGAAAGCGAACACAACGGGGTGTTTGTTCTACATATAAGTGAGCAACGGTGCTACAAAAAAATAAAAATTCCTTATTTTTTTGTAGTACTTTTTTTATCAGCGAATCTGGAGTAAAGCGATGAAGCAATTTATGCTAGCTGGTGTTTCCAGCGGTGTTGGAAAGACTACAGTTACCCTAGGGATTTTGAAAGCTCTGGCAGACAGAGGTTATCAGGTCCAGCCTTATAAGGTAGGACCTGATTATATTGATACAGCTTATCATAGTCGGATTACCAAGCGACCGTCGCGGAATGTGGACAGCTTTATGATACCGGACGATCAGAGTCTGGCTTGGTCCTACTATAAATGGCATGGAGATGCGGATGTGGCAGTGGTCGAAGGAGTCATGGGGCTCTTTGATGGTCTGGGAACAGACAAGGACTGTGCGTCCTCTGCTTCTGTTGCTAAGAAGTTGGGAATTCCGGTTGTCTTGATTATCGATGGAAAGGCGACATCAACCTCGGCGGCAGCTATGGTCCATGGATTTGCGACTTTTGATCCGGACTTGGATATTGCTGGGGTCATTATCAATCGGGTGGCTTCGCAGACTCACTTTGAACTTATCAAGGGCGCCATTGAGCGTTACACGGATGTCGAAGTGCTGGGCTATCTGCCTAAAAATACAACAGCAGAGCTGCCATCGCGTCACCTGGGTCTAATCCCAGACGTAGAAATGGATGATTTGGACCGTCGATTTGAGGAATTGGGAGCGGCAGCAGCCAAACATATAAATCTAGACAGGCTGCTGGAAAAGGCAGAACTTCCCGATAAGCGGATGACAAATCCTTTTCGTATCCGCAATGACCAGCCCTTAACTTTGGCTTATGCTTTGGATGATGCTTTCCACTTTTACTACGAAGATAATCTAGACTTTCTAAGAGAGCTCAATGTCCAGCTGGTACCTTTCAGCCCTCTGAAAGATAAGGAACTGCCAGCTGCAGATGCTTATTATTTTGGCGGCGGTTTTCCAGAAGTCTACGCTCAGGAACTGATGGCAAATGCTGACTTTCGGGCTTCGGTTAAGAAAGCTCACGAGCAGGGCCGGCCAATCTACGCAGAATGCGGCGGCCTCATGTATCTGGGAGAGCTGCTGGAAGTAGAGGGTCAGGTCTATGAAATGGTCGGTATTTTCAAGGGCAAGAGCCTGATGACTCCCGGCCTGAAAAGCTTTGGTTATTGCCAAGCAGAAACGCAGGTAGACAGTCTTTTTGGTCCTAAAGGTACGGCGGTCAGAGGACATGAGTTTCACCATTCAGTCTTTGAGACGGAGGAAGATACGGTCCTCAAGCTAGAGAAGGTCAGAGACGGTCAGGTCGTAGCTGCCTGGACAGGCGGTTATCAAAAGGGCCGGACCTTTGCTAGCTACCTGCATGTTCATTTTTATCAGGATGAGCAGCTGCTAGCCAACTGGCTGGACTATATCAAAGAGGCGAACTGATATGACACTCATTGCAATTTTTTTGGCCGTCTTACTGGACTGGCTCATTGGCGACCCCTATAGCTGGCCTCATCCAGTCAAGTGGATGGGTTCCTATATTTATTTATGTATGCGTTTGCAGGAGAAAAGGCAGTTTTCGCCCTATCTATTTGGCTTCTTCCTCTGGGTGACAACAGTAGGACTGGCACTGGGAGTGAGCTACGGGTTGCTCTGGCTGGCTGGTCTGGTCCATCCCGTCCTCTACTGGATCGTCTGGATCTATCTGGCCTATGCCAGTCTGGCTGCTAAAAGTCTGGCTTTTGAGTCCCAAAAAGTTTACCATACGCTCAAGTTTGGCACTTTGGAAGAAGCTAGAAAGCAAGTTGGTATGATTGTCGGCCGTGAAACTTCCCAGCTGACACCAGAGGAAATCAGCAAGGCGACGATTGAGACGGTGGCCGAAAATACCAGTGACGGGGTTATCGGACCACTGCTCTGCCTCTTTCTGGGCGGCCCCATTCTAGCTATGACCTATAAGGCCATCAATACCTTAGACTCTATGGTAGGCTATAAGACAGAGAAATACCGCAAAATCGGCTTGATATCCGCTAAGATGGATGATCTGGCCAATCTGATTCCTGCGCGTTTGACTTGGTTTTTCTTGATTCTCAGCAGTCAGATTTTACTGCTAGATTTCAAGGGGGCGTTGCGAATTGGCTGGCGGGATCGCTACCAGCATGCCAGTCCCAACAGTGCTTTTTCGGAGGCAGTTGTGGCTGGAGCTCTGGGGATTCAGCTGGGCGGACCGCACGTCTATCACGGAGAGCTGATTGAGAAGCCGACCATTGGAGAGGATTCCAGACCGGTTGAGGCGGATGATATTCAGACAGCCATCTCTCTGCTTTATACAAGCACAATGACAGGTTTAATTTTGTTCACTCTTTTTTATTTAGTAATGCAAGCATATTTCTAGGAGTATACTATGACATATATCCAAAATCCTTCCTCTATTGAGGAAAAGAGCTTTCAAATTATTCAGTCTATGATTACTGAAAAAGATCCTGATTATGTCTTCCATTCGGAAATGGAAGAATCTATCATCAAGAGGGCAATCCATACGACGGGAGATTTTGATTATCTCTATACCATGCGCTTTGAGCACGATGTCCTTAAAAAAATTGAAGAGGTAATCAGAGCTAAGGGGACCATTCTGCTGGACTCTAATATCTCTCTTAACGGTATTAACAAGCGCGTGCTTGACCAGCTAGGTGTGAGCTACCGCTGTTTGATCAGCGATGAAGAAGTGGTTGCGCTGGCCAAGGAAAAGCAGATTACCAGAGCTATGGCGGCTGTTGAGATAGCAGCCAAGATTGAGGGCCCTAAGGTATTTGCCTTCGGTGGTGCTCCTACGGCTCTATCTTATCTGATTGAGCTGGCAGAGCAGGGACTGGTAGAAGCGGATGCAGTGATTGGGGTTCCAGTCGGCTTTATCAATGTTGAAGAATCCAAAGAGGAACTGCTTCAGTCAGGTCTTCCTGCCCTTGTCAATGTCGGCAGAAAAGGTGGGAGTACGATTGTTGTAGCCATTATCAATGCCATTATCTACCAGCTGAGAGAAGTGGTGACGGATGACTATGTCCGCTACTCTACACCATCCAGTAAAGAAGGAGGAAAGAACTAGATGTCCTATCTAAAAGCAGCGCACAAGATTGAAGAAGCTAGTTTCAGCAAGATTCAGGAAATTATTGACCAAGAGCATCCGGATATTCATTTTTCAGATCCTTTTGAAGAGGCAGTGCTCAAGCGGGTTGTCTTTACCAGTGCGGACTTTGACTACCTCTACAATATCAAGTTTTCCAATCAGGTTATTGAGAAAATCCTCTACGTCCTCCGAAATAAGGGTACCATTTTTACGGATACAACTATGGTCTTGGGTGGTTTTAATAAAAAATTGCTGGATGACCTAGGTGTTTCCTATCGCTGTCTGGTCAATGAGCCGGCAGTCTTTCAGGAAGCTAAGGAAAAGGGAATTACTCGCTCCATGGCTGCTGTAGAATATGCAGCTAAAGTGGACGGTCCAAAACTTTTTGTCTTCGGGAATGCTCCAACGTCCATCTTTAAGGTTTTGGATATGGTCGAAGAGGGAAGCTTGCAGCCGGATGCAGTTGTCGGAGTTCCAGTTGGCTTTGTCGGAGCGGCAGAATCCAAGCTCAAACTGCATGAAAGTTCGGTGCCTTCTATCGCGGCACTGGGTCAAAAGGGCGGCAGTACCATTGCGGCAGCAGTCATCAATGCCATTCTCTACCAGCTCAAGCTCGGCACTACAGATTATGAGCGTTACAGTGTTTCAGATAAAAAGCAGGCTCCGGAGAAAGGAGAGGGCTAATGATGGATGAATACGCTTATGTCAATGGAAAGAAATTAAGAAAAGGTTTTACAACTGGTACTTGTGCGACGGCAGCGACTGTTGCAGCCTTGAGTATGATTTTAAATCAGGAAAGGGAAGAAAAGGTCACTGTGCATACGGCTTCAGGTGTGGAAGTGACCATGGATGTTCACAATCCTTCCTTCGGATCAGAAGAAGCGACAGCGGCCATTGAAAAAGATGGTGGTGATGATGCGGATGCAACGCACGGCCTCTTGATTTATTCGACCGTGACCCTTCTGCCAGATCAGACGGAAATCGAGATTGACGGTGGTCAGGGCGTGGGGCGCGTAACCGAAAAGGGACTGGCCTGCGATGTTGGCATGGCAGCCATCAATCCGACTCCTAGACGGATGATTGAGCAGCATGTCCGTGAGATTATCGGTCCCAACTGTGGAGCACGGGTCATCATTTCCGTTCCTGGTGGGGAAGAGACGGCCAAGCTGACCTACAATTCCAGACTAGGTATTGTAGGCGGCATTTCAATCTTGGGAACGACAGGGATTGTCAATCCTATGTCCGAGGATAGCTGGAAGGCGTCCATAACGATCGAGTTAACCATGCTCTATAATCAAGGACATCGCTCAGTCGTCTTGGTGCCAGGGAATTACGGTGAAGATTTTGCTACTAATACTGTGGGGATTCCAGCTGGGCGCATCGTCAATATGAGTAACTTTGTCGGCCATGTCCTCAAAGAAGTGCAGCGAATCGGATTTACCAAGGTTTTGATGATCGGTCACATGGGCAAGTTTGTCAAAGTGGCGGCTGGAATTTTCTCTACCCACAGCAAGGACTCGGATGCCCGTATGGAAACGCTGGTGGCTAATCTAGCCCTGATGGGGGCGCCCATGGAGCTGCTGGGAAAGGTTGATAAGTGCTTGACGACCGAGGCAGCTGGGACAGCCATTAAAGAATTTTCTTATGAGGGTGTCTATCAGGTCTTGGCAGATAAGATCAAGGCTAGAAGTGAGCGCCTGCTCCGCTATCGTAAGCCAGAAGTCAGTATTGAAGTGGTTGTCTTTGGGACTGAGGAAGGCTATTTGGCATCAACCCAGCCTTTAGAGCAGATAAAGGAGGAATGGACATGATTTATGTTATCGGAATTGGTCCGGGAGATCCGAGCTATGGTCTTCTGGGACAGGAAGCCTATTTTGAAAAGGCTGACCGCATTTTAGGCAGTGAGCGGCATTTAGAAATTTTGCCACCGGCTTATAAGGATAAGGGCCTGGTCCCGCCTAAAAAATTAGCCGCGCTGGCAGAATTGCTGGGGAGCTTTGGTGAGGATGAAGAAATTCTATATCTGGCCTCAGGCGACCCGCTGATTTATGGCTTGGGCAAATGGCTATCAGAGAAGTTCAAGGGGCGCGTGGTCATCTCCCCAGGTATCAGCGCCATGCAGTATCTGGCCAGCAGAATTGCCCTGCCCATGAACGATGCTTATCTGACGAGCAGCCATGCTAAGGCACCTAACTTTGACTTGATTATGAGTCTGTCAAAAGTCTTTATGGTGACCGATCAGAAAGTTGGCCCCTACGAGATTGCTCAAGAGGCTGTTAAAAGAGGCTTGGATAAAGTATTAGTCATCGGTGAGCAGCTGAGTTATGAAGACGAGCGTATTACCATTCTGCCTGCGAATGAGGTAGAAGACAGAGAATATGAAATGAATGTGGTGGTGGTGTTAGATGAGGGATTCGGAATTTATCAGGGCTAAGGTCCCTATGACTAAGGAAGAAGTCAGAGCCATCAGTTTGGATAAGTTGGAGCTGCATCGAGCCAAGCGCATGCTGGATGTCGGCTCTGGCACAGGCAGTGTCACGATTCAGGCAGCCCGAACCTATCCAGAACTGGAAGTGGTAGCAGTGGAGCGAAATGAAGACGCGGTGGCCTTGACGCAGGAGAATATCCAGCACTTTGGCTGCCACAATGTCCGTCTCCATCAAGGACTGGCTCCGATTGAGTTGGAAGGCAGCTTTGATGCCATTTTTGTCGGAGGAACTGGGGGCAATATGCAGGAGATTTTTGACTGGTGTGCCCAGCTCATGGAGCCGGGCGGTCGGTTGGTCTTGAACTTTATCCTGCTGGAGAATGCTCTGGAAGCAGCTCAAATAGCGGAGCAGATGGACTGGGAGGATCTAGAGATTGTATCAGTTCAGGCTAGCCGCTGGACAGGTATAGGCAAGGGGCACTACTTCAAGCCCCAAAATCCGACTATTATCGTTTCCTGTAAGAAAAAAGAAAGAGAGGCTAATTGATGTCCAAAGTACATTTTGTTGGAGCAGGCCCAGGTGATGTGGAGCTGATTACGCTCAAAGGTTACAAGCAGCTGTCTGAGGCTGATGTGGTCATTTACGCAGGCTCCTTGGTCAATCCAGACTTGCTGAACTACTGTAAGGAAGGGGCTGAGATTCATGATAGCGCCAGCATGCACTTGATGGAAATCATTGATGTCATGGAGGCTGGAGTCAAGGCTGGTAAAGATGTGGTTCGCCTGCAGACGGGAGATTTCTCCATCTACGGCTCCATTCGAGAGCAGATCGAAGAAATGAAGAAGCGCGACATTGAGTTTGACTGTACGCCGGGCGTCAGCTCTTTTCTGGGAGCTGCTTCCAGTATCGGGGCGGAGTATACTGTACCAGAGGTTTCTCAAAGCCTCATCATCACTCGGATGGCTGGCCGGACGCCTGTGCCAGATCGGGAATCCCTGAAAAGCTATGCTCAGCATCGGACCTCTATGGCCATCTTCCTATCCGTTCAAGGCATTGAAAAGGTCGTCAGTGAGCTGATTGAGGGTGGCTATCCTCCAGAAACGCCTGTGGCTGTCATTTACAAGGCTACTTGGCCAGATGAAAAGAAGGTCTTTGGCGATTTGACAAACATTGCTGAGAAGGTCAAGGAAGCTAAGATTAGAAAGACAGCTTTGATTTTGGTCGGTGACTTTTTAGGTCAGGAATTCTACTATTCCAAGCTCTACCATGCGGATTTCCAGCATGAGTTTAGACGGGGGAAGAGCAGCCATGCCAAGTGATTCTCAAGCCCGCTACGCAATCGCGACAGTGACAGCGGTTGGCAAGGACTTGGCTCTGACTCTGCGGGAGAAGCTGGGCAAGGAAATCCCTATCTATACGACACCTCGATTGGCAGATGACAGGGTCATTGCCATCGAAGGACGAGTGATTGAGGCGCTTGGTCAGCTCTTTCAGGAAGTGGATGTACTCATTTGTATCATGGCTATCGGGGCGGTTGTGCGAGCTATTGCACCAGTCTTGAAAGACAAGGCGAGCGATCCAGCAGTAGTGGTCATGGATGAGAAAGCGACGAATGTCATCAGCCTGCTGAGCGGGCATCTAGGCGGAGCCAATCAAGTGACGCGAGACATCGCAGAATTGCTCGGTTCCAATCCTGTTATCACGACAGCGACAGATGTGCAGAATGTAACAGCCTTGGACAATTTGGCCCAATCAGTCAATGGCTGGCGACCGGAATTGAGAGAATTTATCAAACCTTTCAACAGCTATCTAGGCAGCGGCCGAACCGTCTATTTCTATCAGGAAAAGGACTGGGTTACCGACCTTCGCGGTCTGACTCTGGTGGATGAGGAAGGACTTGCAGCTGTTCTCAAAGGAACGGAACCGCTGATTCTGCTGACTGCAGAAAAAAAGGACATTCAAAGAGAAAATCTGGCTCTCATCTATCCTCAACCCTATATCTTAGGAGTTGGTGCTAGAAAGGATGTGGCTCCTGCTGTCTTCCGAGAAGGCTTTGAGGAATTTTGTCAGCAGCAGGGGATTTCTGCCAGTGAGATTTCCAAAATCGTCAGCATTGATGTCAAGAAGGATGAAGCTGCTATTCTGGCCTTGGCCAAGGAATTGGGCTGTCCCTTTGAGACTTTTAACAAGGAGGAGCTGTCTGTCGTAGCAGACCGCTATCCTCAGTCAGAATTTGTCAAAAAGACAGTCGGAGTCGGCAGTGTCGCCTTGGCCAGCGCAGATTTGGCCAGTCAGGGTCAAGTCCTGACAGAGCGCTTTGCTAAGAACGGCTGTACCTACGCGCTTGCAAAAGCAATAACCAAAAAGTAAATCAAAAAGAGCAGACGGTCTTATGAACCAACTGCCCTTATAAAATTTTATCATACCCATAAAGGAGAAAAAATATATGTTATACGTTATCGGATTAGGCCCAGGTAAAGAAGAATTGATGTCACAAGAAGCATTGGCTGCTATAGCCGATTGTGAAATTATCGTC
This sequence comes from Streptococcus sanguinis, assembly GCF_050222175.1. Lineage (GTDB taxonomy): Bacteria > Bacillota > Bacilli > Lactobacillales > Streptococcaceae > Streptococcus > Streptococcus sanguinis_M. Next base: position 1,899,348 of record NZ_CP071420.1, on the reverse strand, counting down.
GGCTACTCAACTTATATGCGATTGATTCTTGATTTGGTCAAGGACAAAGAGCTCGTAGCGAATGGTATGCGCCAGGAAATCGACCGTTGTCAAAAGGCCATTGATTTGGCTAGAGAGACTGGCAAAAATGTCGGAGTTGTTTCCAGTGGAGATGCCGGAGTCTATGGAATGGCAGGCTTGATTTTAGAATTGCTGGGAGATGCCAGTGATGTAGAAGTTAAGGTGGTTCCAGGTATCACCGCTAGTCTGGGTGCTGCTGCAGTTATGGGAGCTCCCCTCATGAACGACTTCTGTCACATCAGTTTGAGTGACTTGATGACGCCTTGGGAAATGATTGAGAAGCGTCTGCATGCCGCAGCTCAAGGGGACTTTGTAGTCTGCCTCTACAACCCTAGGAGTAAGGGACGTCCAGACCATCTTACAAAAGCACTTTCTATCATGTCTGAGTACAAGTCAGAGGATACCATTGTCGGTATCGGTAAGGACATTGGCCGTAAGGATGAGGAAATCATCTTGACGACTATCAAAGACTTGGATGAGACTTTGGTAGATATGACGACAATCGTTATCGTTGGTAACAAAGAAACTTATGTTAAAAACGGACGCATGATCACACCTCGAGGATATACTTTATGATGAAATTACTGCTGGGAGGGACATCCGACAGCACCGCTATTTTAGAAGTGCTTGACCGCTTGAAAATTGATGTGACCAGCTCTGTTGTCACAGACTACGGCCGGCACTTGGCTTCCAAATACGGCCAGCCAGTCATTCAGGGCCGGCTGACAGCTGAGGACATGGTTTCCTTTATCAAAGAGAATGATGTGGATGAAATCATTGATGCGACCCATCCTTTTGCGGACATTGTGTCCAAGGAAGCCATTCGGGCGGCAGAGATGGCCGGTGTATCTTACCTGCGCTTTGAGCGTCAGGCGACCTTGGATTTGAGCGGGGCTATTGTGGTGCATTCGACCCAAGAAGCGATTGATGAGATTGCCAAGCGCGGCTACAAGACAGTCTATCTGGGAACAGGTAGCAAGACCTTGCCGCTCTTTGTCAAGGGTTTGCCAGAGCAGCGGATTGTTGTTCGCGTTCTGCCGACTTCGGAAGTGCTTCTGGCTTGTGAGCAGCTGGGACTGGTAGCGGATCAGATTGATGCGATTAAGGCTCCATTTTCCAAAGAGTGCAATAAAGAGCTCTTGCTGCGCTCGGGAGCAGACGTCTTTGTTTCCAAGGAAAGCGGTACTGTTGGCGGTATTCGTGAAAAGATTGACGGCTGCCAAGAGCTGGGGATGGACTGCATTATCATCTCTCGGCCAATTGTGTCCTATCCGCAGATGGTTTCTAGTTTAGAAGAGCTAGAAGCTTATCTGACAAAATAGCTAAAAAAAGGAGAAAAAATGTCCGGTTTAGTAACATTACTGGGAGCAGGTCCAGGCGATGCGGAGTTGTTGAGTCTCAAAGGCAAGAGACGGCTTCAAGAAGCAGATGTCTTGGTCTTTGACCGCTTGGTCAATCAAGAGCTCTTTCAGCATCTAAAGTCTGACTGCGAAAAGATAGATGTGGGTAAAAAGCCAGGCCAGCCCTGCATCCGACAGGAAGAAATTGAAAAAATTCTCATCGAAAAAGCCCGTCAGGGCAAGCGGGTAGTCCGCCTCAAGAGCGGTGATCCCTATATCTTTGGCCGAGGCGGAGAAGAAGGAGTCAAGCTGGTGGAAGCTGGTGTGGACTTTGAAGTGGTGCCAGGCATCACTTCTGCTGTGGCTGGTCTGACCTATGCAGGAATTCCTATGACTTATCGGGATGTAGCGACTAGCTTCCATGTCTTTACAGCCCATCTCAAGGATGAGACAGAAATGCTCAACTGGGAAGCAATTTCTAAGCTCAAAGGAACCTTGGTCTTCCTCATGGGCATGAAAAATCTGCCTTCCATCGTCCAAGAGCTGACGGCTAGAGGCTATGGCAAGGACAAGCCAGCCGCCATCGTTGAATGGGGAACCCATCCTCAGCAGCGTTCAGTGGATGGAACCTTGGGTAACATAGTAGAACTAGCAGAAGCTGAAGACTTTAAGGCACCGAGTGTCATCGTGGTGGGTGATGTCGTGGCCTATAGACAGCAGCTGAATTTCCATGAGAATCTGCCGCTTTTCGGCCGTAAAATCTTCATCCAGCAGTCAGAGACGGGCAGACTTCCTCGCTTGCTTAAGGATGCTGGAGCTGCGCTGACCACTTTCCCAGCTCGAGATTTGGTTGAAGAGTTAGAATTGCAGCTACCGGATTTGGAGCAAGTAGATGGGTTCCTCTTTGCAGATATGCAGAGCTGGCCACTCTTCTTGAAAGCCCTCCGCAAGGCAGGCAAAGACTTGCGCAGTCTGCCGCACATCCGCTTTGCGGCTATTGGTCATCATACGGCTAAGTCTATCGAAGCGAGCGGCATTGTGCTGGATCGGATGACGCCTCAGCAGTCGGATGCGGATTTTGCAGCTGCTCTTGAAAAAGAAGGCGGCAACTGGTATATTCTGACAGCTGAGCATAAGAAAGCCAGTCTGGCAGAACTCTATTCGCTGCCGATTATTGCTAGCCACAGGCTGGCCTTTGACAGTCAGATTAGCAGTGACAATTGGTCAGAGATTGAAGTTGTCTGTCTTCCGAATTCTGCTGCGGCCATGAACTTTGTAGCAGCAAGTCAAGAAGCGGGATTTGACTGGACAGATGTCCCTATCGTTGTCATGGGTGCTAGCACGCGGGCAGTTTTAGAGGAAGCAGGTTTTAGCGGGATTGTTGAGACAGATGAAGCGACTATCGCTTCCATCATTGATAAATGTCGGGAAATTCTCTGAAAGGATACAGGTCATGAGTAAAGCTATAGTAGTAGTCAGTTTCGGAACGACCTATCCCGAGACCAGACGCAAAACAATTGAGGCTTGTGAGCAGGCTATTCAGGAACATTTTCCAGACTATCCGGTCCACCGAGCTTTTACATCCAATGTCGTTAGACGGCGGATTAAGAAGCAGGAAGGTCTAGATATTCCTACGGTCCGAGAGATGTTAGAGCAGCTCTTGGAAGCGGGCACTGAAGAGGTCTATATCCAGCCTCTCCATGTCATTTTGGGCAGCGAGTATGAAAAGATTCTTGCCCAAGCCAAAGAGTTTGAATCAGCTTTTAAAAAGCTGGTCGTTGCCAAGCCTCTGCTCAACAGTCAGGAAGACTATGAGGCCGTCAAGGATATTCTGCTGGAACGGTATGGCCATGAGGGTCAGGGTGCAGCAACAGTTTTGATGGGCCATGGCAGTCAGCATTATGCCTTTACAGCTTATGCAGCCTTGGATCATATGATGAAGGGAAGCTCAGTCTATATCGGCTGTGTAGAGAGCTATCCTCCGGTTGAGCTGATTGAGCAGGAACTGAAGAAAGAGGGTGTCCGAGAAGTTCACCTGGCACCTTTCATGCTGGTAGCGGGCGACCATGCGACCAATGATATGAGCTCAGATGAGGAAGGTTCTTGGTATCACTTCTTCAAGGAGCGGGGATATGAGGTTAAGGCTCACCTAGTCGGTCTGGGTGAATATCCTGAAGTTCAGCAGCTCTACATCCAGCATTTAGAAGAAATCATCGAATAGGAGGAAGGAATGGCAAAATTTTACGGAATTGGTGTGGGACCGGGTGATAGCGAGCTAGTCACTATCAAGGCCAGTCGGCTTTTGGAAGACTTAGATATTCTCTATACACCTGAGGCTAAGAAAGGGAGTAAGAGCTTTGCATTAGGCATTGCAGAGCCCTACCTGAAAGAGCAACTGGAAATCAAGCAGCGGCATTTCCCTATGGTCCGTTCCAATTCGACCAAAGAAGTCCAGTGGCAGGCCATCTCTGCTGAAATCGCAGAGGATGTCAAGTCTGGCAAGAATGTCGGCTTTATCACACTGGGTGACCCCATGGTCTATAGTACTTACAGCTATCTGCTGGCCCTGCTGGAAAAGGAAATCGACTGTCAGACCATCCCTGGCATTACCTCTTTTTGCAGCATGGCTTCTGAGCTAGGTCAGCCCCTGACCATGGATGAGGAGTCTCTAGCGGTCATGCCGGCTACGGCTTCTGCTGAGAAGATTGAGGCGGCGCTTGAGCTGCATGACTCGATTGTGATCATGAAAGTGGCCAATCACCTAGATACTGTCCTGCCCCTGCTCGAAAAGCTCGGTCTCTTGCAGCAGACTTTTATGGTTAGCAATTCTTCAACAGATAAGCAGCAGACTCTGCTGGGCCTCGATGGAATCACACCAGAAACCAAGCTGCCTTATTTTACTACCTTCCTCGTGAAAAAGAAGATTTTTTAAAATCAGAGTCTATGTTCAAGGATGAAGATTCATTCTTGTGAGCTCAGGCTCTTAGAAAAGGAAAAAAACATGAAACTATTAAAAAATAAAAAAGTAACTTTTGTTGCCTTGCTGGCTATTTTGGCGGTACTGAGTACCCAGTCTGTGTCAGCTATGCATATCATGGAAGGCTATCTTCCACTCTTTTGGTGTATCTTCTGGTTCGCCGTATTCCTGCCTTTCTTTGTAGTAGGATTGATGCGCATCAAGAAAATCGTTGCAGAGGATCCAAATTCCAAGACTATGCTGGCCTTGTCCGGTGCCTTTATCTTTATCCTGTCTTCTTTGAAGATTCCGTCTGTTACAGGATCTAGTTCGCATCCGACCGGGGTTGGTCTGGGGACAGCTATGTTTGGCCCATCCGTTATCAGCGTTTTGGGAACCATTTGCTTGCTCTTCCAAGCCCTTCTCTTGGCTCACGGCGGCTTGACAACTCTGGGTGCCAATGCATTCTCAATGGCAGTGGTTGGTCCATTTGTTGGTTATTTCGTTTACAAGTTTGCTAAATCCATCAAGCTTTCTACACCGGTTTCAATCTTTATCTGTGCTGTGATTGCGGACTTGGCGACTTATGCGACAACTTCTATCCAGCTCGGTTTGGTCTTCCCTGATGCTAACAGTGGCTTTGTTGGTTCTGCACTGAAATTCATGGGTGTCTTCTTGACTACTCAAATCCCAATCGCTATCGTAGAAGGATTGCTGACAGTTGTCCTCTATAACTTAATCTCAGAAAATGTCAAAGAAAGAGCAGGTCTGTTCAAATGAAAAAATACAAGAATATCATCTTAATCTTGGCTGCAGTAGCAGTCACTCTAGCTGCCTTTATCTTTGCACCTAAGGGTGTGGAATACAGTGGAACAGATGACGCTGCTGAAAAAACCATTAGCTCTATCCAAAAGGACTATGAGCCTTGGTTTTCACCAATCTTTGAGCCAGCGGGTCCAGAAGTAGAAAGTCTGCTCTTCACCCTGCAAGGCAGTATCGGAGCGGGTATCATCTTCTATGTCATTGGCTACCACAAAGGGAAAAAGCAAGGCCAACAAAAGGAAGTTTCTGAACATAAATAAAAGCCTTCAACAGTAAGAGCGAGCTCTGGTTCTTGATAGCGATTAAGCCTGTCTGGGACTGGAGTTGCTCTGTGCTGGGAGGTATTGCAAAACATAGCTAGAAAGGAGGGCTACCTCATGTTTGCGATTGATAAATACGCCTATCAAAACCGGTTGAAAAATCTGCCGGTTGCTTATAAATTTGTCATCTATGTACTCTTGTTAGCTGTCAGTTTTTCTGGTGTCAGGAGTCTGCAGCTAGGACTCATCGTCTTAGTGGCGCCCCTGACTTGCTATCTAGCTCGGCTTCCGTGGTTGCGCTATCTAAAGTGGTATCTGCACGCCAGTATTTTTATTCTGATTAGTCTCTTGACCTTTATCTTGACCTATCAGAATAATCAGGAACAGCTCTTGCTGGCCTTGCCTTTAGGTCAGGGTTATCTGGGCATCAGCCAATCCTATATCCAGCAGACCATTTTTATCCTTTTGCGCATCTACTCATCCTTGGTTTCGACTTATTTCTTTGTCCTGACGGTACCTTTTGCTCAGATGCTGCGGCTTTTTAAAGCCATGCACGTCCCGCGGGTACTGCTAGACTTGATTGTCCTCATGTATCGCTTCATTTTCCTGGTCTTCTATGAGTTTGTGACCATTCGGGATACCTTGGACTTGAAATTCTCCTTTTACAATAAAAGGAAGCAACACCAGGCTTGGGGTAGATTAGCCAATACTCTCTTTGTCAAACTGCTGGATGATAATCAGCATTTAAATGAGGTGCTGACGCTAAGATTTGATGCAGAGCACAGTGAATAATGAAAGCGCATTTACAAGAAGACTGCTTTTATACTATAATGGAAAGTAGATAGGAAACATAGATGTTACAAGTAAAGAATATTTCTTTTTCGTATGACGAAAATCCAACGCTGCACGATATTTCTATGGACTTCGAAGAAGGCCGGATTACCGGCATTCTGGGAGTTAATGGTTCAGGTAAGTCTACCATCATGAAAATCATCACCCGACTGCTCCAACCGCAGAAGGGCAGCATTTTATATGATGGTCAGCCTGTGGGCGACTCTAAGAAGGCTTTGTTCCAGTATCGGCAGCATGTCAATATGGTCTTTCAGAATCCAGAGCAGCAGCTCTTTTATACTATTGTGAAGGACGATATTGGCATGGCCTTGGAAAACTTAGGCTATGAAGAAGACGAGATTGCAAGCAGAGTAGCGGCAGCTTTAGAGATGATGGACATTTCTCATCTGCAGGACAGACCCTTGCAGTATCTAAGCTACGGCCAGAAAAAGCGGGTGGCTATTGCAGGTATGCTGGCCCTGCAGCCCAAGTATCTGCTGCTTGATGAGCCGACGGCAGGACTGGATCCCAAAGGACGGGACCAGATGGCAGCGACCATGAAAAAGCTGGTCCAGGCTGGGACCAACATCATCGTATCCAGCCATGACATGGATCTGATGTATGACTGCTGTGACTATGCCTATCTGCTGCAGAAGGGACATTTGATCGCGGAGGGCAGCAAGTATGATTTCTTCCAGCAGGGAGATCTGCTAGTAGAAGCAGGCTTGGCTGTGCCATGGATTGTTAAGCTTCATCAGACTATCCAGACGCCACTGGCAGAAAATGAAGCTGCTTTCTTTGAGCAGCTAGGAGGAAATGTAAAATGGTCAAATCATTGATGGTACAGGGGACTGCCTCAGATGCTGGGAAGAGCATTATAGCAGCTGGGCTCTGCCGGATTTTCAAGCAGGATGGCCTAGAAGTGGTGCCTTTTAAGTCGCAGAATATGGCGCTTAATTCCTTTATCACCAAAAAAGGAGATGAAATGGGCCGGGCTCAGGTCGTTCAGGCTGAGGCAGCTGGCAAAGAGCCGGATGTCCGCATGAACCCAGTCCTGCTCAAACCCACCTCTGACCGAAAGTCCCAGGTTGTTTTTTTAGGCCGGGTACTGCGGGATATGGATGCCGTCGAATACCATGAATACAAGCAGCAGCTCCTGCCTAAGATTAAGGAAGTCTATGAGGAGCTGGGTGCTGAGAATGATATCATCGTCATTGAGGGCGCTGGCAGTCCAGCTGAAATCAATCTCAATGACCGAGACATTGTCAATATGGGCATGGCCAAGCTGGTTAATGCGCCAGTGATTTTAGTGGCGGATATTGATAAGGGAGGCGTCTTCGCCTCTATCTACGGAACGATTGAGCTCATGCCGCCTGAGGATCGCAAGCGGATCAAGGGGGTTATTATCAATAAATTCCGTGGCGATGTGGCCCTGCTGCAGTCCGGTATTGATATGATTGAGGAGCTGACCCAGGTGCCGGTTATCGGAGTCGTGCCTTATGCTCAGCTGGATATTGACAGCGAAGACAGTGTCGCACTGGTACAGAAAAGTCGGCGCTTTGATAGCAGAAAGAGTCTGGATATCGCAGTTGTCAGCCTCAAGCGCCTGTCCAACTTTACGGATTTTCACAGTCTGGAAATTCAGCCGGATGTTTCTGTCCGCTATGTCCAGCCTGGTGATGCAATCGGTCGGCCGGATCTCTTGATTCTGCCGGGCAGCAAAAACACCATCGAAGACATGAACTACCTGCGCGAGTCTGGTCTTGAAGCCGAGATTCTCGAGTGTCTAGAGCAGGGCGTGCGAATCTTTGGTATCTGTGGCGGCTATCAGCTGCTGGGACAGAAGATTAGCGATCCGCTGCACCTTGAGTCCGATTTAGAAGAGACTAGGGGTCTGGGAATTTTAGAGACAGAGACGGTGCTTCAGCCAGTCAAGCGGACGACTCAGGTCAGAGCCCTGCATGAGGGGCAAGAGCTAGAAGGCTACGAGATTCACATGGGGGAAACCCAGCTGGCGGATAGCCTTGAGCCATTTTCCATCATCAAGGAGCAAAATGGTGAGGCGACCGAGCGTCTGGATGGAGCAGTGGGTTATGGCGGTCAGGTGCAAGGAACCTACCTTCATGGGGTCTTTGACAATCTAGAATGGACTCGTCAGTACCTGAATGAACTTCGTCTGGCTAAGGGCTTAGAGCCGCTAGAGGACCAGCTTGTCAGTATCAAAGACTTTAAAGATAGAGAGTATGATAAGTTGGCAGACGTCCTGCGCCAGTCTTTGGATATGGAGCAGATTTATCAAATCATCAACAGAGAAGAAAAATGAGAATTTATACGAAATACGGAGACAAGGGCTTTACACGGCTCTACGGTGGGGACCGAGTATCCAAGACCCATATTCGGGTCGAAGCTTATGGAACGATGGATGAGTTATGCTCTCATCTAGGCTATGTCGTATCTGAGATGCGCGACTATCCTGTCTTGGATGACCTGCGTCTGGAATGCGAGGAAATCCAGCAGCATCTCTTTGACTGCGGCAGCGACTTGGCTACACCGAGGGAATTGCGTCCCTACAAGCAAGAGCCAGCCAATGTCAGCTGGCTGGAGGAGCGGATGGATGAGTATATGCATATTCCTCCGAAAATCGACCGCTTTATCATTCCGGGCGGCCATCGGATTGCGAGTCTTCTGCATGTGGCTCGTACCATGACCAGACGCCTGGAGCGCCGGATGGTGGCTGTTATAGAGGCAGAAGAAGCGGTCAATGAGATTGGCTTGATCTATATCAACCGCCTGTCGGATTACTTTTTTGTGCTGGCTCGATTGGTCAATGACCGTCTAGAGGAGCCAGATACAATCTACAAACGCAGCGCGAAAATCTTTCGGGAAAAGAAATAGGAGAAGCTAGCATGTATCCAGTCATGATTAATATCAGAGAGAAGAAAGTCGTGGTAGTGGGAGGCGGCAAGGTCGCAGCGCGGAAGATTAAGACCCTGCTGGCTGAGCAGGCTGCTGTGACGGTGGTCAGTCCGACTCTGCATGCTGACATTCCGCAGGCGGAGATCCAATGGCTAGCTAGACCCTACCAGACAGGCGATTTGGAAGGCGCAAAGCTAGTCTTTGCCTGTACAGATCAGGCGGAAGTCAACCGTCAGATTATGGAGGATGCGGCACCTAGCCAGCTGGTAAACAATACGGGCGACAAGACCTTTTCTGACTTCTACAATGTAGCCATTGCGCGAAAGAAGGACGTATCTGTCATGATCTCGACCAACGGCTTCTCGCCCAGCCGTTCCAAGGAGATTCGCAAGAAGATAGAAGCAATTTTAGACCAACTTTAAAAGAAGGAAAGAAGCATGCACCTATTATATGTGGGTTTGACCCATCGGGAAACGCCGCTGACAATTTTGGAAAAAGCGCATTTTTCAGATCAGGAGGGGCTGAAAGCTCTGAAGCTCCTGAAAAGAGAAAAAAGTATCTTGGAAAATATCATCCTGTCCACCTGCAATCGGACCGAGCTCTATCTGGTGGTGGACCAGCTGCACACTGGCCGCTACTATTCCAAGCATTTTTTGGCGGACTGGTTTCAGATCCCTGTCAAGGAGCTAGAAGAATATTTAGTCTTTCGTGAGGGGGATGAGGCCTTGCGGCATCTGCTGCGGGTCTCTATCGGATTGGAATCCAAGATTGTTGGTGAAAGTCAGGTCTTGGGCCAGCTCAAGCATGCTTTCTTGACAGCGCAAGATGCTGGTACAACTGGCATTGTCCTCAATCAGGCTTTCAAGCAGGCGCTGACCTTTGCTAAGCGCATGCATGATACTTATCGGATCAATGACCGGCCTATTTCTATCGGCCTAACTGCTATCCAAGAATTGGATCGACTGGGGCTGGATTACAGCACTAAAAAGGTAGCTGTGATCGGTCTGGGAGAGATTGGTCAGTTGGTGACTAAGTATGCCTTGCAGCGTCCATTCGAATCCGTCATGCTGCTCAATCGGACGGTCAGCAAGGCCCAAGCATTTCTAACAGAGGACAGGGTGTCTGCCCATGGCTGGGATGAATTGGAAGCAGTACTGGCGGATGCGGATGTGGTCTTTTCAGCAGTTAAAACGGACGAATACATTATCTTTCCCTCCATGCTTAAGGCGGATGCAGTCGTGTTTGACCTCTGTCTGCCTCGTTCCTGCCATCAGAGCTCGTCTCTGAAGCTCTATAATATCGAAAATCTAACCAATCAACTGGAGCAATATAAGGCAGAGCGGCAGGAGATTGCCGGTCGGATTGCTTTGGAGATTGATGAGGAGCTGGTCAAGTTTGCTGACTGGCGTCAGCAGTTAGGCATTATTCCTCTGATTCAGGAAATCAGGGATAAGGCTTTGGAAGCTCAAGCTTCAGCCATGGAAAGTCTTAATCGAAAGATTCCGGATTTGACCGAGCGGGAGCAGAAGCAGATTTCCAAGCACATGAAGAGTATTATCAACCAAGTCTTGAAGGAACCAATCTTGCAGCTCAAAGAGCTGTCAGTCGGAGAGCATTCAGACTATGACATTGCCTTGATTGCCAAGATATTTGGCTTGCACAGAGAAAGGGGAAAAGATGAAGGTCATTAAGGTAGGAACCCGCAAGAGTAAGCTGGCCATGACCCAGACCCAACAGTTAGTGGACCAGCTCAAGGCGCTCCATCCAGAGCGGGATTTTGTCCTCGTTCCCTATACCACAAAAGGAGATCGCCTGACCCATGTCAGTCTACAGGAAATTGGCGGCAAGGGAGTCTTTGTCAAGGAAATTGAGCGGGCTCTCTTGGCTGGTGAGATTGATATGGCAGTCCATAGTCTCAAGGACATGCCGGCTAAACTAGCTGAGGGCTGTGCACTCGGTGCGATTAGTCAGCGAGAAGATGTCCGGGATTGCTTGATTTTCCGTCAAGCTGGCCAGACGCTGGCTGACCTGCCTGAGGGCGCTCTTATAGGAACCAGCAGTATTCGCCGACAGGTTCAGCTGCAGGCTCAAAGGCCGGATTTGACTTTCAAGCCACTTCGGGGCAACATTGATACCCGTATCAAGAAGCTGGAAGAAGGCGAGTACGACGCGATTGTCTTGGCTATGGCTGGACTTAAACGTTTGGGCTGGCTGGACCAAAGTCGTCTTCACATTCAGCCTTTAGAGACCAGTCTTTGTCTGCCGGCTATTTCTCAGGGCGCTTTGGCAGTGGAATGCCGGGAAGAGGATGAGGAACTGCGGCAACTGTTGGCAACTGTTCAGGATGAGAAGACAGCTGCTGAAGTGGCAGTTGAACGGGCAGTTTTGGCTCAGATGAATGCAGACTGTACCTTCCCTATCGCTGCTTTTGCCCAGAAAAACGGTCAGGACTACCAACTAGAGGCCATGCTGGCCAAGGAGGACGGCCAATGTGTCTTTGTCAGCTTTCAGGGGCAGGATGGCCAAGAATTGGCAGAGCAGGCTGTGCGCCAGTTAGCCGATAAGGGAGCAGTAGGAATGCCATGGTTAAAAAAATAATCTTTACCAGAGAGCAGGCGCCAGACTCTGCCTGGCTAGAAAAGATCAGACAGGCTGGATTTGAGACGCATCATGTTCCTCTCATTCGCTGTCAGACTCTGCCCTTGCCAGAAGATGTCCAAGCAGCACTGCCAGAAGCTGACTGGGCCTTTTTTACCAGTGCTGTCGCAGTAGAGGCTTTCAGTCCCTATCTGAAAGCTGACTACCAGATTGCGACCATCGGGCCGCAGACCAGTCAGGCGCTGGACAAGCTAGGCCGAGCCTGTGATTTTCAGGCCAGCAGCCACTATGGTCTTGACTTTATTCAGGAGTGGTTGGATTTGGCTCTGCCAACGCAGAAGATTTTGCTGCCCCAGAGCAGCTTGTCCAATCCCAGTCTGGCTGAGAAGTTAAAAGAAGCAGGTCATGATGTCTGGGCTTGGCCTATGTACGAAACGACCTCAAATCCTGCTGGTCAGGACCAGCTCGAGACCTATCTGTCTCAAGAGGAAGTGATTTGGACCTTTGCCAGTCCGTCGGCTTGGCAGAGTTTTTGTGCTATTAAGCCCCATCTAGCATCTAGCCATCAGATTGCAGTGATTGGTCAGACAACGGCTCAGGCGGTTAAGGAGTCTGGCTATGGGGTAGATTACCAGCCCCAGAGTCCTTCTGTTGAGGAAATGGTCAAGGAAATAATCAAGAAAGAAGAGAAGAAGCATGGAATTTTATAGACATCGCAGACTGAGGAGAAGCAGCAGTCTGCGGCAGCTGGTTCGAGAAACCAAGCTGTCTGTGGATGATTTTATCCAACCCTTGTTTGTCAAGGAAGGGTTGACTGAAAAGCAAGAGGTAGCTTCTATGCCGGGAGTTTATCAGTTCTCCCTCGAGGATTTGCTGCCAGAAGTTCAGGAATGTGTGGACTTAGGTATTCGAGCTTTTATCGTCTTTGGCATTCCGTCAGAAAAGGACGAAATAGGCAGTCAGGCTTCAGCTGAAAATGGCATTGTCCAAGAAGCTATCCGTCTGATCAAGAAGCATTTTCCTGAGACGGTCGTCATTGCAGACACCTGTCTCTGTGAGTTTACCAGTCACGGCCATTGCGGTATTTTGCGAGGGGAAGAAGTGGATAATGATCTGTCTCTGACTAGACTGACAGAAGTCGCTGTCAGCCAAGCCAGGGCTGGAGCAGATGTCATTGCGCCTTCCAATGCCATGGACGGTTTTGTGGCGGCTATTCGTCAGGGACTTGATGCAGCGGGCTTTGAAGACATTCCGATCATGTCCTATGCCATTAAGTTTGCCTCTAGCTTTTATGGACCTTTCCGAGATGCTGGTGAGAGTGCTCCGGCCTTTGGTGACCGCAAGACCTATCAGATGGATCCGGCCAATCGATTGGAGGCTTTGAGAGAAGCCAAGAGCGATGAGGAGCAGGGAGCAGACTTTCTCATGGTTAAGCCGGCTCTGGCCTTTCTGGATATCCTCAGAGAGCTGCGTCAGGAAACTCGGTTGCCTCTGGTGACCTATAATGTCAGTGGAGAATACGCCATGGTCAAGGCAGCAGCCCAGCAGGGCTGGATCAATGAAAAAGCTATAGTCATGGAAACTTTGACCAGTATGAAGCGGGCTGGGGCAGACTTGATTATCACTTATTTTGCCAAGGATGCGGCCAGCTATCTGAGAGAAGGATAGAGACTGCGGAAAATCAGCAGTTTTCTAGATAAGGAGGACGAACTTGAAGAGAGAACATTCCAACCAATATTTCACAGAGGCTCAACAGCTCTTTCCAGGCGGGGTCAACAGTCCTGTTAGGGCCTTTAAGGCTGTGGGCGGCCACCCGCTTTTTATCGAAAAAGCCAGCGGAGCCTACCTGCATGATGTCGATGGCAACCGCTATATTGACTACGTCCTGTCTTGGGGGCCTATGATTTTGGGACATGCTCCTAAGGATGTGTTGCCAGCAGTTGAGGAAGCTATTTGGGAGGGGACCAGCTTTGGTGCTCCGAGTCCCAGAGAGATTGCCCTCGGCCAGCTGGTGCAGGAGCGCCTGCCTTTCATGGAAAGAATGAGGATGGTCAATTCGGGAACGGAAGCGACCATGAGCGCCATTCGGGTAGCGCGTGGAGTGACCAAGCGCTCTAAAATTGTCAAATTTATCGGCTGCTATCACGGTCACAGCGATTCCTTTTTGGTTCAGGCTGGTTCAGGCTTGGCCAGCTTTGGGATTGCTGATTCTGCCGGAGTCATTGCTCAGGTAGCTGGGAAAACTCTGGCCTTGCCTTATAATAACATAGCTGATCTCAAGGCTTGCTTTGAAAAGCATGGAGATAACATCGCCTGTGTCATTTTAGAAGCAGTTGCTGGCAATATGGGCTTGATTCCAGCGGATGCGGACTTTATCAGTACTATTCGCTCCCTCACTCAGGAATACGGCTCTCTTTTCATAGTGGATGAGGTCATGAGTGGTTTTCGAGCTCATTATCAGGGGGCAGTTGGCCTCTATCAGACAGAGCCGGATCTGGTCTGCTTGGGCAAGGTTATCGGTGGCGGCTTCCCAGTCGCAGCCTTTGGCGGCAAGGCCGTCTATATGGATCAGGTAGCGCCTCTAGGCAGCATCTATCAGGCTGGTACCCTATCAGGCAATCCAGTCGCTATGACGGCCGGTTATGAAACTCTGAAACAGCTAACACCTGAACTCTTTGCTGAGATTGAAGAGAAAACAAGCTACCTCTGTGATGGCTTACGAAGTCTAGCCGATAAGTACAGCATTAATCTGCAAGTCGTATCAAAAGGTACCATGTTTGGTTTCTTCTTCAGTCAGAAGCCAGTCCGTAACTTTGAGGATTCTAAGGCGGCTGACCATGCTCAGTTTGCACGATTGCACGGTCTCTTGCTGGAGCAAGGCATTTATCTGGCGCCATCTCAGTATGAAACCAACTTTATGTCCAGTGCCCATACTAGAGCGGACCTAGACCAGACCTTGGCAGCCTTTGAGCGGGCATTTCAAGCAATGAAAGAAGAAGCAAATGACTAAGATTGTGTTAGTGACAGGCGGTGCCAGAAGTGGTAAGTCAGCATTTGCGGAGGAGCGACTAGCGGACCGAGAGCGAGTTTGCTATATTGCGACTGGCCTGCCCCGAGGAGAAGATCCAGAATGGCAGGAGCGGATTCGACTGCACCAAGAACGCCGACCGGCTTCATGGACAACTCAGGAGCAGTATGCAGGGCTGGCGGACTGGCTGCGAGAGCAGTCGCATCCAGTTTACCTGCTGGACTGTGCCACCCTTTTGACCAGCAATCGCCTCTTTGATTTGATTGCCCAGCATTTTCCAGACAAGCTGGAGCTGACCGAGGAACACTTTCTCAGTCGACAGGAGCAGTCTTTCCTGCTGCAGCTCTTGGAAGAAGAATGGCAAGAGCTCCTATCTACAATCCGTCAGACAGATGCTGAGTGCTGGATTGTAACGGACGAGGTTGGGCTGGGCATTGTCCCAGAGACCAGACTAGGGCGCTTCTTCCGTGATGTGCAGGGCAAAGTCAACCAACTGATTGCAAAGGAGGCGAGTGAGGCTTATCTGGTTATCTGCGGCCTCGCTCAGCAGTTGAAATGATAAAGGCATTGATTATCTATACTCAATTTTTTAGCCGGATTGTGATTCCAATGGCAGTGGATATTTCCTATCTGCGACGGGGACTCCCTTTTCTGACTCTCTTTGGTCTCTTGCTGGGTTTGATTTCAGGTGGATTTTATTTCCTGATGAGTCTAGTTCTGCCTGGAATGGTCGCTTGGGTTCTGACCCTTGCTTTCGATGTTCTGCTGACAGGTGGTTTTCACTTAGATGCCTTAGCGGATACGGCGGATGGTCTCTTCTCCTCTCGTAAAAAGGAGCGGATGCTGGAGATTATGAAGGACAGCCGGATTGGCAGCAATGGCGTTCTGGCGCTTATTCTCTACTATGCTCTGATGCTGGTTCTATACCCTTATTTGCCAGAGCCTCGCTGGTTTATCGTAGCTAGTCTGTCCATGATTGGCAAGGCCGGCCTGAGCCTACAGCTTTACCGGATGAGCTATGCCAGAGAAGGCGGTGGCTCGGGAAATTTCTTCAGCGGCAGCAAGACCAGTCATATCTTACTAGCCCAGTTACCTCCCTTGCTACTATCTATTCTGGTCTTCCGCTGGAGAGGCCTTCTGGCTTACGGCCTGGTATTTCTGGGAGCAATCGGCTATCGTCGTTTCGTTTATAATAAAATTGACGGCCACACAGGCGATACGCTAGGGGCCTATGTCGAAATTGCCCAGCTCCTCTATCTCTTGGGATTGGTGGTGCTAGGATGAAAAGATGGTATCTAATGCGGCATGGTCAGACAGACTACAACCGCAGGCGCTGTTTCTACGGTAGCCATGATGTCTCTATCAACGGGCAAGGCCAAAAAGATGCCAAGCAGCTGGCGCTACTGATGCAGGAGCACCCAGTTGATGTGATTTACACTAGTTGTCTCAAACGGACGCAGGAAACAGCCCAGCTGGCTTTTCCAGACAGGCAAGTTCAGCCCATAGCCGACTTTGACGAGCGGGGATTTGGGCAATGGGAAGGTTTGACTGCAGATGAGATTGAAGCGGCTTTTCCAGAAGTTTGGCAGGCTTGGCTGGAAGCGCCTTTTGAAGTCACGCCAGCTGAGGCAGAAGTTTTCGCCGACTTTCAGACCCGAGTCTGGGCAGCAACGGATCGCCTGCTGGATAGCAGGGAAGCGTCAATGGCTCTAGTCGCTCATTTGGGAGTGCTGCGCTTGATTTACCAGCATTTGGTTGATGGAGCGGCTGTTTTTTGGAACATTGATGTCCCCCAAGGACGAGTGCTGCTTTTGGAAGAGCGGGATCAGACTTGGCAGGCTACTTTACTCTAAGGATTTATTATTTAAAAACAAACAACAGGATTTATCTTGGGAAAGAGGTGACCAGATGAATACACAGATTCAGGATAAATTTACTTTTAAAAATGGTCAGACCATGCGCAATCGCGTTGTCTTGGCGCCTATGACCATCTGCGCTAGTGAGCCCGGTGGCTATGTATCTCAGGCAGATATTGATTTTTTTGCCCGCCGGTCTAGGTCGGTTGGCATGGTCATTACTGGCAGTACCTATGTCCATCCTCTGGGCAAGTCCTTTGCGGAGAGCTTCAGCGGCGCCGAGGACGATAAGATTGAGGGGCTTAGCCGTCTGGCCAAGGCCATCAAGGATCAAGGGGCTCTGGCTATTGTCCAGCTCTATCATGGTGGTCGCATGGTTCTGCCTGATTTGATTGACGGTCAGCCAGTTGCACCCAGCGCTGTCAAGGCTCCGCGCGATTATTTGGCAGAGCCAAGGGCGCTCAAGAACGCTGAAGTAGAGCAGGTAATAGAGGATTTTCTGTCAGCTATCAGACGGGCCATTCAGGCTGGCTTTGATGGAGTCGAGCTTCATGGCGCCAATACCTACCTGATCCAGCAGTTTGTCTCTCCTCATTCAAATGTCCGTCAGGACAAGTGGGGCGGCAGTCTTAACAACCGCCTGCGCTTTCCAAAGACTTTGCTGAAAAGAGCCAAGCAACTAGTCAAAGAAGAGGCCGACCGCCCCTTCCTGATTGGCTACCGCTTTTCTCCGGAAGAGATTGAAGAGCCAGGAATCCAGCTTTATGATACCCTGCAGTTACTAGAGCAGCTTATCTATCATCAGGTGGACTATCTGCATATTTCGACTACTGATGTCTGGCGCTCGTCCATCAGAGATTCTCAGGACTCAGAGCCAGTGATTCAGAAAATTATCAGAAAAATTAATGATAGAGTGCCCCTGATTGGTGTCGGTCAGATTGAGACCAAGCAGGATGCCCAGCGTGTATTGGATGCGGGGATTCCGCTCTTTGCCCTCGGCAAGGCTCTGCTCCTAGACCCAGACTGGACAGAAAAGGTTGTCTCTGGCCGAGAGGCAGAAGTCATCCGAGCTTATCGCGATGAGCTGCAGGCTGACTTGGCTCTGCCAACGGCCTTTGTCGAAGATGCCCGAAGCTATCTGGAAGGAAAAGATTAAGCCAGACCAAGCAGAAGGAGGAAAATTAATGAGCAAGCATCTGTTTTTCATTCGTTTGCTCTCTCATCTTCAGGACATAGAACCACCTTAGACAGAGAGCGAAGCGTATTTAGATTTGACTAGGACAGACCGTCTTAAAGTAGTTTACAAAATAGAAAAGGAATTTGAATATTTTATGAAACATTTTAAAAAAATTATGGCTCTAGCCTTGGCAGGCCTAGCCCTAGCCTCCTGTGTAAACCCTAGCAAAACCAGTGAGCCTACTGGCGATAGTGGCAGTAAGACTGTAACCATTGGCTACACTCAATTTCCAGCAAATGTAGATCCAGCAGCGGAATACAATGGCTGGTTCACGGTCCGTTACGGAGTGGGAGAAACCCTATTTAAGATGGACGACAAACTTGAGGTAAAACCTTGGCTGGCTGAGAAAATCGAAGCAGTCTCAGACCTAGAGTGGAAAATTACCCTCAAGGATAAGGTGACCTTCCAAAATGGTGAAAAAATGACCGGTGAAAAGGTTAAAGCTTCTCTGGAACGCTTGATTAAGACCAGCGAGCGGGCAGCATCAGATATGGGCATTGACAGCATTTCTGCAGAGGGTCAAACTGTGACCATCAAGACAAAGGCTGTTCAGCCGATCATGGCGAATCTCTTGGCAGAGCCCTACTCCGCTATTGTGGATACGACTGGCAAGAGCGCATCTGACAAGGCTCCAGTCGGAACTGGACCTTACATGGTGACCAAGTACACTCCTGAGAGCGGAGCAGAACTCAAGGCTTATGACGACTACTGGGATGGTAAGCCAAAAGTTGCTAATCTGAAGATTAAATACTTCTCTGATCCGACAGCTATTTCTGCAGCCCTCAAGTCTAAGGAAGTCGATGCTGTCTATGGTCTGCCTTATGCAAATCTAAGTACCTATGCTTCCGATAAGAACTACAAAATTTCTGAAGTAGAAGGTTCCCGCTACCTAGCATACTACTATAACTTCGAAAATCCTTACGTAGCAGATGACAAGTTCCGTCAGGCTTTAGATACCTTGGTAGACAAGAAGACCTACTCTGAATCCCTCTTTAAAGGCTCAGCTGTGCCAGCTGTTGGCCCTTTCCCTACTAGCTTCGCCTTTGCCCTGCAAAAGAGCGTTCATGAATTTAACGTAGACAAGGCTAAGAAACTCTTGGATGAAGCTGGTTACAAGGATACTGACGGCGATGGCTACCGTGAAAAAGACGGCCAAAAAGTCAGCATTGAGTTGCTGTCCTTTACCCGTCTGCCTGAAATGCCGCTGGCTGTAGAAGCAACCCAGCAACAGCTCAAGGAAGTCGGAATCGAAGCGACTATCAAGAAAGTTGAAGTCAGTGCCGTTGCCAGTGAAAAGGACTATGCCTTCACACCTTATGCGGTGGTAGCAGCTCCGATTGGTGACCCATATGCCTTCTTCAACAGTGCTGTCAAGACCAATGGTACAGCCAATATCGGTCACTACAGCAATCCAGAAGCGGATAAGAAAATCGAAGAGTTGGCGACTGAAACTGATCCAGCTAAGCGCAATCAGCTCAGCAAGGAAATCCAAGAAATCATGGACAAGGACTATGGCTTTACCATTATCGGCTTCTTCAAGGTCGCTCTGGTAATGGACAAGTCCGTCTCTGGTTTGGAATCCCATCCAACAGACTACTATCACGTCAGCAACAAACTATCAAAGGAATAAAACATGCTGGAAATGAAAGATCTGCTGGTGCAGTCAGCAGATAAAGTCATTCTCGATCGGGTCTCCCTCTCTCTTGCAGAGGGGGAGTCCCTTTCGATTGTGGGCGAGAGTGGCAGTGGCAAATCTACCCTGCTCAAGATGCTGCTGGGCCTCCCTCTTAGGGGGCTGACAGTGACAGAGGGCAGTATTACCTTTGAGGGGCAGGAAATTCAGCCCCAGGACCACCGCATTTATCTGCCTTTTGTTGGCCGAGAAGTAGCCTGGATTAGTCAGCATGCCAGTCTCAGCTTCAATAACCGCCGTAAGATCAAAAAGCATTATCAGGACTTGGTGAAAAATCAGGGCCAGCAAGCAGCAAATCTCCGCCCCTTGGAAGAATGTCTAGAGATGGTGGGACTGCTGCCTGAAAAAGTCGTCAATAAGTATCCTTTCGAGCTCAGCGGTGGTATGATGCAGCTGGTCGGAGTGGCGCTAGCTCTAGCCAGCAGGCCCAAACTGCTTCTGGCTGATGAGCCGACCAGCGCTCTGGATGTCCTATCGAAAATGAAGTTGCTTGATCTCTTGAGCAAGCTTCATCAGGAGGAAAACATGGCCATTCTCTTTGTCACACATGATATCAGCGTAGCTGAGCATCTAGCGCAAAAGGTAGTCGTCATGAAAGAAGGGCAGATTGTCGAAAGTGGTCCAGCCCATCAAATTCTCCGCCATCCTGAGCAGGCCTACACCCAGAAATTGCTGAAGGCCGTGCCTAAGCTAGCAGAATTTAGAGAAGGGGGGCAGCTATGAATCAAGTATTGGTTGGTCGCCAACTGACCTACGAGTACAGTCAGATAGGTGAGCGGAGAATCGGTGTCTTTGATATTGACATTAGCTTGGAAAAGGGACAGGCTTTGGGCCTGGTCGGTGAATCAGGCTCTGGTAAAAGTACCATTGCCAAACTCATCTGCCGCTTTTTAAAGCCGGACCAAGGGGAGCTGACCCTACTGGGCAAACCAGTCTATGACTACAAGGATAGGGAATACTATGCTCGGGTCCAGTATATTGCCCAGCAGCCCCAGTCGACTTTTCATCCCAAGCGCAGCATTCAGCAGAGCCTAGAAGAGGTCTGTCGAAACTTCTCTCTCTATCAGCAGCCGTCAGATAGAAAGCAAGCCATCCATGACTTGCTGAGTTCGGTTGGTCTGACACCTGAGCTTGCTCAGCGGCTACCGTATCAGCTGAGCGGAGGAGAATGCCAGCGAGCAGCCATTGCCCGTGCCCTGCTGATTAATCCCGATGTGCTCATCTGCGATGAAATCACCAGTGCTCTGGATGTGACCGTTCAGTATGAGGTCATGCAGCTGCTGGCAGATATCAAGGAGCGCTCGCAAACCTCCTTTCTCTTCATCTCTCATGACATCGCTCTGGTCAGCAATTTTGCGGAAGATTTGGTCGTCCTCAAGGACGGAATCGTGCAAGAAAAGGGCAGCATGCGAGAGGTCGTCTCTGCTCCCAAGAGTGACTATACCAAGCTCTTGCTCAGTCAGTACAGGGAGGATGAAAATGACGATTAAGCAAGAACTAGACTCTATGGCTCCATGCAGCAGCTATCAAGGAAGTCTGTCTATCACAGATGAGCTGGCTATCCAGTACACTCTGCTTAAAGGACAGGCTACCCAGCCCTTGCTGACCATCAGTGCGGCAGTCCATGGCTGTGAGTATGTCGGGGTTAAGGTACTGATGGACTTGGCGCATGAATGGGACTTTAGCTTTCAGGGCTCTGTCCTCCTCCTACATGCAGTCAATGTCAGCGGCTTCTGGGCTCGGGAGACGACACTTGTACCTGAGGACGGCCTCAATCTGAACAGGATTTTTCAGGATCAAGAGCCAGTTTCCAGCCTCAGCTATCAGATTCGGTCTGTGATTGAGAGCCAGGTTTTTAGCGTCAGTGATTTCCTGATTGACCTGCATAGTGGCAATCGGGAAGAACTGCTGACACCTCATGGTTACTACTCTCTGCGGGCAAATCCAGAGGTGGTCGAAAAGTCCTATCAGATGCTGCAGGCTTCTGGGACACCGATTATCTATCAATCTCAGGACCGAGGCAATCTTTATCACGCTGCCTCGGTGGACT
This sequence comes from Streptococcus sanguinis, assembly GCF_050222175.1. Taxonomy (GTDB): domain Bacteria; phylum Bacillota; class Bacilli; order Lactobacillales; family Streptococcaceae; genus Streptococcus; species Streptococcus sanguinis_M. The sequence goes on along the minus strand of NZ_CP071420.1, from coordinate 1,877,701 downwards.
ATGGTTTGCCTAGCATCCTGCTGGAGCAGGGAGAAAACGGCACCTGTCTGCCAGAGGATGTGCTGGCCATGAAGGAGTCAGTCAAGCAAGTCGCCCGCTATCTTTTTGAAGGGATCATGCCCTATTATAAGCAGGCGCCGCTGATCTTTGATGACAGTTACTATCTGACCTGTCAGAGGTCGGGCTGCTGGATGTGCTTTGTCCGGCCCAATCAAACAGTACAGGCTGGTCAGGTCATCGGCGAAATCTGTGATATTTATGGCAATATTTTAGAAAAGGTGACTGCCAAGGAAGACGGTCTGGTCCTCTACCAGAAAGCGACCTTGGTCGTCCACCAAGGCGAAGTGCTGCTGGCCGTTGCCAGCAAGAAGCCTGAAAGCTACCAGACATCTGAAAGGGAGGCGCATGATTAAATTTATTATCAAAACAATTCTGCAATTCGTCCTCATCCTGCTCTGCGTCAGCTTTATCTCCTTTTTACTGGTTTATCTAGCACCGGGAGATCCGGCTGAGAGCATCCTAAACGCTCAGGGTATTCCTTATACCAAGGAACTGCTGGAAATCAAGCGGGCAGAGATGGGTCTGAATGGCAGCTTTATGGAGCAATATCTGGCCTGGCTGGGCAGGATTGTCCATGGCGACTTTGGTGTGACCTATAATTCCGGAGCTTCGGTCTGGGAGCAGCTGGTTTTCTATTTTCCCAATACAGTCTACCTAGCTTTTTATACCCTGCTAGCAACTCTGGGAATTTCCTTGCCGACAGCTCTCTACACATCCTACCATGCAGGAAAGCCAGTTGATCGCTTCCTGATGGGAGGTCTGGCTTTTCTGAATGCCATACCTAGCTTTGTTATGGGGATTATCCTGATTCTGATTTTTTCTGTTCAGCTTCACTGGCTTCCCATTCAGGCAACGGCCAATGAGCTGGGCTTGGTTTTGCCAGTCATAACATTGGCCATGATTATGTCCACTCGCTATATCCCGCAGCTGCGAACTGCTCTGATAGAAGTGCTGCATTCGCCAGAAGTCGAAGGTGCACGAGGTCGGGGGATTCGAGAGGGACATATCCTGCTGCATGACGTGATTTACAATGTTCTGCCCTTTCTTCTGACCTTGGTCAGCCTTTCTCTGGGCTCGCTCTTGGGTGGTGTAGCTATTATTGAGCACCTCTTTTCCTGGCCTGGCATCGGCAAGATGCTGATAGGAGTCGTTGCCAAGCGGGATTATCCCCTCATTCAGGGGGCGGTCCTCTTTATCACAGCTGGGGTCTTGACTGTAAATCTAGTCTTTCAGCTGCTCATGGTTTGGCTTAATCCTCGCGTCCGACTGGCTCAGGAAAATCCCAAACTGCTGCCGCGCCTGAAGAAACTAAAAGCAAGCAAGGAGGGTTTGTATGGATAAGAAAATCAATCGAAAACTCCTGATTTTGGGCGGCCTCATCGTCCTGGCTCTGATCCTATCCTCCTTGGCCCCTCATCTCTTGGGTGATAGTTTAACCAAGGTCAATTTGGGCCAAGCCCTGCAAGGGCCGAGCAGCAGTGAGTGGTTCGGAACGGACGCTCTAGGACGGTCTGTCTTTGCGCGTGCAGTGAGCGGAGGTGCGGAAACAGTCCTGCCAGCCCTGATGATTCTGATGCTAATTGCGACGGTAGGCTCCTTTATTGGGGTAACCAGCGCCTTCATCGGCGGGAAATTCGACCAGTTCATCTTGCTGGTTATCACGGCTTTTCAGTCTTTCCCATCTATCATTCTGGTCATTGCTATCGTCAGTATCTTGGGCATCGGTCTCCAGCAAACCCTCATCGCTATCTGCCTGACGGCCTGGACCAAGTATGCCTACCTGATGCGCTCCATGACCCTGCAGCTGAAAAATGAACCCTATATCCAGTCCTCGAAAATGTATGGCAATAGTTTTTGGACAAGCCTGAAAAACTATTATTTCCCCAGTCTTTTTCCTCAGATTCTGACGACCATGAGCTTTGACATCAGCACCATTATCATGGAAATCGCTGGTCTCAGCTTTGTCGGATTGGGAGCTCAGGCACCGTCTCCTGAGTGGGGAGCCATGATCAATGACGGCCGGATTTACATCCAGGAAGCCCCCTGGATTGTGGTCTTCCCTTGTATCTTGCTAATTTTGACCATTCTCCTCTTTACCAAATTCGGAGACGCTCTGAACAGCAAGTACAACCGCATGAATTGATCATCAAAAAAACATAAACTATAGCCCCTATCTTTTGGGACTGCAATCATAAAAAAATATGAATACAAGAAAGTGATTCAATAAAAATGAGAAAAAAATTATTTTTATTAGTTGTCCTCTTGCTGCCTTTATTCTTGGTAGCCTGCCAGCAAAACTCAAATTCTTCCAAACAAGCCAATGAAAAAGACAAACTCACCATGGTCTGGGGAGAGGACTTTGGGGATGTCAATCCTCATCGCTACAATCCAGACCAATTTGTCATTCAGGATATGGTCTATGAAGGCCTAGTCCGCTACGGTGACAATGGGAAAATCGAGCCAGCCTTGGCTGAAAGCTGGGATATCAGCGAAGATGGTAAAACCTATACCTTCAAGCTGAGAAAGGCAAAATTCTCAGACGACTCTGACTTTAATGCTGAGAATGTCAAACGGAATTTCGATACCGTCTTTTCAGAGGAAAATAAGAAAAACCACACTTGGTTTGACTTTACCAACCAACTGGAAAGCTACCGAGTTGTCGATGAGCATACCTTTGAAATCAAGCTCAAACAAGCTTACAGTGCGACTCTCTATGATTTATCAATGATTCGTCCGATCCGCTTCGTAGCTGATGCGGCCTTCCCTGACGGAGATGACACAACTAAGGATAACCTCAAAAAGCCAATCGGAACAGGTCAATGGGTTGTCAAAGATAAGAAGCCAAACGAGTACATCACCTTTGTCCGTAATGAAAATTACTGGGGTGAAAAGCCTAAAATGAAAGAAGTAACGGTCAAGATTATCCCAGATCCACAAACCCGTGCTTTGGAGTTTGAGTCTGGAAATGTAGACCTGCTCTATGGAAATGGCGTTATCGGTTTGGATAACTTTGCCAAGTATGCCAAGGATGACAAGTACACGACAGATGTATCTCAGCCAATGTCCAGCCGCCTCATGCTCTTGAATGCCAAGCAGGAAATCTTCAAAGACAAGACTGTCCGTCAGGCTATGAACCATGCGGTTGATAAAAAGTCTATCGCGAAAGACATTTTCCGCGGAACAGAAACACCAGCTGATACCATCTTCTCTAAGTCTACACCACACTCTGACGCCAATCTGACTCCCTATGACTACGACATCAAACTGGCTGAAAAGATGCTGGATCAAGCAGGCTGGAAGAAAGGCTCTGACGGTATCCGCGAAAAAGACGGCAAGAAATTAAGCCTAAATGTTCCTTATATTTCTTCTAAGGCGACAGACAAGGACTTGGTTGAGTACTTCCAAGGCGAATGGAAGAAAATCGGAATTGACGTTCAGCTCAAAGCTATGGAAGAAGATGACTATTGGGAAAATATTAAGACTGGCGACTTTGATTTGATGCTGACCTTCTCTTGGGGAGCACCTTGGGATCCGCATGCTTGGATGACTGCCCTGACTTCACCAGCTGACCATGGTCACCCAGAAAATGTTGCCCTAGAAGCTCTGCCATCTAAGTCAGAAATGGACAGCATTATCAAGGCGACTCTGGTTGAGCCAGACGAAGCAAAAGTTGATGAAGGTTATAAGAAAGTTCTCACTATGCTCCATGATGAAGCTATCTATATCCCAATTACTTATCAATCCGTTGTTTCCGTCTACCGCAAGGGAGAAATCAATGGCATGCGCTTTGCTCCAGAAGAAAATGCTTTCCCACTGCGCTATATTGAGAAAAAATAAAAACTGGCTTCATAACTGCAAATTTTAATATAAAGGGAGTAGTGCTGCTAAGTTGAAAAGCTTATCAGCCGCCCCTTTTCTTTTAAGGACTATGAAAAAAGATTTATTTAAAAAAATAGTTTCTTTCCTAGCTGCCCTGTTGATGATATCAGTATTGACCTTTCTCTTGGCCAAGCTATCCTCAGCTGATCAAGCAGAAAATTATTTAAGGGTATCTAAGATTCAAGTGACTCCTCAATCTTTGGAAAAAGCCAGAGATTATCTGGGCCTCAATCAACCTTGGCCCCAGCAGTATCTAGGTTGGCTGACAAAGGCGCTTCGTGGGGATTTTGGGACGTCTTATCTATTAAAGGTTCCTGTCCTGCCCTTGGTGCTGGAGCGTTTCCAGTCGACCCTTTCTCTAGGCCTGACATCTTTTGCTCTCATTTTGCTTACGTCCATTCCTTTGGGAATTTTTAGTGCAGTCTACAAGGGTTCTCTCTTTGATAAGGTCACTCGTTTTCTATCCTTTTCCAGCGTTTCCATGCCTAGCTTTTGGTTAGGCTACATGCTGATTGTGATTTTTGCTGTTCAGCTCAGATGGCTGCCCGTTTCGGGCAAGCAGGACCTTAGCAGCTTGATTCTTCCTAGTCTGACCCTAAGCATGTCATTGATTGGTCAATATATTGCTTTGATCCGCAAGGCTGTGCTGGAGCAGATGAACAGTGTCCATGTCGAAAATGCCCTCCTGCGCGGAGTCAGTAAGTTCTTCCTGGTCAAGAATCATCTCTTGAGAAATTCCCTGCCAGCCATTGCGACAGGCCTGAGCCTGACCTTGGTCTATCTCCTGACAGGCTCCTTAATTGTCGAAGAAGTCTTCTCCTGGAATGGCGTCGGCTCCCTCTTTGTAGATGCGCTGCAGTCTGTGGACCTGCCCATTATCCAGTGCTGCATGCTTTTATTTGGCCTATTATTCTTGGGAAATAATATTCTAACCCAGCAGCTGCCGCTCTGGATAGACCCTAGAGTCAGAAAAAGGAGGAGCAATGTCTAAACGATTTATTTTTTCAAGTGTCATTTTGCTGGCCCTCTTCATCTGCGCTCTCTTTGCTCCCTATCTATCCTCTTTTGATCCCCAGCATGTAGAAATCTCAAACAAACTAATGGCGCCTGACGCTGTTCATCTGTTGGGAACTGATCAGCTGGGCAGGGACATTTTGTCTCGTCTGCTGCACGGGGCTCGTTATTCTCTCTTTTTATCCTTGGCTATCAGTCTGCTGGAAGTGGTCATCGGTGTCACAGTCGGCTTGCTAATCGGATGGTACCAGGGAAAGGCTGAAGCGACCTTCTTATGGTTTGCAAATGTTATTTCCGCCTTTCCTAGCTTCCTGCTATCGCTAGCTACTGTTGGGATATTGGGACAGGGAATGACCAATATGATTCTAGCCATTGTCATCATAGAGTGGGTCTACTATGCAAGGGTAACGGCCAATCTAGTCAAGAGTGCCAAAGAGGAAGCCTATGTCATTTCTGCCCAGACCATGGGACTCTCCCAGATTCATATTCTCAAAACTCATATCCTGCCCTTTATCTACAAGCCCATTTTGATTATTGTGCTGATGAATATCGGGAATATCATTCTCATGATTTCTGGCTTTTCCTTTCTGGGAATCGGTGTCCAGCCCAACATTACCGAATGGGGCATGATGCTGCATGATGCTAGAAGTCATTTTCAAACGGCAACTTGGATGATGCTGGCGCCCGGACTGGCTATCTTTCTGACTGTGGTCGCCTTTAATCTATTTGCCGAATGCTTTGAAGAGAAAGGCTGGAAACAGATATGGAAAAAATAGCAGTAAAGCAACTGACAGCCCAGATTGAGGGAAAGACCATACTGCAGGACATCAGCTTTGAAGTGGAGGCGGGTCAGTCTCTGGTCATCATTGGGGAGAGTGGTTCTGGTAAAACTCTCTTAACCAAGATATTGATTGGCCAACTGCCTTCATCCTTGAGCATGCAAGGAGAAGTTATCTATGGCACTATGTCTCTAGAGCGCAACTCTCTCAAGGACTGGCAGCAGCTGCGGGGGAGGAAAGTGGCCTATATGTCACAAAATCCGATGGCTATGTTTAATCCCTTTCAGACCATTCAAAGCCATTTTTGGGAAACCCTGCGCAGCCATAGCAAGATTTCAAAGAGCGCTTGTCTGACTAAGGCCCTAGCCTCTATGAAAGAAGTCAGACTGGGAGAGCCGGAAGAACTTTTGAAGAAATATCCTTTTGAGCTCAGCGGTGGTATGCTGCAACGGGTCATGCTGGCTATCTTGCTTTGCCTGGAGCCAGAGACCATCATTTTGGACGAGCCTACTTCGGCGCTGGATATCCATAATCGCGAGCAGATTATTCTCATCTTAAAGGAGCAGTTAGCTAAAGGCAAGACCCTCATCACAGTGACCCATGATTATCATTTGGCGCGGGAGCTGGGAGGCAAGATGCTTGTCATGTATCAGGGGGTTATCATGGAGGGAGGGCCGGTTGCTAAGCTCCTCGAAAGTCCTTCGCAGTCCTATAGCCAAGACCTTATCTTAGGAAATCCATACGAACGGTTGGTGAGACAAGATGCTGGAATGTAGACATGTTTTTAAAAAATTCGATGGTAAAATGGTTGTCAGAGACTGTAACTTCTCCGTCCAGAAGGGTGAAATGATCGGTCTGATGGGCGAGAGCGGCAGTGGTAAGAGCACGCTGGCTAAATTGCTGATTGGTCTAGAAAAGCCCAGTCAAGGACAGGTCTTACTGGATGGCCAGCCCTACTCAGTCAAAAAGTCTGGGGTGAGAATTCTGCTGGTCTTTCAGGACTCGCTCCATTCAGTCAATCCACACTTTACAGTCGAGCAGGTCTTGACAGAGGCTCTGCCAAAAGATGTGGCTAGAGAAGAGATAGAAGCCATTCTAGAAGACGTCGGTCTGGATAAAAGCTATCTGACTCAGCCAGCGCGCCAGCTCAGTGGCGGCCAGCTCCAACGGATTTGCATCGCCCGTGGCCTGCTCTTAAAGCCAGATGTTCTCATCTTTGATGAGGCTCTGAGCGGTCTGGATCCCATTGTTCAGGGAAGGTTGTTACGCCTCTTATATGATTTGTGGGAGAAATATCAGCTGACCTATCTTTTCATCTCGCATGATTTCAAGCTGAGCTACGCTCTCTGCCATCGGATTTTGGTCATGGCAGACGGGGAAATCGTTGATGAGATAAAGGACTTTGAGCTTCCTATTCAAGCTCATCACCCCGTGACAAAAAAGTTGATAGGCGACAAGGGATATTTTAGCTGATGCATACCCCAGCCAGCTGATCTATTTTAAAATTAAAAATAAAGGAACATATATGAAACGTACTTTTGAAACGAGAAAACTTTACTTCGGCTTTCCGGTCTTCTTTTTAGGCTATAAGGACGATGTGCACGGTTATAATATTTCGACTTCAAGCTCGGTTTATTCCTTGGGCAGTATGATGGTTATTGCCATGCGTACCAAGGGAAATGCCATTACAGAGATTACCAAGCACCAGCAATTCACAGTCAATGTCCCAGAGAAGGATTTGACCAAAGAGTCTGAAATTGCTGGCTTCAACAGCCGCAAGGACAAGTTTGCCCTGACCGGTCTTAGCTATACAATTGGCGAGACGGTGGATGCTCCGCTGGTAGACCAATGCCCTGTATCCATTGAGTGTCAGGTGCTGGATATGGTCGAATGCGGTGCCTTGACCAATGTCATCGCCCGTGTCACTCGGCGTGTGGTAGATGAGGACTTGATTGATGAGAATGACGCTTTCCGCAGTGACCGCTTTTCTCCTATCAGCTACATGGGAGATGGCGATGGACGGCTTTACCGCTATTTCAGCGACGAGTCAGTCAAGATGGGATCCATTATCAAAGAAATCCGCAAACAAGAAGAAAAATAAAGAAACCGCTGAGATATTTACGTCTCAGCGGTTTAGTTTTCTATCACTAGTTTTTCTTTTAGGCCAAATTTCTCTAGAAAACGGTCTTGCTCTTCTTGGATTTGCGGTGTTGGATTTTTGATGCTCATAACCAGTTCTATCATTTCTGGATGGACTTCCCGCACCAGCTGACTCAGAGCCCAGATAGCTGTAGCGACATGAATCGGATTTTGCCCCTTGTCGATAATTTCAAGCATTTTGGGAATGGCAGAGCGATCATTGGCATTTGCCAGAGCGATAATGGCATTGCGCTGAAGGATGTTTTTCCCCCTCCAGCTACCGGCCACATGACCGAATTTCTCCTTAAACTGACCGTTGGAAAGCTCCAAGAAAGGTAGGAGCTCGGGATGAGAGAGCTCAGGGTCAATCTCTGTTGCGAGCGGATTGTCTAAGCCTTTATTGTAAGGACAGCAGATTTGGCAGATATCGCAGCCATAGATGACAGTCTTAATCTTCTTGCGAAATTCCAAATCCATGACGCCCTTGTCCTGAGTCTGAAAGGACAGACAGCGCTTGGCATTCATGCTGCCGTCGCCAATCAGGCAGGAAGTAGGGCAGGCTGTCACGCAGCGGTTGCAGTCTCCGCAGCCGTAGTCGACAGGCTGATCAGGCTCAATGTCCAGATTGGTGATGAGCTCTCCCAAAAACATATAGGAGCCAAATTCCTTGGAGATGACCAAGCCGTTCTTGCCGATAAAGCCGATTCCTGCTCTTTGGGCTACAGCAGTATCGACCAAGGCGCCCGTGTCCACCATACCCTTGTATTCAAAGTCAGCGGTCAGCTCTTCGATTCCCTTGGCAAGCCGATCCAGCTTGTCCTGCAGGACATAGTGGTAGTCCAGTCCCCAGCTGTTAGGGGTGAATTTCCCCCGCTTGTATGCTGTTTTCTGAGGCTGTTGCTTGAGCTTGTGGGGGTAGGCGACTGCGATAGAGATGATGGTCTTGGCTGAGGCTAGACTCAGCTTAGGCTTAATCCGCTCCTCAATGTTCTTATGTTCAAATCCTGAATTTCGCCCTTCGTCTACAGCCAAGCGCAGCGACTTCTCCAGATAGTCAAAATCATCCGCTGTCGTAAAACCAATCTTAGAAATCCCAATGTCTTTTGCTAAGTTAATAATTTCTTCTTTGATCTTCATCCTTACTATTATAGCGGAAAAATGCCAACTTGGCGAATGATTAATAAGAGGAACTATCCTATAGAGATATACCAATATTTTATAAGACTTCCTAATCCTATAGCCTATATGATATAATGAAATGCGGAATTTTTTTATAGAAAGTTCCGCAAAGTTTAGGGATTTTTTTAAATAAATGGGAGTTATAATATGAAAAAGAGATATTATGAGTTTTTGAATGTCCTTATTACGGATGATAGTCCAATCAAAAATTTGGATTTTTATAAGGCTGGTTTAATTGAGTTATTTTTTATCTCGCTGGTATTTATCGTTTCGATTTTCTTACGCGGTGAGATGCATGAGCGGAGCATGATGGTCATGCAGTTTACTATTGGGCACATCGCTATCTTGTTGCTAGCCTTCTTATTGTTCCAAAAGTTTTTTGATACCAAGGTGCTGCAGGTCGTTCCGACCAGTTCTTACCTATTCCTGCATTTTGAATTACTTTTTTGGGGCTCTCTCTTTTTTGGTGAGCATTATCTAGCATTTTTCCTGATTTTTATTATATTGAGCTTGTCCTACCAACTGATAAATTTGCTGTATCAGATGGTTATTGTGTCAAAAGTGAGATATTTTGAACAGAAACAAAAGATCAACATTTTGCAGATTCATGCTATCGTCCTGTGCTGCCTGTCAGCAGCAGTAGCAGTCGTCACTCGCCTGTTTATGCTGTCAGGAATCTATATGATTATTGCCTTGGTAGGCTTGAGCATCGCATTGACACCCTTGTATCTATTGGGCTATGCACAAGTTTTCACAGGCTGGAGAAATCAAGTGCCTGAAAAATGGTAGAATTGAAGGGGATTATCTGTCTAGTCTTGAATACGTTTGGTTTCCTCCAATACGTTTGTTGAGAAGATTAGAGTATATGCATTTTAATCAGTAAGGTAGAGAAATAATTTCTCTGCCTTTATTTTTTCACAAATCTGAAAGCGCTTTATTGACAAAGTCTGCCAGATAGTTTATAATATAATAACAGTATAGAAAATGGCAAGGAAGCCTGATTTGATCGCAATGAAGCGAGTGTTTCAGAATCAAAGGGTTTTTCTATGCCATTTTTTTGCGCACTATTATTTTTTATGGAGGATTGTTTCTATGCGGACAAAAGGAATTGTGCTGCTTTGTAGTTTGGCTTTGCTTCTGGGAGCTTGTCAAGCGGGGAATAATAAGACGACGACTGAGTCATCCTCGGCTAAGACAGAGACAACGGATAAGGACAAGGCTAAGACTTTGGATAAGGGCGTTTGGGAAGACAAGCTTTATGCCCGTCTGACCAAGCTCATCAAGGAAAATGGGAACACCAGCTCTAGCTATGATAAAAATAAAAAACCTTATGCCGTCTTTGACTGGGACAATACAACAGTCATTAATGACATCGGCGAAGCAACCTTTACCTATCAAATTGAAAATCTGGCCTTTAAGATGACGCCGGAAGAATTTGACCAAGCAGTGCGGACCAATATACCGAGCGACGATTTTGTTGAAGATTTTCATAATAAAGATGGTGAGCCAGTAAACATTGACAAGATTGCGGCCGACCTGCTCTCTGACTACACGGCTATTTATAATAGCTATAAGGGAATGCAAGGGGACAAGTCTCTGGAAGAAGTCAAAAAGACCGATGAATACCAAGACTTTGCTGCTAAACTCCGCTATCTTTACGAAGCGATTGGTGATACCTTCAGCTCTGACATCAGCTATCCATGGGTGACTTACCTCTATGCAGGTATGACTTCTGAAGAAGTTCAAGCCCTATCTGAAAAGTCTATTGACCAGGCTCTTGAGGACAAGCTGACTTCTGAAACTTGGGAAAGTCCTGAAGGCTTGAAAGGTGAGTCAGGCCAAATCACTGTGACCTTCAAGCGCGGTGTTCGCTCAGTCAAGGAAATGCAAAATCTCTACAAGACTCTGATGGCTAACGGCATTGATGTCTATATCTGCTCAGCGTCTTATATTGATGTGATTATCCCTTATGCTAGCAATTCTAAGTATGGCTACAATATTCCTAAAGAAAATGTCACTGCTATGCGTCTGAAAAAAGATGATAAGGGAGTGATTCAGCCAGAATATGATACTAACTATGCTCAGACTCAAGGTGAGGGCAAGACAGAAACCATCAAGAAGCTGATTGCTGTCAATCATGACAATCAAGAACCAATCCTGATTGCTGGCGACAGTAATGGTGACTATGCTATGCTCAAGGACTTCCCTAAACTGCAAATGGGTATCATCTTCAATCTTCTGAGAGATCCTAGCAAGGGAATCGGTCTTTTGCAAACCAAGGCAATTGAAACATACGGTCAGGAAGATGCCCTTTACTACCTGCAAGGCCGCGATGAAAATAAAGGTGTACTGCTCAACGGCAGGGAAACTATCAAACTAGATAGTAAGGAAGCCCAGCTCAGCAAATAGCGGGCAGTCCCCTGTTATAGAGAGGAATGGATGCAAGATATGAAAAAAATCATGTTTGTCGGTCCGGTCGGAGTGGGTAAGACCACTCTGACTCAGCGACTAAAGGGTTTGGAGCTGACCTACTATAAGACTCAGGCGGTTGAGTTTCATGATACCATCATTGATACTCCTGGAGAATTTCTTCAGCATCGTAGGTATTATAATGCCTTGAACGTGACGGGTGCAGATGCCGATGTGATTGGTCTCTTGGTAGCAGCTTCCAATCAGATGCAGACTTTTCCTCAGGGCTTTTCCTCCCTCTTCAATCAAGAAGTGATTGGCATTGTCACCAAGATCGATATGGCTGATAAGGAAGAGCAGATCGAAAAAGCACGGCGGCAACTGAAAGCAGCCGGTGCCAAGGAAATTTTTGAAATATCAGCGACGGAAAATGAAGGAATTGACCGTCTCCAGGCTTATCTGGAGTCAGATTAGGGATGAGAAACCGAATATGGTATACTAGATTCTAATAAGGAAACGAGGAAGGAATGTCTATTTATGAAAGTAGAGCACGGAGGAAATGCGGCAGCTTTGGCTGAGGAATTTGGTTTTTCTCTAGAAGACTGTCTGGATTTCAGTGCCAATATCAATCCTTTGGGGATTTCTCAAAAGCTGAGGGCTTGTCTGACCGAGTCCATTGATTGGCTGGTTCATTATCCAGACATCAGCTACAGCCACTCCAGAGAGCTTTTGGCACATCATCATGGGCTAGAAAAGTACAATGTCCTGCTGGCAAATGGTGCGGTAGAAGTCTTTTACGAGCTGGCCCGCTTCCTGCGTCCAAAAACTGTCCTGACTCTGAGCCCTACTTTCATGGAATATGAGAAAGCTTTCTCGCAAGTGCAGGCCAAGGTGGAGCGCTTTAGCCTTCCTTCTCCATCCTATGAATGGGATCTAGCTGACATGTTGCCAGCCTTAGATTCACTGACTGCAGGAGACGCTGTGCTCATATGCAATCCTAATAATCCGACGGGTACCTTGATTCGGCGTATTGAGCTAGAAAAGCTGGCTGAGGACCTGCAGGAGCGGCAAATCTTTTTGATACTGGATGAGGCTTTTATGGACTTTCTGGACGATGAGGAGGACTATAGCTTCGTCTCACGTCTGGCCACCTATCCAAATGCAGTAGTGGTGCGGTCTCTGACCAAGTTTTATGCTATTCCTGGTCTGAGATTGGGCTATGCTCTTAGCTGTCATCCGACTTGCTTTGAAGAGATAGAGGGGAGCCGCGCTCCTTGGTCGGTCAATGCTATGGCTGATCAGGCCCTGCCTGTCCTTTTGGAAGATCTGGCCTATCATCAAGCTACCAAGCAGTGGCTTCGAGTAGAAAGGGATTTCCTTTTCCAAGGGCTGACTTCTTTTTCACAGCTTCGACCGGTCAAGCCTAGTGTCAACTATATCTTCTTTGAATATTTAGGTCGGCAGGCCCTGCGTCAGGAGCTTCGGCAGAGAAAGATTTTTATCCGTTCCTGTCAAAATTATCATGATCTGACAGAACGGCATTACCGCATAGCCATCCGCAGCCATCAGGAGAATGAACAACTTCTGGCTTGTCTAACAGAGGTCTTGGCGAAAGAGGTTCCTTATGACTAAGGTAATGGTTTCCTGTCCAGGTTCCTGCGGTGAATTATTTCAAGGTTTAGTAGGAGAGCAGGAGGTCCTGCTCTCCTATGGGATTGAGAAGCGCAGTCGAGTGAGATTGGACGGGGCTTCGTCTCTCTCAAGGCAAGCCCAAGGTGAAAAGGTAAGGCGAGCTTTGGGGCTCCTGCCTGTGGCCAATGCTTTCTCTTTTGTTCAGGAATCAGATCTGCCTATCAGCAAGGGCTATTCTAGCAGCACAGCTGATATGATTAGCTGCCTGCAAGCAGCTGCTCTGGGACAAAAGCAGTCTCTAAGAGCCGCAGATTTGACTCGTCTCTGTGCCAAGATTGAGCCTACTGACTCGGTGGCTTTTGCGGACTGGACGGTCATTAATCCCCTGACTGGTCAAGTGGTCTGGCAGACAGACTGGCGACCGGAGCTTTATGTCTATATCTTGGAGCCTGTGGAGATGGTGACAACTCTTGACTTGGTTCGGATGAAGGACAGTCCTAGCTATCCGGCTGAGGAGTCTAAGCGTTTGTTTCCTCTCTTTCAGGAGGCTTGTCAGGAGAAGAGTTTGGAAAAACTTGGCCATTTAGCGAGCTATAGTGCTTTGTTGAACAACCAACGGCTACCCAAACCCTATCTGAAAGAATTACTGGCTTTGGTAAAAAAATACCAGTGTTTAGGTCTCAATGTTGCCCATAGTGGTACATTGGTTGGTCTGTTGCTGAGCAGGGAACAGCTAGAAGTCTTGCCTAAGCTAGAGTCTGAGCTAGCTCGCTCAGCCAGTGGGGCTTATTATCAGACTCGGACCTTGAGCAGGATTATTTTTGAAGGGGTGCAGCCGGTCAGGGAGGAGATAGACTAGTTTGAAAGACTTAGAAAAAATTATTGAGCAGATTCTTCCATTAGACAAAGACAAGGTTCAAGAAGGCCAGCGCTACTGTGATCAGCTAGGAAAGCCGCCGGGCTCCTTGGGAAAGCTTGAGACCATCTATGCTCGCTTGTATGCCATGTCTTCTGGTCCCATTGATTTGGATAAGAAGATTGTTCTCGTCTATGTGGCAGATAATGGCATTGTGGCTGAAGGGGTTTCTGCCAATCCTCAGGAAACGACCTATACTGTTGCTCGCAATATTCTAGCGGGGAAGTCAGGCTTGTGTGCTATTTCCAAACATGCAGGTTCAGACATCTGTCTGGTAGACATTGGCTGCAAGAAGGATATCTTTGAGGAAAATCAGGATAAGATTTGTCACGGGACGTGTAATATGCTCAAGGAGCCGGCCATGACTCGCGAGCAGGCTATAGCGGCAGTTCTAGTCGGCTACAAGAAGGCAGAGACCTTGATCAAAGACGGCTATCGTCTCTTTGGAACAGGAGAAATGGGGATTGGCAACACCACCACCTCGGCTGCTGTCATTGCGGCAGTTCTCGGTCTCAAAGCAGAAGACGTCACAGGCTATGGAGCTGGTCTGACTCAGGATATGAAGGCTCACAAGACAGCTATTATCCAGCAATGTTTGGATCGTCAAGCTCCTTATGGAGATATTCTGGATCTGACCGCTAAGCTTGGTGGGCTAGATATGCTGGCTATGGCAGGCACCCATCTCGCCTGTGCCCGCTATCAGCTGCCTTGTGTAGTGGACGGTCTTATCTCTCTGACGGGGCTTTTGATTGCCCATCAGCTGACTCCTCATGTCTTGGACTATAGCTTTGCTTCCCATGCTTCGACGGAGCCTGCTTACAGACTGGTCAGTGACTTTCTAGGACTGGAGCCCATGCTTTTGCTGGATATGCGGCTAGGTGAAGGCTCGGGCTGTCCTTTGGCTTTCTTTCTGCTGGAAAATGCTGTTTATACCATGGAGCATATGCCAACCTTTGCAGAAGGCAGTTTGAAAGAAGAAGATTATGTTGATATTCGCAAAAATGTGACTTAAAGGAGGAAAAATATGCAACTCTATACAAAAACAGGTGACAAGGGCTTGACCAAGCTAGTTGGCGGTCAAAGTGTCGCCAAGGATGCAGAACGAGTTAATGCTTACGGAACCATTGATGAGCTGAACTCTTGGATTGGTTATACCATTACCAAGCTGGACAAGGATGATAAGCTGAGAGATGAGCTGCTCCAGCTGCAGCATTATCTCTTTGACTGTGGTTCAGACCTCTCTACTCCTCAGGGAGTTTACCCTTACAAAGTCGATCAGCAGCTGATTGACTGGATTGAGGAGAGGATTGATACCTACGCAGAAATTCCACCGGCTCTGGAAAGGTTTATCTTGCCAGGCGGTGACGAGATTGCTTCCATGATTCATGTGGCTCGGACCATTGCAAGACGGGCAGAGCGTCATATCGTAGGGGCTATGTGGACTACAGAAATTAACAATAATGTCCTGATTTTTGTCAACCGTCTATCAGATTACTTCTTTGCCTTGGCTCGAGTAATCAACTTTACTAAAAACCAGGAAGACATCGCCTATGAAAGAGGTGCCAAGGTCTTCCACAATATCACCAAGGCGGATGTTGAGCGTTGGGCAAGAAAACGCCAGTGACAAAAAGAAACAGAAAAAGTTCTGTCTTTCCAAATTGACTTTACCAAGTCTTGGAAGGACAGAACTTATTTTGATATTCTAAAAAAGAAAGCCGCCTATACATCATTGTATCTTCATGCTAAGCTTCGTTGATTAGCACTAGCTTTCCAATTATTGACTCTGCTCCTTTGCAGAAAGACAAGTGAAACCTCATCTTTAGAAAATTAACGTACTTAAACGTAGAGTCAATAATGGAAACTAAGCTAAAATGTTTGTTCCAAACTGACATCACTACCTTACATCGAGGCATGAAATCTACTAAAATTTAAGAATAAAGACCTGACTTAAAGCTGAAAAACTTATCACAGTGGCGGGACCGCGCTGGATTTGCACCAGACTTCCATATCCTTAAAAGTACTAAAATCAATTTCCTAGTAACTAGATTGTAACACCTTTCACAGGGAATTACAAGGAAAATGAACTAAATTTTAATAAAAATTTAATTCTTCAAATAAGCTTGGCTTTGTAAGGAGATGCGGCACTAAAAACTTCTTATATTAATGACTTTTTCATTGCCATGAAAGCGCTTTTGTGTTATAATTCAATATAGTACAAAGGGGTACTGAAGATAAATAAGCAATGAAGCTATATGAAAATGCTGTGACGTGTGTAGGGGAGCAGTCTTATTTTCATATAGCTTCTTTTTGTTTAAAAATAGATACAACAGAAAGGAGAAAAGATGTATAAGATTTCCTATAAGACTGAATTGCATGTGGGCAAGGGCGCTCTGCAGCAATTAAGCCATTATAAAAATGAGCATATTTTAGTCGTTGCCGATCCTTTTTTGAAGACATCTGGCACGCTGGATGCTATTTTAGCCAACTTTGATGACAGCAATGATATTGTTGTTTTCACAGATATTGTGCCTGATCCGCCAATCGAAACAGTTGTGGCTGGTATTAAGAGTGCAGGAGACAAACCAATCAGCATTGTGCTTTCTATTGGTGGCGGCTCTGCCATTGATGCTTCCAAGGCTATGTATTATTTTGCCAAGAAGCAGGGTGCCTTCTCAGAGGCTATTCTCATCGCCATTCCTACAACAAGCGGAACTGGATCTGAAGTAACGTCCTTTTCTGTCATCACGGATGCAGAGAGAGGTACCAAATATCCTTTAGTGACCAAAGAAATCCTTCCGGATGTTGCGATCTTAGATGCGGATTTGGTTCTGTCACTTCCTGGTAACATCACGGCTGACACTGGAATGGATGTACTGACCCATGCCATTGAAGCTTATGTATCGACCAAGGCTACGGACTTCTCTGATGCCTTGGCTGAAAAGGCAATTAAGCTGGTCTTTGAATACCTGCCTAAAGCCTACAAAAATGGTCAGGATGTAGAAGCGCGTGAAAAGATGCATGCAGCATCCACCCTGGCTGGTATGGCCTTTAACACAGCTTCTTTGGGTATCAATCACAGTCTGGCACATGCGGCAGGCGCTAAGTTCCATGTGCCTCATGGTCGTTTAAACAGTATTTTAATGCCCCATGTCATTCAGTATAATGCTGGTATCGAATTCAACAATCGGAACCGGCAGGCGACAGACAAGACTGTAGCGAGCCGCTATCAGGATATTGCCAAACTACTGGGATGCAGTGCTTCAAGCCCTGTGTCAGGAGTGAGACAGCTGGTTGAAGCTATCAAGAAACTGCAAAGAAAGCTGGAGATGCCAACTTCTCTAAGAGAATATGGTGTGAAAGCAGATGCTTTTGCTCAGTACAAGGTAGAAATTTCAGAAGCTGCTCTGCATGATGGTTGTACTCCGACTAACCCTCGCGTCCCTACGGCAGAAGAGCTGCTTAAAGTATTAGAGAAAGCGTTTTAATCCTCTGAATTGCTGTTATGCCAAAATTATTGTATAATGATTAAGAGCATGCAGTACACTTCTGAACGTTTAAAATCATGAAGAAGGTTTACTAAATTGGAAGAAAAACAAAGAATGATACAGGAATACGTTCCTGGGAAACAAGTGACCTTGGCGCACCTTATCGCAAATCCTGATGAAGTCATTTTTGAAAAATTGGGATTGCAGGCAGAAATCAAGGATGCGATTGGAATCTTGACGATCACTCCGAGTGAAGCGGCTATCATTGCGGTTGATATTGCGACCAAGGCTGCGGATGTTCAAGTTGGTTTTGTGGATCGTTTCAGCGGCTCTGTCGTGATGACAGGTGACGTTTCTTCTGTTGAGGCAGCTCTCATTGCCGTTTTACAAGGTCTGGAAGAGATTTTAGGCTTCTCCAGCACTGTCGTAACGCGGACATAAAAAATCAAACTGTCGAGGGGAAGTATGAAAGGCAGAATACTAATTGTTGATGATGATCCAATTGTAAGATTAGATATCCGAAATATATTAGAGGCAGCTGATTATGAAGTGGTGGCTGAGGCATCCGATGGCTTTGAGGCTATTGATTTGTGTCAGAAATATCGTTGTGACTTGGTCATGATGGACATCAAGCTTCCGCTTCTGGATGGCCTGACAGCGGGTAAGAAGATACTCGAAGACGCTTTAGCTTACAGTGTGATTCTACTGTCAGCCTACAGCGATGAACACTATGTTCAAAAAGCTAAAACCAATGGGATTAGTGCTTACTTGGTTAAACCTTTGGATGCCAAGTCCTTGATTCCAATGGTAGAGATCTGCATTGAGAAGGGCCGCCAGCTTCAGCAGATGTCCAATGAAATGGTCAAGCTGTCGAAAAAGATAGACGATCGGATTGTGATTGAAAAGGCCAAAGGCTTGCTGATGGCTCGTGATCATTTGTCAGAGCCTGAAGCTTTCAAGCGCATTCGAACAATTAGTATGCAAAAGAGAGTGCCAATGATTGAGATTGCTAAATTGCTGGTGCTCCAAGATGATGTGTAATGATGTATAGAGATAAGATAAAGCAGCTTTGTCAGGAACAGACAAATTTGGATGAGGCTGATATCGAGCATCTTGTCCAAGAGGCTGACGAATTATTGAAAAACTCAGCTTATGCCAATGAAGATGTCTTCATTGACGTAAAGAATATCTTTTCGGAACATGCCATTGTCATCTTTCACAAAAAACCGGAAAGCAAGCTCAGCTTGTACGAAAACTCGGTCGTTGGTGCTATGGCCTATCTGGAAAATGAGCCAGGTGTTATCCGGACCTTGGAGACGGGCGCTCCCTCGATTGGGCTTTCGGCTAGATCACAGGAGGGCTTAGCCATCCATCAGACGGTCTTTCCGATAGTGAGAGAAGAGCGCGTCATTGGAACGCTGATTATCGAAAGAAATGCTCCACAGACTTTGCCGGACCACTTTTCTTTAGATAAAGAGGACGGGGGTTTTGAGTTACGGAGCACTCCTGAGATTTCGGCGCAAGAGCAGTTTGTTTTATTTGATCATATTGACGAAGCTTGTCTGGTCTTTGACCAGCAGGGTTATCTCAAGTATTTCAATCAAGCAGCTGACGATTCTTATCGTCATAAGCTGGGCTATATGGACTCGATTGAGGGAATGCACTACAGCAATCTAGTCTTAGACAGTCTGACTTTTGAAGAAATCCAGCAACTGGGACCGCAAGCCCCTCAAGAAAAACCTCACCAAGTTGAGGTACATTATGGCACTTATTGCTTTTTGGTCAAACGCTATTTGCTGACTGAGAGTGAAAATGTGGTCATGATCTGTAAGGATATTACAGACATCAAGGAAAAGGAAGCGCAGCTCTTAACCCATACAACTACCATTCGTGAAATGAACCATCGGGTAAAGAATCACTTGCAAACTGTTGTTTCCTTGCTGCGACTACAGGCTCAGCAAAGTCCAGGAGCAGACACCAAAAAAGCTCTTAATGATAGTATGAATCGTGTGCTCTCCATAGCGGCGACTCACGAGCTCCTGTCTTCTCAGCAGGATGACAGCATTCAGATTGAGCATCTGCTGAAGAAAGTTATTGAAAATGTCCAGCGTTGTTTTTCTGGGCATAGGGAAATAACCCTGACCTACAGCCTGGAACCGGAACTCTGTCTCGATAGCAGCCGAGCCACTTCACTGGCGCTAATCGTCAATGAATTACTGCAGAACAGTTATGAACATGCTTTTAAGGACAAAAAAAATCCAGAAAAACCGCAAATCCGTTTGCAGGTTGGACTTAAAAATGATATAATAACTTTAAAAGTACTGGATAATGGTAGCGGTTACAATCAAGAGCATTCCTTTGAAAATCATCTGGGTCTACTCTTGGTGGAGCGCTTTGTCCAAGGAAAATTGTTTGGAACCTTGTCTATCCACTCAGACCATGAGGGGACGACAACGACCATTCGTTTTAAAAAATAAATACTACCAGACTAACAATGATGTCAGTCGAAAAAAGCAATGACGCTTGAAGAATGTAAATGAACTCTGTTTGTTTGCATTGCTTTGAGCGTCTTTTTTTGGAGGTTTTTAGTATGTCAGATAAAATTTTGAGTGTGGGGCTTGATATCGGGACAGCCACTACACAGCTGATCTTATCAGAGCTTACCATCGAGAATATTGCTTCTGTGTTTACTATTCCTCGTGTCTATATTACAGATAAAAAAGTTCTTTATAAAAGTGAAATTATCTTCACGCCAATTTCGGATCAACTTTTGATTGAGGTGGATAAGATCAAAAACTTTGTTCTGAATGAGTATGCGAAATCAGGCATTCAGAAAAAAGATATTCAGATGGGGGCAGTCATCATTACTGGTGAGACGGCTCGCAAGGAAAATGCCAGTCAGGTGCTCCAAGCGCTGAGTGGTTATGCTGGGGACTTTGTCGTTGCGACGGCCGGCCCAGACCTTGAGAGTATCATCGCTGGTAAAGGGGCCTGCAGCCATCAGTATTCTCAAGAGCATCATACATCAGTAGTCAATATTGATATTGGTGGGGGGACTTCCAATCTGGCAGTCTTCCGAGAAGGAGATGTGATTGATACAGGGTGTTTTGATATCGGAGGTCGGCTGATAAAAATGGATCCGCAGACCCAGCGGATTAGCTATATTGCTCCAAAACTGCAGACTATCATTGCAGAGCAGGGGCTTCAGCTGGCAGTTGGTGAAACGGTCCATCGGGCTGATTTGGATCGGCTGATTCAAGAAATGGTCTCCGTATTAGAACAGTCTGTAGGAATTGACAATCACAGTCCTTACTATGAGCTCCTACAGACCAACCACGGTCTCAAGTTGAACTATGATCTCCACTGCGTATCTTTCTCAGGTGGTGTAGCTGATGGAATATACTTGGAAACGACCTCGGCGGATGATTTCCGCTATGGGGATATCGGTATCCTGCTTGGCAGGGCGTTGAGAAAATCCAAGATTTTTGATCAAAAGAAAGTCATCCAGTCAGCTGAGACCATCCGGGCAACCGTTGTTGGAGCGGGCAGCCATACGACCGATGTCAGCGGCAGTACCATTACCTACATCTCTGATATCCTCCCTATTAAGAACATTCCAGTTCTCAAATTGGCCGCTTCTGATGAGCATGAGGACAAGGAGGGGCTGCAGCAGATTATCAAGGACAAGGTGGCCTGGTTCACACTGGAAAATGAAGTCCAGCAGGTGGCTTTGGCAATCAATGGAGAAAAAAGCCCAAGCTTCGCCCGGGTTTTGGAATACGCAGAGGCTATTGTCAGCGGAATGAGCGAAAGCATTGAAAAGAAAATTCCGTTGCTAGTGGTTGTCAGAGAAGATATGGCCAAGGTTTTAGGTCAATGTCTCTTTGCTCAATTGCCTAAGGATTATCCATTTGTGTGCATTGACTCAGTGGATGTTCAAAATGGCGACTATATCGATATTGGTAATCCAGTCATTGAAGGCTCGGTCTTACCGATTGTTGTGAAAACATTGGTGTTTAATTAAACTTTTATTTACACAAAGGAGGAAGTAATCCATGATTTTGAAAACAAAATTGTTTGGTCGGCTTTACGAATTTAAATCCGTAAAAGAAGTGCTGGCCAAAGCCAATGAGTACAAATCCGGGGATCAGCTGGCCGGAGTAGCAGCAGAATCTGCCGAAGAGCGTGTCGCTGCTAAAGTTGTACTAGCTCAGCTAAAACTGTCTGATTTGTTCAATAATCCGGTAGTGCCTTATGAAGAAGATGAGGTAACACGGATTATCATTGACGACGTCAATCTTCGTACTTACGAAAAGATTAAGAATTGGACAGTAGAAGAACTGCGTGAATGGATCTTGGATAACAAGACTAAGAACGTAGATATTCAGTGGCTGTCTCGTGGGTTGACTTCTGAAATGGTAGCAGCGGTGGCTAAGTTGATGACCAACTTGGACTTGATTGTAGCTGCCAATAAGATTGTCATTACCAAACATGCCAATACAACGATTGGTATGCCGGGAACATTCTCTTCTCGTCTTCAACCAAACCATACCACAGACGATCCAGACGGTATCATGGCTTCTACTATGGAAGGTTTTGCTTATGGATGTGGGGATGCTCTCTTAGGATTGAACCCAGTGGACGACTCAGTAGAAAGTACCAAACGGGTCTTGCATAAGTTTAACGACTTCATCGAAGAGTACAAGATTCCAACTCAGCACTGTGTGTTGGCTCACGTTACTACTCAGATTGAAGCCATGAATCAAGGTGCTCCGACAGGATTGGTCTTCCAATCTATCGCTGGATCTGAAAAAGGAAATGAAGCCTTTGGTTTTGATGCTAAAATCATTCAAGAAGCTTGGGATACAGCTCTGAAAGTGGGAACAGCTGCTGGACCGAATGTCATGTACTTTGAAACAGGTCAAGGTTCTGAACTTTCATCTGATGCTCACCATGGAGCAGACCAAGTGACTATGGAAGCTCGTTGTTATGGTTTCGCTAAACGCTTCGATCCATTCTTGGTAAATACCGTTGTTGGATTCATCGGACCTGAGTATCTCTATGATTCTAAGCAGGTTATCCGTGCTGGTTTGGAAGACCACTTCATGGGCAAACTGACTGGTATCTCAATGGGTTGTGATATCTGCTATACTAACCACATGAAGGCTGACCAAAACGACGCTGAAAATCTCTTGGTTCTTCTCGGAGCAGCTAATGTTAACTACATCATGGCGATTCCTCATGGTGACGATATCATGCTTAACTATCAAACAACTGGTTACCATGAAACAGCAACCATGCGTTCACTTCTCAATAAACGTCCGATCAAGGAATTTGAAGAGTGGATGGAAAAAATGGGCTTGATGGAAGATGGTCACCTGACAGAAATCGGCGGAGACGGCTCCATCTTTATGAAATCAAATTAGCAAGGAGGAAATCATTGTGGATGAATTGCAATTAAAAGAAATGATTCGCTCATTGTTAAATGAGATGGGCGGCGACTCAGCTGTTAAAGAAACAGCAGCGACTGACCAGAACAAAGCTGAAAAACCTGCGGTTTCTCTGCAGGAAGAAGTCAAACAAGACACTTCAGTGATTGAAGATGGCATCATTCCTGATATAACAGAAGTAGATATTCAGGAACAGTTCTTGGTTCCAAATGCCATCAATGAAGAAGCCTACAGGAAGATTAAGAAATTTACTCCGGCACGTCTGGGCTTATGGCGGGCAGGTGATCGCTACAAGACACAAAGTGTTTTGCGTTTCCGTGCAGACCATGCGGCAGCTCAGGATGCGGTCTTCTCTTACGTATCTGATGAATTTGTTAAGGAAATGGGCTTCATTCCTGTACAGACCAAGGCAGCAACTAAGGATGAGTACTTGACACGTCCAGATTTTGGCCGCATCTTCCCAGAAGAACAGCAGGCGATTATCAAGGAAAAATGCAAACCTAATGCCAAAGTTCAGATTGTCGTTGGTGATGGTCTTAGCTCATCAGCTATCGAGGCCAACGTCAAAGACTTCCTGCCAGCTCTGAAGCAAGGTCTGAAAATGTTCGGACTGGACTTTGGTGAAGTACTCTTTATCAAGCATGCTCGGGTTGCAGCTATGGACCAAATCGCAGAGCTGACTGGTGCAGAAGTTATCTGTATGCTGGTTGGTGAGCGCCCAGGTCTGGTAACAGCTGAGTCTATGAGTGCTTATCTGGCTTACAAGCCAACGGTCGGCATGCCAGAAGCGAAACGGACCGTTGTTTCCAATATTCATAAAGGCGGAACACCAGCCGTTGAAGCTGGAGCCTATGTAGCAGAAATCATTAAGAAGATTCTTGATAATAAGAAATCAGGAATTGATTTGAAATAATAGGAGGTAGTGGCTTTGAAAAATGATCGATTAGGTGCAAGTGTATTAAGTGCCCTTCTGATTTCAAACGTGGATGCAGGTTTGGCAGCTTCTTTGGAGCTTAAACCACATCACAGAAGCCTGGGCATTATCACTTCTGACTGTGATGATGTCACTTATGTAGCCTTGGATGAAGCTACCAAGGCAGCAGATGTCGAAGTTGTCTATGCTCGCAGTATGTATGCTGGTGCAGGCAACGCTTCAACTAAGCTGGCTGGTGAAGTCATCGGTATCTTGGCTGGTCCAAACCCAGAAGAAGTTCGCAGCGGTCTGGATGTAGTAGTCTATGAAATCGAAAATGGGGCTAGCTTCTACAGTGCTAATGACGATGACAGCATTCCTTATTTTGCACATTGTATCTCTCGTGCAGGTTCTTACCTATCAGAGGGTGCTAATGCAGAAGAAGGAACAGCAATTGCTTACTTGATTGCTCCACCGGGTGAAGCTATGGTAGCACTGGATGCGGCTTTGAAAGCGGCAGATGTGCAGGTTGGCGCCTTCTACGGACCACCGAGTGAAACCAACTTTGCCGGCGGACTTCTGGTTGGATCACAGTCAGCCTGCCGAGCTGCCTGCGACGCATTTGCGAATGCAGTCATCGCAGTAGCAAATGATCCTAAAAGTTATTGATTAGGAGTTGATTAAATGGCAGATAGAGCACTAGGTTTAATTGAAGTAAAAGGTTATCTAGGTGCTGTAGTTGCGGCAGATGCGGCTTTGAAGGCTGCCAATGTATCATTGCTTAATATTGAAACGGTCAAAGCTGGTTTGAACACAGTTCAATTAATAGGCGATGTCAGTGCAGTCCGCTCAGCGGTTGATGCGGCAGTTGAGTTGGTACAGGATAAACCTTACTATCTGGCCAGCCATGTAATTTCTAGGCTGGATAACCAGACAGACATTCTCTTTGTACCAAAGAGAAACAGTAAAACAGCTAAAAAAGAGATTGCTTCTACGGCGGAAACAATCCCTTCAGAAAAAATCGAAGAAAAGCCTCAGCCTGTAAAGGAAACTAAGGCTGAACCAGCAGAGAAGCTTGAAGGAGAGACAAGGACCTACACCAGAGAAGAACTGGAAAAACTAAAAGTCGTCGAACTACGCAGCCTTGCCTATCATCAAGAAGGTATCCGTCTCAGCAAGAAAGAAATCAAATTTGCCAACAAGAAACTTCTCGTTGAGACTTTGATGGAAACAATAGGAGAGGAGTAATTGCGGATGTTTTTAGAAGATAAAGATTTGGTATCGATTCAGGAAGTAAGGAATTTGATTCGGGATGCAAAGAAAGCCCAAGCAGAACTTGCTAAAATGAGCCAAGAGCAAATTGATACCATTGTAAAAGTAGTAGCGAAAGCATGTTATGATGAGCGTGAACGCCTAGCTAAAATGGCGACTCAGGAAACTGGCTTTGGCCGCTGGGAAGACAAGGTATTGAAAAATGCTCTTGCTTCCAAAGGTATTCTTGAAGAAATCAAGGATATGAAAACGGTTGGGGTTCTCAGCGAAGACAAGGAAAAGAAAGTCTTGGAAGTTGGAGTTCCAGTCGGTGTCATTGCTGGCTTGATTCCATCAACTAACCCGACCTCAACGGTTATGTATAAGGCTTTGATCGCTTTGAAGGCAGGAAACAGTATCGTCTTCTCTCCTCACCCAAATGCTCTTAAGTGTATTGAGGAAACTGTGGAAATCATCAAGAAAGCTGCTAAATCAGCTGGTTGTCCGGATGGAGCCATCAGTGCGATTCATCGGGTATCCATCGCAGCTACAAATGAGTTGATGCGACACAAGGATACAAATCTGATTTTGGCGACTGGTGGAAATGCCATGGTCAAAGCAGCTTACTCATCTGGTACACCAGCAATCGGTGTAGGTCCTGGTAATGGTCCAGCTTTCATCGAAAGAACAGCAGATGTGCCAAAAGCAGTTCGTCAGATTTTGGATTCTAAAACTTTTGACAATGGTGTGATTTGTGCATCTGAGCAGTCTATCATCGTCGAAGAAGATATGAAGGAAAAAGTTGTAGCAGAGTTCAAGAAACAAGGTGCTTACTTTGTTCCAGCAGAAGATGCTAAGAAACTAGGCTCCTTCATTATCCAGCCGAGTGGCGCGATGAATCCGAAGATGGTTGGTAAAACACCGCAAGTGATTGCTGAGTTAGCTGGTATTTCAGTTCCAGCAGATGCTCGGGTCTTGATTGCAGAAGAAACCGGCGTCGGCAAGCAGTATCCATATTCTATGGAAAAACTGGCTCCAGTCTTGGGCTTCTACACTGTCAAGGACTGGTTGGAAGCCTGTGAGCTGAGCATTAAGATCTTGCATCACGAAGGTGCAGGCCACACTCTTGCTATCCACAGTCAAAACGAAGAAATTATTCGTGAATTTGCACTGAAAAAACCAGTATCTCGTCTGCTAATCAATACGCCAGCAGCTCTGGGTGGTGTCGGTGCAACGACTGGTCTCTTCCCAGCCTTTACTTTGGGTTGTGGAGCAGTGGGTGGCAGCGCGACATCTGATAATGTCAGCCCGCTCAATCTCTTCAATATCCGTCGTGTAGCTTACGGCACATCAGAACTGTCAGACCTGCGACAAGCAGAAAATATGGCAGTGGAAGAACCAAAAGCAGTAGCAGTTGACGGATCAAACGAAGAAGAACTGGTAACTTTGTTGGTTCAACGCGTATTGGAAAAACTAAAATAGTCAATATTAAACATTATAATTGGAGGATACAATCATGGCAAACGCAAATGCATTAGGAATGGTAGAAACAAGAGGACTTGTCGGCGCAATCGAAGCAGCTGATGCAATGGTCAAAGCCGCTAACGTAACTTTAGTCGGTAAAGAACAAGTCGGCGCTGGATTGGTAACAGTCTTGGTTCGTGGTGATGTCGGCGCAGTCAAAGCAGCGACAGATGCTGGAGCAGCTGCAGCTGAAAACGTTGGTGAATTGATTTCAGTTCACGTAATTCCACGTCCACATGCTGAAGTAGAAGTAATCTTGCCTCATCAAGAATAAGATTACAGACTTTCGGATAAAATTAAAAACAAGAAAATAATTGGAGGAAATAAACATGGCAAACGCAAATGCATTAGGAATGGTAGAAACAAAAGGACTCGTCGGCGCAATCGAAGCAGCTGATGCAATGGTCAAAGCCGCTAACGTAACTTTGATTGGTAAAGAACAAGTCGGTGCTGGTTTGGTAACTGTAATGGTTCGTGGTGATGTCGGCGCAGTCAAAGCTGCAACAGATGCTGGAGCAGCTGCAGCTGAAAATGTTGGTGAATTGATTTCAGTTCACGTAATTCCACGTCCACATGCTGAAGTGGAAGTCATTCTGCCCAAATAATCTGGGACAGATAATTATTTGCTGAAAGGGCCTGTATTGTAGCGTTTAGGCCTGATACAGGCTCCTGAGGCAAATAGAATACTCAGTGAAAATGAAGCTTATGGGCAGCAGCTCGATACTAGACAGAAATGTTGATTTTCGGAGAGTATCAGATTGATTTTCACAGAGTATCAACGGAGTAGAAGGATGTGAATACATGTCAGTTTTTACAGAAGCTAAGATCAGAAAGCTTTATAGAGAATCCGTTCTCGCTGATAACGGTGTCTTTGAATTAAACAAAGATGAAAAACTGACGCCAGCAGCCAGAGGTTTTCTCAATGATCACCATATTCGAATTATTTCTTCAGGTCAGACCAAAGGGAAAACAGCCTCAGCTGTTGATGCTATCAGGGTACCGATTACAAACCTTGAGGACTCTGCTGTGTATCCACGACTATTTAGACTGACTAAACTTTATACTTGCTTTTTGAAGAACCAGAGAGAATTGCATCAGGCTTTTCAGGATGAAAAGTGTGAGCAAGTTGGCCAACTATTGAACATAGTAGAACAAATCGTCGGCCATCATATTCTGGATGATATTTCTGATTACCAGACAGACCTGCCTAGCAATGCAGAATTGCAGGCCATTCGGGTCAGTCGCCAGCTCGATCAAGAAACGGTCATGATGAGTTACCAAGAACCGACTTGGCAGCTGAATTGCTATGAAACATATATCGAAACGACCCTCCTGCGCAAAGAATTGGAGCAGGCTGCTGATGGTGACAGAGATCAATTTGCTTGTAAGGTTTCTCAATTATTAAAATCAATTGAAGTCTTGCTCTGGTTGATAGCAAGCTAATAACAAGAGAAAGAAGAACAGCAATGACTTTAGAAAATTTGGTAAATAAAGTAATTGATAAAGTTCAGGAAGAATTGCAGGGGTCATTTGAGGTAGAAGCGAGCGGACGTCATGTCCATTTGAGTCAGGAAGATTTGGAAGCCTTGTTTGGTCCCAACTATCAATTAACAAAAGCAAAAGACCTATCACAGCCAGGCCAGTTCGCTAGTCAAGAAAGGCTGACAGTTGTCGGTCCAAAAGGCGCTTTTCACAATGTGGTTATTCTAGGACCTGTTCGCAAACATTCTCAGGTAGAAGTTTCCCTGACAGACTGTTTGCAGCTGGGCACCAAGGCACCCATTCGCGAAAGTGGCGATATCGAAGGAACACCAGGTGTCATCTTGGCTCATGGAGACAAGGCAGTTTGTCTGGATAAGGGCCTGATAGTAGCTAAGCGTCATGTTCATATGACACCGGAAGATGCTGAACGTCTGAATGTAAAAAATCACGAGATTGTACAAGTCAGAGTAGAAGGTGCTCGTCCGCTGATTTTTGATGATGTGGTTATCCGTGTTAGTCCCAAGTTTGCGACCTATATGCATATCGACTACGATGAAGCCAATGCTTGTGGTTTCAAAAAAGGAACACGCGGACGGATTATCAAGAAATAAGTCGTATGAGCAAATAAAAGGTAGGTAAAGAATGGAAAATCTAGATCATTTAGTAGATTTGATTACAGACCGCCTGATGGAAAAGTTGAAGCAAAAGCCTCAGAAACCCTCAGTATACGTCATTGGAGGCGATAAGATTCCTGACTTATTAGAAGGGGAAGGCTTTCAAGTCGTAAAAGATTCTTGCACAGCAGAGATTGTTGTTGTTGAGACACTTGGTTTTGATGCTTTTCTGAGACTCTCATCCCTTTGCCCTTTAGCGGTGGAGGAAGCAGTCATTTTAAAGAGTCTTTTGAAAGGCAAAAAAGTCCTCGTATCAGACAACGCCTTTGCTATTCAACAGTACAAGCAATCTTCTAAAGTGTACTTGTATCAGGAACTGCAGGGACAGCGAGAAAAGCTGATTCGCTACGGTCTGCAATTTTATAAAGAAGGCCAACTCTTAGCACTCCTAGAAAGTGATCAAGCTGAAGAGCCTCGTCCGGAAGTGAAACGGGCGGTGGCAGAAGAAGTCAGCTCGAAGACTAAGGCTCCGGGCAAGCCGGTTTTGCTGACAGAGAAGAGGCTGAGAGAGATGGGCTTACCTGAAAATGGAAGTTTTAAAATAGAAAAAGGAATGATTGTGACAGCCTTGGCGAGAGATTATCTAAAACGTCAAAAAATAGAAATCATAGAATAAAGGAGTGGGTAGAGATGTTTGTTGGTAAAGTAAAAGGTAGCCTTTGGGCGACTAGAAAAGACGAAAATTTAAATGGTTTGAAATTTTTAGTGGTCGAACGGCAGCTAAATGAACATCAAAGTGACCCAGCTCTGCTTATTGTGGCCGACTGCATCGGTGCAGGCGAAGGAGACCAAGTAATGGTAACCACTGGCAGTTCTGCCCGGATGAGCCTAAATAAGACGAATATCCCTGTGGATATGGTCGTTGTGGCTATCATTGACAAGGTTGACTATCACAGTGATGAAGAATATTAGAAACTAAGGTAATGTTATGAGTATCAATGAAATTATCATTTATATCATGGTGCTATTCATGCTGATCGGTGCAGTGGATAAATGTATCGGTGGCAAACTAGGACTAAGTGAAAAATTTGAAGAAGGAATCATGGCTATGGGAGCTTTGGCTCTGTCTATGGCTGGGATTATGGTAATCGCTCCCCTCTTGGCGGATGTCTTGAAACCAATTGTCGTGCCTTTGTATGGCTTGGTGGGCGCTGACCCGTCTATTTTTGCGACAACCTTCATTGCCAATGATATGGGAGGAGCTCCTCTGGCTCTCAGTCTGGCTCAGGATCCAGCGGTAGGAAATTTTGCTGCCTTTGTACTGGGCTCTATGATGGGGCCAACCATCGTCTTTACGATTCCAGTTGCCTTGGGTATTATCGAAAAAGATGACCGTCCGCTTTTGGCTCGCGGAATCCTATACGGTTTGGTAACTGTTCCGATTGGCTGTCTACTCGGAGGACTTTTCGTACCAGGTCTGCCTTTTGGAACCTTGGTTGTCAATCTTATCCCGATTATCATTGTATCTGCTCTGATTTTCATAGGATTGCTTTTGGCACCTAATGCCATGATTAAAGGTTTTGAAGTGTTTGGTCAGATTATTGTTATCTTGGCAACGCTTGGTTTGGCCTTTGGTGCAGCGCAGCTTCTGACTGGTAATGAATGGCTCATCAGCCTCTATCCAAAAGGTGCTGAGACACTGAAGGAAGCCTTTGAAGTTGTCGGAACGATTGCCGTAACCTTGGCTGGAGCCTTTGGTCTGGTAGCTGTCTTTACCAAGGTAGCCAACAAACCG
Organism: Streptococcus sanguinis; assembly: GCF_050222175.1. GTDB lineage: Bacteria > Bacillota > Bacilli > Lactobacillales > Streptococcaceae > Streptococcus > Streptococcus sanguinis_M. The sequence goes on along the minus strand of NZ_CP071420.1, from coordinate 1,847,180 downwards.
CTTTCTGCTATCGGAAAATCCCTAGGAATGAACGAAGTTGGTGCAGCTGGTTTGGTAGCTTCTCTGGCTAATAACATTGCCATGTTCCAGATGATGAAGGATATGGACAAACGCGGTAAGATTATCAACGTAGCCTTTGCCGTATCTGCTTCCTTCGTTATCGGAGATCACCTAGGCTTCACAGCTGGTCAAAAACCGGAAATGATTGTGCCGATGATGATTGGTAAATTTGTCGGCGGTATCACAGCGGTATTACTGGCTTTCTTCTTAACGAAAAAGGAAGCTTAGACTTGGAGGTATGAAGTATGGCAGATATTAATCGTTCTGACCTAGAAACATTGGTTCGTAAGATTTTATTGGAAGAATTAGCCACTAAAGATGGTGGGAAGAAAGTCAGCAAGGCAGGCGTAGCTTCTATCGCCCTGCCAGGTCTAGATGTTCGTCCAGAAGATCGCTTGGATACAGGTGATGTGAGCCATCAAGTTTATACACGAGACTTGCTGACCTTAGACGAAAGCCCAAGATTGGGCTTAGGTCTGATGACCATGGAAAAGACAACTTTCCCTTGGCATCTGGACTATGATGAAGTGGACTATGTTATTGAAGGGCGTCTTGATATTATCGTTGGTGACGAAGTCATGACAGCTGGCCCTGGCGAAGTACTCTTTATCCCTAAAGGCAGCGACATTCAGTTCTCTGTCAGAGATAAGGCCCGCTTTATCTATGTGACTTATCCGGCTGACTGGCAAGGCTAGTTTGTTGGAGGATTGAACTATCAGATTTACTAGAATGGCAGGACAGTGGCCTGCTGTCCTGCCATTCTGTAATGATGGAAAATAAAAAAACAGATAGAAGATGAGCAACCCTGCGAAAAGTTTATCATCTGTTATCTGTCTCTGCGATTGTTATTTTTGAAGGGAAAGGCCTGTCAAGTATATTTCTTGTAGGCTTAGCTTGGCATTCCTAAAAAAGTTGGTTAGGCTCTTTTTGAGAATGCAGAATTTTTCCTTTTTAAAAAACAACCATATTCATTCTAACAGAAAACCTTAGAATAATCTATTCTTTTGATCCGAAAAAAGTAAAAAAAAAATGGAATCAGAAAGAGGCGTATAGTTATGGTTCTCCCCTTATCTGATTTCCTTATTCCTTGAAAATGTAAGCGCTTCAAAATATGTCAGCGAAAGGAGCTGTCTTATGGAAAACAAATGCAATATTACAGAATTTGTCGGTGTTAATCCGATAGGCGATACAATTGGACTTGTCATTGCCAATGTGGACCAGCAGGTGCTGGATGCTATGAAGCTAGAAAAGAGCTATCGCTCAATTGGTGTAGTTGGTGCTCGTACCGGTGCAGGTCCTCATATCATGGCTGCAGATGAAGCGGTCAAAGCAACCAATACAGAAATTGTTAAAATCGAACTGCCTCGTGATACCAAGGGAGGTGCTGGACACGGAAGTTTGATTATCTTCGGTGGTGAAGATGTATCAGATGTCAGACGAGCTGTGGAAGTAACCTTGGAGGAAGTGGATCGAACCTTCGGCGATGTTTATGCTAATGATGCAGGGCATATTGAACTCCAATATACTGCGCGTGCTAGCTATGCTTGCCAGACTGCCTTTGGTGCTGAATACGGCCGTGCTTTTGGCTTGATTGTCGGAGCACCTGCAGCCATTGGTGTTGTCATGGCAGATACAGCTGTCAAGGCTGCCAACGTTACTGTTGTCGGCTATGCTTCTCCAGGAAATGGTGGCACCAGCCACTCAAACGAAGCCATCCTCTTTATCAGTGGGGATTCTGGAGCAGTTAGACAATCAGTTATCTCAGCGCGTGAAGTTGGACTGGCACTTTTAGGCAGTATGGGTGACGAGCCAACCAACTCACAGCCATCTTACATTTAAGAGTGAGAGGGAGGAAACGGTATGAGATCCAAACGTTTTGAAGTATTAAGCAAACGCCCTATCAACCAAGATGGATTTGTAAAAGAATGGGTTGAAGAAGGTTTGGTAGCTATGGAAAGCCCCAATGATCCTAAACCCAGTATCAAAATTCAAAATGGAAAAGTGGTTGAGTTAGACGGCAAACCAAAAGAAGAATTTGACCTGATTGACCAGTTCATTGCTAACTACGGGATTGACCTGAGCCGAGCTGAAGAAGTTATTCAGATGGACTCACGAGAGATTGCCAATAAAATATTGACACCAAATGTGCCTCGGACAGAAATCATCAAGCTGACCAAGGCCATGACTCCGGCTAAAATCATTGAAGTGGTCAATCAGATGAATGTCGTGGAAATCATGATGTGTCTGCAAAAGATGCGGACCCGTAAGCAAACAGCTACTCAAGCCCACGTCACTAATGTTAATGATAATCCAGTGCAGATTGCAGCAGATGCGGCTGAAGGAGCTCTGCGTGGTTTTGCAGAGCAGGAAACAACGGTTGCCGTAGTGCGTTATGCTCCTTTCAATGCCCTGTCTCTGATGATTGGCTCCCAAGTGGGCCGTCCTGGGGTACTGACTCAGTGCTCCTTGGAAGAAGCGACAGAACTAGAATTTGGGATGCGTGGCTTTACAGCCTATGCTGAGACCATCTCTGTTTATGGTACAGAAGATGTCTTCACTGATGGAGATGATACACCTTGGTCCAAGGCCTTTCTGGCTTCCGCCTATGCCTCTCGTGGACTCAAGATGCGCTTTACTTCCGGTACAGGGTCTGAAGTGCAGATGGGACAAGCCGAAGGCAAGTCCATGCTCTATCTGGAAGCTCGCTGTCTCTATGTCACGAAAGCGGCTGGAGTTCAAGGAACTCAGAATGGATCAGTTAGCTGTATCGGTATTCCAGCAGCTGTTCCGAGTGGTATTCGGGCAGTCGTTGCTGAAAACTTGATTGCCAGCATGCTGGACTTGGAATGTGCTTCATCAAATGACCAAACTTTTACTCACTCAGACTTACGTCGCTCTGTTCGGACTTTGATGCAGTTTGCGCCAGGTACAGACTTTATCAACTCTGGCTACTCTGCTACGCCAAACTATGACAATATGTTTGCCGGATCTAACTGGGATGCGGAAGACTTTGACGACTACAATGTCCTGCAACGTGACCTGCGGGTAGACGGCGGTCTTCGTCCTGTTCGTGAAGAGGAAGTTGTGAAGGTTCGGAACAAGGCAGCACGCGTTATGCAAGCTCTTTTCAAAGGCTTGGGCCTGCCGCCGATTACCGACGAAGAAGTCGAAGCAGCGACCTATGCTCATGGTTCTAAAGATATGCCAGAGCGGGATAAGGTTGAAGATATCAAGGCTGCTCAAGGTATTCTGGAACGCGGCGTTCAAGGGGCTGATTTGATCAAAGCCTTGGCTAATAATGGCTTCCCTGAAGTTGCCAATGAGCTGCTCAATTTGTTCAAGCAACGTGTAGCAGGGGATTTCCTGCAAACATCTGCTATCTTTGATCGAGATTGGAATGTTATTTCAGCGGTGAATTCACCGAATGACTATGTTGGTGTCGGTACAGGCCATCGTCTGGTCGGCGAAGAATGGGAAAAAGTCAAAGACATTCCTAAAGCGATTGACCCGCGTGATGTATAGGAGGAGCTAAGATGACAGAGATAAATGAAACTTTACTGCGCTCCATTATTGCAGAAGTGATGAAAGAGATGAGCGCCAATACCAACGAAACAGCTGCTGAAACAAGCGAAAAGCCTGTCACAAAGCCTGTGTCCAATGAAAAAGCTGTCATCCGTACAGTTGGTGTGGCTAAGCCTAGCCAGTCAACGGATGAAGTCGTTATTGCAGTTGGACCTGCCTTTGGAGAACAGCAGGTGAAGACGATGGTGGACATTCCTCATACGGAAGTGCTGCGTCAGCTGGTGGCTGGTATCGAAGAAGAAGGGCTCAAGGCTCGCATTGTCAAGGTCTATCGTTCTTCTGATGTTGCCTTTGTAGCGGTAGAAGGAGACCACTTGTCTGGTTCTGGCATTTCTATCGGTGTTCAGTCTAAGGGAACAACGGTTATTCACCAACGTGATTTGCCACCGCTCAGTAATCTGGAACTTTTCCCGCAGGCACCTTTGTTAACTCCTGAAACCTATCGTTTGATTGGTAAAAATGCTGCTAAGTATGCCAAGGGTGAAACACCAAATCCGGTACCAACCCTTAACGACCAAATGGCTCGTCCTAAGTATCAGGCCTACTCAGCTTTGCTGCATATCAAGGAAACGAAACTGGTTAAAAGAGGAAAACCAGCTGATGAATGTCAGGTGATTTGATGCATATGATGTCTACAAGGAGAAATCAGAATGAGTGAATCAGTAGAAACATTAGTAAAACAAATATTAGCCGAGCTAAGCGACAGCGGCTCAGCTAGTCAAGGAGCAGCCAATCGTCCGGTCAGTTCTGATGAAGCGACAGCGGCTGATTATCCTATTTCTAAAAAACATCCTGACTGGATAAAGGTTGGTCAGGATAAGAAATTCGAAGATATTACTCTGGAAAATATCTTGTCTGGCTATGTAAAAGCAGAGGATTTGCGGATTAAGCCAGAGATTTTGATCAAGCAAGGTGAAATTGCTAAGAATGCCGGCCGCGAAGCAATCCAGTATAACTTTTCTCGGGCTGCGGAACTGACCAAAGTTCCGGATGCGCGTGTGCTGGAAATCTACAATGCCCTGCGCCCTTACCGGTCTTCCAAACAGGAATTATTGGACATTGCCAATGAATTGGAAAACCAATATGGAGCTGTTATCTGTGCGGGCTTTGTCATAGAAGCTGCTGAAAATTATGAGCGCCGCAAGAAGTTGAAAGGCGACAACTAATCCGGTTTTACCAAGGCTATTTTGGGGTTGAAAAAATTATTGCCACTATTGTTGTAAAAGATTACTCAAAATAGCCTAATCTTGGTGGAGGTGAAAATGTGAAACGAATCATTGGAGTAGACATAGGAAATTCTTCGACCGAGTCTGCCTTAGCTGAAGTGCAAGATGATGGAAGCATTCACTTTCTTGCCTCAGCCATTGCGGATACAACAGGCATCAAGGGGACCAAGGAAAATGTCCACGGGATTTATCAATCTCTGAGAAAATTGATGGAGCAAACATCGCTTGAGTTGGGACAAGTTGATTTGATTCGGATCAATGAAGCGACGCCTGTTATCGGCGATGTTGCCATGGAAACCATCACAGAGACGGTCATTACTGAGTCTACCATGATTGGTCATAATCCCCGTACTCCAGGCGGTCTGGGTCTGGGGATTGGGCTCACGGTAGATATTCTCGACTTGGTTCATCATCCGATTGATGGGAAATACATCGTGGTAGTGCCGAAGATCATTGATTTTGACTTAGTTGCCCAGCTGATCAATGCCTATCTAGCCAAGGGCTATCAGATTACCGCTGCAATCTTGCAAGCGGATGATGGGGTTCTGGTCAATAACCGCATTAGCCAGAAGATTCCAATCGTGGATGAGATTCTCTTTATTGACAAGGTGCCTTTGGGAATGCAAGCTGCTGTTGAAGTGGTAGAGCAGGGGAAGGTGATTTCCCAATTGTCTAATCCCTATGGCATTGCTACGGTCTTTGGCTTGAGTGCAGAAGAGACGAAAAGCATCGTTCCCATTGCCCGTGCCCTCATTGGCAACCGCTCGGCTGTCGTGATTAAGACACCGGCAGGTGACGTTCAGGCTCGGACGATTCCAGCAGGCAGTATCCAAATTATCGGCAAGGAGCATACCTTAAAGGTGGATATTTCCAAGGGCGCCGATGAGATTATGGAAAAAATCGTCTACGCCGGCGAGATTAGCAATGTTGTCGGAGAAGCGGGCACCAATGTTGGAGGCATGCTGGAGAAGGTGCGCCAAACCATGGCTGACTTGACTGAGAAAGAGCCTTCCGACATTTATATCCGTGACTTACTGGCCGTCAATACTTTTGCTCCGATTTCTGTGCGCGGTGGTGTGGCTGGAGAATTTTCTATGGAGCAGGCTGTCGGCATTGCCTCTATGGTAAATTCTGACAAGCTGCAAATGTCCATCATTGCCCAAGAAGTCGAACGTGAGCTGGGGATTAGCGTGGAAATCGGTGGAGCAGAAGCTGAATCAGCTATCCTCGGGGCTCTGACTACACCAGGGACGGATCGCCCCTTAGCTATTTTGGATTTAGGAGCGGGCTCGACAGATGCTTCCATTATTGATAGCAGGGGTCAAATCTTGGCCGTCCATCTAGCTGGTGCCGGTGATATGGTCACCATGCTGATTAATTCAGAGTTGGGACTGGAAAATCATCATCTGGCAGAGGACATCAAACGATATCCTCTGGCCAAGGTAGAAAGTCTTTTCCATATCCGGCATGAAGACGGCACTGTTCAATTTTTTGACAAGCCGCTGTCTGGAGATTTGTTTGCCAGAGTCGTCATCGTCAAGGAAAATGATGAATTTGTTCCTATTGATGACGGAGACTATTCTATCGAGAAAATCAAACTCGTTCGGCAGTCAGCCAAGGAAAGAGTCTTTGTTACCAATGCGGTGCGAGCTCTCAAGCGTGTCAGCCCTACTCAGAATATTCGAGACATTCCTTTCGTTGTCATCGTGGGTGGCTCAGCTTTGGACTTTGAAATACCTCAGCTAGTGACTGAAGCCCTCTCTCAGAATGCCATTGTAGCTGGTCGAGGCAATGTGCGTGGCTTGGTAGGGCCTCGAAATGCAGTAGCGACCGGACTGATTTTGACCTATGTCAGAGAGAAATGGGGGGCCGACTATGGAATTAGCTTATACTAGAAAGCCCACCATTAGGCTGATAGCTACGGACAATGCTCCTGCGGATAAGGTGGCACAAATCGGCTACGGTATCGAAGAGGAAGGTATCCCTTTTAGTCTGGTCAGCCCAGATGAACTGAGTGATTCTGTATCACTAGCGCATGTGGCTGCAACTCAATCCCAGCTTTTAGTAGGGATTGCCTGTGACGGGCGAGACGCAGTCCTCCATTATCGTAACTTGCCGCTTGAAAAATTTATCTATCGTATCAAAGATTATTCTGCTATACCAGACCATGTCTTGCGCCTATTTGGCTCAAATGCAGCGCGTTTGGTCAAGGGAGTCCCGTTTAAAAAATCTGACCTGTTAGAAACATCTTTTTGACTTGTTCCGATCGATTCAAAAAGATGGCCGAGCTAACTACTGAAAAGAGGTGAAATGGATGGCTAGAGATAGAGAGAAAGACGAGCTCAGCAGTCCAGAACTATCAAGCTGGGAAGGAAACTCAGAATTTCAGGACATCATCATCCAAAAAGTCCTTGCCAGATGCCAAACCTTACTGGATAAAGAGCCTGTTCTTTTCACAAATATCTATCAGGATGCCTGGGAATTGGTAACAAGGGCCAGACACAAGGCTGAAGAGCTGGGACTAGCCGTCGTGATAACGGTGGTTGATCCAGCAGCACAAGTCGTGATGACCTATCGTATGGAAAATGCCTTGTTAGTGAGTAACGATATGGCTTATAAGAAAGCTTACACAGCTGTTGGCATGAGGATGCAGTCCAAGGATTTAGCACTTTTAACTCAGCCTGGCCAGTGGCTCTATCAGCTGGAAACGATGACTGACAATAAGGTTGTTAGTTTAGCTGGTGGCATTCCTGTTTATTGCCAGTCAGAGATGATTGGCGGTATCGGCGTCAGCGGAGGAAGTTCTGAGGAAGACCAGTCCATTGCTGAGTATGCTGTAGGACTGTAGAGAAGCAATCTAGCAAATTAAATAATATCAGAGGAGAGAATACCGCTTGCAATCCATGCTTTGGAGCTAGGGATTTTCTCCTATTTCACGAGCATATTTCTCTTATACTTTCTTAGACTCTATATTGCGCTGTAGAAGCAATATAGAGGAGAGAGTATAAAGTATTTCGAAATGAAGGAGTATGGAGTATGGAAAAATATCTAGGTGAATTTTTAGGCACCATGGTTCTGATGGTTTTTGGGAATGGAATCGGAGCGTCTATTAGTCTTAATAAGAGTCTTGCAAAAGGTTTCGCTCCCAATTGGTTTACCGTTGTATTTGGCTGGGGCTTGGCAGTGACCTTGGGTGTCTATACGGCAGGATTTTATAATACTGGCGGTCACCTTAACCCAGCTGTCACTATTGCCTTTGCGGTGGGTGGCATCTTCCCTTGGGAACAAGTGGTGGGCTATATCATCGCTCAGATTCTAGGGGCTTTTGTCGGAGCGGCTATTGTAGTGCTCTTCTATTATCCCCATTTCAAACAAACCAAGGCAGAAGAAGGCAACTCAGTTGGCGTATTTGCTACTGGACCAGCCATCCAGAATCCAGCATTTAATCTGCTCAGCGAAATCGTTGCGACTTTCTTCTTCATCTTTGCACTTTTAATGATAACGCACGGCGAAATCACGCCTGGACTCACTCCACTCTTAGTTGGCTTCCTCATTATGGCGGTCGGCTTGTCTTTGGGTTCGACGACAGGTTTTGCCCTCAACCCAGCTCGGGACTTCGGTCCGCGCCTTGCTTATGCCCTCTTGCCAGTTCCGAATAAAGGAGATGCAAACTGGGCTTATGCTTGGGTGCCAATTGTAGGACCGACTATCGGCGCTGTCTTGGCTGTCTTGGCAGTCAATGTTATGTAATATATAAAATAGTAAATAAGCTAGCCGACCAGTTGAAGCTAGCTTATTTATCTAACAAGTAGCAATGGAAAATTTCAGTTTTCAAAAAACGTTATTTGAAAAAATCACTGTTTTCATTGCTCAGGAGAAAAATATGTCTAAAAAAATTTTTGCGATTAATGCGGGCAGTTCGTCATTGAAATTTCAACTGCTCAGTATGCCCGACGAAAGCCTTTTGGTGAAAGGGATTTTTGAAAAGATTGGCTTAAAGGAAGGTATTTTTAAAATTGAATTTGAAGGTCAAAAAGAAAAGGAACTGTTGGTTATTCCTTCGCATCAATTTGCCGTGGATTACTTGCTGAACTTTCTTTTGGAGCGGAAGCTGATTGCTTCTCTGGACGAGATAGATGGAGTCGGTCATCGCGTAGCCCATGGCGGAGAATCCTTTGATGATTCTGCTTTGATAGACGAGCAAGTGCTATCCATCATTGAGAAGCTGTCCTTCTTGGCTCCTAGCCATAACCCTGTCAACTTGGTAGGGATTCGAGCTTTCCAAAAGGCCTTGCCGGAGATAGGACAAGTGGCTGTGTTTGATACAGCCTTTCATCAAAGCCTTTCAGAAGCTTATTATCTCTATCCCCTTTCCTGGGATTACTATCATAAATACGGTTTGAGAAAGTATGGTTTCCACGGAACGAGTCACAAGTATATTGCTCAAAAGGTACAGGAGATTTGGGAGGGCCAAGGAGAAGCTGCGGAGCATTTGAAGATTATCAACTGCCATTTGGGCAATGGTGCTAGTATCTGCGCCATTAAAAATGGTCGGTCTGTCAATACTTCGATGGGATTCACGCCCTTGGCTGGCCTGATGATGGGCTCCCGCTCAGGTGATATTGACCCTATGATTATCCCTTTCCTGCTAGAACAGGAAAAATTATCAGCTCAGCAATTAAGTGATGTCCTCAATAAAGAATCAGGCCTGCTGGCTGTCTCCCAACTTAGCAATGATTTAAGAGATGTTTTGGAGGCTTGTGACAGAGGCGATGAAAAAGCTAGTCTAGCAGTCAATATGTTTGTCAACCGTATCGCTCAGACCATTGCAAGCTTCATCACAGATTTAGATGGTCTGGATGCCTTGGTCTTTACCGCTGGAATCGGGGAGAATTCAGCCTTAATCCGCAGCTTGGTCGTTCAAAAGCTCAATTGCTTAGGACTTTCTTTAAATCCGGCAGCTAACGAGCAAGGTCAGCTCTTTATTCAAAATTCTCAGTCTCAGGCTAAAATTCTCATTCTTCCAACCAATGAAGAATTGATGATTGCCCAAGACACCATGCGCTTGCTGGAATTTAAGTAGCCAGAAGAGCGGTAGAGTGTCCAAGGAGTGATAGACACTATCGGAAAAAGGTCTCTTTATCAAAAAAACACTTGTTTATCCTTGTGCTGTTTGGACTCGAAAAGACAGAGTAAAACCTCTGCCTTTTCTTTTTTTAGCCTCTAATCTCCTGCCATCTCCCAGTTCTGTAAGCACAGTCTAATGAAGCTTTTTTGCTTTTTTCATTCTTGAAAGATATAGGAAAACATGCTATAATGAAAAGAACATTCTAAAAATCAGAAAGATTATTATATAGTAAGGAAAAAAATGGCGAATATTTTAAAGACTATCATTGAAAATGATAAAGGTGAATTAAGAAAATTAGAAAAAATGGCTGACAAGGTCTTGGCTTATGAAGACGACATGGCAGCCCTGTCTGATGAAGAACTTCAGGCAAAAACAGAAGAATTCAAGAAACGCTATGCTGATGGCGAAACTTTAGATCAGCTCTTATATGAAGCTTTTGCGGTTGTCCGTGAAGGAGCTAAGCGAGTGTTGGGCCTTTTCCCTTATAAGGTTCAGGTTATGGGAGGGATTGTTCTCCATCATGGTGATGTTCCAGAGATGCGTACCGGTGAAGGAAAAACCTTGACTGCGACAATGCCAGTTTACCTAAATGCCCTTGCAGGAAAAGGTGTGCACGTTGTCACAGTCAATGAATACCTGACTGAGCGTGACGCGACCGAAATGGGTGAACTCTACTCTTGGCTGGGGCTTTCTGTCGGTATTAATCTGGCAGCTAAGTCTCCATCTGAGAAGAAAGAAGCATATGCTTGCGACATTACCTATTCAACCAATGCTGAGATCGGCTTTGACTACCTGCGTGATAACATGGTAGTTCGTGCTGAAAACATGGTGCAGCGCCCACTCAATTATGCCTTGGTCGATGAGGTGGACTCAATCCTGATTGACGAAGCGCGGACACCGTTGATTGTATCAGGACCGGTTTCTTCAGATACCAACCAGCTTTATCATATGGCTGATCACTATGTCAAATCTCTGGATAAGGACGACTACATCATCGATGTTCAGTCTAAGACGATTGGTTTGTCTGACTCAGGTATTGACAAGGCAGAAAGTTACTTCAAGCTGGACAATCTCTATGATATTGAAAATGTTGCCCTGACTCACTTTATCGACAATGCCCTGCGAGCTAACTACATCATGCTCCTTGACATTGACTATGTGGTCAGTGAAGATCAGGAAATTCTGATTGTCGATCAGTTTACCGGTCGGACAATGGAAGGACGTCGTTACTCTGACGGTCTCCACCAAGCGATTGAAGCTAAAGAAGGTGTGCCGATTCAGGAAGAAACAAAGACTTCTGCTTCCATTACTTATCAGAACCTCTTCCGTATGTATAAGAAGCTGTCCGGTATGACAGGTACAGCTAAGACGGAGGAAGAAGAGTTCCGCGAAACATATAACATTCGTGTTATTCCGATTCCAACCAACCGTCCGGTAGCGCGTATTGACCATTCTGACCTGCTCTACCCAAGTATTGAGTCTAAGTTTAAGGCAGTTGTGCAGGATGTTAAAGAACGTCATGAAAAAGGGCAGCCAGTTCTGGTTGGTACTGTTGCGGTTGAGACTAGTGATTATATTTCTAAGAAATTGGTAGAAGCTGGGGTTCCTCACGAAGTTCTTAATGCGAAAAACCACTATAAAGAAGCACAAATTATCATGAACGCCGGCCAACGCGGTGCGGTTACTATTGCGACCAATATGGCCGGACGGGGAACTGACATCAAGTTGGGTGAAGGTGTCCGCGAACTGGGGGGACTCTGCGTTATTGGTACAGAGCGCCATGAAAGTCGCCGGATTGACAATCAGCTGCGCGGACGTTCAGGCCGTCAGGGTGATCCAGGTGAGTCACAATTCTACCTGTCACTGGAAGATGAGCTTATGCGTCGCTTTGGCTCAGAGCGCATTAAAGCCCTCTTGGATCGAATGAATCTTAGTGACGAAGATTCTGTTATCAAGTCTGGCATGCTGACCCGTCAGGTAGAGGCAGCTCAGAAGCGTGTCGAAGGAAATAACTACGATACGCGGAAACAAGTCCTGCAATATGATGATGTGATGCGTGAGCAACGGGAAATTATCTATGCTGAGCGCCACGATGTCATTACTGCTGACCGTGACCTCAGTCCTGAAATCCATGCTATGATTAAACGGACGATCAACCGTATCGTTGATGGTAGCAGCCACTCTGATCAGGATGATAAGATTGAAGCGATTTTAAACTTTGCTAAGTATAACTTAGTTTCAGAAGATTCTATTTCAGACAGCGATTTGGAAGGCAAGTCTGACCAAGAAATCAAAGATTATCTGTTTGAACGTGCATTGGAAGTCTACGACAGTCAGATTGCTAAGCTGCGAGACGAAGAAGCTGTGCGTGAATTCCAGAAGGTCTTGATTCTGCGCGTGGTGGACAGCAAGTGGACTGACCATATCGACGCCCTTGACCAGCTGCGCAATGCTGTTGGACTGCGCGGTTATGCACAAAATAACCCAGTTGTCGAATATCAAGCAGAAAGCTTCCGTATGTTCAACGACATGATTGGTTCTATTGAGTTTGATGTGACTCGTCTGATGATGAAAGCACAGATTCATGAGCAAGAGCGTCCTCGGACAGAGCGGGCTATCAGTACAACAGCTACCCGCAATATCTCTGCTAAGGCGCCAAATATGCCCGAGAATGTAGACCTGTCCAATGTAAAGAGAAATGACCCTTGTCCATGTGGTTCTGGCAAGAAGTTCAAGAACTGTCACGGCCGTAAAAAGTAAGCATAAAAGAAGGAGAATAGATGACCTTTAAAGCAACTAGTCAACCCATTGATGTGGCAGAAGTTCGCCAACTTGCTAAGCTAGAAGGCGACATGCTCGCTCGCAAGGAAAAGCGTGACCGAGAGTTAGAAGCAATTCTGCGTGGTCAAGATGACCGCATTCTCTTGGTTATCGGTCCCTGCTCTTCAGATAACGAAGAAGCGGTGCTAGAGTATGCCAAGCGTCTATCTGCTCTCCAAGAAGAAGTAAAAGACCGCATTTTCATGGTCATGCGGGTTTATACTGCCAAGCCTCGGACGAACGGAGATGGTTACAAAGGGCTTATTCATCAGCCCAATGCGACTGCCGCTCCTAGTCTGATTAACGGCATCAAGGCAGTCCGCAATCTGCACTATCGGGTTATTTCTGAGACAGGCATGACCACAGCTGATGAGATGCTCTATCCAGAAAATCTGCCTCTGGTAGATGATTTGATTTCTTACATGGCTGTCGGAGCTCGCTCGGTCGAAGACCAGCAGCACCGCTTTGTAGCTAGTGGGGCAGATCTGCCAACCGGCTTGAAAAACCCGACTTCTGGGAATCTCAATGTCATGTTTAACGGCATCTATGCAGCTCAGAACAAGCAGAGTTTCCTCTTTTCAGGTAAGGAAGTAGAAACATCTGGCAATCCTTTGGCGCATGCTATCTTGCGTGGTGCCTTGAATGAATACGGTAAGAATATTCCCAACTACTATTATGATAATCTGCTGGATACCATTGCCCAGTACGAAAAAATGGGCTTAGAAAATCCCTTTATCATCATTGACGCCAATCATGATAACTCTGGTAAGCAGTATCTGGAGCAGGTCCGTATCGTTCGCCAGACTCTGATTAACCGTGACTGGAATGAAAAGATTAAGGCTACAGTACGTGGCTTTATGATTGAGTCTTATCTGGAAGACGGTCGTCAGGACGAGCCGGAAGTCTTTGGCAAGTCCATTACTGACCCTTGTCTGGGCTGGGCTAATACAGAACAGCTAGTTCGTGAAATTTATGATACATTAGGAAAATAGTATGGCATTTATTGAAAAAGGTCAGAAGATTGACATTGAGCAGATTAAGTCCAGAACCAGGCTGACTGATCAGGCCTTGGCTCATAAAAATAAGCGAGATCAAGAACTAGCTGAGATTCTCAGTGGGGAAGACGAGCGTATTCTCTTGGTGATTGGTCCTTGCTCATCAGACAATGAAGAGGCTGTGCTGGAGTATGCCCGCCGTTTGTCAGAGCTGCAGAAGAAGGTCGCAGATAAGATTTTTATCGTCATGCGGGTCTATACTGCTAAGCCGCGGACCAATGGGGATGGTTATAAGGGCTTGGTTCACCAGCCGGATACTTCTAAAGCTCCTAGTCTTATCAATGGTTTGCAGGCAGTTCGTCAGCTGCACTACCGCGTCATTACAGAGACTGGTCTGACGACGGCTGATGAGATGCTCTATCCGTCCAATCTTGTGCTGGTGGACGACTTGGTAAGCTATCATGCTGTGGGTGCTCGCTCAGTTGAAGACCAGGAGCACCGCTTTGTGGCGTCAGGTATTGACGCTCCAGTCGGCATGAAGAATCCAACTTCTGGTAATCTGGGAGTTATGTTTAACGCTGTCTATGCGGCACAAAATAAGCAGACTTTCCTTTTTCATGGCCAGGAAGTAGAAACCTCTGGAAATCCTTTGGCTCATGTTATTCTGCGTGGGGCAACCAATGAATACGGTAAGAACATTCCAAATTTCTACTATGAAAATATGCTGGATGCCATTTCCTACTATGAAAAGATGGGCTTGGAGAATCCTTTCATCGTCATTGACACCAATCACGATAACTCTGGCAAGCAGTATCTGGATCAGATTAGGATTGTGCGTCAGACCTTGCTTAATCGGGATTGGAACGAAAAGATTAAGAGAGCGGTTCGTGGTTTTATGATTGAATCTTATCTGGAAGACGGTCGGCAAAATGAGCCTGAAGTCTTTGGTAAATCTATCACTGACCCTTGCCTGGGCTGGGACAATACTGTTCAGCTTATTGAAGAAATTTACAACACTTTAGATAAATAAGGAAAATTGAAAGGGACAGTCTTGACCTGTAAAGAGGACTAACTGTCGGGTGAAGACGAACTCAGCTGGCGGCCCAGCTGAGTTTTGTCGCCTTTCCAGAGAATGATATGATAAAAGGACACGGAATTGACATAGAAGAACTGGCTGCCATTGAGCGAGCCTATCTGAAAAATGCCCGTTTTGCAAAGAAGGTGCTGACCGAGGCGGAGCTTTCTCGTTTTGAGGAGTTATCCGGCAAGCGGAAAATCGAATTTCTAGCTGGCCGTTGGGCTGCCAAGGAGGCTTTTTCTAAAGCTTGGGGAACTGGTATCGGTAAGCTCAGGTTTCAGGACTTGGAGATTTTAAACGACCGTCAGGGAGCACCTTTTTTCAGCCGTTCACCTTTTGCTGGCAAGGTTTGGATTTCGATCAGCCATGCTGCTGGCCTAGTTACAGCCAGCGTTATTTTGGAGGAAAATGATGAAAGCTAGTCTGCATAGACCCAGCAAGGCAGTGATTGATTTAGCTGCTATTGCTTTTAATATTAGACAATTGAGTACCCATCTGCCTCAGACGACAGAGAAGTGGGCTGTCGCCAAGGCAAATGCTTATGGCCACGGAGCTATTGAGGTTTCTAGGCACATTGAGCCCCTTGTAGATGGCTTTTGTGTGTCTAATATCGATGAAGCTTTGGAGCTGCGCTCAGCTGGCATTGGCAAAAAAATTCTGGTGCTAGGAGTATCAAATCTGTCTGCGCTCCCGCTGGCTAGAAAGGGAAAGGTCTCTCTGACTGTAGCCAGTCTGGAGTGGTTGGATTTAGCTTTAGCTGCGGAAAAAGACTTAACAGGATTGAAGTTTCATATCAAGATTGACTCTGGTATGGGGCGGATTGGTTTTCGAGATAGTCAGGAAGCTCAGGAGGCAATCCATCGCTTGCAGGCTGCTGGGGCTGTCGCGGAGGGAATTTTTACCCACTTTGCAACGGCAGATGAAGCGGAGCACCATAAGTTTGAAGCCCAGCTGACTCGTTTTCATCAGATCTTATCTGAGCTGGACAGTGTTCCTCCTCTCGTTCACGCTAGTAATTCTGCTACCTCTCTCTGGCACAGTGAGACTGTTCTAAATGCCGTCCGGCTGGGTGACATCATTTATGGCCTCAACCCTAGCGGAACTGTTTTAGAACTTCCTTATGAATTCAAGCCAGCTCTGTCGCTGGTCTCAGAATTGGTGCATGTCAAGGAAGTTGAGGCTGGAGCAGATGTTGGCTATGGAGCCACCTACACCAGTAAGTCTCAAGAGTGGATTGGCACTATTCCTTTGGGTTATGCAGATGGCTGGACGCGCGATATGCAGGGCTTTGATATCTTGATTGATGGTCAGCGTTGTCCGATTGTCGGCCGCGTTTCCATGGACCAAATTACAGTGCGCCTGCCTCAGGCTTATCCCCTTGGCACGCCGGTTGTGTTGATTGGAAATAGCGGAGCGGAGACCATTACGGTGACAGATGTGGCAGAAAAGCGTGGCACCATTAACTATGAGGTAGTTTGCTTGATTAGCGACCGTGTACCGAGGGTATATAAAGACTAAGAAGATTAATGCAGGGAACCGCTTGAAGTATTTGATAATGCTCTAGCTTGGTCACCCTGTCTGTGATGCCAGCATCGCAGCAGTATCAGAACTGAAAGAGGAATTATGAATTTACACCAACCTTTGACGGTTCTGCCTGGTGTGGGACCGAAATCAGCAGAAAAATTTGCTAAGCTGGGTCTAGAGACCTTGCAGGATTTACTGCTTTATTTTCCTTTTCGTTATGAGGATTTTAAGAGTAAGAATGTCCTAGACTTGGAGGATGGAGAAAAGGCGGTTGTTTCTGGTCAGGTCGTAACCCCGGCCAATGTCCAGTATTACGGCTACAAACGCAACCGCCTGCGCTTTACCATCAAGCAGGGAGAAGTCGCTCTGGCAGTTAATTTCTTTAACCAGCCTTATCTGGCGGACAAGATTGAAGTAGGAGCGAATATAGCCGTCTTTGGCAAGTGGGACAAAGCCAAGGCCAGTCTGACTGGCATGAAACTGCTGGCTCAGGTAGAGGACGACTTGCAGCCTGTCTATCGGCTGGCTCAGGGAATTAGTCAGGCCAGTCTGGTCAAGCTGATTAAGACTGCCTTTGACCAAGGACTGGACTTGCTCTTAGAGGAAAATCTGCCCCAGCCCCTGTTGGAACGCTACCAGCTAGTGAGCAGAGTTGAGGCTGTGCGGGCTATGCATTTTCCAAAGGATTTGGCGGACTACAAGCAGGCTTTGAGGCGGGTCAAATTTGAAGAACTCTTTTATTTCCAAATGCAGCTGCAGGTCTTAAAGAGAGAAACCAAGGCTGTCAGCAATGGATTGAAGATTGATTGGCAGTTGGATGCTGTGGCCGAGAAAAAGAAGAGCTTACCTTTTGAACTGACTTCAGCTCAGGAGCGCAGTCTGACAGAGATTTTGCAGGATTTGCGATCGCCTGGCCACATGAATCGCCTGCTGCAGGGCGATGTGGGAAGCGGAAAGACAGTAGTCGCTGGTCTGGCTATGTATGCTGTTTATACAGCTGGCTTTCAGTCAGCTCTGATGGTTCCAACAGAAATTTTGGCTGAGCAGCATTTTGACAGCCTAGCTCAGCTATTTCCAGAATTGAATCTGGCCCTGCTAACTGGTGGGATGAAAGCAACAGAACGCAGAGAAACCTTGGCAGCGATTGAAAACGGTCAGGTGGACATGATTGTCGGAACCCATGCCCTGATTCAGGAAGGAGTCCGTTACCATGCATTGGGCTTGGTCATTATTGACGAGCAGCATCGCTTTGGGGTGGAGCAGCGCCGGATTTTACGGGAAAAGGGAGACAATCCTGATGTCCTCATGATGACGGCGACGCCTATTCCCAGAACCCTTGCAATTACAGCATTTGGTGATATGGATGTATCTATTATTGACCAGATGCCTGCGGGACGCAAGCCTATTATCACCCGCTGGGTCAAGCATGAGCAGCTGGAAGTCGTCCTGGACTGGCTGAAAAAAGAGCTCCACAAGGGCGCTCAGGTCTACTTTATTTCTCCTTTGATTGAGGAATCAGAAGCGCTGGATCTTAAGAATGCCATTGCCTTAGAAGAAGAACTGACAGCCTATTTTGAACAGCAGGCCAAAGTGGCTCTGCTTCATGGCAAGATGAAGAGTGAGGAAAAAGAGGCGATTATGCAGGACTTCAAGGAAGGACAGACTGATATTCTGGTCTCTACCACGGTCATTGAGGTCGGAGTCAACGTCCCTAATGCTACGGTGATGGTCATCATGGATGCGGACCGCTTTGGACTCAGCCAGCTTCATCAGCTAAGAGGCCGTGTTGGCCGAGGGAGCAAGCAGTCTTATGCCGTCCTTGTTGCCAATCCTAAGACGGAGTCGGGCAAGCGCCGCATGAAAATCATGACTGAGACGACCGACGGTTTCCTGCTGGCTGAGGAGGATCTGAAAATGCGAGGCTCTGGAGAAATCTTTGGCACTCGGCAGTCTGGTATTCCTGAGTTTCAAGTGGCAGACATCGTAGAAGATTATCCGATTTTAGAAGAAGCCAGAAAGGTTGCCAGCCAGATTACAGCTGATCCGAACTGGCGGACAGATCCTAATTGGCACTTGATTGCTCTTCATTTGGACAAGAAAGATTACCTAGATTAAGAGTTCTTTGGATTAAGTTTCCTGCAAGTTATTTATAAGTAGGCTTTAAGTTTGAGGGATTATACTATTGTCATATCAAAGAAGGAGGTAGGACCAATGACAATGTAAACATCCCTTAAAATCCTGTAACCAAAGCTTGAAGATTAGAAGACCTGCGAGGTATGAGCCACTCAAAGAATAAGAATAATTTAGAATTTTTTCATCATAAATCTCCTAACAAATCACAAGCTTCACCCAATCGGTGAAGTTTTTTTTGTATTTGGTTGAAAAGACTTGTTCGTTTCAAATAGTAGATAGGGATTGCTGCCGGATTTCTTTGACTATAAGCTTTCCCTAAGAAATCTATAAGAGATTCTTAAGTTTAGGGCTGTATCCTTATATCCAAGTAAGAACAAAAAGATTAGGGACCAAACTTGAGGTCAAACACTCCAAGAGATTCGTTTTTGCTCTTAAAGAATGAATGATAAGCGAGGTAAAAGTTATGAAAGTTACAATCAAAGTCCACTATCCGAAGACATTTAAGCAAGCTCAGAAAATGGAGGTGACCTATGGTAAGTGATTATATTTTTGAAATTCTAGAGTCTCTGTTTGAGGTTATCTTCTAAGTCCAGCGATTCAATGAAGTTTGCCCAGCTTTAGAATACGAAAGAGTCAAAAAAGTGCTAAGCAGTCTTAGCACTTTTTGATTTAAAAAACATAAATAGGAACTTTTTCTCTCAGCCTTCCATATAATCTCGGAGTTCTTGACCTTTGAGTCCAGCATTCAGGGCGATGAGCAGTTTGATTCTGGCTTTTTGGGCATTGAGCTCCTTGACGAAGAAGATACCAGCCTGGTGCAGTTGAACGCCACCTCCTTCATAAGCATAGACTGGCTCAGCAATCCCGTTGAAGCAGCGAGAGACCAGAGCGATTGGCAGTCCGGCTGCTATCATATCAGCCAGCTTGTCAGCTACTTCCTTGGGGAGGTTGCCAGCACCGAATGCTTCTATGATGAGGCCGTCTATCTTGTCTAAATCCAGCATGTCCAGAAGATCTGTCTTCATACCGGCATAAGCTGGAATGATGGGCACCAGACCAGAAATGCTGTTCAAGTCAAAGCGGACCCGAGGCTCTGCTGTTTTAAAGTAGAGAATTTCCTGCTTCATAATCAAGCCAAGCGGTCCGTGAGTCGGCGTTTGGAAGGTGCTGACATTGGTCGTGTGGGTTTTGGTTACATACTTGGCAGCATGTGCCTCATCATTCATAACGACAAGCACGCCTTTATCACTGGCTTTTTCATCACTAGCTACCCGCAGGGCTGTCAGGTAGTTATAGACTCCGTCACTCCCCAGCTCATTGGAACTGCGCATAGCTCCTGTCAGAACGACCGGAATCTTTGGCAGCTGCATAGTATCCAGAAAGTAAGCCGTCTCTTCTAAAGTGTCTGTCCCATGAGTAATGACTACTCCGTCAAATTGGTCAGCACTGGCTTTGATTTTCTGGTAAAGTTTGAGCATGTGCTGGGGCGTGATATGAGGACTGGGAATATTAAAAAAGTCAACGGCTTCCGTCTCAATCCCCTCAAGCGGAACAGTCACATGGTTCATAGGGTTATCAGCATTGGTAACGACAGCCCCAGAGCCGTCAGCCTGCATGGAAATGGTTCCTCCTGTGTGCAGGACCAAGATTTTCTTTGTCATAAATCCTTTTTCTCCTTGTAGTCATGATGCAGATTCGAAAACTTACATTCTGTTTTCATAGAGTTTTCAATCCTGTTGCATAGGTATTACTCCAGCTTTTCTTTTCTGCAATTCATGTGATTGTATGTCATTTTTGTGTTATAATTTATTGTATCATAAAAGGAAAGAATGAGAAAATCAATGGAAGTAAAGGCCGTCTTTTTTGATATTGATGGGACACTGGTCAATGACAGTCGAACGGTTTTGAAATCTACAGAAAAGGCTATTCAGAGTTTAAAGGAGCAAGGAATATTAGTCGGTTTGGCAACCGGCCGCGGTCCTTTCTTTGTCAAACCTTTTATGGAGCAATTGGACTTAGACTTTGCTGTGACCTATAATGGCCAATACATTTTTTCAAGAGACAGGGTAATTTCTGCCAGTCCTATTGACAAGCAGAGTTTGCGGAATTTAATCGCCTATGCTAAGAAGCATCGGAAAGAAATTTCCTTGGGGACGGCTGAGGCTATGCTGGGCTCCAAGATTATGTCCTTCGGCATGAGCCCTTTCTCCCAGTGGACTAGCCGCTTCATCCCTAAGCGAATGGCGCGAACAGTCAGTCATGGATTTAATAAGGTCATCAGCAAGGCCTTGCCCCAGCATGAAAAGGATCTTCTACAGCTGATACAAGAGCCGATTTACCAAGCATTGATTTTGGCCAGCCCGGAAGAAAGCCGTAAGATTGAAGCAGACTTTCCTGATTTGAAATTTACCCGCAGTAGCCCCTATGCGGTCGATATTATCAATAAAGACACGTCTAAGCTAGAGGGGATTCGCCGAGTAGGCAAGGAATATGGCTTTGACATTCATCAGGTCATGGCCTTCGGTGACTCTGACAATGACTTGGAAATGTTATCAGGAGTTGGTCTTTCCATTGCTATGGGAAATGGAACCAGCTCGGTCAAGGAAGTGGCCAAGCACACAACTAGTAGCAATAGTCAGGATGGGATTCATAAGGCTCTGGAGCATTTTGGCATCTTAGCGAGGGAAAAGGTCTTTACCAGCAGCGACCATCACTTTAATAAGGTTAAAGAGTTCCATAGTGTTATGGATGAAAGCACTCAGGAAGAGCCAATTGCTTGGTCGCCTCAGGACGCTCGCTATCGGGCAGGCTTCAAGCTAGAAGAGCTGGTCGAGTTTCTGCGAGCAGCTAGTAACTCAGAGGAAGACTTTGATAGCTCTGTAGCCTATCTCCATCAGGCTCTTGACAAGGCTGCCGACAAGGTTCGCTCCAAGAGTCAGGCTGAGGTTTCTCTAGTCGGTCAGGTGGATGCCTTGATTGATACTCTATACTTCACTTATGGCAGTTTTGTCCTGATGGGAGTGGATCCAGAGCAGCTGTTCGATATTGTCCATCGGGCTAATATGGGCAAAATTTTCCCAGATGGAAAAGCTCACTTTGACCCCGTTACCCATAAAATTCTCAAACCAGATGATTGGGAAGAAAAATACGCTCCCGAAGGAGCTATCAAAGAAGAACTGGAACGACAGATTCAGGCCTACCAGCGTACCTTAGAGCAGAAAGAAGAAAACAAAGAATAAATACTTTAAGAGCAGACTGTTTCTTGGAAATTTTTTGCTCTTTTTTTATTTTATGGTACAATAAGAAAAAAATGTAGAGGAGAGGACGGATGGATCAATACCAAGTTAAGAGCGACCTATCAACAGCAGCCCGACATGCGACGGCAATCGGAGATGCAAATTTCCTGCAGATGATGGCTATTACTCGAGATTCGCAGACAACTGTTGCTGGAAATTCTAATGCAAATGCAGGGATTTCAAATGTTGAGAACCTACAAGGGCAGCTCGGGGCACACATTACAAGTATTATTCAGAATGTTCATAGTGTAGCAGCAGAGTTTGAGGATAAGGATGCTATGATTCGTCAAAGTCTGACTACTAACTATTTACCGCCTAAAAAGGAACCGACAGTCACTAAAAAAGATTTAGGTCTGAGTACCTTGACTGCTTTGGAGGAATAATCAATGCAGGAAGATAAGCGATGGACTGCCTTGTTGGCCAAGGAGCGGAGGCTTGCTGATCATGAATGGGAACTCTATCAAAAGTTGGGACAGGCAAAAGCTCAAGAAGAAGATGTATTATGTCAGTTGGATTCTATGGGGACGTGGTTTCATGATCTGTCTTATGATTTCGAAGGAAGCCGATATTACAGTAAGATAGCAGATTGTCAGCTAGATTTTTCTCATCGAAGCAGACAGCTAAAGCTTGATATAGAGGATCAGATACAAAAACTGCGGAAAGATCATCAAAACGCAGAAAATCAACTAGAGGAAGTCTACAAAGAGAAGTGTACTTTAGCTAGCGAGGAGTAAAGATGAGTATTGATATGTATCTAGAAGCTGCGCGAACGCAGGCTGAAAGCCTTGGTCGAGCGGTTGAACAATGTTTGGGGCAGAATCTTAAACTAATAAGCGTTTTATCAGCTTTTCATAATGAGGATGAACTAAAAGGTAAAGCGTATGATTCTGCCAAAAATCATGTTGTCGGAACGGTCATCCCGATTGTTCAGGGAGTCATTCTCTATCAGGAAGCGATAGCCGTAGCTTGTCAAAATTTTGTTAGTAACTACACGGCAGAAGTAGACGGCAAGAGCTGGCGCCAATCAGAACTGGAAGAGAAAATTCGTTTTGCAGAACAGCAACTGGCAGAGTTGGAACGCAAATCGCAACTCTATGCAAATAATAAAGGTATGTCTATTGTGGATTTCAGTGCTTCCATCGCTGTTGCAGAAAGTGCTAGGCAAGTCTTTCAAGAAATTTTGGATAATTTGCTTGCTTTTAATGAGAGTTCGCCAACTATCTTCGTGGAAGCAGAGACTTATTTAGTAGCCGCATCTACTGGCCTGTCTCAGGCAGCACAGAGCTGGGATGCATCTACTCAGACTTATCTTCCTCCTCGCCGAGATGCTGATCTCAGCTGGAAAGGTACCATCAATACCGGATGGACTAAGCGGCAGGAGAGAATAGAGGAGACGAAGAGTCAACAGTCTTTCGTGAAATATATTGACGAATTGTCATTTTCCGAGATGGAAGAGCGGTACGGTAAACTTATCAGTGAGTACGAAAGCTATCTCAATACTGGTTATAATTTTCCTCAAAGAGCCGATTTGACTGCAGAACAAATTAATTATATTTATTCTCGATATCAGTATTTGAGAGCAGGGGGAGGTGCGATATATATTGAAAGTGAAAGTTCAAAAAAAATGAAGGCAAATCTTCTAGCATCTGATAAAGAAGAAGTAGATGGTATGTCGTTAGTTGAGCTAGCGGATAAGTATCCAGAATTTTTACGTGGAAGAATAAGTATCGAATTTGACTATATCTTCATGTCAGATGAGGAAAAAGCAAAGAAAGATTATAGTTATGTTCGCTTCAACCAATTAATGAACGCTGAACCGATTGATTGGCGTGATCCAGATTACGCTGCAAAGCGGAATAAATATATTCTTGAAACAGGAAAAAATCCAAGTACTAATGAACCGGCTACAGAAGCTGAAATCATCACAGCAAAAAACTACGGATGGGTCAAAGCTATTCCAGATACGGTTGCTTGGACAGATATGATGGTTGGATCTTATGTGGGGCATCAAGTCTACAATGGGAAGCCTGTTTATGGAATTGATACAAATTTTGCAGGTGAGTTAAGGAATCCAATCGTAAGTAGTCAGACAGTTTTTGGTCCTCAACTTCCATCAAAGAATTGGACACTAGAATTGCCGAAAGTTGAAACTAAGACAATTATGGGAAGTCAGTCGATGGTGTCGGAGATTAATCCAGGAGGGAATACTGATGCTCCTGCTATAAACACTGGAGGCGTAGAAGTTTCCAATAATTTGAAGTTTAATTTGAATGATATAGATAGCTTTGATAACGCGAATATTAAAAGTGTTGAAGCTTTTTTAGACAATGAACTTCAAGGTTATAGGAAAGCGCCTTTGAAAAGGGGCGATGGAGTGAGATATTATGACGGTAAAGGAAATTCATGGCAATTAAATTATGGATATGAGAATGCGACAGATAATATACATGGAAAGCCATATTTGAAGACTACCTATAATGGGGAAATTGTTAGAATTCCATTACAAAAATAAAGGAAATTAAGATGGATAAAATAGATTTAATTGAATTACTACAATCATTTTTAGAAGAAGATGCAATAGTGAGTAGAATATTTTCATACTTTTGCCTAAAGAAAAATTATAACATTGCTTTATTGAATGATATTATCTCAATTGGATTGAGAGAGAATATACTTATTATTATTAATTCTAGCGATGAGCAAATTGAATACGACCGTATTGAATGGAAAAAAGATAATACTTATCAGGAAGTGGTTTTTAGAAATCCAGAAAAATATGTTCCAGTTTTGTTTTCAGAAGCTATTTTAATTCCTGAGCCTTTCTCACAATTTTTAAAGTCTTGTTGAGTGAATTGTATTTATGAAAGATAAGGGTGTCTTAGATACTTACTAATAAAGAGGTAAATTATGAACAAAACAGAATTCAAAAAAATTGTTGGCGAAATTTTGAAATCACATAGTTTTGCTTATGAAAATAAATATTATACATTTGAAAATACTGATTTAAAGGTATTTATTGGCTTTCAAAAATCTAACTTTGAGAACTCTTTCTATATCAATTACGGCTTTTTAATCAAAGGCATTTATGATGGGAAATTACCTCTATATAAACAAGGTTTGGAAGACTTTGGTGGTAGATTTGTTTATCAGAACCTAGATAGCTATAATCTAGAGAAGATAACCTCAGAAAGTTTAGTGGCTTCTATTAATAGTAATATCAAAATGTTGATTCATCCTGCCTTTGATGATGGACTAGCAAACTATTTTGAGTTGTACCCTCACTTCAAGTTTCTTTGTAAAAAACGTGTGAAAGAATATCTGGGCTTCTAATTTTTAATGAATAATACAGAATTCAAAAAAATTGTTGGCGAAACTTTGAAATCACAAAATTTTGCTTATGAAAATAAATATTATACATTTGAAAATACTGATTTAAAGGTATTTGTTGGCTTTCAAAAATCTAACTTTGAGAACTCTTTTTATATCAATTACGGCTTTTTTATAAAAAAGCTTCATGAAAAATTAGAGAAGTTGAGTCATGGCTTTGGAGATTTTGGAGGTCGCTTTGTTTACAATGATAACGACAAAATGCTTGGAGATTATAAACTATCTGATCTGACGAAGGAAAGTCTTTCAGAGAATACAGAGAAGTTTATTAAACCAGCCTTTGAGAAAGGGATTGATGACTATTTGGAAATGTATCCTCACTTAAAACGAAGACTTCCTTTGACAGTAAAGGAATATTTAGATTCCGCCTACAAATGAACAAAGCAGAATTCAAAAAAATTGTTAGTGAAACTTTAAAATCACAGGATTTTGCTTATGAAAATAAATGGAAGAAAAAATGCACAGAGGGGAAGATACTTTTCCTGTGATTTTAGAAGATTAATCTAGTATAAAGAATTTAGGGTAGGATGCTTTCCTTGCCCTTTTCGTATCATTGATTTGTTAAGCAAACACGATCCTAACTTCGAGCAAAAACGTTTTGAGTATATCGCTGAAATGGGCCTTGATCCAGTCACAGGCAAAGAGGCTGATGAGGAACTCCTGAATTATGCCACAAACTATACCAGGTACGCACCGAGTATAAAAGCGGGTTATGACTTCCTAATGGTAAGTGCAGCAGCTTGGAGTACTCGGGCTTATAATAAGGATTTACAAATACAAAGGGCTGATACCCAGATTAATGAGTATTATCAGATTAAGGATGCGGTAAGGACTCAGAGCGTGGTGCCGGCTGCTAAAGTGAATACTAGAGCTTTTACTGAAAAAACTGTTCCGGATTTTGTAACTCGAAACGATAACAATTTCTATGATACTCGAAATTATAAAGGAAACCCTAAAGCTTATATCAATGAGGATGGTTATCTAGTGTCAGTAAATCCTGAGGGAGATCTTCCTATCCATTCTCAAATACGAGGTGGTAATTCTGATCGTACACCTTATATTTCAACAACAGATCCAGAATTCAGTACAACTCCCAAAAATTATGGATCAGATAGGATAAGGATTGATTCCAAGCAAATTCAGCATGATATTGAGACAGGAAAACTTAAAAACGTAGAAGTTATAACACACCAAGAAATAGTTGACCATTTGCAAAAACGAGTTGTCCAAGCACAAGTGAGATATAATAAAAATCCAAATGATATAAATACGAGAAGGCTAAATGATGCTAAAAAAGATTTATTCAATACTAAACGTGATGGGGAAGTATTGATAAAAGGAAGTATTCCACCCGAATATTTTACTTTTGAATAAGGAGAAAAAATGACTAGAGAAGAACTTGATAATCTATTTTACAAAGTCCCTAATGGTGTAGACTACGCAGACTTGCTTGAAGAAGTTGACTTAGAAGATGTGCCAGAAGAAACGATTAACAAACTTATCTCTTTATTATCTAGCGATGATGATTTTTTGCGCTATAAAGCTTCTAGGCTTTTAACTATTTGGGGGCTGAAAGAAGGTTTTGATGTGTTGACTCAGATGTTTGTTGAAGGGAAATTGGAAGGCTACATTCCTCATCGGCTATATAGTTATGATGATACAAATCGAATTATATTAGATGCTCTTACTAGCTATTGGGCTAATCAATCAGATATTGGCAATGGTGATAAAGCAAGGCAAGACATATTCCCTTATGTCTGCAAAATTATAGAGCAGGCGGAAAAAGGTTATTATGATCTTTCATATTTTTACTATCTAGTTGAAGATAATGGCTTTTCTGAATATATCCCTTACCTAAAGCACTTTCTATCTGTTATTATGGATAAGCCAGAAGATAATTATTGGCGAATTCATGATACTTTGAAACTGTTTTTAGAGATAGAACCTGATTATGTGGAAAAACTTCTGGAGGAGAAGGATAAAACACTAGCTGATTTCGGATTGGAGGAAGAGAATGAAGGAAATTAAATTCTATAAGGTAAACGATGCTTACGGTTATATGTCCAATTTTGCTCCTTATCCTTTTTCGGATGGAAATAAAATCTGGCCTACATCGGAACATTATTTCCAGGCTCAGAAATTCTTGGTTCCAGAAATTCAGGAAAAAATTCGCCTGCTGGAGTCACCTATGGATGCTGCTTTGGAGGGACGCAATCGCCATAATCCGTTACGAAAGGACTGGGAAGATGTCAAGGATGATATTATGCGTTATGCTGTTCGTGAGAAATTCCGTCAAAACACAGTAATTATGGAAGATTTATTAGAGACTGGAGATAGTATCATCATTGAACATACGAAAAATGATAGCTACTGGGCTGATGGTGGCGATGGTACAGGAAAAAATATGCTGGGGAAAATTCTGATGGAAGTACGGGCAGAACTTCGTTAAATACAAACTACTAACAAAGACAATCTATTCAGTTAGGTTTTAAATTCCCCTAGTTCAGTCTGTAAAGATAAAAAAATCCCGATAAATAGATATATATGTGTTTGTTGTCGTAAAAAGTGAAAGGGCGAGATAAATCTTTTGCCCTTTTCCTCTAAGTTTAGAGCTGATTAGCCGCTATTTCACAGATAGTCTGCAGGTTTTGGGTTTAGCTATTCAAGGAGCGACGCAGCTTAGTCAGGTATTGGTAGGCAGTGAGGGTAATTACTCTACTGATGGCATAGATATGAGTTGGTCTGCTAAGATGAAGGCTCAAGAGATTCAGACTGTTTCAAAGAGTGATTGTCGGACACCACAAGAACATGCTATAGACAAGGCTGTCAATGATATGAAGTTATCCGGTGCTGCTGAAATCTATTATCGAAGTAAGCTCGCAGAGAATCTGTAGATACCATTAATGAGGCATATTCTAATAAAGTTTTAGCTTATGGAAACACATACATTGGAAAAAGTCATAATGGATTAAAGATTGGAATGTATATAAGAGAATCTGATGGAAAGATTATATCAGCATTCCCAATGGAGTAAAATGAGTTTAGAGGTAAGGTTAATGGAGAGAACATATTCAGTTTTGGTTTTTGGAAATGAAGAAAATGATATAATGTTAATTTTGAAGTTTACTGATCAAAAATTTCAATCATTGTCAGACTTTTTAAATTCTGAGGTTCATAATTTTTACACCCATATTCAAAAAGAATTAGAGGCAGTTGTTACTGGTCAAAAAGAAGAATCAGACTTTGGCGGTAATATGCTAAATATTGATATAGGTAAAGAAGAAACAGAAGTATACTATCAAATGGATGATGAAAGTCTTGGGGAACCTTGCTTTATTTCAACTGATGAACTATATAAATTGGTTTTAGAGTGGAAAGAAATGGAAGAAAAAATGCATAGAGGGGAAGATATTTTTCCTGTGATTTTAGAAGATTGATATAGTATAAAGAATTTTAGGGTAGGATGCTTTCCTTGCCCTTTTCGTCTCGTAGATTTGTTAAGCAAACACGATCCTAACTTCGAGTAAAAACGTTTTGAATATGACTCTAGGACAGGAAAATATTAGTATGTTAGAAACAGTTTTAAAAGCAATTGATGATTTGTTATCAATAATTGACAGATATAAGATTAAAAACGTTCATCCGCAAGTAGAGGATTTAAAATATTTAAAAAAATCTTTGAATACCAATGACGAGCTAAGTACAAGGGAAAAATTTACTCTTTATCAAGAACTTTTTCCACCACGCGGTGGTTTATCAGATATTCATTATTGGCATAACGACTTTGGAACAAGAAAAACAGTTAATGAAGTCATATCAGATTCAACGAAAACAATTGCTGATTATTTGCTGGAACAGTAACAAAATAATTTAATGGTGAATATTCTTAAAAAAATTAAAACTAAAGCCTATAAAAATAATGATTTAATAAATAATATAGATTTAAATCCAATTGTGTCTTATCACATAATAAGAGAAGTCGTTGATAGTGATATCTGTGATGTTGATGTTATAAATAAACTAAAAGAAATTTCAGTCAGACTTTCGATGGAAGATTCAGTTTTAGGTCCAATTTGTTTGGAGCATATGTCCTTAGCCGCATTAAGAAAATTAGGGATTGACTTAAGAGAAACAAAAAATAGTTCAGCTATTTCTGATTACGACTGGGGATAGTTGATAAATTTTATCACGAAAATGGGTGGTGAGTATATAAATTATTTTTTCAAACATGGAAATCAATTTAATAATTTACAGTCTAATTCTA
This sequence comes from Streptococcus sanguinis, assembly GCF_050222175.1. Taxonomy (GTDB): domain Bacteria; phylum Bacillota; class Bacilli; order Lactobacillales; family Streptococcaceae; genus Streptococcus; species Streptococcus sanguinis_M. Next base: position 1,817,687 of record NZ_CP071420.1, on the reverse strand, counting down.
AAAAATATTTGCAAAATGTAAACGAAGTCTTCAGAAATGGAATACAGATTAAGATAGATAAAAATACCTCGCATAAACGAAAAACTAGAGCAGTCATTGAACTGCTCTAGTTTTTATAAAGTCTTTTCTGGGTCTCTGACCACCAGCAAGTCAACCTTGGCGTGGCGCAGGATATATTCGGAGGAAGAACCGACTAGCAGCCGTTCAAAGGCATTGAGACCGGTAGCACCAACCATAATCAGATCTACCTTGTGCTCTTCTGGGATATCTGTAGCCAAGAGAGTCTTAGGATTGCCCATCTCAATGACAATGTCAACATATTTGATACCGGATTTTTGAGCCTTTTCTTTCAACTCAGCTGTCAGCTTTTTGGCATCTTCCTGCAAGTCCTCGTAGACATCTGCATCAAAGGTTGAGACACTTTGCAAAGCCCGGGTGTCAATGACGTGGGCGATAGTGAGACGAGAGCCGTTTCGGAGAGCTACGTTAACACCTTTTTCAAAAGCTAGTTCGGATTCGTGAGAACCATCCACAGCAACCATAATGTTTTCATATTTCTGAGTCATAGAGCTACCTCCTCTAAAATGGTCGGCAAAGGACGTCGCATCATTCACAGAATGATTGGGCTGACCAAAAATCAATCAGTCCATAACGTCCGAGTGATTTGCAACTATTTTCTTGTTTCTATTGTAACCCTTTTCAGAAAAAAAGTAAAGATAAAATGGAAATGCTGTCAGAAAATTGCAAGCAGAAAAAGATTCCTTTACTTTGAGGGGTTAGAAAAGGAATAGTGCTCTTTATCTTATAAATCGCTTCATAATCGCGTGAAAAGTGAGCTTATTTTTTTGTTGTCAATCGCTTTTTCTGGTGGTATAATGATAACATTCTGATGAATAGAGGAAAAATAAGAATGAAAGAATTTGACAAGTCCAGCAAGCTGGAACATGTTGCCTATGATATTCGCGGTCCGGTTTTGGATGAAGCTATGCGCATGCGGGCCAATGGTGAAAAGATTCTCCGCCTCAATACAGGGAATCCGGCTGAATTTGGTTTTACCGCTCCGGATGAGGTCATTCATGATTTGATTATGAATGCGCGTGACAGTGAGGGCTACTCTGACTCCAAGGGAATTTTTTCAGCCCGTAAGGCCATTATGCAATATTGCCAGCTTAAGAATTTTCCTAATGTAGATATTGATGACATTTATCTGGGAAATGGTGTCAGCGAGCTGATTGTCATGTCCATGCAGGGATTGCTGGATGACGGGGACGAGGTGCTGGTACCGATGCCAGACTACCCACTCTGGACGGCTGCAGTCAGTCTGGCTGGTGGGAATGCTGTTCACTATGTTTGTGATGAGCAGTCAGAATGGTATCCAGATATTGACGATATCAAGTCAAAAATCACATCTAATACCAAAGCTATCATTATCATCAACCCTAATAATCCAACAGGAGCACTTTACCCTAAGGAACTGCTGCTGGAAATTGTGGAAATTGCTCGCCAGAACAATCTCATTATCTTTGCGGATGAAATTTATGACCGCATGGTGATGGACGGCAATGTCCATACGTCTGTAGCTAGTCTGGCTCCTGATATCTTCTGTGTCAGTATGAATGGTCTTTCTAAGTCGCACCGAATCGCAGGCTTCCGTGTTGGCTGGATGGTATTATCTGGACCTAAGCACCATGTTAAGGGGTATATCGAAGGGTTAAACATGCTCTCCAACATGCGCCTGTGCTCCAATGTCTTGGCTCAGCAAGTCGTCCAAACCTCACTTGGCGGTCACCAATCTGTGGATGAACTGCTTTTGCCAGGTGGTCGTATCTATGAGCAGCGTAATTTCATCTATCAGGCTATTCAGGACATCCCGGGACTGTCAGCTGTAAAACCTAAAGCTGGTCTCTATATTTTCCCGAAAATTGACCGGAACATGTATCATATCGACGATGATGAGCAGTTTGTGCTCAATTTCCTCAAGCAGGAAAAAGTCCTTCTCGTCCATGGACGAGGCTTTAACTGGAAGGACCCAGATCATTTCCGAATCGTTTATCTGCCTCGAGTAGATGAGTTAGCTCAAATCCAAGAAAAAATGACGCGCTTCTTGCGCCAATATCGCCGTTAATAAGCGGATGCTACAAAAAGGCTGGACAAAGTTCCGGCCTTTTTCTTATCAATCTTACATATTTTTTAGTTTTATGGCTGTCTTTGAATTGCAAAAATAAAAAAATTAAGATGCTCTGGAAATTGAATTTGAGGTCGATTGGTAAAAATTATAGGTGGTTTTACCGACATTTTTTAGGATTTTGTCCAACATTTTTTATGTATCTGTCCAAAAATGCTTAAAAAAATGTGTTAGCGTCTTCCTTCCAGAAGACAAACATGGTAGAATGTGTTTGTCAATGTTTTTAACAATGATGAAAAAGTGGAGGAGATTATATTGACAATGAAAAAGACACTTAGTGCTTTTTCTGTCAGTGCAGCGGCATTGTCTTTGGTGCTCGCAGAAGGAGTTCAGGCTGATCAATTAGTTGATAATCAGTCTTATTCTGATGCGCCCGTTAGTCAAAGCCAACCACAGGCAGAAAACACACAAAAGGATGAATCTGTTTCGAAAGAACAGGTAGATGCTGCTCAGGCTCTTGTACAAGAAGCCGACAGCAATGTTGCACAAGGGAAAGCTGATTTGGCTCAAGCTCAAGCAAATACTGCTGCCGCTCAAAGTCAGGTCGAGCAAGCACAAGCTGAAGCTAACCGGGCACAGGAGGCAGCTGATAAAGCTGGTCCGGAAGCTATTGAAACAGCTAAGCAAGAAGAGAGCAATCAAAAAGCTCAAGTGGACAGCAACAAGTCAGAATTGGCTAAAGCTGACCAAGCAACTAAGACGGCTGAAGCTGAGCGCGATGCCCAGGCAGCCAAGACTAAAGAAGCTCAAGAGCAAGCGAAAACTCAAGAAGGACGTCTTGCTAAAGCTCAAAATGACGTGAAGGAAGCTCAGGCCAACCTAAGTGGGGACGCTACAGCTAAAGCAGAAAAAAATGTGAAAGCAGCCCAAGACAAGGTGGCAGCTGACCAGTCTGCTGTTGAAACAGCTCAAGCAAAAGTAGCTACAGCTCGTCAGACTGACAGTCAGAAGCAGGCTGAGGTTGCAAAAGCTCAGACCAACCAGACTCAAGCTAAGACGGCTCGTGATGCTTCTCAAAAGAACTTGCAGGAAAAAACTGCTGCGACTGAGAAGACACAGTCAGACTTGAACCAAGCTCAACAGGCTTTGCAAAAGGCTCAAGCTGGAAAAATTACTACTGAAGCTTCTAGCAATAAAAACCGTGTGTCTATGACGCCGGAATACATTGCAGCCTTGAGAGAGCTAATCGCACCGAATTTATCAAAGCAAAAAACTAATGAGATTCAAAATAGACTGGCTGCACTTAATGCCAGTGCTAAGGCTCTCAATCGTTATGTAGCAGATCCTACAGATAGCAAAGCTTTGATTGATACCAACAATATTCCACAGAATGTTCGTCAGGAACTTTCACAGTTTGCTTCAGAACTCATCAACCAGTTGCGTGCTCAGATGGGAACAGGCGAAGTAGTTGTGACACCGTCTTCAATTGATTTCGCTGATAAGGTGGCGACAGAATACCGCAAAGACAACTGGAACTGGGATTTGATGGAGAAATACCATCACGATGCTAAAGCAATTAACCGCGTAGCGCGTGAATATGGTTTAATGACCACAAGTGCTGAGCAAGAGAGCAAAGGTCTCCAGTATTATGAAAACGCTTATATTTGGAGAGAAAAAGCTGGCCAAATGAGTGTGGCTGAAATGAAGAGACGAATCTATGATTCCGTTGTTGAATTCATGTTTAATGGCTATGAATGGCTGCATGCTACATCTATCTCTGGTCTCAATACTGGTCGTCAGAAAAACTATCTGGGTGTTGATTTCTCAATGGAAAGCGACATCACTATGGCTCATTTCACTATGGTGTCAGAAGATCAGGTCAAATATGCCAGCAAAAAGAACTTCAATGACAGCCCGATTACAGGCAAAGCTGCAACAGCAAAAGTAGATCCGCAGGAAGTAGCTCAGGCTCAAACTGCCTATGACGCTGCCTTCAAGGCTAATCAACTGGCTCTGGCATCTAAAGGAGTTGCTCAAACCACTTACAATCGGAAGGCTGCAGCTCTAGAACAAGCCAACCAGCAACTGGCTCAGGCCCAAGCTCAAGCAGGTGAGTCAGCAACTGCTCAGGCTCAAGCAGCTCTTGCTGCAGCTCAAGAGAAGTTGGCAGCTGATCAAGCGGCTTTAGCAGTAGCACAAGTAGCCCTGCAAAACTCAAACTTGGATGACAAGACTAAAGCAGAAAAATTAACTCAGGCCCAAGAAGCTCTGACTGCTGTTCAAGCGACAGTTGCCGCAGCTCAAGAAGCTCTAAAAACTGAATCAGATAAGTTGGCTCAGCTAGACGCAGCTTTGAATGCAGCAAAAGAAAGAAAGACTACTCTTGAAAAAGCTGTTACAGATGCTGAAGCAGCTTTGCAAATGGCTAAAGAGTCATTGTCAAATCTTGAAAATGCAGAAGAAAACTTGGAACAAGCTAAAACTAAACTAGCCGCAGTTCAGGCTGCTTACCAAGCAGCTCTTACAGCCCAAACAGATCAAGAAGCAAAAGTAGCAGTTTTAACTGCAGTTCAAGCACAAGCTAAGGCGACATACGACTTGCTAGCTCAAACATATGCTGAGCAAAATAAGGAAGAAGATATTCGTTATTACCAATCTGTTTTGGCTCACACAGAGGAGCGTTTCGCTCGCTCTCCGCTTACTGGACAAGCAGGAGATCCTCAGCATACAGCTCTTGGAACTACTGGAAATGCTGGAAGTGCTGGAAGTGCTAGCCCTGGAAATCATAAGCAGGCAGCTGCTTCAGGTCATGCCTTGCCTAAGACAGGGGAAAACTCTTCTTGGCTCATTTTTGCAGGCCAAATGCTTCTGCTCATGGCTATGAAATTATTCTACAAGAAACGTTCTCTTGATTAGAAAGAACAAAAGCAATCAAAAACAGTCAAATTCTTGACTGTTTTTTGTTTAATATGGCTTGATATATCAAGTCATATACTTGAAAAATTCTTTATTTTATGGAATTGTATGTAATTGTTTTTCAATAAAAAATTTTCAGATAATTATTGAAATTTCACTGCTTTTATGTTACAATGAAGCTAATAAATATGAGGTAAAAATATGGCCGATTTACTAGAAAAAACACGAAAAATTACGTCTATTCTGAAACGCTCGGAAGAGCAGATGCAGGAAGATTTGCCCTATAATGCTATTACGCGCCAGTTGGCTGATATTATCCACTGCAATGCCTGCATTATCAATAGCAAGGGACGTCTTCTAGGCTATTTCATGCGCTATAAGACCAATAATGACCGCGTAGAAGCTTTTTTCCAAGATAAGAATTTCCCAGAGGAGTATGTCCAAGAAGCCAACCTGGTTTATGAAACGGAGGCTAATCTGCCGGTTACGCATGATTTGACGATTTTTCCGGTAGAGACCAAGGACGATTTTCCAGATGGCCTGACTACTATTGCTCCCATCCATGTTTCAGGGATTCGTTTGGGCTCATTGATTATCTGGCGCAATGACAAGGAATTTGCGGACGATGATCTGATTTTGGTTGAGATTGCCAGCACAGTGGTTGGTATCCAGCTGCTTAACTTCCAGCGGGAAGAGGATGAGAAAAATATCCGCCGCCGGACAGCTGTGACCATGGCGGTCAATACTCTGTCTTACTCAGAACTGAGAGCTGTTTCAGCAATTTTGGGAGAGCTCAATGGCAATGAAGGCCAGCTGACAGCATCTGTCATTGCTGACCGTATCGGGATTACCCGCTCAGTGATTGTTAATGCCTTGCGTAAGCTGGAGAGTGCAGGGATTATTGAAAGCCGCTCGCTGGGAATGAAGGGAACTTATCTAAAAGTCCTGATTCCGGATGTCTTTGATGAAATTAAAAAGAGGGACTACTAATGGCTAAAGCACTGATTTCCATTGATTATACAGTTGATTTTGTCGCAGATGAGGGCAAGTTGACAGCAGGAGCGCCCGCTCAGGCAATTTCTGAAGCCATTGCTCAAGTGACTGAGGCAGCTTTTGACAGAGGCGATTATATCTTCTTTGCTATTGATGCCCATGATGAGAATGATGCCTTTCACCCAGAAAGCAAGCTGTTTCCGCCTCACAATATCAAAGGAACTAGCGGTCGCAATCTTTATGGTCCTTTGGCTGATTTTTATGACAAGTATCAAGCAGATTCGCGGGTCTTTTGGATGGATAAGCGACATTATTCTGCTTTTTCTGGTACGGATTTAGATATCCGCCTGCGGGAAAGAAAGGTAGATACGGTTATTTTGACAGGGGTCTTGACGGATATTTGCGTCTTGCATACAGCGATTGATGCCTATAATCTTGGTTATCAGATTCAGGTGGTAGAGCCAGCTGTAGCTTCTCTGTCAGAGGAAAATCACAAATTTGCCTTAAACCACTTGCAAAATGTTCTGGGTTCGACTATAATAGATACAATTTAAGAGTAAAAGAGAAGCAGAGTAGGCTTGCTGACTTGCACAGAGAGTGCTGATAGCTGAGAGCAGTACCAAGAAAGCAAAAACCGAAGAACATGTTTCGTAATCTTTTGTGTGATTAAGCACAAACGTCGCTCACGTTACGAGTTCAGAGGCTGCCTTTTAGGGCGGCGAATAACAGTGGTACCACGGCTTTCGTCTGTTTTAGAGACGGAAGCTTTTTATTTTGCAGTAGGTCCAGTGAAGACGATGGGGAAATATAGCTAATATCCTGAACAATAGGGCGGAGCTACTAATTGTTTTGAAAGGGAAAGAACATGAAAGAAATTTTTATCGGAAACTATGGTTTAGAACAGGTCGGACAGACCATGACCGCAACTGGCTGGGTGGCCAATATCCGCAATCACGGTAAGCTGGCCTTTATTGAATTGCGGGATCGCGAGGGCTTGCTTCAGGTCTTCGTTGGCGGTGAGATTGAAGATTTTGCTAAGCTGGAAGACATTGGCAAAGAGGATGTCATTGCAGTGACGGGGCAAGTGGTTCAGCGGGAAGAGCGCTTTGTCAACAAGGCCATCAAGTCTGGCCAGATTGAGCTGAGGGCAGAGAAGATTGAGGTTATTGCTAGCAGTAAGGCCCTGCCTTTTGAGCTGGACCAGCATGCCCATACAGGGGAAGACCTGCGTCAGAAATACCGCTACCTGGACTTGCGGCGTGAGAAGATGACACATAACCTCAAACTGCGTCACCAGGTCACCTCAACCATTCGGGAATATTTGAACCGTTTGGACTTTTTGGAAGTGGAGACGCCTTATCTGACCAAGTCAACTCCTGAAGGAGCTAGGGATTTCTTGGTGCCTAGTCGGGTCTTTAAAAACCAATTCTACGCGCTGCCTCAGAGCCCTCAGATGCTCAAGCAGTTACTGATGGGCGCTGGCCTCGAGCGCTATTATCAGCTTGTTCGTTGTTTCCGTGACGAAGACCTGCGGGGGGATCGCCAGCCAGAGTTTACCCAGGTGGACTTGGAGCTGAGTTTTGCCAGCGAGGAAGAAATCCGAGCTCTGGTTGAAGCTATGCTCAAGGCTGTCGTCAAGAAAACTCACGGTTTAGAGTTGACAGAAGCTTTTCCGACTATCAGTTATGAAGAGGCTATGAGCCGCTTCGGCTCTGATAAGCCGGATACGCGCTTTGGTCTGGAGCTAAAGAATTTGACGGATTTATGCCAGTCCAATGACTCTCTTCTCATCAAGAAAGCCTTGGATAGCCAAGAGGAAGTGATGGGAATTTGTGTGCCGGATGCGGCTAGCGCTTTTAGTAAGAAACAACTGAGTCATTACTATCAGGAAATGAAGGAATTTGGCTGCAGTCGTTTTGCCAGCCTCAAGGTTGAAAATAGTCAGTTAGTTGGTGATTTGGCTAGCACCTTTGAGGCTGAGAGTCGGGATTTACTAGCACGTTTTGAGGCCAAGGATGGAGACCTCATACTGCTAGTCATGGCCAAGAAGCGTCGGGCTCAGGAAGCTTTAGGACATCTGCGTATAGAAGTCGCGAAAGCTTTAGATTTGATTGATCCGAGTCTGCTTCATTTTCTCTGGGTTGTGGATTGGCCGCTGCTGGAGTGGAATGAAGACCAAAACCGCTATCAAGCCATGCACCATCCTTTCACACAGGGCATTTTTGAAGAAGGTCAGGAGCCAGATCAATTCCGCAGTCACGCTTACGACATCGTCTTGAATGGCTATGAAATCGGCGGTGGGAGTCTACGGATTCATGACAGGAAGGCTCAGGAAGCGATGTTTGAGCTATTGGGCATGAGCCGGGAAGACTATGAGCGGGACTTTGGTTTCTTCCTGGAAGCCTTAGAATACGGCTTCCCACCACACGGCGGCTTGGCTCTAGGCTTGGATCGCTTGGTTATGATTTTGGCTGGGGAAGAAAATATCCGGCAAGTCATCGCCTTTCCGAAAAATGGTACTGGCTTTGACCCTATGCTGGAAAGTCCGAGTTTGGTAGACCAAAGACAGCTCAAAGAACTGCATTTGGAATTGAAGAATTAGCCTGAAATATGGTAAAATGAAATGATGCGAATTCCTGAAGAATAGCAGGAAGATGCTGAAGAAAAGGGCTAGCGGATGTCAAATAAATCAGCGTCCCTGGCTTGTCAAAGTAAAGGTGAGCTGAAGCTTGGAAATAAAGATGTCATCTAGAAATTGTTATTTTCAGTCGCTAAAGCTCACATATCTTATGAAAGGAATCAGAGATGAAGATTACTCAAGAAGAAGTAAGTCACGTTGCTAAGCTGTCAAAACTGGCTTTCTCACCAGAAGAAACGGCTGAGTTTGCGACGACCTTAACCAAGATTGTCGATATGGTCGAATTGCTCAATGAAGTGGACACGGAGGGTGTGCCTTTCACTTCCAATGTAGCTGCCAATATCAACTATATGAGAGAAGATGTGGCACAGCCAGGCTGGAATCGGGAAGAGCTTTTCCAAAATGTACCTGAAAAAGAGCGGGGCTACATCAAAGTGCCTGCCATCCTAGATGACGGAGGAGATGCCTAATGACTTTTAATCACAAGACTATTGAAGAGCTGCACGATTTGTTGGTCAAGAAAGAAATTTCTGCAGTAGAGTTAACTCAGGCAACTTTAGCAGACATCAAAGAACGTGAAGCGGCTGTGGACAGCTTCATTACTGTCAGCGAAGAGGAGGCTTTAGCTCAGGCTGCGGCTCTAGACGCCAAGGGCATTGATGCGGACAATCTTATGAGCGGAATTCCGCTGGCAGTCAAGGATAATATCTCAACCAAGGGGATTTTGACGACGGCTGCTTCTAAGATACTCTACAATTACAAGCCGATTTTCGATGCGACTAGCGTAGAGAAGCTTTACGGTAAGGACATGATTATCGTTGGTAAGACCAACATGGACGAGTTTGCCATGGGGGGTTCTAGCGAAAACTCTTACTTTAAGACGACTAAGAATGCTTGGGACAGCAGCAAGGTTCCTGGTGGATCATCTGGTGGTTCAGCGACAGCTGTTGCCTCTGGTCAGGTTCGTCTGTCACTGGGTTCAGATACGGGTGGTTCTATTCGTCAACCGGCTTCCTTTAACGGTGTAGTCGGCCTCAAGCCAACTTATGGACGGGTTTCGCGTTTTGGTCTCATTGCCTTTGGCTCTTCTTTAGACCAGATTGGGCCTTTCTCTCAGACAGTGAAGGAAAATGCCCAGCTTTTGAATGTTATTTCTGGTAATGATCCTAAGGACTCTACATCATCACAAGAAGCAGTACCAGACTTTACCAGCAAGATTGGCCAAGATATCAAGGGGATGAAGATTGCCTTGCCTAAGGAATACATGGGTGAGGGAATTGACAGCAAGGTCAAGGAAACGATTTTAGCAGCAGCGAAGCACTTGGAAAGTCTAGGAGCTATCGTTGAAGAGGTTAGCCTGCCTCACAGCAAGTACGGCGTGGCTGTTTACTATATCATTGCTTCCTCTGAAGCCAGCTCTAACCTGCAACGTTTTGACGGTATTCGCTATGGCTACCGCGCAGAAGGCATTGAAAATCTAGAAGATGTCTATGTCAAATCTCGTAGTGAAGGCTTTGGTGAAGAGGTGAAACGCCGCATCATGCTGGGAACTTTCAGTTTGTCATCTGGTTACTACGATGCTTATTTCAAGAAAGCTGGTCAGGTTCGGACCTTGATTATGCAAGATTTTGCTAAGGTTTTTGAAAAATACGACTTGATCTTAGGCCCAACTGCACCAACGGTTGCTTATGACTTGGGCAGTCAAAACCAAGATCCAGTGGCCATGTATCTGGCTGACCTTTTGACCATTCCAGTCAATCTGGCTGGCCTGCCGGGCATTTCAATCCCAGCTGGCTTTGTAGATGGTCTTCCTGTCGGCCTGCAGCTGATTGGGAACCACTTCGATGAAGCGACTATCTATCAAGCAGCCGCAGCATTTGAAGCGACGACTGACTACCACAAACAGCAGCCAGTTATCTTTGGAGGTGAAAAATAATGAACTTTGAAACAGTTATCGGACTGGAAGTCCATGTTGAATTGAAGACCAATTCAAAAATTTTCTCACCGGCTCCAGCTCACTTCGGTGAAGATCCAAATGCCAACACCAATATCATTGACTGGTCCTTCCCGGGTGTTCTGCCTGTTATGAACAAGGGTGTTATTGACTATGGTATCAAGGCTGCTCTGGCTTTGAACATGGATATTCACCAGAAGATGCACTTTGACCGCAAGAATTACTTTTATCCGGACAATCCAAAAGCCTATCAAATTTCTCAGTTTGATGAGCCAATTGGCTACAATGGCTGGATTGAGATTGAACTAGAAGATGGCACGACCAAGAAAATCCGTATCGAGCGAGCCCACTTGGAAGAAGATGCAGGAAAGAATACCCACGGCAGCGATGGCTACTCTTATGTGGACCTCAACCGCCAAGGGGTGCCGCTGATTGAGATTGTATCGGAAGCAGATATGCGCAGTCCAGAAGAAGCTTATGCCTATCTGACTGCCCTCAAGGAAATCATCCAGTACACGGGTATTTCGGATGTCAAGATGGAAGAGGGTTCCATGCGGGTTGATGCCAATATTTCTATCCGTCCTTACGGTCAGGAAGAGTTTGGTACTAAGACTGAGCTGAAAAACCTCAACTCTTTCAACTTTGTCCGTAAGGGTCTGGCATTTGAGGAAAAACGCCAAGCTGAAATCCTACGCAGTGGTGGCCAAATCCGTCAGGAAACCCGTCGTTATGACGAAGCGACTGGCGAAACCCTGCTCATGCGGGTCAAGGAAGGTTCAGCGGACTACCGTTACTTCCCAGAGCCTGATCTGCCTATCTTTGAGATTGAAGATGCTTGGATTGAGCAAGTGCGCAGCAGTCTGCCAGCCTTTCCAAAAGAACGACGTGCCAAGTATGTGGGAAACTACGGCCTGTCTGACTACGATGCCAAACAGTTGACAGCGACGAAAGCAGTTTCAGATTTCTTTGAAGCAGCTGTTGCCGCAGGAGGTGACGCTAAGGCTGTCTCTAACTGGCTCCAAGGAGATGTAGCCCAATATCTCAATGCCGAAGGCAAGACTATCTCTGAGATTGAGCTGACACCCGAGAATCTGACTGAGATGATTGCTCTGATTGCAGATGGCACGATTTCCTCTAAGATTGCTAAGAAGGTCTTTGTCCATCTGGCTAAAAATGGTGGCTCTGCTAAGGAATATGTACAAAAAGCAGGCCTGATTCAAATCTCAGACCCTGCCCAGCTTCTGCCAATCATCCAAGAAGTATTTGCCAACAACGAAAAAGCTATCAATGACTATAAGGGTGGCAATAAGAATGCGGCTAAGTCCCTGATTGGCCAGCTCATGAAGGCTACTAAGGGCCAAGCCAACCCACAAGTAGCACAAAAACTGCTCAATGAAGAGTTGGAGAAATTATAGAAATAAGTAGAAAACCAGTCGTGAGGCTGGTTTTTTATGTAGAAATCTAAAAAATTCAACTGTATAAAGCGTTGACCAAGTGACAACTTTGGATTATAATTAAGGAGTAAACACAAATAAAATTGTTTTTTAGGGAGGAAGATTATGGAAGGAAAAATTTTGTTGAAGGATATTCTAGATTTCGATGATAAAGAAATCTCAAGAGTTAAAATAAAGTTTAATAATTGGACAGGGGAGAATCCAGTTGAAACTTATTTAAGAGAGCCAGAATTATTAAATAGTTTCAATTTATTTTGGAGAAACCAAAGACGATATTATAATATAGATGACATTGCAGTTAATCTTGTTCAAATGAGTTATGATACTTGGCTTTTGACAACTATAAAAGAAGTCACTAAAGAATTGGGTGTTACATTTGGTCAAAATTATGAAGGAAGAGAGTTAATTAAATATTCTGGTTTATATGGACGTTTGATTGTTCGTTGCAAAAGGCCTAGTAGAGCACCTGTGTTTCATTTCAAAAATATCGTGGAAAAAATAGAAGTATTTCAAATTTTGCCGGATGTATATGGAGGTGATGATTTTCCTGGTTATGATAATATAAGTTTGTCCTACCATCAATTAGAAACAATTTTACGATTTAAAAAGAAAGATTGGATTACTGCTCTTTCAAATCAGAAAGCAGTATACTTACTTACTGATAAACAGAATGGTAAATTATATGTTGGTTCTGCAACAGGAGATAACGGAATGTTGCTACAAAGATGGCAATCCTATATTGATAGCATACATGGAAATAATAAAGAGCTTAAGGAGCTCGTCTCTCATGAAGGAGTTGAATATATAAAAGAAAATTTTCAATACTCGGTTTTAGAGAATTATAATGGTAAAGTTGATGATTCATTTGTGTTGAAAAGAGAATCTTGGTGGAAGAATATTTTGAAGTCAAGAGAATTTGGCTATAATGCAAATTAGGATAAAAATAAAACGGGAGATATTATAATGGGAAGTTACAATAATTGGGAAAGAGACATGCGTGAACAGGAGAGAAACGCAGAATTAAAACGGCAAGGTGATCTTTTACAACAACAAACAAACCTCCAACACACTCAATTGATATTGCAAGAAAGACAGGCTGAAAAAGAAGAAGAGAGATTCTATGAAGATAGAATTCATCAGTTACGTGTCCTCATGGCACAAACAGATAATCCTGAGAAATTGACGAAATTACAAAGTCTGCTTGATGATGCGGTTGAAGAATATAATGAAGTTGAAGCAAGAAATAGAAAAAAGGAGAGGTGGAGAAAAATTTACTTTCTAGTTCCTAGTGTAATAATGATATGTTTTGGAATTTATGCTTTTATAGCTATACAGCATGACTCTTCTAAAAATAATCAAAATGGGAAATCACCATCATCTGTGTTGAAAAGTTCTTCATCAAAGAAGGATTCAAAAATAGACAAGACAAAAAATATTAGTGCTCCAAGTGTAACTAATCAAAAAACATTTACTATGGAGAACTATGTTGGTCAAACAAGATCAGCCGTGGTTGAAAATCTGAAAACAAACTATAATGTTTCTGAGAAATTGATTGAGATTGTTGAGGAAGAATCAGACGAGTACGAGCCAGGTCAGGTGATTCGTCAGTCACCGGCAGCTGGTTCGACCTATGATTTGTCTTCTAATCATAAGATCAAGCTGACCGTAGCGAAAGAAGTGCCTAGTATGCTTATGCCTGACTTTGGCAGCATGCAGTACACCTATGCCAATGCTCGTAGTTACTTAATTCAAATGGGAGTTTCTTCGTCTCGGATTGAGCGGGTTGTTGATCGAAAGGTTACTTCGACACAAGCGGATTTGGTGACTTCTCAGTCGCCAAAGGCAGGTCAGAAAATTGACCTCAAGTCTAATAAAAAAATCACTCTTTACGTGACAGAAGCAACGACACCATCATCATCTAGCTCGTCATCATCATCTAGCAGTTCGAAAAATAGCTCATCATCTGATGATGAAAATCATTCTAGTAGTTCTAGTTCTTCCGACTATTGATATTTTTGCTATATCATAATTCCCTTATTTGTAGTCTCAAGTTTTCTATGTTAAAATAATAGAAAAAACAAAGGAGTCTTTTATGTCAGAAATTAAAATCAAACGCGAGACAGGTTTTGTAGGGATTATTGGTAAGTTTCCAGTCTTTATCGATGGTCAGAAAGTTGGCGCAATCAAAAACGGAGAAGAGGTTGTTTTTCCAATTGCGGCTAATGAAGCAGAAGTCCGTGCGGGATCTGCTCCTATGAAAACCAAGCCAGTGACAGTTAAAGCAGGCCAAACCTTGCTGATTGAAACTAATTTTACTAATTTTTCCGTTTATTTAGTAACTTTAGTGGTTGCGCTTCTATTTGGCGGATGGCTTCGTGTGATTCTCTTGATTCTGTGCATTAGCTTCCTCTTCCTTCTGCCTTTTTATACTGCTAGAATTGCAGAATAAGTCTATGACCAGCTGATGCTGGTTTTTTGTATGCTATTTTTTGAAAATGTAGCTAATCTTTTGACAAGATTTCTGAAAGGGTTTACAATAAAACTAATAAATTATAAAGCGAGGTATGTTTATGGCAAAAATGAATGCTGCGCGTTGGTATGGCGCTAAAGATGTTCGTATTGAAGAAGTGGATGTACCGGAAGTCCAACCGCATCAGGTCAAAATTGCGGTCAAGTATACAGGAATTTGTGGAACTGACTTGCATGAATATCTGGACGGACCGATTTTTATTCCGACAGAAACAGAGCACGTCTACTCTGGCCAGAAAGCGCCTGTAACTTTGGGACATGAGTTTGCTGGGGAAATTGTTGAGGTCGGCAGTGCTGTGACACGGGTCAAAGTTGGCGATCGGGTAACAGTTGAGCCCATTTTAGCTAAGCATAATCTTGTCGGTGACTATAATCTGGACCCTAATCTAAACTTTGTTGGTCTGGCGGCAGACGGCGGTTTTGCCAAATACTGTGTTTTGGACGGAGACATTGTTCACAAAGTTCCAGACAGCCTTAGCTATGAGCAGGCGGCCTTGACAGAACCAGCTGCTGTGGCTGTTTACGCGGTCCGTCAGTCGGCTCTTAAGACAGGCGATACAGCAGTTGTCTTCGGTTTGGGACCAATCGGACTCTTGATTATTGAGGCTTTGCGGGCAGCCGGTGCCTCTAAGATTTATGGAGTTGAATTATCTCCAGAACGCCAAGCCAAGGCAGAGGAGCTTGGGGCCATCATTGTGCGACCAGAAGAAGGCGAAGATGTGGTAGCTGCTATTCAGCGTTTAACTGGTGGCGGGGCAGATGTGTCTTATGAAGTGACTGGGGTGCCGGTTGTGCTGGGACAAGCTTTAGCTGCTGTCCACAAGGCTGGAGAATGTATGGTGGTTTCTATCTGGGAACGAGAAGCTAACATTAATCCAAATGAATTTGCCATTCAAGAGAAATCGCTTAAGGGCATTATCGCTTACCGGCATATTTTCCCTAAGGTGCTGGAGCTGATGGAGCAGGGCTATTTCTCTGCTGACAAGCTTGTGACCAAGAAGATTAAGCTAGAGGATATTGTGCAAGAAGGCTTTATCGAGCTGACTCAGGACAAGGCGCAGATCAAGATTTTGGTATCGCCAGAATAAAATCTTTGCTTAATCATGAGACGAAAATCAGTCAAAACTGGCTGATTTTTCTTTATGGTTTGTGCTGTAATAAGTAAAGTTTTAGAAAGAGGTTGGGATGTCAAAAGTTTTGAAAGGTTCATTTCATATTTTTCTGAAAGTCGCTTTAAGCTGATTCCTTGTTTTCTTAGTTCATAGATTCGAACTTTATCCTCATAAGTTAGTTTCATTTTAACCCCCCAAAAAGTTAGATTTTTTCTGTCTAACTTTTGGGGTGCGGTGCAATTCAACTTCTTTTCATTTGGAGACCATTTTCCAGAAAAAATCAATGATATAGGTCAATCCGTAGGTATAGATGACGAGAGTGATAGGCTTGCAGAGAAGGATAATCAGCATGTACTTTTTAAAAGTCATCTTGGTCAGGGCGGCCAGCATACATAGAAAGTCGGCTGGACTGATGGGCCAAATCATCATGAAAATAAAGAAGCGCTCAAATCGGTTGCCCTTATCCAGCCAGCTGATATATTTATCATAAGTACGCTTGCTGACAACAGACTGAACAAAAGCTGGACCGTAGGTGCGCGCCAGGTGAAATATAATGGCGCAACCAATGACAATACCGATATAGTTATAAATGGTGCCGATGATATGACCGTAGATGAAAACGCCAGCGACAG
The DNA here is from genome assembly GCF_050222175.1 of Streptococcus sanguinis. GTDB lineage: Bacteria > Bacillota > Bacilli > Lactobacillales > Streptococcaceae > Streptococcus > Streptococcus sanguinis_M. Next base: position 1,801,334 of record NZ_CP071420.1, on the reverse strand, counting down.
AGGTCAGGGCGCCAGGGATAATGGGCACGACTGTCTGTAGAATCTGCAAGAAGATAAAGAGGGGTGGACCCCAAATGCCCGCCTGCTGGATAAAGGCTGAGAGAGTTTCCTTGGACTGGAGGATGCCAGCGAAATAGGCCCAGAGACAAAAGGCTACCGTTCCTAGAGCGCCAATAGCGGACGACCAGTTGATAATCTTTTGCAAAAGAGGGGAAACAGCCTGCATCTGCCTGTTTTTTTCTGCCATACAAACCTCCAGAACATTTATACTATCACTACTATATCATCTTTTGCCCTTTTTGTAATCTTTGAGGCTGTAAGTGCCAAAAAGCCCATTTTATGCTATAATAATGAGAATACGAATTTTTGGAGAGAGATGTGGCGATTGAAGATTATATGCCGGACTTTGCGGTTGAGGCAGTTTACGATTTGACAGTAGAGAGTTTGAAAAGACAGGGGATCAAAGCGGTTTTGGTGGATTTGGATAATACCCTGATTGCTTGGAATAATCCTGATGGGACCCCAGAGATGAAGAAGTGGCTCCATGATTTGCGGGACGCGGGCATTCGGATTATCGTGGTGTCCAATAATAACCAAAAACGGGTCAAACGGGCTGTTGAAAAGTTTGAAATTGACTATATCTACTGGGCGATGAAACCCTTCACTTGGGGAATTGAACGGGCACTCAAGCTTTTTCATTTTGAAAAAAATGAAGTGGTCATGGTGGGTGACCAGCTCATGACGGATATTCGGGCAGCTCATCGGGCCGGGATTCGTTCGATTTTGGTTAAGCCACTGGTTGAGCACGACTCTATCAAGACTCAAATCAATCGGGCGCGTGAACGCCGTGTGCTCAAAAAAATCACTGAAAAATACGGCCCAATTCAATACAAAAAAGGAATTTAAGTATGGAAGAACTTCTCTGTATCGGCTGCGGTGCCACTATTCAGACAGAAGATAAGGGCAAGCTAGGCTACACGCCCCAGTCAGCTCTAGAAAAAGGCTTGGAGACAGGCGAACTCTATTGTCAGCGCTGTTTCCGCCTGCGCCATTATAATGAAATCAGCGATGTTCAGCTGACGGATGATGACTTTCTGCGGCTTCTCCATGAGGTTGGAGATAGCGACGCTTTGGTCGTCAATGTTGTCGATATTTTTGACTTTAATGGCTCGGTCATTCCTGGCCTACCTCGCTTTGTCGCAGGAAATGATGTTCTCTTGGTCGGGAATAAAAAAGATATTCTGCCTAAGTCAGTCAAGGATAGCAAGGTGACCCAATGGCTGACGGAGCGAGCTCACGAAGAAGGTCTGCGTCCAGTCAATGTGGTCTTGACCTCTGCTCAGAACAAGCAGGCAATCAAGGACTTGATTGACAAGATTGAGCATTGCCGCAAGGGACGTGACGTTTATGTAGTCGGCGTGACCAATGTGGGCAAGTCCACTCTGATTAACGCCATTATTCAGGAAATCACGGGCGATAAGGATATTATTACGACTTCGCGTTTCCCGGGTACAACTCTGGACAAAATCGAGATTCCTTTAGCGGACGGCAGTCATATCTATGATACGCCGGGCATTATCCATCGTCACCAGATGGCTCACTATCTTTCTGCTAAGAATCTCAAATACATCAGTCCTAAAAAGGAAATCAAGCCCAAAACTTACCAGCTCAATCCAGAGCAAACCCTCTTTTTGGGTGGCCTAGGCCGCTTTGACTTTGTGGCAGGTGATAAGCAAGGCTTCACGGCTTATTTTGACAATGAGCTCAAGCTCCACCGGACCAAGTTGGAAGGTGCCAGCGGCTTTTATGACAAGCATGTCGGCGGTCTCTTAGTGCCGCCAGTTGGCAAGGAAAAGGAAGAATTTCCAACCTTGGTCAAGCATGAATTTACCATCAAGGACAAGACGGATATCGTCTTCTCTGGTCTGGGTTGGATTCGCGTCAGTGGACCTGCCCGAGTAGCTGGTTGGGCGCCAGAGGGTGTAGCGGTTGTCACTCGGAAAGCTATTATATAATACTCAAGAAACCAAGGGGAATAAATCCCCTTAAAATAAGGAAGGAAAAGGCCGTGAACAGTGATGAGACAAGCAAGTCCCAACTGTCTCAAGCCTTATAGAAGAACATGACACTAACATCAAAACAACGGGCCTTTCTCAACAGTCAGGCACATAGTCTCAAACCTATCATTCAGATTGGGAAAAATGGACTCAATGACCAAATCAAAACCAGCGTACGTCAAGCACTGGACGCACGAGAACTGATTAAGGTTACGCTTTTGCAGAATACGGATGAGAATATCCACGAGGTCGCAGAGATTCTGGAAGAAGAAATCGGAGTGGATACGGTGCAGAAGATTGGCCGGATCTTGATTCTCTACAAGCAGTCCAGCAAAAAGGAAAATCGCAAACTCTCTGTCAAAGTCAAGCAAATTTAAGGAAAAATTTCTGTGGAGATGTCAGCCTATGGCTATTGAATTACTGACCCCCTTTACCAAGGTAGAATTAGAACCAGAAGTTAAAGATAAAAAACGCAAGCAGATTGGCATACTAGGTGGGAATTTCAACCCTGTCCACAATGCTCATTTGGTCGTGGCGGATCAGGTCCGGCAACAGTTAGGCTTGGATCAGGTTCTGCTCATGCCAGAGTACGAGCCGCCTCATGTGGATAAGAAAGAGACCATCGATGAAAAGCATCGGCTGAAAATGCTGGAGCTGGCTATCGAAGGCATTGAAGGCTTGGGAATTGAGCCCATTGAGCTGGAGCGCAAGGGAATTTCTTACAGCTACGACACCATGAAGCTCCTGACAGAGCAGCATCCAGATACGGACTATTACTTTATCATCGGTGCGGATATGGTGGACTATCTTCCCAAGTGGTACCGGATTGATGAGCTGGTTGAGCTGGTTCAGTTTGTCGGTGTTCAGCGGCCGCGCTACAAGGCGGGGACTTCTTACCCTGTCATCTGGGTGGATGTGCCGCTTATGGATATTTCCTCCAGTATGGTGCGGGATTTTCTTGCTCAGGGACGGACTCCAAATTTCCTGCTGCCTCAGCCAGTCTTAGACTATATCGAGAAAGAGGGGCTTTACCTATGACCTATGAAAGCTATATCAGCATGAGCCGTGAGGCCTTGCTGGCTAAGATGGAAACAATCATGTCTGATAAGCGCCTGCGGCATTGTCTAGGTGTGGAAAAGGCTGCCCGTGAATTAGCGGAGCGCTTCAGTCTTGACATCGAAAAAGCGGGTCTTGCAGGTCTTCTACACGACTATGCCAAAAAGGTCTCGGATGAGGATTTCCTATCCTTGATTGACAAATACCAGCTGAATCCTGACCTCAAAAATTGGGGTAATAATGTCTGGCATGGCATGGTGGGGATTTACAAGATTCAGGAAGATTTAGGAATCGAAGATGCAGAGATTCTCCGAGCCATCGAGATTCATACAGTAGGCAGTGGCACCATGTCTGAACTGGACAAGGTCGTCTATGTCGCTGACTATATCGAGCACAACCGAGATTTTCCGGGAGTAGACAAGGCCAGAGAGCTGGCTCAGCGGTCGCTTAATCAGGCTGTGGCCTACGAAACAGCAAGAACTGTGGAGCATCTAGCCCGTAAGGGGATGCCTATCTATCCCCAGACCTTGGAGACCTACAATGCCTTTGTAGGATATTTGAAGGAAATAGAAGAATGAAAATAGCTCTAATTATTATAGATGTACAAAATATCTTAGTGGAGACAGGTTTTCAGTCTGATAAAATGATGGATAAAATTTCCTTTCTGCAGCATCAGGCTAGGAGTAAAGGTGTCGAAATTATCTATATTCAGCATATTGAAAATCCAGAAGACAGTGCATTGGAAGATTGGCAGTTGTCTCCTCTCTTGAATAGAAAGTCAGACGAAAAGGTCTTTCAGAAGAAATATAATAGTATATTTAAAGAGACAGGTTTGAAGGATTACTTGGATAAAGAAGATATTGGTCGTCTAGTTTTATGTGGAATGCAGACGGAATATTGTGTAGATGCATCAGTTAAAGTTGGATTTGAATTTGATTATAAACTTGTCATTCCAGAAGGTGCTTTTACAACTTTTGATGGAGAAGACGCTTCGGCAGAAAAAATAAATACTTTTTACCAAACAATTTGGGACGGACGTTTTGCGGATGTTCTAGATTACAAAAACATTTTTAATTAAAGAGGAACTATGAAAGAACAAGAATTATTGGAACTGGTCGTGAAAGCGGCCGATGAAAAGCGTGCAGAAGATATTGTGGCGTTGGACCTGCAAGGTTTGACTACTGTGACAGATTACTTTGTCATCGTCAGCTCGATGAACAGTCGTCAGCTGGATGCAGTCGCTGAAAATATCCGTGAAAAAGCTGCTGCGGCGGGTGTGTCTGCTGGTCATGTTGAGGGGGATGCAGCTGGTGGCTGGGTGCTCTTGGACTTAGGCGGCGTGGTCGTCCATGTCTTTTCTGAGGAGATGCGTGCGCATTACAATCTGGAAAAACTCTGGCACGAAGCAACTGGTGTAGATGTTGCAGCCTTATTGGAAGAAAAAAACAAGTGATTTTTTGCCCTTGGGCAGAAAGCAGAATTCGGCTCAGTCAGCCTGCTGGCTGGGCTATTTTTGAAAGGAAAAGTATGGCAACTTATGAAACCTTCGCGTCGGTTTACGATGCGATTATGGATGATTCTTTGTATGAGAAGTGGACGGATTTCAGCCTGCGTCATTTTCCCAAGGATAAGAAAAAGCTGCTGGAGTTGGCCTGTGGTACGGGCATTCTGTCTATTTATTTTAAGCAGGCAGGTTTTGATGTGACGGGGTTGGACTTGAGTCAGGAAATGCTAGATTTGGCAGAGAAGCGCAGCAGAGAGGCCGGTTTGGACATTCCCTTTATTCAGAGCAATATGCTGGATTTGAGTGGCATAGGTCAGTTTGATTTGGTGACTTGTTATTCAGACTCAATTTGCTATATGGAGGACGAAGTGGATGTCGGTCAGGTCTTCACTCAAGTTTACCAGCATCTAAATGAGGGGGGGCGCTTTATCTTTGACGTACACTCGATTTACCAGATTGACGAGGTTTTTTCAGGCTATTCTTATCATGAAAATGCTGAAACTTTTGCCATGGTATGGGATTCTTATGCGGACGAACCGCCTCATTCTATTGTGCATGAGTTGACCTTCTTTGTCCAAGAGGAGGATGGGCGCTTCACGCGCCATGATGAGGTGCATGAGGAGCGGACCTATGAGATCCTGACCTATGATATCTTGCTGGAGCAGGCTGGCTTTAAGAATGTCAAGGTTTACGCGGACTTTGAGGACAAGGAGCCAACAGAAACAAGTAGACGTTGGTTCTTTGTAGCGGAGAAATAGAAGGAGCTTTTTATTATGTCAAATAATGATAGGATTTTATTTTGGCTAGTCATTTTGTATTTTCTGTTCTATTTAGTTAAATTTTATGTTAAAAACTGGAACAGAAAAAAAATAGAGAATTTTTTAAATTCACTGATAGATAAGTTGAAAGAAATATATTCAAGTGACTGGGATTTTATCAATAAATTACTTTCTGCAAAAATAGTAAAAAAATTTTTAGGGGTTATGCTAGGAGTAATTATTCTAATAGTATTACTCTGTTTATATTTAGTTAGGTTGATATTGGGATATCCAATTTCATTTTTTAATAAGATATTAGACGTAGAGAAAGAAAATGGATTTGAGTTGTTAAAATATATAATATTCCCTATTTTTTTAGCTTTTTGTTTTGTTAAATACTCAAAATCAGTAAAAATTAATAGCAAAGTGTTGGAATTAATTATAAAATTTTATGATGAAATTTTGATACTATTGTCAAATAATATGTTCTTGATATTCACTATTATCTCTCTACTTTTAATACCTAATCTACTTAAGTTTATCTTAAGAAAGGAACCACCGATAATAAGAGATATTTCTATTTATTTTTCTAAATGGATTCAAGCTGTTACAATTATACTATTATTTATTTTAATTGTCGGGGCTTATTTCCTTTTATTGGATGATTTAAATAATAATCAGGTTGATTCGTATACAATTATCCCTATGTTTATTGCAGGTTGTGTGATTTGCTCAAATATTATCATTAAATTATTAGCTGCTATACATAATGGTGAGACAGAATGACAGTTACCGGTATTATCGCAGAGTTTAATCCTTTTCATAATGGGCACAAATATCTGCTGGAGCAGGCTTCTGGTCTGAAAATTATCGCTATGAGCGGCAATTTTGTCCAGCGAGGCGAGCCGGCTATCGTGGATAAGTGGACTCGGGCACAGATGGCTTTGGAAGCTGGAGCGGATCTGGTTCTTGAGCTGCCTTTATTGGTCAGTGTTCAGGCGGCGGACTTTTTCGCTAAGGGGGCAGTAGACATCCTAGAGAGGCTGGGCATCGAACAGCTGACTTTTGGGACTGAGGAAGTGTTGGACTATGAGAGTATTTCGAGGGTCTATGGTCAAAAGGCAGAGCAGATGGAGGCTTATCTGTCTAGCCTGCCTGGTTCCCTATCCTATCCTCAAAAGACTCAGGCAATGTGGCAGGAGTTTGCAGGGCTCAATTTCTCAGGCTCTACGCCCAATCATATCTTGGGCTTGGCCTATGCCAAGGCTGTGACGGGAAAGGTTATAAAGCTGTGCCCGATTCAACGTCAGGGCGCTGGTTATCATTCCTTATCAGCTAATCAGGAATTTGCTTCCGCAACTGCCCTTCGTCAGAATCTGGACCAGCCAGACTTTCTCAAAAAATTCACCCCAGCCCATCACTTGCTGGAAACGGCTCCCAAGGTGATCTGGTCGGACCTCTTTCCTTATCTCCGTTACCAGATAGTGACCTGTCCGGATTTGACAGACTTTTATCAGGTCAATCAGGAGTTGGCCGTCAGGATTAGAGTGGCCTTGAAAAGCAGTGAGACCATAGAAGAGCTAGTTGAACAGGTGGCGACCAAGCGCTATACCAAGGCTCGGGTCCGGCGTCTGCTGACCTATATCCTGGTCGGAGCTAGGCAAGAAGAGCTTCCGTCAGGTGTTCATATTTTAGGCTTTTCCGAGCAGGGGCGTCAGCATTTGTCCCAGCTTAAGGGAAATGTTGAATTGGTCAGCCGTATCGGCAAGGAACCGTGGGACAGTTTGACCCAGCAGGCCGACAAGGTCTATCAGCTAGGCAATCCTGCACTTAGGGAACAGAATTTTGGACGGGTTCCGATTATGAAAGACAAGTAAGGCTGAATATTCAGCCTTTTTGCTTTGTTTGCGACGGTAAATAAAAAATGGTATAATAAACAAATAAACTTGTTTTCACTAAGGAGCATGATTTGCTTTTTAGTGGTTTGACTGTGGGTATGAAAGCTAGTATTCGGTCAATAAAACATTGCTGGGCTTGATTGAATGATTATCTTTCCTATCCATGTTTTAAAGGAGGAAGACTCATGAAATTCAAAAAGATTACCTTTATGGCCCTTACAGCTTTGCTTACGCTTAGTTTAGGTGCTTGTAGCTTGATTGGGCAGAAGCATTCTCAAAAGAATCAGGGTGGAACTGAGAATAGCTCCCGTGAGAGCCAAAAGAATACTTCTTCTGACGATATTGAAGAACTCTTGGAGAAAGCAGAAACTGCGAATGAAGATCTAACTTCAATGAAAATGAAGGTGAAATTATCTATCACTGTAGATGGTTCCAATAAAACTCAAACGATGAGCGGAGATCTTCTGTATGATAAAAGCACGGATGAGCTGGCCAAGGGGCATTTAGTCATAGATGGAAAAGAGAGCAGTCAGGAGAGTTATCAAGAAGCGATTATGCCAGGCGGAGAGGATAAACTTTTGTATACTCGTTCTTCTAAAAATGGAACATGGTCTAAGCAAGAAATGGGAAGCGGGGCAGATTATTATGTTCAGCCCGATTATTTCAAACTCATGGATGGCTTTTATCAAATGGCTGATGATGTCACTGTAAAGGAAAGCGGTGATGAATATATCTTTAAATTAAGCAGTAAAAACGCTGACTTGCTGGGGCTTTTTGGTGAAGAATTCAAACTAGAGCTAACAGGTGTTACTCAGGCTGATATGGATAAGAAGTTAGAAGTACGCTTGGATAAAAAGACCTTATTCTTAAAAGACTTCAAGCTAGGTCTATCTTATAAGGGTGAAGAAGGTAGTTTGGATGTTCAAACAGATACTCAATATTCTGACTGGAATAAGGTAGAGGAAGATGAGTTTAAGGCGCCTCAGTAAAGCATAAGCAAAACTATTAGCTGAGAAAGGAAAAGCCATGCCTTTATTGTTTGCTTTTCGCTATCGTAGAGGACTCTATTTGACCATAGTCATCTTGGCCTCTGTCTTCTTGGTCTCAGGCATCATTTTTGGCGCTTTAGCTTCCTTGCTCTTGTTTTCAATTGATAAAGCCATGCCTGGAGCAGGAATACGCTCGTTCAGTTTGCCTTTTATACTTGCTTTTTTCATGACTGCTGTAGTCGAAATCTTTGCAATAGTCCATGCGGGGCGCAAGCTGAGTAAAAATTGCTTTGTTCTTGCGGGAACAGAGTGGGGCTTGACCGTGCGAGGCGCTTTGTTGAAAGAGCATAGCTTTGCTTGGAATCAACTGGAAAGTGTTTTTTACCGGCCGGCTTGGGGCAGAACTTCTGATGGGCAGCCTTCTTTTCGATTGGGGGTCAGGTACTATCGGAGAGACTACTTATATGTCAAGCCTTATAATGGCAAGTCCGTTCGTGTAGATGTCACTTTTTTAGATGGCAGAATAGAGGATTTTTTTGCTTGCTTAAGCAGGTGCAAACCGGATTTGCCTATTGTGAAAAATTATCAGTGATATTTTTAATGGATTTTGATAAAGTTCTGCTATGACAGACCTGCCAGTTTCAGGAAATAGAATGTACCGTCCAGTTGCTTTTTTAGCGACTGGATTTTTTATGGAAGGAAAACTGAAATCAATTTTGTCTCGATTTCAGGCTAACAAGAGTTGAAGAATGCAAGCTGAATCTTCTAGAAGCTATCATTTTTTCTTAGTGATTTTTCTGATTCCCTGTGTTATAATAAGAAAGATTAAAAATGTAATTTATCAAAAGGAGAATCTCCAATGGGACGTAAATGGGCCAATATTGTGGCAAAGAAAACGGCCAAAGACGGCGCGAACTCAAAAGTATATGCTAAGTTTGGTGTGGAAATCTATGTAGCAGCTAAAAAAGGTGATCCAGATCCAGAGTCTAACACAGCTTTGAAATTTGTTATTGACCGAGCTAAGCAGGCTCAGGTGCCGAAGCATGTCATTGACAAGGCCATCGATAAGGCAAAAGGAAACACTGACGAAACCTTTACTGAAGGCCGCTATGAAGGATTTGGGCCGAACGGTTCTATGCTGATTGTCGATACCCTGACTTCAAATGTCAATCGGACTGCAGCCAATGTTCGTGCTGCCTTTGGGAAAAATGGCGGTAATATGGGAGCTAGTGGCTCTGTATCTTATCTTTTTGATAATAAAGGCGTGATTGTCTTTGCTGGGGACGACGCTGACAGTGTCTTTGAACAGCTGCTGGAAGCGGATGTGGATGTTGATGATGTTGAAGCAGAAGAAGGAAGCATCACTGTTTATACAGCGCCAACTGACCTTCACAAGGCTATCGTGGCTCTGCGTGAATCTGGCATTCAAGAATTCCAAGTAACCGAGCTTGAAATGATTCCTCAGTCTGAAGTAGAGTTGACCGGTGAAGACCTCGAAACCTTTGAAAAACTCTATAGCGTTTTGGAAGACGATGAAGATGTCCAAAAAATCTATACGAATGTAGATGGATTCTAAAGATACTTGACCTGTAGTTGGAGCTACAGGTTTTTCTGTGATGAGAAGTCTCAAACTGTATTTACCAATGCAGCTAAGTATGGTAAAATAGAAAGGTCATATTATTAAGTTATTAAGGAGACAATGATGAAAAAAGTATTTCAATACACAACCTTGCTTTTAGCAGGAATGAGCTTAACTGCCTGTGCCTTGCTTCCGACTTCAAATCAGGATATTCCAAGTAAGCAAAGTCAGGAGAAGAAGGACAAGAAAGCAGCCAGCAATGGGCAAGTAGAGGTCAAGATTAAGGAAGGCCAGTTTATTTTGCCAAGCAATGGGGCCGCTGATTCAAAATACTTAGCTTTGTCATTGGAAATTAAGAATAAAACGGATGAAAAAATCATGATTTCCTCTTCAGACATTGGCTTTTATGATTCAGAAGGTGAGAAAATCCAGCCGGTCGGAGTTTATGATGATGCAGAAAACTTTAAAATACTGAAATATGAAGATTTAGCTAAGGGAAAGACTCTTTCTGGTTATCTTGTATTTAAGGTTGAAAAGGATAAAAAATATGAGCTGCACTATGAGAAGAAAACTTATGATGCTGATGAGAAAACAGAAGAAATCAAGCTAAATGTTGATCCTTCTAGCTATCCTGATCAAGTCGAAGAGTCAAAGAAATTAGCTTCTGATTATCTGAATGATGTTTTCTTGGGTGGAGACGCCAAAAGCAAAGACAAGGCAAAGTCATCCAAGGGCAAGGAAGATTTTGTCTTAGGCGGTAATTTGGAGCAAGATAAAAATGACTTTAGAGCAGCTTTTGCTGAAGACTTTAAACGTAAATTGCATGACTATCCCTTTACTGATAAGGAAGTCAATACCTTTATCGATGCCTATGTGGAAAATAATGCAAAACGCTCCGAAATTTCTTATACAGTAGCCCAGTACATGCCGAATGAGATAGTGATCAAGATTAAACCGAGAACGGTCAGTCTAAGCAAAACCATCCTGAACTACAGTAAAGAGTTTTCTGATAAGCATCGTTCTGAGTATGCGAATCTTTCGGAATTCTATAAAGCACAAGATAAGAATTATGCTGATGACATGATGGCTGGATTGGACTCACGGCCGCTTCTCACCCCAGAACGAGATTATCAGCTGAAATTTGTCAAGACAGATGGCAAATGGGTCTTGGAGCGTGATTTTTCTTATGAATCCATTGTCATTTCTTTCGAAGGCGATATCTCATAATAGCAAAATTAGAGGGCTGATTATTGATTATTTGCTCTCTATTTTTGTGCCCTCGTCTTGCTTTGTGCTATACTGGATGGTAGATAGGTGTATTCGAGTAAAGGAGTCTGCCATGAAAAAATTTTATGATAAACTGATGCAAACGCGGCATTATCTTCATCAGCATCCAGAACTGTCTGGGCAGGAATTTGAAACGACAGCTTTCCTAAGAAGCTATCTGGAAGATTTAGAGATTAGGATTTTAGAATCCGGTCTGAAAACGGGCTTGGTTGCCGAGGTTGGCTCTGGCAAGCCGATTATTGCCCTGAGGGCTGATATCGATGCTCTGCCTATTTTGGAGCAGACAGGTCTGCCTTACGCCAGTCAGAATGCAGGCGTTATGCACGCTTGCGGCCATGATTTTCATCAGACCAGCCTTTTGGGGGCAGCGGAGCTGCTCAAGGCTATGGAAGGAGATTTGAGAGGGACGGTTCGTCTGATTTTCCAGCCGGCTGAGGAAACTTCTCTGGGAGCCAGTCAGGTACTTGCGACTGGTTTGCTGGACGATGTGTCTGCGATTATCGGCTTTCACAATATGCCCCAGCTTAAGGCGGGGCAGCTGGCACTTAAAGCTGGAGCCATGATGGCTGGGGTTGAGAAGTTCAAGGTTGAAGTAGAAGGTGTCAGCAGCCATGCGGCTAGACCGGATTTGGGGGTTGATACAGTATTGACCTTAACCAGTATGATTCAAAATCTGCAGGCTCTAGTGGCCCGCACAGTATCTCCTTTTGAAGCGGCTGTCTTATCTGTGACTCATATCGAAGCTGGAGCGACCTGGAATGTACTGCCGCAGTCGGGCTTTTTTGAAGGAACGATTCGCAGCTTCAATCCGACCTTGCAGCAGCGTCTCAAGGAAGACTTTATCCGAATTGTAGAGAATACAGCTGAGAATTTTGGAGCTCAGGTCAGGATTTCTTGGGACCATACTCCTCCAGTGACCTATAATGATCCCGAATTGGCTGAGCTGCTCTATGAGCACTCACGGAATCTGGCAGAGGTTCTGCCAGCCAATCCATCCTCGGCTGGAGAAGATTTTGCCTTTTATCAGGAGAAGCTTCCAGGTGTCTTTGCCTTTATCGGCTCAAATGGGGCAGAAAATGCTCCTGACCTCCATCACGACAGCATGGTCATTGACGACGAAGCTTTCAAAGTTTCCGTTCCTTACTATGTGGAGAGCGCCCTCTTTCTCCTGCAGCACTACAGGCAGAAAGTCGAGTGAATGACTGCCTCAAAGCTGATAAAGAAAAGCTATCACCTCCATAAAAAATATATAATGGTCAAGCTTCTCCTTATTTGATATGATAAAGAAAGACTTTTTAGGAGGAATTCGAAATATGAACCTGAAGAAAACCTTGAAATACTTCTCTTTGACAGCTGTCAGTGTCTTGGCCATTGGTGCCTTGGTGGCTTGCTCATCATCAAGTAATAAGAAAACAGAGAAAACAAAGGTAGAAGTCGGAACAGTAGGAACGACCAAACCATTTTCATACGAGGATAAAGACGGTAAACTGACTGGATATGATATCGAAGTCCTTCGTGCTATCTTTAAGGACTCAGACAAGTATGAAGTCAATTTCAATAAGACCAAGTGGGCTTCTATTTTCTCAGGTCTGGACAGCGACCGCTACCAGATCGGTGCCAATAATATCAGCTACTCTGAAGAACGAGCTAACAAATATCTCTATGCTAGTCCATATGCGAAAAATCCAACAGTTTTAGTTGTCCGTAAAGGTGAGGGGATTAAATCGCTGGATGACATTGGCGGCAAGTCTACTGAGGTTGTTCAGGGGACTTCAACAGCTCAGCAACTAGAGGACTACAACAAGGAACATAGCGATAATCCGACAAAAATCAATTATACGGACGGAACCATTCAGCAAATCTTGGCCAATCTGAATGACGGCCGTACGGACTATAAAGTTTTTGAGCGCATAACTGTAGAGTCTATTATCAAGGACCAAGGCTTGAAAAATCTGGAAGTGATTGAGCTTCCAAGTGATCAGCAGCCTTATGTCTATCCGATTATCGCAAGCGGTCAGGAAGACCTGCAAAAATTTGTCAACAAGCGAATCAAGGAACTCTATGAGGACGGTACGCTTGAAAAACTATCACAAGAATTCTTTGGCGGTTCTTACCTGCCAGATGCAAAAGACATCAAGTAAGAAATCCCATCAAGTCCAGTCTGCATTTGGCTGACTAGACTTTGATACAAGAAATACGATAAGGGCGGGGAAGCTTATTTCCCCAGCCCTTTATCTGCTGTTAATAGGAGTAACGCATGCCTTTCTCAACTGAGACTGAACAAATCAAGAAATTTGAAAACGACGAGGTGGCCCAGCACTATTTTGAAGTGCTGCGAACCTTGATTTCTAAAAAATCAATCTTTGCCCAGCGGGTTGGTCTGCAGGAAGTAGCCAACTATTTGGGAGAGATTTTTACAGCTGCAGGTGCCAAGGTCATGATTGACGACAGCTATACTGCTCCATTTATTTTGGCGGAGTTTCTTTCTTCAAATCCTGCTGCTAAGACTATTATTTTCTACAACCACTACGATACAGTGCCGGCAGACGATGACCAGCCATGGACAAATGATCCCTTTACACTGTCGGTTCATTACGGGGTTATGTATGGGCGAGGAGTGGATGATGACAAGGGGCACATTACCGCTCGTCTGACGGCCGTTCGCAAGTATATTCGAGAGCACGGTGATTTGCCGGTCAATATCATCTTTATGATGGAAGGGGCAGAAGAGTCCGCTTCAACAGACTTGGATAAATATTTGGCCAAGCATCGCAAACACCTGCGAGGAGCGGATTTGCTGGTCTGGGAGCAAGGCAGCCGCAACAATTTAGGTCAGCTGGAAATCTCAGGCGGCAACAAGGGAATTGTTACCTTTGACATGACGGTCAAAAGTGCAGATGTAGACATCCATTCCAGCTTCGGTGGGGTTATCAATTCAGCTTCTTGGTATTTGCTCAATGCTTTATCCAGCTTGCGCAGTCCAGACGGCCGCATTCTAGTTGAAGGCATTCATGAGCAGATTCAAGAGCCAAATGAACGAGAGCTGGCCTTGATTGAGGAATATGCCCTGCGGACTCCTGAAGAGTTGAGTCAAGTCTATGGCTTGAAATTGCCGGTTTTGTTGGGCGAACGGAAGGAATTTCTCCGTCGCTTTTACTTTGAGCCCTCGCTGAATATTGAAGGTTTCGGATCAGGCTATCAAGGCCAAGGGGTTAAAACCATTTTGCCTTCAGATGCCCAGGCCAAGATGGAGGTTCGTCTGGTGCCAGGTCTGGAACCACAAGATGTTTTGGACAAGATTCGTCAGCAGCTGGATAAAAATGGCTATCCAGCGGTTGAGCTGACCTATACCTTGGGAGAGATGAGCTATCGAAGCGACATGAGTGCACCTTCCATTCTCAATCTTATCGAACTGGCTAAAGATTATTACCAAGAGGGCATATCTGTTCTGCCGACTTCAGCTGGAACTGGTCCGATGCACACGGTCTATGAGGCCTTGGAGGTTCCTATGGCGGCTTTCGGACTCGGCAATGCCAATAGTCGAGATCATGGCGGAGATGAGAATGTGAAAATTGCTGACTACTATACTCACATAGAGCTCATTCAGGAGCTGATTGGCAGTTATCGTCGAGCTGACTAGCGGGAAAGGAAGGCTTATGCTATACTCTATAAGAAAAGACAAACTGAAGCAGGCTGGCTTCTTTTACCTCTTTTATTTCCTAGCCATGATCTTAGGCGTCTTGGTTGGGCTTCTATTTGACCGCTCAGGCAATATGTTTTACGCTCCAGCTTTTACAGCTTTCTTTGGCGGAGTTCTGTTCATCTTCTATACAGAGAAAATAAAGACCTTCGGTCTGATCAGCGGCTTAGGCTGTCTGCTAGGTTTCTTCTTTCTGCTCAGTCGACATGGCTTTGGAGCCTTTCTACCAGGTTTGATTTGCGGTATTTTAGCGGATCTTATAGCTCGGTCAGGCAGCTATCAAAAGACTGTTAGAAGCTTGCTGGCTTTTATAGTTTTCAGCTTTAGCACAGCGGGTCCTATTTTCCTAATGTGGCTGGCACCCAAGCAGTACGAAGCTAGTCTTCTTGCTAGAGGAAAGACTCAGGCTTATATCGGGCAGGTCATGCTTAAGCCAGAACCCAGCTTAGTCTTTTGGTTTGTGGTCAGCATTTTACTGGGGGCTTTACTAGGCGCCCTATTAGGAAGAAAAATCCTTAAAGCTAGACATTCCAAGTCAGCTTCAGACTAAATATCATCGAAAATATAACTAAGGAGAAAACATGAACAATTTACTCGTACTCCAGTCGGACTTTGGTCTGGTAGATGGAGCCGTGTCAGCCATGATCGGAGTGGCCTTAGAAGAATCGCCCACTCTGAAAATTCATCATCTGACTCACGATATCACCCCTTACAATATCTTTGAAGGGAGCTATCGTCTCTTTCAGACGGTTAATTATTGGCCAGCAGGAACGACCTTTGTGTCGGTAGTGGATCCGGGCGTTGGCTCCAAGCGTAAGAGTGTGGTAGCCAAGACTAAAAAAGGACAGTACATCGTCACGCCTGATAACGGCACCCTGTCTTTCATCAAGAAGCATGTCGGCATTGAGGCCATTCGGGAAATTTCTGAAGTGGAAAATCGCCGTAAGGATACGGAGCATTCCTACACTTTCCACGGTCGTGATGTCTATGCTTATACAGGTGCCAAGCTAGCCAGCGGCCATATCAGCTTTGAAGAGGTTGGACCAGAACTCAAGGTCGAAGACATTGTCGAAATTCAGGTAGTTGAGACCACGCTTGCGGAGAATTATGTCAGCGGAGCTATTGATATCCTGGATGTTCGTTTCGGCTCTCTCTGGACCTCTATTACCCGCGAAGAATTCTGCACCTTGAAACCAGAATTTGGCGACCGCTTTGAAGTTACTATTTACAATAATGACATGCTGGTTTATCAAAACCAAGTAACCTATGGCAAGTCCTTTGCGGATGTCCGCATCGGCCAGCCTATCCTCTATATCAACTCCCTCTATCGGGTTGGCTTAGCGATTAACCAAGGTTCCTTTGCTAAGGCCTACAATGTTGGTGTCGGTGCCCAGTGGCATATTGAAATCAAGAGAATTGAAAATTAAGGAAGAAGAAAATGAAAAATAATACAATCAGAAACGTAGTCGCAACAGGAATTGGAGCTGCCCTATTCGTGGTCATCGGAATGATCAATATCCCAACGCCTGTGCCCAATACCAGCATTCAGCTCCAATACCCTCTGCAAGCTCTTTTTAGCGTCATCTTTGGACCAATCGTCGGTTTCCTGATGGGCTTCATTGGCCATGCCATTAAAGACGCTATGAGTGGCGGCGGACTTTGGTGGTTCTGGATTGCTGGCAGCGGGGTCTTCGGTCTATTGGTTGGCTTCTTTAGAAAATTCTTCCAAGTGGAAGAAGGAAAATTTGAAGTCAAGGATATTATCCGCTTTAACTTGATTCAGTTTGGAGCCAATGCAATCGCTTGGCTAATCGGCCCGATTGGTGACGTGATTGTATCTGGTGAGCCGGTCAATAAGGTTATTGCTCAAAGTATTGTAGCAATTCTGGTGAATTCTGCGACAGTAGCAGTCATCGGTACAGTCTTGCTGACTGCTTACGCTCGCACCCGCACCCGCGCAGGAAGTCTGAAAAAGGATTGATTACATCAAAAATTGAAAGATTGGGAGAATTCCCAATCTTTTTTGTACAAAATAAAAAACAAAATGTAATTTATATATTGCATTATTTAAAATATATTGTATAATAGACTTATAAAAATGAAGGGAGAAGCGATATGAAAAACATCAAAAATATATATTCACCACTTATTTGGCTTGTTTTGGGTATCATTTTTTTGGTTATAGGACTGAACAATCAAAATCAGACTTTTCTTATTTTTGCTGGCAGTGATATTACAATTGGTTGTGCACTTTTAGGCATAGCAACAAAGAAGAAAAATGATAAGGATGATGACCATGGCAAAAAATCTTAGACTAAAAATGGCACGAGCTGAGCATGATATGACCCAGGGGGACTTGGCAGATGCTATCGGAGTGACCCGCCAGACCATTGGCCTGATTGAGGCAGGTAAGTACAATCCCAGTCTCAGTTTATGCTTAGCGATTTGCAAATGTCTCAATAAGACGCTGGATCAATTGTTTTGGATTGAATAGAGAAAGGACTAGTCATGAAAATTAAACTTATTAAACGACAGATCTTGGACGAGCGGGAAGAGCAGCTTGTCAACAAGGCCGGTATGGAGGCTTTTAGTCTTTTGTTGTATGGTGGTTTAGCCCTATATGCTGGTTCTGTATCTATGAATGCTGGAGCTATTCACTATCAGCCCTTCTTGGTTTTGATCATTATCGCCTGCTTATATTTCTTCTTTCGGGCTCAGTATCTGGGAGCCAATTATTACAATAGTTTCAGTCTGACTATTTGGGGTATAGCAGCTTGGACGGGGTCTCTAACTCTTTTGATTGCCTGCCAGAATTTCCAACTGAATCATGTTATTTATCATAACAGTGTTTTTCACCCCATGTTTCTATTTGTTATTTTTATTACGTTTGTCATTCACTTTCCCTTTATGCTGCTGGTCAATATTTTCTTGGAGTATATAAATAAATGGCAGAAAAAGCGCTTTGAGAAGTATTTGGATCAATTGGAAGAAGAGTGATAACTTGTCCTTCTCGCTTAAACTTTCCAGCTCTGCTATTTTTCAAACAAATATTTTGCCCAGTTTTTTCAATCAGGTTATAATAAATAGATGAATTAAAAAATTCAGAAAATTTTATAGAGAAAAGAGAGTTGAAATCTTATGGCAAAAGATATTCGCGTCCTACTTTACTACAAATATGTTCCGATTGAGAATGCTGAGAAATTTGCAGCTGATCATCTGGCCTTCTGTAAGTCCATTGGTCTTAAAGGCCGCATCCTAGTAGCAGATGAGGGAATCAATGGAACGGTTTCTGGTGATTATGAAACCACTCAAAAATACATGGATTATGTGCACAGCCTTCCGGGCATGGAAGACCTTTGGTTCAAGATTGACGAAGAAAATGAGCAAGCCTTCAAGAAAATGTTTGTTCGCTACAAGAAGGAAATTGTGCACTTGGGCTTGGAAGACAATGATTTTGACAATGACATCAACCCGTTGGAGACGACAGGAGCTTACCTGTCACCTAAGGAATTTAAGGAAGCCCTTTTGGACGAAGACACTGTTGTCTTAGACACTCGTAACGACTACGAGTACGATCTAGGCCACTTCCGCGGAGCCATCCGTCCAGACATCCGCAACTTCCGCGAATTGCCGCAATGGGTCCGTGATAACAAAGAGAAGTTCATGGACAAGCGCGTGGTTGTTTACTGTACCGGTGGTGTTCGTTGTGAGAAATTCTCAGGCTGGATGGTTCGTGAAGGCTACAAGGATGTTGGTCAGCTTCATGGCGGTATCGCGACTTACGGCAAGGATCCAGAAGTTCAAGGTGAGCTTTGGGACGGCAAGATGTATGTCTTTGATGAGCGTATCTCGGTTGATATCAACCATGTTAATCCAGTTGTGATTGGGAAAGACTGGTTTGACGGTACTCCTTGCGAGCGCTATGTCAACTGTGGCAATCCGGAGTGTAACCGCCGCATCCTGACTTCAGAAGAAAATGAAGACAAGTACCTCCGTGGCTGTTCTCACGAATGCCGCGTTCACCCTCGCAATCGCTATGTGGCTGAAAATGGCTTGAGCCAGGCAGAAGTGATGGAGCGTTTGGCTGCGATTGGAGAAAGCTTGGAAACATTGGTAGCTCAGTAATCGCATAGTAAAGATAAAAACTTTGGATGTTTCAAGCGTCTAAAGTTTTTTTATCATTTATTTACAGGTAAAAGTCTTGTTGGACAGAGATTTGGGAAAGTAGACTGTTTCCGCCGATTCTTGGGGCATCTCGCGGAGTATTACTTGCTTTCTGCTTTTCTTTCTGCGATTTTGATTTTTTGTCCTTTCTTTTTGATGTGATATAATGAGCTTAAATAAATGGGAAAGGAGCAAGTCTATGTCTAAAGCTATCATGGAAGAAGTGGCAGCCTATCTGCGTCAGCATGCAGATGAAGAGCTGAGTCTGACCGATTTGGCTCATCATTTCCATTATAGTCCATCCCATCTATCCAGAACTTTCAAGAAAAGGATGGGTTTTTCTATCAAGCAATATATGGAAGCTCTTAAGATGGAAAAAGGGATTCAGGAGATTGTAGAAAGGCGTCAAAATGTGACCGAGACCTCTATGGAAGCCGGTTATGATAGTCTGGGCAGTTTTTCCAATACGTTTAAGCGGCATACTGGACTTTCTCCTAAAAAATACTATCAAGAATCAACCAAGGCTTATGATTTTATGATCAAACAGTTAGATGAGAAGGGAGCTTTGTTACATCAGGATCCCGACTGTAAAAGTGGCAATCGATTGACCGTAGAGTTATCTTATCCTGAGGGCTATGAACCACGCCTTAGCTGTGTCGGGCTTTTTAAAACCCGCATTCCCAAAGAAGAGCCGATTATCGGAGTAGCACTGAGTCAGGAGAGACAGTTTACTTTTGAAAATGTACCCGATGGCCACTACTATCTTTTGGCCTGTGAATTGCTGGAGGATTTACGCCTGTCCAAAAACTATGTCTTGAAGAATAACTTTCGCTGGGGCAGCGATGAGCCTCTCACTTTTTCAGGCGATAGCATCTATCAGGAGGAAATCATCATGCGCAGGCCCTTGCCCAGCGATCCACCTATTACAGTTAATCTTCCAGTTTTAATCATGCGTTCCCTAGCCAAACAAGCGCAATTGAGAATAAGAAAATTTTTATCTTAATTGATAAACTGATACTAGAGATTTATTCTCAGCTATAAAAAATTGGAGGAACAATAATGAAATTAGACGTGTTTTTAAGTTTTAATGGTCAGGCCGAAGAAGCTTTTCGTTTTTATGCAGATCTTTTTCAGATAGAGATAAAGGGACTTGTCCGAGCCAGTGAGATGATGGATCCAGCAGACCTTCCTGCAGAAAAACGGGATAAGATTGCCTGGATTGCCTTAGATACGGAAAACTTGACCCTGAATGGTGAGGATGTAGGCATTTTTAACGACCTATCTATTCCTAGCAATCATCAGCCCAATCAATGGTTAGTTCTGAGCCCAGACAGTAGAGAAGAAGCTGATGAGCTTTTTGCTAAGCTTGCTGAAGGTGGGCAAATTCTCTATCCTTTAGAGGAACAAGCTTTCGCAGAGTTTTATGGCCGCTTGATTGACCGCTTTGGTATCGGCTGGGATGTGATGAAATGAGGCCGAAGGATGGCTTATAGTGAATCCTTAGCCCAGCAAGTCCGTGCCATTTTAGCTACTGAACTTCCTCCTCATGTTTTTGAAGAAGAGGTAGAAGAGAAGAAGATGTTTGGTGGCTTGGCTTTTATGGTTCGAGGTAAGATGACCGTTACTGTGAGTTCGAGAAGTCAAGAGCTTGTCATGGTACGCATTGGTAAGGAAATGGAAAAGCAGGTTCTGCCTAAAAATGGTGCTAGCGTGACTTTAATGAAGGGTAGGTTTTATCATGGCTATATTGATTTAGATGTCGAGGGACAAAAAGAATTATCTTACTGGATCAAGCTAGCCTTGTCCTACAATCAGGAGCTGACGCAGCAGGATAAAAAGTAAGAAGTACTCAGAATGAGTTTTGCTTTCTTAGAAGTTTGTTCATTACCTTTTTATGAAGTTCAAATATATTCTTAGAATCTGTATTGATGAAGTTTTCAGTCGGAGAGTCTCTTCATGGATACAGGTTTTTTCGTCTTTTTCTTCCAAAAATGTTATACTAATACCAGAGTCCGTTTTGCGAATGAAGTTTATCCTTAAAAGTCTTGGAGAAAATCTAGTTTGTACCTGTATTAAGTTTTGATTTTGCATTTTCTCGTTTTCTGAAAGGCTTTTGTAATTAGAAAGGAGCATGGTATGAGTATTTCTTTTTACATTCAGAACCGAAAGGGCTTGTTTAGCTATAAGGCGGTCGAAACACCCTTGTCTTTGGTTTCCTTGGTGGAAGGGCTGGAGGTCGTAGGCCTTGAGGGCGATAAGGCTTATCAATCCTTGGATCAGGTCGGAACTTTTCTGGCTGTCTACTGGGAAGGGGCAGGCCGTGGGTTTGAAGTTTATTATCTGCCAGACCGGGAAACCTACCAGGTCCGCGTCTTGTCACCATCAACGGTGGGCGACTGGAAAGGGGCTATTCTCTTCATGAGTCGTTTGGCTCAGAAGATGAAGCAGGATATTGTCGATGAATACGGCACCACTTACACTGCTGACGGGATTTTTAATATTGATTTTGAAGCGGATATTCTCTATGGCCTGAACGATGCCAGAGTTGCAGCTGCGCCTATGCATGTTTTTGAAGGCTATGCTCATGATTTGTACATGTCGCAGGAAAAACTTCTGGAACTATTCAAAGCTGAAGATCCTGTGGAGGAGTTTGGCAGGCAGATGGCCGAGATGCAGCAGGTTCAGAGTCAATTTTCTACTCCGAAGTATTATAAGGATCAGGGTGGGAAATATCTGGGTTCTTATGTTCTGGCAGAAGGAGTGGATACAGTCCTTCCAACTCAGCCCATGCCCAAGGGCTACTTGGTTAAAGAGATGGTTGAGAGTGGTGCTAGTCAAGACATGGAATGGCATCTTCATATCCTGATAGAGGATGCCAGCAGTCCTCAGGGCTATAAATACTTGACAACAAAGGACTTACAGGCTTTTTTGGAGAAAATTCCAGACACTCACCGCACCTATCTGGATTCCAGTCAGATCCGGATTCAACCACTCAATCGGCTGGAACTGGAAGCTATTTTGGATCAACTTCCCGATGGAGAACCGAAGTTTTAGTGCTAGGAAAATTTACTTTTTGAATCTTAACAGAGCTGCCAAAAGGCGGCTTTTTAAGGTCTGTCAGCAGTTCTCACAATTTTGTGACTCTTTTCTTTTTGATAACATTATTGAAAATATCTTGAAAATTTCAAAAAGAAGCTATAGAATAGAGGTCAGTTTTATAAAAAGGAGAACGAAATGAAAGAAAAACACATGCTAATCTTGGGCTGGGTGGCTACTTTTATGTCTGTTATGATGTATGTTTCCTATATTCCACAGATTATGAATAATCTAGCTGGTAATAAGGGTGACTTTATCCAGCCTTCAGTGGCTGCTCTAAACTGTACTCTCTGGGTCATTTATGGTCTATTTAAAGAGAAGCGGGACATTCCTTTGGCAGCGGCTAATATGCCAGGCATCGTATTTGGCTTGATTACTGCTGCTACAGCCCTTATGTAAGATGAGATTGGGAGTTATTCCCAGTCTTTTTTTCTTGGAAAATCATTGGACAAAGTATTCACGTCATTTGTGGCTATAGAGTCTGCCTATGGCTTTGGCTATGTAGAAAATATGCAGGCAGCGTTCAGCAGACCGCCTTTTTATGATACAATGGTAAGATGAAGTCAGCAGAGAATTGCTGGCTGTTTCATTAGGAAGAAAGGGATAAGAGCGCGCCTATGATACTTGAAGAATTTGACAACAATCGCAAGGCCATCATCAATCCGGAAGATTTGAATGAATCTATAGAAGACTTTCCGGAGACGGCTGTCTCTTGCTTTGCCAGAGAGACTTTTGCTCGGATGCTAGCGGATTTTGAGCATGAGCTGATTACGACAACCAGCATGGCAAATATTGAAATTCCTATCTATCGTATTTTCGCGGATGGACGAGAACTGGCTCTCTTCAATGCCCCGGTTGGAGCTTCGGCTTGTGTAGCTATTCTGGAAGACATGATTGCTTTTGGCATGAAGAAGCTGGTGCTTTTCGGTACTTGTGGCATCTTGGATGAGGAGATTAAGGAAACGTCCGTCATTATCCCGACGGAGGCCCTGCGTGATGAGGGGACTAGTTATCACTACCAGCCAGCTAGCCGTGAGCAGGAAGTCAATCTTGGCTTGAAAGATTTTTTGACGGCTTTTCTGGATGAGCGTGGTATTTCCCACAGCAAGGGCAAGGTCTGGACGACAGACGGCATTTATCGTGAGACGCCAGCTAAACTTCGCCTGAGAAAGGCTGAGGGAGCTATCTGTGTGGATATGGAATGCTCAGCTGTAGCGGCTTTGGCAGCCTTTCGAGAGATATCCGTCTGCCAGTTCTTTTATGCAGCCGACCACTTGTCTGAGGAAGCTTGGGATATGCGCAACCTGGCCAATCATGCAGACTTAGACGAAAAAGATAAAATTGCCAATCTAGCGATTCAAATCGCTCTGGCACTATAGAGAAATAAGATGAAAAAACCAATTATCCAATTTGAAGACTTTAGCTTTCAATATCAGGCCCAGTCTGAGCCAACCCTCAAGAATATCAATCTGACTATCTATGAGGGGGAAAAGGTTCTGATTGTCGGACCGTCTGGCTCTGGCAAGTCAACGCTTGGCCAGTGTCTCAATGGAATTATTCCTAACATTTATAAAGGAGAGGCTGGCGGCCAGCTCTTGATTAAGGGTCAGCCGGCTTTTGAGTCCAGCATTTATGATAAGTCTAATCTTGTCAGCACGGTTTTGCAGGACACGGATGGCCAGTTTATCGGGCTTAGCGTAGCAGAAGATTTGGCCTTTGCGCTGGAAAATGATGTCATGGAGCTATCGCTTATGCGCGAAAAAGTCAAAACCTGGTCAGAGAAGCTGGATTTATCAGAGCTTTTACAGCATCGACCCCAGGATTTATCAGGCGGTCAAAAGCAGCGCGTCAGTCTTGCTGGAGTTTTGATTGACGAGAGTCCTATTCTGCTCTTTGACGAGCCCTTGGCCAATCTGGATCCCAAGTCAGGTCAGGATACCATTGATTTGATTGACCAGCTTCATCGGGAGACGGAAACGACGACTCTGATTATCGAGCATCGTTTAGAAGATGTTCTCTACCAGCCAGTAGACCGCTTGGTGCTGGTCAATGACGGACGCATTCTCTTTAATGGACAGCCGGATGACCTGCTCAGAACCCAGCTGCTAGCTGAAAATGGCATCCGCGAACCGCTCTACATTACGACCCTGCGCCAGCTGGGCGTTGAAGTGGAAAAGACTGAAGGATTGTCCCGATTGGATCAGTTGCAGCTGGCAGATGTGACCTTTGAAGGCAGAGATTGGTCTGACTCTGACAAAGAGCCTCAGGAGCCCTTACTGGAACTGGAGCATGTGTCCTTTGCTTACCAGAGCGGCGGCAAGCCTATATTGCAAGATATCAGCCTGAAGATTTTCAAGGGTGAGCGGATAGCTATCGTTGGTAAAAATGGAGCTGGTAAGTCAACCCTGGCCAAGGCCCTCTGTCAGTTTATCGAGACTGTGGGGAGCTATAGCTGGAAAGGTCAGGATATCAAAGGAGACTCCATCAAGGAGCGAGCTGAGCGGATTGGCTATGTCCTGCAGAATCCCAATCAGATGATTTCGGCAGCCATGATTTTTGATGAAGTGGCCTTAGGCTTGCGCCTGCGCGGACTGGCAGAAGCGGAAATCGAAGAGCGGGTCCATGCGGCTCTCAAGACCTGTGGACTCTATGAATTCCGTAGTTGGCCGATTTCGGCCCTGTCTTTTGGCCAGAAGAAGCGGGTAACTATTGCGTCTATCTTGGTGCTGAATCCGGAGATTATCCTCTTGGATGAACCGACAGCTGGCCAGGACCAGCGCCATTATACAGAGATGATGGACTTTCTAGACGAGCTCAACCAGCAGGGACATACGATTATCATGATTACCCACGATATGCAGCTGATGCTAGATTATTCAGATCGGGCAGTAGTTGTGGTGGATGGTCAGATTTTAGCCGATAAGGCGCCTGCTCAGGTGCTGACAGATCAAGAGTTGATTGCGGCGGCTCATCTAAAGGAAACGTCAATCTTTGCTCTGGCTGAGAAGATTGGTGCCGACCCTCTGGCTTTGACTGAGTTTTATATGCGAGAAAAGGAGGACAAGCATGCTTAATCAGCGAAAATTAATCGGCTACCATGCAGGCGAGACGTTTCTTCATGGTCTGTCCGGTGCCAGCAAGATGCTGTTCTTCGTTCTGGTATCAGTGGCAGCCATGATCAGCTATGATACTCGCTTTTTGCTGGGGCTAGCCCTGCTGTCCCTCTGCCTCTTTCGGCTGTCCCGTATCCGCATCCGTGATATTTCATTTGTTTTAGTCTTTGCGGCATCCTTTGCTGCTCTTAACTTAGTGATGGTCTATCTTTTTGCGCCTCAGTATGGTGTCGATATCTACGGAGCCAAAGATGTCCTCTGGACTGGATGGGGAGCTTATAATCTCACAGCTCAGCAGCTGTTCTACCTCTTTAATCTCTTGCTCAAGTATGTTTCGACCATACCTCTGGCAGTGATTTTCCTCATGACAACCCATCCCAGTCAGTTTGCTTCCAGCCTGTATCAGCTTGGTATTTCCTATAAAATTGCTTACGCGGTCAGTCTGACGCTCCGCTATATTCCAGATTTGCAGGAAGAGTTTTTCCTGATCAGGATGTCTCAGGAAGCGCGTGGGCAGGAATTATCCAAGAAAGCCAAACTGGCTCAGCGCGTAAAGGGAAATCTGCAGATTATTATTCCGCTGATTTTCAGCTCGCTAGAGCGCATCAATACCATTGCCACAGCCATGGAGCTGCGCCGTTTCGGCAAGAATAAAAAACGGACTTGGTATACCTATCAGGCTCTAAGCAAACGAGATATGCTGGTGCTGACACTGGCAGTCGCCTTTCTATTGCTCTGCTTTGTCCTCTTCGCAGTCAATCACGGCCGATTTTACAATCCGTGGAGGTAGGATAAAGTGTGTGAACTTCGTTTAATATATATTAGGAGGATAACTACTAGGTGGAAGAAAGAATAAAGAGTAGATTCCGTAAGGACTTATTATTTCCTGTTTTATATGGTTTAGGAGGTATAATTTTTCTCTTCTATATGCCACATGCGGACGAATTTGGCTTTTGGGCATCCTTGATTTTTGCTGCTTTGCTACTACTGATGAGTGCACTCTTTACCTGGCTTGCTTGGATTACTAGGCAAAAGAGCTTGCAGAGCTATCAGAAGCTTTATTCTCAATATCCGGAGCTGGAGAAGGAGTTTTACAAGATTTACAACCAGTCTCGCTATTCACGTGAAAAACTATCTCTTTATCTTTATAAGGATGCAATCATACGAGATGATACCTATTTTCAATTTCTTATGCTTTATGATTTAACTGATTTGACTATTAAGATTGAGAAAGTTCAAGAGAACAAGTACGTTAAGTATCCTCATCTATATTTGTATTATAGTCCCATGAGTGCCAACAAAGATATTCGTCTGCATCTGGGACGCTATACTAATCAAAATTATGTTGAACTATTACAGTTTTTAGATGTGGTTAATCAAGTTGCCCCTCAGATTAGAATCTATAATGAAGCAAAAAATAATATTCTCTAATGGCGAAGAAAAACCAGGCAATCCTTGCCCGATTTTTCTTCTTATAACGGTCTTTTATTTGGCATGCCGGCTTTGCGGGGGTATTTATTGGGAGTTTCTTTCTTCTTTTCTACCACCGTGATAAAGCGGGGATCGCCGTTTGGTAGGGCATAGCTGAGGTTGTCTTGGACCTTGCTAAAGAGTAAGCTGAGGGCAGTTTTGGCTTCTGCCAGTTCTTCTGGAGCATTGGAAGCCTTGAGCGCTAGGAGTTTCCCGCCAACTTTCAGGTAGGGAATGGTCAGTTCAGACAGGATTTGCATGCGAGCGACTGCCCGTGCAGTGACCAGGTCAAATTGGGCCCGAAAGGCCTTGTCCTGAGCAAAGTCTTCTGCACGACCGTGGTAGAAGTGAACCTTGTCCAGCCCGATCTCTTCTGCCAGCAGTTTGAGGAAGTTGATGCGTTTGTTGAGCGAGTCAATGATAGTCACATCCAGCTGGGGGCAGATGATTTTCATAGGGAGACTAGGAAAGCCGGCACCGGCTCCGATATCCAGCAGCTTAAGCTCTTGATTATCAATCAGGCCTTGCAAAACGGGGGCAATTGAATCATAGAAATGCTTGAGATAGACTTCGTTTTTCTCAGTGATAGCTGTTAGATTGATTTTTTCATTCCATTCGACCAAGAGTTCAAAATAACGCCCAAACTGGTCTTTCTGGCGGTCGTTCAGCTCGATTCCCTGCTGGGCTAAGAGCTGGTAAAATTCTTGCGGTGTCATAGTTTCATCCTTGTTTGTCAGTATTCATCCTATTATATCATAAAAAGGAGACCCCAGCATTCTGCCGAAGGGCCTCTTTTCTTATATGCCAATCTGATTGAGGTCCGCCAAGAGCAGCTGGCGCCGCTCATCCTGATTAGCGGTTTGGTCAAATAGAACTTCTTTTTTTATCTTGCCATCTAAAATGAGCAGGACCTTGTCGGCATAGGTAGCCACGCTGGCATCATGCGTCACCAGGAGAATACTTGCGCCCTGCTGGTGGAAGTGCTGCATGAGCTCCATAGCTTGACGGCCAGCCTGAGAGTTGAGCGCTCCTGTCGGCTCGTCAGCAAAAATGATTCGAGGCTGGTTCATGAGAGCCCGGCAGATGCCGGCTCGCTGGAGCTGGCCGCCCGATACTTGATGGATAGAGCGGTTGGCAATGTCCTTAATGCCAGTCAGAGCCATTAACTCCTTGGCTCGCTCATAGGCTGCCTTTCGCTCGCTGCTTTTCTTACCAATGATACTCGGTAGGCAGATATTGTCTAGGATATTGATATTTTTCAGGAAGGTTGCCTGCTGGAAGACAAAGCCGAAAGCCTCTCTGCGAAGGCGGTCTAAGTCCTTATCTTTCATAGCTAGCAAGTCCTGTCCCTGGTAAAGAATCTGGCCTTGGTCAGGTCTGTCAATGGTGGATAGAAGATTGAGAAGAGTGGATTTCCCACAACCAGAAGGTCCCATGATGGCGATGAATTGGCCGCTTTCAATCTCTAGCGACAAATCACGAAGAATGGGCTCCTGATTTTCCTGATATCTTTTGCTGAGGTTGTGTGCTTCTAATAACATAGGCTTCTCCTCGGATGTAAAATAAATGCTAAGTGCTCGAAAGCTATCTGCTTAAGGTCAATGTTCCTTGAGATAACGTCCAATTTCCAGCTTGTTCAGCGCTCGGAGACTGATGTGTGCTGCTGTGAGTCCACTAAGAAGCAGAGCCAGCGGTGTCCATAGAAAAGTAAAGGACTTATTGGTGATGAGCTGGAGTTTGCTGATACCGAAGCTGCTGAGCAGCAGACTGCAGACTTCTTGCCCTAGGCTAAGGAGCAGCAGGTCGGCTATTGCCAGAGCCAGCATCAAGATGAAGCAGACGGCGAGCAGGTAGTGGCTCCTGAGTCGTTCACTGCCAAATCCCAGCATCCGATAAAGTGCCAAGTCAGCTTGGTCCTTGGTGAAAATCATATAGACAAAGAGAGTCATTAGGATGAAGACAATGCCAAGCCCTGTCCAGAAAACACTGGTCTGAATCAGGCGGAGCATGGCCAGAGTGTCATCAAAAGTCTGATGGAAAAAGTCTTCTACGTCGGTTAATTTATAGTTGGAATACCGTTTTTTCCAATCGTTGATTTTTTTAGCTTTGTTGCTAACATCTTTAAGACGGATGGTCGTCAGACTATTGAGCGTTTGCGCTTGCTTTGTCACAAAGACAGCCTTGGCGGTCTTGCCGCCGTAAGTCAGATCTGAGTAGATACCGACTACTTTTAGTTTTCTGGCTTGACCGTCTACCGTCAAGGTCAAGCTGTCCCCTACTTTTAGCTTGAGCTCTTCTGCCTTAAGCTTGGAGAGGGCAATTTCATGCTCGTTTTTAGGATAGCGGCCTTGGCTGTATTTGACTGGAAATCCTGCATGGTTTCCCAGCGTTACGCGCAGCTGCTGGATCTGACCTTGATGATCCAGATAGAAAAAATTCTGGCTCTGGTACTGACTGATTTCGGCGATATCCTTGTCTGCCCGCAGTTCTTTCAGAAGCTGGGCAGCCTTGGTATCGATATCTTCAGTCTGAGAAATATCTATCAGCACATCTGCCTGACCAGCTCCCAGATACTGGATGAAGTTCTTGTCCATCACAGTGCTATAGAGACTGGCTGGCAGCAGAATGAGCAGGCTAATCAAACTGACAATGAACAAGATAGTCAAATATAGTTTCTTATGATTGAGAATTATTTTCAGAGCGAAATAGGGTCTGTCTAAAAAGGGAATAGTCGGTAAGCCCATTTTCGGAGTAGAACGCGTCTCGGTTAGACTGTTGGAAGAAGCTAATCTTAAAGCTTGGCCGGGGGTCATTTTCTTAAAAGAGCTTAGAGGCCGGGCAGTTAGCCAGAAGACCAAGAGACAGAGCAGCAGAGCCACTAGCATTTCCAAAAGATAACTATAGAATGGCGTCGGACTTTGCCCCATAGACAGTGCCATCTGCTTTTTAAAAGGACCACTCAGAAGAAAGGACAGTCCCCAGCCTGCGATGGTTGCCAGAACCAGGCAGAAATAATACTTGGTCAGGTAGACCCTGCTGATAAATCTTTGGGGCAGCCCCATCACTTTCATAACAGCAATCTGCTGCAGTTCTTCTTGAATCTTGGTCAAGAGGGCAAAGCGCATGCAGAGAAAGGTGATGCCAATGATAGCCAAAACCAGCAGCCCCATGACTAGGATGACTAGAGCATCATTGAAGCCGTTAATCATCTTGATGGTCGGATAGGTAATCATAGGCGGCCCGTTGGACTCAAGCTCTGCATTTTTATAGGCTTGCTCGATAGCTGAGATTTGGCTAAGCTTATGCACTCGAAAGGCAATCAGGTTCTCATTAGATGCAAATGCTTCTTTTTTCAGATTCTGCAAATCAGCCTGCGAGATGAGGAAGCGCTTGGAGGAGACTAGACCTGCATTCATCTGGGCATCGCGGATAAAGCCCTTGACAGTCAGTTGTAGCTTGCCGACCTTTATTTGGTCACCGATCTTGATTTTTCCGTTGTTGTAGTAGTAGAGCGGGATATATACTTGCCCCGGCCGAGGCTGGGCTGGCTGGTTATTCTGATCTAGCAGAAAGTCAAAGTTTTGGTTCTGACTGGAAAAGCCATTATCCTGCGAGCTGTCCTGAAGCGAGTCTTTCTCATTGATGTGGATGGCTGATCCTTCTACATTGACAAAGTCTGTCAGCTGCCAAGAGGCAATTTCTGAATGCTGCTGGACGAAGTTTTGCAGGCGTTCTCGGTCGACGCTTCCGCTGTGCATCTGTAGCAGGTGAGGACTTTTAGCTGTTTCTACAAAGCGCTCAATTGAGCTAGTCAGACTAACGGTCAGGCGTGTAGCTGCAAAGCTTAGAGTCAGAGTCAGAAGCAGGAAAAGCCCGATGACCAGCATACTGACTTTATTTTCTTTTAAATCATTTTTTATCAAGCGTTGAAACATATTCCAGCTCCTTTACTGAACGTGCTCGGGAGAGCAGATAAGCACCGATGCTGATAGAGATACCGGATAGGATAAAGAGCAGACCGTAGCCTCTGCCTCCTCCAACACCGATGATTTTTCCGACAGAATTTGCCAGCCAACCAAAGTAAGTCAGCGAGGGTTTGAAAAGTGTATCCGCGACCCAACCCATGCTGGCATAGGCTAGCACATAGCCCAACTGAGAAATAATCCCAATGGTCCCCCAGACCTTACCTTGGTCAGCTTTGTTAATATTGATGCGGACCAGATAGTCAATGGCAGTATTGGCAAAAGGCAGAGCAGCAAAGAGGAGAAAGCCGAAGCTGCAAATCCAGATGAAGTTTTCCTTCATTCCCAGCCCAACCATGAAGAGCCCCAGTAGAAATAGAGATAGGCAGAGCATACGATGGAAGTGTTTTTTGATAGCAACTATCCCCAGAACCAATCCTCCTATCAGCATGCCACTGCTAGAGATGGTCATGACCCAGCCCACTGTCTTGGCATCTGCGAAAGCCAGCACCAAGGGAGAAAGCAGGATTTGGACTGTTCCCAGAAAGAAGGAAAAGCCTGTCCCAGCTAGGACTAAAATCCAGATGCCTTTTTTTCCATAGACGATTTGAAAACCTTTAAGGAAATCTGCCCAGAAACGACTATCGTTGCTATAAACTTGTGTGTGAATGCCTCTACGAGCGAGCAAGGTGCAGGCTACTGTCACGAAAATAGTTGAAAAGTCCAGCAACAGAATCGTGCTGATATGTCCACTCGCCAAAATCATTCCAGCCAAGGCTGGTGAAATCAGATAGCGGGCAATGCCATTAATCTGAGACAAACCAGTTGCTTTTGATAACTGATCCTCCGGCAGCAAGTCGGAAATCGTAGCTCGAAAGGCCGGATTGACCAAGGCTGAAAAGAACGAACTAATGGCAGCTCCGATACAGATAAAAATCAAAGCAGGATTCTTCAGACTAAAGTAAATCCAGAGAACTCCTAAGCCTGACAGACCATCTCCCAGAGCCATCAGCAATCTTCGGTCATAGCGATCTGCCAGAATTCCAGCCAGAGGGGTGACCAAAAGACCGGGCAGGAAAGCACAAAGCGTAACAAAAGAAGAAACAGAAACCAAACCGGTCAGCTGGAAGATATAAACTCCTAAAGCGAAAGAAGTCATACCAGAGCCGATTTCCGAGATGAGGCTTCCTATCCAAATCACTAAAAAGAGTCTAAAGCCTGATTGTTTCATAGTTGCCTCCTAATCTTGTGACGTCAAGTAAGTGAAAATAGTGAATCTAGTAATTAGCTGTCTAGCTGCTTTGAGTCTGAATCAGAGATAGAAAGGGATCAAAGTAACCTTTCCGGCTGTGAAAAATAGTTTCTAAAAAATAGAGAAAAGCCTGAAGTTTTTGCTGCTGTTTTTCTGGGGGAAGTGCTTGAAAGCTGCTGCCAAAAACTTGTAATGAATAAGTAAGAATCATTTCCAGGCTTTCATATGGATAGTCAGTTTTCATATCTCCAGCGGTGATGCCGTCTTGGATGATGGGAAGTAGAATCTGGGGTGCTCGTTCAAGAAGAATTTGATTGGTCTTTTCGTGCAGGAGCGCATTTTGCGGCTTGTTGAGATGCAGCAGCACTCCCTCTCCCTCTTGATGATTAAGATTTAGAGCAGCCATGCTGCCAACCAAGCGCTCTATGATAGTCAATTCACGATTATCAGCAAAGGCTTGGGAAGCTGTAAATGCTCTTTCAATGGTTCGCTCAATGATGGCATCCATTATCTCTTCCTTAGAAGAAAAGTAATAGTAGAGAGTACCGCGGGCGATTTGAGTCGCTTCTAAAATCTGGGAGATAGAGGTTTGGTCAAAGCCTTGCTCCATAAAAAGCTTCTGAGCAGTATCTAAGATAAAGTCTTTTTTATTGGCCATAGTTGCATCCTTTTTAGTAGTAAAATTTTATTCGACCGACAGTCGGTTTATCCTTTCCTTTATCATACATCTTTTCTAAATCCATGTCAAGAATAAAGACAGTTCCACTATTTTTTGATATAATAAGTCTAATCAAAATTGAAGGAGTATATCATGACTTTTATTATTATTCTTATTATTGTCGCGGTTTTAGCATTCTTTGTCGTTGGCGCATACAATACCTTGGTTAAAAGCCGCATGCAGACTCAGGAAGCTTGGAGCCAGATTGATGTGCAGCTCAAACGCCGTAATGATTTGATTCCCAACCTCTTGGAAACGATCAAAGGCTATGGGAAGTATGAGCAGGCAACCTTGGAAAAGGTAACACAACTGCGCAACCAAGTAGCTTCAGCTGCTTCACCAGCAGAAGCTATGCAAGCCAGTGACGCCCTTTCTCGTCAGATTTCTGGAATCTTTGCAGTAGCTGAAAGCTATCCAGATCTGAAAGCTAACACTAACTACCTGAAGTTGCAGGAAGAGCTGACCAATACAGAAAATAAAATTGCTTATTCTCGTCAGCTTTATAATTCAGTAACTAGCAACTACAATGTCAAGCTGGAAACTTTCCCAAGCAATATTGTTGCAGGAATGTTTGGCTTTAAAGCTGCAGACTTCCTCAAAACACCAGAAGAAGAAAAGGCTGTACCAAAAGTTGACTTTGGCAGCACTGGACTAGGTGACTAAGATGCTATTTGATCAAATTGCCAGCAATAAAAGGAGGACTTGGCTCCTCCTTATCGCTTTTTTCGGTCTCTTGGCTCTCCTTGGAGCAGCTATTGGCTATCTCTGGCTGCGGTCTGCTGTAGGTGGTGTCTTGCTAGCTTTAATTATCGGCGCGATTTATGCCGGAGTGATGATTTTTCAGTCTACAGAGGTTGTCATGGCGATGAACGGAGCTCGCGAGGTCTCTGAGCAGGAAGCACCTGAACTCTATCATATTGTTCAGGATATGGCCATGGTCGCACAGATTCCTATGCCACGTGTCTATATCGTAGAGGATCCCTCTCCCAATGCTTTTGCGACCGGTTCTAAGCCTGAAAATGCAGCTGTTGCAGCAACTACAGGTATCTTGCAAATCATGAATCGTGAGGAGCTTGAGGGAGTGATTGGCCATGAAGTCAGTCATATTCGCAATTATGATATTCGAATTTCAACGATTGCTGTGGCTTTGGCCAGTGCTATTACCATGTTGTCTAGCCTAGCTGGCCGTATGATGTGGTTTGGTGGCGGACGGCGCAGTAGTAATGATCGAGATAACGATAGTGGTTTGGGAATTATTCTCCTTATCGTATCGCTGATTGCTATCGTTTTAGCTCCTCTGGCAGCTACCTTGGTGCAGTTGGCCATTTCTCGTCAGCGGGAGTTTCTGGCTGATGCTTCCAGTGTTGAGCTGACCCGCAATCCGCAAGGGATGATTAATGCCCTACTCAAGCTGGATCGCAGCGAGCCTATGGAACATCATGTCGATGATGCCAGTGCAGCTCTCTATATCAGCGATCCTAAAAAAGAAGGCAGTCTGAAAAAACTCTTCTATACGCACCCTCCTATCTCAGAGCGGGTGGAGCGCTTGAGACATATGTAAAAGCTGGGAATAAATTATTTCCAAAACTTAGACAAATAACTAGTAAATGGATTTAGTTCTGTATTGTCCAGGACTAAGTCCTTTTCATTTTACTTCCTTTCATTCATGTCTAAAAAATATTCGTTTAGATTTTGTTACAGTTTTATTTCAACCGTCTATAAACCTCAGATTATCCAAGTTTATTTTTGTATAAGTAAGGAAGCTAGATTTAAAAAAGCCAGTGTTTTCAAGTTGTCAGGTTGAACCCTTCTGAGAATCTTATAAAATCAATATTTTCTTGAAAACCATAAAACTTTCAGAAAAAATCACTATATTGAGTATTCCTATCTTTCAAATTAATCTATTTGTATTATTTGGAAATATAAAGTAATTTTTTTGTAACATATTCGAAATATATTACTAGTATATTAAATTTAGTAAAAAATTTTATTGCATATATGAAACCGAGGGCTCAATATGTTGAAAACATTTGGAAAAATTTTCAAAGTCATTAGAGAATCAAAAAACATGTCTCTTAAAGAGGCGGCAGCCGGAGATATTTCAGTGGCTCAGCTGTCTCGTTTTGAGCGGGGAGTCAGTGGTATTACGCTTGATTCTTTCTATTGCTGCTTAAAGAATATGGCTGTTTCTCTAGACGAATTTCAGTATGTTTACCATAACTACATTGAGGCAGATGATGCGCTTTTCTCAAAAAAAGTAGCTGATGCTTATCAGGAAAACAATGTCGTCAAGCTCCAAAGTATATTGGCTAGCTCAGAAGCTTTGGCTAAAAAGTTCCCTGAGAAGAAGAACTATAGGCTTAATACAATTGTTGTTAGAGCAGTATTGTCTTCCTGCAGTCCAGATTTTCAGATTAGCAAGAAAGATGTAGAATTTCTGACCGATTATCTCTTTTCCGTTGAGGAGTGGGGGCGTTATGAGCTCTGGCTCTTTACTAATAGTGTGGATCTATTGACCTTGGAAACACTGGAGACCTTTGCTAGTGAGATGATTAACCGCACCCAGTTTTATAATAATCTACCGGAGAATCGCCGGCGTATTATCAAGATGCTGCTTAATGTTATCAGCGTCTGCATAGAGAGTAATCATTTGCTAGTTGCTATGAGATTCCTCAATTATCTTGACCATTCTAAAATCCCTGAGACAGATCTTTATGATCGGATGCTGATTAAGTATCATAGGGCTCTTTATTCTTACAAGGTTGGGAATAGCTATGCTCTGAGTGATATTGAGGAGTGCTTATCTTTCTTGGAATTTTTAGATTCCTTCGGTGTTGCCCAGAAGCTCAAGGCTCAGTTTGAAAGGATTTGCCTTTCCCAGTTGCAGATGTGCAAATAAAATAGACTCATTTCTAAAAATGTACTAGAATAAGAGTATAACTTTATACCAAATTCAGAAGGAGGCTTTATGATGGAGAAAAAAATTCATTATAAGATGCATAAAGTTAAGAAGAACTGGGTAGCCATCGGTGTGACTACCTTAGCACTTATCGTAGCACCAAAAGTACTTGGTCTCGAAGCAGGTCTTGTCCACGCTGATGATGTTAAGCAGGTGGCAGTTCAAGAACCAACTGCAGCTCAGGATAGTGGCTCAGGGCAGCGAGTTCAAGTACAAGCTAACTCAGCTTCTCAGTTAGAAGCAGAAAAAGCAACTTCTGCAGACAAGGTGACTGATGCTGCTGTAGCCAGTGAAAAAACTGTTGAAACTGCAGCAAATACGGAAGCGACAGCTCAAACAGATGCTCAAGAGCCAGCTAAGCCGGCAGTAGCAGAAGCAGCAACTACAGAAAAGGCAGCCGTTGCTGAAGAAGCAAAAGCAGCTAACGCAACATCAGAAGCAGCTAAAACGGAAGCAGCTGATCAGGATAGACAAGCAAGTCCAGCAACTGCTGATAAACAAGCAAAGAAGACTGTTACAGACAAGATTGTTGCAAATCCAAAGGTTGCAAAGAAAGATCGCTTGCCAGAACCTGCTCAAAGACAGGGAGCGATAGCTGAAAGAATGGTGGCTGATCAAGCCCAAGCGGCGCCTGTTAATACTGAGCATGATGATGACGTCTTATCTCACATCAAGACCATTGATGGCAAGAAATACTATGTTCAGGACGACGGTACAGTTAAAAAGAATTTTGCAGTTGAGCTCAATGGAAAAATTCTTTATTTCGATGCAGAGACTGGAGCATTGATTGATTCAGCTGAGTATCAATTCCAGCAAGGTACTAGCAGTCTCAATAATGAATTCACTCAAAAGAATGCTTTTTATGGTACAACGGACAAGGATGTTGAAACAATAGACGGCTACTTGACAGCAGATAGCTGGTATCGTCCAAAGTTCATCTTGAAAGACGGAAAAACATGGACAGCCTCAACAGAAACAGACCTACGTCCGCTTTTGATGGCTTGGTGGCCTGATAAGCAAACGCAGGTTAGCTATCTCAACTATATGAATCAGCAAGGTCTGGGAGCAGGAGCTTTTGAAAACAAAGTGGAACAAGCTATCCTGACAGGTGCTTCTCAGCAGGTTCAGCGCAAAATTGAAGAAAGAATCGGTAAAGACGGCGATACTAAATGGCTGAGAACGCTGATGGGTGCATTTGTCAAAACTCAGCCAAACTGGAATATCAAGACAGAGTCTGAAACAACTGGTACTAATAAGGACCACTTGCAAGGCGGAGCTCTGCTTTATACCAATAGTGAGAAGACTTCTCATGCTAATTCTAAGTACCGCATCCTTAACCGCACACCTACCAACCAAACTGGTACACCTAAGTACTTCATTGACAAGTCAAATGGTGGTTATGAGTTCCTGCTAGCTAACGACTTTGACAACTCTAATCCAGCTGTTCAGGCTGAGCAACTCAACTGGCTGCACTTTATGATGAACTTCGGTAGCATCGTAGCCAATGATCCGACTGCTAACTTTGACGGAGTCCGTGTCGATGCGGTGGACAATGTCAATGCGGACTTGCTCCAAATTGCTTCTGACTACTTCAAGTCTCGCTACAAGGTTGGAGAAAGTGAAGAGCAGGCTATTAAGCATCTGTCTATCTTAGAAGCTTGGTCTGACAACGACCCTGACTACAACAAAGACACCAAGGGTGCTCAATTGCCGATTGATAATAAGCTTCGTCTGTCCTTGCTTTATTCGTTCATGCGTAAACTTTCTATCCGTAGCGGTGTAGAGCCAACGATTACGAATAGTCTGAATGACCGTTCTGCTGAAAAGAAAAATGGCGAGCGGATGGCCAACTATATCTTTGTCCGGGCACATGATAGTGAAGTACAAACCGTTATTGCCGACATCATCCGGGAAAATATCAATCCAAATACTGATGGTTTGACCTTTACCATGGATGAGCTTAAGCAAGCCTTCAAGATTTACAACGAAGATATGCGCAAGGCGGACAAGAAGTATACGCAGTTCAATATCCCAACTGCTCATGCTCTCATGCTCTCTAATAAAGACTCCATTACTCGGGTCTACTATGGGGATCTCTATACTGATGACGGTCAATACATGGAGAAAAAATCTCCTTACTATGACGCTATTGATGCCTTGTTGCGGGCTCGTATTAAGTATGTAGCTGGTGGTCAGGACATGAAAGTCACCTATATGGGTGTACCTCGTGAGACTGATAAATGGTCTTACAATGGTATTTTAACCTCTGTTCGTTACGGTACTGGTGCTAACGAAGCAACAGATGAAGGAACAGCAGAAACTCGTACCCAAGGGATGGCAGTTATTGCTTCTAATAATCCGAATCTGAAACTGAACGAATGGGATAAACTGCAAGTCAATATGGGAGCAGCCCATAAGAATCAATACTACCGCCCTGTGCTCTTGACGACCAAAGATGGTATTTCCCGCTATTTAACTGACGAAGAAGTACCACAATCCCTCTGGAAGAAGACAGATGCCAATGGTATTTTGACCTTTGATATGAATGATATTGCAGGCTACAGCAATGTCCAAGTTTCTGGTTATCTGGCTGTTTGGGTACCAGTTGGTGCTAAGGCAGATCAGGATGCTCGTGTAACAGCCAGTAAGAAGAAAAATGCCAGCGGTCAGGTTTACGAGTCTAGCGCAGCCCTTGATTCTCAGCTGATTTACGAAGGTTTCTCTAACTTCCAAGACTTTGCAACTCGTGATGACCAATATACCAATAAAGTCATTGCTAAAAATGTCAACCTCTTCAAGGAATGGGGAGTGACTTCATTTGAGCTGCCACCTCAGTATGTATCTAGCCAAGACGGTACTTTCCTAGACTCTATCATCCAGAATGGTTATGCCTTTGAAGACCGCTATGATATGGCTATGAGCAAGAACAATAAATATGGTTCTTTAGATGACCTGCTCAATGCTCTCCGTGCTCTTCACAGTGTCAATATCCAAGCCATTGCGGACTGGGTGCCAGACCAAATCTACAACCTGCCAGGCAAGGAAGTGGTAACAGCAACTCGTGTCAACAACTACGGAACCTACCGTGAAGGCGCAGAAATCAAGGAAAATCTTTACGTTGCCAATACTAAAACGAATGGTACAGACTATCAAGGCAAGTATGGTGGAGCCTTCTTGGATGAACTCAAAGCTAAATACCCAGAAATCTTTGAAAGAGTACAGATTTCCAACGGTCAAAAGATGACGACTGATGAGAAGATTACCAAGTGGTCAGCTAAACACTTCAACGGTACCAATATCTTAGGTCGTGGTGCTTACTATGTCCTTAAAGACTGGGCTAGCAACGAATATCTCAACAACAAGAATGGTGAGATGGTACTGCCTAAACAATTAGTTAATAAGAATGCCTACACAGGATTTGTTAGTGATGCTAGTGGTACTAAGTACTATTCAACTAGTGGCTATCAAGCTCGAAATTCCTTTATCCAAGATGAAAATGGAAATTGGTATTACTTCGATAAACGAGGTTACCTAGCAACGGGTGCTCATGAAATTGATGGCAAGCAAGTTTATTTCCTCAAGAATGGTATTCAGCTGCGTGACTCTCTCCGTGAAGATGAAAACGGCAATCAGTACTACTATGATAAGACTGGCGCCCAAATTCTCAACCGTTACTATACTACTGACGGCCAAAACTGGCGTTACTTTGATGCCAAGGGTGTCATGGCTAGAGGTCTGGTAACCATGGGCGGCAATCAGCAATTCTTCGACCAAAACGGCTACCAAGTCAAGGGCAAGATTGCGCGTGCCAAAGATGGTAAACTTCGTTACTTTGATAAGGATTCAGGTAATGCTGCTGCTAACCGCTTTGCCCAAGGTGATAATCCAAGTGACTGGTACTATTTCGGAGCAGATGGTGTTGCAGTAACAGGTCTTCAAAAACTTGGCCAACAAACCCTTTACTTCGACCAAGATGGCAAGCAAGTCAAGGGTAAAATCGTGACACTTGCAGACAAGAGTATCCGTTACTTCGATGCTAACTCAGGAGAAATGGCAGTCGGCAAGTTTGCAGAAGGATCTAAGAACGAATGGTATTACTTCGATCAAGCTGGTAAAGCAGTGACAGGTCTTCAGAAGATTGGCCAACAAACCCTTTACTTCGACCAAGATGGTAAGCAAGTCAAAGGTAAAGTAGTAACTCTGGCTGATAAATCTATCCGTTACTTCGATGCTAATTCCGGAGAAATGGCAGTCGGCAAGTTTGCAGAAGGTGCCAAGAACGAATGGTATTACTTTGATCAGGCTGGTAAAGCAGTGACTGGTCTTCAGAAGATTGGTCAACAAACCCTTTACTTCGACCAAGATGGCAAGCAAGTCAAAGGACAGCTAGTAACTCTGGCTGATAAATCTATCCGTTACTTCGATGCCAACTCAGGAGAAATGGCAGCCAACAAGTTTGTTGAAGGTGCCAAGAACGAATGGTATTACTTCGATCAGGCTGGCAAAGCAGTGACTGGTTTACAGCAGATTGGCCAACAAACCCTTTACTTCGACCAAAATGGCAAGCAAGTCAAAGGTAAGATTGTCTATGTCAATGGTGCTAACCGTTACTTTGATGCCAATTCAGGAGAAATGGCGCGCAATAAATGGATTCAGCTAGAAGATGGAAGTTGGATGTACTTTGACCGCAATGGTAGAGGCAGACGCTTCGGCTGGAACTAAAAGCAATAGAATAGGCTAAATGAAACTTAATCTTTAGCTTTCTAATAGACAAAAACGATAACTTCTTATTTTGAAGTTATCGTTTTTAGCTGTCTTCTAGGAGAACAAATATAGAAACAAGATTAAATCTATCAAATTTCTTTAACATCTTTCTTTTTTTCGATAGATAGGAGCAGAGCAATCACACCGATAATGCTGAAGATTAGCCAGCTAGCGTTCATATTCCAGAGGGCCAGGCTGCTGAAGACCATAGTACCAAAGGGGACAGAGAAAGAAAAGAGCAGACTCAGAAAGCTGGAAGTCTGAGCGAGAACATCAGAAGGCAATTTGCTCAGTAAGAGGGTGTTGATTTTGGGATTGATCTTGCCGGAGATATAAGCTAGTAAAAATCCAAAAGCAATGCCGACGAAAACAGGCAGATGCAAGAAATTGCTGACAGCAAGCAGAATCATTGTAAGAGCAGCCCAGAGGGTTAGTTGATTTAGAGAGAGACGGCTAAAGTAATCGTTGGGAGTCAGACTGGCTGCAATCATGGCTAGGACAAGAGTGGTCTGAAGAACCAAGAGAGACTGACTAAAGGATAGCTGGAAGATGGGGTTATCCAGCAAGTAGAGATTATAAAGAGCTATAAGAGAACCTGCCATAGCGTTGACGATCAGGATTTGAGCCAACAGTTTGAGAAAATTGCTAGAACCTTCCTGATCAAAAATGAGCTTGGACGATGTGTACATTTTCTTCAATTCTTCTTTCAGAGGAGCGTTTTTCTCAGAAATTACGACGGGGTCATGGGTCAATCGGCGGCGGACTAGGTAGAGGATGGTGGAGGATAGGAGAAAGGTCAAGGCGTTAACCAAAGCAACTAAGAAAAAGTCTTGCTGGCTGACGGTCAGGAGCCAAACTCCCAAAGCTTGTCCGGCCAGGCTACAGAGAAAGCTGATAAGCTGGGTAAAGGAGAAGGCTTCCATAAGGTCTTTCTCTGGAACATTCTTTTTTAAAATCGGCATTTGCAGGCCGCTGCGGTAATCGCTGATAATATCTGAAAGAATATTCATCAAGCAGACGGCTGAAAAGGCTAGATAAGAGCTGGAGCGAGTCATGAAGGCAACAAGAACAAAGAGCAGGGCTTGAAGATAACCAAAATGAATCAGCCAACGAGCTTTACGGATAGTCTTGTCAGCTTTGATACCAGCAAAGATAGTAAAGAATGTCGGAACCAGGACGATAAAATTAGCCACAGCAATAGCAAACTTGGGATTGGGCATGCTGGAAGCAAATACCACAAAAACAATATTGAAAATAGAAGCTCCCAAGGTGTTGAAGATTCGGGAAAGGCTGAGTGAGGCATAGACCCCATTTTTAAAGAATAATTTCATCGTAGACTCCTTTTCTAAACTGCAAGAATGAATGAAAGCTGATTGGGTGCATCTGTAAACTGGCTTTTGTTTTTTCTCTTTCTGATGAACATTATAGACCGTTTAAAGCCAAAAACAAGGGCTTTTCGGCAACTGGTTAGGTCTCATTAAGTAAGTGGTAAAATTCTGAAAGTGACTTGCGCTAGCTCTTTCTGCTTTTAGTATAAAATAGAGAATCCAATCTGCAGGAAATATTGCATATATTCAACGATTTTCGGGTAGAAACTTTTAAATCAGAAAGGTGGAGCTCGAGTAGGAACAAAAAACCACTTTCCAACTCAAAATAGCTGAGCTTAAAAGTGGAAATTTGCATCATTTGCTATATTTTTGAAAAGCAGTATCAAGGGCTTTTTGATAGTAGTCAGCGCTATGATGACAGTTCAAGATTCGGAAAATATCGACAGCTTGCTTCATTTGAGTGAGCCCCTCTTCTGTTTTCCCTTTCAAACAGATCAACTCTCCCTGAGCAAAGAGATAGACAATTCGGAAGTAAGTCTCATTTTCTTCATAAAAGTTTCGCTCAATGACTTGTTGGAAATAGTCTGCCTGAGTGATATTTTCCTGACTGATGGCCAGAAGATAGCCATTAAGAAAGGTGGTATGCAGGGTGTTGCGGTTGTTGGCAAACAAGGCGGCAAAATCCTTTCTTGAGAGGATTTCTTTGGTGTATTGGGAAAACAAGTCTAGAGATAAAACCGGAGTGCAGACAGAGAAGAGATTGAGTTCGTAGCGCCCCCAAATGTCAACTGAAAAGAGGTAATCATGGAGGAAATCCAGTTCTCCTGGACTGGCCTTTTCAGACTCCTTGAGGGCACAGAGATAGGCCTTTACAATCAGGCGCTCAACCCAATCGCTAGCCTTCTTGCTTTTTTGAGTGATTTTTTCTTTTTCCAGATAAAGTTCCTCTAAGAGGTCAAGCTGATTGGCTTGCAACAGGTCTTGAATTTGGCTTAAGAGTTCCTTGTGAGAATGATGATCCTGGATGCCGGCTGCAACGGTAAATTCTTCCGTTTCCGTGTGGATGGCGCTGAGAGCGCTAAAAAGTTTCTGTGCCGAAAGTTCGCTCTGCCCATTTTCAAAGCGAGAGAGCATAGATTTTGAAAATTCTCCGCCAGTTGCTTCGGATAAAGAGATGTGCCTTGCCTCTCGAAAAAATCTAAAAATCTGTCCTAGATGTTCCATTGTCTTCCCTCTTTGCATTTTATTATAACAAAATAATTTTCAATAACATCGAAGTGCTCAAACATGATATAATATAAAGAAAAAAACAAAGAGGAACTTATGTTGCATATTCAAGAAATTCGGAAGAATCCAGATGGTCTAGCTTTTGAGAAAAAGCTGGACTTGGCAGAGGAGTTAAAAGAGCGCAATCCTGAGATTTTAGACGTTCAGGATATTGTAGCCAAAGGAAAGGTTCAATATGAAGACGGCCTTTATTTTCTGGATTATGACTTGTCATATACCATTACCTTAACGTCCAGTCGTAGCATGGAGCCAGTGGAACTCAAGGAGTCTTATCTAGTCAACGAAATTTTCATGGAAGAAGGACAGGCTGCATCGCAGGAACTGATTGATCAGGACTTGGTGCTTCCGATTGAAAATGGCGAGATTAATATAGCTGAGAGTGTAGCTGACAATATCCTGATGAATATTCCACTGAAAATCCTAACAGCTGAGGAAGAAGCCGGCCAAGGTTTTCTGTCTGGTCAGGACTGGCAGGTTATGACGGAAGAGGAATTCGCCGCTGCCCAGGAAGCTCAAAAAGAGAAGAACAATCCTTTCGCCGGTTTGCAAGGACTGTTTGATGAATAATTCTTGTAAAAATTTTGAAAATAATTTGAGAATTTGAAATAATTTGTTATACTAAGTATAAAAAGAAAATAGACAATGAAAATTGTCTTATAGAAGGAGATTTAATGGATACATTTTTCTTTCCAACCTGGTTGATTCCAGTAATTATTGGTTTGGTTGTACTTGTTGTACTTTTAGTGAAAGGCTATGTTAACGCACGCCCTAACGAAGTAGTTGTAATTACAGGTCTTCGTAAACAGCGTCACCTTCGCGGTAAAGCTGGATTTATGATTCCTTTTGTAGAGCAGCGCTCCTATTTGGATATTGAGCAGTTCTCAACAGATGTTCGCACATCTGAAGCAGTACCGACTCTTGACTTTATCAATGTACGTGCTGATGCAGCTGTTAAGCTGAAAATCGGAACGACCGATGAAATGATTGCTCGTGCAGCAGAAAACTTCCTTAATTGGAATACAACAGATATTTCTAACTCTGTTCAAGATGTCTTGGAAGGAAATCTTCGGGAAGTAATTGGTCAGATGGAGCTTCGTAAGATGGTCAATGACCGTCAGGAATTTGCCTCAAAAGTTCAGGACAACGTAGCTCCGGATCTGGCTAAGATGGGATTAGAAGTCATTGCCTTTACCGTTCAGTCTTTCTCTGACGAAGGTGGTGTGATTGATAATCTCGGTATCGAAAATGTCGAAACCATCAAAAAAGATGCCCTAATTGCAAAGGCTAAAGCTGAACGTGAGCGCAAGGAAGTAGAAGCTGAGCAAGACAAATTGGCTAACGACAAGCGCGTAGCCGCTGACTTAGAAATCGCTCAAAAGCAAAATGAGTTGAAACTGAAGCAAGCAGCCCTCAAGCAGGAAGCGGATATTGCGCAAGCTAAGGCTGATGCAGCTAAAGGGATTGAGGCAGAGGTGCAGCGTCGCGAGCAAGAACGTGTGGCTGCTGAAGCTAATATCAT
Source organism: Streptococcus sanguinis (assembly GCF_050222175.1). Taxonomy (GTDB): domain Bacteria; phylum Bacillota; class Bacilli; order Lactobacillales; family Streptococcaceae; genus Streptococcus; species Streptococcus sanguinis_M. Next base: position 1,756,874 of record NZ_CP071420.1, on the reverse strand, counting down.
GAAGCAAGAGAAAGAGGCTGAAGTCAAGGAACGCGAAGTTAAGGTTCGGGAGCAAGAACTGGATGCTAACATCCGCAAACAGGCTGAAGCGGAGAAATACTCTCGTCAACAAGCAGCGGAAGCACAATTGATTGAGCGTCAACGTCAAGCCGAGGCGGAACTCTTTGAAACACAAAAAGAAGCCGAAGCCCGCAAGGCCCAAGCCGAGGCTGAGAAATTTGCGCAACTGCAAGAAGCTGAAGCCATTGAAGCAAAGGGACGTGCTGAAGCTGAAGCTATTCGTCTTAAGCTAGAAGCTGAAGCAGAAGGTTTGGATAAAAAAGCAGAAGCCATGAAGAAGATGCAGGAAGCTGCGATTACTGAGATGATTGTAGACAAACTGCCAGAAATTGCCCGTGCTGTAGCAGAGCCGCTTACTAAGGTGGACAAAATTACTATGTATGGTGAAGGCAATGCTTCTAAGATGGTTGGTGATATCATGCAGAGTATTGACCAAGTGTCGCAAGGTGCAGGCTTTGACATCCGTCAACTCCTAGCAGGAGCTCTTGGTGTTAATATGACTGTTAACAAGCTAAAACAAGATGAGCAACCTGTTATTGAAGCTGCAAATCTTGACACCGACAAAAAATAAAAGAAAAGGCAAATTGCTATGACCCGCACCCCAAAAGTTAGACAGAAAATCTAACTTTTGGGGTGTTTTTAATCTGAAATTAAGTTATACAAATAAACTAGGTGTATAACCTAAAAAGAATGGTGCTTCTCGGGTTCAGATTGACCTCAAATATAATATAGCTGTCTCAAATCTTTAGTGTTATTTGCTTGACTTAAAGCAATAAATAATTGAGAAGATTCTAGTAGATGGCCAACTCCATATAATAAGCTCCCAGACTGAGTTTGGGAGCTTATTGATTTATATCTTCTGTTTGGCCTTGATAGTGGTAGATACAGAGTCGTTTTGCTTGGTCTGGACGACTGACGGTAAAGTGGAAGTAATGGTCCTTCTTGTCCAAGCTTTTGGTCTTGGAGAGTTTGAAATAAGTGGCTTGGCGGCTGGCCATGTGGAGTAGGATGTCATCTTCCATGACCATCAGAGGCTGGGGAAGATTGGAAAATTGATAAAAATCCTCTTGAAATTGATAGTAATTCTGGGAAAAATAGTCAAATTGAAGTTCCTCATGTACATTTTGAGTGGTCATCTGCGCCTCCTGAAGCTTGTATCGAAAGAATCTGATGGATAGCAAGGCCTTTGTAATGGTCACCTTCCTGCAGGAGGACCTGCTTGCAGTCCAGCAGAAAGACGGTAGCAGTAATGTCGGTCAGCTTTCCCTGATTAAGAAAGGTGATTCTGATGGGAACTTGATGACTGTAGGCTTGGTTGAGTAACTGGAATTTTTCCTGTCTATCAAGTTGGGGCAATTGGCTCATATCTAGTTCTTTTTTGGCCAAAGCAGTGCTGTGCTCAGAGAGGAAAAAGCCAGCCCACTTAGCCATGCCCCGATCCTGAAAGTCACGAGCTGACTGATAGGGGAGGTAGGAGCGGTCGGTCATGATAAGCCCTCCAGCCCTCCAGCCGAATGGCCACCTGTCAGCTTGCTTCGAGCGATGGCACGGGAGGAGCCCAGCAAGGCATTTCCCTTAAGCAGAGAGGCGAAGCCGAAGCGATCTCTGATGCGGTCAATCGTCTGTTGGAGCTCCTCTTCTTTTTGAATTTGCAGGGGATCGTCAAAGAGAGAAATCAGACCATAACCTTGATCGACAAAATCACTGTAAAAAACGCCAATCTGGCGGATAGCCCCGCCCTGATATTTGGAACGAAAAAGCTGAACCACAATTTGAGCCAGTCGATCGCTGTTATTGGTAGGCTCAATTTTTTTCTGTGTATGAATGGAAGGCAGGCGATCCTGCTTGGAATAGCGGGCATAGATGGAGACACACTGGCACTTCTTACCAGAGCGTCTGAGCCGAATGGCGACCTGCTCAGCCATTTCTCGGAAAACGAGCTCAATCTCTGCCTGCTGTCTATAATCTCGGGGGAGAATTTGCGAATTCCCTAGGCCGTGTGACTTGACCTGATAAGGCTTGTGAACATTGCTTTCATCAATGCCGTGAGCGTGAAACCAAAGCTGCAGGCCCAGGACTCCCATTTCTTTTTTGAGAATATCGGGATTAAAGTGAGCCAAATCATAAATGGAGTGAATTCCCAGCTTCTTAAGACGGGTGGCTGTTCGGTAGCCGATGCCCCAAAAATCAGTCATTGTCGGAATAGTCCAAACCTTTCTGGGAACATCCTCATAGGACCAGTTGACCCGCATCTTTTTTGTGTGTTTGGCTTCAATGTCTAAGGCTAGCTTGGCGAGAAGTGGATTGGCGTTGCTCAGACCGATAGATGCATAAATCCCAGTCTTCTTCCAGATAGCCTGTTGAATGCGGGCAGCCAGCAGGTCCAGCTTGGTCCTGCGGTCCAGCGTCTGATCGGGAATGAAGTAGTTGATAGAGCTTGTCAAATCTAGGAAGCCCTCATCGATTGAGTAGGGGAAAATGTCATCGGGAGCTGCAAAATCCTGGAAAATCTTTTGGATTTCCATGTTTTTCTGGATGTAGTAGTTCATCCGAGGTGGGACCAGTAAGGTCTTTTGAGCAGCGTCTTCGATAAAGCGTATATAATCTGCTGTAATCGGTAGTCCCTGCTTGCGGGCAGCAGCATAGTTGAACTTACGGGTGTGGACATCAAAAGGAAGATTATAGCTTCGGCTGACATTCTGGCTGCCGAAATTCTTTTTAAAGAGAGGGGTGGCAGCTAGTATCAGTCCAGCGGAATTTTCAATTCGGCTCATGACACAGAGCGAGGTTTTTAAAGGGGCAAGGCCGAGGGAAATGCATTCGCAAGAGGCATAAAAACTTTTCATATCCACAAAAGCGATGTCTGAACGAGGCTCGCGTGAATAATCAAATAGGACCATAGTTTTATACCTCAATCGGCAGAAAATGTCCGACTACGATACCAACAATGCTAGGTTGGTCTTCGTAGGGAGCAAAGAGATCCTCGTAGTCAGGATTGATAGACTCTAAACGAAGTCCTTCAGCTTCTCGATAGACTTTTTTGATATAGGTCTTGCCATTCCACATAAGAGCATAGACAGCCCCATCGTAGTCGAATCCCGTCTGTTTCATAAGGGCAACAGAGCCATTGGGATACTTAGGCTCCATAGAATCCCCAGAGACCCAGGATGCAAAGTCGTGCTGGATATCTTGATCAAAGTAGACAGTTTCGTAGTCTGTTTCATTGTCATAGTAACTGTGCCCGCGCCCTGCAGCTAGCTCAACGGATAGAACCTTATAAGCTGTAAGAGAGCTAACCTTGCGCTGTCTCTCTAGGAGTTGACTAGCTAGCTGGTCTACTTCCTTTTTATGCGGTGGGGTTAGTAAAGGGTAGGTGTAGAGCGTACTAGTCTCATCCACAAAGTAGTTCTCTTGGACCTTGAGACAGGTGGCCAACCTCCTGAGATTTTTTGCGTGGGGTTCTGCTAGACCATTTTCCCAAGCAGAGTAAGTCTTTCGAGAGATGCCCAGCTCTTGGTAAATGGAAGCCTGTGCCAGATTAAGCTCCAGCCGGCGTTTTTTTAATTTTTCATGCGAAAACATATCACACCTCCTATGTAACGTTTTAAAGGTTACATATAGTATAGCAAATGAAATCGAGAAAAGCAAGTTCTTTATTGAGTATTGTTATTTCTAGCAAGAGTGTGGTAAACTGTAGGGAGGAATATAACCTGGAGGTAGAGAGATGTTTCCTATGATAGCAAAAACGATCATGACAGAAGAAGCTTACCGCCGTTTCGCTTGGACCAATTTTTGGTATAAAAAGAATGGCATCTTCTCGCTGATTCTCCCTGAGATAGTGGTGCTGATATGCGGTGCAATCTGTTTTTTCATCGGGGAACCTTTGCCAGGCGCAGCTTTTCTTGTTACTGTGGCTGTCCTTCCTTTTCTTTACTATCTGTCCATGAATCGACATATTAAAAAGTTTTATAGAGGCAACCCCCTCTGGCATGATATAGAGCAGGAGTTTAGCTTCTATGAGACAGACTTTCGTGTCGTTAATCGGAATAACAATGCCAGATTTGACTACCAAGATATTGTGGCGATTATAGACAAGCCAGAAACTTTTTATATCATGGTTGGTCGGTCAATGGGACTGATCTTGGATAAGGCAGACTGTCAGCCTGAATTAATTGATTTTTTATTGAAATTAAAAGAAAACAGAAGTCTCTAATTTTGGGGGACTTCTGTTTTTTATCTGTCAAGTTTTCAAAAAATTGGCCTCCTGTGCGATGTGTGTTATAATGTTTTTTATGAGAGTTGTTGCAGGTAAATACGGGGGCAGGCCCCTCAAGACTTTGGACGGCAAGACGACCAGGCCTACGACCGATAAGGTCAAGGGGGCAATTTTTAATATGATTGGTCCCTATTTTGACGGCGGTCGGGTGCTAGATCTTTATGCTGGGAGTGGGAGTTTGGCCATTGAGGCTATTTCGCGAGGTATGGAGGAAGCTGTCTTAGTCGAAAGGGATCGCAGAGCTCAGGCTATTATTTCAGAGAATATTCAGATGACAAAGGAGCCGGAACGTTTTGACTTGCTCAAGATGGAGTCTGGCCGAGCCTTGGAAATATTGACGGGAGCTTTTGACTTGGTTCTCTTAGATCCGCCTTATGCCAAGGAGCAGATTGTGGAGGACCTTGAGAAGCTAGAGGAGCGCCAGCTCTTGGGTCAAGATGTCCTGGTAGTCTGTGAGACAGACAAGGAAGTTGAATTGCCAGAAGAAATTGCAGGGCTAGGCATTTGGAAGCAGAAGATATATGGAATTTCAAAGGTGACGGTGTATGTCAGATAAGATAGGATTATTCACAGGGTCTTTTGACCCGATGACCAAGGGTCATGTGGACCTGATTGAGCGGGCCAGCAGGCTTTTTGATAAGCTCTATGTAGGGATTTTCTATAACCGAGAAAAGTCTGGTTTTTTCACAATTGAGGCCAGAGAACGCATGGTCAAAGAAGCTCTGCAGCATTTGGATAATGTTGAGGTCATCACTTCTCAGAATGAGCTAGCAGTGACAGTGGCCAGAAGACTGGGAACTCAGGTCTTTGTGCGCGGTCTCCGTAACAGTCAAGATCTAGACTATGAAGCCAATATGAACTTTTTCAATCATGAACTAGCAGGAGAGCTGGAGACGATTTTCTTGCTCAGCAAGCCGGCCTATCAGCATATCAGTTCATCACGTATTCGTGAGCTGATTGCTTTTCAGCAGGATATCGCGGCCTATGTGCCTCAAAGTGTAATCAAAGAATTAGAAAGAATCAACAATGAAAAGAATTAAGAAGTTTATATTGCCGACGGTCATTGGCGTCACTATTGCCTTTTTTATAGCAGCTCTTTACGTTCGTCTGCCTTATTATATAGAAGTTCCTGGTGGTGCCGAGGATGTTCGGCAGGTCTTGCTGGTTGATAAAAAGGCTGATAAGGAAGCGGGTTCCTATAACTTTGTGACAGTCGGAGTAGAGCAGGCAACCTTTGCTCATCTGGTCTATGCTTGGCTGACCCCTTTTACAGATATTTATTCCGCCAAGGATATGACAGGGGGATCCACGGATGAGGAGTTCAATCGGATCAACCAGTTTTACATGGAAACATCACAAAATATGGCTAAATATCAAGGGTTGACGACAGCTGGTAAAGAGATCAAAATGGACTATCTGGGAGTTTATGTCCTACAGGTGGCTGATAACTCAACCTTCAAGGGAGTTCTCAATATTGCTGATACGGTAACTGGTGTCAATGATAAGACATTTGAAAGCTCTGAGGAACTGGTCAAGTATGTCAACTCGCAGAAGCTTGGGGATAAAATCAAGGTGACTTTCCAAGAAGATGGTCAGGAGAAATCGGCAACCGGTAAGGTCATCAAGTTGGAGAACGGTAAGAACGGGATTGGGATTAGTCTGATAGACCGGACGGAAGTCAGCAGCAGTATTCCGATTACATTTTCAACTGAGGGTATCGGCGGTCCCAGTGCTGGTCTCATGTTCAGCCTCGCCATTTATACCCAGTTGGCTGATCCGACTCTTCGTGATGGCCGCGATATTGCAGGGACCGGCAGCATCAGCCGTGAAGGCGAAGTTGGCGAAATCGGCGGAATCGATAAGAAAGTCGTTTCAGCGGCCCAAAGCGGAGCAGACATCTTCTTTGCACCGAACAATGAACTGACAGAGGAAGAGAAAAAGCTTTCTCCTAATGGGAAAAACAACTACCAAACGGCTCTGGAGACAGCCAAGAAGATTAAAACGGATATGAAAATTGTTCCAGTTAAAACGCTGCAGGACGCCATTGACTATCTGAAAAAGAACAAGTAAGATCTTAGCTTTTGCTAAGATTTTTCTTGTGAGACAGACAAAATCAGCTGGCCTTTTCTACTTTAAATCGTCTGACTTTTTTCAGAAAGGTATTTTTGATGAAAAGTCCGCGAAATACTGGCTGATTTATGATAAAATAAGGTGTTGTAGATAAACTATCCAAGATTGTTAAAGGAAGAGTATGCGTAAAGATATTTCACCTGAATTGTATAATTATAATAAATTCCCAGGACCGGAGTTTAAACAGCTTGACAGCAAGATTCTTGCAGAAAAATTCGAGTTTGAATTGATTGAGAACTATAAGGAAGGCTTTGACTTGACGGCCTTTCATCAGCGCTTTTCAGAAATTCTCACCAAGTTTGACTATATTGTCGGTGACTGGGGCAACGAGCAGCTGCGCCTGCGCGGTTTTTACAAGGATGAGCGGGCTAATGAAAGCGATGAGAAGATTAGCCGCTTAGAAGACTATTTGCTAGAGTACTGCAGCTATGGCTGTGCTTATTTTGTCTTGGAAAATCCAAATCCCCAGCGCGCTTCCTTTGATAAGAAATCGCATGGCAAGAAAGAATCAGAGGGTCGGTCAAAACGTTCTCGCAACAGCCGTTCAGGCGGCAACCGCAATCGCAGAAGCGAGCGAGACCGAGACAGTCGTTCTAAAAGGGACAATAAGCGCTCTCGCAACAATTCCCAGCAAGATAGGCAGAAAAAGCCAAGAGACAGCAATCGCCATTTTGTAATTCGTCAGAATAAAGGAGAAAAATGAAACCATCTATTTATAGCTTAACGCGTCAGGAAATGATTGAATGGGCGGAAGCTCAGGGAGAAAAGAAATTCCGTGCCGCCCAGATTTGGGAGTGGCTCTATCGTAAACGGGTTCAGTCTTTTGAAGAGATGACCAATCTATCCAAGGACTTGATTGCCAAGCTAAATGATCAGTTTGTCGTCAATCCGCTTAAACAGCGCATTGTCCAAGAGTCGGCTGACGGTACGGTCAAGTACCTCTTTGAGCTGCCGGACGGTATGCTGATTGAGACGGTGCTCATGCGCCAGCACTATGGACTTTCTGTCTGTGTGACCACCCAGGTCGGCTGCAATATTGGCTGTACCTTCTGTGCTTCCGGCTTGATTAAAAAGCAACGCGACCTCAATAACGGTGAGATTGTTGCTCAGATTATGCTGGTTCAGAAGTATTTTGACGAGCGTGGTCAGGATGAGCGGGTCAGCCACATCGTGGTTATGGGAATCGGCGAGCCATTTGATAACTATGACAATGTGCTCAAGTTTGTCCGGACGGTCAATGATGACAAAGGTTTGGCTATCGGTGCCCGCCATATCACGGTTTCGACATCAGGGCTGGCTCATAAGATTCGTGACTTTGCCAATGAAGGTGTGCAGGTCAATCTAGCTGTATCCCTCCATGCCCCGAATAATGATTTGCGGACCAGTATCATGCGGATTAACCGGTCCTTCCCTATCGAAAAGCTTTTTGCAGCTATCGAATACTATATTGAGACGACCAACCGTCGTGTGACCTTTGAGTACATCATGCTCAATGAAGTCAATGACGGGGTAGAACAGGCCAAGGAATTGGCAGAATTGCTGAAAAATATCAAGAAGCTATCTTATGTCAATCTCATTCCTTACAACCCCGTTAGCGAGCACGACCAATACAGCCGCAGTCCCAAAGAGCGCGTGATGGCTTTCTATGATACCCTCAAGAAAAACGGAGTCAACTGCGTGGTTCGTCAGGAACATGGTACAGATATTGATGCAGCCTGTGGCCAGCTGCGTTCCAATACTATGAAGCGTGATTGCGAGAAAGCATTGGTAGAAAATGTTCAGCCTTAAGAACTATCTGACTTCAGCTGGTGAGCTGACTGCTAAGGGACGGAGATTGCTGATAGGGGGAAGCTGGCTCTATTTCTGGATGCTTTGCATTCTGTGCTTTATTCCTCAAGTTCCAGAGCCGGGAATGGAAACGCCAGGAATCCAGTATTTTGGCCGAATAGTAGTTTTGTTAATCCCTTTTAATTCCTTTGTCAATATTGGCGAGATTACTTCTTGGATCCAGTTGGTCAAAGTCTTTATCCAAAATCTAGCCAATATCTTCTTGCTGTCGCCCTTAATCTTTCAATTGCTTTGGCTCTTTCCGAAATTGCGGAAGACCAAGAAGGTGGTATGGCTGAGCTTTGGGATGAGTCTGTCTATCGAGATGACTCAGATTCTGCTGGACCTTCTCATCAACGCCAATCGAGTCTTTGAGATTGATGATCTCTGGACCAATACTTTGGGTGGTTATCTGGCTTGGCGGGCTTTTCAGCTTGGTCAGAAAATCTGGATAAATCGTCAAGATTACGCTTTCAAAAGAGATTAGCCAGCGAAAGGTTCGGATTTAGAAGAAAAAAATAAATTTTTTCTTGACAAGAAAAAGGGAAAGGCCTATAATAAAATAAATCATCAGAAAAGTAATAATTTTTTCTACTTTCAGGGAGCCTGTGGTTGGTGGAAACAGGCAGTGGAAGGTTATGAAGTGGGCTGATGCAAAAAATGAATTTGAAGCAATAAAAATTCGGTGAGCACACCTTACAGTGCAGCTTGTTGTTAGACAAGACAGAGATATGGAGACAGTCTATACTTTTCTCCATAATTGAGGTGGCACCGCGATTTTACGCCCTCACACAGATTTTTTCTGTGTGTGGGCTTTTGTTTTGCTTGAAAATAAAGAAAAGAGGCAATCAAGATGACAGAAACTAAAGGATATTTTGGACAATTCGGCGGCTCCTTTGTACCGGAGCCTATCCAGGCCTTGCTGGATGAATTGGAAGCTACTTTTGAGAAGTATAAGGATGATCCAGAATTTTTAAATGAATACCGGCATTATTTGGCGGATTATTCAGGTCGGGAGACTCCGCTCTACTATGCAGAAAGTCTGACCCAGCACCTGGGCGGAGCGAAGATTTATCTGAAGCGGGAAGATCTCAATCATCTGGGCTCTCATAAGCTCAATAATGTTTTGGGGCAGATTCTTCTAGCTAAGCGGATGGGCAAGACCCGAGTCATCGCTGAAACTGGAGCTGGCCAACATGGTGTGGCAACTGCGGCAGCCGCAGCCAAGTTTGGTATGAAGTGCGATGTTTACATGGGTGCAGAGGATGTAGAGCGCCAGCGCCTCAATGTCTTCCGCATGGAAATGATGGGAGCGACTGTTCATGCAGTGGAAACAGGCACCAAAACCCTCAAGGATGCTGTAGATGCGGCCTTTGGAGCGTGGATGAGCGATTTGGAAGCCTTCTATGTTTTGGGTTCTGCTGTCGGTCCTCACCCTTATCCGACGATTGTCCATGAGTTTCAAAAGGTGATTAGTGAAGAATCTCGCCGGCAGATTTTGGACAAGGAAGGCCGCTTGCCAGACTATGTTATTGCTTGTGTAGGCGGTGGTTCCAATGCTATCGGCGCGTTCTCTCAGTATGTGGCGGATGAAGAAGTCAAGCTGGTTGGTGTTGAAGCGGCTGGACGGGGTCTTGATACAGACCAGCATGCGGCGACCATGACCAAGGGAAGTGTCGGAGTAGTGGACGGCATGAAGACCTACGCTGTCTTTGCTGAAGATGGTCAGGTGGCGCCGGTTTACTCGATTTCAGCAGGCTTGGACTATCCTGGTGTTGGTCCTGAACATGCTTTCTTTAAAGATTCTGGTCGAGTAGAATATGTAGCAGCGACAGATGATGAAGCTGTGGATGCCTTGCTTCTCTTGACACAAAAGGAAGGAATTTTGCCGGCAATCGAAAGTTCTCACGCTATTGCTGAAGCCATCAAGCGGGCTCCGCAATTGTCATCTGACCAAATCATCATTATCAATGTCTCTGGTCGTGGAGACAAGGATGTGGCAGCCATTGCCGACTATCTAGAAAAACGAAAATAAAATACCCAGCAGAAGAGTAGTAACATCCCTCCTTTCAGAGAGTCTGTGGTTGCTGTAAACAGGCAGGAGAAGTTATGAAATGGGCTGTTGGAGTCAACATTTTGTCCTTTAGTTGATCTTTTATCATTTTATTAGCTTACTTTGCCATGAGCCAGTACGCTGCCTTGTGCTAAAAGGGATCTAAATGACTGTAAATAAGTAAATGAGATGTGGAGCCTGAAAACTCCATAACTGAGGTGGCACCGCGATGATACGCCCTCACAGGATGAACTGTGCGGGCGTTTTTCTGTAGTTCTGGAGCAAGTTATGACAGTAGACAGGTGCTATCTGTTCTTGTGGAATGCGGTCATAGCTAGTAGTTTGTTCCTCCTTAAACGCTTCTGATTAAATAGAAAGAAAAATTATGCAAAAGATTTTACCAGCTGATATTTTATCGCCGATTCTGGCTTATATGCGGATTCAGGGCGACCACAAGGTGATTTTGGAAAGTATTCCGAGAGATAGCGAGACAGCTCGCTTTTCTATCCTTGCCTATAATCCAGTCTTTGAAGTCCGCTATGAAAATGGCCAGTTAACAAAGAATGGGCAAGTAATTGAAGCAGATCCATTGGACTATCTGCATGAGTTAGCCGTAAAGAAAGATCATCATTCAGACCTGCCTTTTGGCGGTGGAGCCATCGGTTTTGTCGGTTACGATATGATTTCCCTCTATGAGGAGATTGGCCAGATTCCAGCTGATGTGATTGGAACGCCGGATATGCACTTTTTCGTCTATGAGAGTTACATGGTTTTTGACCATAAAAAAGACAAGGTCTATATCGTTGAGGAGGCACTCTACAGTGATAGAGACGAAGCTGATTTGGCTGCTAGTCTGGAGCGTATCATGACTGAGCTGGCGCAGCCTGCGGTAGATGAATTTTCACCGCTGGAACTGTCCAGTTTGAACTTCCATAGCCATATCGAGCAGGCAGCTTTTGAAAAAATGGTGGAAGAAGCGCGTAGCTTGATTCGGCAGGGAGACATGTTCCAATGTGTTCTCAGTCAGCGGTTTTCAGCAGAGTATTCTGGTAGACCACTGGATTACTATCGCAATCTGCGCGTGACCAACCCTTCCAACTATCTCTACTTTTATGACTTCGGGGATTATCAGATTATCGGAGCCAGCCCGGAAAGTCTGGTCTCTGTCAAGCAGGGTCAGGTTACGACCAATCCTATCGCTGGAACCAGACCGCGTGGGAAGGATGAAAGAGAAGATAAAGCCTTGGCAGAGGAGTTGCTGGCTGACGAGAAGGAAGTGGCGGAACACCGTATGTTAGTTGATTTGGGGCGTAATGATATTGGTAAAATTTCCCAGAATAACAGCGTGGAAGTCACTAAATACATGGAGGTAGAGTATTTTCGCTATGTCATGCATCTGACCAGTGTGGTTCGTGGTCAGCTTCTGCCTCAACTGACAGCCATGGATGCGCTCAAGTCAACCCTGCCGGCTGGTACCGTCTCGGGCGCGCCTAAGATTCGAGCTATGAAGCGAATTTATGAGCTGGAGCAGGAAAAGCGTGGTATTTATGCTGGGGCAATAGGTTATCTGTCTGCGACTGGAGATATGGATGTTGCCATTGCCATCCGAACCATGATTTTGAAAAATGGCAGAGCTTACGTTCAAGCTGGAGCAGGTATTGTTTATGACTCGATCCCTGCCAATGAATACCAAGAAACCATCAACAAGGCCAAATCAATGACCAAGATAGGAGAGATGCAATGATTTTATTGATTGATAATTATGATTCTTTTACTTACAATCTAGCCCAGTATATCGGCAATTTCGCAGAAGTTAAGGTCTTGCGAAATGATGATGCAGGCCTTTATCAAGCGGCAGAAGAAGCTGATGCCTTGGTGCTGTCTCCGGGTCCAGGCTGGCCAGCAGATGCAGGACAGATGGAAGAGCTTATCCGCGATTTTGCTGGTAAAAAGCCGATTTTGGGGATTTGCTTGGGGCACCAAGCCATTGCAGAAGTATTTGGCGGAAAGCTAGGTTTGGCTCCCAAGGTCATGCACGGCAAGCAAAGTATTCTGCGCTTTGAGGGAAAATCTCCTATCTATGAGGGGATAGAGGATGGGCAGCCAGTCATGCGTTATCATTCGATTTTGATTGAGGAGATGCCGGAGGACTTTGAAGTGACAGCTCGAGCGGTTGATGATAACTCGATCATGGCTATCCAACACAAGAGTCTGCCCATTTATGGTTTTCAGTATCATCCTGAAAGTATTGGCACGCCGGACGGCTTGTCGTCTATCAAGAATTTCATCGATTTAGTAAAATAAAGGAGCGTGTATGAAAGAGATTATTGCAAAACTAGCTGATTTTAAGGATTTAAGCAGCGCTGAGATGACAGATGTGATTGAGCGTATTGTCACCGGACGGGTGACAGAGTCCCAAATTGTAGCCTTCTTACTGGGGCTCAAGATGAAAGGGGAGACGATTGAGGAAAGAACTGCTTTGGCTCAGGTAATGCGAGGCCATGCTAAGCAGATTCCGACCACTATTCGCACTGCCATGGATAATTGCGGTACTGGCGGGGACAAATCTTTCAGTTTTAATGTTTCGACTACAGCAGCTTTTGTCCTAGCAGGCGGCGGGATTAAGATGGCCAAGCACGGCAATCGCTCCATTTCTTCTAAGTCAGGCTCAGCTGATGTGTTAGAAGCTCTGGGTATCAATCTAGACTTGGACGCTGCTAGCTTGGGTAAGGTTTTTGAGCAGACAGGTATCGTCTTTCTCTTTGCAAAGAATATGCATCCAGCCATGAAATACATCATGCCAGCCCGTCTTAGCCTTGGTATTCCTACTATCATGAACCTAACCGGCCCGCTTATCCATCCCATGAGTCTAGAAACTCAGCTTTTGGGGACCAGCCGGCCGGATATGTTAGAGAGCACAGCAGAGGTTTTAAAAAATATGGGCCGTAAGCGTGCAGTAGTCGTGTCGGGGCCGGATGGTCTTGACGAGGCCGGCCTTCATGGCCGTACCCAGTATGCTCTGCTGGAAGATGGGCAAATCAGCCTGCACAGCTTTCTGCCGTCAGATGTTGGCATGGAAGAGATAGCTCTTGAAGCGATTCGCGGAGGCAATGCCAAGGAAAATGCAGAAATTCTGCTATCTGTCCTGCAAAATCAAGCCAGCCCCTATCTAGAAACGACAGTGCTGAATGCGGGATTGGGCTTCTATGCTAATGGGAAATCAGACAGCATAGAAGAAGGAATAGCTTTGGCCCGCCAAGTAATTGCAAGCGGTGCAGCCTATGAAAAACTCAAGCAACTACAGGAGTATCAGAAATGAGTAAAGAATTTCTCCCAACCATTCTAAAGCAAAAAGAGCAGGAAGTGGCGGCTATGTCTTATGAAGAGCTGCAACCTCTGCGCTCGACCTATTCCCTCTATGAATATCTCAAAAGTCGTCCTCAAGAGCTGCAGCTGATTGCTGAGGTTAAAAAAGCCAGCCCCAGTCTGGGAGATATTAATCTCGGTGTGGATATTGTGGAGCAGGCTCGCACCTATGAACGATGCGGTGCAGCCATGATTTCGGTCCTGACAGATGAGATTTTCTTCAAAGGACATCTGGATTACCTGAGAGAGATTTCCAGTCAAGTGACCATTCCAACCCTCAATAAGGACTTTATCATTGATGAAAAGCAGATTGTTCGCGCCCGCAATGCAGGAGCGACAGTTATTCTTCTGATTGTAGCTGCTTTGTCTGAAAAGCGGCTGCAAGAACTCTATGATTTTGCGACAGGTTTAGGCTTGGAAGTTCTGGTCGAAACCCATAATCTGGCGGAGCTGGAAATTGCCCATAGAATAGGAGCACAGATAATCGGTGTCAATAACCGCAATCTAGTTACTTTTGAGACTGATATCAATACAAGTCTTCAGCTATCTGCCCATTTCAAAGATGACAGGGTTTACGTGTCTGAGTCCGCTATTTTCAGCAAGGAAGATGCTGAGCTAGTAGCTCCTTATTTCCATGCGGTTCTAGTCGGAACAGCCCTGATGCAGGCAGAGGATGTGGCAGAAAAAATCAAGGAGCTGAAAATTGACAAAGGTTAAGATTTGCGGCTTATCAACGGCCAGCGCTGTGGAAACGGCATGCCAGGCTGGTGCAGATTATATTGGATTTGTCTTTGCTGAGAGCCGTCGGAGGGTTAGTTTGGAGCAAGCTCAGGAGCTAGCTGCCTTGGTGCCGCCTACTGTCCGAAAGGTAGGAGTTTTCGTCTCTCCGAGTTTAGCAGAGCTGCAGGAAGCTATTTCGGTGGCAAATCTGGATTTGGTGCAGATTCATGGCGATTTTAATGAAGATCTTCTGTCTGAGATCGGCCGGCCGGTTATTCGAGCTTATCAGGTCAAGGGAGCGTTAAAAGGAGTCAGCCAACAAGCGGACTACCTGCTCTTTGATGCCCCTCTTGCCGGTAGTGGTCGGACCTTTGACTGGCAATCTTTTGACAAGAATCAAATCCACCAGCCCTTCTTTATCGCCGGTGGTTTGAATGCAGGAAATGTCCGAGAAGCGATTCAGCACTTCGCTCCTTACGCAGTTGATGTCTCAAGCGGGATCGAGACTGACGGCCAGAAGGACTTAGAGAAAATAAAAGAATTTATAGAAAGAGTGAAACATGGCATATAATCAACCCAATCAAGAAGGATTTTACGGTGAGTTTGGCGGGCGCTTTGTTCCAGAAACTCTGATGACAGCAGTTTTGGAGCTGGATAAAGCTTACCGTGAGAGTAAAAAAGACCCAGCCTTTCAGGCAGAGCTGGACGAGTTGCTGAAGCAGTATGTAGGGCGAGAAAATCCTCTCTATTTTGCTAAAAATCTGACAGCCTATGCTGGCGGTGCTAAGATTTATCTGAAGCGAGAAGACCTCAACCATACCGGGGCCCATAAAATCAATAACGCTCTAGGCCAGGTCCTATTAGCTAAGCGAATGGGCAAGAAGAAAATTATTGCAGAGACTGGTGCGGGTCAGCATGGAGTAGCTACAGCCACTGCTGCAGCCCTTTTCAACATGGACTGTACTATCTACATGGGCGAAGAAGATGTCAAGCGCCAAGCCCTCAATGTCTTTCGGATGGAACTTCTTGGAGCCAAGGTGGAGTCTGTGACCGATGGCTCTCGAGTCCTCAAGGATGCGGTCAATGCAGCTTTACGAGCTTGGGTGGCTCAGGTCGATGATACTCACTATATTATGGGATCGGCCTTGGGACCCCATCCCTTCCCAGAGATTGTCCGCGACTATCAGAGTGTGATTGGTCGTGAGGCTAAGCGCCAGTTTGCTGAGCAAAATGCAGGTGCCCTGCCAGATGCTTTAGTCGCCTGCGTTGGCGGTGGTTCCAATGCTATTGGGCTCTTTTATCCCTTTGTAGATGATAGTACAGTGGCTATGTATGGAACAGAAGCGGCTGGGCGAGGCATCGATACAGATGAACATGCTGCGACCTTAACCAAGGGCCGGCCGGGTGTTTTACACGGTGCCTTGATGGATGTCTTGCAGGATGAGCAAGGGCAGATTCTGGAAGCTTTCTCTATCTCTGCTGGGCTGGACTATCCGGGCATCGGTCCCGAACATTCTCATTTTAATGCTATTCAGCGCGCGACTTATGTCCCAGTCACAGATGAAGAAGCCTTGGAAGCCTTCCAGCTCCTATCTCGTATCGAAGGGATTATTCCTGCTCTAGAGTCTAGTCACGCTATTGCTTACGCAGTTAAGTTGGCTAAGGAGTTGGGACCAGATAAATCAATGATTGTCTGCCTATCCGGCCGTGGTGATAAGGATGTCGTTCAGGTAAAGGAACGCTTGGAAAGCGAAGTGGCTCAACAAGGAGGTGCCCATGACTAAAACACTCACTCAGCATTTAGAGGCCGTCAAAAAAGCAGGTAAGGGAATTTTCCTTCCATATATCATGGCCGGTGATCACGAGAAAGGTTTGGCAGGATTAGCAGAAACTATCTCATTTTTGGAAAACTTGGGTGTGTCAGCCATTGAAATCGGTCTGCCATTTTCAGACCCTGTTGCAGATGGGCCGGTTATTGAAGAAGCCGGTCTGAGAAGTCTGGGTCACCATACTTCGGCCAAGTCTTTAATCGCAAGCTTGCAGAAGTTGGACACTCAGCTGCCTCTCATCATCATGACCTACTTCAATCCTATCTTCCAGTACGGTCTCAAAGATTTTATCAAGGATTTGGCTAGGACGCCGGTTAAGGGATTGATTATTCCGGATCTGCCCTACGAGCATAGGGACTTTATCCTGCCTCTGCTGGAAGATTCAGATATCGCTCTAGTTCCTTTAGTGAGCCTTACGACTGGACTAGAACGTCAGCAGGAGCTAATTAAGGAGGCAGAAGGTTTTATCTACGCTGTAGCCATCAACGGTGTAACGGGTAAGAGCGGAAGCTACCGCAATGATTTGGACCAGCATTTGAGCAAGCTCCATGATATTGCTGAGATTCCAGTGCTGACAGGTTTTGGCGTTTCAACTTTAGAGGATGTTGATCGCTTCAATCAAGTCTCAGACGGAGTCATTGTCGGATCTAAGATTGTCAAAGCTCTTCATGAAAAGGACGCCAGTATAGCAGCCTTTATCCAAGAAGCAGCAGCTTATAAGAAATAATCACCACCACACCAAACAAAAGACAAGGTACAAATGCTAGCCTGTCTTTTTTCTTTTTAAAGCAGAAACAGGCGAGGCCAGAGAAACTAGCGATTTGGATCAGGATGAGAGTCTCCGTCAGGCTGAAAATGGCTGAGCAAGACGCCAGAAAGAGAAAGTCACCAGCTCCAATACGAAGATTATAAAAGAAGGCTAGAAGTCCTAAGGCTAAAAAGAAGAGCATGAGAAGGTTGACGCCTGCTGTCATCAGCAGCAAAAGCTGAAAAATCAGCCAGACCATCAGGGGATATTGCTGCTCTCTTTGATCGTAGATGGCCAGGGTCAAGCCCATGGTGAATAGTAGGAGTTGACTGATGGAAATCGTGCCAAGCGAAGTTGCTAGAGAAAGACCGCCCAAGAGACATTCAAAAAATAAATAGCGTAAGGGAATCTTGTCTCCACAGAAGCGGCAACGAAGACGGTTCATGACTTGAGAAAAAATAGGAATCAAATCACGCGGTGCCAATCTTTTCCCGCAGGCATTGCAATGGCTAGCGGGAGTGATGATAGACCGCTCTGGGAAGCGGTCTATCATCAAGCCTAGGAATGAGGCAAAGACGGTTCCAAGGAGAAAAAAGTATAGATGAATCATACTTATTTATTCGTAATTTTAAACAGAAAAATTCTGAAATTTTGCAACTTTTCTAATAAAGTCTTTTTTTGAATCTTTTGTCTTGACTTTCTTATTTAGAAGCATTATAATTAAACCATAATCTAAAAAGATTAGAATCATTATAAATAAAAACGAGGTAAATACAATGACACAAGTAAAAAATAGTGCAGCAACTGACGTAGCAACTTTTGTAAATCAAAACTCTTTGCCAAAAACTAAGGCTGTATTGAACCAAGTAGTGGCAGATCTTTATACTGCTCATATTGCTCTTCACCAAGTTCACTGGTATATGCGTGGCGCAGGTTTCATGGTTTGGCATCCAAAAATGGATGAATACATGGAAACTTTGGATACAACTTTGGATGAAGTCAGCGAGCGCTTGATTACACTGGGAGGCAAGCCTTATTCTACCTTGACTGAGTTTATCCAACACAGCAAGATTGAAGAAAAAGCTGGTGAATTCAGCAAGAATGTAGAAGAAAGTCTGGCGCGTGTGATTGAGATTTTCCGTTATCTGACAGGTCTTTACCAAGAAGCGCTGGATGTAACAGACGAAGAAGGGGACGATGTAACCAATGATATCTTTGTCGGTGCCAAGGCTGACCTTGAAAAGACTATCTGGATGCTGACAGCTGAAATCGGTCAAGCACCAGGTTTATAAAAAATGATCCATGCCAAGCAGAAGGGAACAGACTTTCCTTTCTGCTTTTTTTCGTCTTGAAAAGCGCTGGAAAATCTGATAAAATATAGCTCATGAAAACCCTGTATGATGTTCAGCAATTTCTTAAAAGTTTCGGAATCATTATCTATATGGGCAAGCGCCTTTACGATATTGAGATGATGAAAATTGAGCTGAAGAGGATTTACGATGCCGGTCTAATGGATAAGCTAGCTTATTTTGAGGCGGAGGCAGTCTTGCGACGAGAACATCGCTTAGAGTTAGAATATTTAGAAAAGAAAAAGGAGACTTGAGATGACAATTTGGATTTTGTGGGCGGTACTTTTAGGAATAATTGGCTGGATGGGCTTTAATTTTTTGCGCCTTCGTCAGGCAGCAAAAATCGTGGATAACGGAGAATTTGAAGGCTTGATTCGCCAAGGTCAGTTGGTTGATCTGCGGGATCCATCTGATTTTCACCGGAAGCATATCTTAGGTGCTCGCAATATTCCATCTCAGCAGCTCAAGGATAGTGTCGGTGCACTTCGCAAGGACAAGGCTGTTCTTCTCTATGAAAATAGTCGTGGTCAGCGCGTAACCAATGCGGCTCTGTATCTGAAAAAACAAGGATTTAAAGAAATCTATATTCTTTCTTATGGGTTGGATTCTTGGAATGGCAAGGTGAAGGCTAGTTAACATAAATCAAAAATTTGTTGCATTATATATACAAAGCTGGTTTCTTATGTTATAATAAATTAATATTAATTTTAAGGAGTTTTTAGAAGATGCAAGAAAAGAAAAAATCTTCACTTGTTTTAGGTATCCTATCCATTATTTTTAGTCTTTTGTTTGCTTTGATTGGACTTATTCTAGGAATCGTTGGTTTGGTTTTGGCAAGTTCACATCAAAAAGAGAGCCAAATGGATTATAAAACAGAAAAGATTCTAAATATCATTGGTATTGTTATCTCTGTAATTAACATGATTGCAGGGGTTATGTTAACTCTGAGCTAATTTGACTTTTAAAAAAGATGCTATTTGTATTACAATGTAAGATAAGATCGAGACATTATTGTCTGGATCTTTTTTTACCGACTTTTCTCTAAATGTTTTTTAATAATCCCTAATTCTTCTTGGTTCAAAGCACGGTAATCGCCTTTTGCTAGATCTGGGTCTAATGTAAAATCTCCGAATTGAATCCGCTTGAGATAAGTAACCTTGACACCAACTGCCAGAAACATCTTTTTGATTTGGTGGAATTTCCCCTCGGAAATCTTGACGGTAGCACGGCTCAGACTGGAGCTGGTAGAGAGGATAGAAAGCTGGGCAGGCTGACAGACGGTGCCGTCTAAAAAGCGAATGCCTTCGTGAAAGGCAATTTTGTCCTGAGGGGTCAGAGGTCCATTGACTTCTACATAGTAAGTTTTTTCAACGTGGTATTGAGGGTGCAGCAGCTGAAATCCTAGAGGACCATTGTCGGTAATCAGAAGAAGCCCCTCGGTATCTCTATCCAGCCGTCCGATAGAGTAAAGGTTTTCTTTCTCTATCTCCTTGTCCAGCAAATCCAGAACAGTCAATTTTTCAGCGTCGTGATTGGCAGTGACCGCACCTGCAGGTTTATTCAGCATGTAGTAACGGTGGGCAGGGCCGCTGACATGCTTTCCTTGAAAAGTAATCTGCTGCAGGCCGGTATCAACGTTTTGGCTGAGTTTGTAGGCGGGCTTACCATCCACTAAAATCTGTTTTTGTAAATGGCTTTGTTTCATCTTTTTTCGGCTGATATGATTGGCAGCCAGCAGTTGGTCGAGGCGCATCTGTTTTCCTTATTTTTTTCTAAATCATATCATAAATTTTCAGGATGGGAAATGCAAATCCTCATGGAGCTCCCATATTTTTTAATGAAAACATTTACACTTATCAAAGCCGTGTTTTTTGCCTGCGTCTGTGGTATAATTGTTCAGTTAGAAATAAAATTTAAAAATTCAGAGGAAATCATGACAAAATTAAGAGAAGATATCCGTAACATTGCGATTATCGCCCACGTTGACCATGGGAAAACAACCCTCGTTGACGAATTATTGAAACAGTCTGAAACTCTTGATGCTCGTACAGAGTTGGCAGAGCGTGCTATGGACTCAAACGATATCGAAAAAGAGCGCGGTATTACGATCCTTGCTAAAAATACAGCCGTTGCTTACAACGGGACTCGTATCAACATCATGGATACACCAGGACACGCGGACTTTGGTGGAGAAGTTGAGCGTATCATGAAAATGGTTGACGGTGTTGTTTTGGTGGTAGATGCCTACGAAGGAACCATGCCACAAACTCGTTTCGTATTGAAAAAAGCCCTGGAACAAGACCTTGTCCCAATTGTTGTTGTAAATAAAATCGACAAACCATCAGCTCGTCCAGCAGAAGTAGTGGACGAAGTATTGGAACTCTTCATCGAGCTTGGTGCAGACGATGACCAGCTTGATTTCCCAGTTGTTTATGCTTCAGCTATCAACGGAACTTCTTCACTTTCTGACGATCCTGCTGATCAAGAAAAAACAATGGCACCAATTTTTGATACCATTATCGACCATATCCCTGCTCCAGTGGACAACTCAGATCAGCCTTTGCAGTTCCAAGTCTCACTCTTGGACTACAATGACTTTGTAGGTCGTATTGGTATCGGACGTGTCTTCCGTGGTACTGTTAAGGTTGGGGACCAAGTTACCCTGTCTAAACTAGACGGTACAACGAAGAACTTCCGTGTCACAAAACTCTTTGGTTTCTTTGGCTTGGAGCGTCGTGAAATCAATGAAGCCAAAGCGGGTGACTTGATTGCCGTATCAGGTATGGAAGATATCTTTGTTGGTGAGACGATTACACCGACAGATGCCATTGAACCTCTTCCAATTCTTCACATCGATGAGCCAACGCTTCAAATGACCTTCTTGGTCAACAACTCACCATTTGCTGGTCGCGAAGGGAAATGGGTAACTTCTCGTAAGGTTGAAGAACGCTTGCAGGCCGAACTGCAAACAGACGTATCCCTTCGTGTTGACCCAACAGATTCACCAGACAAGTGGACAGTTTCAGGTCGTGGCGAATTGCACTTGTCAATCCTTATCGAAACAATGCGTCGTGAAGGATATGAGCTGCAAGTATCTCGTCCAGAAGTTATCGTAAAAGAAATCGATGGTGTCAAATGTGAGCCATTTGAGCGCGTCCAAATCGATACTCCAGAAGAATACCAAGGATCTGTTATCCAAAGCCTTTCTGAACGTAAGGGTGAAATGTTGGATATGATTTCAACTGGTAATGGTCAAACTCGTTTGGTCTTCCTCGTTCCAGCGCGTGGTTTGATCGGATACTCAACTGAGTTCTTGTCAATGACTCGTGGTTACGGTATCATGAACCATACCTTTGACCAATACTTGCCATTGATTCCAGGGGAAATTGGGGGACGTCACCGTGGTGCCCTTGTTTCCATCGATGCTGGTAAGGCTACAACTTACTCAATCATGTCTATCGAAGAACGTGGTACAATCTTTGTCAACCCAGGTACTGAGGTTTACGAAGGAATGATTATTGGTGAAAACTCTCGTGAAAACGACTTGACAGTTAATATCACCAAGGCCAAACAAATGACCAACGTCCGTTCAGCTACTAAGGACCAAACAGCTGTTATCAAGACACCTCGTATCTTGACACTTGAAGAGTCTCTGGAGTTCTTGAACGACGATGAGTACATGGAAGTAACACCAGAATCTATTCGTCTGCGCAAGCAAATTTTGAACAAACAAGAACGCGAAAAAGCCAATAAAAAGAAAAAATCAGCTGCAGCTGAATAAGCAAAATGGAAAGGAGCAGCAAGATGGTTTATCTTATCATTGGGATTTTAATCCTCTTTTTCTACATTTTTGCTGTTCCATCCAGTATTAAAGGGACTGTTAATGCAGTGACCATGGTGCTACTGATTGTAGCCTTAATTATCTTATTTGGCTTAGGCATTTTTAAAATTTTCCAGTTACCGGCTGAATATTTTGTAGGTTTCGGCCTATCCGTAGTGACTGTCTTGGCTTTGCGGGATATCAATCGTCTCAAGCCGCCTACGAAATCAAAAAAGAATTTTGATGAAGAATAATAAATGAGCAAGAATTTAGAAAGTTGGACAGACTTTTTGAGTTCTTGCTCTTTTTCTTTACAAAAACAATAGGTTTATGTTACAAAATATTTCAAATAGATGAAAACATATCATTTTTTTCAAAACTTGCTTACAGTCGAAAATAAAAGACTCCTATGACTTTTTTATTTTCACAAAAAAAGGTAAAATAGAGTGAAGTATGAATGGAAGAGGTTGCTTATGAAAAAAATAGCAAATTTTGCCAATAAGAAGGTCTTGGTTCTGGGATTGGCCAAGTCGGGTGAGTCAGCTGCTCGCCTTTTAGATAAATTAGGAGCTATCGTGACAGTTAACGACGGCAAACCTTTTGAGGAAAATCCTGCTGCTCAATCTTTGCTAGAAGAAGGTATTAAAGTGGTGACAGGAGGTCATCCCTTGGAGTTGCTGGACGAAGATTTTGAACTAATGGTGAAAAATCCAGGTATTCCTTATGACAATGCCATGGTCGTTCGGGCTCTGGAGAAGAAGATTCCAGTCATTACTGAAGTCGAGTTGGCTTATCTAATTTCTGAAGCACCGATTATTGGTATTACGGGTTCAAATGGCAAGACGACGACCACAACCATGATTGCGCAAGTCTTGACGGCTGGCGGTCAGAATGGTCTATTGTCCGGTAATATCGGCTTTCCTGCTAGTCAGGTAGCCCAAACAGCCAGCAGCAAAGATACTCTGGTCATGGAACTGTCTTCCTTCCAGTTGATGGGGATTGAAGATTTTCATCCGCAAATCGCTGCTATTACTAACCTCATGCCGACTCATTTGGATTATCACGGCTCTGTTGAGGAATATGCAGCTGCCAAGTGGAATATCCAGAAAAACATGACAGCTGATGATTATCTGGTTTTGAATTTCAATCAAGATTGGGCCAAGGAAATGGCTAGCCAGACTCAGGCTGCTGTTGTGCCTTTTTCAACGACTGAAAAGGTGGATGGTGCCTATCTAGATGGTGACGTCTTGACCTTCCGTGGAGAAGCGATTATGCAGGCGGCTGAAATCGGCGTTCCTGGCAGCCACAATATTGAAAATGCTCTGGCTACGATTGCTGTGGCCAAACTGCGTGGCATTGACAATCAGACGATCAAAGAAGTCTTGTCTGCTTTTGGTGGTGTTAAGCACCGTCTCCAGTATGTGGGACGTGTAAATGAGGTTGTCTTTTACAATGATAGTAAGTCTACCAATATCTTGGCAACCCAGAAAGCCCTATCTGGTTTTGACAATAGCAAGGTGATTCTGATTGCAGGCGGCTTGGACCGTGGCAATGAATTTGACGAGTTGGTGCCTGACCTCAAAGGGCTCAAGAAAATGGTTATCTTAGGACAATCAGCTGCGCGTGTAAAGAGGGCGGCTGATCAGGCTGGTGTTTCTTATCTGGATGCGACTGATGTCCGGGATGCAGCTCATAAGGCCTTTGCTCAAGCGGAGCCAGGAGACATTATCTTGCTCAGTCCTGCCAATGCCAGCTGGGATATGTATAGTAATTTTGAAGTCCGTGGCGATGAATTTCTCGCTGCATTTGAAGAATTAAAAGGTTAAGATGAAGAAGATTGTATTTACAGGTGGAGGAACAGTTGGGCATGTAACCCTCAACCTTCTCCTTATTCCGAAATTTATCAAAGAAGGCTGGCAGGTCCACTATATTGGTGATAAGCATGGGATTGAGTATCAGGAAATCCAAAAGTCTGGACTAGACGTGACCTTCCATTCGGTAGCTACGGGCAAGCTTCGCCGCTACTTTTCATGGCAGAATCTGCTGGATGGCTTTAAGGTCGTCTGGGGTATTTTCCAGTCGCTGGGTATTATGCTCAAGGTACGGCCGCAGGCTCTCTTTTCTAAGGGAGGCTTTGTATCCGTTCCGCCCGTGATTGCAGCCCGACTGTCAGGAGTGCCTGTATATGTTCATGAGTCGGATCTATCCATTGGCTTGGCCAATAAAATCGCCTATAAGTGTGCGACCAAGATGTATGCGACCTTTGAGCAAAGTTCCAGTCTGACCAAGATTGAGCATGTCGGAGCTGTGACCAAGGTCGGTAACCAAGAGTCAGTCCCACCGCAGGAACTAGAAGAAATCCGTCAGTATTTTGATAAAGAGCTGCCTACTCTGCTTTTTGTCGGTGGTTCTGCTGGTGCTAAGGTCTTTAATGACTTTGTCAGCCAGAATCAAGCTGCGCTGACCGAGCGTTATAACGTTATCAATCTGACAGGCGATGCAAGTTTGGATGTTCTGTCTGAACGTCTCTTTCGCAGAGCCTATGTGACTGACCTCTACCAGCCTTTGATGGACTTGGCAGATGTAGTGGTGACACGCGGCGGTTCCAATACAATTTTCGAGCTCTTGGCTATGGCTAAGCTGCACATTATCGTTCCTCTGGGACGTGAAGCCAGTCGCGGCGATCAGATTGAAAATGCGGATTATTTTGTGAAAAAGGGATATGCCAAGCAATTGGCAGAGGAACAGCTGGATATGAGCAATTTACAGGTAGCTCTTGATGACCTTTTGGCTAATCAGGCTTCTTATCATCAAGCTATGAAGAATTCCCAGGAAATCAAGTCTGTAGATGAATTTTATGCTTTATTGAAGGCGGATATTGATAAAGGAAAGAAATGAGCAAGAAAAACAACGATGAGCCAAAGGAAGAGGTAAGTGAGCACCTCTCTGAATGGCAGAAACGAAACAAAGAATATCTTGAAAAGAAGGCTCAAGAAGAGGCCAGCAAACAAAAGAAGCTGGAAGAAGAGGAAGCAAATGAAGCTGAAGCTGAGGACTCAATCGAAGGCGAAGAAATAGCTGAAGAGACGGAAGAAGATGACTCATCTTATGAAGAGGAAGAAACAGAATATTTGGAAGATGAATCATCCGAATCTGAGCTAGAGACCGAATTGAGCGAGAAAGAGCGCAAAAAACTGGAGAAACTTCAGAAAAAGGCAGAAAAAGAAGCTGCTAAGGTTCATATCTCGAGGGTTCATATTTATCGAGCGCTGCCAATTTTGCTGGGCAGTGGCTTGATTTTTCTCCTGTCAGTTTATTTTTTGACGCCACTGGCAACCATGAAGACAATCGAATTTTCTGGGAATCAAATGGTCAGTCAGGAAGATCTGCTCAAAAGCAGTAAGATTGATGAGAAGGACTATACTTTAACAACCTTTATCAATGGCGGTAATCATATCCGCAATATGAAAGCTTCTAGCCCTTGGATTAACAACCTGGAGATGGCTTATCAGTTTCCGATTACTTTTCAGGTAAAGGTCAAGGAGTACGGAGTTCTGGCCTATCTGCATGAGGGTGGCCAGTACTATCCTATTCTGACAAATGGGGAGATTATTTCGGACCCGACTGCTGCAGATTCTTTGCCAGAAACCCATATTTCGATAGAGTTTTCAGATAAAAAATTGATTAAAGAATTTGCTCTTCAAATTGAAAAGGTACCGGCTTCGGTCAAGAAAAATATTAAGACAGTTCAGCTGACCCCGAGCAAGGTGACACCGGACTTGGTTACGCTGACAATGCATGATGGCAATAAAATTTTGGTACCAATTTCGCATATTGCTAAGAAACTGCCATATTACAAGGGAATCCAATCGCAGCTGGAAGAGGGTGTACCTAGTGTCGTAGATATGGAAGCAGGGATTTTTAGTTATGTTGAAGGAGCTCAAAACGAGTCGTCTTCTTCTGATGAAGAAAAGCAGAAAGCAGAAGAGGAATCGACGGGACAGCCAACAGAACAAGCGGCTGAGCAGGTGACAGAAAGTCAGGAAGAAGAACCTGCAGAGCCGCAAAATTCGACAGAAAACCCGGGAACTGCTGAAAATCGCTAAATTATATGTAGAAAAACTGCACATTTTCAGTTTCTTTATGTTATAATAAAGCTTGGGTAACTCTAATTTTTAGCGTTATTAGTATAGACCGGAAACATGGAAGATAGAGAGGACTGGTGTAATGGCTAGAGACGGCTTTTTTACTGGATTAGATATAGGAACTAGCTCAATTAAAGTGTTGGTGGCAGAGCACATCAACGATGAAATGAATGTTATTGGGGTCAGCAACGCAAAAAGTGCTGGCGTTAAAGATGGAATTATTGTTGATATTGAGGCTGCTGCTGCTGCCATTAAGACAGCTATTTCTCAAGCAGAAGAAAAGGCAGGCATTTCAATTGGTTTAGTTAATGTCGGACTTCCGGCTAATCTCTTACAGATTGAGCCAACTCAGGGCATGATTCCTGTGACTAGTGATTCTAAGGAAATCACAGATACAGATGTAGAGAATGTTGTTAGATCTGCTCTGACTAAGAGTATGACTCCTGACCGCGAAGTGATTACTTTCATCCCAGAAGAGTTTGTAGTGGATGGTTTCCAAGGGATTCGTGACCCACGCGGCATGATGGGGATTCGCTTAGAAATGCGTGGTCTTCTCTATACTGGACCACGGACTATTCTCCACAACCTCCGCAAGACAGTGGAGCGCGCGGGAGTTCAGCTTGAGAACGTAATTATCTCCCCATTGGCTATGACTAAGTCAATCTTGAACGAAGGGGAACGTGAGTTTGGTGCAACTGTTATTGATATGGGTGGCGGTCAAACTACAGTGGCTTCTGTTAAAGGTCAAGAGCTTCAATATACGAATATATACCAAGAAGGCGGTGACTACGTAACCAAGGACATCTCCAAGGTTTTGAAGACTTCACAAAAGTTGGCTGAAAGTCTCAAGTTTAACTATGGATCTGCTTATGTTCCAGAAGCTGGGACAGAGTCTTTCCAAGTAGAAGTGATTGGCGAGATTGAGCCGGTTGAAGTAACTGAAAAGTATCTGGCTGAAATTATTTCTGCTCGTATCCAACACATTTTTGAGCAAATCAAACGCGATTTGGATAGAAGGCATCTTCTCGAGTTGCCAGGCGGCATTGTGATTATTGGTGGAGCAGCTATTCTTCCAGGAGTGGTTGAGCTGGCTCAAGAAGTGTTTGGTGTGAATGTCAAGCTTTATGTGCCAAATCAAATCGGCATTCGCAATCCAGCCTTTGCACATGTTATCAGCCTGTCAGAGTATGCTGGAAACTTAACAGATGTGGATATGCTGGCTCAGGTTGCTGTTCATGGTGATGAGCAACTGCGCCATCGACCTGTATCCTTTGAGCGTCCTGCTCAGTCAGTACCACGTTTTGAACCTCAACCAGCTGATGAGATTCCTGAGGAGCCGGTCCAAGAAGTTCCAGTTGCCAGTGCTGATGTGCCAAACCAAGAACCAAAAACTGGTATTACAGATCGGATGCGCAACCTAATTGGCAAAATGTTTGATTAAGGAGAATACAGAGAATATGACATTTTCATTTGACGCTGCTGCTGCACAAGGCGCAGTAATTAAAGTTATTGGTGTCGGTGGAGGTGGCGGTAACGCCATCAACCGAATGATTGATGAAGGTGTTGCTGGTGTTGAATTCATCGCAGCAAATACAGATGTTCAAGCTCTTAGCAGTGCCAAAGCTGAAACAGTTATTCAGCTTGGTCCTAAGCTGACTCGCGGACTTGGTGCCGGAGGTCAGCCTGAAGTAGGTCGTAAGGCTGCTGAAGAAAGCGAAGAAGTCCTGACCGAAGCTCTGCAAGGAGCAGATATGGTCTTCATCACTGCTGGTATGGGTGGTGGATCTGGGACAGGTGCTGCTCCAGTGATTGCTCGTATTGCAAAAAATGTTGGTGCTCTGACTGTTGCTGTAGTTACACGTCCTTTCGGTTTCGAAGGAAGCAAGCGTGGAACCTTTGCAGTAGAAGGAATCAATGAACTTCGCGAGCATGTAGACACACTCTTGATTATCTCAAATAACAACTTGCTTGAAATTGTAGATAAGAAGACTCCGCTTCTTGAAGCACTCAGTGAAGCAGATAATGTTCTTCGCCAAGGTGTCCAAGGGATTACTGACTTGATTACCAGCCCAGGACTAATTAACCTTGACTTTGCCGACGTGAAAACAGTTATGGCAGACAAGGGTAATGCTTTGATGGGAATTGGTGTTGGTAGCGGTGAAGAACGTGTCATCGAAGCTGCTCGCAAAGCTATCTACTCACCTCTTTTGGAAACAACCATTGATGGCGCAGAGGACGTAATTGTCAACGTTACTGGTGGCCTAGATATGACTCTGATTGAAGCTGAAGAGGCTTCAGAAATTGTCAACCAAGCAGCAGGTCATGGTGTGAACATCTGGCTCGGTACTGCGATTGATGAGTCCATGAAGGATGAAATCCGCGTGACGGTTGTAGCTACTGGTGTCCGTCAGGACAAGGTTGAAAAGGTCAGCGGCATTCGTCAGACACCACAACCTACTAGTCCAAGCCGTCCGCAGCAAGTTGAGCCAAATCGCGAAGTTCGCTCAGGACAGTTTGAACGAAACTTTGATATGACCGAAACGGTTGATATTCCTGCTCCAAGCCGTCAAAGAACGGATGCGCCTAAAGGTTCAGCCTTTGGTGATTGGGATCTTCGCCGCGAAGCGATTGTTCGTCAGGCTGAACCAAGTTCGTCAGCCCGCGTGGAACGCTATGCAGAAACTAATGAAGATGATGATGAATTGGAAACACCTCCATTCTTCAGAAATCGTTAATCTAAATCATGAATTTGCAGAATAATAAAGAGTTGGTCTTTCAATCCGTCGCTCAAGCGGCGGAGCAAGCCCAGCGTTTGAAAGATTCAGTAAATATCATTGCAGTTACCAAATATGTTGACTGCGAAACAACTCAGGAGCTTGTTCGTACAGGTATTCAGCATATCGGAGAAAATCGGGTAGATAAATTTCTAGATAAATACCATGCTCTGAAAGATGAGAATCTGACATGGCACCTGATCGGCAGTTTGCAGAGGAGAAAAGTCAAGGATGTGATTAACTATGTTGATTACTTTCACGCTTTAGATTCTGTAAAATTGGCCAAGGAGATTGACAAACGGGCTGAACATGTGATTAAATGTTTCCTGCAGGTGAATATTTCTAAAGAAGAGAGCAAGCATGGCTTTTTGATTGAAGAACTTGAAGTTGTCCTGCCTGAACTTGAAAAATTAGAAAATGTTCAAATTGTGGGATTGATGACAATGGCTCCGTTTGAAGCTAGTGATGAGGAGCTGAACCAAATTTTTGAAAAGGCTCATCAACTACAAAAAGAATTAAAAAAGAAACAGTTAAATAATATGCCCTTTTCTGAATTAAGCATGGGAATGAGCCGTGATTATCCAGAAGCAATTGCCCATGGCTCGACTTATGTCAGAATTGGTACAGCATTTTTTAAATAGGAAAGAAATATGTCATTAAAAGATAGATTTGATAAATTTATAGATTATTTTACAGAAGATGGAGATGAGACTGAGCTTCAGGAGCAGACAGTCAGCAGACCTGCAGCGCCTGTTAAGCAGAAGCCTGAATTGGTTCAGCCTAAGCCAGTCAGAGAGAGCAAGCCAGCTCCTCGTCCGGCTGCTGCGGCCAAGCCACAGCCTAAACCTCAGCCCCAACAGAAATCTTCGACTGAGAATATTACCAGACTGCATGCACGTCAGCAGGAATTGGCTCAGCACCGTGCAAATGCGGATGAGAAAATTACGATTGATGTTCGTTATCCGAGGCGATATGAGGAAGCGACTGAAATTGTTGATCTGCTTTTGGCCAATGAAAGCATCCTGATTGACTTCCAGTATATGACTGAGGTACAGGCTCGACGTTGTTTAGACTACCTAGACGGTGCCCGTTATGTCTTGGCTGGAAGTTTGAAAAAAGTTGCAAGCACTATGTATTTGCTGACTCCGATTAATGTAGTGGTAAATGTGGAAGACATCCGCCTGCCAAACGATGTTGAAATCAGCGAATTCGACTTTGATATGAAGCGCAGTAGATAAGAGATATGTTATATTTTGTAATTCGTGCCATCTCTAATCTTTTCGATCTTTATAGCATTGCCTTGATTGTCTATGCACTTCTGTCTTGGTTTCCAGGAGCCTATCAAACCAAATTCGGAGAGTTTCTAACACGAATTGTAGAACCGTATTTAAAACTTTTCCGCCGTCTTCCCTTGCAGTTTGCAGGGCTGGACTTTACCGTTTGGGTTGCAATTCTGGCTTTAAACCTTTTAAATCGTGTGGTCTTTTATTTAATAAGCGTCTTACTAATGTTATTATGATGAAAGATTTATATCAACATTTTTCGCATGAGGATCGAGAGTTTATTGATAGGAGTCTGAAGCTGCTTCAGCGGGTTCAAGATACCTATGCGTTTGAAACAACGTCTTTTCTGAATCCCCATCAGGTCTCAATCCTGAAGAATATTGGCAAGCAATATGATGTGCAAGTCTTTGCTAGTACGGATTTTTTTCCAAGTGAACTAGCAAGAGTTCTTGTGGCGCCTTCTTATTACCAACTGAATATGGATGATTTTGAATTGAGCTTGCTGGAAATTTCCTATGCAAGCAAATTTTATAAAATCAGTCATTCGCAGATTATGGGGACCTTGCTCAATCAATTAGGGATTGAAAGACGAACATTTGGTGATATTCTTGTGGTTGGAGACCGCGCTCAGCTCTTTGTAGATAAGAGACTGGCCCAGTATTTTATAGATCATGTCTCTAAAATTGCAAAGATGCCTGTCAAACTAAAGGAAGTTTCCTTTGCAGAGCAGCTGAAAGAGCAAAAGCAGGCTGTCACCAGAGAAATTTTAGCATCTAGCCTTCGCTTGGACAAGTTGGTAGCCAGCACCTTTAAGTTGTCAAGGAGTCAGGCTGCTCAGCTGATTTCTGGCAAGCATGTGAAAGTAAACTATGCTGTTAATGACAATCCCAGCCTGCAGGTTGGGCTAGAAGACTTGATTAGCGTTAGACGATTTGGAAGATTTAAGGTTTTAAGAGAAAATGGCCTTTCCAAGAATGGAAAACATAAGTTAACTGTTGAATTATTAGCTAGTAAATGAGGAGGAACTATGACACTTACAGCATTAGAAATTAAAGATAAATCCTTTGGAACCAAGTTTAGAGGCTATGATGTTGAAGAGGTAGATGAATTCCTGGACATCGTTGTCCGTGATTATGAGGACTTGGTTCGTGAAAATCACGAAAAAGAAGCAAAAATTCGCAATCTGGAAGAACGTCTGACATATTTTGATGAGATGAAAGACTCTCTCAGCCAGTCTGTTTTGATTGCTCAGGATACGGCTGAGCGCGTTAAAGTTGCTGCCAATGAGCGATCTACAAATATTGTCCGTCAGGCAGAGCAGGATGCGCAGCATTTGTTGGATGGAGCTAAGTACAAGGCTGATGAAATTTTGCGTCAGGCAGCGGACAATGCTAAGAAAGTAGCCATTGAAACAGAAGAACTGAAAAACAAAACACGTGTCTTCCACCAACGCTTGAAATCAACCATTGAGAGCCAACTCAGCATTGTGGATTCGTCTGAATGGGAAGAAATCCTGCGTCCGACAGCTACTTACCTGCAAACCAGCGATGAAGCCTTCAAGGAAGTTGTATCTGAGGTTCTAGGAGAAGAGGCAGTTGTCCGCGAGGAAGAAGTGGATGTGACACGTCAATTTTCTCCAGAGGAAATGGCTGAGCTGCAAGAGCGCATTGAAGCTGCAAACCGTGAATTAGCTGCGACACAAGCTTTTTCTCCGCTCAGTGATGAAGACATAGAAGCTCACGCAGCTGAGGAAAACTCAGAAGCTTACCATCACGATGATGATACAAATGGGGAACAAAAAGTTCCAGTAAATATTTTATAATTTTTAAAGAAGCTAAGATTGTAAAAACACAGACCAAGCAAAATACTTTCAGCGAGCAGATGATGGTGAGAGATCTGCAGTCCATCTTGCTTGGGCTATCATTTTACAGAACTTTCGTCTGAAATCAGTAGGATGAGACGGCAGTCCACGTTACGGACAAAGAGGGGCAAGAGGAGCATCATGCTATTGTCTTGCCTAAACAAAGGTGGTACCGCGAATTTTCGTCCTTTTTGGAGAAGTTTGCGGTTTTTAATTTGTAATTTTAAAAATAAAGAGGAATAGAATGAAACTGAAAGAAACACTCAATCTTGGGAAAACTGCTTTTCCTATGCGGGCTGGCCTGCCAAATAAAGAACCAATCTGGCAGAAAGAATGGGATCAAGCTAAGCTTTATCAACGCCGTCAGGAACTGAATGAAGGCAAGCCGCACTTTATCTTGCATGATGGCCCTCCTTACGCTAACGGCAATATTCACGTCGGCCATGCTATGAATAAGATTTCCAAAGATATTATTGTTCGCTCAAAATCTATGGCTGGCTACTATGCGCCTTACATTCCAGGCTGGGATACGCATGGTCTCCCAATCGAGCAGGTATTGGCAAAGCAAGGCGTTAAGCGTAAAGAACTGGACTTGGTTGAGTACCTCAACATGTGTCGGGACTATGCCCTGAGCCAAGTCGAAAAGCAAAAAGAAGACTTCAAGCGTTTGGGTGTTTCTGGTGACTGGGATAATCCTTATGTGACTTTGACTCCTGACTATGAAGCGGCTCAAATCCGTGTCTTTGGTGAAATGGCTAAGAAAGGCTACATCTACCGTGGTGCTAAGCCAGTTTACTGGTCATGGTCATCTGAGTCAGCTTTGGCTGAAGCGGAAATTGAATACCATGATTTGGTTTCCACATCTCTCTACTATGCTAACCGCGTCAAAGATGGCAAAGAGGTCTTGGACACAGATACTTACATCGTCGTATGGACAACAACTCCATTTACCATTACAGCCTCTCGCGGTTTGACAGTTGGAGCAGATATTGATTACGTAGTCGTTCAACCAGCTGGTGAATCTCGTAAGTTTGTGGTTGCTTCAGAATTGTTGAATAGTCTGTCTGAGAAATTTGGATGGGCTGATGTTCAAGTTTTGGCTACCTACCGTGGTCAAGAATTAAACCACATCGTGACAGTTCACCCATGGGATACTGCTGTAGATGAACTTGTTATCCTGGGTGACCACGTTACGACTGACTCTGGTACCGGTATCGTTCATACAGCGCCTGGTTTTGGTGAGGACGACTACCATGTCGGTGTAGCCAATGGACTGGAAGTTGCTGTGACAGTCAATGAGCGCGGTATCATGATGGAAAATGCTGGTCCTGACTTTGAAGGCCAGTTCTATGATAAGGTTGTGCCGACGGTTATTGAAAAGCTTGGTGATTTGCTCCTTGCTCAGGAAGAAATTTCTCACTCTTATCCATTTGACTGGCGTACTAAGAAGCCAATCATCTGGCGGGCAGTACCTCAGTGGTTTGCATCTGTTTCTAAATTCCGTCAAGAAATTTTAGATGAAATTGACAAGATTAAATTCCATTCTGAATGGGGGAAAGTACGCCTCTACAATATGATTCGTGACCGTGGTGACTGGGTTATCTCTCGTCAGCGGGCTTGGGGAGTTCCACTTCCAATCTTCTATGCCGAAGACGGAACACCAATCATGACGGCTGAAACCATTGAACACGTAGCTCAGCTTTTTGAGGAGCACGGCTCTATCGTCTGGTGGAAGCGTGAAGCCAAAGACCTCTTACCAGAAGGATTTACTCATCCAGGTTCTCCAAACGGTGAATTTACCAAGGAAACAGACATCATGGACGTTTGGTTTGACTCAGGTTCATCATGGAATGGGGTAGTGGTCAACTGTCCTGAGTTAACTTACCCAGCTGATCTTTATCTAGAAGGTTCAGACCAATACCGTGGTTGGTTCAACTCCTCCCTCATCACTTCAGTTGCCAACCATGGCGTAGCTC
Organism: Streptococcus sanguinis; assembly: GCF_050222175.1. GTDB lineage: Bacteria > Bacillota > Bacilli > Lactobacillales > Streptococcaceae > Streptococcus > Streptococcus sanguinis_M. The sequence continues at coordinate 1,722,657 of NZ_CP071420.1, read as the reverse complement.
CTTACAAACAAATCTTGTCACAAGGATTTGCCTTAGATGGTAAGGGCGAAAAGATGTCTAAATCCCTTGGAAATACAATTGCTCCAAGTGACGTGGAAAAACAATTTGGTGCGGAAATCTTGCGTCTCTGGGTAACCAGTGTTGACTCTAGCAACGACGTTCGCATCTCTATGGATATCTTGGGTCAAGTTTCTGAAACCTACCGTAAGATTCGGAATACACTTCGTTTCTTGATTGCTAATACCTCTGACTTTAATCCAGTTGAGGATGCTGTAGCTTACGAAGAGCTTCGCTCCGTTGATAAGTACATGACTATCCGCTTCAATCAATTAGTAGAGACTATTCGCAAGGCTTATGCGGATTTTGAGTTTCTGACTATTTATAAAGCGATTGTCAACTTTGTGACTGTTGACTTGTCCGCTTTCTATCTGGACTTTGCCAAAGATGTCGTCTATATCGAAGCAGCTAAGTCATTGGAACGTCGTCAGATGCAGACTGTTTTCTATGATGTTTTGGTCAAGATTACCAAGCTGTTGACGCCGATTCTGCCACACACAGCAGAAGAAATCTGGTCTTACCTAGAGCACGAAGAGGAAGAATTTGTTCAGTTATCTGAATTGCCAGAAGCTCAGACTTTCCCAAATCAAGAAGAAATCTTGGACACTTGGTCTGCCTTTATGGACTTCCGCAGTCAGGCTCAGAAAGCCTTGGAAGAAGCCCGCAATGAAAAGGTTATCGGAAAATCGCTGGAAGCGCACCTGACTGTCTATCCGAATGAAGTCATCAAGACCTTGCTGGAAGCAGTTAACAGCGATGTGGCCCAGCTCCTCATCGTTTCTCAATTAACGATTGCTGAAGGACCTGCTCCAGAAGGCGCTCTACTCTTTGAAGATGTAGCTTTTGTCGTAGAGCATGCGAAGGGGCAAGTCTGTGATCGCTGCCGTCGCATTGATACAACAGTTAAAGAGCGCAGCTATCAAGCCCTTGTCTGTGACCACTGTGCAAAAATTTTAGAAGAAAACTTTGCTCAGGCTGTCGCAGAAGGCTTTGAGGTCAAGTAAGTTTTAAAATAAAAAATGGCTTTGCCCTTTAGAGGTAAGCCATTTTTTAGATAGATCGATTTGAAAATTTGTTAATTTAAAACCAAATTAGCAAAAACACACAGTTGCATTTGCAACTATTTTCTGTTATACTACTTATAACTTAGGAGTGCTTATTTTAGCCAAAATGTTTTGGAGCTGAAAGAGCTCAGAGGAAGTCAGTTGCTGCAGAGCCTGACTGGCGTAGGTATTTTCAAAACCAATCAGTTGGTCGTAGAGTTTGAGAGCCTGACTGCTAGGATAGAGCTCTTTGAACTTCTTATTTTGAGCTTTGGTCTTTTTGATAATCAAGCCTCTATCTTCCAGCTTTCCTAGAGAACGGCTGAGAGTAGTCTTGTCAATCTGCACCAGTTCTGCCAGTTGTGACTGGCTGATACCTTCATTTTCGACGATACGAATGAGTAGTAGAAATAAATTATTGTCTAGGCAGTAGTTACTGGCTTTCTGATTCATTTTCATCATGGCTTGTCTGGAAATAAATCCCATTTGACGGAAAAGTTGACGATAATCCATAGGAACTCCTTGATAGTTGCATTTGCACTTATTATACATTAAAAAGTTAGAGGAAACAAGTATGTGGTCTAGGAAAAAATTAACAGAGCTGAACTCGATAGAATTTTATCAAATCTTAAAACTTCGCATTGACACCTTTGTGGTGGAGCAGGAGCGCATTTATCATGAGCTGGATGAGAAGGACCTAGAAGCAGTGCATGTTTACCATGCTAATAAACAAGGGGAAATTGATGCTTATGCCCGTGTCTTTGAAGAGGGAGAGCATTTGGTCTTTGGTCGAGTAGTCACAGCTCAGTCTGCACGAGGACAGGGCTTAGGAGGACAGCTTATCAGAGAAATCTTGCAATTATGTGCTGAGAAATGGCCAGGAAAGGAAATTGAAATAGAGGCTCAGGTTCAGGTGGCTGCTCTCTATGAAAAGTATGGCTTCAAATCAGTTGGCCAACCCTTTATTTTTGAATCGACACCTCACATTACCATGATCTATAAACAATAAAAAAACTAAGGCGATTGCCTTAGTTTTTACTGTTTCACAGGAATGGAAATTTCGATTAGATTATTAGCGTAAATCGTGCGGATAGCAGCTCTATCAATAGCATTTGCATCAATTTTTCTCTTCAAGAAAAATTCTCTGATTTTTTCGATTTCCTGTTCGCGTACAGCACGGTGCATGTTTGAAATCAAGATTTCATAGTGAAGAGGAGCTTGTGTAAAAACAACATCGCTGTTTCCAGCAGAATAAACTTCGACTAATATCGCATCGGTGCTTTCCAATTGGCTTTTGACAAGGTCAGCATGACTGTTTGTTGTATTAATAAGCTTCATACGATTTCCTCCTGCTTTATACCTGCTATTATTATAACATGTTTGCTATAAATTGTGAATGATTTCTTTAAGCTTTAAGCGCATTTTTCCAAGCTTGGATACCCCATTTATGGCTGCCGCGTTTTAGTGTTTCAATAGCTTCTTCGACTGGGAACCAGGCAAGCTGGTTGAAATCTTCCAGCGGTTTTTGGACTTCTTGGAAAGAGGTGACCTCATACAGGTAGGCCGGGTTGTAGAAATGGGTGTCGCGATGGCGGGAGTAAAAATATTCATCAGCTTGTCCAAGATAGCGTCCAAGCTGGGCCGTGAATCCAAGTTCTTCCATCAGCTCGCGTTCAAGCGCAGTCTGATGGTTTTCCCCCTCTTCAATCTCTCCACCGGGCAGAAACCAAGCCCCGTTAGGTGCCTGAACCAAAATAATCTTTTCTTTCTTTTCGTCTGGGATAACGGCATAGACTCCGTAGCGGGTCACATATTCTACATTTGCTTCCTTTTCACCAAAGGTTGGATTTGTCATTCTAATATCCTCAATCTCTAGTCAGTTTACTATCTATCATAATGGACTAAGGACCAGCTGTCAAGAATTTACTCGGTTTATTGGACAGAAAAAGAATGATAGTCCTTGAAAGAAATCCCCTTCAAATAATAAATTCCTTCCTCCGACCGTTTAGAAAACTCTTCTTTATAGGAATGGTAAAACATTTTTAGAAGAAATTGTTATAATAGGAGCGAGGTGGTTTTATGACAGAAAGCAGACTTTTTAAAATCTTATATCTTCTTTTAGAGCAGGGCCGCACAACAGCTCCCGAATTGGCCTCACTATTTGAAGTATCTATTCGGACCATCTATCGGGATGTGGACAAGCTGAGTTTGGCAGGAATCCCCATCTATTGCAGCCCAGGCAAGGGCGGGGGTATTTTTCTGATGAAGGATTTTGTCTTAGACAAGGCCTTATTTTCAGAGTCTGAGAGGGATGAGCTATTAGCTGCTCTTCAAGGCTTGCAGATTTTAACAGATGGCGAGCAAGTAGAGACCCTGTCTAAGTTGCAGTCTTTGTTTCAAGTTCAGGCAACATCCTGGCTAGAGGTGGATTTCACTGACTGGCGCAAAAAAGCAGATCAGAAAGAACTGTTTGATACCATTAAGCAAGCAATCTTGCAAAGAAGAGTCTTGTCATTTTCTTACTTGAATGGGCGTGGAGAAAGAGAACAGCGCAGGATAGAGGCGTTGAAGTTAGTATTTAAAAGTCAAGATTGGTATGTTGCTGGCTTTTGTCGTTTAAGACAAGCTCCCCGCTTTTTTAAACTCAACAGAATGAGAGACTGTCAGATGTTAGAGGAAAGATTTAAGCAGAGAGTCTTGGATGAGAAATTTAGTCCTGAGGAGCGGCTAGGAGATACTGTAAAAGTCCTCTTGAAATTTGACCGGAAGCATGCCTTTCGAGTGTACGAGGAGTTTTCAGAAGCAGAGATAGAGGAGAGTGATGCGAGCCTTTATGTAGAAACGCATTTGCCGAGTCACGATAGTCTTTATGCCTACTTGCTATCCTTTTTGGATGGAGTTGAAATCTTGGAGCCGCCTCGGTTACGGGAAGAATTCAAAGAAAAGTTAAAAGCTATTGCCGATATTTATAAAAGCTGACAGAGGTTGTCAGCTTTTCTTTGCTATACTGTTTGTAGTAAAGAAAGGAGGGCTCTCTCATGAAATATGAATGGAGAAAAGCCAATCGAGAAATATATCAAATCAAGTCTGAACCCTGTCTCATAGATGTTCCTGCCCAGTCTTTTATCATGATTGACGGCAAGGGCAATCCTAATGCTGCTGACTTTTCGGAACGAGTTGGTGCTCTGTACAGTTTAGCCTATGCTATCAAGATGAACTACAAAAAGACAGCGGCCGAGAAAGAATTTACTGATTTTACAGTCTATCCCTTGGAAGGACTTTGGCAGCAAGAGCGAGTAGGAGAACTCATTAAAGAAGAATTGATCTATACTATTATGATTGGGCAGCCAGACTTTATCACTGGAGAGATGGTGAAAAAGGCTCTGGAACAAGTCCGTGTCAAAAAGCCTAATCCTCTCTATGATGAGATTCGCTTTGAAGAAATGACGGAAGGAGCGTGTATCGCCATGCTGCACCTAGGACCTTTTGATGAAGAACCTCAATCCTTCGCTAAAATGGATGCCTTTTGCCAGAATCACCAGCTGACACGGATTTCACACACTCATAGGGAAATCTATCTCAATAATCTGAATCGGACAGACCCTAGCAAGCTGAAAACAATTCTGCGCTATAGGGTTCAGAAAAATCAATAAAGAAATAGAGCAGAAAACTAACTGTTTTCTGCTCTATTTTGTCGACATTTATTTTTCTTCTTGAGATGAATGAACGGACTCTGTGCTTTCAGTTTTCTTGGCTGACTTGATGAGAATCTTGCCATTGCTGGTCATAATAGCTTTGAGATCTTTTTCGCTTGGATTTTCTAGATAGAAGTCAGTAATAGCATCTTCGATATGGTCCTGAATGGTACGGCGTAGTGGGCGAGCCCCCATTTTTGGATTGTAGCCCAGGTCAACCAATTTTTCTTTGACCTTCTCTGTAACATCCAGATGAATGTCGTTGGTTGCCAAACGTTGATTGACATCGTCCAGCATCAGGTTGACGATTTGCAGCAGATCGTCCTTGCTGAGCGCCTGGAATTCGATAATGCCGTCAAAGCGGTTCATAAACTCAGGACTGAAGAAGTTCCCCAATTCACCCAAAACGGAGTTAGTGCGGCCTTCACGCGCTGCTCCAAAGCCAACGCTGGCTTCAGCTTTGCCAGTTCCGGCATTGGATGTCATGATGATAATGGTGTCCTTGAAGCTGACGGTCCGGCCTTGACCATCGGTCAGGCGGCCATCATCTAGAACCTGCAGGAACATGTGCATAACATCGGGATGGGCCTTTTCCACCTCATCCAGTAGAATGAGTGAGTAAGGATTGCGGCGAACGCGCTCAGTCAATTGACCAGCTTCATCATAGCCGACATAGCCCGGAGGTGCACCGACCAGCTTGGCCACGCTGTGTTTCTCCATGTATTCACTCATATCAAAGCGAATCATGCTGTCAGCCGAGCCAAAGAGCTCAATGGCTAGTTGCTTAGACAGCTCAGTCTTACCGACACCAGTTGGTCCGACAAAGAGGAAGCTGCCGATTGGGCGATTAGGACTTCCTAGTCCGACCCGGTTGCGACGGATGGCCTTGGCAATCTTATCCACAGCATCGTCTTGGCCGATGACATGGGCCTTTAGGTCACTAGAGAGATTAACTAGTTGAGACTGTTCTTTTTCTTTGAGGTCGCCAACTGGGATATTGGTCTTTTGCTCTACGATGTGCTCAATCGTTTTCTCGCTAATAATCGGAGTATCCTTATCCAGTACACTTGTCTGCTGGAGTTCCTTGTACTTGGCAATCTGGTCCCGGAAGTAAGCTGCTTTCTCGAAATCTTCGTCACGGGTTGCTTGAGCCTTGAGGTTTTCGGCCTCAATCAGACGTTGGTCAATGACCTTGGGGTCAACGAAGTTGAGGGTCAGATTCATCTTAGAACCGGCCTCATCCAAGAGGTCAATAGCCTTGTCTGGCAGGAAGCGGTCTTGGATGTAGCGGTTGGAGAGAAGCGCAGCAGCTTCAATAGCCGCATCTGTGTACTTGACGTGATGGTAGTCTTCGTATTTTTTCTGAATTCCTTTGAGGATGGTAATCGTTTCCTCTACCGTCGGCTCGTCTACCTTAACGGGCTGCATGCGGCGCTCCAGTGCAGCATCCTTCTCAATGATACGGTATTCATTGAGAGTGGTTGCTCCGACCATCTGGAGCTCACCGCGAGCCAGAGCTGGTTTGAGGATGTTCCCAGCGTCCATATTGCCATCGCCAGCAGAGCCTGCTCCGACAATTTCATGGATTTCATCAATAAAGAGAATGACATCCTGACGAGAACGAATCTCATCAATGAGCTTCTGCATTCTCTCCTCAAATTGGCCACGGATACCAGTTCCCTGTACTAAGCTGACAACGTCTAGGCGGATAACTTCCTTGCCTTGGAGTTTATGAGGCACATCGCCATCAACAATTTTCTGGGCCAGGCCTTCCACCACGGCTGTTTTTCCGACTCCGGGCTCCCCTATGAGAACAGGATTATTTTTGGTGCGGCGGTTGAGGATTTCAATGACACGGACGATTTCTTCATCACGGCCAATAACAGGATCAATCTCGCCTCGGCGAGCCAACTCAGTCACGTTGATACCAAACTCTTCCAGCAGGCCTTTTGGCTTTTGCGGACTTGGCTGAGGCTGACCACCCTTGCTTGGATTGGAGCCGTAGCCGCCACCGCCTCCATAGGCTCCGCCAGATTGGGTAGGAGGAGTAGCTGGTTCCTGAGACTGTTGAAAATTGCTGAGGCCGTTGAAGAAGTCATCGATAGGATCTGTTCCGTGATTGTTGGCATTAGTAATTCCGCCGAACAAGGAATGTTCAGGGTCTGTTTTCATGATTTGGTAGCAGTTTTGGCACAAATCCACCTGCTGTTTGTGGCCATTTACGTTGGTATAAAGGTGAATCGTAGATTCATTGATTTTACAATTTTGGCAAAGCATGCAGATACCTCTTTTCTTTTAGTGTGCAAGCTATTTAATAGAAATAATTAAAGGTCAAAAATAGTCAAAGTTTTATAGTTTCATTATATCAGTATTCTCGAACTTTGCAAGAATTTACTACAAAATCCTCCCTTAGACCGAGCAGAATGAAAACAAATTCTTGAAAAATTGCAAAAAATTGGCTTTTAGTGGTATTTCAGCAGCTATTTATGGTAAAATAAGAGGGAACTAAGTAAATAGGAGAAACAAAATGGAATCACATTTAGTTAGAATTATTAACCGCTTAGAAGCTATGGCTAAGGATGGCGGAAATTTGAAACGTAATTTTGAGCGTGAAGGAGTGGTTGTAGCAGAAGTAGCTTACAGTTATGACGAAGAAAACGGCTCTGTCTTCACCTTGCGTGACGTTGCAGCGCGTGAGACCTATACTTTCGACAGCATCGATTTGATTGCAATGGAAATTTATGAATTACTCTACTAAAAAGCACTTAGCTGCTTTTTATTTTTGCACTTTTTATCTTGTTTTGAAAATGATTTAGTAGGTCTGAAAATTTTACCACTAGCTGCCAATGAATCCTCGTCTTATAACTTTGTATAAGAAAAAGTTATAGGCTGGGCACAGATTTTTTTGGTATAATGAAAAAAATAATGAAAAAGAAATGAGAATGACATGGCCCAGATTATTGATGGTAGAGGTTTAGCAGAGAAGCTTCAGAAAAAATTAGCTGAAAAAACGGCTCGCCTCAAAGAAAAGACAGGTCAGGTACCGGGCTTGGTAGTGATTGTGGTGGGAAATAATCCAGCCAGTCAAATCTACGTACGTAATAAAGAGCGCTCAGCCTTGGCTGCTGGCTTTCGGAGTAAGGTAGAACGTCTGCCAGAAGAGACCAGCCAGGAAGAGCTCTTGAGCTTGATTGAAACTTATAATCAAAATCCTGACTGGCATGGCATTTTGGTCCAGCTGCCCTTGCCTGAGCATATTGATGATGAAGCTGTGCTGCTGGCCATTGATCCAGACAAGGATGTTGATGGCTTTCATCCGCTTAATATGGGCAAGCTATGGAGCGGCCATCCGGTTATGATTCCGGCTACTCCTGCAGGCATTATGGCAATGTTCCATGAATATGGCGTTGAACTGGAAGGCAAGCGAGCGGTCGTCATCGGGCGGAGTAATATTGTTGGTAAGCCCATGGCTCAGCTGCTTTTGGCTAAGAATGCGACGGTTACTCTAACACATTCGCGGACCCACAATCTAGCCAAGACTGCTAAGCGGGCAGATATTTTGGTGGTCGCTATCGGACGTGGACATTTTGTGACCAAGGACTTTGTCAAGGAGGGGGCCGTTGTCATTGATGTCGGTATGAACCGAGATGAAAATGGCAAGCTGATTGGCGACGTTAAGTTTGATGAAGTGTCTGAACTTGCCAGTCTGATTACCCCTGTACCTGGAGGTGTTGGGCCTATGACCATTACCATGCTGATGGAGCAGACTTACCAAGCCTTTAAACGGAGTCTTGAATCATGAAATTTGTTTTTGATTTGGATGGGACCTTGTCCTTTGATTATATGACGATTGATGAGGAGATTAAGCAGGTTCTGCTGACGGCTCCTCAGTTTGATCATGAAGTTCTGTTTGCTTCGGCGCGCTCCTATCGAGATTGTCTGGGATTATTGGGTCCGGAATTGAGCCAGCAGATAGTGATTGGCCTGAACGGCGGAGTAGCTTATCAGAAGGGACAGCTGATGTTTGAGCGCCAGCTGCATCAGTCGAGTTATCAAGCCATTCTAGATACTTGTTTGACCTATAATTTGCCTTTTTTCGTTGATAATACTTTTGACTACAGCGGTCAGATTTTAGAAAAAATCCCTTTTATTGCCAGTGTAGATCCTCTCAAGCGTGCAAGACAGCTGGAACTGACTGAACTCCAGCATCCTATTAAGCTTGTTATTTACATGGGGAATCATGAGCAGCTCTTAGACGATTTACAGGCTCGTTTTGCAAACTTGCCCAATCTGAGTCTAGACTATCATGAACATGAGAAATGTTTTTATATCAATCCGGCTGAAACCAATAAAGCTTCAACTGTAAAGGAACTCTGCGGTTCGGATTATGTGGCTTTTGGTAATGATCAAAATGATATCCAGCTCTTTAAGAATTCTCTCTATGCTGTGCAGGTTGGGGATTTCTCAGGCTTGAGAGATTATGCGGATGAGCAGGTTGCCTTTCAGGAAAATTTACCCAAGGCAGTCGCAGCAAGAATCTTACAAAAATTTGCAGATTTCCGAGAAAAATAACTTTTCTGCGATACGAGGCACCTGTTTAGGTGCCTTTTGGTGTATAATGAAGATAGGTTTGGTCATCTTGAGACAAGTGCAGGATGAAGTTGGTCTAGGAGAATATCATGTCAAAAAATGCTGAAAATATTTTAAAAAGAGTCATTAGGGAACGTCCCTTGGATAGTCATAAGGGCGATTACGGTCGTCTTTTACTGATTGGAGGGACCTATCCTTATGGGGGCGCCATTATCATGACAGCTTTGGCTGCGGTCAATAGCGGAGCAGGTCTGGTGACTGTTGCTACAAATAGAGAAAATATCGCCCCTCTGCACAGTCATTTGCCGGAGGCCATGGCCTTTGACCTAGAGGAGCAAGGCCGATTGACAGAGCAGATGGTTAAATCAGATCTAGTCTTGATTGGTCCAGGCCTAGCAGAGAATCAACTAGGTCTAGATATCCTACAAAAGGTAATCCAGACTGTGGCAGAACAGCAGATACTCATCATGGATGGCGGCGCCATCTCACTCTTTAGTAAAGCAGCTTTGCCATTTCCAAAAGCCCAAACAGTTTTTACCCCTCACCAGAAGGAGTGGGAAGGCTTATCGGGTTTAAGTTTGTCAGATCAGACAGCGGCAGCCAATCAGGCAGCGGTCAACCAGCTGCCTCTGGGCAGTATCGTCGTACAGAAAAAGCATAGAACGAAAATCTATCAAAGCGGGCAAGAGCAGGCCTTTGAGCTGACAGCAGGCGGACCTTATCAGGCAACTGGCGGAATGGGGGATACGCTGGCAGGTATGATTGCTGCTTTTGCAGGACAGTTCAAGTCAAGCAGTCTCTTTGAGCGAGTGGCGGCTGCAACCCTTCTTCACTCGCTTATCGCAGATGAACTGAGTCAGGAAGCCTATGTCGTCCTGCCAACGGCAATCAGCAGGGTCATTCCAAAGTGGATGAAGGAGATGAGTCGGTAGACTTTTTCTTGGGTTTTAAGTCAGCTGGGTTTCTTTTGTGTAAGCCCAGTTTTTTCTTGCTTTTCAGGGAATTTTTAGACTTTGTAATCGGTTTTTTATGCAGTTTTTTGTTATAATAAAAGTTACGGAAAAACTAGAAAAGAAAGGAAAAGGGCATGCCAGAGTATTTGTCGGTTTCGACCTTGACCAAGTATCTGAAGATGAAGTTTGAGCGGGATCCTTATTTGGAGCGGGTCTATCTGACTGGCCAGGTGTCCAATTTCCGCCGCCGTCCCAATCACCAGTATTTCTCATTGAAGGATGAGAAGGCCGTCATTCAGGTTACGATTTGGTCTGGTGTCTACCAGAAGCTGGGCTTTGAGCTGGAAGAAGGCATGAAAATCAATGTGATTGGCCGGGTGCAGCTCTATGAGCCGAGCGGTTCCTATTCTATTATCATTGAAAAGGCAGAACCGGATGGTATAGGAGCCTTGGCTATCCAGTTTGAACAGCTCAAGAAAAAACTGGGAGAAGAAGGGCTTTTTCAAGATAAATTCAAGCAAGCCTTGCCCCAATTTCCTAAGAAAATCGGTGTCGTAACCAGTCCCAGCGGAGCGGTCATCCGGGATATTATCACGACGGTCAGCCGTCGCTTTCCGGGAGTGGAGATTGTCCTTTATCCGACAAAAGTGCAGGGAGATGGTGCTGCAGCTCAGGTTGCTGACCACATCAGACTGGCCAATGAGCGGTCGGATTTGGATGTACTGATTATTGGTCGAGGTGGCGGTTCTATCGAAGATCTCTGGGCTTTCAACGAAGAGGAAACAGTTCGGGCTATTTTTGAGTCTCGGATTCCTATTATTTCTAGTGTCGGCCATGAGACTGATACGACCTTGGCGGACTTTGTAGCAGATCGCAGGGCTGCCACTCCAACGGCTGCGGCTGAACTAGCCACACCAGTCACCAAGCTAGACCTGCTGGGACATTTGCAGCAGCAGGAAAACCGCATGTCACGAGCGATTTCCAATCGTCTGAGCTATTATCGAGAGCGCTTGAATAAACTGACCCAGTCGGTTATCTTCCGACAGCCAGAGCGTCTTTACGATGGCCATCTGCAGAAATTAGACCAGCTCAACCTGCGACTGAAGCAAAAAATTCGCGAATATTATAGTGAAGAGCAACAGCGGGTCAAAATCTTGCAGCATCGTTTGGAAGCATTGAATCCGCTCAGTCGCGTTCAGCGTTTTCAAGAGCAGACTGACCAGCTGGAGCGTTTGCTGCGCAGCAATATGGCGGTCATTTATGATAACAAGGTGGCTCAAGTCAGGAGATTGTCTGAGGCCTTACTTATGCTGGATACCAGTCGAATCGTGGCGCGTGGCTATGCTATTGTCCAAAAGAATCAAAAGGTTGTCGAGTCAAGTGCAGGCATTGAAGAAAAAGATGAGCTGACCCTGCTTATGCGGGATGGGCAACTGGAAGTAGAGGTAAAACATGTCCAAAGAAAAGAAATTTGAAGAAAACTTAGCAGACTTGGAAGTCATTGTCCAAAAGCTGGAAAATGGTGATGTAGCGCTGGAAGAGGCGATTGCGGAATTTCAAAAGGGAATGAAGCTTTCAAAGGAACTCCAGGCTAGTCTGGACAAGGCAGAAAAGACCTTAGTTAAGGTCATGCAGGCAGACGGCACAGAAACGGAAATGGAATGACAAGAAACGAGAAACTCGAAAAGATTGGTCTGACGATTGAGGATTTTTATAAGTCTCAGCAAGTTTCGCCGGATTTGACTGAAGTTATTTTGTACTCGGTGAAGGCTGGCGGCAAGCGAATTCGTCCCTTACTGCTATTGGGGTTGATTCAAGCTTTTGGCCTAGAGCTGACTGAGGCCCACTATCAGGTTGCGGCGGCTCTTGAGATGATTCACACTGGCAGCCTTATCCATGATGATTTGCCGGCTATGGATGATGACGACTATCGCCGAGGCCGCTTGACTAGCCATAAGAAGTTTGGAGAGGATATGGCTATTTTGGCAGGTGATTCTCTCTTTTTGGACCCCTATGGACTATTGGCAAGGGCCGAGCTGCCTAGTCAGGTCAAGGTGGACTTGATTTCTGAGTTGTCTCTGGCAGCAGGGAGCTTTGGTATGGTTGCTGGTCAAGTTCTGGACATGCAAGGCGAAGGCCAAGTAATTAGGCTGGAAGACTTAAAAACCATTCATGCCAATAAGACTGGAAAACTTCTGACGTATCCTTTTGTCGCAGCTGGTTTGATTGCTGAGGTCGAGCAGTCCGTTCAAGACAAGCTTCGTAGGATTGGAGAGCTCTTAGGGTTGGCTTTTCAAGTGCGGGATGATATTTTGGATGTGACAGCCAGCTTTGAAGAGCTGGGTAAAACCCCGCAGAAAGATTTAGCTGCGGACAAGTCGACTTATCCAGCCTTTCTGGGACTGGATGGAGCTAAGAACTTTTTCAATCAGACCCTTGATGAAGCTGTGGATATTCTGAAAGACTTGGAAGAAAAGACAGAGTTTTCAAGCGAAGAAATTCAAAAGATAATAGAAAGTTTGAGATTGAATGGCTAAGGAAAGAGTAGATGTGCTGGCCTACAGACAAGGGCTCTTTGAGACCAGAGAGCAGGCTAAGCGTGGTGTAATGGCTGGACTGGTTATTGCTGCAGCCAATGGCCAGCGCTTTGACAAGCCTGGTGAAAAGATTGACGCAGTCACAGAGCTGCGCTTAAAAGGCGAGAAACTCAGATATGTCAGCCGAGGCGGCCTCAAGCTAGAAAAGGCTTTGCAAGTGTTTGATATTTCGGTCACTGACCGAGTGACCTTGGATATCGGAGCTTCGACTGGCGGTTTTACAGATGTCATGCTGCAGCACGGAGCTAAGCTGGTCTATGCAGTAGATGTCGGTACTAATCAGCTGGCTTGGAAGCTCAGACAGGATGAGCGGGTTGTCAGCATGGAGCAGTTCAATTTTCGCTATGCCCAAAGGACTGACTTTGAACAGGAGCCTAGCTTTGCCTGTATTGACGTCAGCTTTATATCGCTGAGTTTGATTTTGCCAGCTCTGCATGAGATTTTGGCTCAGGATGGGCAAGTTGTTGCCTTAATCAAGCCCCAGTTTGAAGCAGGCCGCGAGCAGATTGGTAAAAAAGGGATTGTCAAGGATAAAAAGGTCCATCTGGCAGTTCTGGATAAGGTCACAGCATTTATGATAGAAGCTGGCTTTTCTGTCAGGGGACTGGATTTTTCGCCTATTCAGGGCGGTCAGGGCAATGTAGAATTTCTGGCCTATTTAGAAAAGAGCACAGAGCCGCAACCTCTTGATTCAGCTATGATGACAGCTGTCGTAGAGGCAGCACACAAGGAATTTAAGGATGAATAAGAAGGATAGATTAGAAAAGATTAGACGGTTTGTCAGTGACTATGACATTGGCACACAGGAGGAAATTGTAGAACATCTCAGGGAGTCTGGGATTACAGCGACGCAGGCTACGGTCTCTAGGGATATCAAAGAGCTGGGCATTGTCAAGATACCGCTCAAGGATAACACCTATATCTACGAGCTGCCTAAGACCATGACCAGCAGTCTGGGCTTGGCCGAAAATAACATCCTGTCCTGTCAGGTTTTGGGAAATATGATCAATCTCGGCCTGGTACCGGGGAGCACAGCACTGGTCAAGCGTCATCTTAGAAATGAATTTGCTGAGGATATTTTCAGTATCTTGGCAGACAACGACAGCATTTTGATGGTTATGATGACAGAGGAAGCAGCTGCAAGGATTGCAACCATCATTCACCATTGGTAGGAAAGCCTATGTTATTAGAAATTTCGATTAAAAATTTTGCCATTATTGAGGAGATTTCCCTTAATTTTGAGCAAGGTATGACGGTTTTGACCGGGGAAACCGGAGCCGGCAAGTCTATTATTATTGATGCGATGAACATGATGCTGGGCAGCCGTGCTACAACGGATGTTATTCGTCATGGGGCACCCAAAGCTGAGATAGAGGGACTTTTTTCGCTGGAAAATAGCAGAGCTTTGCGAGAGATTTTTGAGGAGCAGGGCTGGGAGCTGACCGATGAGCTAATTATCCGTCGGGAAATTCTGCAAAATGGCCGCAGTGTCAGCCGTATCAATGGTCAGATGGTTAATCTGTCTGTTCTAAAGGCTGTTGGCCAGCACTTGGTGGATATCCATGGTCAGCATGATCAGGAAGAACTGATGAGACCTCAGCTTCATATTGCTATGTTAGACGAGTTTGGAACAGCAGACTTTTTAAATCTCAAAGGCCGCTATCAGGAAACCTTTGACCGCTATCGAAGTCTGCGCAAGCAAGTCCTGACTTTGCAGAAAAATCAGCAGGAGCATAAGTCCAGGATTGAGATGCTGGAGTTTCAGATGGCGGAGATTGAAAGTGCCGCCCTCAAAAGCGGTGAAGATACTGCCCTGCACCAGGAGCGAGACCGTTTGCTCAACCACAAGCTTATTGCCGATACGCTGATGAACGCCTATACTATGCTGGATAATGAAGATTTTTCCAGTCTGACTAATGTCCGCTCAGCTATGAATGACCTTGAGTCTATCGAGGATTACGATCCAGCCTACAAGGAGCTTTCCGGCAGCTTGTCAGAGACTTATTATGTCTTAGAAGATGTCAGCAAGCGCCTAGAGGATATTTTAGATGGACTGGACTTTGACGGAGATCGGCTGCTGCAGGTGGAGAGTCGCTTAGACTTGATTAACAGCATCACGCGTAAATACGGCGGCCAAGCAGATGATGTGCTGGATTACTTTGCTCAGATTTCCAAAGAATACAGCCTTTTAACTGGAAGTAACTTGTCCTCAGAGGATATGGATCGAGAGCTGAAGGTCTTGGAGAGAGAGCTGGTAGAGCTGGCCCAGGAGCTGAGTCAGGCTCGTCACGGGCTAGCAACCCAGCTGGAAGCAGAAATCAAGCAAGAGCTGCAAGACCTCTATATGGAAAAGGCGCGCTTTAAAGTGCAGTTCAGTAAGGGCAAGTTCAACCGTGAAGGCAATGAACAAGTAGAGTTTTACATCTCAGCAAATCCGGGCGAGGATTTCAAACCTTTGGTGAAGGTTGCGTCTGGCGGGGAGCTCTCCCGTCTCATGTTGGCTATCAAGTCTGCCTTTTCTCGTAAGGAAGGCAAGACCAGCATTGTCTTTGACGAAGTGGATACGGGCGTTTCTGGCCGAGTGGCCCAAGCTATTGCTCAGAAGATTCACAAGATTGGCTCCAACGGCCAAGTCTTGGCTATTTCCCATTTGCCGCAGGTTATTGCGATTGCCGATTATCAGTTCTTTATTGAGAAGATTTCGGATGAGAATTCAACCGTCTCAACGGTTCGCTTGCTGACGGCTGACGAGCGTGTTCAGGAAGTTGCTAAGATGCTGGCTGGCGAAGATGTGACGGAGGCTGCTTTGACTCAAGCCAGAGAATTATTAAAGAAATAAACAATCGAGACTGAGACACTAGTGTTTCGGTCTCCTTTAGGAGGTGACGAGTATGACAGAACATTTTGCAATCGGTGATGTCCATGGCAAGGCTGGTATGCTGGATGAGCTGATCCAGCATTGGGACGGTCGCAGCCAACTAGTCTTTCTAGGGGACTTGATAGATCGTGGCGAGGACAGCCGAGCGGTTTTGGAGCGGGTCAAGGATTTAGTGGATCAGAAAGGAGCTATCTGTCTTTCTGGCAATCATGAGTATATGTTTCTGACCTGGCTGGATAATCCTGAAAAGTCTTATGACCACTACCGACGCAATGGCGGAGATACGACGATTAATTCGCTTTTAGGCCGACCTCTTAATGCTCCTGTAGATGGAGTAGCAGACGCGGAACGTGTCAAGACGGAGACGGCCAATTTAGTAGATTTTATTCGCCAGATGCCTTTCCTATTGGAGACGGAACAGTACATTTTTGTTCATGCTGGTCTAGATTTGGAGCTGAAAGACTGGCGAGAAACCAGTGATTATCAAAAGGTTTGGATTCGTGCTCCTTTTCACGAAGGCAGCAATCAGACTGGCAAAACGATTGTCTTTGGCCATACACCGACATTTTACCTCTTGCATAAGGCACCGGGAACTGATCAGCTATGGATGACTGACGATGGTAAGATTGGCATGGATGGCGGAGCTGTTTATGGCGGAGTCCTCCACGGAGTTTTCTTTGGTCATAATGGCATCATAGAGCGGTATGCCATAAAAAATGATGGTTTGGTAGCCGAAGACTGAAAAAGATTGGGAAAATCCAATCTTTTTTTGTTGAGATTCTCTCTGAAAATCAGCTTTTTTCCCAAATTTCCTCCCATAAAGCTAAAAAAGCAGCATGTAAACACTTTTTCATCTAATTTTAAAGAAGCGCAAAAAGATTAAAAAACTAAAACAAGCAGATTAAATTTAGGAAACGCTTGGCCTGAGCTGTGATTTTAGCGAATATTCCCCCACAAAACCATAAAAATTTGGTATAATGTAGTGTAATAACAAGTTAAATTTTAGATACAGAGTAGGAAATCTATGACAAAAATAAAAATCGTAACTGACTCATCCGTAACCATTGAACCGGAGGTTGCTAAGGAATTAGACATTACAATTGTGCCTCTCTCTGTTATGGTGGACGGGGTGGTCTATTCGGATGCAGACCTAGAGGAAGGTGAGTTTCTTCGTCTTATGCAGTCTAGTCGCAATCTTCCTAAAACCAGCCAGCCGCCTGTCGGAGTCTTTGCTGATGTTTATGAGCGTTTGGCAGAGGATGGAGCACAGATTATTTCCATTCACATGTCTCATGCCTTGTCAGGAACTGTTGAAGCGGCCCGTCAGGGAGCGACTCTGGCTAATGCTGATGTAACGGTTGTTGATAGTTCTTTCACTGATCAGGCTATGAAGTTTCAGGTCACTGAAGCAGCTAAACTGGCCAAAGAAGGAGCTAGCCTAGAGGAGATTCTGACTAAAATTGAGGAAGTGAAAGAAAAGACAGAACTCTACATCGGTCTTTCTACCTTAGAAAATCTGGTTAAAGGAGGCCGCATAGGTCGAGTTTCCGGTCTGATTAGCTCCTTGCTTAATATCCGGGTTATCATGCAAATGAAGGACCATCAGCTAGAGCCCATTGTCAAGGGGAGGGGTGCTAAGACCTTTAAGAAATGGCTGGATGATTTGATAGTAAGTCTGCAAAACAAGCAAATGGCTGAGATTGGAATTTCCTATGCAGGCAGTCCAGAATTGGCGCTAGAAATGAAGGAAAGTTTACAGCCGTATGTCAAGAAACCTATTTCAGTGCTGGAAACGGGGTCTATTATTCAGACACATACAGGGGAAAATGCTTGGGCTGTGCTGATTCGTTACGAATAAAACCATAATAATTTAGAAAATAGCGGTTTAGTACTTGACCTGAATGCTTTTTTTAGATATGATAATATTTGTTAGGGTTATTAACCCAGAAAAAATTTGGAGGATTTGTTAAATGGCTAACAAACAAGATTTGATCGCAAAAGTAGCAGAAGCTACAGAATTGACTAAAAAAGATTCAGCAGCAGCAGTTGACGCTGTATTCGCAGCTGTAACTGAGTACCTTTCAAAAGGTGAAAAAGTTCAACTTATCGGTTTTGGTAACTTTGAAGTTCGTGAGCGTGCAGCACGTAAAGGCCGCAACCCACAAACTGGTAAAGAAATCAAAATCGCAGCTTCTAAAGTACCAGCTTTCAAAGCAGGTAAAGCTCTTAAAGACGCTGTAAAATAATTTTGGTTAATAAAGCCTGATACACTTGCCTCTGGCGAGTATGTCAGGTTTTTCTTTTTGCTCTCATTTCTTGAGCTCAATAAAAGATTTAGGTGATTCGAGAAAGTTGATTTATGAACTTTCTTGGAGTTTTTACTTTGCATTAAAGTGAAGGAATTTGTCTCTAAACAAAAGAAAATGATAAGAGACAAACTTTTTTAAAGACTTAAAATAAAAAGTTTAAAATTTTAGCAAAAGTGCTTTTAAATCATAGGTGTTTATGATAAAATGAAGAGAGCATTTCTTTTTGTGTAATGATTGCGAGATCATTGAAAAAGTTTAGGAGGTAAGAAATGAAATGGAAACCACTTCAGGGCTCATTGCGTCCTGTTAATCCTTATGGCAGCAAATTTCGCTTGCTGATGGGATTATTTGTTGTGCTTTTTTCAATCTTTCTGCTCCCCATTCAGACCTTGTCTGCCTTGGAGGAGCTGAAGGATGGCACGGATTTGTCCAAGTTGAATATTCATAAGTTTGACTTGAATGTTAACAATGTCAGTGTTCTTTCTAAGTCAGAGGCGATTGAACAGGTTCATTTGACTAATCCAAACTATGAGTATCTGGGAGCAGTTTATCCTGGAGAAATGGAAAATTTCACCATCAAAGTAGACAAGTCTCAAAAAGCAGATCAGGTCTTTAATAAGCCGCTTTCTCTTAAGTTCTCTAATGTTGGAACGGCTTATGGAAAACAAGTAGATGCCTATCTGACTTTTAATAAGGTAACACTCCACTATCTGAACTCATCTACAGCAGAAGCTCAGATGAATGATGCTCAAAAAAATGCAGTTGAATTTTTCTCTATTTCAGAGTTGTGGGAGAGAAGCGCTTTTGAGATTGGGAATATCCCATATGTGGATGCGGCCCATAATAACATTATGAACAAAGCTTTCTGGGTGGAGGCTGATGTTACAGCAGAGCTACGCTATGCGGATGGTTCGGATACAGATTTGAAGTTGGTTATGAAACCGACTGACATTGATGTAGTTGACGGCTTTGGTCTAAAAGAGTCTTTCTATATTAATGATTATAAAAATGCTGTTGATAAGCGCTTGATGAACAATGCCAATGCTTTGAATCAAACAGATCAGAGCGGTCGGACAATTTGGGAAGCAACGACTTCAACTAGCGGTGCTGCTAATGAAAACAACATCTCTGGTTTGGCCGTTCGTTCTGCAGATAACACGTTGAATTTCGGTTATTTATCAACAGAAGCTTGCTCGGCAGTCTTTGGTCTTTATATTGAAAAAGTTGATCCCAAGCCAGTCTTAGAAGTGGATCCAGTTAAGATTCCAGCTAAGGAAGGTCAAGAGGTGACTTATAAGGGAACCTTCAAGATTCCAGTTCCTGGTAAGGATATTTTGGCTACCCCGACTACTATTGAGATGACTGAAACCTTTGACGAGCGTCTGGATTACAAGGAGCTCAAGGTTGAGGCTGGCGGTAATGCCTGGCAGGAAGGTCGTGATTACACGATTGAAAAGAAAGGCCAGACCGTTACGGTCAAGATGACACCGGAGTATGTTAAAGCAAATTCTTCTCAGGATATAGTCATTACCTACAAGACTGCAACCAATCAAAAAGTAGCAGAAAAGGGTGCTGCAACGATTGAAAATACAGTGACTTTGAAAGTAGATAATCTTTCAGAACCATCTAATCAAGTTACTACTGACTTGCTCTATGAAAAGAAACATGAATTTGTCAGTGGCACTGCTGGTAAGGAACTCCCGCAGGAAATCAAAGACCTAACACCAGAAACAGAAAAGAATCTGGAGAATGGTACTAAGACCACTCCAACCCAGCCGATGAAGACAGAAGTGAAAACCGCTGATGGCACTTGGACCTTTAAGTCATACGATAAGAACGAAGAGACCATTAATGGAGCAGATGCGCATTTTGTTGGTACCTGGGACTTTACTCCAGCTCCAACCTATAAGGCAACTCACGAGTTCGTTAGTGGAACAGCAGGTAAGGAACTTCCACAAGAAGTGAAAGCTTTGCTTCCAAGCGACAAGCCTGATTTGGCAGATGGTACTAAGACCACTCCAACACAGCCAACTAAGACGGAAGTGCAGACCGCCGACGGTACTTGGACCTTCAAGTCATACGATAAGAACGAAGAGACCATCAATGGGTCAGATGTGAAGTTCGTCGGCACTTGGGACTTTACTCCAGCGCCAACTTATAAGGCTACTCATGAGTTCGTCAGTGGTACAGCAGGTAAAGAACTGCCACAAGCAGTGAAATCCATGCTTCCAGCCGACAAGCCTGATTTGGCAGATGGCACTAAGACAACTCCAACCCAGCCATCGAAGACAGAAGTGAAGACAACCGAAGGCACCTGGACCTTTAAGTCATACGATAAGACGGAAGAGATTATTAACGGAGCAGATGTGAAGTTCGTCGGCACTTGGGACTTTACTCCAGCGCCAACTTATAAGGCTACTCATGAGTTCGTTAGTGGTACAGCAGGTAAGGAATTGCCACAAGAAGTGAAATCCTTGCTTCCATCCGACAAGCCTGATTTAGCAGATGGCACTAAGGCCACTCCAACCCAGCCGATGAAGACAGAAGTGAAAACAACCGAAGGTACATGGACCTTTAAGTCTTACGATAAGGCAGAAGAGACTATCAATGGAGCGGACGCTCGCTTTGTTGGAACATGGGACTTTACTCCAGCGCCAACTTATAAGGCTACTCACGAGTTCGTTAGTGGAACAGCAGGTAAAGAATTGCCGCAAGCAGTGAAAGATATACTTCCATCCGACAAGCCTAACTTGGCAGATGGCACTAAGGCCACTCCAACCCAGCCGGTGAAGACAGAAGTTGAAACATCTGATGGCGCTTGGAGCTTCCAGTCATATAACAAGAACGAAACAACCATTAATGGTGCAGATGTTCACTTTGTCGGTACTTGGACTTTCGCAGCTGACTCAACTACGCTTACTGGCAGTGTGATCTGGATTGACAATGATAACGCTGCAGGTCGCCGACCACAGAGTGTCCTTGTTCACTTACTTGCAGATGGACAGGATACAGGCATCAGCGTAACTGTTGATGAGGCGATGGGCTGGAAATACAGCTTTGAAAATCTGCCACGCTTCAAGGATGGAAAAGAAATCATCTATAGTGTCCGCGAGGACGAAGTTGAAGGCTACAGCAATCAAGCTGAAGGTATGAATGTAACCAACCGCTTGCTTGTAGATGCTAAAGTTAAAGAGATTGGCAAGAAACGAATTCTGCCTAAGACCGGCCAAGATACATCTATCTGGATGCTGATTCTTGGATTCTTGACTTTTGGAGGAGCAGTTGGCTTGACCAAACGTCAGCGTGACTAAGATTAAGCTTCAGTAAAAAGCTTTGAAAATCTAGAATATATGAAAAGTCTGTTATCTCAACTTTTGTTGGGAATAGCAGGCTTTTTATTTTTCAAGGAAAGATAAGCATTATAAGCAGTCAAATGCTTGAATTTTTCATAAAATTAAAAATAAGCTTGTATTTTTCTAGTAAGTATGGTAAACTATTTTAGTAAAAAATTATACAAAGGAGACTGTTGATGAAGACAAAAACATTAGCACTCGTAAATGGACTTGTTGGGCTTATTGGTGGTATTATTCTACTTTTGTGGCCTTTCTTCATTTGGGTTATTTATTTTATGCTAGGTGTATTTGACATCCTGAAAATTGCAATCCTAGCTTTGGGAATTGCTGGTATTGTCTACTATAAGGATGACAATCGTGTGGGACCAGCAGGCTCTATCTTGATGATTGTAGGTGGAATTTTTACCTTTAATGACTTCTTGGGCTGGATTGGTGCTATTCTTTCTATCATAGGCGGTTCTCTTTATTTAGCAAGCTTGAAGAGATTCCAAGCATAGAGCGAGGATTGAAAAAAATACTAGTTTAAAGCTTGCATTGCCTTAAATGGATAAGCAATCATGCAGAAGCAGGATGGTGAACTTTGGTTAGTTCTGTCCTGCTTTTTTCTTTTTAGCTTATTTACAATCATTCTTAATAGCCAAATAAGCCTAGTCATGGTATAATGGTAACGACTTAGATGAGAGGCTATAACGGAGCAAATAATGAAACAAGAACATCAGCATGACTTTGACCAAGTAATTGGCCATTTGCGCGCCAAGGGCGTGCGTATTACAGAAACACGGAAGGCGGTAATTGACTATATTATCCAAAGTCATGACCATCCTAGCGCTGAAATGATATATCAGGACTTGAAGCCCAATTTTCCTAATATGAGTCTGGCAACAGTCTATAATAATCTCAAGGTTCTGATTGATGAGGGCTTTGTCGCTGAGCTCAAGGTTCGCAATGATACGACGACCTACTTTGACTTTATGGGCCATCAGCACCTCAATGTCATCTGTGAAAAATGTGGCCGTATCGCTGATATGGAGCTGGAACTTCCTGATGTGAAGCATGA
This sequence comes from Streptococcus sanguinis, assembly GCF_050222175.1. Taxonomy (GTDB): domain Bacteria; phylum Bacillota; class Bacilli; order Lactobacillales; family Streptococcaceae; genus Streptococcus; species Streptococcus sanguinis_M. The sequence continues at coordinate 1,700,125 of NZ_CP071420.1, read as the reverse complement.
GGCTGAAGTGCAGACTGGCTACCACATCACCCAAAGCCAGACGACTGTCTATGGCCTATGCCCCCAATGCCAGCAAGAGGCGGTGTGACTGCGAGAATGATTAGGAGTTTTTGGAGTCTCAAAGACGAACAAAGTTGTGACTTGCTTCGCAAATTCAATCTGCAACTTCAAAGCAGTACTTTGAGCTATCGGCTACTGCGCCAATATTCTATTACTAATAAAAGGTAAGGCTAGAACTTATGTCTCTTAGCCTTTTTCTATGTGTTTTAGCAAGGCATGTTCGCAGGATATCATCTGAGCTTAGAGACGTTGGTACCTAGTCAAGTACAGCACTTAGCAAGATCAGATATTTTAAGCACAACCCCTTATATACTTATGCTATTATTTTACAGTCAAATTCTCTTTTGATATAATGGAAGCAGAATAAATCCTTGTACAAAGAGATTCGAAGAGTTCTGAAGGATTTACAATATAGGTAAATTCGTCATAAGTCTGTAGTATCGAAATCTTTAAGGGGTATTACTTTGTGGGTAGGGTAGATTTTTAGGAGGTCTTATGTTCTGGTGGAGAAAGAAATGGCTGGATGAGTTGTCAGACAGTGATGAATCGCCTCTTTTGGAATGCCGTCATCTTCTCTTTGAGGATGAGGCGGGTTATCCTATTTGTCCTTCCTGCGGTGGACTCATAAAAGAGAATTTTCCTAAGAAAGGCGCGGACAAAGCACGTCTGCACCTGATACGGGAGAAGATGCAGCGAGTATGGAGTGTAAGATTTGGAAGGGAATTTTCAGCAGCTTTGTTTGTGATACCAGCTATTTTTCTTCCAGAATTTTTAAGCCGTTGGATTTTAACCACTGGAGATTACGGCTTTTCTAGCTTTTTCATTGCTAGCCGTCATACGCCTACAATGATTAGCTTTACTTATGAAGGCTATATTCCTTTATTTATCTTTTTTATGGGCAAAGAACGCTTTAAACGTTTCTCTACTTTTTCTTTAGGATTTGAGCGTTTTCATAAAATCCTTTATTCTTGGCCTGTTCGGCTTGTTACTTTTATCGCTGTTATTTGCTTCATTAATATTATTATGCCAAAGATTTATGGGGTTGAAGGAGATGTCTTTATAGGTAAACATAGCCAGCTAACTCCCGCCCAGCATGCTAAAGGTGTAGAACTTTTCATCTTTGTCAATATGCTCTCCATATGGATTGTATCTGGCTTGCTGCTTATTTATCAGTTGATAGACAGGCAGCGGACTTGGTGGATCAAGGAAGCTAATGAGGCTTATCTGTCTGGCGGGTGTTGATATGAAGAGAAATTTTGATTTTTAGGAGGTCTTATGTTCTGGAGAAAGAAATGGTTGGATGAATTGCCAGACGGCGAAGAATCTCCTTTTTTTGAATGCCGACATCTTCTCTTTGAGGATGAGGCTGGCTATCCCATTTGTCCTTCTTGCGGCAAGCTAATAAAGAAAAATCTTCCTCAAAACAGTGTGGATCGCTCACGTCTTTTTCTGATTTATCAAAAAGTGAAGCGACTCTGGATTATGAAATGGAAACTTATTATAATCACTCTAATTGCATTTATATCTTATAGTTTTCCAATAGATTTTAGTAATTGGCTTTTGAGGAATGGAGACTATGGTTTTAGAGACTTTTTTCCTATTACACCTCATACACCGCTAGTATCTGACTTTACCTACATTGCTTATCTTCCTCTTTTTATCTTCTTTTTTATTGGAGAGCGTTCTAGGCGTTTCACTAGCTTTTCTTTGGGCTTCGTTCGTTTTCATAAAATCATCTATTCCTTACCTGTGCAGCTAGCTTTTTTCTTGGCAGTATTTGCTGGGATTAATCAAGTAATGCCAGGTGTCTACAAGGTGATTGGAGATAATTACATATCAAAGTATGATTACCTAACTCCGGCCCAGCATGCTAAAGGTGTAGAACTTTTCATCTTTGTCAATATGCTCTCCATCTGGATTGTATCTGTCTTACTGCTTATTTATCAGTTGATAGACAGGAGACGGACTTGGTGGCTCAAGGAAGCTAATGAGGCTTATCTGTCTGGCGGGTGTTGATATGAAGAGAAATTTTGATTTTTAGGAGGTCTTATGTTTTGGAGAAGAGATTGGGAGGAAGAGATATCAGGAAGCAGAGAATCGCCTTTTTTGGAATGCCGTCATCTTCTTTTTGAAGGGGAATCGGACTATCCTATTTGTCCTTCCTGTGGCAAGCTAATAAAGGAAAATCTTCCTCAAAACAGTGTGGATCGCTCACGTCTTTTTCTGATTTATCAAAAAGTGAAGCGAGTATGGAGTGTCAAAATTGGGATTACTTCAACACTGCTCATTATCATTCTATCTTATTGGTTGCCACAGGTTATAGGTGGCTGGTTTCTATGGACAGGCGACTATGGATTTAGTAGATTTATTCCTTCTAGTTCTCATAATCCCACCTTATTTAGTGTGACACTTTTTGGCTACATTCCCTTATTTATCCTTTTTGTAGCAAGAGAGCGTGTTAAGCGATTTTTTACCTTCTCATTGAGGATTGAGCATTTTCATAAAATTCTTTATTCTTGGCCAGTTCAGCTTACTCTCTTTATCTTTGTTATCATCTTATTAAGTGCTTATATGCCTAAGTTTTACGAAATGGAAGGAGAATCTTTGATTGTCAAGCAAATTCAGCTAACTCCCGCCCAGCAGATTAAGGGAGTAGAGCTCTTTGTCTTTGTCAATATGCTTTGTAACTGGATAGTAGCAGGCTTGTTGGCCATTCATCAACTGATAGACAGGAGACGGACTTGGTGGTTCAAGGAAGCTAATGAGGCTTATCTGTCTGGTGGGTGCTAAGGTAAAGGTTTCTGCTCGGAAATACAAAAGCGCTTTCTTGCTGAAAAAGGTCTGATTTGACGAAATAGGCTAGCTTTTTAGGCGAAAATTTTGTAAAATAGAATAGATAAACGGGGACTGCCTCGGAAAATAAAAGGAGAATCCATCTAATGGTAAAATTAGTTTTTGCTCGCCACGGTGAGTCTGAATGGAACAAAGCGAACCTTTTCACTGGTTGGGCTGATGTTGACTTGTCTGAAAAAGGTACACAGCAAGCAATCGACGCTGGTAAACTGATTAAAGAAGCTGGTATCGAGTTTGACCAAGCTTACACTTCAGTATTGAAGCGTGCGATTAAGACAACTAACCTTGCTTTGGAAGCAGCTGATCAGCTTTGGGTACCAGTTGAAAAATCATGGCGTTTGAACGAGCGTCACTATGGTGGCCTGACTGGTAAAAACAAGGCAGAAGCAGCTGAGCAATTTGGTGATGAGCAAGTGCATATCTGGCGTCGTTCATACGATGTATTGCCTCCAGCAATGCCACGTGATGATGAGTACTCAGCACACACTGACCGTCGTTATGCTTCACTTGACGACTCAGTTATTCCAGATGCTGAAAACTTGAAAGTGACTTTGGAACGTGCTCTTCCATTCTGGGAAGACAAGATTGCTCCAGCTTTGAAAGATGGCAAAAATGTCTTTGTAGGTGCACACGGTAACTCAATCCGTGCCCTTGTGAAGCACATCAAACAATTGTCTGACGATGAAATCATGGATGTGGAAATTCCAAACTTCCCACCATTGGTATTCGAATTTGACGAAAAATTGAACGTAGTAAAAGAATACTACCTTGGAAAATAAGCTTAAAAGAATCTGAGAATAATCTCAGATTCTTTGCTTTTCCGGAGAGGAAGGACAAGGATTACTAGAAGCCTAGCTAGCAAGTCTTTTAGGTTCTGAGGTTTAGCGGATTTCTTCTTAGCTCGTCCATATTTTCAGATTTTCTATCAGTTTTGAAACATTCATCGAGCTGGATTTATGGTAAAATAAAGGTCAGAACTTTTACTAGAATGAGAGAGAAAATGGCAAGGAAGAAGAGAAAATTTGACAGTCATTCCATCACCAGAAGGCTTTATCTGCTGTTTGGAATCGTGATGTTTTTGTTTTTAGCCTTGATTGCTCGTCTGGGCTATATGCAGGTGGTCAATCAGGACTTTTACACGGATAAGTTAGCTAAGGCCAGCAAGACCAAGATTACCACTAGCTCAGTACGTGGGCAGATTTATGATGCTACTGGCAAGCCCTTGGTGGAAAATACGACCAAGCAGGTGGTGACCTATACGCGAGATAACCGGCTGACGGCTGGAGAGATTCGAGCGACAGCTCAAAAGCTCCTGACCTATGTCAGTATCAGCGATACAGAGGTGACAGACCGCCAAGAGGTGGATTATTATTTGGCGGACAGCGCAGTCTATCAGGAAGTGGTGGAAAAGCTACCCAAGGACAAGAAATTTGATACAGATGGCAACCGCCTGCCTGAGTCCAAAATCTATAAGGCGGCAGCTGAGAGCATTGACCCTAAGCAGCTGGGCTATACGGATGAGGAAAAGAAGGCCATCGTTCTCTTTAGTCAGATGAATGCGATTTCCAACTTTGCGACGGGGACCATCCAGACAGATGCGCTAACAACAGAGCAGGTAGCTGTACTGGCTTCCAGCAGCAAAGAGCTGCCAGGTATCAGTGTCTCAACGGGCTGGGACCGCAAGGTCTTGGATACCTCGCTGGCTTCTATCGTGGGTAATATCTCGACAGAAAAGACTGGACTTCCGGCTGAGGAAGTGGATGATTATCTGAAAAAAGGCTACTCTCTCAATGACCGGGTGGGGACCTCCTATCTGGAAAAGCAGTATGAGTCAGTTCTGCAAGGCAAGCGAGCTGAGAAGGAGATTCATCTAGATAAAAATGGTAATATGGAGAGTGTGGAAAATATCTCTGACGGTAGTAAGGGTGACAATCTCAAGCTGACGGTGGACTTAAGCTTCCAGCAGGGAGTGGAGGACATTCTAAAAAATGCCTTTAATGCGGAGTTGGCGAGTGGCAATGCGACCTACTCTGAGGGTGTCTATGCTGTAGCTATGGATCCAAATACCGGCGCCGTCTTGGCCATGGCAGGCGTCCGGCACGACCTGGAAACGGGAGAAAATTCGGTCGATGCTTTGGGAACCATGACTAATGTCTTCGTTCCGGGATCTGTGGTCAAGGCTGCAACTCTGACCTCAGGCTGGGAGAATAACGCCATTAGCGGAAACCAAGTCCTGACAGACCAGCCGATTAGCTTTGGCGGTACGGACAGTATCACTTCTTGGTTCACCCAGTATGGTTCACGTGCCATCACAGCCCAAGAGGCCTTGGAATACTCTTCCAATACCTATATGGTGCAGGTAGCGCTGAAGATGATGGGGACGCCTTACTCAGCTGATATGAAGCTAGATTTTGATGAGCTGGATCCGTCCATGAAAAAGTTGAGGTCGACTTTTGCAGAATATGGTCTAGGCACTTCGACAGGGATTGACCTGCCAAATGAGTCCACAGGCTATCTTCCAGACAAGTTTACGTTTGCCAACTATCTGACCAATTCGTTCGGCCAGTTTGACAACTATACAACGCTTCAGCTGGCCCAGTATGCCTCAACAGTAGCTAATAATGGCAAGCGTGTGGCTCCGCATATCGTTGAAGGCATTTACGGCAACAGCGACCAAGGAGGACTGGGTGATTTGGTGCAGAAAATTGACACCAAAGAGCTGAACCAGGTCAATATCTCTGACGAGGATATGAGCATTATCAAGCAAGGCTTCTATCAAGTGGTTCATGGCAGCAGCGGCTTTACGACTGGTCGGACCATTTCTCAGGGAGAGAGTGTGCCAATCAGTGCCAAGACTGGTACGGCTGAGACCTTTGTGGACAAGGGTAAGAAAGAAGCCATCAATACCAATGTTGTGTCTTATGCACCGAGTGAGAAGCCGCAGATTGCGGTGGCGGTGGTGTTCCCTCACAATACGAACCTATCTTCTACTGTCAGCCACAGTATCACTCGCGATATTATCAATCTTTACAACCAACAACACCCTATGAATTAGTGCTCAATGAAAATCATCAGCAAACGGAGAAAGCTTAAGTTGTCAGTGCTCAAGTAGAGCAATCTGGTTTGAGGAGATTTTTTGAGAATAGAGAAAGGATTTTATGCTTTACCCAACCCCTATTGCCAAGCTGATTGACAGTTTCTCTAAGCTGCCCGGCATTGGCATCAAAACAGCCACTCGACTGGCTTTTTACACTATTGGCATGAGCGATGACGATGTCAATGAATTTGCCAAGAATCTGCTGGCTGCTAAGCGTGAGCTGAGCTACTGCTCTGTCTGCGGCAACCTGACGGACGAAGACCCTTGTGCAATCTGCCAAGACCAGTCGCGCGATCAATCAACTATTTTGATCGTTGAGGACAGCCGAGATGTGTCAGCCATGGAAAATATCCAGGAATACCACGGACTCTATCATGTCCTGCACGGTTTGATTTCACCTATGAATGGCATTGGACCGGACGACATCAATCTCAAGAGTCTGATTACTCGTTTGATGGATAGTGAAGTGACGGAGGTTATCGTCGCAACCAATGCGACTGCGGATGGCGAAGCGACCTCCATGTACATCTCCCGGGTCTTGAAGCCCGCTGGGATTAAGGTGACTCGCCTAGCGCGTGGTTTGGCGGTTGGCTCCGACATTGAGTATGCGGACGAGGTCACATTGATTCGCGCTATCGAAAATCGGACGGAATTATAAACATAAAGGATTTTTCTGGCTCTAGCTGGCTGGAAGAGTCCTTTTTTCTGTTCAAAAATGCTGGGAATTGTGATATACTAAAACGGACTGATACAGAAGCTCCTGCTTAGAAGAATCGACTAGCTAGGTAGATGCAAAACCAAGCTTTTTAGGTTGTTTTATTTCGAGCTGGCAGCTTTTGTAAATCGTACTATTTTTAGAAAATGATAGGAAAAATCATGGCAAAACAAAGATTGATTTTATTGTATGGCGGACGCAGTGCAGAGCGGGAAGTTTCGGTTTTATCAGCTGAGAGCGTCATGCGGGCTGTCAATTATGATAGATTCTCGGTGAAGACTTACTTCATCACCAAGGATGGAGATTTTATCCAAACTCAGGAATTTGAAGCAAATCCGGCGGCTGATGAGAAGTTGATGACTAATGCCACAGTGGACATGTCTCGGAAGATTAAGCCCAGCGATATTTACGAAGATGGAGCAGTGGTCTTTCCAGTCTTGCATGGTCCTATGGGCGAAGATGGCTCTATCCAAGGCTTCCTAGAAGTGCTCAAAATGCCTTATGTCGGCTGTAATATTTTATCTTCTAGCCTAGCTATGGATAAAATCACGACCAAGCGAGTGCTGGAATCAGCAGGCATCGCCCAAGTGCCTTATGTGGCGCTGGTCGATGGTGAGGATCTAGAGCAAAAAATCCAGGAAATCGAGGAGAAATTGACCTATCCCGTCTTCACCAAACCTTCCAATATGGGCTCCAGTGTAGGCATTTCTAAATCGGAGAACCAAGCAGAACTGCGTGCTTCTCTGGACCTGGCTTTCAAATACGACAGCCGGGTACTGGTCGAGCAAGGAGTGACGGCTCGCGAGATTGAGGTTGGGCTTCTGGGCAATGTTGATGTCAAGAGTACCCTGCCTGGAGAAGTGGTCAAGGATGTAGCATTCTATGACTACGAAGCCAAATACATTGATAATAAAATTACTATGGATATTCCGGCCAAGATTCCAGACGAAGTGGTGAGTCTGATGCGTCAAAATGCAGAAGTAGCTTTCCGAGCTCTGGGCGGTCTAGGACTGTCCCGCTGTGATTTCTTCTATGTAGAAGATGGTCAGGTCTTCCTTAATGAGCTCAATACCATGCCAGGTTTTACCCAGTGGTCTATGTATCCATTGCTCTGGGAAAATATGGGGCTGGCCTATCCTGACTTGATTGAGAAACTAGTTGGCCTAGCTGAAGAGGCATTTGCTAAGAGAGAGGCGCATCTTCTCTAAAATATGATATAATAGAGGGGCTGAAAATTTTCGGTCCTTTCTTTTTGCGAGCAAACCGAAAAACGAGGAAGAAGTATGAAATTATATTTATATGAAATCGCAGAAGTCCTATCTGCGAAAAATGATGTGACTCAGTTTGAAAACGTCCCTCTTAGAAATGCTGAGTTTGACAGCCGCTTGATTGAGCCGGGTGGCCTTTTTGTGCCGCTTAAGGGAGCGCGTGATGGCCATGACTTTATTGCGACAGCCTTTACTCAGGGAGCTGCTGCCACCCTATCTGAGCGTCCAGTGGCAGAGGGAGCTTATATCTTGGTCGATGATGTCCTGACGGCCTTCCAGCGCTTGGCCAAATATTATCTGGAAAAGATGCAGGTGGATGTGCTGGCGGTGACAGGTTCCAACGGTAAAACGACGACCAAGGATATGTTGGCCCAGCTACTAGCAACCAGCTACAAGACCTATAAGACACAAGGCAATTACAATAACGAAATCGGTCTGCCTTACACGGTTCTGCACATGCCTGAGGATACAGAGAAACTTGTCTTAGAAATGGGGCAGGATCACTTGGGCGATATCCATCTCCTGTCGGAACTTGCCAAACCTAAGACGGGCATTGTAACTCTGGTAGGAGAAGCCCATCTGGAATTTTTCGGCAGCCGAGCTGAGATTGCTCAAGGCAAGATGCAGATTGCAGACGGTTTGAGAAAAGATGGTCTCTTGATTGTTCCGGCAGATAAGATTGTCAATGAATTTCTGCCAGCAGACTGCAAACTGGTTCGCTTTGGTCCTGATGCGGATATCTTCCTGACGCGTCTGGAAGAGCGCAAGAACAGCTTGAGCTTTGAATGCAACTTTTTAGAGCAGAGGATTGACCTGCCTGTGACCGGTAAGTATAATGCAACCAACGCCATGATTGCAGCCTATGCAGCTCTGCAGGAGGGTGTATCTGAGGCGGCAATTGCTCAAGCCTTTTCTGAGCTGAAGCTGACCCGTAATCGAACGGAGTGGAAGAAAGCTGGTAATGGCGCAGATATCCTATCGGATGTCTACAATGCCAATCCAACAGCCATGCGCTTGATTCTGGAGACTTTCTCGACCATTCCGGCCAATCCAGGCGGACGAAAATTGGCGGTACTGGCGGATATGAAAGAGCTGGGAGCTGACTCTAAGTCCATGCATGGCTCGATGATTACCAGTCTCAATCCAGAAATTGTGACCGACCTTTTCCTCTATGGACAGGACATGGAAGCCCTCTATGACTATGCCAAGGAAATCTACCCGCCAGGCAAGGTGCATTACTTTATCAAAAATGACGAGAAAGACCAGTTTGAACAGCTGACCAAAGCTGTCAGAGAGAAGCTGACTCCTACCGACCAAATTCTTCTCAAAGGCAGCAATTCTATGAATCTGGCTAAGCTGGTAGAGGACTTGGAAGATGGAAACTAAAGAAATTGCAAAAACCATTCAACGTCTCCTTTCTATTACAGAGACAGGTCTAGCATTTAGTCGTGATGAATTTGATCGAGAACGTTACTTAGAACTCCGTCAGCTTTTGGGACACCTCCTGGCTGATTGGTCAGATTTGGATGGGAAAGAATTGGCAGAGCTGTTGCGCCCAACGGATTTTTATGCTACTCCTTTGATTGATGTCCGAGCTGTACTGGTTCGAGACGGAAAAGTCTGTTTAGTCAAGGGTAAAAATGAGAAAACTTGGGCTTTACCAGGCGGCTTTTGTGAAGTCGGCCTATCTCCTAAGGAAAATATCATCAAGGAAGTCCAAGAAGAAACGGGATTTAATGTTTCAGTTTCGCGTCTGCTTGCAATTTTTGATACTAATAAATTTCAATTTCAGAGTAAGCAATATGCTAAACTGGTCTTCGAGTGTCAGATAGAGGATGGAGATTTTCAGCCTAATACAGAAATAGAAGAGTTAGCTTTCTTTGCTATCCAATCTTTACCAGAATTATCTTCTAAGCGGACTACAAAAGAACAGTTGGAAATCCTTTGGGAGATTTATCAAGGAGACAGAGAACAGTATTTGGATTAGTGAAGTAAGTTTCTGGGATACTCTTTGTCTGAAAAAGCTAGAAATTATTGCAACAACAGGTAAAATCAACCTCGTTCAAACCTTATATTAGAATGGGAACCTAGGAGATGGGAATAAGAGATATGTTTACAACCTATAAAACCGAACCGCCTCAACTGGGACTTTGGTATTTTGTTCTTTTGGGGCTGGTCTTTGCGATTATCTGGCTTTCCTATCTCTACTACAATCGGAAAGCTTACCAGCAGCTATTTGTCGGGATGCAAGCTTGCCAGCTGATAGGCCTCTATTCTTGGTATATGCTGACTGCTGCCCCACTGTCTGAGAGTCTGCCCTTTTATCATTGCAGAATGGCTATGTTTGCCTTGATGTTTCTGCCTAATCGCTCAGTGTATAAATTTTACTTTGCACTTTTGGGGACTTTTGGCTCGATTGTAGCCTTTATCTATCCGATTTTTGATCCTTACCCTTTCCCCCATATCACTATTTTGTCCTTTATCATTGGCCATCTAGCGCTCTTGGGAAATTGTTTGATTTATCTTTTCAGATATTATCATACTTTCTCTATGAGCTGGCAGCGAGTGGTGTGGACGACCTTTATGATGAATGCTTTTTTGCTTGTTATCAATATGTTGACAAAGGGTTCTTATGGATTTCTTACAGATCCGCCGCTTGTTGGCAATCACGGACTCCTGCTCAATTATCTGCTTGTCTCAATTGTCTTAAGTGCAGCAGTTTGCTTGGTTTCTGAAATTTTTAAGCGCGTGGAGCAGACCAAGACAGTTTCCCTAACTTAATTATCTCATGGAGGATTTATGAAAGATTTTTTAACTACGACAAAAACGGTGGCACCGCCTATCTCGATTTTATGGTATGCTGTGATGATTGCTCTGGTCTTGCTGTCTATTTGGAGCTCGCTCAAATACCATGATAATCCGCGTTTTGTTAAAGCTTTTAAGTGGATTCAGATTGCTCAGCTGCTGATGCTTTATAGCTGGTATTTTGGTTTTCGAATTCCCTTTTCCAATAGTCTGCCCTTCTATCATTGCCGCCTGGCTATGTTTGCGGTGGTCTTTCTGCCAGACAAATGGCGCAGCAAGCAGTATTTTGCTCTTTTAGGAGCTAGCGGAGCGGTCTTTGCCTTGGGCTATCCAGTCTTTGACCCCTATGATTTCCCGCACATTACCAGCTTTTCTTTCCTGATTGGCCACTATGCACTCTTGGTTAATTCCTTGATTTATCTGATGAATCACTACGACAAGAGCCTGCTCAAGAAATACATGATTGTAGCCTACACCTTTGGACTCAACCTTTTCCTAGTCGGCGTTAATCAAGTGACGGGAGGTAATTACGGTCTGCTAAAAAGTCCGCCTTTCATCCCTGATGCCCCCCTATGGATAAAGTACCTTCTTGTGTCGGTCATCCTTTCTCTGGCCCTGGTTCTCTTCGATATATTGTTTAAGAAACGGTGGAAAAAGCAGTTAAGTCTAGTCCAAAATTAATTCATTTCAAATGTACAACTCCTGTCAAGTTAATTTGGCAGGAGTTTTTTTAAATTAGGAAGCCTTATCACGCCCTGCTTTGCTTCTAGTAACAAACGGACTATTTGTCTATCAACTCTTTAAGCTGGTTGAGCTAGACGCTTCTGTGACAGCTGAAGAGAAAGAAGAACTGGAAACCAGAAAAAACGCCTGCTCTATTTACTGGGTTTAACCTTAATCTTTACAATTTTCCTCTTTAACAGTGTCATTGTTAGATTTTAAGGGAAATTTCATTGACATAGGAGAATAGAATCGCTCGAAAGGGCGATTTTTATCTTCTTTAGATAATTGAAAAAAAGCGCTAAATCCGCTATAATAGGTAGGTTGAAAGGATTGAAAAACTCCGATGTAAAATAAAAAAACAAATACTAAGATTTACTATTATCCTAAATGAAAGAAAGAGAAGAAGATGACTTTACAAGAAGAAATTAAGAAACGCCGGACCTTTGCCATTATCTCCCACCCGGACGCGGGGAAGACGACCATTACGGAGCAGTTGCTCTACTTCGGGGGCGAGATTCGTGAAGCTGGGACGGTCAAGGGGAAAAAGACGGGTAATTTTGCCAAGTCTGACTGGATGGATATCGAGAAACAGCGGGGGATTTCAGTGACTTCCTCTGTCATGCAGTTTGACTACGATGGCAAGCGGGTCAATATCCTGGATACGCCGGGGCATGAGGACTTCTCAGAAGATACTTATCGGACCTTGATGGCGGTGGATGCTGCGGTCATGGTTATTGACTCGGCTAAGGGTATTGAGGCCCAGACCAAGAAGCTCTTTGAGGTTGTTAAGCATCGTGGTATTCCAGTCTTCACTTTTATGAATAAGCTGGATCGTGATGGTCGCGAGCCCTTGGATTTGTTAGAAGAACTAGAAGATATTTTGGGCATTGCCAGCTACCCGATGAATTGGCCGATTGGCATGGGCAAGAGCTTTGAAGGTCTTTATGACCTCTACAATGAGCGCCTGGAACTTTATAAGGGCGAGGAGCGCTTTGCAACTCTGGCGGAAGGTGACCAACTGTTTGCTTCCAATCCTTTCTATGAGCAAGTTAAGGAAGACATTGAGCTCTTGAGCGAAGCTGGAAATGAATTCTCGGAAGAAGCGATTTTGGAGGGAAAACTGACACCTGTTTTCTTCGGATCAGCCCTGACCAACTTTGGCGTCCAGACTTTCCTGGAAACCTTCCTTAAGTTTGCTCCGGAACCGCATGGTCATAAGAAGACAGACGGTGATGTAGTCGAGCCACTCAGTCCAGACTTTTCAGGTTTTGTCTTTAAAATTCAGGCCAATATGGACCCGCGCCACCGCGACCGTATTGCCTTTGTCCGTATCGTTTCTGGCGAGTTTGAGCGCGGTATGAGTGTCAATCTGCCTCGTACTGGCAAGTCTGCCAAGCTATCTAATGTTACCCAGTTTATGGCTGAGAGTCGGGAAAACGTGACCAATGCTGTGGCCGGTGATATTATCGGGGTTTATGATACGGGGACTTATCAGGTCGGTGACACTCTGACTGTGGGCAAGAATAAGTTTGAATTTGAGCCTCTGCCAACCTTTACTCCAGAGATCTTTATGAAGGTTTCAGCCAAGAATGTCATGAAGCAAAAATCCTTCCATAAGGGGATTGAACAGCTGGTGCAAGAGGGAGCCATCCAGCTTTATACCAACTACCAGACGGGCGAGTACATGCTGGGTGCTGTCGGTCAGCTCCAGTTTGAAGTCTTCAAGCACCGCATGGAAAACGAATACAATGCTGAAGTGGTCATGAATCCTATGGGCAAAAAGACTGTCCGCTGGATTTCACCAGATGACCTAGATGAGCGTATGTCTTCTAGCCGTAACATCCTGGCCAAAGACCGCTTTGATCAGCCAGTCTTCCTCTTTGAAAACGACTTTGCCTTACGCTGGTTCGCGGACAAATATCCAGATGTTAAACTGGAAGAGAAGATGTGATTGTTTGTTAAAGACAATTAGTTTATTTAATGTTATAAGTTAATAAAAAAGGAATATATTTCTATAAGAATAAGAATGAATAGATGAAAACTAATATACAATATATAGATTTATTTGCGGGTGCAGGTGGTCTTTCTGAAGGGTTTAAAAGAACTGGTAAATACAACTCTATAGCTCATGTTGAAATGAATAAGCATGCTTGTGATACTTTAAAGACAAGACTAGCCTATTATTATTTAAGAGAGAATAATAGTATAGAAAGTTATTATAAGTATCTTAAGAAAGAGATTTCTAGAGATGAGTTATGGACTCTAATTCCGGATGCTATTTTGGAAAGCGTTATAAATGCAGAACTTAGCGATGATAATATTCTTGAATTTTTTGCACAAATAGATGACCTTGTAGGTTTATCTGAGACAAAAAGGGTGGATTTAGTAATTGGAGGGCCTCCATGTCAAGCATATTCTATTATGGGCCGCTCTGTAAGTCTCACTGGTATGAAAGATGATCCTAGGAATTATTTGTATAAACTATATGTGAAGTTTATTACTCGTTACTCTCCCAAGATGTTTATTTTTGAAAACGTCCCAGGTATCTTAACTGCTGGATCGGGGAAAATTTTAGAAGATATTATAGAATCGTTTTCAAAATCTGGTTATAAGGTGAAATATCAAGTTTTAAATGCTGAAGATTTTGGTGTTCTACAGAATCGTAAGAGAGTCATCTTAATTGGATGGAAAAAAGAATTTAATTTTTCATACCCTGTTTTTAAAAAAAAATATTTTCCGAATTCCAGTGTAAAATTTATTTTAGATGATTTGGCTAAGCTAGATATTAATACTGAAGATAATAGGTATATATCGAAATCGAACGACTATCTGGTTAAGAGTTTCATAAGAGATAGTGATGCTCCATTGACGTGGCATGTTTCAAGATATACAAATAAAAGAGATAGAAAAATTTATGCTAAGGCAATTGAATTATGGGATAAAAGTAAAGTAAGATTGAGATATGACTCATTACCTAAAAATCTTGTAACACACAAAAATCAAAAATCATTTTTAGATAGGTTTAAAGTTTTAGCTTCAAATTTACCATCCTCTCATACTATGATTGCACATATTGCTAAGGACGGGCACTATTTTATACATCCTGATATTAAGCAATGTCGTTCCATAAGTGTCAGAGAGGCCGCTAGAATTCAATCTTTCCCCGATGATTATTTTTTTGAAGGGCCTAGAACAGCAGCATTTACCCAAATTGGCAATGCAGTACCTCCTCTAATGGCTTATTATATTGCAAAAAAATTAGAGGAATATTTTATTAACGAGGACTGAGAGATGACAGAAATTAAATTTAGACCGAAAGCTCAAATTTTAATTCAATTGGGAGATCAACTAATTAAAAATGAGGGTATCGCATTATTGGAGTTAATAAAAAATTCATACGATGCTGATGCCAAAGAATGTGAGGTGAATTTATCTTATTTAGACTCAGAAATGCTTGGGGAAATCGTTATTGAAGATAACGGAGTAGGAATGTCTTTTGAAACGATTAGAGATGTCTGGATGCAACCGGGAAATACTCATAAAAAGAATCAAGTTGATGAAGAAAAGAAGACTAAGTTGGGGCGCTTACCGATTGGAGAAAAAGGAATTGGCCGATTCGGAATTCATAAACTAGGTAAAGAAATTGAAATTATTACTAGATCGAAGGGAAATCCCGAAGTATATTTTAAAATTGATTGGAGTAAGTTTGATTCAAATCAGTTTTTAGATGAAATACCAATTACTATTGAGGAACGGGAACCTCATAAGTTTATAAATAGTACTGGAACAAGGATTCAAATTAGAAATATAGAGCAGTGGGATAAACGTAAATTTCGTGAAACATATAGACAAATCATTTCTTTGAATTCTCCGTTTGAGTCCCAAGAATCGTTTAAAGTTAATATAAAAAGTACACACGAAGATTGGCTTGATGGCATTTTAAATTTCAATCAGATTAAACAATTTGCTTTGTACCGTTCGACAGCTAATTTTAAAGATGGTAATATTAAAGATTTTAAGTATGAGTTTTCACCATATGATAATATGTCAGTTGAATCTCGTAGGATAGAAAAAGATGTTATCCCGCTTGAACTTTTTAGTGATAGCAAACGTAAAGACCCAGCTAAATTCTTTCAAGGGAAACCTAAAAAATTCATGGAACAGCAAGGGATAAATGACTTTTCTATTGAGCTGTATGTTTTTGATAAATCATCAGATGTTACTCGCTTTATTGTAAAAGATAAAAAATCTTTTAAAGATTACTTGACCGAAAATGGGGGAATAAGAATTTTCCGTGATAATATGCGAGTTTTAGATTATGGTGAAAAGGGGAACGATTGGCTCAATCTTGACTCAAAACGTGTAAATAATCCAGCTAGTTCGTTGAGTAACAATATAATTTTAGGAGCTATATCTCTAAAACGCAAAAATAGTAGAGGATTGGTTGAAAAAGCAAATCGAGAAGGTTTCATTGACAACCAGAGCTATGAATTGTTTGTAAATATAATTGAGAAGTATTTATTTGAATTTACTAGGGAAAGAAATATCGATAAGGATAGATTACGCCAATCCTTAAAAGAAGATAATAAAGATCTGGTTGATATTATTGATGAGGTAGCAAATGATATTGAATCTTTAGATGTTGAAACAAAAATAAAGAAACAGATTTCTCATAAATTAAATCGAGTGAAGTCAGAGTATAAATTTATTAAAGAAACGTATGTAAAAACTTCATCAGCCACAAGTAACTATGCAATTGTTATTCATGAGATGGAAAAAATTGTAAAGGAGCTTTCTACAGTTTCATGGAATTCTAAAGAAATTGAAAGAATCAATCGACTAACTCTTAGATTGCGAGATCTAATTGATGGATATACTTCTATATTACGAAATAGAAGAAAATCTAACTATTCTGTTATAGAGATTATTAATAATGCTTTATTTAATGTTGAGTTTAGGTTGGAAGCCCATGAAGTTTCGCTTGATAGTTTTTATAAAGATAAGAATTACAAGGTATTGTGTGACAAAGGTTTGATTGTGTCTGCTATCATGAATATCATTGATAATTCAATATACTGGATACATAAATCAGGGAAAAAACAAAAAAAAATCTTAATCGATACGGTACTAACTGATAAGGATCGTGTTGAGCTAATAATAGCAGATAACGGAACAGGATTTCAGGGGAATCCAGAGGATATGATTCGTCCTTTTGTCGGAGAAAAACAAGGTGGACTTGGTCTAGGGTTAAATATTGTTAACGAAATTATGAATTCACAAAAAGGACAGCTACTTTTTCCAAAAAATAAAGATTTAGATTTACCGAAAGAATATCAATCAGGAGCGACTATAATACTAAGTTTACCACTGTCGGAGGGATAAGATAGGATATGATTAATTTGCCTAATAATGGATCTATTGTAATTTTAGATGATCAATATACGGAAGCAGAACCATTAATTAAACTTTTATCAAAAAATAATAAGTCTTTTCGATACTATGACGGAAAGTATGAAAATTTACCGTTAAAAAGCATTGAGAAAGAAGCGACAAGACTAGTTTTTTTAGATTACAATTTAACTGAGGGGACCACAGGTAGCGCTAGTCAAGTTTCTACAATAGCTGCAAATTTAACAAGAATTATAGACGAAGATAACGGCCCGTATTTTATTTTACTTTGGAGTAAGAATAAGAATGATGCTCAAGAGTTCAATAATGATATGGAAAAAATATACGTAACATATCCTCATTTAAAACCTTTAGAGATCAAATGTCTAAATAAAGCAGATTACTTTGAAACAGAAGTTGATGGTTATAAATTCAACAGCGATAGAGTGGAAGAGTTTCAAAGAGAACTAGAAGAAATGGTAAGTGGCATAGAGCTACTAGAATTCTATTCAAGCTGGGAAAATAAAATATTGTTAACAAGTCAGAAATTAATAAAGAAAACTTCTGATGTTGGTCAAGGGATGAGTGCAAAACAGTTAGTACACTTATTATCTCATATTAATTTGGAACAGTTTTCAAGAAATGTGGGAAATGAACAGTTAATAGTTGCTGCATACCAAAGTTTAAATACTGTTTTTTCATCGTATTTAAATCATAAAATAGAAGATATCAAGCTAAGTGAGGATCGTTTTAGTGAAATTTCCTCAGAAGACAATTATGAAGTTAATTCTGCACGAGTAAATAGTTGGCTGAATATTAATACAATAGATAATCCTAGTCGTATAGGGCAAGTGTTTTCAATGCCTAGCTCTTCTTTCCTTGATGATAATATCATTAAAAATAATGAACTAAGAGGGCAATTCATAGAAATTGCAAATCAAAATAAAACAGAGAATGATTACTTCAAAACGGTAGGTCTTGAAATCAGTCCAGAGTGTGATGTAGCCCAAAATAAAAGAAATTTTTATAGAGTGATTCCAGGAATGGTTATTTCAGAGTCTTTAATGAAAAATGTTTTTACAACTCTTACGAATGAACTAACCCAAGGAGAAAAAAATAAAGCTTTGGTTTATTCAATAAAAGCAAATGGTGAATTAAACTTTAAATGCTTACCACAGTCAATATTTTTGTCTCCAAAATTTGAATTTAAAGCTAATGGAGAGTGCTTTGATGTGTTTTTGATTTTGGATTTGTCACAATTTAGGACAATTCCAATTCAAGATGAAAGCAGGGATTATTTTGAGGATAAAGAAATGCTTTTTTCAGTAAATAGTGATTTATTGCAATCGATAAAAAATAGTTTGGCAGCTAATATACAAAGAAAAGGATTTCAATCGCTTTAAAAACTATCATATTTATTGATAAAAATCTTAGCTTCAAAGAAGTTAGAGGAAGAGAAAGTAGTTTTCGTTAAATAAAAAAATAATAGAAAGGAGCTCCATGTTTCTGGAAAGAAAACTAAAAGATCAGTCTGTCTGGATCAACATTGACTCAGATAGTTTCAAAAAGAATGCCAGGATTTATCAGGATTATGAAATTGATAAAGAGACCATCGAGTATGCGCTGGATAAGAACGAGCGGGCTCACATGGACTACAATCGTGAGAATGGAACTGTTGTCTTTATCTACAATGTCCTTGATCTAGCGACAGATAAGGAACATTATGAGACGATTCCTATGACCTTTGTGGTGCAACAGAGACGGCTCATTACGATCAGCAACCAGGATAATGCCTATGTTGTCGATATGATGAAGTCTTATACTGAGCGTCATGAGCCAGTATCGGTCTATAAGTTTCTCTTTGCTAGTCTAGAGTTGATCTCCAATTCTTACTATCCGGTTGTTGAGCGGATGGACAAGCGCAAGGATGAGATTAATGCTCTCCTGCGTCAGACCACTACCAAAAAGCATCTTTTTGCCCTGTCAGACTTGGAAACTTCTATGGTCTATCTAGTTGCTGCAGCTAAGCAGAATCGCATGCTCCTAGAGCATATCAAAAGTCATGGCATTTATCGCCGTTTTGATGAATTAGAAACCGAGCAGTTTGAGGATGCTATGATTGAGGCTCGTCAGCTCGTCTCCATGACCGATCTGATTGCTCAAGTTCTCAGCCAGCTCTCTGGCTCCTACAATAACATCCTGAACAACAATCTGAATGACAATTTGACGGTATTGACCATTATTTCTGTTCTTCTAGCAGTACTCGCAGTTATCACGGGTTTCTTTGGTATGAATGTTCCTCTGCCCTTGTCAAATGATAAAAATGCCTGGATTTATATTGTTGTCATTAGTCTAATCATCTGGGGACTTCTGACCAAGCTTCTTAAATGGTTAGCCAACAAGAAGTAAACATTTGAAATTATTTTCCCTATGACAAGCATCGAGAATGGTGCTTGTTTTTTCTTGCTTTGGAAAGAAAATGATTGGTACAGTTGGTCTATATTTAAAAAACTGTTGTTTTATGTAATAAAATATAACATAAAAATTATAATTATTATTGCATAAAATTTCATAATAAAGTATAATATAAAACAATTTAAAATAAGTGAGGGGTAGAAATATGGCAGAATACCTAAACGATTTAAATTACAAAGGTAAATTATACCAATATACAGACCTTGAAAAAGCCTCAGATGCACTAGGAGGGAATATAGAAGGGCTTCCTTATTCTATACGAATATTATTAGAAAGTGTTCTCCGTAAGGAAGATGGTATTGACGTAACAAAAGATAACATTATCTCTTTGATACATTATCAAGCTAAATCACCAAGCGGAGAAGTGCCTTTTAAGCCTAGTCGAGTCATTCTCCAGGATTTTACAGGTGTTCCTGTCGTGGTGGATTTGGCTAGTATGCGCGATGCGATTGTCGGACAGGGAGGTCAGGCTGATCAGATTAATCCAGAGATTCCGGTTGATCTAGTCATTGACCACAGTGTTCAGGTGGACTTTTATGGCTGTGACACAGCTCTAGAGGCCAATATGAATCAAGAGTTTGTCCGTAACAATGAGCGCTACGAATTTCTCAAGTGGGCAGAAAAATCGTTTGATAATTACCGAGCGGTTCCCCCTGCTACTGGGATTATCCATCAGGTTAATATCGAATTTCTCAGTGATGTCATCATTGAAAAGGATGGCCAACTCTATCCAGACAGTATGTTTGGGACGGACAGTCATACGACAATGATTAATGGGATCGGTGTTCTGGGCTGGGGAGTCGGTGGGATTGAGGCTGAGGCTGCCATGCTAGGTGAAGCTTCCTATTTCCCAGTTCCTGAGGTGATTGGTGTTCGCCTCTTGGGCAAGCTACCTAAGATTGCGACAGCGACGGATTTGGCTTTAAAGGTCACGCAAATCTTGCGGCAGGAAAATGTTGTTGGCAAATTTGTCGAGTTCTTTGGGCCTGGTTTGTCTAATCTAAGTCTGGCTGACCGGGCAACAGTGGCTAATATGGCGCCGGAATACGGGGCTACCTGTGGTTATTTTCCGATAGATGAGGAAACGCTCAATTACATGCGTCTGACCAATCGGTCAGAAGATCATATCGAGCTGACCCGTCTCTATGCTCAAAAAAATCACCTCTTCTATGATGAAAAGGTTGAGCCGAACTATACCAAGGTAGTTGAAATTGATTTGTCCAGCATTGTGCCGAGTATCTCAGGACCCAAGCGACCCCAGGATTTGATTGAATTAACAACTGCTAAAGAGGAGTTTCAAGCTAGTTTAGTCAGAGAAGCAGGGGTCCGAGGCTTTGGTCTAGATGAGAGCGAGCTGGAAAAGTCAGCAGTGGTTCAATTTTCTGATCATGAGGAGACGATTAAGACAGGCCATGTGGCCATCGCTGCCATTACTAGCTGTACCAATACATCTAATCCCTATGTCTTGATGGCGGCAGGACTTTTAGCCAAGAACGCAGTAGAAAAAGGCTTACGCGTTTCAAAGACTGTCAAGACTTCATTAGCTCCGGGCAGCAAGGTGGTCACAGGCTATCTCAAGAAGAGTGGTCTTCAGTCCTATCTGGATCAGCTTGGTTTCAATCTTGTCGGCTATGGCTGCACCACTTGTATTGGAAATTCAGGAGATCTCCGACCAGAAGTGGCTCAGGCAATTACGGATACTGACTTGCTGGCTAGTGCTGTTCTTTCAGGCAATCGCAATTTTGAAGGTCGGATCAACCCACTGGTCAAGGCTAATTTCCTAGCTAGTCCGCCCTTGGTAGTTGCCTATGCTCTGGCTGGAAATACCAATATCGATCTGACTAGTGAGCCGTTGGGTTATGATCAAAAAGGGCAGCCAGTCTATTTGATGGATTTGATGCCGGAGCACGACTTGGTTGCTGACTATGTTCAAAAATATGTGACGCGCCAGCTTTTTGAAAAAGAATATGCCCATGTGTTTGATGACAATGAAAAATGGAATCAGATTCCGACAGCCTCTTCTCAGAATTATCAGTGGAATCAGGCTTCGACCTATATTCAAAATCCACCTTACTTTGATGGCTTAGCTGATGATTTAGCCATTCAGCCACTGAAAAATCTTGCGGTGCTGGCAAAATTTGGGGATACGGTGACGACAGACCATATCTCCCCAGCAGGAAATATTGCCAGAAACAGCCCTGCAGCTTCCTATTTGATGGAGCACGGAGTGGATTACCAAGAGTTTAATTCCTATGGCAGCCGTCGGGGCAATCATGAGGTCATGATGAGGGGGACTTTTGCCAATATTCGGATAAAAAATGAATTGGCGGATGGAAAGATTGGTGGTTACACAGATTATAAAGGGGAGTTGCTGTCTATTTATGAGGCGGCCATGCGCTACAAGGAAGAGCAAATTGATACCATTGTCCTAGCTGGCAAAGACTACGGTATGGGTTCCAGTCGTGATTGGGCAGCTAAGGGGGCCAATCTTTTGGGTGTCAAGGTGGTGCTGGCAGAGAGTTTTGAGCGCATTCATCGGTCCAATCTGGTCATGATGGGGATTCTTCCTCTGCAGTATCTAGAGGGTGAAAATGCGGATAGTCTGGGCTTAACAGGTAAGGAGACTTTCGACATCAACCTGCCACAGAACCCTCAAGTTGGCCAGCTAGTTGACGTGGTAGCGCGTAAAGGCGCTGAAGAAATAGCTTTTCAAGCTCGGCTGCGTTTTGATGCAGAAGCGGATATCCGTTACTATGAAAATGGGGGGATTTTACCCATGGTCGTTAGAAAGAAATTAGAGGAGGTGTGAGCATGAGTCAGACGGACGGTTTGAAAGATACCATTGCCTGTGATACCAGAATTAGCCAGATTGTGGATGATTCTTTGTCTTATGCGGGTTACAATATTTCTGAATTGGTAGAGCACCATGCAAGTTTTGAAGAGGTGATTTACCTGCTGTGGCATTTGCATTTACCGACTCAAATTGAGCTCAAGCATTTTGAAGAAGATCTGCGAGCTAATTATGCCATTAGCGATGCGGTGGAGCAGTGCATCCTTATCCAGTCCCGCAAGCACCTTCATCCCATGAGTGTCTTGCGCTCAACGGTCAGTCTTTTGGGTGTTTATAATGTCCATGCTGAGGAAGCATCTCTAGAAGCTACCTATGAGCAGAGCATCCAGCTTATGGCAAAGATGCCGACTATTATTGCGGCTTTTGCCAGACTGAGGTCGGGTCAGACTCCGATAGAGCCGCGGGAGGATTTAGGTTTTGCGGCCAATTTCCTCTATATGCTAAAGGGAGAAGAGGCTAGTGAGCTTGAAGTCAAAGCCTTTAACTGCGCCTTGGTGCTCCATGCCGATCATGAACTCAATGCTTCAACCTTTGCGGCTCGAGTCTGCGCTTCAACCTTGACCGATATTTATTCCTGCGTGACAGCAGCTGTTGGAGCACTCAAGGGCTCCCTTCATGGTGGCGCTAACGAATGTGTCTTTGATATGCTGAAAGAAATCAGAGAGGAAGGGGATTGCCAGGCCTACCTAGACCGTAAGCTGGCCTCTCACGAGAAGATTATGGGTTTTGGCCATCGAGTTTACAAGACTCAAGATCCGCGTGAAAAATACCTGCGTCAAATGGCCAAGGACTTGACACAGGGAACCAAGGACGAGGTCTGGTATCAGCTTTCAGAGGAAATTGAAGCCTATATGAAGCATACCAAGCATCTGATACCGAATGTCGATTTTTATTCGGCTACGGTTTACCATGTGTTGGGCATTGACAGCAGTATCTACACCTTGATTTTTGCTATGAGTCGGGTGGCTGGCTGGATTGCTCATATTCAGGAACAGCGCAAGAACAATAAGCTGATTCGGCCACGTTCTAACTATATTGGTGCTCAAGGTTTGGAGTATCTTCCCATTGGAAGGAGATAAAATGGCAGATAAGATTTTGTTTGAGAAAGGGCGGTTGCAGGTGCCAGATGCTCCTATTATTCCTTACATCCAAGGAGACGGGATTGGAGTGGATATCTGGAAAAATGCCCAGCTGGTCTTTGATAAGGCAGTGGAAAATACTTATGGCGGCCAGAGAAAGGTTGTTTGGAAGGAAGTTTTGGCTGGGAAAAAAGCAGCAGACCAGACAGGTGACTGGCTACCGGATGAAACGCTGGCAACGATTAAGGATTGTCTGGTGGCTATTAAGGGTCCCTTAGAAACTCCAGTCGGAGAAGGAATCCGTTCGCTGAATGTGGCCCTGAGACAGGAATTGGATCTCTATGCCTGCCTGCGGCCGGTTCGTTATTTCAAGGGAGTTCCCAGTCCGCTCAAGCACCCCGAGAAGACAGATATCACGATTTTTCGGGAAAATACAGAAGACATCTATGCAGGGATTGAGTGGGAGAGTGGAACGGATGCAGTCAAAAAAGTTATCGCTTTCCTGCAGGAGGATATGCAGGTTGACAAGATTTGCTTCCCAGAAAGCTCTGCTATTGGGATCAAGCCAATCTCTAAGCAGGGCAGTGAGAGGCTGATACGGGCGGCTGTTGACTATGCCCTAGCCAAAGGACTGAGCCGGGTAACTCTGGTTCACAAGGGCAATATCCAGAAATTTACAGAGGGTGGTTTTCGGAAATGGGGCTATGAACTAGCTCAAAGAGAGTATGCGGACGAGCTGGCTTCTGGAAAACTAATCATTCAGGATGTCATTGCTGATAATTTTCTGCAGCAGATTCTGCTCTATCCAGAGAAATTTGATGTTGTCGCCTTGACCAATCTAAATGGTGACTATGCCAGCGATGCTTTGGCTGCTCAGGTGGGCGGGATTGGTATCGCTCCAGGGGCCAATATCAATTACGAGACTGGTCATGCTATTTTTGAAGCTACTCACGGAACGGCACCAGATATAGCGGGTCAAAACAGGGCTAATCCTTCTTCTCTTCTCTTATCAGGGGCTATGCTCTTTGATTACATTGGTTGGCCGGAGGTCTCTCATCTCCTGACTAAGGCCATTGAGAAGGCTCTCTTTGAGCAAAAAGTGACAGGGGATTTTGCCAGTCAGCTGGAAGGAGTAGCAGCCTTGACCACTAGTCAATTTGCTGAGGAGCTGCTAGCTAATATAGAAAAGTATCCACAATGAAAAAATGATGAAGAATCTGCCTATCTAGACAGCCTCTTCATCACTTTTTTGTCTTTTTCGATATTCCAGTCCCCAGCCAATTATCCAGCAGAAGACTAGTAGGTAATTTTCAATCCAGCCCAGTAGATTGGCTTGATTCGCCTTTTCCAGATAGCCTAGCAGATGGTTGGTGCCAAAGCCCAGCCCACCCAGAATCAGTGCTAGCAGGGTCATCCGTAGATAAAACCAATCATACTTTATGTTGGCGGCAATGACTAAAGGCAGAATAGCCAGATTCCAGAAACCAATTTCCCGCTGCCAGTAGGGAGCTAGACCATAGATGGACTCATTGCCCAAGAGCTGGGGCTGGAAAATCTGGATCATAGCTGCGCTCAGCATAGCTAAGATTAGTAAAATGAAAATCACTCGTAAAAATTTATTCATACCTGTCTCCTTTCTTCTTTGTAGATTATAATGTTTTTGAAAATGATTTTCAAGTTTTCATTTTTTACAAAAGAAATCTCTAATAAAATATTTTACAGTCAAGTTCTATCTTTTTAGGTGCTTTTGTGGTATACTAGGTTAGTTGCAGAAATACAGTTTTTCTATTCAGTGGGAACTAGCGACCGAGTCGGCGCTTTTTTAGTGCCTGGACTTGAGAGACCATATTTATGAAGAGAAGAGCGAATACTCTCAGAAAATCGAGATTTAGCAAGAGAAAAGCACTTGGTATGTTTCGATAGTTGAGTATCAAAAGCCTTATAAGGTGGCTTCGCACCACCTTTAGAAAGAAGAAGAACATTGAAATTTAATGAATTACATTTATCTGCTGAATTACTAGCAGAGATTGAAAAAGCTGGCTTTGTAGAAGCAAGCCCTATTCAAGAGCAGACGATTCCGCTTGCTATGGCCGGTAAGGATGTCATTGGTCAGGCCCAGACAGGGACAGGAAAGACAGCAGCCTTTGGCTTTCCAACTCTAGAGAAGATTGATACAGATAATCCTGCTGTCCAAGCATTGATTATCGCTCCAACCCGTGAATTGGCCGTGCAGAGTCAGGAAGAGCTTTTCCGTTTTGGCCGCAGCAAGGGGGTCAAGGTGCGTTCTGTCTACGGTGGCTCCAGTATCGAAAAGCAAATCAAGGCCCTCAAATCTGGTGCTCATATCGTCGTAGGAACACCTGGTCGTCTCTTGGATTTAATCAAACGCAAGGCGCTTAAGCTGAATCAGATTGAAACTTTGATTTTGGACGAAGCGGATGAAATGCTTAACATGGGCTTTTTGGAAGACATTGAGTCTATCATTTCACGTGTGCCAGAAGAACGTCAGACTTTGCTCTTTTCAGCGACCATGCCGGATGCTATCAAGCGTATCGGTGTCAAGTTTATGAAAGAGCCTGAGCATGTCAAGATTGCTGCTAAAGAGCTGACAACGGAGCTGGTGGATCAGTATTATATCCGTGTCAAAGAAAATGAAAAATTTGATACCATGACTCGCCTGATGGACGTGGAGCAGCCAGAGCTGTCTATCGTCTTTGGCCGGACCAAGCGCCGGGTGGATGAGCTGACTCGCGGTCTGAAAATCCGCGGTTTCCGAGCAGAGGGGATCCATGGTGATTTGGACCAAGGCAAGCGCCTCCGCGTCCTGCGTGACTTTAAAAATGGCAATCTGGATGTCTTGGTGGCGACAGATGTGGCCGCGCGTGGATTGGACATTTCTGGTGTGACCCATGTCTACAACTACGACATTCCGCAGGATCCAGAAAGCTATGTTCACCGGATTGGTCGGACTGGTCGTGCTGGTAAGTCAGGTCAGTCTATCACTTTCGTAGCGCCAAATGAAATGGGCTATCTGCAGATCATCGAAAATCTGACCAAGAAGCGTATGAAAGGCCTTAAGCCAGCGACTGCAGAGGAAGCTTTCCAAGCTAAGAAAAAAGTTGCCCTTAAGAAGATTGAACGCGATTTTGCGGATGAAAGCATCCGTTCTAACTTTGAGAAATTTGGCAAGGATGCTCGTAAGCTGGCAGCAGAATTCAGCCCAGAAGAGCTGGCTATGTATATCCTCAGCTTGACGGTGCAAGATCCAGATGCCCTTCCTGAAGTAGAAATTGCCCGTGAAAAACCACTGCCATTTAAACCGTCTGGCGGTGGCTTTGGCGGAAAAGGCAAGGGCAGTCGTGGCGGAAATAGCAACCGTCGCAGCAATGACAATCGCCGTGACCGAGGTGGCCGCCGCGATCAATTTAAGAAAGGTCGCAAAGACGAGCGTTTTGACAAAGAAAATCGCTACCGCAAGGACCATAAGAAGCCACGCAATACTTCTAGCGAGAAGAAAACCGGCTTTGTTATCCGTAACAAGGGTGATAAATAAAAAGTTAGAACTATGATACATCAAATATGTATCATAGTTTTTTCTTTTGATGAGATGTTAATGCTATTATACTCGTCTTTTGTAAAAAAATTTGATTGGAACATTTAAGTATTTTATGATAAAAGGCGCCACAATCTTGTGGCGTTTTTTGTGAGAAATCTTATAAGCAAAAAGTACATAAAGTGTAATTTAGTTACTTGGTTATCAAATCAAACAAAATAGTACACGATTTATTAATTATTGTAAACAAATAATTTATAAAAAATATATAATAAGCTATTGACTATATTATATCATAATGATATAATGAATTTACAAACAAAAAGAAACAAGGTGAGGTAATAATGGAGCTTTCTCAATTGTTTGATAAAGAGTTAGTTTTTTGTCTAACTGCAAAAAGTCAAGAAGAGTTATTTTATCAGGTAGCTGATTTACTGGAAGAGAGAAAAATTGTCAAGCCTTCTTATAAAGAGGCTCTGATAAAAAGAGAGCAATCTTTTCCAACTGGATTGGATATGGAGTTTTTAGGCAAAGACTTGCCAAATGTAGCCATTCCCCATACAGACATTGAGCACAACTTAACAGAGAATGTGGTTGTGGTTAAGTTGGAACAGCCTGTGACTTTCCACAATATGATTGCACCTGCACAGACAGTTTCAGTCTCTCTTTTATTCTTTATTATTAACCATTCTAGCTCAAGTCAAACTAACATTTTGGCACAGCTTATGGACTTCTTCACTAGCCAAGGTAATTTAGCTGAGCTAGCTAAATGTAGCACTGAAGAAGAGTTGTTTCACTATATTTCAACAGTCATCAAATAAATAAAATGGAGGTTTTTACCATGATTAAAATTTTAGCTGCCTGTGGAGCTGGTGTGAATTCCAGCCACCAAATCAAAAGTGCCCTTGAGGAAGAGTTGTCAAACCGCGGTTATGATGTTCATTGTGATGCAGTAATGGTCAAGGATGTCAATGAAGATTTAATTCAAGGATACGATATCTTTACACCGATTGCAGCAACAGATTTGGGCTTCACACCAGAAATTCCTGTTATTGAAGCAGGACCGATTCTCTTCCGTATCCCAGCTATGAGTGCTCCGGTGTATGACAATATTGAAGCGGCCATTAAAGAGCATGGTCTAAGTTAGGTTATAAAAGGTTAAACCAGGAGGTTTTGTTATGAATGCTATTATTGATATAGCGAATAAGTTCTTTGATCCCATTATAAAAATGGGCGGCCCGATAGTCATGCTGATTATCTTGACTGTCTTGGCTCTGTTATTTGGTGTGAAATTTTCTAAAGCTTTGGAGGGTGGTATTAAGCTAGCCATTGCTTTGACGGGTATCGGGGCCATCATCGGTATGCTGAATGGAGCTTTCTCAGCTTCACTTGCAAAATTCGTTGAAAATACAGGCATTCAGCTTAACATCACAGATGTTGGCTGGGCTCCTTTAGCAACGATTACTTGGGGTTCTCCATGGACCTTGTACTTCTTGCTTATCATGCTGATTGTCAATGTCGTTATGCTGGTTATGAAAAAGACAGATACACTGGATGTTGACATCTTTGATATTTGGCACTTGTCCATCACCGGACTACTAATTAAGTGGTATGCGGATAACAATCATGTGAGTCCAGCTGTATCACTACTGATTGCGACTGCAGCAGTTGTCCTAGTCGGTGTTTTGAAAATCATCAACTCAGACTTGATGAAGCCAACATTTGATGATCTTTTGAATGCACCAAGTTCATCTCCGATGACGTCTACTCACATGAACTATATGATGAATCCTGTCATCATGGTTTTGGATAAGATTTTTGATAAATTTTTCCCTTGGTTAGATAAGTATGACTTTGATGCTGCGGCTCTGAATAAAAAGATTGGTTTCTGGGGCTCTAAGTTCTTTATCGGTTTCCTTCTCGGGGTGGTCATTGGTTTTATGGGAACTCCACACCCTGTAGCAGGTGCAGAAGATGCAAATACTTGGCAATTAGTCATTAAAGGTTGGTTGACTCTAGGTTTGACTGCCGGTGTCTGCTTGGAATTGTTCTCATTGATTGGTTCATGGTTCATTGCAGCTGTAGAACCACTTTCACAAGGTATTACAAACGTTGCTACAAAACGTCTACAAGGCCGTAAATTTAATATCGGTTTGGACTGGCCTTTTATTGCAGGTCGTGCTGAAATCTGGGCTTGTGCTAACGTACTTGCACCAATCATGCTGATTGAAGCAGTTCTTCTTTCTAAAGTAGGGAATGGTATTCTACCATTGGCTGGTATCATTGCAATGGGCGTAACTCCAGCGCTCTTGGTAGTTACACGTGGCAAACTCTTACGTATGATTGTGTTTGGAAGTCTTTTGCTCCCGCTCTTCCTGTTGTCAGGAACTCTGATTGCACCATTCGCAACAGAACTTGCTAAAGGTGTTGGTGCCTTCCCTGAAGGAGTCAGCAAATCGCAATTAATCACTCACTCTACGCTAGAAGGACCGATTGAGAAGCTGCTAGGCTGGACTATCGGTAATACTACAACTGGTGATATTAAAGCAATCATCGGTGCAGTTATCTTCTTGGGAGCTTATGTAGGAATCTTTGCTTGGTATAGAAAACAAATGATCAAACGTAACGAAGCCTACGCTGCAAAGGAAAAATAAAAGCTTGTGGCTAGAATAAGATATAAAGTAAGCCATAAAAACAAATAGTCAAGCGAAGAAAACTAGGCTGATATAGATAAAGTCTAGTTTTCTTGTTGTAGAACAGATTAAATAGTACTAATTAACTAATTTATAGATTTAAATTCAACATATAAGCTATTTAAAATAAAAAAATTCACAAATCTTTGTTTATATGCTGGAACTGTTGTATAATAAGGTGAAGGTGAGTCTGTAAGAAATTCAGGAGCAAAAGGAGAATGTAAAATGAAAGAAAGTAGACATAGAATCATTCTGCAAGAACTGGATCAAACAGGTGTGGTTGCTGTCAAAAATCTCAAAGAAATGCTAGGCGTCACGGATATGACCATCCGTCGGGATTTGATTGATTTGGAGAAGCAGGGCATGCTGACCCGAGTTCATGGCGGAGCCCATAAGAAGGTCAAAAATGCTCTCAACGAGATTTCTCACTCAGAAAAGCAAATGCTGAATGTTGAGGAGAAGAAGCAGATTGCCCGTAAATGTGCGGATTTGATTGTTGACGGGGATACGGTCTTTATTGGGTCAGGCACCACAACGGATTTTATAGGAGACTATTTGGATGGCAAAAATATCAGCATCGTCACCAATTCGCTACCAATTTTTGAAAAGTTAAAAGAAAGAGCCAATTTAGATTTAATTCTGATTGGCGGACGCTATCGGGCTAAGACTCAAACCTTTGTCGGTCAGTTTGCCAATAATCTTTTGAAAGAAATCAAGGTTTCTAAGGCTTTTATTGGGGCGAATGGTATTGACGGTCATAATGTTACGACCAGCAATGAAGAGGAAGGCAACGGCGACGCGATTATCCTTAACAATGCCATCAGCAAATACATTGTAGCCGATAACAGCAAGTTTGACAGCTATTCTTTCTATTCTTTTTACCGGCTGGACAACCTCAGTGCAGTTGTGACGGACGACAATATCGCTCCGAAAGTCAAGGAAAAATACAGCACCTATATTGAAATTTTGTGATGTCTGACCGATGAGAGAAACCTAGCTCAAATGAATAATTTATAGATGCTGTGACTGGGATTTTGTCTAGAAATTCTAGTCGCAGCTTTTTTATATCTTGGTCGATTTTTGTAAACAACAGTCTTGACTTTGCTGCGGAATTCCTTATATAATAAAATATATTATTAAATTTTAGGAGGTCTTATGACAATCAATATAGTGATTTTTGCGGCTGTGTCGCTTTTTCGTTTGGTGTTTTTGAGGAAATCCTCTCAGAATGAGCAGGATATTCTGGCCAAGGGTGGCATGGAGTACGGGGTGAAAAACTCAACTATCATGAAGTACCTACACATGCTTTTTTACGCGGTCTGCTTTCTGGAGTTGATCCTGAAAAAGCCAGCTTTTGACTTTGTGAGTCTATTGGGCGCTGTCTTGTTGCTCTTTTCTATGTTTATGCTCTACCTTGTTGCTAAGCTCTTGGGACCAGTTTGGACCATCAAGCTAATGCTGGTTAAGGATCATAAGTTTGTTGACCACTGGCTCTTTCGCAATGTCAAACATCCTAATTATTTCCTGAATGTTGTACCAGAATTGGTGGGCTTGGCCCTGCTCAGTCATGCCTACTTTGCTCTTTTCATCCTCTTCCCGATTTACTGTATCACCCTTTACGTTCGTATCAAGGAAGAAGAGCAGTTACTCAAGGAAGTTATCATTCCAAATGGCATTGCTGGTGAATAAAGTTAATAAAATGCATATCGACTGCAAAAGAAAGTCTAGGACCTTTATGTCCTAGACTTTTCTTGCATTAATTTTCGTATTTCATCAGCCATTTGCTGGGGTTGGTCCGATTCGAAAAGTAAAGTATTTTCTTCAGGCTGGTGGGCAGTTTGGCTGAAAGCCAAAACTGGCTTCCCCTTGCTGATAGCTCTTTGAACAATCTGGTCGACTTCTCCCCAGTGATTGATATCCAAGTAAATATCCGCCCTATCGAGCAAGTCTTCAATAAAGTCATCCTGGTGAATATTGGTGTAGAGGTTGATATTGGGATAGTCATTAAAGCTGGCTAAGTAAGGAGAAATATTGGTCTTAGCAGCTATGTGAAATTCTAATTCTGGCAGATTTTCTGCTAAATAGGCCAGTTGTTCCAAAGTATCAGAAGCCGTCAGCGTAAAGGCATGGAAATTGCCCTGTGGACGCTCCTTGATGATAAGCTCTTCCTTGCTCATAGCGATAGAGTTGCTGGGAATATCTTGGAAAATCAAGCTGTTGGCTCCAATGATGACATTATCACCAATGGTCACACCTTTGAGAATCACAGTATTGGCCCCAATCCAGCAGTTAGCTCCAATCTTGACTGGCGCAACACTATAATCAATCTTCTCGATATGGTAATTAGAATACTGATGATTGTGGTCAAAAATACGGACGCCATCACCAAACATGGTGTCCTTGCCGATTTCGATAGAGTGCTGACAGCGGACAGTGCAGTGATCGTTAAAGAAAACCCGGGTTCCTAGCTTGAGTTGTGCGCCGCTGGCTACATTGAGGCTGGTAAAAGATTGGAAGATGACATCTTGACCGATATCAAGATGACTATCTGGGGAAATTTCGATATGATGAAAGTCGCCTTTAAACTGGATTTCAGGCATGTTGAGTCCTTTCTTTGATGTAAGCCAGTTTGGCTTGTCTAGTTTTCTTTTTAAAAAGTGCTTCAGCCGACATGGCAGCCGGCTTGCTAGGGTGTTCTTCTTGGTAAAGTAAGGTAACTGGCAGCCGAGCGCGGGTGTACTTGGCGCCTTTGCCAGCTTGATGTTTTTTGAGTCGGGCTTGGACATTCGTTGTGTAGCCAGTATAGAGGGAGCCGTCCCCGCATTCAAGCACGTACATATATGCTTTATTTTCCATAGTAAATCTCGTGAATCTCCGGAGTGTAGCTGCCGTCCTGATTGTGAATAAAGAGAGGAGGCAGGATTTTTAGACCGTCGCGGGAACCATCTTTAATAGCTTCGATAAGTAGCATATTGGCCTCTTTACCCAACTTTGGATAGACAAACTGGATGCGCTTGGGAGCCAGGTTGTGGGCTTGCATGGTATCTAAAATATCTAAAAAGCGTTCTGGTCGATGAACCATAGCCAACCGACCATTAGATTTGAGGACTCGCTGGGCAATTTTGCAAATCTCTCCCAGATTGGTTGAGATTTCGTGGCGGGCTAAAAGGTAGTGCTGGCTTTCATTGAGATTGGATTTCTTGTCAACCTTGAAATATGGCGGATTGCAGAGAATCATATCAACCTTGCTGCCAGTGATATAGCGTCCTAGGTTTTTCAAATCGTCCTGAATGACCTGCATTTGCTGAGTCAAATCATTGAGCTCAATGGAGCGCTCGGCCATATCAGCCAGACGTTCCTGGATCTCGACTGCTAGAATCTTGGCCTTGGTCCGAGTGCTGGCAAAAAGTCCGACAGCGCCGTTTCCAGCACAGAGATCGACAATCAACCCCCGCTGAGGCAACTTAGGAAAGCGGGAAAGAAGTACGCTATCTACCGAATAGCTAAAGACCTCACTATTTTGAATAATCTTGACATCTGTCGAAAAGAGCTGGTTGACGCGTTCTCCGTCTTTTAGTTTTGCTTCGTTCATAAGTCAATTATAGCATGATTTAGCAAGGATTCCAAAGGGATATGGGAAGTTTTTGCACAATCAAAAAAACATGCGAGGATTCTCGCATGTTTCCATGAGCTTAAATGCTGATTCTATTTTAGCTAGTCCTTAATCAAATCTGTATTTCTGCTTAATGGTGCAGGCAACAAAGACAAGTCCGAAAATGACCATGAGAATCAGATAGACTGGCAAAGTTGCGGCTGTCAGCGTTGCAATTTCCAAAAGGTGCTGCAGGACAAAGGCTGATAGATAGAAGCCAAAGACAGAAAAGATAATGAGCAGGCTGCGCCAGAGGTTGAGTGGCAGACAGGCCCTAATGACGGACAGGAAGCTGATGCTGCCTAGCAAGTAGTAGGTCAGGGTGGACATTTCTATGTCACTCCAGCCATGGCTGCTGCCCCAGATGCGGACAAATAGCACGCTGAAGACAATCATGAGGGAGCTTGGCAGAGCCAGCTGCAGGGAGCGTTTGAGGAAGTGCTTTTCAACCGGCTTAATATTGCGCTCAAAGGTGAGGACAAAGGGTGGGAAACCTTCGACAAACTGGTCAATCAAGGTGATTTGAATCGGAATGAATGGGAAAATCAAGAGGTATTCAGATTTTCCTAGCAGGATACTGGCGATACAGATGATAGCCAGGATAAAGGAGTATATGGTCTTGATGAAGAAAATCGGAGCAATCCGGCCAATGTTGTTAACAACTCGGCGGCCTTCAAAAAGAATCTCAGGGACATCGTTAAAGTCAGAGTTAAGAAGGACCAGGTTGGCAATTTGCCGAGTTGCGGGGTCGCCCTCCGCCATGACGATGGAGCAGTCTGCTTCACGCAAGGCCAAAATATCATTAACACCATCTCCCGTCATGGCTGTTGTCCGACCAGCGGCCTTAAGAGTCTGGATGAGCAGCTTCTTCTGATGGGGAGAAACACGACCAAAGATGGCTGTTTCTTCTGCCTGCTCAACCAGTTCTTGATCGCTGATTTTAGAACAGTCGATGTAGCTGTCGTAGTTGGCAAATCCAGCCTGGCTCGCGATATGCGAAACAGTCACAGGATTGTCACCAGAGATGATTTTCAGATCAACATCCTGAGAGCGTAGGTAGTCCAGTGTCTCGGCTGCTCCCTCACGAATAGGGTCAGTGATTTCCAGAACAGCCAGAGCGGTCATATCTTCAGGCAGTTGGATACTGTGTTTGTCTAGCACTTGGTCGCTGTGAGCTAGCACCAAAACCCGCGATCCGCGTTTTTGAGCCTCTCCAACCGCTGCAGGATTGCAGTCCAGCAGCATTTCGGGAGCCCCCAGAAAGATAGTTCCGACACTGGATAAATGCATAGCGCCCCATTTTCGGTCACTAGAAAATGGGATGACATTGTCGCTAGTATAGGCATGGTCCAGATGGCCGTAGCCCTTGCGAATAGCCTGGGCTGTTGGGTTATTATCCTCGCTGGTTTGGATGTAGGCTGCTAAGATTTGATCGACAGTCTCATCAGAAAACTTATCTGAAAGGCTATGTAAGGCTTCAACAGTCATCTTACCTTGGGTAATTGTCCCAGTCTTGTCCAGGCAGAGAGTATCCACCCGAGCCAGAGTTTCAACTGAATACATTTCCTGAACAAGCACCTTGCGAATGCCGAGCTTGATGACAGCTGTCAGAAGTGACGTGACTGTCAGCAGGGCAATTCCCTTAGGCAGCATACCCAAAAGAGCTGTCGAGCTAGTAATGACAGAGTTTTTGACAGGCAATCCCTTTATCATAAGGGCTTCAAAGAAGAGAGCCATTCCGAAAGGAATGATAATTTTTCCAGTAAAGCGGGAGATTTTTCCAAGATTGTAAAGAATGCGCGAGTTGATAGGCTTGAGGGTTTTAGCCTCAGTCATGAGCTTGTTGGCATAGTTGTCTGCGCCGACATGATGGACCTTAGCATAGATCTGCCCACTGGCCAGAAAGCTACCAGACAGCAGCTCAGCGCCTTCTTCCTTGAGCACTAGGTCACTCTCCCCTGTTAACATGGCTTCATTGGCCTCGGCAACACCCTCTACTACACGGGCATCACTGGGAATTTGCTCGCCGGCTGACAGCTTGATCAGATCGCCCAGTACAATTTCTTCTGGCTGAAATTTAACTTCCTGGCCGTCGCGGATGACTGTGACCAGCTCTCGGCTGACCAGATTGAGCTTGTCAATCATACGTTTGGCTCGCAGCTCTGTAATAATACCAGTAATGGCGTTAAAGCTGATTACTGCGAAGAAGACCAGATTGCTCCAGGCTTGGACAGAGACTAAGGCTACAGCAATAACAAAGTTAAGGGCATTAAAAAGGGTGAAAACATTCCGCTTAACGATTTGCCAGTTACTAGTACTGGTGTCACTTGTAAAATCGTTGGTCAAGCCCTGCGAAATCTTTTCATCTACTTGGGTTTGGTTTAAACCGATTAATTCTTTCTTGTTCATGAGATTAATGATACCATTTTTTTATGGAAATGGCTATCAGAATCAGCTGTTACAGCCAAAGTTTGGAAAAATATTGCAGACTATAATGGGATAGGGTATAATGAGGAAGGATGTAATAAATTTCAAGTATAATTTTGGTTTGAAATAAGGAGAGTTTATGTTTTATACCTATTTGCGAGGTTTAGTGATTTTTATCCTGTGGACCTTGAACGGCAATGCGCATTACCACAATAAAGAAAAGATTCCTTCAAAAGATGAAAATTATATCTTGGTTGCCCCTCACCGAACATGGTGGGATCCAGTTTACATGGCTTTTGCGACCAAGCCCAAGCAGTTCATTTTCATGGCCAAGAAACAGCTCTTTGAAAATCGGGTGTTCGGCTGGTGGATTCGCATGTGTGGTGCCTTTCCTATTGACCGGGAAAATCCCGGTCCGTCAGCTATCAAGTACCCTGTCAATATGCTGAAAAAGAGCAATCGCTCACTGATTATGTTCCCAAGCGGTAGCCGCCATTCTACGGATGTCAAGGGAGGAGTGGCAGTGATTGCTAAGATGGCTAAGGTCCGTATCATGCCAGTGGTCTACGCTGGTCCCATGAGCCTCAAAGGCTTGGCAGCTGGGGAGCGCGTGGACATGAATTTTGGTAATCCAATTGATATTTCAGACATTAAGAAGATGAATGATGAGGGAGTTGAGGAAGTGGCTCGCCGTGTTCATGCTGAGTTTGACCGTCTGGATGCTGAAGTAGCACCTTACCAGACACAAAAGAAAGGCAATATTTTCTTGCGGATTTTACGTGCCTTTGTCTTTATTCCTGCTATTTTGATTGGAATTTTGACCATCATTTTCAGCTTTTTTGCTAGCTTTGTCTGGGATCCAGATAAGCATAGAAAATAAGATACTAATCAGCTTGCTGAGCAATCTTGCTTGGGAGCTGATTTTTGTATGCAAGTGAGTTATAATGTTGGTATATTTTATAAGGAGGATGCTATGTCTCTTGCTTTTTTATCTTTTGTAACCTTATCACTGTTTATGCTGCACGAGTTTGATGAGATTATCCTGGTTCGGCCTTGGATTTCTCAGAATCAAGACCATCAAGGCTATCAAAAGGAGATGTTCATTGCCAGAAGAGGAAGTTATCTTTCTGCTGAAAGTATAGCTCTGATGATTGCAGAGGAGTTTCTACTGGCTTTTATCCTTTTGTTACTTGCCATTCTATTTCGCATTCCTGAGCTAGCTTTGGCTATTGGTTTCTGTCATACTCTTCATCTGCTGGGCCATATCATGCAAGTGTTTCGCTTTCATCGCTGGGTACCGGGCGGCTTCACAGCTTTGACGACTTTTCCTATACTCATCTTAATCTTCATCCTTTATCTATGTCAGCAGTCAGTTTCTTGGCTGCTGCTTCTGATTCTAAGCGCGCTAGTGATGGCTTTTCTTTTGGCAAATTTAGCTTTTTTACATAGCAGAGCTCAAAAGATAGAAGCTTGGATATACAGGATAAGCAAAGCAGACTGATATTGCAGCTTCTATTTTTGTCAATGTCCTTTCTATCTACTACTTCTGGCAAAATAAAGATTTTAAAATATGACAAGCTGAAAATATTCTCGGCTTGTTTTATTTTTTTTTGCAATCTTTTACGAATAAAAAGACAAAGGAGAAAAATATGCTTGAAGAAATCATTGAAAAGCTAAAAGAATACAAGCTCTTTGTCGGTCTGGCAGTAGTTGGCGCTGTACTAGGTGGTTTTTTCCTCATCAAAGGAAATCACCAGCCACAAAATCAGGTAGCCGCCTTGAGCCAAGAAATAACTTCCTCATCCAGCTCAGCTGATGAAGAGAGTGAAAAAGTTCTTTCTAAGGCCAAAGCGGATGAAGAGGAGAGTGAGCAAGTCACTGTGGATATTAAAGGCGCAGTTAAGAATCCTGGTGTCTATGAGCTGAGAGCGGGAGCGAGAGTCCATGAAGCCATCCAAAAAGCTGGCGGATTGACAGCAGACGCCGAGGCTAAGTCCATTAATCAGGCACAAAAATTAACAGATGAAGCAGTAATCTATGTGGCAAAGATTGGTGAAGAAGGAGCCGATGTCACACAGACCGGCCAGTATCAAGCAGGAGCTTCTGATTCTGCTGGTGCCAGTGGTGGAAAGTCGGACAAGGTCAATCTAAATACGGCGACAGAGACTGAACTGCAGACTATTTCAGGCATCGGGCAGAAGCGGGCTTCAGACATCATTGCCTACCGCGAAAGCAATGGCCGCTTCAAGTCAGTAGATGATCTGAAAAAGGTGTCAGGTATTGGAGATAAGACCTTAGAAAAGCTGAAAGAATATGTCACAGTGGATTAAAAAGCTACCCCTCCCCCCTATCTATCTAGCTTTCATCCTTGTATGGGCCTATTTTGCAGTCTACTCTGGCAGTTCCTTGGCTTATTTTGGGTTGGGGGTCCTTCTACTTCGTCT
Organism: Streptococcus sanguinis; assembly: GCF_050222175.1. Classification (GTDB taxonomy): domain Bacteria; phylum Bacillota; class Bacilli; order Lactobacillales; family Streptococcaceae; genus Streptococcus; species Streptococcus sanguinis_M. The sequence continues at coordinate 1,662,042 of NZ_CP071420.1, read as the reverse complement.
CTTTTTCAGCTATCCTCTCAAGAAAAGTCTAGCTGCCTTGGCATTCCTGTCCCTTTTTGCCCTCTTTTTCTTGCTTCGTCGGGAAATAGCAGAGCAGGCCTTTAGGAAGGAACCTCCTTCAGCTAGCTCGGTTCAGGTCTTGCCGGATACGATTAAAGTCAATGGAGATTCCCTATCCTTTCGAGGGCGAACGGATGGTCGACTTTATCAGGTCTTCTACAAGATCAAATCAGCCAGTGAAAAGGAAGATTTTCAGCAGTTGACAGATTTGGTCGTCCTTGATATGGAAGGAGAGTTTGAACAGGCCCAGCAACAACGAAATTTTTCGGGCTTTGACTATCAGGCTTATTTAAAGAGTCAGGGGATTTATCGTACCTTAAAAATCAATAAGATTCAGTCACTAAGACCAATTTCTAGCCTGAATCCACTGGATTGGCTGTCTGTCTGGCGCAGAAAAGCGCTGGTCTATATTCGAAGTAATTTTCCTAGTCCAATGAGCCATTACATGACAGGACTCTTGTTTGGTGACTTAGATACGGAGTTTGCGGAAATGAGTGACCTGTATTCTAGCTTGGGTATCATCCATTTGTTTGCCTTGTCTGGTATGCAGGTAGGTTTCTTTTTGGATGGTTTTCGCAGAATTCTTCTAAGGTTGGGGATGAAGAGGGAGACAGTAAATGCTTTGCAGCTGCCTTTTTCATTTATCTATGCTGGACTGACAGGCTTTTCTGTTTCTGTCGTCAGAAGCTTAGTTCAGAAGTTGTTGGCCCAGCAAGGACTGACCAGATTAGATAACTTTGCTCTGACACTGATGGTTCTCTTTATCATCATGCCCAATTTTCTTCTGACAGCAGGCGGTGTCTTGTCCTGCGCCTATGCCTTTTTGATTTCTATGATGGATTTTGAAAAGTTGCCGCCGATTCGGAAACTTTTAACGGAAAGTCTGACTATTTCATTGGGGATTTTGCCTATACTAATCTATTATTTTTCTGAATTTCAGCCCTGGTCCGTGATTTTAACTTTTCTATTTTCACTACTCTTTGACCTGCTGATGCTACCAGGCTTAACCCTCATTTTTATTTTGTCGCCACTTTTAAAAATCACTCAAGTCAATTTTTTCTTTGACTTACTCGAAGATGCGATTCGTTGGGTAGCTGACTTTGCTCCGCGTCCTTTGATTTTTGGGAAGCCCAACCTCTGGTTACTGTTTGCTCTGCTTTTGGTTTTGGCTTTAATCTATGACTTTCGGAGAAAGAAAAGCTGGCTTTTATCTTTTAGTTTGCTTGCTCTTCTCTTATTTTTCCTAACAAAGCATCCGCTGCAAAATGAGATTACAGTAGTGGATATTGGTCAGGGAGATAGCATTTTTCTCAGGGACTGGCGAGGCAGGACGGTTTTGATTGATGTAGGAGGACGAGTCGAGATAGGAAAGAAAGAGGCTTGGCAGGAGCGACAGACTTCATCCAATGCAGAAAAGACCTTGATTCCCTATCTCAAAAGTCGTGGCGTTGCTAGTCTGGATGTATTGGTCCTGACTCATACTGATACCGACCACATGGGAGATATGCTGGAGGTAGCTAAGCATTTTTCTATCAAGGAAATCTATGTTTCCAAAGGAAGTCTCACTCAGCCTGATTTTGTTCAAAAGCTGGAGCAGATAGAAACTTCTGTCCATGTCGTCGAAGTGGGTGATGAGATTCCGGTATTTGACTCAGCTTTGCAGGTTCTCTATCCTAGTGGGACAGGCGACGGTGGAAATGATGATTCGATTGTGCTCTACGGGAAATTCTTTCAGACAAAATTTTTGTTTACAGGTGATTTGGAAAAGCAAGGAGAGACTGAACTGCTGCAGCGATTTCCTCAGCTGAAAGCAGATGTCTTAAAAGCAGGTCACCATGGCTCCAAAGGCTCTTCCAGTCCGGAATTTTTAGAGCAAATTCAGCCGAAACTGGCCTTGATATCAGCCGGCCAGAATAATCGTTATCGACATCCGCATCAGGAAACTTTGCAAAGATTTGAGAAGTTTAATACAGCTATCTATCGAACTGACCAGCAGGGGGCCATTCGTTTGATTGGTTGGAATTCCTGGAAGATTGAAACGGTTCGCTGATAGCCTTGCTAAAGATGCCAACTGATACTTTTTCTCATGTCCATTTAGCTTCAGTCAGGAAGTCATATTGATTTATTTATGCATTTGTGATAAGATAATGGGTATAAAAAATTATAGAGGAGAATTTTATGTTTGCTGCATATAAAAAATTCTGGACACACTATGCTGATTTTTCAAGCCGGTCTAGCCGGTCAGACTATTGGTGGGTAGTTTTATGCCATGTTATTGTTACTGCACCGCTATTTATCATTTTTTGGGCATCTGCTTTTGGAAGTATTCTTTCAGCAGCAGTTCAAGACTCAACTTATGGATATGAATCAGATCCATCAGCAATCTTGGCTGGGGCAGGATTTGCTGTAATCTTTATTTTCATCTTAATTCTATATGCTCTGGCAACTTTTGTACCTAATTTAGCTATCATTGTCCGTCGTTTACGTGATGCTGGTTATCATTGGGCATTTCTTTTCTTGTATGTTGGTCCTTTTTTACTATCATTTATTCCAGTTCTAAATATTATTGCAGGAATAGTATCTCTTCCATGTAGTATTGCTTTGATTGTTTTGCTTTGTCAAGGATCTAAGCCTGAAATGGTTGGAAATTCATATGGTCAGCAAAACTTCCAAGGTCAACAGTTTGGACAACAACCACAGCAAGGTAGTTTCCAAGGACAACAGTTTGGTCAATCACAACAACCAGTTCAAAATCAACAGTTTGGTCAACAGCCACAGCAAGGTGGTTTCCAAAGCCAACAGTTTGGTCAACCGCAACAAGGTGGTTTCCAAGGCCAACAGTTTGGTCAGTCACAGCAACCAGTTCAAAATCAACCATTTGGTCAACAACCGCAACAAGGTGGTTTCCAAGGTCAGCAATTTGGTCAACAACCACAGCAACCTGTCCAAAACCAACAATTTGGTCAACAACCACAACAACCAGTTCAAAATCAACAGTTTGGCCAACAACCACAACAAGGTGGTTTCCAAGGACAACAGTTTGGTCAACAACCTGTTCAAAATCAACCATTTGGCCAACAGCCACAGCAAGGTGGCTTCCAAGATCAGCAGTTTGGTCAACAGCCACAACAACCTGTTTCTGAGCAAAGTCAAGCGGTGGAGCAAACAGAACCAGTTCAAAATCCATTTACTGCTGAAACACCTGAGCAGTCAACACCTCAAGATTTTGGAATTCAGGCACCTGTTGAGGATAATCCTTTTGTTTCACCAATTCAAGAGGAGCAGGCTTCTACACCAGTTGAAAACAGTGTGGATGATGCAACTGAAAACCAAGAATAAACAAAGAAAGAGTTGGAATTTTTCCAGCTCTTTTTGTTCTATCGCTCGTAGAAAAGTTTTAACAGAACGAGGCATTGATTGCTTTTCATAACAAAGAAAAATGAAGCAAATAACAGTTTCTATTTATATAGCAGATCTATTCAAAAATTAGATTTCGTTTGCAAAGAAAAAAGCAGACTTTCCGACTCTTTTTTGTTACAATCAATACATGAATAAAATTGACAAGAAATATAAAGCAGGGGAGACTTTCGGTGTTAGCTATTGAGGAAATTAAAAAAATCACGCCAAGCAATCTTCCTGCTTTGACCATTTTGGCTGGGGATGACTTGGGACAGTTTGAGTTGTTGAAGGAGCAGTTTCTCCGCCAGATTCAGTTTCAACCGGGCGATTTGAACACTGCTATTTTTGATATGAAAGAAGCAAACTACCAGGATGTGGAATTAGACTTGGTCAGTCTGCCTTTTTTTGCAGATGAAAAAATCGTGATTTTGGATCATTTTGCTGATTTGACAACAGCTAAGAAGCGCTATCTGACTGATGAAGAACTCAAATCTTTCGAAAATTATCTGGAAAATCCAGCAGATACAACTCGCCTGGTTATCTTTGCGGAAGGCAAATTGGATAGCAAGCGCCGTCTGGTCAAACTGCTGAAACGGGACGGGAAAATTTTTGAGGCTGCAGAACTCAAGGAAGCAGATCTACGGGCTTATTTCAGCAAGGAAGCGCAGGCAGAAGGATTACAATTTGCTCCGACAGCTTTCGATCAGTTGTTGCTGAAATCAGGTTTTCAGTTCAGTGAAGTCAGTAAAAATTTAGCCTTTCTGAAAGGTTATAAAGAGTCCGGTCAGATTGGTTTAGAAGACATTGCCGAGGCCATTCCCAAGACCCTTCAGGATAATATTTTTGATCTGACCCAGCTGATTTTACAGCAGAAGATTGATGAGGCCAGAAGCTTGGTACGAGATTTGACACTTCAAGGCGAGGATGAAATCAAGCTTATTGCTATTATGCTGGGGCAGTTTCGTATCTTTACGCAAGTCAAGATTTTAGCGGAAAATGGCAGAGCTGAGAGTCAGATTGTATCTGATTTGTCCGACTATCTAGGCCGCAAGGTCAATCCTTATCAAGTCAAGTTTGCCTTAAAGGATGCTCGCTCACTGAGTTTAGCCTTTCTTAAAAAGACTATGGCCTGTTTGATTGAAACGGATTTTCAGATTAAGTCGGGGCTGTATGATAAAGATTACCTGTTTGATTTGGCTCTGCTCAAGATTGCGACGGGTGAGCTACAAGCAAAATAGTTGAAAAATTCTAATGATTGCGTTATCATTTTTATAATCATATAGAAAAAGAGGTCTATCAAATGGCAATTATCTTACCTGATCTTCCTTACGCTTACGATGCTTTGGAGCCTTACATTGATGAAGAAACAATGCACTTGCATCATGACAAGCACCACAATACCTATGTAACGAATGTTAATGCTGCGCTTGAAAAGCATCCTGAAATCGGTGAAGACTTGGAAAAATTATTGGCTGATGTGGAGTCTATCCCAGCTGATATCCGTCAGGCAGTCATCAACAACGGTGGTGGTCATCTTAACCACGCTCTTTTCTGGGAATTGATGACACCAGCAGAAACATCACCATCTGCAGAATTGGCAGCAGATATTGAAGCTACTTTTGGATCATTTGAAGACTTTAAAGCGGCTTTCACTGCAGCGGCTACAACTCGTTTTGGTTCTGGCTGGGCTTGGTTGGTTGTCAATAAAGAAGGCAAGTTGGAAGTGACCTCAACAGCAAATCAGGATACTCCTATTTCAGAAGGTAAAACTCCAATCTTGGGACTGGATGTTTGGGAACATGCTTACTATGTGAAATACCGCAATCTTCGTCCGAACTACATTCAAGCTTTCTTCTCAGTTATTAACTGGAAAAAGGTTGACGAACTTTACGCTGCTGCTAAATAAACAGGCAGTTTCAATAGATAAAAAGGCGAATCGATTAATGATTTGCCTTTTTTGATGCTTAAAATGCCTTTTTTCTGGATTTCACTTGTTATTTTCCTCATAATTTTTTATAATACAAATGCTAGGAGAAATGTTTTGAGTAAAAAAATTGTAACGATTATCGTAGCTGTCCTTTCTTGTCTTTGTCTGCTGGGCTTCATCTTCCTTTTTATAACCCAACGAAATAAGGCTATTGAAAAGAAAGCACAAGAGGCTGCCCAACTTGCAAAGTCTGGCGAGCAAGAACAGGAAGAAGAGAAAGTCAAGTCTGATTCCAAACCAGTTGAAGAAAAGCCGAAGCCTGTTGAGAAAAGTCCAGAGGAGAAGCAGAAGGTCATGGAGGCGGACGGCCCGACTATGGATGCTTTGGGGCTGCGATTTGACTATGCAAATTTGGATTTGACTCAGGTCATTCAGGCTTATATGACTGAAATGGGGATTGAACCCTCCCAAGTTGCATTTTCATATAAGGATTTGACGACTGGCAAGACCTTTGCAATGAATGATACCCAGCCTATGACTGCGGGATCGACCTACAAGCTCCCTCTCAATATGCTGGTAGTAGATGAGGTTGCTGCCGGCAAACTTTCTATGGACGAGCGGTTTGATATTACCAATACAAACTATGAATATAGGGGCGAGCATGATAACTATGTTGGTGCTTTCAACGGTGCTATGAGAATATCAGACATGCAGGAATATTCCTTGGTTTATTCTGAAAATACTCCAGCCTACGCTTTAGCAGAGCGTCTAGGCGGCATGGAAAAGGCCTATGATATGTTTAGTCGCTACGGTCAGTCCAAGGCTGATATTAAGACGATCAGCCGTGAGAATAATAAGACCACGACGGACTACTATATTCAGGTCCTTGAGTATTTGTCTAAAAATCAGGAAAAGTACAAGGATATCCTTTATTATATAGGCGAATCCTTCCCAGGTGAATACTATAAGCGCTATCTGCGTGACATTACCATCTATCAAAAGCCTGGATATGTTCGTGAGGCGCTCAATGTGGATGCATTAGTTATGGAAGAGAAGCCCTATATTATAGCTCTCTATACGGCTTATTTAGGTGGTAGCACCGAGGCCAGTGATGAGATCAGTGGTGTCGGAATTGAGCAAGTTGGTCAGTTAGCCTACGTCATCAATGAATGGCATCGGGTTAATATGAACTAAGAGCAATCTAGTCTAGACAGGCTAGATTTTTTGATAGCTATTTAGAAAAAATTCGAAATAGATTTGACAGAAAGAAAGGAAAGATGTATAATCTATTTAGAAAAAAACCAAAACAGTTTAGGAGAAAAAACGATGATTTCCATTCATATCTTGATTGCTATGCTGCTGATTTTAGGGACAGTCCTTGTTCCTTTGGTTTATTTTAAAAAGACCAAGCACATTTCTCTGCTAGTTTTCCTTTTAGGGGGAGTTGGCTTTTATCTGTCTAGTCAGGTTCTGGAAAATATCTTGCACCGTATCGTCTTACAACCTCAGGCTGATGGAACTATCGCTTTGCAGACGGAAAATCCTTGGCTATACGTTCTTTATGCTATTGCTGCGGCAGCTATTTTTGAAGAAACAGCCCGCTGGGTCATCTTTTACTGGTTGCAAAAGAAGCGCCCACTGACCTTTAGGGATGGTATAGCCTATGGCTTGGGGCATGGTGGTATTGAGGCTCTGTTTGTTGGTATTGTCAGTCTCTTAAACTTTTGGGTTATAGCTCAAGTAGTGATTCAGGGGAATGCTCAGACGCTGGCTCAAATTCCTCAAGCAATTATTGACAATGTCCGTTCCATGAACGCTGGCAGCATCTATCTTTTGGCTTTTGAACGGATCTTGGCTATTCTCATTCAAATCCTTCTGACCTTCTGGGTTTGGAAAGCGGTCAAGGAGAAGGCTCCAGTGTATTTTTTAGCCGCTCTGGGACTTCACGCCCTGATTGACTTAGCGCCTGCTCTGGCTCAGGTAGGCTTTCTTCCGCCACTGGCTGTTGAAGCTCTGCTCTTGGTAGAGGTAGTGGCGCTAGTCTTTCTGACCAAGAAAATCTTGAAAGTTTACCTGAAGGAAAGGTTCAATCATGGGGATCAGTCAAACGCTTAAAGCCCTAGCTGATCCAGTTCGGAGGGGGATTCTGGAAATGCTCAAGCATGGTCCGAAGTCAGCAGGGGAAATTGCTCAAGCTTTTGAGCTGACTCCTGCGACGGTATCCTACCACCTCTCTCAGCTAAAGAAAGCCGGTCTGCTCATAGAAGAAAAGCAGAAGAACTTTATATATTACAGCTTAGATGTCACTGTTTTTGAAGAAATTCTTGTCTGGTTTCAATCTCTTGGAGGAGGAAACGAAAATGAAAAAAAATAGTTTTCAAGAATTAGGCTGGGCACTTGGCGTCATGCTCTTGCCAGTTTTATATGCCATCTGGGTCTATCAAAAATTACCAGAAAACCTAGCTATTCACTTTGACTTATCTGGAAAAGGCGATTCCTTCTTACCTAAGTTTCTAATAGTATCTGCTTTTCCAATTGTCATGATGCTGCTAGAAGTTATGATTTATTGGTCTACTGTTGCTAAAGATATCTTAAATCCCACATTTAAACACCTTATTCGCTGGGTCTTCCCCTTTAGCTTTGTCTTACTCTATATGGCGACTATCTATGGGGGCTTAGACGAGGACTTTGATATCCGTAAAATAGCAGCGATGGTGGTTGCTTTGGTTTTCATAATTGTAGGCAATTACTTGCCCAAAAAAGTACAAGCTGACAGAGAGCCCATGAATAGAAATTGGGCATACCTCTTTGTTTTGTTAGGATTTCTTACTTTTATAGTCAGCATTTTCTATTTGTAAGCGGATTTATGCTATAATGGTATCAAGTATCAAATAAAAGGGTTATCATGATTACCAAGGAGCATTATCAATATATCCGGCAGCACCCTGCCTTTGTCAATCTGCCAGTGGAGCTTTTCGATAAATTAGCAGTGGAGATTCAGTATCGCAAGATTCCAAAAGGGCAAATTATCTTTTTTGCAGGAGACCGACGAGAGCGCCTTTTTCTCTTGTCTCAAGGCTATGTTCGGATTGAGCAGTATGATTCGACAGACACATTTTCTTATATGGATTATGTCAAGAAAGACAGTGTTTTCCCCTATGGAGGTATGTTTTTTGATGAGCGCTATCATTACACAGCCAGCGCTGTCACCAATGTCGAATATTTCTCCATTCCTATTGATTTGTTCGAAGAATATTCTAAGAAGAGTGTGGATCAGCTTTTGTTTATTACCAAGCGGCTGTCGCAAATTCTGGAATTTCAGGAACTTCGTTTGCGCAATGTCGTAGCAGCCAGTGCCAGCGAGCGTGTGGTTCAGTCCTTGTCTCTGCTCTGCATGGATTTGTGCAAAGTGGAAGATAGCCTGCCCTTTCCTATCAGTATGAAAGAGTTGGCAAAACTAGGAGCCACGACTCGGGAAACGGTCAATCAAGTTCTGAAAAAGCTCTTGGATGAAGGTCGGATTGAATACCAACATAAAAAATTAACTTTTAAAGAGAAAGAGTATTTTATGAAATACCTTGCTGGAAGCTAATCGGTTCTGATTGGCTTCTTTTTTGTCAAATAAATTCAAAATATTCTAATATTAACCGTGTACTGATTTTGTTTTAAAAAATAAATATTCACAAAAATAATATAATGAGTAAAATATTCAAAGAAAACGCTTTAAAGAAGAATATTATAAAAATAAAAATAGAAAAAAGCAAAAGATTTGGCATTTGTAATGTGGTTTTTTTCTTGAAAGCGGTAGCATTAAATGCTAGAATAGTACATGTAAACGGGCTTAGAAAAACCTAAACCGCAAAGAAAAAGGAGGATAGTAGATGTCTACACATCCAATTCGTGTTTTCTCAGAAATTGGAAAACTGAAAAAAGTTATGTTGCACCGTCCTGGCAAGGAGTTGGAAAACTTGCAGCCGGACTACTTAGAACGTCTTCTTTTTGACGATATTCCTTTCTTAGAAGATGCACAAAAAGAACATGATAACTTTGCTCAAGCGCTTCGTAATGAAGGAGTTGAGGTGCTCTATCTTGAGCAGCTGGCTGCTGAGTCACTGACTTCTCCAGAAATCCGTGAGCAATTCATCGAAGAATATCTGGAAGAAGCCAATATTCGTGGCCGTGAAACCAAGAAGGCTATTCGCGAACTGCTTCGTGGTATCAAAGATAACCGAGAGTTGGTTGAAAAAACGATGGCAGGGGTTCAAAAAGTTGAATTGCCAGAAATTCCTGAAGAAGCAAAAGGATTGACGGACTTGGTAGAATCTGATTATCCATTCGCTATTGATCCAATGCCAAACCTTTACTTCACACGTGACCCATTTGCTACAATTGGTAATGCTGTATCGCTCAACCACATGTATGCAGATACTCGTAATCGTGAAACTCTCTACGGTAAATACATCTTCAAATATCACCCAGTATACGGTGGAAATGTTGAACTTGTATATAACCGTGAAGAAGATACACGTATCGAAGGTGGGGATGAACTGGTTCTTTCAAAAGATGTGCTGGCGGTTGGTATTTCACAACGTACAGACGCAGCTTCTATCGAAAAACTCTTGGTCAATATCTTCAAGAAAAATGTAGGCTTCAAGAAAGTTTTGGCTTTTGAATTTGCCAACAACCGTAAGTTCATGCACTTAGACACTGTCTTCACTATGGTTGACTATGACAAGTTCACGATTCACCCAGAAATCGAAGGAGATCTTCGCGTTTACTCTGTGACTTATGTTGATGACAAACTTAAGATTGTTGAAGAAAAAGGTGATTTAGCAGAAATCTTAGCTGAAAACCTTGGTGTGGAAAAAGTTCATCTGATTCGCTGTGGCGGTGGCAATATCGTAGCTGCTGCGCGTGAGCAATGGAATGACGGTTCTAACACCTTGACCATCGCACCTGGTGTGGTAGTGGTGTATGATCGTAATACCGTTACTAACAAGATTTTGGAAGAATACGGCTTGCGTTTGATCAAGATCCGCGGAAGTGAATTGGTTCGCGGTCGTGGTGGACCACGCTGTATGTCTATGCCATTTGAACGTGAAGAAATTTAAGCATACAAGTGCTAACAATACATAAAGAAAAGAAAGAGGAAATAATAGAATGACACATTCAGTATTCCAAGGACGTAGCTTCTTAGCAGAAAAAGACTTTAGCCGTGCTGAGTTAGAATACCTTATCGGTCTTTCAGCTCACTTGAAAGATTTGAAAAAACGCAATATTCAACACCACTATCTTGCTGGCAAGAATATCGCTCTCTTGTTTGAAAAAACATCTACTCGTACTCGTGCAGCTTTTACAACAGCAGCCATTGACCTAGGGGCACATCCAGAATACCTTGGTGCTAACGATATCCAGCTTGGTAAGAAAGAATCTACAGAAGATACTGCGAAAGTTTTGGGCCGTATGTTTGACGGGATTGAATTCCGCGGCTTCAGCCAACGTATGGTAGAAGAATTGGCAGAATTCTCAGGTGTTCCAGTCTGGAATGGTCTGACTGACGAATGGCACCCAACTCAAATGTTGGCTGACTACTTGACTGTTCAAGAAAACTTTGGCCGTCTGGAAGGCTTGACATTGGTATACTGTGGTGATGGACGTAACAACGTTGCCAACAGCTTGCTGGTGACAGGAGCTATCCTTGGCGTAAACGTTCACATCTTCTCACCAAAAGAACTCTTCCCAGAAAAAGAAATCGTTGAATTGGCAGAAGGCTTTGCGAAAGAAAGCGGCGCACATATCCTCATCACTGAAGATGCTGACGAAGCAGTTAAAGGTGCGGACGTACTTTACACAGACGTTTGGGTATCTATGGGTGAAGAAGACAAGTTTGCAGAACGCGTTGCCCTCCTCAAACCTTACCAAGTAAACATGGATTTGGTGAAGAAGGCTGATAATGAAAACTTGATTTTCTTGCACTGCTTACCAGCATTCCACGATACAAATACTGTTTACGGTAAAGATGTCGCTGAAAAATTCGGCGTAGAAGAAATGGAAGTAACAGACGAAGTCTTCCGCAGCAAATATGCTCGTCATTTTGACCAGGCAGAAAACCGTATGCACACAATCAAAGCGGTTATGGCTGCAACTCTTGGAAACCTCTACATTCCAAAAGTATAATCTTACATAAGAAACCGTCTACCAACAGCTATGAGGGCTGCGACTAATAGCTTTAGTCCGGCCCTCTTTTATATGATAAGAAAAGCTCATTTTCTTATTGAAAATTAAAAAATCTACTAAAATAAATTGGAAGCGCATTTATTATAGCGCAATTAAGGAGAATTTAATGGGAAATCGTAAAATCGTTGTAGCCTTGGGGGGAAATGCTATCCTTTCATCTGACCCATCAGCGAAAGCACAGCAGGAAGCCTTGGTGGAAACTGCTAAACACTTGGTAAAATTGATTAAAAACGGAGATGACCTTATCATTACCCATGGAAATGGTCCACAGGTAGGGAACTTGCTGCTGCAACAGTTGGCAGCAGACTCTGAAAAGAATCCTGCCTTCCCACTAGACTCTCTTGTGGCTATGACAGAAGGCAGTATCGGCTTCTGGCTGCAAAATGCCTTGCAAAATGCTCTCTTGGATGAAGGTATTGAAAAGAATGTCGCTTCTGTTGTGACGCAAGTAGTGGTGGATAAGAACGATCCAGCCTTTGTCAACCTCAGCAAGCCAATCGGTCCGTTCTACTCAGAAGAAGAAGCAAAAGCGGAAGCTGAAAAGAGCGGAGCGACTTTCAAAGAGGATGCCGGCCGTGGTTGGCGTAAGGTCGTTGCTTCACCAAAACCAGTGGATATCAAGGAAATTGAAACGATCCGTACGCTTTTGAATCAAGGTCAAGTAGTGGTAGCTGCGGGTGGCGGTGGGATTCCTGTCATCAAGGAAGACAATGGCCATCTTACTGGTGTTGAAGCTGTTATTGATAAGGACTTTGCTTCTCAACGCTTAGCGGAGTTGGTTGATGCTGACCTCTTCATCGTCTTGACTGGTGTGGACTATGTCTTTGTTAACTACAACAAACCAGATCAAGCAAAACTGGAACATGTGAATGTTGCTCAATTGGAAGAATACATCAAGCAAGAACAATTTGCACCAGGCAGCATGCTTCCAAAAGTAGAAGCAGCTATTGCCTTTGTCAATGGCCGTCCAGAAGGTAAAGCAGTTATCACATCTCTGGAAAATCTTGGTGCTCTGATTGAATCTGAGAGCGGTACGATTATTGAAAAAGGCTAGGCATAGAACTTAACCGAAAAGCGATAGCAAGTAATCTCTATTGCTGCTGCAAGTCTTTTCCTGAAAACCTATGATTATTTTCAAAAATACTGGCTTTTTCAATGTTAATATGGTAAAATAGAAACAAAGTAAGCGTTTTCTTGTTTGCTCATACAGGGAAATGTAGGTTCGTAACCTCGTTAAAAAATTTTTAGGAGGGAATACAAATGAGTGAAAAAACAAAAAAAGGGTTTAAGATGCCTTCATCTTACACCGTATTGTTGATAATCATTGCCATTATGGCAGTGCTGACTTGGATTATCCCAGCAGGGGCTTTTATAGATGGTGTGTATCAAAAACAAGCGCAAAATCCGCAAGGGATTTGGGATGTTCTGATGGCACCGATTCGTGCTATGCTGGGTACGCATCCAGAAGAAGGATCCTTAATCAAGGAAACTACTGCTGCGATAGATGTTGCCTTCTTCATCCTCATGGTTGGTGGTTTCCTTGGTGTTGTCAATGAAACTGGCGCTTTGGATGTGGGAATTGCCTCTATCGTTAAGAAGTACAAGGGTCGCGAAAAGATGCTGATTGTTGTCTTGATGCCTCTCTTTGCCCTCGGTGGTACTACCTATGGTATGGGTGAGGAAACCATGGCCTTCTATCCGCTTTTGGTGCCGGTGATGATGGCGGTTGGTTTTGACAGTCTGACCGGGGTGGCTATTATCCTGCTGGGTTCGCAAATCGGATGTTTGGCTTCCACACTAAATCCATTTGCAACAGGTATCGCTTCAGCGACTGCTGGTGTTAGTACCGGTGAAGGGATTGCTCTCCGTCTCATCTTCTTGTTTGTCATGACAGCTCTCAGTACTTGGTTTGTTTATCGCTATGCAGATAAAATTCAAAAGGATCCGACCAAGTCACTGGTTTACAGCACTCGCGAAGAAGATTTGAAACACTTCAATGTTGAAACTTCTTCATCTGTTGAGTCAACACTGAGCAAAAAGCAAAGAATTGTCTTAGTATTGTTCATTTTGACATTTGTCCTTATGGTATTAAGTTTCATTCCTTGGACAGGTCTCGGTATTACTATCTTTAAGGACATCAATGCCTGGCTGACTGGTCTTCCAGTTCTTGGTAAGATTGTTGGTTCATCTACTTCTGCACTGGGTACTTGGTACTTCCCAGAAGGAGCTATGCTCTTTGCCTTCATGGGAATCTTGATTGGCGCTGTTTACGGTCTCAAGGAAGACAAGATTATCTCTGCCTTTATGAACGGTGCAGCTGACCTGCTTAGCGTAGCCCTAATCGTAGCAATCGCTCGTGGTATTCAAGTTATCATGAATGACGGTATGATTACAGACACTATTCTCAACTGGGGTAAACAAGGACTCAGTGGTTTGTCATCACAAGTATTTATCGTCTTGACCTACATTTTCTACCTGCCAATGTCCTTCCTTATCCCATCATCATCTGGTCTGGCCAGTGCGACTATGGGAATCATGGCTCCTTTGGGAGAATTTGTCAATGTCAAGGCAAGCTTAATCATCACAGCTTACCAGTCTGCTTCAGGTGTGCTGAACCTGGTTGCTCCAACTTCTGGTATCGTTATGGGGGCTTTGGCACTCGGACGTATCAATATCGGAACTTGGTGGAAATTTATCGGTAAGCTGATTGTAGCTATCATTGCGATCAGTATTGGTCTCTTACTCCTAGGAACTTTCTTACCGTTCCTATAAGCTAGAAGCTGAGGTGATTCCATGAAAAATTTTATAACGGAAGAAGTTAAAGAAGATTTTCTTGAATCTTTGAAAACAATCGTTTCCTATCCTTCAGTACTGAAGGAAGGTCAAAATGGAACACCTTTTGGACAAGCTATCCAGGATGTCCTAGAAAAAACTTTAGAAATCTGTCGGGGACTCGGTTTTACAACCTACCTCGACCCTAAAGGTTATTACGGATATGCAGAAATCGGTCATGGAGCTCAGCTCCTGGCCGTTCTCTGTCATTTGGATGTTGTTCCATCAGGTGATGAGTCGGACTGGCAGACGCCGCCCTTTAAAGCCACTGTCAAGGATGGCTGGATTTTCGGCCGTGGGGTGCAGGACGACAAGGGACCTTCTATGGCCGCTCTTTATGCTGTAAAAGCATTGCTGGATAGCGGAGTGGAATTTAAAAAGCGGGTTCGCTTTATCTTTGGTACAGATGAGGAGACGCTTTGGCGCTGTATGGGTAGGTATAACCAGCTAGAAGAGCAGGCTGCACTTGGCTTTGCACCTGACTCTTCCTTCCCTTTGACCTATGCTGAGAAGGGGCTTCTGCAGCTTAAGCTGGAAGGGCCAGGCTCTGATACTTTAGAGCTCGAAGCTGGTCAAGCTTTTAATGTCGTTCCTGACAAGGCTTCCTATTCGGGTGACTTACTGGAGTCAGTTGTTGCTGGCTTGGAAGGTTTAGGATATGAATTTGAGCGAACGGCAGAAGAAGTAACGGTTATCGGCTTGCCTAAGCACGCCAAGGATGCTGCCCAAGGAGTCAATGCCATTATTCGCCTAGCCAAGGTCTTGCAGCCCTTGGATTCGCATCCGGCTCTTGCATTTCTGGCTCAGGCGGTTGGTGAAGATGCGACAGGCAGCCATCTCTTTGGGCCTGTGTCTGACGAACCGACGGGCTTTCTTTCCTTTAATGTTGCTGGTCTGACTTTAAGCTCTGACCGCTCTGAGATTCGGATTGACATGCGGATTCCGGTCTTGGCAGACAAGGGAAAGCTTGTTGAAAAGCTGGCAGAAATAGCCAGTCAATACGAGCTGACCTATCAGGAGTTTGATTACTTGGCTCCGCTCTACGTACCTTTGGACAGCGAGTTGGTCAGCACCCTGATGGCAATTTATCAGGAGAAAACAGGAGACAACAGTCCAGCCATGTCGTCGGGCGGAGCGACCTTTGCTCGTACTATGCCTAACTGTGTTGCCTTCGGCGCCCTCTTTCCGGGAGCTGATCAGACAGAGCATCAGGTCAATGAACGATTGCGCTTAGATGATCTATATCGGGCCATGGATATTTACGCGGAAGCCGTTTATCGTTTGGCTACAACACCTTAAATGCTGACTTTTTGAAACTATCTTCGGTAATGCATTGCTCTAGTCAAGTATGTCTTTCTGATTTGCTAATGTGTTTCATTGAGGAAAAATCGTAAATAGAAAAAGCTGAGGCAATGTTGTCTCAGCTTTTATTTACTAAAGAAGAATGGTGGGGTGAATTCTTTGAGCTTCTCAAAGCAGTCAAGGGCCCCTTGATCATCCTCGCAGATAATCAGACAGACATCATCGCCGCAGACAGTAGCTACAATCTGTGGTAGCTCTAGAGCGTCTAAGATTGCACCGAAAGACTGGGCCAACCCAGGCAGGGTTTTCATAACGACTTGGTTTTGAACTGGCCGCAGCATGACCAAAGCATCCTCCATATAGAAACGAAGGCGTTTTTCCCAACGGGATGGTGCTATGCTATTGATGATATAGTAGGAAGTATCGTTCTCACTGACCTTGACCAGATTGAGTGCTTTCATATCTCGTGAAAGAGTGGACTGGGTTACAATGACGCCGTTTGCTTCCAAATGCTCCTGGAGTTCTTGCTGGGTATGGATTTTTTTCTCCATGATTAAGGAGCGGATGAGACGGTGTCTGCTTTCAATTTTATTCATAAATTTTCACCTATAGTTATTTGATAAACATAGCATCACCAAAGCTGAAGAAGCGATAGCGCTCAGCAATAGCGTGCTCATAAGCTTTAAGTGTTAAGGAACGTCCGGCAAAGGCAGAGACTAACATGACCAAAGTTGACTTGGGCAGGTGGAAGTTGGTTGAAAAAGCATCAACGACCTTCCAATCGTATCCCGGCTTGATAAAAATATTGGTCCAGCCAGAGTCAGCCTGAATCTGCCCCTGGAATTTACTGCCAATCGTCTCCAAGGTGCGGATAGATGTCGTGCCGACTGCAATGACACGTCCGCCATTAGCCTTAACCTGACGAAGTGTCTGGGCAGCTTCCTCGGACAGACTGTAAAACTCGGAGTGCATCTCGTGATCATCTAAACTGTCTACAGAAACCGGTCGGAAAGTTCCCAGTCCGACATGAAGGGTGAGATAGACTAGCTTGACTCCCTTAGCAGCGATCTGCTCCAGCAACTCTTCTGTGAAGTGAAGTCCAGCAGTTGGCGCAGCAGCAGAGCCATTTTCTTTAGCATAGACAGTCTGGTAGCGTTCGCGGTCTGCCAGTTTTTCGTGGATATAAGGTGGCAGCGGCATTTCTCCCAAACTTTCCAAGACTTCTAGGAAAATCCCTTCATAGCTAAAGCGTACAATTCGACCACCATGGTCAAGCTCCTCTACCACAGTAGCAGTTAAGCGGCCATCGCCAAAGGAAATTTGAGAACCTACTCTGAGGCGCTTGGCTGGCTTGGCTAGCACTTCCCAATCATCGCCCTGGGTATTTTTGAGTAGCAGCAGCTCGACATGGCCCCCTGTCTCAGGCTTGATACCATAAAGGCGGGCAGGAAGGACACGTGTATTATTCATCACTAGGGCATCGCCGGGCTGGAGCTGATCAATAATCTGGTCAAAATGCTGGTCGGAGAAGGCACCCGTTTCTTTATCGACCACTAGCAAGCGGGAAGCATCCCTTTTCTCCAAAGGTGTCTGAGCAATCAGCTCTTCGGGCAAGTCAAAATCAAAATCAGCGGTATTCATCGTATCTCCTTATATTGTTTTCATCAGCCAGAGTAGGTAGGCAGCGAGTAGGAAGGGACTGGCTGTCAGCAAGCCTCCTAAAATCAAACTTACAATCTGCCAGCCTGGTTGTTTTTTCATGAGGAAACTCAAGCTGCAGAGTAAGACTCCGACTAAAAATAAAATCAATAAAACAATCAGTAAAAACATGTCTCTATTATAACACGATTTGCTGCAAAAGGAAGCGAGCATGACTGAAAAGTATGTCTATTTTGCATACTTTTTCTTGACAAAAATTGGTCTATACCATATAATTAAATTAAGAAAAGAAGTGGAGGTAGAAAATGAAAATTATTCAAGTGGAAAACCAAGTAGAAGGTGGTAAAGTGGCTCTCGAGCTGCTCAAGGAAAAGCTGGCTCAGGGGGCAAAAACTTTAGGCTTAGCTACAGGCAGCAGTCCAGAAGGATTTTACAAGCAGATCGTTGAGAGTGACCTTGATTTTTCAGAGATGTTCAGTGTCAATCTGGATGAATATGTTGGTTTGCAGGAGGACGATCCTCAGTCTTATCGCTATTTCATGAATCAACACCTCTTTAATCAAAAACCTTTTAAAGCAAGTTTCCTGCCTAATGGCGCAGCGAAAGATTTAGAAGCGGAAGTGGCTAGGTACAATCATCTTCTAGCAGAGCATCCGGCTGATTTGCAGATTTTGGGAATCGGTACGAATGGTCATATCGGATTTAATGAGCCGGGGACTAGTTTTGACAGCCAGACTCACTTAGTGGATTTGACACCGTCCACCATTCAGTCCAATGCTCGATTCTTCGACAAGATGGAAGATGTTCCGACTCAGGCCATTTCCATGGGGATTGGCAATATCCTCAATGCTAAATCCATCATTCTCTTTGCTTATGGTTCAGCTAAGGCCAAAGCCATAGCAGGGACTGTTGAGGGTGAGGTGACAGAGGAGCTGCCAGGCAGTGCTCTCCAGAAGCATCCAGATGTTGTGATTATCGCTGATAAGGAAGCACTTAGCTTGTTAAATCACTAAGATTTTGACGTTGTTGCTAGAAAACTGGCTTTGCCAGATAAAAGTCTCTTAATTTCCTATCTATTTTTTAGGTAGGATTTTTAGATTTATGGTTGACTTTGCGTAAAATATGATATACTAGATAGGTATAATTGTTCTTTGGAGGATCTTGTGAAGAAAAAGCTTTTGTTATTGGGAATTGTGTTCCTGACCTCTTTAGCGCCACTAGCTGCTAGGGCTGATGAATTGGTGGATATGGCTAAAAAGATGTATCCGCATGATAATGTTCAGGCGATTAATCGTCCCAAGTCTTCTCTCGTTATTGATGGCAGTACAGGTGACGTTGTCTGGGAGGATAATGTCGATGAGGTGCGTGATCCCGCTAGTATGAGTAAGCTCATGACGCTTTACTTGGTCTTTGAAGCGATTAAGGAAGGAAAAATCAGCGAAAAGACGGTCATTACAGCTACACCTCAGGATCAAGCTACCGCTAATATTTATGAAATTTCTAATAATAAAATTGTCGCTGGTGTGGACTATACCGTATCTGAGCTGATTACCATGACAATCGTGCCTTCATCCAATGCGACAACAGTCATGCTGGCCAATTATCTATCGGACAATGATCCAGATGCTTTCTTGGATCGGATGAATGCCAAGGCTCAAGAGCTGGGTATGACGAATACCAAGTGGTTCAATGCCAGCGGTGCAGCAGCGATTTCTTTCAAGGGATATTACAATCCTCAGAATTACGATAATACTCTCAGCAATCAAACAACAGCCCGTGATTTGGCGATTCTGGCTTACAATTTTGTCAATCACCATCCTGAGATTCTAAACTATACTAATAAAGCCAAGGTTACAGTTAAAGCTGGAACTCCTTACGAGGAGACCTTTGAAACCTATAATTACTCCCTGCCGGGTGCTAAATACGCACTCAAGGGCGTAGATGGTATGAAGACGGGCTCTAGTCCTAACGGTGCTTTCAACTATATCGCGACCATTAAGCGTGGAGATCAGCGCATGATTGCTGTGATTATGGGAGTCGGTGACTGGTCTGACCAAGACGGTGAGTATTACCGCCATCCTTTTGGTAATGCTTTGATTGAGAAGGCTTATGCGGACTATGAGTACAAAAAACTCTTATCCAAGGGTGAGCAGGAGATTGATGGACAGAAGTATAAGCTGCCTGAAGATTTCTACGCTACTGTTAAAAAGGGAACCAAGCCTAAAGTCAAGGTTGAAAACAATGTTCTCAAGGCTGAAAATGGCTTGAAGACCTTGTCTAGCAAGATCTCTGATGAAATGAAAGTCGAGAAAGTTGAGAATCCAGTTGCTCAGGCCATTGAAAATGTGACTGGAAGCAAATCAGAAAGCAAGCCTTGGTATGGCGTGTTCTTCAGCGATAAGATGTTGATTCTGCTGCCTGTTGGTATCCTGCTAATAATTCTGTACTTTGAATACCGCAGTCGTCAAAAACGCAGGGCTGCAAAACAGGAACGTCGTAGAAATACAGATGTTGAATAAAGGGAATGTCCTCTGTCACATACGAACGGAATGACTTTCCAAGCTAAAACTCAGTTCTTTTGCTGAGTTTTCTTTCTGTTTTAAGGAGATTTTCATGCGAAAAAAGTTTCACAACAGCTATTTAGCTCATTTTTTACTCTTTAATTTTTTCTTTCTAGCCTATTCTCTTTTTTCGACTCTGATATCAGTCTATATGCAGGACTTAGGCTATTCAAATGCCCAAGTATCGATGGTAGTGTCAGCTTCTTTCTTTGCCTCCATGTTGGCTCAGCCAATTTTTGGAGTTCTCAGCGATGCTTTGGGAATTAAAAAGATCTTCCTTTTTAGCTTTCTAGTTATGATGGTTGGGGCTGTATTTTTCATGAAAGCGACTCAGCTTTGGCAGTTACTGGTCTGGTATAGCCTAGTTCTCATGTTGGTTAACGGGGTCAATCCAGTCATGGATGTTCTTGCAGCTCAAAGTCCTTATACTTATGGTAAGATTCGGATTTGGGGAACCATTGGCTATGCACTAGGCTCTCAGCTGGCAGGATTGATTTATCAAAGAGTCGCACCACAGGCTATTTTCCCAGTCTTTATTGGCATGATGCTTATCAGCAGCATAGGACTTTTGGGAATCCAGCCCAAGCACGACCGAGCAGCCCTAGAAAGCAGGAATACCCGCAAGCAGACAGGTCTGGGGAAGCTCTTGACCAACAAAACCTATCTCTTTTACCTGCTTTTGGTCGCCCTTTACTCTGGGGTGGGGAATACTGGTCATACCTATATCCCTGCCATGTTACAGCATAGTGGCTTAGAGGTGGATATGGCTTCGACTGTCGTTGCCTTATCAGTTCTGGTTGAAGCGCCTTTTATCTTTTATTCCTATCTTTTTATGGACAAGATTTCGATGAAGAAGCTTCTTTATATCTGTCTGGGAATCATCTTTCTCCAGTACAGTGTCTATGCCTTGGACCTGGGTTTGATTTCGAAAATCGGGATGACTCTCCTTTCCAAGCATGTGACGGGCATGGTTTTGATTATGGTGACCCTGAAAATCGTGGCCAGCTTGGTCGATGAAAAATATCTGGTAACTGCCATTGCTTTGATCCAAACAGCCCGTAGTCTGGGCACTATTCTCATTCAAAATCTGGCCGGCCATTTTCTGGACAGTTGGGGTTACGAAGGAATGAACCTATTTCTAGCAGCAGTTATCTGTCTAGTCTGTCTGCTGGCCCTCTTTCTAAAATTGCCAGAACGAAAAGGAAATCAATTATTTGGATAATTAAAAACGAGTCGGAGAGATGTTCTCTTGACTCGTTTTTTTGTCTAGATAGTTTCTCTTTCTTTTGCGAATATTTTAGTAAATGAGAGAAATTTTAGAGGGAGCTAGGATATGTTTGTGGCGAGAAATCATAAGGGGCTTTTGTGTAATGCTCTGGAGGAGAAGATTGAAAAGGGGGCTGATTTTGTTTGCCCAGCTTGTTCGGGGGCAGTCCGTTTTAAAAAAGGTAAAGTTATGCAGCCGCATTTTGCGCATGTCTCGCTAGAAGAGTGTAGCTTTTATAGGGAAAATGAGAGCGCTGAGCACCTGAACCTTAAGGCAGAGCTTTTTCGCTGGGCTGTCCAGACAGAAGAAGTTGAGGTGGAGGCTTTTTTGCCTGCACTGCAGCAGATTGCTGATCTGCTAGTTGATGGGAAACTGGCACTTGAAGTCCAGTGCAGTCCCCTAAGTATAGAACGACTGCAGGAACGGACGCTTTCCTACCGCCAGCATGGCTATCAGGTTCGCTGGCTCTTGGGTCGAAAACTTTGGCTCAAGGATTCCCTAACCCGCTTGCAGAAGGATTTTCTCTATTTTAGTAAAAATATGGGCTTTCATCTATGGGAGCTGGATCAAGAAAAGCAAGTTCTGCGTCTCAAATACCTGATTCACGAAGATCTGCATGGAAAAGTCCAACACAAGACTAAGAACTTTCCCTTTGGTCACGGTCAGCTTTTGGATATTTTGCGTTTTCCCTTTCAAAAGCAGGAGATGAACAGCTTTCTGGCCCAGCAAGATCCGCACATCTGCAATTATATCCGCCGTCAGCTTTATTACCAGCAGCCTAGATGGATGCGGTTGCAGGCCCAGCTCTACCAGAATGGCGATAATCTCTTGACTAAGACTGCAGAGGATTTCTATCCACAGGTTCGGCCGATACAGGCTGCCTTCTTCTGTCAGATAACTAATGACCTGACTGGCTATTACCAGCAGTTTGAGACCTATTATGCCAATCTCCAGCAAAAAAATTTGCAAATTGTTTATCCACCGGCTTTTTATGAGATGATAAGAGAAAATGCTAAGTATCGTTAGTTTCCCATTGATGAAGCCATAAACTTTTAGCTATCCTTTCAGTTTTAGAATATTTTAGAATCCTGTATAATATAATAAAGTAATAAGTTAGATAGTTAAAAATTCTAAATCGTGCTAATCCAGTAGGCTTTAGCAAAGAGGAGAAGCGAAAGGAGCCACCATGAAGAAAATTTTTGTAATCTTTTTGAGTATCATCATGCTCAGTTCAGCTATGTTTTTAGGAGGTTGCAGTATGCCAAGCAGTCGGTCAGAAAAAGAAGAAATGATTCAGATTGCAGAAAGTAAAAAGATGAAGAGTGTTATTGAGGAAGGGCTGAAAAAGATTGACCCTCAAGCATTAACACCTGAAGGGAAAATTAAAAGTTATGAAATTAATAAGAAGTCACTAACTCAGAACCCAATGGGAGGATTAATGTTTGATTTAATCATTAATGGTGACGAAGAAGTAACACTAGGTTATGTCATTACAGAGGACGAAAATGGGAAATTTCACAGGGATGGGACTGTGTGGTCACCGAAGCTTACAGAACTAATGGATGAAGAAAATGTAAATGGCAATGAAGAATAAGGTTTTTCTAGATAACTTCCTAGCAATGATTGCGTTATTATGTTCTTTGGAAAAATAGTATAATAATTAATATAATAAATTAATCTAAATTCGCCTTCTCGTTTTTGTTAAGGCATCGGTTTTATCAAAAATGAGAAGCGAAAGGAGTCATCATGAAGAAATATTTTTTCATCTTTCTGACTATCATCACGATTAGCTCAGCTATGCTTCTGGGAAGCTGCAGCATTCTAAACAGTCGGTCAGAAAAAGAAGAAATGATTCAGATTGCGGAGAGTAAAAAGATGAAGAAAGCCTTGGAAAATTTTCTCAAAGGTTTAGATTCTAAAGCTTTGACACCAGAAGGAAAGATTAAATCCTATGAAATTCAAAAGGATAAGTTAGATTATAATCCCATGGGTGGACTAAATGTTTACATAATTATTAATGGGAATGAAGTTTTGAATATTGATATGACTGTTCAGGAAGAAGATACTGGAGAATATGAAGTTGTATCATATGGTATTCCACAAGAATTGAGTGAGTTATTAGAAGAGGATTAACATGGCTAATAATGCAGAGTACAATGATAAGCAGAATGTTGCAGCAGCTTTGGTAGAGTATCGTGAATTAGAATTTGGGAGAAATTATTCAATAGCAGGTAAGAATGGATACATTGGTAATCTTTCTCAGGTATACGACAATGTAAATGGCCATGAAGAACAAATTTTTATCTTTATGAATCTTTAAAAATAATTCCGCTTTCATATTCTTTGGAAAAATAGTATAACAATTAATATAAGTCGTTAATCTAAATGTGGCTTGTCATTTTCGTTAAGACATTAGCTTTACCAAAGATGAGAAGCGAAAGGAGCTGTCATGAAGAAATTTTTTGTCATTTTTCTGAGTATCATCACGATTAGTTCATCTATGCTTCTAGGAAGCTGCAGCTTGCTAAATAATCGGTCAGAAAAAGAAGAAATGATTCAGATTGCGGAGGGGAAGAAAGCGCAGAGAGCAATAGAAGAATTACTAAGACAGGAAGATCCTAAAGCATTGACAGAGGAGGGGATTATAAAAGAATATTCAATTAACAAAAATGAATTAGACTATAATCCAATGGGGGGATTAATCATTGAACTTATAATCAATGATGACCCAGAATTAACTATTAAAACAACATTGATGGAAGAGTCTGATGGGAAGCTAGAACATACAGGATATGTAATCTCTGGTGAGCTTGCAAAGAAGTTGAGGGGAGAATGACATGACATATGATAAAGCATTTTATATTTATGAATCTTTGATGATTCCGCTTTCATATTCTTTGGGAAAATAGTATAATAATCAATATAAAACATTAATCTAAATCTAGTTTCCCATTTTTGTTAAGGCTCCAGTTTTAGCAAAGATAAGAAACGAAAGGAGCTGCCATGAAAAAAATTTTTGTCATTTTTCTGAGTATCTTCACGCTCAGTTCAGCTATGTTTTTAGGAGGTTGTAGTATGGTAAACAGTCGTTCAGAACAAGAAGAAATGATTCAGATTGCGGAGAGTCAGAAATCTAAAAAGTTAATTGAGGAAATGTTAAGGAAGAAAGATCCTGAAGCACTGACAGAAAAGGGGATAATAAAAAAATATACAATAAATGAAAAAAATCTTAAATATAATCCCATGGGTGGCTTAATAGTTGAGCTTATAATAAACGATGACCCGGAATTAACAATTACCACAACATTGATGGAAGAGTCTGATGGGAAGCTAGAACATACAGGGTACGTAATTTCTGGTGAGCTTGCAAAGAAGTTGAGGGGAGAATGACATGACGTATGATAAATCATTTAGTGATAAACAGAAGGTTAAAATTGCTTTGCAAGAATATGAGATAAAAAATGTTAATCAAGAGGTTGAACTAAGTGACGAAACATATATCGGCACCGTCTCTCAAATTTACGACAATGTAAATGGCCATGAAGAGCAGGTCTATGTGCTAACTAATAAAGAAAGTGGCTTAACAGAAGCTGAAATCAAAGACTCTAATGGGAGTTTGCGTGGTGCTGTTCCCTACTCAGCTTCGGATGCTGAGCGTGCTCAGGTGCAGGATGTGACAGTCATGATGCAGGGCTCTCAGACCAAGACGCACACTCCTAAGTTGCTCCACGATACAGTTACGGATTGGCTGCCAACAGACTTTGTGACAGCGTCTCACCGTCTGGGACCTGTAGGTGCAGTAGAATATGCTACCCCTTTTGTTTATCGTCATTCAAAAAATATTATTACTCAAAAAAGCCGAGAAGAACTAGATAAGGCAGATCGAGACGTAAGTAATAAGATAGGAAATGTAGTCGGAATCTTTAATAAAGATGCTGGTCAA
Organism: Streptococcus sanguinis; assembly: GCF_050222175.1. Lineage (GTDB taxonomy): Bacteria > Bacillota > Bacilli > Lactobacillales > Streptococcaceae > Streptococcus > Streptococcus sanguinis_M. Next base: position 1,636,855 of record NZ_CP071420.1, on the reverse strand, counting down.
GCTGTGAAGCAGAGCCTTAATTCTCTCAATAAAAATCCCTTTAATGAGCTGAGGAAGAATGTTATATCAAATCTTGCAGGTGTTTCTGGCGGAACTTTCACGACAGGAATTGCTGCACCGAATATTTTGGTAGCTGCTAGTTATCTCAAAAAGACACAAGAGTTTCCTCCGGCTCAGTTTAAGGATGCGGCTAAGCATCTTAAGGAAACCATTCGTAAGTACCCTAATGCCAAGATTGATCTTTACGGACACTCTTTGGGTTCTATGGATATCCAGTATGCTCTATCCACCCTGACAGAGGAGGAGATGCGCCATATTGGCACAGTCCATATCTACAATGGCCCTAATATCTATCCTCTCTTGCCCAAGGAACAGCAGGCACGACTGGATAGCGCTAAGTATAAGATCTTTAATCATATCGACCATAAGGATATCGTCAGCTTAGGCTACAGCTTATCTGGCAGTGAAAATGCTGCTGGTATTGTACATCATATTGCGACTGTCGAAAAGGAAATAGGTGCTCAGCATATGATGGAGGGCTATATCTACGATAAAAATAAAAATTTTGTGCTTATGGATGGGACAGGAAAGACGACTATCAAGGATACCATCAAAGCAAATATGATTCCTTACCAGAATATGAAGAAGTATCTGTCTAAGGGTGGATTTAGCACTAATGAAAAGATTTATCTGGATAGTGTTCAAGCCCAGGCAACTGTTCAAAATTTAGTAAATGTGATCAAACTAGGCTATGACACTTTGCAGCAGGCTAGAGATCGGGTTGTTAGCGAAGCGGAAAAGCTAGCAGAGCAGTTGGAAAAGGTGCCAGAGGGCTTCAGTCTTAGTCCAGATGAGGTGGCTGCAGCCTATCAGGCTGGAGGTGCAGATTATCAATCATTGGTCGCATCTTTGCAAGAACACTTTTATATTCGATTGTCTAAATTTCAGATGCTTCGAATTACCTTTAGCGTTTTGCAAGGTCAGATTGAAGCTGGTATTGAGTTGTTGCTGGCTAAGGATCAAACATTAGCAGGAGATTTTGAGCAATGGAACCAAATCAATCAATGAAGCAGGATATAGCTAAAAAAGAAAAAGAGATGGAGGAACTATACTCAGAACTTCAGCGGGAACGTTTGAAGATTGATAAAGAACGAGATGTCATCCTATCTAAGAAAAAAGCTTTTTCCGACATGCTACAAGAAGAGTATGAAATGGCGACTGCTATTTTGCGGAAACAAGAAAGGGACACTAGTATCGAATGGCAGGCTTTAAATCAGTATATAGAAACCTATGATATATTGGCAGAAGAGGCTAGCAGCGAGGAATTGAAAAATCTTGATTTAAAAGATGAGAAAGTTTTGGAAACATTCTCTAAGCAGAGACGCCGTTTAGAATGGGAAATTGAAGATAGCTATTGTCGTCTTCGTGATTCTAAATAAATCCGCTGTTTAGAGTAGAGGAAAGGAAAAAGTCTATGTTTATATCAGAAATAGCTTCAACACCAGTAAAAAGTTACTTTTCACCATCTAAAACAGCTGATTTGGCAGAAATTAGGAAAGCAATAGAAAAGCAAATTATAACGAATGTTTTAGCTCCTCTTTTGTTAGCTCAAAAAAGCAGCCTTCAAAGCAATTATGATACTCTTTTTACCGATGTCGCAAAGACTGTTCAGGAGAGTGTGAAAGTAGCTGCAGATCAGATAGATAGCTCGATGAAAGGGCAATTTTCTAAAAAAGTTGTAAGCGTTATAGACAACAGCGGTACGAAATTTGAAGAAATTTAGCAATGAACTCTTTGGAATCTAATTTTTCTTTGGTCAGGAATTAGGTTCAAAGAGTTTTTTTATTAATTAAGTCTGTCTGCCTAGCTACTATGTGATTTTGGTACTTGAGTTTTATAAAAAGTAGAATTTTGTGATAGAATAGGGGAGTCGGAGGATTTTTTTATGGCAAAACAAAGAAATGAAATTGAAGAAAAATATACTTGGGATTTGAGTACCATTTTCCCAACAGATGAAACCTTTGAAGCGGAGTTGGCGCAGGTTTCAGAAGAAGTGAAGAAAGCAGCTAGTCTGGCTGGGCATTTGCTTGATTCAGCGGACAGTCTCTTAACAACGACTGAAGTGCAGTTGGACTTGATGCGCCGTATTGAAAAGCTTTATTCTTATGCTCATATGAAGAATGACCAGGATACACGTGTAGCTAAGTACCAAGAGTATCAGGCTAAAGGTATGACTCTTTACAGCGACTTTGGTCAAAGCTTTGCTTTCTATGAGCCAGAATTTATGGCGATTACAGAAGAGCAGTACCAAGCTTTCTTGGCTGAGCAGCCAGCCTTGCAGCAGTATCAGCATTATTTTGACAAGCTTTTGAAAAAGAAAGCCCACATCCTAACACAGCGTGAAGAGGAGCTATTGGCTGGTGCTGGTGAAATTTTTGGTGCAGCGGGCGAAACCTTTGCTATCTTGGATAATGCAGATATCGTCTTTCCGATGGTGCATGACGAAGATGGAAATGAAGTTCAGCTCAGTCACGGTAACTATATCACCTTGGTTGAGTCTAAGAACCGAGAGGTCCGTAAGGAAGCTTACGAGGCTCTCTACAGCGTATACGAGCAGTATCAGCATACCTATGCCAAGACTCTGCAGACCAATGTCAAGGTCCACAACTACAATGCGAAAGTCCGCAAGTTTTCATCTGCCCGTGAAGCGGCCTTGTCAGCGGACTTTATTCCAGAAAGTGTATACGACAGCTTAGTTTCAGCTGTCAATAAGCATTTGCCTCTTTTGCAGCGTTATATCGCTTTGCGAGCGAAGATTTTAGGCATTTCTGATTTGAAGATGTATGATATGTACACACCTTTGTCAGAGACAGACTACAAGTTCACTTACGAGGAAGCCTTGGCTAAGTCTGAGGAAGTTCTGGCTATTCTGGGTGAGGATTATTTGAGCCGAGTCAAGACAGCCTTTTCAGAGCGCTGGATTGATGTTCATGAAAATCAAGGCAAGCGCTCAGGAGCATACTCAGGCGGTTCTTATGATACCAATGCCTTTATGTTGCTCAACTGGCAGGACACGCTGGACAATCTCTTTACCTTGGTGCATGAGACAGGCCACAGTATGCATTCCAGCTATACTCGTGAGACCCAGCCTTATGTCTATGGGGACTACTCTATCTTTCTAGCTGAGATTGCTTCAACGACTAATGAAAACATCCTGACAGAGAAGCTCTTGGAAGAAGTAGAAGACGACGCTACTCGCTTTGCTATTCTCAATCACTTTTTGGATGGATTTAGAGGTACGGTCTTCCGTCAAACCCAGTTTGCTGAGTTTGAGCATGCAATCCACAAGGCTGACCAAGAAGGTCAAGTTTTGACTAGCGAGTTTCTCAATGAGCTCTATGCTGACTTGAACGAAAAATACTATGGTCTGAAGAAAGAAGATAATCCGCAGATTCAGTACGAATGGGCACGGATTCCTCATTTCTACTATGATTACTATGTTTTTCAATATTCGACAGGATTTTCAGCGGCTTCTGCCTTGGCTGAAAAGATTGTCCATGGCAGTCAGGAAGACAAGGACAAGTATCTGGATTATCTCAAAGCTGGGAACTCTGACTACCCACTCAATGTCATCAAAAAAGCAGGGGTAGATATGGAAAAAGAAGACTACCTAAACGCTGCTTTTGTTGTCTTTGAGCGTCGCTTGGATGAATTTGAAGCCTTGGTAGAAAAGTTGGGATTAGCATAAGATGGTCGAGACTTATAACCAAAACTCTAATCCCAATATGCGTCGGCCAGTGGTCAAAGAAGAAATTGTAGACTTTATGAGACAGCGTCTCCAGCCGGTCGCTGGTGGACTCAAGGAGCTGGAGGATTTTGCTAAAGCCGAAAATGTACCTGTGATTCCCCATGAGACAGTGGCTTACTTCCGCCTGCTACTCGAAAGTCTCCAGCCAGAGAAGATTTTAGAAATCGGGACGGCTATTGGATTTTCGGCTCTTTTGATGGCGGAGCATGCTCCTCAGGCTCAGATTACGACTATTGACCGCAATCCAGAGATGATTGAGCTGGCCAAGGATAATTTTGCCAAGTATGACAGCCACCAGCAGATCACCCTGCTGGAAGGCGATGCGGTGGATTTGCTTGAGACACTGGAGGATTCCTACGATCTTGTCTTTATGGACTCTGCCAAGTCTAAGTATGTGGTCTTTTTGCCCCAAGTCCTCAAGCGCCTCAATCCTGGTGGTCTGGTCCTCATTGATGATGTCTTTCAAGGTGGCGATATTGCCAAGCCTTTTGAGGACATTAAGCGTGGCCAACGAGCTATTTACCGAGGTCTGCATAGTCTTTTTGACGCAACTTTGGACAGTCCAGATTTGACTGCGAGTCTGCTTCCCTTGGGAGATGGGCTGCTTATGATTAGAAAAAATTGACATCTCTGATTTTTTCCTAATTTCCAAAAATTTTTAGTAAAATTTAAGATATCAATTCAAATTTGTGCTACAATAGAAAACGTGAACTTTTAAGAATAAGGAGTCAATATAAAATGAAGAAAAAAATATTTGCAGGAGCTGTGACACTCTTTTCAGTCGCTGTATTAGCAGCATGTTCTAACTCAGAAGGCAAGGACATCGTGACCATGAAAGGAAACACGATTACTGTCAATGAATTTTACGATCAAGTGAAAAACAATGGTGCAGCTCAGCAGGTCTTGCTGCAGATGGCTATCAAAGACATCTTTGAAGAAAAATACGGCAAAGACGTCAAAGACAAGGATGTTAAGGATGCTTTCGAAAAGTCTAAAACTGCTTACGGTACAGCTTTTGCCCAAGTCTTGGCTCAAAACGGCTTGACCGAAGATGCCTACAAGGAGCAAATCCGCACCAATATGCTGGTAGAGCATGCTGTTAAGAAGGCTGCTGAAAAAGAGCTGACTGACGAAAACTACAAGGCGGCCTTTGAAAACTACACGCCAGAAGTAACAGCTCAAATCATTAAGGTTGACAGCGAAGACAAAGGTAAGGAAGTTCTCGAAAAAGCTAAAGCAGAAGGAGCAGACTTCAGCCAAATCGCTAAGGAAAACTCTACCGATGCTGCCACTAAGGAAAAAGGCGGAGAAATCAAGTTTGACTCTGGCTCTACTGATGTTCCAGATGCCGTCAAAAAAGCTGCCTTTGCTTTGGAAGAAAATGGCGTTTCAGACCTTGTGACTGTGCCAGATTCACAGTACTCAGCAAGCTACTATATTGTTAAGCTAGTCAAGAAGTCAGAGAAATCTTCTAACTGGAAAGACTACAAGGACAAGCTGAAAAAGATTATCATTGCGCAAAAAGAAAAAGATACTAGCTTTATCCAAAGCGTTGTGGCGAAAGAGCTGAAAGATGCTAACATCAAGGTTAAGGATAGTGCTTTCCAATCTATCTTTGCTCAGTATATCGAAACGACAGGTTCTTCAACTTCTTCATCAAGTGCTGCCAGCAGCTCAAAGACTTCTGAGTCTAGCTCAGCAGCTGAAAGCAGTTCAGCAGAAGCTTCATCATCAGCCGCAGAATAAGGTTGACGAAAAGAGAATAAGCAAGTATAATAAGACTGGTGAGAATTGATTTTTCAAGTTCTTAGTTCAGAGAATTGGCGGTGCTGCGAGCCATCTGAGACGGAGAATCATGCTACTCATCTTGAAAAATAGAATACGAAATGAGAATGACAAGTTCATTGAATGAAGGTGGTACCGCGGTTTTTCGCCCTTCGGACAAGGAACTTGTCTTTTATGTTGACTCTGGAGGTAACGTAATGAAAACCTATCTTGTCAAACAGAAATTTCGCTTAGGCGGCGAACGCTTTGATATCAAGGACGATCGAGGAAATGTGGATTACCAAGTGGAAGGCTCTTTCTTTCAGATTCCTAAGACCTTTACTATCTATGATAGTCAAGGACAAATCGTCAGTCAGATTACCAAGACCCTTTTAACCCTCTTGCCCCAGTTTGAAATCAAACTCAGCAGCGGGCATAGCTTTTATATCCGTAAGAAATTCTCTTTTTTGCGTGATAAATATAAATTTGATAATTTGGGTCTTCGAGTTGAAGGGAATATCTGGGATTTAAACTTTCGTCTGCTGGATGACAGCAATCAAGTCGTTGCAGAGATTACCAAGGAGCTTTTCCATCTAACCTCTACTTATCAGGTGAGTGTCTATGATGAGACTTATTCAGATTTGGTGATTTCCCTCTGTGTCGCTATTGATTATGTCGAAATGCTGGAAAATTCGTCGTCATAATGCAATTATTTTTAGAAAAACATTAAGGAGAAAAAGAAATGAAACAAATGTCAAGTGCTCAGGTTCGTCAAATGTGGCTGGATTTTTGGGCAACTAAAGGTCATGCAGTAGAACCATCTGTCAGCTTGGTGCCGGTCAACGATCCAACCTTGCTCTGGATTAACTCTGGTGTAGCAACCCTCAAGAAATACTTCGATGGAACCATCATTCCGGAAAATCCTCGGATTACCAATGCTCAAAAGGCCATTCGGACCAACGATATTGAAAATGTCGGAAAGACTGCCCGCCACCATACTATGTTTGAAATGCTGGGCAATTTCTCTATCGGCGATTATTTCCGTGATGAAGCGATTGAGTGGGCTTACGAGCTTTTGACTAGCCCTGAGTGGTTTGATTTCCCCAAAGACAAGCTCTACATGACCTACTACCCAGACGATAAGGACTCTTACAACCGCTGGATTGCTATGGGCGTTGAGCCTAGTCATTTGATTCCGATTGAGGACAACTTCTGGGAAATCGGTGCGGGACCTTCTGGGCCGGATACAGAGATTTTCTTTGACCGAGGTGAGGCTTTTGATCCAGAAAATATTGGGGTCCGTCTCTTAGAAGAAGATATTGAAAACGATCGCTATATCGAAATCTGGAATATCGTCTTGTCACAATTCAATGCTGACCCTGCTGTACCACGTAGCGAGTACAAGGAATTGCCACACAAGAACATTGATACGGGCGCAGGTTTGGAGCGTTTGGTCGCTGTTATCCAAGGAGCTAAGACCAACTTTGAGACCGACCTCTTTATGCCAATCATTCGCGAAGTAGAAAAACTGTCTGGCAAGGTCTATGACCAAGATGGCGACAATATGAGTTTCAAGGTTATCGCAGACCATATCCGTTCGCTTTCCTTTGCCATTGGTGATGGGGCTCTTCCTGGAAATGAAGGTCGAGGCTATGTTCTTCGTCGTCTGCTCCGTCGTGCTTCAATGCATGGTCAAAAATTGGGTATCAATGAGCCTTTCCTTTACAAACTGGTTCCAACTGTGGGCAAGATTATGGAAAGCTACTATCCAGAAGTTCTTGAAAAGCAAGAATTTATCGAAAAGATTATCAAGAGTGAGGAAGAATCATTTGCTCGTACTCTGCACTCTGGTCAACATTTTGCAGAAACAATCGTGGCAGATTTGAAAGCTAAGGGACAAACTGTTATTGCTGGTCAAGATGCCTTTAAACTCTACGATACTTACGGTTTCCCGCTGGAGTTGACTGAAGAAATTGCTGAAGAAGCAGGCATGACTGTGGACCGTGCTGGCTTTGAAGCAGCTATGAAAGAGCAGCAGGATCGGGCGCGTGCGTCTGTCGTCAAGGGCGGCTCAATGGGCATGCAAAATGAAACCCTGCAGGCCATCACTGTAGAGAGTGTCTTTAACTACGAAAAAGAAGAGCTAACTGCTGAACTCCTTGCTATCGTGGCGGATGATGCATCAGTAGAGTCTGTTGAGACAGGAACAGCTGCTCTCATCTTTGCAGAAACACCATTCTATGCAGAAATGGGTGGTCAGGTAGCTGACCACGGTCAAATCTTTGATGGAGCAGGCAATCTGGTAGCGCAAGTTAAGGATGTGCAAAAAGCGCCAAATGGTCAGCCACTGCATACTGTAGAAGTTTTGGCTCCTCTGGCTCTGGGTCAAAGCTATAAACTGGAAATTGACTACAGCCGCCGCCATCGCGTGATGAAAAACCACACGGCAACCCACCTCCTGCATGCTGCCCTGCATAATGTTCTTGGTAACCATGCAACACAGGCAGGCTCTTTGAACGAAGTAGAATTCCTGCGCTTTGACTTTACGCATTTCCAAGCGGTGACAGCAGAAGAGCTGCGCGCTATCGAGCAAGAAGTCAATGAGAAAATCTGGGAAGCCCTTGCTATCGAGACAGTAGAGACAGATATTGACACGGCTAAGGAAATGGGTGCCATGGCGCTCTTTGGCGAAAAATATGGTAAAGAAGTTCGCGTCGTAACCATCGGTGACTACTCTGTCGAGCTTTGCGGAGGAACCCACGTAGGCAATACTTCTGAAATCGGCATTTTCAAGATTGTCAAAGAAGAGGGTATCGGATCTGGAACTCGCCGTATCTTGGCAGTCACCAGCAAGGAAGCTTTTGAAGCCTACCGTGAGGAAGAAGAGGCACTCAAGGCTATCGCAGCGACCCTCAAAGCACCGCAAATCAAGGAAGTACCTCACAAGGTAGAAGCGCTGCAAGAGCAGCTGCGTCAACTGCAAAAAGAGAATGCAGAGCTCAAGGAAAAGGCAGCAGCAGCGGCCTCTGGTGAAGTCTTCAAGAATGTTCAAGAAGCAAATGGACATAGCTTTATTGCTAGTCAGGTCTCTGTTTCTGATGCAGGTGCCCTGCGTACCTTTGCGGACACTTGGAAGCAGAAGGACTATTCAGATGTTCTTATACTGGTCGCAGCAATTGGTGACAAGGTCAATGTTCTTGCAGCCAGCAAGACCAAGGACATCCATGCTGGTAATCTGATTAAGGAATTGGCACCGATTGTAGATGGTCGAGGCGGCGGTAAGCCAGACATGGCTATGGCAGGCGGAAGCAAGCAATCAGCTATTCCAGACCTGCTAGCAGCAGTTGCTGAGAAGTTGTAATATTAGATAACAGATAGATGAAAAGGTCTGCTCTTTGGGCGGATCTTTTTTTGTACTCTCAGCTCTCTTACTTTTCTATATGTGAAGGTAATAAGCCGCTTTTCGGCAAGAAATTATGAATTGTTTTAGAATAAATAATGATATTTTCAAAAATATTGCATAAAAATACAGAAAATACTTGACAAAGGGAAAATATACGAGTAAAATAAAACGCATATTTATACGGAGGTGTTTTAAAAATATGCGAATTTCGATTGTAGGAATAACTGGTTATTCAGGAATGGAACTCCTCCGTATTTTGTTGCAACATCCGCAGGCAGAAGTCGTTTCCCTTCATGCCAGTCAAGATATGGAGGCTCCTGTGTCAGAGCTTTATCCTCATTTGAAGGGGATTTGCGACCTGAAAATAGAAGCTTTTGACAGTCAGGAAATAATGCGACGAGCAGATATTGTTTTCTTTGCAACGTCAAGTGGAGTGGCTAAAGATTTGTCAAAAGACTTTGTAGAAGCAGGATTTCCAGTCATTGACCTATCTGGTGATCATCGTTTGCCAGAGAATATTTATAAAAAATGGTATCAGAAAGAGCCGGCTGAAGACTATGTTCAAAAAGCGTTTATTTATGGGCTGTCAGAGTTTACAGATATCAGAGGGAAGCGATTTATTGCTAATCCCGGCTGCTATGCAACGGCTACAGAATTGGCTCTGATTCCCTTGCTGCAGGCTCAGGCTATTGAGCTGGACTCTATTATTGTCGATGCCAAGAGTGGCTTGACTGGGGCAGGGAAAAATCCAGCTGCATCCAGTCATTTTGTTCATGTGCACGACAACTATGTGACTTACAAGCTGAATCAGCATCAGCATATTCCTGAGATTGTGCAACAGTTGCAGCGTTTTGATAAGGGATTGCAGCAGATTCAGTTTTCAACTTCCCTCATTCCTGTCAATCGTGGCATCGTAGCGACGGTTTATTGCAAGTTAAAAGAACCTTTGACTCGAGAAGAGCTGGCTGCTATTTACCAAGAATACTATCAGGATAAGCCTTTTGTCCGTATTCAAGCAGCTCTGCCGAATCTGCACCAGGTTGTCGGTACTAATTATACAGATATTGGTTTTGACTATAATCCTGTGACAAATATTTTAACTGTCGTGGCTGTGCTAGATAACCTGATTAAGGGGGCTGCTGGTCAGGCAGTTCAAAATATGAATCTGATGCTGGGTTTTCCTGAAACAGATGGCCTGCTCAGTCAACCGTCCTATGTCTAGATGAGAAAGGGTTAGATATGAAGATTATTGATGGAACGATTGCCAGTCCGCTAGGCTTTTCGGCTGACGGTTTACACGCTGGTTTTAAGAAAAAGAAGTTGGATTTTGGCTGGATTGTCTCAGAAGTGCCGGCCAGTGTGGCAGGAGTCTATACGACCAATAAGGTCATTGCTGCTCCGCTTCTAGTGACCAAAGCATCAATTCAAAAGAGCCAGAAATTGCAGGCAATAGTGGTTAATTCTGGTGTTGCCAATTCCTGTACAGGCCAGCAGGGACTGGACGCTGCCTATGAGATGCAGCGATTGACTGCCCAAAAGCTGAAGATTGAGCCTGACTTAGTAGGTCTGGCTTCTACAGGAGTCATCGGCGAGCAGCTTCCAATGAATGCTCTGAAAAATGGTCTGTCACAGATTCTAGTGAGTGGTAAGGCAGAAGATTTTGCTGAAGCTATCTTAACAACGGATACTTGTACCAAGACCTGTGTAGTCACAGAAGAGTTTGGATCAGATCTGGTGACTATGGCGGGGGTAGCCAAGGGCTCAGGCATGATTCATCCGAATATGGCGACTATGCTGGCCTTTATCACTTGTGACGCTAATATTTCTAGTGATACCCTACAAGCGGCTCTCAGTCAGCATGTGGAGACGACTTTCAACCAAATCACGGTGGATGGAGATACATCGACCAATGACATGGTATTAGTCATGGCAAATGGCTGCCGGCAAAATGAAGAAATTCAACCAGATACGGAAGAATTTGAAAAGTTTTCCAAGATGCTCCGCTATCTTATGGCTGACTTGGCTAAAAAAATTGCCAAGGATGGCGAAGGAGCAACCAAGCTGATTGAAGTCAATGTGCGGCATGCCAAGGATGAACAGAGTGGCCGTATGATTGCTAAGAGTGTCGTTGGATCTAGCTTGGTCAAAACGGCTATTTTTGGTCAAGATCCCAATTGGGGCCGAATCTTAGCAGCTATCGGCTATGCGGGAGCAGATGTCTCGGTGGATTATATTGATATTTGGATTGAAGGGATTCCAGTTATGCAGGCTTCTAGCCCTGTGGCTTTTGACCCCGAGGAAACAAGTGATGCCATGGCTGGAGAGCTGCTAACCTTGACCATTGACCTACACGATGGGGACGCTGAAGCTCAGGCCTGGGGCTGCGATCTATCCTATGATTATGTGAAAATCAATGCCCTCTATAGAACCTAAGGAGAAATGCAATGAAAGATGTGATTGTTATAAAAATTGGCGGTGTTGCTGCGCAAAAGCTGTCTGATAAGTTTATCAAGCAGATGCAAGATTGGATAGCAGCTGGTAAGAAAATCGTGGTCGTTCATGGGGGCGGTCTGGTCATTAACCAACTCATGAAAGAACGCCAGCTGCCTACTCGCAAGGTTAAGGGGTTGCGGGTGACAGCTAAGTCTGACTTGCCTATCATTGAGCAGGCCTTGCTAGGTCAAGTCGGCCGGACGCTGACACAAGAACTGAACGACTCAGATATTGAAAGCCTTCAGCTGGTTTCGCATTTGGGAAAGACAGTTTCGGCAGATTTTATTGATAAAGAGCTCTATGGCTATGTCGGTCAGGTGAAGGCGATTCAAACTGCCTATCTAGAGCAGCTGCTGGCTGCGGACATGGTCCCGGTGCTGGCTTCGCTAGGGGAAAATGCAGCTGGTGAGCTCTTGAATATCAATGCAGACTATCTAGCTGCGGCAGTTGCCAGTTGCTTGCAGGCAGAGAAGCTGATCCTGATGACAGATATAGAAGGGGTTCTAGAGGACAAAAAAGTTCTGCCCCAGATTCTGACCAGTCAGGTGTCCAAGAAGATTCAGACAGGTGTCATCAAGGGCGGCATGATTCCTAAGATTGAGAGTGCTGTCCAGACTGTGCTTTCCGGTGTCGGGCAGGTTCTGATTGGTGACAATCTTTTGACGGGCACCTTGATAGCAGAGGGATAACGATGACTTATTTATTTGAAAACTACAAGCGGGCGCCTATTGAGTTTGTTAAAGCAGAGGGCTCCTATCTGATTGACAGTGAGGGAAAGGCTTATTTGGACTTTTCATCGGGGATTGGCGTAACCAATCTTGGCTTTCACTCGCAGGTCCAGCAGGCTTTGATCCAGCAAGCAGGGCGCATCTGGCACAGTCCCAATCTCTATCTTAGCTCTCTGCAAGAGCAGGTGGCTCAGGAACTGGCAGGTTCTTATGATTATTTAGCTTTTTTCTGCAATAGCGGAGCAGAAGCCAATGAAGCAGCTATTAAGCTAGCCCGCAAAGCTACTGGCAAGCAAGGCATTATAACTTTTCAGCAATCCTTTCACGGTCGGACCTTTGGTGCTATGGCCGCAACAGGACAGGATAAGATCAAGAAAGGATTTGGTGATGGTGTGCCCCATTTCAGCTATGCGGTTTACAATGATCTAGCTAGCGTAGAAAAGTTGGTCAATCAGGATACGGCAGCTGTCATGCTGGAATTGGTCCAAGGAGAATCGGGGGTTCGTCCAGCAGAAGTAACCTTTGTCAAAAACTTGGCTGATTTTTGCCGACGAGAGGAGATTTTGCTGATTGTTGATGAGGTCCAGACAGGTATGGGGCGCACGGGTCAGCTTTATTCCTTTGAGCATTATGGGATTATACCGGATATTGTTACACTGGCTAAGGGGCTGGCCAATGGCTTGCCCGCTGGCGCTCTATTAGGAAAATCTAGCTTGGCTCCGGCTTTTGGACCTGGCAGTCATGGTTCTACCTTTGGTGGCAATAAATTAGCCATGGCAGCTGCCTTGGAGACTTTGCATATCATGAAAGAGGCAGGCTTTCTGGAAGAAGTCAGATCTAAGAGTGATATCTTATTGGAGCAGCTGCAGCTTGCTTTTCAGAATCATCCAAAGATTTCTGCTGTTCGCGGTCTGGGCATGATGATTGGGATTGAAACAAGTGTCAGTCTGTCAAAGGTTGTTGAAGCCGCTCGTCAGAAGGGCTTGATTATCCTGACAGCCGGAGAGAATGTTATCCGTCTCCTGCCGCCTTTGACTATCAGCAGGGAGGAAATTCAGCAGGGGATTGCTGTTTTAAAAGAAGTGTTTTATGAAGTTGATGAATAAAGGAAAAGAATTCAGTTTGAGCTGGATTCTTTTTTGTCTATGATAATGGTGTTTTTGACAATGATTATTATTTTTTTGACAAAGATACTTGTCAAAAAGAAAAGAATCTGTTACAATGATTTTATCCAAGGGAGAATAATAAATAAGGAGTTTATGATGCAGCTTAGAAATCGACTCAAGGAGTTGAGGGCGCGTGACGGTCTCAACCAGACAGAACTGGCTAAGCTGGCCGGTGTTTCCAGGCAGACAATCAGCCTTATAGAGAGAGGCGAATATACCCCATCGATTGTGATTGCCCTTAAGATCGCCCATATTTTCAATGAAAACGTTGAGAATGTCTTTCGGCTGGTGGAGGAAGCAGAATGAAGAACCAATTAAGATTCATTTCAACAGGAGCTAAAACAGTCCTTCAGCCTCAGCATTCTTGTATCATCTATTGTAAAAAAATAAAGGAGAAGAAGTCGTGAAAGAGCAAAAACGTATATCTAAACAGAAAAGAGTTTTATATAATGTCCTTATATTGCTAGCTGGAGCTTTTATAGGTGGTCTGTCTATTTTGTTTTCTGAAACTGGTCTGCTAAAAAACATAAGTTGGTCGACTATTTTTACTGTTCAACTGCTGCGCCAGTTAGGTCGGGCCAGCCTTATCATCCTCTATCCCTTGGTCTTTTTCTTGATTTATCGGACTCGTAAATACAATGAAGCCTATGAAAAAGAAGCAGATGAGGATAAGAATTATGAATGGTACCGGCTAACCTTTAAAAATCTGGAATATGCGACTATTGTCTTTAATATCAGCAGTGCTATCGTTCTTTTTACGATTTTAGTTGGAGTTGTTTTTATTGGAAATATTACTAATCATAAGAGCCCTCTTCAGTGGAGTTTTATAGATTATGCGATTGCCTTTCTTTATATTATTTTGCAAGTTGTCTTTTTAAAGACAGTTCAGAAGGTGCGGCACTATAAGCTATCAGCCTTTCCGACTACTGAGGAAATAAAAGAATTTGCCCTCTCTTATGATGAGTCAGAGCTGCAAGCCAATTATGAACAGTGCTATCTCATTCTCTTCAATGTAAATCAGAGACTTCTGCCAGCCCTCTATGTTATTTTAGGGATACTGGGAGTCTTCACACCCCTCAATGTCGTTTCCGGTTTTGTCATCCTAGTGGTAATCCATATCTATATCAATCTTATGTATTATCCAATGGTAAGAAAATATTTCAAATAAGCTTATTTCCCAATGAAAGGCGGAAATTATGAAACTACTGAAAGAACTTGATTTTATCCATAATAAAAAGGTCAATCTGGCTCTGAATATAACGGCTGTATTGCTGATCTTCCCTTTTCTAGCCCTCTTTACCTGGATTGCCATTCTAATGTATGGCAGGGGCAGCGAAGTTTTTCATTTCTTTGACTTATTCTACCTCCTTGTTCTAATGGTCATCCATGAGCTGATCCACGGCTTTTTCTTTAAGGTCTTGGGGGATGAAAATACTAAGGTCAAGTTTGGTTTTAAGAGCGGCATGGCCTATGCGACTAGCCCAGGCAGTCGTTACAGTCGGAAAAGGATGCTCGTCATTATCCTGGCACCATTCTTTCTGATTAGCCTAGCCCTGACCTTGATCTATGGCTTGCATATTCTAACTGCGGCTTCTTATATCGTCCTTGCTAGCTTCCATGCAGCCGGCTGTGCAGGAGATTTTTTCCTCGCTGTCGCTATTCTTCAGCAGCAGGGTGATATAGCTGTTGAGGATACGGAAGTCGGTATTAATATTTATCAAAAGGAGAGTACAAAATGAACAACTTCAAATCAATTGCTTTAGGACTTGTAAAATGGATAGGCTTAATTGCTCTTAGCCTCCTTATAAATGTTGCTCCGATGCTATTCTTAAGGCTCGGGAAGAATTTACCTATTTATGCAGAAATCTTATTGGTAGCCTTGTATCTGATTTTAGTTTTCTTAATTTTTCGTAGCTTGTGGCGGCGATATCAGAAGCATGTGCCTGAAGAAAAGAAGAAATTCAAACTGTCTGGCAAGGATATCGGTTTTGCTTTTCTATTCTTTTTCCTTGCCAGAGTGGCTGCTATTGTCGGTGTTTATCTCAATCTCATCCTGAGCGGCAATTCCCAGACCAGTAATGACAGCGCCATACAAGGGCTAGGGGGAATGATGTCTTCGCAGCATATCTTCTTTGCCTTGCTCTTTGTTGCAACGATTGCTTTTATCGCTCCTATCATGGAAGAACTAATTTTCCGCGGTTTTGGGACTGCCTTCTTTTTCAAAAATAATCAAAAAGCTTTGCCTGCCATTGTGACTTCTGTGGTCTTCACCCTGCCTCATATCACCCAATTGACTGAGTTCCCAATTTATTTTGCACTTGGACTGGTTCTTTATTTATCCTATGCTCGTCGGGGGAATATAAAAGATTCCATGTTGGTTCATATCCTGAACAATCTTCCTATGGCTATAATACTGCTGCTAGCTATGTTTAAGTAAATCAATCTATAAGGAATCACTATGAAATTAAAAACTTTCTTTACTAATTTTGGCCTTTATATACTTGTTCTCTTGGCCTATTTCTATATATTTTCGGCTGTAGTTATCTTCACTATAGGTTCTCTGACAGGAGGAACTTCTCAACTATTGATTTTGCCGATTTTTGTCATACTTGCAAGTCTCTATTCTTTTGCCATGTGGAAATGGTACCAGAAAGATTTGAAACTGGAAATCAAAAATACCAAGCTAACCAGTTCTATCTGGCTTCCCAGTGTCCTCTTGCTTGCTTTTATCATTTTCCAGCAGCTCGTTCCTATTGAATCTTCTGCCAATCAGAACACTGCTGTAGAGTTGATTCAGCAGCAGCCAGCCTTTGCCTTCCTATACATGGTAATCTTTGCTCCTATTCTTGAGGAGTTGCTGACACGAGGATTTTTGGCTAAGTTTCTCTTTCCCGACCAAAATAGCTTAGCGAAAATCCTGCTCTATTTAACTGTATCTGCCAGCTTCTTCTCTCTTCTGCACATGCCGGGTAATCTAGTACAGTTTCTGGTTTACTTCATCTTGGGAGCTATCTTTGGCCTAGGCTATCTAGCTAAGAAGGACCTGCGCTACTCAATTGGCCTACATTTGGCCAATAACCTAATTGCCTTTGTTCTCATTGTCTTCTTTTAATAGAAAAACGAAATATAAGACAGCACTTCTAAAGTTAGGCAGGAAAATCTAACGGCAGAAGTGTTTTTCTGTGGAATGGACTTTAAATACCAAACTGCTTTTCTGGTTTCTCGAAAGTCAGCAGTTTCAAATTCTTGTGAAAGTGTTTTCTAGATGGTATAATGAGCTATAAAATGAAAAGAGGTTTCCTTATGTCTAAAGTCCTATTAATTGTCAACCCTAGCTCGGGAGGCGAAAAAGCCAAGTCCTATGAAGACTTGGCAAGAGAAAAGCTGGCAGAATGTTTTGATGAGGTAGTGGTCAAGCATACTGAAAAAGGCGGAGACGCAGCAGCTTTTGCTAAGCAAGCCGCAGAAGACCATTATGATAGCGTCTTTGTCATGGGTGGCGATGGAACTGTCAATGAAGGAATCAGCGGTCTGGCTGAACTAGACTATCGTCCGACCTTTGGTTTCTTTCCACTTGGTACGGTCAATGACTTGGCGCGTGCTCTCGGCATTCCCCTGGACGCTGAAGAAGCCATCCAAAATCTGGATATCAACAAAGTCAAGCCGCTTGATATCGGCAAGATTAATGACCAGTACTTTATGAATGTGGTTGCCATTGGAACCATTCCAGAGTCGATTAACAATGTAGATTCTGAAGACAAGACCAAATGGGGCAAGTTTGCCTACTTTATCTCTGGCTTCAAGCAGTTGATGGATACTAGTTTTTACGAATTTCACTTGAAGATTGATGGAGAAGAGCGTACGATAAAGAGCAGCACACTCTTGATTGGCTCTACCAACTCAATCGGAGGTTTCGAGAGCATTCTCCCTGAAGCCACTGTCAATGACGGCTTGCTTCACCTCTTGTATCTTAAGGATAAAAATCTCTTGGACACCTTGGTTTCTGTGCCGGATTTGATTTCAGGTAATGGTGAAGAAAGTGATAATATCGAGTATCTGACCTTCAAGGAAATCACAGTTGAGTTGGCTGATGATAAGGCAGAGCTCAGCGTCAACGTTGACGGAGATGAGGGCGACCAATTGCCAGTAACGATTCGTGTCTTGCCATCTCACTTGAATGTGTATTGCTAGTTTTTTTGTGTTTAGACTCAAAAAAGAATATGGTAGAAGGACTCCAAACTTTTAAGTTTGGGGTCCTTTAATATTTGTAATATGCTAATTTTTAGATTTACATACTTTTCTCAAGTGATGGCGGACGTCAGCGACCTCCTGCAGAGTTCCATGACTAGCTATCGAGCCTAAGGTCTCAATAGCTCCGCTCTACCTAACTGTTGCAACAGTTAGGTAGATTTCATCACTGAGAAAAGGAAGTAATCTTTTTAGAATTTTATTAGTAAAATCTTTCCAGTTATGCTATAATAAATCTAGAATAACATGATAACATAAGCAAAGGTTTCCTAATTTATTTGGGAGGGGAATTGACGATGCAAGGAAAAGAATTTGGACAGCATTTGAAACAGCTTCGATTAAATAGGGGCTGGACCAAGGAGCAATTGTGTGGTGATGAGTCAAAGCTTTCTATACGGCAGTTAACGCGTTTGGAGTCCGGCATTTCCCAGCCGACTCTCTCTACTTTAGAATATCTGGCTTCCTGTCTAGAGGTTGATTTGGCAACCTTGATAGGAAGTAAAAAAGAAGATGCCGCTCTACCTGCTGATTACCAGCGCTTGAAGTATAAGCTGATTCGCACGACCACTTATGGCAACTCTGAAGTCTTGTCCGAATTGGAGCATATCATAGATGAGATTTTTGAAGTTTATTACGATGATTTGCCAGAAGCTGAGCAGAATGTAATGGATATCTTGCAATCAAAGATTTATACTTATACTTCTGAGAAATTCCAGAAGTATGGAATGACTCTCTTTTCCCAGCATTTGGATGATTTGCAAAGTAAAAAGCATTATGACGTGAATGACTTACTCTACATCCAGCTCTATCAGATCTATGTGGGAGATGAAGAGGAGATTCGGTCAGCTAAGTTTGATAAGGAATTATATACAAGAATCGCTCGGCGATTACTGCAGTCAGTTGACTATATTCCAAATGAATATCTCTTTCTCATGCGAGATGCTCTACTAACAATCCCAGGTATTGAGTGCGAGCGAAAAGAGTTCATTTATACAAAAGATACACTCAACAAACTTAATATAATCATGGAATTGACAGAGGACTATCAAAAGAAACCGCTGATAAGAATGTTAGAGGGAGAATATGAGCTTTTCGTACACAAGGACGAGAAAAAGGCTCAACAATACTACGAAGAGGGACTGACGCTGGCGAAATTGTTAGGTCATACTTTTCTATCTAAAAAAATGTCTGAGGAGTGGAATAAAGAACTTCAGATCTATCATCAAGGCTAACAGGACATCTATGTCCTGTTTTGGCAAAATCTTTCGTGTTATAATTAGGCAAACCTAAAGGAGGTCCTTTTATGAAAAATGCAAAATTAATGTTTCTTGCGACTGCGCTCGTTTCTTCTATTATCTTGCTTGGTGCTTGCAGTAAACAGCAGGAGAAGCAAACATCTCAAAATAGCAGCTCTAGCCAAACAGTTCAAACTTCTAAATCAGATTCTAAGTCTGAAGCGAAAGCTGTTCAATCAGCTAGCCAAGATGAAACTAATGTAGCGTCAGTATCTTCTGAAGCTCAGCCTAAAAATGAAACAAAGTCTGACACGAAAGCCCCAGCTACTCCAGCAACGAGTATTGACGTCAATGCTTTGGCAGCAGGAGATTTTTCGACTGTAGCCGGTACTTGGCAAAATGATTTGGGGGATGTGATAGTATTGAATAATCAAGGGGTTGTTTCTCATACTCTGAATGGAAAAGAATCCAGTGATTATACTTTACTAAAAGGTCAAGTAAGCGATGGTAGTTATGTATCTACTCTTGCTTATACTGCTGGTAGTAGCAGCGCAACCTTTTTAGTGATTCCTGAAGGAGCTGTTTTGCCTGATATTGGAAACGAAAATCCTAAAGCACAGATTCGAGTTGGACAAGATGCTATCACTGCTTCCCAGCATCCGTATTATCGAGTAGCTGATTAACTAATTTTATTTGATTATTATATGTTTGAAACTTAGAGGAGGTTCCCTTTATGAAAAATGCAAAATTAATGTTTCTTGCGACTGCACTCACTTCTTCCATTATCTTGCTTGGTGCTTGCAGTAAACAGCAGGACAAGCAAACATCTCAAAGTAATAGCTCTAGCCAAACAGTTCAAACTTCTAAATCAGATTCTAAGTCTGAAGCGAAAGCTGTTCCATCAGCTAGCCCAGATGAAACTGATGCAGCGTCAGTATCTTCTGAAGCTCAGCCTAAAAATGAAACAAAGTCTGACACGAAAGACCCAGCCACTCCAGCAGCGGGTATCGATGTCAATGCTTTGGCAGCAGGAGATTTTTCGACTGTAGCCGGTACTTGGCAAAATGATTTGGGGGATGCGATAGTATTGAATAATCAAGGGGTCGTTTCTCATACTCTGAATGGAAAAGAATCCAGCGATTATACTTTACTAAAAGGTCAAGTAAGCGATGGTAGTTATGTATCTACTCTTGCTTATACTGCTGGTAGCAGTAGCGCAACCTTTTTAGTAATTCCAGAAGGAGCTGTTTTGCCTGATACTGGAAACGAGAATCCTAAAGCACAGATTCGAGTTGGACAAGATGCTATCACTGCTTCCCAGCATCCGTATTATCGCGTATCTAATTAGTGACTGTATAGGTGGGGTTAGGGATGATGTTCCCAGCTCCACCTATATTTGGATAAAAAAACATGAAGGGAGTAAAAAATGGCCACCTTAATGATGAAAAAAATAGCTGAGGACTTAAATAAGATTAGAGTATTGGATGAAAATGGAGCTTTGGTGGCTTACTATGCCCTTCTGCCGGCTGACTTTTCTGGTGGTGACAGCAAGCTTTATCTTGAAAATCCAACGAGTCAAAGGCGGATGTATAGAATTTATCAAAATATGAAACCCTTTTTATTTCCTATTGTCCCAGCTCATGATTGTACCGTGATTTATCTAACATCTGAGGCTGGAGTTGAGATTACAGTCGCAGAACATCTGGAAGAATATATCTACGATAATCAATAGATTAATAGTCAGTCAAAATCCCTCTTTCCGTATTTTGGAAAGAGGGATTCTTTGTCTTATAAACCGTAATTATAGTCGTCATCCTGCATGGCTTCGACTTCACCCAGCAGGTAGCCGTTACCTACTTGGGAGAAGAAGTCATGGTTGGAAGTACCGGTTGAGATACCGTTCATGACGATAGGATTGACATCGTCCGCTGAGTCTGGGAAGAGGGGATCCTGTCCCAGATTCATCAGAGCCTTGTTGGCATTGTAGCGCAGGAAGGTCTTGACCTCTTCGGTCCAGCCGACTGTGTCATACAGGCTTTCAGTGTAGCCTTCTTCATTTTCATAGAGGGTGTAGAGCAGGTCGTACATCCATTCTTTGAGTTTTTCTTGCTCGTCTTCTGGCAATTCGTTAAAACCTAGCTGGAACTTGTAGCCGATATAGGTTCCATGGACAGACTCGTCACGGATAATCAGCTTGATAATCTCAGCAACGTTAGCCAGTTTGTTATTACCCAGATAGTAGAGCGGAGTGAAGAAACCAGAGTAGAAGAGGAAGGTTTCCAAGAAAACGCTGGCTATTTTCTTTTCCAGAGCGGTACCGTTCAGGTAAATTTCGTTGATAATCTCAGCTTTCTTTTGCAGGTATGGATTGGTATTGGTCCAGGCAAAGATTTCATCGATTTCTGACTTGGTGTTGAGCGTAGAAAAGATAGAAGAGTAGGACTTGGCGTGAACGGACTCCATAAATTGGATGTTGTTGAAGACAGCTTCTTCGTGGGCTGTACGGACATCCTTGCGCAGGGCATCCACACCAGACTCAGACTGGAGGGTATCTAGCAGAGTCAGACCACCGAAGACCTTGCCGACCAGGTCTTTTTCCTTGTGGGACAGCTTTCTCCAGTCATCCAGGTCATTGGATAGGGGAATCCGAGTATCCAGCCAGAATTGCTCGGTCAGTTTTTCCCAGGTGGACTTATCGATCACGTCTTCGATAGCGTTCCAGTTAATGGCTTTGTAGTAAGTTTGCATGTTGTAAAAATCCTTTTGAATTATTCTGTCTCAGTTACTATCTAAAAGTTGTTTTATAGAATTGTTATATTCCTCATCAATGTCATCAGTACTTTGATTGTTTTCTTTTCTATTTTGCACTTCGTTTAAGTAATCATCTGTTTTTTGTTGAATTATTTGATTGATTTCTTCGTTTGATGAGGTTTTATTCTTGCTAGTTTGGAGTTTAGAAAGGAAAAGTTTATATAATTTTTGAAAACTGAGAGTGGTTACTGTACCTAGAAAACTTCCAATACTAATAAGTATTACTGCTAGAGAAACGGCTGCTTTTTTTGGTCCTCCCCATAACTTCGTAAGTTGAGCCATTTTAGCATAATCCCACTTGACTTCTTTTGATATTTTAATAGACTCTAAAATTAAATTTTTCATGTTAATAACCTCAGCGATACTTTGACTTCGTTAGATCACACAGCTTTCACAATGGTTGGCACCTACTTCGCCCCCATCATCAGTGAAAGTACGGACGTAGTAGATGGACTTGATACCCTTGTTGAAGGCATAGTTACGCAGGATAGAAAGGTCGCGGGTTGTTTGCTTGCTTTCTTTTTTCCATTCGTAGAGGCCTTTAGGAATATCGCTGCGCATAAAGAGAGTCAGGGAAAGACCTTGGTCCACGTGCTCAGTTGCGGCTGCATAGACATCGATAACCTTTCGCATGTCCATGTCATAGGCACTGGTGTAGTAAGGGATAGTCTCAGTTGACAGACCAGCAGCAGGATAGTAGATCTTACCGATTTTCTTTTCTTGACGTTCTTCGATCCGTTGAGTAATTGGGTGAATTGAAGCAGAAACATCATTGATATAGCTGATAGAGCCATTTGGCGCAACGGCTAGTCGGTTTTGGTGGTAGAGACCATCAGCCTTGACCTTATCACGCAACTCTGCCCAATCCTCTGCAGATGGGATAAAGATGCCAGCAAAGAGTTCTTTGACACGGTCAGACTTAGGTACAAATTCACCCGTCAGGTATTTGTCAAAGTACGTGCCATTAGCATAGTCAGATTTTTCAAAGTTATGGAAGGTCACGCCACGCTCACGAGCGATATTATTAGACTCAACCAAGGTCCAGTAGTTCATGAGCATGAAGTAGATGCTGGTGAACTCTACAGCTTCCGCTGATCCGTAATCGATCAACTGCTGAGCCAAGTAGCTGTGCAGTCCCATAGCTCCCAGACCAAAGGTGTGCGCCAGACTATTACCGTTGTCGATAGATGGCACAGCTGTGATGTGCGAGCTGTCTGTGACAAAGGTCAGGGCGCGTGTCATGGTCCGGATGGATTTTCCAAAGTCAGGCGATGTCATCATGTTTACAACGTTGGTAGAGCCTAAGTTACATGATACGTCTGTTCCCAAGTGAAGATACTCTTGCGCATCATTCAAAAGGCTAGGCTCTTGTACCTGCAGGATTTCAGAGCAAAGGTTACTCATGACGATTTTACCGTCGATTGGATTTGAACGGTTGGCCGTATCAATGTTTACGACATAAGGATAGCCAGATTCTTGTTGGAGTTTGGAAATTTCTGTTTCCAAATCACGGGCCTTGATCTTGGTCTTAGTGATATTTGGATTAGCGACCAATTCATCGTATTTTTCAGTGATGTCAAGGTAGGCAAATGGCACTCCATACTCGCGTTCAACAGAATAGGGGCTGAAGAGGTACATTTCTTCATTCTTGCGCGCTAATTCATAGAACTTATCCGGAATGACAACACCGAGTGAGAGGGTTTTAACCCGAACTTTTTCGTCAGCATTTTCTTTCTTAGTAGAAAGGAAGGCAATGATATCTGGGTGGAAGACATTGAGGTAAACAACCCCAGCTCCTTGACGTTGGCCCAGCTGGTTAGAGTAGGAGAAACTGTCCTCAAAGAGTTTCATAACAGGTACAACGCCAGATGCAGCTCCTTCATAACCCTTGATAGGTGCTCCAGCTTCCCGTAGATTGCTGAGGGAAATACCGACCCCGCCACCGATACGAGAGAGTTGCAAGGCAGAGTTGATGGAGCGGCCGATTGAGTTCATGTCATCTGTTACTTGGATGAGGAAGCAGGAAACCAATTCACCGCGACGAGCCCGACCAGCGTTGAGGAAGCTTGGTGTAGCTGGTTGGTAGCGCTGGTGGATAATTTCATTGGCAATATCCTTGGCAATGGCTTCATCTCCGTTGGCAAAGTAGAGGGCGTTGAAGAGTACCCGATCCTCCATGCTTTCCAGATAGTATTCGCCATCATTTGTCTTCAGGGCATACTGGTTGTAGAACTTATAAGCAGCCATGAAAGATTTAAACTTGAAATCTTGAGCATGGATAAAAGCAGTCAGCTCCTCGATGTATTCAGGAGAATAAAGTTCAATAAATTCCTTCTCCAAATAGTTTTCTTCTATTAAATATTTAATTTTTTCTGTGATAGAAGAAAATTGCTTGGTGTTTGGCTCAACGTTTTCTTTAAAAAAAGCTTTTAAGGCTTCTTGATCTTTATGAAGCATAATCTGACCATTAACTGGACGGTTGATTTCGTTGTTGAGTCGGAAGTATGTCACATCCTCTAAATGTTTGAGTCCCATGTTTTTCCTTTTCTATATAAATAAGATAATTAGCTAGCGGGAAAATATCCGCCTTACAAAAGAAACGGCCCCTATGAGCATAGGAGCTGCAGTTTGCCCTGATAATCTGTCTTTTAGTTTATCTCCCAATCAAGGCGCGCTGCCCTCAAAATAAACTACATTAAGACAGTTTTTTCAATTTACCAGGTTGGAAACCAGAAAATGCCTCAGTTGCTGTCTGAATCACAGGAGCAGCGTTGAAACCAAGATCTTTGACATGGTCAATGAATTCTGGCTGTTCGTCCAAGTTGATTTCGCGGTATTCTACATGATTAGTATCTAAGAAGCGCTTGGTCATTTTGCACTGAACGCAGTTATTTTTTGAGTAAATAGTTACCATTAAAAATTCCTCTAAACTTTCGTTTTTTCTTTTAAATAATACGAAACTAGTATATCTAAAAGAAAATAGAATGTCAATAGTTTTGAACTAAATATTGTGTGATATTTTGTTATAGGATAGATTACAATACAATATATAGTGTTTGGATAAGTGGTGAAAAGAAGTGAAAAATTGCAGAAAAGGAGCAAAATGCTGATGCGGCAATGCTTAAACAAGTCTTAAAATGTTAGAAAAATGACTGGCAGCTTTTCCGCTAAAAACAAAAATCCAATATCTTGTGTTACAGAATTTAGGGAATCACTAGGAGGAGTGGAGGGAGGAGTTTATATTCTTATTTTATAACAATTAGTTCCTATAAAATAAGAAATTAACAATTGAAAATTTGGTGGCAGACTTTTTTGAATAAAGCTTGGGAAATGTGGGATTTAGCTCGAAAATTCTCTCTTCAATATAATAAGAAGAGTTTTCATTTCCTAAGAAATATTTTGTAAGCGGGCTATAAAATTCTTGAAAAAGATTTCAAAAGGTGATATAATATCAACTTGTAAGGGTTATCACAATAACTCAAAAAGAATTATTTAAAAGGAGAGTCTAACTATGGCTTCTAAAGATTTCCACATTGTAGCAGAAACAGGTATTCACGCACGTCCAGCAACTTTGTTGGTTCAAACTGCTAGCAAATTCGCTTCAGACATCACGCTTGAATACAAAGGTAAATCAGTAAACTTGAAATCTATCATGGGTGTTATGAGTCTCGGTGTTGGCCAAGGAGCTGATGTTAAGATCTCAGCTGAAGGTGCAGATGCAGACGATGCTATCGCTGCAATCTCTGAAACAATGGAAAAAGAAGGATTGGCTTAATATGACAGAAATGCTTAAAGGAATTGCAGCATCTGACGGTGTTGCCGTTGCTAAGGCATATCTATTAGTTCAACCGGATTTATCATTTGAGACTGTTTCAGTCGAAGATACGAATGCAGAAGAGGCTCGTTTGGATGCAGCTCTTGAAGCTTCACAGAACGAGCTTTCTGTTATCCGTGAGAAAGCAGTAGATAGCCTTGGTGAGGAAGCCGCTCAGGTGTTTGACGCTCACTTAATGGTACTTGCTGACCCTGAAATGGTTGGGCAAATCAAAGAAACAATCCGTGCGAAAAAGACCAATGCAGAAGCTGGTCTGAAAGAAGTAACGGACATGTTTATCACTCTCTTTGAAAACATGGACGACAATCCATATATGCAGGAACGTGCGGCAGATATCCGCGACGTGACAAAACGTGTTCTTGCTAACCTTTTGGGCAAGAAATTGCCAAACCCAGCGTCTATCAATGAAGAATCAGTTGTGATTGCTCATGACTTGACTCCTTCTGATACAGCACAGCTGGATAAGAAATTTGTTAAAGCTTTTGTAACCAATATCGGCGGACGGACAAGCCACTCTGCTATCATGGCACGTACGCTTGAAATCGCAGCAGTATTGGGAACTAATAACATTACTGAACTTGTAAAAGACGGCGATGTGATCGCAGCTAACGGTATCACCGGTGAAGTGATTATCAACCCAACTGAAGAGCAAATCGCAGCATTTAAAGCAGCTGGTGAGGCTTATGCTAAGCAAAAAGCTGAATGGGAATTGCTTAAGGATGCTCAGACTGTGACTGCAGATGGCAAGCACTTCGAATTGGCTGCCAATATCGGTACACCAAAAGACGTTGAAGGTGTCAATGCTAACGGTGCAGAAGCAGTTGGTCTTTACCGGACTGAGTTTCTTTATATGGATTCTCAAGACTTCCCGACAGAAGATGAGCAGTATGAAGCATACAAGGCTGTGCTTGAAGGCATGAATGGAAAACCAGTTGTTGTTCGTACGATGGATATTGGTGGAGATAAGGAGCTTCCTTACTTCGATATGCCGCATGAAATGAACCCATTCCTTGGTTTCCGTGCTTTGCGTATCTCTATCTCTGAAACTGGCGATGCTATGTTCCGTACACAAATCCGCGCTCTCTTGCGTGCTTCTGTACATGGACAATTGCGCATCATGTTCCCAATGGTAGCCCTTCTAACAGAATTCCGCAAAGCTAAAGCGGTTTATGACGAAGAGAAAGCTAAGCTGCAAGCTGAAGGCGTTGCAGTAGCAGACAATATCCAAGTGGGGATTATGATTGAAATCCCAGCAGCAGCTATGTTGGCGGATCAATTTGCCAAGGAAGTAGACTTCTTCTCTATCGGTACCAACGACTTGATCCAGTACACTATGGCAGCTGACCGGATGAATGAGCAAGTCTCTTACCTCTATCAACCTTACAACCCATCTATCCTTCGCTTGATTAACAATGTTATCAAAGCAGCTCATGCTGAAGGCAAGTGGGCGGGTATGTGTGGAGAAATGGCCGGCGACCAAACAGCGGTGCCATTGCTCGTAGGTATGGGCTTGGATGAATTCTCTATGAGTGCGACTTCTGTCCTTCGGACTCGTAGCCTCATGAAGAAGCTGGATACGAAGAAGATGGAAGAACTGGCTCAGCGTGCACTGACTGAATGTGCAACGATGGAAGAAGTTCTTGAGCTTGAAAAAGAATATCTGGACTTCGATTAATCTGAAAATTAAGATCAGGGAGTTTTTCCTGGTCTTTTTTAGTTTTCTTCAAAGGCATAGTGAAGTTTGTTCAGAAAGTTGAAATCAAAGAAAATAGAAATAATCAGATATAATATGAACAAACTTAGACAATCTATCTTAATTGTGAAAAAATTCTTTAAATTTATAACTTTTGGTTGAAATTTTCAGAAAATTTGGTAAAATAATATTTAATAACATTTTGGAGGGGACAAGTGACACAATATAAAAACTATATAAATGGAGAGTGGAAAGTTTCTGAAAATGAAATTACCATCTCATCTCCTATCAACAATGAGATTTTAGGAACTGTGCCTGCCATGACTCAGGCAGAGGTTGACTATGCGATGGCAAGCGCTCGTGCGGCTTTGCCAGCTTGGCGAGCTCTTTCAGCAGTTGAACGTGCAGCTTATTTGCATAAGGTTGCGGATATTTTGGAGCGCGATCAGGAGAAGATTGGCGAAATTCTTGCAAAAGAAGTTGCCAAGGGGATCAAAGCGGCAGTCGGAGAGGTAGTCCGGACAGCAGACTTGATTCGCTATGCGGCTGAAGAAGGCATTCGTATTCACGGTCAGGTTATGGAAGGTGGCGGCTTTGAAGCTGCCAGTAAGAAAAAACTGGCTGTGGTTCGTCGTGAGCCTGTAGGAGTTGTACTGGCCATTGCGCCATTTAACTACCCAGTCAACCTGTCTGGTTCCAAAATTGCTCCTGCCCTTATCGGCGGAAACGTCGTGATGTTTAAGCCACCTACTCAAGGTTCAATTTCTGGTCTGCTCCTGGCTCAAGCTTTTGCTGAGGCTGGTCTGCCTGCTGGAGTTTTCAATACCATCACAGGACGTGGTTCAGAAATCGGGGATTACATCATTGAGCATAAGGAAGTAAACTACATTAACTTTACTGGCTCCACCCCAATCGGTGAGCGCATCGGGAAGTTAGCTGGTATGCGTCCAATTATGTTAGAATTGGGTGGTAAGGATGCTGCAGTTGTGCTGGAAGATGCTGACTTGGAGCATGCAGCTAAGCAGATTGTTGGCGGGGCATACAGTTATTCTGGCCAGCGCTGTACGGCTATTAAACGTGTCATTGTCATGGAGAGCGTAGCAGACAAATTAGCGGCGCTGATTAAGGCAGAGGTAGAGAAACTGACGGTTGGGGATCCCTTTGATAATGCGGATATCACACCAGTCATTGATAATGCATCAGCAGATTTCATCTGGGGCTTGATTGAAGATGCTCAGGAAAAGGGAGCGTCAGCCTTGACAGAAATCAAACGTGAAGCAAATCTCATCTGGCCTGCCTTGTTTGACCATGTGACACTGGATATGAAATTAGCTTGGGAAGAGCCATTTGGTCCTGTTCTTCCGATTATTCGTGTGACTTCCGTTGAAGAGGCTATTCAGATCTGTAACCAGTCAGAGTTTGGTCTTCAATCTTCAGTCTTTACAAATGATTTCCCTAAAGCATTTGAAATTGCTGAGAAACTGGAAGTGGGTACTGTACATATCAATAATAAGACCCAACGTGGTCCAGATAACTTCCCATTCCTTGGAGTTAAGGGATCTGGAGCAGGAGTGCAAGGGATTCGTTACAGTATCGAAGCGATGACACAAGTGAAATCCATCGTGTTTGATGTGAAATAATGAGAAAGGCGGCTTTGTGCGGCCTTTTTTCTTACATTGATGAACTTGTAAATCTAATAAGATTACCTCATGATTTGAAAAGAATCAAGCATTTATATGTTTAATTGCTTATTATTTTAAAATGTAAATTTACATATTGGTCTATATCTTTATGAAAATTTTCATCTTTTTCTTGTTTTGGATAGCTCCTATATTTAGCGAAAAAGGAATAAAAACATACTTAGAGGCACAAAATGCAGTGTTTTCTCTCTCATTTATTACTAATTTTAGCTAATGTTCGGTTTTAGTGATTTTCCGTAAGGATATTTGAAATTTACTTGAAAAAGAGATAAAAATAATGTAGAATAGTATTATAGAAAACGCTTACAAATAGAAAGGTGATTACATGGATAAGAACGAAGCATTAAGAACCTTTACAACAGGTGAAAACTTTCATTTGCAGCATTATCTAGGGGCGCATCAGGATGAAGTGGACGGCAAGTCTGGCTACTCTTTCCGCGTTTGGGCGCCTAATGCTCAGAGTGTCCATTTGATTGGAGATTTCACCAATTGGTATGAAGAGCAGATTCCTATGGTCCGAAATGAAGCGGGCGTTTGGGAAGTCTTCACGGAGCTGCCTAAGGAAGGTGATATATACAAGTACAATATCAAGCGCAGCAGTGGTCAGGAAATTTTGAAAATTGATCCGCTGGCTATTTATCTGGAAGAGCGTCCGGGCACGGGAGCAGTCATTCGCACTATTCCTGAGAAGAAGTGGAAAGACGGTCTTTGGCTGGCACGCCGGAAGCGCTGGGGCTTCTTCTCTCGGCCGGTCAATATCTATGAAGTGCATGCTGGTTCGTGGAAACGCAATGAAGACGGCAGTCCTTATAGCTTTGCCCAGTTAAAAGAAGACTTGATTCCGTATCTGGTGGAGATGAACTACACGCATGTGGAATTCATGCCGCTTATGGCTCACCCGCTGGGACTTAGCTGGGGCTATCAACTCATGGGCTACTTTGCCTTTGAGCACACCTATGGCACGCCTGAGGAGTTTCAGGACTTTGTCGAAGAATGTCACTTGAACAATATCGGTGTCATTGTGGACTGGGTACCGGGTCATTTCACTATTAATGATGATGCTTTAGCCTACTATGATGGGACACCGACTTTCGAGTATCAGGACCACGATAGGGCCCATAACTATGGATGGGGTGCTCTCAACTTTGATTTGGGCAAGAATCAGGTTCAGTCTTTCTTGATTTCCAGCATTAAATTCTGGATTGATTTTTATCATCTGGACGGAATTCGGGTTGATGCTGTCAGCAATATGCTCTATCTAGACTATGACAGCGGTCCATGGCAGCCAAATAAAGATGGCGGCAATCGTAACTATGAAGGCTATTACTTCCTGCAGCGCCTCAATACGGTTATCAAACTAGCCCATCCTGATGTCATGATGATTGCAGAGGAAAGCTCCTCAGAGACCAAGATTACTGGCATGAGAGAGCTGGGTGGTCTTGGATTTGACTACAAGTGGAATATGGGCTGGATGAATGATATCCTTCGCTTCTACGAGGAAGATCCGATTTATCGTAAGTACGATTTTAATCTAGTGACCTTCAGCTTTATGTACGCTTTCTCTGAAAACTTCCTCCTGCCATTCTCGCATGATGAAGTGGTTCACGGCAAGAAGAGTCTCATGCATAAGATGTGGGGTGACCGTTACAATCAATTTGCAGGGCTCCGCAACTTGCTGACCTACCAAATCTGCCATCCGGGCAAGAAACTGCTCTTTATGGGCTCAGAATTTGGTCAGTTCCTAGAATGGAAGTCAGAAGAGCAGCTAGAATGGTCTAATCTGGACGATCAGATGAACAAAAAGATGCAGGGCTTCACTGCTGCACTCAATGCCTTCTATAAAGACAATCGTCCGCTTTGGGAAATTGATTTGAGCTACGATGGCATCGAAATCATTGATGCGGATAATACCGATCAAAGTGTCCTCTCCTTCATCCGTAAGACGGAAAAAGGAGATATGTTAGTTTGTGTATTCAATATGGCGCCGGTAGAGCGGAAGAACTTTACCATTGGTGTTCCAGTGGAAGCCATTTATGAAGAAGTATGGAACACTGAATTAGAAGAATGGGGAGGTGTTTGGAAGGAACATAACGAAACAGTTCAGTCTCAAGAAGGACTTTGGAAAGATTATCCACAGACCTTGACCTTTACGTTGCCAGCTCTTGGAGCCAGCATCTGGAAGATCAAGCGTCGGATTGCTCGAAAAAATGTTAAAAAAGATTCCACAAAGGAGTAATAGTCTATGAAGAATGAAATGCTAGCTTTGATTCTTGCCGGCGGGCAAGGAACTCGTCTTGGAAAGCTCACACAGAGTATCGCAAAACCTGCGGTACAGTTTGGCGGCCGCTATCGTATTATTGACTTCGCCTTGTCTAACTGTGCCAACTCCGGTATTCACAATGTCGGTGTCATTACTCAATACCAACCACTAGCTCTGAACAGTCATATCGGAAATGGTTCTAGCTGGGGGCTCGATGGTATTAACTCGGGCGTGTCCATTCTTCAGCCTTATTCTGCGAGCGAAGGAAATCGTTGGTTTGAAGGTACCAGCCATGCGATTTATCAAAATATTGACTATATCGACAGTATCAATCCTGAGTATGTCCTGATTTTGTCTGGGGACCATATCTACAAGATGGACTATGATGATATGCTTCAATCTCACAAGGACAACAATGCCAGCCTGACAGTTGCTGTTTTGGATGTGCCTCTCAAAGAAGCCAGCCGTTTTGGTATCATGAATACAGATGCTAATAATCGGATTGTTGAATTTGAAGAAAAACCAGAACATCCTAAGTCAACCAAGGCTTCTATGGGGATTTATATCTTTGACTGGCAGCGTCTGCGCAATATGCTGGTAGCTGCTGAAAAGAGTAATGTGGATATGTCTGACTTTGGTAAGAATGTTATCCCTAACTATCTTGAATCTGGAGAAAGCGTTTATGCTTATGACTTTGCAGGCTATTGGAAAGACGTTGGTACAGTAGAGTCTCTCTGGGAAGCCAACATGGAATACATCAGCCCAGAAAATGCTCTGGATAGCCGCAATCGTCGCTGGAAAATTTATTCTCGCAACTTGATTTCTCCGCCAAACTTCATCAGTGAAAATTCCCATGTAGAAGATTCGCTGGTCGTTGATGGCTGTTTCGTTGACGGTACAGTAAAACACTCTATTCTTTCTACTGGTGCTCAAGTCAAAAAGGGCGCAGTCATTGAAGACTCTGTCATCATGAGTGGAGCTGTTATTGGCAAAGACGCTAAGATCAAGCGGGCCATTATCGGTGAAGGGGCTATCATCTCTGATGGTGTAGAGATTGATGGTACAGAGGAAGTATATGTTGTTGGATACAACGAGAAAGTGGGGGTACCAAAAGATGAAGATTGATAAATACTCAGCAATTTTAGGAAATACAGTCGGCTTTCATGATATGTCAACTCTGACAAATCATCGTCCAGTAGCCAGCTTGCCATTCGGTGGGAAATACCGTTTGATTGACTTCCCGCTTTCAAGTCTTGCCAATGCTGGTATCCGCAGTGTCTTTGGTATCTTCCAGCAGGACAATATCAGCTCTGTTTTTGACCATATTCGTTCAGGTCGTGAGTGGGGTCTGTCTACTTTGCTTAGCCACTATTACCTAGGAATCTACAATACTCGTGTAGAAAGCTCTACAGTCGGTGAGGAATACTATGATCAGCTTTTGACCTATCTGAAACGCTCTGGTTCCAACCAAACGGTCGCACTTAACTGCGATATCTTGGTCAATATTGACCTCAATCAAGTTTTCCATTTGCACAATACAACAGAACAGCCGATTACAGTTGTCTATAAGAAATTGCATAAGGAAAATATTTCGGATGTAAATGCTGTCCTAGATATTGATGAGACGGACCATGTTAGAGGTCATAAACTCTTTGATGGTCGAGAAGATGCTGAGCTCTTTAATATGTCTACAGACATCTTTGTGTTGGATACTCCATGGCTGATTGAAAAGCTGGAAGAAGAAGCCAAGAAAGAGCATCCGCAAAAACTTCGCTATGTCCTGCGTGATTTAGCAACTCAGGAAGGGGCATTTGCCTACGAATATACAGGCTATCTGGCTAATATCTATTCTGTAGAGACCTACTACAGATCCAATATCGATATGCTTGAAAGTAAGAAATTCTACTCTCTTTTCAGTCCGAACCAAAAGATTTACACAAAGGTTAAGAATGAAGAGCCAACTTACTATGCTGAGTCTTCAAAAGTATCTCGCTCCCAGTTTGCGTCAGGAAGCATTGTGGAAGGTGAGGTCATCAATTCTGTGATTTCGCGGAATACCAAGATTAAGACTGGAAGCAGTGTTAAACACAGTGTTCTCTTCCCTCGAGTGAAAGTTGGAGAAAATGCAACTGTCGAGTACGCGATTGTGGACAAGGGTGTTGAAATTGGCGAAGGAGTGGTGATTCGCGGAACTGCAGAAGACCCAATCGTAGTCAAGAAGAGCCAAAAAGTTACAGAGGACATAATTCGATGAAGATTTTATTTGCAGCAGCAGAAGGAGCCCCATTTTCTAAAACAGGTGGTTTGGGAGACGTTATCGGCGCTCTCCCCAAATCACTGGTCAAGGCTGGCCATGAAGTTGGTGTTATTCTGCCTTACTATGACATGACCCATGCCAAATTTGGCGACCAAGTGGAAGACCTTTTCTACTTTGAAGTCAGTGTTGGCTGGCGTCGCCAGTACGTTGGAGTCAAGCGACTGGTCTTGAATGGTGTGTCCTTCTATTTTATTGACAATCAGCATTATTTCTTCCGCGGCCATGTTTACGGGGATTTTGATGATGGTGAGCGCTTTGCTTACTTCCAGTTAGCAGCGGTTGAGCTGATGGAGCGGATTGATTTCATTCCAGATGTTCTGCATGTTCACGATTATCATACAGCTATGATTCCTTTCTTGGTTAAGGAAAAATACCATTGGATTCAAGCCTATCAGAATATCAAGACTGTCTTGACCATCCATAATCTGGAGTTCCAAGGTCAGTTCCCTGACAGCATGCTTTGGGAACTATTTGGAGTGGGCTATGAGCGCTATGCAGATGGCACCCTACGTTGGAATGACTGTCTCAATTGGATGAAGGCTGGTATTCTCTATGCGGACCGAGTGACAACTGTATCACCTAGCTATGCAGGCGAAATCCGTACACCAGAATTTGGCTGCAATTTGGATCAAATCCTGCGGATGGAGTCCGGTAAGCTGGTCGGAATTGTCAACGGTATAGATACAGATATCTATAATCCAGAAACGGATCCGCTATTAGCCCATCACTTTAACAAATCTGACTTATCTGGTAAACTAGAAAACAAGCGAGCTTTGCAAGAGCGAGTTGGTCTGCCTGTGCGTGATGATGTGCCGGTAGTTGGGATTGTTTCCCGTCTGACCCGTCAGAAAGGCTTTGATTTGGTAGTGGAAGAGCTGCATAATCTCCTCCAGGAAGATGTGCAGATTATCCTCTTGGGAACAGGGGATCCAGCTTTTGAGCAGGCTTTCGCTTGGTTTGGTCATGCCTATCCTGATAAGCTTTCAGCTAATATTCTCTTTGATGTAACCTTGGCTCAGGAGATCTACGCTGCCAGCGATATTTTCCTCATGCCAAGCCGCTTCGAACCTTGTGGCCTTTCACAAATGATGGCCATGCGCTACGGAACCTTGCCTTTGGTGCATGAAGTGGGCGGTCTGCGTGATACCGTCGAGCCTTACAATGTCTATACAGGACAGGGAACGGGCTTTAGCTTCAATAACTTTTCTGGCTACTGGCTGACTTGGACCTTCAAGGAAGCACTCAAGCTCTATGCCGATGACAAGGAAGCTTGGAAATCTCTGCAAGAACAGGCGATGGAAAGAGACTTCTCTTGGGATACAGCCAGCAAGGCTTACAGTGATTTATATCAATCACTTTTATAACATTTACTTTGGAATCAGTATAAAAAATCCTCTCTTGCCCATTGGACAAGGGAGGATTTCCGTGAGAATTACATTTTTATATATTATCATACTGTGTTGGAGCACTGTTTTTAGCTTGTGGCTGAAGTGAGCGATTCCCATCTTAATTGAAAAAAGTATTTCTACGTTTAAATCTGCTTCCCGTTATTTAGAAAGGGAGATAACCATCCACTATGGAACTAACAAAAGAACGTTTTATTCGAGATTTTAAGGATATTCTACATGAAAGACAGCTGATTAAAGTTGCTGATGCGACTTCAGTGGAGCTTTTTCAGGCTCTGGCCAGCACTGTCCGCAAGTATATCACGCCCCTTTGGTTGGAGCGTCGCAATCAGTTGATTGAGCAGCAGCAAAAGACAGCTTATTACTTTTCTATCGAGTTTCTTCCAGGACGCATGCTGGAAACCAATCTGCTCAACTTAGGTATCCTCGATATGGTCAAGGAGGGCTTTGCCGAGTTGGGCGTTGACTTTGAAGATGTCAAGAATGCGGAGTATGACATGGCCTTGGGCAATGGCGGTCTGGGCCGCTTGGCGGCTGCCTTTATGGACTCGCTGGCAACCACTGGCTATCCAGGATTTGGAAATGGGATTCGCTATCGCTATGGACTCTTTAAGCAACGCATCGTAGATGGCTATCAGGTAGAAATTCCTGATGCTTGGTTTGGCAGTCTGGGCAATGTCTGGGAGACCCGTAAGGACCATGATATTGTCGATGTTAAAATCTTCGGAAATGTTTCCCTCCATGCTAATGAAAAGGGCCGGATCGTGCCACTTTATGAGAATTCCAAAACCTTGCGGGCCGTTCCTTACGATGTGCCGCAGATTGGCTTTGGCAATGATAATGTCAATAATCTCCGGCTTTGGGATGTTGAAATTCCAGAGGAGCATGAACTGGACTATCCGACCATTGAGGCTCGTCGCCGGGTGCAAGACATCACTGCTATTCTCTATCCCGACGACTCTAGCTACGAAGGAAAAGAGCTGCGCTTGATCCAGGAATACTTCATGACCAGTGCAGGTCTGCAGACCATTATCAAATCCTACCTCAAGCAAGGGCGTCCGCTCAAGGATATTCATGAGAAGGTCTCTGTCCATATCAACGATACCCACCCAGCGGTTGCACCGGCTGAGTTTATGCGTCTCTTGATGGATGAGTACGATTTGGAATGGGCAGATGCTTGGAATGCTACGGTTAACACCATGAGCTATACCAACCATACCATTCTGTCTGAAGCCTTGGAAAAATGGGATGCAGAGCTTTTTAAGAATGTCCTGCCGCGGGTTTATCAGATTATCCTAGAAATCGACAACCGCTATATAGCTGAAATGGCTGGACGCAGCCTTGATCCGCAAGTTATCGAAAATACTCGAATCGTCAAGGACAATCAAATCCACATGGCTCACTTGGCTATCATTGGCGGTCATTCAATCAATGGTGTTGCCAAACTCCACACAGAACTGCTCAAAGAAGACACCTTGCGTGATTTCTACAGCATTTACCCAGAGAAGTTTAATAACAAAACCAACGGGATTATCCAGCGCCGCTGGCTGCAGATTGCGGACCAGCCTCTGTCAGCTGAGATTGATAAGCTGATTGGCAAGGGTTGGAGAAGTGATATCCATGAGCTGCGCAAGCTTTTGGAATTCAAGGATGATCAGCAAGTGCTGGGTGATTTCTACCGAGTGAAGCAGGAAGCCAAGGCCCGTCTGGCTGACTTCATCAAGGAATCAACAGGAGTGGAAGTCTCTACAGAAGCTATCTTTGATGTCCAGGTGAAACGTCTCCACGCTTACAAGCGACAGCTGCTCAACTTACTTCATATCATCAAGCTTTACTGGGACCTCAAGGACAATCCTGACAAGGATATGGTGCCACGCGTCTTTATCTTCGGTGCCAAGGCTGCTCCAGGCTACCACTTTGCTAAGTCGGTCATCAAGCTGATCAATGAAGTAGCCAATCTGGTCAACAAGGATGAAAGCCTGCAAGGCAAACTCAAGGTTGTCTTCCTAGAAAACTACCGCGTCAGCCTGGCTGAGCTCATCATTCCAGCTGCGGATGTATCAGAGCAGATTTCTCTGGCTTCCAAGGAAGCTTCAGGTACTTCCAATATGAAGTTTATGATGACAGGTGCCATTACCCTGGCTACACTGGACGGAGCCAATATCGAAATCAAGGACGAGGTCGGTGACGACAATATTGTCATCTTTGGGATGGACAAGGACCAAGTTTACGAGCACTATGCCCGCCACGATTACTACTCACGCGGTGTCTATGAAAGCAATCCAGATATTCGTCGAGTGGTCGACACCTTTGTCAACGGCACCATTCCAAATGTCCGTGAAGAAGGCTCTGAAATCTACGAAGCCCTCATCACCCACAATGATGAATATTTCCTCTTGGAAGATTTCCACTCCTATGTAGAAGCTCAAGAGAAGATTGATGCCCTCTATCGTGACAAAGAAAAATGGGCCCGCATGAGCTTGATTAATATCGCTACATCTGACAAGTTCACCTCAGACGATACCATTGAGCAATATGCCAAGGAAATCTGGAACTTGGAGAAATAATACTCCTGAGAAAACATAAACAATAAGAGATTGGGATCTGGGTCTCAGTCTCTTTTGCTATCTATCTACCATCTTGTCTAGAAATATGCTATAGTAGAGAAAGTATGAGAGTCCAACTTTTAGAAAAGCAGGGTAAGCAAGCATGAAAGACTACACGATTTTTTATCAACAATTAACAGCTCCCTTTTGTAGCCGCCCTCAGTGGCTGAAAGGTCTGGTTTACTTTAATCGGGGAATGACCCTCTTCATACCTATTGTTTATGGTATCGTTCTAATCAGTGCCTTTCTGACGGAAGGCTGGAAAGGGATGCTTACTTTTTTCTTCTTACCAGCCATTGGATTTGGTCTGCTGTCAGCTATTCGTAAACGACTGAATCAAGCACGTCCTTACGAAAAATGGGATATTCAACCCTTGCTGGCCAAGGATACATCAGGTAAATCCATGCCCAGCCGCCATGTTTTTTCGGCGACAGTGATTTCCATGTGTCTACTCTACTTTTTCTGGCTGCCGGGACTTATCTGCCTCTTGCTTTCAGCAGGGCTGGCCGTAGTGCGCGTGATTGGCGGAGTGCACTATCCAAAGGATGTGCTGGTAGGCTATCTTTGCGGCATTTGCTGGGGAGCTTTACTTTTTTTATTATAAAGGACCTGTTTTCGGAAGAGAGTAGACAAAGGACCTCCAGCTATATTATAATAGAAGCAGTAACAACCGTTTCGACATCAAGGGGTATTCCTTGCTGGATGTTAAAAATATTTAAGGAGTCTACTATGTCAGAACCATTATTTCTACAGTCTGTGATGCAGGAGAAGATTTGGGGCGGAACCAAGCTGCGCGATGTCTTTGGCTATGAGATTCCCAGCGACCATGTAGGGGAGTGCTGGGCTATCTCGGCTCATCCTAATGGTGTGTCAACCGTCAAGAACGGACGATTTGCCGGCCAGAAGTTAGATGTTCTCTATGCCGAGCACCGTGAGCTTTTTGGCAATCGTTCGGAACCTGTCTTTCCACTTTTGACAAAGATTTTAGATGCCAATGACTGGCTTAGTGTTCAGGTCCATCCTGATGATGCCTATGGACTAGAGCACGAAGGGGAGCTTGGTAAGACTGAGTGCTGGTATGTCATTGCTGCAGACGAAGGAGCAGAGATTATTTATGGTCACAATGCCAAGAGCAAGGAAGAGCTGCGCCAGCAGATTGAGAGCAAGGACTGGGACCATCTTCTGACCAAAATCCCAGTCAAGGCTGGTGACTTCTTCTATGTACCAAGTGGCACCATGCATGCCATTGGCTCAGGTATTCTGATTTTGGAAACTCAGCAGTCCAGTGACACGACCTACCGTGTCTATGACTTTGATCGTAAGGACGATGCTGGTAATCTTCGTGAGCTGCATTTGGAGCAGTCGATTGATGTTTTAACTATCGGTGAGCCAGCCAATAGCCGTCCTGTTACCATTCAGGCAGATAGTTTGACTTCTACTCTTTTGGTGGCCAATGACTTCTTTGCTGTTTACAAATGGGATATCGCTGGTTCGGTCAATTTTAAAAAGACAGCAGACTATAGCTTGGTCAGTGTCTTGGAAGGTGTCGGTGAGCTAGAAGTTGATGGGACGGTCTATCCTCTTGGAAAAGGAGAGCATTTCATCCTGCCTAGCGATGTTACAGAATGGACCTTGTCTGGAGATTTGCAGCTGATTGTCAGCCATCCATAATTATAGAAAAATCAAGAGCAAATAATCACTTTGCTCTTTTTTCTTTAAAAAACATATGAAATAAGTGAAATTTTAATCACTTTCTTCTTATTTATATAGCAAAATAGTTTGTATATCAACAATAATTCAATTGTTTTGACAGGAAAATTTGTAAATCAAAAGAATGAAACAAAAAACGCTTACAATGGTGGCAAAAGATTGACTATTCGATATTTTAGGAGTAAACTAAGGAAGTAAATTTTAAAATATAAAGGAGAAGTCATCATGAATTTAACATATTTAGGACTTTGTTTGGCCTGCTTGGGCGTATCAATTGCTGAAGGTATGATTATGAGTAATCTATTTAAGGCAGCAGCTCGTCAGCCAGAAATTATCGGTCAATTGAGAAGCCTCCTAATCTTGGGAGTAGCCTTTGTTGAAGGTACTTTCTTTGTAACGCTGGCTATGTCCTTTGTTATCAAATAAGAAAGGATTCTCTTTAGAAAAGGGGGTGTCATCTGTTGGAAGAAAGTATCAATCCAACTATCAATATAGGTCCTGTGACCTTTGATTTGACCCTGCTGGCCATGACTCTGCTGACGGTGTTTGTAACTTTTGGACTTGTTTATTGGGCAAGTCGAAAGATGACGATTAAGCCGTCAAGAAAGCAGAATGCTTTGGAGTATATCTATGACTTTGTCATTGATTTTACCAAAGGAAACGTTGGCGAGCATTATATGAAGAATTACTCGCTTTTTCTATTCTCTCTCTTTCTTTTCGTTGCTGTGGCTAATAACTTGGGATTAATGGCTAAGGTTCAGACAACCAATGGTTTCAATCTCTGGACATCGCCGACAGCCAATCTCGCTTTTGACCTAGGCTTCTCTCTTTTAGTGACGGTATTCTGTCATGTAGAAGGAATCCGTCGTCAAGGTATAAAAGGATATCTAAAAGGTTTTGTGACTCCAGGTATCATGACACCCATGAATATCTTGGAAGAATTTACCAATTTTGCTTCGCTAGCCTTGCGGATTTATGGGAATATTTTTGCAGGTGAAGTATTGGCTGGTTTGCTCTTGACTTGGGCACATCAAGCAGCGTATTGGTATCCGATTGCCTTTATTATGAACATGGTTTGGACTGGTTTTTCCATCTTTATTTCCTGTATCCAAGCCTATGTTTTTACCATGCTAACATCTATGTATCTTGGTAAGAAAATTAATGGTGAGGAAGAATAAAAAGAAAGGATAGATAAAATGAATATAACCGTAGGTGAAATTATTGGCAACTTTATCCTGATTGCTGGCTCCTTTCTTCTTTTAGTATTTCTCATTAAGAAGTTTGCTTGGGGCAATATTATCGGGATTTTAGATCAGCGTGCTCAAAAGATTTCAGACGATATTGATGGTGCAGAAGCTGCCCGTAAGAAAGCTGAAGACTTGGCGCAAAAGCGTGAGGAAGCTCTGGCAGGCAGTCGGGTCGAAGCAGTTTCTATCGTTGAGACAGCTAAGGAGACAGCTGAGAAGAATAAGGCTGGAATCCTAGCTAATGCAGCAGAAGAAGCAGGGCGCTTGAAGGCTAAAGCCAATCAGGAAATTGCCCAAAACAAGGCAGAGGCTATGAGCAGCATCAAAGGAGAAGTGGCTGACTTGACAGTGGCTCTGGCTAGTAAGATTTTGAGCCAGGAACTGGATAAGGAAGCTCAGAGCGAGCTCATCGACCGCTATATCAAACAGTTAGGAGATGCCTGATGGATAAGAAGCAATATGCAATCATTGAGAAATATGCTTTGCCTTTTGTTCAGACGGTCTTTGAAAAAGGTCAGCAAGAAGATGTTTTTGAAAAACTGAGTCAGATTAAGGCTGTTTTTGCGGAGACCGGCCTTGCTGACTTTTTGTCACATATCGGCATCAGTGACCATGAGAAAGAGAAGAGTCTGAGACTCTTTCAAAACTCTGGTTCGCAATTGCTTGATAATCTGATTGAAATCGTCATTCTCAATCATCGTGAGGACCTCTTTTATGAGATTGTGCTGGAGAGCCAGCACCAGCTTGAAAAGATTAGCAATGAGTTTGAGGTGACGCTACGCTCTGTTCAGCCTTTGACAGCCAGTCAGAAGGAGAAGATTCGGCCGATTATTGAGCAGAAGATGGGCCTAAAAGTCCGTTCGCTCAAGGAAGAATTGGACAGCAGCTTGATTGGTGGCTTTGTCATCTCTGCCAATAACAAAACAATTGATGCAAGCATAAAACGTCAATTACAAGTCGTAAAAGAAAAATTGAAATAGAAAGTGGTGTGAATTTTGGCGATTAACGCACAAGAAATCAGCGCTTTAATTAAGCAACAAATTGAAAATTTCCAGCCAAATTTTGACGTCACAGAAACAGGGGTCGTCACTTATATTGGTGATGGAATTGCGCGTGCTCATGGTCTGGATAAGGCTATGAGCGGAGAGCTGTTAATCTTTGAAAATGGCTCTTATGGTATGGCGCAAAATCTAGAGTCGACCGATGTTGGGATTATCATCTTGGGAGACTTTACAGACATTCGTGAGGGAGATACCATTCGTCGGACTGGTAAAATCATGGAAGTTCCTGTGGGAGAGGCCTTGATTGGACGGGTTGTTGATCCGCTGGGTCGTCCTGTTGATGGACTTGGTGACATTGTCACGGACAAGACACGTCCGGTTGAAACACCGGCTCCTGGTGTTATGCAGCGTAAGTCAGTATCTGAGCCTTTGCAGACAGGTCTCAAGGCTATTGATGCCTTGGTTCCGATTGGCCGCGGCCAGCGGGAGCTGATTATCGGGGACCGTCAGACTGGGAAGACGACCATTGCCATTGATGCCATCCTGAACCAGAAAGGTCAGGATATGATTTGTATCTATGTGGCGATTGGTCAGAAAGAATCTACCGTTCGTACGCAGGTAGAAACGCTCCGTCAGTATGGTGCTTTGGACTATACCATTGTCGTGACAGCCTCTGCTTCACAGCCGTCGCCTTTGCTTTTCCTAGCGCCTTATGCTGGTGTAGCGATGGCAGAAGAGTTCATGTATAATGGCAAGCATGTTTTGATTGTCTATGATGACTTGTCTAAGCAGGCTGTAGCCTACCGTGAACTGTCCCTCTTGCTCCGTCGTCCGCCAGGCCGTGAGGCCTTTCCAGGAGATGTTTTCTATCTGCATAGCCGTCTCCTGGAACGTTCAGCCAAGGTTTCTGATGAGCTGGGCGGTGGTTCAATTACAGCTCTGCCATTTATTGAAACACAGGCGGGAGACATTTCAGCCTATATCGCGACCAACGTGATTTCAATCACTGACGGACAAATTTTCCTCAGCGACAGCCTGTTCAATGCTGGGGTACGTCCGGCCATTGACGCAGGTTCTTCTGTATCACGGGTTGGGGGCTCTGCCCAAATCAAGGCTATGAAGAAAGTAGCTGGAACTTTGCGTATTGACCTGGCTTCTTATCGAGAGCTGGAGGCCTTCACTAAGTTTGGTAGTGATTTGGATGCAGCAACGCAGGCCAAGCTCAATCGTGGCCGCAGGACTGTAGAAGTCTTGAAGCAGCCGATTCATGAGCCGCTGCCGGTTGAAAAGCAGGTCGTGATTCTCTATGCTTTGACCCATGGTTTCTTAGACAGTGTGCCAGTAGATGATATTCTGCGCTTTGAGTCAGAACTATTTGCCTACTTTGATGCACATCAAGAAAGCATTTATGAAACCATTCGGACAACGAAAGATCTTCCAAGCGAAGAAGTCTTGGATGCTGCCATTACTGAGTTTATTGACCAGTCTAGCTTCAAATAAGAATAGAGGTGTCAGATGGCAGTTTCATTAAATGATATTAAAAATAAAATTGCATCCACGAAAAACACCAGTCAAATCACCAATGCCATGCAGATGGTTTCTGCTGCTAAGCTGGGAAAGTCTGAGGAAGCAGCTAAGAACTTTCAGGTCTATGCCCAGAAAGTGCGTAAGTTAGTTACGGATATGCTGCATGGCCACGAGGCAGAAAATGCCCGTCATCACTCAATGTTAATCAGTCGGCCAGTTAAGAAATCAGCCTATATCGTCATTACTTCTGACCGCGGGCTAGTAGGTGGCTACAATGCGACTATCCTTAAGGCTTTGATGGAGCTGAAAGCTGAGTACCATCCGACAGGAGAGGACTTTGAAGTCATCTGTATCGGAAGTGTTGGTGCTGATTTCTTCCGAGCTAGGGGCATTCAGCCAGTTTATGAACTGCGTGGTCTAGCAGATCAGCCTAGCTTTGATGAGGTCCGTAAAATCATTAGCAAGACTATTGAGATGTATCAGAATGAGCTCTTCGATGAGCTCT
This sequence comes from Streptococcus sanguinis, assembly GCF_050222175.1. Classification (GTDB taxonomy): domain Bacteria; phylum Bacillota; class Bacilli; order Lactobacillales; family Streptococcaceae; genus Streptococcus; species Streptococcus sanguinis_M. The sequence goes on along the minus strand of NZ_CP071420.1, from coordinate 1,593,392 downwards.
ATGTCTGCTATAATCACCATGTCAACAGTCTGACCAGTCAGATGCGGGTGGAGCAGATGCTGCCAATCATTGACTTGGATCCCAATGAAGCTGATGAAGATTATACGCTGAATCTGGAACTGGAATCCAGTCGGGATTCTATCTTGGATCAACTGCTGCCCCAGTTTGCAGAGAGCATGATTTACGGTGCCATTATTGATGCCAAAACAGCTGAGAATGCTGCCGGCATGACTGCTATGCAGACAGCAACAGACAATGCTAAAAAGGTCATCAGTGATTTGACTATTCAGTACAACCGCGCTCGGCAAGCTGCCATTACGCAGGAAATTACTGAAATCGTGGCGGGTGCAAGTGCCCTAGAATAAGGCCACAAATGAATTAGAAATTAAACGAGGGAAAAAACATGAGCTCAGGCAAAATTGCTCAGGTTATCGGGCCGGTCGTAGACGTTGCGTTTGCTGCCGGAGACAAACTACCTGAGATAAATAATGCACTTGTAGTCTATAAAAATGATGAGAAAAAATCAAAAATCGTCCTTGAAGTAGCTCTTGAGCTTGGTGACGGTGTGGTGCGGACCATTGCCATGGAGTCGACCGATGGTTTGACGCGTGGTTTGGAGGTCTTGGATACTGGTCGTCCGATTTCTGTGCCAGTTGGCAAGGAAACTCTGGGGCGGGTGTTCAATGTCCTTGGGGATACTATTGACTTGGATGCGCCTTTTGCAGAAGATGCAGAGCGCCAGCCGATTCATAAAAAGGCACCGACCTTTGATGAACTATCAACTTCATCAGAAATCCTGGAAACAGGGATCAAGGTTATCGACCTTCTAGCTCCTTATCTGAAAGGTGGGAAAGTCGGTCTCTTTGGCGGTGCCGGAGTAGGGAAAACAGTCCTGATTCAGGAATTGATTCACAACATTGCCCAAGAACATGGAGGGATTTCTGTCTTCACAGGTGTTGGTGAACGGACGCGTGAAGGGAATGACCTCTACTGGGAAATGAAAGAGTCTGGCGTTATCGAAAAGACGGCTATGGTCTTTGGTCAGATGAATGAACCGCCAGGAGCTCGGATGCGGGTTGCTCTTACCGGACTGACCATCGCGGAATATTTCCGTGATGTGGAGGGTCAGGACGTGTTGCTCTTTATTGATAACATCTTCCGCTTTACGCAGGCTGGTTCGGAAGTGTCTGCCCTTTTGGGACGCATGCCATCAGCCGTTGGTTACCAACCAACACTTGCTACAGAAATGGGACAGTTACAAGAACGGATTACCTCAACCAAGAAAGGTTCCGTTACTTCCATCCAGGCTATCTATGTGCCAGCGGATGACTATACTGACCCAGCACCAGCAACAGCTTTTGCTCACTTGGACTCTACGACCAACCTAGAACGGAAATTGGTTCAGCTGGGGATTTATCCAGCTGTGGATCCACTCGCTTCCAGCTCTCGTGCCCTTTCACCAGAGATTGTCGGAGAAGAGCACTATGCAGTGGCAGCAGAGGTTAAGCGGGTCTTGCAACGTTATCATGAATTGCAGGATATCATTGCTATCCTTGGTATGGATGAGTTGTCAGATGATGAGAAGACGCTGGTTGCACGTGCGCGCCGGATCCAGTTCTTCCTGTCACAGAACTTCAATGTGGCGGAGCAGTTTACTGGTCAACCAGGATCTTATGTGCCAGTAGCTGAAACGGTTCGTGGCTTTAAGGAAATCCTTGAAGGTAAGCATGATAAGCTGCCAGAAGATGCCTTCCGTGGTGTGGGCTCCATCGAGGATGTATTGGCCAAGGCTGAGAAAATGGGATTCTAAGAGGTGAATGATGGCTCAAATGACAGTACAAATCGTGACACCGGATGGTCTTATTTATGATCACCATGCTGCATTTGTTTCCGTAAAGACCATTGATGGTGAGCTGGGGATTTTGCCCCGCCACATCAATACCATCGCTGTTTTAGAAGTAGATCAGGTCAAAGTACGCCGGGTTGATGATGACAAGCATATCGACTGGATTGCAGTTAATGGCGGCATCATTGAAATTGCAGACAATGTCATTACCATTGTGGCGGACTCAGCTGAGCGTGAGCGAGATATCGACATTAGTCGGGCTGAGCGGGCTAAGCTCCGAGCTGAGCAAGAAATCGAAGAAGCACATGATAAGCATTTGATTGACCAAGAACGCCGGGCTAAGATTGCCCTGCAGCGGGCAATCAACCGGATCAATGTCGGAACAAGATTATAAGAAGCTATTTTGCCTAGATTGATGGAAGTCATTCATCATCTGGTAAGGTACTTTCATGAATACAAACTGAATACGCAAAACTGAGGCAGATCTGTCTCAGTTTTCTTTTCCAAAGAAAAAGGGCGGGACTGTTTAGTTCGTCCCTAACAGGAGTCTTGTGGTATAATAAAAGCTATGGTAGAAGTTATTTTTAAATTATGCAGTCATTTGCTCTTTATTTTCTTTGCCTTTCATCTGCTGTCAACTGTTGTTGAGTGGGAGAGGTTTTTCAAGGTTAATGCCGATAATGCGATGAAGATTCGCTTTTTGATTCTCTTGTTTAGCATTGCCTTGGGCTATTTAGTCAGCCTTTTCTTCATTGGTATTTACGATATGAGCCGGGCGATTTTTAATGGTACTTTATAAGGTCATATTTTTGATTTTATGGTATGATAGTATGGATGATTTTAAAAATTTAGAGTAAGGAATCGGTATGGAAAAAATTATTATTCAAGGTGGAGATAATCGCTTGGTCGGAAAGGTCAAGATTGAAGGAGCAAAAAATGCGGTCCTGCCTCTTTTGGCAGCGACAGTCTTGGCTAGTGAGGGCCAGTCTGTTTTGAAAAATGTTCCGGTCTTGTCTGATGTCTTTACCATGAACAATGTGGTCCGCGGTTTAAACACTCAGGTGGATTTTAATCAGGAAGAAAATACAGTTGTTGTGGATGCAACTCAGCCTTTGTCTGAGGAGGCGCCTTACAAATACGTCAGCAAAATGCGGGCGTCTATCGTTGTTTTGGGGCCAGTTCTGGCTCGTAATGGTCATGCTAAGGTTTCCATGCCAGGCGGCTGTACGATTGGCAGCCGGCCTATTGACTTGCACCTGAAGGGCTTAGAAGCCATGGGAGCTCAGATTACCCAAACAGCGGGTTATATCGAAGCGAAGGCAGAGCGACTCAAGGGTGCCCACATTTACATGGACTTTCCTAGTGTGGGAGCAACGCAAAACATCATGATGGCTGCTACGCTGGCTCAAGGCACCACAGTGATTGAAAATGCTGCTCGGGAGCCTGAAATCGTTGATCTAGCCCTATTTTTGAATGAAATGGGAGCCAAAGTCAGAGGAGCGGGTACAGAGACTCTGACGATTGTCGGAGTGGACCAGCTGCGAGGTGCCAAGCATAATGTGGTTCAAGACCGTATCGAAGCAGGAACTTTTATGGTTGCTGCAGCTATGACCAGCGGTGACTTGCTGATTGAGGATGCCATTTGGGAGCACAATCGTCCCCTGCTTTCCAAAATGCAGGAAATGGGAGTGGAAGTGACAGAGGAAGATGAAGGGATTCGGATTCGTTCCGATGTTTCGAAACTTAGACCGGTTGCGGTCAAGACCCTTCCTTATCCAGGCTTCCCAACGGACATGCAGGCTCAGTTTACGGCGCTGATGGCCATGGCAAAGGGCGAGTCTACGATGATTGAGACCGTCTTTGAGAACCGCTTCCAGCATCTGGAGGAAATGCGTCGGATGGGGCTGCACTCTGATATCATGCGTGACACAGCTCGTATCTGGGGCGGAGGCAGCTTGCAGGGTGCTGAAGTCATGTCAACAGACCTTCGGGCCAGTGCGACTTTGATTCTGATGGGCTTGATTGCTGAAGGCGAGACTAAGGTCAGCAAGCTGGTACACTTAGACCGAGGCTACTATAAATTCCATGAGAAATTGGCAGCCTTGGGAGCCAAAGTGAAGCGTGTAAAGGAAGAAGACGATGAGTGAAAATCTTAAATATTTAGGCCGGCAGATTGGCCTTGTTCTACTGGTTCTCCTGGTAGCCGTGATTCTCTTTCTCGTGTCTCTGATGATTGGCTATAACATTATCGGAAACGGTAAGGGCTCAGTTTTTTCACCAGAAACCTGGCAAGAATTAATCGGGAAGTTTACTGGAAACTAGCTCCTAGTCGAAAAGACTGGCTGAAATGAATCCAGTTTGCTAAGTTGAAAGAAAGAAGATGAAAAGAAAGACTAGTCAGAAAAGGAATTCTAAGAGCCTGCAAGGCTGGGCTGGGCTGACTCTGGCCTTGATTTTGGCTCTGGCTGGCTATTTCTGGGGACAGGATGGTCAGCAGCCACTTCAGAGTCCAAATTCAGAAATAAGAGTTGGGCAAGTTCAAGATCAGGGCACCCCTAGTCGGGAACTGGCTGAGAGCGTTCTGACGGATGCTGTCCGAGCTCAGCTCAAAGGCAGCATTGAATGGAATGGAGCTGGCGCCTTTATTGTGAATGGAAATAAGACAGACTTGGATGCGGGGATTTCTAGTAAGCCCTACGCTGACAATAAGACCAAGCTTGTACAAGGGCAAACCCTTCCGACAGTAGCGAATGCCTTTTTATCCAAGTCTACCCGCCAGTACAAAAAACGGGAAGAAACTGGAAATGCCAACACTTCATGGGTACCGGCAGGCTGGCATCAACTCAAGAACCTCCCTGGTGAGTACAATCATGCTGTGGACAGAGGACATCTCTTGGCCTATTCGCTGATTGGTGGTTTGAAGGGCTTTGATGCTTCTACTAGCAATCCTGCCAATATCGCTGTGCAGACGGCCTGGTCCAACCAAGCCAATGAAGCGGATTCGACAGGGCAGAATTATTATGAGACAAAGATCCGTAAGGCTTTGGATAAGAACAAGCGAGTGCGCTACCGGGTAACCTTGATTTATGCCACGGAGACTGATTTAGTACCGGTTGGGTCACATTTAGAGGCCAAGTCCAGCGATGGCAGTTTAGAATTTAATGTCTTTATCCCGAATGTGCAAAAAGGGATTCGCCTGGACTATAATAGTGGCAGGGTCAGTCTGGATACGGGTTCTTAATTTTATACTCAAAAATGATTTTGCAAAGAGTATTCAATAGTATGAAAAGAAATGGTTGCAGATTTGTAGTCATTTTCTTTTATAATAATAGATAGAAAGAAGGCTAATTTTTCAGTCTTCTTTAAGAAAGCGGTGATAAAATCAACGTTCTCTTACAATCTAGTAAAGGAGGTTGCGATGGGACTTATTTTTAAAAGCATCCGGTTCCTCATGCGTCTGATTGGGCGCGTGGTTTGGGGACTTGCCTGGTCCTTTGTCCTGAGCTTTATGGTTATTGTCGGAATTTTCTATTTTACCACTTCGACAGAGCCAGGCACCGAGGGACTGACGCAGGCTGTTCAGACAGCTGTTGGCAGAGTGGATCAATTTTTAAATCACCAAGGTATTTCCACGGGGCTTCACAGCAGTGAGGAGACGCAGACGGATCAGCTGACAGATGAGCATGCAACAACAGGGGCTCGTTGGGATCAGCCAAGCGCCACAATTTACATCGATACAAATAATGAAACCTTCCGTTCAGCCTATAAGGAGGCCATTGATTCTTGGAATCAAACAGGTGCCTTCACCTTTCAAATCATCAATGACAAAGACAAGGCGGACATTGTCGCGACGGAGATGAACGATGGCAACATCAGTGCAGCTGGTGAAGCTGAGTCGCAGACCAATCTCCTAACCAAGCGGTTTACCCATGTCACGGTTCGCCTGAATAGTTACTACCTGCTGGACAGTCGCTATGCCTATTCTCATGAGCGGATTGTCAATACAGCAGCGCATGAATTGGGCCATGCTATCGGATTAGACCATAATGAGGAGGAATCAGTGATGCAGTCAGCAGGCTCATTTTACAGTATCCAGCCGACAGATATCCAGGCTGTAAAAGACTTGTATCAATCGTAAGCCTATGTTAAAATCTATTTTTTACTTGATTCGACACTTTCCAGAGCAAGTTTTTCTCTTTGTTTTTAACTCAGGAATCTTTGTCTGGCTATGGAAAAGCGGCAATGAGATTGCCAACCAGCTAGGAGTGACAGCGGCTTGGGAAAATCATGTTCCGGCGCCCATTCAGGTCTTCTTCGGCCAGAATATTGAGGCAGTTCAGGGATTTTTTCACAATTCCGCCTTTATGTGGCTAGTCGGGTCCATGATTATCCTTCTGGTTATTCGTCTAATCAAGGGAATGATTAAATTTGTTGTCTTTGCGCTTCTGATTTTGCTGGGAATTTATCTGATTTTGCAGAATCAATCTATTCTCAATAGTTTTATGTAGAGGCTGGGACATAAGTCCTAGCCTCTCAATTGTCTTTGGATTGTCGAGCAAGACGCAGTGGTTGAGTGGGCTCTACTACGCTGATTTCATCAGCTTTTACAGCCCTACTCAACTGTGCGGAGGTGGGACGACGAAATCGAATTCTAACGAATTACCGATTTCTGTCCCACTCTCTTTTTCTTTTGGGGAGCTGAGTTCGCTTTCTCTTGAATTCTGATAGCTGTGCTTCTGGAAATCTGCTATAATGGTCTTATGATTATTTTACAAGCAAGCAAGATTGAACGCTCTTTTCCAGGGGAGCTTCTTTTTGACAATATTAACCTGCAGGTGGATGAGGGCGACCGGATTGCCCTCGTCGGTAAAAATGGAGCTGGGAAGTCAACCCTGCTTAAGATTTTGGTGGGCGAGGAAGAGCCTACTTCTGGTCAGATCAATAAAAAACGAGAGCTTTCCCTGTCCTATCTGGCTCAGGATAGCCGCTTTGAGTCGGAGAATACTATCTACGACGAGATGCTGCTGGTCTTTGATAGTCTGCGCCAACAAGAAAAACGCTTGCGGCAGATGGAGCTGCAAATGGGAGAATTGTCAGGGGAAGACCTGACTGCTCTCATGACCCAGTACGACCAGCTGTCAGAGGACTTTCGCCAGAAAGGTGGTTTTACCTACGAGGCCGATATTCGAGCTATTTTGAATGGCTTCAAGTTTGACCAGCCCATGTGGCAGATGAAGATTTCTGAGTTGTCGGGCGGGCAGAATACCCGTCTGGCGCTGGCTAAGATGCTTTTGGAAAAGCCAGAGCTGCTGGTCTTGGACGAACCGACCAACCACTTGGATATTGAGACCATTGCCTGGCTGGAGACTTACTTAGTCAACTACAGCGGTGCCCTGATCATCGTCAGCCACGACCGCTATTTCTTAGATAAGGTTGCAACCATCACGCTGGATTTGACCAAGCATTCCTTGGATCGCTATGTGGGCAATTACTCTAGCTTTGTGGTCCAAAAGGAACAGAAGCTGGCCACTGAAGCCAAGAACTATGAAAAGCAACAGAAAGAAATCGCTGCGCTGGAGGACTTTGTCAATCGCAATCTAGTTCGAGCCTCCACTACCAAGCGGGCTCAGTCCCGTCGCAAACAGCTGGAAAAGATGGAGCGTTTGGACAGGCCGGAGACCGGCAGTCGCTCGGCTAATATGACCTTCCAATCCGATAAGGTTTCTGGCAATGTTGTTCTAACCTTGGAAGATGCAGCTATTGGCTATGGCGAGGAAGTTCTGTCGGAGCCGATTAACCTTGATATTCGCAAGTTCAATGCGGTAGCTATTGTCGGGCCAAATGGGATTGGAAAGACGACCTTGATTAAATCACTAATCGGTCAAGTGCCCTTCATCAGAGGTAAGGAGCAGCTGGGAGCTAATGTGGAAGTGGGCTACTATGACCAAACTCAGAGTAAACTGACCCCCAGCAATACAGTTCTCGATGAGCTATGGAATGACTTCAAGCTGACGCCGGAGGTCGAGATTCGCAATCGCTTAGGCGCTTTCCTCTTCTCGGGAGACGATGTCAAGAAGTCTGTCGGCATGCTATCAGGTGGAGAGCGGGCGCGGCTGCTTCTAGCCAAGCTGTCTATGGAAAACAACAACTTCCTCATCCTCGACGAGCCGACCAACCACCTGGACATTGACAGCAAGGAAGTGCTGGAAAATGCCCTGATTGACTTTGACGGCACCCTGCTCTTTGTTAGCCACGACCGTTACTTTATCAATCGCGTGGCCACTCAGATTATCGAGCTCTCTGAGACAGGTTCCACCCTTTATCTAGGTGATTATGACTACTATCTGGAGAAAAAGGCAGAACAGGAAGCCTTGCGTGAGGAAACAGAGCAGACTAGTCTTGACAAACCTGACCCGGCCAATGACTATCAGCTTCAAAAGGAAAACCAGAAAGAACAGCGCCGGCTGGCCCGCCGCTTAGAGCAATTGGAAGCGCAAATCGAGGACTTGGACAGTCAGATCAGTCAGCTTCAGGAGGCCATGGAGGCCACTAATGACGCCGCCGAACTCATGGAGAGCCAGCAGCAAATCGACCAGCTGACTGCCGCCCAAGAAGAAGCCATGCTAGAATGGGAAGAACTTGCGGAGAAGGTGTAGAAGGAGCCAATCGAACCTGCTCAAAAATGCCTAGTTTCCGTTGGAAATGAGCTTCTTAGAGCTTACAGGAAAAATTAAATTGATATTCAATGTGGTTCAGTTATCGTATTACTAAAGATTTTGATGACTGAATCGTTTTATTTAAGAAAAATAGGATAAAATGATGGATTTTTTAATAATTTTTATTGTCTTAATGCTAGCAATTTTTGCTTTCGTAGGTTGGATAGTTTATTGGGCGATTAGTCATTCCGCCAAAAAGAATAAAGTATACCAAGCCTTCGCTTCCGAGCACGGCTATCAATTTGATAAAGCACAAGGTAACGACTATTACAGAGAATATTCCAAGCAAAAAACAAGTAACGACCTCACACTAAAACTTTTCCAGAATCCGTATGTAGAAAAATACGCGAATTTTAATCATTATCCATTTGGTCGTGGAAATATGGTAAAAGTTGCCTATGTAATTTCAGGTAACTACAATGGTTCTCAATTTCGGGCTTTCACCTATCATTTTGAGGGAAATGCAATTGAGAATTCTGGTCCCGGTGGTGTTTTCAGCATTGTTATGATTCAGTGCCCGGATGAACCAAAAGGTCAGCTTTCAGAGCAAATGTTTTATGAAAATGGAGTGCTATGTGAATACCTTCGAGAAAACTTGAATGTAGAAACGATTCATGAGAGAATTGAGAAATTGGCTTATATTGCAAGTACAAAATAAGTTTGGGAATAAAAAATAAGAATTTTTCTACAGTACAGATGTTGAATGAAAAAGTTGGCTAATTCAGTTTTTGGAACAAAGGTTTGCTGACAGAACCAGAATAAGGATTAGAAAAAGGAGAAATATGTTTTTTAGAAGACGTCGTTTTTATTTGAATCAATATTATGACAAAGCAATTTATTATGATCGTAAGACCCACGAAGTTTTAGAAGCTCCAAAGAGTAAACTATTAGATACAGAGAAGTCAAGCGAGATGAACCGACATATACCTCTCTTAGTTGTCCTATTTTTGTCTAGTGGAGGAGGCCTAATTTCTTTCTTTAGATTGTTCTTACATGGAACATATACCATGACAACTTTTTGGAGTGTTATTCTTATTTGGATAGCAGAGTTTGCCTTTATTACTATCCTCGTAGAACGCGCCTTGTACCGAAATGTCAATAGAGCAGAAGTGACCTCTCAAACGGTTTGTCGGGTGATTATGGAAAAGTCAGACGAAGCCAAGGAAGTGGAGGCAGAGATGGAGATGAGTGAAAAAGATAGCCGCAATGCTACACGCTTGATAAGAGGTTTAATTTTTCTAGTACCCTTGGTTGGATTCTTCTATGCCTATGATTTTATTTTTAATTATCAAGACTTGTTAGGTAATCCTATTGGAGGAGAAATATTTAAAATTATTGCAACTGGACTTTTATTAGGTATTTCTTTCGTATTATATAATCAGAACAACCTTCCCAAGAGTTTTGATATATTGGATTTATTCCGTGCTGGAAAACTTAATGTGATATGTAGAGCTGACGACGATCCTGATGTCTATCTAGAAGTTAGTGTCGGATCGGATGGAGCTATCGTGACAAAAGAGCTACATGATTATAAAGCTGGGGCTTAGCTGATTTGAAATTGAATAAAGGTCAGTGAAGCAGTAGAGATTATAAAGTTTAGTAATAGAACTTCAATAAGTAATTAGAAAGAGGTTAGAATGTTTTTTCTTAGACGTCGTCGAGTATTTATTGGCGAGTGTGATGGTCAGGCGGTCTATTATGACCAGCAGACTGGAGAGGCTTTAGCAGCTCCCAAAAGTTTCCTGCTCAATACGGAAGGTGCTTATAAGACCAATGCTTACATTCCTGAAATGGTTATTTTTCTAATGGCTGGTGGACCTGGTCTCTATGGCTTCCTTTCAGCCTTGGATATTGGTGTCTATAACTGGACTAGTTTGAGCTATGTGTTACTATTGTGGCTGGCTGAGTTTCTATTGTTTACCGCAATTCTTGAGCGAGGACTTTATAAAAATGTGCGCAAGGTTCAGCCGACAACAGAGAAGGTGTTTTATTATGCAGTGTCACATAATTTGATGGTGAGGGATGAACATTTTGATCCAGCTGAGGCATCTGCTACAATCTATCGAATAACTCGTTACATTATACTTGCCTTTGCTATCTATTTTTTGTACGTTTTTTACGACTGTACTCAAAAATTTGGACAACCGATCGAACGAGGCTATGATTTTTGGGGAGCAGGTTTAATGTTCTTCATGCTTTTTTTGTTGTACAACCAAAACAATCCGGTTCGCTTTGTGAAGATTATGAAGCTATACAGCCAAGGGAAAGTGCGTTTTAGGGAAGAAGGAGAAAACAAATAAAATTTTACATTTGGGTTCGGTAGTAACCCTTAAAAACGGCGATGATACAGAAGTGATGATTGTTTCACAGGCTAGTGTAATCGAAGTGGAAGATGGACGAGGAGGGACTAAGAGTGTCTATTTTGACTGCGGTTCAGTAGTTATTCCGAATGGGAGGCAAACACCAGATAATTTGTTCTTTTTCAATAGAGAAAATGTTAAAGGATATAGAAATGAAGACGAAGAGGCTTTTGAAGAGCATTACGAAACTTGGATGAAGTCAACAGATGTTCTAAAAGGTTCTATTTAATATGGTATGAGAAGAATCGCTTGAGTCAAAGCGATTTTTTATTTATCGGCTTCCAGATTCATGGTATAATTAAGAGCAGATGGCTTTGTTTTTCTATACCGCATAGGGAAGGTAGATTGAAAGAGGTTTATGAACAAAAGACAGCCTTGTTTAATTCAAAAACCTCCATCAATGCTTAGCTTGAGACAGCTAAGACCTCTTTTATAAATTTGATACATTTAGAAAGCCTCAAAGGAGAGGTGAAGGAAGCAATTAATGCAAAAATCACCAATCACCAAGTACCGCTATTGACAAATTTTTCGAATGTCTTAGCGGTTCTCTTAGCTCAGCACGAGAAAAGTATTAAGCAATTTCAATCAGAGGATAAGCATGTATAAAGAACGATATCACGGACCTTTAATTACTAATGGGGTTAGTTTAGGCTATATTAAGATTCTACCTTGGATTACACTGGCAATCTCTTTTATGGCATTTTTTGGGACGACTTTTATAGACCATGTTGGCATCTATAAGATCCTGTTCATAATTTGTATGTCCATTAGTGGTGTTGCAATTCCAATCTCTTTCTTTAATAATTTTATTCTAAAATTTAAAAGTTTCATCTATCTATTTGTTTCCATAACTGTTTTAGTTTTACTTGTTGACGTCAATTTTATAGGCTTGGTCATGCTAGTTGGTAATGGTGGGATATATTCAGGCTTGGCACTTGTTTATAATCTTTTAGCCTTTTGTATTTTTCTATTTTCATGCACTCTCTACTCTTGGTATTACCTTCCTAAAAATCAGGGGAAAATCTGGGCTTTCAACCGGTGGGAGACATATGGCGGCAAAGAAAAAGGTAGAAAGCAAGAACGGCTGTTCAACTTTGGAGTTGCTTTTGTAGCTGCCATGCTAGCACTAGCAATTCTTACTGGTTACAGTGAGAATGTTTTTGGTGTTTTCATTGGAATTTTGATGAACTTAACTTTCCCAGCTGTTATGATAGATGCTTTATATGCAGCAATCTGTATAAGGACACATCCTGACTATGAATAGGTAAGGCACTAGGATTTGAGTGAAAAAAATGAAGAAAAGATCTATTTTTAATGCTAGTTTTGAAGAGAGTTTAAATCTGGAAGATGATGGGTTTCGAAAGTTGCAGCAAGAGCAGCATGATAAAACGTCTAACTATTTTAAAAAAGGAGGAGCATCTCTTTGGTTTCGAATTAGAAGTTTTATTTTAGGTTTAATTTTTCCTGTTGGATTTAACTTTATGTTGCTTGTTGTATCTATGGAATTTCATGAGAGTGAGACCCTGACTCTTCCGATATCTAAGCACGAGTCATTAACTGTAAATGTTTTTTTGATTTTACTTCTTATTTGGCTGTTCTTAGTCATTCTTGGAAAATTTACTAAACGAACTTATCTTTTACCATATCGTTATCAGCTTCATGTTTTTACATTTATGCTTTGGTTTTTATTGGAAATTGATTTAATCGTTTTTGACATTCTATTAGCAAATTTAGCATTTTGGGAAATTATTGCTATATATGGAGTAATAATGATCTTCACTTACATGATGTTTAGTATGGAGTTAACAGGATTAAGAAAGCTTATGTATGATGAGGATAGACAAGTGACTTTTCGTAATAAGATTGCTAAAATTATTTCTATTTACGGCATGGGGATTTTAGGGATTGGTATTATTATAAAATATATTTTCGGAAGCTTTACTGTAGATATTTCAAATTCCATGAAAGCATTTGGTTTTTTACTTCTATGGGTCTTTGCTAATATTGTGGTGATTGCAATAATTGTTTTTATAGGTTTACCATATTTTCTCCAAGCCTATTACAAATGGAAATATTCCGAAGAATATCGAGAATGGGAAGGTAAGTCCGTAGAGGAATGGTATGGGAAGAGGTACTTGAAAAAGCACCCTGAACTATTACAAAAGAAGATTGGAAATCAAAGTTATGACTAAAAAATCTATTTTTAAGGCTAGTTTTGAAGAGAGTTTGAATCTGGAAGATGATGGGTTTTTACAGTATCAGAAAAAAGATTATTATAATAAACTTGGGAAAGCTTTTAAGAAGGGGAAACCCTCCTTTTGGTTTAGCGTTCAAACCCTAATTTTTAGTTTATTGTTTCCGATAGGTGTAAATTTCATGTTATTTGTTTTTGCGATGTCCTTACATGATTCTGATCCTAAGGATTTAAGATTGCCTATTTCTCAACATCCTATACTAACAGTTGAAGTCTATTTAATTTGTTTATTAATTTGGCTGTTAATGGTATTAATGGGCAAATTCTTTAAACGGACTTATATTCTTCCTTATCGTTATCGCTTTCATATCATGACTTTTATGATATGGTTTATGTTAGAATTTAATTTGCTGGCAATCACTATATCTTTACCGGTATTATCAATATGGGGTATCTTGGCACTTTTTGGGTTTCTAGTATTGTTGACTTATTTAATGTTAAGCAGTGAAATTAGAAGTTTAAAAAAACGAATTTACGGGAATATTCAATCTCTTACTCTGCAGGATAAAATTGCCAATATGATATCTGTTTATGGAATGGGAATTTTGGGAATTGGTGTTATTATTAATTTTATTTTGAAAAGTTTTTCTATAAAATTTTCAACTTCTATAGAAGGCATGGGGCTTTTCTTGACATGGATTATTTTGAATATCGTCCTAATTGCCATACTCATTTTTATGGAATTTCCTTTCTTTTTAGAAGCATTCTACAAATGGAAATATCCAGAAGAATACCGAGAATGGGAAGGCAAGTCCGTAGAGGAATGGTATGGGAAGAGGTACTTGAAAAAGCACCCTGAACTACTACAAAAGAAGATTGGTAATCAAACTTATGGATAAAAAATCTATTTTTAAGGCTAGTTTTGAAGAGAGTTTGAATCTGGAAGATGATGGGTTTGTACAGTACCAGAAAGGAAATGTTTTCTCTAAGTTAGAAATATATTATAGGGAAGGAAAGTCTAAACTAGTTCTTCATATTCAGAATATTGTTTTAACTCTTATCGGTCCTGTCATTATAAACTTTATGATTCTTGTTTTCTCGCTATCCTTGCACGACTCTGATCCTAAAGATTTAAGATTGCCTATCTATCAACATCCATTACTAACAGCTGAGGTATATCTAGTCTGTTTCTTAATTTGGGTATTTATCATATTGATTGGTAAAGTTTTTAGAAAAGCTTTTTTACTGCCCTATCGTTATCATTTTCATGTCATCACATTTCTAATTTGGCTTAGTCTTGAATTTAATCTGTTAGCTATTGATATATCATTACCAACTTTATCTATTTGGATGGTTGTTGCAATTTTTGTTTTTATTTTTATATTAGCCTATTTTATGTTTAGCCTTGAAATTGAAAGTCTCAAAGAACTGATGTATGGTAATGGAAGTGGGTCTCCTCTTCACAATAAAATTGCCAATAAGATAGCGATTTATGGAATGAGTTTTTTGGGAATTGTAGTAATTATAAACTTTATTATAAAGAGTTTTTCCATGAAATTTTCAACTTCGTTGGAAGGCTTAGGTCTTTTGATAACATGGATTATCCTAAATATTGCTGTGATTGCTATGCTAATTTACATCGAATTTCCTAGTTATTTACAAGCTTTCTACAAATGGAAATACCCCGAAGAATACCGTGAGTGGGAAGGTAAGTCTGTAGAGGAATGGTATGGAAAAAAATATTTAAAAAAACACAAGGATTTATTAAAAAACAGATGAAAAGAAGATTGGTATGGGTGGTAGGGATAAGTAGACAGGATTCTTAGCAGAATCTGCCTTTTCTGATTTTCAGTCGATAAGATTTTGTCGAAAAAAGTCTCATCTGAAAATAAAATCCGAACAAGAGGCAGTGAAGGTAGTTTTGAAAGAGCGACTAGGGAAGCGAAACAGCGATTAAAGGAATTTAAGTGGTAAACAAATGGAAGATTTAGGTAAAGTTTTTCGTGATTTTCGTTTAAATGGGCATTATTCATTGAAGGAAGCAGCTGGTCAGGTTTGCTCGACCTCTCAGCTGTCTCGTTTTGAGCTGGGTGAGTCGGACATGACTCTCTCGAAATTTTTAGATCTCTTGGATAATATTCATGTGACCCTTGAAAATTTTATGGACAAGGCACGGAATTTCCAGCAGCATGAGCACGTGGCCATGATGTGTAAAATTATCCCTCTTTACTACTCAAATGACATCAAGGGATTTCAAGACTTGCAAGCGGAGCAGTTGGAAAAGGCCCAAGCTAGTAGCACGCCTCTTTACTATGAGCTGAATTGGATTTTGCTGCAGGGCTTGATTTGTCAGCGAGACAGTCAGTTTCACATGAGGCAAGAAGATTTAGATAAGGTGGCCGATTATCTCTTTCAAGTGGAAGATTGGACCATGTACGAGCTGATCCTCTTTGGAAACCTCTATAGCTTTTATGATGTGGACTACGTCTACCGTCTGGGCAGGGAAGTCATGGAGCGAGAAGACTACTATAAAGAAATCGGTCGCCATAAGAAATTGGTCTTGATTTTAGCCCTCAATTGTTACCAGCATTGTTTGGAAAGTCGTTCTTTTGATAAGGCAAGTTACTTTGAGGCTTACGTAGAGAAAATCATTGGCAAAGGCATCAAACTTTATGAACGCAATGTATTCCTCTATCTCAAGGGGTTTGCGGTTTATCAGAAGGGACAGAAGAAGCAGGGAATCACGCAAATGCAGGAAGTCATGCACATCTTTGAAGTGCTGAATTTACCTGAGCAAGTCGCCTATTATCAAGAGCATTTCCATAAGTTTGTAAAAGCATAATTTCCCAAATATGGGAAAAATAAAGAACCTCCCTCCATTCCTGATACAATAGTTTCAGAAATGGAAGGAGGTATTTTTATGAATCGACATGCAGCACAGCTGATTACACGGGCTGCTATTAATAAAATTGGGAATATGCTTTATGATTATGGAAATAGCATCTGGCTTGCTTCTTTGGGAGCTCTGGGACAGACGGTCTTGGGCATTTACCAAATATCGGAGCTAGTCACTTCTATCTTATTTAATCCTTTGGGTGGGGCCATTACGGACCGCTTTTCCAGACGTAAGGTGCTGATGGTAACGGACTTGATTTGTGCTGGTCTTTGTCTGCTGATTTCTTTTATTTCAAATGACCAGCTCATGATTGGAGCGCTGATTTTTGCTAATGTGGTTCAGGCTATAGCCTTTGCCTTTTCTCGGCCAGCTAATAAGTCTTATATTACCGAAATTGTGGACAAAGAAGACATCGTGGCCTACAATTCTCATCTGGAATTGGCCTTGCAAGTTATCAGTGTCTCAGCTCCAGTTTTGTCTTTTATCGTGATGCAGTATGCAAATCTGCGCATGACCCTTCAGTTGGATGCGCTGAGTTTCTTTCTGGCTTTTGCCTTGGTTTACTTTCTGCCCAATCATGAGCCAAGCAAGCAGAAGTCTCCCATCAATCTTAGAAATATCCTGGGAGATATCAAGGAAGGTTTAGTTTATATCCGTCAGCAAAAAGAAATTTTCTTTCTGCTTTTGGTAGCTTCTGCAGTCAACTTTTTCTTTGCGGCCTTTAATTATCTATTGCCTTTTACCAATCAGCTCTATGAAAAGACGGGATCTTATGCAAGCATTCTGAGTTTGGGTGCTATAGGCTCAATCATTGGAGCCATTCTAGCCAGCAAGGTTAAGGCCAGTATGGGCAACTTACTTGTAGCCCTGCTATTGACCGGTGTTGGAGTTGCAGTCATGGGCGTCTCTGCCTTGCTACCGGTTCATCCATATTTTTCTTATTCTGGTAATCTTATCTGTGAGCTCTTTATGACTGTTTTCAACATTCATTTCTTCAGCCAGGTTCAGACTAAGGTGGACAAGCAGTACCTAGGAAGAGTTTTCTCGACTATCTACACGCTAGCAATTCTTTTCATGCCTCCTGCGACGTTTCTGATGACTCTTCTGCCGAGTGTCCACACCCTTTCCTTTCTTCTGATTGGTTTCGGAGTGATGGGATTGGCTTTGATTTCCTACCTTTATCAAAAGAAAATAGAAAAAAACTAGGCTGGAGTGATTTCCAACCTAGTTTTCTGTATGGGAATTTTTAAGTGCTTCTTTGGTTTTCTTAAGCTCTTTTTTCAGTGAGAAATTTTTCACCATGCTGATGAGAAAAGTCGTGACAGAACCCAGGAGCACTGAAATTAAAATCAATATAATCAAGGGTAGTTTGAAGCTGAACAAGATAAAGCTAACATTGACACTCTGCATATTGGCCAAGGAAATACTGGCCACCAATAGAATGGTAATTAAAAGCAGAATATAGTGCAATTTTTCTTTCATAGTGATTCTCCTGTTTATTTATTCAAACTCTGCCTTGCTTTTGATATCTCCGTATTCTTCTGGGATTTCTTGGGCTAGGATATCTTCATAAGCCGCCAGTTCAATATCTGAGCCATATTTGTTTTTCAGAGCGGTGGTCACCAGACGGTAGGCCAAGTTCGCATTGCGGGACAAGATGGGACCATGGAAGTAGGAGCCAAAGACATTTTTATAATGAACACCCTCGCAACCATCCTCTTGATTGTTGCCATTTCCATAGACAACTTTGCCCAGAGGTTTCTCGTCGTCCGAGAGGAAAGTCCGTCCTTGGTGATTTTCAAAGCCGTAGTAGGTCTCATCGAATTCATCATTATGAATCTTAATATCACCAATATAGCGATTATTGGTCTGGTTGAGGGTATAGTGACCCATGATGCCCAGACCTTCAATTCGACGGCCAGAAGCTTCGATATAGTATTGGCCTAAGAGTTGGAAGCCACCACAGATGGCTAGCACTACGCCGTTTTCATTAATAAAGCTTTCCAAAGCTTCTTTTTTAGCTGGCAGGTCACGAGCCACGATCGTTTGCTCATAGTCTTGACCTCCGCCAAAGAAGACGATGTCGTAGCTGTCCTTTTCAAAGTCATCTTCTAGAGAAACGATATCGACTTTAACTCTAGCGCCTAGCTTTTCAGCCACATACTTGAGCATGAGGACATTGCCATTGTCGCCGTAGGTATTCATGAGATTGCCATAGAGGTGGGCAATCTTTACTTCGTAGCGATAGTCCTGGTTTTCAGGAGAAGTGAGGGATCTGTATACCATTAGTTCATCTCCTTTCTGACCACTTGTCGTTCTGCCAGCAACTCACGGAATTCCAGCATGGCAGTATAAGTTGCTAAGATATAGGCATGCTTGGTTTCTTGCTGTTCAATGGCCTTAAAGACTGCTTCCAAATCTTTGACTTCGGTAATCTGATCTGCTGGATAGCCCGTTACCCGCAGTCGACGAGCAATCTCAGAGTGGCGGACACCGCCAGCAATGACATGAGGGATCTCCATCTCTAAAATCCTCTCAAAATCAGCATCCCAGATCCAGCTGGTATCAATGCCGTCTGCATAGTTTGCATTGAGCAGAACGGACAAGCTAAAGTCAAAAGGTGCCAGTCCAATCATATCCAGTGCTTGGGTCGCCCCAACCGGATTTTTAATCAAGACTAAGGTACATTCCTTATCGCCGATTTTGAAAGTTTCCTGACGGCCAAAGACAGCTCGGCTCTTGTCAAAGCCAGCCTTAATAGTAGCCGGCTCGACATCAAAGAACTGAGCTACTGATACAGCGGCTAAGGCATTGTAGATATTATAAAGGCCACCGATATTGATTTGATAGTCTTGACCATCAATGGTAAAGGCAGAGCGGTTATGCTCAAGCGTTTTTAGAGCGGTCAGGCTGTAGTCAAGCTTAGGACGCTTGAAGCCGCAGTCCTCACAGATATAAGCTCCCAGATTGGCATAGGTGTTGAGCTCATACTTTAGGATATGCTCGCACTTGGGACAGAGGATGCCCTCTGTATTGTAGTGAGCCAGCTGAGCCTGGCCTTTCTCGGTATCAAATCCATAGTAGCGGACAGGATTTTTCAGGCTGACCGAGTTAAAGAGAGGGCTGTCACCATTCATCAGTACAGTTGCTTCAGGTACTTTAGCTGCAGCATCCAGAATCATCTGGTAGGTCGTGTAGATCTCACCATAGCGGTCCATTTGGTCGCGGAAAATATTGGTGAAGACGAAGAGGCTGGGCTTGATATAATCACAAATCCGAGATAGGCTGGCTTCATCTATTTCCAGCACAGCGATATGTTTGCCAGATTTGCCTTTCTTAGCGGTCAGGAAGGTTGTGGTAATCCCCGTAATCATGTTGGCACCGCTAGGATTGGTCACCACTTCTCCAAAGGCTTCCTTGAGAATACCCACTGTCAGAGCTGTAGTCAGAGTTTTACCATTGGTTCCGGTAACAACCACAACCTCATAGTTCTTTGCTAGGTTTTGTAAAATATTTTTATCAAATGTCAGGGCAACTTTCCCTGGCAGGGTCGATCCACGCCCCATTTTGCTGAGAACAAAGTGGGAGGACTTGCCTGCCAAGAGGCCCAAGGCTGTATTTATCTTCATAAGAAATATTTTATCATAAAAAAGTAAAGAAGGTTACAGAAAAATATTGACAAACGTGATATAATGGGTTGGTAAGTCTTTAAGCATTAAGACCCACTGTAAAATAAAAAGAGAGAAGTTAATTGAGTAAACTCTAAGTGCAAGATAAAATCAGGCTGTTATAAGATTTAATAAGTTCGATTTGTTGCTACAGCTGTTGGACTTTGCTTGTAGAGGAGTAGGAAGTCTAAGTATGAATTTTCAACAACTAACCAATCTCCAATATTGGGCCAGTTTGTTTTCTGACCCTTGGAGGATTGTAATTAATATTATTGACGTCGCTATCGTCGCATGGATTCTATATTATCTAATCAAGGCCATTGCCGGTACCAAGATCATGATTTTGGTCCGCGGGGTGCTCTTCTTTATCTTGGCACAGTTTTTTGCCAATATCATCGGCTTGACCACCATTTCTTGGTTGATCAATCAGGTCATCACCTACGGGGTCATTGCGACCGTGGTGATTTTCTCGCCTGAGATTCGAGCAGGATTGGAAAAGCTGGGCCGGGCAACAGATATTTTTTCTACAACGCCCATCAGTAACGAAGAAAAAATGGTTCAGGCCTTTGTCAAGTCTGTTGCCTATATGAGTCCGCGGAAAATCGGGGCTTTGGTGGCCATTCAGGGAACCCGCACCTTGCAAGAGTACATTGCGACAGGGATTCCCTTGGATGCAGATGTGTCCGGAGAGCTGCTAATCAACATTTTTATCCCCAATACGCCATTGCACGATGGAGCAGTCATTATAAAAAACAATAAGATTGCGGCTTCCTGTGCCTACCTGCCTCTGACCGAAAGCAGCGGTATCTCTAAGGAGTTTGGAACCCGGCACCGCGCAGCTATTGGCCTTTCTGAAGTATCAGATGCGTTTACTTTTGTCGTTTCAGAAGAAACCGGTGGGATTTCCACCACGCACAATGGAATTTTCAAGCATGATTTGACTTTGGATGAGTTTGAGATAGAGCTGAGAAAGGTCTTCTTATCAGAGCAGGACAAGCCAGCGGGTTTGAAAAAACGCTTCATGGGAGGATGGAAGAAATGAAAAAACGTAAAAAAATTCTTTATATCATCTCTTCGTTTTTCTTTGCCCTAGTGCTTTTTGTCTATGCAACCTCCAGCAGTTATCAAAACAATACTGGAGTTCGACAGGTCACATCTGAAACTTATACCAATACGGTTTCCAATGTGCCGATTGACATCAAATATGACAGTGAGAATTACTTTATCAGCGGTTTCACTTCTGAAGTTTCCGTCGCTCTGACAGGCTCCAACCGGGTCAATCTAGCCAGTGAAATGCAGGAAAGCACTCGAAAATTTCGAGTCGTTGCTGATCTTTCCAAGGCTACAGAAGGCACAGTAGAAATTCCGCTAAAGGTTGAAAACCTGCCAAGCGGTCTGACTGCTACAGTGACTCCGCAGAAGATTTCGGTTAAGATTGGTAAAAAGGCTAGCAAGAAGGTTGAAGTCCGCTACCTCATCACAGACAGCCAGGTGGCTGAAAATGTGTCTATCAGTGGTGTGACCTTGGAAAATAAGGAAGCTACTGTAACTAGTGACGAGGAGACCCTTTCTAAGATTGAGTCTGTCGTAGCTATTCTCCCGACTAATGTCATTATCACTGGTAACTACAGCGGGACAGCGCCGCTGCAGGCGGTTGATGGACAGGGAAATGTTATGCCAAGCGTGGTGACACCATTTGAAACGACTATGCGTGTCAACACTAAAACAGCAGACAGCTCAGGCTCGTCCTCCTCTAATAGCAGCTCAAATACGAGCTCATCAAATAAAAACTAAATAAAATTTTGAAAATAAACTTGGATGAAGTCAGTCTGTCTTGCTTGCAGCCTAAATCTTTACATCCAGGTCTTATGAAAGGAAACTATTTATAATGGGTAAATACTTTGGAACCGATGGTGTTCGCGGAGAAGCAAATGTGGAATTAACGCCGGAATTGGCCTTTAAACTCGGTCGCTTTGGTGGTTATGTTCTGAGTCAGCACGAAAGTGAAGTTCCTCGGGTCTTTGTTGGCCGTGATACTCGAATTTCAGGAGAAATGCTGGAAAGCGCCTTGGTTGCAGGACTTTTGTCCGTTGGGATTCATGTCTATAAATTGGGTGTCATTGCAACGCCTGGTGTGGCTTATCTGGTCAAGTCAGAGAAAGCCAGCGCCGGAGTTATGATTTCTGCCAGCCACAATCCAGCTTTGGATAATGGTATCAAATTCTTTGGTGGTGACGGCTATAAACTGGATGATGAGCGTGAGTTGGAAATCGAAGCTTTGCTGGACGCAGCGGAAGACACCTTGCCACGTCCAAGCGCCGAAGGTTTGGGTGACTTGGTGGACTATCCAGAAGGGCTGCGCAAGTACCAACAATACTTGGTTTCAACTGGCTTAGAACTAGAAGGAATGCATGTGGCCTTAGATACGGCCAACGGTGCGGCTTCTACCAGCGCTCGTCAGATTTTTGCGGACCTTGGCGCTCAGTTGACCATTATCGGAGAAAATCCAGACGGCCTTAATATCAATCTGAATGTCGGCTCTACGCATCCAGAAGCTTTGCAGGAGGTTGTCCGTGAGTCTGGTGCAGCGATTGGTCTGGCCTTTGATGGAGATAGCGATCGCCTCATTGCCGTGGATGAAAATGGTGAGCTGGTAGATGGTGACAAGATTATGTACATCATCGGTAAGTACCTGTCTGAAAAAGGCGAGCTGGCACAGAATACCATTGTTACGACCGTCATGTCTAACCTAGGCTTCCATAAGGCTTTGGATCGTGAAGGTATCCAAAAGGCTGTGACAGCAGTTGGTGACCGCTATGTAGTAGAGGAAATGCGCAAGAATGGCTATAATCTAGGTGGCGAGCAGTCTGGACATGTTATCATCATGGACTACAATACGACAGGTGACGGTCAGCTTTCAGCTGTGCAATTGACCAAGGTCATGCAGGAAACTGGTAAGAAACTATCTGAATTGGCTTCTGAAGTAACCATCTATCCGCAGAAACTGGTCAATATTCGTGTGGAAAATAGCATGAAAAATAAGGCGATGGAAGTCCTAGCTATCAAGACAGTGATTGAGAGAATGGAAGCCGAAATGGCTGGTAATGGACGGATTTTGGTTCGTCCGAGCGGAACAGAGCCTTTGCTGAGGGTCATGGCTGAAGCACCAACTGACGAAGAAGTAAATTATTATGTAGATACCATTGCTAATGTTGTTCGAGCTGAAATTGGGATAGACTAATAAATGTAAAGAAACTGAGACATAATGTCTTGGTTTTTTTATATTCGTATGAATTTTTAAACACTTTGAATAAAAATGTTGATAAATTGCAATACTCTTGGTATAATAAGCTACGAAAGGAGAAAAAGATGAAAAATAAAAATACAATTATTTTTAAAATTCTTATCTTATTAACAGCTATTGTTACAGGTTTAGGTTTTGCTGCTCGAACTCAGGCTTCTGAAGTAACTGAATACAGTCAGCAAACCAGCATTACTAAGGATGGTGAGCCATTAACAAGTGACTCAACTGTTAAGACTAATGAAACCTTGTCTGTAACAACCAACTTCACATTTCCTGCGGCTCAAACGATCGCTGAAGGGGATACCCTGACTTTTAAACTTCCGGAAGAATTAAGTCTGATTACTGCCTTAAACTTCGATGTCTATGATGTTGTTAATCATACGGGAGAGTTAGTCGGTACAGCTCAAACTGACCCGGCGACTCAGTCAGTTACAGTGACTTTCAGTAACTACTTTACAAACTATACCCAAAAGAAAGAGCTATCTTTGGGCTTTAATGTTCGTATCAATAACGAAAAAGTCAAAGAAACAGGTCCTGTTTCCTTCAAATTTGGCCAGACAGACTTTTCTTTCCAATACCAGAAAGAAGAAGGAACTGCTGGTGAGTATGAAATGAAATATGGTTACCAGGACAGCACTGATCCGAGTATTGTTAAATGGCGCATTATCCTGAATGCAAGACAGGACATGCTTCGCAACATGGTGATTTCAGACACCTTTGGTGATGGTCTGACCTTGGTTCCTGGTACGCTGCGGGCGGTTCGTTATGCTCCAGTTGCTGGTGGTATCCGCAATGAAGCTCATATCCTGACGCTGCCTGTTGCTGATAACTTTACTAACAAAGCAGTCCTAACCCAAAACGCTAATGGCGATGCTAACGGTTTTACCATTAACTTTGGCGATAACTACAACTGGCCAATGTACATCGAGTACTCTACTCGCGTACCAGAAGGTACTAAAGTGGGTGATGTGGTTAACAACAAGTTATCATGGACAGCTAAAGGATTCCCAGAACGCACTATTACTAAGTCAGTCCGCTTGGAAGAGGGCTCTGGTAAAGGAAGCGCTGTGCTAGCAAAAGATGTGAAGATTCAGGCACAGAAAAAACTTGTTAATAAAGTGTTAGAGAAGGGTCAATTTACCTTTGGTCTCTTTGACGAAAACGGTGTTTTACTTCAAACAGCTACCAATGAAGCTGATGGTTCTATCAATTTCAAAGCCTTGAACTATAATGCAGCTGGTGACTACCGCTACAGCATTAAGGAAATTCCGGGCAATGATGCTAACTACATCTATGATGACAAGGAAGCTCAGCTGACAGTTACTGTTAAAGATGTGAATGGTGAGTTTTTGGGCTCTGTTAAATATGATTTGGATCCTGTCTTTACAAATACCTATAGAGGTAATGATCCAGGCAAGGCAGTTCAGCCACCTAACCCTGGAAATAACAACAATCCAAACAATCCAAATAACAACCCTAACAATAACCCAAATAATAATCCAAATAACAATCCAAATAACAATCCAAATAATACCCCAGGCAATGGTAACAATACCCCTAGTAACAGTTCCGACAATCCAAAGGGTGGAACAGACAATCCAGGGAATGGAAATAACAATTCAAACAATGGTACCAATGATCCGGGTGCTGCAGGAGGCAACAAAAAAGTTCTGCCTAAGACTGGTCAAGAAACGACACTTTGGCTGTCAGTTGCAGGTTTGGCAATCTTAGTTGGCTTTGGAAGCTATGTCTTTCTTCAAAAAAAGACTAGATAAAATTCAAAGGTTTTAAGAGTTTTCTCTTAAAGCCTTTTTGCATACTTTTCCATTTGAAAAAACGGAGCAATCGTGTTAGAATAGACCTAGTAATTTTTAAAGGATAGAGGTGTTATCGTGGCTTTTGGAGATAACGGACAACGCAAAAAAACAGGATTTGAAAAATTGACGATGCTGGTCGTGATTATCATGCTCATCGTGACAGTTGGAGCAATCTTTGCTTCCGCTCTCAGCGCAATCTTTTAATCCAAACGCTTCAGGGCGTTTTTTTAGACTAGAAAAAGAGAATAGAAAAAATGAGTATGTTTTTAGATACGGCCAAGATTCAAGTTAAGGCTGGCAATGGTGGCGATGGCATGGTGGCCTTTCGCCGTGAAAAATATGTTCCTAATGGCGGTCCTTGGGGCGGCGATGGCGGTCGTGGTGGCAATGTTGTTTTTGTCGTAGACGAGGGTCTTCGTACCCTGATGGATTTTCGCTACAATCGCCATTTCAAGGCTCAGTCTGGTGAAAAGGGCATGACTAAGGGCATGCATGGCCGAGGGGCTGAGGACTTGATTGTTCGAGTGCCGCAGGGGACGACGGTTCGTGATGCGGAGACTGGCAAGGTGCTGACGGACTTGGTAGAAAACTGTCAAGAATTTATCGTAGCGCGTGGTGGCCGAGGCGGTCGTGGAAATATTCGCTTTGCGACGCCTAAAAATCCTGCTCCTGAGATTTCTGAGAATGGAGAACCGGGTCAAGAGCGTGAGCTTCTGCTGGAACTCAAGGTCCTAGCAGACGTTGGTCTGGTCGGCTTCCCTTCTGTCGGGAAATCCACTCTGCTCAGCGTCATTACAGCGGCTAAGCCTAAGATTGGTGCTTATCATTTCACGACCATCGTGCCTAATCTAGGCATGGTTCGCACTCACTCTGGAGAATCCTTTGCAGTAGCAGATCTACCAGGTTTGATTGAGGGGGCCAGCCAAGGGGTTGGACTGGGAACCCAGTTTCTCCGTCATATTGAGCGGACACGGGTTATCCTGCATGTCATCGATATGTCAGCAAGTGAGGGACGTGACCCTTATGAGGACTATCTAGCTATCAATAAAGAGTTGGAATCCTACAATCTTCGTCTCATGGAGCGCCCGCAGATTATTGTCGCTAACAAGATGGATATGCCGGAAAGTGCTGAAAATCTCAAGGTATTCAAAGAGAAATTAGCGGCTAATTATGACGAATTTGCGGAACTACCGCAAATCTTCCCGATTTCCAGTCTGACCAAGCAGGGGCTTGCGACCCTCTTGGATGCGACCGCAGAATTATTAGATAAAACGCCTGAGTTCTTGCTTTATGATGAGTCTGAAATGGAAGAAGAAGCTTACTATGGCTTTGACGAAGAAGCACCAGCTTTTGAAATCTCTCGTGATGATGATGCGACTTGGGTGCTGTCAGGTGATAAGCTTGAGAAACTCTTTAATATGACCAACTTTGATCGAGATGAGGCAGTTATGAAATTTGCCCGTCAGCTGCGTGGTATGGGCGTTGATGAAGCCCTTCGTGCTCGCGGAGCCAAGGATGGGGATCTGGTCCGCATCGGCAAGTTTGAGTTTGAATTCGTTGACTAAGGAGGATTGCAATGGGTGATAAACCAATATCCTTCCGCGATGAAAATGGAAATTTTGTCTCTGCAGCCGACGTCTGGAATGCTGAAAAGCTAGAAGAGCTCTTTAATAAACTCAATCCCAAACGCAAGCTGCGTTTAGAAAGAGAAGCATTAGCGAAAGCGGAAGAGGAATAAGATTAAAAGCAGCTGAGCAGGAAATAATCCTACTCAGCTGCTTTTTGGCGCTAAAGATGTATTTGTTAAGGTAATTAACCTTTGTTTTAAGCAAAGATTTTAGGACTGACTGTTTTTATTCGAGGGAGAGCAGCTAGGCAGACACCTAGAACGATAAGCTTGTCTGCATAATCGGTCAGTATTTGGACGAGGACGATACTAAGGACGGGGTTGACTCCCATTCCCCGCAGGGCTTGGACGATGAGGCTGGATCCGCTGGATGTTATGCCTCCGAAGAGCAGGACAGTGATTGCAGAGGCTACTAAGGTACCCGGAAGGGCTACCAATAGGGTTTTCCAGAGAAGACTGAGCTTTAAGCTTCCTTTTTCTTTAAAAAACCAAGCTGCTGAAAGAGCAATGATGATAGCGGCAGGCGAGTAGTAGAGAGAAAAGATATCGGTTGTCATCCAGCCAATGAGGGCGCTGAGAAAGGCAACGCCAGCCCCAGCAAGAGGCCCTAAGGTCAAGCTAGCTAGAATCGTTCCAAAGGTATCTAGATAGACAGGTAATTTCATAAATAGTGCAATATTAGCTCCCACGTAGTTAAGAGCGATACAGATAGACAAAAAGCTTAGGATAAGGGGTGTTGATTTTTTCATGATAAAATTTTCCTCATAAAAGTGATGATAGGTCTCGAGCAATCGTTTCCTTAGGCTGATTCAGGAGGATAGCTAAGAAGTCTTGGAAGAAGAGTGAGGGACTGACTTGAGTTGCAATATAGGCATTGGCTGGTTTATGATAGAAGTTATAAGCATCAACCACGGTCTGTCCAAGAGCAATGCCTTCGGTCACGATTTCAACATAGGAGTCGAAGCCCATACAAAGATCTTCATGCAGAAAATGAGCAATAGCAAGCGGATCGTTGATGACACAGCCGATGATGTGTTCATATTCCCAGTGAAAGTCCCAGTAGAAACGCGTGATACGACCGACAAACTCAGCTACTTCTGGCTGTAGAAAACGCATGTACTCTAATAGATTGGGGGTGAGGACGATGGCGCGTGTGACATCTAGTCCAACCATCTCGATTTTTCGGCCTAACTTTTGATAGACAAATTGAGCGGCGTGTGGGTCACACCAGTAGTTATACTCGGCTACAGGTGAGCAGTTGCCATGAGATCTGTAGCTGCCGCCCATACTGGCAAAGCGTTTGATATGTTTTCCAATTTGGGGATTTTGCTTTATAGCCAGTGCTAGATTAGTCAATGGTCCCAAGGTGATAAGGGAAGTGTCCTGAGCCTTCTGGAAATAGGTAGCCAGAAATTCAGAGGCTTCCTGAGGCTGGGGCTGACAATTGCTTGTTCGATTGATTCCGCTCTCGCCTAAACCATCCATACCGTGGGTATCCTGGGCTGAAACGAAATCGCGGACTAGAGGCTTGTCTGCACCTGCATAGACTGGGATATCTAACCGATTCAGTCTTTCTAATATTTTAAAGGCATTTTCAACACCAAGGTCTACTGGGACATTTCCAGCGACGATGGTCAGTGCTACAACTTCTAGATCGGGATGTTGAATGGCATAGATTAGGGCTAGACTATCATCTATACCAGGGTCACAGTCAATAATGATTTTTCTTTTCATGAGTTCTCCTTTGCCTATATAAAAATGAGGTTGAGACAATCGGTCCCAACCTCTTAACTACCTGCCTAATCGAGGAGACAGCAAAAAAACTATGCGCAAGACATTTTAAATACAATATAAAGGCACTTAGTTTTTTATTCTGGGAAGTTTTCGAACCAGTCCAAAACCGGGGTTTTGATTTCTCTATTTCTTTATCATAAATAAAAATAAGGAAAAAGTCAATGGGAGTAAGACTAGCATGGTCACCCCCATCTTTTTATGGTATAATGAAAAAAATAAGTAGGAGAAGTGATAATTATGGCAAAAACGATTCATACAGATAAAGCACCAGCAGCGATTGGACCTTATGTTCAAGGAAAAATTGTGGGCAATCTTTTGTTTGCGAGCGGGCAGATTCCTCTGTCTCCTGAAACTGGAGAAATCATTGGGACGACTATTGAAGAGCAGACCCAGCAGGTACTGAAAAATGTTTCAGCCATTTTGGAAGCTGCTGGAACTGACTTTGACCATGTGGTCAAGGCTACTTGCTTCTTGAGTGATATCAATGATTTTGTGGCCTTTAATGAAGTTTACAAAACAGCCTTTACAGAAGCATTTCCAGCTCGTTCAGCAGTCGAAGTGGCTCGCCTGCCTAAAGATGTGAAAATTGAGATTGAAGTGATTGCTGAGGTTGTCTAAGGCAAGAGCAGAGGAAAAGAGACTCAAAGCTCTTTTAGGAGTTAGAGCGATGAAAGGATTATAATGTCTGAGAAGAAAATTCAGCTTGTCATTGTGACTGGAATGAGCGGGGCAGGGAAAACCGTAGCCATCCAATCCTTTGAAGACTTAGGTTATTTCACCATTGATAATATGCCGCCAACTCTGGTGCCGAAGTTCTTGCAGCTGGTCGAAGGGACCACGGACAATGATAAATTGGCTCTGGTTGTCGATATGCGCAGCCGTTCCTTCTTTTTGCAAATCCAGAACGTTTTGGATGATTTAGAGCAAAACGAGAACATTGATTTTAAGATTCTTTTCCTAGATGCGGCGGATAAGGAGTTAGTGGCTCGTTACAAGGAAACGCGTCGTAGCCATCCGCTGGCAGCTGATGGCCGGATTTTAGATGGGATTAAACTGGAGCGTGAACTTTTAGCCCCTCTGAAGAATCTCAGCCAAAATGTTGTGGACACAACAGATTTGACACCACGGGAGCTCAGAAAGACCATCTCTGAGCAATTTTCAAATCAGGACGAGATGCACAGTTTCCGCATTGAGATCATGAGTTTTGGTTTCAAATACGGTCTGCCTTTGGATGCAGACTTGGTCTTTGATGTGCGCTTTCTGCCCAATCCCTACTATAAACCTGAGCTGCGCAATCAAACTGGCTTGGACAAGGATGTCTTTGATTATGTCATGAACCATGCCGAGTCAGAAGAATTTTACCAGCATCTGCTGGGCTTGATTGAGCCAATCTTGCCGGGCTATCAGAAGGAAGGCAAGTCTATCCTGACCATTGCTGTGGGCTGTACGGGCGGTCAGCACCGCAGTGTAGCCTTTGCTCAGCGCTTAGCAGATGATTTGGCTAAAAATTGGCCGGTCAATGCCAGTCACCGCGACAAAAACCGACGGAAAGAAACGGTGAACCGCTCATGAGAAAGCCACGAATTACAGTCATTGGCGGTGGAACAGGAATTTCGGTGATTTTAGACAGCCTGCGTAAAAAGGATGTAGAGATTACAGCTATTGTCACAGTAGCAGACGATGGTGGCAGTTCTGGTGAATTG
The DNA here is from genome assembly GCF_050222175.1 of Streptococcus sanguinis. Lineage (GTDB taxonomy): Bacteria > Bacillota > Bacilli > Lactobacillales > Streptococcaceae > Streptococcus > Streptococcus sanguinis_M. The sequence goes on along the minus strand of NZ_CP071420.1, from coordinate 1,563,467 downwards.
CGAAAAAACATCCAGCAGCTGACTCCGCCGGGGGATTTGAGGAATGTCTTAGTAGCCATGTCCGACATGCCAAAGTTCTATGAGAAGGTCTTTCAGTATCGCTTTGCGGAAGGAGATGGTGTTCTAGCGGGACATCCCTTGGGCAATCTGATTATTGCCGGCATTTCTGAAATGCAGGGCTCAACCTATAACGCCATGCAGCTTTTAACCAAGTTTTTCCATACAACAGGTAAAATCTACCCTTCTAGCGATACCCCTCTAACTCTGCATGCTGTGTTTACAGATGGAACAGAAGTTATCGGTGAGAGTAATCTGACCAGCAAGACCGGGATGATTGAGCGGGTCTATGTGACCAACACCTATGATGACAAGAAGCCTGCTGCTAGTAAAAAGGTGGTTGAGAGCATCTTAGAAAGCGATATGGTGGTTCTGGGGCCGGGTTCACTATTTACCTCTATCTTGCCTAACCTCGTTATCGAGGAAATTGGCCAAGCTCTTCTAGACACCAAGGCAGAAGTGGCCTATGTCTGCAATATCATGACCCAACGCGGTGAAACAGAGCATTTTTCAGACAGCGATCACGTCCAAGTTCTGCACCGTCATTTGGGCAGGAAGTTTGTAGATACAGTCTTGGTCAATATCGAACCTGTCCCTCATGAGTATATGGACAGTAACCAGTTTGACGAATATCTGGTACAGGTTGAGCATGATTTTCAAGGGTTGCAAGAGCAGGTTCCGCGCGTTATTTCTTCGAATTTTCTGCGTTTGGAAAATGGCGGAGCGTTCCATGATGGTGAGTTGGTCGTTGACGAATTGATGCAGATTATACAGGTACGTAAATGAGCTTTACAGTAAAAGTAAAAGAAGAACTGCTGAGTCTGGCAAGCAGAGATAAAAATGAGCTGTCAGCCATGATCAAGATGTCTGGCAGTCTGGGCTTGGCCAGTAGTGGTTTGACCCTGTCTGTCACAACAGAAAATGCCAAGATTGCTCGCCATCTCTATGAGTTGCTGTCGGACCTTTATCAGGTCAAGTCAGAAATCCGCCACCATCAGAAGACCAATCTGCGCAAGAATCGCGTTTATACAGTATTTCTAGATCAGAAAGTGGAAGAAATCCTTTCTGATTTGCACTTGGCTGACTCCTTTTTTGGCATTGAGGCAGGGATTGACCAGACCATTTTGTCAGATGACGAAGCCAGTCGGGCCTACCTCCGGGGGGCCTTTCTCTCAAATGGCAGCATGCGGGAGCCAGACTCAGGCAAGTACCAGCTGGAAATCCTGTCCGTTTATCTGGATCATGCTGAGGATTTGGCTGCCTTGATGCAGCGTTTTCTGCTGGATGCCAAGACCATTGAGCGAAAGAAAGGGGCTGTTACTTATCTGCAGCGGGCTGAGGATATCATGGATTTTCTCATTGTCATCGGTGCTATGGAAGCCATGGCTGAATTTGAATCTCTTAAGCTCATGCGGGAAGCGCGCAATGACCTCAATCGCGCTAATAATGCGGAGACAGCGAACATCGCCCGTACGGTCACAGCCAGTATGAAAATCATCAACAATATTGCTAAAATCAGTGATAATATCGGCATTGAGAGCCTACCTGTAGACCTGCAGGAGGTAGCCCAGCTTCGTATCCAGCATCCAGACTATTCCATCCAGCAGCTAGCTGATAGTCTGAGTCGGCCACTGACTAAGAGCGGTGTCAATCACCGACTTAGAAAAATCAATAAAATCGCAGATGAATTATAAAAGCTGCTGAGCTTGAGCTCGGCAGCTGTTTTGTTATAGGCTTGTAGAATGTTTAGGTTGGACTTTTTGCTCAGGATAGATATGGTTAATGGCGTTGTTGACAGCAGTAGGTGCCTCACCTAACCCAGTCGCAATCAAGTCAATCTTCCCCTCGTAGCTACAGCAGTCTCCAGCTGCATAGATACCTGGCACGGAAGTTTCTTGCTTGCTATTGACCAAAATCTTGTGACGGTTGAGCTCCAAGCCCCAATCTTTGAGATTGCCAACAGAGGATTTAAAACCGTAGTTGACAAAGAGATGATCCAGAGGCAGAAGCTGACTTTCCTCTCCCTTGACTTGGCTGATTTCCAAGTGGGTTATCTTGCCATTTTCGCCGACCAATCGACTCGGAACAAAAGGTGTCTTAATCTCAACGCTAGAAGCCTTGAGTTCTTCTACGCTATGCTCCAAAGCTCGGAAGTTGTCCCGACGATGAACCAGACTGGTTTCTGCAATCTTTTCAAAAGCTAGCGCCCAGTCAACAGCCGAGTCGCCGCCGCCCAGAACAACAACCTTTTTGCCTGCGTACTGGCTGATGTTTGAAACATGATAGTGGAGGTTATTGTAGTTTTCAGCATCGTCTAGCTCCAAAGCTCTCGGTTTGAAAGCACCACCTCCCATGGCGATGATGATGGTTTTGGTCTGATGCTGGGCTTGAGAAGTTGTGATGGTGAAGCCATCATCAGATTTAACGATATCCAGAACCGTTTCATTGAGGCAGATTTCAGTCTGGAAAGTTTCCAGCTGCTCAATCAGACGCTGTGTCAGTTCTTCGCCACTTAGATTGGTAAAGCCCGGTACATCCAGAATCTTCTTCTCTGGATAGAGAATGGCCGGCTGACCGCCCAGCTGAGGCAGGGAATCAATGATTTTAACCTTGGCTTGGCGCAGATGGGCGTAAAAAGCTGCGAATAGGCCAACTGGACCGCCGCCGACAATCGTAATATCATACAGTTCAGACATAATTTTCCTCAATCTTTTTAAAATAAACTAGCATTATTGTACCACAAAAAGGGGTTGAAATGTAGGCAAATGTTTTGAAGCCATCTTAAAAGCCCCATCAGGGGCTTAAAAATTAGATAGCAAATAAATCATTGAGGTTTTCAGCCAACGTTGGGTGGGTGAAAATTTGCTTGCTAAAGTAAGTGTAAGGAATTTTATTATCCATGGCTACTGTCAGGATATTAATAATTTCCTGAGCTCCCGCTGAGAAGATAGTTGCTCCAACGATTTCCTTGGTTTCAGTGTTGACAACAGCCTTGAAGGCACCGCGTAAGTCAGCATTGACATGTCCACGAGGCATTGCTGCGACAGGAATCTCCTTCACTGCAATCGGCAATCCTTGCTCTTGGGCTTCCTTTTCTGTCAATCCGATTTGAGCTAAAGGCGGTGTGATGAACATGCTGGTAGGGACGTTTTTACGGTCTTCCAGTGTGTAGCTGCCATCGCCAGCTAGATAGCTATAAAGGATACGGAAGTCATCCAATGAGATATAAGTAAACTGCAGACCGCCATTGACATCGCCCGCTGCAAATACACCAGGTACAGATGTTTCCAAGTGCTTATCGACCTTAATCGCTCCGCGCTCTGTCAGCTCGATATCTGTATTTTCCAGCTGTAGTGGTTCAATATTGGGCTTACGGCCGGTAGCATAGAGAAGGGCATCGAAGCGGAATTCTCCAGATTCTGTCACAACTACAACTTCGTCACCATCATTTTTGATCTGTGTAGTACGTACATTTTGTAAGAGTTGGATTCCGTCTTCTTCCATGTATTGCTTAGCTAGAGCAGCGATAGAAGGCTCAACTCGAGGGAGAAAGACAGGAGCAGCATCCAGCACAGTTACCTGGCTACCCATTTTGTTGTAGAGTCCAGCAAATTCTAGGCCGATGTTACCGCCGCCTAGGACTCCTAAGCGTTTAGGAAGTTCCTTCAGATTTTGAATGCCAGTTGAGTCATAGACATGCTCGGTCTCAGTCAGTCCTGGAATTGGCAGGATATTGGAAACAGCACCGGTATTGATGACAATAGTCTCAGCAGTCAGTTCCTCTTTCTCATCGCCAGCTGTGATTTCGATGACTTTATTGGAAAGGAAATGAGCTTCCGCATCGATGATGTCAACACCAGCGCCACTGATTGCTGCGTAGTTCTTCCCGTTGAGACGGCTGGTTACAGCGTTCTTTTCAGCCATGACTTGGTCGAAAGCTAGGCCTTTTTCAGCTGCGACCAGCAGGGTCTTGGTTGGGATGCAGGCGATATTAATACAGGTTCCACCATACATAGCCTTGCTTCGCTCAATCAAAGCAACTTTTTTTCCTTGGGCCGCCATTTTGGCTGCCAATGTTTTACCGGCTTTACCAAAGCCGATGACAATTAAATCATAGGTTAACATAATTTACCTCCATTTTTCAAAAAGATTGTATCACATCTAGTCAGAAATTGCTGATTTCTGCTACGCTTTTTTTCTTCAGTATTTTTAGTCACACTTTTTATACAGATTGTCCATTTTTGAGCAAGATTTTCGCAGTTCCAGTCAGTCTGTGTTATACTAAGTTTCATTATTTATTTTAGGAGGGTAAAATGTCTATTATTACACTGATTTTGGCAAGTTTGGTTGCCTTGGAATTTTTCTACATCCTGTATTTAGAGACAATTGCGACGACTTCTGCAGTGACAGCTCGAGTTTTCGACATGTCGCAAGAGGAGTTGGAGCGGCAGTCGGTCAATACACTTTTCAAAAATCAAGGAGTTTACAACGGATTGATAGCTGTTTTGGTCTTGATTGCGGCCTTTGTACAGCCTAGTCCGGTTTGGCTGGGAATTTTTATGGGTTATATCATCTTGGTAGCAGCTTATGGTGCAGTGACCAGTGACCCTAAAATCCTGTTCAAGCAGGGAGGGCTTGCTATGCTGACCCTACTTAGTTTATTTTTCTAAAATAGAGTGAGGAAGTGATGTCCCGCTCTTTTTTTATATAATGATTGACTTTTTTGTTAGACAAGTGTAGAATAAAGATAGAAATAGCATTATTTAGAAAGCGCGTGGGAACGATGAAAAGATCTATTAAACGTTTGCCAGACGGGGAATTTACTATTTTAAAGGTAATTTGGCAGCTGCCTACCCCGACGACCTCTGCCCGTATCATGGAAAAGCTGGGACCAGACAATCACTGGAAGCCTCAGACTTTGCTGACAGTTTTGGCTCGCTTAACGGAGAAGGGCTTTTTAGACAGTGTCCGCAAGGGACGTGAAAGGCAGTATACAGCCTTGATCTCAGAAGATGAGTATCTGGAAGTTGAGGCTTCGGATTTCTTGAAGCGTCACAGTGGCCGTTCTATGGGCGGGTTTGTCAAAACACTCTTTTCTTCTAACTCCTTTTCGGAAAATGAATTGGATGAGCTGCGCAGTCTGCTCAACCAAGGAAAGTAGGATGGAGGGATAAGCATGAAAGAATTCCTTCTTTCTTTTCTTCTGACCAGTTTGTCGACATCCATTTTGGTGCTGTTGCTTAGTCTGCTTTTTACGGCCTTTAAGACTAAGATTTCGGTCAGAGTGAAGTATTTTATTTGGTTTTTGATATTGCTGAGTTTTCTGTTCCCGTTCCGTCCCCAATTTGGCTCAGGCCTGATTCGGTTGAATACAGGTTCGGTAGTTCAGACAGCAGTGACTGCTACCCAGACAGGTGGTTCTCAGGGTGCTTCTCCAGCACTTGAAAAAGCTGCACAGCCAAATCTATGGGAGGCTTTTCTGGGTCTACCTTGGTTTGAGATTCTCTTTGCCATCTGGCTGATTGGCTTTGTCTTTAGTATAGGAAGATACGCTTATTCTTATATTCGCTTCAGAAAGATGCTGAAGCGCTGGGGCACGGAGTTTCAGGACGAAGAAGCGATGGCTCAGCTGCGGGATGTTCAGCAGGAGATGGGAGTTAAGGGCCAGATTCGTCTGCTCCACTATCCTATGTCCCAAAGTCCTATGCTGCTAGGTTTCAGAGATATTTTAATCGTGCTTCCAGAACTTGACTACACAGAAGAAGAGCTGCAGCTGATTTTTAAGCATGAGCTGACCCACTATAAGCACCGCGATGTTTTAATCAATCTCTTAGGGATTTTTGCCAAGAGTCTTCATTGGTTTAATCCGGTTGTCCGCTTTGCCTGCCGGGAAACCCAGGAAGCAGGAGAAATGTACTGTGACTACGATGTTTTGAGCTGTAGAGATACAGAGTATCGGACTTTCTACGGTGAAACGATTTTGACCATGATAGACCGCAGTAAGAAGACCCCAATTGCTCTGACAACCTGCTTTTACTCTGACAAGTTTAATCTCAAGCGGCGGATTGTCGGCATTATGGATAACCGCCTGCCTAAGAGGTTTCTGTCTGCTGCCTTTGTAGTGGCAGTTCCTCTCCTTTTGCTCTTGACTAGCTCGGTCTTTGCTTTAGAAAGTCCAGCTGCTCAACAAAGCAAGCCTGTGGCGGGTCAAAAACAGCCCCAGGGACTCAGTCAGCGTCAGGCACTAGAATCCGTCTTAAAAGAGCTGTCTCTTTCTGAAAAAGATATTAAAGATTTACAAATTTCGCGTGAGAAAGACACTTATAAGATTTTCTTCTCTCACGGGCAAACAGCCCATGAAACCATTGTCAATGCTAAGGATGGAAAACTGGTCAAATCCAAGCAGCATACCATTGTCGAAAAGACAGTAACGGTTGAAAAAGAAGTCAGTCCATCCTCGTCTGCTGCATCAACTCCAGCTGACAACAGCTCTACTGCAGGCGCAGGGAATACGGGAGCAGCGGGCTCTACCGGAGCTAGTACAGCGACAGTACAGACACCTGCTCAGAACAGTTCCTCTCATACGACAGACACTGATGATCCAGATGATGATGATGACCATGATGACGATTAAAAAAAGGATTCTGCCAGTTTAAGTTTCTTAAAAGCTTAGACTGGTAGAATTTTATTATCTTCTCAAAGGGGGATTTGGCAATCCTCCAAGAGCAGTTAGTCATCAGTTTATCTTTATTTTAGGACGATTTTACTTACAGTTTGCACTTCGTTTCCTAATGCTAAAAAAACTGAAAGATTATTTATCTTTTTTCTTGACATTTAAAAACGACAATTGTAGAATATAGTCATAAACTACATTTGTAGAATGTTTTTAAAAAATACTGCTTGGAAAGGAGAAGAAAGCAAAGCTTATCCAGACGCTTGTAGGTGCAGAGCGGAAGCTCTATTTCTTTTAAAAGCAAAAACTACATTTGTAGAATCAAAGGAGGATTCAAATGAAACAAAAGCAAATCCAAACAAACTTCCAACGGATCGAAACGAAGTATATTCTTGACCGGGCAATGCTAGCTCGTCTTGAGGCTGATATGAGGCCTTACCTTACCGCAGATGATTATGCGACTTCAACCATTTCCAATGTGTATTTTGATAATGATGAGTTCCAGATGATTCAGGATTCCATTGCCAGAAAAGGTGGTCGTGAAAAGATGCGGATGCGCACTTATGCTGAGCAGCCGAATGATGATAGTCAAGTTTTCTTGGAAATCAAGAAGAAACGTGATGAAGTAGGCTTCAAATACCGTTTAGTTTCCAATCCTCTCTCTGTGACCAACTATATTGTGAATGGTGTGGCAGACCATACTATTTCTGATGACCGGGTCAAGGCAGAAGTAGAACAGTTACAGGAGCGCTATCTAGACTTGAAGCCAAAAATGGTGATTAGTTATGACCGCTACTCTATGAGAGGCTTGGAAGATAAAAAGGTACGTGTGACAGTTGATTCCAACATCCGCTACCGAGATTATGATGTAGATTTAGCTTCAGGTCGCTATGGACTGCCCTTGCTGGAAGATGACAAGGTGATTATGGAAATCAAGGTTCCTGGTCAATATCCTCAGTGGCTGGCTGATATTCTGAACAAATACGGCCTTGAAGACCAGTCCTTCTCAAAATACGGCAAAGCCTACCTGCAAACTAAAGAAAGGCTGACTCAAACAGTCAAGGCCTAAGGGGGTAGTCTATGCTTGATCAGTTATTTAACAGTATCTACTCCTCCACGGAGGTCAAGATTAATCCTTTAGCATTGATTTTTTCACTAGCAACTAGTGTGGTTTTGGGAATTATCTTAGCCAAGGTCTATAAGCGGCAAACCATTTATACCAAGGAATTTGTCGTCACCCTCTCCCTTTTGCCAGCTATTATTTCCATTATCATCTTCTTGGTTAATGGAAATCTGGGGACCAGTGTCGCCGTAGCAGGGACTTTCAGCTTGATTCGTTTCCGGTCGGCTGCAGGTGGCTCCAAGGAGCTCCTAGCTATCTTTATGGCGACGGCTATTGGGATTACAACAGGAATGGGATTTGTAGCATTGGGAATTGTCTTTACTCTAGCTATTTCAGGCATTTGGATGCTCTTTGAAAAGATGAGCTTTACTTCAGTCAGTCAGACCAGACGTTATGTTCAGGTTCAAGTTCCAGCTGACTTTGATTACGAAGTACTCTTTGATGCTATCTTTGAAACGGCTTGTAAATCAGCTGAACTGACCTCTCTCAAGTCGGCTGAAAAGAAGTCTATCAAGCTAGACTATGTCGTTGACTTGAATCCTGACATGAGCGAAAGAGAGCTCATTCAGCAGTTCCTGTTCTACGATAAGGTTCAGGACATTTCCCTTTCCAAAGCCGCTAAGAAGCGTAAAACATTATAAAGCACTAAAGACCAGCTGCAATATGCCAGCTGGTCTTCTTAGTCTAAAAAGAAGTGGAAATACATCCAAGTTACAGAAAAAACTTGACACTCTTTTCTATATGTGGTATGATTATATAGATTTTGGACTTGAAGGGAGTGAAAAAAATGTCAAAAACAGTAGTACGCAAGAATGAATCACTTGATGATGCACTTCGTCGTTTCAAACGTGCGGTTACTAAAGCTGGTACTCTTCAAGAAACACGCAAACGTGAATTCTATGAAAAACCTTCTGTAAAACGCAAACGCAAATCAGAAGCAGCTCGTAAACGTAAAAAATTCTAATTGAACAAAAAAGCAGACTCCGGTCTGTTTTTTGTTTTCACTCTTTGGAGAGAAGGGGATGATTGTGATCAATAGGCAAGAAAAAAACACTGATTTTCATCAGTGAATTCTCTTTATTTTTTCTCAGCCAACAAAGCTTTGATTTCTTGCAGGACTTCCAATTCAGTTGGTCCAGCAGCTTCTTCGGCAGCTTCCTCCTTCTTCTTAGCAAGGCTCTGTGCTTTTTCAGCAGACTTAACGATGAAGAAGAGAACAGTACCGATTACCAAGAAGTTAATCACGGCGCTCAAGAAGTTACCATAAGCAATCCCGTTCCATTTCAATTGAGAAATTTGCTCCAAGTTTGCAGCTTTCAAAATTGGATTGAGGAAGAGAGGAGTGATTACGTCAGTAATCAAAGAAGTGACGATTGCTCCAAAGGCGTTGGCGATGATCACACCGACTGCCAAATCAATCACGTTCCCGCGCAACAAGAATTCTTTAAGATCCTTTAACATTCTTTCTTTCCTTTCAAGAATTTATTAATGATATTATATTATAGCTTATTTATATGACAACTACAAGATATTTGCTTGTCAAATATTTTACATTTGCTTCATTTTAGTATAAAATATAGAATGATATTCTATGATAAATTGGAGGTATTGTCTCTTGATTGATAAAGAAATCATTTCTGAAATTAAAAACAGCGTCAATATCGTCGATGTCATAGGAGAAACAGTGGCCTTGACTAAGGCTGGGCGGAATTTTCTGGGACTCTGTCCCTTTCATGGCGAAAAGACGCCCTCTTTTAACGTTGTAGAGGATAAGCAGTTTTATCACTGTTTTGGCTGCGGCAAGTCGGGCGATGTCTTCAAATTCATTGAGGATTATCGAGGCGTTTCCTTTATGGATGCTGTGCAGATTGTAGCAGAACGGGCAGGGATTCCTTTGGCTGTGGAGACAGCGGGCAATGACCGACCGAGACAAAGCCATCCGCATCAGGCGCTCTACGATATCCATACCGAGGCAGCCAAGTTTTATCATGCGGTCTTGATGACGACCAAGATGGGAGAGGAAGCTCGGGCTTATCTCTACCAGCGGGGGCTGACAGATGATGTTCTTAAGCATTTTCAAATCGGGCTGGCTCCTAATGAGGGGAATTATCTTCATAAGAGTATGGTTGGCAAGTTTGATGAGAATACCATCATGAACTCGGGCCTCTTCAATCTGGCGGAGAATAATCTGGTCTATGATGCCTTTCAGAATCGGATTATGTTTCCCCTGACCAATGACAGTGGGCAGGTTGTGGCTTTTTCCGGACGGATTTGGCAAGCAGCGGCTTCAGACGGGCATCAGGCCAAGTATAAAAACAGTCGTAGCACCGCTATTTTCAATAAAAGCTACGAGCTCTATCATCTGGATAAGGCCAAGCCGGTTATCAAGAAGAGCCATGAGGTCTATCTGATGGAAGGCTTCATGGATGTGATTGCGGCTTATCGGGCCGGGATTGAGAATGCTGTGGCCTCAATGGGAACAGCTCTGACGCCTGAGCATGTCCAGCATCTGAGCAAGTATTGCAAGAAGATTATCCTGTCTTATGATGGAGATAGGGCAGGGCAGGCAGCGACTGCTAAGGCCTTGGATGAGCTGAGAGATATGACGGTGGAAATTGTTCGGATTCCAGATAATTTGGATCCGGATGAATTTCTAGCTAAAAATTCTGAAGAAGATTTGCAGCATTTGCTGAGTAAAACGCGAATAAGTAATGTGGAGTTTCTGCTGCATCATCTGAAACCAGATAATATTGAAAATCTACAGGCTCAGATTGAGTTTGTAGAGAAGATGGCACCGATTATTGCGAAGACCAAGTCTATCACAGCGCAGAACTCCTATATTTACATGCTGGCTGAGTTGCTTCCGGATTTTGACTATCAGCAGGTGGAGCAGACGGTAAATAACAGTCGCCTGGCTGAGCGATCTAGTCGCAGTCAGGAGGCGCCCACTCATCAGTCTCAACCAGTCGTCATGCAGTTTTCGCCCTCAAACCGGCTGAGTCGTCTGATGAGGGCGGAAAATCATATCTTTCACCGCATGATACATCATCCTTTGATTTTGAACCAATACAGGCTGAGAGAAGACTTTGTATTTGACTCGGAAGAATTGCAGACCTTGTATGAGATTTTGCTGGCAAATGGTGAGGTGACACCGCAGGATTTGTCCCAGCTGCCAGATCATGTTCAGCAGGCTTGGTACCGCGTTTTAGAAGAAGACTTGCCTGATGAGGTTTTGGAAGATGAGTTGAAAGAAGTGGAAGAAACCAGAGAGCGGGAGATTTTGCGCAAGCATAATCAGTTTATTAGTAAGAAGATTCGAGAAGCCTCTCACAGCGGAGATACGGATACAGCCCTGTCCGAGCTGGAGCGCTTGATTGAGCAAAAAAGAAGAATGGAGTAGGAATGGCTACAAAACAAAAAGAAGTAACAACATTAGACGTTCAAATTGCAGAATTTATCCGCAACCACAAGCAGACAGGGGTTGCGACCGATGATGAAATCAATGACCAACTGGTCATTCCTTTCACTTTGGACGCTGATGGGATTGAGGATTTGCTGCAGCGCATCCAGGATGCTGGTATCTCAATTACAGATAAGGAAGGAAATCCCAGCGCGCGCGTCTTAAATAACGAAGAGGAAGAAGCAGAGCTGACGGATGAAGAGCTCTTGGGCAGCAATTCAGCCAAGGTCAATGACCCAGTCCGCATGTATCTGAAAGAAATCGGGGTTGTGCCCCTTCTCAGCAATGAAGAAGAGCAGGAGCTGGCTATCTTGGTAGAGCAGGGAGACTTGGAAGCCAAGCAGCGTCTGGCCGAGGCCAATCTTCGTCTGGTTGTTTCCATTGCCAAGCGCTATGTCGGCCGTGGTATGCAGTTCCTTGACTTGATTCAGGAAGGAAATATGGGGCTGATGAAAGCAGTTGATAAGTTTGACTACACCAAAGGATTTAAGTTTTCAACTTATGCGACTTGGTGGATTCGTCAGGCCATTACCCGTGCGATTGCTGACCAAGCTCGGACCATTCGGATTCCGGTCCACATGGTGGAAACCATTAACAAGCTAGTCCGTGAGCAACGTAATCTCTTGCAGGAATTGGGGCAAGACCCAACACCAGAGCAAATCGCTGAGCGAATGGATATGACACCTGACAAGGTTCGTGAGATTCTCAAGATTGCTCAGGAGCCGGTTTCTCTGGAGACGCCTATCGGTGAGGAAGATGACAGCCATCTGGGTGACTTTATCGAAGATGAAGTGATTGAAAATCCAGTCGACTATACAACTCGTGTCGTCCTTCGTGAGCAGCTGGATGAGGTCTTGGATACGCTGACAGACCGCGAGGAAAACGTCTTGCGTCTGCGCTTTGGTCTGGACGATGGAAAAATGCGGACACTGGAAGATGTCGGCAAGGTCTTCAATGTAACTCGCGAGCGGATCCGCCAGATTGAAGCCAAGGCTCTGCGTAAACTCCGCCACCCAAGCCGCAGCAAACCACTTAGAGACTTTATCGAAGATTAAGAACTGAAAAGCAGCGAGGGACAAAAATCTTTCAGCAGGAAGCATCAAGTCGGCAATCCTAGCTGAAAACAAAAGCCCCTCGAGCTAACTTGAAATTTCTGCTATATCTATAAGGAGGATATTGCATGTCAGAAAAAAAATACAGCCCTGAAGAAGTTGAAAAAATCAAAACGCGTATTTTAGAGAGCTTGGAGCAGGTTATTGACCCAGAGCTGGGGATTGATATTGTCAATCTAGGTCTAATCTATGAAATCCGTTTTGACGAGACCAATGGGGAAACGGAAATCGATATGACCCTGACAACCATGGGATGCCCTCTGGCGGATCTTCTGACTGACCAGATCTATGATGCCATGTCTGATGTTCCAGAGGTTACCAAGACGGATGTTAAGTTGGTTTGGTACCCAGCTTGGACGGTAGAAAAGATGAGCCGCTATGCTCGGATTGCTTTGGGGATTCGCTAAGAACTGATAGTAAGTGTTGGCCTGCTGCGTGCAGGCTTTTGCTTTTTTTAGCAGATTCTGTTATAATGTTCCTATTGTCTTGGGGTCGTTACGGATTCGACAGGCATTATGAGGCACATTTTGCAACCCATCTAGCGGATGTAAAACGCCAGTTAAATATAACTGCAAAAAATAACAATTCTTACGCTTTAGCTGCCTAAAAACCAGCCAGCGTGACCCGATTCGGATTGCTTGTGTCTGATGACAGGTCTTATTATGAGCAAGCTACGGCAAAATCTGGTCTAGGGATTTTGCAAGAGATTGATAGACTCGCTTGACTTGGGCTTGAGCTATGTGTCAAAGTTAAGTCAAACCAATACATAGCCTATGGTTGTAGACAAATGTGTTAGCAGGTGTTTGGACGTGGGTTCGATTCCCACCGGCTCCATTATTTTAAAGTCCTTCTAAAACGTTGAGAAATCAGCGTTTTTTGCTTTTACAATGTCCAGGAAATCTTGATTTCTATCTGAAAAAGTAATACAATGATGTTAGTGATGACAAAGGAAATATTTGTATTTCTATTGGGTTGATTTCATAAGTATTAAGGGAAGTTTGATATGAGTTTTTTTAAGAATCTGTTTGGTAAGAAGCGAGAGCAAGAAGAAGAGAAAGTAGAAAAGGTGGAAGAATCAGTGCTTGATGTGCCTGCTGAGGATCCTTTTCCGAGTGAGTGGGGCTCTTTCTCAACCTATATAGATGACAAGTTGGCTAGTATCCGTCTGAATCTAGCTCTTGCTGATGAGGCACCCTATCCTCTATACGTCTATGCTATGAGGCTCAAGGTAACGCTCCTCCAGTACGATGGGGAGACAGGTTTTCCATCTAGTGATGAGTTTAAAGAGCTGAATGTGATTGAGGACCAGCTTTCTGAGGCTTTGGGCCAGGTCGGTGGCATTCATGTTGGTGTGATTACAACAGATGGAAATATTGAGTTTTACTACTATCTGCAAGACAAAAAGAGCCATCTGGAGCCGATTGCAAACGTGATGCGCGACTTTCCAGACCGCCGCTATGACTCGGCAACCTTGGAAGACGAGGAATGGAATCAGTACTTTGACTTTCTCTATCCTAATGAATACGAGTATCAGACCATTCTCAACCAGCGGGTCTGGTACCAGCTGGAGCAGGACGGCGATGACCATAGTCAGGAGCGCGAGATTGACCATTGGGCCTATTTCGCGTCAGAGGAAGACCGAGATGGTTTCCTAAAGGAAGTCGAAGAACTGGGCTATAGCCTCGTATCTGCTGAAAAGATAGAAGATGCGGATAAACCATATCAGCTGCATGTGATTTGTATGGATACGACGGAAATCTTTGATTTGAACCAGAATGTTTGGACTTTGGTTGAATTTGTGAAAAAATTTAACGGAAACTATGGCGGTTGGGGCTGTAATGTGGTATAATGGTTAAAGTTTTGAGAAAGCTGGGCTTTCTCTTTTGTGGAAGATTACTCAAGAGGCTTAAGAGGCTGTGTTGGAAACGCAGTAGGCGTGTAAAAGCGTGCGTGGGTTCGAATCCCATGTCTTCCGTCATAAGTTGCAAGAAACGCTGTTTGGCGTTTTTTCTATTTGAAAAAGGTTATGAAAGTAAGGTGATTCTTTTTGAAAATGAATTTTTTGGAAATGCTTGAAAACAATTTCAGCAAAAAAAATAAGTAAATTATTGTTCATTTTATATAATAGTGTGGTAAAATGGGATTAATGGATTTTTAAAAAGGATATAAATTAAAGGGAGAATTATGTTTTTTAAACGTCAAAAAGGTAAGTACCACGAAGTAGAGCGTGTGACTCGTTTTAAGCTGATTAAATCGGGTAAGCATTGGCTGCGTGCTGCGACATCACAGTTCGGCCTTTTTAGATCAATGAAGGGGGGAGGCCTTTCATCGATCGAGCTCAAGGTAACGGAAGAACAAGTTGCCGATAAGAAGAGCGGCATAGACTTTTTGAGGGGCATTGTCGCCACGGGAGCCGTGCTTGGCGGAGCTGTTGTCACAAGCACAACTGTCCATGCAGAAGAAGGTCAGGCTCTGGAAAAAGTCATTGACACGACAGACGTTTTAGCGACACGTGGTGAAACAGTTTTAGGAGAAGAAAGCAGTGCTGCTGAGGCAGCAACCGCAACGGCAAGCTCACATACTGAGTCAGAGTCTGTATCAGATACATCCTCAGCCAGTGCCAGTGCTTCTGTCAGTGCATCTATCTCAGCCAGCATTTCAGTTTCAGAGTCAATGTCACAGTCTAGCTCTGCCTCTATCAGTGCTAGCACATCTCAAGCAGTCTCAGATTCCTTAAGTGTATCTGAGTCTCTTTCAGTGTCTTCAAGTACATCTGATTCAGTGAGTGCAAGCACTAGTGCGTCCGCTAGTGCATCAGAGTCAGTCTCAGCCAGTCAGACATCTACCGCCTCTACATCAGAGAGTGCTAGATCCGAAAGTAGCCAGCAGTCAACAGAGGCTTCTAACCAGACAGGACGGAGAAGAACGCGTCGTGACGTAGCAAATGCTGTTGATACAGAGAGACCTGTCGTTGATTTTCCAGGGGAAATAAATGTCTACCGTGGGGAAAGCTTTGAATTTATTGCGACAGCGACTGATAATTCAAATGCTTTCGATATCAATAAGACATATGTTCGTTGGTATAATGGTACTGATTCTGGTAGGGGAACTGAATGGATTGAAAAAACTGTCACTCAAGAAGGTAATCTACTAAAGGTCAAGGTTCATGGGAAAGTGCCAGTAGATACAGATATTGGTCACTATACTCGGTATGTTATGGTTACTGATGCTGCAGGGAACCAAAACGTTTCTAATGAGGAATTTTCAGCTGCTCTTACAAACAAGGACAGAATTCTTAATGGTCAGTTTAGGATTGTTATTCGATACAGACCAAATCTTCCTGAGAATACAGTGCTAGTCAATAATCCAAGCCAACTATCTGAAACTGAAAAAAATCAGGTCAGAGAAGCAATTAAGCAGAGTAATCCAAACTTAAGACCGATAGATGTGGCGGGTAAAAATTTAGATACTGCCATTTCTGTTTCTAATAATGGTACGACTACTATAACGTTCAGAGATAATAGGAAAGCTACAATTCAAGGAAAAGATTTAGTAGATACCCGAGCAGGTAGTACCTCTAAATCTGCAAGCACCTCCGCATCCGTCAGCGCCTCTACCTCAACAATCGCATCTATTGCGGAAAGTAAGTCAGCCTCTGCTAGTGCCTCAACTTCAGCAAGTAGTTCCGCATCTATAAGTACTTCTGTGTCAATTAAGACCTCTGCGTCCACTAGCGCATCGGTAAGTGCAAGTACGTCTGCTTCGACGAGTGCGTCAGTTTCTGCAAGTACCTCCGCTTCGACAAGTGCGTCAGTAAGTGCCAGCACGTCCGCCTCCACTAGCGCGTCGGTAAGTGCAAGTACGTCAGCCTCCACGAGTGCGTCAGTTTCTGCAAGTACGTCTGCTTCAACGAGTGCATCAGTGAGTGCAAGTACCTCCGCTTCAACGAGCGCGTCAGTAAGTGCAAGTACCTCAGCCTCAACAAGTGCATCCGTATCAGCAAGCACGTCAGCGTCGACAAGTGCATCCGTGAGTGCAAGTACGTCCGCATCGACGAGCGCATCCGTGAGTGCAAGTACGTCGGCCTCAACGAGCGCATCCGTAAGTGCAAGTACCTCAGCCTCAACGAGCGCGTCAGTATCTGCAAGCACCTCAGCTTCAACGAGCGCTTCTGTATCTGCAAGTACCTCAGCTTCAACGAGCGCTTCTGTATCTGCAAGCACGTCCGCGTCCACAAGCGCGTCAGTATCCGCAAGTATGTCGGCCTCAACGAGTGCATCGGTAAGTGCAAGTACCTCAGCCTCCACGAGTGCATCAGTAAGTGCAAGTACCTCAGCTTCAACGAGCGCATCAGTAAGTGCAAGTACGTCAGCGTCCACTAGCGCATCAGTAAGTGCAAGTACGTCAGCGTCCACTAGCGCATCAGTAAGTGCAAGTACGTCAGCGTCCACTAGCGCATCAGTAAGTGCAAGTACGTCTGCTTCAACGAGCGCATCAGTAAGTGCAAGTACGTCTGCTTCAACGAGCGCATCAGTAAGTGCAAGTACCTCAGCGTCGACGAGTGCGTCAGTATCTGCAAGCACGTCGGCCTCCACGAGCGCGTCCGTAAGTGCAAGTACGTCTGCTTCAACGAGTGCGTCAGTGAGCGCAAGTACGTCTGCATCGATGAGTGCGTCAGTAAGTGCAAGTACCTCCGCCTCCACGAGCGCGTCCGTAAGTGCAAGTACGTCCGCTTCAACCAGTGCCTCAGTGAGCGCCAGCACCTCAGCGTCCACCAGTGCATCTGTATCTGCAAGTACCTCAGCGTCTACTAGCGCGTCAGTGAGCGCAAGCACGTCAGCGTCCACGAGTGCGTCAGTAAGTGCAAGTACGTCTGCTTCAACGAGCGCCTCAGTAAGTGCAAGTACGTCTGCTTCCACGAGTGCCTCAGTAAGTGCAAGTACGTCAGCGTCAACGAGTGCGTCGGTAAGTGCAAGTACGTCCGCTTCCACGAGTGCGTCAGTGAGTGCCAGCGCGTCCGCTTCAACGAGTGCATCCGTATCTGCAAGTACGTCAGCCTCAACGAGTGCGTCAGTAAGCGCAAGCACATCGGCTTCAACAAGTGCGTCAGTGAGCGCAAGTACCTCGGCGTCCACGAGCGCGTCAGTGAGTGCAAGTACTTCAGCGTCGACAAGTGCGTCCGTTTCAGCAAGTACCTCAGCATCGACGAGTGCATCCGTATCCGCAAGTACGTCCGCCTCAACAAGTGCGTCAGTGAGCGCAAGTACCTCAGCGTCCACTAGTGCATCAGTAAGTGCAAGTACGTCTGCTTCCACGAGCGCATCAGTAAGTGCAAGTACCTCGGCGTCCACGAGCGCGTCAGTAAGTGCAAGTACCTCAGCGTCTACCAGCGCATCCGTTTCAGCAAGTACGTCCGCGTCGGCGAGTGCATCCGTTTCAGCAAGTACGTCCGCGTCTACCAGTGCTTCTGTATCCGCAAGTACTTCAGCGTCAACAAGTGCATCTGTATCAGCAAGTACGTCTGCTTCCACGAGTGCCTCAGTAAGTGCAAGTACGTCAGCGTCAACGAGTGCGTCGGTAAGTGCAAGTACGTCCGCTTCCACGAGTGCGTCAGTGAGTGCCAGCGCGTCCGCTTCAACGAGTGCATCCGTATCTGCAAGTACGTCAGCCTCAACGAGTGCGTCAGTAAGCGCAAGCACATCGGCTTCAACAAGTGCGTCAGTGAGCGCAAGTACCTCGGCGTCCACGAGCGCGTCAGTGAGTGCAAGTACTTCAGCGTCGACAAGTGCGTCCGTTTCAGCAAGTACCTCAGCATCGACGAGTGCATCCGTATCCGCAAGTACGTCCGCCTCAACAAGTGCGTCAGTGAGCGCAAGTACCTCAGCGTCCACTAGTGCATCAGTAAGTGCAAGTACGTCTGCTTCCACGAGCGCATCAGTAAGTGCAAGTACCTCGGCGTCCACGAGCGCGTCAGTAAGTGCAAGTACCTCAGCGTCTACCAGCGCATCCGTTTCAGCAAGTACGTCCGCGTCGGCGAGTGCATCCGTTTCAGCAAGTACGTCCGCGTCTACCAGTGCTTCTGTATCCGCAAGTACTTCAGCGTCAACAAGTGCATCTGTATCAGCAAGTGAGTCTGCTTCCACGAGTGCCTCAGTAAGTGCAAGTACGTCAGCGTCAACGAGTGCGTCGGTAAGTGCAAGTACGTCCGCTTCCACGAGTGCGTCAGTGAGTGCCAGCGCGTCCGCTTCAACGAGTGCATCCGTATCTGCAAGTACGTCAGCCTCAACGAGTGCGTCAGTAAGCGCAAGCACATCGGCTTCAACAAGTGCCTCTGTTTCTGCAAGTACCTCAGCCTCAACGAGCGCATCAGTAAGTGCAAGTACCTCGGCGTCCACGAGCGCGTCAGTAAGTGCAAGTACCTCAGCGTCTACCAGCGCATCCGTTTCAGCAAGTACGTCCGCGTCGGCGAGTGCATCCGTTTCAGCAAGTACGTCCGCGTCTACCAGTGCTTCTGTATCCGCAAGTACTTCAGCGTCAACAAGTGCATCTGTATCAGCAAGTGAGTCTGCTTCCACGAGTGCCTCAGTAAGTGCAAGTACGTCAGCGTCAACGAGTGCGTCGGTAAGTGCAAGTACGTCCGCTTCCACGAGTGCGTCAGTGAGTGCCAGCGCGTCCGCTTCAACGAGTGCATCCGTATCTGCAAGTACGTCAGCCTCAACGAGTGCGTCAGTAAGCGCAAGCACATCGGCTTCAACAAGTGCCTCTGTTTCTGCAAGTACCTCAGCCTCAACGAGTGCATCAGTAAGTGCAAGTACCTCGGCGTCCACGAGCGCGTCAGTGAGTGCCAGCACATCTGCATCAACAAGCGCGTCAGTGAGCGCAAGTACCTCGGCGTCCACGAGCGCGTCAGTGAGTGCAAGTACTTCAGCGTCGACAAGTGCGTCCGTTTCAGCAAGTACCTCAGCATCGACGAGTGCATCCGTATCCGCAAGTACGTCCGCCTCAACAAGTGCGTCAGTGAGCGCAAGTACCTCAGCGTCCACTAGTGCATCAGTAAGTGCAAGTACGTCTGCTTCCACGAGCGCATCAGTAAGTGCAAGTACCTCGGCGTCCACGAGCGCGTCAGTAAGTGCAAGTACCTCAGCGTCTACCAGCGCATCCGTTTCAGCAAGTACGTCCGCGTCGGCGAGTGCATCCGTTTCAGCAAGTACGTCCGCGTCTACCAGTGCTTCTGTATCCGCAAGTACTTCAGCGTCAACAAGTGCATCTGTATCAGCAAGTGAGTCTGCTTCCACGAGTGCATCCGTATCTGCAAGCACGTCAGCGTCGACCAGTGCCTCAGTGAGTGCAAGTACCTCAGCCTCAACGAGTGCGTCAGTATCTGCAAGCACCTCAGCCTCAACGAGTGCGTCAGTATCTGCAAGCACCTCAGCCTCAACGAGTGCGTCAGTATCTGCAAGTACCTCAGCCTCAACGAGCGCATCAGTGAGCGCAAGCACGTCAGCGTCGACCAGTGCCTCAGTGAGTGCAAGTACCTCAGCCTCAACGAGTGCTTCAGTATCTGCAAGCACCTCAGCGTCTACTAGCGCGTCAGTAAGTGCAAGCACCTCAGCGTCGACAAGTGCTTCAGTAAGCGCCAGCACGTCAGCTTCCACGAGCGCGTCAGTAAGCGCAAGCACGTCCGCTTCAACAAGCGCCTCTGTTTCTGCAAGTACCTCAACATCGACCAGCGCGTCAGTAAGTGCAAGCACCTCCGCGTCAACGAGCGCTTCAGTGAGCGCAAGCACGTCCGCATCGACGAGCGCATCGGTAAGTGCAAGTACGTCCGCATCAACTAGCGCCTCAGTTTCAGCAAGTACGTCCGCATCGACGAGCGCATCGGTAAGTGCTAGCACGTCAGCATCTACTAGCGCGTCAGTGAGCGCAAGTACGTCAGCTTCAACCAGTGCATCTGTGAGTGCAAGCACCTCAGCGTCAACGAGTGCGTCCGTATCAGCAAGTACGTCCGCATCGACGAGTGCTTCAGTGAGCGCAAGCACGTCCGCATCGACGAGCGCATCGGTAAGTGCAAGTACGTCCGCCTCAACTAGCGCATCTGTATCTGCAAGCACATCGGCTTCAACAAGTGCCTCTGTTTCTGCAAGTACCTCAGCGTCGACAAGTGCGTCAGTAAGTGCAAGTACGTCCGCATCAACAAGCTCATCAGTTTCAGCAAGCACGTCTGCTTCAACGAGTGCCTCAGTGAGCGCAAGTACGTCTGCTTCAACGAGTGCATCAGTAAGTGCAAGTACGTCTGCATCGACAAGTGCTTCAGTGAGCGCAAGTGCGTCTGCTTCAACGAGTGCATCTGTATCAGCAAGCACATCCGCATCAACCAGTGCATCAGTTTCAGAAAGTACGTCCGCATCGACGAGTGCATCAGTTTCAGCAAGTACGTCTGCTTCAACGAGTGCATCCGTGAGCGCAAGTACGTCAGCCTCAACGAGTGCTTCAGTATCTGCAAGCACCTCAGCCTCAACGAGTGCGTCAGTTTCAGCAAGTACATCCGCGTCGACCAGTGCATCCGTGAGCGCAAGTACGTCTGCTTCAACGAGCGCATCCGTGAGCGCAAGTACGTCCGCGTCGACGAGTGCATCCGTGAGTGCCAGCACGTCAGCGTCCACGAGTGCATCCGTAAGTGCAAGTACGTCCGCGTCGACGAGTGCATCCGTAAGCGCAAGTACGTCCGCGTCCACGAGCGCCTCAGTAAGCGCCAGCACATCCGCTTCAACGAGTGCTTCAGTTTCTGCAAGTACGTCAGCGTCGACAAGTGCCTCAGTAAGTGCAAGTACGTCAGCGTCCACGAGTGCGTCAGTAAGTGCAAGCACCTCAGCTTCCACTAGTGCGTCCGTGAGCGCCAGCACGTCAGCGTCCACAAGTGCCTCTGTATCAGCAAGTACATCTGCATCAACAAGTGCGTCAGTATCCGCAAGTACGTCCGCGTCGACGAGTGCTTCAGTTTCAGCAAGCACGTCGGCTTCAACAAGCTCATCTGCGAAAGCGAGCGAGTCCGCCTCCACGAGTGCATCTGTATCTGCAAGTACCTCAGCCTCCACGAGCGCGTCAGTGAGCGCAAGTACCTCGGCATCAACAAGTGCTTCAGTTTCTGCAAGTGCATCGGCCTCCACGAGTGCGTCGGTAAGTGCCAGCACGTCAGCATCGACAAGTGCGTCAGTGAGCGCAAGTACCTCGGCTTCAACGAGCGCATTGGTAAGCGCAAGTACGTCTGCATCAACGAGTGCCTCAGTAAGCGCAAGTACGTCAGCCTCAACCAGTGCATCTGTATCAGCAAGCACATCTGCATCAACGAGCGCGTCTGTGTCTGCGAGTGAATCTGCATCGACGAGCGCGTCCGTAAGTGCAAGTACATCAGCGTCAACTAGTGCCTCAGTGAGTGCAAGTGAGTCAGCTTCAACTAGTTCATCTGCGAAAGCGAGTGAATCAGCGTCAACTAGTGCCTCTGTATCTGCAAGTACGTCCGCGTCTACTAGCGCATCAGTGAGTGCAAGCACGTCCGCTTCAACGAGTGCGTCAGTGAGTGCAAGCACGTCTGCATCGACAAGTGCGTCAGTGTCAGCAAGTACCTCCGCGTCAACGAGCGCATCAGTATCAGCAAGTACGTCCGCCTCAACGAGTGCCTCAGTAAGTGCAAGTACATCTGCCTCCACGAGTGCCTCAGTAAGTGCAAGCACATCGGCCTCCACGAGCGCGTCGGTAAGTGCAAGCACGTCTGCATCAACCAGTGCGTCAGTGAGTGCAAGCATCTCGGCCTCAACCAGTGCATCTGTATCTGCGAGCGAGTCCGCATCGACAAGCGCGTCCGTGAGCGCAAGTACGTCTGCGTCAACGAGCGCGTCCGTGAGTGCAAGTACTTCTGCGTCGACGAGTGCATCAATATCCGCCAGCACATCGGCATTGACGAGCGCTTCAGTATCCGCAAGTACGTCCGCCTCAACCAGTGCATCAGTATCAGCAAGTACATCCGCTTCAACGAGTTCATCCGTATCTGCGAGCGAATCCGCTTCAGTAAGTGCATCTGCTTTAGCGTTGGCAAGTATATCCGCTTCAGTAAGTGCCTCAGAATCTGCCAGCACTTCGGCTAGTCTGTCTGGTTCAGAAAGTGCTTCAATTAGCGATTCTCAGTCAATCAGTGAGTCAACCTCAGTGAGCACCAGCACCTCAGTCTTGCATAGTCAGCTGGATCTGGTTCATGAGAAGGAATTCTATTCACTCAGCCTTTCTACCAGCGAGTCACTGTCAGCAGCAGTCAGCCTTAGTGAGCTTGCCCGTGTCAGTCAGTCTGTATCGGAAAGCCTGTCTACGAGCCTGTCAGCTAGTCAGAGCACATCTGAAAGCCTGTCCGCTTCAGCAAGACAGTCTGAGCTGGATCTGATTTCCAGAGGCCGTCTGCCTCAGACAGGGGAAACGGAGAGCAAGGCTTCCATCCTGGCTCTGGGCTTAGGAGCGTTGGGCTTGGCCTTCAAGAGACGTAAAAAGAAAAGCGACTCTGAGGAGTAGCAGTAAATAGAGCCAATCAGTTTATCTTTTAGTCCGTCAAAAGTCCACTCTGTTAGTGAGCTGCGGAAGTAATGGATAGAGCAATTCGTAAAGAAATAGTTTGATTATTTCTGGAGCTTGCTTCCTAAAATCCTAGATTAGGAATTAGTAAAAGAAACCGAGAGGCGATAGAAACAGGAAGTTTTGACAACTTCCTGTTTTTTTGACAATTTAGTAGAAAAAAGTGTTCTTTATTGTGCAGGAAAATCCTTGAGAATATAGATTTTTTGGACAATATTTTATATAATATCAAGTATAGAAATGATGTTTTAGAGTTTATGAAATGAAAGAGTAAGGGAAGAAATGAAAACGATTGTTTTGGTTGGGGATCAGGCCTATCAAGAGCAAGTTTCGACTGCAATTAAGTCGATTTTATATTACAATAAAAATGTAAAAATCTATGTTTTCAATCAGGGATTGAGCGACGAATGGTTTCGTGATTTTAATGAGCTAGCTGAGCAGCTGGATAATGAGTTGGTCAATATCAGCTTGGAGCAAGTGACTATCAGTCCAGAGTGGCTGACTCAGGACCATATCAGCTCAGCAGCCTATGCTCGCTATTTCATTCCGCAGTTTGTGGCAGAGGAGCGCGTCCTTTATCTGGATAGCGACCTAGTTGTCAATAGAGATTTGCAACCTTTATTTGATATTCCTCTGGAAGGTAAGCTTGTGGCAGCGGTTGGAGATGCCGGCGGTTATGGCTTTAACTCTGGCGTTCTGCTAATT
Organism: Streptococcus sanguinis; assembly: GCF_050222175.1. Classification (GTDB taxonomy): domain Bacteria; phylum Bacillota; class Bacilli; order Lactobacillales; family Streptococcaceae; genus Streptococcus; species Streptococcus sanguinis_M. The sequence continues at coordinate 1,539,720 of NZ_CP071420.1, read as the reverse complement.
GATAATCGAGCATGGAAAGAAAGGCAGCTGCAGGAGACGTTTATCAAGGAAACGGACCGCATCATGAGCTTGGTCCAGTCTGGCCAGATGGAGGATTTCAACGGCGATCAGACGGTTTTAAATCATGTGCTGGCTCAGGATTGGCTGCCCTTGGATAAGATTTACAATCTGCAGGTAGGCCATGACTTAGTGGCCTTTTACAGCGGCTGGGATAGTCATTTTGAGCTGGATCAGGAACCTCTGATTATCCACTATACCACCTTTCGCAAGCCTTGGAACTCGGAAGTTAGCTATCGGTACCGCCAGCTATGGTGGGACTTTCAGGCCTTGAGCTTGGCGGAGATTTCAGCCCATCATCGGGGAGAGTTTGAGCTGCAAGACCGATGGGAGAAGGCGGCTCTGAATTGCATGCTCCTGACAGATGTACAGGAGCTGGAGCAGATTGAATTTTTAGCCCAGTCCCTGCCTAGCGTTCATTTTTATATAGCCTGTTACACAGATATGGGAGATTATCTGCGTTCTTTGGATCGCTATGAAAATATCCATCTCTATCCACAGGTTATCCATGCAGTGCTGGATGAGCTCATTGATAAGTGCCAGGTCTATTTGGATATTCACCATGGGAACGAGTACTATGAACTGAGCAGCCGTTTCAAGGCACTTGACAAGCCAGTTCTGGCTTTTGACAATACTAAGAAAAATGAAAAGGAAGAACTGGTCTATCCCCATGAGCACCCTCAGGAGATGGTGAGAAAGCTGCGCAGTCTGATGAAAAAAGAGAAGCCGCAAGCCTTTCGGGCTGTGGTGCTGGCGGCTAATGCTGCCTATAGTGAGCAGGTCTTAACCACCATTAAGTCCATCGTCTGCCACAATCGCTTTATCAAGTTTTATGTCATCAATAGTGACTTTCCGACAGAGTGGTTTGTCAGTATGCGGAAAAAGCTGGCCAAGCTGGACTGCCAGATTGTCAATGCTCGGGTGGATGGCAGTCATATTAGTCAATATAAGACAAATATCCATTATTCAGTTTTTTTGAGATATTTTACGGCTACTTTTGTAGAGGAAGATCAAGCTCTTTATTTGGATTGCGATATTGTAGTTACACGTGACTTATCAGAAATTTTTGCAGTTGATTTAGGTACCTATCCGCTTGGAGCGGTAAGAGATCTGGGTGGAGAAGTATACTTTGGCGAGCAGATTTTTAATTCAGGTGTTTTACTAATTAATGTGAACTACTGGAGAGAAAACGATATTGCGGGTCAATTGATTGAGATGACTGATAACTTACATGATAAAGTTACTCAGGATGACCAAAGCATTCTCAATATGCTCTTTGAAAACCGCTGGATGGAGCTGCCTTTTGCTTATAACTGTATTACGCTGCACACGACCTTTTCGGACTATGAGCCAGAAAAAGGTCTCTATCCGCCGGTGATTCACTATCTGACCGAGCGCAAGCCTTGGAAAGAGTATACCCAGTCCATCTATCGTGAGGTCTGGTGGTTCTATCAGGGACTGGATTGGTCGGATATGCAGGAGCCAGTCGGAGCCCTGACTCAAAAGATGGTGGAAGGTGAAGATGGCTCAAGCCTGTCCTGCCTGGTCTACACCTACTCTTGTGACCTGATGCATATCAACTATCTGATTCAAGCCCTGCCTGTCTGTCATTTCTACATCGCTGCACCGGTAGTGGTGGCAGAGCCAATCACGCGTCTGCTCCAGTATCCTAATGTCAGTGTCAGCTCAGATATTGCGGGCATTCCGGCTCTCTTGGAGTCACTGGAAGCTAAGTCTCAGCTGCTGCTGGATATCAATGCCGGCGATGAGGTAGGGGACATTATTGCTCGCTTTAAGTCTGCTGGCAAGCCAGTCTTTGCCTTTGATAGTACAGTCCATGGCCAGCAGGGGCAGGAAGTCTTTCCAGCTGATAACCCTGAAGTCATGGTGCAGGCTATTGAGAAGCTGGGCTTGGCCGAGCCTGAGGAGCGGCAGATTTCTGTCCTCTCTATCGACCAATCACTGGACTATCTCTTGGAGAAAGGTGCTTCAGTGGTTCGCTTTGGAGATGGGGAGATGGATTTGGTTGCGGGCCGTAGTATCGTCTATCAGGACTTTGATCCAGAACTGTCAGCGCGCTTGAGAGAGATCATGTCTATGGAGAGCGATGAGCATTTGATGATTTGTCTGCCCGATGTTTTTACAGGGCTAGAGCGCTATTCCATTGATGCCCAGAATTTCTGGAATCTAAATCATTTGCCACATTTTCTTGAAAAATATAAAAATATCTGCCGAGCACCTTGGTATGGCTCAACTTTTATTTCCCGGCCTTATATCGATTTGGAAGATAAGACGCCGTCTGCGGGCTATTTTGCAAAGCTCAAGCAGCTATGGCAGGACAAGGACCTCTTGATCGTGGAGGGAGAAACTTCTCGCTCTGGTGTAGGTAATGACCTCTTTGACGGGGCTAGGTCCATCAAGCGGATTATCTGTCCTTCGCGCAACGCCTACAGCAAGCTGGAGGCCATCAAGCAGGCTGTTCGAGAACATGCGGACAATCGTCTGATTTTGACCATGCTGGGTCCGACGGCCAAGGTCTTGGTCTATGATCTGGTTCAGGAAGGTTATCGGGCACTAGATATTGGGCATATTGACTCAGAGTATGAGTGGTTCCAGATGGGAGCTACGCACAAGGTCAAGCTGTCGCACAAGCATACGGCTGAGCACAACTTTGATCAGGATATTGAGTTTAGAGATGACCAAGCTTATGACAGTCAGATTGTTGCCAATCTGGCTCAGGAATGAAGATTAGAAAAAGAATATGAAAGTTAATATTACCAATCTATACGGTATGTCTGGCCAGAGTACGGCCTTGATTGCCCAGAATGATGTGACCAAGCTAGCTAAGCAGCTGGGCTTTAATGAACTGAGTTTTTATTTTTACGATATTTACAGCGACAGTCAGTCGGAGCTTAGTCGTCGTCTGGACGGTATCATGGCTAGTGTGGGCTATGGCGATGTGGTTATCTATCAGTCGCCGACTTGGAATGGCCGGGAGTTTGACCAGGCCTTTATCAGCAAGCTCAAGATTTTGCAGGCCAAGCTGATTACCTTTATCCATGATGTGCCGCCGCTGATGTTCCCGTCAAACTATTATCTGATGCCGGAGTATATCGATATGTACAATCAGTCAGATGCGGTCATCGTGCCTTCTGAGCAGATGCGCGACAAGCTTCTGGCAGAGGGGCTGACGGTGGACAAGATTTTGGTCCAGCGCATGTGGGATCATCCCTATGATTTGCCCCTGCACCAGCCTCAGTTTGCGCCTAAGCTGTATTTTGCAGGAAGTGTGGAGCGTTTTCCGCATCTGATCAATTGGTCTTATGCTACGCCGCTGGAGATTTTTTCGCCTGAGGAAGAGTTAAATCCAGAGGCCAATGTCAGCTATCGCGGCTGGGTCAGCCGGCCAGAGTTGCTCTTGGAGCTGTCCAAGGGTGGTCTGGGTCTGGTCTGGGGCGTTGAGGAAAATCCAGCAGACGAGCCGGAATACTATGGTCTCAATATCTCTCATAAATCTGCCACCTATCTGGCAGCTGGGATTCCGGTCATCGTCCCTTCTTACCTGTCCAATGCAGAGCTGATTCGCGAGCACGGTCTGGGCTTTGTCGTAGACAGTCTGGAAGAGGCCAGTCGGATCGTTGAAAATCTGACTGCAGAGGAATATCAGGCTATGGTCGAGCGGGTTAGAAAGTTCTCTTTCTTACTCAAGGAAGGTTATTTTAGCAAGAAAGTCTTAGTAGATGCGGTGATGGAAGTCTTATCTTAGAGTCTTTCCAGCCATCGTCATGAGGAGTCAGTGTGAAGTCATTTTTTAAACCGTTCATTATCAAGAAGTTTCTGTGGACCCTGTTTTTCTTATTTATTTATGTCTTGGGAACCAAGCTGACCCTGCCCTTCATCGATATGAGTAAGGCTGCGGCTATGGACGGGGCTTCTACGACCTTGAACTATGCGACAGCCCTGATGGGTGGAAATCTACGCAGTATGTCGCTCTTTTCTGTCGGCTTGTCTCCTTGGATGTCTTCTATGCTGATCTGGCAGATGTTTGCTGTGTCCAAGCGCCTAGGCTTGAGTAAGCTCCCACTGGAAGTACAGGAAAGGCGGCGGATGCTACTGACCTTGGTCATTGCCTTGATTCAGTCCGTGGCACTGGTCCTAAACCTGCCTCTACAGGAGATAGGTGGGGTGAATATGACTACGATTATCGTCTTAGATACCTTGGTCTTGATGGCTGGGACTTACTTTCTCATCTGGCTGACGGATTTGAATGCTGCTATGGGACTTGGCGGCTCCATCATGATTGTCATGGCCAGCATGATTGCCTACATTCCGCAGGATATTTGGGACTCCATCAAGGAGCTGAAGATTTCATCTCTTTGGCTGGGTCTGCTGCTGGTTTTCAGCCTAGTCTTTCTCTATCTGGCTGTTACGGTTGAGCGGTCCAAGTATCGAATTCCTGTCAATAAGATCAATATCCATAACCGTTTCAAGAAGTACTCTTATCTGGATATTCGTCTTAATCCTGCTGGTGGGATGCCGATTATGTACGCTATGACCTTGGTCAGCGTTCCCCAGTACTTCCTTTTGATTATCCACTTTCTCCAGTCGGACAATCAGTTGATTGAGCAGTGGATAGAGGCGCTGTCTATGGGAAGTCCGGCTTGGTTTATCCTCTATTTGCTGACTATTTTCATTCTGGCACTGGCCTTCGCCTTTATCAATATCAGCGGCGACCAGATTGCTGAGCGGATGCAAAAGAGCGGAGAGTATATCGAAAATGTTTATCCTGGATCAGCGACCCGCCATTATATCAATGGTTTGGTGACTTATTTTGCTATCGTGGGAGCTGTCTATCTGATTATAACTGCTGGCCTGCCCATGATGGTGGTGCTAGTAGATATTCGGTATCTGCGGCTCAGTATGATTCCGGGGATTTTTATGATTTTTATCGGGATGGTCTTTTCTATTAAGGACGAGGTGGAGGCCTTGACGCTTAATGACCGTTATCGTTCATTATTGTAGGAGAAACTATGTATTACTTTATTCCTTCATGGAGTGGCAGTGGGGAGCGGGTTTGGCACCGGGATATTGTCCCTTGGTACCGCTCTATGCAGCGATTGGAGTTTGATGATACCATTCATCAGATTCGTATTTTTCAAAGTGAAAATCTGCCCGTTCAGCTGCTTTTGCCAGCCTATATGCCACATGCCCGCTATCTCTTGCATCGGCAGGACATTTTTGAGACGGACTATTACTCGGTCTTTGATGAGATTCAGGGAATCCAGTCTAAAGAAATGCAGGTCTTGCAAATAAAGGATCTGGACTGGGAGCCAGACTGCGAGTTTGTCTATACGCCCTTTCTAATCATGGTCCGCAGGCAGGGACAGCTCTATGCCCATGTCGAGTTTGGAGTAGAAGGCTTTATCAGTTTCATCAAGTTTTTCAAGGATGACCAGCTGGACAAGTTTTATATCTTTGATGATCGGGGCTTTGTTTCCAGTATCACCTATTATGAAGCAGGTCAGCTCCTTTATCAGGACTACCTACAGCCGGATGGTGACTGGCGGATTCGTGAGCATCTGAAGCCTGACGACCGCCGGGTAGAGGTCAATCCTGCTTACTTACTGGACTTTGATAAGCTGGAGTATGAGCGGATGCCGGACTTAATCTTGGAGAAATTAGGCCACTATATCGAGCGCAATGCAGAACCGGACAGCCGCTTCGTGCTGGCAACGCATCCCTTATACACTCAAGCCGTTTTGCGCTTATTGCCCAAGAATGTTCAAATCATTCTCAGTTTTTTCCATGAGCGCAATCATACAGTGGATTGGCTAGCTTTAGAAGCAGATTTGCAGCAGGCGAATTTAGTCTTGACTGATCGCATGGATTTCAAGAAGGCTATTCAGCGCTACCTGCCTGGACAGGCTCAGAAGGTGCATTACCTGTCGCCTTTTGATACCCGTCTGCAGCTGGGCAAGAGCCAACGCCGCCGCGAATCCAAGATTTTTTATCAAATTAATCTGGAAGAAGGGCTTAATGACTATGCCATCTTCAAGGTTCTTCACTATGTGGCCAAGCATCCGGATACGGAGCTGACTATCGGTGTTTACAATGCTTGGCAGGAAGGAATCCAAAAGGTGGAGACCAAGGTGCAGGAGGTTATTGATGAATTTCTGAATCGGTATGAATTTGTCAAGAACTACCGCCGCAGTGAGCAGGCTGAGAATGCCCTGCTGGAAAATCAGGAGCAGGTCCTCCGTTTCACCATTAAGAATATCACGGACGAGCTCAGCTTGATTCAGGAGCTGGACGATACGCGGTTAATCATTGACCTGAGTGAGCAGCCCAATCTCTATACACAGATTGCTGGTATTTCTGCCGGGATTCCGCAGATTAATCTGGTGGGCTCGGACTATGTGACCCATCTGCAAAATGGCTATATCTTGGACTCTATCTCTGATCTACCGATTGCTGCAGACTATTACTTGGAAGGTTTGAAAAATTGGAACCAGGCTCTGATTTATTCCATTGAAAAAATCCATCATAATACTGGTCTGGAGCTGATTGGCCGGTGGGAGCAGTGGCTCAAGGAGGCTGAGAATGCAAAATAAGCTGAAAATCTTACAGATTGGCTCAAGCGACTGGAGTAAAGAGCTTGCTATTCCAGACAATATGGCCTGGTATTATTTCTTTCCTAACTCCAATCTAGCTATCAAAAAGGTCATGGAGATGGATAAGATTAGCAAGTTTGATGCGATTCTGGTAGACGATTTGCGTCGGATTCCGGATTTGTTTATGATTGAGGCCAAGATTATCCCTTATACAGTTTTCTATGATCAGGAACAGGAAACTCAGGAAGCGGATATTGAGTACTTCCTTAAGCGTCACTGTGCTCAGCCAACGGATATGAGCAATCGAGCTGACCTGGTCCGCAAGCTGTCCAAGGCTCTCTTTTCCGGCCAGTATGGCGATAAGATGACCCCGCTTGATATGGTGGTCAGTCCCGGCTTTCGTGGCAAGATTTGCTACAATGGCTATGAAAATCTAGAGCTGGAAGGGGATTTTGGTCAGGACTTTCAGCCAATCCTGTCTTGGAAATACAATGTTATAGCCAACAAGTTCAATCCAGTTGAACTTTGGCTTGAATATGAAAAGTCAGGCAGCTGTGAGCTGCGGCTGCGCCTCTATAATATTCAAGAAGGCTCGACTGCAGATATTGCTCGCGAGACTATTTTCGCAGAAGAGGACATGCGGGAATCCATGGTTCTGGACAATGACTTTACTTCCTATCTGGGAGTCAGTCTGGAGGCTAGAGGCGAGGGACGGATTCAGGTTGGTGCTCTGCATCAGCGCCTGACCCGCTATGAGTTTGGCAAGTACGTCCTGGGTGGAAAGATTCTCCGCGATAGCCATCGACAAGAGATTAATTACTTCTTTTATCCAGGAGATTTGAAGCCGCCTTTGGCTGTTTATTTCTCTGGTTACCGTCGGGCGGAAGGCTTTGAGGGCTTTGGAATGATGCGGAGTTTAGGCTGTCCTTTTCTCTTGTTTTCTGATCCGCGCGTGGATGGCGGTATGTTCTATCTGGGCAGTCAGGAACTGGAGAGCAGTATTCATAATATTATCCAAGAGCATTTAGACTTTCTGGGCTTTACTGAGCGGGATTTGATTCTATCAGGCATGTCAATGGGGACCTATGGTGCGGTTTATTACGGTTCGGAGTTTCGTCCGCGGGCTATCGTTTTGTCCAAGCCCTTGGGAAATCTAGGCACTATTGCCCAACGTGGTCGTTTACGCCTGCCCGAGGTCTTTCCGACGGCTCTAGATGTCCTTCACCGTCACACGGGTGGCAAAGATCAGGAACATGTAGAGGAGTTGAATCAACGCTACTGGCGTAAGTTTGAGAAGGCTGATTTCAGCCGTACGACCTTTGGTATCGCCTATATGAGAGAAGAGGACTATGATCCGACGGCCTATGAGGATCTGGTGGCAGCTCTTCATCTGACTGAGGCCAAGCTAATTAGCAGAGGTGTCCCTGGACGCCATAATGACGACTTAGCTGTGTCTGTGTCTTGGTTTATGAATTATTATCGAATGATATTGGAAAAGGAATTTGGGAGAAAGAAATGAAGATTCAAAAAAGAAAGGGTGTTTACTGGGGAGAGCTGAGAGGGGTTTCGGCAGCTGGTAAAATGACTGACTTTACCTATCTCTACGGCACTACCCTTATTATTCATTCCCCTTCACATGTATTTTTTGAAAATAAACTAATGGCTTCTGGCCAGACCATCCATGAATGGTCTTCCAAATGGAACTATCAGCGAGACCGGCAGGTACCTGCTCTCCCCTTGCTCAAAAAGGGAGCTCGCTACGGCCTGTCTAGAGATATGACCACTTATCCTGAAGCCAGCGTCTTTCTGAAAATCATCTTCTTTGACCGCTATGATAAAGAAATCAGCAATCAAGTGGAGCGCTCGGAGAGTATGATCTTTACCTACCCAAAGGAAGCCTATAGCTATAAGGTTCAGCTGCTGAGTGCAGGAGTTGAGTCCTTAGAGTTTCATTGCCTAAATATTGACCAAATCATAGAGGAGTCTGATGATTAAAAATCATTTTCAAATTCAGCGCTTAAAGAAAATCTTAGCCAAAGTCAAGAGCTTTGAGTCAGAAATGGCTGGCTTGTCAGACGCTGACCTGCGAAAGAAAACACAGGAATTTAAGGAGAGATTGGCCGCAGGTGAGACTTTAGACGACTTGCTGCCGGAGGCTTATGCTGTGGTGCGGGAAGCGGACAAGCGGGTGCTGGGCATGTTTCCCTACGATGTGCAGGTCATGGGGGCGATTGTTCTCCATGAGGGCAATGTCGCTGAGATGGCTACGGGAGAGGGTAAGACCCTGACAGCTACCATGCCGCTCTATCTTAATGCCCTGTCTGGACAAGGAGCTATGCTGGTGACCACCAATACCTATCTGGCCCTGCGGGACGCTCAGGAAATGGGTCAGGTCTATCGTTTTCTGGGGCTGACTATTGAGGCAGCAGTGGTAGCTGATGAGTCTGGAAATTTGACGCCCAAGCAAAAGCGGCTGATTTACCAGGCGGATATTGTCTATACGACCAATAGTGCCTTGGGCTTTGACTATCTGATTGAAAATCTAGCAGAGAATAAGGATAGCCAATATCTTAGTCCTTTCAACTATGTCATCATAGACGAGATTGACTCCATCCTCTTGGACAGCGCTCAGGTGCCTTTAGTTATCTCTGGTGCTCCTCGAGTTCAGTCAAACTTCTATGGTATCATGGATACCTTCATTACGACTTTGAAAGAAGAAGAGGACTACCACTACGATGACGAGAAAAATGAAGTCTGGCTGACATCAAAAGGTATTTTAGCGGCAGAGTCTTTTCTTGACTTGGAGCATCTTTTTTCCAAGGAAAATCAAGAGTTGGTCCGCCACCTCAATCTAGCCTTGCGGGCCCACAAGCTCTACAAGAAGGATAAGGACTATGTTGTCCGCCAGGGTGACAAAGAAGCAGAAGTTGTACTTCTGGACCGCGCAACCGGCCGTCTGCTGGAAATGACCCGGCTTCAGGGAGGCCAGCACCAGGCCATTGAGGCCAAGGAGCATGTCAAGCTGACGGAGGAAACGCGGGCCATGGCTTCCATCACCTATCAGAATCTCTTCCGGCTCTTCCGGAAAATCTCTGGTATGACTGGAACCGGCAAGGTGGTGGAGAGCGAGTTTATGGAGACTTACTCCATGTCTGTCATCAAGATCCCGACCAACCAGCCAGTTATTCGACAGGATTTGCCAGACCAGCTTTATCAGACTCTGCCAGAAAAAGTCTTTGCTTCACTAGACGAGGTCAAGCACTACCATGCTCAAGGCAATCCACTCTTGATTTTCACCGGCTCAGTGGAGATGTCAGAGATTTACTCTTCCCTACTGCTGAGAGAAGGCATCGCCCACAATCTGCTCAATGCCAACAATGCGGCGCGTGAGGCGCAGATCATCGCAGAGTCTGGGCAGAAAGGTGCTGTGACGGTGGCTACATCCATGGCCGGCCGCGGTACGGATATAAAGTTGGGACCGGGTGTCGCTGATTTGGGTGGTCTCGTGGTGATTGGTACTGAGCGGATGGAGAACCAGCGGATTGACCTACAGATTCGTGGCCGTTCAGGCCGCCAAGGTGATCCGGGGATTAGTAAGTTTTTCATCTCGCTAGAGGATGATCTGCTCAGGAAGTGGGGGCCAGATTGGCTCAAGAAGCTCTACAAGGACTATTCAACTGAAGAAGTTCAGCAGCATCCAGTCCAGCTGGGACAGCGCCGCTTTAGACGCTTAGTAGCTAAGGCCCAGAGAGCCAGCGAAAGCAGTGCCAAGATGTCCCGTCGGATGACGTTGGAATATGCCCAGTGTATGAAGATTCAGCGGGAGATTACCTATGCTGAGCGCAATCGTCTGATTCAAGCTGAAGAGCGGATTGATGAAGAAATCAGCCGTGTCCTCAGTCAGGTCATTCATCAGGCGGCCTATGAGCAGTCCTATGAGACGCGAGCTGACCTCTATCGCTTTATTTTAGACCATTTCAGCTATCATGCTGAGCGTATTCCTTATGATTTTGATATTTATTCGCCGGAGAAAATTGCAGAGCTCTTGCAGGATATTGCTGAGCAGGAATTGCAGGCAAAGAAAGCCTATCTCAAGTCTGACAAGCTATTCACCCATTTTCAGCGGGTGTCCGTTCTCAAGGCTATTGATGAGAACTGGGTCGAGCAGGTGGACTATCTGCAGCAACTCAAGACGGCCTTGAGCGGTCAGCATTTCTCTATGAAAAATCCTCTGGTAGAATATTATCAAGAGGCTTACGATGGCTTTGAATATATGAAGGAGCGCATGAAACAGCAGATTGTCAAGAATCTTTTGATGAGTGAATTGGCACTCAACCCTAAAGGAGAAGTCATCATGTACTTCCCGTAAGACGAGGAGAATATGACAGTATATAACATCAACTTAGGCATTGGCTGGGCCAGCAGCGGTGTAGAATACGCCCAAGCTTATCGGGCCCAGCTTCTGCGCAGGATCCAGCAGCCGGCTAAGTTTATCTTTATGGATATGATTTTAGCGGATAATATTCAGCATTTGACGGAAAATATTGGTTTTCTGGATGAGGAAGTTATCTGGCTTTATAATTACTTTACTGATGTCAAGATTGCACCAACGACGGTGACGCTGGATCAGGTGCTGGCTCAAGTCGCAGGTCAGCCGGAGCGCTCGGAGAGAGAGGGCAAGATTGTCCGCTATTTCTATCCGCAGGATGATCAGTTTATCACTTGCTATCTGCGGCAGGAAGACCAGGACTTTGTCGAGCATGTGGAGTATGTCTCGCGGGGGAGATTGATTCGCAAGGATTATTTCTCCTATGTCCGCTATGCCAGTGAGTACTTCGCACCCCACAATGACGCCGCAACCCTCTACCAGCGCCGTTTTTACCACGAAGACGGCAGTGTGGCCTATGACATGCTGATAGAGGATGGTCAGGAAGAGCTCTATCGCTTTCCGGATCGGATTTTCTATTCCAAGGCTGAGCTGGTTCGTTATTTTCTTCAGAGCTTGGAGTTGAAATCTGATGATGTGGTCATCTTGGATAGGGAGACTGGGATTGGTCAGGTTGTCTTTGAGGAGAGTCAGAAGGCTAAGCTGGGAGTGGTGGTCCATGCAGAGCATTTTAGTGAAAATGCCAGCAGTGACGACTACATTCTCTGGAATAATTTCTATGACTACCAGTTTACCAATGCTGATAAGGTGGACTTTTTCATCGTGGCAACAGAGGCTCAGAAAGCGATTCTAGAGCAGCAGTTTCAGCATTACTCGGACAAGCAGCCCAAGATTGTCACCATACCGGTGGGGAGTCTCGACCAGTTGACTTATCCCAAAGAGCCTCGCAAGCCTTTCTCTATGATTACGGCTTCGCGTCTCGCTACGGAAAAGCATATCGATTGGCTAGTGGCAGCGACTGTCCAAGCCCATGCCCAGCTGCCTGAGCTGACTCTTGACATTTACGGTAAGGGGGGCGAAGAGGAGAAGCTGCGCCGCAGGATTGAGGAAGCAGGAGCTCAGGACTACATTCGGCTCAAGGGGCATGCAGATTTGAGCCAGATTTATGTAGGTTATGAGCTTTATCTGACGGCTTCAACCAGTGAAGGCTTTGGTCTAACGCTCATGGAAGCAGTTGGATCGGGTCTGCCTCTCATCGGCTTTGATGTCCGCTATGGCAATCAGACTTTTATCGATGATGGTAAAAATGGTTATCTGATACCGGTCAGTTCCAATCAGGTCGAGGATCAGATTATTGCTGCTTTTGTGGAGAAGATAGTAGCTCTTTTTAGCCAAGGACGCCAGCAGGAGATGAGCCAACACTCTTATCAAGTGGCCGAGAATTATTTGACCAGCCGAGTTGAAGCGGCTTGGTCCCAGCTTTTAAAGGAGGTCAGAGATGATTCAGCTCTTTGATTATTACAATCAGGAAACCCAGGATCTGCATGATTCCCTCCTTGCAGCTGGCTATGACTGTCCGACCATTGTCATTGAGGCCAATGGCTTTCTGCCGGATGACATGATCTCCCCCTATACTTACTTTCTGGGGGATGAAGAGGGAGTAGACCATCCGCTCTTTTTCAATCAAGTACCAGTGCCACCTTTCTGGGAAATCACAGGTGACCATCAGTCGGCGCGTGTCAGTGACATGGGAGAAGAAAGGGCACGGATTCACTATGCCAGTCAAGCCAAGGGCCGGCTGGTCAAGCAGGTAGACTGGCTGGATAAAAAAGGCCAGCTACGACTGAGTGAGCGCTATAATAAGCAAGGCCGCTGCTTTGCTAAAACAGCCTATAAATCAGGACAGGAAGCTTTCAACACAACCTATTACAGCACTGATGGTCAGGAGCGTATCGTGGAAAATCATGCCACTGGTGACATCATCCTGACTTTAGACCAAGAGCCCTTGCGGATTTTTAAAAGCCGAGTGGATTTTATCCGTTTCTTTTTAGAGCGGCTAGACTTTGACTTGGATCACATTCTCTTTAATTCGCTGGCTTATTCTTTCCTAGTTTCCCACAGCTTGACCGGCCGGTCTGGCCAGGATATTCTCTTTTGGCAGGAGCCTCTGTATGATGAGCTGCCCGGCAATATGCAGTTGATTCTGGAAAATAGTCAGCTGCGGGCGCAGACCATTGTCATTCCAGATTTAGCAACTTATGAAAAGGCCAAGAGTCTGGCAGCGACTGACCAGCATAAGTTCCTGCATCTGGGCTATCATTATGATTTCAAGCGGGATAACTACCTACGAAAAGATGCTTTAATTCTGACCCATTCAGATCAGATTGAAGGCTTAGAGTTTTTTGTTCAGTCCCTGCCGCAGCTAGTCTTTCGCATTGCAGCTCTCACGGAAATGTCGCCCAAGCTCTTGTCTATGCTGTCCTATAAGAATGTCGTACTTTATCAAAATGCCAGTCTCAAGCAGATTGAGCAGCTCTACTTGGAATCAGACATCTATCTGGATATCAATCACGGCGGTCAGGTCCTGCAGGCAGTGCGCAAGGCTTTTGAGAACAATCTCTTGATTCTTGGCTTTGAGCAGACCCTGCATGACAGACACTACATTGCCCGAGAGCATATTTTTGACAGCAGCCAGCCAGCTCAACTGGCATCAACTTTGGAAGAAGCCTTATCTGGTGTTGAGCAGATGCGGTCAGCCTTGCAAGCTCAAGGTCGACATGCTAACGATGTACCCGTCAGTCTTTATCAGGAGACTCTCCAAAGCTTGTTAGGAGGTCAACATGGCTAAAAAAGATTTATTTCATAAGGATATTGAGGGACGGTTAGATGAGCTTAAGCATGGCAAGCCCAAGAAAGAAAAGACTAGCTTGGGTGAAAATCTCAACAAGGCCTTTGTCATCGCCTTGGGCTTGATGATCTTGATTGGCTTGATTTTTACATTGATTGGAGCCTTGAGGAAATAAAATGCAAACAATATTGATTACACTTACCATTGTAGCAGCCTTTGTCTTGATTTTGCTGGTTAGTCTTCTTCCCAGAGAAAACCAGCAATTTTACAGAGACACCAATACATCAATCGGCAAGTCAGGCTACTGGGAAACCCACCTCGCAAAGAAAATCCTAGTTCTTTTAGCAAGCCTTTCCCTGATTGTGCTCATGATTTTCTTTATGATTCAATCTCTTTGATTTCTCAGACGATGGCTAAATAAGAAAGACCCTCTATTGCAGACGATGGAGGGAATTTTTATAAGCTGATTTTTTATGTAAAGGTTTTAATTTCTGAGAGCACCTTGATATTTTCCTGAAAAGGAGTAAACTGGATATACAAGTGATGGAGGTTTGGTATGAAATTATACGTTCAGTTGATGATTATTTTTATGATTTCCCTCGTTGGAGAAGGAATTTCAAGTGTTTTCCACCTGCCTGTTCCGGGCAGTATCATTGGTTTAGTCTTGCTGTTTTTGGCTCTGCAGTTCAAGCTCCTACGCCTGCGTCATATCAGCATGGTTGGCAATTTTCTTTTGGCAAATATGACCATCCTTTTTCTGCCTCCTGCGGTTGGTATCATGGATAAATTTCAGGTCATCGCGCCTTATCTGCTGCCGATTATTTTGATTGTTTTAGGAGCGATTGTGCTTAATGTCTGCGTGATTGCAGTTGTGGTGCAGCTGATTAAGACTCGTTTTGAAGGAGATTATGAGGAAGGAGACGCCAGCAATGTCTGATTTATGGAGCAACCCTCTCTTTGGCCTTGCCTTATCTATCTTGGCCTATCTTTGTGGTCTATTGATTTTTCGGAGATTTCCTCATCCTTTGACAACACCGTTGCTGATTGCAGCAGTTTTGGTTATTGCATTTTTAAAATTAACCGGTATTTCCTACAAGGATTACTATGTCGGCGGCTCCTATTTAAACAACCTAATTGTGCCATCTACGGTTGCTTTGGGGATTCCGCTTTACAAGACTTTTCATTTGATGAAGCACCATGCACGCAGTATTTTGATTGGGACCTTTGCGGCGGTTGTAGTCAATACCAGCTTCACTGCTTTACTGGCTAAGTTTTTCGGAATGGATTTCTTTCTGGCTGTTTCTCTTTTTCCGAAATCTGTCACAACGGCCATGGCTGTCGGTATCACAGACAAGCTGCAAGGTCTTGCTACAGTGACCTTAGTGGTGGTGGTTGCGACGGGCATTCTGACCAGTGTATTAGGACCAACGCTTCTTAAGCTCTTAAAAATCACAGACCCGGTAGCTATTGGTCTAGCTTTAGGGGGAACAGGCCATGCGGTAGGAACGGGAACCGCCTTTAAATACGGCCAGGTCGCAGGAGCTATGGCAGGACTTGCGATTGGCGTGACCGGCCTCATGTACGTTCTGGTCAGCCCCATCGTGGCAGCGATTATTCTGAAGTAAAAATAAACAAGGTTGAAACGTTTTGTTTCAACCTTGTTTTGCTTATTGCAGATTTAGTTTGTTTTTTACGATGGCATAGATTGTAAAATAGAAACCGAAAATTTTGACGAGTTCAAAGACGATTCGGATAATAATGAAACCATCTAGCATCTGTTCAAATTCCGAAGAGGAGTAACTATAATCATATAAACTAAGTAGTCCATATGAATCAAAAGAACTAGGTAATAAGAGTGACAGGACTGCCAGAACAGTCCAAATCAAAAATCCGAAGAGCACAGCCATCATAATCCGATTCTTCTTGAAAAGCTGTCCGACTGAGATTGCTAGATAAAAGAAGAGGATACCAGAAAGTATTTGAAGGAGATTAAGGAAGCCGTATTTGACAATCCAAAGCCATAAATCTGGGATTTCGCCAATATATTTAAAAATCTCATTAAATGAATAGCCTGTAATAGGGAGGGCAATGCCAAAAATGACAAGGCCGCTAATAAACATGGTTAGCATACACAAGAGGGTCCAAACAAATGCGGAAAGAAGTTTAGACAGAAGAATCTGATGCGGCGTAACCGGCAAAGTCCAAGTCAGGTAGCCTTCTCGCCCAAAAACATTTTTATAAAACCGACGGATGATAATGATGGTATTGGACAGAAAGACAGCGCAGGATGCAGAAAAAAGCAAGAGGAAGAGTAGGTATAAAGTGAAAATAACACCACTAGTAGCCATTGGGTAGTCACTATAGCGTTCCATGACCTCAGGTCTCAAGCTGCTGCCAGTTATAAATCCCATCAAGATAGAGAGAGACAGAAGAATGGCAAAGGTGATACAATACCATTTATAATTAGACTTAAAGTCGTATTTAAACAGTTTTCCAAACATATAATGAAGACCTCCTAATAAAAGCGAAACTGGCTGCGGAAGAGATTATCAATGGATTGATTGTACTGTTGACGCAGCTGATTAGCATTTTCATGCAAAAAGATCTGACCTTGGTTAATCAGGATTACTTCATCCAAGATTGGCTCGATATCTGCGATCAAGTGGGTGGAAATGATGACAGAAGACTGAGGTGTGCGGTTTTGAATGATGGTCTGCAGGATATAGTCGCGAGCGGCCGGATCAACACCACCGATAGGCTCGTCTAGGATATAAAGCTCCGCATGGCGGCTCATGACCAAAATGAGCTGCATTTTTTCTTTGTTTCCTTTTGAAAGGCTTCCTATGCGCGCTTGAGGATCGATATGAAGATCCTTTAGAAGCTGCATGGCTTTCGTGCTGTCAAAATTATCATAAAAATCTTGAAAATATTTTACAGCTTCGATTACTTTGGAGCTGTCGCTTAGATAAGTCGTATCTGGCAGATAGGAAACGATTCTTTTGGTATCAGGAGAAGGTTTGACGCCTTTGAGATAGATATGGCCAGAGGTCGGCTGCAAGAGACCATTGATAAGCTTGATAATAGTTGTCTTGCCGCTTCCATTAGGACCTAGAAGTCCGATAATTCTGCTAGGTTGGATGTTTAAGCTCACATCATACAGGGCGGGTGCGTCGCCATAATTTTTATGGACATGGTCAAGATAGACCAGAGGATACTGATTCATACATATCTCCTTTATTTTCTTCAATTTACAATTATTATACCTTTTCCTTAGGAAAATGGCAAAGAAAGCCGGAAAGAGGGAATGGAATCTTTCTGTTCAGTCAAACTCCTATTTCCCTCATTCAGTGAATTGCGGTATAATAGTTATAAGAAGAAGCAAAGCATGTTCAAGGAGAAAAATGTGGTGATACAACTTGATACCAAGACTGTTTACAGTTTTATGGATAGCTTGGTCCCGATAAAGAAATATGTGCAGAAAGCCAAGGACTTAGGATACAGTCATCTGGGCATGATGGATGTGGACAATCTCTATGGAGCCTATCATTTCTTAGAGGAAGCCGAATCTGCGGGACTGCAGCCACTTTTAGGCTTGGAGCTGAGTCTGATCAAGGCAGAGCAGGAGCTTCATCTCCGTCTGCTGGCCTTGGACAGTCAGGGCTATCGCAATCTGATGAAAGTCTCGACTCTCAAGATGATGGGACAAAAAAATTGGGAGGATTTTCAGCATCTATTTAAGGGATTAGCTTTGATTGTTCCTGCTTTTGACGGAGTAGCAGATTTAGATTTGGGGATGGATTTTTATGTTGGAGTCTTTCCAGCAACGCCTAAGCAGGAGTTTGGTCGGCCAACCCTGCCCCTGCATACCGTCCGATATTTTGATAGGGGGGATTTGGAAACCTTGCAGATGCTCCGGGCTATTCGAGAAAATGCCAGCCTGCGCGAGATTGGCAGCCTCCCTAATCATGAGTTTTTTCTGGCACCAGATGCTCTGGCAGGAGCTTTTAAGGAAACTTTCCCAGAGAGTCTGGCTAATCTTGAGAAGCTAGTCCGTGATGTTCACTATGATATCAATAGGGAGCTGAAACTGCCACGCTTTAATCGGGAGCGGCCAGCTGTGGAAGAGCTAAGGGAGCGCTCCGAAGTTGGCTTAAAAAAACGTGGTCTAACAGGTAAACTTTATCAGGAACGACTGGACCAGGAGCTGGCTGTCATTCATCAGATGGGCTTTGATGATTATTTCCTCATCGTCTGGGATTTGCTGCGCTTTGGTCGCAGTCAGGGCTACTATATGGGTATGGGTCGAGGATCTGCTGTCGGCAGTCTGGTGGCCTATGCTTTGGAGATTACTGGGATTGACCCAGTCAAGAATAACCTGCTCTTTGAGCGCTTTCTAAATCTAGAGCGCTATACCATGCCCGATATTGATATCGATATTCCTGATGTTTACCGGCCAGAGTTTATCCGCTATGTTCGTGACCGCTATGGCAGTATGCATGCGGCTCAGATTGTGACCTACTCGACTTTCGGAGCCAAGCAGGCCATTCGCGATGTTTTCAAGCGCTTCGGTCTGCCAGAGTATGAGCTAACCAATATCACTAAGAAAATCCGCTTTGGCGATAGTCTGACCTCTGCTTATGAGAAAAATATGGCCTTTCGTCAGATTATCAACAGTAAGCTAGAATATCAAAAGGCCTTTGATATTGCTAAAAAAATCGAAGGTCATCCCCGTCAGACATCTATTCACGCAGCCGGCGTTGTGATGAGCGACAGTGACCTGACAGACCAGATACCGCTCAAATATGGTGATGACATGTATATCACCCAATATGATGCCCACGGTGTGGAGAGCAAAGGACTGCTCAAGATGGACTTTCTGGGCTTGCGCAATCTGACCTTTGTCCAGCGGATGAAAGAAGCAACCCTGAAAAAATATGAGGTAGATATTGAAATTGCAGAGATTGACTTGGAGGATGCAGACACTCTGAAACTCTTTGCGGCTGGCCAGACCAAGGGGATTTTCCAGTTTGAGCAGCCGGGCGCTATCAGTCTGCTCAAGCGGGTTCAGCCAGTTTGCTTTGAGGAAGTAGTGGCCACGACTTCTCTCAATCGTCCTGGAGCCAGTGATTATATCGACAATTTTGTCAAAAGAAAGCATGGACTGGAGCAGGTGGAGTTGATTGATGACAGTTTGGCTGATATTCTAGCTCCGACTTACGGTATCATGCTCTACCAAGAGCAGGTTATGCAGGTAGCCCAGCGCTTTGGTGGCTTTAGTCTGGGGAAAGCCGATATTTTGCGGCGGGCAATGGGTAAGAAAAGTGCTGCTGAAATGCACCGCATGCAGGAGGACTTTGTCGCAGGTGCTCTCAAGCTAGGGCATTCGGAATCCAAAGCCAAGGAAGTCTTTGCTATTATGGAGAAGTTTGCTGGCTATGGCTTTAACCGCAGCCACGCCTATGCCTACTCAGCTCTGGCTTTTCAGTTGGCTTATTTCAAGGCTCACTATCCAGATGTTTTCTTTGATGTCATGCTCAATTATTCTAGCAGCGACTATATCACTGATGCCCTGAGTTTTGACTTTGAAACAGCGCCCCTCAGTATCAACAATATCCCCTACCATGATAAGTTTCAGGATAAGAAGATTTTTTTGGGTCTGAAAAATATCAAAGGCCTGCCTAGGGATTTGGCTTACTGGATTATCGAAGAGCGACAAAATGCTGCCTTTACTGGGGTGGAAGACTTTATTCTGCGCCTGCCTCAGAATTACCATAAGATTCCGCTGCTGACTCCTCTGATTCAGCTGGGGCTCTTTGACAGTTTTGAGAAAAATCGGCAAAAAATTCTGGCCAATCTGCCTAATCTATTTGTATTTGCGGATGAGCTGGGCAGTCTCTTTGCGGATACGACCTATTCTTGGACAGAGGCTCAGGATTTTAGCGATGCTGAAAAGTTTGAGCTGGAACAGAGCATAATCGGTGTGGGGCTTAGCGATCACCCCTTGGTTAAACTGGCCAAAGAAGCGGCCCAGCCCTTTAGCTGGATTGCTGAGTTGACAGAAAATAGCAGAGCTAGGATTTTGGCTGAAGTCCAGACTATTAAGACTATCCGGACTAAAAATGGCGAGAATATGGCCTTCTTGCAGGTTTCAGATACCAAGAAAAAACTGGATGTTACCCTCTTTCCTGATACCTATCGCCAGCTAGGTGAGCGCATTAAGGAGAAGGGGATTTACTACTTGAGCGGCAAGGTGCAGGAGCGGGATGGTCGTTTACAGTTGGTCTTGTCAGATATAGAAGAAGCCACTACAGAACGGTTCTGGATAAAACTTGCTGGACATGAGCATGATCGGGAAATATCTCATGTTTTGCAGAAATACCCCGGCAATATTCCGGTTGTCCTGCGCTATGAAGATGAGAAGCGAACTATATCTGCACCTCATTTCCGAGTGGAGAAATTAGAGCAGCTGCAAGAGGAATTGAAGAATTATACTATGAAAACGATTTTTCGTTAAAAAATATGGAAAATAGGAGAATTTTCATGATGATTGTGGTATAATCTATAAGAATGTTAAAAAGAAAAAGGAGCAAAAAGCGAAATGAAACGTATTGCTGTTTTGACTAGTGGTGGCGATGCCCCTGGTATGAATGCTGCCATCCGTGCAGTTGTTCGTAAAGCAATTTCCGAAGGAATGGAAGTTTACGGGATTTATGATGGCTACGCTGGAATGGTTGCTGGCGAGATTTACCCACTTGATGCGACATCAGTTGGTGACATTATTTCTCGCGGTGGAACTTTCCTTCACTCTGCTCGTTACCCTGAGTTTGCCCAAGTTGAAGGGCAGCTGAAAGGGATTGAGCAGCTTAAAAAACATGGAATCGAAGGTGTCGTTGTTATCGGTGGAGATGGATCTTACCACGGTGCTATGCGCTTGACAGAGCATGGCTTCCCGGCTGTCGGTGTTCCAGGAACCATTGACAATGATATCGTCGGAACAGACTTCACTATCGGTTTTGATACAGCTGTTACTACGGCTATGGATGCGATTGACAAGATTCGGGATACCTCATCCAGTCACCGCCGTACTTTCGTTATCGAAGTAATGGGACGTAATGCTGGTGATATTGCTCTTTGGGCAGGTATTGCATCTGGTGCGGACGAAATCATCGTTCCTGAAGAAGGTTTCAAGATCGAAGAAGTTGTTGAAAGCATTAAGAGTGGCTATGCCAAGGGTAAGAAGCACAACATCATTGTCTTGGCTGAGGGTGTCATGTCAGCGGATGAATTCGCTGAGAAGCTGAAAGAAGCTGGTGATATGAGCGATTTGCGTGTCACAGAGCTCGGACATATCCAGCGTGGAGGCTCACCGACTGCGCGTGACCGTGTTCTTGCATCTCGTATGGGAGCACATGCTGTTAAACTGCTTAAAGAAGGTATCGGCGGAGTTGCTGTTGGAATCCGCAATGAGCAGATGGTTGAAAGCCCAATTCTGGGAACTGCTGAAGAAGGAGCGCTCTTTAGCTTGACTGCTGAAGGCAAGATTGTCGTTAACAATCCGCACAAAGCTGATCTGGACTTGGCTGATTTGAACCGCAGCATCAATATTTAATTATTATTTGTTATTTGTTATTCAGGCCAAGAGGCCAAATAGAAGAAGGAGTTTCATACAATCATGAATAAACGTGTAAAAATCGTTGCAACATTAGGTCCTGCGGTAGAAATCCGCGGTGGTAAAAAATTCGGTGATGACGGATATTGGGGAGAAAAGCTGGATGTTGAAGCATCAGCTCAAAACATTGCTAAGCTGATTGAAGCTGGCGCAAACACATTCCGTTTCAACTTCTCACATGGTGACCATGCTGAGCAAGGAGAGCGCATGGCAACTGTTAAGCGTGCAGAAGAAATTGCCGGCCAAAAAGTTGGTTTCCTTCTTGATACAAAAGGACCAGAAATTCGTACAGAATTGTTTGAAGGCGATGCAAAAGAGTATTCATACAAGACTGGTGAAAAAATCCGTGTTGCTACTAAGCAAGGTATCAAATCTACTCGTGAAGTAATTGCTTTGAACGTTGCTGGTGGATTGGACATCTACGATGATGTTGAAGTTGGCCGTCAAGTATTGGTTGATGATGGTAAACTTGGTCTTCGTGTTATCGCTAAAGACGATGCTACTCGTGAATTTGAAGTAGAAGTTGAAAATGACGGCATCATTGCTAAGCAAAAAGGTGTGAACATTCCTAACACTAAGATTCCTTTCCCAGCACTTGCTGAGCGTGACAATGACGATATCCGCTTCGGTCTTGAGCAAGGAATCAACTTCATCGCGATTTCATTTGTACGTACTGCAAAAGACGTCAACGAAGTTCGTGCAATCTGTGAAGAAACTGGTAATGGACACGTTCAATTGTTCGCGAAAATCGAAAACCAACAAGGTATCGATAACTTGGACGAAATCATTGAAGCTGCTGACGGTATCATGATTGCCCGTGGTGACATGGGTATCGAAGTACCATTTGAAATGGTTCCAGTTTACCAAAAAATGATCATCACGAAGGTAAATGCAGCTGGTAAAGTGGTTATCACAGCAACTAACATGCTTGAAACCATGACAGAAAAACCACGTGCAACTCGTTCAGAAGTATCAGACGTATTTAACGCTGTTATCGACGGAACTGACGCAACTATGCTTTCAGGTGAGTCTGCAAATGGTAAATACCCACTTGAGTCAGTAACAACAATGGCGACTATCGATAAGAACGCTCAAACCCTTCTTAACGAATATGGCCGTTTGACAACTGATAACTTTGAGCGCAACTCTAAGACTGAAGTTATGGCTTCAGCAGTTAAAGATGCTACAAACTCAATGGATATCAAATTAGTAGTTACCCTTACTAAGACAGGTCACACAGCTCGCTTGATTTCTAAGTACCGTCCAAACGCTGATATCTTGGCTATCACTTTTGACGAATTGACTCAACGTGGTCTTATGCTGAACTGGGGTGTTATTCCAGTGACTACTGAAACTCCATCTAACACAGATGATATGTTTGAAATCGCTGAAAAGATTGCAGTTGAGCAAGGCTTGGTTGAATCTGGCGATGATATCGTTATTGTTGCTGGTGTGCCGCTTGGTGAAGCAGTTCGTACCAACACAATGCGCATTCGTACAGTACGTTAATCTAAGACAACAAAAAAGAACCGTTGATTGGAAAATCACCGGTTTTTTTCTTGTCTATGTGATACCACTTATCTTACTTGAGAGAAGAACAAGTTTGAGAATTGATTTTTGAAATAAGATTGTCTCTTTGTCTATTTTATCTAAAAATGATATAATGGTATAAAAGAGATGGGAGAGACGAATGTTAAAGAGAGATTTATTAAGAAATATCATTATTTTTTCAGTACTGGCAGCTATTATTATAGGGCTGAGAGTTTTTATTTATACGCCTTATCGGGTGACTGAGCAAGACAGCAATGCTTATTTGGCAAAGAATGACTTGGTCTTGGCGACGAGAAAGCAAGACATCAAGCGTGGGGATTTTGTCCTCTATGAAGTGGACGGCAAAGACTATGTCGGCCGGGTCATTGCCCAGGAAAAGGATCAGGTAACCTATATGGATGATCTTCTTTACCTGAACGGTCAGGTCATGTCGGAAGAATATATTGAGAAAATGCGCGAGAAATATCTAGCTTCAGCAGGAAGTTCGGGTTACTATACTCATGATTTCTCTATTATGGATTTGAAGGGCTCAAAGTCAGATAAAATTACTAAAGATACTTATCTGATTCTTAATGACCGACGGGAAAATACGAAGGACAGCCGAGAATTTGGGCTCATCAAAGCCAGTCAAATCAAGGGAGTGGTGGAGTTCCGACTCTCACCTCTTAATGAATTTGGTTTTATTAAGAATAAGTAAATTGAAGTCTATCTTCAACCAAGGCAGGGCAAACCTTGGTTTTTTTCTTTGAAAATCAACTTTAAAGTTACAAGTAAACATAAAGATACTTGTTCTGATGTGGTATACTAATATCAAAAGACTATTAAAGGAGACTGCTCTTGAAGTCAGGAAAGAAAAAATTACTATTTTGGGCTATACTTGCACTGATTTTTCTGACTGCATGTAGCAGCATAGTAAATAGAGATGGTGAAAAAATATGGATGTCAGAAACAGAAATGACTGAGCTTCATAAGAAAGAGAAAAAGCTTGCACTTTATATCATTAATCATTATGAAGATGTTCAAAAAATTGAATTTGATGAATTTTCCAAGAAAAAGTTCTGGGAAGCAGGTTCTGTTAGTCTCATTGTAAATGACACCAGTTATATCCCACATATTTCTTTGGAGTCAAAGGATGAAAGCTATAATATAAATGATGATTCTCACACTGATTCGACAGAATTGACTTTTCGTCTGAAAAAGAAAGAGAAGGTCACAAATTTTAAAGATACGGGTGAGACAGATGTTATTTACTCTGGAGAAAATGCTTGGCTGACGACTGAGGAAAAAGTAATGGTACGCAACCAGGAAGAGGGGCTGGCTTTATTTTTACTGAATCACTATGAGAATGTTGAAAAAATTGAATTTACAAAGATTTCAAGAAAGCCTTTTGGACAGGCAAGATATGCTGCTTTACTTGTTAATGATAAGATAAAGATTTATACCGACCTAGATGATAGCTATGACAACTATTATTTGTCTGACAATCCTGAAAAAGACGGCCTGAAAGCTAAAGAGAAACCAACAAATTTGCAAAGTCTAGATAGTATTACTGTTATTTATTATACAGGGAAATGAAGGATGTGTTGCAATGAAAAAGCCAGACTGACTTAATCATCAGACTGGTTTTTTCGTGTCTCTTGGTGAAAGATGTTTTGCCATACTTCGTGGCGGCGCCAGAGGCTGGTATGGATAACACCGTCCATTTCATAGCGGATGAGTTTGGTTTTCTGGCTGACAGAAAGCAGTTCAACGTTTTTGAGAGGAGTTTTTGAGGCTCTTTCTGCCTGAAATTCAGCCTTGTTTAGCTGTTGGCCATCTTGGGAAATATAGAGAAATTCGGCGGACAGAAGCGTATCCAGTTGGCTGCCTTGCTCCACGAGCTGCTCACGCATGAGTAGATTTGGGTAAAGAGTGTCCAGCGTCTCATCTTCGGGAATAGGAGCAGGCTCAATATGAATATCAATGTCAAAGACTCCGAAGCGCTCCATAAGCATATCCTCAACTTGGTCCGCAATCTCATGGCTTTCAAAAACAGATAAATCTGGATTCATTTCCAAGATAATATCCAGATAGATATTACTGCCATAGGTC
Source organism: Streptococcus sanguinis (assembly GCF_050222175.1). Classification (GTDB taxonomy): domain Bacteria; phylum Bacillota; class Bacilli; order Lactobacillales; family Streptococcaceae; genus Streptococcus; species Streptococcus sanguinis_M. The sequence goes on along the minus strand of NZ_CP071420.1, from coordinate 1,514,506 downwards.
CGGCCTCGCTGTGACTTGACCTGAGTGATTTTAGGAATTTCCAGGATAGCTTGCTTATAGTCTTGGAGCAGGCTTTCATCAAATCCGTCGGACAGGCTGAAGGAAGATTCCATAAAGATATCATAGGCCGTCTTGAGAATGAAGAAGGTAATGATAATGGCTGCTAGCTTATCAACGATTGGGAAGTTAAAGGCGCTGGCAATGATAGCGACTGAAGTGCCGATAGAAGTGACAGCGTCTGACAAGTTGTCCTTGGCTGCGGCATCCAGAGCCTTGGAGTGAGCTTTTTTAGCCAGTGTTTTATTGTAAAAATAAACACCCAACATAATGATTGCCGAGATGATTCCGACCACGGCACCAACAGGGTCAATCTTAGTCTCTTGGTTGGAGATGATTTTCTGAATGGTCTCAATCAGGACATCAAATCCAACGAAAAACATGATAAAAGATGTGATGAGACTGGCCAAATCTTCTATCTTCCAATGGCCGAAGCGATGGTCACGGTCGGCTGGTTTTCTAGCCATACGCAGGCCAATTAAAACGGCGATATTAGCCACGATATCAGAAACATTGTTGAAGCCATCGGCCGTCAGACTGGAGGACTGGAGAGTTGAGCCTGCGATAATCTTGACCGCGGAGAGAATCAGATAGGTAGCGATGGACAGGATGGCTCCTCTCTCCGCTAGCTTCAGATTGTTACTAGGATTTTTCATGACAGCCTTTCTTTCTAAGTGGGGCAGCAGAATGTAAAAGAGACTTGCGAAAAAATGTCATCTCTGGACGGGTACTCTAAGTCTCATATGGGCTTATTATAGCAAAAATAGACCTGATTTTCAATTTGCATCGGACTTAGGGTACCTTAAATGACTTTGCCAAAAATCTAATCTAAAATCAGAAATTCCTCTTCTTTCTGGTTTAGCTTCATCAGGATTTTTGTTATAATAGTAGCATTGACTTTGAAAGAGGAAGAAAAATGCATCCTTTATTAAACGGTATGAATGACCGTCAGGCTGAGGCGGTTCAGACAACAGAAGGGCCTTTGCTGATTATGGCGGGAGCTGGATCGGGTAAGACCCGTGTCCTGACCCACCGCATTGCCTATTTGATTGATGAGAAGATGGTCAATCCTTGGAATATCCTTGCCATTACCTTTACCAATAAGGCGGCGCGGGAGATGAGAGAACGGGCTGAAAAACTTAAAACGGAAGCTCAAGATTGCTTAATCGCTACCTTCCACTCCATGTGTGTACGCATTCTGCGGCGAGAAGCAGATCATATTGGCTACAACCGCAACTTTACTATCGTTGATCCAGGTGAGCAGCGGACTCTGATGAAACGGATTCTCAAAAATCTCAATCTGGATCCTAAAAAGTGGAATGAGCGCGCCATTCTTGGGACTATTTCCAATGCTAAGAACGACCTGATTGATGAGGTGGCCTATGCAAATCTAGCTGATGATATGTATACAGAAATTGTGGCCAAGTGCTACACAGCCTATCAAAAGGAATTGCGCCAGTCTGAGGCTATGGACTTTGACGATTTGATTATGCTGACCCTGCGGCTTTTTGATCAAAATCCTGATGTTCTGACCTACTACCAGCAACGTTACCAGTATATCCATGTGGATGAGTATCAGGATACCAACCATGCTCAGTATCAGCTGGTCAAGCTCTTGGCTTCCCGCTTTAAGAATATTTGCGTAGTCGGAGATGCTGACCAGTCTATCTATGGCTGGCGGGGAGCCGATATGCAGAATATCCTGGACTTTGAAAAGGATTATCCAGAAGCTAAGGTAGTTCTGCTAGAGGAAAACTATCGTTCCACCAAGACCATTCTTCAGGCAGCTAATGAAGTCATCCGAAACAACCGCAACCGCCGTCCTAAAAATCTCTGGACTCAAAACGAAGACGGTGAGGAAATTGTCTACTATCGGGCTAATGACGAGCAGGATGAGGCTCTTTTTGTCGCCAGAACTATTGATCAGCTGAGCCGAGAAGGATACAGTCATAAGGATTTTGCAGTTCTTTACCGGACCAATGCCCAGTCACGGACGGTGGAGGAAGCCCTGCTCAAATCCAATATTCCCTATACCATGGTCGGTGGTACCAAGTTCTACAGCCGTAAGGAAATCCGCGATGTTATTTCTTATCTCAATCTCATCGCCAATCCTAGCGATAATATCAGCTATGAGCGCGTGGTCAATGAGCCAAAGCGTGGTGTTGGACCAGGAACGGTGGAGAAAATTCGGGATTTTGCAGCCAGTCAGGAAATCTCCTTGCTAGATGCGTCGGCCAATATCCTGCTGTCGCCAGTCAAGGGCAAGGCGGCTCAGGCGGTTTATGATTTTGCCAATATGCTTCTGGATTTGCGGGAGTGCTTGGATGATTATACAGTGACGGAGCTGGTAGAGGCTGTGTTGGAAAAGACAGGCTATGCCGCAGCCTTGGCAGCCCAGGCAACCCTGGAAAGCCAAGCACGGATTGAAAATATCGAAGAATTCCTGTCTGTAACTAAGAACTTTGATGAAAGTCCAGATAATCCTGCTGATGAATCTGGTCTTGATAAGCTCAGCCGTTTTCTCAATGACTTAGCCTTGATTGCAGACACAGATGACGGAGATACGGAGAGTTCTGAAGTGACTCTAATGACCCTCCACGCAGCCAAGGGATTGGAATTTCCGGTCGTCTTTCTGGTTGGTATGGAGGAAAATGTCTTCCCTCTAAGTCGGGCGTCTGAAGATGAGGATGAGTTGGAAGAGGAACGGCGTCTAGCTTACGTTGGCATCACCCGAGCAGAGAAGATTCTCTATCTGACCAATGCTAATTCCCGTATGCTTTATGGTAAAACCAACTATAATCATCCTACACGCTTTTTGAGAGAAATCAGCTCAGACTTGCTAGACTATCAGGGACTGGCTCGACCGTCAAATAGCTCCTTTAAGGTTAGTTATACCAATAGTGATACCAATAGTGATACCAGTCAATTCGGTCAAGGCATGAGTCTGGCCCAGGCCCTGCAAGAACGGAAGCGTCAGGCAGCACCAAGCTCGATTTCTACAGGCAGTCTGCCTTTTGGAAAGAGCGGTCAGAGCCAGCCATCTAAGCCAGAAGTTGCTTGGGCTATCGGAGATATTGCCCACCATAAGAAATGGGGCGATGGGACAGTTCTAGCAGTCTCTGGCAGCGGCAACAGCCAAGAGCTTAAGATTAATTTCCCAGAAGTGGGTCTGAAGAAAGTGCTAGCCAGCATAGCACCGATTGAGAAAAAATCATGATGAAACAGTCGATTGAAGCCTGGATCTATCATCCAGAGGATAGGGAAATCTTGCTCTTGAAAGTGGAGAATGAGAAAGTTTCCTTTTGGCAGCCCATTACTGGTGGGATTGAGAGTGGCGAGAGCCCAGAAGAGGCTTGTCTTCGTGAAATAAAGGAAGAGACCGGCTTGCTCTTAGCTTGTCCAAATTTGACTAGTCTTGGAGATTTTACGGTAAAGATTGATGAAAATCTGTCCATCCACAAAAATCTCTTTCTAGTTCTGACTGAACAGAAAGAAATCCAGATTTCTGATGAGCATGTAGGAGCTCAGTGGGTAGCTTTAGACAAAGTTTCGTCGCAGCTGTACTGGCCCAGCAATCAAGCGACTTTTGAGATTATAAAAGAGAAGCTATAAGATATAGCTTCTCTTTATTTCTTTTGATAAGGAAATTCTATTAGTCAAGCGGGGCGTTTAGTGGTAGACTTATCACATAACTATAGTGAGGTGACCTTATGACACGTGAATTTAAATTTGAAACTCTGCAGCTTCATGCTGGACAGACAGTTGATCCGACAACCAAGTCTCGGGCTCTGCCTATTTACCAGACAACTTCCTATGTGTTTGACGATACTCAGGAGGGAGAAGAACTTTTTGCCCTGCGCAAACCGGGCAATATCTACACTCGGATTACCAATCCGACCCTGTCTGCTTTTGAGGAGCGGATTGCGGCTTTGGAGGGTGGGGTTGGAGCTCTAGCGACAGCTTCTGGTATGGCGGCCCTTACCTATACCGTTCTAGCCTTGGCGCATGCTGGCGACCATGTAATAGCAGCCTCTACCATCTACGGTGGTACCTTTAATCTGCTCAAAGAAACCCTGCCTCGCTATGGCATTACCACGACTTTTGTGGATATTGAAAATCTGGCTGAAGTAGAAGCAGCTATTCAGGACAATACAAAGTTGGTTCTGATTGAAAGTTTGGGCAATCCTTTGATAAATATTCCTGACTTTGATGCTTTGGCAGAGCTGGTTCATGCTCATAAAATTCCGCTGATTTCCGACAATACCTTTGCCACTCCTTATCTGATCAATGTCTTTTCTCATGGAGTGGACATCGCGGTACATTCTGCTACCAAGTTTATCGGTGGTCACGGAACCAGCATTGGCGGTGTGATTGTGGACAGCGGTCGTTTTGACTGGGAAGCTTCTGGCAAGTTTCCGCAGTTCGTGGACCCGGACCCGAGCTATCACGATATCAGTTATACGCGCGATGTCGGAGCAGCAGCCTTTGTTACTGCTGTCCGGACTCAGCTCTTGCGCGATACGGGTGCAGCCATGTCTCCCTTCAATGCTTTTCTCTTCCTGCAGGGGTTGGAAACACTCTCTTTGCGTGTAGAGCGCCATGTGTCCAATGCCGAGAAGATTGTGGAATTCTTAGCAGGGCATCCTAAGGTTGAGAAGGTCAATTATCCCAAGCTTGCTGACAGTCCTTATCATGCTTTGGCAGAAAAATATTTCCCTAAAGGCGTAGGCTCTATCTTCACCTTTAATGTCAAAGGTGGGGAGAAAGAAGCTCGAAAAGTTATTGACAGCCTAGAGATTTTCTCCGATTTGGCCAATGTAGCAGATGCTAAGTCCTTGGTCGTTCATCCAGCTACGACGACTCATGGTCAGATGTCGCCAGAGGCTCAGCTAGCAGCAGGCATTGCACCAAATCAAATCCGACTCTCTATCGGCTTGGAAAATGTAGATGACTTGATAGAGGATTTGAAAATCGCCTTGGAATCTATCTAATTTTCAAGGTCTCTAGACTAAGCAATAAGAATAAAACTAGGTTGGAAATAAGCTGCACCCCAAAAGCTAGATTTTTTGTATCTAACTTTTAGGGTGCAGTGCATTTCGCCTAGTTTTTTGTTATAATAGGATGAAATATATAAAAATAGTAGGAGATTAAAATGACAATTTCGGTGATTGTTCCGTGTTTCAATGAAGAAGAGTCTATTCCTCTGTTTCATGAAGCCATGGAAGCGGTCAAATATCAAATCCGTGACCAGTTTGAATATATTTTTGTCAATGACGGATCGACGGACCGGACCTTGGCTGTTTTGCGAGAGCTCAGCAGTCGCTGTCCTGATGTGCACTATCTGTCTTTTTCTCGTAATTTCGGAAAAGAAGCAGCTCTATATGCTGGTTTGCAAGAGGCGAGTGGGGATTTTGTGACGGTAATGGATGTGGATTTGCAGGATCCGCCAGAGCTCCTGGTTGAGATGAAGGCCATGCTGGACACGAATTCTGAGCTGGATTGTGTGGGTACTCGTCGCACTACTCGCGAGGGAGAGCCGCCTATCCGAAGCTTTTTTGCCAATTTGTTTTACAAGTTGATAAACAAGATTAGTCAGGTAGAGATGGTGGATGGTGCGCGTGACTTTCGACTGATGCGCCGCCAGATGGTAGAAGCTATTCTGGAAGTTTCAGAGTACAATCGCTTCTCCAAGGGAATTTTTGCCTGGGTTGGCTTCAATACCGAGTATTTGGAATACAAAAATGTCGAACGAGTGGCTGGCAAGACCTCTTGGAATTTCTGGTCTCTTTTCAACTATTCTTTGGAAGGCATTGTCAATTTCTCTGATGCGCCGCTCAACATCGCCTTTTTAGGAGGTATCCTCTCTTGGATTTTAGCCTTCATCCTGATGGCAGTGATTATTATTCGCACCTTGGTTTTTGGTGACCCGACATCGGGTTGGCCGTCCCTTATGACTGTCATTCTCCTTATCGGCGGCTTCCAGCTGCTGACCATCGGCATACTGGGTAAATACATTGGCAAAATCTTTATGGAAACCAAGCATCGGCCGATTTATGTGATTAAGGAGAAGAGTAAATGATTTTCCAGAAACGTTTTTCTGATTTTAAAAACTATCTTCTTTTAAATAAATCGTCTGCCCTAGTTATTTTTATTATTTATTCAGTAGTCAATATTAATATCGGTTTAGCTGAGTATCCCTATATTGATGATATTGGAAGACAATTACAAGGCTATTCAAAATTCTCTGAACATTATTCAAGATATTTAAGTGAGTATTCCGCTCGTTTAATACAAGGTGGGGATCATCTGACAGAACTAGGCTTGACTTCAAATATTCTGTCAGCTTGTTTTTTAACTTTAGCGAGCTTAATTTTATTGTTTGTCTTATATCCCAATAAGAAAATTTCTTTTATAACAGCATCTGTTTCAACTATTATAGGGATTAATCCGTGGTTTTTAGAGCCATTAAGTTTTAGATTTGACAATCCTTTTATGACTTTAAGTATATTAGTTTCCATCATTCCATTTATTTTCTGGGATAATAAAAAAATATTTGGAGTTATGTCAGTTGTTGGTATATTCTTAATGTGCAATTCATACCAAGCTTCTTCAGGAGTGTACATTATTGTAACCATGACGCTAGTATTTTTAGAATTATTGCAAGGAAGTTGTTTTAAAGAAAAAATTCCTAAAATTTTCATCTCAATGTTGTCATATGTAATCGGTTTGCTTTTATATCGTATACAAATTTTTATAAAGCCACCTATTTTTGCTGATCAAGCTGATATTCCAAAGGGATTAGAGATGATTAAAATAATCGGGGTGAATGCTGCAGGATATTTGAACAATATATTTTTTCAAAGTTCAACTATCTGGGTTTTATTAACGATAATTGCTATATTTCTCTTAACTATCAGTGTGATTCGCTTATCCAGAACTAAATTCCTTTTAAACTTTGTTTACATGTTGATTTGGCTAAGTTTAGGAAGTGTGTTTAGCTATGGAACCTATTTGATTTTGTCTAATCCTTATTATCTTATGAGACCAAGATATGAATATGGTTTCGGAATTTTTTTAGCGATAATCTTAATTGTTAGCTTAGAGTGCGTTGAAAAGAGTAAAATTCTACGTAGAGGGAAGTCCTTCGTCTCGGGATTATTAGTTTTTTATTTCTTATCTTTCTCTTTTACTTATGTGAGCAGTTTAAAACAACAAAATGAAATGTTCAAAGCACAGAGCATATTGCTAGCTTCCTCTCTAAACAAGTACATTACACCCGAAAAAACAGTTATTAATGTGAATCGCTTTCTTTCTGATTCGCCAGTATTTAGCAATACAGCTTCTGTTTATCCAATGTTAAAAAGTTTGATTATGCCAAATACAAATGTTTCTTGGGATATGACATTGAGATTTAATAGCATAACGAACTTAAACGTCGATTTCAAATTAATCGATATTGCTAATATAGATTTTAGTAGTGAAAATTACACATTACTTGAAGAAACAAAGTTATATAATATTTATCTTGAAAAAAATGAATTATTTGTTATCATGAAGTAGAATCTTCCTAAGAGAGAAATAAAGAAAAGATTCATTTTAATATGATTATGCATTGTTAAAGTTTATACTGTCAATTTGAAATGATGCTAAGTTTTCTGATTATCACTTGCATAATGTTGCATCATTTATATATGGAGTGTAAAAAGTATGAGATTTTTTTCCTAAAAATGATTAGAGGTATGATTCGACCAAGCAGATTTTTTCTGCTTTTTTTGTTATAATAAACTCATTAAATGTTTATGATGTGAAAGGAAAGACAAATGATTTTAATTACAGGTGCGAATGGACAGCTGGGTACAGAGCTTCGCTATCTTTTGGATGAGCGCAATGAGGAGTATGTGGCTGTTGATGTGGCGGAAATGGACATTACCAATGCCCAAATGGTGGACAAGGTCTTTGCGGAAGTCAAGCCAAGCTTGGTCTATCACTGCGCAGCCTATACCGCAGTTGATGCTGCTGAGGACGAAGGAAAAGAGCTAGACTATGCCATCAATGTGACTGGGACAGAAAATGTGGCAAAAGCTGCAGAAGCACACGGAGCGACCTTGGTCTACATCTCAACAGACTATGTCTTTGATGGACAAAAGCCTGTCGGAGAGGAGTGGGAAGTAGATGACCGACCAGACCCACAGACTGAGTATGGCCGTACCAAGCGCATGGGCGAGGAGCTAGTTGAGAAATATTCCAGCCGTTTCTATATTATCCGTACTGCTTGGGTCTTTGGTAACTACGGTAAAAACTTTGTCTTTACCATGCAAAATCTTGCTAAGACGCACAAAACTCTGACTGTAGTCAATGACCAGCATGGCCGTCCGACATGGACTCGTACTCTGGCTGAATTTATGACTCATCTGACTGAAAACCAAAAGGAATTTGGTTACTACCATCTGTCTAATGATGCGGCTGAGGACACGACATGGTATGACTTTGCAGTGGAAATTCTCAAAGATACAGATGTGGAAGTCCAGCCGGTTGATTCCAGCAAATTCCCGGCCAAGGCTAAGCGGCCTTTCAACTCAACTATGAGCCTGACCAAGGCCAAGGCTACAGGCTTTATCATTCCGACTTGGCAGGATGCCTTAAAAGAGTTTTACAAGCAAGAGAAGAAACAGTGATTTTCTTTGACGTTAATAATAGCGACAGAACTTAGTTTCAAACTAGGTTCTGTTTTTTTTCTAGCAGACTAAAGAAACGATTTTCATGCGCGTGCTCTGCTGGAGAAAGATTTGGCTTGAAGATGCGGGTGGGAAATGATAATGAGAAGAATTTTCCACAGATGTTATCCCCTTAAAATAAAGATGTTTCAATTTGATGAAATTCTGTGGATAACCTTTATTATTTCATTCAACTATGTTACAATGTTACTATAAATAAAATAGAAGAGGTGTGTGAATATGTCACGTAAACCATTTATTGCTGGTAACTGGAAAATGAACAAAAATCCTGAAGAAGCAAAGGCTTTTGTAGAAGCGGTTGCTGCTAAGCTACCTTCTTCAGATTTAGTAGAAGCTGGTATCGCTGCTCCAGCACTTGATTTGACAACTGTTTTGGCAGCAGCTAAAGGAAGCAATCTTAAGGTTGCAGCGCAAAATGCTTACTTTGAAGATGCAGGTGCTTTCACTGGTGAAAACAGCCCTAAAGTTCTTGCAGAAGTTGGAGTTGACTACATTGTTATCGGTCACTCAGAACGCCGCGATTATTTCCATGAAACAGACCAAGACATCAATAAAAAAGCGCACGCTATCTTCCGTAATGGTTTGGTGCCAATCATCTGCTGTGGTGAGTCGCTTGAAACTTACGAAGCTGGTAAAGCTGTAGATTTCGTTGGTGCTCAAGTATCAGCTGCTTTGAAAGACTTGACAGCTGAGCAAGTTGCATCATTGGTTATCGCTTATGAGCCAATCTGGGCTATCGGTACTGGTAAGTCAGCAACTCAAGACGACGCTCAAAAGATGTGTAAAGCAGTTCGTGATGTTGTCGCAGCTGACTTTGGTCAAGAAGTAGCAGACAAGGTTCGTGTTCAGTACGGCGGTTCTGTAAAACCTGAAAATGTCGCGTCTTACATGGCTTGTCCAGATGTTGACGGTGCTCTTGTTGGTGGTGCATCACTTGAAGCTGAAAGCTTCTTGGCATTGCTTGATTTTGTAAAATAAAAAATGTTGAAAAAAGACTTGTCCTCCCAAAGGTGACAAGTTTTTTAAAAGTTGGAGAGAAAAGTTGAAATCGAAAGAATTAGTTTATTTAGCGAGTACGGCTATTTTGTTGGCAGCGACTGCCAATGTTGCAAAAGCCGAGGAACATACTGTCGCTGAGTCAGGAGTTTTAAAAACAGAAAGGTCTGTTAGTTCCGAGAATCAGACAGTGAATGCGGCCGCATCACAAACGTCTAATCAGCTGACTGTAGCAGTATCATCTGCAGAACAGTCAGTTCAAGCTGTTAAGCAAGAGGAGGAAGCAACGAACGCTACAGGAACAGCTATTGAGTCTGGAGGAGCAGCTCAATCAGTTCCTGTAGAAACTCAGGTAGCTTCTGCTAAGCCAGAAGGGCAAAGTCAGCCAGATGCAAATGCTTCTAATCAGAATGAAACTGCAGCTGATCAGTCAGCAAAAGAAAGTTCTTCTGTTGCAGATTCTGCTATTGCCTCAGAGCCCAAGGCTAGTCCTGCAGTAGCATCAGCACCAAAAGCTAGTAGTGCTGGAAAAACTGTATTTTATAATGCGGGGTCAAAGGCTCAGGCAGCCCGCGGGAATTCCCAAGCAGAGATTAAAGGTACTTCCTTTGTAGATGTCAGCAGCCACAATGGCCATATCAGCGTAGACGACTATCGTAAATTAGCCCAGCAAGGGGTTGGAGGTGTCGTTGTCAAACTGACAGAAGGAACCCATTACACTAATCCATTTGCTGAGTCTCAGGTGAGAAATGCGCAGGGAGCTGGTTTACAAGTATCGACCTATGCCTTCTCGCACTATACCAGTGATGAAGAAGCGAGAGCAGAAGCTCGTTATTACGTTGCCTTTGCTAATAGACTAGGCCTGCCTAAAAACACAGTCATGGTCAATGACATGGAAGATCCTAAAATGCAAAATGGGATTAACCAGCATACCCAGGCTTGGGCGGATGAGATGCGCAGACTGGGTTATTCAAACCTGATGTACTATACCAGTGCCAGCTGGCTGGATCAAAATAATCTTCGCAGCAAGGGACCGGTTAATACGTCGCAATTTGGATATAGCAACTTCTGGGTGGCCCAGTATCCGTCCTCTAATTTAAATCTTGATGGAGCTAAATCTCTCAAATACAATAGTGGCGCTGGAGCATGGCAGTTTACAGCCCAGGCTCAGCTGTTAGCTGGTAAGCATGTATTTGATCATAGCGTTGATTACACTGGGAGATTTACCCAGCAGTCCGCTCTTGCTAAGCAGCCTTTGAAGGGTAACATCAGTATTCAGAATAAGAATAATGTCAACGGCAGCTTTGATGTTGTGATTTCGAACGTTTCTGCTCCTTATGGAGTGTCTGTCGTTAGTGTTCCAGTGTGGTCTGAAGCTAATGGTCAAGACGATATTATCTGGTACACAGCCACTCAGCAGGCCAATGGTACTTATAAAGTTTCTGTTGATTCTAGCAGACATAAGGATTCAGTTGGCAAGTACAATGTCCATCTCTACTATGTCCGCAACGACGGTCAATTAGTCGGTGTTGGTGGTACTACAACCAATGTATCTGTCATCAAGCCACAGGGCAAAATCAGCATTCAGAATCGCAACAGCGAAACTGGAGATTTCGATATTGTAGTTTCAGGTATCTCATCCCCAGGTGGTCTTAAGACTGTCTCTCTGCCAACTTGGTCAGAGGCCAACGGTCAGGATGATATCAAGTGGTACAACGCGGAACGTCAGCCGGACGGCACCTATCGTAAGCGAGTACGTATAAGCGACCACAATAATGTGCAGGGCGAGTACAACGTCCATCTCTACTATGTCCGCAACGACGGTCAATTAGTCGGTGTCGGCGGTACTACGACTAATGTATCTGTCATCAAGCCACAGGGCAAAATCAGCATTCAGAATCGCAACAGCGAAACTGGTGATTTCGATATTGTGGTTTCAGGTATCTCATCCCCAGGTGGTCTTAAGACTGTCTCTCTGCCAACTTGGTCAGAGGCCAACGGTCAGGATGATATCAAGTGGTACAACGCGGAACGTCAGGCTGACGGCACCTATCGTAAGCGAGTACGTATAAGCGATCACAATAATGTGCAGGGCGAGTACAATGTGCATCTCTACTATGTTCAAAATGACGGCCGCTTGGTTGGTGTAAACGGCACTAAAACGACCGTTTCTCTTGGAAAACCTAAGGGCACCATCAGTATTCAAAATCGAAATAAAGAAACCGGCGATTTTGATATTGTGGTTTCAGGTATTTCATCTCCGGGCGGTCTGAAGGAAGTTTCCCTGCCAACTTGGTCTGAGGCTAACGGCCAAGATGATATCAAGTGGTACAACGCTGAGCGTCAAGCTGATGGCACCTATCGTAAGCGTGTCCGTCTGAGCGATCACAAAAATGTTGAGGGTGAGTACAATGTGCATCTCTACTATGTGCAAAATGATGGCAGCTTGGTAGGTGTAAATGGCACTAAAACGACTATTTCTATAGAAAAACCAAAAGTTCAAGGTAAAATCAGTATTCAGAATCGCAACAGCGAAACTGGCGATTTTGATATTGTGGTTTCAGATATCGTATCGCCAGGCGGTCTCAAGAATGTTTCCCTACCAACTTGGTCAGAGGCCAACGGTCAAGATGATATTAAGTGGTACAATGCAGAACGTCAGCCGGATGGTACCTATCGTAAGCGAGTTCGTGCGAGTGATCACAAAAATGTTGAGGGCGAGTACAATATTCATCTCTACTATGTGCAAAATGATGGCAAGCTGGTTGGTGCTGGTGGCATAAAGACTAATGTTTCTCTAGGTAAGCCAAAGGGCAACATCAGTATTCAAAATAAGAATAATGTCAACGGCAGTTTTGATGTTGTGATTTCGAACGTTTCTGCCCCTTATGAAGTGTCTGCTGTCAGTGTTCCGGTTTGGTCTGATGCTAACGGTCAAGACGATATTATCTGGTATACGGCTACTCAACAGGCTAATGGTACCTATAAAGTTACTGTTGAATCTAGTAAACATAAAGACTCAGTTGGTAAGTATCATATCCATCTTTACTATGTCCGTAACGACGGGCAGTTAGTCGGTGTTGGCGGTACTACAACCAATGTGTCAGCAGTTAAACCACAGGGCAAAATCAGTATCCAAAATCGCAACAGCGAAACTGGCGATTTTGATATTGTGGTTTCAGATATCGTATCGCCAGGCGGTCTGAAAGGAGTTTCCTTGCCAACTTGGTCAGAGGCCAACGGTCAGGATGATATCAAGTGGTACAACGCAGAACGTCAGCCGGATGGTACCTATCGTAAGCGAGTTCGTGCGAGCGACCATAACAACGTTCAGGGCGAATATAATGTACATCTCTACTATGTGCAAAATGATGGCAGGCTGGTAGGAGCAGGTGGCATCAAGACCAATGTTTCTATCAGTAAGCCGCAGGGTAAAATCAGTATTCAAAATAAGAATAACGATACTGGAGAGTTTGACATTGTAGTATCAGGTATTGTGGCACCAGAAGGTCTCAAGACAGTTTACCTGCCGACTTGGTCAGAAGCGAATGGTCAAGATGATATCCAATGGTACACAGCGGATCGTCAGGCTGATGGCACTTATCGTAAGCATGTATATGCGCGTGACCATAAGAATAATGCAGGCGAATACAATGTTCACTTGTATTACTTAAATAATCAAAATCAGCTGCAGGGAGCTGGTGGAGAAAAGACCTCTATCTCTGTAAACCGTCCTCAGGCAGCTAGTCAGCGAGACCGTGTTCTTGCGGCGGCAGCTGCTATGGTAGGTGTCAGGGGAGGTAGTGCTGAGCATCAGCGCTTGGTCAACGATTATAACAGTGTCAGACCGCTGCCAGTTGGCTACGCTGTAAAAAACACAGATGACTGGTGCGACATTTTCACGACGGTTATTTTCCAAAGAGAAGGCTTGAGCGATCTTATCGGCCGTGAGTGCGGTGTAGAGCGCCATATTCATATTTTCCAAAGACTAGGTATCTGGAATGAAGATGGTAATTCGACTCCTAGCGCAGGCGATATCATCACCTTTAACTGGGACAAAGATACCCAGCAAAACGATGGCTGGGCTGATCATATCGGTATTGTCGAAAAAGTTGAAAATGGCATCATTCACACGATTGAAGGCAACAGCAATAACGTAGTTAAACGCAATACTTACCGCATCGGTCATGGAAATATCCGTGGTTTTGCGACACCTCGTTATAGATAAACATACAAAAAACCAAGGTTTTCCTTGGTTTTTTAACGTCTTAGAATTTTTTTTATGAGCCGAAGCAGCTTAAACTTGAGTGGGTTAGGATAATAACGGAAAGTTCCCATTTTTCGGACGATGAAGCCGTTGAAGTTCTGTTTGAAGCGCAGAACACCGTCAGAACCGTCGAAAATTCCCATAATGCCGAGGAAATTATAAAATGGAATGCCTCTCTTGATGCTTTCGGTCATAACGTATTCCTGCAGCAGGGCTGGGGCGTAGAATTTATTAAACTCAGGATAGGAGCCGCTGAAGAGATAGGTTGCTTCCTGGGGGGTATAGATAAAGAGGCTGGCAGCCAGGACTTGGTCTTGGTCGCCGTACTTGTCAATCAGATCTTGGGCCTCTACTTTGCGGGTTTCAAAGCTGTCAAACTGACTAGAAAGCTCTCGCAGCTGATTTTGCTTCTTTTCAGATTGAGGATTGTTTTCCAAGTCAACCTGCAGTTTCTGGATTTTCTGGCCCAGTTTCTCTTGGTCTTTTTGTAAGTTCTGAAGGTAGTCCTGAAAATTGAGACTGGCTGTCATAAAGTCCGCCTGCTGACCAAAGCTATCATAAAAATCTTGATAGTAGTCTAGTGGCTTGTCATCGTACTCTCGCCGGTCAGAAGTAGAAGCTGTGATGTCTTTGAAAACGCTGAGTTGGTCACGTTCTAGCCTTTTTAGCTTGATGCCAAAGGTATTCGCCTTTTTGACGGTCGCCTTTCCATTTTTACTGAAGGATTTGAGTAGGTCTTTCTCCGTCAGACCAGCTAAATCTTTGACATAATGCCAATCAGGCTCCCCGCCTGGATAGCCTGTCTGTAAGCCGTCAAAGTCAAAGCCCAAATCAGTCAGTTGCTGGATAAGCTCGACTTTTTCATCAGATGTGGGCTGGCCATTGCTGTCAAAGGCCTGATAAGTCTCATAGGGCTTGATGATGAGCTCTAGGGCACCTTCTTTTTTAGCATAGGCTTGCAAAGCTTGATAGAAAGGAGTCAGGTATTGAGCATCAGTAGAGACAGGACCGCAGTTGATTTCCATATGAAGGCCGCCAGTCATAGGCATACTATAGAGGACAGCTGACACCACGACCTGTCCCTGCGGGTCAGTGTAGCCGACATACTGGGTACTGAAGCCCCGCTTGCTCAGCAGCTCTGCCATTTCTACGGTCTGCATAAAAGAGCGTTGGGAGCTAGCTGAGGTATGCTGGATGAATTCTTCTTGGTTGAGAAGTTTAAAGGTCATAGGCTTCCTTTCTTTTAATGCTTGCTGCGCAGTTTCTTTCTGAGAGTGTAGGCCAGATTAGAGAGGTGGTAGAGGGGATTAGTTGGCAGGTTAAACTCACCAGCGAATTCCTCAATGGTCGGATTGAACTTGGATTTAAAGCTATAGAGACCACCCTTGAGGTCGTTTTCGATTCCGCCCATATTTTGCCAATCCGCTCCGCGCTCAAAAGCATGTTTGGCCGTTTCGTACCAAGTGATGATGGCAGGCTGGTAACGACGGTACTCCTCGTCCATTCCGGCATAGATATTTTCAGAGGTTTTGCCGTATTCCAAGACCAGTGTGCCAGACAGGGGAACGACAGTAGCACCTTGGCTGATTTTGTCCTGTAGGAAGTCAATCTCTTCCTGGAGGCGTTTCTGTTCTTGCTGGTTATTCTCAATCTTGCCAGGCTTGGTTTTCTCGGTAAATTTCTCTGCTTCTTTAAGTGTCTTGGTCAGCTGAGCCTGCAAGTCTTCCAATCGTGCCTTTAGATCAATATTAGACAAGGTGATGTAGGAGTGCTCAGGATAAGTGTCCAAGAGTTTTTGGTAATAGTCTTTTCCACGCAGGTGGATGTTTTTTCTGTTTTCTGTCTTTTTCATCAAGTCTGAAAAGTCATCCAGTAATTCTGCTCCGCCAAATTGGATTTGAATGCCTTTGTTACGGGCTGTACGAATGGCTTGACGAGTACTCTTAGAAAGCAGATCCTCGCTGAAGTCTTCTTTATGAATATTGGCCTGCAAGCGAGGTTGGATGGTTTCGTCCAGAGACTCAGTCCGTCCGACCCAGACAGCTCCTGCTCGCTGCAGATCTTGAATCAGCTCAACAGTCTCGGTATTGTCTTGCAATTCAGCACCCATCTTGCTTTCTGTCAGAAAGAGGCTGGGGTCAAACTTGACAAAGAGCGCTTTTTTCTCCTTGGCAAATTTCTTGAGTGATGCCAAAACAAAGGTTAGCATCTCCTTGTCACTATAGTCCATGATGGGACCGCGCGGGATATAAAGCATAGTCATCCCCAAGGGAAGTGGTTTAATCAGGACACTGGCTGCAGCAACCAAGCGGTCATCTTTATAGAAGCCCAAGCGCTCATTGGCCCAGTTATCCTTAATCTGAGCCCAGGCTGAGCTCTGCAGAAGATTGGCCTGCGGATGAGCCGTGACAAAATCATCGTGTTCCTGAGCTGAAATTCCAATTTTGTAGCTAAACATTATTTTAAAACCCACTCTCTAATGGCGTGTGCTACGCCGGATTCGTCGTTCGATTTGGTGATATATTTGGCGATTTTCTTGAGTTCTTCCTTGCCATTTTCCATGACAACAGGAGAGCCAACGGCTTCCAGCATGGCGCGGTCGTTTTCTTCGTCACCAATAGCCATAGTCTGCTCCTTGCTCAAGCCAAGCTTTTCAGCCAGATGAAGGATAGCAGCCCCTTTATTGACAGTTTTTTTGACAATTTCCAGATAGAAAGGAGCTGACTTAACCAGTGTATATTTTTCGGTTAATTCCGGTGGCAGCTTAGCAATGGCCGCATCCAGAATTTCCGGTTCATCAATATACATGCACTTAACGATTTCTTTATTGGCCATTTCTTCAGGTGTGCGGTAGAAGATAGGCATGCTGACCAGATTGGACTCGTAAACAGTGTACTTGCCGATGTTGCGATTGGCTGTATAAATGCCGTCCTTGGTGATGGCATGCATGTGGACACCTAATTTTCGCCCAAGCAGTTCGATATCCAGATAGTCGTCATAGGTCAGTGTTTCTTTGATTAATTCTTGACCTGTAACAGTATCCTGCACCAGTCCGCCGTTGAAAGTAACGACATAGTTATCTGGCTGATTAAGCTCTAGCTCCTTGAGAAGCTTTTGAACACCCGCAATAGGACGGCCGGTTGCAATGACGATTTTAACGCCAGCAGCCTTGGCATCCTGAACAGCGCTGAAGACTTCAGGAGTGATTTCTTTTTGGTTATTTAAAAGGGTACCGTCAATATCAACGGCAACTAATTTGATAGACATATTATTCTCCGTAGGTAAATTGGTCGTTTTTGATATAGTGCATAAAGGTTTGGTTTTTTTCGCTGAAAAGTCCGGTCTCTGCCAGCATTTCCTTGGGGAAGTAGAAACGATTATCGCCCTGTCTGGTCCCAGCTAGCGAATGGACGATAGGTGATAGGCTAGATAGTTCTGCTAAGCTGCCATCTTTTTGCAGGATCTCAATCTGGGTCCGAGGTTTTTCAACATCAGGCCGGTAGAAATCGTAAGGCAAATCGAAGTTACGATGGATAGCAGTATAGTAATCAGGGTCAAAACCAACCTGTCCAACTAAGTCTCGCATGATATCCAAATGCGCTTCGTTTTCCTGAGAGAAGACGATAGACTTAAAGACCTTGCGGTTGATAAAACGCTGAGCTAAGTCAGATAAAATCTTGTCCGGACTAGTCATCCAAACTTGGAAATAGGTATTCATAACACCATCATCCAAGGCCAGATAATCCTGCAGGGTCACTCTGTTTTCAAAGAATGGAATGAGATTGGGCGATGATAGCGCAAAATAATCCTTCTGAGCCGGATAGAGGAACTTGGCCCGCTTGAGCAGATTTTGCAGCAGAACTTCCATAGCACGGCTAGCTGGGTGGAAATAGACTTGCATGTACATCTGGTAGCGGCTGACTACATAGTCCTCCACCGCATGCATGCCATTGCGCTTGAAGGCGATGCCGTTTTCTACAGGACAAATCACTCGTAAAATTCTGGTTAAGTCAAATTGCCCATAGGAAGCGCCAGTAAAAAAGGAATCTCGCAAGAGATAATCCATCCGGTCCACATCGATTTGGCTGGAAATCAGCTGGACCACCTGCTTATTGGGATAAGTATGGTTGATGACGCTAGCTACCTTTTCTGGGAAATCTGGTGAAACCTGCACCAGTACCTGATGAATCTCTGTTTCAGGACTGGTGATGATTTGCCGCGTTATGTCCTCGTGATTAGTATCAAAGAGGCGCTCGAAGGTGTGTGAATAAGCTCCGTGCCCCAAGTCATGCAGGAGAGCAGCTGTCATGGTCAGCAGACTTTCATGGCTGTCCCAGTTGGCTTGGTATTTTTCATTGAAAATCTTGGTGATGCGCCGAGCAATCTCGTAAGCTCCCAGACAATGCGAAAAACGGCTGTGCTCCCCGCCGTGGAAAGTATAGCCGGAGGTACCCAGCTGTTTGATGCGGCGCAGCCGTTGAAATTCTTTAGTATTGATTAAATCATAAATAACCTGATGGTCCACATGAACATAATTATGAACCGGGTCCCGAAATACTTTTTCAATCATGTTACCATTATACCACAAATCATAGTAGGAAAAAAATCAAAGCTGCAACTGAAAGAAGAGCAATTTTGTTCTTTTTTTGATAGAATAGGGAAAGAAAAACAGAAACGAGATGAAGATGCAAATTAGAATAAAAAATCACATCCAGCTGAACGGGCATACCGAGCTAATCGATCAGGTCTACGATGCGGATTGGACGCAAAAAGGAGACTATCACTATCTGCTATACAAGAATGAGGAAGGGGAGAAAGTAGTTCTGAAATTTCACGATAAAGAGCTGGTTATGACCCGCTTTTCTGAGCCTAAGTCCATCATGCGCTTCATCAGTCAAGGGCAGGCGCTGGTTGGCATCCATACACCTGTGGGCGTGCAGCAGTTTGTGACCGATACTCCTTTCTATAAGGTTGATTTTACTAATCAAGTCCTGCAACTTCATTATCAGCTGAAAACTGTTGATGGAGAGCAAATTTTTGCCAGCTATGAGATGGAAATTAGCTGGGGTTAGCTGCTATTCTCCGAGAAAACTCTTGAAAATCATAATGTTTCCTCTTGCAAAAGCTTGAAAATTTGGTATAATAGTTTCTAACTCAAGGGAGTAGCTAACGGAATAACCGTTACAAGGTCGTCAATACGAAAGAAATTTCCGGCCTTGTATGAAATAGCGAGACTTGTTAATAAACAGGTCTCTTTTTTGTTTCTGACTTTTTGGGTATGACTGATGTGGCTCGAGATGATGAGTCCTAGTGGTCAGAAAACTTCAGAAATAAAAGAGACCAAGAGGAGGAATACATTGTCAAAAGAACAAAAGCGCCAAGCTTTTTACACCCAGAGTCCTGGGGAAATTTTCAAAACTTTGGACGCTTCAGAGCAAGGTTTGTCCAGTCAAGAAGCAGCCAAGCGTCTAGCTGATTATGGCCGTAATGAACTGGATGAAGGGGAGAAAAAATCTCTCATAGTGAAGTTTTTGGAGCAGTTCAAGGATTTGATGATTATCATCTTGTTGGTAGCGGCTGTCTTGTCTGTTGTCACATCAGGTGGTGAAGACATCGCAGATGCTTTGATCATCTTAGCGGTCGTAATCATCAATGCCATCTTTGGTGTCTATCAGGAAGGCAAGGCTGAAGAAGCGATTGCGGCTCTCAAATCCATGTCCAGCCCTGCTGCGCGTGTCCTGCGTGATGGCCATGTCACAGAAGTAGATTCTAAGGACTTGGTGCCTGGTGATATCGTTAGATTGGAAGCCGGTGACGTTGTTCCAGCAGATATGCGGCTTTTGGAAGCTAATTCACTGAAAATCGAAGAAGCAGCTCTGACAGGTGAGTCTGTACCGGTTGAGAAAGACTTGACTGTTGAGGTAGCTGCAGATGCTGGTATTGGCGACCGTGTGAATATGGCCTTCCAAAACTCAAATGTGACCTATGGTCGTGGGGTTGGATTGGTTGTTAATACAGGGATGTATACGGAAGTCGGCCATATAGCAGGTATGTTGCAGGATGCGGATGAAACGGACACACCGCTCAAGCAAAATCTTAATAGTCTGTCTAAGGTTCTGACCTATGCTATCTTGGTGATTGCTGCAGTGACTTTTGTAGTCGGTGTCTTCATTCAAGGGAAAAATCCACTGGGTGAATTGATGACCTCAGTAGCTCTCGCGGTTGCGGCTATTCCAGAAGGTCTGCCTGCTATCGTTACTATCGTGCTGGCTTTGGGAACTCAGGTTCTGGCTAAGCGGAATTCAATTGTCCGTAAGCTTCCAGCTGTTGAGACTTTGGGATCAACTGAGATTATCGCTTCAGATAAGACTGGTACCCTGACTATGAATAAGATGACGGTCGAAAAAGTCTTTTATGACGGAGTCCTGAATGAAGCTGGACAAGATATTGAACTTGGCTTGGAGCTGCCTCTCTTACGTTCGGTTGTCTTAGCCAATGATACCAAGATTGACCAAGAAGGTAAGCTAATTGGTGACCCAACAGAAACAGCCTTTATCCAGTATGCTTTGGACAAGGGCTACGATGTGAAGGCCTTTTTAGAGAAATATCCTCGTGTAGCTGAGCTGCCCTTTGATTCAGACCGTAAGCTCATGTCTACTGTCCATCCATTGCCAGATGGGAAATTCCTTATGGCAGTCAAGGGAGCACCAGATCAACTCTTGAAACGCTGTGTTGCCCGTGATAAGGATGGAGATGTTGCAGCGATTGATGATGCTACTTCACAGCTGATTAAGTCTAACAACTCAGAGATGGCTCACCAAGCTCTGCGCGTGCTGGCTGGTGCCTACAAGATTATTGATGCAGTTCCGACTGACTTGACATCTGAAAATCTAGAAAATAATTTAATCTTTACTGGTTTAATCGGTATGATTGACCCAGAACGTGCAGAAGCAGCAGAAGCTGTTCGCGTAGCCAAGGAAGCTGGTATTCGTCCGATTATGATTACCGGTGACCATCAGGATACAGCAGAAGCTATCGCCAAGCGCTTGGGTATCATCGAAGAAGGAGATACTGAAGACCATGTCCTGACTGGTGCAGAGCTCAATGAGCTTTCTGATGCAGAATTCGAAATGGTTGTTGGCCAATACTCTGTCTATGCCCGAGTTTCGCCTGAGCATAAGGTACGAATTGTCAAAGCGTGGCAAAACCAAGGTAAGGTTGTAGCCATGACAGGTGATGGTGTCAATGACGCACCAGCTTTGAAGACAGCCGATATCGGTATCGGTATGGGCATTACAGGTACAGAAGTATCTAAGGGTGCCTCTGACATGATTCTGGCAGATGATAACTTTGCGACCATCATTGTAGCCGTGGAAGAAGGACGAAAGGTTTTCTCTAATATTCAAAAGACTATCCAGTATCTCCTTTCGGCTAATACAGCTGAGGTGCTGACTATTTTCTTGGCAACCCTCTTTGGTTGGGATGTGCTGCAGCCGGTTCATCTGCTTTGGATTAACCTAGTAACGGATACCTTCCCTGCCATTGCTCTGGGGGTTGAACTTGCTGAGCCAGGTGTCATGAGTCATAAGCCTCGTGGCCGTAAGTCTAGCTTCTTCTCAGGTGGAGTGATGAGCTCTATCATCTATCAGGGTGTCCTGCAGGGAGCTTTGGTTCTGGCGGTTTATGGTTATGCTATCTCTAATCCCGTCCATGTCGGTGATATCAAGGCTATCCATGCGGACGCTCTGACAATGGCCTTTGCAACTCTTGGACTCATCCAGCTCTTCCATGCTTATAATGTGAAATCTGTTTACCAGTCTATCTTTACAGTTGGACCATTCAAGTCTAAGACCTTTAACTGGTCTATTCTGGTTTCTTTCATCCTATTGATTTCAACTATTGTAATTGATCCACTGGAAAAGATTTTCCATGTGACCAAACTGGACTTGTCACAATGGACAGTTGTTCTGATTGGTAGCTTTGCCATGATTGTCATTGTTGAAATTGTTAAGTTCATCCAACGTAAATTAGGTATGGACAAAAATGCTATTTAACAGCAAAAAGTCATCTACGGATGGCTTTTTTTATAGTAACCAAGATTTCATTGCTTTTTCCAATTTTCGTTCCTGTTTATTAGAAGTCTATGTGCAGTTGGACAGCAAAAAACAGCTCTCAGATGAGCTGAGAACTGCTATTCAACATTTCCATTACTGAACTTCAATTACTGTTAAAGCATCTCGCAGTTCAGCTGCTAGGTGTTTTTTCTTATAGTCTCGAAATTCGACTAAATCTTTAACAGCATTATAACGCTTATGCAGGCGGTACATCTGGGGAATTTTATACTGAGGAAAGTCATTAAAAAAGTTCCGAGTCAGTTCCCATTCACGGATGTAGCCCAGAGGACGCATATGGTAGCGGACATCTTCGATAACACGGCTTTGGTGGCGGTGATGGAGATGGCCGAAAACCACCTCTTTCACCCTGTATTTGACAAAGAGTCGATGAAAAGCTTGGCTTCCAAGGAAAGCGTTGAAGCGCTGGAAATAGGGATGGTCGTATAGAAAGTCTTGATGGGGGACAAAATGCAGAGCAACAATAATGGGACCATCTAAAGTCATTAGCAGTTTTTCTAACTCTTGCAGCGTCTGAGCTGTAATGCTAGGGTCGTCGAGTTGACGCTCCAATCTGCGGTCAAACCAGAAATTGGTCTTGGTTCTCAGATGCTCTTCCTTGCTTTTTTCTGGAACAAAGCTGTAGTCATACCAGCCAGAAAAGCTGACGAGCTTGGTCTGGCCGAACTGCTGAACCCGAAAATCATAGTTTGAAATTTCTTGCTCAGAAAGTCCCAGCATATCGTGATTTCCCAGATTAAAAGAAAGGGGAATCTCTTGCTTCAAAGTTTCAAGAAAGGGCAAACTAATCTTGGTCAGGTCGTTGGACAGGTCACCAGCGATGTGTAGGTGGTCAATACCTTCCTCTTTTAAAAGCTGGCGAAGAGCTTGGTGTTCAAAATTCCCAAACTGATTTGAGTCCAGATGGAGGTCGCTCATAAATCCGATTCTTGTCATGGTTTTAGTCTAGCATATTTTTCAAAACTTGAAAATGCTTAAGCACCTATGGAGAGTTCCCCTTTTATCTGAACACTTCATAAATTATCGTAATCTTATATTTCGTTTATTCATGGACGAGGTCTAGGAAGGCTTGAAATAATTCTTCCAACCCCATGTCATTATATTACTTTTCTAACAATTAGGTGACAAGGAGTCGCTTGTCTTGCCTAGCTAGGGAAAATCCGATAAAATGTAAGCTGCTGAATATGAGATTAGGCAAACTGTTTAATTTATGTTATAATTAAACGATATGTGAAAAGAGGTATTTATGGACATTTCAGAAATTCGTCAAAAGATTGACGCAAATCGTGAAAAATTAGCTTCTTTCAGGGGGTCTCTTTGACTTAGAAGGTCTGGAAGAAGAAATTGCCATCTTAGAAAATAAGATGACAGAACCCGACTTTTGGGATGACAATATTGCAGCCCAGAAGACATCTCAAGAGCTGAATGAACTCAAGCAAACCTATGAAAATTTCCATCAGATGACCGAGCTTTTTGATGAATCGGAAATCTTGCTTGATTTTCTGGCTGAAGATGAGTCGGTTCAGGGAGAGTTGGAAGAAAAGCTGGACGAACTCGAGAAAATGATGACCAGCTATGAAATGACCCTGCTCCTATCTGAGCCTTATGACAATAACAATGCTATCCTTGAAATTCACCCGGGCTCTGGTGGTACAGAGGCCCAGGATTGGGGAGATATGCTGCTGCGTATGTATACGCGCTTTGGCAATGCCAAGGGCTTCAAAGTTGAGGTCTTGGACTATCAAGCGGGAGACGAAGCGGGAATTAAGTCAGTGACTCTTTCATTTGAAGGTCCGCACGCTTATGGTCTGCTCAAGTCAGAAATGGGAGTCCACCGTTTGGTTCGGATTTCACCATTTGACTCAGCTAAACGTCGCCATACTTCTTTTACCTCAGTAGAGGTCATGCCAGAGCTGGATGACACCATTGAGGTGGAAATTCGCGATGACGATATTAAGATGGACACTTTCCGCTCGGGAGGAGCCGGCGGACAGAATGTCAATAAAGTTTCTACTGGTGTGCGGCTGACCCATATTCCTACAGGAATTGTGGTGCAGTCTACGGTTGACCGGACCCAGTATGGAAACCGTGATCGGGCGATGAAGATGCTGCAGGCCAAGCTTTATCAGCTAGAGCAAGAGAAACAAGCAGCCGAAGTCGATTCACTCAAGGGAGATAAGAAGGAAATTTCCTGGGGCAGCCAAATCCGCTCCTATGTCTTTACGCCTTATACCATGGTCAAAGACCATCGGACCAGTTACGAAGTAGCACAGGTGGACAAGGTTATGGACGGAGATTTGGATGGTTTCATCGACGCTTATTTGAAATGGCGTTTGAACTAGGAAATGTAAGAGATTAGAATTAGATTGAAAGGAAATTTCAATAGATGTCAATAATTGAAATGAAAGATGTTGTCAAGAAGTATGGCAACGGGACCACTGCTCTGCGTAGTGTGTCTATTAATGTAGAACCTGGGGAGTTTGCCTATATTGTAGGTCCTTCAGGAGCAGGAAAGTCAACCTTTATTCGTTTGCTTTACCGGGAGATAAAGCTGGATAAGGGAAGTCTGAAAGTAGCTGATTTTGACTTAGCTAAGATTAAGAAGCGCGATGTTCCAATGCTGCGACGTCAGGTTGGAGTAGTCTTCCAGGACTATAAACTTCTTCCTAAAAAGACAGTGTATGAGAATATTGCCTACGCTATGGAAGTTATCGGTGAGCGCCGCCGCAATATTAAAAAGCGGGTTATGGAAGTGCTGGACCTGGTTGGTCTGAAGCACAAGGTCCGCTCATTCCCTAATGAGCTGTCCGGTGGTGAGCAGCAGCGGATTGCCATTGCGCGTGCGATTGCCAACAACCCTAAAGTCCTGATTGCGGATGAGCCGACAGGAAACTTGGACCCAGATAATTCTTGGGAGATTATGAACCTGCTGGAGCGGATTAACCTTCAGGGAACAACTGTCCTGATGGCAACCCACAACAGCCAGATTGTAAATACTCTGCGTCACCGCGTTATTGCTATTGAAAATGGCCGTGTGGTACGTGATGAAGCGGAAGGAGAATACGGATACGATGATTAGAAGATTTTTTCGTCATTTGATTGAGTCGCTTAAGAGTCTTACGCGGAATGGTTGGATGACTGTAGCGGCTGTCAGCTCGGTTATGATTACCTTGAGTTTAGTGGCTGTCTTTGCTTCAGTAATTTTAAATACAGCCAAGCTGGCAAATGATATTTCCAATAATGTCCGCGTCATGGTCTATATGCGTAAGGATGTTGCCGACAATAGCGAAACGATTGTAAAAGAAGGCCAAACAGTTCAGAATGAGGACTACCACAAGGTCTATGATGCTCTAACTTCTATGAAAAATGTAGAGAAGGTTACTTTTTCTAGCAAGCAAGAGCAGTATAATAAGCTAACAGAGACCATGGGTAGTGAGTGGGATGTTTTTGATGAAGAAAATAATCCTCTTTACGATGCTTATATTGTTGAGACCAAGGCACCTAAATATGTAGAATCTGTTACAAAAGATGCTCGTAAGATTGATGGTGTTTCAGAGGTTCAAAATGGTGGTACCAATACCAAAAATCTCTTTGCGTTTTCTAATTTCATCCAAACATGGGGATTGATTGGGACAGCGCTTCTGATTTTCATTGCTATCCTTCTCATTTCCAATACTATCCGGATTACCATTATTTCCCGAAGTCGCGAGATTCAAATCATGCGCTTGGTTGGTGCTAAGAATAGCTATATCCGCGGACCATTCCTGTTTGAAGGAGCATGGATTGGCTTGCTAGGAGCAACAGTTCCGTCACTTGTAGTGTATTTGACATATGGTATAGCCTACCAGACTATGAATAAGAGCTTAGTAGGTCAAGGACTTTCTATGATTGATCCAAAACTCTTTAGTCCGATTATGATAGCAGCACTCTTTGTGTTGGGAATTCTTATCGGATCATTGGGATCTATCATCTCTATGAGACGCTTCTTGAAGATTTAACAAATCATAAAAAACAGAGTTTGAAGAATTTCAAACTCTGTTTTTGTTATAGGTAATTGCTTAAATGGCTACTGAGCTAAAAATGGGTTAAAGATTTTTTCATGTGAAATAGTGGTATCATGACCATGACCAGGATAAACAGCATAGTCTTTAGGTAATACCAGAAGTTTCTCGCGAATGGATGTCAGCAATTGCTCCATGTTTCCTGTCGGCAGATCCGTTCGTCCGATGCTTTCTCGAAAGAGGGCATCGCCCGTCAAAACAAGGCAGTCATTAGGAAAGACTAGAGAGACACCTCCGATGGAGTGGCCAGGTGTTGCAAGCACATAGAAGTGAAAGCCTCCAATATCATAGTCTGTTTCGTAGGAGAAAAACTCTTCTGCTGGTCGACAGATAATATCATCCAGATCAGCATGGCGCGCCAGACCAGATAGGTTATCTGTCGGTGTGTAGAGCCAGCTGCTTTCACTCTCAGCCACATAGACAGGTGGGGCAGCATAGTGCTCCCGGACCTTTTCTAAACTCATAATGTGGTCATAATGGGTATGGGTCAAGAGTATAGCAATCACAGGCTTGGCTAGTTCCTCCAGCTTGCGCTCAATCTTTTTCCAGTCACTGCCAGGATCGACGACTAGGAGACCCTGATCGTTCTCTAAGATATAGGTGTTTTCAAAAGCTACAAGGTTGGTAATTTTATGAATCTTCATTTGATTTCCTCGGAAAATGTATTCTGCTATTGAGTGTAACAGAAAAGAGAATTTTTTGCACAGAATTGCTTCATAGACTATGGCTGAAAATTTTCAGATGTCTCAGAATGGCTTTTATGATATAATCATAGCAGTATGACACAAAATGATTATAAGTATGCCGTTGTGGACTTGGAGGCTACAGGAACGGGCAGTAGTGCAAAGATTATCCAGATTGGCATTGTTCTGATTGAGAATGGAATCATTACCAAGACTTATGAAACAGATGTCAATCCTCATGAGGAACTGGATGAGCATATCAAAGAGCTGACAGGTTTGGATGATGAGCGGCTTGGCCGAGCACCGGAGTTTTCTCAGGTAGCAGCTGAGGTATATGAGTTGATTCAGGATGCGATTTTTGTCGCTCATAATGTCAAGTTTGACGCTAATCTACTAGCAGAGGCCCTTTTCTGGGAAGGGTTTGACTTGCTGACACCACGTGTGGACACGGTAGAGTTGGCTCAGGTCTTCTACCCGACCTTTGATAAATATTCCTTGGGCAATCTCTGTAATTTACTGGATATTTCTTTGGAAAACGCCCATACTGCTCTGGCAGATGCTCAAGCAACGGCTCAGCTATTTTTAAAAATACAAGACAAAATCAAGAGCCTGCCCAAGGCCTTGGTTGAGAAAATGCTAACTTTGGCGGATAGCATTATCTATGAGTCGCGTCTGGCTATCGAGGAAGTTTATCAGACAATGCCGGATCAGCAAGATAAGGAACTGCAATCCTGCCATGGTATTTTCCTGCGACGTCCCCAAAAGCTGACTTCGGAAAAGAAACTGTCGCAGGATTTCCTGACCAATCTATACCTGCTGGGCTTAGAAGAGCGGCCAGAACAGCTCAAGTTTGCTCGCTTTATGGAGGAAGCTCTAGACCAGCAGGAGCCTAGTTTTTTAGAAGCCCAGACAGGCTTAGGTAAGACCTTTGGCTACTTGCTGCCCATTCTATCTAGAGGCCGGGAAAAAGTACTAGTGACGGTTCCGACTAAGATCCTGCAGGACCAGCTGCTGCAAAAGGAAGGGCGATTGTTGGAGGAAGTATTTGGTATTTCCTTTCACAGTCTCAAGAGTCCGGAGAATTATATCAAGCTGGACCATTTCTATCAGACATTGGATAGGGAATATGACAACCGTTTGGTTAATCGCTGCAAGCTACAACTCTTGGTTTGGCTGGCAGAAACTAAAACAGGTGATTTGAACGAAATTGGGCAAGCTCATCGCTTCTCAAGCTACTTCAATGAAATCCGTCATGATGGCAAGCTAAGCAAACATTCTCTTTTTTATGAGGAAGATTTTTGGCGGTTGGGACAGGTCAAGTCAGCTACCAGTCGAGTCGTGATTACCAATCATGCTTATCTACTGACGCGTTTAGAGGATGACCAGTCTTTGCTGGACAATCGTATTCTGGTAGTTGATGAAGCTCAGAAGATGTTTTTTGCCTTGGAAAGTTTCTCTCAAGCCAGTATAAATCTGACTAAAACGCTGCAGCAGATAAATCATCTCCTTCAAGAAGAAGGGGAACTTCTGCAGCAACGGCTTTTGCAAAGCATTCAGTTTGAGCTGGCTGATGCCGCAGAGAAGCATCGCAAGAAAGCATCTGAGCTAAGTCGGGAAAAGATTGCCCGACTGCTTCAGGATGTGTCTGAGTTAAAGACTAGTGCACTGCCTGAGCTGCAGCACTTATTCAGTGGCAAATACCAGTATTATTGGTTGGTTGATGAAGATTTGGCAGACCATCGCTTGATGACTCTGCATGCTGGCCGTTCAGAATTGCTGCATTTTACAGACTTTTTGCCTGAAAGGGCCAAGGTTATCTTGGTTTCGTCAACTCTGGAAATCAGCTCTAATGTCAATCTGGCGCAGTTGCTAGGCTTTGAAAGTTATCACTTTTACAAGCTGAAGAGCAAGAAGAAGCCACTGCAGAAGCTCTTTTTAGATGAAAGTTTTCCAGCAGTAGTGGATTTGTCAACTGAGGATTTTGCGCAAGAGATTGTTGCTTGCCTGCAGAAAGTGGCAGAACTTGGTCTGCCTATCGTCGTCTTCTTCACCTCTAAAGACTTGCTTTTGGCTGTTTCGGACTTGCTGGCTCTGCCGCATTTAGCCCAATATAAAAATGGAGATGCCGGTAATATCAAGCGGCGTTTCGATAGAGGAGAAGCAAGTATTCTGTTAGGCTCTGGCAGCTTCTGGGAGGGGGCGGATTTTGCTGAGCAAGACCAGATTATTCAGCTGATTACTCGGATTCCATTTGACAATCCCAAGGATTTCTTTGTGCAGAAGATTAACAGCCGCCTGAAAGCAGAAGGTAAGAATGCCTTTTATGATTATCAACTGCCTCTTGCCATCTTACGGCTTAAGCAGGCTATTGGCCGGACTCGGCGCAATGAGCATCAGAAATCAGCTGTTATTCTTTTGGACAATCGCATTTCTAGTAAACGCTATGGAAAGCAGATTCAGCATCATCTATCACAATTGGCTTCTTTAGATATCCTACCAGAGGCAGCCATTATGCAGGAATTACAAGAATTTTTTGACTGAAACTATCTGAAATCAGCTGAGTTTTATTGGCTGATTTTTTAGTTCCATTCAGATTTTTGGGAAAGAATTTGTTATAATGAGAGGCATAAGAAAGAAGGAGTGCTCGTGAAAAAATATTTACCAGGAATTCTGTTATCCTTTGGCATAGCAGCTGTTTCTATCTTTTTAGGCGGTTTGCTTCCCTTGATAGGCTCTAGTGTTTTGGCTATTATCTTTGGGATTGTTTTGAACAACAGCATGAAGCTGCCGGCTGCTTTTCAGGAAGGACTCAGCTATTCAGGGAAGAAATTGCTGCAGTATTCCATCATCTTTTTGGGATTTTCCATGTCCATTGGTCAGGTTTCTGAGACAGGGATTTCTTCTCTTCGTATCAGTCTTATTACGATTCTGATAGCCTTTCTGGCGGCCTATCTGGCTGGCCGTTTCTTTAAGATGAATCGTGTCTTGACTATTTTAATTGGTTTTGGAACAGCCATCTGCGGTGGCTCTGCCATAGCGGCTGCTTCACCAATCTTGGAAGCTGATGAAGAGGAAATCGCTCTGTCTATCTCCACTATTTTCTTTTTCAATATTTTAGCAGTATTCATTTTCCCTTTTTTAGGGCATTTGCTGCAGATGTCGGATGCATTTTTCGGGACTTGGGCTGGAACAGCCATCAATGATACTTCGTCAGTAGTGGCGGCAGGTTATACATTTAGCCCGTCAGCTGGAGACTTGGCGACCATTGTCAAGCTTAGTCGGGCCCTGATGATTGTACCGGCTTGCTTAATCTTCGCAGCTTATCGCTATATCAAGTCTAAGAAGTCGTCGCAAAAGACAAACTTGAAACAGATTTTTCCTTGGTTTATAGCTTGGTTTGTCCTAGCTTCACTTATCAGCAGTCTGGGATTTCTTCCGGCTGCTGTTATCCCCTATACAAAATTCATTTCTCAGTGGCTGATGGCTATGGCCTTGGCAGCTATTGGCGCCAAGGTTTCCTTTAAGCAGTTTAAGCAAGCAGGAGCAGCGCCTTTGCTGACTGGTGCCTTTGCTTGGTTCTGCGTCGCTGTTTCTAGCTTGATTATCCAGTATTTTTTCTAAAAAGGAGGGACTATGCCCTATCAAAGACGGACGTTTGAGTCTCGGATTGATTATAGTTTAATTTTGCCCGTTTTGATGTTGCTTTCAATCGGAGTTGTGGCTATTTACATTGCTGTTAGTCATGATTATCCTGACAATACCTGGCCCATGGTTGGTCAGCAGATTGCCTGGATTGCGGTGGGCTTCCTGCTCAGCTTTATCCTCATGTTTTTTAACACCAAGTTTCTCTGGAAAATTACGCCTTATCTCTATGTTTTTGGTCTTGGCCTCATGGTCTTGCCTCTGATTTTTTACAGCCAATCGCTGGTAGCCTCCACTGGTGCCAAAAACTGGATTGCTATTCGTGGTGCGACCCTCTTTCAGCCCTCGGAGTTTATGAAGATTTCATATATTCTCATGCTGTCGCGGCTGGTTGTCCATTTTCTCCAGCAACACAAGCAGGATGAGCGAACCTTGGCTTTAGACTTTTTTCTAATTTTTAAGCTTGGGCTCTACACAGTGCCTGTTCTGGTTTTGTTAACCCTTCAGAGTGATTTGGGGACAGCTCTGGTTTTTGTTGCTATATACGGCGGCATCGTTCTACTGTCAGGTGTTTCTTGGAAGATTATTCTGCCGGTCTTTTTGACGGGAGTCCTGCTGTTGGGAGGATTTCTCTTTATCTTTATTTCCGATGGCGGTCGTGCCTTTCTCCATAATCTAGGCATGCCAACCTACCAAATCAATCGGATTTTGGCTTGGCTTCATCCTTTTGACTACGCTCAGACGACCACCTTCCAGCAAGCACAGGGACAAATCGCTGTCGGAAGCGGCGGTCTGACTGGCCAAGGCTTTAATGTCTCTAATCTCTTGGTGCCTGTTCGGGAAAGCGATATGATTTTCACCGTCATTGCAGAAGATTTTGGCTTTTTGGGCTCGACCTTGGTTATCATGCTCTATTTACTGCTGATTTATCGCATGCTCAAGATTACAATTAAATCCAACAACCAGTTTTATACCTACATCTCGACTGGCTTTATCATGATGCTGCTCTTCCATATCTTTGAAAATATTGGAGCGGTGACAGGAATTCTACCTTTAACAGGGATTCCGCTGCCCTTTATCTCACAGGGTGGTTCTTCCATCATCAGTAATCTTATCGGTGTTGGTCTCCTGCTGTCCGTCTCCTATCAGAATAGCTTAACGGATGAAAAGAAAGAGCGAATTCCAGCTGTCCGTAAAAAAGTCGTACTGAAGAAATTAAAATAAAAATAAAGCAAGTTTTTGACTCACAAATCAGATGGGATTTTGTGACTGGCTCATATCAGAAAGGATATTTTCATGAAAAAAGCAGCTTTACTCTTAGCTCCCGGCTTTGAAGAAATCGAGGCCCTGACGGTTGTGGATGTCTTGCGCCGTGCAGGTCTTGTCTGTGATATGATTGGTTTTGATGAATCAGTGACTGGCTCTCACGCTATCACTGTTCAGGCGGATCAGGTCTGGAAGGGCAGACTGGATGACTACGATATGGTCATCTTGCCAGGGGGGATGCCGGGATCAGCTAATCTTCGCGATGATGACCGCCTGATGCGGCTTTTGCAGGACTTTCAGCAGGAGGACAAATTCATCGCTGCCATTTGTGCCGCTCCCATTGCTCTTGACCGCGCAGGTATCTTGACTGGTAAATATTTCACTTGCTATGATGGTGCGCAAGACAATATTAAAAATGGAACTTACCGTAAAGAAACAGTTCTTGTTGATGGGAAGTTAATTACTAGCCGTGGTCCATCAACTGCCTTGGCTTTTGCCTATGAGCTGGTTCGTCAGCTGGGAGGAGATGCTGACCAGTTGGCTGATGCTATGCTTTACACAGATGTATTTGAGAATTAAAAATATGCTGGGATTCATAATGTTTCCCAGCTTTTTTGAACCCTTATGCATCTTTGTCGTTCTCTATTTGGTAGGGGGTTAGAGCTGTTGACAAGGACGAAACCATCATCCATTTTTAAATTTTGGATTCTTTGAGATATTTTGTTTAGAAAAAGGCTTGAAAAAAGTCGCAAAAGTGCTGGATTCGGGCAAATATTAGCCCCTTTTTCATGAAAAATATGGTATAATGAAAGGTATGAATTATCAAGATTACATCTGGGATTTAGGTGGAACACTCTTGGATAATTATGAAACTTCAACTGCAGCTTTTGTTCAAACCTTGAAAGAGTTTGGTCTGCAAGCTGGTCACGATGAAGTTTATAAGGCCCTCAAGTTGTCTACGGACTATGCTGTCCAGCAGTTTGCTCCCCAAGAAAAAGACTTTTTAAAGTTTTATAAGGCCAATGAAGCAGAAGAGTTGACTCACCCTGTCTTATTTGACGGCGCGACAGACTTGCTTAGGCGGATTGTGGACAAGGGTGGTCGGAACTTTCTGGTCTCCCACCGGGACAATCAAGTGCTGGAAATCTTGGAGAAAACTGCGATTGCATCAGCATTTACAGAAGTGGTGACATCGGCGAATGGTTTTCCAAGGAAACCCTCTCCAGACTCCATGCTCTATCTAAAAGACAAGTATCAGATTGCCTCTGGCTTGGTCATTGGTGACCGTCCGCTGGATATTGAAGCAGGGCAGGCAGCTGGCTTTGACACCTATCTCTTTGATAATATGCAGCATCTTGAAGAATTTATAGATATTGATTAGAAAAGGAACACTATGACAGAAGAAAAGCAACAAGATATACAGGCCCAAGAATATGATGCCAGTCAGATTCAGGTCTTAGAAGGCCTAGAAGCCGTTCGTATGCGTCCAGGAATGTATATCGGTTCGACCTCCAAGGAAGGTCTTCACCATTTAGTATGGGAAATTGTTGACAACTCAATTGATGAGGCGTTGGCTGGTTTTGCTAGCCACATTCAGGTCTTTATTGAAAAAGACAATTCCATCACAGTAGTAGATAACGGTCGGGGAATTCCGGTTGATATTCAGGAGAAAACAGGCCGGCCGGCCGTAGAAACCGTCTTTACTGTACTCCATGCCGGAGGAAAATTCGGCGGTGGCGGATACAAGGTATCCGGAGGTCTGCACGGTGTGGGCTCTTCCGTTGTAAATGCCCTGTCCACTCAGCTGGATGTTCGCGTTTATAAGAACGGTCAGATTCATTACCAAGAATACCGTCGCGGTCATGTAGTCGCTGATTTAGAAATCATCGGTGAGACAGACCGTACTGGTACGACAGTTCACTTTACACCAGATCCAGAGATTTTCACTGAAACAGTAGAATTTGACTTTGAAAAGCTCAATAAGCGGGTACAAGAACTGGCCTTCCTCAATCGTGGCCTCAGAATTTCCATCACCGATAAGCGAGACGGAATGGAGCAGGTCAAGGACTACCACTATGAGGGTGGGATTGCCAGCTATGTACAATACATCAATGAAAATAAGGATGTAATCTTTGAAACGCCGATTTATACCGACGGCGAAATGGACGACATTACAGTTGAAGTAGCTATGCAGTATACGACTGGCTACCATGAAACAGTCATGAGCTTTGCCAATAACATCCATACCCACGAGGGTGGAACGCATGAGCAAGGCTTCCGGACAGCCCTGACACGGGTTATCAATGACTACGCTAAGAAAAATAAGCTTCTCAAAGAAAATGAGGACAATCTGACTGGGGAAGATGTTCGTGAAGGACTGACAGCGGTCATCTCTGTCAAGCACCCCAATCCTCAGTTTGAAGGTCAGACCAAGACCAAGCTGGGCAATAGTGAAGTAGTCAAGATTACCAATCGCCTCTTTAGTGAAGCTTTCTCAGATTTTCTTTTGGAAAATCCTGCGGTGGCTCGAAAAATCGTTGAGAAGGGAATTTTGGCTTCTAAGGCTAGAATTGCTGCCAAGCGAGCTCGGGAAGTAACCCGCAAAAAGTCTGGCTTGGAAATCTCCAATCTGCCAGGTAAATTGGCTGACTGCTCGTCCAACGACCCACAGGAAACAGAACTCTTCATCGTGGAGGGGGATTCAGCGGGTGGTTCAGCTAAGTCCGGTCGTAACCGTGAATTTCAGGCTATTTTGCCAATTCGCGGTAAGATTCTCAACGTTGAAAAAGCCAGCATGGACAAGATATTGGCCAATGAAGAAATCCGCAGTCTCTTTACTGCTATGGGAACTGGTTTCGGCGCTGATTTTGATGTCAGCAAGGCCCGCTACCAAAAATTAGTCATCATGACTGATGCCGATGTAGATGGAGCTCACATTCGGACTCTGCTCTTGACTTTGATTTATCGTTATATGAAACCGGTTCTGGAAGCTGGATTTGTCTATATCGCTCAGCCGCCAATATACGGTGTCAAGGTCGGAAGTGAAGTCAAAGAATACATCCAGCCAGGTGCTAATCAGGAAGAAGAGCTTCAAGCTGCTTTGGCTCGCTACAGTGAAGGTCGCTCCAAGCCAACCATTCAACGCTATAAAGGTCTCGGAGAAATGGATGACCATCAGCTGTGGGAGACGACTATGAATCCTGAACATCGCTTGATGGCACGGGTTTCAGTGGATGATGCAGCGGAAGCTGACAAGATTTTTGACATGCTGATGGGGGATCGCGTTGAACCTCGTCGTGAATTTATTGAAGAAAATGCTGTATACAGTACGCTCGACGTCTAAAAAAATCAGAAAAATCAACCATTATGGGCAAAAATATGATATAATCATTATGTTTGCTTTATAGTAACAATGTGAAGGAGTTCTATATGTCTATTGGACTAGTTATTCTCGTTGCTGTGGTAGCTCTGCTTTTGGTTGTCGGCTATGGTACTGCAGTTCTGATGAGAAAGAGAAATGAAGCTTTACTTCAAAATTTAGAGGAGAGAAAAGAAGCACTCTATAATCTCCCGGTAAATGATGAAGTTGAAGAAGTAAAAAATATGCATTTGATTGGGCAGAGTCAGGTAGCCTTCCGTGAATGGAATCAAAAATGGGTAGACCTGTCCTTAAATTCATTTGCTGATATCGAAAATAATCTATTTGAAGCAGAAGGTTACAATAATTCTTTCCGTTTCATAAAAGCCAAGCATGCCATCGGCAATATTGAGAGTCAGATTGATTTGATTGACGAAGATATCAAGATGATTCGTGCAGCCTTGGAAGATCTTAAAGAGCAAGAGTCTAAGAACAGCGGCCGTGTGCTCCATGCCTTGGATTTGTTTGAAAAACTGCAAAACCAGGTAGCAGAGAATGCAGACTCGTATGGGCAAGCCCTAGCTGAGATTGAGAAACAGCTGGAAAATATCCAGTCAGAGTTTTCTCAGTTTGTGACCCTTAATTCTTCAGGTGACCCGGTTGAAGCAGCTGAAATCTTGGATAAGGCAGAGGATCATATCCTTGCTCTGACGCATATCGTTGAGAAAGTTCCTGCCATTGTCGAAGAGTTGACTGTGAAATTGCCAGATCAGTTGGAAGACTTAGAATCTGGTCACCGTAAGCTCTTGGAATCTGGTTATCACTTTATCGAAACAGATATAGAGTCTCGTTTCCAACAGCTCCATGCGAGTCTCAAACGCAACGAAGCTAATATTTCGGCCTTAGAGCTGGATAATGCTGAGTATGAAAATGAACAGGCGCAAGAAGAGATTAACGCTCTCTATGAAATTTTTACGCGGGAAATTGAAGCCCACAAAGTAGTGGAGAAGCTGATTAAAAACTTACCTAGCTATCTGGCTCATACAAAGGAAAACAACCAGCAACTCCAAAAAGAGATAGAACGTTTATCTCAAACCTTCCTTCTCTCTGATACGGAAACTTCTCATGTCAAGGAGTTGCAGGCTGAGCTTTCTGCTCAGGAAGATGTGGTTCTGAGCGCAGTAGAAGATTCTTCTGAAACCAAGCAAGCTTATTCTGTTGTTCAGGAAGAGTTGGAAGCTATCCAAGAGCGTTTGAAAGAAATCGAAGATGAGCAGATTTCTCTTGGCGAAGCACTTGCAGAGATTGAAAAAGATGATGCTAATGCTCGTCAGAAAGTCAATATCTATGCTAACAAATTGCATACCATTAAGAGATATATGGAAAAACGCAATTTGCCAGGTATTCCTGACTCTTTCTTAGAAATTTTCTTCTCAACTAGCAATAATATTGAAGAGTTGGTGAAGGAATTGGAAGCTACACGAGTCAATATCGAATCAGTTAACCGTTGGCTGGAAATTCTAGGGAATGATATGGAGCAATTAGAAGAAGAAACCTATCGTATCGTCCAAGATGCTACCTTGACTGAGCAGCTGCTGCAGTATTCAAACCGCTATCGTTCTTTTGATGATAATGTACAGGCAGCCTTCAACAAGTCCTTGTATGTCTTTGAACATGACTACGACTATGCTCAATCCTTGGAAATCATTTCAAAAGCTTTGGATCTTGTCGAGCCAGGCGTGACAGAGCGCTTTGTGACGTCCTATGAAAAAACACGCGAGAATATTCGTTTTTAAAAGAAGTTCCTTCGGGAACTTTTTTCTTTTACAAAGGGAACGCTAGAGAACAGTCAGTAACAAGGATTCTGAGACTTCAATTTTTCCCAGCTTGTTTTGAAATAGAATTTCCTGTATAATACAAAAAAATAGAAAGAATGAGGTCGGACAATGAAAACTGTCAAAGGCTTATTAGTCATGGATGTAGACAGCACCTTAATCATGGAAGAGGGGATTGACCTGCTAGGAGAGGAGGCGGGTGTAGGTGCTCAGGTTGCGGCTATTACAGAGCGCGCCATGCGAGGTGAATTGGACTTTGAAGCTGCCTTACGTGAGCGGGTCGGTCTTTTAAAAGGGCTGCCAGAGGATATTTTTACTCAAATTGCAGAAAAGATTCACTTCACTCCGGGAGCCGAGGAACTGGTCGATGAGTTGCATAAACGTGGTTATAAAGTAGGCTTGGTGTCAGGTGGTTTTCATGAGACGGTGGACAGACTGGCTGAGCAGCTTGGAATTGACTACGTCAAGGCAAATCGTTTGGAAATTCAACATGGCTTTTTGACAGGCCGAGTCTTAGGAGAGATTGTCACTAAGGATACCAAGCTCGCCATGCTAAAAGCATGGGCGGCTGAAAATAAGTTGGAATTAAATCAAACGATTGCTATGGGGGACGGCGCCAATGATCTGCCTATGATTCAGGCAGCAGGAATAGGAATTGCCTTTATGGCCAAGCCAATTGTGCGAGAGCAGGCTCCTTATCAGATTCAAGAATGTAATCTCTATCGGGTCATTGATCTTTTAGACAATAGAAAAGAGTAGGAGAGAGGCATGCATATTCTAATTGCGCCGGATTCTTTCAAGGAAAGTTTGTCAGCTGCTCAGGTTGCTCAAGCTCTTCAGATAGGCTTTTCTCAGGCCTTGCCAGATGCCAGCTTTGACTTGCTGCCGGTCGGTGACGGCGGAGAGGGGACAATGGCTGCGCTGACAGCAGCCTTGGGCTGGGCTGAATTTTACCACACTGTAACCGGACCCTTTGGCCAGCCAGTAAAAATGCCCTACGCCAGAAATGGTCAGCAAGCGCTTTTTGAAATGGCTGATTTGGTTGGACTCGCATCTATTCCGCAGGAAAAACGAAATCCCTTGGCCACAGAGACCAAAGGATTGGGAGAATTGATTTTGCACCTAGCTGAAGACGGTGTCAGAAAGATTCTAGTTGGTGTTGGAGGTTCGGCTAGCAACGACGGTGGGATTGGACTAGCAGCGGGCCTGGGCTATGAATTTTTCGATGCGGAGAATCATAGATTGCGCCCCATTGGCTCGTCTTTGGGAAAGGTCGCTCGAATATCAGCTGAGCAGGTTCCTGCTTTCTTGAAAGAAGTTGAGATTGAGATTTTGACGGATGTAGACAATCCTTTATGCGGAGCGCGCGGTGCGACAACTGTTTTCGGAGGCCAGAAAGGTCTAGCACCCTTATTATTCTCTCAAGTGGATCAAGCCATGGCTGATTTCTATCAGTTGGTCAATCCTCAGGTGATTGATATGGATGGAGCTGGAGCCGGAGGCGGAATGGCAGCAGGATTGGTTGCTTTTGCCGGAGGAAAAATCGTTTCGGGCATCGAAACCTGTCTAGACTTACTGGATTTTGATGAAAGAGTCAAAAAAGCGGACTTGGTCGTAGTGGGCGAGGGACGGATGGACCGTCAGTCTTTGGCGGGTAAGGCACCGATCGGGGTCGCAAGACGAACACCAGAAGGCATCCCTGTACTGGCGATTTGCGGTAGCCTGGCAGATGATTTACCCGATTTCCCAGCTGAGAATATCCAGGCAGCTTTTTCGATTATTTCGCGAGCAGATAGCTTGGATAGGATTCTAGAGCAGGCGGAGCAAAATTTGATTCGCACAGCCAAAAACATTGGCAATGTACTAAAAATGAAAAAAAGCGGTTAGTCCGCTTTTTTTAGTAGGTATTCAATTTCTTTGGCTATCATGCCCTTTTCAAAGAAGAAGATGTCACAAGACAGGTCACCAAAGTCATTTTCTAAAATGGTCACAATTCGATTCTGGTCAGGACTAAGCTGATAATAAGTACAAGAAAATTGGACGGGGTTGTTATGGTAGGCTTTTTGAATCTTAGTCAGGTAGTCCGCTTTTCCTTTGATGATTTCAATTGTGTCACCTTCTAATTCCCAGCTAACATGATCAGAAAGAAAGGTCTGATAGGTTTGCCAATCTCGCTGATTTTCTGCTTCAAAGAAGGCGAAAAGTT
The DNA here is from genome assembly GCF_050222175.1 of Streptococcus sanguinis. Classification (GTDB taxonomy): domain Bacteria; phylum Bacillota; class Bacilli; order Lactobacillales; family Streptococcaceae; genus Streptococcus; species Streptococcus sanguinis_M. The sequence goes on along the minus strand of NZ_CP071420.1, from coordinate 1,475,268 downwards.
TTTCTAAATTTGTCATCTTACCCAAACCATTTTTTCCAGAGAGAGCGCTTTTCTTTTGCTGGTTTTTCTGTTGGCTGAAGGAGACTAGCAAACTGTTGGCTCATGTCCTTATCATCTACTTGGACAAGATGGTCGCTATGGACAATCAGGCCAAAAGGAGAAGACTGGTAATCGCTTGAGACGATAGTAGCCTCGCAGCCAAGTTCCTTGGAGGTTTTTAGATAAAAGATTTGATTGCCTGACTCGACTTCTGGGGAAATTTTGACAATTACAGGTTGGCAGTTTTTCATGATGCTGCTGAGCATTTCCTTGAAATGACTGCGAATGAGAGAATCGTTGGCTTGCTCAATAGAGCAGGAGGCCAGCACTCGCTCCTCAAAAGTCCCTAAAAACCTACGCTGTTCATCAGGGTTGAGCTTGACTCCGCCCTGAGCTTTTTCCATGATTACTTTATTAATATCAGTCATAATAAAATTGTACCATAAAAGGAGGAATTCTAAAAGCTCGAATGTCTGTTCTGATTTGCTGGAAAAACATTTATATAGTAAGTTTGGAATCGTTTTCTTGTGCAAAATTTCTCAAATTTGCCTAGATTCTCTATTTTTCCTTGAAAAAAAAGCGTTTTTGAGGTATCATAGACTAGTAAATAATTTTAAATAATAAGGAGAGTAAGAAATGTCAATTATTACTGATGTTTACGCTCGCGAAGTCCTAGACTCACGCGGTAACCCAACACTTGAAGTAGAAGTTTATACTGAATCAGGTGCTTTCGGACGTGGTATGGTTCCTTCAGGAGCTTCTACAGGTGAACACGAAGCAGTTGAACTTCGTGATGGCGACAAATCTCGTTACGGTGGTCTTGGTACACAAAAAGCAGTTGATAATGTAAACAACGTTATCGCTGAAGCTATTATCGGTTACGATGTTCGTGACCAACAAGCTATCGACCGTGCAATGATCGCTTTGGACGGTACTCCTAATAAAGGTAAATTGGGTGCGAACGCAATCCTTGGTGTGTCTATCGCTGTAGCTCGTGCTGCTGCTGACTACCTTGAAATCCCTCTTTACAGCTACCTTGGCGGATTCAACACTAAAGTTCTTCCAACTCCAATGATGAACATCATCAACGGTGGATCTCACTCTGATGCTCCAATCGCATTCCAAGAGTTCATGATTTTGCCAGTTGGTGCTCCAACATTCAAAGAAGCTCTTCGTTACGGTGCTGAAATCTTCCACGCTCTTAAGAAAATCCTTAAATCTCGTGGTTTGGAAACTGCCGTTGGTGACGAAGGTGGATTCGCTCCTCGCTTTGAAGGAACTGAAGATGGTGTAGAAACTATCATCGCTGCAATCGAAGCTGCTGGTTATGTTCCAGGTAAAGACGTATTTATCGGATTTGACTGTGCATCATCAGAATTCTACGATAAAGAACGTAAAGTATACGACTACACTAAATTTGAAGGTGAAGGCGCTGCTGTTCGTACATCTGCAGAACAAATCGACTACCTTGAAGAGTTGGTTAACAAATACCCAATCATCACTATCGAAGATGGTATGGATGAAAATGACTGGGATGGTTGGAAAGCTCTTACTGAACGTCTTGGTAAGAAAGTACAACTTGTTGGTGACGACTTCTTCGTAACAAACACTGACTACCTTGCACGTGGTATCAAAGAAGGTGCTGCTAACTCAATCCTTATCAAAGTTAACCAAATCGGTACTCTTACTGAAACTTTTGAAGCGATTGAAATGGCTAAAGAAGCTGGTTACACTGCAGTTGTATCACACCGTTCAGGTGAAACTGAAGATTCAACAATCGCTGACATCGCAGTTGCAACTAACGCAGGTCAAATCAAGACTGGTTCACTTTCACGTACAGACCGTATTGCTAAATACAACCAATTGCTTCGTATCGAAGATCAACTTGGTGAAGTTGCTCAATACAAAGGTCTTCAAGCTTTCTATAACTTGAAAAAATAATCTAACAACATATAAGAGGAGCTAGGACTTAGTCCTAGCTTTTTTGATGTGTAAAGATATGACAATGGATATTTTTGATTTAGGATCAACCCTAATTGATAAGAGGGAGATTTATCATCTTTTCCTAGAAAATTGCCTAGAAGTAGTGTGTAGGGCTGGTCATGCTCTTTCCCTTGAAAAATTGGGGGGACAAGATGACAGTTTTTCTTTCGGAAAATATAATCAAGAAATTCCTGCGTTCCCTTGTGACTACATGGTTGAAAAAGTGAGTGATTTACTGAAGATTTTATAGCTTTCTTGTATCAAAATCAGTCTTTTATGGTATACTAGCAAAGTGGAAGGAGGAGTACAATGGAAGAATTATTAAATCAGGTCTTACTATCACAGGATAGGGAAGTTTTCAATCAGATATTTGACGATTACTATGCCATTGATATTGCTCTTTCTCTGGAAACCTTGGAGGATGAGGAAGGAAATCTCCTCAAAACCTTTACAGAAATGGCTAGTGACGATCAATTGGTAGAGATTTTAAAAGAAGCCGAGCCGGAGTTGCAACGACAGATTATCCAATCGATTTCTTTCAAACGTACCAGCACTCTTTTTCATCTTATGCCAGATGATGATGTGGTAGACATTTTGGGTTACTTGAGTGTGGACTTGCGTAAGCAATACTTAAGTATGATGAAAAATTCTAGTCAAGAGAATTTGAAAGCTATGTTGGCTTACGATCCTCAGACAGCTGGTGGTCTGATGACGACAGAATTCATCACCTTAAAAGAAAATCTAACTGTCTCCGCGACTCTCAATAAATTGAGGGAAATTTCGCCCAATACGGAAGTTATTGATACCTTATTTATTAGAGATGCTCATCATTCGCTGGTTGGCTGGATTGATATCCGTGATTTGTTTATTCATGATGCGGAGATGAAACTCAGCGAATTTATGAACACTCAGTTAGTGACTGTGACGCCAGAGGTTGACCAAGAAGAGGTGGCACAGCTTTCTGCCAAATATAATTTATCTGTCGTACCAGTCGTTAATCATCGGCAGGTATTACTAGGAATCATCACAATTGACGATATCGTCGATGTTTTGCAAGAAGAGTATCAAGAAGATATCTTGCGGATGGGTGGTGTACAAGAAAGTGAAGAAATTGGTGGGCCTTTCGTCGAATCACTCAAGAAACGCTTACCTTGGTTGATGATTAACCTAGTAACAGCATTTCTAGCTTCTGCGACAGTAGCACTTTTTGATGATACGATTTCAAAAGTTGTAGCATTAGCAGCGATTAGTCCTATTATCACGGGGATGGGTGGAAATTCTGCCTCTCAGACACTTGCTTTGGTTATCCAAGGAATTGCCTTGGGGAAACTGGATCTGAAAGAAGATCGGAATTTAGTATTCAAAGAAATCTTGCTAGCTTTGGTTAATGGTTTCTTTACTGGCTTGATTGCAGCGATTGTCATGTTTGTCTTCTATCAAAATTTCTATCTGTCTGTGATTGTTGTATTGGCTATGATGATCAATCTAGCATGTGGTGCTCTATTTGGTTACTTTGTACCGCTGATTATCAAGACACTGAATCAGGATCCAGCTCTAGCTTCGACCATTTTCATTACCACAGCAACAGATGTGTTAGGTTATCTAGCTTTTCTAGGCTTAGCACAAATTTTCTTACCATTGATTATATAAAAAATGATATACAAAAAACGCTTGATTTTTCAAGCGTTTTTGTTTTCTTAGTTGTCGAACAAACCTTTAACTTTATCAATAGCACCGCTGGCCATTTCATTTCCAGCTACTAATTTTTTAGCTTGATCAAGGTATTCACCGAGTTTGTCTTTGTTTTCTTCGATAAACTTTTTGGCGCCATCAAAGTCTTTCTTTTCAATCATTTCTTTTACTTGGTTAAATAAATCTACTGGATTCATAGTTGTTACTCCTTAGTAATTTTTTATACTATTTAATCAAATTTCTAATAGAAAGACAAGAATTCTGCTTATTTAAAGGTCACACAAACAGCTTCGGGAACGTAGAAATCGTGGGAGATTTCTGTTAATTTTCCACTCTCTGCATCGCGTTTGAAAATAGTTGCATTATCAGAGTCTTGATGGACGGCGATGATATGGTTTTGATCTGGTGTGATGTTGAAATCCCGCGGATTTTGGCCATTGGTAGGTGCAATCTGGATTAACTCCAAACTGCCGTCAGCTAAGATTTTGTAGACGGCAAGAGAGTCATGACCGCGGTTGGAACCGTAGAGGAACTTGCCGTCAGCAGACAGGCGGATAGCGGCTGTTCCATTGGCTCCTTCAAAGTCCTCTGGTAAGGTGGAGACAGTTTGCAGGTGTTCAAAATGGCCGACTCCATCGTAAATTAGGACTTCAATAGTAGAATTAAGCTCACAGATCAAATATGCGATTTTATAATGATGGTGGAAAACGATATGGCGGGCACCAGCTCCAGCGGCACACTTGTAAGTGTTCAGAGGAGCGAACTTTCCATCTTCAGAAACATCATAGGTGGTGACTTCATCAGTTCCCAAGTCGCAGGTGATCAGGTATTGATCTGGTGTAAGGTCAGCATAGTGGACATGGGCAGAGGTTTGGTTGGCGTGTGGTCCTTGACCTTGATGGCTAGCTGAGTCAGCCAGTTCCAGTCTTCCATCAGCCAGTTGTCTGTAGACCAAGACTTGTCCCTTATGATAATTGGCACCGTAAACCAAGTCACGCTCTTCGTCGACTGCGACATAGCAGAGCGGAGCCCCCTCTTCAACAACATGGTTGAGGAGCTGACCTGCCTTGTCAAAGGCTGCAATTCCCCCCTGTCCGTCCTTTGCCCCGACAGAATAGAGATGTCCAGCCTTATCAAAGGCTAGGTAGGTTGGACTAGGCTCTTCAGCGATCAAGGTCAAGTTTTCTAGCGCTCCCTTGCTAGAGTTAAAATCTGCCTTGTAAATTCCCTTGGAATCTTTGCGAGTATAGGTTCCAAAGTAAACCGTTTGTGTCATGACATTACCTCGTGTATATTTAGATTGCTTGCTACTATTATATCATAAAAGCAGATGATAGGCCTGAGAGCGGAGGATTTGCCTGATTTTCAAAAGAATAGTATTAGTTTGGAAAAAACAGATAAAAAACAGATAGTGGGTAGGAAGGGGATAGATGGCTTTGTTAGAATAGAATTGTTCAAAAAAACAATTACTGTCAGGAAGCAACAAACTTCCTGCTTGCTAAACAAAGGAGAAATCAAATGAACGTTAAAAAAATTGCTATGCTCGTTGCTCTTATCGGAATGTCAGGATTCTTTTTAGCCGCATGCGGAAATAAAGAAGCAGATAACTCAGAAATTAAGGACGGGAAACAAGTGGACTTCCAGAAGGATGCTGTTGATAAGAAGACCAAGACAGTAGATGGCAAAGAAGTGACAGAATACACAATGCCTGATGGAAATGTTATCCAAATTCCAGCAGATGGTGAGGAAATTCCAGAAGACGGATCAGGATCTAGCTCAGAAGCTGAATAAAGATTAAAACATGTAGGTTGGAGGCAATATGTTTCGAAGAAAAAAAATGAATCGTAAGACCATTCTATTGGGCAGCACGGTCATTCTCGCTTGTGCTGGACTGGGAGGCTATCTGTATTTTAGACAGATCAATCAACAACAGGCCATGAAAATGGTAGATAAGACGATTGATTCGCTGACAGTCCAAGAAGCTGTCAACAACAGTAAAAAAACAAGCCTGGTTTTATCTGGGGAAGTAGTTGCCAACAATAGCAGTAAGGTCAAGATTGACCCTTCTAAGGGGGAAGTCAAGGAAGTATTTGTCAAAAATGGCGATACTGTTACACAAGGGCAGCCGCTCTTTTCCTATGCGACAGAGCAGCAATTGACAGCCCAGTCGGCTCAATATGATGCTCAGTCCAAGGCTAATGGCATTACAGCCGCTCAAAATAGCGCTGCGATTAAATGGGAAACCTATAATCGTAAGTTGGCCAGTCTCAATGCTCTCAAAGACAAATACAATTCCAGTCAGGATGAGTCACTGCTAGAGCAGATTAAGTCTGCTGAAGACGAGCTGGCTCAGGCGCTGAGCGATGCCAAGACGGCGGATAATGAAGTAACGACAGCTCAGATTGAGGCTGAAAAGGCTCAGGTGACAGCTCAGACAGAATCAGATCGGATGAAGTATGATACTGTGACTGCCGATACAGCAGGAACAATTACCTCTATGAATGAAGATTTGCCCAATCAGTCCAAGGCCAAAAAGGAAGAAGAAAACTTTATTGAGATTATGGACAAGTCCAAAACTCTGGTCAAAGGTACTGTCAGTGAATTTGACCGTGAGAAGCTGAGTGTTGGCCAGAAAGTGGAAGTAGTGGATCGCAAGGATCCTAAGAAACGCTGGAGTGGTACGGTAACTCAGGTCGGCAGCTTGACAGCAGAAAATACTTCCAATAATAATGGTGGGAATAAGCAACAGGAAAATCCCAACCAAGGTAAGTATCCTTATACTGTAGAGCTGGATCAGGGTGGTGAGATGCCGCTAGTGGGTTCCCATTCCTATGTCAATATCGTGGAGAATGCTCCCGAGGCCGGCAAGGTAGTTGTCAATAAGGCTTATACTTTCAGTAAAAATGGCAAGACCTATGTCTGGAAGGTAGAGGGTAAGACTCTGAAAATGCATGAAGTCAAGACCAAGAAAGTGTCTGACCGTTTGGTGGAGATTACAGAAGGTCTGACTATGCAGGATACCATTTCAACACCGAGAGCAGGTATGGAAGAAGGGATGGAGGTAGGACAGCATGTTAAAGCTTAAGGATATCCACAAATCTTATCAGCAGGGCAGTCAGGAATTTCCAATTTTAAAAGGAATTGATCTGCATGTGAAAGAGGGGGATTTTCTAGCTATCATGGGACCGTCTGGATCTGGCAAGTCCACTCTGATGAACATTATCGGCTGTCTGGATAAGGCAAGTTCAGGGACTTATCATATTGAAGGGACCGATGTGTCTGAGCTGTCTGACAATCAGCTGTCCGATTTGCGCAATCAGAAGATTGGCTTTGTTTTTCAAAATTTTAACCTCATGCCCAAGCTGACGGCCTGCCAAAATGTGGAACTGCCTCTGACTTACATGAAAATTCCTAAAAAAGAGAGACGGGAGCGGGCTCTGGAAATGCTGCGGTTGGTCGGGCTGGAAGAAAGAAGTGATTTCAAGCCTATGGAGTTGTCCGGTGGTCAAAAGCAGCGGGTAGCCATTGCGCGAGCCTTGGTAACCAATCCCAGCTTCATCCTTGGTGATGAACCAACGGGGGCCCTGGATACCAAGACCAGTGTGCAGATTATGGACCTTTTCAAGCAATTTAATGATGAGGGCAAGACCATTGTCATCATTACCCATGAGCCGGAAGTAGCCCAACTCTGCAAGCAGACGGTTATCCTGCGGGACGGTAATATAGAGAGCAAAGCGATAGGATAGAAAGGAAGCTGTATGGAAGATATTTTTGTAGCTCTGAATTCAATCTTGTCGCATAAAATGCGCTCTATGCTGACCATGTTGGGGATTATCATCGGGATAGGCGCTATCATCGCTATCTTTTCTATCATTGAGGGAAATACGGAAAATACCAAGCGTCAGCTCATTGGCGGGAACAATAACACAATCAAGGTCGTTTATGATAAGAAAAGCGCCATCGATCCGACCATTCCAGAGAAATCTCAAGCTCAGAAGCCTTCTTACATTCCCTTTATGGGAGAGGATGTGCTGAGTAAGATTAAGGAAATCTCTGGGGTCAAGAATGCTCTGCTGACCTATGGTACAGATGAGAAGATTTACTACCTGAGCCAAAAGTCATCTGGGAAGATTCAGGCGGTTTCGCAGACAGCCGCTGACATCAAGCAGCAACGTCTGCTAGAAGGTGAGGGATTTGACTCAGAAGCCTTTAAAAATCAAGAGCAGGTGACCTATCTGGAAAAGTCCCTTTATGACAGTCTTTTTCCAAAGGGTGATGGTATCGGCAAGTATGTGGAAGTCTTGGGCAATCCCTTTAAGGTCATTGGCGTGTTTGAGTCGACTGAGCAGAGTGGTTTAACAGCTGGTGCGGAAAAGGTGGCCTATATTCCCCTGCAGCAGTGGCATCGGATTTTTGATACCATTAATGTCAGTCCTGAAGTGACTGTCCAAACCCACAAGGCTGATGATTTGAAGAAGGTGGCCAAGAAGGTCAGTGATTATCTCAATCAGCAAATGCCCCCGTCAGACTATATGTTTGGTGTGCTCAACCTGCAGGAATTTGAACGGCAGCTGGACAATCTCAACAAGTCTAACTTCGTCTTGCTAGCAGGTATTGCCAGTATCTCCCTACTAGTCGGAGGTATCGGTGTTATGAATATCATGTTGGTTTCAGTGACAGAGCGGACTCGTGAAATCGGGATTAAAAAGGCTCTGGGAGCTCGGCGGAAGATCATCCTCAAGCAGTTCCTGATTGAGGCAGTCATCCTGACCCTGATGGGAGGAATTATTGGCGTGGTGGCTGGTATCGCCTCGGGCTTTGCCATCACCCAGTCTCTAGCCTATCCGTATATTTTATCCCTCTTTTCTGTCTTTGTAAGTTTGCTCTTTTGTTGTATAATAGGAGTAGTATTTGGGCTCCTGCCAGCTGTGAAAGCATCTAAGCTGGATCCGATCGAAGCCCTGCGATTTGAATAGGTAAAGGAGAAAAAGCTAAGTATGCACAAGATTCTAGTGGTGGAAGATGATACGACGATTAATCAAGTGATTTGCGAGTTTTTAAAGGAAAGTCAGTATGAGGTAAGGCCAGTCTTTGACGGAGGCGATGCTTTGCAGGCTTTTGAAGAAGAGCCCTTTGATCTGGTCATTTTAGATATGATGCTGCCGACCAAGAGCGGTCTGGAAGTACTGAAGGAAATCCGCAAGACTTCTCAGATTCCGGTCATGATCTTGACAGCACTTGATGACGAGTATACCCAGCTGGTCAGCTTTAATCACCTCATCAGTGATTATGTAACCAAGCCTTTTTCACCGCTAATCTTGGTCAAACGGATTGAGAATATTCTGCGCAGAAATACAGTTGCTTCAGAGATTGCTGTTGGCGACCTGACGGTTTCTATTGATGACTGCACGGTTTACTGGCAAGGTGAGAAAATGCCTCTGACCAAGAAAGAATATGAAATCTTGCAGACTCTGGCTAAGAGGAAGGGGCACTTGGTGACCCGAGATCAGCTGATGAATACCATTTGGGGCTACAGCGAACTGGATAGTCGGGTGCTGGATAATCATATCAAGAATATCCGCAAAAAGATTCCAGGTGTACCGCTGAAAACCATTACGGGTATGGGTTACCAGCTTGGAGGAGAAGACAAGTGAAAATTGTCAAAAAGAACTTTCTCTTGACCTCGTCCATCATTTTCGTGGTGGTTACTATCGTTCTAGCCAGTCTCTACTTTGCCATGCCTGTATATTATCAGCAGGTTAAGAGTGGAGAAGCTCAGCGGGAATTTGACCAAGTTTCCAAGCAAGTCAAGGGGAAGTCCAGTCAGGAAATCGGCGAGCTGTTGAGTGATTATAGTAAAAAGAGCAATCTAATTTGGTTTACCTTGCTGGCGAAAGACAATACGATTCTCTATCCCTCTCTTGAAGCTGGCGATGAAAGTTCTTTGCAACTGACCATCGTCCCAACGATTGCCAACAGCGACTATGAGAGCAAGAGTTTATCAGAAAGCTTTCGAACTTCAGATGGTAAAGAAGTTGTCCTGAGAGGAGAATATTCCTTACAGCCTGTTTCTGATGCTAGTCGGATTTTGCTCAATCTCTATCCATTTGTCTTGATCATATCTCTGAGTCTGGGCGGTCTGGCTGCCTATCTCTATAGCCGGACTTCCAGTCAGCGGATCAAAGCCATCTCTAATAGCACCCGTCAAATGACGAGTCTGGCGCCCGATGTGACCTGTCAGGTCAAGGGGCGTGATGAGATTGCCGAACTGGCCCAAGACATCAATCATCTCTATGCTAATCTGCTGACCAGTATCGAGGCTCTGCGCCTGGAAAATGAAAAGGTAGCAGAAAGCGAGCGGGAAAAGGCTGAATTTTTGCGAATGACATCGCATGAGCTCAAGACACCCATTACCAGCATGATGGGAATGGTCGATGGCATGATTTATGGTGTTGGAGAGTTCAAGGATCGCGACAAGTACTTGCAGAAGTGCCGAGAAATCCTAGAGGAGCAGTCGGAGTTAGTCCAGTCTATCTTAGCCATTTCTAAACTGGAGATGAAGACTGAAACTGAACAGGAAGTCTTTTCACTCAAGCAGGTCTTGGAGGAAAATCTGAGTACCTATCGAGTTTTAGCAGATGTCAGACACTACCATTTTCAGGTTGAGCTGACAGAAGCCAAGGTCAAGGGTAACCGAACTTATCTGCTCAAAGCTATCAAGAATCTTCTGGACAATGCCTTTCATTATACAGTGGAAGGCGGGGAGATTCTACTTAGGCTGGAAGAGCGTAAACTAGTCATCGAAAATGAAGCAGAACGAGTCTTAAACAAAGACCAAATCCAGCAGATTTTTCAGCCTTTCTACCGGCCAGACTACAGTCGCAATCGCAAGGATGGCGGGACAGGTCTGGGACTCTTTATCGTTCAGCAGATTTTGGACAAGCATGGTCTGCGATATCAGTTTGAAGCCCTTGATGGGCGGAAGATGCACTTTAGCATTTCTCTGCCAGCTGTCGAAAAATAGCCTTGCATTCTAGCTGGCCCTGCAGGAGCCGAAGAGAGAAGTCAGAAGCTGTATTTTGTGAAAAATACAAGTCTTCTGGCTCCTCTCTTTTTTTGCGTCTCCCTATAGCTGAGCAGAGAATTTTTCTCTGAAAAATGTTACAATAAAATGACGAGTTAAAGGAGGAGAATATGGAGCACAAAGAGAAAGATTTTAGCCTATCTTGGTTTTTTAAATGGTTTTTGGATAACAAGGCCATTACAGTATTTCTAGTAACCCTTTTGATGGGGCTGAATATTTTTATACTTAGTAAAATCAGTTTTATTTTTAGCCCAGTCATTGAATTTTTGGGAGTAATCATGCTGCCGGTTATTTTAGCTGGCCTGCTTTATTATCTGTTAAATCCCATCGTAGACTGGATGGAAAAGCACAAGATTAATCGATTGGTTGCTATTACCATTGTCTTTGTTTTAATTGCTTTTTTGATTATCTGGGGCTTGGCTGTTGCTATTCCTAGTTTGCAGCATCAGGTCATGGCCTTTGTTAGAAATGTTCCAGCTTATCTGAAGCAGGCTGACAAGTTCATTGATGATGTCGTGACTAAGTATATTTCGGCAGATTTCAAGCCGCAGATTGAAGAATACACTAGCAATCTGTCTAGCCAGATTACCGATTGGGCCAGCAATTTTTCATCGCGGGCAGTCAATTGGGCGGGGAACTTAATCAGTACAACTTCGCAGATCATCGTGGCAATTATCATCATGCCTTTTATCCTTTTTTACCTGCTGAGAGACGGGAAAAACCTGAAAGGCTATGTGACCCAGTTTCTGCCAACTAAATTCCGCGCTTCCTTTGGTCAAGTGATGACGGATATCAACAGCCAGCTGGCCAACTATGTGCGCGGTCAGGTGACGGTCGCTATCATTGTAGCTCTGATGTTTATCGTTTTCTTCAAGATTATTGGTCTGCGCTATGGTGTCACTCTTGGAGTAATTGCAGGAGTTCTCAATCTGGTACCTTATCTGGGCAGCTTTTTGGCTATGCTTCCGGCTCTGGCAATCGGTTTGATTGCTGGCGGTCCAGTGATGCTGGCTAAAGTCATTGTCGTTTTCATCGTTGAGCAGACAATCGAGGGGCGTTTTGTTTCTCCTCTGGTCTTGGGCAGTCAGCTCAGTATTCATCCAATTACGATTTTATTCGTATTATTAACTTCTGGTACCATGTTTGGCATTTGGGGCGTTTTCCTGGGAATTCCTGCCTATGCTTCAGCCAAGGTTGCCATTGCGGCCATCTTTAAGTGGTATCAGAAAGTAAGTGGCCTCTATGAAGCCGATTTTGAACAAGAAGGAGAAATCAGTGAGCAAGAGTGAGCAAATGTTGGCAGCTTTACAGGAGCAGGACCTAGCTCTGGCTGATCGCTGTTTCGAGCAAGCCCTGACTGCAGACAGCGAAGAAGAATTATTGGATTTGGCCGATTACTTAGAGAGTATCGGCTTTTTCCCTCAGGCCAAGCGTATTTTTGAAAAGTTGGCTCCTGACTATCCGGCTTCTTATATAAGCTTGGCAGCTATTGCCAGTGATGATGGAGAGTTGGAGCAGGCGTTTGCCTATCTTGAGGAGATTCAGCCAGACAGTGACTGGTATGTTGCTGCTCTCCTGGCTAAGGCTGACCTCTATCAGCTAGAGGGACTGCCTGATGTGGCTCGTGAAAAATTAGCTCAGGCAGCAAAGCTGACTGATGAGCCTTTGGTAACCTTTGGTCTGGCTGAGATAGATATGGAGCTGGGGGATTTTTCTCAGGCGATTAAGGAATACGCCCAGCTGGACAATCGCTCAATCTTTGAGCAGACAGGCGTCTCAACCTATCAGCGAATTGGGGTATGCTATGCCAGTCTTGGAAAATTTGCAGTGGCTATTGAGTTTTTGGAGAAAGCGGTTGAGCTTGAGTATGACGATGCTGCGGTTTATGAGCTAGCAACTATATTAGCGGATCAGGAAGAATACCAGAAAGCCAATCTTTATTTTAAGCAATTAGATACTCTGTCGCCGGATTTTGAAGGCTACGAGTATGGCTATGCCTTGTCTCTTCATACGGAGCATCGGACGGCTGAAGCCCTGACTCTTGCTCAGCAAGGCTTGGCTAAGAATCCTTTTGAGACTCGGCTCTTGCTCCTAGCCTCACAGCTTTCTTATGAACTTCATGATGAGAAAGCGGCTGAACATTATCTCTTGCAGGCTCAGGAAGATGCGGATGATTTGGAAGAGATTGCCTTGCGATTGACTACTCTTTATTTGGAGCAGGAGCGCTATGAGGATATTTTAGAATTTGCAGAGCAAGAAGTCGATAATGCCTTGACCAGATGGAATCTGGCGCGTGCTTATCAGGCCTTGGAAAATCTGGAAAAAGCAGAGGAACTCTATGATCAACTGGCTCGTGAATTGCAAGACAATCCAGAGTTTTTGGAGCAGTATGTCTATCTTTTGCGTGAACTAGGCAGATTTGAAGAAGCTAAAAGGGCTGCGGCTTCTTACCTGAGATTGGTACCTGATGATGGGAGTATGCAGGAGCTTTATGAAAATTTATAATAGCTGAAGAGGCACTCGCTCAGCCCTTTCCCGCGATTTATGGTATAATGATTGGCGGTAGAAATTTAGTAAGCACATGTAATAAGGAAGAATAAAGCTTAGCTGGATGGGCAATAATATTTTTAGGAAGAGAAAGATTAAGGAAAAAGAATGGCAGAACCAATCAAATTATTTCAATATAATACTTTGGGAGCTTTGATGGCTGGTCTTTACGACGGTAGTATGACTGTTGGAGAGCTGCTGCAGTATGGAGATTTGGGTTTGGGAACGTTGGACTCTATTGATGGTGAGCTCATTATTCTCGATGGTAAGGCTTATCAGGCAAAGGGCTCTGGAGAAGTGCCAGAAGTGGTTGAGGTGTCACCGGATATGACAGTACCTTATGCGGCAGTGGTTCCTCACCAAGCGGAGGTCATTTTCCGTCAGCGTTTTGAGATGGATGACAAAGAACTGGAGAAGCGGATTGAGTCTTATTATGATGGGGAAAATCTTTTCCGCTCTATCAAGATTCACGGCGATTTCGCCCGCATGCATGTTCGGATGATTCCCAAGTCTACAACGGAGCGTAAGTTTGCAGAAGTAGCGGTCAATCAGCCTGAGTACTGTAAGGAAAATATCACAGGCACCATCGTTGGTATCTGGACGCCTGAGATTTTCCACGGGGTCAGTCTGGCAGGCTATCATCTGCATTTTGTATCGGATGATCTGACTTTTGGCGGACATGTTATGGATTTTGTTATCAAAGAAGGTGTCGTCGAGTTGGGTGCTGTAGACCAGCTGGATCAGCGTTTTCCAGTTCAGGATCGCAAGTATCTCTTTGCTAAGTTTAATATGGATGAGATGAAAGAAGATATGGAAAAGTCGGAATAAATAGTAGGGGGGAGCATTGTTTGTTTCCCTCTTTTTTGATATAATTGGAAAAAGAATAGAGGGGAAGAGAAGCTATGATTTATTTGGTAAACGCCAGCCCAAATAGGAATGGCAATAGTTTTAAGCTGGGGCACTTTTTTCTGCGAGATAGAGATTATGAAGCTCTTCAATTAGTGGACTATCATATTGAGCAATATGGCCAGTCAGCAGAAAACGATCAGTTCTTTCAAGTCTATGAGCAGCTGAGCCAAGCCGATGTACTGGTGTTTACCAGTCCTATTTATTGGTGGTCTTTTTCAGGTTTGCTAAAAACTTTGTTGGACCGAGTAGCTGATGTGCATGAGCCGCAAGAAGCACTCAAGGGCAAAAAGGTTTTCCTGCTCTTGCAAGGTTTTCAGCCCAGCAAAGAAATTGAAATGCTGGACTACGTGATGAGCCGCTTTTGCCGGAACTGCGGACTCAAATATGAGGGGCTGGCAGTGACCAATCATAAGCTAAAAGAAATCGAAGGTTGGGAATTAGCAGCCCTGCAGGAAAAATTAGATAAGGTTTTATCAGAAGGTTAAAAGTGAGAAGATTCGTTTGCGGATCTTCTTTTTTACTATAAAAATGGAGCCTTTTTTTTATGTGTCTATTTTTGGACACTATGCCCCTCAACTACAGTCATATCCATGGCTAACTAAAATTAAATGGTGTATAATACCTATTGCTATTAAATATTAATATAGGAGATTCTATGGGAAAAGAATTATTTAACCCCCATTTAAACAAATTTTCGATTCGAAAATTAAATGTTGGAGTTTGCTCGGTATTATTATCTACCGTTTTCCTTTTAGGTACTGCGGCTACAGTCAATGCAGATGAAACTGCCAGCGGAACTGTGGATGATAATATCTCACTGCCAGAAAAACCGACGGACTCTGCTGTCAGTCAGCCTGCTAATGAAAATACAGCAACATCTGCTGTTTCTGAAACAGCTAACTCAGAAGCAAGTGCGGATCAAAATCAGCTGGTAAGCCCAGCTGCAGCTCCAGAGCAAGCGACATCTGAAAAGGCACAAGAAGCTAATCAAACAGCTGAGACCTCTAATGAAGCAGGACCTGCTGAAACTAGTCGGACGCGCTCTTATTCAGTGCAATATACGCCAAAACCAAGTTCTGCAGCTATGCCTAGGTCTGAGCGTAATGGCCAGCCAATGGAGACAGGAACATCATTTCGTACTACCAGTCCTACTGGCCAAGCTAGTTCTGCCATACAAGATGCAACAGCTAATCCTACAGTTTCTAAACCAACACTGGAAGAATCTGTAAGAAAACGCTCTGATGAGTTGATGAAGCAAGTAAACTGGCTAGATTTTGGTGATACGAAATCACTGAGAAATCTAGATAGAGATGGCTCCTTTAAAGTTGGAACGGTTTATGAAAAAGAGATTTCTCCAGGCTATGTGGTCAAACTGACCGTTACGGAATTGAAACCTTTCTATGCGACAGAGATCTATCGTGATCGAGTAAAGGGAACTGAGTACGAAAGCAGTTATGATCCCAATGCAAAAAATACTTGGCTTCAATATAACAATAGTAATAATTATGCTTATCAGTATTGGTATGGTGATGATTACCGTCCTAAAATTACTGGTGCTGCTCAGAATCAATATTCAGCTATTAAGTCAGAAGGAATTGATACTAAAGGTCGTAAGACCCAACTGCAGGTTCCTAAAGATGAAGCCAACTATGGCGTGAAGTTCAAAGTTGAAGCTAGATATCGTGGGAAGCCAGTTAAAGCAACAGTTGTCATGGCTGATGGTGAAGAAGCTAATCCGGGTGAGTACGCTATCTTTACAACCAATGGTAAGGGTTGGGAACATTTGGCCGAGTGGAAGCGCACAGTTACAGACGCAAATGGTGTGACTACTGAGATTACAGAAACCTATAAGCCGATGAAGCCTACTACAGAAGGCCAATTTATTGGAACTGACGGTACTGGTGTTCATTGGCAGGCCTATGTCAGTCCTGACCAAAAGACTGGCGGACTGGGAAGTCAAGTATTTGGACCGAACGTTTCTAGAAACAATACAATTCCGCTTGTCATGACTCGTGGTGCTTCAGAGGTTGGTATTTACATAGCTTCTTCTGGTCAGCAGGCTGCGATGATTGGTTTTATGGCAATCGATGAAGGTGATGCACCGGATTCCTATGGAAAAGCTATCCATGCTATTTCAAGATACAATGCAGAAACTGGCGGTCAAAATCCACAGCCATTCTTGGGCCGTGTTGCGGCTGATATTGATACCACATCTGGAAACAACTGGAAGCATGACGATCAGAATGATTTAGCCGATGAAGGTATTAATCAGCTCTTGTCTGATGATTTAGTCGGGAAAACCAATGGTCTTTTTCCAGTAAACCGTCTGCACGACGGAGATTATTCTCTCCGCATCCATGCTTCAGCTAACGGATACGAAAAAGCCTATGTCCGTGCCTGGATTGACTTCAATAATAATGGTGTCTTTGACGAAGACGAAGCCAGTGAATTTACCGAAGTAACAACTGCGGGAGATTATACTGTCAACTTTAAGAAGAATCCAGCCATGACCAATCCTGAACTTAGCAAGCTTGGAATGCGAGTTCGGATTGCCTTGAACAAGGGAGATATTGAAAAGCCAACTGGAACTGCATTTAGTGGTGAGGTGGAAGACTTAGAAGTTGAACTGACCTATCCACCAAAAGGTGAGAAGAAGGAAAGTACTGGAATCCGTGACCAGAGACAGACAGCCACTCTTCATTTCACTCCACAGGGGATTGCTCAAAATACTGAAAATCAGAAAGTAGCGATTGATACTACTAAAGCTCCGATTGTATTGGATGCGAGAGGAAATGCCCTGACAGCTGATGCAGAAGGCTGGTATAACACTGCTGAAGGCCGTTATAAAGTAACTGCAAACGGTGCTGATGTAGATGTGGTATATGAGCCTAAGGCGGGCTTTGTCGGTACTGCTCAGGGGATTAACATTCGTCGTTTTGATACTAATGGCGCAAGTACGGATTGGATTGCCAAGAATCAGGCTGAAGCAGTCATCAATGACCAGCTCAACACCATGGATGGACGCTATGTACCAACCGTGCTGAATGTTCCTAAGTATGAAACAAGGGATGCTCAAGGACTAACGCAAGAAAAGACGCCTGTCTTTAATGATGGTGATGCTGGCAAAACTCCGGAAAGTCCAAGTACAGCAAATCCTGTAAAATTTGTGAAAGCAGATGGAACGACTACAGATGATACTAGAGTTCCAGCTTTATCAAATGGTCAGGAAGTCGGTCGTTTTGAAGTCGAGCCTGCAACAGGTAAGATTACTTTCAAACCAAACAAAAACTTTGTTGGTACTGTAGACCCTGTGTCTGTTCAAATGATTGATGGCAAAGGTATTCCGCATCAAGCTATTTATCAGCCAAAGGTGACTCCTGTTAGACCATCTGCTCAAGGTGCCAGCAGCGAGGGCATTCAAGGTGCAGTTCAGACAGGACAGCTGACCTTCAATCCAGGCAATAATCGTGTACCTATTGATAGCAAGATGTTGCCAACCTTTGATAATGGCAGCCAGACTAAAACAGTTGCGGGTGTTGGTACCTATCAGGTGGATAATCAAGGCCTAGTAACCTTTACTCCACTGCCGACTTATACTGGACGTCCAGCGGCAGAGACTGTCAAGCGAGTAGATGTCAATGGAACAGAAGTAACAGCTACCTATCAGGCTGATGTAAAAGCAGCAGCACCAAGTGCGACGAATGCTGAAACCAGTGGCATACAAGGCCAAGTTCAGCGAGGAAAAGTCAGCTTCACAGAAGGTTCTGCGCAAGTCAACGGTCAAAAACAAACGGTGGCCTTTCCAGTTGGCTCCACTCCGCTCTTTGAAAATGGTTCGACTGTTAAAGAAGTGCCTACTGTTGGTAAGTTTGAAGTGGACGTGAATGGAATTGTCACCTTTACTCCAGAGAAACAATTTAAAGGCCTTACGCCAGAAATCAGGATTACTCGTACAGATACGAATGGCAGCACAGCTACAGCAATCTACAAGGCGACAGTCACTGCTGTAACTCCAACAGGGACAAACATCACCAGCACTGGTAAGCAAGGCCGTCCACAGACAGGTAAACCAAACTTTGTCAGTGGCAACCCAGATGTACCACTTGATAATGACACTCCTGCGACTTTCGATGATGGAAGTAAGCGCAAGGTGGTTCCAAATGTTGGTATATTTGAGGTGACACCAGATGGATCTGTCACTTTCACACCGGACAAGCAATTTGTTGGCACACCAGATCCTGTTGTTGTTAAACGTGTCGATAAGAATGGCACTCCTGTGACAGCCAAGTACACGCCTACTGTTGAGAAAGTGACCCCAAGAGCAACTGGCGCTCAGACAAAAGGCCCTCAAGGTCAAGTACAAAAAGGCAAGGTTACTTTTGAACCAGGAAGTCCTCAAGTTGGTTTCCCAGAAAACAGTACGCCAGTCTTTGATACTGGCACGAATGTGAAAGAAATTGCCAAAATCGGCAAGTTCGAAGTAGACGGAGAGGGTAATGTCACCTTTACTCCAGTCAAAACCTTTGTAGGCAAAACTCCAGAAGTTGAACTCAGCCGTGCAGATGTCAATGGAACAGTAGCCAAGGCCAAATATCGGGCGACTGTGACCGCTGTGACTCCGACGGGAACGGGAGATCAGACAGAAGGTCCGCAAGGCCAAGTTCAAAAAGGCCGTGTAACTTTTAAAGCTGGCGATCCAAAAGTAGGATTCCCAGCTAATAGCACGCCAGTCTTTGACACGGGTACGAATGTCAAAGAAATTGCCAAAGTCGGTAAGTTTGAAGTGGATATAGAGGGCAATGTTACCTTTACCCCAGTTAAAACCTTTGTAGGTGAAACACCGGAAATCAGCATTGTTCGAAAAGATGCAAATGGTATTGCCGCGAAAGTTACTTATATCGCGACGGTTACTTCAGTAACCCCAACAGGAACTAATGTGACTAGCACCGGTCCTCAAGGTCTTCCGCAAACGGGTACCCCAACTTTCCAAGGTGGTGATCCGCTAGTTCCGATTGATGAAGCAGTCGAGCCAACTTTCAAAGATGGCAGCAAGGAAAAGGCTATTCCAGGTCAGGGAACTTACACCATTGCTCCAGATGGCGCAGTGACCTTCACGCCGGAGAAGCAGTTTGTAGGCAAACCAGATCTGATCACTGTGAAACGTGTGGATAAGAATGGCACATCGGTGACGGCAACTTACGGCCCAGAGTTTACAAAGGTGACTCCAACAGGAACTGGTGATAAGACAGAAGGTCTGCAAGGCCAGGTTCAAGAAGGCCATGTTACCTTCACACCAGGTCATGATTCTGTACCGTTTCCAGCTGAAACAACTCCACTCTTTGACAATGGTTTGACTGTTAAAGAGATTCCAACCGTTGGAAAATTTGAAGTCGATGCGAATGGTAAGGTTACTTTCACGCCAGACAAGCAGTTTAAGGGAACCACTCCTGAGCTAACATTGATTCGAGCAGATGCGAATGGCACTCCTGTTACAGTCAAATACCAAGCGGTAGTGAAAGAAGTGATTCCAACAGGAACAAATATTACCAGCACTGGTGAGCAAGGCCGCCCACAAACAGGCAAGCCAAACTTCGTAAGCGGCACCCCGGGAGTACCACTGGATAATGACACTCCGGCTACTTTCGACGACGGAAGCAAGCGCAAGGTTGTTCCAAATGTCGGTATCTTTGAAGTGGCACCAGATGGTTCTGTCACCTTTACTCCAGATAAGCAATTTGTAGGCACACCAGATCCAGTTGTTGTTAAGCGGGTAGATAAGAATGGTACAGCAGTGACAGCCAAGTATACGCCTACAGTTGAGAAAGTGACTCCAAGAGCGACAGGTGCTCAGACAGAGGGGCTTCAAGGTCAAGTTCAAAAAGGCAAGGTTACTTTTGAAGCCGGAAGTCCGCAAGTCGGATTCCCAGAAAACAGTACACCTGTCTTTGACACCGGCACGAATGTCAAAGAAATTACCAAAGTTGGTAAGTTCGAGGTTGATACAGAGGGGAATGTTACCTTCACACCAGTCAAATCGTTTGTCGGTAAGACACCAGAAGTTGAACTCAGCCGTACAGATGTCAACGGTACAGCAGCAAAAGCCAATTACCAAGCGACTGTGATTGCTGTTACCCCGACAGGTACTGGTGACAAGACAGAGGGTCTTCAAGGTCAGGTTCAAAAAGGTCATGTCATCTTCACGCCAGGCCATGAATTAGTTCCATTCCCAGCAGGTTCGACTCCGCTATTTGGTAACGGAAAAAATATTAAAGAAGTACCAAATATCGGTAAGTTCGAAGTGGATGCAGATGGTATTGTTACCTTCACTCCAGACAAGCAGTTTAAGGGGACAACTCCTGAGCTGACATTGATTCGAGCAGATGTGAATGGCACACCAGTTACAGTCAAATATCAAGCAGTAGTGAAAGAAGTAACTCCGACAGGTACCACCGTTACGAGCACCGGTCCTCAAGGTATCCCGCAGACAGGAACTCCAACCTTCAAAGCTGCGGATCCGCTAGTTCCGATTGATGAAACAGTCGAGCCAACTTTCGACGATGGCAGCAAGAAAAAGACCATTCCAGGTCAGGGAACTTACACCATTACTCCAGATGGCGCAGTGACCTTTACTCCAGACAAGCAGTTTGTAGGCAAACCTGATCCAATCACAGTGAAGCGAGTGGATAAGAATGGCACTCCAGTAACTGCGACTTACAGTCCAGAGTTCACTAAAGTAACTCCAACAGGCACCGACGCGACTAGCACCGGTCCACAAGGCCGTCCACAAACTGGTACCCCAACCTTTGAGGGTGGAGATCCACTGGTTCCAATCGATGAAACAGTTGAGCCAACCTTTGCAGATGGAAGTAAGGAGAAGAAGATTCCAGGTCAGGGAACTTACACCATTACTCCAGATGGATCAGTGACCTTCACGCCAGGGAAGCAGTTTGTAGGCAGACCAGATCCAATCACTGTGAAACGAGTGGATAAGAATGGTACTCCAGTAACTGCGACTTACAGTCCAGAGTTTACCAAGGTGACTCCAACAGGTACCGGCACTAAAACAGAAGGTCTTCAAGGCCAAGTCCAAGAAGGCAAAGTGACCTTCACGCCTGGTCATGATTCAGTTCCATTCCCGGCTGGTTCGACTCCGCTTTTTGATAACAATTCAACAGTGAAGAAAGTACCGAATGTTGGTAAGTTCGAAGTGGATGCGGATGGCAAGGTGACTTTCACTCCAGACAAACAATTCAAGGGGGAAACACCGGAACTTGAATTGACTCGGACTGATGTCAATGGTACCCCTGTTACAGTTAAGTACCAAGCGGTAGTGAGAGAAGTCACTCCGACAGGTACTACCTCAACTAGCACTGGTCCACAAGGCCGACCACAAACGGGTAAACCAAACTTTGTTGGTGGCGACCCGAATGTACCACTGGATAATGATACACCAGCGACTTTCGATGATGGAAGCAAACGCAAGGAAGTACCAAATGTCGGTACCTTTGAAGTAGCACCAGATGGATCTGTCACTTTCACACCGGACAAGCAATATGTTGGTACACCAGATCCGGTAACTGTTAAGCGAGTGGACAAGAATGGCACTCCTGTGACAGCAAAGTACACGCCTACTGTTGAAAAAGTCACACCAAGAGCGACAGGTGCTCAGACAGAGGGGCTTCAAGGCCAAGTTCAAAAAGGAAAGGTTACTTTTGAAGCCGGAAGTCCGCAAGTCGGCTTCCCAACCGACAGCACACCAGTCTTTGATACTGGCACGAATGTCAAAGAAATTGCCAAAGTCGGTAAGTTCGAGGTTGATATGGAGGGTAATGTTACCTTTACTCCAGTCAAAACCTTTGTCGGTAAGACACCAGAAATCGAACTCAGCCGTGCCGATGCCAATGGTACAGTAGCTAAGGCTAACTATCAAGCGACTGTGACTGCTGTAACTCCGACAGGAACCGGTACTAAGACAGAAGGCTTGCAAGGTCAGGTCCAAGAAGGTAAAGTGACCTTCATACCTGGCCATGATTCAGTTCCATTTCCTGCTGGTTCGACTCCGTTATTTGACAATGGTTCTTCTGTCAAAGAAGTACCGAATGTCGGTAAGTTCGAAGTGGATGCAGATGGCAAGGTCACCTTCACTCCAGACAAACAATTCAAGGGTGAAACACCTGAATTCGAATTGACTCGGACTGATGCTAATGGAACACCAGCAACTGTCAAGTACCAAGCAGTAGTGAAAGAAGTCACTCCGACAGGTACTACCTCAACCAGCACTGGTAAACAAGGACGTCCACAGACAGGTAAGCCAAACTTTGTCAGTGGCAATCCAGATGTACCAATGGATAATGATGCTCCAGCGACTTTTGATGATGGAAGCAAACGCAAGGAAGTTCCAAATGTCGGTACTTTTGAAGTGGCACCAGATGGTTCTGTTACTTTCACACCAGACAAGCAATTTGTTGGCACACCAGACCCAGTTGTTGTTAAGCGAGTGGACAAAAATGGTACGCCAGTGACCGCTAAGTACACACCTACAGTTGAGAAAGTGACCCCGATAGGAACTACCGCAACCAGCACTGGTCCTCAGGGTGTTCCTCAAACGGGTACTCCAACCTTCACAGGTGGTGACCCACTAGTTCCGATTGATGAAACAATTGAGCCAAGCTTCGACGATGGCAGCAAGGAAAAGACTATTCCAGGTCAGGGAACTTACACCATTACTCCAGATGGCTCAGTGACCTTTACTCCAGAGAAGCAATTCGTAGGCAAAACTGATCCAATCACTGTGAAACGTGTGGATAAGAATGGTACTCCAGTAACTGCGACTTACATTCCAGAGTTTACCAAGGTGACTCCAACAGGTACCGGCACTAAAACAGAAGGCTTGCAAGGCCAAGTTCAAGAAGGCAAAGTCACCTTCACTCCGGGCCATGATTCTGTTCCATTCCCAACGGATTCGACTCCACTGTTTGATAATGGTTCTTCTGTCAAAGAAGTGCCGAATGTTGGTAAGTTCGAAGTGGATGCAGACGGCAAGGTTACTTTCACTCCAGACAAACAATTCAAGGGTGAAACACCAGAACTTGAATTGACTCGCACTGATGTCAATGGTACCCCTGTTACAGTTAAGTACCAAGCAGTAGTGAAAGAGGTAACTCCAACAAGTACCACCGTGACGAGCACTGGCCCACAAGGTCTTCCGCAAACAGGCACTCCAACTTTCAAAGGTGCGGACCCACTAGTTCCGATTGATGAGACTGTTGAGCCAACCTTTGAAGATGGAAGCAAGAAGAAGACCATTCCAGGTCAAGGAACGTATACCATCACTCCGGATGGCGCAGTGACCTTCACGCCAAACAAGCAATTTGTAGGCAAACCAGATCCAATCACTGTGAAACGAGTGGATAAGAACGGCACACCAGTGACAGCGACCTACAGTCCAGAGTTTACCAAGGTAACTCCAACAGGCACCGGTACTAAGACAGAAGGTTTGCAAGGTCAGGTTCAAAAAGGTCAAGTGACTTTCACGCCAGGACATAAATTAGTTCCATTCCCCGCTGGTTCGACTCCACTTTTTGGTAACGGAAAGAATATTAAAGAAGTACCAAATGTTGGTAAGTTCGAAGTGGATGCCGATAACAAGGTGACTTTCACTCCAATAAAACAATTCAAGGGTGAAACATCAGAATTGGGATTGATTCGTTTAGACGCTAACGGAACTCCTGTTATTGTCAAATATCAAGCGATAGTGAAAGCAGTAGTCCCAACTGGTAAAGATACCACATCTACAAATATCAAAGGTCATGTTCAAACCGGCAAACCTATCTTCGAAGCAGGTGATCCATTGGTTCCAATTGATGAGACGATTGCACCAAGTTTCGAAGACGGAAGCAAGGAAAAAACTATTCCGGGTCAGGGAACTTATACTATCGCACCAGATGGCACAGTCACCTTTACTCCAGATGCTGATTTCCTTGGTCAGGGAAGCGGTGTGACCCTTGTCCGCCGTGATAAGAATGGCACCTCAGTGACGGCTCGCTATGTTCCGACCGTGGTTGCACCATCAACCAGTCAGGACAGTGTGTCCAGCGGCCGCAAGGGCCAAGCTCAAACGGGCGCGCCAACTTTTGAAGGGGCGATTGACCAGGCAGTGGCACCGACCTTTGCGGACGGCAGCACCGAAATGGTTGTCCCAGGTGAAGGAACTTATCGTTTCAATATGCTGGGGGCAGTGACCTTTGTGCCGGAAGCAGACTTTGTCGGAACTGCTCGCGGAGTTGTCGTGAAACGTTCAGATATTTATGGCAATGCCGTGACGGCAACCTATACCCCAACTGTTTTGGGAAGCACGGCCACAGAAGATACCGGCAGCACCGGTCTCAAAGGCCAGCCACAGACTGGTAAACCAATCTTTGAAGGAGATGTGGATCCAACTGTTCCGCCAACTTTCGAGGATGGAAGTACTGAAAAGGTTGTTCCAGGCCAAGGTACCTACACGATTGCGCCAGATGGCACAGTGACCTTTGTACCGGAAGCTGGCTTTGTCGGCCAAGCTGATGGTGTGACAGTGATTCGCAAAGATCGTAATGGTCAGACGATTTCAGCGGTTTACGTTCCAACTGTGACAGAAAATCCTGTTCAGCCAGAGCGGACGATTACGCCTGCGCCGCCGTCTCTTTCCAAGAGTGAGGGTGCAAAATCCCTTCCTAAGACAGGTACAGAAGAAACCTCATACTTAGCTGCAAGCTTACTTGCGGGAGTATCAGGTCTGGGACTGATTGGCTTAGAGAAGCGGAAGAAAAAGTCTGAAGACTAAGAGGTGAGAACTTAGGTTCTAACACCTGAATTAAAAGAGGAAAGATTCATTAGTGAATCTTTTTTCTTTATATCCAAGGGAATAAATCTTAAAAAACTTCATAATAACAGCATTTTTAAAATACCAAACATTAAAGTAGAATCTGAAATGTTCCCAGATTTATTTAATTTATAAGGATTTTTCTATGGTCTATTTTTTCTTTTGTTTTCAAAAATAGACTATAAAATGCTTTGTGTCAATTTTTTTAAAAATTTTTTATATAATTATAGTTATATATATAGCTAACTAAAATGGAATGTTGTATAATAAAACTATTGTAACTAGATGATTATTTAGGAGATTATTATGGGAAAAGATTTATTTAATCCTCACCTGCGTAAGTTTTCGATTCGAAAACTAAACGTCGGTGTTTGTTCTGTGCTCTTGTCAACCCTGCTTCTTTTGGGAGCAGCGGCACAAGTTAGTGCTGATGAAGCTAGTGATTCTGGTGCCCAAAACGAAGTTTCGCAAACAGGAATAGCCGAATCATCAGTGAATTCTGTTGAAACTTTTGCTTCTGAACATTTACAAGCAAAAGGAAGTTCAGCACTTGCTTTTGCTACTGAGATTCCTCAATCAGATGATAATCCTAGTCCCAGAAGCTCAGAGCCTGAGAAAGTTGAAGGATCTACTGAATCTACAGCAACTAAATCAGTTGAGAATACTCAACCAATCACTGTTCACCCAGAAACATCTAACGCGGCTGTCGTGGCTGAAAAGTCAGAAGCAACCGCAGATCTAGCTCAGCCTAATCGCTCTCGTCGTGTGAGACGGGATGCTACACCTACTGGACAACAGAACAGCGTAACAACAGGAGTTCCGATAGGTACTGGACCAGCTGGGGCAGATGATGCTACCTCTACGCCACGAGTACCTAAACCAAGCTTGGAGGAATCTGTCAAGAAAGATAGTACCCAATTAGCCAAACAAATTACTTGGCTTGATTTTTCGGATACTGCAAGTTGGAAAGGATTGGATTCACGAGGCGGACTCCAAGTAGGAACGACCTTCAAGAAGGAAATTTCACCTGGCTATGAAGTAACCCTGACGGTCACTGAGCTTAAACCTTTTAACTCGACTGAAACTTATAGAAAACGGGTTGAAGGAACACCGACAGCAAATACTTATGACCCAAATGCTCAGAATGGATACTTAAAGTCTGCAGCAAAGTATGGTCAAACCCCTCCTTCGGTGACAGGAGCTATTCAGAACCAATGGACTTCTATCCGTGATCAAGGTTTTAATACGCAAGGACGAAAGACGCAGCTTGTCTATCCAGAGAACTCTACCAACTGGGGAGTGAAATTCAATATTGAGGCAACCTATCTCGGTAAGCGCGTGGCCCCTACGGTGGTTATGGCCGATGGTGAAGATGCCAACCCAGGTGAATTTGCTATCTTCACTACTAACGGAGAAGGATGGGAATATCTCGGTGAATGGAAGAATAAGAGTACTGCCAAAGAAGCCTACACCGTTATTACCAAGCAAATGTTGGATGATGAAAATGTAAAGAGAAGAGGTCTCTTAATTTTAAGAGATACAAGCGTAGACTGGTATAAGTACCTCAGTCCGGATACAGTGACAGGTGGCTTGGGGACTCAGGTCTTTGGGCCAAACCGCTCTAACGAACGGACGGTTCCTGTGGTGATGACGCGTGGGGCATCTGAAGTAGGTTTCTATGTAGCATCATCTGGGCAACAGGCTATGATGATGGGATTCTTAGTGGTAGATGGCAGTGATGCACCAGCGACTTATGGCGAAGCCTTCCATACCATTTCAGGTCGTGATTCGGTGACTGATGCTCCTATTAAGCAACCTTATTTGGGAACAACGCCAGCTGATATTGATGTTGATACAGCTAATAATTGGGTTCTGGATGATAAAAAGGAACACAAGGACGAGGGGGCCAGCCAATTACTAGCGGACGATCAATTAAGCGCTTCTAATGATTTGCTTGATTTAGACAAAGCAAAAAATGGAACTTATACGATTAAAATCAAAGCTAACCCAAATGGTAATGCTAAATCCTATGTCAAGGCATGGATAGACTTCAACAATGATGGAGTCTTCAATGAAAGCGAAGGTAGCAACCTACAAGAGATTACAGCTGCTGGTGACTATACCTTGACCTTCAATGCCAACCCAAATATTACTGGCGGTCAAGTAGACAAATTGGGTATGCGTTTCCGAATTGCGACTAATAAAGGTGATATTGAACAACCAACCGGTATTGCCTTTAGTGGTGAAGTAGAAGATATGCTCTTACACCGCATTTATCCTCCTAAAGGTGAAAAGCAGACTACGGACGGCTTTACAGGTGAGACTCAAACTGCTGTCCTTCACTTCACACCTAAAGGAACGGATCGTTCAGACGACAGTGTCAATGCAGTTATGAGTACCCAAGCGCCTCAGGTTCTGGATAAACAAGGCAATGCTCTGACGCCTGTTGATGGCAACTATATTCGTCCAGAAGGGACCTATCGCTTGACCGTCAATGGCAATGATGTTCAAGTAGTCTTCACACCAAATGCGGAATTTTCTGGAATTGCTGATGGAATTAACATCCGTTGGACTGACAGCAATGGTACATCAACTGGATGGACTTCAACGGATGCTTCTGACCCTAATAAAAATGATCAATTGACTACAATGGATGGCCGTTATGTACCGACAGTTCGTAAGATTCCAAACTACGAATCAAGTGGTCTTCAGGGACTGGAACAAAACAAAACGCTAGTCTTTAACGATGATGATGCGAATACGACCCCTGTCATGCCAGACGCTACTCATCCTGCCAGCTTTGTGGATGCTAACGGTCAGACAGTAGCAGGCAACACGGTGCCAGCCATGTCCAATGGCCAGCAAGTCGGGACCTATGAATTAGATCCAAATACCGGCCAAGTGACCTTCAAACCTATCAAAACTTTTTATGGTACGCCAGACCCAGTGGTAGTTCAAGTCAGTGATGCCGATGGTAAAGCACACCGAGTACGCTACCAACCTAATGTGACCCAAGTAACACCAAGAAGCACCAATGTTGAATCAACTGGCCTCCAAGGTCAAGCACAAAGTGGTAAGCCGACCTTCACCCCAGGTGACCAACAAATCCCAATTGACATGAGCAAAGCCATGACTTTTGAAAATGGGACGGACACCATGGAAGTAGCTAATGAAGGAACTTATACTATCAATTCAGATGATACCATTACCTTCAAGCCGCTTAAGCAATTCACTGGCAAGGCAACACCGGTTACAGTCAAACGTGTCGATGCCAACGGCACAGAAGTGACTGCAACCTATACACCGAACGTGACCAAGGTCACACCAACCAGCACACCTGCTACTTCATCAGGTCCTCAAGGTGTTCCACAAACAGGAACGCCAGTCTTCAAGGAGGGCGATCCAGCGGTCCCAATCGATATGACCAAGCAAATGACCTTTGACGATGGTCAACCTAAGAAGATTGTTGTGGGCGTAGGGGAATACACCATCAATTCAGATGGATCTATTACCTTTACTCCAGATAAGAAATATGTTGGAACCCCAGCCTCGGTGACGGTCAAACGAGTTGACGAAAATGGCACCGAAATAAGAGCAACCTATACGCCAACCGTGACGGAAGTGACGCCAAGAAGTACCAATGCCGTTTCAAGCGGCTTGCAAGGACAACAACAAAGTGGCAAGCCGATCTTCACCCCAGGCGACAAAGCTGTGCCGATTGATATGGCCCAACCAATGACCTTTGAAGATAATCAAACAACCAAGAAGGTAGACAAGGTCGGGACTTATGTCATTGAGTCAGATGGTACGATTACTTTCACGCCAGACAAGCAATATGTGGGGACCCCATCTCCAGTAACAGTTAAACGCGTAGACACAAATGGAACAGAAGTAACGGCTACTTACATACCAACCGTGACGCGTGTCACACCAACCAGCACCAATGCTGAGTCAACAGGCCTGCAAGGTCAACCACAAAGCGGCAAGCCTACTTTCACCCCAGGTGACCAAGCAGTTCCAATCGACATGAACAAAGCCATGACCTTTGAAAATGGTACCGACACATTGGTAGTAGCTGATCAAGGAACTTATACTATTAATTCAGATGGTTCCATTACTTTTAAGCCAGAGAAGAAATTTACTGGCAAGGCGACCCCAGTCAAGGTTAAACGAGTTGACACAAACGGAACAGAAGTAACGGCCACTTACACTCCTACTGTTGAAGAAGTTATTCCAAACGCAACTGGCGATCAGACTGAAGGTCCACAAGGATTGGTTCAGAATGGTAAAATTACTTTTGAAGCTGGAAGACCAGAAGTAGGTTTTTCAGCAGACAATACCCCAGTTTTTGACACGGGTACCAATGTGAAAGAAATTGAAAATGTTGGTAAGTTTGAAGTGGATATTGATGGCAATATTACCTTTACCCCGGTTAAGACATTTGTAGGTAAAACACCTGAAATTGAAGTCAGTCGTGCAGATGTCAACGGTACCCTTGCTAAGGCAAAATATCAAGCAACAGTGACAGCTGTAAAGCCAACTGGTGTTGGAAACAAGACAGAAGGCCTGCAAGGTCAAGTTCAAGAAGGTAAAGTGACCTTCACACCAGGGCACGACTCTGTTCCATTCCCTGTTGGTTCGACTCCATTGTTTGATAACCATTCAACAGTGAAAGAAGTACAGAATGTCGGTAAGTTTGAAGTGGACTCTGATGGTAAGGTTACCTTTACCCCACTCAAGCAGTTTAAGGGGGAAACACCAGAACTTGAATTGACTCGCACCGATGCTAATGGCACTCCAGTAACCGTCAAGTACCAAGCAGTTGTGAAAGAAGTGGTTCCAAGAGGAACTGACGCGACTAGCACAGGTCCTCAGGGGGTTCCGCAAACAGGTAGTCCAAGCTTCCAAGGTGGTGATCCACTTGTTCCGATTGATATGGATTCTCCAATGACCTTTGAAGATGGTCAACCTAAGAAGACAGTTCAAGGAGTAGGAGAATATACCATCAACTCAGATGGTACTATCACCTTTACCCCAGACAAACAGTATGTGGGGACCCCAGCTTCAGTTACTGTTAAACGTGTAGATAAGAACGGCACGGAAGTTACTGCCACCTATACGCCAACGGTAACACGGGTAACGCCCACTAGTACCAATGCTGAATCAACTGGTATCCAAGGTCAACCGCAAAGTGGCAAGCCAACTTTCAGTCCAGGTGACCAAGCTGTTCCAATCGATATGACCAAGCCAATGACCTTTGAAAATGGGACTGACACTTTGGTAGTGGCTAATCAAGGAACTTATACCATTAATTCAGATGGTTCTATTACCTTCCAACCAGTTAAGCAATTTACTGGCAAGGCGACACCTGTTACGGTTAAACGAGTCGATGCTAACGGTACAGAAATAACTGCGACTTATACACCGACCGTTACCAAGGTGATACCAACCAGCACCAATGCGACTAGCACAGGTCCTCAAGGTGTCCCTCAAACTGGCACCCCAACCTTCACAGGTGGCGATACACTAGTTCCAATTGATGAATCAGTAGAGCCAACTTTCGAAGATGGAAGTAAGGAGAAAAAGATTCCAGGTCAAGGAACCTACACGATTGCTCCAGATGGTGCAGTGACTTTCACGCCAGACAAGCAATTTGTAGGGAAGCCAGATCCAATCACAGTGAAGCGAGTAGATGAGAATGGCACGGAAGTGACTGCGACTTACAGTCCAGAATTTACGAAAGTAACTCCAACTGGTACTGGCACTAAGACAGAAGGCTTGCAAGGCCAAGTTCAAGAAGGGCAAGTAAGCTTTACCCCAGGCCATGACTCTGTTCCATTCCCAGCTGCTTCAACTCCACTGTTTGATAATGGTTCCGCAGTTAAAGAAGTACCGAATGTTGGTAAGTTCGAAGTGGATGCAGATGGTAAGGTGACCTTTACTCCAGACAAACAATTCAAGGGTGAAACACCGGAACTCGAATTAACTCGTGTGGATGCCAACGGTACTCCTATCACCGTCAAATATCAAGCAGTAGTGAAAGAAGTGATTCCAACTGGCACCAATGCGACTAGCACTGGTCCTCAAGGTGTTCCACAAACCGGTACTCCAACGTTTGCGGGTGGTGATCCACTAGTTCCAATTGATGAAACCATAGGGGCAACCTTCGCAGACGGCAACAAGGAAAAAGTGATTCCAGGTCAAGGAACTTACACCATTACTCCAGATGGCTCAGTGACCTTTACTCCAGACAAGCAGTTTGTAGGCAGACCAGATCCAGTCACTGTGAAACGTGTAGATAAGAACGGAACTCCAGTAATGGCAACTTACAGCCCAGAGTTTACTAAGGTTACGCCAACTGGTACTGGCACTAAGTCAGAAGGCTTGCAAGGTCAAGTCCAAGAAGGTCAAGTCACCTTCACTCCAGGCCATGACTCTGTTCCATTCCCAGCAGATTCGACTCCGTTATTTGACAATGGATCTTCTGTCAAAGAAGTACCGAATGTCGGTAAGTTCGAAGTGAATGCAGACGGCAAGGTGATCTTCACTCCAGACAAACAATTCAAGGGTGAAACGCCAGAACTTGAATTGACTCGCACTGATGCCAATGG
The DNA here is from genome assembly GCF_050222175.1 of Streptococcus sanguinis. Lineage (GTDB taxonomy): Bacteria > Bacillota > Bacilli > Lactobacillales > Streptococcaceae > Streptococcus > Streptococcus sanguinis_M. Next base: position 1,443,542 of record NZ_CP071420.1, on the reverse strand, counting down.
CACCCCTGTTACAGTTAAGTACCAAGCGGTAGTGAAAGAATTGATTCCTACTGGCACTAATGCGACTAGCACTGGTCCTCAAGGTGTTGCGCAAACTGGCACACCGACATTCGTAGGAGGCGACCCACTTGTTCCAATCGATGACGCAGTAGAGCCTACCTTCGCAGATGGAAGTAAGGAGAAAAAGATTCCAGGTCAAGGAACTTACACCATTGCACCAGATGGCGTAGTGACTTTCACACCTGAAAAACAATATGTTGGTACACCAGAACCAGTGACAGTGAAACGTGTGGACAAGAATGGCACTCCAGTAACGGCTACCTACAGCCCAGAATTTACGAAAGTAACTCCAACTGGTACTGGCACTAAGACAGAAGGCTTGCAAGGCCAAGTTCAAGAAGGGCAAGTAAGCTTTACCCCAGGCCATGACTCTGTTCCATTCCCAGCTGCTTCAACTCCACTGTTTGATAATGGTTCCGCAGTTAAAGAAGTACCGAATGTTGGTAAGTTCAAAGTGAATGCAGACGGCAAGGTGATCTTCACTCCAGACAAACAATTCAAGGGTGAAACGCCAGAACTTGAATTGACTCGTGTGGATGCCAACGGTACTCCAATCACCGTCAAATATCAAGCAGTAGTGAAAGAAGTGATTCCTACAGGTACCAACGCAACCAGCACTGGCCCTCAAGGTGTTGCGCAAACTGGCACCCCAATTTTTGCGGGTGGTGATCCACTAGTTCCAATCGATGACACAGTGGAGCCAACCTTCGAAGATGACAACAAGGAGAAGAAGATTCCAGGTCAAGGAACTTACACCATTGCTCCAGATGGCGCAGTGACCTTCACGCCAGACAAGCAATTTGTAGGTAAACCTGATCCAATTACTGTAAAACGAGTAGATAAGAATGGTACGCCAGTAACTGCAACATATAGCCCAGAGTTTACTAAGGTAACTCCAACCGGCACCACAGCGACTAGCACCGGTCCTCAGGGTGTTCCGCAAACCGGTACCCCAACTTTTGCGGGCGGTGATCCACTGGTTCCAATTGATGATACAGTGGAGCCTACTTTCGCTGATGGCAATAAGGAAAAAGTGATTCCAGGTCAGGGAACCTATACCATTGCACTAGATGGTGCAGTAACTTTCACGCCAGACAAGCAGTTTGTAGGGAAACCGGATCCTATCACTGTGAAGCGAGTGGATAAGAACGGTACGCCAGTGACGGCTACCTACAGTCCAGAGTTTGTCAAGGTAACTCCAACTGGTAAAGATGCGACCTCTACAAATATCAAGGGGCATGTTCAAACTGGCACACCTGTATTTGAGTCAGGTAATCCATTGGTTCCAATTGATGAGACGATTGCACCAATCTTCGAAGACGGAAGCAAGGAAAAGACTATTCCGGGTGAGGGGACTTATACCATCACGTCAGATGGGACAGTCACCTTCACTCCAGAAGCTGATTTCCTTGGTCAGGGAAGCGGTGTGACCCTTGTCCGTCGTGATAAGAATGGCACCTCAGTGACAGCTCGCTATATTCCTACCGTAGTTGAACCATCAACTAGTCAGGACAGTGTATCCAGTGGCCGCAAGGGCCAAGCTCAAACGGGCACGCCAACTTTTGAAGGGGCGATTGACCAGGCAGTGGCACCGACCTTTGCGGACGGCAGCACCGAAATGGTTGTCCCAGGAGAAGGAACTTATCGGTTCACTATGCTAGGAGCAGTAACCTTTGTACCGGAAGCCGACTTTGTCGGAACTGCTCGCGGAGTTGTCGTGAAGCGTTCAGATATTTATGGCAATGCCGTGACGGCAACCTATACCCCAACTGTTTTGGGAAGTACTGCTACAGAAGATACCAGCAGCACAGGTCTAAAAGGACAGCCGCAGACTGGTAAGCCGATTTTTGATGGAGATATTGACTTATCAGTAGCTCCAACATTTGAAGACGGTTCCACTGAAAGAGTTGTTCCTGGAGAAGGAACCTACACTATTTCATCTGATGGTACTGTAACATTTGTTCCTGAATCCAATTTTGTAGGTCAGGCAAAAGGAGTAGTTGTAATTCGTAAGGATCGTAATGGTAACACCATTACTGCATCCTACGTTCCTACTGTGACAGAGCTTCCTGTTCCAGTACAGCCTGCACCACCTTCTCTTTCCAAGAGTGAGAGTGGAAAAGCCCTTCCTAAGACAGGTACGGAAGAAACCTCATATTTAGCAGCAAGCTTACTTGCGGGAGTATCAGGTTTAGGACTGATTGGTTTAGAGAAGAGAAAGAAAAAGTCTGAAGACTAACATAGGCTTGAAGAAATTCCGTTAACGAACTAGAAGAATTTCGGGAGAGCGCAAAAACAGGTAGAACTTATGTTCTACCTGTTTTGTTATCAAAAAATTCTTGAAAGTGATGGAGATAATAGAAAGCTTCAGCTAGCTAATGACTGTCCTGCTCCTAAGTCTGTTTCATAGTTAAAAAGGGTAATTCTACATTTTCATGCTTTTAATTTTCTCTTCGTCTGGTGTGACGCGCAGGGTTTTCTGGCCCGTATAGGTGACAAACCCTGGCTTACCACCGGTTGGTTTGTTGAGTTTTCTAGTCTCAATCATATCTACTTGGACCAGATTAGAGAGTCTGGCCTTGGAGAAGTAGGCCGCTAGCTCGGCAGCGTCAGTCTTGACTTCATCGCTGGGCTGAAGATTGCCTGTGATGACCACATGACTGCCTGGAATATCCTTGGCGTGAAACCAAAGCTCGTCCTTCTTGGCCATCTTAAACGTCAGCACATCATTTTGTAGATTGTTACGTCCAACCAGGATAATGGTTTGGCCATCTGTTGCCAAATATTTCTCCGGTTTCTGCCTTTTTTGGATTTTCTCTCTCTGGCGTCGGCGGATAAATCCAGTCTGGATTAGTTCCTCTCGTATTTCTGCAATTTCAGTCAGGCTGGCCTGAGCAAGAGCTATTTCCACGCTCTCTAGGTAGAGAATCGTAGTCCGTGTCTCCTCAATCAAGCTGGTCAGGTGTTTGACGGCTTCCTTGAGCTTCTGGTAACGTTTGAAATAGCGCTGGGCATTTTGGTTGGGAGTCAGGGCCTTGTCAAGCGAGATAATAATCTTCTCACCTGTATAGTAATTATCCAACTCAACCTGGTCCTGATCGTTAGGTACCTGATGGAGAAAGGTAGTTAAGAGCTCCCCTTTTTGGCGGAATTCTTCTGCATTCTCCGTTGCTAGGAGCTCTTCCTCTTGCTTGCCCAGCTTTTTCCGGTTCTTTTCCAACTCATTTTCTACTCGGCGAATGAGTTCGCTGGCCTGCTGGTTGACCCGATCGCGCTCTGCTTTGTCCTTATAGAAAGTGTCCAAAAGCTCGGATAGCGTGGACATTTGGGTCTTGCTGTCGGAAAATAGCAGAGCAGAGAAGGATTTTTCGGTCAGGCTAGGCTGGGTCGGACTGGAAAAAAATGCACGGAAAGTTTTGAGCTTGTCAGCTGCCAGACGGCCACTGAGTTCAGTAGCTGTATCCCGACCCAATCCCTGAAAAATCTGCTGCAGGCGTTTGGGCTCTATGTCTTCAGTATGCAGGATTTCAAAGAGCTTTTCATCACCCACAGTGAAAGGATTGAGGCTGCCTGTCTGAGGCGGTGCGACATAGGTTGAGCCTGGCAGGATCGTTCGATAGCTATTTTGTGAAAATCCGACATGTTTGATGGCTTCAATAATCTTACCGCTAGCCTTGTCCAAGAGAATGATATTGCTGTGCTTGCCCATGATTTCGATGACCAAAGTCACAGCCACGCTGTCGCCGATTTCATTCTTATTCGAAACACTGATTTCCAAAATCCGGTCATTCTCCACTTGCTGGATTGCTTCAATGACGGCGCCCTGCAGGTATTTGCGCATGACCATGATAAAGGTATTGGGAACAGCTGGATTTTCAAACGTGGTATCTGTCAGCTGGACGCGCCCAAAGACCGAGTGGGCTGACAGGAGCAGCTTGTGGCTTTTACGGTTGCTGCGAATCTGTAAAACTAGCTCCTGTTCAAAGGGCTGATTAATTTTCTGAATGCGGCCGCCCAGCAATTCGCGGCGGAGCTCCTCTGTCATGTGGTGTAAAAAAAATCCGTCGAAAGACATGTTTTTCTCCTTGAAACTTGCTAAAGAAAATTATAACAAAAAACCAAGCTAAAAGCTTCTAAATTTTTTGACAAAAAATTTTTAAAAAATTAAATGATTTTTATATAAAAATTGTTAATATAGTAGTGAGAAGGAATTTAAATATAGATGGAGCTAGAATGTTTGAAGATTATATTTTAATTCAAAAGATAAAAAATGGAGACCAAAATGCGTGGGAAAGGGTGATTGAGAAGTATTATCACTCTATCTATTTTTACTGTGTACGCAGATGTTATGGTAATGTCCAGTTAGCAGCAGATTTGACGCAAGATATTTTTCTTAAAGTGATAGAAAATATCAAAAACTATCGTTTTACAGGGAAATTTCATAATTATCTATTCACAATTGCTGTTCATCATTGTAATAACCATTATAAAAAGAAAGAAATAGAAAAAGTTGAATTCAACGAAAGTGTTTTATCTTCTCACGAAAGCGATGGTATGACAAATTTAGTAGTTAACGAAGAAAATAAGGTAATTCAACACGCCTTAAATCAGTTGTCAAATTCTCAAAGAGAGGCTATTATTTTGAGATATTACCATGATTTAAAGGTTAAGGATATTGCAAAGATTACAGGTGTAGGTGTTCCAACTGCTCAGTCCCGAATTCATCAAGGGCTTGTAAAACTGTCAAAGTTCTTAGATAAAGAGGCATTTGCTTATGACGAAAAAAGTTATTGAACGTTTAAAAAATTATCAATTAGAAGTTGATGAATCTAGAAAAAAAGAGGTTCTTTTACTCGGTGTTGCTCATCTGAAAAGTCAGAAAAAGATGATTTCTTATCTGGAATTGGCTCTTTTTACTATTCGGTTTATTAGTTTAAAAACTTGGTTGATTCAGTTCGCAGTATTGGGAATCAGCTTATTAGTTATATTAAACAATCCGCTCGGTCTCGTTTATACTCTAATAAAAAATTTAACAGGATTGCTAATAATCTCTCTACTTTTCTTTATGGAGGAATTATTTAAAAGTTTTACATCTGGAATGTGGGAATTAGAGCAAACTTTCAAGTACGATTTACGCCAGCATGTATTAGTGAAACTCTTTATTTTTGGCTTTATTGATTTTTTGATTGTTCTGAGCTTTTCTATATTAACAAACTTACTCTTTGGATTTTCTTTTTTTAGTATGTTACTGTATTTGTTAGTCCCCTATAATATTGTTTGTATTGTTTTGTTTTATTCTCTCTCTTGTTGGAGAAATTCTGGCAATCATCGTAGTGCATGGTTCGTTTTGGGTATGGCTCTTTTAATTCTATTTGTAGCTTTGAATCTATTCAATCCTTATCGTATGGCTGTTATTTATTGGTTCCTAACTTATTTAATATCTCTTTTGATTCTCGTACTTTTGTTCTTTAAACAATTAAAAAAATTGACAGCAGGAGGAATGTGGAATGGAACTCAGTCTTAAAAACATTAAAAAAGAATATGGAAACAAGTTGGTATTAGATTATGTTTCCATTTCATTAAAACCAGGACTTTACGGACTTTTAGGTTCGAATGGATCAGGAAAGACGACGCTTTTTCGGATTATTTGTGGTCTCATGAAGCCTACTCAGGGAGCTGTTTTCTTTAACGGAAAAAATATAGTTAATCAAGCAGAAAATTTTAGAGATGTTTTAGGTTTTTTACCACAGGATTTTCGATATTATCCTGACTTTACTGCTAGAAATTTTCTACTCTATATTGCCTCTTTAAAAGGGTTGAGTCGAAAAAATGCTTCTACAACAAGCGATGAATTATTAGATTTGCTTGGCTTATCTGCTATCAAAAATAAAAAAATTAGAAAACTTTCTGGTGGAATGAAGCAGAGATTAGGAATTGCACAAGCGCTCTTAAACGATCCTCAAGTTCTTGTGTTAGATGAGCCAACAGTTGGACTAGATCCTAAAGAACGGGTTAAATTCCGAAAGTTATTAAGTAGTTTATCAAAGGAAAAAATCATTCTTTTATCGACCCATATTGTATCAGATGTCGAAAGTATCGCTGACGAAATTTTGATTTTAAAAAATGGGCGTTTACGAGATAGAGGAACGGTTAATCAATTAGTTTCTGAAATATCTGACAAGGTTTGGGAATGTGAAGTAACAGAATGTGAGGCTAATAAATTAGAAGAGACTTTTCTTGTGAGCAATCGCCGCCAGGATGGTCAACATATCGTGATGAGAATTGTTTCTGAACAAGCTCCAATCCCGAAGGCTTCCTTGGTTAGCCCAACTTTAGAAGATTTGTATCTCTATTATTTTAGAGAGGAGATGCGGGATGAAGACACTTATTAGATTTGAATTTCAAAAAATTCTAAAGAACAAAACGATTTTGGGAAGTTTTGTTGCAAGTTTATTTCTACTTGCTGGTATTTTTTTCATAGGCTATCATTATTCTCAGTATCAATTTGCAGCGAGAGACAATGTTGCACATGGCTATTCCAAAGATATTGAACAGAGTTATAGAGGGGAGTTTACAGATGATAAAATTCGAGGGATTATAGCAGACGATCTCAAAAAATTTCAAGAGAGAGAACTTTCTGATGATGGAAGTTGGAAAGAGAAAGGAGAACCTTGGCTCTTTCATCCATTTTATCTCTTTACAGAACAGATAAGTGATGTTTTTGTCAAAGACGCACGTCATCTTTATGAAAAGCAGATGGAACGTGTGAAAAAAGGAAAAATGTTGACGATTGAAGACATAGAAGTACGTAGCATTAAGGATCTTGGTTTTAAAGAGTTTGGGAAACCTCTAAAAATTGGCAATTATGCACCTTGGCTTGATTTATATAAAGTTCAGGGAAATGTTTCGATTTTAGTTTCTATTCTAGTCATTTTAGTTTGTTCTTTGATTTTTTCAGACGATAAGGCTAAAAATATGAATCAAGTATTGTTGACAACTAAATATGGCCGTAATAAACTGATAAGGGCCAAGATTGGAGTGGCTTTCCTCTTGACTTTTGTACTATTTATAGTTTTTCAAATGGTCACTTATTTTGTATTTTCTAGTATGTATGATACTAGTGGATGGAGTTCTAGTATTCAGACTAACTTAGATTTGGGGTTATTCAGTTTTCCATTGGAGTGGAATCATCTACAAGTTTACTTTTGGTTTTTGTGCTTACAATTTACAGGGCTTCTTTTTACAGCGGGAGTAACATTATTGATGTCCTCTCTGCTAAACTCTCCTTTGTCTGTCTTGTCATTTTCTATTAGTCTGTATTTGTTGCCCTATTTTTTAGCTCAGATTTTTCGAGAAGGAGTTGCTCAAAAACTACTTTATCTTTTTCCAATCAATCAGCAGTCAGTCGGAAAACTATTAGGACTGTTTGCTTCGAATAAGGAATATTTTTTTCAAGATTTTATCATAAATAGTCTCTTCGTTTTTAGTTTTCTAATCGGTTTGGCTTTTGCATTGAAGATAATATCTTATTTTCATGCTAAAAATTGGAAATTTGCTTGAGTAGTCAAATCCGAACATTTTATAAAAATTTTCAAAAAGGTCTTGACATCTTTTCAGGAAAAACTTAAAATATAGGAAATTAGAAAAGTAGTAGATGAATTTGTTTTTAGCGAGCTTGTGGTTGGTGGAAATGAGCAGCAAATCTTTACGAAGTTGGGCTAATTGATAAAATGAATTTGAAACAATAAGAATTCGGTGGGCACACCTTACAGTGCAGCTTGTTTGATGACAAGATAGAGATATGGGAATATTAGCTATTTTCCATAATTGAGGTGGCACCGCGATTTTCGCCCTCACACAGAATACCTGTGTGAGGTTTTTTGTTGCTTATTATAAAAAACAAGGAGAACTGCCTATGTTTAAACGATGGCGTCCCTAGGGATTAAACAGAAAAAATATAAAACATAGAAATGGAGAAAGAACATGAAAAATAAACGATTAATAACTATCTTAGGCCTTCTGGCCATTTTGGCAATCGGTGGGATTGTCTATTCCAGCTTGAACAGCAAAGGCAACACTACTAAGACTAGTAGTGACAGTCAGACAGTCAAGGTAGGCGTGCTGCAGTATGTCAGCCACCCTTCGCTGGATTTGATTTACAAGGGGATTCAGGATGGTTTGGCTGAGGAAGGCTATAAGGGAGACAAGATTAAGATTGACTTTATGAATGCTGAGGGAGATCAGAGTAAGGTCTCTACTATGAGCAAACAGCTGGTTTCCAATGACAATGATGTGCTGATTGGGATTGCAACTCCGTCTGCCCAAGGACTGGCTGCAGCTACTAAGGACAAGCCTATTGTCATGGGAGCTATCACAGATCCAGTCGGAGCAAACCTAGTGAAAAATCTGGACAAGCCAGGGGGCAATATCACGGGTGTCTCTGACCGTAATCCAGCTAAGCAACAACTAGAGCTGATTAAAAAATTGACTCCAGATGTAAAAACTATCGGTGCGCTCTACTCTAGCAGCGAAGACAACTCCAAAGCTCAGGTGGAAGAGTTCAAAAAATTGGCTGAAGAGGCAGGCTACAAGGTAGAGGAATACTCTGTTCCTTCGACCAATGAAATTGCTTCAACCATGAATGTCATGACTGGCAAGGTTGACGCTATCTGGATTCCAATTGACAATACCATTGCGTCAGCTTTTGCGACAGTTGTATCCAGCAATAAAGAAACTAAGAAACCAATTTATCCAAGTGCGACAGCCATGGTTGAAGAAGGAGGCCTTGCCTCTGTCGTTGTAGACCAGTATGACCTAGGTGTTGCGACTGGTAAAATGGCAGCTAAAGTCCTGAAAGGTGCTAAACCTGCTGACACTGCAGTAGATATTTTCGATACAGGTAAATCTGTTATCAATACAAAAAATGCCAAAGAACTTGGCATTACTGTACCAGAAGATGTTCTGAAAGAAGCAGGACAAGTGATTAAATAGAAAGAAAGGGAGTCTGTTGTTTCACAGGCTTCTTTTTCTCAATAGTCTCTTCTTGTAAAACCTTTCTCGCAGTTGTATAATAGAATTGGCTCAAGTGAATGAGAAGAGCAAATGAAATGCAGTTTGCTCTAGTAGATTTTACGAAAAGATAGAAGCGGAAAGGGAGTTAGTCAAGAAAGAATGGAAGAAGATATTCAAAAAAACCGCTATATGGGATCGGTCAAGGTTGGTCCCAAGGGGCAGATTGTTATTCCCAAAGAAGTGAGAGATATGTTTGAAATTCAACCTGGAGATGCTCTGGTCCTCTTTGCAGATGCCCAGCAAGGCATTGCCATCCAGCGTTACGAGCTCTATGAAGATCTATTTAATCAGACTTTCAATGGAGACAAAAATTCAAAAAGTGATTTATAAAATAGAAATCTGCTCACGCAGATTTTTTCTTTTGCTTTTATTTGCTACTACTAATGAATGGGTGTATAATAAGTATAATAAGTTATACAAATCATACCAAACTCTTTCGAGATTGAGTTTAAATAGCTTAGTTTTTAGCTAAGTGAGTAAGTTGTGACTAGCTTTAGATGTCAAAGTCATATCTTTAAATTACATTTCGTTTTTTAGTTCCTCATATCTGATGAAAGGAGATGTCCTTATGTATGCAGTTGAGATGCAGGATTTGACCAAGCAATACGGCTCAAAGACGGTTGTTGATGGTTTGAATCTAAAAATTGAAGAGGGTGAATTTTTTGCCATGCTGGGCTCTAATGGTGCGGGGAAGACAACAACGATTAAGATGCTGTCCTGTCTAGTTGAGCCGACAGCAGGAGATGCCCTAATGCTAGGCTATAGCATTCGCAAGGAGGAAGATGCTGTCAAGGAAATGATTAATGTTTCGCCTCAGGAAACAGCTGTTGCTCCCAAGCTGACAGTCAAGGAAAATCTGGAGATGATTGCTCGTTTATATGGATTCTCTAAGGAAGAAGCGGCGCAAAAGACAGAGCATCTGATGGAGACATTTGACCTGATGGATAGACAGGATGAACGAGCCAAGTCCCTGTCAGGTGGCTGGCAGCGCAAGCTCAGTATTGCAATGGCTCTAATCAGTCAGCCCAAGATTTTGTTTCTGGACGAACCGACCTTGGGGCTGGATGTACGGGCTAGAAGGGAGTTATGGAAGAATATTGAGCAACTAAAGGGAAAAGTTACAGTGATTCTGACCACCCATTATCTAGAAGAAGCCGAGGCTTTGGCCGACCGACTTTGCATTATGGATAAGGGAGTGGTGCAGATCTTGGGAACAGCCGAGGAAATTATCCAAGCTTCCGGTAAGAAGGATTTTGAAGAGGCCTTTTTGTCCTATACGGAAGGAGGGGAATGAGCATGAGAGCCTTCATTTTTGCTAAGCGAAATTTCAAAGAAATCATGCGTGATTATGTCAGCAGTCTGATGGGAATTGGTTTTCCTGTCTTTCTGATTATCGCCCTGTCCCTTATGAAACAGAGCCTCAAAGGTATGCCAGCTATATTTTCCATTGAAAATTTTGCCCCAAGTATGATGGTGTTTGGTGCTTCCTGGCTAACTATTTTTGTTGGTAGTTTAATGGCCACGGATCGCAATAGCTCTTTTCTCATGCGGCTGCTATCTACACCGCTTAGAAGTGTGGATTATATCTTAGGGTATTCGATTCCAGTTCTGCCTCTGGCTCTTTTACAGGGCATAGCTAGTTTTGCAACTGCAATGATTTTTGGCTTATCCTTAAATCTGGGAACTTTTTACGCCCTCTTGGTTTTGATTCCAGTAGCTCTGCTCTTTATTTCGTTGGGCTTGCTTTTAGGCTCAGCCTTCTCTAGCAGTAATGCAGTCAGTGGTTTTGGAACTATTCTTGTCAATGCCACAGTTTTTCTCAGTGGAGCAGTGCTTCCGATTGAGATGATAGGAGGTGGTTTTGAAGCATTTTGCAATGCTTTGCCATTTGCCCATGCAGCCAAGGCTGTTCAGTTGGCATTGGCTCAAGATTTGAGTTCACTTTTGCCTCATCTGTTTTGGGTTTTGCTTTATGCTTTCCTATTCTTTATCCCTTCTGTCTGGATTTTCAAAAAGAGGATGAAAGGGTAGAGGTTTAGTTCAATCTAGAATTCAGCTGGATTAGCTTGCGAAATATTTAGAAATCTGTTAGAATGAAATATAACTAAATAGCAATCCGCAAGACCAGTAACCTAGGGGAAGTTTAACAGGGAGGGGAGCCATCGACTGAAAGCTCTCTAGATGAAAGCTAGGCGAATTCACTTGCTCTAGGATTGATAAGTAAGGTCTGGCTTGCCAGATAAAAAACGGATGGTACCGCGTGTCAACGCTCCGCTTATGGAGATTGGCGCGCTTTTTATTTTGGAGGGAAAATGACGAAAACGATTGAAGAACAACTAAAAAGCCTGCGTGAAGAGACTCTATCTTCTCTCAAGCAGCTCAAGGCGGAGAATCAAAAGGAACTGCAGGACTTGCGTGTAGCTGTCTTGGGTAAGAAAGGTTCGCTGACTGAAGTCCTGAAAGGGATGAAGGATATTTCAGCTGAAATGCGGCCGATTATCGGGAAGCACGTCAATGAAGCGCGTGATATTCTGACAGCAGCCTTTGAAAAGACTGCTCAAGAGATGGAAGAGCAATTAGTAGCTCTGAAACTGGCTGAGGAATCCTTGGATGTGACCTTGCCTGGCCGTCAGATTCCGGTTGGGAACCGTCATATTCTTAGCCAAACTAGTGAAGAAATTGAAGATATCTTCATCGGGATGGGCTATCAGGTCGTGGATGGCTTTGAAGTGGAAAAGGACTATTACAACTTTGAGCGGATGAATCTGCCTAAGGACCACCCAGCACGAGATATGCAGGACACTTTCTACATTACAGAGGAGATCCTGCTCAGAACTCACACCAGTCCAGTACAGGCGCGAGCTATGGATGCTCATGACTTTTCTAAAGGGCCACTCAAGATGATCTCACCAGGGCGTGTCTTCCGTCGGGATACTGATGATGCCACCCATTCGCACCAATTTCATCAGATTGAAGGTTTGGTGGTTGGAGAAAATATTTCCATGGCCAACCTGCAAGGAACGCTGCAGCTGATTGTACAGAAGATGTTCGGCGAAGATCGCAGTATCCGTCTGCGTCCGTCTTACTTCCCGTTCACTGAACCATCTGTTGAAGTGGATGTTTCCTGCTTCAAGTGTGGCGGTGCCGGCTGTAATGTCTGTAAGAAGACAGGCTGGATTGAGATTATGGGAGCTGGTATGGTGCATCCGCGCGTGCTGGAAATGAGCGGTATTGATGCAGAGAAATACTCTGGATTTGCCTTTGGTCTTGGTCAAGAGCGGGTAGCTATGCTTCGCTACGGTATCAACGACATTCGTGGCTTCTACCAAGGAGATATTCGTTTTTCTCAGCAGTTTAAGTAGAAACCTGTATTCATAGATGCAGCTTTTCTGAGAAAGGAGTGCAGTATGCTAGTCAGAGTCAAAAAAGAAGAAGCGAGCCTCCTGCGGGAGTTGGAGGTCGCGACCTATCAAGAAACCTTTGGTCCTTTTATCAAGGAAGCTGATATGGATCATTATTTTGACAATGAGCTATCACTTACGACCATCGAAAAGGAGCTGGAAGACACTGAGTCAGAGACCTATTTCGTTGTCAAAGACAGCGAAATTGCTGGTTTTCTCAAGTTTAATTGGGGACATGCGCAAACGGAGCAAGAACTGCCACAGGCCTTTGAGGTTCAGCGAATCTATGTCTTAAAAGCCTATCATGGTCAAGGCCTGGGCAAGGAGATGTTTGAATTTGCCTTAGAAGAAGCCGAGAAACGAGGCTTTGAATGGGGCTGGCTGGGCGTCTGGGAAAAGAATTTTAGAGCTCAGGATTTTTACTTTAAATACGGCTTTGAAAAATTCAGCCAGCACGACTATATCACTGGCGAGACAGTAGATACCGACTGGCTGCTGCGAAAGAAATTGAAATAAACAAGAAAATTTAAAGAGAGGAAATGATACGACCTAAAAGCTTTAAATTTAGATGATTTGTCTGAAATCGGGCTTTCAGACAAAACCCTAAAATTTGGTCGGTCAAGTTCCTCAGCGATAGAATAGAGAAAGGAATTGAACCCGGGCTAAAAACTCGGAAAAAAGATAGATTTGCGATCATTCGTCGAATGCTTAGCCAATCTCCTATTTTTCAGTCGTTTTTGGCGCCCTTGGTATCTTAAATATGCTAGTAAGTTATAAGTGGTTAAAAGAGTTAGTAGACATTGATGTGGCGAGCGCTGAGCTGGCTGAGAAAATGTCAACGACAGGAATTGAAGTGGAAGGTGTGACATCACCAGCTGATGGCCTGTCAAAAATTGTTGTTGGTGAGGTAGTATCTTGTGAGGATGTTCCTGATACCCACCTGCATGTTTGTCAAGTCAATGTCGGAGAAGAGGAGAACCGTCAGATTGTCTGTGGTGCTCCAAATGTTCGCGCAGGCATCAAGGTCATGGTGGCTCTGCCGGGTGCTCGCATTGCGGACAATTATAAGATTAAAAAAGGGAAAATCCGGGGCTTGGAGTCACTGGGTATGATCTGCTCTCTGGGTGAGCTGGGCATTTCTGATTCTGTCGTGCCAAAGGAATTTGCGGATGGCATTCAAATCCTGCCTGAAGAAGCAGTGCCAGGTGAGGAAGTCTTCTCTTATCTGGACTTGGACGATGAGATTATCGAACTTTCCATCACACCAAACCGAGCTGATGCTCTGTCTATGCGTGGGGTGGCTCATGAAGTGGCTGCCATCTATGACAAGTCAGTACAGTTCAAGGATTTCCCGTTGGTGGAAAATGAAAAGCAGGCAGCTGACAGCCTTTCAGTAGCCCTTGAAACAGAGAAAGCCCCTTACTACGCGGCTCGTATCTTGGAAAATGTTACCATCGCCCCAAGTCCTCAGTGGCTGCAAAATCTCCTCATGAACGAAGGAATCCGTCCGATTAACAATGTAGTGGACGTGACCAACTACATCCTGCTCTACTTTGGTCAGCCTATGCATGCTTTTGATTTGGATACTTTTGAGGGGGACCAGATTGTCGTGCGGGAAGCGCGTGCTGGTGAAAAACTGGTGACGCTTGACGGCGAAGAGCGGGAGCTGGAAGTCAGCGACCTAGTCATTACTGTGGCGGATAAGCCAGTGGCTTTGGCTGGTGTCATGGGCGGAGCAGCGACTGAAATTTCCGGTAAGTCCACTCGTGTTGTTCTGGAGGCGGCTGTTTTTGATGGAAAATCAATCCGCAAGACTAGCGGGAGACTTAACTTGCGCTCGGAATCATCTTCCCGCTTTGAAAAAGGCATCAATGTAGCAACTGTCAATGAAGCTTTGGACGCAGCAGCAAGTATGATTGCGGACTTGGCAGGTGCAACTGTTCAGGCTGGTATCGTATCCGCTGGTAGCTTAGACACTAGTGATGTAGAAGTGGTGTCTAGTCTCGCGGATGTCAACCGTGTGCTGGGAACAGACTTGCTCTATACAGATATTGTGGATGTCTTCCGCAGACTTGGATTTGGCTTGTCAGGAAATGCTGAACAGTTCACTGTCAGTGTACCTCACCGTCGCTGGGATATTGCAATCGAAGCGGATCTCTATGAAGAAATTGCCCGCATTTACGGCTATGATAAGTTGCCAGCTAGCCTGCCAAAAGATGACGGGACTGCTGGTGAATTGACTGCAACGCAGCAACTGCGCCGTCAAGTGCGGACCTTAGCAGAGGGAGCTGGACTGACAGAAATCATTACCTATGCTTTGACGACACCAGAAAAGGCGGTTGAGTTCACTTTCAATCCTAGCAACTTGACTGAGCTTATGTGGCCAATGACAGTGGAGCGCTCTGTTCTTCGCCAGAACATGGTTTCTGGCATTTTGGACTCCCTAGCCTACAATGTGGCTCGTAAGAATAAGAATCTAGCTCTCTATGAGATTGGAAAAATCTTTGAGCAGACTGGCAATCCTAAGGAAGAACTGCCAAATGAAATCAATAGCTTTGCCTTTGCTTTGACAGGTCTGGTTAATGAAAAAGACTTCCAGACCAAGCCAGTAGCAGTTGATTTCTTCTATGCTAAGGGTGTAGTGGAAGCACTCTTTGCTAAGTTGGGCTTGACAGCTGAATACGCGGCTAGCAGCCAGATTAAGAGTTTGCATCCTGGTCGGACTGCTTTAATCTCTATCAATGGCCAGCCTGTCGGCTTTGTCGGTCAAGTCCATCCTGCGACAGCCAAGGCTTACGATATTCCTGAAACTTATGTGGCTGAACTCAACTTGTCTGCTATTGAAGAGCAGCTTCAGCCAGCCCAGCCATTTACAGAAATCACTAAATTCCCAGCTGTCAGCCGTGATGTGGCCCTTTTGCTCAAGGCAGAAATCACTCACCAAGAGGTCCTTGATGCAATCCAAGCAGCTGGTGTTAAGCGCTTGACAGATATTAAGCTCTTTGATATCTTCTCTGGGGACAAGCTGGGTGTCGGCCTCAAATCCATGGCCTACAGCCTGACTTTCCAAAATCCAGAAGCCAGCCTGACTGACGAGGAAGTGTCTAAATACATGGAAAAAATCGAAAAATCCCTGACCGAAAAACTCGGAGCAGAGGTACGTTAATGAACGATTCCCCAGTCATGTGATTGGGGATTTTGATTAATACTCTTCGAAAACCTATTCAAATCATAGTTGATTTGCAGTTTCGCTTTGCTTCCTATTATGGCAAGCTTATTGCTAGATGCCAACAAAGATGTAGACGAAACGAGAAGTATTCGAAATTGAAAATCAGTAGGAAAAGTAATCATGAATAATCTAAACCAAATCTCCCAATGTCAGACTCTTTGGGCTAGAAATAAATATCTGGTTCTCAGTCATTCCAGTAAGATCTATCTGGAAATCCGCCAATATCTAAAAAGTGACTCGGTGGAAGCGGTACATGTTCAAGACTTGATTGATCAGGCGATAGCCCTGCCCGAAAATCGCGGTCAGGTCTGCAATGCCTTTCAGCATGTTTGGGGCTATTTTAAGAAAAAAGCCAGTACAACTGAAAAAGAAGATTTTATGCATCTTTTGCTTCGTTACCAATCCGGTCAGGCTGAGCAGAAAGACTTGGTAAGAGCTGTAAGGGACTTGCTAGTCAAGTATCCCAATCCTTATCTGCAAAAATCGACTTTGTTATTTGGTGATGAGGCATGAAGTTCTGAAATCAAGGGGGAAGAATAAGCTTGCTCGCCTAGTAGCTTTGAGGGGTGTAGATGATAAGAATAATTTGTTAGGCTCATAAACAATATTATTTTGACTAGTTTCGATAAAGAATCCACCTTGAGCAAAACGTGTCTTTAAGGTATGATTGGAGAAAAAATGTTTTTTACTTATCAGGGAAATAAATTATATTATAAAGTGATTGGTCAAGGAAAGCCAGTTTTGGCAATTCATGGTTTGGGCTGTTCATCAGAATTGATGGAAGGATGTTTGGAACCTATTTTTGAGAAACATGCTAACTATAAAAGGATTTATTTAGATTTGCCTGGCATGGGTAGGTCTGATGGCGCTCCTACTTTTGCAAGTGCGGATGCGATTTTAGAGATGCTCTTGAACTTTATAGAGACTGTAATCGGCGGACACAGCTTTCTCTTAGCTGGAGAGTCTTATGGCGGCTATCTTGCTCGAGGAATTTTGGCTAAGAAAAAGTCGGAGATTGATGGTTTGCTGCTTATTTGTCCAGTAGTTGTACCCAATCCGAAAGAAAGAATTTTGCCTAAAGATACTCTGGTAATTAGAGAGGTTGAGTTTGATATAGCAGGCAAAAACGAAGATTTCGTTGATTTGGCGATTTTACAGACTAAAGAAACTTATCAACGGTTTGAAAAAGAAATCCTAGCAGGGCTTCAGATGATGAATGCTCCCTTTGTCCAAAAACTGCAAGAAAACTATTCTTTTTCGTTTGAAGTGGATCAAGAGATACAGGAAGAGGGCTATGACGAGCCCAGCCTTTTTATAGCAGGAAAGCAGGACCAAGTCGTGGGCTTCCAGCAGTTAGCCCAGCTGTCTCACTATTATCCAAGGGCAACCTATGCTGTGATGGATCTTGCTGGCCACAATGCACAGATAGATCAAGAGGCTCTCTTTACGGCCTTGGTTGAAAATTGGCTCAAGCGAATTGAACTTTCCTGATACTAAAAGATTTAATATGTTGAACAGATGCAGATGAAACTGGAGTTCATCAAAGAAATCTAATTCAGCCCAAAATTGATTTTAAAAACATAGAAAAAAGCGGTGTGACCGCTTTTTTTGCTTATTATCCCCAGAATTTTTGGGCGATTTCTTGGCCTTGTTTGATTTTGGTCCATTGTTGCTCAATGGTGAGTTCGTTTCCAGAGTCACAAGAGGCGAAGCCGCATTGGTGGGAGAGCAGGAGACGCTCTTTCGGTAGAACGGTTGCTGCTTTCTCGAGCAGGTCTAGGACGCGTTTTTCGTCATCCAAGCCTGTCGTCTTACTGGAAAGCAGTCCTAAAACAACTTCCGCATCCTTGTCTTTCAAAGCTGCTAGGGCTGATACATCACCAGCTACATCGCTGTCCCACTCTAGGAAGTAGCGATCATAGTGTTGGTCGCGCAGGAATTTTTCTGCGATAGCTTCGTAGGTACCCTCAGCAGCAGAGCGGCTTTCGTAGTTGCCACGGCAGTTGTGGGTCCAGACAGTCAGTCCTAGCTCATGGGCGTAGTCTACGACTTCATTATTAATAGCGACAAACTCGTCTGCCAAGTCAGCCAGACTGGCATTGCCCTCTGTATAGAAGCTAGCAGGATTGGACTCGTCAAAGAGTTCCCAGAGACAGTCGTCAAACTGGATAATCTGTCCGCCAGCAGCCTTATAGTCGTCCAAAAATTCCTTATAAGCTTTAATCAAGCCTTTTTTCAAGTCTTCATTGGTCTCATAAACTTGTCCTGGTCCCGCCAAGCGGTCAAAGACAGCTAGCTCAGTATAAGCATGGGCAGGCCCCCAGACAGTCAGCTTGGTATCTTTACCAGCAGCCTCTTCCTTGACTAGCTTATAAATCTCGATAAAGTGATGATTTTTTCCAGAGAGTGGCGCTGTGATGCGGATACCAATATCCTTACGGGTCTCGTATTGCCCGCCGTCGTGGTCCTTGAAGGTATAGCCGTGGTCAGCAATGTAACGCTCAATTCCCTTAAGTCCCCAGACAAAGTCCAGATGCCACATAGACTTGGAGTATTCTCCATCCGTCAGGATGTCAATACCCTTAGCCTTTTGCTCAGCGATAATCTCCTTGATGTCAGCTGTCTCCGTCTCATGGTAGCCTGGGAAGCTTTCGTAGAAGGGGTATTGAATATCATCGCGGTGCTCAATTTCTGTCTTATACTGGCGCAGATTTTCTGGGCGCAGAAGAGATCCAACCAGTTGAAATTTTGATTTTGTCATAAGATTTCTCACTTTCATTACCTATTACTATCTATTGTATCGAAAATTTCTCGGCAAATAAAATAGTTAATTCTGCTGGTAGGGTATATCCGAAAACTATTGCTAGCGCTTCCTAAAATTTGTCTTTCAAGATCAAAGTATCTTCTCCATCACTGTTTCCTGAGCCTGAAGCGCTAATCGCTCATAGAAACGCAGGGCTCCGACATTGTCGTTCCAAACATTGAGAGTCAGATTATAGCAGCCGATTTCCCGAGCATAGTCTTCCGCAAAGCGGTAAAGCTGCTCGCCAACCTTTTGCCCTCTGGCTTTCTCATCTACACATAAATCCTCGATAAAAAGTGTCTTGATGGGATTGAGTACAGGACTGACAGGTTCCTTGATGGAGCAGAAGAGGTGACCGAGGATTTCTCCGGATTCACTTTCAAAGACGAAAATAGGGGTGGACTCTTGTCCTAGAATCTTCTCTAATTCTTCATTGCTAAACTTGCTGCCCTTGGCCTTGAAAATGTCCGGCCGAGCTTGATGGTGGACAAGCAGGACTTGCTGAAGGAGTCCTTGTAATGTAGGAATATCACTGACTTGGGCTTTTCTGATTGACATAATTTTCTCCTTTTATCTTTTATAGAAATATTATACGACTGGGAACTATTTTGTCAAGAGAACTCGGGAAGACTTAGAGAACAAGCAGCGTCTGAATAGCAAAGTTCAGTCAGAGTGATTCATTTCCTTTAGATATATTTTCCTTATAATAAAAACTGCTTTTTCTTGACAAATGAAACAGACAAGTGTAGAATATAACTATAAACTACAAATGTAGAAAAAAGGAGAAAGCGATATGACTATTACAAAAAAAGCCTTTATCGGAATTCTATCTCTGACAGCAGCAGTCCTATTGGCTGCTTGCTCAGGCAATACCAACCAAGGAGGGAATACTAGTTCATCACAGAATACTCAAGGCCAAACATCACAATCTGCACAAAATCAGCCTTCGTCATCATCAAATGCAGGGCAGGCTACAAGTCTAGATGGGCGCTACCAAGCAACCGACCATGATGGTGACCAGCATGTCCTAGAAATCAATGGTACGACTGGTACTTGGACTGAGACCGAGGTAGATGGCAGTAAGGAAATCAAGCAGGTACAAGTTGATGCTGCTAACCAAAGACTGATTGTCGGTGATGATGCTAAAAGCTATCGTCAAAATGGCAATCAGCTGATTGTGGACGAATTGGATAATGATCCAGACACTCTGACCTTTACCAAGCAGTAAAGCGCTTTTCATTCTGCTCAGGACAACAGGATGAGCAGTAAGGAAATCAAACTAGAGGCTGGGACAAAAGTCCTAGCCTCTCAATTGTCTTTGGATTGTCGAGCAAGACGCAGTGGTTGAGTGGGCTCTACTACGCTGATTTCATCAGCTTTTACAGCCCTACTCAACTGTGCGGAGGTGGGACGACGAAATCGAATTCTAACGAATTACCGATTTCTGTCCCACTCTCTTTTTTATAAGAATTTTATATTAAATGATGTCAAAAATTTGACTTGAAGGGTGCTCTAAGTTGTATAATAGTTACTATAAAGATATCAAAGGAGAAGAAACGATGAAATTGGCAGTTTATACAAAAGCAGGTCAAGTTGGACTGACTGAGATTGATCGTCCGCAAATCATTGAGGCAGATGATGCTATTATCCGCATTGTCCGTACTTGCGTTTGCGGATCGGACCTCTGGAGTTATCGTAATCCAGATATTGAATCCGGCCATCAAAATAGTGGGCACGAAGCAATTGGAATTGTCGAAGAAATCGGGGATGCAGTAACGACTGTTAAACCTGGTGACTTCGTTATTGCACCTTTCACTCATGGATGCGGGCAATGTGATGCCTGCCGTGCAGGATTTGACGGTACCTGTGATTCTCATATTGGGAATAACTGGTCAGACGGGGTGCAAGCAGAATATATGCGCTTCGAATTTGCTAATTGGGCTCTTATCAAAATTCCGGGTCAGCCTTCTAATTATACAGAAGGTATGCTCAAATCACTCTTGACACTGGCAGATGTCATGCCGACGGGTTACCATGCCGCGCGTGTGGCAGACGTCAAGCCTGGTGATAAGGTAGTCGTGATTGGTGACGGAGCTGTTGGACAATGCGCTGTGATTGCTGCTAAAATGCGTGGTGCTTCCCAAATCGTTCTCATGAGTCGTCACGAAGATCGACAAAAAATGGCCTTGGAATCCGGTGCAACAGCTGTTGTGGCAGAACGTGGCGAAGAAGGAATTGCCAAGGTCCGTGAAATCCTTGGTGGCGGTGCAGATGCAGCTCTGGAATGTGTTGGAA
The DNA here is from genome assembly GCF_050222175.1 of Streptococcus sanguinis. Taxonomy (GTDB): domain Bacteria; phylum Bacillota; class Bacilli; order Lactobacillales; family Streptococcaceae; genus Streptococcus; species Streptococcus sanguinis_M. Next base: position 1,422,682 of record NZ_CP071420.1, on the reverse strand, counting down.
CAGAAGCTGCTGTTGATCAAGCTCTAGGAGTCCTTCACAACGGCGGCCGCTTAGGCTTTGTCGGTGTGCCTCACTATAATAACCGAGCTCTCGGTTCTACCTTTGCTCAAAATATTACAGTGGCAGGCGGTGCGGCCTCTGTCACAACTTACGACAAGCAAATCTTGCTCAAGGCAGTTCTTGATGGTGATATTAATCCAGGCAAGGTCTTTACTTCAAGCTACAAACTGGAAGATATTGATCAAGCTTATAAAGATATGGATGAACGCAAGACCATTAAGTCCATGATTGTCTTTGATTAGGTAAAGAAGAAAACAGCCTTGCTACCGTCTCTTTAAGATTGCAGTAGGCTGTTTTTGCATGGCTTGATAGGTATTTTTTAGGAAAGGAAATTCATTCTTTATGCTCTTTGCACCAAGTTATCCATCTTGACCATTCGGCAGCCAGGTGGAGCTGATGTTCTTTGATAAGGCTGTCTGGACAAAGGCTGGGGAATTCAACACAGAATCGGGCTTCTAGGCCTTTTTCCGTGTCGCGAAACTGATGGCGAATACCACCGATATTGCAACCATCCGCTAGACTCGCGGCACCGACAGTTTGGAAGGGGTAAGACGCATCACGAGGCTCCTCTATCTCAGCTTCACCACCAAGGTCAAGAAAAAACTGTGTCGGTAGCGGGCTATTTCCTGCAGTCTCAATGACTTCAAGTTTGTCCCCGTACGGCTGCAAGGCATAATGATCCGGACAGGCACCAAGATTGACTCGTTTATGAACATTTGTCTTTTCTAACATCAACTTTTCTAGCATTATACTGAAAGAAGCAGCAGTCAGTCCACTTGCAAAAATCGTGATGATTGCTTTTTTTCTAGGTTTCTTGGACCATTTGGCTGCCCATTTCATTAAATATTGGCTCCATTTGAGTTTGGTTCCGATGTGCTGGATTAGCTCTTCGTATGTCAGCTTCATTTTTGCTTCCAGTAGGGCTTGGTCTAAAATCTCCGTGTTGTCAGTATTGGGCAGCTGTAGATTAAGTATCTTAGCTGCTTTATGGATTCTCTTCTTCCGCCATTGCTCAATTCTTTCTTGACCGACTTCCTTTTGATTGATCATAATCTTCATCTTTTAATCCTCTTGTTCTTGTCTTCTGCTTATATTTATTATATAGTGGGAGCTGGATGGCATACAAGCATCAATTTTAGAGAGACTGTTGCATTTTGAGGTGAATGACATGTATGAGAAAAAAAGAAGAAAGACAGAAAAGCAGATAGAGGATAGCTTGCTGCAGCTGATGAAAGAGCAGACTTTTGAGACTATCAGTATTCGTCAGCTGATTGATTTGGCAGAGGTGAATCGCAGTACTTTTTATCGGCATTATCTGGATAAATATGATCTGCTGGAGAAGATAGAAGACCGCTTGCTAGATGATTTGCAGGCCTATTATCAAGAGGCTCTAGAATCTGCCTGCTTGTTCAAGTTAGAAAAGGATTTTAAAGTGGAGGACTATATCCATGAGAAACAAAATCTTTTTCATTTTTTTGAGCCTTACTTGGAAGACTTAGACATTCTTTTAGGGCCGAATGGCAGTCCAACTAGTTCGCAGCGGTTGCAGGAAGCTTTGAGGGAGATTTTCTGGCAGAGTATTTCCTTGGCTGATCCACATTTAGAGGAGGTTGAGGTGGACTTGCTCCTGAATCATCAAGCCGCATCCTTCATGGGAACTCTGACTTACTGGCTGGCTCATCCTTGCTATAAGGCTCAGCAAATGAGTGATTTTCATGCTAGGGTGACCGCTGTCGGTCTGGCAGGCTTTGTCAGAGAGCATATGGAGGGGGATTGACAGGATAGTTTTTCCAGCTTGCTTCTTTATGGTATAATAGTCTCGAATATCTCAAAGGAGGACAGCTTTGTTTTTAGCTTTTAAAGAGATTGTCTACAGTCGCGGACGCTATCGTTTAGTGGTTGCTGTGGTCTTTCTCATTACCTATATGGTTTTCTTTTTATCCAGTCTTTCCGTCGGTTTGGCTAGGCTCAATCGCTTGGCTTTGGACCAATGGCAGGCTGAGTCGATCGTTTTGTCAGAGTACGCCAATAAGAATCTAATAGCTTCGACTCTCAAGGAAGAAGAGTATAGCCACCTGTTTCAAGGGGACTCAATTGCGGCTTTGGGACAGACGTCAGCAGTGGCCAATTATGAAGATGGGACTGATAAACTCAATGCTCAGGTTTTTGGTCTCTCTTGGGATAGTTTTCTAGCGCCTGACATTATTGAGGGACGTCCTGCTGAGAATGCTTATGAAGTTATTGCGGATAAGCGTCTGCAGCAAAAAGGTGTGAAACTAGGCGACCAGCTTCAGCTTAATGGAAGTGAGCGCCTCTATCAGGTTGTTGGTTTCACAGAGGATAATAGCTTTTTTACGCAACCTGTAATTTTTATGGATCTAGATGATTTCAGGGAATTAAAGTACGGCTCAAGTCAGGTTAAGAATATCAGCGCACTTGTGGTCAAGGATGGTCAGAAGATTGAAGAAGCTGGACTTAGTCAGCTCTCTATGAGTGATTTTATAGAAAATATCCCTGGTTATCAGCCTCAGGTACTGACTTTTTCCTTTATGATTGGCGCCATGGTTCTGATTACATTTTTGGTATTGGGAATTTTTATGTATATCATTACCATCCAAAAGACGCATCTTTATGGTATTATGCGCGCCCAAGGGATTGCCAGTGGGAAGATTATTGCTTCTATTTTTTGGCAGATTTTCATCCTGTCTACTCTGGGAATCAGCTTAGCTGTCTTGGCTCTCTTGGGAACCCAGCTAGTCTTGCCGGCTTCTATGCCTTTTTACAGTGACTGGAGAGCTTATGCTGGTTTAATTATCCTCATTATTTTCATGTCACTGGCTGGCGGACTTTTGTCCATTCATCGGGTTCTGAAAATTGACCCTATCACAGCAATCGGAGGTGAGTAAATGTCAATCATAGAACTAAAAGGGGTTACAAAAGAATATGGTCAGGGGCATACGCTGGTTCAAGCCCTGAAACCAACTGATTTCCAACTGGAAGCGGGGCAGTTTGTAGCTATTATTGGTCCGTCAGGCTCGGGTAAAACAACCTTTCTGACCTTGCTGGGGCATTTGCAAACTCCCTCAAAAGGACAGATTCTCCTGCATGGGAAAGATACTTCCCAGCTCAAGGAAAAGGAACGGGCTGCTCTACGCTTCAATGATTTCGGCTTTATTTTGCAGGCTTCCAATCTCATACCTTTTTTGAAAATCGAAGACCAGTTCCAGCTGATTGACCGCTTATCTAAAAAGGAAAGGACGGATCTAGACAGTCTGATTGAGTTGCTAGATTTAAAAGGAACTCTCAAGCAGTATCCGAAAGAATTGTCCGGCGGAGAACGGCAGAGAGCTGCTATCGCTAGAGCGCTTTACAATAGTCCTGATATTATCTTGGCTGATGAGCCGACAGCTAGTCTGGATACGGAGCGGGCCAAGCGCGTGGTCCATCTGCTCAAAGAAGTGACCCAGAAATTCCATAAGAGTGTGGTCATGATTACTCATGATACCCGCTTGCTGGACGAGGTTGACAAGGTCTATGAGATGCAAGACGGAGTGTTGACTCAAGTTCGATAAATTTATACAAAGCTTATGCTATTGACAACCTTTTTATTGTTGACAGGTTGTTTCTTTGGTATAATATAACTATAAAACATGGAGTCTTTTAAAAAGGAGTTTAGAATGACCAATCAGATTCAAAGTGATATTAGCGTAGCTTCTACTCATGCTAGCACTCTCAGTAGCAATGCTAGCTCTATTGCAACTGGGATAGAAGTAATTAAAGATTCAAGTAGTGTGCTTCAAGGAAATGAGGTAGCTGGTACTTACATTGATGATTCTGCAAGTACAGCAGCAACGATTTCAGAACAGTTGTCAACTTTTATAAACCTATTGCATAGTGTTGCAGAGGATTTTGAGGCCGTGGATCAAGCGGCCGCTCAGTCTATCAATGGAGGCTCCACTCCATGATTTCTAAAAGTAATTTGGATACTCTTTCAAAAGAACGAAAGCAATTCTTTCAGCGCTGGGATCAGATTGATGTTGAGGTTCGGCAAGTGAAGCGTTTTGAGGAGGCAATAGATGATCTTTATGGAAATGCTGTATTCTCTCTTTCTCAAATTGAGAATTTACCTATGAACCGGATGGATGCATATGATTTTGATGACATTCTTTTCTCCGTGCAGCGTAATCATCATCTGCTGAGCTTGGATATAGAAGATCAGAGGATTGAACTTAAGAAAGAAGAGAAAGCTATAGAAGAACGACTTCAGAATCTTCAACGGGAATATAATCAAGCACTAGATGAAGAGGATAGAATGAATTAGAAAGATAAGGTGTTAAACTATGGGAATTAAGATGGATTTAAGTGCTTCAAATACTCAAGCCTCATCAGTCTCTGAAGCATCTCAGGGTCGTGTCACGGCTTACGAATCAGCTCTAACATCTATTGATAGTTTTAGCTCTGAGAGAGAACTTAAGGGGCAAGCATATGACAGTGCTCAGACCTATGCTAAGGGGATGTTTATGCCGCTTTTTCAGGCTGCAATGCTTTTTGAAGAGGGGTTAACAGAGTCCGTAAATAATCTTCCAAGTCGCTATACCAATGAAGTCAGTAGTGAAAGTCTGGATCAGGATACTTTACAGAGTCAGATTGACGCCTATGACCAAGCGATTGTTGCCCAGCAATCAGCTTTAGATGAAGCTGACAAGCGAATAGGTGTGTCAGTTACTACTAAGGAAAGTATCCAATCAAGTATTGATATGATTCAAAGCAAGCGAGACAATCTTCAGCAAAAGCTAGATAAGCTAATCACTTTTGATGCTAACTCACCTAGTATCTTTGATAGCGTGGATAGTCTCAAATCGGCTCTCAGTCAGGCTCTGACTCTAATGACTGAGAACTTCGCCAGCTTTAATGGTACTTTTATTCTGCCTAGCATGGAGAAGATGGAGTGGACCCAAGAAGTGAATAAGCAATGGCTGATGAAAAAAAGAGGAATGAATGAAAAACAGGCAGAATTGGCTTTAGAATTTTATAATTCACTTCCTCAAGAAGTCAGGAAATATGTCACTGTTGACGATATAGAAGCAACGGATGACGGCTTTGTTATGCTTAATAAACCTTTTTCCGAAATACTTAAAGCTATGGGGAAAACTGAGGTAGACTTAGGTGGAGACATTGGTGTTAAACCAGTTGATGAAGTATATGATGACCACTTTATCTATGGAGTGAGAAATGGTGAGCAGTTTGTATTTAGTATTTTAAAAATGCGTGAAAGTGGAGATTCAGTTGGCAGTTCTGGTGTCTCAATTCCTTTCATTTCTACGAGATTAGATTCGTTATTCACTTTTTCTGATAAAGATTCACGAATTACAACAGAAGATTATTTTTTTAATGAGTTCCAGAGGATAGTGGATGACTCAGGGCAAGAAGCAGATTCAACATTAGTGAATTATTTCAAAAAGACTGAAAGTAAAGCACCTTATCTAATTGCAGATGTTTATACTAATAAATTAATTGCGGACAATAGTGGTCAAAATACTTTTTCATCTGAACAGATGAAAAAATTGGTTGCAAAAATTAATCAAATTGATGAAGTAATTGAAGAAATTCAACATAATCCAACAATTATTTATCCTTATAGTCCTAGTCCTCTTTCTTCTCTTTATATTGAAAAAAGCAAATTGAGTCGAATTCCAGATTACTTAAATTCTTTAAACAATCAAGCGGGTTATCAGATTTACAATCCAGATACTGGTGAGGTTACAATAAAAGATCCCCAAAATCCTACTCACTATGAGCGACAAGCCCTATTGGCAATTAATACAGCGAATGTTAACTATAATTCTTTTGCAGCAGAAGTTGAATATCACGCAGATGCTATAGAAGATTGGGTGAAAAATAATTGGATTTCTAATTTTGTCTTTAACACAAAAGAAAGGGCTATTCGGGCTGATATGGCTTTGGGAGAGGAGTCTGAAAGTGGTATAGAAGATAAGTATTATAATCTAGAAGATAGTAGCGTTCAAAGTCAAAAGGAGGCCCACGGTGAGCTATAAGCGTAAAATTTCCCTGTTTCTTTTGTTCTTTGGATCAATTGTTATTTCAGTTTTCCTCTATTTTTCCAATCGAGTATATTGGAAATATGATGACCAGTGGATTATTGGAAAGACAGAGAATGAAATAGTGGAACGATATGGTAGCTTTGATTACAATACAAAGTCGGGTGGACGACTGGGATACTACATAGGCCAAGATAATAATTTTTTTGGGACAAAAAGAAAATTATATTATTTTATTATTTTTGATAAAAATAATAAAGCTGAAAAAGTTGTGATTGGAGGCCAACCTGGCGTCGATTAAGTTTTATAGAAGTGGCTTAATGGATTAGTAGGAGTTAAAAAACAAGGAGAGGACTATGATTCATTATAAAATAAATCCTCAGCTAGATTTTGCGGCAGTACTAGATCTCTATGCTTCGGTTGGTTAGAGCAAGCTTTCCATCAGTCTTTGTTTGTGATAGCAGCTTATGACGAAGACAGGTTGGTTGGTTTGATCCGAGTGGTCGGAGATGGGCTTACCATTGTCTTTATTCAGGATTTGCTGGTGTATCCACACTACCAGCGTCAGGGGATTGGCCGGAGCCTTCTTCAGCAGACGCTGGAAAGATTTAAGGATGTTTACCAAATCCAGCTGGCAACGGAGCAGTCAGATAAAAATCTAGCTTTTTATCGAGAGCTCGGCTTTCGCCGACAGGAAGATTTCGACTGTACTGGCATGATTTATGCACCTAATAAAAATTAAAATTCTAGAGGAGCTTGTTAATAAGCTCCTTTTGTCATGTTTACAAGAGGAAAAGGAATAGAACTAGACTGATGAAAATATTTATCGGTCTTTTTTTGTTTTTCCTTGACAGTTAAATTGTCAGAATTTATAATAAAATAAGAAAGGCGATAACGGTGTTATCGAATTGAAACCATGAAAAAAGAAACAGATGAGTTAAACGAAAAAATCTTGGAAAGCGCGAGGAGTGAGTTCTTAGCTTATGGCTATCAGGATGCTTCACTGCGGAGAATTTGTCGCGCTGCAGGCTTGACGACTGGGGCTCTTTATAAGCGCTATGAGAGTAAGGACAGTCTCTTTGTTGCCCTGCTTGAGCCTACTTTGACAGCCTTAGACCAGTATGGACAAGAGCAGAAGCGACGTGACTATGCTTTCCTAGAAGAGGGACACCTGTCTGATATGTGGGCCCATCGCTTGGAGGATCTCCAGTCCCTGATGCGGATTCTCTATGAACATAAGGATATTATGCAGCTCTTGCTCTTTAAATCTCAGGGATCTTCGCAAGCGGACTTCAGGATGCGTCTGCCTCATTTGGCTGCAGACGAGACTTATCGCTATTTGGAGCTGGCATACAAAGAGGGTAAGATCAATCATTTGGTCAAACATGAGTTTCTGCGATCGTGCATGACAGCTTATTACACTGCTGTATTTGAGCCCTTGGCTCAAGACTGGCCCCAAGAGCAGGCGCTGGAATTTTGCCATTCCATCATGGACTTGTTTGACTGGGGAGGTTTGCTCGGTTTTTGATAGAAAGAAGGAAATTCTATGAAGAAAAAATCTGTTCTTGCTTGGATCTGGGACTTTGTTTCCCTTCATAAGATATATTTTGTGCTCAGTCTGATCTTTGCTTTTGCTTCTGTGCTTTCAGGATTTCTGCCTTATTTCTTTATTGGCGGTATGATTAATCAGCTCTTGGCGGGCAATAAAAACTGGGATTTCTACCTGCAGCAGTCAGCTTGGGCAGGTCTGGCCTGGATTGGCTACTGGGGATTCCACGGTATTTCCACCATGCTGTCGCATACGGCTACTTTTAAGATTCTAGCGGAAATGCGGCACCGCCTGACAGACAAGCTGGCTAGGCTGCCTCTAGGTACAGTTCTTAGTCAGTCATCAGGCAGTTATAAAAACATTATCGTTGAGCGGGTGGATGCGACCGAAACGACCTTGGCTCACTTGATTCCAGAGTTTACCGCTGGAATTTTTGGTCCGATTATTGTTCTCATTGCCATGCTAGTCATCGATTGGCGGCTGACCTTGCTGTCTCTCCTGACTATTCCTATTGTGGTATTGGCCTATGTTCGGATGGCTCTCAATAGCGAAGCGGACTATCAAAATACTCTGGTCAAGACCAAAAAACTCAATGATACAGCGGTGGAATACATCAATGGGATTGAGGTCATCAAGGTTTTTGGTAAGGAAAAGTTCTCTTACGATAAGTTTGTGACAGCTGCTAGAGAAGGAGCAGACTGCTTTATTGAGTGGATGCGCAAGTTCAATCTAGAGATGGGCATTGTAACTGCTTTTTTGCCATCAGGCTTACTCTTTCTGCTGCCGGCTGGCTGTTATTTCTATCTGCAAGGCAGTTTGAGTGCCGGCAATTTCATTCTGATGATTATTCTTTCGCTCAGTCTTCTGACTCCTCTGATTTTAGTTGCTAGTTATATGGACGATTTACGGAAAATCAGCACTATTTTTGGCCAAGTCATTGATATTTTGGAAAAGCCTGATTTGAAAAGGCCTCAGGAACTGAGAGAACTTCCAAAAGCAACAGATCTGGTCATGACGGATGTCAGCTTTGGCTATACAGATGAAGAGGAGGTGCTACATGGAATTTTACTAGATATTAAGGCTGGCAGCATCAATGCTTTAGTCGGTCCATCAGGCTCAGGTAAGTCTACAATTGCTAAGCTTCTGGCTTCTTTCTGGGATGTCAGTTCTGGTCAGATTACTTATGGTGGCTTGGACATTCGCCAGCTTCCGCTAGATTATTACAGTCGGCAGATTGCTTACGTGACTCAGGATAACTATCTCTTTGATGAGACTATTATGGAAAATATCCGGATGGGCAATCCAGCAGCTTCTGATGAAGAGGTCATCGAAATTGCCCGTCGCTGCGGCTGTTATGACTTTATCATGAACTTAGAAGACGGCTTTGAGACGCAGGTCGGATCTGGCGGCGGTCATCTATCTGGTGGGGAGCGTCAGCGGATTGCCATCGCCCGTGCCATGCTTAAGGATGCACCGATTCTTATCTTGGATGAAGCGACTGCTTATACTGATCCGGAAAATGAAGCACGGATCCAGTCCAGTCTAGCTCGTTTGATTGAGGGACGGACCTTGATTGTCATTGCCCACAGGCTGTCTACGATTATGAGTGCAGACCAGATAGTCCTGGTCAATAATGGTCGGATTGAAGCTAGAGGACGGCATGAAGAATTGCTTGCAGCTAGTCCGCTTTACGCTTCCATGTGGCAGGCTCATATTGCTACCAGGGATAGTGGTGAAATGGAAGGAGGGCTGACTCATGCTTAATATACTGAAGAAATTCTTTGATTTCTGTACGGCAGAGGACCGTAAGAAATTTTATCAATCTATTTATCTGGGCATCATCAAGTCTTTTATCATCGCTCTGCGTATTCCAGCAATCGGCCTAGTCGTTATGGGACTGATTGAGAAGAATCTTTCTATGCAGACCTTCTGGCTGGCTCTGGGCATCATGCTGGTATCCACAGTGCTAAACGTCTGGATTACCCTGAAAATCACCATGCTGCAGACGGAAGCGGGCTATCATACCTGTGCTCAGAAGCGGATTGAAATTGCCGAGCACATGCGCTATCTGCCCATGGGTTACTTTAATCAAAATAGCCTAGGCAAGATTACCAGTGTTACGACTAATACGCTGGAAGGGTTGTCTGATGTAGCTACGCGAGTGGTTATGATGACTGTGCAGGGCTTTCTAACGACTGGTCTCATCACTATTTTGGTCTTTCTCTATGACTGGCGGGTTGGACTGGTTCTCTTGGTGGGTCTCGTCCTCTTTCTCTTGCCAAATACCCTCATGCGTTGGCAAGTTGGCAAGATTTCTGATGACAAGTATCAGGCGGATATGGACCTGGTAGCCGTTGTTTTGGAGTACAGCCAAGGGATTGTTGAAGTTAAGAACTACAATCTGGTCAACCGTTCTGCCAAGAAGCTGTCCAAGGCTATTGAAGGCAAGAGTCAGCTAGATACCAAAATGACACTCGTGACCTCACCTTACATTGCCCTTCAGGGCATGGTGACCAAGCTGACGGGTCTCTTTATGGGGCTTTTCTCTATCTACTTTTATCTCAATGGCAGTATGGAGCTACTGGTAACCATTATGATGATTGTCAGTGGTTTTATGATTTATGAAAATCTAGACGGCGTTGGGTCTTTCTCTTCTCTCCTGCGTATTGTTGATCTGTCGGTTGATATGGTCAATCAAGTCTTGGCTATCCAGCCGATGGACATTAGTGGTCAGGATATTGAGCCTAAGAGCAGTCGGATTGAGCTGAGAGACGTTAGCTTCTCTTATGGAAATAAGAAAATCATTGACCGGGTTTCCCTCACTATTCCTGAAAAAACGACAACTGCTTTGGTTGGACCTTCTGGATCAGGCAAAACAACGCTCTGCAACCTCATCGCCCGCTTCTGGGATGTGGACCAGGGAAGTATCAGTCTGGACGGGCATGATGTCAGGGATTACAGCTATGACAGTCTGATTCGTAATTTCAGCTTTGTCTTCCAAAGTGTCTATCTCTTTGAGGATACCATTGCCAATAACATTCGTTTTGGCAAGCCGGAGGCCAGTCAAGAAGAAGTAATAGAGGCTGCTAAGAAAGCCGCCTGTCATGACTTTATCCTCTCGCTGCCTGATGGCTATGACACTAAGATTGGTGAAGGAGGTGCCAGTCTTTCTGGAGGTGAGCGCCAGCGCATTTCCATTGCTCGGGGTATTATCAAGGATGCACCTATTATCATTCTGGATGAAGCAACAGCCAATGTTGATCCAGAAAACGAAGAAGCACTCATGCAGGCTATTCAGGCTCTGACTCGCGATAAGACCATTATCATGATTGCCCACCGACTCAAGACAGTTGAGCATGCAGACCAGATTTTGGTGCTGGATCAAGGCCGCATTGTCGAGCAAGGCAAACACCAAGACTTACTAGCTAAACAAGGCATTTACAGTAAATTTATCCAAGAAAGAAAAACAGCCGCCAGCTGGCGGATTGAGCTGGAGGAGTGATAAACTGATACAGCAAGCTATTTGCCTTGCTGTTTTTCATTTGAGAAAAGAATGGTATAATAAAACTATCTTTGCTAATCAAAATAAGAGGGGGACCCATGTTTAAATCGAAAAAGTGGATTTTTATTCTTTTCATTGTTATTGCCCTTCCGATTCTTATTATAAATCTACCATTTTTGACCAAGCCTCAATATAGTAACGATGGTAAGTTTATTCTTGAACATCAAGATTCTATTAAAAAAAAGATAATTGAAAACTTGGATTTCGAAAAGAAACACATAAAATCTGTGACACTTTTGCCAGGTTCTGCTAGCGGAGAGTATGACAATGGCGGTGACGTGAGTGGGAATTATCATATCTATTTTTCAGCCTATGTCAATGATAATAAAGAACAATCATTAAGAGCGGAATTGTCTTTTCCAGATGCTGGCATTGCACCCTTTACTTTTATCCATCCTAACCCTTATAAAGACAAAAGTCAGGATATGAGTACCTGGTATATGGGCGAGATTGAAATATCGGAAGACTCTTCTTGGGATTGGAAGCGAGAGCAGGATGAGGCAAAGGAAGTCTTGTATAATTTTTCGAATGCTCTTGCTGATTCAGGAGAGAATATCGTGTATCGAGTTCAAAAAGAAAGAGCGACTCGTTTCTTTAATGAGTGGCTACAAGTACATCAGGAAAATTTCAAATCAGCGATTCAATCAGAACTGTATAGGGAACTTCCAGAACTCGAACAATCATTGGGAAAGATTCAAAGTATTCGTCTGAGTGAACATCAGGCCTATTTTCCATCTTCTTCAAGAGAACTTAGTTTCGATATATCCTTTGAAAATATCCTGAAGAAGTTGCAACCATAAAAGGAGTGGTTCGTTCTCAGAGTGAACAATCTATCTTTCAAGATTCTTCAGCGTCCGCATCTATAAGTTTTGACAATGGACGTTTTGTCATTGATTCTGAGAATGATTCAAAGTTATATTCCATTTTTAGTAAGAGTAGACTAGGAAGCAGTGCAGGGGACATATCTTATTACCTCCCAGAGAATCATGGACATAGCATTTTAATTCCGTGAAAATCGAGCAAGCCAATGGCTTGCTGTTTTTCATTTATTGGCAGGAATGGTATAATAGTTGATAGTCGTGAGAAGTAGATTAGTGAATTTGGGAGAATATTGAAAAAAGAATAACAAAGAATAAATGATAGCGATATAATCTATCAGCTTGAAAAAAACAAGGAATAAAATGTTTAATTTTAAATAAAGAGGTACCCCATGAATGAAATCAAATGCCCCAACTGTGGGGAGGTTTTTACTGTCAATGAGAGCCAGTACAGTGAGCTTTTGTCGCAGGTTCGAACTGCAGAGTTTGACAAGGAGATTCATGCTCGGATTGAGCAGGAGCTGGCTTTAGCAGAGCAAAAATTCCAGAATACCCAACAAGCCCTGCTATCGCAGAAAGAGCAGGAGATTAGCAATCTTCAAAGTCAAATTGCTCAGTTTGAGACCCAGCAGGAGTTGGCTAAGAAAGAGGCAGAGCAAGCAGCTAGTCTTCAATTGCAGGAGAAGGAAAAGGAAGTTCAGCAATTGGAAAGTCAGTTGACTACTCTGCGCTTGGAGCATGAAAATCAACTGCAAAAGACCTTATCTGCGCTGGAAAAAGAGCGAGACGAGGTTAAGAATCAGCTAGTTTTGCAAGAAAAGGAAGCAGCGCTAGCTCAGACCTCGCTCAAAGAGCGCTATGAGGTAGAGCTGCGGCAGAAAGATGAGACCATAGAGTTCTACAAGGATTTTAAAGCCAAGCAGTCCACTAAGATGATTGGCGAGAGTTTGGAACAGCACTGCGAGTACGAGTTTAACAAGAACCGCATGGCCATGTTTCCACGAGCGGAGTTTGGCAAAGACAATGATGCCAGAACAGGCAGCAAGGGTGACTACATTTACCGTGAGGTGGATGAAAATGGTGTAGAAATCCTCTCTATCATGTTTGAGATGAAAAATGAAGGCGATGAGACAGCGACCAAGAAGAAAAACGAGCATTTTTTCAAAGAGCTGGATAAGGACCGGCGGGAGAAAGGCTGTGAGTATGCTATTCTGGTGACACTTCTTGAGGCTGACAGCGAGCTCTACAATTCGGGTATTGTCGATGTGTCCTATGCCTATGAGAAGATGTATGTTATCCGGCCTCAGTTCTTCCTCCCCATGATTACACTTCTACGTAATGCTGCTCTCAACTCGCTCCAGTACAAGCAGGAACTGGCCTTGGTGCGGGAGCAGAATATTGATATTACGCATTTTGAGGAAGATTTGGATGCCTTTAAAGTAGCTTTCGCTAAGAACTATCAGTCTGCTTCGACCAACTTTGGCAAGGCAATCGAAGAGATTGACAAAGCTATCCGCCGGATGGAAGAAATCAAGAAGTTCCTGACGACCTCTGAAAACCAGCTGCGCTTAGCAAATAACAAACTGGACGATGTCTCTGTCAAAAAATTGACACGTAAAAACCCTACCATGAAAGCTAAGTTTGAAGCTTTGAAAGAGTGAGAAAAATGGACTTAACAACCCGTTGGATACAATCAACCAAATTTGCTGAGATTGATCGAATTATAGAAAGACTGCCACAAGAAGGGAAGGAAACTTTTTATCAGCAATGGCAGGCTGCTTCTTCAGAATTACGTAAAGAAATTTGGATTGAACGAGGCAAACAAGTACTGTTAGCTAATGTAGTTTATTTTTTACTACTTTGCTATTTAGTCTTTTTTCAAGGGATGTCCTTATCTGTTAAGGATTTACCTTATCTTGGACTAGGTTTGTTAGTTTTTTCAGTGATTGGATTTATGGACGATGAAGAGGCGACTGACTTGGTTATTAAGAAAAAACGTCAGATAGCAGTAACTATTTATAAGCAATATTTTGAAAGAAAAATAGAAAAATGATAGATCAATTGACTGTTCAAGAATATGAGAAAGAAGACGCAGAAGTTCTGCCGCCCCTGTATAAAGCATTGGGCTATTCAGCAGAAAAAGATGAATTGCAAAGTAGACTCAGGTATATTCTTGCTAATCCAGCTTACGGTTGTTTAGTTGCTGAGAAAGAATCTCAGATTCTTGACTTTATCGGCTATGTTAAGCTTTACTTTTTCGAGTCCACAGCTTTCTACTATCGGATTTTAGCTCTGGCAGTCAGTCGAAATGCTAGGCGGCAAGGAATTGCGACAGCTCTGATGGACAAGGTCAAGAAGATAGCTAGTCAAGACGGTGCCAAAGCTATAGCATTAAACAACGGAGATAATGATCAACGGTTGGTTGCGCATGCTTTTTACCAAAATTATGTCTTTCGTCAGACTAGCCTAGCTTTTGCGAGGAACGTAGAGGAGGATTAGCATGGGAAAGAAAAAAGCTAAGACTAGACCGGAAATACCGAAGAAGCCCGACCTCAGCCCTGCTATGCAGGCCCTTTTAGAAGAGGCTTATACCCTGTTTAAGTGCGAATTGCACTTTCCTCTGACCCTTTGTACCTGCCCTGTCTGCCTCTCCGAGGAGAATCTCAGAGCTTTGCAAACCACACCTGTCAGGGAACTGAGTGAGGCGTTAATCTATGAATACCTCAATGCGGTGGTTTCTAAGAGTGATGACGACTACCAAATCAGGCATTTTCTGCCTCGGATTTTAGAGATGATTGCTCACTACATTGAAATCAGAGTCGATGATTCTCTTAATCTGGATCGGTGTCACTTTGAAAGTGACAGTTGGAAGCCACAGGAGTTAAATTTTATGCGGCGCTTCTCACGTCAGTTTATCCTTGATACGATTAATTTTAGACCCAGTCAAGCTGATGGTGTGGCGGTTTATTTGGTTATGTTTGATCTGGCTGGCCTTGAAACCAGCCATCTGCTAGATAGGAGTCTTTGGCTGGAGGAAGCTGATCCCATCAAGGCACTACTTGCTCTGGAGGAGATTTACTACAATTACACCAAGAATTATGCTCACTTTGACTATATTTTTTCGGATAATCCTGCCTTTAACCAGCAGATGACAAATTGGTTGAACAGTCGGGAACTGGCTCAAGGTTTTTTTCCAATATTGGAGAATGTTCTCCTATCGGAGGAAGAAATGGCGTCTACCGAGGACTACCGCCTTGAACAGCTTTATCAGATTTTTGAAAGTCGGATAGAAGTGTGACTATTTCGTTATGTTTTTCTAGTCAATCATTAGCATACATATAAACTGATGGAATTTTGGAAAAAATCAAGAACAAAAAGCGACTGCTGATTCAGTCTCAGACCTTTCAAGAATATGATGCAAGAGCAGACAAGGATTTCCTGTCCTACCTTGCTTGTCAAGGAAGAGATGGGTGATGGACTAGGACTTGAAAGTGGTCATGAATTAAATCGAACTGCCGAACAGCTACTTAATCGTCCTGTCAGAATGCGACTGAGGCACTGACCTTAAACAGCTGGCTTGCGGATGCTATACGGGGAACCTATCAGTTTTACGAAAACTATGGCTTTGAAAAACTAACAATTGGTTTTTGCTTATTCTTTTAAGTACGCTTTTGAGAGGATTCTGAATATGGTCTATCGTGCAAAAAATCATGTCCTGCGTTTTAACGCTAAAAGCATGGATTATGTGACCTTTGGAAAAGGGAAGAAGCCGCTGCTCGTCATTCCAGGTCTAGGGGATGGTTTGGCGACTGTGAAGGGAATGGCGCAAATGCTTGCCCTATCTTATAGGAGCTTCGCAACAGCTTACCAGGTCTATGTTTTTAGCAGAATCAATGAGTTGCCAGAAAATTATACAACACGAGATATGGCGACTGATATTGCTGAAGCTATGGAGGTTTTAGGTCTGAAAACGGTAGCTGTCCTAGGAATTTCCCAAGGCGGTATGATTGCCCAATGGTTGGCATCAGATTTCCCAGAAAGAGTTGAAAAATTGATTTTGACAGTTACTACTGCGAAACTGAATAATCTTGGTAGGGAGAGGATTACTTGCTGGCTTGAGTTGAGTCAGACGGGATCCTATAAGGAACTGATGTTGGATATTGCAAGTCACTCTTATACACCTAAATCCTTTGGAAAGTTTAAATACCTTTATCGAATAATGGGAATCTTAGGTCGCATTAAAGATAAACATCGGATTGCTATTCAGGCCATATCTTGCTTAAGACATGATAGTATGGCAGTCCTGGAAAAGATCAACTGTCCTACACTAGTCATCGGAGCAGAAGAAGATGACGTTCTAGGTGTAGAAGCTTCGCTCGAATTGCATCACCATATCAAAGATAGCCAGCTCACTATTTTGCCAGATTGTGGCCACGCACTCTATGAAGGGCATAAAGATTTCCAAAAGAGAGTTTTAGTATTTTTAGAAAGTTAACCAATGAACGGAATTATCAACTTAAAAAAAGAAGCGGGCATGACCTCGCACGATGCGGTATTTAAGCTGCGCAAAATTTTAAAAACCAAGAAAATCGGTCATGGGGGAACCTTGGATCCAGATGTAGTAGGGGTGCTTCCGATTGCTGTGGGCAAAGCGACGCGCTTGGTAGAGTTTATGCAGGAGGAAGGCAAGGTCTACGAGGGGGAGATTACGCTAGGCTGCTCAACAACCACAGAGGATGCCAGTGGAGACATCCTTGATCGGACACCAGTGACAGAGCTTTTAGAAGAAGCCTTTATCGATGAAGCGATGGAGTCCATGACTGGTGAGATTCGCCAGATTCCGCCCATGTACTCTGCAGTCAAGGTCAATGGCCGCAAGCTTTATGAGTATGCTAGAGCGGGTCAAGAAGTGGAGCGGCCAGAGCGGCAGGTGACCATCTATAGTTTCGAGCGCACCAGTCCGATTTCCTATGAAGATGAGCAAGCCCGCTTTCGTTTTCGAGTCAAGTGCAGCAAGGGGACCTATGTCCGAACCCTGTCTGTTGATTTGGGAGCTAAGCTTGGCTTTGCCAGTCACATGTCCCAGCTGACACGGACTTCCTCGGCAGGTATGAGCTTAGATGATGCCTTGACTCTGGATGAAATAGCAGAGCGAGTAGCAGTAGATGATTTTTCCTTCCTCCAACCACTCGAGTTAGGAATCGGAGATTTAGTGAAAGTTGAGCTCTCTGACGAGCAGGTTGAGGATGTGAGAAATGGCCGTTTTATCAACTTGGTGTCAGAAGAAGCTGAGCTAGCTGGCTTTTATAAGGAGAAGTTAATAGCCATTTTGGAAAAGCGGGAAGAAGCCTACAAGCCCCGCAAAGTCTTCCTTTAATATCCGCAGTAGAATTGTCAAAAGATTGTTACTCTTTTGTAATATGAAATGTGCGCTTGCATGTTATAATAATCTCATTAAACCTCACAAAAGGACAGCAACTGCACAACTGCTGTCCTTTTGTTTTGCTTTTTTTCTGATTTTGACAAACATCCTGTCTTTGAATGGTAAAAATCTTTTTGAATATTTTGCAGTTTAGAGTGGAACGGATATTGTAAAAATAGCAAATGCGTAGTAAAATAGAGGAATGATGATAACCAAGAGAATTATAGATGAAAAAGGGATTGATCAGACAGAAGATACAGTCCTTGTTCTAGGCTATTTCGATGGGCTGCATAAGGGCCATCAAGCACTCTTTGAGAAAGCGCGAGAGATTGCTGCAGAGCAAGGTCTAAAGATTGCAGTGATGACCTTCCCAGAGTCGCCTAAGCTAGCCTTTGTCCGCTATCAGCCTGAGCTCATGCTGCATCTAGCTAGTCCTGAAGACCGGATGGCGCAGCTGGAAAGTCTGGGTGTTGACTATCTTTACCTGATTGATTTTACTAGCCATTTTGCGGGCAATACAGCTCGGGACTTTTTTGAGAAGTACGTGTCTCGTCTGCGTGCCAAAGCCGTGGTAGCTGGCTTTGACTATCATTTTGGCTCAGACCGCAAAGAGTCACATGAGCTGAGAGATTATTTTAATGGCAAGATTGTTATCGTTCCCTCGGTTAATTTGGATAATCGGAAGATTTCTTCCACTCGGATTCGGGAGACGATTGCTGTCGGAGATATGCTGAAAACACAAGAGCTGCTTGGCTACCCTTTGTCTACTCGTGGCATTGTGGTTCATGGCAATGCCAGAGGACGGACGATTGGTTATCCAACAGCCAATCTAGCTCCTTTGGATCGAGTCCTGCTTCCAGGAGATGGTGTTTATGTCGCGGATGTTGAGCACAATGGTCAGCGCTATCGCGGTATGGCTAGTGTTGGGAAAAATGTAACTTTTGACGGGGATGAGCTTCGTTTTGAGGTCAATATCTTTGATTTTTCTCAGGATATCTACGGCGATACCATTCGGATTTTCTGGCTCGATAAGATTCGCGAGATGGTTAAGTTTGATGGTATTGACAGCTTGATTGCTCAGCTGCAGAGTGATGAACGGATCGCTAGAAGTTGGACTGGTTATCGAAATAGTTGAAAAATTTATATTTTCATGACATTCGGCAGTAATTTTCAAAAAAATATAGTCAAGCCAAATAAAATTTAGTATAATAGAGGTAGTTATTATACAGAATTAGAAGAGAAACGCATGATTACATTATTTTTATCGCCGAGTTGTACTTCTTGCCGAAAGGCGCGTGCTTGGCTGCTAAATCATGAAGTGCCCTTTCAGGAACATAATATCATGACGAGCCCTCTGTCAGCTCCCGAATTGCAACACATTCTTTCTCTGACAGAGAACGGTACAGACGACATTATTTCAACTCGCTCAAAAATTTTTCAGAAATTAGATTTAGATGTGGAGGATTTGTCCATTTCAACCTTGATTCAGTTGATTGAGGAAAATCCCAGTCTTTTGCGTCGCCCAATTATTTTAGATGGCAAACGGATGCAAATCGGCTTTAACGAGGATGAAATTCGTGCTTTCCTGCCTCGTAGTTATCGTAAGGAAGAGTTAAGATCCGCAACCATGCGGGCAGATATTCAGTAAAGATGAACAAAAATTATAGTTACCCACTAGATTTATCGTGGAGCACTGAAGAGCTTGCTTCGGTGCTCTCTTTTTTTAATGATGTAGAAGCAGCTTATGAACAGAAAGTCCAAGCGGAAAAGCTCTTGAAGTCCTATGCGGCTTTCAAGCAAGTTGTTCCTAGCAAGGGCCAAGAGAAGCGAATCGGCCGAGAGTTTGAAAACGTCAGCGGTTATTCGCTTTATCGTGCTGTTCAAGAGGCAAAAAGTAAAGGTAAAGGAAGCATTTCTCTTGGAAAATAAATTTCATTTTGCTAAAGAAATCATCTACCAAGCTGGTGCTTTTTTGAAGGAACATCTCTATGATGATTTGGATGTGAGTCAAAAGACCAGTGCCACTGACTTGGTCACCCAGATGGACCGGAAGGTTCAGGATGATTTGGTGGCTAAGATTCTAGCCCGCTATCCGCAGGATGCTATTTTAGCGGAGGAAAATGGACTCCGACATGATATTACTGATGGCAATGTCTGGGTGATTGATCCGATTGACGGGACCACCAACTTTATCACTCAGAAGGCTGATTTTGCCGTTATGATTGCCTATTTTGAAGAGGGTATTGGTCGTTTTGGGCTGATCTATGATGTGACCAGAGACCTGCTCTATCATGGTGGCGGAGACTTTGATGTCTATTGTAACGACTGGAAACTTCCTGCTTTTGAGGACCGGCCTTTTCAAGATTTTCTCATGGCTTCCAATGCCGGTATGCTGCAAGCCAATGATTGGGGCTTGGCAGACTTGGCTCGAGAGTGTTTAGGGGTTCGTGTTTATGGCAGTGCTGGGATTAGCTTTAGCAAGGTGCTGTCTGGCGGTCTCTTGGCTTATTTCTCCTACAACTGGCCCTGGGATTATGCAGCGGCTTCGATTATGGCGGAAAAGCTAGGCTTTATCGTCCAGACCTTGGATGGCAGTCAGCTAAATTTCCAGACTAGGCAGCCTGTCATGATGGCACCTAAGTGCAAACTATCAGCTCTGAAGCCTTATTTAGAAAAGGGGAAGCAGTAGATGGACTTTCCTAAAGGTTTTAAAGAAAAATATGAACAGATTTTAGGCTCAGAAGCAGCAGAATTTTTTGCGACCTTTGATGAGGAGCCGATTTCGGCCTTTCGCAGCAATCCTCTAAAAGAAAGCCAGCAGAATTTCTCAGATGCCATTCCTCAGACAGACTGGGGCTTTTATGGCAAGGTGTCTGGCAAGTCTGCTGAGCATGTGACTGGTCTGGTTTATTCGCAGGAGCCAGCAGCTCAGATGGTAGCCCAGATAGCAGCACCATCTAAGGGGATGAAAGTCTTAGATTTGGCGGCAGCACCAGGGGGCAAGTCAACTCATCTTTTATCTTTTTTAGATAATACTGGCCTGCTGGTCTCCAATGAAATCAACAGCAAACGCTCAAAAATCTTAGTGGAGAACATTGAGCGCTTTGGTGCCAGAAATGTGCTTGTTACCAATGAATCTGCTGAGCGGTTGGCTCAGGTTTTCGAGGGATATTTTGATTTGATTGTGCTGGATGCCCCTTGTTCGGGCGAGGGCATGTTTCGTAAGCAGCCGGATGCTACCCAGTATTGGACTCCGGATTATCCAGTCCAATGCGCCCAGCTCCAGCGAGAGATTCTAACAGCTGCTATGAGTATGCTTGCCAAGGATGGTCGCTTAGTTTATTCAACCTGTACTTGGGCTCCTGAAGAAAATGAAGACATCGTTGCTTGGTTACTGGAAGAATTTCCACTTGAACTGATTGATATTTCTAAGATAAACGGGATGACTGAAGGAATTGGCTTTCCTGAGACAGCTCGGATGTATCCGCATCGCTTCAAAGGTGAAGGTCAGTTTGCAGCCCACTTTCGTTTTACTGGTGAGAATAATAGTAAGAAGATTAAATCAGCTAAGAATCGTTTGACGAGTGAGCAAAGAAAACTTTGGCAGGATTTTGAGAGCAAGCATCTAAAAACAGTCTTGACTGGTGACCTGCAGACCTTTGGGGACAATCTTTATTTGTTGCCGGCTGGACTGCCAGACCTGTCCAAGCTAAAGATTGCCCGTAACGGTTTGCATCTAGGAACGTTTAAGAAGAATCGCTTTGAGCCTAGCTTTGCCCTAGGCTTGGCTATGAAGCCCAGCGAAGTTCTGAATCGAGTTGAAATCAATAATCAGGACTTCAAGAAATATGCGGCTGGCGAGACGATTGAACTGGCAGAACCGCAGCCAAACGGCTGGTACCAACTAGTCCTTGGCGGGAACGGCCTGGGCTTTGCAAAAGTCACTGGAAAAACTCTGAAAAATTATTTCCCAAAAGGCCTGAGATTTAGATAAAATATTAGGAAAAGCTGGTATTATATGATATAGTTGAAGATGTGATGTATTGAAAAAAGCTTCTTTCTGCTAAGTAAGAAATACTAAAGATACTTCCCATCCTCTTGATTTTATTAAAGGAGAAATCTTTTGAACAAATTGAAAAAATTTGCTTTGGCGCTGACAGCTCTGGGCTTAGGACTCACCTTATCAGCTTGCTCATCTTGGATTGACCGTGGTGAATCTATGACAGCAGTAGGGTCAACTGCCCTGCAGCCCTTAGTTGAAGCGGCAGCTGATGACTTTGGCTCTAACAACATCGGTAAAACAGTCAATGTTCAGGGTGGTGGATCTGGTACAGGTCTGTCTCAAGTGCAGTCAGGAGCTGTTGAAATCGGGAACTCGGATGTTTTCGCTGAAGAGAAGGAAGGAATCAAAGCGTCTGACTTGGTGGACCATAAGGTCGCCGTGGCTGGGATTGCTGTGATTGTCAATAAAGAAGTTGACGTGGATAATCTGACATCCGAGCAGCTGCAGAAAATTTTCACTGGTGAAATCACCAACTGGAAAGAGCTGGGCGGTAAGGACTTAGAGATTTCGATTATCAATCGTGCTGCTAGCTCTGGTTCCCGCGCAACCTTTGACAGTGTCATCATGGATGGGAAATCAGCTGTGCAGAGCCAGGAGCAGGATTCCAACGGTATGGTCAAAAATATCGTTTCGCAAACTCCAGGTGCGATTTCTTACCTAGCCTTTGCCTATGTTGATGAGTCTGTAAAAACCTTGAAACTCAACAACTACGAGCCAACAGCAGAAAATGTTGCTACCAATAACTGGTCGCTCTGGTCTTATGAGCATATGTATACACTGGGCAAGCCGACCGGTTTGGCTGCTGAGTTTCTGGACTATATGCTATCAGATGATGTTCAAAAAGGCGTTGTTACAAGCATGGGCTATATCTCAATCAACGATATGAAAGTCAGCAAGGACGCTGATGGGAATGTCACAGCAATAGAAGGAGATTCAAAATGAAAAATGAGGAATTAACCAAAAAGTTGTTATCGCCTTCTAAAAATTCTCGCTTGGAGAAGTTTGGCCGCTATCTGACTTTTGCCTGTCTGTCACTGATTGTGGTGATTGTGGCTATGATTCTAATCTTCGTTGCTCAGAAAGGTCTATCTACTTTCTTTGTCAACGGCGTTAATGTTTTTGATTTTCTTTTTGGTGGTGTCTGGAATCCTTCTGGTAAGGAATTCGGTGCCCTGCCAATGATTTTAGGCTCCTTTATCGTTACCATTCTGTCAGCCTTGATAGCAACTCCCTTTGCGATTGGTGCAGCAGTCTTTATGACAGAGGTTTCTCCAAAAGGAGCAAAGATATTGCAACCTGCGATTGAGCTTTTAGTTGGTATTCCGTCTGTTGTTTATGGATTTATCGGTCTGCAAATCGTGGTGCCTTTTGTCCGTACAGTCTTTGGCGGTACTGGTTTTGGGATTTTGTCTGGTATTTTTGTGCTCTTTGTTATGATTTTGCCGACAGTAACCTTTATGACGACGGACAGTCTGCGTGCTGTGCCGCGTCACTACCGTGAAGCAAGTCTGGCTATGGGCGCAACGCGCTGGCAGACTATTTGGCGGGTGACACTCAAGGCTGCTCGCTCAGGTATTTTTACAGCTGTGGTCTTTGGAATGGCGCGTGCCTTTGGTGAAGCTCTAGCTATCCAGATGGTCGTGGGTAACTCTGCGGTGATTCCAACTTCTTTGACAACACCAGCAGCTACACTGACCTCTGTCCTGACTATGGGAATCGGAAATACCGTTATGGGAACAGTGGATAATAACGTTCTCTGGTCTCTGGCTCTGGTGCTCTTGATGATGAGCTTAGCCTTTAACAGTGTGATTAAACTAATTACAAAAGAAAGAGGTAAGAAAAACTATGCACGCTAAGAAATTAGATAAATTGGCGACTGGTGTTCTCTACACAATAGCGAGTATCATTGTTGCTATCCTTGCCTCTCTCATCCTCTATATCTTAGTTAGAGGCTTGCCGCATGTTTCCTGGTCTTTCTTGACAGGGAAATCCTCTTCTTACCAAGCTGGCGGTGGTATCGGGATTCAGCTATACAATTCCTTCTTCCTGCTGGTAATTACTCTGATTATCTCTGTGCCTCTTTCTATGGGGGCTGGGGTTTATCTATCAGAGTATGCTAAGAAAGGCCCAGTAACCAATTTTGTCCGCACCTGTATTGAAATTCTGTCTTCACTGCCTTCGGTAGTAGTTGGGCTCTTTGGTTATTTGATCTTTGTTGTCCAGTTTGAGTATGGCTTCTCGATCATTTCTGGTGCCTTGGCTCTGACAGTCTTCAATCTGCCTCAGATGACGCGGAACGTCGAAGATAGTCTTCGTCATGTCCATCACACCCAGCGTGAAGCTGGTTTGGCCTTGGGAATTTCCCGCTGGGAAACGGTCCTGCATGTGGTCATCCCGGAAGCTTTGCCTAGTATTGTGACAGGGATTGTACTGGCTTCCGGTCGTATCTTTGGTGAGGCAGCAGCCTTGATTTATACAGCAGGTCAGTCAGCGCCGGCTCTTGACTGGTCCAACTGGAATATTTTCAGTGTCACCAGTCCTATCTCTATCTTCCGTCAGGCTGAGACCTTGGCTGTCCATATCTGGAAGGTCAACAGCGAGGGAACAATTCCTGATGGAACGGCTGTTTCTGCTGGTTCAGCAGCAGTTCTCCTGATCTTCATTTTGATTTTCAATCTGGGAGCCCGCAAACTGGGCAGCTATCTGCATAAGAAATTAACCTCTGCTTAAAGGAGAAGAAATGACAGAATATAATTGGAATGAAAAACATATCATTACTTTTCCTGAAGAAAAGGTAGCCCTGTCGACCAAGGATTTGCATGTTTACTACGGTAAAAAGGAATCCATCAAGGGCATTGATATGCAGTTTGAAAAAAACAAAATCACTGCTTTGATTGGCCCCTCTGGATCAGGTAAATCAACCTATCTTCGCAGCCTCAACCGCATGAACGATACCATTGATATTGCCAATGTGACTGGAGAGATTCTCTATGAGGGGATTGATGTCAACCGCCCTGAAATCAATGTTTATGAAATGCGTAAGCATATCGGCATGGTTTTCCAACGGCCAAATCCTTTTGCCAAGTCCATCTATCGAAATATCACCTTTGCCCATGAACGGGCTGGTGTAAGAGATAGAAAGGTTCTAGATGAAATTGTGGAGACCTCGCTTAAGCAAGCAGCTCTTTGGGATCAAGTCAAAGATGACTTGCACAAGTCAGCCCTGACTCTCTCTGGCGGTCAGCAGCAGCGGCTCTGCATTGCCCGTGCTATTTCGGTCAAGCCAAACATTCTGCTCATGGATGAGCCAGCGTCAGCCTTGGATCCGATTGCGACCATGCAGCTGGAAGAAACCATGTTCGAACTTAAGAACAACTATACCATTATCATTGTGACCCACAATATGCAGCAGGCTGCCCGTGCTAGTGACTACACTGGATTCTTCTATCTGGGCGACTTGATTGAGTACGATAAGACGGCTAATATTTTCCAAAATGCCAAGCTTCAGTCCACTAATGACTATGTTTCAGGCCACTTTGGTTAAGCTGCCGTCCGTATTCATCACGATTCAACAAGCTTAGTCTTTGGTTGAATGTAAAATAAAATGAAGGAAAAACGTATGACAGAACCTATTTTGCAAGTCAAGGACTTGTCGGTTTATTATAATAAAAAGAAAGCCCTTAATAGCGTTTCACTTGATTTCATGCCAAATGAGATTACGGCTTTGATTGGACCGTCAGGCTCAGGTAAGTCAACCTTGCTCAAGGCTATCAACCGAATGGGCGACCTGAATCCAGAAGTAACAACTACAGGAACGGTCATTTATAACAGTCACAATATCTATGGCCCGAGGACAGATACGGTAGAGCTTCGCAAGGAAATCGGAATGGTCTTCCAGCAGCCCAATCCTTTCCCTATGACTATCTATGAAAATGTGGTCTATGGACTTCGGATTAATGGTGTCAAGGACAAGGCTGTTTTGGAAGAAGCAGTAGAGCGCTCCCTGATTGGAGCTTCTATCTGGGACGAGGTCAAGGACCGTCTGCATGATTCCGCTATCGGTCTTTCCGGTGGTCAGCAGCAACGGGTCTGTGTGGCCCGCGTGCTAGCTACTAGCCCTAAGATTATTCTCTTGGACGAGCCGACTTCAGCCTTGGACCCAATCTCAGCTGGGAAAATCGAGGAAACCCTCTACAGTTTGAAAGACAAATATACCATGCTTTTAGTCACTCGCTCCATGCAGCAGGCGTCTCGGATTTCTGAAAAGACCGGCTTCTTCCTTGGTGGAGACTTGATTGAATTTAATGAAACCAAGAAGATGTTCCTCAATCCAGCCCATAAAGAGACCGAAGATTACATTACTGGTAAATTCGGATAACAGAAAGGAATCTTATGCTTAGAGTACAATTTGAAGAAGATTTAGAAAAACTTCATAATCAATTCTACGCGATGGGAAATGAAGTTCTATCGCAGATTAACCGGACAGTGCGTGCCTTTGTCACGCATGACCGTGAACTGGCTCGTCAGGTCATTGAAGACGATGCTGAAGTCAATGAATACGAGGTGAAACTGGAGAAGAAATCTCTAGAAATCATAGCCCTGCAGCAGCCTGTGTCTCAGGATTTGCGGACTGTTATCACCGTGCTGAAAGCCAGCAGTGACTTGGAACGCATGGGTGACCACGCCGTATCGATTGCCAAAGCCACTGTTCGGATGAAGGGAGAGGTCCGCATCGAGTCTGTAGAAGATGCCATCAGCAAGATGGGGCGCGATGTTAAGAATTTCGTTGAAGAAACCCTAAACGTCTACCTCAATGGAAATGTAGACCAAGCCTATGCAGTTGCAGCTCTAGATGAGAAAATCAATCAATACTTTGATGATATTCGCGATCTTGCTACTGAGGAAATCAAACAAAATCCAGAGCTGATTGTGACTGGCCGTGATTATTTCCAAGTTATTTCTTATCTGGAACGAATCGGCGACTATGCCAAGAATATCTGTGAATGGGTTGTTTACTTTGAAACAGGTAAAATTATTGAGTTGTAATCATCAAAAGATGCGATTTATTTCGTGTCTTTTTTGTATAATCTCAAGTATGGTTAGCATTCTATTTTGTGTTTTAACTTACAACTAACTATGTTATAATACGGAAGTAGCGTCAAAAATTGTTTTTTTATATGAGCAAAAAATGGAGAATGTTTATGAAGAAAAAATCCTTATAATGATTGCTGTTTTGGTCATGTTAGGTTCAGGAGGTATCTATATGTATAACAAACTAACTAAACCCAACTTTAGTCCCAAAACAACTAAGCTCTATCAGCGAGGTTTTCGACTCTTAGAAGATCAAATTGGCACTTATATTAAGGAAAAATATTCAGGTATTGAAAAAATTGAATTTTCTCCAATTTATGTGACTGGAGATGAGGATTCTTCTATGTTGAACGCCTATGTACGTCCGACAACTTATGATAAATATGGGAATAAGGCTACTTTGGGTACACAAATAAAAAAATATGTCCCAAATAGTTTTGGTATTGTTACTGACTTAATCGTTGATTTTGACTGGGATGGTAACGAGGTAATTGAATTATTTGATTCAGATGACGAGAGAATTGATGTTTCGAATGCAAAGAAACTACCTAAAGAAGCAAAACTAAGAGATGCAAAAAGTATAGATATAAATATTCAAATGTTAGTAGAAGACGGTCAGCTAAAAGATGTTGTCAAGGATAAAAAGGGAAGCCCAAAAGCTCAGATCATTTACAATGTTAAGCTAAGCAAAGAGGAAGGATGATGTGGCGTGAACTAAGCGACAAATACAACTATTTTCTTAGGTAGTTGAGGATAGAAGTTTGCTAAAAATAATGAAAAGATTTTATATGACAATACTAAGGTATTATGCTATTCTATTAGAAAAGAACTATGAAAACGCGTTATAATGGAGATATATTAGTGAAAAAGAAGATTATTATTGTTTTAACAATTCTATTCATTGTAATTTCAGGCGGAATCTATATATACAACAAACTAACAAAACCTAACTTAGGTCCCAAAACAACCAAGCTCTATCAGCGAGGCTTTCGACTCTTAGAAGAACAATATGGAACCTATTTCAAAGAACACTATAAAGGTATTGAGAAGATTAAATTTTCTCCGATTTATATTGAAGGGGATAATGGTGGTTCTATGCTAAATGCCTATGTACGTCCGACGATTTATGATAAATATGGGAATAAAGCAACATTAGGAACAACAATAGAGAACTACACACCTAATAGCTATGGTTTAGTTACTCATATATTTCTTGATTTTGATGGTTCAGGAAATGATGTTATAGAATTAATGGACTCACAAGGTAATGAGATTGATGTTTCAAATGCAAAACATTTGCCAGACGAAGCAAAGCTCAAGAAGGCTAGAAGTACAGATGAAAATATTTCTTTATTGGTTCAAGACGGTCAACTAAAAGATGTTGTTAAGGATGAAAAAGGAAGCCCAGAAGCTGAAATCATTTACAATGTTAAGCTAAGTAAAGAGGAAGGATGATGTGGCACTAACTGGGGAATGTGATAGTTTTCCTAGCTATTTGAATGGGAACCTTTCTTCTATTATCATAAACCAAACGGACAGGTTATTCCCCTGTCTTTTTGTTTGCATTTATTCTGCAACGAAATCTTCTAAATATGATACAATAATAACAGATTATAAGCGGACAAGAATGTCAGATTAATCTTGCTTCGTTGTTCGCTAGATGAGGAGAAGCTGATGCAAGCAGTTAAACATTTTATTGAAACATTTGTTCCTGAGCACTATGATCTCTTTTTGGATCTGAATCGTGCCGACAAGACTTTTTCAGGAAAGGTGACCATTACTGGGGAAGCTAAGACGAGTAAGATTTCCCTACATCAAAAAGATTTGACAGTTGAAGCTGTAGAGGTGGCTGGCCAAGCTCGTCCTTTCACTCTTGATAAGGACAATGAAGCTCTTTATATCGAGCTGGAAGCAGCTGGTCCTGTAGTGGTGACAATAACTTATACTGGTAAGATTACGGACAATATGACAGGGATTTATCCATCTTACTACACGGTAGATGGTGTGAAAAAAGAGATTATTTCTACGCAGTTTGAGAGCCATTTTGCCCGCGAAGCCTTTCCGAGTGTAGATGAGCCAGAGGCTAAGGCAACTTTTGATTTGGCTTTGAAATTTGACCAAGCAGAGGGTGAGTTGGCCCTGTCTAATATGCCGGAAATTGATGTTGAAAACCGCAAAGCGACTGGCGTTTGGAAGTTTGAAACGACTCCACGTATGTCTTCCTATCTCTTGGCTTTTGCTGCTGGTGATATGCAAGGAATTACTGCTAAAACCAAGAATGGAACCTTGGTAGGAGTTTATGCGACAAAGGCCCACCCAGCCAGCAATCTAGAGTTTGCTTTGGACATTGCGGTTCGCTGTATTGAATTTTACGAAGAATACTATGGAGTCAAGTATCCTATTCCTCAGTCACTCCATGTGGCCCTGCCTGACTTTTCTGCTGGAGCCATGGAAAACTGGGGCTTGGTAACCTATAGGGAAATCTATCTGCTGGTGGATGAAAATTCAACAGCCTTAAGCCGCCAGACAGTTGCCTTGGTTGTTGCACACGAACTAGCTCACCAATGGTTCGGAAATCTAGTGACCATGAAGTGGTGGGACGACCTCTGGCTCAATGAAAGCTTTGCCAATATGATGGAGTATGTCTCAGTTGATGCGATTGAGCCTAGCTGGAAGATTTTTGAAGATTTCCAGACCAGCGGAGCTCCTTATGCCCTCAAGCGTGACGCGACAGATGGCGTTCAGTCGGTCCATGTAGAGGTCAAGCACCCAGATGAAATCAATACTCTTTTTGATGGAGCGATTGTCTATGCCAAGGGTAGTCGTCTCATGCACATGCTGCGCCGTTGGCTGGGAGATGATGCTTTCCGTAAGGGGCTAGGTGCCTACTTTGAGAAGCATCAGTATGGCAATACTATCGGTCGTGATCTTTGGGACGCTCTTTCTCAAGCTTCTGGCCGTGATGTAGCTGCCTTTATGGATGCTTGGCTGGAGCAGCCGGGTTATCCAGTTGTCACTGCTAAGGTCGAAAACGACTGCTTGATTTTGACGCAGAAGCAGTTCTTCATTGGGGAGCACGAAGAAAAAGGCCGCCTCTGGCCAGTACCGCTCAATAGTAACTGGCAAGGACTCCCTGATACACTGACGACAGAAAGACTGGAAATTCCTAATTATGCAGACTTGGCAGCGCAAAATGAAGGCGCCCTGCGTCTCAATACAGAAAACACTGCCCACTATATTACAGATTATCAGGGTGAGTTGCTGGATGCTCTTCTGAATAATCTTAGCTCTTTGGACAATATCAGTAAACTGCAAATCGTGCAGGAGCGCCGACTTCTAGCAGAGTCAGGTAAGATTTCCTATGCGGACCTGCTGCCAGTTATCAGCAAGCTGGCGAACGAAACTTCTTATATGGTAGTTTCAGCTGTTTCCCAAGTGCTGGAAGGCTTGAACCGCTTTGTGGATGAAGGCAGTCAGACAGAAGAAGATTACAAAGCCCTGTTGAAAGTTCTCAGTCAAAGTAATTTTGACCGCCTTGGTTTTGAAAAGCAGGAAGGTGAAAGCGATGAGGATGAGATGGTTCGTCAGCTGATTGTGGGCAATATGATTAAGGCCGACAACGAGACAGCTAAAGCTCAAGCTAGCCAGATTTTTGACCGCTATCGTGATAATTTGGAAAAACTCCCTGCGGCTATTCGCCTGCAGGTGCTGGTCAACCAAATCAAGCATCATGAAAGCAAGGAGCTGACTAAGCTTTATCTGGACCTATATGTCGCTTCAAATGACGGAAGCTTCAAAAATGCTCTTTCTACAGCCCTTTCTTATACGAAGAACAAGGAAACCTTGGATGAACTGTTAGCGACTTGGAAGGATAAATTTACTGTGAAACCGCAGGATTTGTCAGCTTGGTATGCCCGTTTCCTCAGCCGTGATTTTACTCAAGAAGCAGTGTGGACTTGGGCGCGTGAGAATTGGGACTGGATTAAGGCAGCGCTAGGTGGTGACATGAGCTTTGATAGCTTTGTCATTAGCCCGGCAGTGGTCTTCAAGACAGAGAAGAGATTGGCAGAGTACAAAGCCTTCTTTGAACCGCAGTTGGACGATATGGCGATTAGCCGAAACATCAGCATGGGAATCAAGGAAATCGCTGCGCGTGTTGAACTGGTGAAGCGTGAGAAAGAAGCAGTAGAAAAAGCAATTCGAGCTGCTATCTGATAGATTTAATTAAAATGACTAGAAAGTCTGAGATATTATCCTATCTCAGGCTTTTTCTTTATCATTTTGAGTATTTAAACATTGCTAATATGCCTTTGCTTTGATAAAATAGAAAAGTATGTGAAATAAACAGGCAACTGTTTAAAGGAGAAATGGAGTTTATATGGAAAAGAAAATAGTCTATGGCTTCCGCAAGAGCCGCCTTTCTAAGGGCTTGTGCGGAGCTGTTTTGGGTGCGGCTTTGTTGGTAGCTGCCGGATCAGTTAAAGCAGAGGAAAAGGTATCTTCAGCAGCAGATCAGTCTGCCCTTTCTGAAGCTGCTCTTTCGCCAACCAAAGCGTCCCAGCCAACTGCTGCCCCTACTCAATCAGAGCCAGTAAGTCAAGACAAGCTTCCTTTGGAGGTTTCTCATGCAGAAATGGACCAAGCTTTGGCAGAGGCCGGGAAAGCAAGAGTTCAGCTAAAGCAGGAGCCGACTGTTGATTTAGGAACAGCTAGAAATCCAGAAGAAGCTGCGAGTAAACGGGAGACAGCGCTAACAGATTATGCGACCCAAGTCAAGGAAATACGTGAAACCACAGCAGCTTATCAAGAGCAACTGAAGGCTTATGAGAAAGAACTCAGTCAGAAAGAGTCTGCAAATCAAGCCTTGAAAGACCAATATGACAAGGCTCTGGCTTCCTATGAACAAGAGTCCAGTCGCATTCAGGCTGAAAATACTCAGCTTCAGGCAGACTATGAGCAGAAACGGACGGCTTATCAGTCAGAATTGAGCCGTATAGTAAAAATCAATCAAGAGAAAGAAGCCTCCTATCAAGCAGCTTTAGCAGCCTATCAAGAGGAGCGTTCACGGATTTTACAGGAAAATGCTCAAGCGAAAGCAGACTACCAAACTGCTATGGAGAGCTATACTACAGAGCTGAAAGCTACTCAGGAGAAGAATGCAGAAGCAAAGCGTCGCTATGAAGAAAAGCTTGCTCAGGCCTCAGCTCACAATAAAGCTGCCCAAGCTGAAAATGCAGCCATTGCAGAACGAAATCAGGCAGCTGAAAAGGCCTATCAGGAAGCAGTCAATCGGTATGAAACTGAGGTTTCCCGACTGGCTCAGGTTAAGGCAGAAAAAGAAGCTGCTTATCAAGCAGCCATGGCTGATTATGAGAAAGAGTTGGCTAGAGTTCAGAAAGACAATGCCGAGCTAGAACAGCAGTATCAGTCAGATTTAAGGGCTTACCAGCAGGAAGTAGAACGCATTCAAAGAGACAATCAAGCTGCAAAACAATCTTATGAGACATCCTTGGCTAAAATCCAGGAGCAGAACAAAGAGATTGAGGCCCAAAATCTAGCTGTTCAGAAGAAAAATATAGCCTTAAAGGAGCAGTATCAGGCTGATTTAGCTGCTTATCAAGAGCGATTGGCTGAGATTCGTCAAAAAAATCAAGCGGCAGAGAAAGACTATGAGAGCAAATTAGCTGCTTATCAAAAGAATCGCTCTGAAATCGAGGCGGCCAATGATGCCAAAGCGAGAGATCATCAAGCAGCTTTGACTGCCTATCAATCTGAACTTGAGCGTGTCCAAGCTGAAAATAAGAAGCGGCAAACTGCCTATGAGACCGAAAAAGCAGAAGTAACAGTCCGTAATGCTGCCATTGAATCTGAAAATGCCCAGATTCGTCAGCAAAATCAGGAAAAACAAGAGCTTTATAAAAATCAATTAGCTCAATATGAGCAGGATGTGGCTCGAATCACCGAAAGCAATCAGAAAAGTCGAGAAGCATATGAGGAAGCCTTGCTTACCTACCAGGAGGCGACTGCTCGGATTGAGACAGAAAACAAGAATAAACTAGCTGCTTATCAGGCAGACTTAGCGACCTACCAAGCAAATCTTGCAAGGATTGAAGCAGAAAATCAAAGACTAAAAGAAGACTATGAGGCAAACCTTGCGGCTATTTCAGCGCAGAACGCAGTGATTGAGCAGGAAAATGCAAGCATTAAGGAAAAAAATGCCCGCTTGAAAGCTGCCTATGATACAGCCAAAACTAAGTATGATGCAGCTCTTGTAACTTTTGAGAGAGAGTTGCAAGAAGCTGAAGCTAAGAAAAATGAAGAAGGTTATCTCAGTAAGGTTGAAAGCCAGCCTTTTGTTTTCAAATCTGAGCCCCAGGCTGTCTTGACGCTTGATCCCTCTATTAGAACCTATACCAATGATGAGCTGACTGATGAGGTTCGTTCTTGGGGAATGGATCAATCAGGAATGACTGCTTTGACCAGTGTTTTAAAAGGGAAAGAGCATCAGACTAAAGTCATTTTACAGAAAGATGTGCCTCTGGTAGCTACTTATACCAATATCAAAAATTCCAGTATTCAAGGCAAGAAAATCGCTAAAGTTGTCTACACTTATACTCTGAAAGAATCAACGAAGAGTCAGGATAAACTGCCAGTTTTCTTAGTTAAGGATCCGACCTTGACTGTCTGGACCTTGGATTTTTATGGCCATTCTCGGGTCAATGTTCAAGCAGAGTTTTTTGATGAGTCTGGAGAAAGGCTTGATATGACAGGCTCGCTTGTCAGCTTCTCATCTTTAAATACGAACAAAGTTGCGATTGAGTACATTAAGAATTTTAATGGTGAATATATCCCTATTACAGGTTCTGCCATTAATGTTCACCCAGATACTAGTGTTCACGCTGATATTTCAATTAACTTTGAGCGGGAAGGTTCTCGCTTTGAGCACAACAAGTGGGATACACCTACTAGTCCTTATAGCTGGTATGGCGCTATTGTTGGTAAGGCGAAAGGCGATATCATTTCCTTTGACATTGGTTCACGAAATCGGGGTTCTGCTTGGTTTGTATTTAACTCTGATATTAAAGCCAAAGGTGTTCCAATGAAGCCTGTTGCTCCGACAGAAGTTGCTCAACCTCAGGAACCGGCTTATGATGATGTCAAGGCCTTGCAGCCTCTTCCAAGTCAGCCAGTCTATCAACCTTTGCCAGAGGAGCCAGCCCAGCCGGCCTATCAAGAACTTCCTAACCAGCCGACAGAAACTCAGCCTCTTCCTCTTCCAAATCGGCCTGAGGAGCCAGCAGTTCTACCAGAAAGAGATCTGGAAATTCTACCGAAAGAGCCAACTTATCTGCCTGAGCCTCTACAACCTCAAAAGCCAGTTTATCAGGAAGTGCCAGAAGAACCTAGCTCCCCTTCTCTGTTGACAGAGCCGACTACAGTTGAAGAGCCTACCTATGAGAAGGAGCAGCCCTTGCTGACTCTTCCGCAAGCACCGATTGAAAAACCACTGCCACAGGCACCTCAGCTCCCAACTTATTTGAAGGAACCAGAAAAACCTCAAAAAGATCCTGAAGCAAGCGCGGGAGAAGGCCCGAAACCACCTGTTTATGAAGAAGAAATTGCTTTAGAGGACCTGCCTGAGGAGCCAAGCTATCTGCAGGAACCACAGCTCCCTCAAGAACCTGTTCTTCAGCCTGAGCCCCAGTCACCTGTCAGAGAAAGTGACCTGCCTTTGATGGAGGAGTCTGACAAGCCGAACTATAAAGAGCTTCCTCAAAAGCCGGCTGAGCCTAGCTATCAAGCTTTGCCAAGCCGTCCGCAAGCGCCGACTCAAACTTATCACTATAACCAGCTCTTTATCCAGTTAAAAGTCAGAGAAGAGTTGGAGGATGAGTCCAAGAAGAATATTCATCAACAAGAGGTTAGCCAGGGAAGTTTTGCTGTCCTTAATCTGGTAACGGATGCTTTGCCTGCTTATCGCTTGCCAATTCACTCTTTCGTATTGGAAGATCGTCTGCCAGAAGGTTTTGAATTGGATCTAGAAGCGACTAGAGCGAAAAGTCCTGGTTATGAAGTTTCTTATGACCCGAGCACCAGAGTCTTGACTTTTGTTGCTGCACCAGGTCTCCTTGAACGCTACAATGCTGACTTGGATACTGCGACCGAGACGCTAGCTCCAGCAGCAGTCGGTCGACTCTTGTATCCAGGCAGAACCTATACCAATCATTTCAGCTTGCTGATTAATAATCAATACCGGATAGAATCCAATCAGGTTAGTGTTTCGACACCTCCTGCAGAAATTACTGTTCAAACAGCGCAGAAATTTGAGCCTGTTTCAAACCGAACTTGGCAGCATCTAAGATCTGCAAGTAAGCAAGCAAGCAGCTTGCAGCTATCTGTCAGCTACCAAACCACACAAGGTCAATTGCCTAAAACTGGAAGCAGTTCGAGTGCTCTTCTTACTTATCTTGGCTTTGCGGCCTTGCTAGCTGCAGCAGGTTTCCGCTCATCTAAGAAAGAGTCGTAAAAATATAAGCAGATCCTGCATCAAGAGCTTTTGAACATGATAAATTTAGACTGAGACAATTTTGTCCCAGTCTTTTTTACTGCGGATTTTTTGGGCAAATGGTTGATAGATGTATCAAGTGTTTTAGATAGGCAAGTATTTTAAGATTAACGTAAATCGTGTTATAATAGCTATGTCAAAGAATTTTTACTTACAATAATCACTAATGTTAAAGAATTTCATCTAGTCAAACAACTAAAAAATAAGTATGATGAGGAGGAAAAGATAATGTTAGGAAAACAATTGAAGTTTATACGGGAGCAAAGAGGCTATAGCCAAGCTCAGATTGCAGAATCACTAGGGACGACTCGGCAGACCATCTCGAACTGGGAAAATGATAAGACGATTCTAGATAGTGCAAGTCTTATTCGTCTAGCCGATTTTTACCAGATTTCATTAGATGAGCTATGTGGTCGAAAAGCTTTATCTATCTCCAAAGATTCGAGCATAAAATCAATGATTTTGACAAATGCCTGTACACTTTGGACTTGCTTTGTTTCATCTCTCGGATAGCTCTATTGATTTTCCTGCTAACTTTTTAGTTATTTAGAATATTAGGAGGAAAACAATGTTTTACTATTTTTATTTATCTCTCGCAATTCTATTTGAAATTGCCGCCACAAGTCTTTTAAAACTATCTCAAGGTTTTTCGAAACTATTTTTCGGTTGCCTTGCTTTGATGTTTTATGGCTTGTGCTTTTTCTTTTTATCTCTATCTTTAAAGGGCATTCAGTTAAATCTAGCTTACGCTATTTGGTCTGCAATAGGTCTAGTAGGGACAACGATATTATCTATTCTGCTTTGGCACGAAAAAGTAACAGCTGTAAGCCTTTTAGGGATAAGTCTAGTTATTGTCGGACTTGTTTTATTGAATTTATCACAAAAGACTCACTAGAGAATGGGGAATTATATGTTTGATAATTATTTTAAAAATAAAAAGGTTGTAATTATTGGTGCAAGTGGCAGTTTGGGAAGAGTCTATACACGTGCTTTTCATCAAGCAGGTGCTAGGTTATTTCTCTTAGGAAGAGATATAGATAAGTTAAAGATATTTGTGCAAGAATTTTCGTCTTTTATTCCAATAAGATCAGTGGATATAACAAGTGAAGAGTCTCTAAAAAATGTAGTATCAGAGATACAAGAGTGGTCGGAATGTATAGATATTGTTATCAATGCAACTGGTTTTGATGTAAGAAAGTCTTTGTCAGCGCATTCCTTTGAGGACATAGAGCAGACACTGTTAATCAATTTATCTGGCGCCATTCTGATTAGCAAGATTTTTCTGCCCTTATTAGCAAATGAAAAAGGTGCTACAATTGTGCATTCTGGCGGTTTTGCAGATGGGCGGCTCGCTTTCCCTTACTATAGCGTAGATGTGGCTAGTCGCGCAGGGATTTTTTCTTTTATTGAATCAATGAATCGCGAATTAAAACAGGAGCGGAAAAAGGTGTATTTAACCTATTTTTGTCCCAATGCTGCGGATACACCCTCAGAAAAGCCTTACCATCCTGTTTGGAAAGAGATGGGGATTAAGATTTCAACTACAGACGAGGTTTGCCTAGCTTTGCTAAAAGGTATTAAGTCTCATCAAAGAGTCATCCTGATGGGGCGGGGGGCATCTTTATTTGCTAAACTCAATCTTCTGTCTTCAAGATTAGCTGATTTTCTTTTATTAGATAAATATAGCCGTATATTGAAAAAGCACTTTTCATAAACTATTTTCCCTATCTTTCAGCCTTTTTTAAGAAAAAATTCAGTCCTGTTTAAGTAAAAATTTATATGATAATGCTATTCAAGTGAAAGGATGTGTATGGGATGACTTGTAAGCTGCATTAGCTTCTTGTTTGATAGAAACAGATAGAAAAATTTACAAAAGAAAGAAGGAACATATTAAATGGATATGGAAAAAATGATTGTTGTAGAAAAAAGCACTAAATGGTGGCTGACGGTTGCGACGGGTGGTGCTCTAGCAGTCGGACTTCTGGGCGGTTATGGTCTTGCGACAGCTATTCACGGTACAAACAATCAGCAATCAGCTATTCAACAGCCAGCTACTATGCCTGGAGCACCGGAGCAGGGTCAGAATGGCCAGGATGCAGGAAATGGAATGCCGCCACAAGTTGGTCAGAATGGTCAAAATGGTGGACCAGGTAATGGAATGCCGCCGCAGGATGGTGGACCAGGACAAAGCGGTCAAGACCAAGGCATGCCGCCTCAAGACGGCCAGCAGTCTGACAATGACAAGAGCAAGAATTCTTCTGCTCAGCAAAATGACAACGGGAAGAAAAACAAGAAAAAGTCTTCAACGAACACAAATGAACAATCGGACAAGAACAATAATAAGTCGACAAAAGAAAATAAAACGTCGCAGTCGTAGAAAAAACATACTGATTTTGACCCAAGTCATGATATAATAAGAATAGCAAATAAAACAAAAACCAAAAGACATAATCTTGGTAAGTTTTATTGGAGGAAAGAAAGATGATTAAAATTCTATTGGTAGAAGATGACCTTGGACTGTCAAACTCAGTTTTTGATTTTTTGGATGATTTTGCAGATGTAATGCAGGTTTTTGATGGCGAAGAAGGTCTATATGAAGCAGAGAGTGGTGTTTATGACCTCATCTTGCTGGATCTCATGCTGCCTGAAAAGGATGGTTTCCAAGTGCTGAAAGATCTCCGAGCAAAAGGAGTCACAACCCCTGTTCTCATCATGACGGCTAAGGAAAGCTTGGATGACAAAGGACATGGCTTTGAGCTCGGGGCTGATGACTATCTGACAAAACCTTTCTATTTGGAAGAACTGAAAATGCGGATCCAGGCGCTCTTGAAACGCGCTGGTAAATTCAACGAGAATACTCTTTCTTATGGTGATGTGACAGTCAATCTATCCACAAATTCAACATTGAAAGCCGGTAAAGACGTTGAGTTGCTTGGTAAAGAGTTCGACCTCTTGGTTTATTTCCTGCAAAATCAAAATGTAATCTTGCCTAAGACCCAAATTTTTGACCGTCTGTGGGGCTTTGACAGTGATACCACTGTTTCCGTTGTTGAAGTGTACGTTTCCAAGATTCGTAAAAAACTGAAAGGAACGACATTTGCGAAAAACCTACATACTCTTCGTAGTGTCGGCTACATTTTAAAAGATGCTGAATAAAATCAAGAAGACCTTTTATGCGGATGATTTCTCTTATTTCATTCGCTATTTTGGGCTGTTTACATTAATCTTCTCAGCCATGACCTTGATTATTATTCAGGTTATGCGCTCCAGCCTTTATACGTCAGTTGATGAAAATTTGAGGAATCTGAGTAATGATCCTAGTTCAGTAGCTGATTTGGCCTATAGGACGACAGGCCAACAGTCTGATCCAAGCAATAAGGTCAATACTAAAAGTCCTAAAAGCAGTAAAGAGCCAGATGGCGATCCAAACGAAGAGCCTAAGCCTGACAATCTGACGACGCCAAATTTCAGTTCTAATACTTTCGCCCTGCTTTTGGATGATAATTATAAAAATATTTCCACCAGCAAGAGCGATGGCTTTCTGGACTTTAATTCCTTGGACTTTAACAAGTCCTATTTGAATCAGATTAAGGAAATTGTGATTGGCAACAGCTTTGGCCAGACAGAAAGCTATCGGGCTTATCTCTTTGATATTGATCCTAAAAATGAGTATCCTGATATCAAGTACGCTGTGGTCATGACTAGTATCAGTCAGTTGGAGCAGACCAGCGGCAAGCATGAGCAGTTGATTGCCATGGTTATGGTCAGCTTTTGGGGAATTTCCCTGATTGCCAGTATCTATCTAGCTCGTATGAGTGTTAAGCCCTTGCTGGAAAGTATCCAGAAGCAGAAGGCTTTCGTGGAAAATGCCAGCCATGAGCTGCGGACTCCTCTGGCGGTATTGCAGAGCCGCTTAGAAACGCTCTTTCGTAAGCCTGAAGCAACAATCATGCAGAGCAGTGAAAATATCGCTTCTAGCTTGGATGAGGTGCGCAATATGCGCCTATTGACGACCAATCTGCTCAATCTGGCTCGTCGTGATGATGGCATCAAACCTCAATATAGTGAAGTCGAACCAGAATTTTTTGATACAACCTTTGCTAATTACTGCATTATCGCAAGAGAGAATAAAAAAGCTTTTCATTCAGAAAATATGATCAAGCACTCCATTGTGACAGATCAAATTTTCCTAAAGCAACTGATGACCATCCTATTTGACAATGCTATCAAGTACACAGATGATGATGGCGTAATCAGTGTCATGGCTACTTCGACAGATCGTTACCTTATTTTCCGAGTGGCGGACAATGGCCCTGGCATCAATGATGAAGATAAGAAGAAGATTTTTGATCGCTTTTATCGGGTGGATAAGGCTCGGACCCGTCAGAAAGGTGGCTTTGGTCTGGGACTTTCTCTGGCCAAGCAGATTGTCGATGCTTTCAAGGGCACTATTTATGTCAAGGACAACAAACCAAGAGGTACGGTCTTTGAAGTTAAACTGCTACTGAAGGAAACGAAAAAGCGTTCTGTTAAATAGTGGGGAAGATCACTTTTTATCAACCAGTTTTTGAAAAACAATTCTTAGCAGGCCTTGAGGCTTGCTTTTTATCTGGTATCTATTTACTTTTTTAAAAATTTAATATAAGTTTTGCCCAAAATAGGGTATAATAATAGACAAGAAAGAATGAGGTGAAATTATGGCATCAAAAATGTTACATACTTGTTTGCGTGTGGAGAATTTGGAAGCGTCTATTGCTTTTTATGCAGAGGCTTTTGGTTTTAAGGAGCTTCGTCGCAAGGATTTTCCAGATTATCAGTTTACTATCGTTTATCTAGGTTTGGAAGGCGATGATTATGAGCTGGAACTGACCTATAACTATGACCATGGTCCTTATGTGATTGGGGATGGCTTTGCTCATGTGGCACTTAGCACGCCAGACTTGGAAGGTCTGCACGCTGAGCATAAGGCCAAAGGCTATGAAGTGACAGATCCAAAAGGCCTTCCTGGCAACCCGCCTAATTATTATTTTGTAAAAGATCCTGATGGCTACAAGGTGGAAGTCATTCGTGAGAAGAGTCTCTAACATCTAGCTGCAGTTAATTTTGCAAGATAAATGATGATTTTTATTCATTTAGGACAGGTGTATGAAAAGACAAAATAACAAGAAACACGGTAAGAAAACATTCATTGTTCTCAGCTTGCTAGGTTTAGCTTTTATTGCTGCTTTAGTTCTGGGTGCTGTAAAGATTTACGCTATTTTCCAGGAAAAAGAACTGCAAGAGAAGGTTAGTGTGCTGATTGCCCAAGAAGAGACCTACCACGCGGAAAAAACTGAAAAGCAGAGCAAGATGATTGGCAGCCACTATGTAGAGGCCTTTTATCCTCTGCTGGACGGTCAAGTTATGGCAAGTGTCAAGGAGCAGATGGACGCAGATAGCCAGACGATTAAGGATAATCAGAAGAAGGGCGATAAGATTGAGGAATTGAGCTTCTACTATGCTGAGGAAAAAGAAACGAGCCTGAAGGATGTCAAAGAAGTACTGGTGCATCGCAAGGACTATCATGTCAAAGAGATGAAAATCAGTAAAGGAGAAGAGCGGGAAGTTGCTGACAGCTATCTCGGTGCAGACGGCAGCCCTTTCACTCTGGATAAGCTCTTTCAGGATCCCGATGCAGCTAAGGAAATCTTCATCAACGAGATATCCAGCCAGCTGACCTTTAGACAGGCTGATGAGGCGGTGCAGACGGAAATTCTTAACACCCTCAATGGAACGGAGTTGGGTCAGTGGTCCTTCCGTTATGAGTACAGCCATTTTTCTATTAAGCTGAGTAAGGAAGTGCAAGGCTTAACCAGCATTGACATTCCTTTGTCTAGCTTTTATGACCAGATCAATGCGGACTATCTGACTGGCGATGACTTGACAGCTTATAAGAGTTTCGAGGCTAAGAAGCATGTGAAGATGGTTGCTCTGACCTTTGATGACGGTCCAGATCCTAAGACAACACCGCAGGCTCTGGATATCCTCAAGAAATATGGTGCCAAGGCGACCTTCTTTATGGTTGGGCAAAACGTTGCTGGTAATGAAGCGATTGTCAAGCGCGTGCACAATGAAGGTCATCAGATTGGGATTCATACATGGGACCATCCAGTCTTAACTAAACTTCCTCTGGAGACAGCCCAAAAAGAAATCCTTGATACCCAGACCGCTATTAACAATGTCATAGGCATCAAGCCAACGATTACGCGGCCCCCTTATGGAGCTATTAATGCTACAATCCAAAATTCGGTTGACCAGTCCTTTATCATGTGGAATGTGGACAGCCTAGACTGGAAGACACGCAATACTAAAGCTATTATGCAAGAGATTGCTAAAACCCAGCCAGGTTCGATTATCCTCATGCATGATATTCACCAGACCAGTATTGACGCTCTGCCAAGTGTCCTCGAGTATCTGAAGAGTAACGGATATACTCTGGTCACGGTCGATGAGCTGCTGGAAGGTCAGCTGGAGCCCCATCGTATTTATTACGGCAGAGACTAATCCAGTCCTTGGGGTTAGATTTTTTGAAATCGTTGTTGGTAATGAGTAAAAGCAAAAAGCTTTGGAAACATGAGATTTCCAAAGCTTTTTAGTTTAACTTGTTACATAAAGTTCTTGATTTTTTAATACAATTTCTCGGACGGCGACGTATTTTTTTAATGTCTTCAGTTCTTCTGGATGGCTGATAAAGGTAATGACATAGCCTTCCTTGCCCATACGGCCGGTTCGGCCAGAGCGATGGGTATAGGTTTCTAAATCGCGCGGAAGTTCATAATTGACAACACATTCTAGCGAATCAATATCAATGCCGCGAGCAACCAAGTCAGTGGCCAGCAAGAGAGTAATCTGGTGTTCTTTGAACTTGTCCAGAATCACCTTGCGGAACTTAACGTTGACATCGCTGGCTAGAGAAACCACGTTGGATTCACGATACTGGAGTTTTTCCTCAGCACTTCCTAGGTCTGACAGTGCGTTGAAAAAGACCAGTCCACGGAATTCTTCAACATTTGATAACTTACGGAGCAAGTCCACCTTATCACGTTTTTCGACTTGCATGTAAAAGTGCTGAATATTGTCCAAAACTTGGTCGTCAATACTGATTTCTAGAGTATTTTCAGCAATCTTATCGTGGTCGAACTTAGCGGTGGCGCTCATATATATCAGCTGGTGGTTACGAGGCGCATAGTGGGTGATTTTATCTACAAAGTGATACTGAGAATCACTGAGCAGCTGGTCAAACTCATCCAAAATGATGGTTTCGACATTCATCATCTTGATTTTCTTGAGCTTGACCAACTCGAAAATTCGCCCAGGCGTTCCGATGATAATCTCCGGACCTTTCTTAAGGCGCTCAATCTGTCGCTTCTGGCTGGAGCCAGAGAGCAGGAGCTGGGCTGTCAGCCCTAAAGGCTCCGCCCAAGTCTTGCAGACCTCAAAAATTTGTCCAGCCAACTCAGTATTAGGAGCTAAAATCAAGAGTTGTTGGGCTTTTTTAGGTGTCAGTTTGAGCAGACTGGGAAAGAGATAGGCCAGAGTTTTACCAGTACCAGTCGGACTGATTCCCAGCACCGTATCGCCTGCAGAAATAGGCTCAAACATCTTCTCCTGAATAGCTGTCAAATCTTCAAAGCCTAGCTGAGCCAGCTGATTTTGCCAGCTCGGGGGAAATTGTTCCTTAATCATCATCAACCTCAAATCTAATGCCAGCGTCCTTGCGCATGGCAAATAAGCTTTCATGAACAGCCGCTGCCGCATTCAACCATTTCTCATAATCCGCATCCTGTCCGCCCTTGAGCACTCGCACGAAAGCTTGAGCTTCTTCCAGCATGGTGTGGGAAGCACGCTTGATAGGCAGTATCTCCTCTTGCCCGTTCAGACTTTGGAAAATAGCAGAGCTGATAAATTCAATCCCATCTAAAGTCAGAGTTCCTTGATCGGTGTAAATCTCTGCAGGCAGATTGCTGTTTATATTTTTACCGGCCTGAATCTGAACTTGAAAATCTGGATAGATGAGACAGCCGGCGCCATTTAAATCAATCGTATTGGCTAGCTGCTGAGCGCTGTAGCGAGCGAAGCGAGGATGGCCGAAAAGTCTGATAGCCGCATAGATAGGATAGACACCCAGATCCATCAAAGCGCCGCCAGAAAACTTAGCTGAGAAAACATTGGGCTGCTCTCCTGCAAGCAGAGCTTGCATTTTTGAAGAATACTTGGCATAGGTGAAGTTGGCTCCCAAGACAGTCTTGTCCTTGAGAAAATCACTGATTGTATCAAAGGCCTGCTCATGATAGTTGCGGGCAGCTTCAAAGAGATAGACTTGGTGCTCGTCAGCCAGCTTGATCAATTCCCGCCATTCTTTGGGACGAGAAACCGCAGGCTTTTCGACAATGACGTGTTTACGAGCCAAAATAGCTACCTTGGCATGATTGAAATGCAGGCTGTTGGGACTGGCGATATAAACAACATCGATATCAGACGACAGAAAGTCTAGCATTTCAGTAAAGACGGCTGTATTTTCATAGTTTTGCACAAAGCGCTCAGCAGAAGTTAAAGTCCGAGAGTAGACAGCTGCCAGCTGATAGTCGCCTGTTGAGTGAGCAGCCTTGATGAACTCATGAGAAATAGAACCTGTTCCGATGATTCCAAGTTTGAGCATAAAAACCTCCTTTTTTCTATTTTTAAGCATGTACTTTTTTTATTTTAGCTCTTTCATTATAA
The DNA here is from genome assembly GCF_050222175.1 of Streptococcus sanguinis. Taxonomy (GTDB): domain Bacteria; phylum Bacillota; class Bacilli; order Lactobacillales; family Streptococcaceae; genus Streptococcus; species Streptococcus sanguinis_M. The sequence continues at coordinate 1,378,732 of NZ_CP071420.1, read as the reverse complement.
CATGAATTGCGGTAAAATAGATAAGATAACAAGAGATGGAGCTTATAATGCAAAATAGACCTATTATTATTGGTGTGACTGGTGGTTCAGGAGGCGGAAAGACCAGTGTTTCTCGAGCAATTTTGGCTAATTTTCCAAACGAAAATATTGCCATGATTGAGCATGACTCCTACTATAAGGATCAGACGCATCTGACTTTTGAGGAGCGGGTGAAGACCAACTATGACCATCCTTTTGCCTTTGACACGGACCTGATGATTGAGCAGATTAAGGAGCTCTTGGCTGGTCGGCCAGTGGATATTCCCACTTATGATTATACGGAGCATACCCGCAGTAAAAAGACCTATCGTCAGGATCCTCAGGATGTCTTTATCGTTGAGGGGATTTTGGTCTTAGAGGATCAGCGTCTGCGTGATTTGATGGACATTAAGATCTTTGTGGACACAGATGATGATGTTCGGATTATTCGTCGGATTAAGCGGGACATGGAAGAACGCGGCCGTAGTTTGGATAGTGTTATTGAGCAGTATTTGGGTGTCGTTAAGCCTATGTACCATCAGTTTATCGAGCCGACCAAGCGCTATGCGGATGTCATCATTCCAGAGGGAGCTTCTAACAAGGTGGCTATTGACCTGATTACGACCAAGATTGAAAAAATCCTTAAGGAAGCCAGAGAAGGCTAGGAAAAGCAGCTTTCTAGATTAGTCGTTTGAGGAAATAAATAGCTGTAAATCTGGTAAAAAGCAGTAGCTGCAAGATTTTTGAAATGTAATCTAGCAAGGGGAAGTGGACGGACTGAAATCTATGATTTTCGGAGTCTGGTCACTCCCTTATTTTGTAGGTGATTTATGAAACAATTTGTAAAAAGAGAGTTTCACTCTCGTTCAAAATTTTTTGCCTGCCTCTTGACCTTTTGTGCAGGATTTATCGACGCCTATACCTTCATTGAGAGGGGGGGAACCTTGGTGGCAGGTCAGACGGGAAACGTCGTTTTCCTTTCGGTTGAACTCATCAATCAGGAGACAAGAGGAATCGAAGTTAAATTAGCGACTATGTTGGCTTTTATGCTGGGGATTTTTTTGATGACCGATTTTCAGCATCATTTTGAGCATTCTTGGCGCAGGCTGTCCAGTGTTTTTCCTTTAATATTGACGACAGCTGTCGCTGGATTTTTGCCAGCAAATGTGCCCCATCTCTATATTGTGCCGCCACTGGCTTTCTGCATGGGACTGGTTGCGACGGCTTTTGGCGAGGTGGATGGCATTGTCTATAACAACTCCTTTATGACGGGGAATATCAAGAAAACCATGGTAGCTTTTGGCAACTATGCTCGAAACAAGAAAGGGAAAGATTTACAAGAAGGCCTTTTCTTTGTAGCCCTATTGGCAAGCTTTGTAGTTGGAGCCATCATCTCTACCTATCTGATTCAATTTTACCTTCTGAAGACCATCTGGCTTGTTTCTCTGATTCTAACAGCCTTTCTCCTTTTCCGAGGCGTTCAGTATATGAGGAGATGAGGATGTATATTCTTCTTAGAAACGAAGTGCCTTAAGAAGTGATATTGTGAAATTATAGAAAGAAGTAGAAATATAAGAGAAAATGATGAAAAAAAGCAAAATAGCGACTCTATCAATCGTAGCGCTAACCACTTCTATGGTCGTAGGAGGGACGATTCTGACAGTTCAAAACAAAAGTTTATTCACAGATGGAATTTTCGATTTAAGAAGTCCAAGAGAGAAACAACTAGCTTATTTGAAGGAGCATAAAAAAGAAATAGAAGATTTTGTGAAGTCTTTAAATCCTAAAGTGGAGTCTGTTCAAATTGCTTGGGAAGAAACACGTTGGGAAGAAATAGGAAATGGAACACCGCAGGGTGGAGGTAATGTTATTCGAGTTTTTGGTGGTTTTAATCATATCAAAGATTCAAGTTGGAGTGTTTTGGTTTACATAAAAGATGGAAAGAACAATAAAGAAGATTTTATTGAAGGAATTGGAAGTGGGAGTCCGCTTCGTGTAGGAGGAAGAGGATTTGGCGAAGAGTAATTTAAAAAACTTTCATAATTTCTACGCAAATTTAGCGCAGTTTGTAAATTTCATATTTTACGGAATACTTTTCAAAATTATTTTTTAATGTATTCATGATATAATAATAGTAACTTCTCTTTACTTTGGAGGATAAATAATGAAAAAAAATAGATTAGCTATTCTTGCGATAGCAACCACTCTAGTCATAGGAGGGACAATTATGACAGTTCAAAACAAAAGTTTATTCACAGATGAGACTTTCGATTTGAGAAGTCCAAAAGAGAAACAGCTAGCTTATTTAAAAAAGCATGAAGAAGAAATGGCTGAATTTGTTAAATCCAGAAATCCTAAAGTTAAAAGTGTTCAGTTTGACTGGGGTAGTTTGACAATTGAGGATATAGGTAACGGAACTCCTCAAGGTGGGGGGAATATACTAACTTTAAGCGGAAGAATTAATAATATTGAAGATTCTGAATTTACTCTGGGTTTCCCGCTAGAACATAATAGAAACAGTATTCCTGATATTAAGAGAATTTCTGAAATGCAACCGATAAGAGTCTTGAAAGGCAATGTATGGGATATTTATGAGTAATAGTAATTTAAAAACTTTTGATAATTTTTATGGAGATTTAGCGCAGTCGGCTTATACTGGTCGTCCTAATAATTTTCCACCTAAAAATAACTCAACCAAAGTAAAAGTATTTGATTTCTCAAAAGAAGTAATTTATGATGAAGAAATCACCCCTGGAGGTAAGAATCTTCCTTATGATGGCAGGGTCTATTTACAACCTGATTCTGATTTGCACGATGTCAATAAAATTACCACCGTACCAGTACCTGATACGAACGGTATGAGACGTGAGCCACGTATTGTAGACAGCTATCAAAAGGGGTTAATGACTGACGAAAAAGCGGGCTTTAATTCTTATTTTTTAACGGATACGCCGACGTTGGGAAAAGATACCAAGAAAACTTATATGGCTATTCGAGGTAGCGATGGTTTTAACTTAGATAAGATACTTGAGCGGGGCATCAAAGCACTAAATTTGAATGATTGGATAGATAATGACGCTCAGTTTGCGTTTAATCACATCCATATTCCACAAGCTCCTTTGGCAACCGAGGCCATGAAAACTCGTATCCAAGAAATGAGAGAGAAAGCGCCTAATGCAACAATGGATCTTTCAGCACATTCGCTAGGGACCATGGTGACGGTTCAAGGAATAGCTGGATTGAGCAGTAATGATTTAGATAAGATTGGAAGAGTGGTCCTCTTTGATGGTCCGGATACTACCAAAAGCCTTTTAAAAATGGGATTAACTCCAGATCAAATCAAAGCCATAGGTAAAAAAATTGAATATTATGTCAATCCCTTTGACATGGTGAGTATGCTTAATCGAGAATATACAATTGCTCATTTACCTGAGGACGGTGAGCAATATCATGTAAGAGGTGAAGGTGGACCAGTTGGTAAAGTTAATATTGTGGTTCCCTTATACTATACCCAGAGTTTCGATTCGGAGAGTGCCCATGATTTTGGTGTTTTTCAGGGAGACGGTAAAGGTTCTTTTTTGACCGCTTCTGCTGATTATCATCCAGAACTGCTGAGAGCGGGTGAAAAGCTAGCTCGTCTAATTGCTAAAACTCTGGATGCTCTTCGAAAACTGGGAGTTGATGAAGAAACCGCTTCAAATATATTCAATTCTCTAATGAAAGGAGATCTTCCTGATAGGGCTGTTTTGGGGTATGCCTTCTATCATCAATTTGAGACAGAATACAAGGAAATTATTAGGGTTGCTCGCTTGGAATCTATGGCTTGGGATCGTGAAGCTATTACTCGCTATCAGGAACAGTTGGGAAATGGCAATCTTACAGGAGAAGATAGAATTTTGGTTCGTGCTCGTCTCCTTCAGACTGCAGCACAGCTGGCTATCTTTGAAATGGAAGATAAAGTTAAGCATGTTCAAACCTTATTGTCGGATGCCAAAGAATTTGTCCAAAATACAGTAAAGGATACGAGTACAGAGGCGATGGGAATGGTGACCTATCTGAGTGGTACAGAGGTAGCGAGTTTATTGGCTGATTTTAATGTTTCTCGTTTTTGGGATGATACGATTGAAAGCAGCACAGAGACATCTGCAAAAGGCTTTATGACAGAGATTGAACAGTTGGGAATGACTTTGGTTAGAGCTAGTGGAGATTTTGCAGCAGTCGATACTCAGCAAGCTGAGGATTTCAATAATCTCTTAGCAGATGTGAAAGGAACATGGAGGGGTAAGAATGGTGCTGATAGTAAATGATGATGCCCTCATAACTAAAGTGGAGTTGGCAAAACAGTTTAAAGAAAAGATGAAAGAGCAGGAGCGGCAAGCTATCAAGGCTTTGATAGCGGCCAAAGAGCAGCTTATTCTTGCTAAAGGAGCGGAGTTAGCAACTCAGCTACAGGAGGCGGCTTTGGATATGAAAAATTATGCTTCTACTAACTATGTTAAAAATATAAAGGGTGGATTTGAAGGGAAGGCAGCGCAAGCTGCTGAAACTCATCTAACTCAGACGATGCAGATGCCTTCTTTGGATAGTCCAATCAAGGGATAGGAGGAGAGGTAATGCTGGATAAAAAGAAGCGTCGAGAATTGGAAGATGAACATGCACTAAAACTGCGTGAGTTAGACCGAGTAGAGACAGACTTAGATACATACTATCATAAGTTTGATAGGGAGACGAACAAACTTTTAGAGGCGATTTCTTATGCATGTAGAGAGGTTCCTTTGACAGCAGCTCAACCTTATATTTTTCAAATAGAGGATAATCTGGATCAATACCATCAGCAATACAAAAAGCGCATAGACGATGTTCTAGAAGCTCGCTATCAGGAGAACAGACGCTTTCAGAATAAGCTGGATGAAGTGAGTGAATAAACTATGTTACGATTGCTGAAAAAAAGAAGAAGTGAGACTTGCCTTACTTCTTTTTTCTCGTATTTACAGTTTTAAATCCCCAAAAAATAATCCAGCATATTAAAAATTTTCAGAAAATATAGACTTTTTCTTGACAGGTTTATGATACTGTGTTAAAATACTAAACAATAAGAAACCATCTCAAAAAGGAGTTAGTCAAACATGAGGTCAACTCAATCTTCAAACTTTCCTTTGTTGTTGCGTTACTCGGGCTAGTGCAAAAGCATTAGTCCTGTTTGGCTTACCAAGCGGGAGTAAATTAACATCTCGCTTGTTCCTCAAGTGAGATGTTTTTTATTTCACCTATCTTACCTCAAATTCTGATGAGGAAGAAATGGTTTCTAAAGGAGCGACGGGAGTGGGAATGCATCTTGATTTTTCTGAAATCAATTTGTCTCATACCGTCTCAGTCATTGAACACGACCTAGAAGTTGGGGAAGATTTTTCCTAAATGGTCTATGTATCTTAGAAAAGGAGTTGTCTATGACACGCAAAGTTGAGTTTTTTGATACCAGCCTCCGGGATGGCGAGCAGACACCAGGAGTGAATTTCTCTATCAAGGAGAAGGTGGCTATTGCCAAGCAGTTAGAGAAGTGGGGTATTTCAGTCATTGAAGCCGGTTTTCCTGCTGCGAGTCCAGATTCTTTTGCGGCGGTGCAGGAGATTGCTAAAGCCATCACAAAAGCTTCTGTTACTGGGCTAGCGCGTTCGGTCAAGTCCGATATTGATGCCTGCTATGAAGCGCTCAAGGATGCTAAGCATCCACAGATTCATGTCTTCATTGCGACCAGTCCTATTCACAGAGAGTTCAAGCTGAAAAAGTCCAAGGAAGAGATTTTAGAAGCTGTGAAAGAGCATGTCTCCTACGCGCGCTCCAAGTTCGATATAGTCGAGTTTTCACCAGAGGATGCGACACGAACAGAGCTGGATTTCCTTTTTCAGGTGGTACAAACAGCGGTTGATGCAGGTGCGTCTTATATCAATATTCCAGATACAGTCGGCTTTACCACGCCAGAAGAGTTTGCAAATATTTTCGACTACCTAGTGGCAAATGTGACTTCTGATCATAAGGTGGTATTTGGTGTTCATTGCCATGATGACCTTGGTATGGCAACGGCTAATAGTTTGACAGCTATCAAGCACGGTGCTGGTCGTGTTCAGGGAACTATCAATGGAATCGGTGAGCGGGCTGGAAATGTAGCATTGGAAGAAGTAGCAGTTGCCTTAGAGATTCGTCAGGACTATTACCAAGTTGAGACAGACATTGTCCTTAATGAAACCATCAACACTTCTGAGCTGGTATCCCGCTTCTCTGGTATTCCAGTGCCTAAGAACAAGGCGGTTGTTGGCGGCAATGCCTTCTCTCATGAGTCCGGTATCCATCAGGATGGTGTTCTTAAGAATCCACTGACCTATGAAATCATCACACCAGAGTTGGTTGGAGTCAAGAGCAATTCACTGCCGCTTGGCAAACTGTCTGGCCGCCATGCCTTTGTCGAAAAACTCAAAGAACTGGCTCTGGACTTTGCGGAATCTGAAATCAATGATCTCTTTGCTAAGTTTAAGGTCTTGGCTGATAAGAAAAATGAAGTCACGGATGCTGATATTCGGGCTCTGATTGCTGGAACGACGGTCGAAAATCCTGAAGGCTTCCACTTTGATGATCTGCAGCTGACGACCAATGATGACCATACCATCACAGCAGATGTGCAGCTGGTTAATGGCGACGGAGAGACGGTCAGCTGTGTGGCAGAAGGTAAAGGAAGTGTTGAAGCTATCTTTAATGCCATTGACCAATTCTTTAACCAATCTGTCCAACTTTTGTCTTATAACATTGAAGCGGTAACGGATGGTATTGACTCTCAGGCTCGCGTCTTGGTAGCTGTTGAAAATACGGATACAGATACAATTTTCAACTCCTCTGGTATTGACTTTGATGTTCTTAAGGCCAGCGCCATTGCCTATATCCATGCCAACACCTTTGTGCAAAAGGAAAATGCTGGTGAAATCGGCCATCAGGTATCTTATCGCGATCTGCCTACAAATAATTAGAAGGAAGCGACTATGACAAAAGAAATTGTAGCTCTGGCAGGTGATGGTATTGGCCCAGAAATCATGGAAGCCGGTCTCCAAGTACTGGCTGCTGTTGCGGGCAAGTTCGGTTTTACTTATCATATCACGGAGAAAGCTTTTGGGGGTGCTGGTATTGATGCGGAAGGTCATCCTCTCCCTCAGTCAACTCTAGAAGCGGCCAAGGAGGCGGATGCTATTCTCCTAGCAGCTATCGGCAGTCCCCAGTATGATAATGCTCTGATTCGGCCAGAGCAAGGCTTGCTCGCTCTGCGCAAGGAGCTTGAACTCTATGCCAATATCCGCCCAGTTAAGATTTTCGATTCTTTGAAGCATTTGTCGCCTTTGAAGGCTGAAAGAATTGCTGGCGTGGACTTCGTGGTCGTGCGTGAGCTGACTGGTGGGATTTACTTTGGTGAGCATATTTTGGAGGACAGATCTGCGCGTGATATTAACGACTACAGTTATGAAGAGGTGGAGCGAATTGTCCGTAAAGCCTTTGACATTGCGCGTGGTCGCAGAAAGCGCGTGACCAGTATTGACAAGCAAAATGTGCTAGCGACATCTAAACTCTGGCGCAGAGTAGCAAATGAGGTGGCCAAGGATTATCCAGATGTGACCTTGGAGCACCAGCTGGTGGACAGCGCTGCGATGCTCATGATTACCAATCCTGCTAAGTTTGATGTTGTGGTAACGGAAAATCTTTTTGGAGATATTCTATCCGACGAGTCCAGTGTCTTGTCAGGGACGCTGGGAGTTATGCCATCGGCCAGTCATTCGGCATCTGGACCAAGTCTTTACGAGCCCATCCATGGTTCGGCTCCAGATATTGCGGGGCAGGGCATTGCCAACCCTATCAGCATGATACTTTCTGTATCCATGATGCTGCGGGATAGTTTTGCAGAGGTTGAAGCTGCAGAAGCTATTGAAGCAGCAGTGGAGAAGACTTTGGCTCAAGGGATTTTAACCCGAGATCTGGGCGGTCAGGCGACAACAACTCAAATGACGGAGTCAATTATTAATAATTTATGAAATGGATATTAACAGGTATTTGCCTGCTTTGGAACCTTATCGTTTTCCTGCTTTATGGCTGGGATAAGCGTAAGGCTAAGAAAAATCACTACCGCATTCCAGAGAAGACTTTGCTGCTGTCAGCTTTGGCAGCCGCAGGTTTGGGCGCTTTATTAGGCGGTCGCCTCTTTCACCACAAGACCAGAAAATGGTATTTCTGGTTGGCTTGGATTTGCGGAATAATAGTGGAAATTGGAATTTTATATTACATATGGAGAAGCTAGTATGGCTGGAAAATCGATTTTTGATAAGCTGTGGGAAAGGCATCTGATAACAGGTGAAGAAGGCCAGCCCCAGCTTATGTATGTGGATCAGCATTATATTCATGAAGTAACCAGCCCTCAGGCTTTTCAAGGTCTTCGAGATGCAGGGCGCAAAGTTAGACGGCCGGATTTAACCTTTGGAACCTTTGACCATAATGTTCCTACGGTCAATATCTATGATATTCGGGATGTGATTTCCAAGGCTCAGATTGATAAACTTTCTGAGAATGTCATGGATTTTGGCATTGAACACGCGGCTCACGGATCGGAGTTGCAAGGTATTGTTCACATGGTTGGACCGGAAACAGGCAAGACTCAGCCGGGCAAATTTATCGTCTGCGGTGACAGTCACACGGCCACACACGGAGCTTTTGGAGCTATTGCTTTTGGAATTGGTACTTCGGAGGTAGAGCACGTCTTTGCGACGCAGACCATTTGGCAGGTCAAGCCTAAGAAAATGCTGGTCAAATTTACTGGGGTGCCACCTAAAGGTGTCTATTCCAAGGACTTTATCCTCGCTCTGATTGCCCGATATGGTGTGGCTGCAGGTGTCGGTCATGTGGTCGAGTATGCTGGTGATGCGATTGACCATCTGACCATGGAAGAGCGCATGACCATCTGCAATATGTCCATTGAGTTTGGCTCCAAGATGGGCATTATGAATCCCGACCAGAAGACCTATGATTACGTTCAAGGACGGCCGGGCGCTCCCAAGGACTTTGAGGCGGCGGTAGCCGATTGGAAGACTCTGGTCAGTGATCCTGATGCTGTCTATGATAAGGTTATTGAGATTGATGTTTCCCAGTTGGCACCTATGGTGACTTGGGGAACCAATCCTTCTATGGGAGTAGAGTTTGGCGCGGCTTTCCCAGAAATACGTGATATGAACGATGAGCGGGCCTATAATTACATGGACCTCGCCCCTGGTAAGAAAGCAGAAGATATTGATCTTGGTTATATCTTTATCGGCTCTTGCACCAATGCCAGACTCAGCGACTTGCAGCTTGCAGCTAAGTTTGTCGCTGGCAAACACATTGCTCCCAATCTAACAGCTATCGTCGTGCCAGGCTCTCGTCCAGTCAAGAGGGCTGCTGAAAAGATGGGACTGGATAAAATTTTCATGGATGCAGGCTTTGAGTGGCGCGATCCGGGCTGTTCCATGTGTCTGGGAATGAATCCAGATAAGGTGCCAGACGGAGTCCACTGTGCCTCGACCAGTAATCGGAACTTTGAGGATCGTCAGGGATTTGGAGCTAAGACACATCTTTGTAGTCCAGCCATGGCAGCAGCGGCAGCCATTGCCGGGCACTTCGTAGACGTCCGCCAACTACCGGAGGTCCAGTAAGGAAGTTTTATGGAAAAATTTACAATCTACACAGGGACAACAGTCCCCCTCATGAACGATAATATCGATACGGACCAAATTTTACCTAAGCAGTTTCTCAAGTTGATTGATAAAAAAGGCTTTGGTAAGTATCTCATGTACGCATGGCGCTATCTGGACAATCAGTACACCGAAGATCCTGATTTCGTCTTTAATAGACCGGAGTACCGCAAGGCGACTATTCTGATTACAGGGGACAATTTCGGTGCGGGTTCCTCTCGCGAGCACGCTGCCTGGGCCTTGGCTGACTATGGCTTCAAGGTAGTCATTGCTGGATCTTTCGGGGATATTCACTATAATAACGAGCTTAATAACGGTATGCTACCTATCGTCCAGCCGCTCGAAGTGCGACAAGCCTTGGCTAATCTGAAGCCGACGGATCAAGTGACGGTGGATTTGGAGCAGCAGAAGATTTTTTCACCAGTGGGAGAATTCTCCTTTGACATTGATGGAGAATGGAAGCACAAGCTCCTCAACGGTCTGGATGACATTGGCATTACACTGCAGTATGAGGATTTGATTACAGAATATGAAAAAAATCGTCCATCTTATTGGCAGTAACCTTATTTTTGATATATTGAGAAAATTCTGAAAAAATCTTGTCTCCGATAAAAATATATGGTAAAATAAATCTTAATTTAATAGAAAAGGAAGAAACTTATGACAAAACACATTCAATGGAACGGACAGCTTTCACAAGAAGGTTATGACATCTTGAAAGGCGATGGCGGCTGTATAGTTTGCCCGACCAAGGTGGGTTACATCATCATGACCAGCGATAAAGCTGGCTTGGAGCGTAAGTTCGAAGCTAAGGCTCGTAACCGTAATAAGCCAGGTGTTGTCCTCTGTGGCAGTATGGATGAGCTCCGTGCTTTGGCTCAGCTAAATCCAGAAATTGAAGCTTTTTATCAAAAGCATTGGGATGAAGACATCCTCTTGGGCTGTATCCTACCATGGAAGCCAGAAGCTTTTGAAAAGCTCAAGGCATTTGGCGACGGTCGGGAAGAGCTGATGACAGATGTTCGTGGCACTAGCTGTTTTGTTATTAAGTTTGGTAAGGCGGGCGAGCAGCTGGCAGCTAAGCTTTGGGAAGAAGGCAAGATGGTTTATGCTTCCTCAGCCAACCCATCCGGTAAAGGAAACCGCGGCAAGGTAGAAGGAATTGGCGAGCGCATCGAAAATGCTGTTGATTTAGTCATTGAAGCAGATGATTATGTAGCTTCTATCCAGCCAGACAAGACCATTGAAACTCGCTATGAGCAAGGTGTTATGGTCTCAATGGTTGACAAGGATGGAAAATTGATTCCAGAACAAGGTGGGCAACGTTCCATCTCACCAGCACCAGTGGTCATCCGCAAAGGCTTGGACATCGACAAAATCATGATGCACCTGTCCGATACTTTCAACTCATGGGATTACCGTCAGGGTGAATATTACTAAGATAAAAAAAGAAGCTCAGTGCGAGAGGGGGATTTCCTCTTTATACTGGGCTTTTTATTTTATAATTTCTTTTATTTTTCCTATAATTATGCTATGATAGAGAAAAGCTATATTATTCTTTTAAAATTAGGATTTTTTAATTCTTATATCATAATGTAGAGCGCTATCTGTATTGTTTTTGCAGCAACGCAAAGGATTAGAAAATGAATATAAGATTTTAAAGGACAGGTTAAAAAGCTGGAGGATTTTTATGGAAAATAAAGTAGATTACTGGATGATAATAGCCGGAAGTGGTGGAAGCTTATGGGAGCTTTTTAAAAAAGAGAAGATTGCGTGCATTGATTTTAGTTCAGATCTAGGAAGTCTTTTAGACTATACAAGTCCAGAAGATTTAAATCAAGGAACTAGACAAAATCAGTTCATCTGGCAATTTGCTCATGATATAAAGGTAAATGATTATATTATTGCAACTTCTGGATTTGATAGAATTTTTGGTATTGGGCGATGTGTAGAAACTTATTATTATGATGATAGAAAGCAAAAATTTAGACATTGTATTGGAGTTGATTGGTTAAAAGCAGATGGTGAGTGGAGATATCAAAATAAAAAAGGAGCTAGGCAGACTGTAAATTGGGATAGATCTACCGAGCGTATTAATTTATATAAATCTATTTTAAATGATACATATGGAAACAATACAGAGAAAAATGTTATGAATAAAAATATAAATAATTATATAGAAAAACTAGAAAAATCCAAAAACCTCATCCTCCGTGGCGCTCCTGGTACGGGAAAAACCTATCTTGCTAGACAAATTGCAAGCGAATTGACTGGAGGAAATGAGGAACAAATCGATTTTGTTCAATTCCATCCCTCTTATGACTATACAGATTTTGTAGAGGGATTGCGGCCGCTTCCAAGTGATGATGGGCAGATTAGCTTCGGCTTACAAGATGGAATTTTTAAGAAATTTTGCGAAAGAGCTAAATTAGCGCAAAAGACAGGCGGTCAGGATAATTTTGAGGAAGCCTGGGAATCTTATTTGGAGTTTATAAATTCCACTGAAGAGAAGGAGTATTTAACAAAGACATCTTACTTGTCAGTTAATAGCAGGCAAAATTTATCTGTCAATTATGATAGTGGAGCATCTGGTTGGACATTGCCTCGACATTATGTTTATGAATTATATAAAAATAAGAATTATGATAAACAAAGATATTATAAGGGTGGCGGGAAAACAGTTCTAAAAGTCTTGAAAGAAAGGTTTGCATTAAAAACTTATAAAGAAGCAACTGAAATATCAAGTATTAAAAACTTCGTCTTCATCATCGATGAAATCAATCGTGGTGAGATTTCTAAGATTTTTGGGGAACTTTTTTTCTCCATTGATCCGGGCTATCGTGGTAAGGATGGAGAGGTTTCGACCCAATATGCTAATTTACATGAAACTAATGAGAAGTTTTATATTCCTGAAAATGTCTACATTATCGGAACAATGAATGATATTGACCGCTCGGTGGATACCTTTGATTTTGCCATGCGCCGTCGTTTCCGTTTTGTAGAAATCACGGCTGAAAGTCAGCTGGGAATGCTTGATGAACCTCTTGGAGATGGAGCTGAAGAAGCGAAAATGCGTCTAAGAAACTTGAATGCTGCCATAGAAAAAGTAGAAGAGCTCAATAGTCATTACCATGTTGGACCAAGTTATTTCCTTAAGTTGCAGGAAGTAGGCTTTGACTATGAATTGCTCTGGTCTGATTATATTAAGCCGCTCCTAGAAGACTACTTGCGAGGTTCTTATGATGAGGTTGAAACTTTGGAAACTTTGAAAAAGGCATTTGATAAGGCAAGCAATGAGCAAACCAATCAGTCAATAACTGGTGACAATGAAAGCGATGTAAATGACGATACGGATAACAGATAATCAGCAACTTATAAAAAAAGAGGATTTTGTTGAAATCTACCCAAAAATTAGTCAGGTACTTTTAGATAGAACTTTAGAAAGTCTTTCTCAAGAGGATGGTATTTTTATTTTCCCAAATGACTTGAAAAATACATCTGACTTGGATAAGGACCAGAAAATTTTTGAAACTGTAAATCAGAATATTAAGACAGGAAATGTGATTGGTTTTCTGGGTTACGGTCAGGAAAGATTAACGATTTCCTCTCGTTTTTCAAATGCTAATAACGACTATTTTTTACATTATCTATTGCAGAAGGTCCTAAATATCAATCTCACTAACTTGGATGTTGGTTTATCTATCGAAGATAAACTCTATCAACTATTGATTTACCTCTTTCCAAAATATCTGCAAGCGGCTTTGAGAAAAGGGATTTATAAGGAATACCAGAGGTTTTTCTATAATGATAGCCATGTAAAGGGAGCGATTGATGTAGGAAATCATCTTAAGAAAAATGTTCCTTTTATGGGAAATATTTCCTACACTACTAGAGAGTTTGCTTATGATAATCCATTGATGCAGCTGATTCGACACACCATTGAGTATATTAAGAATCAGAAAACAATTGGAAGTGGAGTGTTTGATGCTAATCGTGAAAATGTAACAGAAATTATCCGCGTGACTCCGTCTTATAAACTAGCTGATCGTGCCAAGATTATCAGAATGAATAAAATCAAACCCATCCGACACGCCTATTTCAGAGAGTATAGAAAATTGCAGGAACTCTGCTTGATGATTCTGAGTAGAGAAAAGCACGGTTTAGGACTTCAAGAGCAAAAAATACATGGTGTTCTCTTTGATGTTGCTTGGCTTTGGGAAGAGTATGTCCAGACATTATTGCCAGAAGGTTTTATCCATCCACGAAATAAAGAAAAGACGGATGGCATTTCTGTATTTAGCAGTCATGGTCGAAAAATTTATCCAGACTTCTATCATAAAGATTTAAAAATCGTACTAGATGCCAAATATAAAAAGCTAGAATTTACTGAAAAAGGAATCAATCGTGAGGATTTATATCAACTGATTTCCTATACATACATTTTAGAAGCTAAAACAGCCGGTCTTATTTTCCCAAGCGTGGAGAAGGTTGTTGATAACGACATAGGTAAATTATCAGGTTACGGGGCGCTCTTGAAAAAGTGGTCCATTCTTATTCCTCAAGAAGCTGAAAGTTATGACCATTTTGTTCAACAGATACATCAATCGGAAACAATAAATTTTAGATTTTAAAGCAGGTTGAACCTGCTTTTTTCTATACCTATTTTTAAGTTGTATCAAAATAGAACAAAATTCTTGATAGTTGAAATTACAAGTGTTACAATGGAACCGTTCGTTTTGAATGATAATGGATTGATTGTGGAGCATTGGGATAATAAAGAAGTCATGCCTAAGGTAGAAGACTTGATGAACAGAGGGAAGTTTTAAAGTGAGGACAAACAATGATTGAATACAAAAATGTAGCGCTAAGCTACACAGAAAAGGATGTCTTGAGAGATGTCAACTTACGGATTGAGGATGGTGAGTTCATGGTTTTAGTGGGTCCTTCTGGGTCCGGTAAGACAACCATGCTCAAGATGATCAACCGTCTTTTAGAGCCAACAGATGGAAACATCTATATGGATGATAAACGGATTAAGGACTATGATGAGCGTGAGTTGCGTCTTTCTACAGGCTATGTCTTACAAGCAATTGCCCTCTTTCCAAACCTAACAGTGGCAGAAAATATTGCTCTTATTCCTGAAATGAAAGGATGGAGCAAGGCAGAGATTCAGCAGAAGACCGATGAATTGCTGGAGCTAGTAGGCTTGCCTGCTGAAGACTATGCTCAGCGTATGCCTAGTGAGCTGTCTGGCGGTGAGCAGCAGCGGGTGGGCATTGTCCGTGCCATTATCGCCCAACCCAAAATCTTGCTGATGGATGAGCCTTTTTCAGCTCTTGATGCTATCTCGCGTAAGCAATTGCAGAGCTTGACCAAGAATATCCATGACCAGTTTGGGATGACGACAATCTTTGTGACCCATGATACGGACGAGGCTTTAAAGTTGGGGAATCGGATTGCTGTTCTGCAGGACGGGGAGATTCGTCAAGTGGCGACACCTGAGGAAATCCTATCTGCACCTGCGACCAGCTTTGTAGCAGATTTATTTGGGGGTGTTCAACATGGCTAATTTGTTTTCTACCTTTCAGGAGCGCTTTAGCGAATGGTTGGCAGCCTTAGGGCAACATCTCCAGCTATCTCTTCTGACCTTACTAGTGGCCATCTTCCTGACCATTCCGCTCGCTATCTATCTTCATAGTCACAAAAAGGCAGCCAATTGGGTGCTGCAAATTGCGGGAATCTTTCAAACCATTCCTTCAATGGCCTTGCTGGGACTCTTTATCCCTCTCATGGGGATTGGTACACTGCCAGCACTGACTGCTCTGGTGATTTACGCTATTTTCCCGATTTTAGAAAATACCGTCACGGCTTTGAATGGGATTGATCCTAGTTTAGAGGAAGCTGGAATCGCCTTTGGGATGACCAAGTGGGAGCGACTCAAAAAGTTTGAACTGCCTCTAGCTATGCCCGTCATCGTATCAGGAGTTCGGACGGCAACGGTAATGATTATTGGAACAGCAACTCTAGCAGCCCTTGTCGGAGCTGGTGGACTAGGTTCCTTTATCCTTCTAGGAATTGACCGTCGCAATGCCAGTCTAATCTTGATTGGAGCTATTTCATCTGCAGTTTTGGCAATTCTTTTCAACAGTCTCCTTAAATGGATGGAAAAAGCTAAGCTTCGAACGGTATTTACAGCTTTTGCGGTCTTAATCCTCGGATTAGGCGCTTCTTACACACCCAGTCTAATTCCCAAGCAGGAGAAGGAACATCTGGTTATTGCTGGGAAATTGGGTCCAGAGCCAGAAATTCTTATGAACATGTATAAACTCCTCATCGAGGAAAATACGGATATGACTGTGACAGTCAAACCAAACTTTGGAAAGACGGACTTCCTTTATCAAGCACTGAAAAAAGGTGATATTGATATCTATCCTGAGTTTACCGGTACGATTACTGGAACTCTCTTGCAGCCTACTCCAAAGGTCAGCAATGATGCTGAAGAAGTTTTTGAAGCAGCACGTGATGGAATCAAAAAACAGGACAATCTAGTCTTGCTCAATCAGATGGCTTATCAAAATACCTATGCTATCGCAGTACCTAAGAGTATCGCCAAAGAATACAATCTTAAAACCATCTCTGACCTTAAGACGGTTCAGGATAAGCTCAAAGCGGGTTTTACCCTAGAGTTTAACGATCGTGAAGATGGGAACAAGGGTTTGCAATCTCTATATGGCCTTAATCTTAATGTAGCGACCATGGAGCCAGCCCTTCGCTACCAAGCTATTCAGTCGGGTGATATTCAAATCACGGATGCCTATTCGACTGACGCAGAACTTGCGCGTTATGATTTACAAGTTTTAGAAGACGATAAGCACCTTTTCCCTCCTTATCAAGGTGCCCCTCTCCTGAAGGCTGAATTGCTAGAAAAACACCCTGAGTTGGAAGGTATTCTCAATAAGCTGGCTGGCAAAATTACGGAAAGTCAGATGAGCCAGATGAATTATCAAGTTGGCATTGAAGGCAAAAAAGCAGAAGACGTCGCGCGTGATTATCTGGTCAAGGAAGGACTTTTAAAAAATAAGAAGTAAAAGAGTTAGACTTGTAAGGTCTAGCTTTTTTGCTTACTTGAGGATAGACAGACTAAGGATGGAAGGAGATGAGTTGATCTCTTAGTCAGGAAATCTTCATTCATTTTTGGTATAATAAAGTATCAATTCATGGAGGTGTTCCGATGGCATCTAGCCAAGAATATTTGGATTGTATTCTGAAGCAGCTGCAGGGCTTAGGGCAAGAAATTAGCTTTCGCAAGATGATGGGAGAGTATTTGCTTTATTATCGGGGGCGCTTATTCGGCGGGATTTATGACAATCGCTTACTGCTCAAGCCAGTCCAGCCAGCTCTGGATTTTTTTGAAAATCCGGTTTATGAGTCCCCTTATCCAGGTGCAAAGTCGATGCTTCGTATAGAAGAAGTAGAAGATGCTGCCTTTCTCTGTAATTTGATTGAAGCTGCCTATCCTGCCTTACCAGTACCTAAAAAGAAAAAATAGTCTTTTCTTTAAAATAGACATTCTAAAAAGTTGCCGTTTAAATGGACATTTTTTAAATTTTCCTTTATAATGGACTTAAAGGAGGTTTGGTATGCTTTATATTGCTCTTATTGGAGATTTAATTGAATCCAAACAGCTGAAAAATCGTAAGCAGGCCCAGAAGGATCTGCAGGACATGATGGCGGTGCTAAATCAGGATTATCAGGATTATCTGGTGTCGCCTTTTACAGTAACGACTGGAGATGAGTTTCAGGCTTTGCTGCGACCTAATCCAGAGATCATGCAGCTCTTTGATCAGATTGCCTTGGGCTTTCCTCACCCGATTCGCTTCGGGCTTGGCCTAGGGGAGATTGTGACGGACATCAATCGGGAGCAGAGTATTGGTGCTGACGGTCCGGCCTACTGGAGGGCGCGCGCAGCCATTGAGGCTATTCATGAGAAGAACGACTACGGCAGCAGCCGTATAGCTGTATCCTTGGGAGATGAAGAGCTTAGTCAGGCGGTCAATACGGTGCTGGCAGCTACTTCATTCATCCAGAGCAAGTGGAACACCAGTCAGAGAGAGGTTCTGGAGCGGATGCTCATGGAATATATCTATGACGAGAATTTTTCTCATGGGGAAATAGCAGAGCTGCTGCAGATTAGTCCCAGTGCGCTTAGTAAGCGGCTGAAGTCGTCTGGACTGAAGATCTATCTGAGAAATCGCCGTTTAGCTATGAGAATGATTTTACAGGCAGCAAAGGAGGCTGAACAATGACAAATTTTATGGGATTTTCAGAATTTTTCATGCAGAATCCGATTCTTGTACTGACTTTGCTGGCTCATGTGCTAGCTGATTTTCAGCTTCAAAGTCAGAAAATGGCCGACCTCAAAAGCCGACGGTTGAATTTTTTGATCCTCCACTTGGGAATTGTTCTCTTGCCTCTGTTGTTATTAGGGCTAATCCTACCTAAGTATCTGCTATATTTCGCCTTGGTCTGGTTCAGTCATGCGCTTATTGACTTCTTGAAGAATAGGCTGAATTCATCGATTGTCCGGCATCATGCTCAAAAGTTTGCTTTTATACTGGATCAGGTCTTGCATCTGATTAGCATGTTTGCTCTTTATTTTCTCTTAGGGCAGCAGCAAATTCCAGCTCCTAATTGGCTTTCTGAGCGCTACCTCATGCTGCAGGCTCTCTTTTTCTTCGCCCTTACTGGTAAGCCGGTCAATATCCTCTTTAAACTCTTCTTCAGTAAGTATCAGGCAGGAGAGGACAGTGGGGAGACTATTGCGGGGGCTGGTGCCATGATTGGGATTTTGGAGCGCTTGATTATGGGACTTTCTCTTATTTTTGGGCAGTTTACTGCGATTGGGCTAGTCTTCACAGCTAAGTCTATCGCCCGCTATAATAAGATTTCAGAAAGCCAGTCCTTTGCTGAATACTACTTGATTGGCTCGCTTTTCAGTATGATTACTGTCTTGCTGGTTTACGGTTGTCTGTATTGGTAAAAATAAATAAAAAAACAGATCATCATAGAAAGGATGGTCTGTTTTTGTGTTCTTATCTGTAACCCTACTCAATCATGGTATTGACAGCAGTGCCTGTTTGGTAGTCAATCTCTGCATTTGGAGAGACATTGTCCAAGAGGATATGAGACATTCCGTCTTCATCTATATTTTCCTTGCCCCCTAGCTGGATGCTGACAACATTGCCTTCTGCGTCAAGCCCGACATACTGGAGCTCAATCTTGCGAGGAAGAAGCTCATTGTCCGTGTAAATCGGAGTAACTTTGTAATCCAGCCAATAATCTGGATTTTCCTCTAACCAGCGCTCCAAGCGATGTTCATAATAGAGCATGCTATCTGGGTTATTGTCGTCCAGTCCTTGGAAACTGCCAGAGTTGAGCCAAGCGGTCATCGGAACGAGGTTTTTCCCTTCATTATTGAGGCCGCTGAAAGTGAAGCCAATCAGGTGAGCGCGATTCATGAGCCAAGCCCGATCATCTCCATTTCCGTAGTAAAATTTGTAATTGTGCCAACCGATGGGATTGTATGTGACCTTGGTCTCCTTTTTCTTTTTGGCTTTGTGTTGCTCCTGCATTTGTACATGAGCAGCAGTAGCCCGACCGTATTTGTCCTTTTTCCCAAGCTTTAGCTGATACTCTCCATTCAACTCCAGAGTGCCGATAGCTGTTTCATCGCTATGGTTAAGCAGCTGGACCTTAATCTGGTTCTTCTGATTGGCAGCAACATTTTCTGCAGGAAGAGCCTGTGAAAGTAACAACAAAGAGCCGGCTGACAGGACAAGCCAAGTGCCAAACCTAAACTTTTTCATAAAGAACTCCTTTTAAATAATATATCTCCGACATCATTCTACTAAAAAATAGATTGTTTGACAACTAAAACTTTTCAAAAATATTACAAAAATAAATATCTGTTCAATAAGTGCAGGGTTTGACTAGGATGTGTATTTTTCCTATAATCATAACTAGAGAAAACGCTTGTATAAATTACCTAAGGAGGTGCTTATGAGTCCATCTTTAGAGGAAATGTCGCTGGAGGAGCTGTGGCAGCTTTTTCCGATTTTTTTAAGAGAGCATCAGGATGAGTGGAAAGAATGGTATGAGGAGGAACGGCTTCTGCTTTTGAGTTTTTTGCCTGCAAATCAGCTGGTTCGGATTAGTCATATTGGGTCGACATCCCTTGAGACCATTTGGGCCAAGCCAATAGTGGATATCTTACTGGAAATTCCCAAAGAAACAGATATGGCGGTAATGAGAAATTTGCTGCTGCAAAATGGTTATCTTCTCATGTCAGAAAGCAAGGGGCGGATGTCATTTAATAAAGGCTACACACCGAGTGGTTTTGCCGAGCGGGTTTTCCATCTGCATCTGCGCTATGAGGGCGATCATGATGAACTTTACTTTAGAGACTATTTACAGGAACACCCTGCTGTAGCTAAAGACTATGAAAAACTTAAGCTATCCTTGTGGAAGCAATATGAGCACAACCGTGATGCCTATACAGAGGCGAAAACGGAGTTTATTAAGAACTATACAGAGGAAGCTAAAAAGCTTTATGGCAGAAGATATGAGAGGGAAGATAGATGATTTATCCAATTATTGGCTTTCTGATTATTCTTGCTTTTCTTTACTTAATGTACAAATCAAAGAATTTGATTACAGCCTTTCAGACTCATTTTCATTGGTCGGATTTAGCTCAGGCGTTCCTAGAACTTAAGCGGATACTTAAGCCAGATGGAATCATCTTACTGGCATGTGAATGGAGCAAATTAGCTTATTACCAACCAGACTTTAGAAAGCAAGAAAAAGTTGAAAACTATTTGACAGACTTGGATTTATATCTCATTGATAGTCAAAAAAAGGGCCAATGGATTCTTTATAAAATCATGAAAAAATAAGGAGGTATCCTATGAAACAATTATTTTTATGTTCATATTTTGCAGGAGTCAAGGACTTGTTCAGACAATATGCGTCCGAAAAGCAATTGGGCAATAAGGTACTTTTTATCCCGACGGCTGGAAATGTAGAAGACTACAGGGGTTATATTGACGAAGCCCAGCAGACCTTTGCGGACTTGGGATTTCAAGTAGAAATTTTAGATATTTCAGCTTGTGATAGAGAGACAGCTCAGGCCAAAATTTTCCAAAGCAAACTCCTCTATGTCTCTGGTGGCAATACTTTTTATCTTCTGCAAGAATTAAAGAAAAAGCAGCTTCTATCCTTGATAAAAGAGCAGATTGCGGATGGCATGGTTTATGTGGGCGAATCCGCTGGTGCTATCATCACAGCCAAGGAAATTGACTACAATAAGCTCATGGACGATAAAGGAGTTGCAACAGAACTGCACGATACAGAGGCACTAAGCGAGGTGGATTTTTATGTTCTTCCTCATGTTAGCGAAGAACCCTTTGTTGAAAGTGCCCAGGCCACTCTGGATACATACAGCGACCAGCTGAATCTGCTTCCCCTCAATAATCGCCAAGCTGTGCTTGTGGAGGGTGAAGAAGTGAAGGTTTTGGAGGAGGATAAGTAAGAAGAATATATGTTCTAGTGGAAATACTTGAGAAACTCTAATAAGAGGAATGAGTGCAATTACAATAAACTAGATTAAACAAATTAGAATGCGAGTATTGAACTTTGATTGAAAAGACATATGAAACACCAAGTGGAATAATTCATTATTGGACAAATGATGCTGTTGAATCATCCCAAAATGCTCTTATCTTTTTACCTGGGCTAACTGCTGACCATAGGTTATTTGAAAAACAAATAGAATATTTTAAAGATACATATAGAGTCTTGGTTTGGGACGCACCTGGACACGCTTCATCTTATCCATTTCGTCTCGATTTTACTTTATTTGATTTAGCAAGTTGGCTAGATAGAATATTTGTCAAAGAGAGAATAAAAAATCCAATATTAATTGGTCAGTCAATGGGAGGATATGTAGGACAGGTTTATGCTCAACTTTTTCCTGAGAAATTAAAAGGCCTTGTTACGATTGATTCACCTTCCCTGCAAAGGAACTATTATACAGCTATGGAGTTGTGGCTCTTAAAAAATATGGAGGCAATTTATAGAATCTATCCATGGAAATCTCTTTTGAAATCTGGGCCTAAAAGCGTATCAACAACAGACTATGGAAGAAAACTGATGTATGATATGATGATGGTTTATGATGGCGATCAAAAAAGGTATGCTCGTCTTGCGGGATACGGATATAAGATATTTTCTGAAGCAGTAGAGAAGAAGCTTTCTTATGAAGTAAAATGTCCACAATTGGTTATATGTGGAAAAGAAGATCGTGCAGGGTCGTGCATACGATATTTGAAGGCCTATGAAAGAAATACTGGGAAGTCTGTTCAATGGATTGATGACGCAGGACATAATTCTAATACCGACCAACCCGATATTGTAAATAGACTGATTGATGAATTTTTGGATAACAAAATTAAAGAAAAGCTTGGTTGAAAGACCGGCTTTTTGATATAATAGACTCTATGAACACAAAAGAAAAAATTTCAAATTATCAACTTTTATTGGCTCAGCTAGAAGCCTTGTTGGAGGGCGAGACCAATGCTTTGGCAAATCTTTCCAATGCTAGCGCCTTGCTCAATCAAGCCCTGCCTAATTCGGTTTTTACTGGTTTCTATCTTTTTGATGGGAGTGAGCTGATTTTGGGGCCTTTTCAGGGAGATGTTTCCTGTGTCCATATTGCCTTAGGTAAGGGTGTCTGTGGGGAATCTGCTGAGAAAAAGCAGACGATTATCGTAGATGATGTGACCCAGCATGCCAACTATATCTCCTGTGATAGCCGGGCTAAGAGCGAGATTGTGGTACCCATGGTAAAAGACGGCCGCCTGCTAGGAGTGCTGGATTTGGACTCAGCCTTGACGGGTGATTATGATAAGGTAGATCAGGAATATCTGGAAAAGTTCGTCCAGATTTTGCTTGAAAAAACGATTTGGAATTTTGAAATGTTTGGAGAAAAAGCCTAATGTATCAAGCTTTATATCGAAAGTACCGCAGTCAGACCTTTGGTCAGTTGGTGGGTCAGCAGGTAGTAGCTACCACTCTGCGGCAGGCTGTGGAGCAAGGGAAAATCAGTCATGCCTATCTCTTTTCTGGCCCACGTGGAACAGGGAAAACCAGTGTTGCCAAGATTTTTGCTAAGGCTATGAACTGTCCGAATCAAAAGGAAGGTGAGCCTTGCAATGAGTGCTATATCTGTCAGGCTATCACTGAGGGGAGCCTTGAAGACGTCATCGAAATCGACGCGGCTTCTAATAATGGTGTAGATGAGATTCGTGACATTCGGGACAAGTCTACCTATGCACCTAGTCTTGCCAAGCACAAGGTCTATATCATTGACGAGGTGCATATGCTCTCGACAGGGGCTTTTAACGCCTTGCTCAAGACCTTGGAAGAGCCGACAGAAAATGTAGTCTTTATCCTAGCGACGACAGAGCTGCATAAGATTCCAGCGACCATTCTTTCCCGCGTCCAGCGTTTTGAGTTTAAGTCTATCAAGACGCAAGACATTATTGGTCATATTGAGTGGATTTTGGAGCGGGAAGGCATTGACTTTGAGCAAGAAGGTGTGCAGATTATTGCCCGTCGAGCTGAGGGCGGTATGCGGGACGCCTTGTCTATCCTCGATCAGGCTCTTAGCTTGACTCAGGAAAATTGTTTGACCACGGACATAGCTGAAGAAATCACTGGCTCTATCAGTTTGGGAGCCTTGGATGCCTATGTAGCAGCCTTGATTGCTCATGATGCAGTAGCAGCCTTGGATAATCTCAATTTGATTTTTGATAGCGGTAAAAACATGGCTCGTTTTGTGACAGACCTCCTGCAATACCTGCGTGACTTGATCATTGTCAAAACTGGCGGGGAAAATCATCATGCCAGCGAGCTCTTTCTGGAAAATCTCAAGACACCGCAGGACACTCTCTTTGCCATGATAGATATGGCGACCAAGAGTTTGGCAGACATCAAGAACAGCCTGCAGCCCAAGATTTATACAGAAATGATGACCATTCGACTGGCAGAGACCAGCAGTCTTCCTGCAGCGGCATCCATTCCGGATAATCTAGCAGATGAGCTCAAGGGTCTGAGACAAGAGATAGATAGTCTTAAACAGCAGCTGGCTAATGGCAATGGGAAACCTGTAGCGGCTGTCAAAACTTCGGATATTCGACCGCAGAAATCTAAGGGCTACCGAGCAGACCGCAATAAGGTCAATGCCATCCTAGAAGAGGCTGTTGAGAATCCTAGTCTGGCTCGCAGCAACCTGACCAAGCTGCAGAATGCCTGGGCTGAAATTATCGAAAGTCTGGCTGGAGCTGATAAGGCTTTGCTAGCAGGCTCGCAGCCGGTGGCGGCCAATGAAAGTCATGCTATCTTAGCTTTTGAGTCTAATTTCAACGCTGAGCAGACCATGAAGCGGGACAATCTCAATACCATGTTTGGCAATATCCTCAGCAATGCGGCAGGATTTTCACCAGAGATTTTGGCTATTTCCTTGGAAGAGTGGACCAAGATTCGGGCGGACTTTTCAGCTCGCAATCGTAATGATAAGGCTGTGGCTGAAGAAAAGGAAGAGGAAAACCTGATTCCAGAAGGATTTGACTTTTTAGCAGAAAAAATTACCATTCAAGAGGACTAAAAAAAGATTTTTCTAGGCTTTCGTGTTATAATAAATCTATGAACAGACGACAATTTATTGTGATGGCTGTTTTCACAGCCTTAGAAACCTATTTTTTCAATGAATCTATCATGGCGGGGCGCTATTTCATGGCTGCTTTCTGGGCAGTTTTAGTGCTGCGCAATCTGCAGATTTCCTATGTAATGGGGCGGATTGTGGATGAAATCGATAAACATTTAGGACCGAAATAATGAAAACAGGACTGAGCCATAAGACTCAGTCCTTTTGAAATGAAATTTTTGATTACCAACTGGTCAACGAGACTTCGCCGCTATTGAGCCAGATTTCCTGACCATCTGTCAGCTGGACTAAAAGTTGCCCGCTGTCTGAGATGTCTTTGGCCAAACCTTGGTAGTCCACGCCTTTTTGGCTAAAGGTCACTTGTCGTCCTAGCACCAAGGAGCGCTGCTTGTAGAGATAGATGAGTTCTTCTGGGTCACTTACGTAGAAGCATTTCCAAATCTCGGCAATGAGCTCATTGCGACTAATGGCTGGTTTCTCTTCAAAGAGGGAGCCAGCTTTTTCTTTAATCTCAGCTGGAAAGTCTTTAATGAAAAAATTAAAGCCAACACCAATGATAACATCAGTGACGAGCCCTGTCTCAATAGAAGTTGTAGCCTCGGTCAGGATGCCGGAAATTTTCTTGTTTCGATAGTAAATGTCATTGACCCACTTGATATCAACCTCCATAAGGGTTAGATTTTTTACTGCCTTGTAGATAGCTCCTGCGGTCAAGATTGTATAGGAGGGGAGCTGGTCGAAGGGGAGATTGGGCTTGAGGTGGAGAGACATGTAAAAGCCGCCCTGGCTGGGGCAGAAGAAGGCACGACCGAAACGGCCACGGCCAGCAGATTGGGCAACGGCCAGATAAAGAGTGTCGGCAGGGCGTCCGGCCTCCATGCCAGCCTTGGCGTCCATCTGAGTGGACTGGCAGTCAGGATTAAATGAGACCTGAACAGGGGAATTTGCTTCAATCCAATCAGGAATCAGCAAGTCACCCGCTGTCAATCGATAGCCTCGGTTTTTGACGGATTCGATTTGGATTCCTTCTTTCTCCAGTTTTTGGATGGCCTTCCAAATGGAAGTTCGTGAAATGCCCAATTCTTGGGCTATTTTTTCTCCGTTGACATAGTCGTCAGCCTGGCTGAGGATGTCAAAGATTTTTTCGTAGGTTTTCATAGGCGGTCTTTCTAGCTTAAAGGCTGCTTTCTCTTAGTGTCAGCTTGGTTGAGAGCTTGATCATATAAGGGATGGGGCTTTCGTCAGTTTTAATCATCTGGTCCAGCATCTGCAGAGCTTGCTTGCCCATTTCCTCTGTAAAGACTGTCACAGTACTGAGAGGCGGATAGACGTATTTGGCAATGGATGTATCATTAAAGGAAATAATCTGGACATCTTGGGGCACAGCTATTCCCGCTTCCTGAAGAGCACGGAGGGCACCGACAGCCAGAGCATCGCTGGCTATGAAGAATGCTTTGGGCATCTGCTCTTTTTGTTGGTCAATCATGTCTTTCATCAGCTGGTAGCCAGACTCTGAGGAGAACTTGCCGATCTTGACATAGGCCGGCTGATAAAGGCCTTTGTCACTAAGGTAACGGCAGAAGCAGGCCAAGCGCGGATCATCAAGACTTGTCGTTCCGTCTGCTGTTTCTTCACGTCCAGTAATCATTCCGATTCTTCGAATGTCCTGCTGAAGAAAATGGTCGAGAACATGAGTAACGGCATGCTCAAAGTCCGTTGTCACACAGCTATGGTCTTGGTCGAGCGTATCGCTGTCCACGAAAACCAGGGCAGGACTGTATTGCTCTAGCTCCTTGACTTGCTTGCTGCTAAATTTTCCGATGGCAATGATGCCGTCAATCTGCTCTAGCTGGCTCAGAGAGTCGTTGTTGAAAATCCGCACGATATCATAGCCCAGTTCCTGGGCTTTCTTTTCAATGCCTAAGCGGATGGAGTAGTAGTAAAGATCATCCAGCTCTTCCAGCTCAGTGTACCATTCAACGATGGCAATGCGGTGGGTCTGAAGTGAAGTCTTTTTCTGCCTTTTGCTTTTTTGGTAATTGAGCTGTTCAGCGATATCGAAAATCTTCTTACGCGTCTCATCGCTGACAGACATGGACTTGTCATAGTTCAAAACCCGCGAAACAGTTGTGGGAGAAACACCAGCAGTCTGGGCGATATCTTTGATAGTAGCCATTTGATTTTGTCCTTTTTAATTTACTGTCTACATAAATTATAACTCAAAAATTAGTAAATAACAAAGATATGTTTAGTAAAACTTAACTTTGTTCTCGAAATGAACTGGGTGAAAAGCCAAAATATTTTTTAAAAGCCTTTGAAAAGTAAAGGGGATCTGAGAAACCGACAGAATAGGCGATAAATTGGACAGGCTCACGGGTGCTTTTGAGGAGTTGTTTAGCTCGATGCATTCGGACATAGTCTAGATATTCTTTAGGTGAGCTTTGGTGCTCCTCCTTGAAAATGGTTGTTAGATAGCTGCGATGAACGGACAACTTAATTGCCATATCTTGAATGTTGAGGTTAGGATTGGGATATTGAGTGTCAATTATCTGCTTGCAGGCTAGACAGAGTTGCTGGCTTGCAGATAGGGTATTTGCTTGGGGCTTGTAGGCAACGCTGCCTAAGTGAAAGATGAGTTCATAAAGTTGGCCCATAATGTGGAGTTGAGCTAGTTGGTTAGATTTGGTGTGCTCGGCGAAGTAAACCAAGTTCTCAACAATTTTCCCAATCCTATCTGTTTTTCGTTCCTGGTTAGCAAGTAGGTAGCAGTCTTCGGCAATCTGAGAATGATTGAAGTAGTCATAAACCCTACCGCCAGTCATTCCCAGCCAGTAGTAAGACCAAGGTTCTTCTTTGTCAGCCTGATAAAAGGTAAGTTCATTTGGCTTGAGCAGAAAGAGATCTCCAGCTTTTAAATCGACAATTTCTCCTTTGTAATGAAATTGACCTTTCCCTTTGGTAATGTAGTGAAGAACGTAGGTATCTCTAATAGCTGGTCCAAAAGAGTAGCTAGGTGTGCACTCTTCATAACCGTAGAAGCTAAGTGAGAGATCAATTGTTCCTGTTTGGTATTCTGAAAAAACAAGCATATTTTGCCTCCTACCTAACATTTTACCATATTTCCCTAACATAATTCTATTTTAGGAAGCGATTTCATAAGGTAAAATATTAGTAAATATGGAGGTTCAGAAATGGCTATCAAAATAGACAAACATCTATTCTACATCAATACAAAAAATTCCAGTCTTATCATTGAGGAAAGGGATGGCTACCTTTTGCTTAAACACTTAGGCAGAAAAATCGAATCCTATCATTTTTCCAATACAGTATTTGAGCGAGATCATGCATTTTCTGGTAATCCGAGGTCGAATGAGCGGAGTTTTAGCTTAGATACCCAGCGGCAGGTTTTGGGTCAGCATGGTTTAGGAGACTTTCGGCAACCTTCTCTGCAAGTCCAACATGCTAATAATGAAGTAACAGATTTTCGGTTTGTTGAGAGTCAGCTGATTAAGGGAGGTTTGGAAGTTCCAGGACTTCCTAGCCCTCACAGTACAGAAGATGCAGAAACACTGGCCTTTATTTTAGAGGATGCAGTAGCTCACTTACGCCTCACTCTCTATTACATAGCTTTTGAGGATAGCAATACCATTGCAACCTTTACTAAGCTGGAAAATATCGGTAGAGAGACAGCAATCATACATAAGAACTTGAGCTTAATGGCAGATTTGCCAGCAGGGACTTATGATGTGATTAGTTTACAGGGAGCTTATGCTAGGGAGAAAACAGTTCGTCGTCACAAGTTAGAACAGGGAATTTTCAAAATAGCTTCCAACCGAGGAGCTTCTGGTCACGCGCAGACTCCAAGCCTTATCCTTTGTGATAGTGAAGCGACGGAAGAGGCTGGTCAAGTTTGGGCAATTCAGCTCCTTTATAGCGGAAACTTTGAAGCTTGGATTCAGCAAAATCAGTTGAATGAAGTTCGGCTAGGTATTGGTATCAATGAAGATAACTTTGCTTGGAAACTGGAAGCGGGGCAGACTTTCTATAGTCCTGTTGCTCTGTTGAATTATTCGGCTCAGGGTTTGACTGGTCTTAGTCATGAGAGCCAAGCTTTTGTTCAAGAGCATATCATTCCTAAAGCTTTTGCGAGTCGAGAGCGGCCAATTTTAATCAATAACTGGGAAGCAACTTACTTTGATTTCAAAAAAGAAAAGTTGCTAGAGTTAGCAGATGAGGCACAGAAAGTTGGTATTGAGCTCTTTGTTCTTGATGATGGCTGGTTTGGCAACCGTTTTGATGACAATCGGGCTCTGGGCGACTGGTTTGTCAATGAAGATAAGCTAGGCGGCAGTTTGACGGAGCTCATAGCAGAAGTTCATAACAGAGGATTGCAATTTGGTTTATGGGTTGAGCCAGAAATGATTTCCGTAGACAGTCAGCTGTATCGGACACATCCAGACTGGGCTATTCAAGCGCCTGATCGAGATCATACCTACTCTCGCAATCAACTCGTATTGGATTATGCTAATCCAGATGTGGTAGCCTATATCAAAGAAACACTGGATCAGCTGTTAAGTCAGCACGATATTGACTACATAAAATGGGATATGAATCGTAATATTACCAATCTTGGGAATGGCACTAACTATCTGGCGACCAAAATGCAGTCACATAAGTATATCTTGGGGCTTTATGAAATTGTAAAATATTTGACAGAGAAATATGAGAATATTCTCTTTGAGTCCTGCTCAGGTGGCGGTGGCCGAAATGACCTTGGTATGATGCGGTATTTCCCTCAAGTCTGGGCTAGTGACAATACCGATGCCATAGCTCGTTTGCCAATCCAATATGGGTCTTCTTATCTTCATCCGACTATTTCAATGGGTGCCCATGTGTCAGCAGTACCCAATCATCAGATGGGACGGATTACTCCGTTGGCAACTCGTGGTCATGTGGCTATGATGGGAAATCTGGGGTATGAGCTTGATTTGACTAGTCTATCAGATGAAGAGAAAGCTGCGATTGCTGACCAGGTGAAGTTGTATAAAGAATTACGTCCAGTGGTCCAGTTAGGGCGTCAGTATAGGCTAATCAATCCAGATGTTGGCTCCAATGAAGCAGCGGTTCAATTTAACTATGGAAATCAAACGATTGTAACCTATGTCCGAGTCTTATCAGTTGTGGAAACGATGGAAACAACCTTGAAACTAAAAGACTTAGAGGAAGAAGGACTTTATGAGCTGCAGGAAAATGGCGCAGTTTACTCAGGTGCAGAACTCATGTATGCTGGTATTACTATGAATCTTCCGCAAGGAGATTATCTTAGCAGACAGCTGCATTTTATTAAAAAATAAGGAGGCTAGACCATGAAATGGTATAAAAAGATGAGCTTAGCTGCTATTACAGGACTGTCACTTTTGGGGCTG
This sequence comes from Streptococcus sanguinis, assembly GCF_050222175.1. Taxonomy (GTDB): domain Bacteria; phylum Bacillota; class Bacilli; order Lactobacillales; family Streptococcaceae; genus Streptococcus; species Streptococcus sanguinis_M. Next base: position 1,348,754 of record NZ_CP071420.1, on the reverse strand, counting down.
TCAGCTTGCAGCAGCCAAGGTGAGTCAACAGATGGTAAGGTAACGATTGAGTATTTCAATCAGAAGGGTGAAATGGTTGATACCCTTCGTGAGATTGCAAAAGACTTTGAAAAAGAAAATCCGAATGTGCATGTGAAAGTGGTGAATGTCCCTAACGCTGGGGAAGTACTCAAAACTCGCGTTCTGGCTGGAGATGTTCCTGATGTTGTCAATATCTATCCCCAGTCTATTGAATTGCAAGAATGGGCTAAAGCTGGGTACTTTGAAGATTTATCTAATAAAGATTATCTCAAGCGAGTTAAGAATCATTACGCAGATAAATATGCGATTGAAGGGAAAATTTATAATATACCTTATACTGCTAATGCTTATGGTATCTATTACAACAAGGATAAATTTAAAGAACTGGGATTGAAAGTTCCAGAGACTTGGGAGGAATTTGAAGAATTAGTTGATACGATTATAGCAAAAGGGGAAACACCTTTTGCCATTGCAGGAGCAGATACTTGGACCTTGAATGGTTATCATCAGTTGGCTCTTGCTACTTCTACAGGTGGCGGTAAGGAAGCGAATGATTACCTACGTTTTTCCAAACCAAATGCCATCAAGTCTTCAGATTCAGTGCTTAAAGATGATTTCAGGCTGTTAGATTTATTCCGCAAAAAAGGTGCCATGCAAACCAACTGGCAGGGAGCAGGCTATACTGATGTTGTTGGTGCCTTCGCTAGAGGCGATGCCCTGATGACTCCAAATGGTTCTTGGGCTATCACAGCAATCAATGCGCAAGATCCTAAGTTTAATGTTGGAACTTTCCCTTTCCCTGGAAAGCAAAAAGGACAAAGCTTGACCATTGGAGCAGGAGACCTAGCTTGGTCTATCTCGTCAAGTAGTAAGCACAAGAAAGAAGCCAATGCTTTTGTTGAATATATGTCACGTCCAGAAGTTATGCAGAAATATTATGATGTGGACGGCTCACCAACAGCTATTAAAGGTGTCAAGGAAGCGGGTTCAGATGCACCGCTAGCCGGTCTTGCTGAACTAGCATTTACAGACCGACACCTCGTTTGGCTAGCCCAAGACTGGACCAGTGAAAGTGATTTTTATACCTTGACTGGGAACTATATTACAACTGGAAACAAAGAGGATATGGCGAAAGCACTAAATGCCTTCTTCAATCCGATGAAAGCAGACGTAGAGTAGGAGTAGATCTACTATGAAAAAATTGATTGAGAAATATTGGGGCTGGTTCTTTGTCCTAGTTCCCCTTGTACTACAGACTGTATTCTTCTATTTGCCCATGTTTCAAGGTGCCTTCTACAGCCTGACAAACTGGACTGGTTTGACCTATAATTATAAGTTTGTTGGACTCAATAACTTTATGCTCCTCATGAGCGATCCTAAGTTTATGAACGCGATAGGCTTTACATTTATCATTACTATTTGTATGGTGGTTGGTGAGATTATGCTGGGGATCTGGATAGCCCGAGCTCTCAACTCGAAGATAAAGGGGAAGACTTTCTTTCGAGCTTGGTTTTTCTTCCCCGCTGTCCTATCTGGATTGACTGTGGCTCTTATCTTTAAGCAACTTTTCAACTACGGATTGCCAGCTATAGGGAATACCTTAGGAATTGAATTTCTTAAAACCAGCCTTCTAGGAACGAATGGCGGTGCAATCTTTGCAGCAATCTTCGTCTTGCTTTGGCAAGGGGTAGCCATGCCTATTATCATCTTCTTAGCTGGTCTTCAGTCTATCCCGACTGAGATTACAGAAGCAGCTCGAATTGATGGAGCTAGCAGCAAACAAATCTTTTGGAAGGTGGAACTTCCTTATCTCCTACCAAGCGTTTCCATGGTCTTTATCTTGGCTCTAAAAGGTGGTTTGACAGCGTTTGACCAGGTCTTTGCCATGACAGGCGGCGGTCCGAATAATGCGACCACCTCTCTAGGACTTCTGGTATACAACTATGCTTTTAAGAGCAATCAATTTGGTTATGCCAATGCCATTGCTGTTATCTTGTTTCTCTTGATTGCGATTATTTCTATTATCCAGTTGAGAGTATCTAAGAAATTTGAAATCTAAGAGGAGAAGCCCGATGAAAAATGCAGAAAGAAAAGCTAATTTTAGTAAATATATCTTGCTAACACTGGGATCTATTATCATTTTAATTCCACTCTTAGCAACAATATTTAGTTCCTTTAAGTCTACAAAAGACATCGTTAATAATTTTTTCGGATTTCCGACTCAACCGACCTTAGAAAATTTCCAACGTCTTTTGGCTGATGGTATCGGAGGCTACTATTGGAATTCAATTGTAATCACGGTTCTATCTTTGGCTGTTGTCATGATTTTTATTCCCATGGCTGCTTACTCTATCGCTCGTAATATGTCTAAGAGAAAAGCTTTTGGTATTATGTATACGCTTTTGATTTTAGGGATTTTCGTTCCTTTTCAAGTTATCATGATTCCTATTACAGTTATGATGAGTAAGCTAGGACTAGCCAACACTTGGGGATTAATTATCCTCTATCTGGCTTACGCTGTTCCACAGACTCTCTTTCTCTATGTAGGCTACATTAAGATTTCCATTCCAGACAGTCTGGATGAAGCAGCAGAAATTGACGGTGCTGGAAAGTTTACAACCTATTTCAAGATTATCTTTCCTATGATGAAACCCATGCATGCGACAACCATGATTATCAATGCCCTCTGGTTCTGGAATGACTTCATGCTTCCTCTCTTGGTACTCAATAAAGACTCCAAGATGTGGACTCTGCCACTCTTCCAATATAACTACACAGGTCAATACTTTAATGATTATGGACCGAGCTTTGCTTCTTATGTTGTTGGGATTATCACCATTACTATCGTTTATCTCATCTTCCAGCGCAACATTATTGCTGGAATGAGCAATGGGGCAGTGAAGTAAGCTCAAGATACAAAGACCGTAAAAAGCTCACAGTGCATACAAAGGCAACCACATCCGTAAACTACTGAATTAGTAACGGCTGTGGAAGATTCATCTTTTTCGCACAGAGCTTAGGGCGTGTTCTATTAGGCGCATGGGAAAGAGTATATAAGACAAGATTTTAGAGGAGAAGACTATGGCTATTCAAAATAAGACCATGCTGATTACTTACTCAGACAGCTTGGGGGAGAATTTAAAAGATTTATATGACAATTTAGAAAAGCATTTTGGGGATGCGGTTGGAGGAGTGCATTTGCTTCCTTTCTTCCCATCAACTGGTGACCGGGGATTCGCCCCAGTAGACTATGAAGAGGTTGATTCAGCCTTTGGTGACTGGGAGGATGTAGAAAAGCTGGGCGAGAAATATTATCTCATGTTTGACTTTATGATCAACCACATCTCACGCCAGTCCAAGTATTATAAGGATTTTCAGGAAAAGAAGGATCAGAGTGAGTATCGTGACCTCTTTCTCAGCTGGGATAAGTTTTGGCCAGAAAATCGTCCGACGCAAGCTGATGTTGATTTGATTTATAAGCGTAAGGATCGTGCACCTAAGCAGGAAATCGTCTTTGCAGATGGAAGCACTGAGTATCTGTGGAACACCTTTGGTGAAGAGCAGATTGATCTAGATGTTCGCAGTCAGGTAACTAATGATTTCATCAAGAAAACATTGCGTCAACTGTCAGAGCATGGCTGTGATCTGATTCGTTTAGATGCATTTGCCTATGCAGTCAAAAAGTTAGATACTAATGATTTCTTTGTTGAGCCAGAAATCTGGGATCTCTTAGAAAAAGTCCAGCAGCAAGCGGCTGAGTTTGGGACGGATATTTTACCAGAAATTCATGAGCATTATTCTATCCAGTTCAAGATTGCAGAGCATGGCTACTTTGTCTATGATTTTGCGCTGCCGATGGTAACTCTTTATTCTCTATACAGTGGTAAAGCAGAGCGTCTAGTCAAGTGGCTTGAAATGAGTCCTATGAAGCAATTCACAACACTGGACACCCACGATGGTATTGGGGTTGTTGATGTTAAGGATATTCTGACTGATAAAGAAATTGACTTTGCAACCAATGAACTATATAAGGTAGGAGCTAATGTCAAGCGTAAGTATTCCTCAGCTGAGTACAATAATCTGGACATTTACCAGATTAACTCGACTTACTACTCAGCCTTGGGCGATGACGACAAGAAGTACTTCATTAGCCGTCTGATTCAGGCTTTTGCTCCAGGGATTCCACAGGTCTATTATGTTGGTTTCTTAGCTGGGAAAAATGACCTTGAACTGCTAGAAAACACTAAGGAAGGCCGCAATATCAACCGTCATTATTACATTAATGAGGAGATTGCTGAAGAAGTCAAGCGTCCAGTTGTGCAAGCCTTGCTCAAGCTTTTCCGTTACCGCAACCAGTCTGCTGCCTTTGACCTAGATGGCACTATTGAAGTGAATCTATTGGATGAAAATAGCCTCCGTATTGTCCGTAGCAATGCAGAAAAGTCGGTCACTGCTCAAGTAGTTATCAACCTCAAAGAATTGACATATAGCGCTAGTGAAAATGGCCAAGCTATCACTTTTGAATAGATATAAGAAAAGAGAAGAAGAATGGTCGAATTAAATCTGAAAAACATCTATAAAAAATATCCCAACAGCGACCACTACTCAGTGGAAGACTTCAATCTTGATATCAAGGACAAAGAGTTTATCGTCTTTGTCGGTCCGTCCGGCTGCGGAAAATCAACTACGCTGCGTATGATTGCGGGTCTTGAAGACATCACAGAAGGAACTGCCTCTATTGACGGTACAGTGGTCAATGATGTGGCACCAAAAGACCGTGACATCGCTATGGTCTTCCAGAACTATGCCCTCTATCCCCACATGACGGTCTACGACAACATGGCCTTTGGTCTCAAGCTGCGCAAGTACAGCAAGGAAGATATTGATAAACGGGTCAATGAAGCAGCAGAAATCCTAGGCTTGAAGGAATTCTTGCAGCGTAAGCCAGCTGATTTATCTGGTGGTCAGCGTCAGCGGGTAGCAATGGGACGCGCTATTGTTCGGGATGCAAAGGTTTTCCTTATGGATGAGCCTTTGTCTAACTTGGATGCTAAGCTACGTGTTTCTATGCGGGCAGAGATTGCCAAGATTCACCGTCGTATCGGGGCAACAACTATTTATGTTACCCACGACCAGACTGAAGCTATGACTCTGGCTGACCGGATTGTTATCATGTCAGCGACCAAGAATCCTGCTGGAACTGGAACGATTGGACGAGTGGAGCAGATTGGTACACCTCAAGAAGTCTATAACAACCCAGTTAATAAGTTCGTTGCCGGTTTCATCGGCAGCCCAGCTATGAACTTCTTTGAAGTGACACTGGAAGATGGCCGTCTTGTCGGACCAAACAGAGACTTCAGTCTCCAAGTCCCAGAGGGCAATCTTAAGAGGTTGCGGGAGAAGGGCTATGAAGGCAATAAGTTGATTTTTGGTATTCGTCCTGAAGATATCAACATGGAACCAGCTTTTCTGGAAACCTTCCCTGAGTCGGTTCTAACTGCGAAGATTTCTGTTTCTGAGTTGCTTGGAGCGGAGTCTCACCTCTACTGTACGGTTGGTGGCAGTGAGTTTGTTGCCAAAGTTGATGCACGTGATCATATGAATACCGGAAGCAGTATTAAACTTGGCTTCGACCTAAACAAGGCGCATTACTTTGATGCTGAGACGGAAGACAATATTTTCTAATCTATTGCTCCTTATAAAATAATCCAGACAGATTACTGTTTGGATTTTTACAAAAAGTCTATCTATAAAATTAGTAAAATTTTACTAAATTTATTGAATTTTTACTCGGAAACAGTTATAATAAAACCAAGAAAACGATTACAATATCGATTATTCATTTTAAAGGAGTTTAGCTTATGTCAAACCTAATTTCAGCGGAGCAAGTCCGCGCAGATTTTGCCAAGGTTTTTGGAGTAGAAGCGGACCACACTTCCTTTTCACCCGGTCGGATCAATCTGATTGGTGAGCATACGGACTATAACGGCGGCCATGTTTTTCCTGCTGCGATTTCTCTAGGAACTTATGGAGCGGCTCGCAAGCGGGACGATCAGCTCTTGAGATTCTTCTCAGGGAATTTTGAAGAAAAAGGGATTATTGAAGTGCCGCTGGAAAACCTGCACTTTGAGCCTGAGCATAACTGGACCAACTATCCGAAAGGAGTTCTGCATTTTCTGCAGAAGGCAGGTTATACGATTGACCGAGGCATGGATGTCTATGTTTATGGAAATATTCCGAATGGTTCCGGCTTGTCGTCTTCTGCATCGCTAGAGCTCTTGACAGGTGTCATTGCTGAGAAACTCTTTGATTTGCAGTTGGAACGTTTGGACCTAGTGAAAATCGGTAAATTAACTGAAAATGAGTTTATCGGGGTTAATTCTGGCATTATGGACCAGTTTGCTATCGGAATGGGTGCTGACCAGCGGGCTATTTACTTAGACACCAATACTCTCGAATATGATTTGGTGCCGCTTGATCTCAAGGATAATGTCGTAGTGATTATGAATACCAACAAGCGTCGTGAGTTAGCTGACTCTAAATACAATGAGCGTCGGGCGGAGTGCGAAAAAGCTGTTGAAGAGCTCAATCGCAAGCTGTCTATCGCTACCTTGGGTGAGTTGGACGAGTGGGCCTTTGATGAGTATAGCTATCTGATAGAGGACGAAAATCGTCTCAAACGGGCTCGCCATGCTGTTTTAGAAAATCAACGCACTTTGAAAGCGCGGGCAGCTTTGCAGGCAGGTGCTCTTGATAAGTTTGGCCGTCTCATGAATGCGTCCCAAGTTTCATTGGAGCATGATTATGAAGTGACTGGTCTAGAGCTGGACACCTTGGTTCATACGGCCTGGGAGCAAGAAGGTGTTCTGGGGGCACGTATGACTGGAGCAGGCTTCGGTGGTTGCGCCATTGCTTTAGTTGCTAAGGATGCGGTGGAATCTTTCAAAGAAAATGTCGGCCGCAAGTATCAAGAAGTCGTTGGCTATGCCCCTAGTTTTTATATAGCAGAAGTAGCTGGTGGAAGCCGAGTGCTGGACTAAATCAGAGAAAAGGAACTTGGGTCTGGGACAAAAGTCCTAGCCTCTCAATTGTCTTTGGATTGTCGAGCAAGACGCAGTGGTTGAGTGGGCTCTATTACGCTGATTTCATCAGCTTTTACAGCCCTAATCAACTGTGCGGAGGTGGGACGACGAAATCGAATTCTAACGAATTACCGATTTCTGTCCCACACTCTTTACTAGCAAGAGAAAGGAAAATCTATGTCCAAGAAGTTACTGGATGCTTTTGTATCAGCAGTGATTAACAATAGCACTTTTGAGGAAATGGACACCATCTATCTGAGCAATCGTGTCATGGCTTTAGTCGGAGAGGCAGTGGCAGAGCAGGATACGGAGGCTGATCAGCTAATTGACCTGAAGGATGACTTGGTAGCTGTGGCTGTAAAGAATGGGAAGATTGGCGATACTCTGGCTGAGCAGGATATACTGGGAGCTGAGCTCATGGACTTGATTACACCAGCTCCTAGCCAGCTCAATCGGGACTTCTGGACGACTTATACCTCAAGTCCTCAGCAAGCTGTGGCTGATTTTTACCAGCTTAGTCAAAAGAATGACTACATCAAGGTCAAAGCTATTGCTAAAAACATTGCTTTCAAAGCACCGACCGCTTATGGAGATTTGGAAATCACCATCAATCTCTCTAAGCCAGAAAAGGATCCCAAGGAAATTGCGGCAGCTAAAAAGGCAAAGACCAGCCATTATCCAGCCTGCCAGCTTTGCATGGAAAATGAAGGTTACCAAGGGCGCTTGGACCACCCAGCTCGCGCCAATCATCGGATTATTCGCTTTGACTTGGCTGGACAGGAGTGGGGCTTCCAGTATTCGCCCTATGCCTACTTTAATGAGCATTGCATCTTTCTGCACAGCCAGCACCTTCCTATGTCCATCAGCCGGCTGACCTTTGAGCGCCTGCTGAACATCGTTGAGACCTTTCCAGGCTATTTCGCAGGTTCTAACGCCGACCTGCCTATTGTCGGCGGCTCTATCCTGACCCACGACCACTATCAGGGCGGACGTCATACCTTCCCTATGGAAATAGCAGAGCTGGATTGCAGCTTTACTTTTAGCGGATTTGAAGAGGTGGAGGCAGGCATTGTCAAGTGGCCCATGTCCGTCATTCGTCTAAGGTCTGAGAAGAAGGAACAGTTGATTGAGTTGGCTGACAAGATCTTGCAAGTTTGGCGGACCTATTCTGACCCAAGTGTGCAGGTGTTGGCAGATTCTGAGGGTGAGCCTCACCATACCATCACACCGATTGCGCGCAGAAAAGATGGACGTTTTGAGCTAGACTTGGTCTTGCGGGACAATCAAACTTCCCCAGAACATCCAGACGGCATTTATCACCCTCATAAGGATGTGCAGCATATTAAGAAAGAAAATATCGGCCTGATTGAGGTGATGGGGCTGGCTATTCTGCCACCTCGTCTCAAGGAAGAACTCAAACAGGTAGAACTTTTCCTACTAGGAGAAAACTGTCAGGTTGCTGCCTATCATCAGGAGTGGGCCAATCAACTCAAAGACCAGAATCCAGATGTTACCGCTGAGACGGTGGAAGTAGTAGTTCAGGCATCGGTTGGGCAAATTTTCAGCCGTGTATTGGAGGATGCTGGAGTTTATAAGCGAACAGAGGAAGGGCAGGAGGCTTTCATGCGCTTCGTCCAATCCGTCGGCATCCAGCCTTAGGAAATGTGTTATAATGAATCTAGCGTAACAGGGAAAGGAAGTTTTATGGCAATTTTAGTATTAGGTGGTGCTGGCTATATCGGCTCGCACATGGTAGACCGTCTGGTAGCGGCAGGCAAGGAAGAGGTAGTCGTCGTTGATAATTTGGTGACTGGTCATCGGGCGGCCGTCCATCCACAAGCAGTCTTTTACGAGGGGGATTTGGCGGATAAGGACTTTATGCGTGGCGTTTTTGCCAAACATCCATCCATCGATGCAGTCATTCACTTTGCTGCCTTTTCGTTGGTCGCAGAGTCCATGGCGGACCCGCTCAAGTATTTTGATAATAACACAGCCGGCATGGTTTCTCTTTTGGAGGTCATGCAGGAATGCGGCGTTAAAAACATTGTCTTTTCTTCAACTGCTGCAACTTATGGCATTCCTGAGGAAGTTCCGATTCTAGAAACGACTCCGCAAAAGCCGATTAATCCTTATGGTGAGAGCAAACTCATGATGGAGACCATTATGCGCTGGGCAGACCAGGCCTATGGCATCAAGTTTGTAGCCCTGCGTTATTTCAATGTAGCCGGTGCAAAGCCCGACGGCTCAATCGGCGAGGACCACGGACCTGAAACCCATCTCCTACCCATTGTGCTTCAGGTGGCTCAGGGCAAACGTGAGAAGATTGCCGTTTTTGGTGATGATTACGATACTCCGGACGGGACTAATGTCCGCGATTATGTCCATCCTTTCGACTTGGCTGACGCCCATATTCTGGCTGTCGAGCATCTGCGTGCTGGACATCCTTCAGATGCCTTTAACCTTGGCTCTTCGACTGGTTTTTCCAACCTTCAGATTGTAGAAGCGGCCCGCAAGGTGACCGGACATCCTATTCCTTTGGAAATAGCAGAGCGACGCCCAGGGGACCCGGATACGCTGATTGCTTCTTCTGAGAAAGCAAGAAAAATTCTGGGCTGGCAGCCGAAATTCGACAATATTGAAACCATTATCGAAACCGCTTGGAAATGGCATTCCAGTCATCCAAACGGCTATGATGACAGAGGATAAACTGACAAACCAGCTAGAAAAGCTGGTTTTTTACTTTGAATCATAAAGAGCACTTCTTTACAATTTTTTAAAAGCCTTTTATAATAAAAGGAAGATTGATTGATATATTATCTACAATTTTATTTAGTTGCTACTAACTCTTAGTATGTCTTGAAAAATCAGGCAGTTATAGATGCAAGGAGAGATAAGAATGTTAGAATAGCGAATTTTTTTTTGTACTACAATCAGATGTGACAGTTGTTGACAGTTTGTTGTGTAAGGGCTTTAGAGACTTATGATATAATGAAGTCATAAAAGTTTGAGAAGTCTCTTAATCTTTTCAAGCAGATTTTCATAAAGAGAATAGGAAATAACTATGCGCTCGATTCTTGCTTTATATATCACCCTGATGCCAGTCATTTTGGCTGGGGTTCTGAATATGATCTTTTGCAAGTCTCCACTGCTAGAGGGGGCATACCAACCGATGGATGCTGGGCTGATTTTAAAGGATGGGAAGAGGCTTTTTGGAGCTAACAAGACCTGGAAAGGTTTCTTTGGCATGATTGTCTGGGGAGCTTTGGCGCAGATCCTTTGGGGATTGTTCTTGAAGAATATTCCTAGCCTAGAGAAGTTGCACATGGTCTATGCTTTCTACGAAAATACCGTGCTGTTTAATCTGGTCCTTGGGGCTCTTTTGGGGCTGGCTTATGTTTTGTTTGAGCTGCCCAATAGCTTTATCAAGCGCCGTTTGGAAATCAGAGAGGGCAAGACAGCGGAAAATGGCTGGAAATGGACTTTTATCTGGATAGACCAGATTGATTCTTTGATTGGCTGTATTATTTTCTTGCTTTTCTATATCCCTCTGTCTTGGCAGCAGATGCTGGGCATTCTCATCCTAGGGGCGGGCACGCATCTAGGAGTCAATCGTCTGCTCTACTGGGCTAAGCTTAGAAAAAATCGTATGTGAGATGGGAGTATTTGATGAAAGAATTATGGCTGGAAAAAGAGTCTTCGGCCGTCTATGGCGGTAAAATCAATCAGTTAATCAACCTCTGTCAGCTGGGGCTTTCGGTTCCTAAGGGTCTGATTTTGCCTGCGGACCAAGTAATGGCTTGGCTAAGAGCAGCTCTGCCAGAATACTCAAAACAGGGACTTAAAGAATTCATCGAACTGGGCAAGGAGGAAATTGCGGAGCGTTTGCAGCACTATCCCTTGGATCCAGCTTGGCAGCGGGAGTTAGCAGCCTTTTGTCAGCAAAATCAAGCTTATATCGTTCGCAGCAGTGCCCTCTTAGAAGACGGACAGGCCATGTCATTTGCTGGCCAATATGACTCGATCGGCAACTGCCGGACACTGTCAGAAATTGAGCAAGGCATTCGTTCCTGTCTGCTTTCCCTTTTTAATCCTGAAGCCTTGGCCTACTGGCAGCGTCAGGGTCTGGCAGAACAGGATTTTGCCATGGCGGTGCTGATTCAGGAGCAGATAAAGCCTGACTTTAGCGGTGTCTGCTTTTCCCTAGACGTGGCAACAAATCAGGACCAGACCATGCTATTGGAGTATGTAAAAGGCTCAGCTGAGAGCTTGGTTAGCGGTCAAGTTAATCCTGAGCAACTGACTCTTTCTTGGTACAAGCCGGACTGGAGCCAGCTTGAAAAAGTTGAAATGCCTATGGCAGTCTTGCAGAAGCTACACGAGCAAGTTTTGCAGATTGTAGCGTATTTTGGTCGGCCGATGGATATTGAGTGGTGTGCCGTACAAGAGCAAGTCTATCTGCTGCAGGCTCGGCCCATCACGACAGTGCCAACTAAAATCTACAGTGGCCGCTGGACGACAGCGAATTTTCGGGACGGTGGCGTCGCGGCCCAGCCCTGTCCAAATCTGATGTGGAGCCTTTATCGCTATTCTTGGCAAGAGGCACTCTCCAGCTTTTTGCTGGCAATTGGCCTAGAGCCAGATGGTGTGATGCCGCCGCTGATGCGCCTGCATTATGCTCGGCCTTTCTGGAACTTAGGAGTGGTCAAGCAAGGTATGGAGCAGATTCCAGGCTATATTGAGCGAGACTTTGATGATGAGCTGGGAGTTAATAAAGACTACCAAGGTCAAGGTTTTACCAGTAAATTAAATCCAGCCTTGCTCTTGAATTTCCTGCGGGTAGCCTTGAAAACGCAAAAAGTAACTAAGACTTTTCTATATCAGGCGCCAGACAGGCTGCAAGAGCTGCGTCAGCAATTTAACCGCCTGAATCAAGAAATACGAGAACTGAACGACCAAAGCCCGCTGTATCAGGTCGAGAGTCTTTGGCAGTTAGTGCTAAATCAGGCTTATTTAGACAGTGAGGGAACTTATTTCTGGCAGGCCTACATCAATACGGTCCAGCTGTCCATGAAAAAGACCAGTCTCCTCAAATGGCTGACGGTCGATGAATTTTTCCAACTGATAGCTAAGTTAGGAAATGTTTCGCATACCAAGCCTTTGGCTCGAATGCTGGAAGCTGCGGATTTTGTTTTGGCAGACGAGAAACTGACAGACGATTGGCTGAAGTTATCGGTGGAAGAGTTGCAGGGACTGGCAGCACAATATCCTGAGCGAGCAGATTTTATCAAGATTCAGGATTTTCAAAGGGACTTTGGCTATCACTCAGCTCGGGAGCTGGACTTACGAGTAGCAAGTTATGAAGAAGATGCTCATCAGGTTCTGACAGCGGTCCAACAGTTGGTTGCTGATTCAGCGTATTACCAAGCGGCCAAAGCTTCGCTCAGTCCTGTCTCAGAGTCTGAGCTGGATTTGGCTCATCTATCTCTAGCCAAGCGGAAAAAGATAGAAAAAATCAGTCAAGACCTGCGGAACTTGCTCTGGTGGCGGGAGGAGTTCAAGGACATTTCCACACGCTATTACCACCTCATTCGTCAGATTAGCCTTAAACTTGGCCGAGCCTATGAAAAGAGAGGCTTTCTGAAAAATAAACAAGATGTTTTTTACATTAAGAAAGAAAGTCTGACTGACTTTATGAAAGGGCAAAAGACAGCAGACCAGCTTCAAGAAGAGGCTGCTGATAATCAGCATTATTGCCAGACCTATCGGAATTTTGAGCCAGTAGGCGATTTGACCGACAAAGAGATGAGCGTGGAAGAGGTGGCCCATGAGAGTCAGGCCCTGCTGACGGGAATGCCAGCCAGCAGCGGTCAGGTGACCGGTCGGGTTCGAGTCCTCTTGGATTTGGCTGATATTGAGACGATTGAGCCGGGAGAAATCCTTGTTACTCGCTATACAGATACGGGTTGGAGTTATGTTTTCGGTATTCTAGGCGGTCTTGTGACAGAGTATGGCGGGGTTCTCTGCCATGCATCCATAGTCGCTCGGGAATGCGGTATTCCAGCTCTGGTTTGCGCCAAGAATGCAACTCAGCTGCTAGAAACTGGCATGCTGGTTACCTTAGATGGAAGAAGAGGAGAAATAAGAATTCATGAAGAAGAATGAACCTTTGTTTATCGGTGAATACGACAAATCTGTTATCCTGACCTATATGGGCGCTGCTTTTGCACTGTTGGCAGTCTACGCCATCATTCAGTCCCAGCTACGGCTAGCCATGATGGCCTTTATCGTTAGCGGTATCTGTGACCTCTTTGATGGTGTGGTGGCACGGCGGATGAAGCGAACTGAAAGCCAGAAGCGCTTCGGTATTGAGATTGATTCGCTCTGCGACATGATTAGCTTTGCGGCTCTTCCGGCTGTGCTTCTCATGACCCAGCTGCCCTTGGGAGCGGCCAATATCATCTTGGCTGTCCTCTATGTCTTAGCTGCAGTTACGCGCTTGGCTCATTTTAATCGCTTGGCCAAACATGATGAAGGATCTGGCTCTTATTTTATCGGCTTGCCCGTGACTTACAGCGCCCTCTTTTTCCCTCTGACCTATCTGGTCTGTCAATGGATAGCGCCTGGTCTCTTTGCTTGGGTGTGGCTGGGGTTATCTCTTTTGCTGACCTTCTTATTTGTTTACAACTGCCGGATTCCCAAGCCCAATAAGCTGGCCTATCTGGTCTTTGCGATTTTAGCTGTTACAAGTCTGATTGGTCTGGGGGTTCTCCCGCATGGTTAAGGTCTATCAGAGAAGGACTGGCCAAGTAGTTGAACCGACAGAATACAAGGCGGGTCTGTTAGACAAGCTTTATGGGACTACTTGGGGTCGCTTCTTGTTGCCTATCTTGACCCGACCTAGCCTGTCTTATCTTCTGACTTTGAAAGACTACACTCCTTTTTCTCGCAAGAAAATAGCAGCTTTTGTTGAAAATTATCAGCTGAATCTGGCTGACTATGAAGATAGCCCCTATCCTAGCTTCGCGGCTTTCTTCCAGAGGAAAATCAAGCCCGCTCTACGTCCGGTCTGTCCTGACAGTCAAGTACTGGCTGTGACAGATGCCAAGCTGGAGGCTTTTACCATTAGTCAGGACTTGCAGCTGACGATAAAGGGTCAGACATACAGGCTAGCTGACTTACTGTTGGATGAAGAGTTAGCCCAGCTGTTCACTGGCGGAACAGCGCTGGTCTATCGCTTGGGAGTAGAAGACCTGCACCGCTATCTGGCGGCTGAATCCGGCAGAATTACCCAAAGTCGAAAAATCAAGGGACGCCTGCATACGGTCAGGCAGGTAGCCCAGAAGCGGCGCTTGATTTACAAGGAAAATAAAAGAGAATACTGTCTTTTAGATACCGACCTAGGACCTGTCCTGCAGATGGAAGTAGGGGCTCTCTTGGTCGGAAGAATATACAATCACAGTCAGGACCATTTGGTCAGGGGACAGGAGAAGGGCTGCTTTGGTCTGGGCGGCTCAACCATCCTTGTCCTCTATCCAGCAGGCACGATTCGCTTGGATCAGGATATCCTGACTTACTCAGACCTCGGAATAGAAACCCAGATTCAAATGGGGGAAAAGATTGGAGAAAAGCTATGTTTAAACGATTAGCTGTTTATTATAAGGAAATGTTTCCTTTGCTGCCACGCTTTTTTGTGGCTGCCATCATGTTTTTTGAGATTTATTTTGTCCTTCTGCTCAATGACGGAGTGACTACCTTTCACTTTGACCATCAGGAGTTGATTGGGATTTTTACGATTTTCGTCTTTCTGATGATTCTGCGGATTGCGGATGATTTCAAGGACTACGAGACCGACAGACGCCTCTTTCCTCATCGAGCTCTGCCATCTGGCCGGGTGAAAAAGAAGGACTTGGCTATTGCCCTCAGCTTTATCGTAGCTGTATCTGTACTTCTCAATGTTCTCTTTATGAACAATATCGGCTGGTTCCTCTTTCTCTACATCTACGGAACTCTCATGTCCTTCTGGTTCTTCAAGCGTGACAAGATTCAAAATTCTCTGCCTCTGGCTCTAGTAACCCATAATCCAGTCATGATGATTTTGAATCTCTATACTATCTCTTTTGTCTGCTACAAGTACAATCTGCCTCTCTTGTCTTTACCGACCGTCTTGCTGGCTTTTACCATGTATTTCCCAAGTCTGATCTGGGAAGTCTGCCGCAAGATTCGGGCGCCAAAAGACGAGACAGAGTATGTGACCTATTCTAAGCTTTTTGGCTACAAAAAAGCCACTCGCTTTATCGAGGTGGTGACTCTGCTGGATATCTTGACCAATTTCGCCCTTCTCTGGAATATTTCCCATGTCGGAGTGGTAGTCTTGGTGCTGAATGTCATCTGGATGACCGTCCAGTTTGAGCAGTTTATCAAGGATCCGACTTGCTTTAATATACGGGAGCGGGTGGAACGTTATACTTATATCACGGAGACGACCATGGTTCTGTCCGTTGCTGTTTATCTCTTGATGGGGGTACTTTGATGAAAAGAATCAAGCAGACAGGGCTTGACCAGGTCGGAGGCAAGGTCTATCATTTGCTGAAAATGCAGGCTGCTGGTTTGCCGGTTCCTGACTTTGCAGTGTTTGCTTTTGACTTTTTTCAAAATCTGGCCACCTCTGCTGACTTGAAGCGGATGGAAGCAGCTTATCGGTCTGGAGAGGTGGACTTGTCTCAGCTCAGCCTGCAACTGCAGGACTGGGCTAAAGATCAATTTGCGCAAGAAGATCTGACAGTGGCAGAAAACTGGATTCATCAGGAGTTTTCTCAGACAGACTGTCGCTTCGCAGTCCGCTCATCAGCAACCATTGAGGATGGCAAGGATTCATCCTTTGCCGGTCAGTTTAAGAGCCAGCTCAATGTGAAGCCGGATGGACTTAAAGAAGCCATCCAAGCGACCTTGCTCTCTCTTTATCAGGAGTCGGCTCTTAGTTATCTATTTGAGCAGGGATTATCCTTGAAGCAGGCGCAGATGATTTGCCTTGTTCAGGTTATGCAGGAGGGAGACTTGTCTGGGATTTACTTCACAGCTAATCCCAAGGGCATTTTGAATGAGCACATCATTGTCATTGGTAGGGGCTTGGGCAATAAGGTTGTCGAGGATAAGATTCCTACAACAATGGTGACACTCCATCCCAAGGACCAGCTCTTTTATACAGAGCAGATGGAGAACTCTCCAGACTTATCACAGGAACAACTCGCGGAGTTACAAGGCTTGGCAAGTCAGGTAAGTCAGCTTTTCGGACCTTATATGGATATGGAGTTTACCTTCGCCAATGGCCAGCTCTATCTCTTGCAGGCACGACCTATTACTACCTTGCCAGAGGGTCAGCGGATTATTCTGGATAACAGCAACATTGTCGAGAGCTATCCGGGCGTTTCCAGTCCTCTGACTATTAGTTTTATCCAAGAGGCTTATGCCAGCATTTTCCGCAGTCTGGCCCAGCGCTTGGTTGGCAAGGGTGCCCCTGAGTTGGCTGCCTATGAAGCTACTTTTCAAAATATGCTGCAGCCGGTCAATAGTCGTGTTTATTACCAGATTCAGAGCTGGTATCAGCTCTTGCAGCTTCTGCCTTTTTCTAAGAAAATCATTCCTATCTGGCAGGATATGCTGGGAGTGAGAGAGACAGAGGTGCCTCAGATGCCAGTGCACCTGTCTGCTTTCAAACGCCTGCAAATCATGCTCCGAATCATTCGAGAGTTCTGGACAGCGCCCAAGCAAATGCGGCAATTGGAAGAGCAGTTTGCCCAGATTCAGCGCGAATACGAAGCGAACTTTTCTCCCGACGCAGATGCTGAGACCTTGATTGCCTTGGTCAGTAAGCTAAAAGAGGATATTCTGTCTCACTGGGACATTACCCTGGTAAATGATCTCTATGCTTTTGTCTATACTGGACTCCTGAAGAAGTCGCGTCGCGGCGGGGCTGTTCAGGCTGAGATTGCAGGAATTGAGCAGATTGAAAGTATGCAGCCGGCTTTGGCTCTGCAGGCTTTAACAGCTCAGCTGAAAGCAGAAGAAAATGCAGAGATTAGACAGGCCATGGCAAGTGAAAGTCCAGCAGTCTTTCTAAGTCGCCAGCACCCTTTGGTCCAAGAAATTGCCCATTTTATCCATGAATTTGGTGATCGGGCTCCAGAAGAGTTGAAGTTAGAAACACCAACCTTTCGAACGCATCCAGAGCGTCTGCTCAAGCTCCTGCTGCAAATGTGCCAGCAAGAGGAGAAGAAGTTGGCACCTCAGAAACTTGAAGAAGAGGAGCAAAAATCAGGCTGGTGGACGAATTTTCTTCGCAAGCGAGCCATGACGGGAGTTAAATATCGGGAAAGCTCCCGCTTAAATCGTACTCGGATCTACGGCATGATGCGACAGATTTTCCGAACGCTTGGGCAGCAATTAGCCGAGCAAGGGCTGCTGGCTACGCCTGAAGAAGTTTTTTACCTGACAAAGGAAGAGTTGTTTGAGCTGACCAGAAAGCCCAGAGATGTTAGTGGATTGATAGCCGAGCGTCGGGAGAAGTTGGAGGCTGATAAGGAACTGCCAAGCTTTAGTCGCTATGTTTTTGCTGGACAGGTCTTTGAGAAATACCTGAAACCGCAAAATCGTACCAGCAGTCATAATACGGGCAATCAAGCCTTACAAGGGATTGGCTGCTCACCTGGCTGCGTTAAGGCTCAGGTTTTGCTCGTGGAAGATGTGCAGGAGATTGAGTCTGCTCAGGACCGGATTATCGTAACCAAGATGACCGATCCGGGCTGGGTTTATCTTCTGACCCAAGCCAAGGGTGTCATTGCCGAGCAGGGGTCTTTGCTCTCGCACACGGCCATTATTTCCCGCGAGTTGGGTATTCCTTCCATTGTCAATGTCAGAGGCGCCTGCAGCCAGCTGCAAAATGGTGACTGGATTGAGATGGATGGCCTTACTGGCAAGATTCGACTGATTAAGGAGGAAGATCATGCTGGAAATTAAACCAGTCAAAGCAAATACTGTAGAGCTGGACGATTTTCTAGCCCTGCCCAAGCAGATTTACCAACCGGACCACCTCATACAGTCGGAAGAGGAAGAACTGGCTTTGATTGAAGGCAGTCACCCGCTGAGTTCTGACTTAGAAACCTATGCCTTTATTGGCTATGAGGAGGGCCAGCCTTGTATTCGAGGCCTCCTGACCTTCTATCCAGGGGATGAGGCTGCTTACTTGGGATTTTTCGAGTCAATCAATGACCAGCAGATTGCATCTGCTTTTATCGAGCATTTAGCAGGTTTTGCTCGCAGTCTCGGAGCGATTAAGATAATCGGCCCCGTACAAGCAAGTTTTTGGCTGGGCTATCGAATGCAGCTGACTGGAACAGAGGAGTTACCTTTTACAGGGGAACCTCA
The DNA here is from genome assembly GCF_050222175.1 of Streptococcus sanguinis. Taxonomy (GTDB): domain Bacteria; phylum Bacillota; class Bacilli; order Lactobacillales; family Streptococcaceae; genus Streptococcus; species Streptococcus sanguinis_M. The sequence goes on along the minus strand of NZ_CP071420.1, from coordinate 1,330,230 downwards.
TAATCCAGCCTATTATCCCCAGCTATGGCAGGCTGCTGGTTTTGAGCTCAAGGAGCGCTATCTATCCAATTTTTATCCCAAGGTCAGCAATCAAATTCATCAGGATAAGCTGGCTCATCGTTTTGAGTCTTTTGAAGAAGCGGGTTTCACCATTTGCTCTCCAAAGAAGAAGGACTGGGAAGAAGCTTCGCTGCAGGTTTTTGAGCTTCTCAATCGCCTCTATCAAGATTTTCCGATTTATCGGTCAATTTCTAGTCAGCAGTTCAGTCAGATTTTTCAGAAATACCAGTACATTCTTGATTTTTCTATGGTTAAGCTGGCCTATAAGGAGGGCAAGCTAGCTGGTTTTCTGATTGCCATGCCGGACTATGGTTCTCTGGTTTATCAAAAACTGACTCCTCTTAACCTAGCCAAGCTTTTTTGGACCAAGCGTTTTCCCAAACGTTATACAATTATGTATCTAGGAGTAGATGAGCAATTCTTGGGGTTGGGCTCTGCCTTGGCCTATCCGATTTTTAAAGAAGCGCAGAAGAGACAAGCTTCAGCTATTGGGGCCTTGATTCATCAAAAAACTGTCACGCGCCACTATGCAGCGGAATTGCAAGGAGACAAGCATGAGTATGGTCTCTTTGAGTTGAATTTGAACTCCTGACTAACAAAGTAAATCACATTTTAAAAAGCAAATTTTCTAACCGAAGATTTGTTTTTTTATTTTTTTAGTTAAAAATGAACACTATTTTCAGGTTGTTCAAAAACATGATGATTTCAGCTTTCAAAGATATATTTTTAAGCAAAAGCATTGAATTTTTGTAGGAAATTCTGTAAAATTTTAAGAGATTATTATATGGAGAAAAGGGAATTATTATGGAAAAAAGAATCACTGGCGATACGCTCCAGCGTTATTCTTTTAGAAAGTTATCAGTAGGATTGGTTTCCGCCACTATCGGAAGCTTCTTTTTGAGTACCGCAATAGGGGGAAATATAAGCACGGTTGAGGCTGCAGAAGTCTCAGCCGGCAAAACCGTTCCAGTCCAGTATCACTACGTAGTAGAGTCTGAGCTGACTGAAGCTGAGAAGAATGCAGTTGTTAAGGAGCTTCCAAAGTTTGTGGAAGAAAACTCTGATGCTTATTATCTGGTTTACCGTCCTAAGACCCAGGGGCTTTCGGCAAAAAGTTTGCCAAAGACGGGCTACTCAAGTCTGTGGGAAGCGACATTTGCAGCTGCTGGGCTGACCTTAGCAGTCTTAGTAATTGCACGAGGTAGAAATGGTAAGCGATACCTGTCTTCTATTTTGCTGGTGACGGGTCTAGGATCTATTCTCCTAGCTCCTTCTGTATTTGCAGTGACCAATATTGAATTAGCCGCCTACAATCAAAGGCTAAATTTGACAGTGGGAGATAAGCTGCCGGAGCCTTTAGAGATTGCTGGTTTTGAGTATGTAGGCTATCTTAAAAGCGCTGAACAAGGCAAGGAAAACGCAGCAGGAAGTCATCAGCTTCCTACGGCACAAAAGGACTTGTCAGCTGTTGAAGTTGATCAGCAGGCAGGCAAATCTGCTAGTCTTTCTGGGAATCTGAGTACTTCCAATAAGCCTGTATCTAGTGAAACAGAGAGACTGACCGAGCAAGAAAAAGAGATTATTGCTGCCAAAGAGCGCGAATTCGCTCGGCTTTCTCCTGTCAATGAAGTACCAGAACTGGAATTCAAGAGCCAAGAAAGCAGCCAAACCCAAGTCCTGCCTTATCAAACAGAATATCGATATTCAAATGAACTCGCAGAGGGGCAATCTCAGGTTATTCGCGCAGGTGTCGCTGGTACACGTACTGTCGTCACTCGCAATTATATTGCAGGTAAAGAAATTGTAAAAAGCGAAGTGGTTTCAGACCAGGTAACTGCAGAGCCAGTTTCGGAAATTGTGTTGGTTGGAACTGCTGCAGTCAAATCTGTACCAAAAGAAGCACCAGTGCAAGAAGTCCCAGAGCTTACCAGCTATGGAACTACACCAGATACCGCACCCGTAAATGAAGTTCCCGAATTGACGACCTATGGAACGACGCCCGATACAGCGTCAGTCCAAGAAGTCCCAGAATTGACAACGTATGGCACTGCACCAGATACCGCACCAGTACAAGAAGCTCCAGAACTAACAACCTATGGCACTGCACCCGATACTGCTCCCGTACAAGAAGCTCCAGAACTAACAACTTATGGTACCGTACCAGATGACTCACCAGTGCAAAAAGTTCCAGAATTGAAGACTTATGGCACTGCACCGGATACTGCACCGGTTCAAGAAGTCCCAGACTTGACAACGTATGGCACTGCACCAGACACCGCTCCAGTACAAGAAGTTCCGGAACTAACAACTTATGGTACCGCACCAGATGAAGCACCCGTGCATCAAGCCCAAGAATTAGAACTGACTGCGACAGATGAAACAAGAAGAGAAAAGATAGATTTTTCTGTCGAAGAACAGTATACAGATGAGATTCCAGAAGGCAGCCGTCAAATCGTCACACCAGGTGTACAAGGCGAGCGGGCTATTACCACTCGTATCTATATCTCGAATGGACAAGAGGTTGACCGCCAAGTTTTATCGGATGAAGAAATTCTTGCAGCAGTCACTCAGATTATTAAGGTCGGAACAAGTAAGTCAAGTCTGATTCCAGCTGACGCACCAAAGGTAGAAGAGCTATCAGAATACCCGCTAACTTACACGGACGAAACTCGAGTAGAGAAAATTAACTATACTATTCGTGAAGAAGAGACTGACGAGCTAGTCCAAGGTACTCGTCAAATTGCAACTCCAGGTGTTGAGGGTGAGCGAACTATTAAGACTCGTGTCTACAGTTCCAATGGTCAAGAAGTTGACCGTCAGGAGTTATCGAATGAGGAAACTCTAGCCCCAGTAACGCAAGTTGTCAAAGTTGGTACGGCTAAACCAAATATGGTACCGAACGATGCACCAAAAGCCGATGCTCTTCCAGAGTACCCATTAACTTACACGGACGAAACGCGTGTTGAAAAAGTAGCCTTCAATATTTTGGAACAATACACTGATGAGTTGCCACAAGACGCCCGTCAAATCGCAACACCGGGTGTTGAGGGCGAGCGGACCATTAAGACTCGTATCTACAGCTCCAGTGGTCAAGAAATTGACCGCCAAGAGCTATCTAATGAAGAAACATTAGCACCAGTAACGCAAATTGTTAAAGTTGGTACTGCTAAGCCAACCATGGTACCAAATGATGCGCCGAAAGCAGAGGCTTTGCCAGAGTATCCGCTGACTTACACCGACGAAACTCGAGTAGAGAAAGTAGCTTTCAACATCGAGGAGCAATATACGGATGAATTACCACAAGATGTCCGTCAAATCGCAACTCCAGGCGCGCAAGGCGAGCGAACCATCAAGACTCGTGTTTACAGTTCCAATGGTCAGGAAATCGACCGCCAAGAGTTATCCAATGAGGAGACTCTAGCTCCAGTAACGCAAATTGTTAAAGTTGGCACGGCTAAGCCAACCATGGTACCAGGTGATGCACCAAAAACAGACGCTTTGCCAGAGTATCCATTAACATACACGGACGAAACTCGAGTGGAGAAAATCAACTTCACTATTCGTGAAGAAGAAACGGACGAACTTGTTCGAGATGCTCGTCAAATTGCGACTCCGGGTGTCCAGGGCGAGCGAACCATCAAGACCCGTGTCTACAGTTCAGACGGTCAAGAAGTTGACCGTCAGGAGCTGTCTAACGAAGAAACCTTAGCTCCAGTTACGCAGGTTGTTAAGGTTGGTACTGCTAAGCCAACCCTGGTTCCAAACGATGCACCGAAAGAAGCAGCTTTGCCAGAGTATCCGTTGACTTATACGGATGAGACTCGTATTGAGAAAATAGCCTTTAACATCGAGGAACAATACACTGATGAATTGCCTCAGGACTCTCGCCAAATCGCAACCCCAGGTGTTGAGGGTGAACGAACTATCAAGACTCGTATCTACAGCTCCAATGGTCAGGAAATTGATCGTCAAGAACTATCTAATGAAGAGACTCTAGCTCCAGTAACACAAGTTGTTAAAGTTGGTACAGCTAAGCCGCACATGGTACCGAATGATGCACCAAAAGCAGAAGCTCTGCCAGAATATCCACTGACTTACACCGACGAAACTCGAGTAGAAAAAATCAACTTCACCATTCGTGAAGAAGAGTCGGACGAATTGGTTCGAGATGCCCGTCAAATCGCAACACCGGGAGTTCAAGGTGAGCGTACGATTAAGACTCGCATCTACAGCTCCAACGGTCAAGAAGTTGACCGCCAAGAGCTGTCTAATGAAGAAACCTTGGCTCCAGTAACACAAGTTGTTAAAGTCGGAACAGCTAAGCCAACCATGGTACCAAGTGAAGCTCCGAAAGCAGACACGTTACCAGAGTATCCGCTAACTTACACGGATGAAACTCGAGTGGAGAAAATAAACTTCACTATTCGTGAAGAAGAAACGGACGAACTTGTTCGAGATGCTCGCCAAATTGCGACTCCGGGTGTCCAAGGCGAGCGGACGATTAAGACTCGTATTTACAGCTCCAATGGACAAGAAATTGACCGCCAAGAACTTTCCAATGAGGAAACTCTCGCTCCAGTAACGCAAGTTGTAAAAGTTGGTACGGCTAAACCAAATATGGTACCGAATGAAGCTCCGAAAGCCGATGCTTTGCCAGAGTATCTGCTAACTTACACCGACGAAACGCGTGTTGAGAAGATTAACTTCACTATTCGTGAAGAAGAAACGGACGAACTTGTTCGAGATGCTCGCCAAATTGCGACTCCAGGTGTCCAAGGCGAGCGGACGATTAAGACTCGTATTTACAGCTCCAATGGTCAAGAAATTGATCGTCAAGAGCTTTCTAATAAAGAAACTTTGGCTCCAGTAACACAAATTGTTAAAGTTGGTACAGCTAAGCCGAACATGGTACCGAACGAAGCACCAAAAGCAGAAGTTTTAGAAGAATTCGATTTAATTCCACTGCATAATCTATTAGCGGAAGCAGATCAGATTAAAGCTCAGGCACGTTATTTCAATGATAGTCTGAGTCATCAATCTAGCTATGATACTGCTTTGACGGCGGGGCAGACGCTTCTAAGTCAATCACATGCTAGCCAAGCAGAAGTTAACCAACTAGTGGGACAAATCAATCAAGCCAAAGCTCAGTTAAGTGGTCTTGAGGTTGTCAAAACGGCTCTTCAAAATGAGTACGATTTAAATCCAACCGTTAAAACAACTGCTAAATTTAAAAATGCGGATTCAGATAAGCAGACATCTTATACTGATGAATTGACTAAGGCAGAAGGAGTTCTGAATAATCAAACTGCAACACAAGTGCAGGTCAATCAAGCATTTGCTAGCCTGACAGCAGCCAAAGAAGCTCTAAATGGAGTGCCTAAAGTCAAGCCAATGGTTTCCATTCTAAGTCTGACAGAAAATGCAGATGACAAGTCAGTGACTGTCCAATATAGATTAGAAGACCAGACCCAGTCCTTCCGTTCAGCGACAGCTGAATTGTACCAGGGAGATCAGCTCGTCCGAACTCTTCCGATTACCAATTTCGCAGGAAGTCTAAAAATCGGCGACTTAGACTACTATACAGGCTATACCCTGAAAACCAAGCTGACTTATGAACTGGATAATGGCAGCTTCACAGACCTTGAAACGGACAGCCGCAATTTCGAATTGGAATACAAGAAGATTGCCTTCCGAGATATTGATTCGGCCGAGTTTTACAGAAAAGAAAACGACCAGTTTAAGCGCGTCGTATCTATGAGTTCTATGCCTACGGATTTGTCTACCTACTTCGTCAAAGTCAAATCAAGTGAATCTAAGGAAATGCTTCTGCCGGTTCACAACATAGCGGAAAGTCATAAGGATGGCAGGGACGTCTATAAGGTGACAGTATCTCTGCCTGAGCTGGTCCAAGAAGGTGAGACAGGCTATAAGTCTGGCTATGACTTCTATATCAGTAAGGCAGTCCCTAGCCAGCAAAATGTCTACACTAGCTTTGCTGGTTTGATAGACGCTATGAAGCAAAATATGGCTGGCAACTATGTTCTGGGGGCTGATTTGGATGCTAGCGAAGTTAGTCTGGCACCTGCGGATTATGTCTACCTCAAAGGGAACTTCACAGGCAGTCTGACAGGTAACCATAATGGCAAGCAGTATGCGATTTATAATCTGGTCAAGCCTTTATTTGAAAACCTCAAGAGTGGTTCTTCTATTTCCAATCTGGATCTGAAAGAGGTCAATATTGTCGGTACTTACGACTCAGCTGCCCTAGCTCGCAATGCAGAAAATGCTCGAATCACAGATGTTTCAGTCCAAGGTAGAGTAGAAGTAAAAGAAAATGCTTCACAGGTAGCAGGTTTGGTAGTTATTGCTAACAATACCCAAATCACCAATAGCTCCTTTACTGGAACTATCGTATCAAATGATAAACAGGGTAAAGAATATAATGTCGGTGGTTTGGTTGCCAATCTTAAGGGAGGAAACTCCTTGATTAGTCAAAGCAGGGCAGATGTGACCATTCTAGCAGGCGCTAGAGCCAACAACCAACGTTTTGGCGGTCTGGTTGGCCGTTTAGAAAACAATGCCCGCATCAGCCGTTCTTATGTGGCTGGAAAGATTCAAAACTCTACTAAGAACGGTCAGATTGGCGGCGTAGTAGGTTCCAATTACTTCAATGGCTTGATTGATAATGTCATCAGCAATGTCAGCGGTACAAATGTTTACAGTATTTCTGGCGATCAGGGATATGAGAACAACCGTATCACAGAAGCTTATGCCGTTGAAGGAAATAAAACACTGGAAAATGACAAGTTTGTCACTTCAACACTGACCCTGAACGAGGCAGAAGAGAAGCTGGCCAGCCTAGACATTACGACCACGCTGGAAGACACGAATCTCAACCTTTATTCTGTCAACTATGCCCAGGAAAAGAATGCCCGAGAAGACCGTTTAATAGCTTATGCTAACATGGAAAAACTCCTTCCATTCTACAATAAGGAGACTATCGTTGCTTATGGAAATAAACTTCCAGATAATCACAAGCTCAATACCGAGTACTTACTGGATGTTGTTCCGATGAAGGGCGACCAGATTATCACTGATATCAATAGCAACAAGACCGGAATTAACCGTCTGATGCTGCACTTTGAGGATAATACGGTTGACTACCTGGATCTGACCTATAAGGGAGATTTCAAATATAAGGCAATTGCAGAGTACAGTGTAAATGGCTTAGATCTCCTTTATACACCAGAAGCTTTCCTATCAGACTATAGCAGGGTTCTCAATCAAGTGCTGCCAGAGTTGAACAAGGTTGTTCTTGACTCACCGGCTATGCGGACTGTTTTAGGTGTGAATGCTGACACTTCTCTGGATGATCTCTATCTGGATACCGCCTTTGACCAAGTCAAGACCAAGCTGTCAGAAGAGTTGCGCAAGGTACTGGCTATGGACAAGTCTATCAATACGGAAGGCAATGTTGTAGCAGACTATATAGCTCAGCAAATTAAAGACAATAAAGAAGCTTTCTTACTTGGTCTGACCTATCTCAACCGTTGGTATAATATCAACTATGACAATATCAATGTCAAGGATTTGTCAGCCTATAAATTTGACTTCTTTGGAAATCATAATGCTTCAACCTTAGATACCATTATTTCACTTGGTAAGTCAGGCATGAACAATCTTAAAGCTAAGAACAACTATATGGCTTATGATGCCTCGCTTTCTGAAGCGACTGGTAAGCGAGGGATCTTTAACTACCTGGAAGGCTATCGTCAGCTCTTCCTGCCGGGCAAGAGCAATAATGAATGGCTCAAGACCAATACAAAGGCCTACATCGTTGAGGCTAAGTCCGATTTAGCAGAAGCGAGACAGCTTCAGGATGCAGCCGAAGACAAGAGCAAGTATTCTGTCGGCGTTTACGACAAGATTACTGCTGATAACTGGGAACACAAGGGCATGCTCTTGCCACTCTTGACCATGACTGAGAAGGGTGTCTATGCTATCTCCAATATGTCTACCATCTCCATGGGGGCTTATGACCGTTATCGCCTTGATGCCAATGGCAGGGTTCGGACAGATGCAGAGCTAGCGGAATTTGTCGAAGACCGAGTGAGAAAAACAGCTGAATACCAGCGCGATCACTATGACTTCTGGTATAAGATTCTAAGCGATGAAAGCAAGGACAAGCTCTTCCGTTCTGTTCTGGTTTACGATGGATTCTCATTGGTTGACAAGAATGGTCAAAAATATTGGGCTCCAGCTAATGACAAAAAATCACTGGCTATGCAGGAATTCTTTGGACCAGCCGGCAAGTGGTATCCTAGCAAGGGCTATAATGCCTATGCGACAGGAAATGTAACCCACTTTGATGCAGCTAAATTGTTAGAAGACTATGGTAACTCTGTCTACACGCATGAAATGACCCATAATTCTGACGGTGGCATTTACTTTGAGGGCAATGGCCGCCGCGAAGGTCTGGGAGCTGAGCTTTATGCTCGCGGACTCCTGCAGTCCACTCCAAGTGCAGATGAGGCAACCATTACACTCAATACCCTCTTCAAGGTGGACAAGGATTCTAAGACGCGTCTACACACATATAACTTCAAGGAACGCGTTCAAAATGCAGAAGACCTGCAACACTATGTTCATGGTATGTTTGACATGATCTACACCCTAGATTACCTAGAAGGTACCTCTATGCTGAAGCAGAGTGATGATGCCAAGCTTCAGTGGTTCAGAAAGATGGAGAATTACTATGTTACAGATAAGTATGGTAAGGAGACTCATGCTGGTAACCAGACGCGAAGCTTTACTGCTGAAGAAATCAAGCAGCTGAAGACCTTTAACTCCCTGATTGAAAATGATGTTATCACTCGTCGGGAGAACAAGGATAGTGGGAAATATGGCCGAAATGGCTACCTCAGTCTCAGCCTTTTCTCACCAATCTACTCAGCCTTGAGCAATCCAAATGGAGCGCCGGGTGATGTCATGTTCCGCCGCACAGCCTACGAGTTACTGGCAGCCAAGGGCTACCATGAAGGATTTGTCCCTTATGTTTCTGGTAAGTACTCTAAGGAAGCCTTTGATGAAGGTAAGAAAACATGGGATGGATGGTCCGGAAGAGATGTTGGTCTGATAACAGACCAGAAAGTCTTGGAAAATGTATTCAAGGGTGAATATGACTCTTGGGTAGCCTTCAAGAAAGCTATGTATAAAGAGCGGATTGATCAGCTGACCAAGCTCAAGCCAATCACCATTGAGTACGAGCTTAGAAATCCAAACAGTACTAAGAAAGTAACCATTCGCTCTTATGCAGATATGCAAAGGCTGATGGACGCAGCAGTAGCAGAGGATGTGAGCAACATTGCCAATGCTACAAGCCGTGTCGATGCCAGCTGGGTCAACCTGCTCAAGAAGAAGATTTATAATGCTTATCTTCGTGAAACAGACGACTTCAGACAGTCAATCTTTAATAAGTAAGCAATAAGTTGTTTTCAGTATATGTTTAAAAATACCTAGACTAAAAAAGTCTAGGTATTTTTTCTGCCATTTATTTCTAATATATCAATAATAATCCATCCGAGTCTGAATAAAACAATTTTTTGTGACTTTTTTGTAACGATAGTAGACAAAGAATAGAAAAATGATAATAAAAATAATAGTTTACAGGGCGTAAATTATAATTTTTATGTTATAATTGATATGTATATGTCATATTTGCTTATCATATACGAGTACTATCATTTTTAGTTTGGTAATAAATCTTGATTTAAAATCGGCTGAAAATGAGGGGGTAGACAGGTGATGGTGTGCCTGCCAGCATTTGTCTAAAATAAAATATAAAAAGAAGGAGGACCGCATTCAAGGTGAAACAAACTTATCATAAAGTGTCTCATGCTCTGATGACTTTGCTGCTTTTGGTATCAACCTTTCTTCCCTTGTTAAGCTCAAGTCCTAGGGTTTCTGCTGCAGAGTTAGGTGAAAGTGATTATCAGCTAACTACAGATGTCACTATTAATACTAATCCTTTAAAGGATACAGGCTACGGTGAAGGTAAATTTTACATTGCTCCGACCTATACATTTGCAGATAGCAAAGTATTAAATAATGGTGATACCATGGTTTATCGTGTTCCATCACAGTTCAAAATTGAGCGAACTTTGGAGGAAAACATAAGTGCACCGGATGGTACTGTTGTTGCCAAGTTGGTGACAGATCCTGTTACCAATACAGCGACCATTACTGTCACAAATGCTGAGTATTTTGCGAAAATGCCAGATACCAAGCGTATTCAATCTTCTTTCACAGTGGTTTGGGCTGATAATATGCCTTATGATCAAGAGCAAGAAGTTAATTTCCCAGGTGCTAGAACCTATAGGCTGAAGCGTATCAAGGTTGATGAAGAACCTCAGGGGTATTCCAAGTGGGGTGTTCAGGATTCTAAGGATCCAAACTACGTCAACTGGCGTATCCGTGTCAATCGTGATGTCCAAAATCTTGGTCAAGTTGTCATTGAGGACGCTATTCCAGAAGGCCAAGAGCTGGATGAAGATTCAGGGATTACAGGTTACTACTTTACTGAGTGGGAAGGTGCTTCTGGCACACGTAAATCCTTTAACCCAAGTGATGTCGTTTCAATCACAGACTCCAATCATTTCACAGTTAATGCTGGGGATTTGAGTGGAAGAGGTATTTATGTTATCTACCGGACACGTTTGACAGAGCCAGTTGATAAGGTGACCAAAAAAGCCTTTAACGATGTAACCGTTACGGCTAATGGACAAAAGATGCCAGATTTAGTATCACGTCCATTTGCACCTTTGACAACTCTTGATGGTGTCGGGGAAGGTACTCGTTCGGATGAAGTTATCTTCAAAGTCAAAAAGGAATTGACTGGCCGCAATTTGGCAGATGGTGAATTTACTTTTGATTTGATCAATAAGGATGACAACGACAAAGTTGTTCAAACGGTAACAAACAAAGACGGTGCCGTAACCTTTAAGAAACTTCGTTTCAAAAATGAGGGAACCTTTAACTATGTCATTCGTGAACGAGCAAGCAATCTGCCAGGTGTGACAAACGATGCCAATTCAGACATCAATGTTACTGTTACTGTAACAGACAACAACGGCGTTAAGACAGCAACTGTTGCCTATGACCGTGATGCTTTCACCAATACATACAAGTTAGAGCCAGCAACTGCAGCGATTACCGCTAAAAAAGTTCTGGATGGTAAAGCACTTGAAGCTGGTAAGTACACTTTCAAGCTGACTGAGGTTGGTGGAAATAACGTGGAACTTCAAGCAACAAATGATGTCAATGGTAATATCAAGTTTCCTGAAATCAACTATGATAAAGAAGGGACTTATACCTACAAGCTGAAAGAAGTAGCTGGAAATGAAGCTGGAGTAACGTATGACAGTAAAGAACATACTGTGACTGTCACAGTGACTGAAAACAATGCTAAATTGGAAGCTGCTGTCGCAGGTAACAATCCAACATTCACCAACAGTTATAAAGACTATGGTGTCAGCTATGAGTTTCTCAGCTCTAACCCAGCCTATCCAAACCTGCCAAAAGAAGTAACGGATTTGCTTCCAGCAGATACTAATCGCTACACTAGTGGTACTAATGTAGACGCTAAGCAGCCTGCTAAAACAAGTGTTACAGTTACTGAAGGCACATGGACTTTCGAAGGCTATGCAGAAACGAATGCACAGACTGTTGCGGATAAGGACCTTAAATTTACCGGTAAATGGAATTTCACTCCAGCGCCGAAATATAAGGTGACGTATGAATTTGTAAGCGCAGATCCGAATCGCACCTTACCAGCAGAGGTGACAGAATTGTTGCCGACCGATGCCAATGAATACACAGATGGTACTGCAGTTCAAGCGGTTCAGCCAGCTAAGGATTCTATTGAAGTAACTGGAGGTACTTGGAAATTCCTTAAATATGACGCGGATAGTAAAACTATTGCAGGCTCAGATGTCAAATTTACAGGCACATGGACATTTGAAGCTAGACGTCCACAAGGACCAACACCACCACCATCTTCTTCAGATTCGACACCACCATCATCATCTGGTGACAAACCAGTCGGTTCGACTGATGGAACTCCAGGTAATTCGACAGATAAAGATGGAAAAGATGTTCGTGGATCAGCAACTGGCAAAAAAGTTTTGCCGAAAACTGGCAGTGAAACATCTATCTTTGCGATAGCAGCAGGATTTGCACTGATTCTTTTATCAGCTCTTGTCTATCGTTTCAAAAAAGCTAATTAATATTAGCCTGACAATCATCTCAGCTAGCTGAGATGATTTTTTCTTGTCTTTGTCATCATCTAAATGGCTGTTTTTACGGTATCTGATATTTGCTAAGCTTGATTTGACAGTCAATGAATACTTTAAAATAAAAGTGAATTCTTGTTTATTAAAGAAGATTTGTTATAATAAAATAAGAAAAAGTTTCTTTATTTAAAGTGAGATATTGATGAAAAATAAGAAGTTTAGGGTGATCCCTTTTTTGCCCCTAGTTTTGTATCTACTGGTGTATTTGTACGGTTATTCGGGAATTGAGCCAGAGTCGGGGGTTGCTTATGGTTATCTTTACCTTTTTCTTTTTTTAGTTCCTGTTGTCATTGCTTATTTTGTACTTGCTGTTATGAATTTTGCAACACTGATGGGGGAAGTTACTTATTTATTCAAAGGACAGCTGCTAGGGCATCTCTATCGGCTTTACTTTTCTATCTTTTTCTTTTCGATTTTGTTTTGCGGTCTTAATTATTATCAGTTGATAGCTCCATATGGCCCTCAGATGAAAATTAGTGCTGGAGAAGCTTATAATCCCCTAGCACCTTATGCCATTCCTCTCTTGCTTTTTCTCTTAGGATTGTTGGGCAATCTTTTCTTTTGGGAGTTGGAAAAGAATGGAGTTCAGGTGGAGAAAGAGTAGAAGTACGGCGATAGTAATTGAGGTTTCAAAATTTCTCAAAATCATTAAAAGCCTGCTGAAAAACTACTAGCTTAGGCTTTCTTTATGCTATAATAAAGAAAAACGATGAGGAGACATTCATGAATCAAACTGTTCAATATTTACAAAAACTAACGGCTATCCCTTCCCCAACAGGCTTTACGGCTGAGGTGGCAGATTATTTGGTACGCAAGCTGGAAGGATTGGGCTATGAGCCTGTTCGGACCAATAAAGGCGGCGTCTATGTTGTGGTTAAGGGTGAAAATGATGCCCAGCATCGGGTAGTGACTGCCCATGTGGATACACTGGGGGCTATTGTGCGTGCAATCAAGCCAGACGGTCGTCTTAAACTGGATCGGATTGGCGGTTTCCCTTGGAACATGATTGAAGGAGAAAACTGCCTAGTCCATGTGGCAAGTAGCGGTAAGACTATCAGTGGAACTATTTTGGTTCACCAGACATCTTGCCATGTCTATAAGGATGCTGGGACGGTTGAGCGTACTCAGGACAATATGGAAGTCCGCTTGGATGAAAAGGTGACAAGTGAGAAAGAAACGCGAGATTTAGGAATCGAAGTCGGTGATTTTATTTCTTTTGATCCTCGTACCACAGTTACCAAGTCAGGCTTTATCAAGTCTCGCTTTCTGGATGACAAGGTCAGCGCAGCTATTTTGCTCAATCTTTTGCGCATTTATAAAGAGGAAAATATTCAGCTACCAGTGACGACTCATTTTGCTTTCAGTGTCTTTGAAGAGGTTGGCCACGGAGCAAATTCCAGCCTGCCGGCGCAAGCGGTAGAGTATTTGGCAGTTGATATGGGAGCTATGGGTGACGATCAGCAGACTGATGAGTATACGGTTTCCATCTGTGTCAAGGATGCTTCAGGACCTTATCACTATGGCTTCCGCCAGCATTTGGTAAATTTGGCCAAGGAGAAGGACATTCCTTATAAACTGGACATCTATCCATTTTACGGATCAGACGCCTCTTCAGCCATGAGCGCAGGAGCAGAAGTTAAGCATGCCTTGTTAGGTGCCGGTATCGAATCCAGCCACTCTTATGAGCGTACCCATATTGATTCAGTTGTCGCGACAGAGCGCATGGTCGATGCTTATCTGAGAAGTGATTTGGTGGAGTGAGAAATCAAATTTTAGAAAAAATCATCTGAAACGCTTGCATAAAATTGTAAGTTGTGAGATATTATTATATAGAATTACTTTAGGTTAAAAGGGAGATAATGAAAGTAGTTTGTGTGGATTCTTGTATCCGTGCTAGGGCATTTGGGATTGATATAGCCCTCCGCAATCGATTTGAACTTTTTGAAGAAATGAAAGTGCCTTATGAGTTGTGGGTTTCTGAAGCGGATACAGATATATATGCTAATGCCTCTTCTAGGCAGCTTGTGCTGGATAGTTATGAAGCCCTGGGGATTGACAGGAGTAAAGTCCGTTTTCTGGGCATAGAATTAGCTGGTAGGAGTCTTCAGGAGTTTGCTGAGGAGGAGTTGGAGCCAGAAGACTGGCTGATGATGGAGCGTCTGGATATTCCAGAAAATGTTCTCTTGAGACGTGAGCAAGATTTTCATGTAGGTCGCGTCCTTCATCAGGATCATATGATTGCACTTGGACAAGAGTTAGATAAAAAGGTGATGGGCTGGCTGGATCAGGATGTATTAGACTCTTTGATATTGGTTGGAGAAGGTCAGGATGCCTATCTGCCTCAAAAGATGAGGGAAAAGGCCCTCTTTATCCCAACAACCTATACAGATCAAGTGGTCCAGTATCCAAGAAAGAGAGTCTTTGATCCTAAGGATATTCGCTTGGTGACAGTTAGTCGTTTGTCTGAGGAGAAAAATGTTCTGTTATTGCTGAAAATCATGGCTTTGCTGAAATTTAAAGGGTATGAGCAATTTAGGTTAGATATCTATGGAGATGGTCCAGATATGGCTATGCTGCAAGATGTTGTACGACTCAATGATTTGGAGGATATGGTTCATTTTAAGGGCTATCAGTCTCAGGTATCTTATCAAGCTTATGATGCCTATATCAGCTCATCCTTATCGGAAGCCTTTGCTACATCGCTTTACGAGGCTCTAGTTAATGGCTTACCTCTGATAGGCTTAGATGTGCGTTATGCCAATCGAGCTTATATTAAGCATGGAGAGAATGGCTGGCTGATACCGCAAAATGACGCTAATCAATATATTCTCCATCTAGAGCGATTTAGCCAATTTGGAGAAAAAGAATGGGGGGAATTTTCGGCAAGATCTAAAGAACTTGCCAATCGTTATCACAAAGAATTACTAGTCAATCTATGGGAAAAAGTTTTTAAAATGTCAAAAATAGGAGATTAAAAGGAGAATAAGATGAAAAAGAGTTTAGGGAAAAAAGTAGAACTGGGAATGAAATTAGTCCCAATTCCTCTGTCTTTACTGCTTGCTGGGACAATGGCAGTGACTGTGCAGGCTGAGGAGGTAAGTAGTGAAACAGAGGGGAATCAAGTCCAGAATAACCAGGCGACACCTCCTGTCACTCAAGAACTGCCAAATGATGGGACAATCAAAAATACACCAGCAGAGGGACCTTCTGGTCTGACCATCTCAGAACAAGGAGAGAATGGCGCGGCCCAGGTCACGCCTGAAATCAAACAGTTAGCTCAAGAATTTTATGACTATCATACTCAGGAAGAGAGAGATGAAATAACTAAGGCTGCAACCATGACATCTGTCATGCCAGAGATACAGTCGGTGGAGCAAATAGAAGAAGCAGCTAAAAAGTATGATCATGCTTATGCGATCCGTAAGATGGATGGTGTCTTTAAATACATTAACTTAAAGGAAGTTGAAAATTTAAATCTAATCAAAGATGAGGATTTTAGACAAGTTCCATCAAAAAGAGTATCTGGTTGGGATTCATTTGTTCAAAATAATACAGCCCTTTTCTTTTTGAATAAATGGGAGTCGACATTGAATGTAAATCCGACGCCAGAAGAAGTAGCTAAAATACCGAAGGCTATCATTCCTCGCTCTGAATTGGATTTGATGCTTGATGATACAATCCCTCGTCGTACTTATTTGAGGCGATCATATTGGCTAGAGACTTCTAATGTTAGCTTTGATATAGGTTTTTCTAGAAAGTATTTTGATAATTCTGATAAAAGAATACTATCTAGGCAAGAGATTAGGCAGATTCTTTCTGAAAATCCAGATATGTTCCGAATAGAAGCATGGACTGAAAATTTTCCTTTTTTAATGAATCCTTTTTTTCAAAAATTGCTGGTCAATGGGAAGGAAGTGAAAGAGTATCGTGACCTTTATAATAGTAGAGTAAATGCTATACAAACGGATCCGCGAAACTATGATAATGCAGGTTACTATTTGCGTAATAAACCTTTCGATTATAGCACTATGATGCCACTCTACCCCGATTTAGGAAATTATAACGGGAGATGGAAAGAGTACAGTCAAGTACATGAAAATGGGAATATCGTTTATATTGATTGGTTAGGAAATAATCCATCTTTAGTGAAGCCTTGGTTTGGTGAAAACAATATTAAAACCTTCCATTATAAACTATATCTGATGAAACCAGGTGATAAAACTCGTTATTATATTGATAGAGATTACACGATAGATATTATGGGTGTTCCAGACATGACTGAGACATCAGATGGTGGAGTCGAAATTGTAAAACCAAGTTTTTCAAGAACTGGTTATTCAAGAACTGGTTTTTCGCCTAATAAAGATGAGCTAGATAAACTTTTCAGAACGGTCAAAGCTGAAGGTTTCGTCTTTAAACTTTCGGATGTTAAGAAGGTTGATGAGAAACCGGGCAAGGTTCTTGTCCGTTACCAAGATGAGCAGGGAAATGACATTGCCAACCCTATTATGGATAAGCAATCGGATAAAACCAGATACACAGTCAGCCCTAAGCCTCTTATTTCCTATAGGAATCAGATCTATACTTATAAATCTCGATTATCATACTATGATGCTGAATCGGGAGAGTACGAAGCAAGAAGGACCAAAAGAATCGTCTATGAATATGAACTCAACCAGTTCCAGCTTCCAAGTGATGCTCCAAGCGAAGAGCGCCCAGTCATGGAAATGACTCGTTTTGTAGATGAATCAGGTCAAGAGTTATCAGACCCAGAGCGCGGTTTAGTAGCTTCTAAGAGTATCGCTGGCTATGACTATCAGTCCAGCAGTGACGAGTACAGTATTCGCACGCATGTCTATCGCGCAAGTGTGCATGAAGTACCGTCAGACTCTCCAAGTGAAGATAAGCTAGTCATGGAAATGACCCGCTTTGTAGATGAAAGTGGTCAAGAGCTGTCAGACTCTGAGCACGGTTTGGTGGCATCTAAGAGTATCGCTAACTATGACTTCCAGTCCAGTACTGACGAGGACGGCATTCGCACGCATGTCTATCGCGCCAGCGTGCATGAAGTACCGTCAGATGCTCCAAGCGAAGAGCGTCCAGTCATGGAAATGACTCGTTTTGTCGATGAATCAGGTCAAGAATTATCAGATCCTGAACGTGGTTTGGTGGCGTCTAAGACTATCGCTGGTTATGACTACCAATCCAGCAGTGACGAGGACGGCATTCGTACGCATGTCTATCGTGCCAGTGTGCATGAAGTACCGAAAGATGCTCCGGTTGAGGACAAGCCTTCTATCGAAATCACTCGCTTTGTAGATGTAGAAGGAAGACCTTTAGCAGCTGAGGAATTTGGTTTGCTAGATGCTAAGACTATTGAGGAGTATGGATTCGTTTCTGTATCAGATGCCAATGGCGTTCGCACTTATGTTTACAAGCCAAAAACGCATACTCAAACACCTTTGGGAACAGAAACTTCTGAGCAGAAGAGTCCAGTAAGGGTTGAAAACTCTGAGACTAGTCCGGTTCTATCTCGAGTGTCCAAACATCAATTACCAAATACTGGAAACACAAATTCATCATTCTTGGGAGCAGCAATTATCAGCCTTTTGGCTTCTGTTGGCTTACTACATTCCAAGAAAGAACGAAAAAAATAAGGCCAATCTGGTCTTATTTTTTCATTTCCATAATTTTGCTGTGACTTATCTAACACTCCAGACACTAACTGATTTTTCCTCCACAGGAAATTCTCCCCAGCCTTGGTCGTCAATGGTTACGATTTGGGAGTTGTTGCCTAGATAATCGCTGAATTCTCTGCCAGCCCATTCTGGACCGACCAGCATGGATTTGCTGGCTGCTTGGCCATTGCTGATAAGGACAGCGATTGGCTGACCATCGTCCATACCTTGGCGGGTCCAGCCGATACAGTTGGCATCGTCAAAGTAGTCGGTCTGCTCACCATAGGCAAGATTGAGGCGGATGTCTAGGAGTTTATCCAGTAGCTCTTGAAAGCTCTCTTGGGCAAATTCTCCGCTAATGCCATAGTAGTCTCCATAAAAGACGCAAGGCAATCCAGCTTCTCTTAGAAGTATAAGAGCATAGGCCGCCGGTTTGAACCATTCTTCGACGGTAGACTCCAAAGCCTGACCTCTCTGAGTATCGTGATTGTCCACAAAGGTTACAGCTGATTCAGGATGATTCTTTACAAGTGTCTGATCAAAAATAGTTCGCAGGTCATAGTCTGCTCCAGATTTGCTGGCATCAAATAAATTATGATGAAGTTTAACATCGACTAGGTCAAAGCGGTAGTCAATATTTTCTAGATAATCATTATTGGCCTTCTCATCGCTATTCCAAAATTCCCCAAAGACATAGAAATCATCGCCGTATTTTTCAGTAATATCACGGATGAAATTCTTCATAAAGAATGAATCAATGTGCTTAACAGCATCTAAGCGAAAGCCATGTACACCAGTGCTTTCAATAAACCAATGAGCCCAGTCGTAGAGATTTTGGATGACTTCGGGGTGCTTGAAATCAATATCCGCATACATGAGATAGTCGTAGTTGCCATTCTCGTTGTCCACTAGCTCATCATCAGCCCAACCTTTATTGTCGCCTTGGATGAGAAAAATGCCTGACTTGTTGTTTTTGGCATCATAGTCAGTGCCGGTGAAGTGGTACCAGTGCCATTCAAAGTCATTGTAGGCTTTTTTGCGGCCTGGGAAGACAAACTTAGTCCAGCCTTTAATCTCGAAAGGTTCTGACAAGACCTTTGTGCGGTCGTTAGGATCAACTTCAACAACGGTAAAGCGCTCTTTATAGTCAGCTGCGGCCTTGTGATTGAGGACAACATCTGCAATAGCTTCGATACCGTTTTGGCTAAGCGCTTCAATCGCTCGGAGGTATTCTTCCTTCAATCCATACTTTGTGCGGACGGTCCCTTTTTGGTCGAATTCTCCTAAATCAAAAAGGTCGTATACACCATATCCGACATCATTAGAGCCTGTTCCTTTGAAAGCTGGCGGCATCCAGACTTTGCGAATTCCTTTCGCTGCCAAGTTAGGTGCGTCTTCTGCCAAGCGATTCCAATGCTGACCGTCATCTGGCAGATACCATTCAAAATACTGCATTAAGGTTTGGTTTTCCATATAAATTTTCCTCTTCATTCTCACTGATTGGCTTTATTTTACCAAAAGAAGCAGAAAGACGCAATCGCTTGCGTTTTTTCACTCTCATAGATATTTAACTCTTTTATAATTTGAAAAATATTTTTAAAATTGAAAATGAAACATTTTTAGTTGAGACAAAAAGCCGCAAAAAGAGTATACTAATCTGTATAGAAATCGGTAAAGGAGCTCTCTTATGATTGAATTTAAAGATGTCACTAAAGTTTATGAAGGAACGGTAGCTCTCAATCAGCTGAATCTGACCTTGCAAAGCGGAGAAATCGTCGGTCTGATTGGTCACAATGGCGCCGGAAAATCTACTACCATTAAGTCATTGGTCAGCGTCATCAATCCAAGCAGTGGACAGATTTTTGTAGATGGGAAAGAATTATCAGCTAATCGCTTGGAAGTCAAGAAAAAAATTGGTTATGTAGCTGATTCACCAGATCTATTTTTGCGCCTAACTGCCAATGAATTCTGGGAACTGGTAGCGACTTCTTACGATATGACAAATGCAGAAGTCGAAGAACGACTGGGCAATCTGCTCCATATTTTCGACTTTGGTTCTCATCGGTATGAGGTTATTGATTCATTCTCTCATGGGATGAGGCAAAAGGTCTTTGTTATTGCAGCTCTTTTGTCTGACCCGGATATTTGGGTGCTGGATGAGCCGCTGACTGGTCTTGATCCGCAGGCAGCTTTTGACCTCAAACAAATGATGCGGGAACATGCAGATAAAGGAAATACAGTTCTCTTTTCAACCCATGTCTTGGAAGTTGCAGAGCAGCTCTGTGATAAGGTGGCCATTCTCAAAAAAGGGAAATTGATTTTCTACGGAACGATTGAAGAACTAAAAGGCCAACATCCAGAACAGTCTCTTGAAACCATTTATCTTGGTCTGGCAGGCCGTAGAGAAGAGGTGAGTCCTGATGCGCATTAAAGCTATAAAAAAACTCGTTGATATCAACATCCTCTACGCCATTCAGCCGTCTCAGCTGCAGCAGTACCGCAAGATGCAAGCTAAGAATCCTGAGCGCAAGGTCAATGTATCGCTGAAGGCTATCCGCATGTATCTGATCTTAGGACTGGTCTATCTCTTTCTTTTCGGTTTGATGGGCTCCCTGAACCAACTGGTTGGCAATCCAGGTCTCTTTGCCAATTTGGTTTCTGCTTTTGCTCTCTTTTCTATGTCTCAGGGCTTTCTGGTTTTTTACAATGTCTTTTATGAAAGCAAGGACTTGCAGTCTTATCGCCCCTACGCTTTTAGCGAAGCAGAAATCATCGTCGGCAAAAGCATTTCAGTTATTCTGACCTTGCTGATTGCCATTTTGCCTATGCTCAGTTATTTCTTGGTTTTGGCTTTTCAAGGTGGCAATCCTTTCTTGGGCCTGCCCTTGGCTCTGCTTGCTATTCTGATTTTAAGTTCGGTCATCACCTTTCTGATTTTGATTGCCGTCCACTTTATTACCAAGACAGCATTTTTCAGAAAGTACAAGACCATCCTGTCCAATGTCATTCTGGCTCTTGTTTCCGTCGGATCCTTTTTCCTCTATTTTATGATTAATCAAATGAACAGCAGAAGTGTCATAAATCGTACAGAGGTCAAAGCTTTCTTCCCGCCAGTTCAAGCTTTTTATGATTTTATCCTTCATCCTTTTCATACAGCTTCCTTGCTGAGCTTTTTGGGATGGGTGGTAGTTGCGGCTCTTCTATTTTTCATCGTAAAGACCAAGGTGATTCCAGAATTTTATGAGGCAGCTCTCATGACGGGCTCTTCAGTAGGAAAGCGGGAGCGCGTGCATGACATCAATATTGCGGAAGCAAAAAATCTCAAAAAGTTTGTCTGGCGCTACAATATCAGGCTCTTGAGCGAGGGTTCTGTCATTATGCAGGCCATCTTTATGTCGGCCTTTCTCCCTTACATTGTCATTTTCAGTATGGGAATGGGGATGATACAAGGCGGCCTGTCTTTGACTTCTTATCTGGGACCACGTTTCCTCTTGCCAATGATGGCCCTGGCTGTTTTGATTGCAACACTAAACTCAGGCGGTAGCAACCTCACGGCTATTGGGATTTCTCTGGAAAGGGAAAATTTTGATTATCTCAAGGTTCTCCCCTTTGATTTGAAGCAATATATTCATCTGAAGTTTTGGCAACTCTTTGCCGTCCAGTCTATCCTGCCTCTGACCTTGCTTTTGATAACCAGCCTTGTTTCCGGTATGCATCCAGTGACTTTCTTGGGCATGGTGATTGTTTGGGCCTTGATTAGTCTAATGTGGAGTTCTTGGGGTTACTACCGAGACTACAAGCATCTGGTGACTAATTGGTCCAATGTCACAGAATTGATGAGCCGAGATAATAATATGGTGAAAACTCTCTTAGCCATCGCTCTGATTTTAGGAATGTTGATTGTCATTACTCTTCTCTTCTTTATATCCAATGTTCTTGCGCCTCTGGTAATTTATGTGATAGTCGCTCTAGTTTTAGCAGGCTTAGCTGTGTTGTCTTACATAGTCCACAAACACTACATGAAAAAGCTGAATGAAGAGCTAGTAGTATTTTATTAAACAAGTATCAGGAAGTCGAAAGACTTTCTGATTTTTTGACTGTAAAAATAACAGCTCTGTACATTTGCAGAGCTGTTATTTGTTTTTCTTTATTTTTTCTACATCCAGTGGCATGAAAGTTGCCATAACTCGACCGATAAGTTTAGGTTCTTCCTCATGCGGGATAAACTTATCACTGTATTTTTTATTAAGGGAAATCAGACGGATGCCGGATGGATCGTTGAAGACCCTTTTTATAATGGTTTGGCCGTCATAGTCAATAGCATAGATAGCGCCAGCAAGTTCGAAATGAGTCTGCTTGATTAGGGCTACGGAATCTCTCGGATACTTGGGCTCTAACGAGTCAGTTCGTACCCAAAGGGCAATATCGTAGTCAATTTCTCTGTCCAGCCAGACTAAATCAGCTTGTTCAGGCTTATGCTGAGAGAGATAGTAATTCTCATAGACCAAGTAGGGGAAGTAGTCATCCTTTAAGCTGGCTTGTGTTTCTTGCTCAGTCAGGCTAGCTTCTAGTAGCTTTAATCCTTTCTCCTGTCTATCTTGATCAAGTTGTTGATAAATACGATTTAAATCGGGGAATTGCTGAGGGATGTCTGCAATTAGTCGGTAACGAGGGTCAATTTCTTCAACCTCTACCTCAAAAAATCTTGCAATCTTTTCTAGATTGGCCGCGATAGGCAGAGATGTCCCTTTGATATAGCCAGTCAGTGTACTAGCAGGAATGCCTGTTTCACGAGATAGTTCGACTTGTTTTTTACCTGTTTCCTTGAGAAGTTCTTTGAGTTTTTTAGAAATGAGAAGACTTGCTTCCTTATCTTGGGGGCTTGCGGCGCCTCTTCCTCTGGCCATAACATCAACTCCTTTACTTGTTTCAATTATAGCGAATTAAATCGAAAAAGTAAAGGATTAGATCAATTATCTTAACCTAATCCTTTACTTTTTTAGATATTGTATTAAATTTCGTAGCCCATTAGGATTCCGCCTTCCTCAGCGTAGAAGCTGCAGAGTCCTGAAGTCGGCACCATTTCGATTTGAGCTTGGGGATACTTTTCTTGTACCAGTTGGCTAAATTGCTGGCAGAACTTTTCGTTATTGCGGTGAGCGATGATGAGTCGGCCACCCTTGTAACCAGCTTTGAGTAGCTCTTCGATTGCAGAAGCAAGAGCCTTTTTCGGACCGCGTGCCTTTTGCAGAAGCTCTAGCGTGCCAGTCTGGCTAGCTTCACCGACCATGCGGATATTGAGCAAGCCGACCACGGTTCCCAGAAGTTTGCTAAGCCGGCCGTTTTTGACCAAGTTATCTACCTTCGCCAGAACGAAGAGAAGCTTGGTTTTCTCTTGATAGCGACTAATGACTTCAACAACTTCATCAAAGGTGAGATCTTGCTGAATGAGTTCATTGAGTTTAGTCACAAGTAAGTCCACCTCGCCGCCAGCAGAAAGACTATCAATGAGATGAATCTGGGCATCAGGGTGTTCTTCTAAAAAGATTTTCTTAGCAACCTGTGCACTATTATTGCTGCCAGATAGAGTGCCTGTGATAGTCACCACAAAGATCTTGTCGGCTCCCTCAAAGCTTTTGAGGTAGTCATCTGGACTAGGGCAGGCAGACTTAGAAGCAGCAGAAGAAGCATACATCTTCTCCATCATCAGGTCAATATCAAGCTGCTTATCATCTATAAAAATCTCATTTTCCACTTGAATGGTCAAGGGAACACTTTCAAACTGGGTGTCTTTAGCTAAGTTTGCCATTTCACGAAAGTCACAGCCAGAGTCGGCTATAATTTTCCAAGTCATATTTTTCTCCTTTTTTGTCAAGTATGTACAATAAAAAAATTGACAAAAAACCTGTCTTTTTTTACAATTATAACATGAAGAATGCTTACTAGAAAGCAGAAACTGTCAGCTGAGACAAGAGGGAAGAAATTGTTATGTCGGAAAAGAAAATATCGGAAAAATCACTCGCGAATTTAAAGAAATACAATCAGGAATCCAATCAAATCACGAGAGAGTCTCTGGAAATTTCTCTCATGCAGTTGCTTGAGAAGAAAGAGCTAAAAAAAATCACGATTTCAGAGCTGGTTGAGCGAGCAGGGGTTTCCCGCGCTGCATTTTACCGCAATTATAGCTCTAAAGAGCAGATTCTGGAAGAGATTTTTAAAAACACTGTTCAAGGCATTACGGATAAATTGGAAGAGTTTAACTTTAAAACTGAGATGTATCAAATTTGGCTCTTCCTTTTTAAGGAAGCGAAGAAAGAGGCTCGGGTTATAAGCCTAGCTATTGACTATAATTTTGAAAAGTTGCTGACTCAGGCTGTGTTTGACTTTTTGGAAAAGCGCAATCGCAATGCTAAGAAAACGACTAACTCTTACATGAATTCCTTCTGGAGTTCGGCAGTTGTTTCTGTTCTCTCCAAGTGGATTAAGGACGGTATGAAGGTTCCAGCTGAAAAAATTGCCTCTCTGGGCTTACCTCTCTTCCCGCAGAAAAAGAAAATTAAATAAAACAAGTGAGTCACAACGGCTCACTTGTTTTTAGCTTCTGTAAGAAGCTGTTCAGTTCTTTTTGGTTCCTTAATTCGTAGAATTTCTGAGGAAAGGTTTGTCGGATTCTATTATATCTTGCCAGTGCTGTATGACGTCGGCCTTTCCAGAGAACCCAGCTGATAAATTCCCACTCAAACTTCTCTGGACAGCCTGGAGCCATGCTTTCTCTGGTCCGATTGCGGTATTTTAGATAGCGTTTAAAAGTTCGATAGAGGCAGTTCCAGCGAGAGAAGTTCAGAAAGATGATTTGGTCGGCTTCTGCCATCCGGCGTTCATAAAAACACCAAGAATAGTTGCCATCAATAATCCAGTCGGTATTTTTTGATAAAAAATTATCCATCTGTTCACTCATCCAATCACGGTCACTATCCTTCCATCCAGGTTGGAACTGCAATCTATCCATGTGAAGTTTGGGAATGGAGTAGTGGTGGGACAGTTGTACTGCTAGAGTGGATTTGCCAGAACCGGAATAACCGATAATTGCTATTTTCATCCTTTTCTCCTTTGTGTGAGAAACAAAAAAAGCTCCTGAGAGCTCCCTTTGTATGCATTATTTAGCAAGTTTAGCTGAAAGGCGTGCTTTATCGCGGCTTGCTTTGTTTTTGTGGATCAAACCTTTTGTTTCTGCTTTATCGATAGCTGAGCTAGCAGCACGGAAAAGTTCTTCAGATGGGTTTGCTTCAAATGCTTTGATTGCAGTACGCATAGCTGACTTTTGAGCTGAGTTTTTTTCGTTATGTTTCACGTTCAATTCAGCGCGTTTGATAGCTGATTTAATGTTTGCCAAGTTCTTTCACCTCCATTGAAAATACTAACTATCTAATTATATATGAAAAGTTAGGATTTGACAAGCTTTTTTATTTTTTTAAGTAAATTTCATCAATTTCATGATTTCCGGCTTTGTGCAGGATAATTTCTGCCCGATTGCGGGTTGGTTCAATGTAGTCTAGCAGGTTGACAAGGTTAATGCTTTTCCAAACATTATGGGCGAAGGTTACTACTTCCTCTTCTGATTGAGTGGTGAAGCGGTGGTAGTAGTTTTTGGGGTCGTTTTCAGCCAGCGTCAGCATTTTTTTAAAGCGATCCAGATACCAGTTTTCAATGTTTTCGACTTCTGCATCAACATAGATAGAAAAGTCAAAAAAATCTGTCATATAGAGGCGCTCGTTTTGAGGATTCTGGAAAACATTGATGCCTTCGACAATAACAAAGTCAGCAGCCTTTACCTCTTGCATTTCCTGAGGGACGATATCATAAGTTTCATGCGAGTAGACCGGAATTTGGAAATCCTGACCGTTTTTTATGCTGTCCAGAAAGGAAAGAAGCAGCTCCATATTATAGCTTTCTGGGAAACCCTTGCGGTTTAAAATGCCATGATCTTCCAAAGTTTTATTCGGAAATAAAAAACCATCTGTGGTAACTAGCTCGACTGTCGCATTTGAAAAAGTCCGAGAAAGTAAAATCTGCAGCAACCGGCTTGTGGTGGATTTCCCAACGGCCACACTGCCAGAAACTCCGATGATAAAGGGCTGTTTCCGGCTTTCTTTTTGCAGAAAAATCCCCTTGGAAAAAGCCAAGTCTTCTTTGGAACGCTTATAGATCTGAATGAGGTTAGTCAAGGGTAAATAAATGTCCGTCACATCCTGCAGGCTAATCTTGTCATTGAAACTCTTGATAGAGTTAAGTTCAGCCTGAGTCAGGGGCGGAGTTGTTTTGCGATGCAGGTTTTGCCATGTATGGCGGCTGATTTTTTCAAAATGAAGAAATTCGTTAGTCATAAGTTACTCCTGTATGATGGACTCTAGTATAACATACTTTTTGGAGAAATGAAAACGATTTACAATTCTAGGAAAATTATGATAAAATGGTTGTATGATTAAAATGTATTTTGCAGAAAATCCTGATGCCAAACATGATATTCATGAATTAAATGTGGAACTGTTAGGACAGCGGCTGACTTTTTTGACAGATGCTGGTGTCTTCAGTAAAAAAATGATTGATTACGGCAGTCGGGTCCTTTTGTCTGTCTTGGACTTTAAAGCTGGAGAACGGGTCTTGGATGTTGGATGTGGTTATGGGCCACTAGGTTTGACTTTAGCCAAAGCACAGGGAGTAACTGCGACCATGGTGGATATCAACCAGCGGGCCTTGGACTTAGCTCAGAAGAATGCTGAGAGAAATCAGGTATCTGCTCATATCTTCCAGTCAAATGTTTATGAAAAGGTCAGTGGCATTTTCGATCATATTATCAGTAATCCGCCTATCCGTGCTGGTAAGCAGGTTGTACATGAGGTAATCAGCGGGAGTTATGAGCATTTGACAGAAGGCGGTGATTTGACCCTTGTGATTCAGAAGAAGCAAGGAGCGCCCAGTGCCAAGTCGAAGATGGAAGCTGTCTTCGGTAATTGTGAGATTGTTAAGAAAGACAAAGGCTACTATATACTAAGGAGCGAAAAATAGGATGCGTGCTGTAGATATTATCCAAAAGAAGAGAGATGGTCTTGAGCTGACCAGTCAGGAAATCCAGTGGCTGATTGAGGGCTATGTGGACGGGACTGTGCCAGACTATCAGATGGCGGCCTTTGCGATGGCTGTCTATTTTAAAGGCATGACGACTCGGGAAATTTCTGATTTAACCATGACAATGGTTGGAACCGGTGAACAGTTTGACTTGTCAGAAATCTCGGGAATAAAAGTAGATAAACATTCTACTGGCGGTGTTGGTGATAAGGTAACTCTGGTCTTGGTACCATTGGTAGCTAGTTTCGGTGTGCCTGTTGCTAAAATGAGTGGCCGCGGTCTGGGTCATACTGGTGGAACAATTGATAAATTAGAATCTATTAAGGGATTTCAGGTAGAGCGCAGTCAGCAAGACTTTATCAAGCAGGTGCAGGAAATCGGCTTGTCCGTTATCGGTCAGTCTGATCAGTTGGTGCTAGCGGATAAGTTGCTCTATGCCTTGCGAGATGTAACAGCAACTGTTGATACCATTCCGCTGATAGCTAGCTCTGTTATGAGTAAGAAAATTGCTGCTGGTGCAGACAGTATCCTTCTGGATGTGACGGTCGGTGAAGGCGCCTTTATGAAAAATATTGATGACGCTCGTGTACTAGCACGTACTATGGTAGATTTGGGCAAGGCTGTCGGCAGAAAAACAGTAGCTGTTCTGACAGATATGAGTCAGCCTTTGGGAACCAGCATTGGCAATCGTCTTGAAATCTTGGAAGCCTTGGATATTTTGCAGGGCAGGGGTCGTGAAGACATCACAACTTTCATTTGTGAGTTAGCTCAGATTATGCTCGGACTGGCAGATGTTGAGAAAACGGTGGAAGAAGTAAGAGAACAGCTGACCAACGGTGCTGCTTTGAAGAAATTTGAAGCTATGGTTGTAGCTCAAGGTGGTGACTTGGAAGATCTCTATCGTCCATCAAGTGCAGCTCATATTATAGAAGTGAAAGCAGAACAGGCAGGCTATATCACTGAACTGCCTGCTATGGAGTTCGGACTCTTTGCCATGAGACTTGGAGCAGGACGCGCGGTCAAATCTGACGACTTGGATTATGAAACTGGAATTGTTTTCGAAAAGAAAGTCGGAGACAAGGTCGAAATTGGAGAAGTTTTCGCAAAAATTTATTCAAATGAAAAAATTTCTCAAGAACTAGTTACAGATTTTCAAAAAAATGTTAAAATAGGTGATGAAAGCGTTGCAGTAAGCGAGATTATCGAGGTTATTGCTTAATTCTAGGAGAAGCCAACATGAAATTAAACAAATACATAGACCATACGCTTTTAAAACCAGAAGCGTCAGAAGAGCAGGTTCTGAAGTTAATTGAAGAAGCAAAAGTTTATGATTTTGCCAGTATCTGTGTTAATCCAACCTGGATAGAGTTTGCTGCGGAGCAGTTGAAAGGCTCAGATGTCAAGGTTTGTGTGCCAATTGGTTTTCCTTTAGGAGCCAACGCTTCCGATGTGAAAGCTTTTGAAACCAAGGACGCAATCCAAAAGGGTGCGGGCGAAGTGGATATGGTCATCAATGTCGGCGCTCTGAAGTCTAAAAATTACGATTTGGTAGAGCGAGACATCCGTTCGGTTGTAGAAGCTGCTAACGGTACCTTGGTCAAGGTAATTCTGGAAACTTGCCTACTGACAGATGAGGAGAAGGTTAAGGCCTGCCAACTGGCTCAGAAAGCTGGAGCTGATTTTGTTAAGACCTCTACAGGGTTTTCAACTGGCGGTGCGACAGTTGAAGATGTTGCCCTCATGAGAAAAACAGTTGGTCCTGACATGGGCGTCAAGGCTTCTGGCGGTGCTCGTTCTTATGAAGATGCGCTGGCCTTTATTGAAGCAGGTGCGACTCGTATCGGAACTTCGGCCGGAGTGGCGATTATGAAGGGAGAAGAATCTAGTGGCGACTACTGAGTTGATTGACTTGGCTGTCCAAGCAAGCAAAAATGCTTATGTTCCCTATTCTCATTTCCCTATCGGAGCGGTTTTAGTCGCTAAAGACGGACGGGTATTTACCGGCGTTAATGTTGAAAATGCCAGTTTTGGTCTGACCAACTGCGGAGAGCGGACAGCTATATTTAAGGCGGTTTCAGAAGGAGCTTTAGACTTCGAGGAGCTGATTGTCTATGGTGAGACGGAAAAACCCATATCACCTTGTGGTGCCTGCCGCCAGGTAATGGCAGAATTTTTTTCTGAGGATCTAAAAGTGACCTTGGTCGCTAAAGATAAATCGACGGTCGTGATGACGGTCAAGGAATTACTTCCATATTCTTTTACAGATTTAACATAAGTCTGTTATCGGTCATCTGACCAAACTCAAACTTGCAACTGTGTTGCACATCTTATTTAGGAGGTTCAGAAATGAACAAAAAACAATGGCTAGGTCTTGGTCTAGTAACTGTCGCAGCATTCGGACTTGCTGCATGTGGAAACCGTGCTTCTCGCTCAGATTCTTCAAACGCGAAAACTGATTTGAAGGCTGCTATCGTAACTGATACTGGCGGTGTTGATGATAAGTCATTTAACCAGTCTGCATGGGAAGGTTTGCAAGCTTGGGGTAAAGAAAACGGTCTTTCTAAAGATAATGGTTTTACTTACTATCAGTCTACAAGTGAAGCGGATTTTGCGAATAACTTCAGTCAAGCAGCTACAAATGGCTATAAATTAGTTTATGGCGTTGGTTATAAATTAGCACCTGCTGTTACAGCTGCTGCTGATGAAAATGCTGATATTAATTATGTTATTATTGATTCTGTTATCAAAGACAAGAAGAATGTAGCATCTGCTGTTTTTGCTGATAATGAAGCTGCTTATCTTGCAGGTGTTGCTGCTGCAAAAACTACTAAGACTAACAAAGTTGGTTTTATTGGAGGGGCACGTGGCGAAGTTATCACTCGTTTTGAAAAAGGCTTTGAAGCAGGAGTGAAGTCTGTTAACAAAGATATTTCAGTTGATATTCAATATGCCGAAGACTTTAATAATCCTGAAAAAGGAAGAACTATTGCTGCAACCCAATATGCCGCAGGGGCTGATGTAGTTTATCAAGCTGCAGGTGGTACTGGAGCAGGTGTCTTTAAAGAAGCAAAAGACTTGAATGAGAAGAAAAATGAAGACGAAAAAGTTTGGGTAATCGGTGTCGATCGTGATCAAGCTGAAGAAGGTAAATATAAGTCTAAAGATGGCAAGGAATCTAACTTTGTACTTGCTTCCAGCCTAAAACAAGTTGGCAAAACTGTTCAAGAGATTGCTACTCAAACAGCTGATGGTAAATTCCCGGGTGGGAAAGTAATTACATTTGGTTTGAAAGATGGTGGAGTTGAATTGACAACTTCTAACCTATCTGAAGATGCTAAAAAAGCTGTAGAAGATGCTAAGAAACAGATTATTGATGGTAGTGTAAAAGCACCTGAAAAATAATAAAGATCCAGAAGCGACCCAACCTTCTTGGGTTGCTTTTTTAGGGTATTGAGACATTTTGTCTCAATAGAACCTACTAACTTGATTAGTAGGCTCTACTGAAATAAAATATAATTTTCTAGAAAGGAATACTCTAATGGCACATGAAAATGTCATTGAGATGCGTGAGATAACCAAAGTTTTTGGTGAATTTGTCGCAAATGACAAAATCAACCTACAACTGCGTAAAGGTGAGATTCATGCACTTCTTGGTGAAAATGGAGCTGGGAAATCTACCTTGATGAATATGTTGGCTGGTCTATTAGAGCCAACTAGTGGAGAAATTTTTGTCAACGGAAAATCGGAAAAATTGGATTCTCCTTCTAGGGCTGCAGCTCTCGGAATAGGAATGGTTCATCAGCACTTTATGTTGGTTGAAGCATTTACTGTTGCTGAAAACATTATTCTTGGTAGCGAAATAACGAATAAAGGTGTATTAGATTTGAAAAAAGCTAATGCAGATATCCTTGAATTATCAGAACGCTATGGCTTAGCTATTGACCCAACAGCTAAGGTTGAAGATATTTCTGTTGGTGCCCAACAACGTGTAGAAATCCTGAAGACCCTCTATCGTGGTGCCGAAATTTTGATCTTTGATGAGCCAACGGCGGTATTGACCCCTGCTGAAATTTTGGAATTAATGGATATTATGAAAACTCTTGTTAAAGAAGGGAAATCTATTATCCTGATTACTCATAAACTAGATGAAATTCGAGCAGTAGCGGATCGTGTCACAGTTATTCGCCGTGGAAAATCAATTGAAACTGTTAGCATTGAGGGCGTTTCAAATAAAGATTTGGCTGAAATGATGGTTGGGCGCTCGGTTTCCTTTGTTACTGAAAAGGAAGAAGCTAAACCGAAAGACGTTGTACTTCAAATTTCTGATTTGATAGTGAATGAGAATCGTGGTGTACCAGCTGTTAAAGAGCTTTCTCTTGATGTTCATGCAGGTGAAATCGTAGGAGTTGCTGGGATTGACGGTAACGGTCAGAGTGAGTTGATTCAGGCTATTACAGGACTTCGAAAAGTAAAATCAGGAAGTATTAAAATCAAAGGAAGGGAAGTTGTAGGACTTTCTCCACGAAAGATTACAGAAATGCAAGTAAGTCATGTACCTGAGGATCGTCATCGTGATGGTTTGGTACTTGAAATGATGCTTTCTGAAAATATTGCTCTCCAGACTTACTATAAAGAACCGCTCAGTAACAAAGGTGTTTTGAATTATAATCAAATTAATTCATATGCCCGTAAATTGATGGAAGAATTTGACGTTAGAGCAGCTAGTGAACTTGTTCCAGCAGGTGCTTTGTCAGGGGGAAATCAACAAAAAGCTATTATTGCTCGAGAAGTTGATCGTAATCCAGATCTATTAATTGTCAGTCAACCTACTCGCGGATTGGATGTTGGTGCGATTGAGTATATTCATAAGCGCTTAATTTCTGAACGTGATAAAGGAAAAGCCGTTCTTGTTGTCAGCTTTGAATTAGACGAAATTCTTAATTTATCAGACCGTATTGCTGTTATTCACGATGGAAAGATTCAAGGAATTGTAAAGCCATCTGAAACTAATAAGCAAGAGCTTGGTATTCTCATGGCTGGTGGAAAAATCAAGGAGGCTTCTAATGGATAAAAAAACACAGCAAATTGCTATTCCTTTTATTTCAGTTCTTTTAGGAATCTTACTTGGCGCCATCATCATGTGGATTTTTGGTTATGATGCCTTGTGGGGTTATGAAGAGTTGTTCAAAACAGCTTTTGGTTCCATTAAAAATATTGGAGAAATTTTCCGAACCATGGGTCCTCTAATTTTGATTGCTCTTGGGTTTGCAGTGGCTAGTCGTGCTGGCTTTTTCAATGTTGGTTTACCTGGTCAAGCTTTGGCAGGTTGGATTGCAGCTGTTTGGTTTGCCCTATCTTTTCCAACCATTCCTCGTTTTGCAATGTTACCGCTGACTGTCCTTGTAGCAGCAGTTGCCGGTGGTTTAATCGGTTTAATTCCGGGTTTGTTGAGAGCATTTTTAGGTACAAGCGAAGTTATTGTTACCATTATGATGAACTATATTGTTCTTTTTGCTGGAAATGAAATCATTCGGAATTTCCCTAAAAAACTAATGGTTGATTCCGAATCAAGTATTCCTGTTTCAGCAAACGCTAGCTATCGTCTAGACTTTCTTACAGAGCTTACTAAGTCACGTATGAATATTGGAATTTTCATTGCTTTTATTGCTGTCGCTGTAATTTGGTTTATCATAAAGAAAACCACACTTGGATTCGAAATTCGCTCAGTAGGTCTTAATCCAAATGCTTCAGATTATGCAGGGATGTCGGCGAAACGTACTATTATTCTTTCAATGGTGATTTCTGGAGCTCTTTGTGGTATTGGAGGAGCAGTTGAGGGTATAGGTACTTTCCAGAACGTTTATGTTCAAGCAGGATCTCTGGCTGTTGGATTTAATGGTATGGCAGTTGCTCTTCTTGCTAGCAACTCTCCTATCGGAATCATTTTTGCTGCGTTCTTACTTGGAACATTGCAAACTGGTGCGCCTGGTATGACAACAGCTACTATTCCTCCAGAACTTGTCAATATTGTAACAGCTTCCATTATCTTCTTTGTAAGTGCTCACTACATTATTGAAAAATATATCAAACCTAAAAAACGAATGAAAGGAGTAGAGTAAAGATGAATATTGTTGCTATTCTAACAATACTTGTATCAAATATGCTGGTCTATGCCGCTCCTCTCATTTTCACCAGTATTGGAGGTGCTTACTCTGAGCATGCTGGTGTTGTTAATGTTGGCTTGGAAGGCATCATGGTCATGGGAGCTTTTACAGGAGTTGTTTTTAACCTGACTTTCGCTGAAAGCTTAGGAGGAATGACTATTTGGCTTTCTCTTCTCGCAGGTGGTTTAGTTGGTCTCATTTTTTCTGCGATTCATGCAGTAGCAACCATTAATTTTCGTGCTGATCATGTTGTCAGCGGTACTGTACTGAACTTGCTGGCGCCAGCTTTAGCTGTCTTTCTTGTCAAGGCTATTTATGGAAAAGGACAAACTAATAATATTGATTTATCTTTTGGTAAATTTGATTTTCCGATTTTGTCTAACATTCCTGTTATTGGAGATATTTTCTTTAAGAATACTAGCTTGATGGGTTACATAGCTGTTGGATTCTCATTTTTAGCTTGGTTCATCATGTTTAAGACGAAATTTGGGCTTCGCTTACGCTCAGTAGGTGAACATCCTCAAGCTGCCGATACATTAGGGATTAACGTTTATCTCATGCGTTACTATGGAGTGTTGATTTCAGGATTTTTGGGAGGAGTAGGTGGAGCTTTGTATGCTCAATCTGCTTCGGTTAATTTCTCTGCTACGACTATTGTCGGCCCTGGATTTATTGCTTTAGCTGCCATGATTTTTGGTAAATGGAATCCGATAGGTGCTATGCTTTCAAGTCTTTTCTTTGGACTTTCTCAAGCCCTAGCTGTTGTTTCTACTCAGATTCCTTTCCTTGCTCATATACCTGCGGTTTATCTTCGTATCGCGCCTTATGCGTTGACAATCATTGTTTTAGCCGCTTTCTTTGGTAAATCAGTTGCTCCCAAAGCGGATGGTATCAACTATATCAAGTCTAAATAAACCTTTACACCAGTTCTTTGGAGCTGGTGTTTTTTGGTGTTTGAAAGAAGCTATAATCATAGGAATAGAAAAAGCCTGCTTCAGGTGAAGCAGGCTTTTTAAGATTAGTTTGTTGCGATTTCATTTAGCAGGTCTTCTGCAGTGGTGGTTGGATTAACGCGTACTCGGTTAAGTGTGAGCAAGCCATTAGATAAGGAAGCTAGTCCGTTATTGGTTGTCAGTCCCATTTTATAGCCAAGGCTTTCAGCAATCTGCAAGGTTGCATCACTGTATCGTCCAGATGGATAGGCAACAGTTGTTGTGGTTTGAGACAGTTCCTTGTCTAAGTAAGACTTGGAGTCTTTTAACTCAATTTTTTGTTGGTCTTCTGCAGTCGCTGAGAGGTCAGGATGGTTGACGGTATGGTCTTCAAAGGACATGCCTTTTTCCTTCATTTCCTTTATCTCATCTAGCGTCAGCATATCTTCACGCCCTGCTTGAACAAATCCGGTAATGACATTATTTGTTGCTTTCATGTCATATTTCTGGAGAAGCGGAAAGGCATTAGTATAGAAATCCTTTAAACTGTCATCAAAGGTCAGCCAGACGACTTTTTTGTTTTCTGGCAGGACGTTCTCCGTCAGTACCTTGTATGCTTCTTCTGGTGTTAGTGGATAGTAGCCTGCGTCTTTCAAGGCTTTCAGATGGCTTTCAAATGTAGCTGGATCTACAATCAAACCAGCATTAGCTGCTTCTGATGGATCCATGACATGAATGGCATGATACATCAAGATAGGAACTTGAACTGGCTGGTCTTGTTTGACCCATTTGACCTTGTCTTTACTGCTGTCATCCGAAGCAGTCTTTTTTTCCCGAGTCGGTGCTGACGAAGTTTTAGATGAAGTATCGACCTGGTTCGTTGACACGTTATTAGCTTCTTTTTGATTGTGCGAGTTTTGCAGCTTGGCTAGTAAAGAAAAGCCACCTACAATCAGGACAAGAAAAAGTAATAAACTCGTTAAAGAAAGCAAAATAGCTCTTTTTCTAGCTTTGCGTTGCTGCATGCGATTTCCTCGGTGTTTTCCTGTCATAATATCTCCTTTTTTTAAAAAATTACAATTCCTTGCGGAAATTTACATCTATTATAACAAATAAAGAAGTAGTTTTGTAGGCATTTTTATATAATTTTGTTATAATATTTTTTATACAAGAAATTTTCAAGGAGTGCTTCATGTCTATTAAAATAGCTTTACTTGGTTTTGGAACAGTGGCAAGCGGTGTGCCTTTTTTGCTGAAAGAAAACGGAGAAAAAATCGTTCAAGCGGCTTATTCAGAGATTGAGGTTGCTAAAGTCTTGGTCAAAGATGATGCCGAAAAAGATCGTCTTTTAGCAGCTGGAAATGACTTTAATTTTGTAACAAATGTTGAAGAAATTCTGAACGATTCTGAGATTACTATAGTTGTGGAATTGATGGGACGGATTGAGCCAGCGAAAACGTTCATCACTCGTGCTCTTGAAGCTGGCAAACATGTAGTAACGGCCAATAAGGACTTGTTGGCTGTTCACGGAGCAGAGTTGCTGGAAATTGCTCAAAAGCAAAATGTGGCTCTCTACTATGAAGCAGCTGTTGCAGGCGGAATTCCAATCCTCCGTACCTTGGTTAATTCATTAGCTTCTGACAAAATTACCCGTATCTTGGGTGTGGTCAATGGAACCTCTAACTTTATGATGACCAAGATGGTGGAAGAGGGGTGGTCTTATGAAGACGCTCTTGCTGAAGCGCAACGCCTTGGCTTTGCAGAAAGCGACCCAACCAATGATGTAGATGGCATTGATGCGGCTTACAAGATGGTTATTCTCAGCCAGTTCGCTTTTGGTATGAATGTTAAGTTTGAAGATGTGGGTCATCAGGGAATTCGGCATATCACACCAGAAGATGTGGCTGTTGCTCAAGACCTTGGCTATGTAGTCAAGCTGGTAGGTTCTATCGAAGAAACGCCATCAGGAATTGCAGCAGAAGTAGCTCCAACTTTTCTGCCAAAAGCGCATCCGCTGGCTAGTGTTAATGGGGTGATGAACGCCGTCTTTGTCGAATCCATCGGTATCGGAGAGTCTATGTACTACGGACCGGGAGCTGGTCAAAAACCAACTGCAACTAGTGTTGTGGCAGATATTGTCCGCATCAGTCGCCGTTTGAATGATGGAACAGTTGGCAAGGCCTTTAATGAATTCAGCCGTGAGCTTGTGCTAGCTAAGCCAGAAGATGTAAAGAGCAGCTATTACTTCTCTATCTTGGCACCTGACTCTAAAGGTCAAGTTCTGCATTTGGCTGAGATTTTCAATGCTGAGGATATTTCCTTTAAGCAGATTCTGCAGGAAGGTACAGATGGTGAGAAGGCTAGCGTGGTGATTATTACCCATGCTGTCAGCAAGACACAGCTGGAAAATGTCACTGCTAAGCTCAAAGAAGTTGCTGAGTTTGACTTGCTCAATACTTTCAAAGTATTAGGAGATTAAGATGAAAATTATTGTACCAGCGACCAGTGCCAATATCGGTCCTGGCTTTGACTCCGTTGGGGTAGCCCTGTCAAAATATCTGGAAATTGAAGTCTTGGAAGAAAGTCAGGAGTGGGTGATTGAGCACGACCTCAATCCGAGAATTCCTAAGGATCGGCGTAATTTACTGGTTAAGATTGCGCTGCAGTTGGCTCCAGATATTCAGCCGCGTCGTTTAAAAATGACCAGTGATATTCCATTGGCTCGCGGGCTTGGATCTTCTAGCTCAGTCATTGTGGCTGGGATTGAATTGGCCAACCAGCTAGCTCACCTTAATTTGTCGGATTATCAGAAGTTAAAAATTGCTACAAAGATTGAAGGTCATCCTGACAATGTTGCGCCAGCGATTTATGGTAATTTGGTCGTATCTAGTTCATCTAGAAATCAGGTGTCTGCTGTGGTAGCGGACTTTCCGGACGCAGACTTCATCGCCTATATCCCAGACTATGAGCTTCGGACGGTTGAGAGCCGCCAAGTCTTACCAAATCGGCTTTCTTACAAGGAAGCTGTTGCAGCTAGCTCCATTGCCAATGTTGCGATTGCAGCCCTTTTAAAAGGTGATATGAAAATCGCTGGTCGGGCTATCGAGTCTGATTTGTTCCACGAAAAATACCGTCAACCTTTAATCAAGGAATTTTCAGATATTAAGTTCTTAGCCAGAAAAAATGGCTCTTATGCAACCTATATCTCAGGAGCGGGACCGACTGTTATGGTCTTATCGCCCAAGCACAAGACGGAGCCGATTTATCAGCTTCTGCAAAAACAGAATTTCAAGGGACAAATCTTCCGACTTCAGGTGGATGCTGAGGGTGTGAGAGTAGAAAAATAAATCATCAAGAGGTTTTCTATGAACCTCTTTTTTCTTTTTGTAAAATAAGGATTTGATATCCCTATCTTTTTATACCTGACTGTGCTATAATGGGTCTAGCTTAAAGGAGGATAATTCACTTTATGGATCATTTAGAATTACAGGCTCTGGCGACTGAGCTAGTTTTCGGTGCCATCAGGAATGCTCTTTCTACTCAAACACAACGTTTTGCTACTAGGCAATTATAATCAATAAAAAGCTGACCTTTCTCAGCTTTTTCTTTGTAATCTATCGTAAATGCCATAGATTTTTGATATAATAGAGTGTATTTTGTTTACATAAAAGAGAGAAAATCATGCAAAAACTAGAGAAATTAAAATCTGAATTAGAGGGAATCGACATTCGCTTCAATGAGCCTTTGAGCCAATACACTTATACAAAGGTCGGGGGCGCAGCCGATTTCTTAGTTTTCCCCCGTAATCGTTATGAGCTAGCTCGCATTGTCAATTTTGCCAATCAAGAAGACATTCCTTGGATGGTGCTGGGAAATGCTAGTAACATCATTGTGCGAGATGGCGGTATCCGAGGTTTCGTGATTATGTTTGACAAGCTCAACAATATAGCAGTAGATGGCTATATGATTGAGGCAGAGGCTGGAGCTAATCTGATTCAGACAACCCATATCGCCCTGCAGAATAGTCTGACTGGCTTTGAGTTTGCCTGTGGTATTCCAGGTAGCGTTGGCGGAGCTGTCTTTATGAACGCTGGGGCTTATGGCGGCGAGATTGCTCATGTGTTGGTATCTTGTAAGGTACTGACTCCTCAGGGACAGGTCAAAACGCTGGACGTTCGAGATATGAAGTTTGGCTATCGCCACTCACTAGTTCAGGAAACAGGCGACATTGTTATTTCTGCTAAGTTTGCTCTTTCGCCTGGTGTTCACAGAACTATTCGTCAGGAAATGGAGCGCTTAACCCATCTGCGGGAGCTCAAGCAGCCTTTGGAATATCCGTCCTGCGGCTCTGTTTTCAAGCGTCCTTTGGGTCACTTTGCTGGTCTGCTCATTAGTGAAGCAGGCCTAAAGGGGCATCGTATCGGTGGTGTAGAGGTATCTGAGAAACATGCCGGCTTTATGATTAACGTCGATAAAGGAACGGCCCAAGATTATGAAAATCTTATTGCTCATGTGATTGAAAGGGTGCGGGAAAATTCAGGTATTACTCTGGAGCGCGAAGTCCGCATCATTGGTGAATCTCTGTAAGACAGATTGGTTTCCAGTAGAAGTATGCTGGATAAGGAACTGCAGCTGGCTGCAACTTAGTAAGGGGGTGAAAGCCTATCGACACGGAATTTATAAAGGGCCTTTACAGCCCTCACGAGGTAGCAGCGGTCTGACAGAACCCTTAATCTGTTAATACGAGAAAGAAGGAATTTATGACAATTGAAAAAACCAATCATCGAGTTTAAAAACGTTTCAAAAGTTTTTGAAGATAATAATACTGTCGTTCTGAAAGATATTAATTTCGAGCTGGAAGAAGGAAAGTTCTATACTTTGCTGGGGTCTTCTGGTTCAGGAAAATCAACGATTCTGAACATTATTGCCGGTCTTTTGGACGCGACAGACGGGGATATTTTTCTTGATGGTGTTCGCATCAATGATATTCCAACTAATAAACGAGACGTCCACACGGTTTTTCAGTCCTATGCACTGTTTCCGCATATGAATGTTTTTGAAAATGTAGCCTTTCCGCTGCGTCTGCGCAAGGTTGATAAAAAAGAAATTCAAGAGCGGGTTGCTGAAGTACTGAAAATGGTTCAGCTGGAAGGCTTTGAGCGCCGTTCTATTCGCAAACTGTCGGGCGGTCAGCGCCAGCGTGTAGCTATCGCGCGGGCAATCATTAATCAGCCGCGGGTCGTTTTGCTGGATGAGCCGCTGTCTGCTCTGGATTTGAAGTTGCGCACGGACATGCAGTATGAGCTGCGGGAATTGCAGCAGCGTCTGGGTATTACCTTTGTCTTTGTCACGCATGACCAAGAGGAAGCTCTGGCTATGAGCGACTGGATTTTCGTTATGAATGACGGCGAGATTGTTCAGTCGGGGACGCCTGTTGATATTTATGACGAGCCCATCAACCACTTTGTTGCAACCTTCATTGGCGAGTCCAATATTCTGCCAGGTAAGATGATTGAGGACTATCTGGTTGAGTTTAACGGCAAGCGCTTTGAAGCAGTGGATGGTGGGATGCGCCCAAATGAATCTGTTGAAGTGGTGATTCGGCCGGAGGACTTACGGATTACTCTGCCAGAAGAAGGCAAGCTGCAGGTTAAAGTTGATACCCAGCTTTTCCGTGGCGTTCACTATGAGATTATCGCTTATGATGAACTGGGCAATGAATGGATGATTCACTCAACTCGCAAGGCCATTGTCGGAGAAGAAATTGGTCTGCATTTCGAGCCTGAAGATATCCATATCATGCGTCTCAATGAAACTGAAGAAGAATTCGATGCCCGTATCGAAGAATATGTAGAAGTAGAAGAGCAGGAAGCGGGTCTGATCAATGCTATTGAGGAGGAACGCGATGAAGAAAACAACC
Organism: Streptococcus sanguinis; assembly: GCF_050222175.1. Classification (GTDB taxonomy): domain Bacteria; phylum Bacillota; class Bacilli; order Lactobacillales; family Streptococcaceae; genus Streptococcus; species Streptococcus sanguinis_M. Next base: position 1,290,000 of record NZ_CP071420.1, on the reverse strand, counting down.
TCTAATCTTTTTCTCTTGCCCTACCTGCTCTGGATTTTCCTTTTTGTCCTAGCACCTGTTGTCATGATTATCTGGAAATCCTTCTTTAACATTGAAGGGCAGTTTACGCTGGAAAATTACCAGACCTACTTTACATCGCAGAACTGGACCTATCTCAAGATGAGTTTGAATTCGGTCCTTTATGCAGGGATTATTACTGTTGTAACCCTGCTGATTTCCTATCCGACTGCCTTCTTTTTGACTCAGCTCAAGCACAAGCAGCTCTGGCTGATGCTGATTGTCCTTCCGACCTGGGTCAATCTCCTGCTTAAAGCTTATGCTTTTATCGGAATTTTTGGTCAGAATGGCTCAATTAATCAATTTCTGACTTTTATCGGAGTAGGACCGCAGCAGATTCTCTTTACGGACTTTTCATTTATCTTTGTAGCCAGCTACATCGAGCTGCCCTTTATGATTCTGCCCATTTTCAACGTTCTAGATGATTTGGATCCTAATCTTATCAATGCCAGCTACGACTTGGGAGCCAATCGCTGGGAGACTTTCCGTCGGGTTGTTTTCCCTTTGTCCTTGAATGGTGTCAGAAGTGGAGTGCAGTCAGTCTTTATCCCTAGTCTCAGTCTCTTCATGCTGACCCGCTTAATCGGCGGTAATCGAGTGATTACTCTGGGAACTGCCATTGAGCAGCACTTCCTGACTACTCAAAATTGGGGCATGGGCTCTACTATCGGAGTGGTACTGATTGTTGCCATGCTCTTTACCATGTGGGCAACTAAGGAAAGGAGAGGGCGATGAAAAAAATTGCAAATCTCTATCTGGCCTTTGTCTTTTTGGTGCTCTACATCCCCATCTTTTACCTGATTGCTTATGCTTTTAATGCTGGGGAAGACATGAATCGTTTCACAGGATTCAGTCTCAGCCATTTTCAGAATCTCTTTGAGGATTCACGTCTGATTTTGATTTTGGTTCAGACTTTCTTTCTAGCTTTTCTGTCTTCGTTGATTGCGACGCTCATTGGAACTTTTGGAGCCATCTATATCTATCAAGCCCGCAAGAAATATCAGGATGCCTTTCTGTCTATCAACAATATCCTCATGGTAGCACCGGATGTCATGATTGGGGCCAGTTTTCTGATTCTCTTTACCACTGCAAAATTCCAGCTGGGCTTCCTGTCTGTGCTGGCTAGCCATGTGGCCTTTTCCATTCCGATTGTGGTGCTGATGATTCTTCCGCGTCTGAAGGAAATGAATGATGATATGATTAAGGCTGCCTATGACCTAGGCGCCAGTCAATTGCAAATGCTGAAAGAAATCATGCTGCCTTATCTGACTCCAGCCATCATCGCTGGCTACTTCATGGCCTTTACCTACTCGCTAGATGACTTTGCAGTGACCTTCTTCGTTACAGGCAATGGCTTCTCGACTCTGTCTGTTGAGATATACTCCCGCGCTCGTCAGGGAATTTCTCTGGAAATCAATGCCCTGTCAGCCTTGGTCTTTCTCTTCAGCATTGCTTTGGTAATTGGGTATTACTTTATCACCCATGAGAAGGAGGAGACTGTATGAGAAAGCTCTATTCATTTTTAGCGGGGATTCTGCTGATTATCTTTGTTTTGTGGGGTGTCAGTTACCAGATTGAAAGTCGGACGCAGAGCAAGGAGAGCGATAAGCTGGTCATTTACAACTGGGGTGACTATATCGATCCTGAACTTCTGACTGAGTTTACTAAGGAAACTGGTGTCCAAATCCAGTACGATACCTTTGACTCCAATGAAGCCATGTATACAAAAGTGAAGCAGGGCGGCACAACCTACGACATTGCTATTCCCAGTGAATATATGATTGCCAAGATGATGAAGGAAGGCTTGGTGGAAAAGCTAGATCATAGCCAGATTAAAGGTTTGGAAAATATCGGATCTGACTTTTTAGACCAGCCTTTCGATCCTGGAAATCAGTATTCGATTCCTTATTTTTGGGGAACGCTGGGCATTGTCTACAATGAAAAAATGGTTGATAAAGCTCCGGAGCATTGGAACGATCTCTGGCGACCTGAATACAAAAACTCCATCATGATGATTGATGGAGCTCGTGAAGTTATGGGACTTGGTCTGAACTCGGATGGTCATAGTCTCAACTCCAAAGATGCAGATCAGTTGCAGGAGGCTGTTGATAAGCTCTACACTCTGACGCCAAATATCAAGGCCATTGTGGCTGATGAGATGAAAGGTTATATGATTCAGAACAATGCCGCTATCGGCGTGACCTTTTCTGGTGAGGCTCGGCAGATGCTGGAAGCCAACGAAGACCTACGCTATGTCGTGCCAACAGAAGCCAGCAATCTTTGGTTTGACAATATTGTCATTCCCAAAACCGTCAAAAACAAAAAAGCAGCCTATCAGTTTATTAACTTTATGCTGAGACCGGAAAATGCTTATAAAAATGCCCTTTATGTTGGTTATTCGACACCAAATCTTCCTGCCAAGGCCATGTTGCCTAAGGAAATTCAGGAAGATGAGGCTTTTTATCCGACTGAGGAAACGATGAAACATCTGGAAGTTTATGAGCAGTTGGGCCCTAAATGGCTGGGGACTTACAACGACCTTTATCTTCAAGTCAAGATGTATCGGAAATGATAGTCAAATAAGGTTACTTGATGAATACAAAAAACGCCTGGCTCAATGAGCTAGGCGTTTTCTACTTGCTTAGTTTGAAGCTTCTGTCTGAGTGTTGGTTGCCGTGTCTTGGCTCTGGCTAGAAGCGGTAGTGTCGCCTGCTGCTGTATCTGCCGCAGAGCTAGATACACTAGTCTCAACCGCTGCTGTATCGCTGCTAGAAGCAGTTGTATCAGTTGCAGTTGTTGAAGCAGGGCTGCTTGTTTCTTTTTCGATTTCCTTGATAATGGTAGTCGTTGCAGTAGAGCTGCTGGTATCAGTTTTTGATTTTTCATCCTTTTGGCCAGTCAGATTCATAATCGTGATGCTGGCAATGATGATAGATAAGATACTGGCAACCGTTGCAATAGTCTTCTGGAAAGCTGAAAGGCCGGTTTTAATATGCTGTTTAGTAGGTTTTTTAGATGATTTTGTCTTATTTTTATTACTACGAGAATAGTTTTCCATGCTTGCAAGAATCTCCTTTTAAAATTTCAATGATTTCTCATCTCTCATTATACGTTTTTTATCTGAAAATGTCTTTAAAAAATCAAATTTTTATTTATGAAAACGCACACAGAAGATTGCTGTCAAGAAAAGAAGCTGCCCAAATTTAGGTTGAGCAGCTTCTTGAGCTAGAATAGCAAAGTAATTAAGCTTTCTCATCTTGGAGTGCGGCTTGAGCGACAGCCAGTCTTGCTGCTGGAACCCGATAAGGAGAGCAGGAAACGTAGGTGACACCAATTTCCTGGAAGAAGGGGATGGAAGCTGGATCGCCACCAACCTCGCCACAAATGCCGATAGGAAGTTCAGGCTTGACTTGACGCCCTTTGCGGATAGCTATCCGCATCAATTCACCAACGCCGTCTTGATCGACAGTTTGGAAAGGATCAAAAGGAAGGATTTCTTTCTCTTTGTAGTGGCCAATGAATTTTCCAATATCGTCCCGTGAGAAACCGTAGGTCATCTGGGTCAGATCGTTAGTACCAAAGCTGAAGAAGTCTGCTTCCTGAGCCAGCTGGTCTGCAACCAGACAGGCGCGCGGAAGTTCAATCATGGTGCCAATTTCATAAGGGAAAGGCTCCAGACCTTGATGCCTAAAGAGTTTGTTGATATGTTGGGTGAGAAAGGCTTTGACAGAGTCCAGCTCGGCCTTGTCCGCAATCAGCGGAATCATGATTTCTGGCTTGACGGTCAATCCTTCTTGACTCAGCTTGATAGCACTCTTGAATACGGCTTCGACCTGCATCTTGTAAATCTCTGGTTGCGTAATTCCCAGACGGCAGCCGCGGTGGCCTAGCATTGGATTGCTTTCTTGTAGCTGTTCAATGCGGCGAGTCAGTTTCTCTGGTGACTTGTGCAGCTTGTCAGCCAAAGCCTTGATTTCCTGTGAATCTTTAGGTAGAAATTCATGCATCGGTGGATCCAAAAGACGGATAATCATTGGTTTGTCCAGAACTGCTTGGAACATTTGATAGAAGTCTTCTTCTTGGAACTCCAGTAGTTTTTTGAGGGCGGATCTGGTTTCCAATTCGTTGTCGGCTAGAATCAGGCGCCGCATTTCCAGAATCCTCTCTTGACCAAAGAACATGTGTTCGGTACGAGCCAGACCAATGCCCTTTGCCCCAAACTTAATAGCTGTTTTCAGATCCTGAACGGTCTCTGCGTTGGCACGGACTTTGAGTTGTGCGAACTCATCTGCCCATGAAAGCAAGCGGTGGAGTTCTTGATCATTTTCGACTAGAACTGTCGGAATCTCACCGCTATAAATGCGCCCAGAGCTGCCGTCAACTGAAATGACATCACCTTCAGTCAAGACAAGACTTCCGCAGGAAACGGTCTTGCTATCCTCGCTGATGTTCAACTCTCCACATCCAGCCACACAGCAGGTTCCCATTCCTCGAGCTACGACAGCTGCGTGAGAAGTCATGCCGCCCTGACTGGTTACGATGGCTTGGCTGACGACCATGCCCTCAATGTCTTCAGGTGAAGTTTCCTGCCGTACTAAAATGACCTTTTTGCCCAAGGAGTGGTAGTCTTTGGCGCGCTCAGCTGTAAAGACAATCTCGCCAGTTGCAGCACCAGGGCTGGCTGGCAGTCCTTGAGCCAAGAAAGGAGCATCTTGCAGAGCTTTTTCTTCAAATACAGGATGGATGAGCTGGCTAATCGTAGCAGGAGATACACGCTGGAGAGCTTCTTTTTTGCTGATAATGCCCTCGTCTACCAGATCTAAGGCGATTTTCAAAGATGCCTTGGCAGTCCGTTTACCGTTTCTAGTTTGGAGAATATAGAGTTTACCCTTTTCGATGGTAAATTCGATATCTTGCATGTCCTTATAGTGGTTTTCGAGAATCTTAGCATAGTCTTGGAAGGCTGCATAGGCCTGAGGGAGAGCTGTCTCAAGTGCAGCGATAGGCTCAGGTGTTCGAATGCCAGCTACGACATCCTCTCCTTGTGCATTGAGCAAAAATTCGCCAAATAACTGATGCTCACCGCTGGCAGGGTTTCTCGTGAAAACGACTCCTGTACCACTGGCTTGGTCGCTATTGCCAAAGACCATGGCTTGGACATTTACCGCTGTTCCCAAATCATGAGGAATATTATTCAAGTTGCGGTAGACCTGAGCTCGGGGATTATTCCAAGACTTGAAGACCGCCTTGATAGCAGCATAAAGCTGTTCTTTAGAGCTTTGCGGGAAGGCCTGATGATGCTCACGATAAAGCTGCTTATATTGCTCAATTAATGCTTGATGTTCTTCCAGTGTGAAATCCTTGGCCTGTTTCCCAGCATTCTTTTCAAAATAGCCCAAGAGGTCATCGAACTCATCTTTGGAAATGCCATAAACTACATCAGCAAACATTTGCAGCAGACGTCGATAGCAGTTGTAGGCAAAGTCAGCGTTGGTCTGCTCAGCCAGAGTCTGGGTTCTTAAATCGTTTAGACCTAGATTGAGAATAGTGTCCATCATGCCCGGCATGGAAAACTTGGCTCCGCTTCGAACAGACACTAAGAGCAAGGCTGAGTCGTTGCCACTGAAATATTTACCTGTTTTTTCTTCTAATTCAGTAACCGCTTTCAAAACATCTTCTTTTAAAGAAGATTCAAAGAAATAAGGACTTTCTAAATATTCAATACAGCTTTCTGTAGTAATAGTAAAACCTGGAGGGACAGGCAGTTCCAAATTGGTCATTTCAGCTAGGTTGGCTCCTTTTCCGCCAAGCAGGGCCTTGTCATCTGCACATCCTTCCTCGAAGGAGTAAATCCATTTCGCCATATTTACCTCCAAAATTATGAAATATGTGTCATATTGTAGGACAATTACATTGTAATATACATCACATATATTTGTCAACAGAAAAAAGCATCCTATTTTATTGACAATTTTTCTTTTTTTGTTATAATGTGTTACAAAATGATGATTATTTAAATGTTTAAAAATGAAATATGAGCAATAATTCCTAAATTTTAAGCGAAATTCGGCTAATCATCTATTATAAAGAACGAAGGAGTCAGACCTATTTGAAATTAAGTGAACGGCAAAAGAAAATTGTAGAAATTGTAAAAGAACACCAGCCACTCAGCGGTGAGAAAATCTCTGAATTACTCGATATTTCTCGGGCGACCCTGCGCTCGGACCTGTCTTTTCTGACCTTGGTTGGGATTTTGAAGGCTACGCCTAAAGTTGGTTACACGTACTCGGGCTCGGATTTAGAGACGCTTTTCTTTTTCGATACCTTTCGAAAGGAAGTGGCAGAGATTATGACTTCGCCTGTTTTGGTATCTCATGATTCTTTTATTCAAGATGCCATTATTACCTTATTTATGTATGATGCGGATGTTCTCTATGTCATTGATGAGCATAAGCTGCTCTTAGGGATTTTGTCGCGTAAGGATTTGCTGCGGGCTTCGCTCAATACCAACATTGACAGCACTCCCGTAGCAGTCTGCATGACCCGAATGCCCCATATCAAAACTTGCTACAAGGATATGAACGTTTTGGAAGCGGCAGCAGTTTTGCAGGATTTTGAGATTGATTCACTGCCGGTAGTGGATAAGGATAATGAGCGTAAAATTTTAGGAACTGTGACCAAGTCAGCCCTGCTGGATTATATTATTCAAGAGGCCAGAAGCGCTGAGGTTAATAGATAAGAGGAATGAACATGAAGAAAGAAATTATTGTTTACAGCATTTCAGATTCTTTGGGGGGGACTTCGCAGAAGCTGTTGTCTGCGGTGACAGCCCAATACCCAGATATTATTTTTAATAACAGCTATCGTTTTCCATTTATCAACAAGGAAGAAGAATTGCTGGAAATTCTGCGTGATGCCATCAAGGATGATGCCCTTGTCATCAGTACACTGGTTGATGGCAGCTTGGCAGCAGCTGCTAGGGAGTTCAGTCAGGCCAATGGCCTTGCTTATTTGGATTTGATGCACCCATTTTTTGAGATTATCAGAGAAAAGACGGGCACCAGTCCTATAGAGGTGCCGGGTACTCTGCACCGGCTGGACACTGAGTATTTTAATAAAATTTCCGCTATTGAGTTTGCAGTCAAATACGATGATGGCAAGGCGCCGCAAGGATTTTTGGATTCGGATTTGGTGCTCTTGGGCGTCTCCCGTACATCCAAAACGCCACTCAGTATTTATCTGGCTAATAAAGGCTACAAGGTTTCTAACCTGCCTTTGATTCCAGAAGTCCCTCTGCCTCAGGTCTTGGAGAAGGTTGATCCGGAGCGGATTATCGGCCTCTTATGTGAGCCAGAAAAACTGTCTAAGATACGCAGTAATCGCTTGAATTCTCTGGGATTGACCCAGTCGACCAGCTACACAGATCTGGAAAAGATATACGAAGAGCTAGACTACTCAAAAGAAGTCTTTAAAAAGTATCGGGCTCATGTCATCAATATCACGGATAAATCAATTGAGGAGACTGCTTTCTTGATTGAAGATCATTTGAAGAAATTGAGATAGAAGATTGAGAGAGCGGTTATAGAGTGAGGGCTGAAGATGGAGCAATATAAGCGTATTTTACTGAAAGAATTTGATAGTCGCCAGAAGGTCATTACAGAGCTGACCAACCTAGAGGCAATTTTGAATCTGCCCAAAGGAACGGAGCTGTATATCAGTGACATTCACGGGGAGTTTGCTGCTTTTGACTATATTCTGAGAAGTTGTGCAGGTATCCTCAATGAGAAGATTAATGATTGTTTTGGGGATAGCTTGTCAGAAGCTCATAAGGATCGGCTGTCAGCGCTGGTTTCCTATCCTGAGCTAGTGCTGGGGGAAGAAACTAAAGGCCAAGACTGGTATCAGGAAACCATTCCTCAGCTATTGAATTTGCTGGCTTTTGCAGGTGCAAAATACAGTCGTTCCAAGGTCAGAAAGGCTTTGCCGCCCCAGTATGCCTATATTATCGAGGAGTTGCTCTATAGTGACAGGGCTTTGGCTGATAAAAAGTCCTATTTTGAGAATATCCTGACTTATGTGATTGAATTGCGGGAAGCTGTGCCTTTTATTCTAGGCTTGGCCCGAAGTATTCGGCAGTTGCTGATTGACCATCTTCATGTGGTTGGAGATATTTTTGACAGAGGAGCCGGCAGTGCTCAGGTCATGGATGAACTGCAGCGTTTTCACTCGCTCGATATTCAGTGGGGCAATCACGACATTATCTGGATGGGAGCATTTTTTGGCTCTAAGGCATGCTTGCTCAATGTGCTGCGCATTGCAGCTCGCTATGGCTATCTCTGGGATATCGAGAAAGATTATGGTTTAAACCTGCGCTCCTTGACTCTTTTTGCGGACAAGACTTACCAGTCTAATCCTAAGTTTAGACCCATTCTTGGAGGCAGAGAGCAGGAGTTTTCAGATGAGGAAATTCTGCAGCTGGAAAAGGTTCACCAAGCCTTAGCGATTATCCAGTTCAAGCTGGAAAATCAACTCATCAGACGACGGCCTGAGTTCCAGATGCAGGACCATGTGATGCTAGACAAGATTGATTATTGGGAAGAAAGTGTTACGATTGACGATACCAAGCATCCCCTGGTTAATACCTGCTTCCAAACGGTTAATCCGGAAAATCCGTCAGTTTTGACACCTGAAGAAAATCAAGCTGTAGACAGTATGCTGGCCTCATTCCAAAGTTCTCTTAAGATGGCAGAGCATATGAGTCTTCTGATGAACAAAGGCTCTATGTATAAGATTTACAACCAGCACTTGCTTTTTCACGGCTGCATTCCTCTGGAGCCGTCAGGAGAATTCCAGCCTTTCATTCTCAATCAAGCCCATTATGCAGGCAAGGAATTGCTGGATTTCTTTGAGTATCATATTCGGCAGGCGGCCAAGGACAAGGAAGTGGGCGATGATTTGTCGACTGATTTGATTTGGTATTGCTGGAAAGGTAAGCTATCGCCCCTGTTTGGCAAAGAAAAGATGACTACCTTGGAGCGCTATTTCATTGAAGATAAGGGCACCCACAAGGAAGTGGAAAATTCTTATTTTTCTTATCGAAATTCTGAGAAAGTCTGTCAGCTGATTTTGGAAGAATTTGGCCTCTTTTCTCAAGAGTCTAGGATGGTCAACGGCCATACTCCGGTTAAGACGGGCAAGGGAGAGTCACCTATCCGTGGCGGCGGTCTGCTTTTTGTCATTGATGGTGGCCTCTGCAAGGTCTATCAGAAGAAGACTGGAACGGCTGGCTATTCACTGCTCAATAATTCCTATGGCTTCCAGCTAGTGACGCATCAGCCTTTCCAAAACGCTCAGAAAGTTGTAGAATCGCCCTTTGCTCAAACCTCCCTGAAAAAGGTGATTGAAAATGTAGAGGAACGAACCCTCATCAAATCTACTACCATCGGTCAGAGCTTGTTAGCTCAACAACAGGAACTCTTTGGCTTATTGCATGAGTTTTATGACCGGTGATGTTTAGCCCTAAGTTTTAACAGAATTTAGGGCTTTTTCTTTCTTGTTCCAGTTTCTCTTTCGTGTTACAATAGGAGTATTGAAATTTAGAGGAAAGAACATGATTTATTTAGATAATTCAGCGACAACCAAGCCTTATCCTGAGGCTTTGGCTGCTTACACAGAAGTAGCTTCTAAAATCTGGGGAAATCCATCCAGTCTGCACAGTTTAGGCAGTCAGGCAACCCGGCTCTTAGAAGCTTCACGCAGGCAAATAGCAGAGCTTTTAGGCAAGTCTTCTTCGGAGATTTTTTTTACGTCCGGAGGGACAGAAGGGGACAACTGGGTGCTAAAGGGAGTTGCTTTTGAAAAGGTTCCTTTTGGCAAACACATCATCGTATCTAATATTGAGCATCCCGCGGTTAAAGAATCAGCCCTCTGGTTGCAGAGTCAGGGATTTGAAGTCGATTTTGCACCAGTCGATAAGTCTGGTTTTGTTGAGGTAGACAAGCTAGCGGAGTTGATTCGACCAGATACCACTCTAATCTCTATCATGGCTGTCAATAATGAAATCGGCAGTATTCAGCCCATTCAGAAAATATCCGAACTTCTAGCAGATAAACCAACTATTTCCTTTCATGTGGACGCTGTACAGGCTGTTACGAAGATTCCGACAGCTTCTTATCTGACGGATCGCGTGGATTTTGCGACATTTTCCAGTCATAAATTTCACGGTGTCCGGGGCGTAGGATTTGTCTATATCAAGTCTGGCAAGAAAATCAGCCCCCTCTTGACTGGCGGTGGTCAGGAGTCAGACAAGCGCTCAACGACGGAGAATTTAGCTGGCATTGCAGCGACGGCCAAGGCACTGCGTTTGTCCATGGAAAAGCAAGAATCATTTGCCCAGCGGACGACTCAGATGAAGAAGATTCTTCTTGAAGAACTGCAGAAGTATCCAGATGTGATGATTTTCTCAGGGCTGGAAGACTTTGCGCCTCATATACTGACCTTTGGTATCAAGGGAGTGCGGGGTGAAGTCGTCGTCCATGCATTTGAAGACTACGAGATCTATATCTCGACTACCAGTGCTTGCTCTTCCAAGGCTGGAAAGCCGGCGGGAACGCTAATCGCTATGGGCGTCGAAAAGTCTCTCGCTCAAACTGCTGTTCGCATCAGTTTGGATCTTGACAACGATATGAGCCAGATGGAGCAGTTTTTGACGACTTTTAAAATTATTTACGAAAAAACCAGAAAAGTAAGGTAAACAATGCAATATTCAGAAATTATGGTGCGCTACGGCGAGCTCTCAACCAAAGGGAAGAACCGCATGCGCTTTATCAACAAACTTAAACGCAATATTCAGGCTGTCTTGTCAGTCTATCCGCAGGTCCATGTCAAGGCTGACCGTGACCGGACCCATGTTTATCTGCACGGTACAGACTATCAGCCAGTCGCTGAGTCACTCAAGCAGATCTTCGGGATTCAGAATTTCTCGCCATCTTATAAAATCGAAAAATCTGTACCAGCCCTAATCGAAGCTGTCCAAACCATCATGAAGGAAGTCTATCAAGAGGGCATGACCTTTAAGATTTCCAGCAAGCGCAGTGACCACAGCTTTGAATTGGATAGCCGCGAGCTTAACCAGACACTTGGTGATGCTGTTTTTGAGGCTATTCCAAACGTTCAGGTCAAGATGAAAGCGCCTGATATTGAGCTTCGTGTCGAGATCCGTGAAGAAGCGGCCTATATCTCTTACGAGACGATTCGTGGTGCTGGAGGCCTGCCAGTCGGGACTTCAGGAAAAGGAATGCTTATGTTGTCAGGTGGGATTGACTCACCGGTGGCTGGCTATCTGGCTCTCAAGCGAGGTGTAGATATAGAGGCGGTTCACTTTGCCAGTCCGCCTTACACCAGTCCAGGTGCGTTGAAAAAAGCTCAGGATTTGACTCGAAAACTGACCAAGTTTGGCGGCAATATCCAGTTTATCGAAGTGCCTTTTACAGAAATTCAAGAGGAAATCAAGGCCAAGGCTCCAGAAGCCTACCTCATGACACTGACACGTCGCTTTATGATGCGCATTACAGACCGGATTCGAGAGGATCGAGGCGGTCAAGTCATTATCAACGGAGAAAGTCTAGGTCAGGTGGCAAGTCAAACGATCGAGAGTATGCAGGCTATCAACGCAGTGACCAATACACCGGTTATCCGTCCTGTTGTGACGATGGACAAGCTAGAAATTATTGATATTGCAGAGAAAATTGATACTTTCCAAATCTCTATCCAGCCATTTGAAGATTGTTGTACTATTTTTGCACCAGATCGACCTAAAACCAATCCAAAAATCAAGAATGCTGAGAAGTACGAAACTTACCTAGATGTTGAAGGCTTGGTTGAGCGCGCTGTTGCAGGCATTATGATTACAGAAATCACACCAGAAGCTGAGACCGACGAAGTTGATGAGCTGATTGAGGAGCTCTTGTAAAAGCTAGAGAAGGTGACGTTTATGCTTGCTGTTTTTCTCTTAATTCCTTTTCTGCTGATTCGTTTTCCTTTATTAAGTCATTTTGGCAAAAATGCTTTGTCACGCGCAGCTTATTTTGCACCAGTCCAAGGAAAGGAAAAGATAGCTTATATAATTTATCAATTGAGCAATCTAGCCGTGTTCATAACTCCTTTTTTGCTTGAAATTAAGTTTGATTGGTCTGTTTTCTTTTATGTTGGTATGACTATCTACCTGCTTGGTTTGGCTTTGTGTGCTATCAGTATGAGAGATTTCGCTAGACCAGATGCAAACGGCATGAATACAAAGGGTCTTTATCGCTATTCCCGTAATCCCATGTATGTAGCTTACTTTGTTTGTTTTTTGGGAATAGCTTTTTTGACTAAGTCAATGATTTTCTTTCTAATTTTAGTCATTTTTCAGACTGCGGCCCACTGGATTATCCACTCTGAGGAGCGCTGGTGTCTTAAAAAATTCGGAAAGGCTTATCAAGCCTATCAAGATAGGGTACGGCGTTATATTTAGAAATTTTCTGAACTAATAATTATTTAATAAAGCAGTTAGCGGATAACAATAGAAATACTATTTATCTGATTTGTAACAAAATTAATACTAGATGGAGTTTGAGATGGGATATTGGGATTATTTTTCGAGAGGCTTGCTTCAATCATTTTCTTGGAAAGACGGCTATGACAATGCTTTGTTAAGAGACGTGCCAGGGGAATCATATTTGTTAGGTGTCTTCTCGCATTCTTTGTTAGCCGTATTGATTACTTTTCTTGTTTTTTATGGTTTAAATATTGCTAAATTAAAAGCAGGTTCTTGGAAAGCTCTTATTAGCAAAGAATATCAAAAGAACCCGGTTAAATCTGTATTAGTTCTTGGTTTTGGTTTACCAATTACGATTCTTGTTCTTGTTTTTCATGAAGTTCATAGACCTATAGAAGCTCTACATGTTTATGAATATTTCAAAGAACAAAACGTGCACGCTGATATTGTTCGCTTAATTGATATAGATATACATACTACGACTGGTAGGTATGGAAGAAAGATATTTAGTAATCTTATCTTCGTAGTTGAAACAAAAGAAGGGACTCGTAAAGTGAACATTTCCGATGCCACACAGTATGAGGCAGAATTTTTAAAAGAAAATCTTGAAACGCCAACAAATATTTCCGTTCATGTAAATAGTAAGGGTGAAATAGTCTTTGTTCATTAGTAGATAAAATTTAAAGATAATCCTTGAAAATCCGTTTTCATGAGATGAAAAAGCTTGCTAAAGAGCTGCAGAAGTGCTATACTTATAGAGTTGACTATGCACATTCCTGTGCAACCGCACGATCATCGTTGCTCGTCGTATAACAAATTTAAACTTCGTCATTGTCGCCTTGCCTAACACAAGTTATGCCTTCGGCTCAATTCCTAGTTTATTCTTTGTTATACTTAGAGCTCTTCTCTTAAGTGGTTCGTCCCACGATGCTAGGCGAGTCTTCACAAAATTCGGGGAAACCCTAAAAATCATAGGAGGTGCATAATGAGCACATACGCAATCATTAAAACTGGCGGAAAACAAGTTAAAGTTGAAGTTGGTCAAGCAATCTACGTTGAAAAGTTGAACGCTGAAGCTGGTCAAGACGTTACTTTTGACGAAGTTGTTCTTGTTGGTGGTGAAAACACTGTTGTAGGAACTCCGCTTGTTGCTGGAGCTTCTGTTGTCGGAACTGTTGAAAAACAAGGCAAGCAAAAGAAGGTTGTTACTTACAAGTACAAACCTAAAAAAGGCAGCCATCGTAAACAAGGTCACCGTCAACCATATACAAAAGTTGTCATCAACGCTATCAACGCTTAATTTTAAGGAGATTAAATGATACAAGCAGTCTTTGAAAGAGCCGAAGATGGCGAACTGAGGCGTGCAGAAATCACAGGTCACGCCGCGAGTGGTGAATACGGCTTTGATGTCGTGTGTGCGTCCGTTTCGACGCTCGCCATTAATTTTGTCAATTCAGTTGAGAAATTCGCAGGCTACGAACCAAACTTAGAATTAAACGAAATAGAAGGCGGTTATCTGAAGGTTGAAATTCCTCAGGATATACCGTCACACCAAAGAGAAATGACTCAGCTTTTCTTTGAATCATTTTTCCTAGGAATGGCAAACTTATCGGAGGACTCATCTGAGTTCGTCCAAACCAGAGTTATCACAGAAAACTAACACGGAGGAAAAACATTATGTTAAAAATGAATCTTGCTAACTTGCAATTATTCGCCCACAAAAAAGGTGGAGGTTCCACATCTAACGGACGTGATTCACAAGCGAAACGTCTGGGAGCTAAAGCAGCTGACGGTCAAACCGTAACTGGTGGTTCTATTCTTTACCGTCAACGCGGCACTCACATCCATGCAGGTGTCAACGTTGGACGCGGTGGAGACGATACTTTGTTTGCAAAGGTTGAAGGCGTAGTACGCTTTGAACGCAAAGGACGCGATAAGAAACAAGTTTCTGTTTACCCAATCGCTAAATAATTAATAAGAAATCCCCATGCTCGGATATTGAGCATGGGGATTTCTTATTAGAGACAGCATGATAAAGCATTTGTTTAATGATTCATGATGATGCTCATCAATTTTAGCATACAAACTCTGATAATATTCTAAAATTTTAATTTTTAGACTAATAAATATATGAAATCGCTTGCAGTTCCTATTTTTTTATGTTATTCTATATAAAATAGATGCAATCATGTTTCTAAATCTAAAAAGATAAGGAGAAATTATGGAAAAAGAATCATTTAAACTTCCAGGCTTTTCATTGTACAAATTGAAAGTTGGATTAGTATCAGCAACTCTTCTATTTGCCTTTTCACAAGCTTCGCATGTTTTTGCAGATCAGATTAGCACACCACCTTCAAGTGGAATAGCAAAAACTGAAGCAGTAAGCTCTCCGATTGAAGCTGCTGGTGCTGAAATTGCTGCTGATACGACGAAACCTGTTGTTGAAGAATCTACAGCGAAACCAGGAGATTTGATCGATGTCTCAAAAAATGTATCGCCTGTTGATGTCAAAGAAAGTCAAGAAGGCAATCAAACAGTCCATGTAGAAACGGCAACCGTTGATGTTACAAAGACAGAAGTGGCTCCGGCAAAGGTTGATAAGGCGCCAGAGCCAATAACTAGACGTACTGAAAATACTTTATCTGGCACAGATGAAAATGGGAATCCCTATACGCAGTATGAGCGAGTAGATAAGACTACAACCATCACCTACACCTCAACGCCACCAACTGTGACAAAAGCAGGTTCAGCTGATATTGTCTTTGTTGTCGACCGTTCAGGATCCATGGGTGGCACAATTGATATTGTTCGTGCAAATATTAATGAATTTGTGCGAAATATTACTAAAGAGGGGATTACAGCACGTTTTGGTCTGGCAACATTTAGCGATGAAGTCTACGGCCGTAATTCTGGCAGCAAAGATGAAGATACGGTTCTAACACGGTTTGGGTCATCTTATTTTACAACTGATCCGGCTGAGCTCGAAAAAGCGTTAGCTGCGATTCGTATAGCGAGTGGAGGAGATACTCCAGAAACACCAACTCCTGCCCTGAACCAGATTATTTCGACCTATGATTGGTCTAAGTCATCTAAAAATAAGAAATTCGTCGTTTTATTAACAGATGCTGAAATGAAAGAAGACCCTTCAATTCCAACGGTTGCTGATACACTTGCGGCTTTGAAAGCTGCTGGTATAGAAAGAACCGTAGCAACGGTAAAAGCGATTGAGGGAATTTACAAAAATTTTGCAACAGAAGGCAGAGTGCTTGATATCGAAAATAACCTAGCTGATGCTCTAACAAAAGGAACCACTTCATGGATTGTTGAAAGTGTCAATGAAGCTCGTTACTATAAAATCATAAAAGATAGTTATCAATTCTATCTTGAGCGTCGTACTACAATGCCTATATCTACCGTCTACCATGTTCAGGCACCAACACTTTTGGCCAAATCTGAACAGACTCTTCCTAAAACAGGAAGTAGCGAAAAGGCAGTCTATAGTGTTGTGGGGCTTGGTTTGCTTCTGGCTGGCTTGGGGCTAGATATTAGTGTAAGAAAATCAAAAGAACAATAACCATCTGCTTATAAAAAATGAATTTTCTATTTGAGTGATTTTGAATCAAATAAATACCAGAAACGAAGACATACGTCCTCATTTCTGGTATTTTTCGTTATGGTGTAACTTCTTCGTCTTTTATATTGACAACGCCATGCCAATTAGTATAATAGGTCTTTCCTTTGTAGTCGAAAGAACCTTGCCTCAAAAGATCGCCATACTCGGTAAAGTAATAATAGTACTTGCCAATCTTATAAAGTCCGTTTTTATAAGGTGTCCCATCTTCTCCAAAGTAATAAGTATATTCAGAGTAACTAACAAATCTGTTTTTGACCATTTCTCCGTAAGAATCAAAGAAGTATTGCTTGCC
Source organism: Streptococcus sanguinis (assembly GCF_050222175.1). Taxonomy (GTDB): domain Bacteria; phylum Bacillota; class Bacilli; order Lactobacillales; family Streptococcaceae; genus Streptococcus; species Streptococcus sanguinis_M. The sequence continues at coordinate 1,273,479 of NZ_CP071420.1, read as the reverse complement.
GTCTACACTGTAAAGATTGATGACCCTTCGTCCTTTTTCGTCAAAATAATAGACTTTACCTGTTGGGCTAGTATAGAAGGAGTTTTTTAGATTCGTCGGAATTTGTTCTCCTGGATCATCCCGAACTTCGTATATAGATCTATTAGGATCAAGTGCATAGTATTTACCCTTGTAAAGAACGATTCTATTTCTAATCCTTTCACCAGTTTCTTCATCAATAACGCTAGGATAATCATTCTTAGGTGCTTCCGGAACCTTGATAGGTCCTGGATCATCAAAGATAGTAGGGTCGTCCTCAATGTCTGGTACACTAGGATCGTAAATACCAACTTCACGTCTAGAAGCCCAGTCAGGGATTGACTTGTTCTCTGCTCGAACTGTTCCGGTGGAAATCAAAGCAGCGGCCAAAGTTGCAGCAGAAGCGAGGGAAAGCCCCAGCCAGTAGCGTCGGTTGAACATTGTTTTGGTGTTCTTTTCTTGTCTCATAGCAAATCCTTTCTATGCAACTGTTAGCACAAGATAAAAGAATCTTGTTTTTAACAGTTAGGTTATGTTGTTTCTATAAAATTATACCTCTGTAACATTTCTATAATATTGTAATACTATTTCATTTTTATAGAGATTATATTACTAATTGGTGATAAAAACGAACAATCATTAGATAATAAGTAAACGTTTACAAACATCGTTTTTTATGCTATTATTATAGGGATGAAAGGAGAATGCCTATGATGAAAAGGTATAAATTACTATTGGCGCTTGCCTTGTCATTACTGGTTTTTTGGCCATTGGGAGGCATAAAGGCAGATACGGCTAATCAGCCGCCGGAATCTGCTAACCAGTCTGAACAAGCAAGTGCTGCAGTTGTAACGGACTCTTCTGATAGCGGTGCAGGGGCTAGGGACACGCCAAGTCAGGATAGTCAGATTGCTGCAAAAGCCTTGCCAGTCTCCGATGCTTCGGAAGTTGCAGCTACTGAAACTACTGCTTCAACCCAAGAAGGCAATACTGGTAATTTGCTAGAAGACTCTGCCAAACCAGCGACTGCGCAGGCAGCAGAAGTTTCCTCAGGTGCCAATCAACCTCAAGGTCAGGCGGTGACTGATGCGCCGCCAGCTTCTAAGAGAGTGCAGCAGCTTGTGGCGGATATGACGCTTCGTCAGAAGATTACCCAGATGCTGATGCCAGACTTCAGAAAATGGCAGCAAGAGGGTCAAGCCGCCCAGTTCGATATGACGGAGCTTAATAAAGAAGTGGCAGAAGCGGTTGATAAATACGACTTTGGCGGAGTTATTCTTTTTGCTGAGAATGTGAAAGGAACTGCTCAAACCTTGGCCTTGACGCAGGCCCTGCAGCAAGCAGCTATCAGTAACCAAGCTAATAATGGCAAGTTGCCGCTCTTGCTCGCTATTGACCAAGAAGGTGGTATTGTCTATCGTTTGGGCAGCGGGACTGCTCTTCCAGGCAATATGGCAGTTGGCGCGACGCGAGATCCAGAGTTAGCCAATCAAGCAGGTCAAATTATCGGACGGGAGCTGTCGGCTCTAGGTTTGAATGTCAACTTTGCCCCAGTTTTTGACACAAATAACAATCCGCAGAATCCCGTTATTGGTTTGCGTTCCTTCTCTTCAGATCCTAAGGTGGTTGCCCGTTTGGGAACGGCTATGATGGAGGGGATTCAGAAATACAATGTCGCAGTAGCGGCTAAGCATTTCCCTGGGCATGGCGATACGGCGGTGGATTCTCACACTGGCCTGCCTCTGGTGGATAAGTCCTATGCGGAGCTAGAAGCGCTGGAGCTGCTGCCTTTCAAGGCTGCCATTGACAAAAACGCTGATATGCTGATGACTGCCCATATCCAATATCCTCAGATCGAAAAAGACACGGTTATATCTAAACAAACTGGGGAAACCATCTATATCCCTGCTACCTTATCTGATGACATTATTACCGGTATTGTTCGTAAGAAATTTGGCTACAAGGGAGTGGTGGTATCTGATGCTATGGGCATGGATGCGATTGCCAAAAACTTTGGAGAATCCGAAGCGGCTATCATGGCAATCAAATCAGGTGTAGATGTGGTGCTGATGCCAACTGTCTTACGCAGCAAGAGTGATTTGGCCAAAATTGATAAGATTATCAACGATATTGAACAGGCGGTTCAGAGAGGTGATATTCCAGTCAGCAGATTGGATGAGTCTGTGACCCGCATCTTGAACCTAAAAGAAAAACGGGGTATTTTAGACTTTGACCCATCTGAGCGTACCCAAGCTAAGGCTGAAGCAACTGTTGGTTCAGAGTTAAACAGAGATACTGAACGAAAGATCGCTGCTAGCGCAGTGACCGTAGTTAAAAACGATGATACTGTTCTGCCCTTTAAGGTCAAATCTGGCGACAGGATTTTGCTGTTAGCGGCTTATGACGATGAAGTGCCTGGACTAGAGCTGGGTGTCAAGCGTCTGATAGCGGACGGAGTGATTCCAGCAGGTGTCACATATGAAGCGCTAAACTACAGCAAAACAACCAAGTTAGAAGATTTGAAAGGGAAGATTGACCAAGCAACTCACCTAGTCTTGATTTCTGAAATTGGTCGACAATCTCAACTAGCCAGCGATTTCTGGCTGACAAGAGTTCCGACAGAAGTTGTGGGCTATGCAAATGAAACTGGAAAACAAGCAGCTATCATGAGCATTTCTAAACCTTATGATGTAGCGAATTATCCTAATGCCAAGGCTATTGTAGCAGTTTATGGAAACAAGGGTATGGATCCAACTGAGTCTTTGAAGCCGGACAACGCCTTCGGCCCTAATATCCCAGCTGGTGTGGAAGTCATTTTCAATGGTCAAAATCATGTTGGGAAGTTACCAGTAAATGTGCCGAGTATCAAGGATGGTATCATGTCCGAGACAGAGGTAGCCTATCCTATCGGGCATGGTCTCTTTTATACAGATCCGGTTAAGGATATCAAAGTCAATATCCCTGCATCTGCTCAGCTAGATCAGCCTTTTACAGCTACGGTTACCCTGAGTGAATTAAACGGTCTAGAGAAAAATGACTACCGTCTTGCCCTTAAGATTGATAGTCAGCATTTCAACATCCTGCCAAGTCCTGACTATACCATCTCTGGCGATACTGTTCTGATTTCTAAAAAAGCCAATGATACCAATCCAGTTGAGATAGGATTGAAAGGCTTAGTGGAAGGTCAGTTCAGCCCGGTGCTTTCCCTAACCTTGATTGACAGTCAAGATAGAGAAATCAGCATGGGAGAAGGTTATTACAAGGAGCTCGTTCAGATTACTGCAGCTAGGCAGAGCATGGTTCCAGGTCAACAAAATCCTCCGCAGCTGAGTTTGCGTTCTGTTGAACCTGTAAGTTCTCGTCAGCAACTAAGTCAGCAGGCTACACAGGCTAGCCAGCTTCCTAAAACAGGAGATAGCAGCAGTTTGTTCTTAACCTTGCTGGGTGCCTTGTTCTTGTTTGGAGCTGTCTATCTATATGACTTGTCTTCTCGCAGACTATAGGCAATAAAAGAACGAGCGAGCAGTGTTGAAGAGCTCACAGTTTTACTTATTCTTGATAACATAACAAAAAGGAAGAATCTAAAGCGAGTTTGCAGTGAAAGCGGATTCTTCTTTTTTTGCTTGGAAATTTGTGGGAATGCGGCAGCAGATAGCTTTGTGAGCTTGTCAAAAGGATGCATCCATAAATATTTTACCCAACTGTAATCGGTTTACTATTTACTTTTTATACGTTTTTTGGTATAATAGTTCATGTTATAAAATGTAACATCAAAGGAGGTTCTATCCATGAAAGCATCTAAATGGCTGATTGCGACTGGAGTTGCACTGAGTGCCGGGCTATTGCTGACGGCTTGTAGCCAGTCTTCATCTAGCACAAATAATTATAATTACGTTTATAGTTCAGACCCTGACAGCTTAAACTATCTTGCTACTAATCGTGCAACGACAGGTGATGTCATTTCCAACCTGGTTGATGGACTTTTTGAAAATGACAAGTACGGGAATCTGGTTCCCTCTATCGCGAAGTCATGGACAGTTTCTAAGGACGGTCTGACCTATACTTATAAGCTGCGTGATGATGCTAAATGGTACACATCCGATGGTGAAGAATATGCAGAAGTAAAAGCCCAGGACTTTGTGACTGGCTTGAAATATGCAGCGGATGAAAATTCTGAAGCTATTTATCTAGTTCAGGACTCTGTGAAGGGCTTGGATGCTTATATCAAGGGTGAAGATAAGAATTTTGACAATGTTGGTGTCAAAGCTATTGATGACCATACCCTGCAATACACTCTGGTTCGACCTGAGCCATATTGGAACTCTAAAACGACCAGCACGATTCTTTTCCCAGTCAATGAAGAGTTTCTGAAAGCAGAAGGAAGCAATTTTGGCTCAGTCAAGCCATCTAGCATCCTCTACAATGGTCCTTACTTGCTCAAGTCGCTGACTTCCAAGTCTGTGATGGAATTTGTCAAAAACCAAAACTATTATGATAAAGACAATGTCACTCTGGATAGCATCAAGCTGACCTACTATGATGGAAATGATCAGGAAGCGCTGATTCGTAACTTCAGCGATGGCGTCTACAGTACTGCTCGTCTCTATCCGAATAGCTCAGGCTTTGCTTCAGTCAAGAAGAAATATGCGGACAATATTGTATATAGCCCGCAGGATTCTACTTCTTATTACTATAATTTCAACTACAACCGTCAGTCTTACAATCATACTTCTAAAACAACAGATGCTCAAAAATCTGCGACCAACGAAGCAATCATGAACAAGGACTTCCGTCAGGCTATCAATTTTGCCTTTGACCGTACATCTTATGGTGCGCAAGGAAATGGTGAAGACGGAGCGACTAAGGTCTTGAGAAATACATTGGTACCACCTAGCTTTGTCCAAATTGGCGACAAGGACTTTGGAACCGTTGTTGGGGAAAAATTAGTCAACTATGGCAGCCAATGGCAAGGAATTGACCTCTCTGACGCTCAAGATCCTTACTACAATCCTGAAAAAGCTAAGGCGAAATTTGCAGAAGCGAAGCAAGCCTTGCAGGCTAAGGGAGTTGAATTCCCAATTCACTTAGATATGCCTGTGGATCAGTCTAGCACCATTGGCGTTCAATGGGCTAGCTCAACCAAGCAGTCTATCGAATCGGCTCTTGGAGCAGAAAATGTCGTCATTGACCTGCAAAAGATGAGCACAGACGATCTTAATAATATCACCTATTTTGCTAACTCTGCTGCTCAGAAAGACTATGATATGTCTACTGGTGGCTGGACTGGTGACTACCAAGACCCATCTACCTACCTTGATACTCTCAATATCAAGAACGGCGGAAGCTTGCAAAACTTTGGTTTTGAGCCAGGTCAGGATAATGATAAGATTAAAGAGCTGGGCTTGGATACATATACTAAGATGCTGGAAGAAGCCAATGCTGAAACCAACGATGTGCAGCTGCGTTACGAAAAGTATGCAGAAGCGGAAGCTTGGTTGCTAGATAGCGGCTTGATTATCCCGACTGTTTCACAAGGAGCAACACCGTCTGTTACTAAATCAGTGCCATTTACAAAGGCCTACTCACCAGTTGGTGTCAAAGGTTCAGCTTACAACTTCAAGCTGACCCAGCTTCAGAAGGATGTAGTAACGACTAAAGAATACGAAGCGGCTAAGAAAAAATGGAAAGAAGAAGCTACTGCGGCAAATAAAAAAGCCCAGGAAGAACTTGCTGACCACGTTGAAAAATAAAAAATGATTAACTTAGCGACATTGGGGCTGGATTTTTCCAGTCCCTTTTTGAATGGCTTGACTAAGGTTTTTGTAGTAAAATAGAAAGAAATACTGGAAAGAAGTGAGACGGATGCAAATAAGAATTTATAGTGCATTGCCCGAGAAAGAAAAGCAGGAATTATTTGAATTAGTTCAAGAGTGTAATAAGGTAGATGGAGGCTATCGGCTGCCCTATCTGGATAATAATTATAATGCAGTTCCTGAAATGCCAGCCTTTTTCTTAGCTGAGATGGATGGCCGAACCATCGGATTTTTATCAGTCTATGCGGACGAACCTGGTCAAGCAGAGGTTTCTCTCTATGTTCTGCCGACGTATCGCCGTCAGGGTATGGCTAATCAGCTTCTAGCTGCTTTTGCCAAAGTAGCTGATAAGTATGATTTGACCGAGATTGAGTATGTAGCAGAGCTGGTATTTTTGAACGGTCATCCCGATTTTGTTCGGAGATTTGATTACCAAGCGGATGAAGCAGAAATCTGGCTGGCACAGCCTGCTCAAACTTTTCCTCTGGAAGAAAGAGAAGGGATAGAGGTCATGCAGGGGAGTTTGGACTTGGCTGAAGAGATTGCAGCCTTTCAGTCACAAGTCTTTGAGACACCACTAGATGTTGCTTTGAAATACGCCAGAGAAGCCGTTAGCAGTGGCTCCAGTTTGCTTTACATCTTGAAGAAAGATGGTCGGGTTGTGGCTTCTGTGTCGGTTGATACGGATTTTGGTACCAATTATTTCTTTGGCTTGGCGGTTGATCAAGACTTTCAGGGGCAGGGGCTAGGAAGCTATCTCTTGCTTGCAAGTATGCAGGATTTGAACGAGCGCAATGGACAGGAGTTTCAGATTGTCGTAGAAAAGCAGAATACCCGAGCTTTGAAACTTTATAAAAAGCTAGGCTTCAAAGAGATGACTGAGGTTGTCTATCTAAAAGAAAAATAGCAAATTTGTCTCAGATTGCTCATTAACTTAAAAGGAGAAACCGGCTTCTTACAGCTGGTTTCTTTTGTTCTGCCTTGGTTTATGGTATAATGAGACGATATGTAAAGAAGGAAAATGTTATGAATATTCAACAATTGCGTTATGTGGTCGCCATTGCTAATAGTGGGACTTTTCGAGAAGCTGCGGAAAAAATGTATGTCAGCCAGCCTAGTCTGTCTATCTCTGTCCGTGATCTGGAAAAAGAGCTGGGTTTCAAGATTTTTCGACGGACCAGCAGCGGGACTTTTCTGACTCGCCGAGGAATGGAGTTTTATGAAAAGGCTCAAGACTTGGTCAAGGGTTTTGATGTCTTTCAAAATCAATATGCCAATCCCGAGGAGGAGCGTGATGAGTTCTCAATTGCCAGCCAGCACTATGATTTTTTGCCGCCTTTGATTACTCAATTTTCTCAGACCTATCCTGAGTATAAGAACTTCCGAATTTTTGAGTCGACAACCGTGCAGATTCTGGATGAAGTAGCGCAAGGCCACAGTGAAATCGGCATTATCTACCTCAATAATCAAAATACCAAGGGCATTATGCAAAGGGTGGAAAAGCTTGGTTTGGAAGTAATTGAGTTGATTCCTTTTCAGACCCACATTTACCTGCGGGAAGATCATCCTCTGACTCAGAAAAATGAGCTTGTCATGGAAGATTTGGCTGCTTTGCCGACTGTTCGCTTCACTCAGGAAAAGGATGAGTACCTCTATTATTCAGAAAATTTTGTCGATACCAGTGCCAGCTCACAGATGTTTAATGTGACGGACCGAGCGACTTTGAATGGGATTTTGGAGCGTACCGATGCTTATGCGACTGGATCTGGCTTTTTGGACAGCAATAGTGTAAATGGTATTACTGTCATCAAACTTCGCGACAACTTGGACAACCACATGGTCTATGTCAAGCGTGAAGATGTGGAGCTGACCCAGGTCGGAGAAGACTTTGTATCAGTTATGAAAGAGTATTTTGCACAGAAAAAATAAAGTATGAAAAGAAAAATTATTATTCCTTTTGCAGTCTTGGTTCTTATTGCTGTGGACCAGCTGGTTAAGTTGTATATCGTCAGCGATTTTAAGCTAGGGCAGGTCAAGAGTTTCATTCCTCGTCTGGTGAGCCTAACCCATCTCCAGAATACTGGTGCAGCCTTCTCCATGCTAGAAAATCAACAATGGCTCTTTACATTGGTGACATTTCTGGTTATCGGCGGAGCTGTTTACTACCTCATCAAGCACCTCCATGCCTCAAAGTGGATATTGGCCGGGCTGACCTTGGTGATTGCTGGCGGTTTGGGGAACTTTATCGACCGGATACGTCAAGGTTTTGTCGTGGACATGTTTCAGTTAGATTTTATCAATTTTGCTATTTTCAATGTGGCAGATATGTATCTGACCTTTGGTGTAGCTATTTTGTTGCTGATGATTTTGAAGGAAGAAAAAGATGGAAGTAAGAATTGAGGCCTCAGTAGTTGGTCAGCGATTGGACAAGGCGGTGGCAGAGCTGACAGACCTATCGCGGAGTTTGGCTAATGAGCAGATTAAGGACGGCCGGATTTTGGTCAATGGACAAGCCAAAAAAGCCAAATATGCTGTCAAAGAAGGTGACATCATCTATTATGAGCTGCCTGAGCCAGAAGTGGTTGAGTATGTGCCTGAGGATATTCCGCTAGAAATCGTCTATCAAGATGAGGACGTGGCAGTCGTCAATAAACCTCAGGGAATGGTGGTCCATCCTTCTGCAGGCCATACCAGCGGTACGCTAGTCAACGCCCTTATGTACCACATCAAAGACTTGTCTGGCATCAATGGGGTCCTACGGCCAGGGATTGTCCATCGGATTGATAAGGACACTTCAGGGCTTCTCATGATTGCAAAAAATGACCAAGCCCATGTGGCTCTAGCTGATGAACTTAAGGATAAGAAATCCCTACGCAAGTATTGGGCTATTGTTCATGGGAATTTGCCTAATGACCGTGGGGTGATTGAGGCTCCGATTGGTCGCAGTGAAAAAGACCGCAAGAAGCAGGCAGTGACTGCCAAAGGCAAGCCAGCTCTGACGCGTTTCCAAGTCTTGGAACGTTTTGGTGACTATAGCTTGGTTGAGCTTCAGCTGGAAACGGGACGGACTCATCAGATCCGCGTTCACATGGCCTACATCGGACATCCTGTAGCTGGCGATGAGGTCTATGGACCACGTAAGACTTTAAAAGGACACGGCCAGTTTCTGCACGCACGAACGCTGGGCTTTACCCATCCTCGAACTGGTGAAGTGCTGGAATTTACAGCTGAAGCGCCAGCCATTTTCCAAGAAACCTTGGCAAAACTGCGACAAGAATAGGTAGGTTTATTCATTATTAAAATACAAATTTTCCTTTGATCGCTTCAATTGCGGTCGTTTTTATTTTCCGTAAATCATGGTATAATAAGACAATCTAGCAGTGAAGGAAAAGGAAATGAAAGCAAAGCGAATCGTATTTAAGGTGGGTACTTCATCGTTGACAAACGCAGATGGCAGTCTGTCACGCGCCAAGGTAAAGGAAATTACTCGGCAGTTGGCTCTCTTGCATGAGGCGGGACATGAGTTAATCTTGGTCTCATCAGGAGCTATTGCGGCAGGTTTTTCTTCTCTGGGCTTTAAAAAGCGACCGACCAAGGTGGCTGATAAGCAGGCTTCAGCTGCGGTTGGACAGGGTTTGCTTTTGGAGGAATATACAACCAATCTTCTTTTGAAGCAAATCATTTCTGCTCAGATTCTTTTGACTCAGGATGATTTTGCAGACAAGCGGCGGTACAAGAACGCCCATCAGGCTTTGTCTGTCTTGCTGAATCGCGGAGCTATTCCTATCATCAATGAAAATGACACAGTGGCCATCGAGGAGCTCAAGGTCGGGGATAATGATACACTTAGTGCGCAGGTGGCAGCCATGGTTCAAGCGGATCTCCTGGTGCTTTTGACAGATGTAGATGGACTGTACACGACTAATCCCTCTACCAATCCTGATGCCCAGCGGCTTGAAAAGATTGAGAAGATTTCTTCTGAGTTGATTGATATGGCGGGCGGTGCAGGAACGAGCAATGGGACTGGCGGTATGCTGACAAAGATTAAGGCTGCAACGCTTGCGACTATGTCTGGTGTTCCGGTCTATATCTGCTCCTCACTCAAGACTGATGCTCTGCTTGAAGCTGCGGAGGAAACCAAGGATGGCAGTCTCTTTTTGGCTCAGGAAAAAGGTCTAAAAACGCAGAAGCAATGGCTGGCTTTCTATGCTAAAAGTCAAGGGGAAATCTATGTAGACCAAGGAGCAGCCGACGCTCTCAGAAATAAGGGAAAAAGTTTGTTGGTATCCGGACTTGTATCTGTATCAGGGAGCTTTGCCTATCAGGATACGGTGACAGTTTACGAGGAAGGTGGCGGAGCTATTCTTGGTAAAGGGCGCGTGCGTTTTGGCAAGTCAGCTCTTAAAGATATGCTCAAGTCCAATAAGCCTAAGGGTGTCGTCATTCATCGGGATGACTGGATTTCATTGACGCCGGAGTTAAATGATTTATTTGCAGAATTTTAGAAGACGAGGAAAGGAGAAGCGATGACCTCAACACAAGCGATTTTTGAAAAGGTTCAGAAAGTCAAGAAGACAATCAATACGGCCACAACGGCTGAGAAAAACCATGCTTTGGAAGAAATGGCAAGTCAGCTCTGTCTTTCTCGTGCTGACATTTTAGCGGCCAATGAATTGGATATGACCGCAGCTAAAGGTAGGATTTCAGATGTGATGCTGGACCGCCTCTATCTGGATGAGGAGCGGATTGCTGCCATGGAAGAGGGCATTCGCCAGTTGATTGACTTGGAGGATCCTGTAGGGCAAGTCTTGGAAAGGACCGAGCTTGATAACGGCCTTGTCATCAGTAAAAAGCGGGTGGCTATGGGCGTGATTGGGATTATCTACGAAAGCCGGCCTAACGTCACCTCTGACGCAGCGGCTCTTGCTCTAAAGAGCGGTAGTGCAGTCGTTCTTAGAAGCGGCAAGGATGCCTATCAGACAGCGCTAGCTATTGTCACAGCTTTGAAAGAAGGCTTGGCTCAGACGGAGATTTCGCCGGATTGTATCCAGTTGGTTACTGATACCAGTCGGGCTTCCGCCCAGGCTATGATGAAGGCCAAGAATTATCTGGATTTGCTCATTCCTCGCGGAGGTGCGGGACTGATTCAGGCGGTCGTAGAGAATGCGACTGTACCGGTTATTGAGACAGGTACTGGAATCGTCCATGTCTATGTAGATAAGGATGCTGATCAAGCCAAGGCGTTGGCCATTGTTGAGAATGCCAAGACCAGTCGCCCTTCTGTCTGCAATGCCATGGAAGTGTTGCTGGTTCACGAAGAGATTGCAGCTGCATTTTTACCACGTTTGCAAAAGATGCTGGTGACAGATCGTGATTCTGCTCAAGAAAACCCTGTTGAATTACGTTTGGATGAGAAAGCAGCTCAGTATATCTCAGCAACACAAGCTAAATCGGAAGATTTTGATACCGAATTTTTGGATTATATCTTAGCTGTCAAGCTGGTTTCCTCGCTGGAAGAAGCGGTGGAGCATATTGAAGCTCACAGCACCCATCACTCGGACGCCATTGTGACGGAGAATGAGGCAGCGGCAGCTTACTTCACAGAGCAGGTGGATAGCGCAGCAGTTTATGTCAATGCCTCAACCCGCTTTACAGATGGCGGTCAATTTGGACTTGGCTGTGAGATGGGAATTTCTACTCAAAAACTGCATGCCAGAGGTCCTATGGGACTGAAAGAGTTGACCAGCTATAAATACGTCATCCAAGGGACTGGTCAAGTGAGGAAATAATGATGAAAATTGGAATTATAGGTCTGGGAAATATGGGTGGCAGTCTCGCTCGCCTAGTTGCCCAAGATAAAAGATTTAGAAGTGAATTACTCCTGGCTAATCGCAGTCGTTTCAAGGCTGAAAAGATTGCTGCGGAAGTTGGTGGTCAGCCGGTCAGTAATAAAGAAGTTTTTGCTCAGGCAGAGGTGATTTTTCTGGGTATCAAACCAGCTCAATTTGCTGACTTGCTGGCTGAGTATCAGGAAGTTCTAGAAAAACGAGAGTCTCTTTTGCTGATTTCGATAGCTGCTGGGCTGACCTTGGAAACGTTGGGAAAATGGGCGCCTAGCCACCATCGCTGGATTCGGATGATGCCTAATACACCGGTAGCTGTAGGTGAGGGCGTTATTAGCTTTGCTTTATCCCAGCAGGCGAATCAAGCGGATGAAGACTTGTTGTGTGAACTTTTGTCTTCGGCTGGTCTTTTGGTCAAACTAGAGGAAAAACAGCTGGATGCTGCCACGGCACTTGCTGGATGTGGACCAGCTTTCGTCTATCTCTTTATAGAGGCTTTAGCGGATGCAGGTGTCCGAGTAGGACTCAGTCGCGATATATCCCTGCAGCTAGCCAATCAGACCCTCTTGGGTGCTGTTAAGCTAAGTCAGGTCAGTGGGCAACATCCTGCTCTGCTCAAAGACCAGGTCTGCAGTCCGGCCGGTTCGACCATCGCTGGGGTAGCCAGTCTGGAAGAAAATGCCTTTCGAGGAACGGTCATGGATGCCGTTCAAGCTGCCTACAAGAGGACGCAGGAGTTGGGGAAGAAGTGATTTAGATCTTCAATTTTTTAGATTATAGGAAAGGGTGTGGCTTGCGAGGACATTTTTTGTCATTGCAGGCTCACTCTTTTTTTCTTTGTTTAATATTCAAATAAGTCCTCTCTTTAAAACTGTGGTATAATAAGTACTATGCAAACCAAACCGACTTCTGCTTATGTGCACATTCCTTTTTGTACTCAGATTTGTTATTACTGCGATTTTTCCAAGGTTTTTATCAAAAATCAGCCGGTAGATAGTTATCTGGAGCATTTGATTGAGGAGTATGATTCTTACGACATCAAAAAGCTTCGTACCCTCTATATCGGTGGTGGGACTCCGACGGCTCTATCGGCGCCTCAATTAGCCTTTTTGCTGGAAAAGCTGACAGATAAGCTGGACTTGTCTTATCTAGAAGAGCTGACCATTGAAGCCAATCCTGGGGACTTGGACCGAGAGAAGATTGCTGTACTTAAAGACTCGCCTGTCAATCGTGTTTCGCTGGGTGTACAGACTTTCAATGACCGCATGCTTAAGCAAATTGGCCGTAGTCACTCGGAAAAGGACATCTACGAGAATATTGCCAATCTCAAAAAAGCAGGTTTTGATAATATCTCGATTGACCTGATTTATGCTCTGCCCAAGCAGAGCATGGAAGATGTGAAAACTAATGTAGCCAAGGCCATTGCTCTGGACATTCCTCACATGAGTTTGTACAGCTTGATTTTGGAAAATCATACGGTCTTCATGAATCGGATGCGGCGAGGGAAGTTGCCTCTGCCCAAGGAAGATTTGGAAGCGGAGATGTTTGACTACATTATAGCTGAGCTCGAAAAGGCCGGCTTTGAGCATTATGAGATTTCAAACTTTTCCAAGCCAGGCTTTGAGAGCCGTCACAACCTCATGTACTGGGACAATGCGGAATATTATGGTATTGGAGCGGGAGCGTCTGGCTATGTCGACGGTGTTCGCTATAAAAACCACGGCCCCATTCGTCATTATCTGCAGGCGGTGGAAGCAGGCAATGCCCGTGTGCAGGAAGAAGTGCTGACGCTGAAAGAAAAGATGGAAGAAGAAATGTTTCTAGGATTGCGCAAGAAATCAGGCGTGTCTAAAAAACGTTTTGAGGAAAAATTCGGTCTTTCCTTTGAAGACCACTACGGAGCTGTTGTGTCTGAACTGACTGATCAAGGCTTGCTAGTCCCGGACAGAGATATCGTGCGCATGACCAAACAAGGCCTCTTTTTGGGCGATACGGTTGCTGAGAAATTTATATTGGAGTAAATCATGGGCTTAACTTATCAAATGAAAATGAAAATTCCTTTTGATATGGCAGATATGAATGGCCATATCAAGCTGCCAGATGTTATCCTGCTATCCTTGCAGGTATCGGGGATGCAGTCGATTGAGCTAGGTGTTAGCGACAAGGATATGCTGGAGCAGTATAATCTGGTTTGGATTATCACGGACTATGATATTGATGTGACACGTCTGCCACGATTTGCAGAAGAAATTACTATTGAAACAGAAGCTTTGACCTACAATCGGCTCTTTTGCTACCGTCGCTTCACGATTTTTGATGAAGCGGGTGAAGCCATTATACAGATGATGGCAACTTTTGTTCTTATGGATCGGGATAGCCGCAAGGTTCGTGCCGTTGATCCGGAGATTGTAGCGCCATATCAATCAGAGTTTTCCAAGAAATTACTGCGTGGTCCTAAGTACCCTGACTTGGAAAATCCTGTCAGCAAGGACTATCATGTGCGCTTTTACGACTTGGATATGAACGGGCATGTCAACAACAGCAAGTATCTGGACTGGATCTTTGAGGTCATGGGTGCAGATTTCCTCACCCAGCACATTCCCAAGAAAGTCCATCTTAAGTATGTCAAGGAAGTCCGACCAGGCGGCATGATTGCTTCTAGCTACGACCTAGAAGGTCTGCAGAGCAATCACCAGATTTCCAGTGACGGCGAAGTCAATGCCCAGGCTTTGGTGACCTGGCAAGAGTTTAAACAAGAGAATTAGGAAGAGCAGACATGACTTATAAAGGATATTTGATTGATTTAGACGGGACGATTTATAAGGGCAAGAGCCGGATTCCGGCTGGTGAAGCTTTTGTGCATGAGTTGCAGAAGCGTAAGATTCCCTACCTTTTCGTGACCAATAATACCACGCGCACGCCAGAAGCAGTGCAGATCATGCTGGCTGAGAATTTCAATATTGAAACACCGATTGAGACAATTTACACAGCTACTTTAGCTACCATTGACTATATGCAGGAGAAAAATCTGGGCAAGAAAGTCTATGTTATCGGTGATGTTGGTCTTAAACATGCCATTGAAGAAGCTGGATATATAGAGGACACGGAAAATCCTGACTATGTAGTAGTGGGTCTGGACTGGGAAGTGGACTATGAGAAGCTGACAATAGCGACTCTGGCTATTCAAAAGGGTGCTCACTTTATCGGAACTAATCCAGATCTTAATATTCCGACAGAACGAGGTCTGCAGCCGGGAGCGGGTGCTATCAACGCCCTCTTGGAAGCAGCCACTCGGGTTGAGCCGACCTTTATCGGCAAGCCAAATGCCATCATCATGGAAAAAGCCATAGAGCATCTAGGACTGGCGCGTGAAGAAGTGGTCATGGTGGGTGATAACTATCTGACAGATATTCGAGCGGGAATTGATAATGGCATTCCGACGCTCTTAGTTACGACAGGCTTTACCCTGCCAGAAGAGGTGCCCAATCTGCCTATCCAACCGACGCATGTCTTGTCAAGTTTAGCGGAGTGGGACTTTGATGCGTGATAAGGTAAGATTTTTAGCCAGCGTCTTGTGCTTGTTGGCAGCAGCAATCTTGCTAACCATTTATCTGGCTTGGCTCTTATACCCGATAGAGATTTCTTATTTCAATTTGCCGGATAAGGTTTATTTGAAAGCAGAGACCATCCAGTATAATTTTAATATTTTGATGAATTACCTGACCAATCCTTTTAGTCAAAAGCTAGCGATGCCAGATTTTCGCTCGTCAGCAGCAGGATTGCATCATTTTCAGGCGGTCAAGTATCTTTTTCACTTGGCGCAAGCTATTTTTCTAGTCACTCTGCCTGCTTTGATTTTCTTTATCAAAAAAGTGGTCAAAAAGGGATTTTTAGGTCTCTACAGACGGGCTTTTCTTGTGATTACTCTTTTGCCACTTGCCTTAGGTGTACTGGCCTTTTTGATTGGCTTTAACAGTTTTTTTACACTCTTTCATCAAGTTCTCTTTGCCGGAGACAATACCTGGATGTTTGATCCAGCCAAGGATCCAGTTATTTGGATTCTGCCAGAAGAATTTTTCATGCACGCCTTTATTCTTTTTGCTTTGCTTTATGAGGGAATCTTTTTGACCTTGTATTTCCTGAGCAGAAAGAGTAAAGAGCAAGCTTAATATAGGAGATTTTATGTATTATATACCCGAACCTTTAAATCCTAAAAAAGATCTAGGACGATTTTCAGCGACTTGCTTTACTTATTTATGGGTTATGCTTGCTGCTGTCTTCATTTACGTATTTGTTGCCTTTTTTGCCATCATGCCAGGACAAGGTATGGACATTCAAAAGACGCAAGACATTGTTACCAAATTCATGGAAAAGGACGGCGGAGCCTATATTCTAGCTTCCTGTCTTGGTGTTCTTACTTTCACGGTGTCTCGAGGAAAGCAGCTCTTCAAATATGACCTTCGTCGTAAGGGGCAGAAGATGACTCCTAAAGTTTTCTTTTACATGATTTGCTTCCTATTATTCGCCCAATTATTTACAGCTGTTGTCAATCAGATGATGCAGACTATCATGCAACTCTTCAATTTAGATCTTTCTAGTATGGAATCAGGGAGCGGTGGTTCTGAGACACTAACCATGCTGATTTATTCATCCTTGATGGCTCCAGTTACGGAGGAAATCATTTTTAGAGGTGCTGGATTGCGAGCATTAGAGAAGCATGGAAAGGTTTTTGCCATTCTTTTGACTGCGATTTTGTTTGGCCTTTTTCACGAAAATCTTTATCAGTTTTATTTTGCTAGTTTGATTGGTTTAGGCTTTGGTTATATCGCTTTTGAGTATTCGATTATCTGGTCTATCATTTTTCATGCTCTCAATAACTTTGTCATAGCAGAAGGTATAGCTTTTCTTTCAAAAAAAGCTCCAGAGCCTATTGTTAACATCGTTTTTTATGGTCTATTAATCGCTGGCAGCACAGTATTTCTTTTGCTTTTAATCTTGAAGTGGCCAAAATTTAAGGAATACATTGACGCCAATCGTTCGCTCCCAGGGACCTACCGACAGGCATTTAAGTCAGTCTGGTTCTGGGTTCTGGTTGTGTTTACTTTTCTTGGAACTTTTCTGCCTGTCATGGCAGCCTATATTGTATCCTTAATCAATAATAGCTAATTGCCTTTTATTTGGCAGCTATGCAACGATATGAAAGGAGTTGGATGTAGTCCAGCTCTTTTTTTGTTCGATAAAAAGATAGAAATTGAAAGTTTTTGATAGAAAATGCTTGACATTGAAAAATAAAGAGGTATAATAATAATCGTAAACGATTTCAAAGGAGGTGCTTTATGCTGAAGTCGGAAAGAAAGCAAGTTATTCTAGAGACAGTCATAAGAGAAAAATTTGTTTCTCTAGACTATCTAGTACATGCTTTAAACACTTCAGAATCAACTATCAGAAGAGATTTGGATGAACTGGAGAGCGAGCATAAACTGCGACGAGTTCATGGTGGAGCCGAGAGCCTTCATTTTCTACAGGAAGAAGAGAGCAATCAGGAAAAATCTATCAAAAGCATTCAAGAAAAGACAGCTATTGCCAAAATGGCAGCAAGCTTGATTCAAGAGCATGATGTGATTTTTATTGATGCGGGGACAACCAATGAGCTTTTAGTCAATGAGCTGCATGATCCTAGAGTGACAGTGGTCACCAACTCCATTCACCATGCGACCAAGTTGGTAGAGCGCAATATCCCGACAGTCATAATTGGCGGAAAGGTCAAGCGTTCAACGGATGCCAGCATTGGCGGTGTGGCTCTGAATCAAATCGGTCAGTTGAATTTCGATAAGGCCTTTATTGGAATGAATGGCATTGACGACGGCTTCTTTACCACTCCAGATATGGAGGAAGGAGCTGTTAAAAGAGCGATTTTGGAGAACGCTAAGAAGACTTATGTCTTGGCTGATCTTTCTAAATTAGGACAGACGTCCTTTGTCAAGGTTGCTCCTCTCGCCAAAGCAAGCATTATTACTAATCAAAATGAATCAGAAGTGATTCAAGCGCTCAAAGAAAAAACGGAGGTGATTGAAGTATGATTTATACTGTCACACTAAACCCTTCCATCGACTATATTGTTCGTCTGGACAAGGTCCTTATAGGAAGCGTCAATCGGATGGACAGTGACGACAAATTCGCTGGCGGGAAGGGAATCAACGTTAGCCGAGTTCTCAAACGTCTAGGTATTGAGAATACAGCGACTGGTTTTATCGGTGGTTTTACTGGCAAGTTCATCACAGATACTCTGGAAGAGGAAGGAATCTCAAGCCATTTTGTAGAAGTTGAGCAGGATACTCGTATCAATGTCAAGATTAAAGCAGATGCTGAGACAGAAATTAATGGACCTGGTCCAGAAATTTCCAGTCAGAAACTAGAAGAACTTGAGAAGTTCCTTTCTTCTCTGACCTCAGAAGATACGGTAGTCTTCGCAGGCAGCAGTCCTAAAAATCTAGGAAATGTTGTCTACAAGGAGTTGATTGGCCTGACCAGAAAGACAGGAGCGCAAGTCGTCTGTGACTTTGAAGGCCAGACGTTGCTTGATTCATTAGAGTTTGAGCCGCTCTTGGTCAAACCTAATAACCACGAACTAGGTGATATTTTCGGAGTCAAGCTCGAAAGCTTGGATCAGATTGAGAGTTATGCCCGTCAAATCTTAGACAAGGGTGCCCAACATGTCATCATTTCCATGGCTGGTGACGGTGCCTTGCTGGTAACTCGAGAGGGTGCCTATTTCGCTAAACCTATCAAGGGCAATGTGAAAAATTCTGTTGGTGCTGGCGACTCTATGGTGGCTGGATTTACCGGAGAGTTTGTCCGCTCTGGTGATGTTATTCAAGCCTTCAAATGGGGAGTGGCCTGCGGAACAGCAACCACCTTCTCAGATGATTTGGCGACAGCTGATTATATAAAAGAAATCTATGAAAAAGTAGAGGTAGAAAAAATATGAAAATTCAAGACTTACTAAGAAAAGATGTGATGTTGCTAGACTTGCAGGCAACAGAGAAAAAAGCTGTTATTGAAGAAATGATTCAGAGCCTAGTGGATCATGGCTATGTAACAGACTTCGATACTTTCAAAGAAGGGATTTTGGCTCGTGAAGCCTTGACTTCTACAGGCTTGGGTGATGGAATCGCTATGCCTCACAGCAAAAATACTGCAGTGAAAGAAGCGACTGTCCTTTTTGCCAAGTCAAATAAAGGCGTCGATTATGAAAGTTTGGATGGCCAGCCAACTGACCTTTTCTTCATGATTGCAGCTCCAGAAGGTGCTAACGATACTCACTTGGCTGCCTTGGCTGAATTGTCCCAATACCTGATGAAGGATGGTTTTGCGGATAAATTGCGTCAAGTGACTTCGCCTGATCAGGTGATTGAGCTTTTTGACCAAGCTTCAGAAAAAGCGGAAGAACCTGCTGTTGTCGAACCTGCCAATGAGGGGGGAGACTTCCTTGTAGCTGTAACAGCTTGTACGACAGGGATTGCACACACCTACATGGCTCAAGAGGCTTTACAGAAGGTTGCAGCTGAAATGGGTGTCGGCATCAAGGTTGAAACCAACGGTGCTAGTGGTGTTGGGAATAAGCTGACAGCAGAAGATATTAAAAAAGCTAAAGCTGTTATCATCGCGGCAGATAAGGCCGTAGAGATGAATCGCTTTGACGGCAAGCCGTTGATCAATCGTCCAGTTGCAGATGGTATTCGTAAGACAGAAGAACTCATCAATCTGGCCCTTTCTGGAAATGCTGAGATTTACAAGGCTGCCAATGGTGGCGGTACGGCAGAGTCTAGTAATGAAAAACTTAGTCTGGGTGGCGCTTTTTACAAGCACTTGATGAGCGGTGTTTCCCAAATGTTGCCATTCGTTATTGGTGGTGGTATTATGATTGCCATTGCATTCTTGCTGGATCAGATCTTAGGTGTACCAAAAGATCAGCTTTCTAATCTGGGAAGTTATCATGAGATTGCAGCGCAGTTTAAAGCAATTGGTGGAGCGGCCTTTGGCTTCATGTTGCCAGTATTAGCTGGTTATATCGCATACTCAATCGCTGAAAAGCCAGGTCTGGTTTCTGGTTTTGTAGCTGGAGCAATTGCGAGCAGCGGTGCATCATTTGGTGGTGTAGCTTACGCTGAAGGCGGTCAGAAAACTCTTGATTTAGTTGGTGTATCATCTGGTTTCCTTGGAGCTTTGGTAGGCGGCTTCTTAGCTGGTGGTATCATCCTTCTCCTTCGTAAGCTTCTTGCAGGTCTGCCTCGCTCACTTGAAGGTATCCGTTCAATCTTGCTCTTGCCTCTTCTGGGCGTTCTTGTGACTGGATTTGTGATGTTGGCGGTCAATATTCCAATGTCAGCAATCAATACAGCCCTGAATGATTTCTTGGCAAGTCTGAGCGGAAGCTCTGCTGTCCTTCTTGGTCTCTTAGTCGGTGGTATGATGGCTGTCGATATGGGTGGACCGGTCAATAAGGCTGCTTATGTATTTGGTACTAGTACACTGGCAAGCACTGTTTCAACTGGTGGTTCGCCAGTTATGGCAGCAGTTATGGCAGCAGGTATGGTTCCGCCTTTGGCAGTATTTATTGCAACTCTTTTGTTCAAACATAAATTCACTGAAGAAGAACGCGATTCAGGTTTGACAAACATTGTCATGGGACTGTCTTTCATCACAGAAGGAGCTATTCCTTTTGGAGCTGCTGACCCAGCTCGTGCTATTCCAAGCTTTATCGTCGGTTCCGCTCTTACAGGTGCTCTTGTAGGCTTGTCTGGTATCAAGCTCATGGCTCCTCACGGAGGAATCTTCGTTATTGGATTGACAAATAATCCAATCCTTTACTTGGTATATGTATTGATTGGTGCAGTAGTCAGCGGTATTATCTTTGGTTACCTGCGCAAACCACTTAAAAAATAATATCTAAAAGAATCTCGCTTGTCAGTGAGATTCTTTTTTGTGTTCCAGCCTGCAAATTTTAGCATGGAAACTTCGCTCGATATATGGTATAATGGGCCTATCGCATATTTTTAGGAGAATAAAAATGAACATACAGCGCGAAAAAGAATTTGTTAGTCAATACCATTTTGACGCCCGGAATTTTGAATGGGAAAAAGAAAATGGAACACCTGAAACTAAGGTTGATGTGAATTTCCAATTGGTCAAAAGAGATGTTGAAGCCCACACGACTTCATTGATTGTGATTTTGACCTTTATGATTGTTTTTGAGAATTTTGTTATCAGCGGAACTATTTCGCAAGCCAACCACATTCTCGGTCGTCTTATTGAGGAACCGAGTGAATTCGACCACGATGAAGTAGAAGAGCTTGCTCGGCCATGCTTGACCATGCTTAACCGCTTGACTTATGAAGTGACAGAAATTGCTCTGGATTTGCCAGGCATTAATTTGGAGTTTTAATTATGAAGTTAGCGGTTATCACAGATTCATCGGCCTATCTGCCGGCTTCCCTGCTGGAGAATGAAAATCTTTTCGTCTTGGATATTCCGGTCGTGATTGCTGGTGAGACTTATGTCGAAGGTAGAAACCTAACAGCTAGTGAATTTTATGAAAAAATGGCTCAGTCAGATGAATTGCCCAAGACCAGTCAGCCTAGCATTGCGGACCTAGAAGAGATTCTTACTATTCTAGACGGAAAAGGCTATACCCATGTTCTGGGACTCTTTCTATCTAGCGGAATTTCTGGTTTTTATCAAAACATTCAGTATCTGAAAGATGAGTTTCATGGTTTGCAAATTGCCTTTCCAGATTCTAAGATTACCAGTGCACCGCTCGGTATCATGGTTCAATCTGCTCTAGAGTGGGCAGAAGAAGGACTAGATTTTGAAACAATTTTAGCTAATGTTCAAAAGCAGATTGATGGCACCAGCGCCTTTATCATGGTGGACGACTTGGATCACTTGGTCAAAGGAGGACGCCTGTCTAACGGTGCAGCTATTCTGGGAAATCTGCTCAGTATCAAGCCTATTCTGTATTTTAACAATCATGGTGTGATAGAGGTTTTTGAAAAGATTCGGACGGAGAAGAAGGCTACCAAGCGTATGCTGGAACTCGTCCAAGAAAGAACAGCGGGCGGTGCTTATCAGATTATGGTTATCCATGGGAATGCGCCAGAAAAAGCAGCTGAGCTTCAGCAGAATCTGCTAGACAGTGGTATTACTGGTGAAGTTCCTATCGTAACCTTTGGCAGCGTCATCGGGACGCACTTGGGTGAGGGCAGTGTTGCATTGGGTTATATCCCTGTGATCTGATTGCTTGAAAGTCTGAGCTTGTCTCTGTAAGGAGGAAAAACATGAGTATCAAAGTTATTATTGCTGGTTTTAAGGGGAAAATGGGCCAAGCAGCCTATAAAATGGTGACAGAAGATCCTGAACTAGAATTAGTTGGGCTGCTGGATCCTTTTACAAATGAAAAAGAAGTGGCCGGTGTTCCTGTCTTCAATGCCAAGGAAGAATTGGCTGGACTGGAAGCCCATGTCTGGGTTGATTTTACAACCCCTAAAGTAGCTTATGACAATACTCGTTTTGCTCTGGAGCAGGGATTTTGCCCAGTGGTCGGAACGACAGGTTTTACTTCAGAGCAGTTGCAAGAGTTGATCACACTGTCTAGGGAAAAGAAGCTAGGTGGATTGATTGCACCAAACTTTGCTTTGGGGGCTGTTTTGCTGATGCAGTTCGCAGCTCAAGCAGCCAAGTATTTCCCAAATGTAGAAATCATTGAGCTGCACCATGACCAGAAAAAAGATGCACCGAGTGGAACAGCTATCAAGACAGCTGAGCTCATCAGCCAAGTCAGACCAAGCAAGCAGCAGGGAGCTGCTGATGAGGAAGAGTCTATAGTTGGCGCCCGCGGAGCCGATTTCGATGGCATGCGTATCCATTCGGTTCGCTTGCCAGGTCTGGTTGCCCACCAAGAAGTAATCTTTGGCAGCCAGGGAGAGGGATTGACGCTGCGGCATGATTCCTATGACCGCGCTTCCTTTATGACAGGAGTTAATCTTGCCATTAAAGAAATTGTCAAACGCTCAGAATTAGTCTATGGATTGGAACATTTACTATGAGATTAGAAACTCTGCCTTCTGAATTTCAGGAGGCTTTGCCAGTATTAGAGAAGATAAAAGCGGCTGGCTTTGAAGCTTATTTCGTTGGGGGTTCTGTTCGAGATGCCCTTTTGCAGCGACCTATTCACGATGTGGATATCGCTAGCTCCAGCTATCCTGAGGAAACCAAGCGTATCTTTGACCGTACGGTTGATGTGGGGATTGAGCATGGAACCGTCTTGGTTCTGGAAAATAACCGTGAATATGAAGTGACGACTTTCCGGACTGAGGATGTCTATGTGGACTACCGCAGGCCCAGCAAGGTTTCTTTTGTGCGTTCTTTGGAAGAAGATCTCAAGCGGCGCGATTTCACCATCAATGCTCTAGCATTGGATGAAAACGGCCAAGTTATTGATCTTTTCCAAGGCTTGGATGACTTGGAAAATCAGATTTTGCGGGCAGTTGGAACTGCTGCAGAGCGTTTTAATGAAGATGCTCTCCGTATCATGCGGGGCTTTCGTTTTCAGGCTGCCTTGGATTTTGACTTGGAGCAAGATACTTTTGCAGCTATGAAAGATTGTGCTCCCTTGCTGGAAAAGATTTCGGTTGAACGAATTTTTATCGAGTTTGACAAGCTCTTGCTGGCTCCGTTTTGGCGCAAGGGTTTAGAGGCACTCTTGACAAGCGGTGCCATAGAATTTTTGCCAGATTTGAAGGGGAGCAGAGCTAAGTTAGAACGGCTCTTTGACTTGGCTTCAGATTTTCGCTTTTCAGCATCTGAACAGGCTTGGGCAGCCCTTTTACTGGCTTTAGATGTGCAAAATGTCAAAGGTTTTCTGAAAAAATGGAAGACTTCTCGTGAATTTGCCAAGAAAGTAGAAGACTTGGTTGAGATTGCGGCCATCCGCTCAGAACGAGACTTGACCAAGCGCGACTGCTATGACTATGATATTGACTTATTGCTACAAGCAGAAGAGCTTCGGCAGGCGCAAGGTTTGGCAGTTGATTTCTCTGCGATTCAGAATCTTGATGCTAGTCTAACTATTCATAACAAACAGGAAATGGTGGTTAATGGTGGTATGCTGATGCAGGAGTTCGGCTTTGAGCCTGGACCAAAACTGGGTCAAATTCTGAAAGAGTTGGAACACGCTATTGTAGACGGCTGCTTACCTAATGAACTAGAGGCCATTTACGCCTATATCAAGGAGAAAAAATGAGCGATTTTATCGTTGACAAGCTAACCAAATCAGTAGGAGATAAGACTGTTTTTCGGGATATTTCCTTTATCATTCATGATCTAGACCGGATTGGTCTGATTGGTGTCAATGGAACAGGAAAGACAACGCTCCTGGATGTCTTGTCGGGCAAGTCGGGCTTTGACGGAGATGTTAGCCCTTTTTCTGCTAAGACAGGCTATAAGATTGCATATCTGACTCAGGAGCCTGATTTTGATGAGGAGCAGACGGTACTTGACACTGTTCTATCAAGTGATTTACGGGAAATGCAGTTGATTCGAGAATATGAGCTGCTCCTGACGGCTTATGATGAAAGCCAACAGTCAAGACTAGAAGCGGTTATGGCCGAGATGGACTCGCTCCATGCTTGGGAAATCGAAAGTCAGGTCAAGACGGTTCTGTCCAAGCTTGGTCTGACTAATCTGTCACTTAAGGTTGGTCAGTTATCAGGAGGTCTTCGTCGCCGAGTTCAGCTGGCTCAGGTTCTCTTAGGTGATGCCGATTTGCTCTTGCTGGACGAGCCGACCAACCACCTAGATATTGATACCATTGAATGGCTGACGCATTTCTTGAAAAATTCAAAGAAGACCGTGCTTTTCATCACCCATGATCGCTATTTCTTGGATAATATTTCGACACGGATTTTTGAGCTGGATGGCGGTCGCTTGATTGAATACCAGGGAAATTATCAAGACTATGTCCGTCTCAAGGCAGAGCAGGATGAGCGGGATGTGGCCTTGCTTCATAAGAAGCAGCAGTTATACAAGCAGGAGCTTTCCTGGATGCGACGGCAGCCTCAGGCTCGGGCAACCAAGCAACAGGCTCGTATCAATCGTTTCCATGACCTCAAGAAAGATTTGGCAGGCCAGACGACTGACAGCAATCTGGAAATGAACTTTGAAACCAGCCGTATCGGTAAGAAGGTTATCGAGTTTCAAAATGTAGACTTTGCTTATGACCAAAAGCTTATTCTCTCTCAATTTAGTCTTTTAATCCAGAACAAGGACCGAATTGGGATTGTCGGAGATAACGGTGTTGGTAAGTCGACCTTGCTCAATCTGATTGCCGGTAAACTTCAGCCTCAGGCTGGTCAGCTCATTATCGGAGAGACAGTTCGAGTGGCTTATTTCTCTCAACAGATTGAGGGCTTGGATGAGTCTAAGCGAGTCATCAATTATCTGCAAGAAGTGGCTGAGGAGGTCAAGATTGGCAGTGGAACGACTTCCATTGCAGAGCTCTTAGAGCAATTTCTCTTCCCTCGTTCTACTCATGGGACTTTGATTGAAAAGCTATCTGGCGGAGAGAAAAAGCGCCTTTATCTGCTCAAGCTTCTTTTGGAAAAGCCGAATGTCTTGCTTCTTGACGAGCCAACCAATGATTTGGATATTGCAACTCTGACGGTACTGGAGAACTTTCTGCAAGGGTTTTCCGGGCCAGTTATTACAGTCAGCCATGACCGTTATTTCCTGGACAAGGTAGCCAGCAAGATTTTGGCTTTTGAGGATGGAGTGATCAGAGAATTTTTCGGAAATTATACAGATTACTTAGACGAAAAAGCCTTTCTGGCAGAACGCTCTGCTATTTCTCAAAAGACTGAAAAGGAAAAATCTACCAAGGTGCGCGAGGAGAAAAAGCGCATGACCTACTTTGAAAAGCAGGAGTGGGAGTCTATTGAGGCCGATATCGAGGCGCTTGAGGAGCGGATTTCTGAGATTGAAGCGGCTATGCAGGAGAATGGATCTGACTTTGCTCGCCTGTCTCAACTCCAGCAAGAATTGGATGAGCAGAATGACAAGCTGCTGGAAAAATACGAGCGCTATGAATACCTAAGTGGGTTAGACGGATGAAAGAAATAGTGTTTAGTCAGAGCAGGTTGAAAATATTCATTTTAGCTATATTGGCGAGCGCTTTTGCTGTCTTTATGACTGCAGTTCTTGTATTACCATCTAAAAATGGATACCTATTATTCGACTCCAATATTTCCGTGATTGAAAAAATGTTTTTAGTGATAGGTACAATTGTTTTTGATTTTCTCTCTATTTTAGTATGGATTTTTTTGTTTAGAGATAAACGTTTTCTTCGTCTAACGGAACAGGGGTTTTACTTTAACCCCCTTCTTTTTAGAGAAGTTTCGTTTTATAGTTGGGAAGAAATCCAGAGGATAAACTATAGAATTGAACGTATTCGACATTATGCAAAATATCAATTATTCAATAAGAGTCATATTTTGACGATTTGTTTTCATTCAGTGGATCCTGCAGTTTTGAAGAGAAGTAGGCTTGCTTCTAGAAAGAACAAAAAATACAAGTTTGGTATTCCTGAACCGTTAGAAATTACTCTTATGTTACTGAAAAAAGAGAAACCAAAATATATTTATGAAACGATGATGGATTACCATAATCAATGGCGAGCAAGTCAGAAGGATATTTAAGGTGAAGATATAGTCCGAACAGTTTCATATACTGTTAATCTAAAACCTTTAGAGATGAAACGGAGGCATCTATGAAACTAAGATTGGAAAATACTGACTCAAAGAAAATACAGGAACTGGGAAATTTAATCAGATCCTACAATCAATCTAAGAGGGAGCCCTCCAAAAGCGAACCTCTTAACATCTATGTAGAAGATGAACAAGGAAATCTGCTAGCCGGTATGTCGGCCGAAACTTTTGGGAATTGGCTGGAGATTGAGTATTTGTATGTGAGCGAAGATTTACGAGGGCAAGGCATAGGATCAGAAATACTGTACAGGGCTGAACAGGAAGCTAGGGAAAGGAAATGCAAATATTCATTTGTAGATACGTATCAGTTTCAAGCACCGGATTTTTATAAGAAGCACGGCTATACAGAAGTGTTTGCGCTGAAAGACTATCCTTATACTGGTGAAAGATATTATTATACAAAAGACTTGTGAGTTTACTTTGGGAATAAAGAAGAATTCGATTTTCACTTTTCTTTATGCAAACCTTTTCCTTACTGAAAAAATCTGATATAATGATGATAAATAAAACACAGAGGAGAACATCATGTCGAAAAAAATAATCGGAATTGACCTTGGTGGAACATCTATTAAGTTTGCTATTTTGACTTCAGAGGGCGAAATTCAGGAAAAATGGTCCATTAAAACCAATATTTTGGACGAAGGTAGCCACATCGTAGATGATATGATTGAGTCAATCCTGCATCGTTTGGACTTGCTTCAGCTTTCAGCAGAGGATTTTATAGGGATTGGTATGGGCTCGCCAGGAGTAGTTGACCGTGAGAAAGGGACTGTTATCGGTGCTTACAATCTCAATTGGAAGACGCTGCAGCCGGTCAAGGATAAGATTGAAAAAGCGACAGGGATTCCTTTCTATATTGACAACGACGCTAACGTTGCTGCTTTGGGTGAACGTTGGATGGGCGCTGGAGAAAACCAGCCTGATGTAGTATTCATGACACTAGGAACAGGTGTTGGCGGAGGAATTGTTGCAGAAGGTAAGCTCTTGCACGGGCTTGCTGGAGCAGCAGGAGAGTTGGGTCACATCACTGTTGACTTTGATCAGCCGATTCAATGTACCTGTGGCAAGAAGGGCTGCCTAGAGACTGTTGCATCTGCGACTGGTATTGTCAATCTGACTCGCCGCTATGCTGATGAGTATGCTGGTGATGCTGAGTTGAAAAAACTGATTGACAACGGTGAAGATGTCAATGCAAAAGTTGTCTTTGACTTGGCGAAAGAAGGCGATGAGCTTGCTCTGATTGTCTATCGCAATTTTGCTCGCTATCTAGGAATTGCCTGTGCTAATATCGGCTCTATCCTTAACC
The DNA here is from genome assembly GCF_050222175.1 of Streptococcus sanguinis. Taxonomy (GTDB): domain Bacteria; phylum Bacillota; class Bacilli; order Lactobacillales; family Streptococcaceae; genus Streptococcus; species Streptococcus sanguinis_M. Next base: position 1,245,680 of record NZ_CP071420.1, on the reverse strand, counting down.
CATCTACAATTGTTATTGGTGGCGGAGTATCAGCTGCGGGTGACTTCTTACTTGATGGCGTGCGCAAGGTTTATGAAGAGAATAGCTTCCCGCAGGTTCGTACTTCAACCAAGTTGGCCTTGGCTACTCTTGGAAATGATGCTGGCGTTATCGGGGCAGCTTCATTGGTATTACAATAATTCTACAAGTATGCTTTATTTGTTCTCCTGCAGAATGGTCTGTAGGAGAATTTTTATAGAAAATTTGCTATACTAGAAAAAGCTCACTGAACGAAGGAGAAATCATGACGCTAGCAGATACGATTTTCAAAGAGAATATTAAAAAAATTATGGAGCAAGGTGTTTTTTCTGAAAATGCTCGTCCGCGCTACAAGGATGGAAATGTGGCTAATTCCAAATATATCACTGGTTCTTTTGCGGAATATGATTTGAGCAAGGAAGAGTTCCCAATCACGACTCTGCGCCCTATTGCTATCAAGTCTGCCATTAAGGAAGTCCTTTGGATCTATCAAGACCAGTCTAATAGCTTGGAATTGCTCAATGACAAGTATAATGTTCACTATTGGAATGACTGGGAAGTTGGCGATACGGGTACTATCGGGCAGCGCTACGGAGCTGTTGTCAAGAAGCATGATATTATCCATAAAATTCTCCAACAGCTGGAAGCCAATCCTTGGAATCGTCGCAATATCATCTCTCTCTGGGATTATGAAGCTTTTGAAGAAACAGAAGGCTTGCTTCCATGTGCTTTTCAGACCATGTTTGACGTTCGACGTGTAGATGGAGACATTTATCTGGATGCGACTTTGACTCAGCGCTCAAATGATATGTTAGTTGCTCACCACATCAATGCTATGCAGTATGTGGCTCTGCAGATGATGATTGCCAAGCATTTTGGATGGAAGGTCGGCAAGTTCTTTTATTTTATCAATAACTTGCATATCTATGACAACCAGTTCGAGCAGGCAGAAGAGTTATTGCGCCGGGAACCTAGCGACTGTCAGCCACGACTTGTTTTAAATGTGCCGGATAGGACCAATTTCTTCGATATCAAAGCAGAAGATTTTGAGTTATTAGACTATAATCCAGTTAAACCTCAGCTGAAGTTTGATTTGGCTTTTTAACGATTTTGATAAGTGTATGCGAAAACTGCCAACCTCTGCAAAAGTTCTGCTTGAATCATACTTTAAACATGCCTTTTTACAGCAAATTTGATAGAATAGAGTTACTAATACAAAGGATAAAAGGATGACAAAGAAGATTATTGCCATTTGGGCTCAGGCAGAGGATGGTCTGATTGGAAAAGACAAGGTCATGCCTTGGCATCTCCCGGCAGAATTGCAGCATTTTAAAGCAACGACGACTGGACATGCTATTTTAATGGGCCGAGTGACATTTGATGGTCTGCAGCGTCGCGTTTTGCCAAATCGAATCAGTTTGATTTTGAGCAAGGACAAGAACTATCAAGTTGACAATGAGAATGTCTTGCTGTTCAGCAATGTGGAAGATGTCTTGGATTGGTACCACAAGCAGGACAGAAACTTGTATATTATCGGCGGAGCGCAAATTATCAGGGCTTTTGAGCCGTATTTGGGAGAATTGATTCAGACTCAGATTGCTGCTAAGCTTGAAGGAGACACCTATTTCCCTGAGACATTTGACTGGGCTCCTTATCAGGAAGTTAGCAGTGAATTTCATGCCAAAGATGAAAAGAACCCTTATGATTTCACTATAAAAAGATACCAAAGGAAGGACTCGTAAGAATGGAACGTAGTATTTTTGGTTTTTTTACGGCCTTTTTATGTGTCATTTGTCTTATTTGTGCCGTTCAAACCTTTCGGAAAAAGCGGTTTGGACTGGCGGCTTTATTTTTGCTGAATGCTTTTACAAATCTTGTAAATTCCATTCATGCTTTTTATATGACACTTTTTTAACATGTATGAAAGAAAATAAATAGATTTAGAATTTTAGAATTGGAGTAAACAATGCCTACAAGTCGTAATGATGATATGATGGTTTTTTGTTCTTTCTGTGGGAAGAATCAAGATGAGGTGCAGAAGATTATTGCTGGTAACAATGCCTTTATCTGTAATGAATGTGTGGAACTGGCACAGGAGATCATCCGTGAAGAGCTAGCTGAGGAAGTGCTGGCAGATCTATCTGAGGTACCAAAACCTCAGGAGCTGCTGAATATCTTGAACCACTATGTTATCGGGCAAGACCGAGCTAAGCGTGCCTTAGCAGTAGCGGTCTATAATCACTACAAGCGTATTAACTACCACGACAGCCGTGAAGAAGAAGATGTGGAACTGCAAAAGTCAAATATTTTGATGATTGGCCCAACCGGATCTGGTAAAACCTTCTTGGCGCAGACTCTGGCTCGCAGTCTTAATGTGCCTTTCGCCATTGCGGACGCAACAGCTCTGACTGAAGCTGGTTATGTCGGAGAAGATGTTGAAAATATCCTTCTCAAGCTTTTGCAGGCGGCTGACTTTAATATCGAGCGTGCTGAGCGCGGGATTATCTATGTCGATGAGATTGACAAGATTGCTAAGAAAGGCGAAAATGTCTCTATCACCCGTGATGTTTCGGGTGAAGGAGTTCAGCAAGCTCTGCTGAAGATTATCGAAGGAACAGTAGCTAGCGTACCGCCGCAAGGTGGACGCAAGCATCCGCAGCAGGAAATGATTCAGGTTGATACTAAGAACATTCTCTTCATTGTTGGCGGTGCTTTTGACGGTATCGAAGAAATCGTAAAACAGCGTCTGGGTGAGAAAATCATTGGTTTCGGTCAGAACAACCGAGCAATCGACGAAGATAGTTCCTATATGCAGGAAATTATCTCAGAAGACGTCCAAAAGTTCGGGATTATCCCAGAGTTGATTGGTCGTTTGCCTGTTTTTGCTGCTCTGGAGCAACTAACAGTTGATGATTTGGTTCGGATTTTGAAAGAGCCTAGAAACGCCCTTATTAAGCAGTATCAGGCGCTTCTATCTTATGATGATGTTAAGCTTGAATTTGACGAAGATGCTCTGCAGGAGATTGCCAATAAAGCGATTGAACGTAAAACAGGTGCACGCGGACTTCGATCAATCATTGAAGAAACTATGATGGATGTCATGTTTGAAGTTCCAAGTCAGGAAAATGTCAAGCTTGTCCGCATTACCAAAGAAGCAGTAGATGGAACAGATAAGCCTATTCTAGAAACTGCCTAACGAGGTGCTTATGGAAATCAATACACACAATGCTGAGATTTTGCTGAGTGCAGCCAATAAATCGCACTACCCTCAAGATGATATTCCAGAGATTGCCTTAGCTGGCCGATCAAACGTTGGAAAGTCCAGCTTCATCAACACACTTCTCAATCGTAAGAATTTAGCGCGAACTTCTGGAAAACCTGGGAAAACTCAGCTGCTAAACTTTTTCAACATTGATGATAAACTGCGTTTTGTCGATGTGCCAGGTTACGGCTATGCCCGTGTTTCCAAAAAAGAGCGTGAAAAATGGGGCCGGATGATTGAGGAGTATCTGACCAGTCGTGAAAATCTCAGAGCGGTTGTCAGCCTTGTTGATCTTCGTCATGATCCGAGCGCAGATGATGTGCAAATGTATGAATTTCTGAAATATTATGACATTCCAGTTATTCTAGTAGCGACCAAAGCTGATAAAATCCCTCGCGGAAAATGGAATAAGCACGAGTCAGCTATTAAGAAAAAGCTGGACTTTGACAGAAATGATGATTTCATTCTTTTTTCCTCAGTCACCAAGGATGGCTTAGATGCTTCTTGGGACGCGATTTTGTCAAAAATTTAATAATACGAATTAAATCCAACTCAAAAAACGAGTTGGATTTTTTGAAATAAAACGAAAAATGTCATATACTTGTAAATTATCAATAGTGTTTTTTAATCTTTAGTATGTTACAATGGTATCATTAATATCTTATTCAGGAGAAGTGCTGTGAAAAAGAGAATTTCAAAAAAAGGTAAGAGAATCCTTTCAGCTTTATTCATCATGACAACAACAATTGCTGTTGGCTTCGTCTTGGCAAAGCATATTAATCCTGCTAGTGCCAATAATAGCGACCAGCAACCTATGAATCAAACAGACTACTTCATCTCACAAATCGGTGAGCCAGCGCGTCAGTTGGGACAGGACAATGATCTTTATGCTTCTGTTATGATTGCCCAGGCTATTTTAGAAAGTGGCTCAGGACAGTCTGGTCTGTCAGGTGAACCTCATTATAACCTTTTCGGTATCAAAGGTCACTATGATGGCCAATCTGCTAATATGGAGACTTGGGAAGATGATGGAGAGGGAAATGCCTACACCATCAACGATAGTTTCCGTTCATATCCTAGCTATGTAGAATCTCTGCAAGACTATGTTGCAGTGCTCAAGCAAGGCCATTTTGCAGGTGCATGGAAGAGCAATGCGCCAACCTATCAGGATGCAACAGCTGCCCTAACCGGTGTCTATGCGACAGATACTAGCTATAATGCTAAATTGAATTATATTATTGAAAAATATGATTTGACTCGCTTTGATTCGCCACTCTCTGAGTCTGGTGCTGGCTATATCGTTTACAATCCCTATCGTCAGCAATACACTACTCAAGATATCTTGGACGTGGATACTGCTTGGGCGAATAGATTTTAATAAAGACAACAAAAAAAGAGGGAGACCTCTTTTTATGTTTAATCGTAGATTTTAGGAGTATTTCATGGGAAAATTTAAAGATTTGCTTGACAAGCAAGAAATTATTATTTTAGATGGAGCCTTAGGTACAGAGTTGGAAAGCCGGGGTTATGATGTATCTGGTAAGCTTTGGTCCGCTCAATACCTATTAGACCAGCCTCAGATTATTCAAGATGTGCATGAAAGCTATGTGAGAGCTGGCAGTGACATCATCACTACGTCCAGTTATCAGGCCAGCATTCCAGCATTTATTGAGGCAGGACTGGCTCCTGAAAAGGCTTATGATCTTTTGAAAGAGACAGTCTTCTTAGCACAAAAGGCAATCGAAAATGTCTGGCAAGAATTATCTCCAGAAGAGCAAAAGCAGCGACCCTATCCTCTGATTGCAGGCTCGGTAGGGCCTTATGCTGCATATTTAGCTGATGGTTCGGAGTATACGGGAGACTACCAGCTGAGCGAGGGAGAATTCCAAGAGTTTCACCGTCCGCGTATTCAAGCTTTGTTAGAAGTAGGCTGTGATTTATTGGCTATTGAAACCATTCCAAATGGGGCAGAAGCGGCAGCAATCCTCCGACTTTTAGCTGAGGAACTTCCGCAGGCTGAGGCCTATTTGTCCTTTGTTGCCCAGTCGGAGAATGCCATATCAGATGGCACTAAGATTGAGGAATTAGGAAACTTGGCTCAAGAAAGTTCACAAGTCTTGGCAGTTGGTTTTAACTGTACAGCTCCACATTTAATTGCTCCGCTATTAGATGGGCTTGGACAAGTGTGCAACAAACCTTTTCTGACCTATCCAAATTCTGGCGAAACTTATAATGGCTTGACCAAGACTTGGCACGACGATCCAGAGCAGGAGCGGAGCTTGCTGGAAAATAGTAAACTTTGGCAAAATCAAGGAGTGCGTCTTTTTGGTGGTTGCTGCCGAACACGGCCAGAAGATATTGCTCAGTTAGCAAAAGGATTAAAGGATTGAAAATAAATTTTCAATCCTTTTTTAGAAAATTTAAAAAGGTTCTCGAAAACGCTATCAAAAGCAAGAACTTTGTGATATACTATACATAGTTTAAATTAATAGGAGAATTTTTTATGCCTGAATCGACATTTATCCCTAAAATTGAAGCAGCTTGCCGCAAGAAAGAAGCTTTGTTTGATACAAGCAAGGCCAAGTACGCCGTCCGTTCCATCTTTGCTGGGGCTTTCCTAACATTTAGTACTGGTGCTGGAGCTATTGCGGCAGATTTGACGAATAAGATTGTTCCAGGAACTGGGCGTTTTCTCTTTCCTTTCATCTTTGCTTGGGGATTGGCTTACATTGTCTTTCTAAATGCAGAGTTGGTGACTTCCAACATGATGTTTCTGACTGCTGGTACCTTTTTGAAGAAGATTGACTGGAAAAAAGCTTTGGTGATTTTGCTTTATTGTACCTTTTTCAATCTGATTGGCGCCTTGATTGCCGGCTGGCTCTTTGCTAACTCGGCTGCTTATGCGGGACTTAGCAAAGATAGTTTCATTTCTGGTGTTGTGCAGATGAAGCTTGCTCGATCTAATGAGCTGATTTTGCTCGAGGGAGTCTTAGCCAATATCTTTGTTAATATTGCTATTCTTTCTTTCGTTCTGGTCAAGGATAGTACAGCTAAGCTCTTCTTAGTTATATCAGCCATTTATATGTTTGTATTCCTGACTAACGAACACTTGGCAGCCAACTTTGCTTCCTTTGCTATCGTGAAATTCAGCTCAGCAGCAGCGGAAGTGCAAAATTTTGGTATTGGAAATATCCTACGCCACTGGGGCGTAACCTTTATCGGTAACCTCATCGGTGGTGGCCTACTCATTGGTTTGCCGTACGCTTGGTTTAATAAAAAGGAAGAACATTACGTAGATTAAAATGCAGCCTTGGGGCTGTATTTTTTTGAAAAAATATTTGGATTTTACACTTTAAAGGTCTAATTTAAACCAAGTTTAAATTCCTTTCAGTTCTTTAGTACGATCTTTGACTAACTTTCTAGTCTCTTTTTTAATGTTCATTGCCTATCAATCTCTAATATCTAAGCAAAACAGTTGACAGAATTATCGAAGTTTGTTAAATTAATTTGGTATATTATGTAATCAAAAGGAGATGTTATGAATAAGATTACTATTCAGTCACCAGATGGAAGAAAAGTCAAAACCTTGTCACCATCCTACTCTATTACAACGTTACTATTTAGTTTTTTTGTCCCGCTTTTTCGAAAGGACTGGAAATACTTTGGTATTATTTTAGGTTCTTTCTGCGCTTTGCTTGTTATTGCTGTGCTTTTCATTCCAGAAGATTTGTTAAAGCCAACTGGAACAGCCTTTAATTTCTTTTGGACTTTTTTCTATAATCGTTTTTGGATAAAAGATCGTGTTTTCAAAGATGGATGGCTGCCTGCAGATGAAGAAAGCAGAAGTCTACTTAAAAAGACTTTTCCTAATATGCCATAAAACTACTGGAATAAATTTTTTCTATGATAAACAAAGTTACATACACAAGAGGGGGAATGCGATATAAAAGGAGATAAAGAATTGAGTTTAGGAGGAACTGTGGGAAGTGGGAAAAAGATTTGAGTTTTCGCCGCTTAGAGCTAGAATTTTGATGATGATTGGTCCAGTAATAAGTGCTATCTTCTTTGGTTTATATTCGTGTAGTTTTATTTATTATACATTAAAAGAAGGATTATCATTTTGGCTAGATATGATTCGTGATAATTTTATGTTTATTCTTTTCTTTATTTGGATCCATATGAGTTTAGTCGAGTCTATCTATAGAATGATAAAAAATAATCTTCTGTTAAACAGCAATATTCAGGAATTGAGAGGTTGTTACCCTGAGCTTGAAGATAGCTGGGACTATCTCAACGATGCGGACTACCTTGACAAAGATTTGCAAGTTTTGGTTCATGGCGATCATCTCATTTGTTACAGGACATTTGATATTGTCTACCTACCAGAATGTTCTAAGATAGGTGCATTTATGAAGGCGTCTGTTTTTCGTCTTTCCCGTTTTCGTGAGGTAAGACGAGTTCATTTTTCTGCATGGTACCTTGATGGCAGTGAATCTGAACTCCGGACAGATGAGTTGCGAAAGTTTATTGGAATGAATCAGAATGCTCATAAAGATGCCTTATTTGATTATATAAGAGAGAACTTTGATTATATTGAACTCGAAACTTTCGACTTTCGACTAAGGGAAAGAAGTAGATATTAGTCAAGTAAGCGATTTGCAGAAAATAATGACTAAATTTAAAAAGATTGTATAAAAAGCTTGCAATCTTTTTTTTCTTTTGCTATAATTATCAATGGTTTGAAAAAACTGCCTAAGACAGTAGGGGAGCTCGACTCATAAAGATCCTACCGAGGACAAAACGTATCATGTAAAAAGAAGCGTATTGTACTTTCGTGTCTAGGTTTGGGCGCGTTTTTCTTTTGGAAAATTCCCCAAGCAAAATAATTACGGAGGTGAAACACTAAATGAGTGAAGCTATTATTGCTAAAAAAGCGGAACTGGTTGACGCAGTTGCTGAGAAAATGAAAGCTGCTGCATCTATCGTCGTTGTTGACGCTCGTGGTTTGACTGTTGAGCAAGATACCGTTCTTCGTCGTGAGCTTCGTGGAAGCGAAGTTGAGTACAAAGTTATCAAAAACTCAATCTTGCGTCGTGCAGCTGAAAAAGCTGGACTTGAAGACCTGGCATCTGTTTTTGTTGGACCATCTGCAGTAGCATTTTCTAACGAAGATGTTGTTGCTCCAGCGAAAATCTTGAACGACTTTGCTAAGAACGCTGATGCACTTGAAATCAAAGGTGGTGCAATTGAAGGCGCTGTCGCATCAAAAGAAGAGATTCTTGCACTTGCAACTCTTCCAAACCGCGAAGGACTTCTTTCTATGCTCCTTTCTGTACTTCAAGCGCCAGTTCGCAACGTTGCACTTGCTGTCAAAGCAGTTGCAGACAACAAAGAAGACGCAGCTTAATCTTAAGCTACGCAGCGTGGCCTAGCTACGAAAAAATATTATAAATTTAAAAATTATTTGGAGGAAATAACAATGGCATTGAACATTGAAAACATTATTGCTGAAATTAAAGAAGCTTCAATCCTTGAATTGAACGACCTTGTAAAAGCTATCGAAGAAGAATTTGGTGTAACTGCAGCTGCTCCTGTAGCTGTAGCTGCTGCTGGTGCTGGTGAAGCTGCCGCTGCTAAAGATTCATTCGATATCGAATTGACTGCTGCTGGCGACAAGAAAGTCGGCGTTATCAAAGTTGTACGTGAAATCACTGGTCTTGGCCTTAAAGAAGCTAAAGAACTTGTTGATGGTGCACCAAACGTTATCAAAGAAGGCGTTGCTGCAGCAGAAGCTGAAGAACTTAAAGCTAAATTGGAAGAAGCTGGAGCTTCAGTTACTCTTAAATAATAGAGTTTCCAATCATAGAAATCAACCAAGTCGAAAGACTTGGTTTTTTGTATCCAAAAATCATTTTTATGTTAAAACGCTAACAAAAAATAGGATTCTATGATATAATTTAGACAGATTATTGCGATTTAGGAGATATTATGAATAAGATAAAAATCATCAGCAATCCTTATGAAAAAAGGGTTTTATTTGAGCGTTGGAATAATCAGCTGAATTCATGGACATCTATTGACGAAGATAGTAATTCTAATAGCAAACTGATTAGTAGTGAGTATCAAATTGGATTTTTTCCTTTTAAAGTTTATGAGATTATAAATCAGATAATTACTGAATATTCTAATCCCGATGATGTACTGTCTATCTGTTTTTCAGGTAGTGATGATGAGTATCAAGAACTAGAACGTTTGGTTACGGATATTAAGTTTGAGAATATTCAACTCGAAAAATCAGAAAATTATCTAGAAAATGCTAGAGATGTTTTGCCTGAAATAAATCGGATTTTTCAAAAATTAGATCCTTTAATAACAAAAAACATTGAGGATGAGAGTGGCGAGATACAGCAACAATTAAAGAGGTTTTCAGATGCTTCTAATGATATTGTTCCAATTTGTGTTTTAGGAACTTATAGTGCCGGTAAATCAACGTTTATTAATTCTTTAATTGGTTCCGAATTATTACCAAGTGCTGAAACACCTGTCACAGCAAAAGTTTACAAAATATCTTCCACACCTCATGATGATAGGGCAAGTATCAGGATTACATTTAAAGGAAAAGATGCTAAAATTCAATTTCGAGATTATCAGTTAGTCGTGGATGGTTTGACTGATGGGGAAGAATTATTAACATCAATCAAAGAGGCTTTAGATGAGGAGAAGCCGGCTTCAATTATTGAAAAGGTACGTTTAGTTTTAGAGGAATTGAATGATATTTCAGATTCTGAAATAGGAGATTTGATTGAGATAGAAGTACCTTTTGGCAGAAGTACTCTGGATGATATAAATTATAAAATTGCTATTTTTGATACTCCGGGTTCAAATTCTTCTACTAATTTACAACATTCAGATGTTTTGGATAAGGCCATGAAAGGGATGTCTAATGGTCTTCCTATTTTTGTGACAGATAGCAGTTCGATGGACAGTACAGATAATGATAATTTAAAAGATAAGTTAAAGAAAGTTGCAGGTTTAGACAGTCGTTTTACTATGATTGTAGTAAATAAAGCAGAAACTGCAGATATTAGCTTGAGAAGATTTAAAAAAGAATCTTTTAAACAAAAAATTATGAATCAATCGATACCGCGCGAACTGTATGCTCAAGGGATATTTTATGTTTCATCCATACTTGGTTTAGGGGCTAAATTGGATGGGAATCTTAAGGGAGAATTCTACTCAGAATTATTCAATACTTATAAAGCTAAATATTCAGATCCAGAAAACGATTATTACAAGAGATTGTTTGATTTTAATATTCTCCCTAGGCAGATGATTTCTTCAATGGTTGAGACTGCAGAATCCAATTCTAACATAATCTATGCTAATAGTGGATTATTAACAATTGAAGATACAATTAAGAGTTTTGTGAATAAATATTCTCACTACGACAAGTGTCAACAAGCCAGGGATACTTTGAATCAATTGATTGGTATTACTGATAAAGAAATCGAAGAGAAAAATAAGGAATTGGGTAGCCGCAAGGTAGAGTTACAGAATAAACTTGATTCTCAAAAATCTGAAATTCTTGAAACAATTGATAAAAGCATATCTCAGGAAAGGGAAGACTATACTAGCCGATACCCTGAGGAAATGCTGAGTTATTTACAAAGCTTGACCAAGAATTTGAAAAAGGAAAGAGCAGAATCTCTGTATAAGGATTCCTATGAACAGATAGCTCTTGAATATCCTGAAGTGATTGTTGATGATATTCATTCAGGATCAGATGTCTTTTCAAAATTGAAAGGGCATATAGAAGATTCATTTAATAATTATAAGTTAGGTGAAGATAGACGAAGAAAGCTTGAAGAACAGGCTTCAGCAGAAGTTCTTAATATTATCAAGCAAGAGTTTAGTGAAAAGTTGGTTATGGCAAAGGAGCATTTCAACCAATTTTCAAAAGAATTTTGGGTTAATGCCACAGCTGATGTTCGAAAACAATTGGAGAAGGTTATTTCAGGCGATTTGGATATTCAGCCAGAGAAAAGAAAAGCTATTTCGGAAATCATTATTTCTTATGAAGAAATAGATTTTAATCAATTTGATTTAGGCAAATTTAATAGAGATGAATTAAGTTACATTTTTAGAATTGGTGACTATCGATTAAAATCAAATAAAATAAATATTTCAGGTCTGACTAATACTTATAATAAAGAATTTAAAGCTAAATTGACTGAGTTCAGTGAAAGTCTTCGCTCAGAACACGAACGTAAATTTAACAATTGGATGCGGGATTTGGGAAGTCTTATCAAAAGCAATATTATTGAATTTAGTCCGGAACTGAAGGAATTGGATCAGAGAATTCAAAAGGTTATTAAAGAAATTTACAGTCTTGAAGAGCAGCAAAAGCAGATTAAAACTTATGTAAATGAAATCAAGCGGATGATATCTTGGAAATAAGTGGAGATGTAGTTCGAGGGAAAAGTTATGGGAATAAAAAATTTAATCAATAAGGCTGGAGCTAAAGCTGCAGACAAATTAGCAAAATTATCTGCCTTGAGTCCAGAGCAGCTAAAGGCTGTCGAGGAGCAAAAGGAAAAATATCTTGCAGATCAACCAGATATTAGTGATGAGGAATTTACTGGCAGACTATTGGCGTCATGTGGCGTTGAGGTGTTTAACTCTTATTTAGAACAGATAAAAGAGCTGTATGTTCCTTTGGAAAATTCTGCTGAATATAACGAAGATTTCAATCCAGCATATAATGTCCGTTATTTTAATATAACGAAATGGGTTACAGATAAGCGAGAAAATAGTCTGGAAAAATTAGTAAATGTCTATGAAGTACTTTCTAATGAACGCTGCAATATTGCTCTAGTCTTTCATCGTACAGAGAATGATACGAAAGTCTATCTAGCAGTAATTAACACTGAGAATGCCAATGATAATGTCAATGTTGAGAATTATAAAAAGCGACTTCTAGAAGCTATAAAAGGAAATTTCCCTGGTTCAACAGTCAAAGAAGAGATTGGTCGCGGGCGTATTCCTTGCTTGAATAATCAAAAATCATACTCTGTAGCAACAGTATCTAACCTTCCAACTGCGAAATCTGAAAAGTTTATTAGCCAAACAATTGAAAAATTGATTGACGGTATCATTCCTGAGGGACCCAGTCAAGACTATAGCTTGATTCTTTTGGCGAGTCCGATTCAGGATGTAGAAAATCGCAAGTTGCGGCTTTCTGAATTATATTCTGCTTTAGCTCCTTTCGAGAAATGGCAGACTAGCTACACTTTCACTGAATCTGACGCAACGACTTCCATGGCAACTTTCGGAGTTAATATTGGAGCTAGTGCTGGGATTCAACACGGCCAAAGTCAGTCTACTAACCAATCCTTAGGGAAGACTCAGTCTAGCGGAGATTCAACGACAGATTCAAGTGGTCAGACTGACGGAACTAACAGCAGTCATACTAGTGGTAGCAACAAAGGTTCATCGGATACTGTTGGCGGAGGAGCGAATTATATAGCACATGCTGAATATAACCATTCTTGGAATAGAGGTACTTCTGTTTCCGATTCAACTGGTAAAACCTTCGCTAAGACAATAGGAAAAGCTGTTACTAAAACTGCTGGTAGAGCTATCTCCGAAACTTTGGGGAAGACGGCGGGAGTTTCTCGGGCTGTGAATTTCGGTTCTAACATCGGAGCAAATTTTGCCCGTGCCTCAAATGTAACAGCTACGGTTGGTAAGAATGAAGGGATTAATCAGTTCTTTACGAACCATAATATTCATCATGCATTGTCTGTTTTGGATGAGCAGATGAAACGATATGAAAAAGGAACTGCTCTGGGCATGTGGGAGTTTGCTGCTTATGTACTTAGCGAAGACCAAAATATCGCTAATAATGTAGCTCATACTTACCTAGCTCTGACTCAGGGAGAAGAGTCCTATATGAGTAAATCATCCGTTAATCTGTGGCGTGGTGATATGGGAGAGAGTAGTGCCGATACTCGAGAAATTGTTCACTATTTGAGGGATTTGCGACATCCAATATTTGCATTGAATCCTAGTGTTTTAGAAAATGATGCGACTTATTATGTCTATCCATCTTTAGTTACTCCTACTGTTCCTTTGTCTGGTCAAGAATTAGCTTATTCTTTGAATTTTCCTCAAAAATCTATTCCAGGTCTGCCTATTATAGAATGTACAGAATTTGGTCGAAATATTGTTTCTTATGATTTGGATGATAAATCTGAGCAAAACATCAGTTTAGGAAATATTTTTCATATGAACCGCGAGGAAAGAGTTTCGGTAGATTTATCTTTGAATTCTTTAACGTCCCATGCTTTTATAACAGGGAGCACAGGATCTGGTAAGAGTAATACTATTTACCAGCTTTTAAGCGAAGCAAGGGAAAATAATGTTAAATTTCTAGTCGTAGAGCCTGCAAAAGGGGAGTATAAACATGTCTTTGGTCAGGAAAAGGATGTAGCAGTATATGGCACGAATCCGAAATTAACTCCTTTGCTCAGATTGAACCCTTTTAGTTTTTCTAAGGAAATTCATATTTTAGAACATCTGGATCGTTTAATTGAAATTTTCAATGTATGTTGGCCTATGTATGCTGCTATGCCAACGGTCTTAAAAAAAGCAGTTGAAAAGTCGTACATGGATTGTGGATGGGACTTGATTCAATCAAGAAATTCTTATGGTACAATTTATCCAACATTTGGAGATGTTGCTGAAAATATAAAAGAAATTATTGACTCAAGTGAGTACGATAGCGAAAATAAAGGCGCTTATAAAGGTTCTTTATTGACTAGAATTGAATCTTTAACAAATGGTATAAATGGAATCATTTTTTCTCAAGATGAACTATCTGAGCAGCAATTATTTGATTCAAATGTGATTATAGACCTAAGTCGGATTGGTTCTAGTGAGGCTAAATCATTAATAATGGGAATATTAGTCTTAAAATTGCAAGAATATAGAATGTCTCAAGCAGAGATGGATTCTCCACTTCGTCACCTTACAGTCTTGGAAGAGGCCCATAACCTATTAAAAAGAACTTCAACTGAACAGTTTTCAGAATCAAGCAATCTTCTTGGAAAAAGTGTTGAGATGCTTGCTAATGCTATTGCAGAAATGCGTACTTATGGAGAAGGCTTTATTATAGCTGATCAAGCACCAGGACTTCTAGATTTATCTGTTATCCGTAATACCAATACTAAAATTGTAATGCGTCTTCCTGATTTCACCGATCGAGATCTAGTTGGTAGATCTGCAAATCTAAATGATGACCAAATTTTGGAATTGGCGAAATTACCGAAAGGTGTTGCAGCTGTTTATCAAAATGAATGGATTCAGCCGGTCTTGTGCAAGGTGGAGAAGTATGATAGCAGTCTCGAAAGTTATCGATATAGCCAAGAATCACTGACTGAATCAAAATTTTATTCAGATGTTTATTTGAGAATCAGTAAATTTTTGACCGGAAATGAAAAGATAGAGAATATAGATATTGAAAAACTAAGAGATGATTTGTTTGGAGCTCCTATCAGTGGCAAATCTATTCATAAAATTTTAAGGTATCTTGATGAGGCTATTTACGAGGTAAAGATGCTTCAGGTTGCTCCAATTATTTCGGAGTTTTATCCGAGCCTGTTAGAAAAGGCGCGAGAAGCAAATCAAAAGAGTAAGGATAAAAGAACTATTACCGATGAAGTCATTAATGAGTTCAATGGGCTAGTAGATGGACCAATCACTCAGCAAGAGCAATTAAATATTATTCAAGCAATTTTAACACAGCTATATGTTCACGAGCTAAATAACGATGCTGGTTTAGAAGAATGGAAACAACAGGGAGGTTTATTATGAGTATTGAAAGAACAAACCAGTCTGATTTAAAGCATAGTATGACGAAAATAGAAAATGAGCATTCTTCTTTTAATCCTAATCAAAGGCTAGAAGTAAATAGGGAATCTGAATTAAAAGGTGAAGAGTCAGCTCTTCACGAAAAAACTCCGCTTAACCAGCACGATAAGCAAGAGTTAAAAACTGAGACAGGGTGGTCAGAGAGTATTGTTGATAATATCCGCTGGAAAGAAGAGGCTGCTGTTTATAAAGGATTAAATGTAATCGAAAAAGATGTAAATGGCCGAGCCTGTTTCCAAAGAATAGATATTGACTATAAAATAACGGATGAATTCGGAAAAACTAATAAAGAGCGTATGCTTGAGGGAAAAGCTCCATTAATGGATGGCAAGCCAGTTGAGCTTCATCACATAGGACAGAAACAAGATTCCCCTTTAGCTGAATTAACTCATGATGAGCATAAGGGGAATTACAGACTATTACACGAAGTACCTCCACAAACATCACAAATTGATAGAAGTGCCTTTGCAAAAGAAAAAGCAAATTATTGGAAAATGAGAGGAGAAGAAATATAATGTCAAAAATTAGCGATGAATTGAAACTGATCTCAGGATTAGAAGCTACCAAAGGTGCGAACGATGAACAAATTTTAAAGGCTCAAAATAAGCTTACAATAAAATTTTCTACAGACTATATTGATTATTTAAGAGAGTTCGGAGTAGTAAATTTCTTTGGAACAGAATGGCAAGGTTTGAACGGACCGGAATATCTGAATGTTGTAAAATCAACGCTAGAGGCACGTGAAATATATCCGGACTTTCCAGTAAATATGTTTATTTTGGAAGATTTGGGATTTGATGGAATCCTAATTTTGTTAGATACTAACGGTTCTGTCTTTGAATGGCAATATGGCTCATGTAAAAAACTTTATTCCAATATGTCCGAATACTTAAAGGAGTGTGTTGCAAGAAAAGAGTAGATTTTTTTGATACTTCAATTATTTAGGGGGATAAAGGCTCTATATTTTAATTTAAAAACATACGTTGTTTTTATATGTTATATGGAAGCTCTAGTTTGTACTATTAGTGGGATTCAGATGAATGAATGCAATGGCTTACTGTTGCTCATTCTCTAGTTAAAGGATTTGTTATTCTTTTTAGAATAATTTGAAAGGGATTTTAATGAAAAAGTTTTTGGGGGAGAAGCAAACCCGTTTTGCTTTTAGGAAATTAGCTGTCGGGCTTGTTTCGGCTGCTATTTCTAGTTTGTTTTTTGTGTCTATCGTTGGGGTTGACTCTGTTCAAGCGCAGGAAAAGTTGAATGTACAATATAAATACGTGACAGATACTGAAATAACTCCGCAAGAAAAGGAGTTGATTGTAAGTGGATTTCCTAAAATGTCAGAAGGAAATGAGGAGACTTACTATCTTGTCTACAGGTTAAATTCAAATGTTGGAGCAAAAACGTTACCGAATACAGGCGACAATAACAATTCAAATACTATGATGACGGCTGGTCTGTTAACGACGATAGGATTAGTTGTTTTTGTTGTGTCAAAAAGAAAGGTTCAAAGTAAGTTCCTCTTGACTGTTTTGGTGGGTGCTGGTGTCGGAGGAGGCTTGATACTATCTGTCGATGCGCTGGAAAATGGGATCTTGCTACAGTATAATGCCGAATATCAAGTGTCGGCTGGGGATAGTCTGCCGTCACCAAGTGAAATCTCTGGCTATACCTATGTTGGCTACATAAAAGATGAATCGATTAAAAAATTATTAGACAATAAGATTCTTGATAGTCAGCAAAATGCTAATCTAGATAAAGAAGTTTTAAACCAAAATAAGAAGTTAGATTATTCTGTTTCTTTTGATAAGAATGGGCTGAAAAATCAAACGCTTGGCGTCAATACAATTGAGCCTCAAGATGAAGTCTTGTCTGGCCGAGTAGCTAAGCCTGAACTATTATACAAAGAAGAGATCGTTGAAACTGAGATAGCCTTTGGAGAACAAATACAAGAGAATCCTGATTTAGCCGAAGGTACTGTAAGAGTAAAACAAGAAGGCAAACGAGGCCGTAAAATTGAAGTCGTTCGAATTTTTACGGTAGATAATGAGGAAGTTTCAAGAGAGGTTCTTTCGACTAAAATAGAGGAAGCGTCTCCTAAAATAGTGGAAAAAGGTACTAAAAAGCTTGAAGCGCCTAGCGAAAAACCAGTAACTTCTAACTTGGTTCAACCTGAGCAAGTTGCTCCCTTACCAGAGTACACAGGTGTCCAATCTGGTGCAATCGTTGAGCCCGAGCAGGTGGCTTCTTTGCCTGAGTATTCAGGTACACTATCTGGAGCCATCGTTGAGCCTGAACAAATTGAACCGGAGATTGGAGGTGTCCAATCCGGTGCGATAGTAGAACCTGAGCAAGTGACGCCCTTACCTGAATACACAGGAACTCAAGCAGGCGCGGTAGTGTCACCCGAACAAGTAGCTCCATTGCCAGAATACACAGGAACGCAATCCGGTGCAATTGTCGAACCCACGCAAGTGACTTCATTGCCGGAGTACACAGGCGTCCAATCTGGGGCCATAGTAGAAGCTGAACAAACGACTTCATTGCCAGAGTATACGGGAACTCAAACAGGTGCAGTAGTAGCACCCGAACAAGTCACACCGTTACCTGAATATACAGGAGTTCAAGCCGGTGCAGTAGTGGCCCCCGAACAAGTCACACCGTTACCTGAATACACAGGAACGCAATCCGGTGCGGTAATTGAACCTGAACAAGTCACCCCATCGCCTGAATATACAGGCGTTCAATCCGGTGCAGTAGTGGCACCCGAACAAGTGACTCCATTGCCAGAGTATACAGACGTTCAAGCAGGAGCAATAGTAGCACCTGAACAAGTTACTCCATTGCCGGAGTACACAGGAACTCAAGCTAGAGCGATTGTTGAGCCTGAGCAGGTAGAAGCTCCTCAAGAGTATACTGGAAACATCGAACCAGCAACGCCAGAAGCGGAAAATCCTACTGAAAAAGCTCAAGTGCCTAAAGAGCAGAAGCAAGAACCCGAAAAGAATATCGAGTTAAGAAATGTATCTGACGTGGAGTTGTATAGTCTAACTGATGGAAAATACAAACAGCACGTTTCTCTAGATGCTATTCCAAGCAATCATGAGAATTATTTCGTGAAAGTAAAATCTTCTAAATTTAAAGATGTCTTCTTGCCGATTTCTTCAATAGTTGATAGCACGAAAGATGGTCAGCCAGTTTATAAAATTACAGCAAGTGCTGAGAAATTAAAACAGGACGTTGACAATAAGTACGAGGACAACTATACTTTTTACCTTGCCAAAAAGGCAGAGAAAGAAGTTACAAACTTTACGTCCTTTAGTAACCTGGTTCAAGCTATAAATAATAATCTTGGCGGAACTTATTATTTAGGAGCTAGTTTGAATGCTAATGAGATTGAACTAGAAAATGGGTCTAGCAGTTATATCAATGGGACATTCACTGGTAAACTGATTGGCAGCAAAGATGGAAAAAATTATGCTATCTATAACTTGAAGAAGCCTTTATTTGACACTTTGAGCGCTGCTACTGTAGAAAATCTGGCTCTTAAAGATGTAAATATCTCAGGGAAAACTGATATTGGGGCCCTTGCAAATGAAGTCAATAATGCAACAAGGATTAACAATGTTCATGTAGACGGTGTTCTGGCTGGCGAACGTGGCATTGGTGGCTTGGTGTGGAAGGCTGATAATTCTAAGATTACAAATAGTAGTTTCAAGGGAAGAATTGTCAACTCTTATGAAACGAGGGCACCATACAATATCGGAGGATTAGTAGGTCAATTGACTGGCATCAATGCAGTAGTTGATAAGTCAAAAGCTTTGATTACCATCTCATCAAATGCGGATAGTACAAATCAAACTGTCGGTGGTCTTGCAGGTCTTGTCGAGAAAGATGCACTTATCAGTAATAGTTATGCTGAGGGCAACATTAATAATGTGAAACGCTTTGGAAGTGTTGCTGGTGTGGCTGGCTACTTGTGGGATAGAGATTCTAATGAAGAGAGACATGCTGGAAGATTGCATAATGTTCTTAGTGATGTCAATGTTATGAATGGGAATGCGATTAGTGGCTATCACTATCGAGGAATGAGGATAACTGACTCATATAGCAACAAAGACAACAGAGTCTACAAAGTGACTCTTGAAAAAGATGAAGTTGTCACCAAGGAATCTCTCGAAGAGAGAGGAACAATCCTTGATGCTTCTCAAATCGCAAGTAAGAAATCTGAAATCAACTCTCTTGCTGTACCGACTGTTGAAACCTTGCTGACTAGCACTAATAAAGAAAGTGATTTTTCTAAGGTTGAAGACTATCAAGCTAGTCGAGCTTTAGCATATAAGAATATTGAAAAATTACTGCCGTTTTATGATAAGGCAACCATTGTCAAATACGGTAATCTAGTAAAAGAAGATAGCGCCTTGTTTGAAAAAGAAGTCTTATCTGCAGTCATGATGAAGGATAATGAAGTGATTACAGATATCGCTTTGCATAAAGAGGCAGCTAATAAGCTCTTGCTGCACTATAAGGATCATTCATCTGAAAAGCTAGATCTCACCTACCAATCTGACTTTAGTAAGTTAGCAGAATATCGTGTGGGCGATACAGGTCTCATCTATACACCAAATCAATTCTTGCATAGTCATAGTTCGATCATCAATGAAGTTTTACCTGATTTGAGAGCGGTCGATTATCAATCAGAGGCTATCAGAAACACCTTAGGTATTTCTTCAGGAGTTTCACTGACGGAATTATACTTAGAAGAGCAGTTTGCCAAAACAAAGGAAAATCTAGCAAATACACTGGAAAAACTGTTGTCTGCTGATGCAGTCATTGCTAGCGAAAATCAAACGATTAATGGTTACGTCGTAGATAAAATCAAACGCAATAAGGAAGCCTTGCTTCTAGGGTTGACCTATTTAGAGCGCTGGTACAACTTTAACTATGGTGACTTGAATATCAAAGACTTAGTCATGTACCACATGGATTTCTTTGGTAAGGGCAATGCATCACCGCTAGACACGATCATTGAATTAGGTAAATCAGGCTATAACAATCTTTTGGCTAAGAACAACGTAGATGCTTATAGTATCAGCCTTGCAAACAATAATGCAACAAAAGATTTGTTCAGCACGCTTGCCAATTACCGAGAAGTATTTTTACCAAACAAAACAAATAATCAATGGTTCAAAGAGCAAACCAAGGCTTATATCGTTGAAGAAAAATCAGCTATTGATGAGGTGAGGGTCAAACAAGAGCAGGCTGGTAGCAAGTATTCTATCGGGGTATATGATCGAATTACCAGCGAAACTTGGAAATACCGAAATATGGTTCTACCTTTGCTGACAATGCCTGAAAGATCGGTCTTTGTCATATCAACCATATCCAGTCTTGGTTTTGGTGCCTATGACAGATATAGAAATAAGGAGCACAAAGCAGGAGCAGAACTCAATAAGTTTGTTGAGGATAATGCTCAGGAAACCGCAAAACGGCAACGTGATCATTATGATTATTGGTATCGGATATTAGACGAAAAAGGCCGTGAAAAGCTCTATCGAAATATCTTGCTCTATGATGCCTATAAGTTCGGAGATGATACTACTGTTGGCAAGGCTACAGCGGAGGCGCAATTTGACAGTTCTAATCCAGCTATGAAGTATTTCTTTGGGCCAGTTGGAAACAAGGTCGTACACAACAAACATGGAGCTTATGCTACTGGTGACGGTGTTTACTACATGGGCTATCGGATGCTGGACAAGGACGGAGCTATTACCTATACCCATGAAATGACGCATGATTCTGATAATGAGATCTATTTAGGCGGATATGGAAGAAGAAGCGGACTGGGTCCAGAATTCTTTGCCAAGGGCTTGTTACAAGCACCTGACCATCCAGATGATGCGACAATCACGGTCAACTCAATTCTCAAATATGACAAGAATGATGCGACTGAAAAATCTCGTTTGCAAGTCCTTGATCCAACTGAACGTTTCCAAAATGCGGATGATTTGAAAAACTATGTTCACAATATGTTTGATGTCATTTATATGTTGGAGTACCTAGAAGGTATGTCAATCGTGAACCGCCTGTCCGATGTGCAGAAAGTAAACGCGCTAAGAAAAATCGAGAATAAATATGTCCGAGATGCTGATGGAAATGATGTTTGCGCAACCAATGTGATAAAAAATATTACAATGGCGGATGCGCAAAAATTAAACTCATTCGACAGTCTCATTGAAAATGATATTCTTTCAGCGCGTGAGTACAAAAATGGTGATGTAGAAAGAAATGGCTACCAGACAATTAAACTCTTCTCTCCGATTTATTCGGCATTAAGCAGTGAAAAAGGAACACCAGGAGATCTTATGGGACGGCGTATGGCTTATGAGCTTCTGGCAGCCAAGGGCTTCAAAGATGGTATGGTCCCTTATATCTCTAATCAGTATGAAGATGATGCTAAGCAAAACGGGAAAACAATCAGTATCTACGGTAAGACCAGAGGTCTGGTAACAGATGACTTGGTTTTACGTAAGGTCTTCAATGGTCAGTTTAATAATTGGACTGAGTTTAAGAAGGCTATGTATGAAGAACGTAAAAACAAGTTCGACAGCCTGAACAAGGTCACATTTGATGATATGAGACAACCATGGACAAGTTATGCTACTAAGACTATAAGTACTGTAGAAGAGTTGCAAACCTTGATGGATGAAGCCGTTCTCAAAGATGCCAATGATAATTGGTATTCTTGGAGTGGCTATAAAGCAGAACATGACAGCGCTGTCCATAAGCTGAAAAAAGCAGTCTTCAAAGCTTACCTCGATCAAACCAATGATTTCAGAAAATCAATCTTTGAAAATCAGAAGTGATGGATTTGAGCCGGTCAACCAGTCTGTAAAATGGCAAGTCTGACAAGTTGATGCTGGGTAAGTGCTTGAATTACTCTTAGATTCAGACCTTCTTGCAGATAAGAAATTAGGAACCTAGTGAAAACTAGGTTCTTTTTTGTCATACAATGTACACGTTTTCATTTTTTATGCTATAATGATGTCAGAATAGCATTAGAATTGTAAGGAAAGAAGGTGTATTATGATGGATGACCATCATTCACTTGTTAAGCAAAATAGTGATACTTTGCGTGTAGTTGATATTCTCTTTGTCATAGCAGCTATATTTATTCTTGCCCAGCTAATCTATCATCTGGGTGAGTACGCTGGCCAGATTACCTATTATTTGAGCCATTAGAGTATTGAGAGGAAGTGTTCTTATGTCAAGAAATGTTATAACTAGGATTTTAAGAGGAATCAGTCTTTTTGCTCTTTTATCTCTGTTTTTATTGATTTTTTCAAATCTTGTTTTGGCTCATGTCTACCATATTCCTCTTATGGGAGACACCATTAAAACAGTTGCGGGTCTGCTTTCGGGCAGTTTACTATTGACAGTCATTTATGAGGCTGATGATAAGCAGAAAAAAGCATGAAATGACCTTTACGCTCTTTCATATATTTGATATAATATTTGTATTAAGGCGTGCATTTGCGCGCTCTTTTCTGTGTTTGAAAAGTACTGAATGCTTTAAAGTGAGTTATTTTTGAATAGATGGTGAAGGAGGACTTATGTTATACATTTGGTCTTATTTGAAGAGATATCCTAAGTGGCTGGTCTTGGACTTTGTTGCGGCAATCTTTTTTGTAATCGTCAATCTAGGTCTGCCAACGGTGCTGGCTCGGATGATTGATGAGGGAATCAATCCTAAGCAGACAGACCGGCTCTTTTTCTGGGCTTGGGTCATGTTTGGCGTTATTATCTTAGGGGTACTGGGGCGAATTGTTTTGGCTTATGCAGCTGGGAAGCTAACGACGACCATGGTGCAGGACATGCGCAATGATCTCTATGCCAAGCTGCAAGAGTATTCTCATCATGAATATGAGCAGATTGGAGTGTCTTCTTTGGTCACGCGCTTGACCTCGGATGCTTTTGTACTCATGCAGTTTGCGGAGCAAACCCTGAAAATGGGTGTCATTACTCCCATGATGATGCTGTCCAGTATTCTCATGATTTTTCTGACCAGTCCGTCTCTGGCCTGGATTGTAGCTGTTTCAGTGCCTTTCTTGGCTGTCGTGGTCATTTATGTAGCGGTTAAAACCAAGCCCTTGTCTGAAAAGCAGCAGAAGACTCTTGATAAGATTAATCAGTACGTGAGGGAAAATCTGACTGGTCTGCGCGTTATTCGAGCTTTTGCAAGAGAAGAATTTCAAGAGAAGCGTTTTGCTGATGAAAATGAGGTCTATGCGCAAAACTCCAATAAGCTCTTTAAGCTGACTGGTCTGACAGAGCCGCTCTTTGTGCAGATTATTATTGCAATGATTGTGGCCATTGTCTGGTTTGCCCTAGACCCCTTGCGGGACGGCAGCCTTGAAATCGGAAATCTCGTTGCCTTTATCGAATACAGCTTTCACGCCCTGCTGTCCTTCCTCTTCTTAGCCAATCTCTTTACCATGTATCCTCGGACGGCGGTATCGAGCCAGCGGCTCAAGGAAGTCATGGACATGCCCATTTCCATCAATCCTAACGAAGATGGTATAATCGAGACAGAGACGCAGGGTTATCTGGAGTTCGACAATGTAACCTTCGCTTATCCAGGTGAGACAGAGAGTCCTGTACTGCATAATATTTCCTTCAAGGCTAAGCCGGGTGAGACTATTGCCTTTATCGGTTCTACTGGTTCTGGTAAGTCTACACTGGTGCAGCTGATTCCGCGCTTTTACGATGTAACACTGGGCAAAATTTTAGTGGACGGTGTGGATGTCCGCGAGTACAATCTTAAGGCTCTGCGTCAGAAGATTGGCTTTATTCCGCAGAAGGCTCTGCTATTTACTGGAACTATCGCAGCGAACCTGCGCTACGGAAAGGAAGAGGCTAGTCAGGAAGAGCTTAGTCAGGCGGCTGATGTTGCTCAAGCCAAGGATTTTATCGAGAGTCGGGAAGAGCGTTTTGAGACTCATCTGGCTGAGGGAGGCAGCAATCTATCCGGTGGGCAGAAGCAGCGACTCTCTATCGCCCGCGCGGTGGTCAAAAAGCCGGAGATTTATATCTTCGACGACTCTTTTTCTGCCCTGGATTATAAGACGGATGCGGTGCTGCGTCGTCGTCTCAAAGAAGTGACAGGTCAGGCTACGGTGCTGATTGTAGCCCAGCGGGTGGGAACTATCATGGATGCTGACCAGATTATCGTTCTAGATCAGGGCGAAATCGTCGGACGCGGCAAGCACGAAGAGCTGATGGAAACTAATGATATTTATCGTGAAATTGCAGATTCTCAGCTGAAGAATCAAGCTTTGACAGAGGAATAGAAAGGAGACTGACATGAAAAACACATCAAGTTTTGCTCGTCTATGGAGCTACCTAAAAGTTTATAAATTTGCAGTCGCCTTTGCCATCTTCCTCAAAATTCTCAGTGTCGTTATGAGTGTCGTCGAGCCCTTTGTCTTAGGTCTAGCCATTACTGAACTGACAAATAATTTACTGGATATGGCTAAAGGTGTGGCTGGCGCCCAAATTAATGTGTCTTATGTCGGCTGGGTCATGGTCTTGTATTTTGTGCGAGCGATTTTTTATGAAATCGGTTCTTACTATTCTAATTACTTTATGACCAATGCAGTGCAGGCTACCATTCGTGACTTGCGCGATGAACTTAGTCATAAGATTAATCGTATCCCCGTTTCTTACTTTGATAAGCATCAGTTTGGTGATTTGCTGGGGCGTTTTACCAGCGATGTCGAAGCTGTTTCAAATGCTTTGCAGCAGTCTTTTCTGCAGGTTATCAATGCAGTCTTCACTCTGATCTTGGTTATCGTCATGGTATTGGTGCTCAATCTGCAGTTGGGTATCATTGTGGTAATTTCGATTCCGATTACCTACCTCAGTGCTCGCTTTATCGTGAAGAAATCCCAGCCGTACTTTAAACAGCAGGCAGATGCACTGGGAGCTATGAATGGCTTTGTTCAGGAGAATTTGACAGGCTTTAATATCTTGAAGCTCTATGCCAGAGAAGAAAGCTCCCAGGAGGATTTTCGTCAAATTACGCAAAATCTGCAAAAAGTAGGTTTTAAGGCTAGCTTTATCTCTGGTTTGATGATGCCTGTTTTGAATGTTATTTCAGATCTGACCTACCTCTTGCTGGCTCTGCTGGGCGGTCTTCAGGTTATTGCTGGGCGCTTGACAGTCGGAAATATGCAAGCCTTTGTTCAGTACGTCTGGCAGATTAACCAGCCCATTCAAAACCTGACTCAGTTAGCAGGTCAGCTGCAGAGTGCCAAGTCTTCTTTAGACCGGATTTTCCAAGTGCTGGACGAAGCAGATGAAGTCAATGATAAGACAGAAAAGCTGGATCAAGATCTGACAGGTCAGGTTAGCTTCAAGGATGTGGACTTCCAGTATGTAGCAGACAAGCCGCTCATTCGGAATTTCAATCTGGAAGTCAAACCTGGAGAAATGGTGGCTATTGTAGGTCCGACTGGTGCTGGTAAAACCACGCTGATTAATTTGCTCATGCGTTTCTACGATGTGACTAGAGGTGCGATTACAGTTGATGGGCATGACATACGACATCTGTCCCGTCAGGATTACCGTAAACAGTTCGGTATGGTGCTGCAGGATGCCTGGCTTTATGAGGGGACTATCAAGGAAAATCTTCGCTTTGGCAATTTGCAAGCCACTGATGAAGAAATTGTAGAGGCGGCCAAGGCGGCTAATGTGGACCACTTTATCCGAACCTTGCCAGGCGGCTACAATATGGAAATGAACCAAGAATCCAGCAATATCTCGCTAGGTCAGAAGCAGTTGCTCACGATTGCGAGGGCTCTTTTGGCCAATCCTAAGATTTTGATTTTGGATGAAGCGACCTCATCTGTCGATACACGGCTGGAGCTCTTGATTCAAAAGGCCATGAAGACACTTATGCAGGGACGGACCAGTTTTGTCATCGCACACCGGCTGTCGACCATTCAGGAAGCGGATAAGATTTTGGTGCTCAAGGATGGTCAGATTATCGAGCAAGGCAATCATGAGAGTCTCTTGGCAGATAAAGGATTCTATTATGACCTCTACCAGAGTCAATTTTCTAAAAAAGCGGAAGAAGTTTAAAAGGTTTGCTAAATCATTTGATAACTGCTAGAATATTAAGCAAAGTGAGGTAGCAATGTCTTTAACTAGTCAAATTATTACAGCAGAATTTCCCGATTTGGATAAGGTTGAGGCTTTAAACCGCGAGGCTTTTCCGATAGAGGAAAGGGTACCTATCAGCGAATTTCTCTGTTATACAAACGATAAGCGGTCTCATTTCTTTGCCTTCTACAATGAGGAAGAATTTGTTGGTTTTGCTTTTGCAGTTTATAACGAAAAAATGTTCTACGTCAGCTTCTTTGCGATTATGCCGCACCTTCGCAGCCATGGCTACGGGGGAGAAATTATTCATAAACTGACAGAGTTTTATCAAAAAACTATGGTTCTAGAGGTAGAACGTGTCGATGAAGAATGTGATAATTTAGAGCAACGTCAAGCACGTATGGACTTCTATAAGCGTAACGGCTTTCGAACGACCAATGCCTTTCTGGAATATGAAGGATTAAGCTTTGAAATCCTGTATTTGGGAGACCATTTTGATGAGGAGGCTTATCGAGATATCTTCCATATGCTGCAAGAGAAGAACTTCTTTGAATTCGAAATTAAGCACAGAAGATTTAGCGATGTGTAAAGAGTGCTAAATGATTTATAGCCATTTTTAAAAGGTTGAGATAAGATGTCTCAACCTTTTTACTATGAAAAATCTCTTTTATTTTGTTTTGGATCGGGATGTATAATATTGTATTTCTCGCGCATTAAGCGTCGGTAGCGCATACCGGTCTGCTGCATCAAAAAAGTCGAAATGACTAAGGACAGGCCGAGTAGAAAAAGGTTATGGCGCAGGATATAGAATAAGAAGCAAGAAATAAACAAGATAAGAGAGTACTGACCAATCAGTTTTTTATCAATCTGGTAGAAGTCGTGGTTGTACCAAGAAGTTGCTAAAGTCCCGATGAAAAAGGCCAGAATGGAAAAGATAAAGAAATAAGTGCCTAATTCATGATGAGCTTTATTGGCAATGAACTGGAGACCAAGAGTAAGAAACATGAGACTCAGTATGATAATCAAATGCGCATAGTGGAGCAGAAGTGGTGAAGCATTTTGATGGTGATTAACATTGATAAAGGTCTGAATAATATAAAAGACAAAGAGAAAACCTAAACCGAGAAAGAAGACAATGCCTTCCAAAGGATAGTGAGTAAGGGGATAGGTGCGGATAATGCTAACAACGGATTCGCCAAAAGTCAGAATTGTCAAAAGCTGCTTGCGCTCCAGAAAGTGAGCGAAATTGAAGCGATCTGTGAAGAGTTATTTTCTGAAAAAGAGGGGCAAAATCAGAGGAAGATAGTAGACTGGAAAAACAGAAAGGGAAAAAGGAATCAGAGTGGTTGCTAGCGGCAGAAGAGCGATAGAATAGATAAGCAAGAAGCTGATATGAAACTTCATGACCCGATTAAATCCTAGCTTTCGTCCCTTGAGATAATATTGGAGGGCAATGGTCAGGTAAGCTAGTATCAGAAAACAATTAAAGGCGATAACGGTAAGCTGGTTATTGGCAAGGACTTCTAGGTCAAAATTGATGTTGAGAGCCAGATTTCCTATCCAGAGCATAAGAAAAATTACTGAGTAAATGTCAATCATGCGAGAATCACCGTATTTGTTGTAGTAATAAGCTTCAGTACTCCAAATGTTTATCATAAAAATGTTGATAGTGATAAAGACTACAATTTGCTGCCAGTTCAAAGGCTCAATATGGATGGCAGAAGTCATCTGACTAATCGCTAAAACAAAGGATAAGTCAAAAAATAGTTCGTAGTTGGATACGCGTTTCGAAGCAATCTTGGACATAGATCTTCCTATAAATAATTAGGAAAAGCAAGCGAAGTCAACATAAAATAGATAAAGAGATAGGTAAGCTCTTTCTAACTTTTCTTCTCCTAGTATAACATAAAGGAGCCGCTCAAGAAAGATAGGTAAAGAAGAGATTGATAAGGAAAGAGATTACGATTTAAAACAAAAAATGTTATTTCGTTTTAAAACATTCAAAAACTCCAAAAAATCTGTGAATAAGCGAGGAATTTGCTCAAAATTCCAGATAAATGATTCGATTTAAATCATATATTTTTTTGATTTGAATCAATATTCTGAAAAAGTTAAAAGTCTTGCGGAGCGGGCCATTTCCGTATATAATGATAAGGCATGAAAAAATTTAAAGGAGATTCCTGTGATTAAAAAAGGTGCCTTGACAGGCTTGCTCTTATTTGGAATATTTTTTGGTGCTGGGAACTTGATTTTTCCGCCCTCGCTTGGGACATTATCTGGCCAGCATTTTTGGCCAGCTATTGCAGGATTTGTTCTGTCTGGGGTTGGACTTGCTGTTCTGACTTTGATTATTGGAACGCTCAATCCTAAGGGCTATATCCACGAGATTTCTCAGAAGATTGCGCCTTGGTTTGCTATTGTCTATCTTGTAGCTTTGTATCTGTCAATCGGGCCCTTCTTTGCTATCCCGCGGACTGCGACGGTGGCCTATGAAGTTGGTATCGCTCCTATGCTGTCTAAAAATATGACAGGTATCGGGTTGATTGTTTTCACGACCCTTTACTTTGCGGCTGCTTATCTGATTTCTTTGAATCCATCTAAGATTTTGGATCGAATTGGACGTATTCTGACGCCGGTTTTTGCAGTTTTGATCATCATCTTAGTCATTCTAGGAGCTTTGAAATACGGAACAACGACACCTCAGCAGGCTGCGGAAGCTTATTCTGCGTCAGCTTTTGGGCAAGGGTTCTTGGAAGGTTATAACACTTTGGATGCCTTGGCTTCTGTGGCTTTCAGTGTCATTGCGGTAACAACTCTTAACCAGCTAGGTTTCAAGAATAAAAAGGAATATGTTTTAACCATCTGGGTTGTTGGTTTGATGGTAGCCTTGGGTTTTAGCGCCATGTATATCGGTTTGGCTTTTCTGGGCAATCATTTCCCAGTTCCAGCCGAGATTATTGCCAAAGGCAATCCAGGTGTTTATGTCCTATCGCAGGCGACACAGGCTATCTTTGGACCTACAGCACAGATTTTCCTTGCAGCTATGGTTACTGTGACTTGTTTTACAACAACTGCGGGACTTATTGTATCGACTGGGGAATTCTTCCATAAAACTTTCCCTAAGGTATCTTATAAAGTTTACGCAACTGTCTTTACTTTGATTGGATTTGCGATTGCCAATCTTGGCCTCAATGCCATTATCCAATATTCTGTTCCAGTCTTGCAAATTCTCTATCCAATTACCATTGTTATCGTACTGATTGTCATTGTCAATAAATTCTTGCCACTATCCAAAATCGGTATGCAATTGACAGTAGCAGCAGTGACTGTGATTTCCTTTGCGGGCATTCTTGGGCAGCAGTTCAATATTACAAAGGTAAGTGATATTGTAAATGCCCTTCCGTTTGCTCAGACTTCCCTGCCTTGGTTGGTGCCAGCTCTAGTTGGAATCCTGCTTTCTCTCTTTTTGCCAAACAAGCAGAAGAGTGAGCGTTTTGAGATGGATTAAAAAGCTAGATTCGATAAAATACCAGCTATGTAAACAGAAGAATTACTTTAAGAAAATAAAGTGATTTCCTAATTAATCTGATTATTAATAAAGTGCAATAAATAGGCGGAAAATACTAGATAGTTCTGACAAGATTATAACGATTACATATTAACATTTGATTATTCAAATATATAATTATTTCTTTATTATTTTTCTATAGATTATAATTAGGAAAAAATTTATTAATTTTTGATTGTTTTTTTGAATAGTAAAGTCATAACCACCCGTGAAAACGGGTGGCTTGTACATCGTCTATAAGCCGTTTCCCTCCAGCGACGTCTAAAGACGTTCGCTGAACTTCGTTCAGGTTAATGCTATGATCACTTGACTAATGCCCGTAAAAACGGGCTTTTATCTTGTTCTAAAACTACCATCTGAGAACGGATCCTCGTACTCTTTGACACTTAACTTATCCAGGGCAATGTCATTTTTCTCTTGATCGCGAATATATTTGGCAACTGTCTTTTCATTGAGGCCAACGGTACTTACATAGTACCCTCTCGCCCAAAACTTTCGATTACCATACTTATATTTTAGGTTGGCATGTTTATCAAATATCATCAAAGCACTCTTGCTTTTCAAATATCCCATGAAATCGGAAATCGAAAGTTTTGGAGGAATCAAGACAAGCATGTGAACATGATCTGGAATCATATGTCCCTCAATAATTTCCACACCTTTGTATTGACATAGATGACGAAAAATCTCAATGAGATCTCGTCTTATTTTGTAGTAAATGGTTTGCGGTACTTGGGGGTATAGATGATATGATATTTGCACATCCATTTGGTATGTGATAAACTGTAACTGGTTTTAGACATTTCTTTTTCCTCCTTTGTCTTACCTGAACAAGTAGATTATACCAGGAAAAAGAAATGAAAGCTCAAAGCCTTGGCAGCCACCAGCTTAGCTGGTGGTTTTCTTGTTTTTCTCTGCGAGAAAAACTGGCTTGAAGCCAAAATAAAAACTATCAAAATAAATTTGATAGTATAAAAAGTTATTTGGCTTTTTTGATTGTGTTTTCAGCAGTACCTTCTTTGTAGTCCAATTTTGCATTAGGTGAAGTGTTTTTTAATGTAACAATTCCAATATCCTTTTTATGTCTTTCCTCTCCTCCAAGTTTGATTTTTTCTCGTTTTCCGTTATTATTTATTGCAACATATCTCAGTTCAATTTTATCTGGGATTAGGTAATTTTTTTTACTGTAAATTGGCGTAACTTTGTAATCGAGCCATTTATCAGGGTTATCATTCAGCCATTTAATAAGCTTGGTTTCATAATATAGTATACTTTTCTTATTATTGATATTAGTGCCTTCGTAGTTTCCAGTATTGACCCATGCAGTCATTGGAACTAGATTTTTTAATTCATCATTTAATCCACTAAATTGGTATCCAATTAGGTGTCCTCTATTCATGAGCCAAGATTGTTTACTACCATCGCCGTAGAAAAATTTATAATTGTGCCAACCAACTGGATCTACGTTTATTTTAGGTTCTCGAGTAACTGTTGGTAAATCATTTTTCTGTAATTGGATATGAGCTCCTGTGGCTCTTCCTTTTTCATCTAACTCGCCGAGTTCAAGTTGCAATTTTTTCTCAAACTTAAGAATTCCTGTTTTTTTATCTTCTTTACTAGATATCTGAACTATTTTGTCTGCGCTAACTATTGAAATTGAGACAAAAGAAAAGAACAGTGTGAAAATTGTAAAAGTGAGAAGAGTAAGTTTACCCATAAACGTTTTTTTCATAAAAAAATCCTCCTAAACTGATTTGATTCTATCATAAATCGTTTAACTAATCAAATTCAAGTTTTTTCAAATCTATCTCCCTATTTTTAGGGAGATTTTTATTTTATACTAGAGTCAGAAATTGATAGAGAGGTTTTTGAAATGGCAACAAGTTTTTTGTTCTTTATTTCTGTTTTTCTGGCGGGGATTCTATCTTTTTTCTCGCCCTGTATTTTACCACTTATGCCAGTCTATGTGGGGATTTTGCTGGATTCGGATCAGCCGAAAGCGGTTCGGTTTATGGGAAAAGATATTTCCTGGTATGGTCTAGCTAAGACGCTCTGCTTTATAGCTGGCTTATCAACTGTA
The DNA here is from genome assembly GCF_050222175.1 of Streptococcus sanguinis. Taxonomy (GTDB): domain Bacteria; phylum Bacillota; class Bacilli; order Lactobacillales; family Streptococcaceae; genus Streptococcus; species Streptococcus sanguinis_M. Next base: position 1,213,658 of record NZ_CP071420.1, on the reverse strand, counting down.
TTCTTGGTTTTAGGCTACGGAGCTGGCGCTCTAGGGCAAGTCCTCTATGCCCCTTGGTTTCGCTATGTTCTGGGCGGTATTGTCATTCTACTGGGTATCCACCAAATGGGAATCATCAATATCCAGCAGCTGCAAAAGCAAAAGAGCATCCAACTTAAAAAGAATAGTAAAAGAAGTGATTTTCTTAACGCTTTTCTCTTGGGTATCACCTTTAGCTTTGGTTGGACGCCCTGTGTGGGACCTGTTTTGAGTTCTGTTTTAGCAATTGCAGCTTCAGGAGGCAACGGCGCTCTTCAGGGAGGCTTGCTTATGTTGGTTTATACACTTGGATTAGCCCTTCCTTTTCTAGCCATGGCTTTGGCTTCTGGCTGGGTATTACAGCGCTTTGCGAAACTCAAACCTTATATGGGAACGCTTAAGAAAATCGGCGGTGCACTCATTATTCTCATGGGAATTTTGCTAATGCTTGGAAACCTAAACGTTTTAGCATCATTATTTGGATAAAAATTATATAATTAAAGGAGACACATCATGAAAAAAATCACTACACTTACAATCGCTGCACTTAGTATCTTTGTCCTGGCTGCCTGCTCTAATCAAAAATCAGATTCTGATATGAAGAAGATGGATGACAGCAGCATGATGAAGAAGGATGATATGAAAAAAGACGACATGAAGAAAGAGGATATGAAAGACTCTAGCATGTCTGATGATAAAATGAAAAAGGATGATATGAAGGACTCTTCTATGATGTCCGACAGCAAGTCTGATATGAAAGATGATATGAAATCAAGCGATTCAAGCATGAAGGATGACATGAAAGATTCATCCGAAATGTCATCTGACAAATAAGAATTCCACCATAGGAAAGAAAGTCGTCAGTTTTGCCGGCTTTCTCCTTATTTTGAAAGGAAAGAAAACGATGAAGAAGTTATCGATATTGACTGTCAGTCTGCTTTGTGTTGGCTTACTGGGAGCTTGCTCAAATCAGAAGATGAACTCGGAAGTTTCTAAAAGTGATAAAAGCAATATGCAAACAAAAGCTGATTCTGAGCAATCTACCAAGATGGCCAAGGACTTTAGTCTGCAAGGAGTAGACGGCAAGACCTACAAGTTGTCTGATTTCAAAGGCAAGAAAGTATACCTAAAGTTTTGGGCTTCTTGGTGCTCTATCTGTCTATCTACACTTGGTGATACTAATGATTTGGCTAAGGAGCAATTAGGAAAAGATTATGTTGTTTTGACGGTGGTGTCTCCGACTTTTAATGGAGAAAAGTCTGCTGATGATTTCAAGGAATGGTACAAATCTTTGGATTACAAAGACTTCCCAGTTCTCATGGACAACAAGGGAGAATTGCTGAAAGAATACGGTATTCGCTCTTATCCATCTGCTCTTTTCGTAGGCAGCGACGGTTCTCTTGCCAAGACACATATTGGCTACATGAGCAAGGAAGATATTGAGAAAACACTAAAGGAAATCAAGTAGAAAGGTGCAATGAACATGGAAGGCAAATGGAAAATTCTTCTGGTTCTGCTTGGCTTGCTTGTCTGCTTTGGACTGGTCTATGTGATTGCAGGGAATGGTAAGCAATCATCTCCTGAGCAGATTAAGAAAGCCTCTATGAGCAAGACAGAAACTGTATCCCAACAAAAGCAAGAAGATGTCAAGGAAGAAGATAAGCGGGAGATTTATCTGGCTGGCGGCTGTTTCTGGGGAGTAGAAGAGTACTTTTCTCGCGTGCCAGGTGTAATCGATGCAGTATCAGGCTACGCCAATGGTAAAGGCGACACGACCAAGTATGAATTGGTCTCTCAAACTGGTCACGCTGAGACTGTTCACATTACTTACAATGCCAAGAAAATTTCGCTAAAAGAAATTCTGCTTCACTATTTCCGCATCATTGATCCAACTTCTAAAAACAAGCAGGGAAATGATCAGGGTACCCAGTATCGGACAGGCGTCTACTATACGGATGAAGCTGATCTTGATACTATTAATCAGGTCTTTGATGAAGTTGCAAAGAAATATGATAAACCTTTAGCTGTTGAAAAAGAAGCTCTGAAAAACTTTATCAAAGCAGAAGATTATCATCAGGATTACCTGAAGAAGAATCCTAATGGATATTGCCATATTGATGTCAATCAAGCTGCTTACCCAGTTATCGAAGCTAGTCGCTATCCTAAACCTAGCGATGAAGAGATTAAGTCCAAGCTCTCGCCAGAAGAATATGCTGTCACACAAAAGAATGACACAGAGCGAGCTTTTTCTAATCGCTATTGGGATAAGTTCGATGCTGGTATCTACGTGGATGTGGTGACGGGAGAGCCTCTCTTTTCATCAAAGGATAAGTTTGACTCAGGCTGCGGTTGGCCAAGTTTCACCCGTCCTATCAGTCCAGATGTAGCGACTTACAAGGAAGACAAGAGTTTCAACATGACTCGAACGGAAGTTCGCAGTCGGGTTGGAAATTCCCATCTGGGCCATGTTTTCACTGACGGCCCTAAGGACAAGGGCGGCTTACGCTACTGCATCAATAGTCTGTCAATTAAGTTCATTCCAAAAGCTGAGATGGAGGAGAAGGGCTACGGTTATCTTTTGGATTATGTTTAAGAGCATTTTGATTGAAAATTTGCTATAATAAATCCAGTATAAATAAGGAGTTGAATCTTGTGTATTCAATTATGATTGTAGAGGATGAGTACCTGGTAAGACAGGGGATTGTGTCCTTGGTAGACTATGAACAGTTTGGTATGCAAGTTATTGCTCAGGCTGAAAATGGAAGAGAAGCTTGGCAGAAATTTCAGGAAAATCCTGCTGACATACTGCTGACCGATATCAATATGCCACAGATGAACGGCCTCGAACTGGCTAAGCTAGTCAGAGACCAGGCTCCTAAGTGCCATATCGTTTTTCTGACGGGCTATGATGATTTTGACTATGCTCGGACGGCCATAAAGCTAGGTGCAGATGACTATCTGCTAAAGCCGTTTTCCAAAGATGATGTTGAGGAGATGTTGGCCAAGGTGCAGACCAAGCTCGATAAAGAACGTAAAAAAGCACAGATTCAAAACTTGGTCGATCAGGGGCAACGCTCTGAGTTGGAAGAGGCTATTCACGAGCGTCTAGCTGATTCAGAATTAAGTCTGAAAAGTTTGGCTTTCCAATTAGGGTTTAGTCCGTCCTATCTTAGCGTTCTTATCAAAAAAGAATTAGGCTTGCCCTTTCAGGATTATCTGATCCAAGAGCGGATGAAAAAAGCAAAACTCTTACTCTTAACTACAGATTTGAAGATTTATGAGATAGCAGAGCAGGTAGGTTTTGAAGATATGAACTATTTTTCTCAGCGCTTCAAGCAGGTGGTCGGGCTGACACCTCGGCAGTTTAAAAAAGGAGAGGAGAAATGAAACGATATCCGCTTCTTATCCAGTTGATTGTCTATATTTTTCTGCTGGTTCTTTTACTTTTGGGGTTTGTTGGAAGTCTTTACTATCAGACTAGCTCGGGGACTATTCGACAGCTGACAGAGCGGACGACGCGTAATAGTATGGAGCAAAGCGGGCAGTTCATTGCTTCCTATTTGCAAAAATTAAAGCAAACTACATCTACACTGAGCAAGGAAGAAACAATTCGGAAGTTTGCTCAGGATCAAGAAAGTAGTGAAATGTCAGTTCAGTCTTTGATGAAAACCATCATTGAGACAGATCCGGATTTGGTGTCGGCAGTTTTGGTTACCAAGGACGGGCGCGTGGTCTCGACAGATACTCAAATCAGCATGCAGACATCCTCTGATATGATGAATGAAAAATGGTATCAGGAAGCTGTCCATACCAGAGCCATGCCTGTCTTGACTCCTGCTCGCAAGGAGTCCCTATCATCAGAGAAGGAGAAGTGGGTTGTTTCTGTCACTCAGGAAGTGGTGGATGAAACAGGGCAGAATCTCGGTGTTTTGCGTCTGGATATCGGCTATAAGAGTCTCAAAGCCTATCTGGATCGGCTTCAGCTAGGGAAGAAAGGCTTTAGTTTTATTGTCAATAGCCAGCATGAATTTGTCTATCATCCTAAGAAGAGTGTTTATTCATCCAGTCAGGAAATGAAAGCGATGCAGCCCTATATCTCAGTCAAGGACGGTTACGCAGACCAGAAACAGGCTTTTGTCTACCAAATTGATATCGCGGACAGCGACTGGACTTTAATTGGCGTCGCCTCATTAGAGCAATTGCAGATGCTTCAGTCACAGATGCTTTATTCTTTTGTGGGAATGGGCATTTTAGCACTCCTGCTGTGTTTGACTGGTATTTGGTTTGTTCTGCGTTTGTGGATTAAGCCTCTGCAGAATCTACAAGCAGTTATTCTAAAGATTGGCGCAGGTGACTCAAACCTTCGGGCAGAAGCAAAGGGTTCTCCAGAGTTGGTTGACTTGGCTCAGCAGTTCAATAAAATGCTGGACCAAATTGAACAGCTGATGGAAGCTGTCAAGACTGAAGAACAAAATGTCCGCCGCTATGAGCTCCGAGCTCTCTCAGCTCAAATCAACCCCCATTTCCTTTATAACACCTTAGATACGATTGTCTGGATGGCTGAGTTTAACGACAGCAAGCGTGTTGTTGAGGTAACAAAGTCACTCGCTCAGTATTTCCGCTTGGCGCTCAATCAAGGACACGAACAGATTGCTCTTAAAGATGAGATTGATCACGTTCGTCAGTATCTCTTTATCCAGAAGCAGCGCTATGGCGACAAGCTCCAATATGAGATTGAGGAGGATGAATCTATAGCTGATTATAAACTGCCCAAGCTGGTACTTCAGCCTTTGGTCGAAAATGCCATCTACCATGGCATCAAGGAAATTGACCGACAGGGCATGATTCGGGTGACGTCGGCAGCAGAAGAGGGACAGCTGATATTATCTATCTATGATAACGGCCGAGGCTTTGATGTCAACGCCTCTATGGATGCGACTCTCCTTCGCTTAGGTGGTGTTGGTCTGAAAAATGTCGATCAACGCTTAAGATTGCAGTTCGGAGACGACTACCATATGGAAATCCAGTCCGAACCAGATAAATTTACCCAGATTAGTCTTTATTTGCCGCTAGTTACAGATGATTAGGTCTATTAAGTTTTAAAATATTCAAGCCGGTAGAATTCTCTCCGGCTTTTTACTGTTTGAAAAAAATGTACTGGTTTTGCTGTTCATCAAGCGAAATTTTCTCTTTTCCTAGTCTCATGAGTTTGCAAGAAAATTACCGTAGCCGATTTGTGAAAAATCTATAAGATTCATTTATAATGATAAGTGAATGTATTTTCTACGTAAGTAGTTAGAGGAGAGAAAATGGAATCACCTTTATTTTTTGTGTCAGTTTTTTTAGCTGGTATTTTGTCCTTCTTTTCCCCTTGTATTTTTCCTTTGTTGCCGGTTTATATTGGCATTTTATTGGATGACAAGGAGGTCAAGACCCTAAAAGTATTTGGCCGGGAGCTTGCTTGGCAAGGCATGGTCAGAACGCTCTTTTTCATTGCAGGCATCTCGACAGTCTTCTTTTTGCTTGGCTTTGGAGCTGGATTTTTAGGAACTATTATTTACAGTCCGACCTTTCGTTATGTGATGGGCAGCCTCATCATTCTGCTAGGTCTGCATCAGATGGAGCTTATTAATATTCGTCAGTTACAGATTCAAAAGAGCTTGACTTTCAAAAAGAACGGTCAGAAACATCATTTTTGGTCTGCTTTCTTACTGGGGATTACCTTTAGCTTTGGTTGGACTCCCTGCATCGGTCCGATTCTCAGCTCAGTCCTGGCTTTAGCAGCTTCGGGTGGAAATGGTGCTTTTCAGGGAGCAATTTTGACCTTGATTTACACTTTAGGAATGGCTCTGCCTTTCCTAATCCTAGCTTTGGCATCTAGCTTTGTTATGCAGTATTTTAATAAAATCAAGCCTTATATGGGTCTGATGAAGAAAATCGGCGGAGCCCTGATTATTCTGATGGGAATTCTGCTGATGTTAGGACAGCTTAATGCCCTGTCTGGACTTTTTGGATAAAAGGAGAGAAAGAAATATGAAAAAATTCGTTACATTATTAGCAACTGTGTCAGCTGTAGCCTTTTTGGCAGCCTGCTCAGAACAGGAAGAGAAGCCTATGACTATGCCTACAACCAGTAGTTCATCTAGCGAAGTTGCTCAGACAAGTACAGTCGCCCAAGCAGCTGTCGGTCAAGAGGCGCCTGACTTTACTTTGCAGTCTATGGATGGAAAAACAGTCAAACTTTCTGACTACAAAGGCAAGAAAGTTTATCTAAAATTCTGGGCTTCTTGGTGTGGACCTTGTAAGAAGAGTATGCCAGAATTGGTCGAATTGGCTGGTAAAACAGATCGTGATTTTGAAATCTTGACAGTTGTAGCACCAGGTCTCCAAGGAGAGAAGTCTGTCGAGGAATTTCCAAAATGGTTTCAAGAACAAGGTTATAAAGATGTACCAGTTCTATTTGATACTTCAGGAGAAATTTTCCAAGCCTATCAGATCCGCAGTATCCCGACTGAATTCCTCATTGACAGTCAAGGGAAAATCGGTAAAATCCAGTTTGGAGCTATCAGTAATGCTGATGCAGAAGCAGCTTTCAAGGAAATGAAATAAAGCGAAAAAAGAATGGACTTATGATCCATTCTTTTTAGTTTGTAAGGTAATTAAGCGCTAGCACCTGAAGTTGCATCAGCTCCTCCGTCTCCATGACCTCCATCGCCTCCAGCATCAGAAGCACCAGAAGTAGCGTCTGCGTCTCCATGACCTCCGGCAGGAGCAAATGGTCCGCTGCCTCCAACCAAACGTTGGCCAGTCTCTTTTAAGTACCAGTCGAGCCATGGTTGGAAATTAAAGACGATTTCATTGATACCTGCGTATGATCCGTCTGGATAGTACATAGCTTGGTAGTTGTGGGTATTGATAACGCCTGCAGGTGAACCTGGGACGATTGTACGTACGTATTCTTGGTTTCCGTTGCGAAGTGTTCCGATAACCCACTCTACATTCTTCATCCGAGCTGGTGGAAGAGAACCATGAACGGTTGACATGCGGCTACCTGATTGAGGTGGCACACGTTTGGCAAACATGGTGTCTGGATCTTGGTGGGCGTTGTTGTAGTAAAGGAACTGGTTGTTATCGTCAGCGTATGTCAATTCAAATGGCATAGCTTTTAAGAACATATCAATTTGATTAACAGTCAAGATACCATGGTCCAGTTTGACATAAGTATCACCTGAAACAGCGCCAGTGATTGCTGCGACTTTTTCTACCCATTCTGGATCATCTGGATCAACTTCCGTAATTGTCGTAGCGATTGGTTTTCCGCAGTCTAAGTCTTCAGGTTCAATTGGTTTTGGTTTTTTCAATTTTGAAACGACCTCTACATATTTGATAAAATTATCTAAGCATGTTTCAAGGAAATTCACAGTTCCTTCGTTGGTGATATTGCCATCATTGTCAAAAGCTTCTTTGGCTTTGCCCAGCAAGAACTCATTGCCTGGAAGGGTGTAAGCATTGACACCAGGTGCGTCTAGGATTTTACGCAGGTGAACTTGAGCGCGAGATGTTCCTTGGTCGTAGTAAGAAGCACCAACAATCATGACAGGCTTGTTTTCGAAAGGATGAACCTCGTAAGAGAGCCATTCTAAGACACTCTTCAAAGGAGCGCTGATAGTATGATTGTGCTCAGGGGTTGCGATGATGACACCGTCTGCACGTGTGATTTTGTTATACAAATAACGCAACTGGAAACTTTCATCCCATTTTTCATCCTGGTTAAACATTGGGACTTCATCGATTTCTAAGACTTCCAATTCAAATTTAATTTTGAACTGACGACGGATGAATTCCAATAATTTTCGGTTATATGATTGTTCGTAGTTTGATCCTACAATTCCAACAAATTTCATTCTTTCAGTCTCCTATCTTACAATTTTTCCCAGTTAAATTCTTCAGCATCTTTGCGAAGCAATTCTTGTGCGTTGCGCAATTTTTCAGTGATTTTGACAAAGATACGGAAGTCATCAAAGATAGCATCCAATTTTTTGACAACGTCAAGATCTACCAAGTCTCCGCTTTGATCAAAAGCTTGAAGAGAATGTGAAAGCAAGAACTCATCTGGAAGAACAGTTGCCTTGATTTCTGGAGCGTTCAAAATTTGACGGAGCTGCAATTGGGCACGAGAGGAGCCAAGTGTACCATAAGAAGCACCAGTGATCATGACAGGTTTGTTCAGCAGTGGATAAATACCATAAGAAAGCCAAGCCAGAGCATTCATGAGCACAGCTGGGATAGAATGGTCGTATTCAGGTGTGCCGATAAGTACGCCATCCGCAGCATCGATTTTTTCGGCAATTTCTGATACCAACTCAGGGACATTTCTGTCAGCAGGTTTATTAAACATTGGGATATCTTTAATCTCTACTAGCTCGATTTCAGCCTTGTCAGCGAAGTGCTTAGACATATATTGAAGAAGTTGCCGGTTTGTAGAACGGTTAGAATTTGTTCCAACAATTGCAATAAGTTTTAACATAAAATTTCCTTTCTGAAATGAAGATACAAATCCCTCGTAGGTGCATTTATTTTTCTTAAGGCAAGTAAAAACCTGAAGAAAAAGAGGGTGTTTTTAAATGGGCATGTTTATAAAAGCTAGAGCGATAGAGTTACCGCTTAGTGTGGCAGCAAATTTATCACTTTTGAATTAAGAAGCAGGAATTATCTGCTCTAAAAGGCCTGAGCTGAAGAAGAGCTGACTGTCTTGGGTGATAATCAAGGCTTCAATCCCTGCTTGCTCTTCAATCTGGGACAGAATCGATGTCGGACTTTCGCCAAATAAACGAGTTGTCCAGATTTCGCCATCTACGGACTTGTCTGAAACAATGGTCAGACTAGCCAATTGATTTTCGATAGGATAGCCTGTTTTGCGGTCCAGAATGTGATGGTAGTTTTGCCCTTCAACTCTAAGGGTTCGCTCGTAGATTCCTGATGTGACCACTGATTGATTAGTGACAGCTAAGATAGCTGAGTGCTTGCCACGAGGCTGCTTGGGATTTTGGATGCCAATTCGCCAGGCGCGCTGGCTGACTGCATTTTGCCCAATCGTCAGAACATTGCCACCGAGATTGATAAGAGCAGAAGTCACTCCCTGACTCAGAAAATAGTCCTTAATTTTATCAGCGATATAGCCTTTAGCCAAAGCGCCTAGATCCAGCTTCATACCTTTCTTAGCCAAAAAGACACTACGGTCTTCTGGATTCAGTGCAAGCAAGTTTGGGTCAGTCAGGCTCAGAACTTGCTGAATCTCCTCTGTACTTGGGAGCCGGGCGTCTGAAAATCCTATCCGCCAAGTCTGGACTAGAGGGCCGATTGTGATATTTAAGTGGCTGCCTTTTGCTAAGCTGTGATATTTTCCCAGCTCAATCAGCTCAAAAAGCTCTGGATGAACTGAGACGCTTTTAACTCCTGCCAAATGGTTGATAGTCATAAGTTCAGAGTCTTCATCATTGGCACTGAAGCGATTTTTATAGACATGAAGCAGTTGGACCACCTCATCTAAGAGTATTTCCGCTCGCTCATGATAGAGAGAGATGCAAATTGTACTCCCCATCAAATGAAGCGAGCGAGAAGCGAAGTCCACATTATCACAACCTTTCTAAAATTAACCTCTCTGACCTTATTATATCAAAAAGATACCGGTTTCACAATCTTAAAATTGTTATATTTTCAGAAAATTAACTTTCGCACAAAGCTGTATTTTCGAAGCGATGAGACAGCGGTAGTATAGCTTTTTAGGCTGTATAAGAATTTTTGAAAATTTCGAGCAAATTTCTTGTAAACGCTCACAGGAGATGATATACTTGTCTAGTAAATTATAAATTAAGGTAGGACTATTCTTATGAGTAAAATCGTTGTAGTTGGTGCAAACCACGCAGGTACAGCGTGTATTAATACAATGTTGGATAATTATGGTGCAGAAAATGAAGTAGTTATTTTTGACCAAAACTCAAACATTTCATTCTTGGCATGCGGAATGGCCCTTTGGATTGGACAGCAAATCAGCAAGCCAGATGGACTTTTTTATGCAGATAAAGAAACTTTTGAAGCAAAAGGCGCAAAAGTTTATATGAATTCACCAGTTGAGTCAATTGATTATGATGCGAAAAAAGTTACAGCTATTGTAGACGGTAAAGAGCATGTAGAGTCATATGATAAATTGATTTTGGCAACAGGTTCTCAGCCAATTCTGCCTCCGATTAAAGGTGCTGAGCTGGATCCTAACAGCCGCGAATTTAAGTCAACTTTAGAAAATCTGCAGTTCGTAAAATTGTATCAAAATGCTGCAGATGTTATCGAAAAATTGCAAGACAAGAGCAAACATATCGAACGTGTGGCAGTAGTAGGTGCTGGTTATATTGGGGTTGAGTTGGCAGAAGCCTTCAAACGTCTTGGTAAAGAAGTGATTCTGATTGATGTTGTGGATACTTGCTTGGCAGGTTACTATGACCACGACTTGTCTGATATGATGCGTAAAAACCTTGAAGACAATGGTGTTCAATTAGCCTTCGGTCAAACTGTTCAGGCTATTGAGGGTGAAAGCAAGGTAGAACGCATTGTAACAGATAAGGCTAGCTATGATGTAGATATGGTTGTCTTAGCAGTTGGCTTCCGTCCAAACACTGGTCTTGGTGCCGGCAAGCTGGAAACATTCCGCAATGGTGCTTTCTTGGTAGATAAGAAGCAAGAAACTAGCATCAAAGATGTTTATGCAATTGGTGATTGTGCGACTGTTTACGATAACTCTATCAATGATATAAATTACATTGCTTTGGCTTCTAACGCCCTGCGCTCTGGTATCGTAGCAGCTCATAATGCTTGCGGTCATGAATTGGAGTCTAACGGTGTTCAAGGTTCTAACGGTATTGAAATCTTTGGTCTGAAGATGGTTTCAACTGGTCTGACTGAAGAAAAGGCTAAACGCTTTGGTTACAGCCCAGCTGTAGTTGAGTTTAAAGATACTCAAAAGCCAACTTTCCTTGAAAAGGTTGAGCATCATGATGTTACAATTAAGATTGTTTATGATAAGGACACGCGTGTAGTTCTTGGAGCTCAGATGGTTTCTAGAGAAGATATGTCTATGGGGATTCACATGTTCTCATTGGCCATTCAGGAAAAGGTTACAATTGATAAATTGGCCTTGTTGGATCTCTTCTTCCTGCCACACTTCAACAAACCATACAACTACATTACTCAAGCAGCTTTGCGCGCTAAATAAGAAAATAATTAAGTCTGGGGCGATTCCCGGACTTTTTTGTGTAGAGTCTTTAAAAAGAAAACTGAAATAAGAAATTTATATTTCATCTGTTTATCAGGCTTGCTTTGTGCTAGAATATTGGTAAAGTAACTATTTAGAGGAGATTGGGAATGGCAAAAGAAGCTAGCTCACGTGAGGACGACATCAAGAGAGAATTTAATTTCGCAACTCATTCAATTATTTCCCAGGTTTTGCGTGGTGTCTTAGTTGGGATTTTTGCTGGACTGGTAGTGGGCGTTTTTCGCTTTCTGATTGAAAAAATTTTTCATTTAGTACAGGATGTCTACCATAGGAGTCAGCAGTCTTTGCTTTGTTTACTGGCTTTAGTATTACTTTATGCTTTCATTGTTTTGCTCAATGCTCACTTGGTAAAGTCAGAGAAAAATATCAAGGGGTCAGGGATTCCGCAGGTTGAAGCAGAGCTGAAAGGTCTGATGTCGCTTTCTTGGTGGAGTGTTCTCTGGAAGAAGTTTGTATTGGGGATTTTAGCCATTTCCAGCGGTCTGATGCTGGGGCGAGAAGGACCAAGTATTCAGCTAGGCGCTATGAGCGGCAAAGGCGTCTCTAAATTTCTGAATCTGAGTGCTGCTGAGGAGAGAGCGCTCATTGCAAGCGGTGCGGCGGCAGGCTTAGCAGCAGCTTTTAATGCACCAATCGCAGGTCTGCTATTCGTAGTAGAAGAAGTTTACCGTCATTTTTCACGCTTTTTTTGGGTTTCTACGCTGGCGGCCAGTCTGGTTGCTAACTTTGTCTCGCTCTCCATGTTTGGCTTAACACCAGTACTGGACATGCCGGATAATATCCCAATCATGAGACTGGAGCAGTATTGGATTTACTTAGTCATGGGCTTGCTGCTGGGCTTGTCAGGCTATATTTATGAAAAAGTCATTTTGAACATTCAGCTAGTTTATCAGTTTTTAGGACGAATATTTAGGATTTCAGAAGCTTATTATCCTATTTTAGCCTTTGCTTTGATTCTTCCAATTGGCTATTTCTTACCTCACTTGCTGGGCGGGGGCAATCAGTTGATTTTATCTTTGACCGCTAGTCATTATACTGTGGGAACCTTGCTCTTATTTTTTATTCTGCGTTTTGTTTGGAGCATGTTGAGTTACGGAAGCGGGCTGCCAGGTGGTATTTTTCTGCCTATCCTTGCTCTGGGTTCACTTCTGGGCGGAGCAATGGGGGCAGTCTGTCTGCAGCTGGGTTTGATTTCTCAGGAGCAATTTCCGATTTTCGTTATTCTGGGCATGAGTGGCTACTTTGGAGCTATTTCCAAGGCTCCACTGACAGCTATGATTCTGGTCACAGAGATGGTTGGGGACATTCGTAATCTTATGCCTCTGGGAATGGTCACTCTGACTGCTTACATTATCATGGATTTGCTAAAAGGAGCGCCAGTCTATGAAGCCATGCTGGAAAAAATGTTGCCAGACAGTATCGAGGACCAGGGAGATACGACTTTAATTGAAATCCCTGTTTCTGAAAAAATTGCAGGTCGGCAGGTGCATGAACTGAACTTGCCTGATGGGGTCTTGATTACCATGAATGTCCACAAGGGAAAGACTCAAACGCTCAATGGCAGCACGCGCCTCTATCTGGGAGATACGATTTACTTGGTCCTGAAAAAGACGGAAATCGGAAAAGTCAAAGAAGAGCTGCTTTAGCTGTCTAAATATATAGTTTTTGATTAAATTGTCAGACAATTTCTTGAAATATGAGAAAAAAACTGGTATAATTTACAGGAAATAATCTCTATCTAGGAGAGAAAACAAAGGAGTCACCATGAAAAAACTTGGCATCGTCCTATTTTCAACGGCAATTTTACTGACTGGCTGTGCAGCCAACAATTCTTCAAATAAGACTGACTCAAGCAGTCAAGCATCTAGCAGTCAAACGGCTGTCAATCAGAAAGAATTGGACAAGGCGACAGCAGATTACAAATCTTTTGTCCAAGGACAAATCGATCAGCTCCTGACAGATACGGAGAAATTTCGTGACACCCTTAAAGAAGGCAAGCTTGATGAGGCTAAAAAGCAATATCCGCTTATTCGTATGGCCTACGAGCGCTCGGAACCGATTGCTGAGAGCTTTGGTGAATCAGATGTTAAAATTGACTTCCGCTTAGTCGACTATGTGGATGAAAACAAGACTGAAGAAGGCTGGTCTGGTTTCCACCGCATCGAAAAAATCATGTGGGAGCAAAATACGACCAAGGGAACGGAAAGCTATGCCGATCAGCTGGTCAATGATATTAAGGAGCTAAAAGCTAAAATCGCAACAGTTGAAGTGACGCCGGATATGATGCTGACAGGCGCTGTTGACTTGCTCAATGAAGTAGCGACCAGCAAGATTACAGGTGAGGAAGAAGTTTTCTCTCATACAGATCTCTATGATTTCCGTGCGAATATTGAAGGAGCAGAAAAGATTTTTGAGCTCTTCAAGCCATTGATTCAGGACAAGGACGAGAAACTTGTTAAGACTTTGGAACTTGAGTTTAAAAACGTCAATAGTCTCCTAGACAAGCACATGACCGACTCTGAAAACTACAAGCTCTATACAGAATTGACAAAAGAAGACACCAAGGAGCTGGCAGAAGCTGTAACAAAACTGGGTGAGCCTCTTTCACAAATGGGAGTCATTCTAGACGGGAAGTAATCATATGACAAACGACGAAAAATGGTTTAATAAAAAGATGGATCGTCGTGAATTTCTTAAAAAAGCAGGGATTGGAGGCGCTGGTCTTGCACTGGGTGTCTCTGGTGCATCTGCTTTTTTCGCTAATCAGGCGAAGGAAGATAAGAAATTCGCTGACGGTGAGGAAGAAATCAGCTTCTATGGGGAGCATCAGGCGGGTATCACAACTCCCATGCAGAAGAATATCTACTTCGTTGTGTTGGATTTGCATACGACAGTTAGGGAGACCATTATCCAGCTCTTCAAGGACTGGACAGCCTATAGCGAGAAGCTGGTAGATGGAGAATTGGTCAAAAAAGATAATTCAAATGCACTTTTGCCGCCAACGGATACTGGAGAAACTGTCGGTCTCAACCCTTATCGACTGACCTTGACCTTTGGTGTCTCAGCCTCTTTTCTGAAAAAAATGGGCTTGTCAGACAAACGACTGAAGGCTTTTCGAGATTTACCTCCTTTTCCAAAGGAGCAGCTCAAAGAAAAATACTCGGGTGGCGATATTGTCATCCAGGCCTGCGCAGATGATGAGCAAGTAGCCTTTCATGCGGTCCGCAATCTGGTCCGCAAGGGCAGAAATGCTATCACTATGAAGTGGAGTCAGTCAGGCTTTGCAGCTATCGGAGACCGGATGTCAACGCCTCGTAATCTCTTTGGATTTAAGGATGGCACGGCCAATGTGACCAAGGAAAAAGATTTTGAAAAGGTCATTTGGTGCGACAGCAAGGACTGGATGCAGGGTGGCTCTTACATGGCTGTCCGCCGGATCCAGATGTTCCTTGAGACCTGGGACCGGACCAATCTCCAGGAGCAGGAAAATACTTTTGGCCGCTATAAGGAAAGCGGAGCGCCTTTTGGCAAGAAAGACGAGTTTGACGAAGTTGACTTGGACTTGCTGCCAGAGGATTCACATGTCCGTTTGGCCAAGGAGGTTGATAAGCCTATATATCGTCGATCTTATTCTTACTCGGATGGGATTGATGAAAGTACAGGTCAGTTCGACACAGGCTTGCTCTTTCTTTCCTTCCAGAAAGATCCAGATAGCTTTGTCAAGGTTCAGACCAATCTAGGCGCTCAAGATAAGATGAATGAATACGTCACACATGTCGGCAGTGGCTTGTTTGCTTGCTTTGGTGGAGTGAAAAAAGGAGAGTACCTTGGTCAAAAATTATTTGAATAAAAGCCTCTTGATATTGGGGCTCTTGCTGATCTTTTTGGCTAAGCCGGTTTTAGCGGACGAGAGCTACAGCAGTTTATTTGTCAAAATTACTGATGCCAGCACTGCCGTCAAGCAGAAGGATCAGGAAAAAGCCAAGCAGTTAGTCGGAGAAATCAAGACTGACTTTGAAAAGGTGGCTAATCACGACTCAGCAGCGGGACAAGAAGTTAGCAAGGCACTAGACTTATCGGGTCAGGTGACGGAGGAGAAGCTGACACAGATCTCTTCGGCCCTCTTGAAATTTGAGAAAGAGCAGAATCCAGTCGACTTAGAGGCCGAGAAAAAGAAGCTTCTCAGTAAGCTAGAGCCAAAATTTGAAAATCTACAAAAGGCCATTAGCGCTAAGGATTTAGAAGAGACACGAGAAGCATACAAGAAGATGAATAGCACCTGGACTACCAATGAAAGCGTGGTGCGAGACAACAGCACAGCCCATTACGGCAAGGTGGAAACAGCCATTTCATTCCTGCGCAGCGCCATCGAGACGGAGCCTACTGACTTTGATATGATTCAGTCTTCTTTTGATGATTTGAAAACCGCCATTGATCATTTTGTCAAAGGCGAGAAAGTCCAAGAAGCTGCTGGCAATCTGACGCTGAAAGATGGGATTAAGCTGCTAGAGGAGGCTTTGAGTCTCTTCCAAAGCGGAGATGATAAAAAGGCCGCTGCTAAGATGAAAGAGTTCATCACCATTTGGCCAACGATAGAAGGAGATGTCAGTGTCAATAATCCTTCGCTTTATACCAAGGTAGAGAGTCAGACGCCTGTTATTATGGTCAAGGGTAGCGAAGAGAAGTATCAAAAGCAGCTAGAATCCTTGATTAGTGAGCTGTCACAGATTGACACAACAGCTTCTTATCATTTTTTTGATGCTATGCTGATTTTGCTGCGTGAGGGTGTAGAAGCGCTCTTGATTGTCATGACTTTGATAACGACTCTGAAAGCCTCTAAGATGAAAAAAGGACTCAAATGGGTTTATGCCGGCGCAGCGAGTGGAGTTCTAGCCAGTGCTGTGATTGCAGCTTTGCTGCAGTTTCTTTTTCCAGCAGTTGCTTCTGGATCCAATCGTGAGATTATCGAGGGTGCAGTGGGTATTTTCGCTGTCGCCATGATGATACTAGTTGGTATCTGGCTGCACAGCAAAGCATCTATCGAGAAATGGAATGACTTTATGGAAAGCCAAATGAAGGCTGTAACAGCCACAGGCAGTTTTCTTTCCATGTTTGCTCTTAGCTTTCTGGCAGTTTTCCGTGAAGGGGCTGAGACCATCCTCTTTTATGCAGGAATTCTGCCGCGCATCACTATGACTGATTTCCTTTTGGGAATCGTCTTGGCTGTTCTGGTCTTGGTCTTGCTGGCCTTTATCATGAGCAAGGCGTCTGGTCTTCTCAAGCCACACAGCATTTTCTTCTGGCTGACCTGGCTCATCTATGCCTTGGCCTTTAAAATGCTGGGTGTCAGCATCCATGCCCTTCAGCTGACCAATATCCTACCGACTCACCTAATCAATGGCTTTGTGACTGTCGACTGGATGGGGATTTATCCAAGCCTAGAAGTGGTAGTTAGTCAGGCGCTCTTTATCCTGCTGGTGGTCTATGTTAGCTGGAAAAATCAGAAAAGCGAGCAGCGGCATGGATAAAAAAGAGCAGACTATTATTGAGCATTTGACAGAGTTCAGACGGCGTTTTCTAGCGGTATTGGCTTGTTTCTTCTTGGTTTTTCTGGTTAGCTTACTTTTTTCGGCCGATATTTACCGATGGCTGACTAGTAATTTTGAGCAGAAGCTGCTGGTGCTGGGGCCGGATGATATCCTTTGGATTTATATCAGTCTGGCTAGTCTGGTCGCTTTTTCCATGACCTTGCCATTTTTGGTTTATCAGGTCTGGGAGTTTATCCGACCGGCTTTGCGAGCTAATGAAGCACGAGCCGTTTTCGCTTATATCCCGGCTACCTTTCTCTGTTTTGTTCTGGGGCTGACTTTCGGCTTTTACTTTGTGACTCCAGCTATTTTGCAGGTTTTGCTGTCGCTGGGTGAGGGCCTCTTTGAGACACGACTGACAGCGCAGAATTATCTTAGTTTCGTCTTTCATACCACTATTCCGATTGCTTGCCTTTTTGAGTTGCCGGTTCTGGTGTCCTTTTTGACTTCTATCGGTTTGCTCAATCCGAAATTTTTGGTAAAATATAGACGATACGCTTACTTTATTTTGCTGGTTTTAGCAGTTATCCTGACACC
Source organism: Streptococcus sanguinis (assembly GCF_050222175.1). GTDB lineage: Bacteria > Bacillota > Bacilli > Lactobacillales > Streptococcaceae > Streptococcus > Streptococcus sanguinis_M. The sequence goes on along the minus strand of NZ_CP071420.1, from coordinate 1,196,189 downwards.
GGCCGACTTTATCAGCGATCTGTCTATGACAGTGCCTCTGATTTTGCTCTATGAAGTCAGCATCTTGCTCAGTCGCATCATTTATCAAAGAAAATCAACAAGGAGAAATTAATGGGACTTTTAAAAGACATCGGAGTACCTGGGGTAATCATTATTGTTCTGGGAGCCCTGCTCATTTTCGGACCAAAGCGCCTGCCCGAACTGGGGCAATCTATCGGTAAAATGTTTTCAGAATTCAAAAAAGCAGTCAATCATGCTGGAGAAGAAGACAAGACCGAGAATAAAAATGAAAAAGAGTAAACGAAAAGCACGGATAGCCGTGTTTTTCTGCTAGAATTAAGATGGCTTGTGAAAAGGAGGATAAATGAAAAAATTGGAAGAACGCATTTTCCAAGATGGCCAAGTCTTAGGTGAAAATATCTTGAAAGTTGACTCTTTTCTGACCCATCAGGTTGATTTTTCATTGATGAAAGAAATTGGCCAAGTCTTTGCGGAGGCGGTAAAGGATGCAGGAATTACCAAGGTTGTGACCATTGAGGCTTCTGGTATTGCTCCAGCTGTCTACACAGCTGAAGCTTTGGGTGTTCCGATTATTTTTGCTAAAAAGTCTAAGAACATCACCATGACAGAAGGGATTTTGACGGCTGAAGTTTATTCTTTTACCAAGCAAGTGACTTCGACCGTTTCGATTGCTGGGAAATTTCTCAACTCTGACGATAAAGTGCTGATTGTTGACGATTTCTTGGCTAATGGTCAGGCCGCCAAGGGATTGATTACCATTATCGAGCAAGCAGGAGCACAGGTTGAAGCAGTTGGCATTGTCATTGAAAAATCGTTTCAGGATGGCCGTCAACTTTTGGAAACTGCTGGCTATCGTGTCCTTTCTTTGGCGCGTATCGCAGGTTTTGAGAAGGGGCAAGTTGTCTTTACTGAAGCAGATATATGATTTCCTTTTCCTTTTGACTATCTGTCTGGCTTATAGTATAGTAAAGATAGTTGATATTCTAAAAATCTAAGCTCATTGATTTTACTTGGGTAGAAAAAGTTTTTGAGGAATTTCTATGCACCAAACTCATAATTTACAGCAGCGGATGCGGCTCTTTATTTCTATTTTTTTGCCAATTTTGATTTACCAACTGGCCAATTTTTCAGCCTCTTTTGTCGATACGACCATGACTGGCCAGTATGACACCCTGCATCTGGCTGGTGTTTCCATGGCAACTAGTCTTTGGATTCCATTTTTCGACCTGCTGATAGGGATTGTGTCGGCCTTGGTACCCATAATCGGGCATCATTTAGGTCAGGGGAAAAAAGAAAAGATTGCTTCTGATTTTTATCAGTTTATTTATCTTTCTTTAGGGCTATCGCTAATTTTATTTGCCTTGGTATTTGTGGGCGCTCCTCTGGTTTTGGCCCATCTTGGCCTAGAACCTTTGGTAGAAGAAGTGGCTAATAACTATCTTTGGTATCTGGCGCTTGGTATTATTCCTCTTTTGCTCTTTAGCACCATCCGTTCTCTGTTTGATGCTCTAGGCTTGACCAAGCTTTCCATGTATCTCATGCTCTTACTTTTACCTTTGAATGGCACTTTTAATTATGCTCTAATCTACGGAGCATTTGGTTTCCCAGAAATGGGCGGAGCTGGAGCTGGACTTGGGACCTCTTTGGCTTATTGGGTTTTGCTCTTCATATCCTTGTTGGTAGCAGTTAAACATCCAAAAATCCGAGTCTATGAGCTGTGGAAGATTCGACCGCTAGATAAAAAGGGCTTAATCGAAGGCATTCGACTTGGTCTGCCTATCGGAGGAACGTTTTTTGCTGAAGTTGTGATTTTCTCGGTTGTTGGCCTGGTCATGGCTAAGTTTTCGTCTCTAATTATTGCCAGCCATCAGGCGGCCATGAATTTTTCAAACTTAATGTATGCCTTTCCTATGAGTATTTCAACCTCAATGTCCATCATCGTTTCTTATGAAATTGGAGCTAATCGTCCTGACGATGTTAAGAAATTCTGTAAACTTGGGCGGCTGACGGCCTTGGGAATTGCTGGATTTACCTTCCTCTTTCTCTATATCTTACGCGACCGTGTGGCTGCTCTCTATGGTTCGGATACCGAGTTTATCCGTATGACATCTGTTTTTCTGACCTACAGCCTCTTTTTCCAGTTGGCAGATACTTTTGCGGCTCCTTTGCAGGGCATTCTTCGGGGCTATAAGGATACTCAGGTGCCATTTTACTTGGGTTTGATTGCTTATTGGGGAGTTTCGCTGCCTCTGGGGCTCTTCTTAGATCACTATACTAGTTTAGGCCCTTATGGATATTGGATTGGTCTCATTGCCAGCTTGGTGATGAGCGGCATTCTCTTTCAGTGGCGGCTTAATCGTTTAGCTAAAACTATCATAACTTAAAGAGCGCTGGCTTGTTCTTTTAGGATAAGCTGGTGTTATTTTTTTCACAAACTTTTATTAAAATTAGATTAAAACAGTAAAACGCTTACATATTTTCTAGTATATTGATTGTGAAAATGATATAATAGACATAAGATTATCAAGTCAAGTTTTTGTTAAAATAGGTTAATTTTTAAAATATTGTTTGCAGTTGTCTTTGGTTTTCAGAAGAAAAGCGAGGGAACTATATGACCGAACACTATACCCATCTTTTGCAAGAAGTACTAAATGCTGCAAAGGAATTAGCTATTCAAAAACACAATTATCAAGTGGACATTCCGCATGTCTGGACAGTTTTGACCCAGCCCCAGGCTTTTGCCTTGGAATTCTATACCGGTTTGGACCTTGATATTAATGAATTTATCAGAGTCATCAATCAGGAACTAGCCAAGATTCCTGTATTTTCACATACCGACACGAACCGATTTGGACGTCAGTATAGCCAGCGTCTCAAGAATCTTTTGGATGATGCAGAGGCTGAGAGGACGGAACTAAGAGATGAGGTGGTAACAGTAGAACACCTGATTCTCAGTCTATTTCACCAGCAGCGAAATCCGATAACTGTCTTTTTAAAGCAGGCTGGGATTGATAAGGAATTAGTTGCTAAAAAGTTGAATAAGGTTCGCCAAGGCAAACGAGCAGTCTTTTCCAGTCAGGAGAGTCGCTATCAAGCCCTGAGCAAATATGCAACTAACTTTAATCAGTGGTTGGCAGACCAGACCGGTAGGAAGGTGATAGGCTGCCAAGAGGAAATCAACGATATTATCCGTGTTCTTTCCAGAAAAGAGAAGAGTAATGCCATCCTCATAGGCTTTCCAGGTGTTGGGAAATCTAAAGTAATGGAGGGATTTGTTGGCAGACTGCTTGCTGATGATGTTCCGGAACATTTACTGGGCAAGGAAGTTTTTAAGTTAAATCTAGGCGGACTGATTGCCGGGACTAAATATAGAGGAGAGTTTGAAGAGCGCTTCAAGGCTGTTTTGGATGAGGTGCTGGCTGCTAAGGGGAAGATTATACTTTATATTGAGGATATTCATCAAATCGTGACAGCAGGTCGGACAGAGGGCTCTCTTGATGCAGGCAATCTTTTAAAGCCGCTCTTGGCTCAGGGACAGATTAATATCATCGGAACCACAACTTTTGCTGCCTATCGAGAAAGCTTCGAGCTAGATCAAGCTTTGGAGGGGCGTTTCCAGCGCATTCGTATTGAGGAGCCTGATCAAGATAAAGCATTGACAATTCTGCAAGGACTGCGAGAGAATTATCAGGACTTTCACGGAGTTAGGCTGACGGACGAAGCCTTGCTGGTAGCAATCAGTCTTTCAATTCGTTATCTATCAGATCGTTATTTGCCTGATAAAGCACTGGACTTGATTGATGAGGCGTGTGCTGTCAAGAAAATCCAGCTAGCTCAAGGGGAAACTGAACGACCGGACGTCAGTCGTGAAGATATAGCCAGTATCGTAGAGCGTATAACAGGAATCAAAGTGCAGGGAATCATGGACAATGAGCGCGAACACCTGTTAAATCTAGACAAGCTCTTGCGCCAGAGAATTGTAGGGCAAGACCAGGCTGTTCAAAAGGTTTCGGAGGCCATTTTACGCTCAAGAGCAGGAATTCAAAATCCAAAGCGTCCTATTGGTTCATTCCTCTTTCTGGGGCCAACTGGAGTCGGGAAGACTGCTCTGGCTAAAGCCCTCGCTGAGCGGCTGTTTGGCAATGAGCTGGAAATGGTCCGACTGGATATGTCTGAATACATGGAAAAACATGCCGTTGCTCGTTTAGTTGGTCCGCCACCAGGCTACGTAGGATTTGAAGAGGGAGGACAGCTGACAGAAGCTGTTCGTAGGAGGCTTTATTCGATTGTCTTGCTGGATGAGATTGAGAAAGCCCATCCGGATGTATTCAACACTCTGCTGCAAGTATTGGACGAAGGACGCTTGACAGACTCTAAAGGGCGTACTATCGACTTTAAAAATACTATTTTGATTATGACAAGCAATATTGGCTCCCAGCAGATTTTGGAAAGTCTCAAAAGTGAACAGGGACTGACTGCTGAAACGCAGGAAGAAGTTCTGTCCTTGCTGCAACATAGCTTTAGACCAGAGTTTTTAAATCGGATTGATGAGACGGTTATTTTCAATCCTCTAAGAGCAGAAGACATGATTAATATCGTAAAAATCATGGTTCGGCAACTTCAGGAAAGGTTGAAACATCAGAAGATTCAGCTTCATCTGAGCGAAGATGTTTATGCATTTTTAGCCCAGCAGGACTACCAACCGGAATTTGGTGCTCGTCCTATTCAAAGAAGCATTATGCGCTATCTAGAAACGCCTTTGGCTCGTTATTTGGTCGAAAATAAGGAAACAACTGAAATGACAGTTCAAGTCGGTTTGAAGGATGGGCAACTGGAGTTTAATTATTTGATATAAGCTTCTTCCAAAAAGTAAGCGCTTACTATGTGTAGACGAAAAAAATGAAGAAAGGAGGTTTATCTTTTTCAGAGCAGACTGTATCTTAAGATTTCGAGATGAGTCTTAGATATATGAATAAATAATAAGATGCTTTTTGTATCTATAGCCGACAGCAATCATTTTGATTGTTGGAGCACCCTTTGCATTTTATGAAAGGAGGCCTGTTTTGTCTGTTTATGATGTTTTGATTATCGGTGCTGGACCGGGTGGTTATGTAGCTGCTGAAGAAGCAGCTCGTTTGGGTAAGAAGGTGGCCGTAGTAGAAAAGAAGTCTATCGGCGGAACCTGCCTGAATGTGGGATGTATACCGTCTAAGGCTTATCTCCAGCACGGTCATTGGTTGCTGACAATGGAAGATGCCAGACGTTATGGTATTGAGAGCAAGCTTGAAAGGATTGATTTTGAGAAATTGGTAGACCGAAAGAATCAAGTTGTTGCCAGTTTGCAATCTGGAATTCATGCTAGCTTTAAGTCTTTAGGCATTGAGTATATAGAAGGTCAGGCCAAGTTTGTCAAAGACCGAACCTTCTCCGTCAATGGTAAAGAAATCAGTGGTAAAGATGTTATTTTGGCTACTGGCAGTTATCCTTTTGTGCCTCCTATTAAGGGGTTGAAACAGGTTGACTATCTAACGACGGATACGTTTTTTGACTTGAGGGAGCTTCCTGAGAAGTTGGTCATTATCGGGGGTGGCGTTATCGCAATTGAGCTAGCTTTTGCTATGGCTCCTCTGGGTGTTGCTGTCACTGTTATTGAGGTTGCGCCAGAAATTCTTTTGACCGAAGAAGCAGAAGCGCGACATGTGATTCAAAAGAAACTAAAGAAAATGGGGGTGATGATTTATCAGGGGGCGCAGATAAAGGAAGTAACTGGTAATTCTGTCTTGCTTGAGAACGAGCAGGTTGCTTTCGACCATCTTTTAGTCGCTACTGGCCGCAAACCAAACCTAGAGCTAGCCAAGGATATGGGATTAGCCTTGACAGATCGGAATTTTGTCAAGGTAGATCAATACTATGAGACATCAAAAGAGCATGTGTATGCTATCGGTGATCTTTTGGAATCTTATATGCTGGCTCACGTAGCTAGTGCAGAAGGAATAAAGGCTGTAAGAGCTATCTGCCGGAGAGCTGAAGAAGCAGTTGATCCGCTGGGTGTTCCCCGTTCACTCTACACCAATCCTGAAGTGGCTTCTTTTGGTCTCAGCAAGGAAGAGGCTGAGAAGGCGGGCTATGATGTTCTGGTCGAGCAGCTGCCTTTCTCTTATAATGGGCGGGCTATCGCTATAGGTGAGACGGAGGGCTATGTCAAGCTAATCTCAGAAAAGCAATACCATCTTCTACTAGGTGCTGTCATCGTCGGTCCGAACGGTACAGATCTTCTGCAGAATTTGATTTTGCTGAGGCAGGCTGAAGCAACGCTGGATCAAGTTCTTGAAACGGTTTTTGCTCATCCGACCACATCAGAACTAATACAAGAAGTCGCAAAAAGACTCGTTCAGGACGATTAATGAGGAGGTAAAAATATGTCAAATTATAAAGATTTACCACAACGATTGACCAAAACAAGAAACCAAAGTGCTGTATCAGAGCTAGTCGATTTAAAAGTCCATGATGCTACCGAAGTTGAGGTGGAGCAGATTTCCAAAGAAAAAGCTAAGACCATGTATAAAACCATGTGGGATATCCGAAATTTTGAGGAAAATACACGGCGTTTCTTTGCTGCAGGACAGATTCCTGGCTTTGTTCACCTTTATGCTGGAGAGGAAGCGATTGCTACTGGTGTCTGTGCCAATCTGACAGACCAGGACTATATTACCAGTACTCACCGGGGACACGGTCACTGTGTTGCTAAGGGCGGTGATTTAAAGGGAATGATGGCAGAAATTTTTGGCAAGGAGACTGGGCTTGGAAAAGGAAAAGGCGGATCTATGCACATCGCTGACTTGGACAAGGGAATCCTCGGTGCCAATGGTATGGTTGGTGGAGGCTTTGGTCTAGCTACCGGTGCAGCAATGCGCAACAAGTACTTGAAAACCGACAGTGTAGCTGTCTGCTTCTTCGGTGATGGTGCGGCCAATGAAGGGAATTTCCACGAATGTCTCAATATGGCATCAATTTGGAAACTGCCAGTTATCTTTGTCAATGAAAACAACTTCTTTGCAGAATCAACACCGCAATGGTATTCTTCAGCGTCTGGCACCATTGCTGAGAGAGCGGCTGCTTATAATATGCCCGGCGTTCGGGTTAATGGTAAGGATTTATTCGCTGTCTACCAAGTAGCCAAGGAAGCTGTAGAGCGGGCTCGTAGAGGTGAAGGGCCTACCTTAATTGAAGCTGTAACATATCGCGATCATGGTCACTTTGAAGGGGATGAGCAGAGATACAAGGCTCTGGAAGGTGAAGAAAAAGACTGGGCAGATGTGGATGCTTTGGACGTCTTCCGCGACTACGCTATCGAGCATGGCCTCTTGACTGAAGAGGAACTTGATGCCATCTTAGAAGAGTCCCGAAAGGATGTAGAAGAAGCTATCAAATTTGCTCAAGACAGTCCTATTCCTCGTTCTGAGTCTCTGTTGGAAGATGTATTTGCTGATTGATAGAAGGAGGTTGATCAAATGGCTAGACAACTGTTATTTATGAAAGCAATCAATGAAGCGCTGGATCAGGCAATGGCAAAAGATGACACCGTAATCCTTCTGGGAGAAGATATTGCTGGCGGTGTAACAATCAAGCACTTGGAAGAAGAAAACGAAGATGCTTGGGGTGGTGTAATGGGTGTGACCAAAGGGCTTATGCCAAAATATGGTCGAGAGCGGGTAATTGACACTCCAATTTCTGAGCACGGATACGTGTCAGCTTCTGTTGGAATGGCTCTGACTGGCTTGCGGCCAGTACCGGAGCTGATGTTCAATGACTTTATCGGTTTCTGCTTTGACGCCATTCTGGGGCAAGGCTCAAAAATGCGCTATATGTTTGGCGGTAAGGCCAAGGTTCCGATGACAATGCGGACCATGCATGGGGCAGGAGCTTCGGCTGCAGCTCAACACTCGGGTTCATATTACGGTCTCTTTGGATCCATTCCTGGTATAAAGGTAGTTGTTCCAGCAACTCCGTATGATGCTAAAGGGTTACTGCTGGCTTCCATTGAAGACGACAATATCGTGATTTATTCAGAAGATAAGACTCTCTATGGTATCAAGGGAGAGGTACCAGAAGAATATTATACAGTTCCAATTGGAAAGGCTGCTGTCCGCCGTGAAGGAACAGACCTCACTATCGTTACTATCGGTAAAATGCTTTATGTTGCTTATGAGGTAGCGGATCGCTTGGAAAAAGATGGTGTTTCGGTCGAAGTGATTGACTTGAGAACAGTAGCTCCTTGGGATGAGGAGACTGTCTTTGAATCAGTCAAGAAAACTGGACGGCTGATTATCGTTGATGAATCCAACCCTCATAATAACACAGCGACGGATATTGCAGCTGTAGTGACTGATAAATGCTTTGATTATCTTGATGGCCCGGTAAAATGCGTCTGCGCGCCAAATGTGCCGGTACCATTTGCAGTGAATTTGGAACAGCTTTATATCCCTAACGCTGATAAGGTTCTGACTGTTGCAGCAGAATTGATTGACGATCTGAAGAGATAGAAGGGAGGCAAGTATGGCTACAGAAATTGTAATGCCTAAGCTAGGCTTAACAATGACCGAAGGTCTGATAAATAACTGGCTGGTCAAGGAAGGCGACACCGTAGCTGCTGGTCAGCCTGTCTTGGAAATCAGTTCTGAAAAATTGACCAGCGATGTAGAGGCGCCAAGCGCAGGAGTGATTTTAAAAATTATCAGTCAGGCGGGAGATACTGTCCCTTGCAAGAAAGTAATTGCTTGGATTGGCGAAGCAGGAGAATCTATTCCAGGTATGGAGACAGAAGAAGCCTCTGCGAATAAGTCAGAAAGTGAAAAGGGGGCAGCTGATGCAGGGTCTGAACTAGCTGAAAAAACAGTGGCAGCAAGTTCCAACACTGTCGGAAAAAATGAAAAAGGACGTATTTTCATCACTCCGCTGGCCCGCAAGATTGCTAAGGAAAAAGGGTATGATATTTCCATGATTTCAGGAACGGGAGGCAAGGGCCGCATTACCCGACGGGATGTGGAAAACTATAAACCAGAGGCGCTTCCAAACCAAACACCTGAAAATAGCTCTGCGATCCTTCAGCCGGCTAGTCAGGCTGACTATGGCGCAGGATTGACAGGTATGCGTAAGACTATTGCAGAGCGGATGATGACCAGTCTGCAAGCATCTGCTCAGGTCGCCTTGCACCGTAAGGTGGATATTAGTCAGCTGATGGCCTTTAGACAGGATATGAAGGATAAGGTGGCTTCTCCACTAGAAAACGGAGAAATCAGCATCACGACCCTGCTTACAAAGGCTGTTGCCAAGGCGTTGAAAGATCACCCTCAGCTCAACGCCTGGTATTTCAATGGTCAATATCAGGAAGTAGAAGATATTCATATTGGTATCGCGACGGCACTAAGTGATGGTTTGGTGGTTCCGGTCATTCGTCACGTGGATAAGCTAACGCTGGCTGACTTGGGCTTAGCTATCAAAACAGAGGCCACCCAAGCTCGTAAAGGCACTTTAGATCCAGCTCTTTACTCAGGTTCAACCTTCAGTATTACCAATCTCGGGGCAGCAGGGATTGAGTATTTCACTCCTATCTTAAATACACCAGAAGTGGCGATTTTAGGAGTTGGTGCCCTGCAAACGGCGCTGGCTCTAGACAGCCAAGGACAGGTCTGTGAGCAGAAATTCCTGCCGCTCAGTTTGACTTTCGACCATCAAGTCGTAGATGGTCAGCCCGCAGCGGAGTTTCTAGCCAGTCTAGCGGACAAATTGGAGTCTCCTTACGATTTGGTTTTCTGATAAAAGAATGAATAAAGAATTTCATTCCTAAATGATAAAGAAAAAGGCCAGCTGTTTATATCACTCATTAACAGTTGGCCTTTATGTATTCTATCATCCTCTTGCTTCAAATTTATAATGTTTAGATAAGGAAATGACAGGATAATAGGGAGTAAGTTCTAAGGCTCTAAGTAGGTGAATAAAGCTGCAGTATAAGATAAATTGAATGACGATAATGGGAGAAAAATATCAGTGAGGTAGAATATGAAGGTTGCCAAAACACTAGTCTTAGAATATCTAGAGCAAGAATTACTAAAGAATAATAAGCAAGGTCTTGAAACGAAAGTAATTGCTGCTGCTTTAGGAATGCAACGCTCAAATGTGAGCACTATTTTGAATCAATTGGTAAAAGAAGGGATACTCGTTAAAGGAAATACACGGCCAGTTCAATACAAGTTAAAAGAGGTATTTGTAGAAAATCCTTTGGATTTTCCAAGCATTATAGGTGAAAATGGCAGTTTGCGAACAGCCATCCAGTTAGCACAGGCAGCTATTTTATACCCAAATTATGCTCTTCCTGTACTCATTTTATCCGAGATTGGTGCTGGTAGAACTCACTTCGTTAATAAAATGATAGCGTTTGCTATTCAAAATCAGGCGATTAGTAAACCTCAGTTGTTTGAAAAAATTAACTGCTTAGACTATATTGATGTTCTGGATGATTTGCTGAAGTTGTTATTTGGCTCAGAGGGGACGAAGTCTGTATTTGAGAAAGTGGCAGAAGGAATTTTATTTATAGATAACATACAGGTTCTATCTTCGGCGGATCAAAATAGATTGATTTCCTGGCTGAATCACAGAGAAGGAGAACAAAAGAGACGTCAGAAGAAAGGTTTGGTAATTATCGGAAGTAGCGCTAAGCTATCTGAACATTTATCCAATAAACTTCCTGTTGTAATCCAGCTGCCTTCTTATCCGAATCGACCGATTAGTGAAAAGCTAGAGTTACTAAATTACTTTTTAGCTATCGAATCAAAGAATTCTGCGCATGATATTCAAGTACCGCGTGATGTCATTCATTCCTTCATCCTATCAGCGAATATTAGCAATATAAAAGAATTAGAATATGCAGTTCGAACTGCTTGTGCCAATGCTTTTGTAAGAAGTCTGAGGTCGGAGCTAAAAGATTTAACACTTTGTAATGACGATTTACCCATTCCTTATCAAGGAATTCGGCATTTAGGTAGTCATAATGTAGTTAAAATCGATGAATTGATTGGCAAACGTAAGGTGCTGATTTATGATAAGGAGTTGGGATTGCTGGATTTTCCAGAGCAAGAGTCGGATGATTTATATAACAAAATTAAATCAGAATATTCTCAGTTATCAGAAAGAGGCATTGAGCAGGATGATGTTTTTGAGGCAGTGAGAAACTATATTCAAAGCTATATTGAATACAAACCTTTTGTTGAGAAAGAAGATGAGTTAGAAAATCTTAATCAGCTTGAGACGATTGTTTCTGCTGAAGTGATTCAGTTGGTACAAGCTTTTGTTCTATCTGTTCAAAAAGAACTCAATATAGAGCTTAATTCGACGGCATATTACGGTATCAGTCTTCATATCAATGCGATGATTAAGCAGAAAGGATCGTTGAATCGGCAATTGGATAATGATGCTATTGTGAAAGTGATTCGGGATTATCCAATAGAGTATGCACAATGTTCTAAATTTGCCAGGCAGCTAGAAACAAGATTTCAACTAGCTGTTCCAATAGATGAAATCGTCATCCTAACCATGTTTATTATTGAATCCGAAAAGAAACAAGATAGTCTACGACCTATCTTGCTCTATGTCCTGCACGGTAAAGGGGTTGCCAAGTCCTTGGCTGAGTCAACCAAGATGTTGACCAAAAATAGCCAAGTGTATGGCTTTGATATTCTATTAGAAGAATCTCTAGAGGAAAGCTATCGAAAATTAAAAGAGAGAATTGAGGGGCTAGACCAAGGTTTAGGTGTCATCGTCCTCTATGATATGGGATCAATTAAAGAAATGCTGGATAAAATTCGAGAAGAAACTCTGATTAAAATCAGAGAATTTGAAATTCCTATTACTATGATTGGCATGGGGATTGCACGGCGCTGTTTGATAGAAAATGATATTGACAGTGTCTTTCACGCTTTTCATATGGAAATGAATCAGCTTTATAAAAATCGGGACCAAGAAAAAATCATCATTACACTCTGTTATACCAGCGAAGGCGGTTCTCTTCAGCTCAAGCACTATCTTGATCAGTATTCAAAACTGGGTTACCGTGTCATTGCTTTGTCAGTTGCTAATAAGGAGATGTTGATTGAGGAAGTGATGGCCTTAAGAAAGACCTATCAAGTTCATGCTTTTGTTGGAACTTTCGACCCTCAAATTATGGGTATCCCTTTCATTTCCATTAAAGATGTTTTTGAGCAGCCCAAGGAGCACTTAGATAAATTATTGATGTTTGTACCGACCTCTGTCAATAGCTACGATTATGAGAAAGTTTACCAATTTTTAGAAGAGCAATTTGTCTATACTTCCTTAGCTAAGATTAAAAAGATTCTTCCTGCTATTTTAGATGAATTTGATTTTTATTATCAGCTGACAGAGGAGCAAACAATAGGTTTGTTTGTTCATATTGCGTGTCTAGTGGAGCGGACCCTTTCAGGAGAATGCCTGAAGAAGAGCAGTAAAGAAATTGCTGGTGTTATCGAAAAATTCCCTGATGATTATAAGCACATTAGGAAAATCATCCGAACAGTGGAGCGAAACTTTAAGATTCTTATAGATGACGCAGAGGTCAGTGTTTTAATTCAGATGCTGCGCAAATTATAAAATTGTATGTTAGAGTAGCAAACCAATAAAAAAGCACCTAACTCTCATTACCCTGTTTAGTCGGGATTTGCACTTCCGATTTCTGTGGTAATGTTGTGATTTAGATGCTTTTTTACATGCGCTCTTGCACAAGATTATGCAGCCATTTTCCTGAGAAAACACGAGGGATGCCCCAGATTGGTTTGAGAATATCTTCGCCATTTATCACAAGAAAGATTAGCCAAATGGGAGCCTGCAGACTAACCAGAGCATAGCCAAGTGGAATGCTGAAGAGCCAGACAGGTAAAACATCTAGCAGGCAGGCATAGTTGGTATCGCCTCCGCTACGTAAAATCCCGACGATTAAAACAACACTAAAAGCTTTTGGGATAAACAATAGGGCATTTAACTGAATCATCAGGATGGTTAGCTGCTCTGTCTGATTGCTTAAGTTGTAGAGTTTCAGGGCTAAGGGCATGGCCCAGATGAGTAGGATGCTGACGATGAGCCCGATGAGAGGTAATAGAAGTAAGAAGCGCTTGGCATCTTGTAAGGCTTTTTCTATTTGATTCTCTCCGATGGTATTGCCTAGCATAACAGCTACGGCATTTCCTGCACCGCGTACAAAGACAAAACCAATTTGGGCAATGGCGCTAGCAATCTGGGTGGAGGCCACCACTTCAGTACCTAATAGTCCGATAATAGCCAAGCCAATTGATGTTCCAAGAGACCAGGCGCCTTCATTGAAGACGACTGGCAAGGTTTTTTTCAAAAATTGATAAATAAAGTCTTTGTGGAAGGCAAAGAGTTCAGCTATACTAGCGGCTCCAGCCATCCTTGTTCGATAGACACCAAATACTAACCAGCAAAGCTCCAGCAATCGAGCAATAAAGGTAGCAATAGCAGCACCAACCAGTCCAAGTTTAGGAAATCCAATCAGTCCAAAAATAAGGACGGCATTGCCAATGATATTGGTCGCCATGGATAGGAGACTTGCAAGAGTTGGTAAGAAAACTTCGTTACTACAGCGACACATGGTGGCCAAGGAGGTTGTGATAGCTGTCATCAGGTAGGTCCAGGAGACGATAGATAGGTACTGGGCACCCAACTGAATAGCTTCGGTATCATGGATATAAAAGCCAATCAGTTGCTTGGGAAAGAGTAAAGCGACTAAGGTAAAGGAAACGGAGATGATTCCACTCAGCATATAGACTAATCCCAAGGTTTTTCTCATATCAGCAATTCGCTGGGCTCCCCAGTATTGGGCTATGAAGACAGAAGCTCCGCTACCAATACCAAACTGTACAATAGTCAAGAGGAAGAAAATCTGGTTGGCAGCGCCAGCAGCTGCGATTTGTTTTTCCCCTAGCTGGCCAATCATGACAACATCAGCTAGATTGACAGCGCTGGCCAGTAGAAATTGAAGAGAAAACGGTAGGCTGAGACGTAAGAATTGTTTCAGAAATGTTTTCTTTTCACTCACTGTCTCACCTCCCTTCGTTTCAAATAGGATAAGCAATCAGTATGTCCAGTAAGCCGATGTCTAGAAAGTATCTGTTCTTTTTGAATTGGATGATTCTGATTCCTCATAAACTTCGCTCTTTCTACTTGATAGCTTGAAATAAGCCTCAAGTTTAGTGATAATAGGCAATTTGATCAACAAAAATTTGACAATCTTTGTCAGCTTCTGTTTGAACCTCTACATTCTTCAATTCCTTTTCAGGATAAGGGTTTTGAATAGGAAATGCGAAGAAAGTTTGTTGATCTTTTTGATAAGGTTTGGTGCTAAGCGAGACTTCAAATAATTGCTCATCTACTTTATAGATAGGTTCACCAGGTAAAGGGTTGGTATTGGTAGTCCGATCCCATTCAACACTTGTTTTGCCAATATTTTCTCCAAAGATAATGGGAACAGTGAACTCGGTTTGATCAGTATAGGTTAGTAGGATATTTCCGATTTGATAGGTTTCCATTTCAGGGAAGACGCCATCCACAAACCATTGGTATTCCACAAAATAGTCTGTAGTATAGCCAACTTCAATCCAGCTGGGATGCGCCAGTGCTTCAAGACTGCGCGTGTGGTTTTGCAGGTCGGGATAGTGGTAATGGAAGAGATAAGATAAGGTTTTATCACGGATAGTCGCATAGTCTTCATCACGATAGTCATGATTCCAAAACATCTCGTAAGCATAGGCCAAGCCGAAGAAAATGACATTTCTCTGCAGGATTACCTCATTTAAGGTGCTCCAGTTGGAGATGATAGCTCCCTTGCTCCCCTTCTTCAAGTGCTCAGCCCAATGTGGAAAGAGATAGCCTTCAAAATTACCATAACGGATGTTAAAGCCTTCTTCCAAGACTTCATCTTCCAGTTTTTCATCCAAACTCCAGAGCCAATGGAGAATCTCGACATCTTTGGGAATCTGGTGAATGGCCTGCCAGGTTGCCGGCATGATGCCAACTTTTTTGCCTGTATCTTTTTTGAACTGAGGAGTATACATGATGATTTCTGCTCCACCAAAAGGCCCCGCATCAGGAACGATAGCATTTTTCAGTAACTTGTCTCCCCAAATCATGGTTCGGACATTTTTCTGCTTGAGGTGGTCATAAATCTTGATAATGTCCTCTGCAAAGATATCAGCTCCAGCCTTCCCTTTGCAACGCTCACACATGGCAATTGAATAGTATTCATCATGCCCGATATTGATTACTTCAGGTTCAAAGACCTCAATGATTTCATCCAGAACATCAAAGAGGAGTTCATAAGAGGCAGGATTTGATGGGCAGTAAGTGTCCGGATGAGGATCTTCAGGGATTTCAGCGATTTCAGGGTGGCCAAGCATCAGGTAGTCACAGTGGCCAAGAGAGGGTACCTCAGGAATCACTTCAAAAAATCGTTCCTTACAGTAGAGGACCAGATCTTTCACATCATTTTGACTTAGAAACTCCCCGTCACCATTCTCCATGTGAATGGCATTCTTGTACCAAGGGAAGGTATAGTCTTGGATTTCTTTGGTCTTGCCAGAGTATTCAGCCATATCAGCACAATATTTAATCCACTCTTGATTAATTTCAGGGTGTTTTTTATATTCCATAGCACCGCCGATTTCAATCATGAGGGTATTGTACTTGAAGAAAGCGAGCATATCCACAAATCGCTTGAAGAAATCCATATTCTTACGAGACGGTAAAAAGACCTTGAGGCCACGCTCGGAACAGACGGGTTCGTCGTAGGCCAAGCCATAATGTAAGTAGCCATCCTGCAACATTTGGATAATTGAAATTGCCCCATAAAATAAGCCACGCTGGGATAAGGCATAAACGAAAATGCCGTCTTGAGCAACCTTTACGATGTGCGCTTCAGGGTTGGATGGATAGGGAAGTGAAAAGGACTGCATGACCTCTTGTCCGACTTCTCGGGAAATCCCTTCTATGAAATGAATGGCAGGGAAAGCCAGCTGGCCATCATTTCTTACTTTTGGATGAGCCAGTAAAGTGTCGGTCAAAATAGGAAGTGGACTAAATATTTGAGTTTCTTTAGTGAAATAGCGACCGTTGTTTTCTTGTTTCCAATATTGAGGTGTGATGCCTTGTTTCATAATCTACTCCTTGAACTATCTGAATATCTGCGAGTCATAAAAAATCTGGGCGCAGAAAAGAAGGTATGGATCGGATTTGCTTTTTACTGAGTTTTCACTTTTCTAGCCTTCTCAATTTCCCCTTGAATCTTATAAAGATTTTCCGAAAGGCGACCAAAGTAGAGAAGCTCTCCCATCCACTTGATAAGCTTGCTTTTTGAATTTTTTGTCAATTTATTTTGTTCTTGCTCTAGCGTAACCTCAAGCCCTTTTGAGCAAAGCTTGGTCTTGTAGGAAGTAATCGTTTTTTCACTGTGGGACGAGATTTGAATGACGTAGGTTTCATGGCGACGATAGTCCAGAATCTCATAATCAGTCTTGGTATAGACATTGTCTGACAATTTTGAGTAACGAAGTCCTTTCTTTAACCTATCTATCTTTTTTGTTTGATTGTCAGTTTGATTGATTTGATTCAGAAACTCGCTTTCCAAGAAGTCATAAAATTCATCTGAAGTGACTTGGAGTTCTCTAATAATCTTCATAAATTAAGTATATAATAAGCCTTTGAGGAAAGTAACCCCCTAGGGAAAAAGAGACGGATTTTAATTGAATTTTATACTCTTTAGCTTTGTATTATACATTATCATAAAAAACGATTAATTTTTATACACTAATTTTACGATAGGTTCTAAAATATATTAAAGGAACTATTTAAAAATAACAGAGTACCTGAGGTAAAGCACGTAAGAAACTATTGCTTTAAATTTTTTATAATAAATTGAGTATGAATGGCATTTGAAAATGGATACACTAAGCTAGAAAACTGTATATTAAGACAATATAAACGCTTTTGACAGTAGAATAGAGCTATAGTAAACTTTGGGTAAGAAGTCAAATTGAAAGGAGGAATTTGTATGGAAGAATGGAATAGTTCAGCGGAGATTATTGCCATGTCCTTAATTGCTAATTCTGGTGCAGCCCGATCCTTAGCTTTTGAAGCACTTAAAAAAGCAAAACTAGCAGAATTCGATGCAGCTAAGGAATTAATGGATGAGGCAAATAGTGTTATTTTAAAGGCCCATCATTCCCAAACAGATTTATTGCAGGAAGAAGCACAAGGAAACGGTCATCAGTTGAGTATACTGCTTGTTCATGCGCAAGACCATTTTATGACCAGTCTTTTGGCCATTGACCTTATCACTGAGATGATTGAGCTGTATTCCAATCTAGAAGGAGAAAGACAATGAAAATCTTATTAATATGTGCAGCTGGTATGTCCACGAGCATCCTGATGAAAAAAATGGAGCAATATGCAAATGACCAAGGTATTGACCTCGATATCAAAGCGGTCGGATTGATGGACTATCAAGATTATGCTCAGGATTATGATGTGATTTTATTAGGCCCTCAGGTCTCTTATAAACTTGATTCGGTCAAAGAGACAGTATCAAAACCTGTTGCTACCATTCCAGCCATGGATTATGCAATGGGAGATTGTAAGAATATCTTTCAATTAATTAAAGCAATATCTTAAGGAGGTTTTTCTAATGGAAAAATTCTTTAACAGTAAATTTATGACCAAACTTCAGGAAATTGGTTATAAACTGGCCAACAATGTGTTTATACAGTCTTTACAAGCTGGATTAGGATCTCTCTTGGGATTGATTACCGTGGGTTCCTTATTTCAAGTTTTAGCTGCAATTGGAAACGAAACAGCTCTAGGTTGGTTCAAAACAGGGGATGCAGTGTATAATACATTGACCTTGCCTTTCCGCTATTCAATGGATTTTATCTCTATCTGGGTTGCTATCTTCTTTGCTTATCATTATGCTAAGAATTTGAAATTAAAATCCCCTATTATGGCCGCGGTTGATACAGCAGTTACTTTCATGCTGGTAGCAGGAGCTTTTGTTGATACTGAAGAATTCTCCGGTCTGCAATTAGACTATCTCGGCTCACAAGGTATGTTTATCAGCTTCTTTATTGTCTTTGTAGTCGTACAGATTGAAAAATTCTGTTATGAAAAAGATATTAAAATAAAGATGCCCGATGTTGTGCCGCAGTTCTTGCAAGATAGTTTCGGCTCTATTCTGCCGGTATTCTTCTCCATCACTCTCTTCCTCTTGCTGAATGTTGGAATTGGAGCCTTGACAGCAGGAGCTTATAATGTTCCGTCTGGTTTTATGGCTCTCTTGCGTGCACCGCTTGGCGCTGTATCATCTGTTCCAGGTATTGTGATGCTTTGTATGTTAGCGCTGATTCTTTGGTGCTTCGGTATTCATGGTACCCTCATCATTATTCCACTCATTTCTCCGCTTGGGATTCAAGCGGCAACAACCAATGCTGCTCTTCATGCGAACGGTCAGCCAATGCAATTCTTCCCAGTCTTACTCTACACTTCCATGGCTTTAGTTGGTGGTACAGGGAATACCTGGGCCCTGGTCCTGATGGGCTTACGATCAAAATCTAAACAAATCAGTGCCGTATCAAAGATTTCACTCATTCCTGGGTGGTTTGGTATCAATGAGCCAGTAACATTTGGTATGCCAATTATGTTCAACCCAATTCTTTGTATCCCTTATGTACTCAATGTGCCTATTATGATGATTTTGACTTATTTTGCTTACAAAACAGGCTTTATCATTCCAGCTTGGATTGTTGTCAGCGCTCAGTTGCCAATGGGCTTTAGTAACTATCTAACCACCCTTCGTTGGCAAAACTTTGTTTGGGACTATATCTTGATTTTACCAGCTATGTTAATCTACTATCCATTCTTCAAGAAATACGAAGAGCAATTGGTTAAGCAAGAAGCTGAAATGGAAACTCTAGAAGCCAAAGGAGGTGCAGCAGCTTGATTGATGTGACAAAATTTTCCAGAGACTTTCTCTGGGGATCGGCTTCAGCAGCCTATCAAGTTGAAGGAGCTTGGGATGAAGATGGTAAGAGTCTGTCTATCTGGGACACCTTTGTCCGCCAGCCTAATAGGACCTTTAAAAACACGACAGGCGATGTGGCAGTGGACCATTATCATCACTACAAAGAAGATGTTAAACTGATGGCCGAAATGGGCCTAAAAGCTTATCGATTTTCTATTGCATGGACCCGTATTTTACCTGAGGGACGAGGAGAGGTTAACCAGAAAGGGATTGAGTTTTATTCAAATCTGATTGATGAACTTCTCAAATATAATATCGAACCCATTATCACAATCTATCACTGGGATTTGCCTCAAGTACTGCAAGATGAGTATGGAGGCTGGGAATCCAGAAAGATAATCAATGATTTCCTGTGTTATGTAGAGGTTCTCTTTGAAAACTTTGGAGATCGAGTAAAGTATTGGATAGGACTTAACGAGCAAAATGTCTTTGTTGGACTCGGCTACAGAGATGGCTATTTCCCACCAGGGATTAAAGACATCAAGCGAATGCATCAAGTCAATCACATTGTCAACTTAGCTAATGCGACGATTATCAAACGATTCCATGATTTAAAAATAAAAGGTCAAATCGGTCCAAGTTTCGCCTTTCCTGTCCTTTATGCTCTGGATAATCGGCCAGAGAATGTCCTAGCCATGGAGAAATCTTTGGATGTCAATGTTTGGTATTGGATGGATGCTTATTTATTGGGACGATATCCAAGGACTGCTCTAGCATATTTGAAAAATCAATTCGGTATAGAATTAGATATCCGAGAAGGAGATTTAGATATTTTAAAAGCAGGCCGTCCAGATTTCATAGGCGTCAACTATTACCAATCCCATACTTTTGCTGCTAATGTACCGAATGCTGAGGCTGGAGAGCTGGACCAGTTTAAGCATGTGCCAAATGAACACTTAGAGCGTACTAGCTGGGAGTGGGAAATAGATCCAATTGGTTTGCGAATTGCTTTACGGCGGATTACCAGTAGATATGACATCCCGATTATGATAACTGAAAATGGGCTAGGAGAGTATGATACCTTAACGGAAGATAGAAAGATCCAAGACCCATATCGGATTGAATATCTTGATAAGCATATTACAGCTGTACAAAATGCCATAGAAGATGGTTGCCAAGTCATCGGCTATTGTACATGGTCTTTCACAGATTTACTTTCATGGCTCAACGGCTATGGCAAGCGTTATGGATTTGTTTATGTAGACCGTGATGAGGAAGAAGGTGGTAGTCTAGAGCGGATTCGAAAAGATAGTTTTTACTGGTATCAAAAATTAATTAAAGAATTTGAAAATAAAAGAGATAACAGTAGGAGTCATTCATAGAAAAAAGCCAGTAGTTTATATCTCCATAAACTACTGGTTTTTCTTTTTTTATTTTTCTCGCATTTGACCTTGTGGGAAGTAGGTTCCTTCTGGCATGTCGTTAATGATGACATGGACAGCAGACTGAGGTGCGCCTGTATTTCTGACAACAGCTTCAGTTACTTCCTTGGCGAGAGCTTTTTTCTGCTCCAGAGTACGACCTTCAAATAAATCAATTCTAACAAATGGCATATTTTCTGCCTCCTTTATTTCGTTATTATTATTTTATCACAAATGAGGTTTTAAAGAATAGTGAATTATGGTAAAATAATGTGAAGTAAAAATGGAGATAGTGAATTAGCAAAGATTTAAATTATGGCTCAGTTATACTACAAATATGGCACGATGAATTCGGGCAAGACCATTGAAATTTTGAAAGTGGCCCACAATTATGAAGAACAAGGCAAGAGCGTCGTCATCATGACCTCGGCTATCGATACAAGAGACGGCTTTGGGGTTGTTTCCAGTCGCATCGGCATGAAGCGAAATGCAATAGCTATTGAAGACCAGACAGATATTTATGGCTATATCCAGCAGTTGCCTGAAAAACCTTATTGTGTTTTAATCGATGAAGCTCAGTTCTTGAAACGCCATCATGTCTATGATTTAGCTAGAGTGGTGGATGAGCTGGATGTTCCGGTGATGGCTTTTGGTCTGAAAAATGACTTTCGCAATGAACTTTTTGAAGGCTCCAAGCACCTCTTACTCTTGGCTGACAAGATTGAGGAAATTAAAACCATTTGCCAATATTGTTCTCGTAAAGCCACCATGGTTTTACGGACTGATAACGGAAAGCCGGTTTACGACGGAGAGCAGATTAAAATTGGCGGCCACGAGACCTATATCTCAGTCTGCCGCAGGCACTATTTTAACCCCGATATTAAGTAATTCGATGTTAGAAATAAAGGAGATGATGAAAAATCTATGAACATCTATGAACAGTTACAAGCGGTGGAAGATCGCTACGAAGAACTTGGTGAACTCCTAAGCGACCCTGATGTAGTTAGTGATACCAAGCGTTTTATGGAGCTTTCTAAGGAAGAAGCCAGCACCCGCGATACAGTGACGGCATACCGCGAGTACAAAAAAGTCCTGCAAAACATCACAGACGCTGAAGAAATGATTAAAGACGCCTCTGGTGATGCGGACTTGGAGGAAATGGCCAAGCAGGAGCTCAAGGATGCTAAGGCTGAAAAAGAAGAATACGAGGAAAAACTAAAAATCCTCCTTTTGCCTAAGGATCCAAATGATGATAAGAATATCATTTTGGAAATCCGTGGTGCTGCGGGAGGGGACGAAGCGCAGTTGTTTGCAGGAGACCTCTTGCAGATGTATCAAAAATATGCTGAGAGCCAGGGCTGGCGCTTTGAAGTCATGGAAGCATCTTACAATGGTGTAGGTGGGATCAAAGAAGTGGTCGCTATGGTCTCAGGCCAGTCGGTCTACTCAAAGCTTAAGTATGAATCTGGCGCTCATCGCGTACAGCGGGTTCCAGTGACCGAGAGCCAGGGTCGCGTTCATACCTCAACGGCAACTGTCTTGGTGATGCCAGAAATCGAAGAAGTAGAATACGACATTGATCCTAAAGATTTGCGGGTGGACATCTACCATGCTTCAGGTGCCGGCGGACAGAACGTCAATAAGGTTGCGACTGCTGTTCGTATCGTTCACTTGCCTACCAATATCAAGGTCGAAATGCAGGAAGAGCGTACCCAGCAGAAGAACAGGGATAAGGCTATGAAAATCATCCGAGCTCGCGTGGCAGACCACTTTGCTCAAATTGCTCAAGATGAGCAAGATGCAGAGCGCAAGTCAACGATTGGTACTGGCGATCGCTCGGAGCGGATTCGCACCTATAATTTCCCGCAAAACCGGGTGACAGACCACCGTATCGGATTGACTCTGCAAAAGCTGGACACGATTTTAGCTGGGAAATTAGATGAAGTCGTTGACGCTCTGGTTCTATATGACCAAACGCAAAAACTAGAAGAGCTGAATAAATAATGACATTGGCTCAATATTTGGCGGAGCTAGAGCAGGAGTTAGTAGCAGCGGGAGAAGAAGCAGAAAGCCTGTCTTTCGTTTATCGAGCTCTCAATAAGCTCTCCTTTACCGACTTTGTTCTCAAACTTCGGACAGAAGTCAGCCAGGAAGACCGTAAACAGCTAAAAGCAATTCAAGAGCAGCTGCTTGCCCATAAGCCGGCTCAGTATATCATTGGCAGCAGTGACTTTCTAGGTTTGAGTCTCAAGGTTGATGAGCGTGTGTTGATTCCAAGGCCTGAGACGGAGGAGCTGGTGGAGCTGATTTTGTCAGAAAATCCCGAAAGCTCTCTGTCTGTCTTGGATATTGGAACAGGTAGCGGAGCCATTGCTCTTGCACTAGCAAACAGCCGTCCAGACTGGAAGATTACTGCTTCTGATTTGTCAAATGATGCTCTTGCCTTGGCGGCAGAAAACGCTCAGTTCTGTAATCTTAGTCTTACTTTTGTCCAATCCGATTGCTTTGAAGCAATCAGTGGGAGCTTTGACATCATCGTTTCCAATCCGCCCTATATTTCAGAAGCGGATAAAGACGAAGTTGGACTTAATGTTCTGACCTCAGAGCCTCACATGGCCCTTTTTGCTGAGGAAGATGGCTATGCCGTCTATCGGAAAATAGCAGGGCAGGCAGAGGACTATTTGACAGAAAAAGGAAAAATCTATCTGGAAATTGGTTACAAGCAAGGAGACGGCGTCGCGGAGTTGCTGAAACAATCCTTCCCGCACAAACGAATTCGAATCCTGAAAGATCAATTTGGCAAAGATAGAATGGTGGCGATGGACAATGGATAAGATAGAAAATACTCTGGCAGCAGGCGGAGCGGTCGTCCTGCCGACAGAAACTGTTTATGGCCTCTTTGCCCAAGCTTTGAATCAAGAGGCGGTTGAACGAGTCTACGAATTAAAACGAAGACCTCGTAACAAGGCTCTCAATCTCAATGTGGCTAGCTTGGAAGAGATTTATGCTTTTTCTAAGAACCAGCCCTGCTATCTAGAGCAGCTCTATCAAGCCTTTCTGCCTGGGCCTTTGACTATTATCCTTCAAGCCAATGACCGAGTGCCAGCTTGGATAAACTCAGCTATGGAAACCGTGGGTTTTCGGATTCCTAATCATCCAGTTACCCTGGACTTGATTCGGAAGTACGGTCCCTTGATTGGTCCATCCGCCAATCTTTCTGGAAAAGCTAGTGGAACTTCTTTCCAGCAGATTATGATGGATTTTCAAGAAGAGATCTCAGGTGTAGAAGATGATGCATCTTTGACAGGTCAGGATTCAACTATTCTAGACTTGTCTGGAGAAAAAGCTCTTATTCTACGCCAGGGAGCAATTACTCGCGAGGATATTCTCGCCCAAGTAAATGATATAAAATTTTAACTTTTAGGACCTAAGGTCCTATTTTCGCAAAAGAAGGGAGACACCTTATGATTTTTGACCAAGAAGACTACAAAGCATTTGACCCAGAGATTTGGCAAGCAGTTGCTAAAGAAGAAGAACGTCAGCAACATAATATTGAGTTAATCGCTTCAGAAAATGTCGTTTCGAAAGCTGTCATGGCCGCTCAAGGTTCTATTTTGACCAATAAATATGCCGAAGGTTATCCAGGTCGCCGTTACTATGGTGGGACAGATGTAGTGGATGTGATTGAGAGTCTGGCAATTGAACGCGCCAAGGAAATTTTTGGTGCCAAGTTTGCTAATGTTCAGCCTCACTCAGGCAGCCAGGCAAATTGCGCAGCTTATATGGCTTTGATTGAGCCAGGTGATACAGTTATGGGTATGGATTTGTCTGCAGGTGGTCACTTGACACACGGTGCATCAGTCAGCTTCTCTGGGCAAACCTACAATTTTGTATCCTATAGCGTAGATTCCGAAACAGAATTACTGGACTTTGATGCCATCCTCCAGCAAGCCAAAGAGGTTCAGCCTAAGCTGATTGTGGCGGGAGCTTCAGCCTATTCTCACATCATCGACTTTTCAAGATTCCGCGAAATCGCTGATGCGGTAGGCGCTAAGCTCATGGTTGATATGGCTCACATCGCTGGTTTGGTTGCTGCAGGTCTCCACCCAAGCCCTGTACCTTATGCAGACATCACAACGACAACGACCCACAAGACCTTGCGCGGACCTCGCGGTGGATTGATTTTGACAAACGATGAAGACTTGGCTAAGAAAATTAACTCAGCTATCTTCCCAGGCATTCAAGGTGGACCATTGGAGCATGTCATTGCAGCCAAGGCTGTTGCCTTTAAAGAAGTACTGGATCCAGCTTTCAAGGTTTATGCTCAGCAGATTTTGGACAATGCCCAAGCCATGGCCCAAGTCTTCCGTCAGCATGACAAGTTCCGTGTGATTTCTGACGGTACTGAAAATCACCTTTTCTTGGTAGATGTTACTAAGGTTGTAGAAAATGGGAAAGTAGCTCAGAATCTCTTGGATGAGGTTAATATCACGCTTAATAAAAACTCCATCCCTTACGAGACTTTGTCACCATTTAAGACTAGCGGAATTCGTATCGGTACAGCAGCCATTGCAGCTCGAGGCTTTGGTGTAACAGAAAGCATCAAAGTAGCCGAGCTCATTATCAAGGCTCTGGAAAATGCAGAGAACGAAGCGGTGCTGAATCAAGTGCGGGCAGAAGTTCGCGAATTGACGGACGCTTTTCCACTTTATGAGGGCTTGAACTAAGATGGATATTTACGTAAAAAAAGCGATTATTCATCAATTCAGCCCAGCTGATACCGAACTGCTGCTGGCGGATAAGTTTCTCAACATTACTCCCAAGATTGAAGAATACCTGCGCAAGAAGATTGAGCGGGTCTACTCTGACGATGCTAAAACAGGTGTTTTCGATCCCGAAAACGTCTTTTTAGCCCAGCTTTCAGACGACCTACTGGAAACATCAGTGACAGTTGCCAAGCTCTGGCAGGAGGAGTTTTCTGTCAGTGAAAACCAGAAAACCAACGATCTGATTTTTGTCCAGTTTGACAAAGAAGGTGTGCAGCACTTCGCTTTTCTGCGGATTGCTCTGCGGGAAACCCTAACCCACTTAGGGGGTGAGGTGGACAATCCTATCAAACTGACGCAGAACAATCTGCCTGGCTTTGGTACAGGTGCGGACGAGGCTTTGGTTATCAATCTTAAATCTCGCAAGTACCATCTGATTGAAAAGCGCATCAAGTATAACGGTGCCTTTCTCAATTATATGTCAGACAATCTCTTGCAGGTCAATCCGACAATTTCAGCCAAGAAATCAATCAAAGCACTTGAGAAGACTGCTCAAAAAGTTGCCGAAAGTTTTAACAAAGACGATTTTCAGTTCCAGTCCAAGGTCAAATCCAGTATTTTCAAAAATCTGGAAG
Organism: Streptococcus sanguinis; assembly: GCF_050222175.1. Taxonomy (GTDB): domain Bacteria; phylum Bacillota; class Bacilli; order Lactobacillales; family Streptococcaceae; genus Streptococcus; species Streptococcus sanguinis_M. The sequence continues at coordinate 1,170,256 of NZ_CP071420.1, read as the reverse complement.
AAAATGACGAACTGTCGCCTGAGAAGTTGGCCGATGATCTTTTTGACAGTAATTTGACTGCCCGACTTACCTTTATTGACCAAGTCAAGGAATCTATTCCTGAGCCAGTCAAGTTTGATGAGATTGACAGCAGCCGCCAGAAGAAGAAGTTCGAAAATCAGAAACTCTCCCTTTCAAATGGAATTGAGCTCATCGTTCCTAATAATGTCTATCAGGACGCAGAGTCTGTAGAATTTATCCAGAACGACAACGGAACCTATTCTATTTTGATTAAGAACATCGAGGATATCCAAAATAAATAATGTTTAAATTTCTAAGAAGACTGATTTTAGTCCTTTTCGTGCTCTTTGCCGGCTACAAGATTTATCAGGTTCATCATGATGTTAAGCAGGTCATGAAGTATCAGACTTTGGTCAGAGAAGTGCTGGACGAGCAGGACACAGCGGCCAATGAAGAATTGGTACTGGCCATGATTTATACAGAGACCAAGGGAAAAGACACCGATGTCATGCAGTCCAGTGAAAGCGCGACTGGTCAGACCAATGCTATCACGGACAACAAAGAAAGTATTCGCCAGGGAGTTCAGACCTTGTCTGATAACCTAGAGTTAGCCAGTGAAAAAAAGGTGGATGTTTGGACAGCAGTACAAGCCTATAATTTCGGTCAGGCCTATATTGACTATGTCGCTAAAAACGGTGGCGAAAATACGTTGGAGCTGGCTAAGAAATATTCCAAAGATATAGTAGCGCCAAGCTTAGGAAATGTGACTGGCAAGACCTACGGCTATTATAATCTGATTTCTATTTTTCACGGGCCAGAACTCTATATCAACGGCGGTAATTATTATTATTCCCGTCAGGTCAAGATGAACATGCATATCATGCGCCTCTTAAAATGGTTTTAGAAAGAAGTAGTTTAGCTTCTTTCTTTTTGATGGTGAAGTAATAATCCAGATATTTGTAACCATGATAGATACATGATATAATTTTGTACATCTATCATAAAAAGGAATGAAAAATGAACAAGAAACTTGCTTTTAAGCTCCTCATTCTGGTTTTGGTGACAATTGCCGGTCTAACAGCTTTTTACAACCATAAAGAAGCCACTAGCCTCAATACAAAACAATTTGTGCAGTCAACAACGCCGACCTTGTTTTTCCACGGTTTTGGATCCAGCTCTAATGCTGAAAATCATATGACAGAGGCAGCCAAAAAAGCTGGAGTCACTCAGACAATTATCACAGCAAATGTCAGTAAAAACGGTCAAGTAAGCTTATTAGGCGAGATACCGAAAGGTGCTATCAATCCCATTATTAAGGTAAACTACGAAGATAACCGCAATGCCGACTATGCTCAAGATGGTAAGTATGCAGCTGCTGTGATTCGTAAGCTACAAGAGACTTATGGCTTTAATAAGATGAATCTGGTAGGCCATTCGATGGGGAATATGTCCATCCTCTTTTATATGCTAGAGAACGGTCAGGATGAAAATCTTCCTCAGTTGCAAAAGCAGGTCAATATTGCCAACCATGTTAATGGTCTGGAAGGAAGGGACTTGCCTGAAGATTTGACAATTCTAGACGACCAAACTGGCCAGCCTAGTGCTATGAGCCAGACTTATCAAAAACTACTGGGATTACGAGAAGTTTACCCGCAAGAACAAGTAGATGTTCTGAACATTTACGGTGATTTTAAAAACGAATCCGACGGTTCTGTCCTCAATATTTCTTCTCGCAGCCTCAAATATCTCCTAGTTGAGAATGCTAAATCTTACCAGGAAAAGAAAATTACAGGCCAGTTGGCTCAGCACAGCCAATTGCATGAGAATCCAGAAGTAGACGAATTGCTGATTGACTTCCTTTGGAAAAAGTAGAAAAGAGCAGTTACTGGCAAGCAAATCCAGTGACTGTTTTTTCTTTGAACTTCTTTGAGAAATGTTGTAAAATGTATCTATTATCTCAAGCCCTCAATGGATGAGATAATAATAACTCCATCATTGCAGCAACTTAACTGAAGCACTCTAAACATCAAAAGGAGCGAAAATCACAAGCTCAAGAAACAGAAATTAGAGGCAGTCAGATAGAAAGTTTACTGTATAAAACAGCTATAGAATTTGGGAAACTATAGCGAGGGGAAAAGAGGAAAAAATATGAAATTCAAAAAAACTTTAATGACAGCAGGAGCCTTGCTGGCTACTCTGTTTACTGTATCGACCGCAGCTGCCAATTCAAATGTTCAGAAAGTCATTGATGAGACTTACGTGCAGCCAGAGTATGTGCTGGGTTATTCCTTGGATGAAAGCCAAAAACAGCAGACCTTGCAAATGCTAGGCTACAATTCATCTAGTGACAGCAAGCCACTTAAGACCATGACACCGGAAGTCTACTCTAAAATCATGGATGTTGCCAACGACCCTAGTCTGCAGCTTTATTCTTCTGTAAAAATCCAGAAGTTAGGCGGCAACAAGCCATTAGAGGTCAAAATTGTCACTCCGCAAAACATCACTAAGGTTACAGAAGATATGTATCGCAATGCAGCTGTTACTCTGGGTGTTCAGCACGCGCAGATTACCGTTGCAGCACCAATTCCGGTAACAGGTGAGAGCGCCTTGGCAGGGATTTACTACTCTCTAGAGGATAATGGCGCGACCATTCCTCAGGAAAATAAAAATCTAGCACAGGAAGAACTGGCTGCCCTTTCTGGCATCAATGCTGAAAATACAGGTAAGGAAGGCTATGACGCAGACAAGCTCAACGTAGCCCTAGCTGATATCAAAGCGGCTGTCGCCAACGCTAAGAAGAATAACAGTAATCTGACAGCAGATGATGTCCGTAAGATTGTTGAAGAAACCTTGAAAAACTACGGTCTGACTCAGTCAGTGACCAGTGACCAAATCAACCTCATCGTGAATTTCGCTATCAATCTTTCAAACAGTGGAGTCATTACAGATTCTGACTTTACAAAGACACTTAGCGACTTGAAAGACAGCATCGTTTCAAAGGCAGGGGCTACCTTTAACAATATTAACCTCAACTTTGATGCAAACGGCCTCCTTCAAGAAGGCGGTAATTTCTTTTCTAATATCTGGAATGCCATTGTCAACTTCTTTAAAGGATTGTTCGGCGGTTAATCTCAAGACTATATAAAACAAGGCTAGGACTAAAATGTCCTAGCCTTGTTTGTTTTTACAGTTATCATTTAAAATAAGATTTGTTTGTTACTCCCACTCTACAGTTGCAGGTGGTTTGCTGGTGATATCGTAGACGATGCGATTGACATGGTCTACTTCATTAACGATACGAACAGAAATCTTTTGCAGAATATCCCAAGGAATCTTGGCAAAGTCAGCTGTCATGCCATCAATAGAAGTGATAGCGCGAATCGCAATTGTGTAGTCGTAAGTCCGGCCGTCACCCATGACCCCAACAGATCGGACGCCAGTATTAACAGTAAAGTACTGCCAAATGTCGCGGTCAAGACCAGCTTTAGCGATTTCTTCGCGGAGAATAGCATCAGATTCGCGGACAGTTTCCAATTTTTCCTCTGTGATTTCTCCCATGACACGAATAGCAAGCCCTGGGCCTGGGAATGGCTGGCGCCAGACAATTTCATCAGGCATACCAAGCTCGGTACCCAAGGCACGCACTTCGTCCTTATAAAGTGTGTTCAACGGCTCAATCAGCTCAAACTGCATGTCTTCCGGAAGACCACCAACGTTATGGTGAGACTTGATAGTCTGAGCAGTATCGGTACCAGATTCGATAACGTCTGTATAGAGCGTTCCTTGAGCTAAGAATTTCACATCTTTTAGTTTGCTGGCTTCGTCGTCAAAGACATAAACAAACTCGTTTCCGATGATTTTACGTTTTTGTTCTGGATCTGAGACACCGGCTAATTTATCAAGGAAACGTTTAGCTGCGTCAGCCTTGACGATATTCAAACCAAATTTGCCGCCAAGCATATCCATGACCTGATCAGCTTCGCCTTTACGCAAAAGGCCATGATCCACAAAGATACAGATTAGTTGATCGCCGATCGCTTTCTGCAAGAGAACACCGACGACAGAAGAGTCTACACCACCAGAAAGTCCCAACAGCACCTTCTTGTCACCAACGGTTTGGCAGATTTTTTGAATTTCCATGTCAATGAAGTTATCCATAGACCAGTCGCCTTTAGCTCCACAAATATCAAGAGCAAAGTTGCGCAGGATATCATAACCAAACTCTGAATGACGAACCTCAGGGTGGAACTGAATGCCGTAGATTTTCTTAGCTGGATTTTCAATAGCTGCAAAAGGACAGTCAGCAGAAGTACCAGTACGAACAAAGTCTGCAGGAATTTCTGTTACTGCATCTCCATGGCTCATAAGAACTAGCTGGCTTTCAGGTGTTCCGTTAAAAAGACTGGAGTTAGCAGTATGTGACAGAGTTGACTGCCCATATTCTCGATTTCCAGCATGATCAGCAGGGACAACCTTGCCGCCCAGCTTGTGAGTTAAAAGCTGCATACCATAGCAGATCCCCAAAATCGGGATGCCCAACTCGAAAATTTCTGGGTCAATATCAAAGGAGCCGTCTTCATATACAGAATTTGGACCGCCGGAAAGGATAATCCCGACAGGCTGGATAGCACGGACTTCGTCAGCAGTAATCTTGTGGCTCTTGAGCTCAGAAAAAACACCGATTTCACGAATGCGGCGTGAAATCAGCTGGTTGTACTGGCTTCCGTAATCAAGCACGATGATCTTTTCGACATCTTGCAATTCAGTTCTAGTTGTCATCTGTTCCCTTTCTTAAAAGAAGTAATCTTTTCCCCTCATTTTATCACAAAAAAGGAATTTTTCCAAGGTAATAAGGAGTAAGAGTGATGAAAAAACGAATATGAGTCTTTATTTGGCTTAACAGCTAGAATCGTGATAAAAGCAAGCACTTGAGAGCTAATACTTATCATTTAGTTTGACATTTGAAGTATTTGGTACTAAAATAAAGGAAGGTACCAAATAAGAAAGAAGAGTCAACATGTTGCCCGCATATATCAAAATTCATGATCAGATTAAGAAAGATATTGACGATGCCGTTTGGGAGATTGGGGAGCGCCTGCCCAGCGAGCGAGATCTAGCCGAAACCTTTAAGGTCAGCCGTATGACCCTGCGTCAGGCTATTACACTCTTGGTTGAGGAGGGAGTGCTGGAGCGTCGGGTCGGTAGTGGAACCTTTGTAGCCAGCACACGCGTTCAGGAGAAAATGCGCGGCACCACCAGCTTCACGGAAATCATGAAAGCTCAAGGCAAAACGCCATCCAGTCAGCTCATTTCTTATCGGCGTACCCTGCCGAGTGAGCAGGAAGTGGAAAAGCTAGGCATCCATAAGACAGAAAATGTCATTCGGATGGAGCGGGTTCGCTACGCTGACGATTTGCCGGTGGTCTACGAGGTGGCTTCAATTCCAGAGAAGTTCATTAAGAATTTCAAAAAAGAAGAGGTGACCAGTCATTTCTTCCAGACCTTGCAGGAACACGGCTATAAAATCGGCAAGTCCCAGCAAACTATTTATGCTCGGCTGGCTAAGGAAAAAATCGCCAATTACCTCGATATTCCCCGTGGCCATGCCATCTTAGGACTGACTCAGATTTCTTACTTTGATGACGGTACAGCTTTTGAATATGTAAAAAGCCAGTATGTCGGCGATCGTTTTGAATTTTATTTGGAAAACAATTAATTATTGCAAAACTCTTGGTTATCACTAAGAGTTTTTTACTTGTCTTTTACACAGAAGAAAAAGCTGATTGAAGTTTTGCAATCTCATATTTCGAGTGTTTATTTCCCTTGTCAGACTAGAGTTTATCATGCTTTTCTGGTATAATGTTTCTTATGGAAATTGAAAAAACAAACCGAATGAATGCTCTCTTTGAGTTTTATGCGGCGCTTTTGACTGACAAGCAGATGAACTATATTGAACTCTACTATGCAGATGATTACAGTCTGGCGGAGATTGCCGAGGAGTTTGGTGTTAGCCGTCAGGCCGTTTATGATAATATCAAACGGACAGAGAAGATTCTGGAAGACTATGAGAAAAAGCTGCACATGTACTCGGACTACATCGTCAGAAGTCAGATATTTGACCAGATTACAGAGAAATACCCTGACGACAGCTATCTGCAGGAGCAGATCGGGATTCTGTCTGGTATTGACAATAGGGAGTGACCATATGGCTAAACAAGTTATCTACAAGGGAATGTCTTGCTGGTTGTTGGAGTCGGAAGAACCTTTTCCTTCTAGGGTACAACTCATCTCCCCTGACGATCTTTCTAAGGCAATGCAAGAAGGCTTCAGCTGCTGGGGCTACCCAAATGAGATTATGAAAGAAGTCTCTGCTGAAGAATACGCTTGTTTAACACGTTTTGGAAAATTTCCACTGAATTGATTTAAATAGAAACTAGGAGAAATAAAAAATGGCATTTGAAAGTTTAACGGAACGTTTGCAGAACGTCTTTAAAAATCTGCGCAGAAAAGGAAAAATCTCAGAGAGCGATGTTCAGGAAGCAACCAAAGAGATTCGTCTGGCTCTCTTAGAAGCTGACGTTGCCCTGCCAGTTGTCAAAGACTTTATCAAGAAAGTCCGTGAGCGCGCTGTCGGTCATGAGGTTATCGACACCCTCAATCCAGCGCAACAGATTATCAAGATTGTTGACGAAGAGCTGACAACTATCCTTGGCTCTGATACTGCCGAGATTATCAAGTCACCAAAGATTCCAACTATTATCATGATGGTTGGTCTGCAAGGGGCTGGTAAGACTACTTTTGCCGGTAAGCTTGCTAATAAGCTCAAGAAAGAAGAAAATGCTCGTCCGCTCATGATTGCGGCGGATATTTACCGTCCGGCGGCTATTGATCAGCTGAAAACACTTGGACAGCAAATTGATGTACCTGTTTTTGCTTTAGGTACGGAAGTTCCAGCTGTTGAGATTGTCCGTCAAGGTTTGGAGCAAGCGAAAGCCAACCACAATGACTATGTCCTGATTGATACGGCTGGTCGCCTTCAGATTGACGAAAAGCTCATGCAGGAGCTGTCAGATGTCAAAGCGCTGGCTAATCCGAATGAAATCCTCTTGGTTGTCGATGCCATGATTGGTCAGGAAGCGGCTAATGTCGCTCGTGAATTTAACAGTCAACTGGAAGTGACCGGGGTTATCCTGACTAAGATTGATGGCGATACCCGTGGCGGTGCAGCCTTGTCTGTCCGTCAGATTACTGGTAAGCCTATTAAATTTACTGGTACCGGTGAAAAGATTACTGATATCGAGACCTTCCACCCAGACCGTATGTCCAGTCGGATTTTGGGCATGGGGGACATGCTGACTCTGATCGAAAAAGCCTCTCAAGAATACGATGAGAAAAAATCGCTTGAAATGGCTGAAAAGATGCGGGAAAACACCTTTGATTTCAATGACTTCATTGATCAGCTGGATCAGGTACAAGGCATGGGACCTATGGAAGACTTACTCAAGCTGATTCCAGGTATGGCCAATAATCCTGCTCTCAAGAATATTAAAGTGGATGAGAAAGAAATTGCCCGCAAACGTGCTATCGTATCCTCTATGACACCGGCTGAGCGAGAAAATCCTGACTTGCTGAGTCCTAGCCGTCGCCGTCGGATTGCCAATGGTTCAGGTAACAGTTTCGTTGATGTCAATAAATTTATCAAAGACTTCAATCAAGCTAAGCAGATGATGCAGGGCGTTCTGTCAGGCGATATGAGCAAGATGATGAAGCAAATGGGGCTCAATCCAAACAATATGCCTAAGAACATGCCTGGTGGCGGAGGGATGCCCGACATGTCAGCTCTGGAAGGCATGATGGGCCAAGGCGGTATGCCAGATATGTCAGGCTTAGGAGGAGCCGGAATGTCGGATATGAGCCAAATGTTCGGTGGTGGTCTCAAAGGTAAGGCTGGAGAGTTTCTGATGCGTCGCAGCATGAACAAAATGGCCAAGCAAATGAAGAAAAACAAGAAGAAGCGGAAGTAGGATAAGAATTTCTTTATTAACTTAGTTAGGATTTAGTTTTATAAATTTAGGAGATTATTATGAACGAAAAACCTAATATTTATGTATTGAGTGATTTACATTTTGATAAAAAAGCACTTCCAGGGTATGTAAAACAGAAATTAATAAAATTAGAGAATGATCCTATTGCTCATTTCAAATATATGGAAGAAGTATTGAAAAGTGGAGATTATCAATATTCTAAAAATAAAATTAAACAAAATATAAAATTTTTTATTGATTTACTATATTCAAATAGAGAAGGAAATATTTTTGTTTTAGCTGGAGATTTTTTTGACGATTTCTTTGAGACGCTTGATTTTATACAAATTCTCGAAAAAGCTCAGATTACATCTTTTGTAGTTTTAGGAAATCACGATTATTGGACTTATTCAGATAAAAAAAGAACGTGGATTGAATGTATTGAGCAAGCTTCAATGGCAACAGAGAGAAATAAATTCTGTCGCCTTCTCCTTACTGGTAGAGAGTACAAAATAGGTAATTTGGTTTTTATCGGAGATACTGGCTTCACTAATTTAAATTATACAGTCCTAGACCTTAATCGCATAGCAAATGTTTATGACTTATTTGAATACATTGACGAAAATGATTCAAATTGGTTATTAACTGCAACAATCAAAGACATAGAAAACCGCGTACCAGATTGCACTCAAGTTAAAAATTTCGATATAGAAACGCTTAAAAAACTTAATAAAGAGTGGTGTGATTTTGCAAATAAGAGAATTACTAGATTAAATAAAAATGAATCACTATTCATAGTAACACACTGGCCGATGGATTCACTCGCTGAAAACGCAATAGATTCTTGGTGGCAGACTCTTGCTTTATTCCCAAAAGAAGAAACACCTTATCCTAGTATTTATAAGCCTGAGCCAGATAACAGATATTGGTTAATTAGTGGACATACGCATCGTGATGTTCATTACTGGAATTCAATTGCTGTACAAGCTGGTTACCAAAATGAGAAATGGTTTCAAGACCTTACTTTAGCTTCTTTTGGATTATTAGTCCCTACTGAAAAGCTTTATAGTTTAATTGATATAAATAGTTCGTTAAGTGTTTTTACAGATTTTTCAGTGATATATCAAGAAAATAATGATAATGCAGAAACTTCTCTAAAAGTTAGACGCTACGGATTTAGAAGAGCAGGAAACTTTGGTAACAAACGAGCTATTTCTGCTTATATGAAAAATAGCGAAGACTATATTCAACGAGTAAAAAAGGAAATAGCTCAAATAAAAAACGAATTTGCAGGGAACGCAGGTTATTCAGATGCGTTAGGATGGCAACTTTATCATTCAAAATTAGCTGTTGAAGCAGCAATTGATGTATTAGAAAAAGGTTACCAAGAGAATCCATTTGAATTTTTTACTGCTTTACTTGTTTCAGGATACGCTTATAATGCTCGAACTCATCTTCTAAAGAGTATGCGTAAAGTAAATGTTTACGACATAGTTCGTCAATCAATGGTATTTTCAACTATTAAGAATATACCAGAAATTAATTTAGATGAAATAGTAACTATAAAAGCCCTTCAAGGAAAAAACTCTTCTATTAAAATTGGAAATATTGAGTTAAAAATACCAGTCGTTAATGGAAAGCATTTAGATTTGGACTTTTTTCTTCCAATGGCTAATTTTTTTAATAATCAATTATTAGGGGAAGATAAGCCTAAAGAAAAAATGTTTCAGATAGAAGGCGATTTAAGTTAAATAATGTAATTAAGAAATAAAGTAATTTAGCATATTTCTTTCAAAGAGAAAATAACAAGCTACATAAATCCGTTATGTGGCTTGTTTTTGAAAATATCAGATTCAGATACGGAGACTAGAATGAAGCCTTTTTTGACTCAATTGATTCATCGATTTGCTAAAACCTTTCAAAAATTATTAAATAAGCTGCCTTCTCACCCTATTTCCCATCTACCTGCCAGCAAGGTCGAAATACATCCTATTATCATGATTCCAGGTAGTTCGGCGACAGAGAATCGTTTTAATCGAATGGTTAAAAAACTCAACCGAAATCAGCATCCAAGTCATAGCCTAGTCCGTATTAAAGTCTGGAATGACGGGCACATGACTTACCGAGGGCATTTGAAGCGCAAGGATAGAAATCCCATTTTTGTAGTTGGCTTTCAAAATAATCGCGATGGATATGAAAACATCAAGCAGCAGGCGGCAATGTTTGACGCTGCCTTGACTGTTTTGCGAAACAAGTACTCTTTTAACAGTTTTAAGGCGCTGGGACATTCTAATGGTGGTCTAGTTTATACAGTATTTCTGCAGCAATACCTAGCAAATCATTCCGGACTTGAGATGGAAAAACTCCTGACTATTGGCAGTCCTTATAATCTGAACAAGAAGAATCTCAATCAACGAGTTGAGATGTTAGATGACTTTGTAACCAACCAGGAAAAACTTCCTAAGAAGCTTCAGCATTTGTCGATTTTGGGAATCTTTTTCCGAGATGGTGACGGAATTGTCCATAAAAGCAGTGTAGAGGCCGGGAGTTTGATTTACAAAGGAAAGATTGCCTCGCACAGAGAGGTAGTCATCGTAGGCAAGGATGCCCATCATTCTTCCTTGCCGCAAAATGAACAGGTAGTTGATTTAATTAGGGAGTTTTTGTTCTAACAATTAATTTACATAATTTAATTTTGGTAAAAAATTAGAAAGGTGATAAAACAATGAAAATGACAGACATTCTTCATAGGTATTATGGTGACTTTGATCTGATAAATGAAAAATGGAATGAAGACTATGAAAGCATTTTGATTAAGCCAAAGGATGATCAAGAATATAAAAGATGCCGTTTGGCAAAGAAAACACCCAAAAAAGAAGGTTACTTTACAGTCTTTTGGAAAAAAGACCAAGACAACAAGAACATTCCATATACTGATAAAGACTTAGGTGATGAACTGGTAATTGTCGTTATCGACGACCGTCATTGCGGTATATTTATCATTCCCAAAGAGGTGGCTATCAGTAAAAAAATTCTTTCTACAAAGGATTGTAAAGGAAAGATGGCTATGCGGTTTTATCCGTCCTGGTGCAGCAATTTAAATAAAACAGCTCAGGCAACACAAAAATGGCAACTGGATTATTTTCAAAAAATCGAATTAGAAGAATAAGTTTCAGGTAAAACAAGACAGAGTTTAATTTCTCAATTCTGTCTTGTTTTTATTATCCGTTTTTTTTAATAAGATTGGACTATATATGCCCTCTTACATCTTTCCGAAAAACTATAATTTTCTTGAAAAATATATCTAGATATGCTATACTACCATTATAGAAAAAACGGAGAAATGTGATGAGACGTGAACTGTTATTAGAAAGAATTGATAGACTCAAAGCCACTATGCCCTGGTACATTCTGGAATATTACCAGTCTAAGCTGGCGGTGCCTTATAGTTTTACAACCTTATACGAATATCTCAAAGAATATGATCGCTTTTTTAACTGGATGCTAGAATCTGGTATCACGGATGCTTCGCATATTGCTGAGATTCCTCTCTCAATCTTGGAAAATATGACCAAAAAAGACATGGAAGCCTTCATTCTTTATCTGCGCGAGCGGCCGCTTCTCAATGCCAATACAACTCAAAATGGTGTTTCCCAGACAACCATTAACCGGACTCTTTCGGCTTTATCTAGCCTCTACAAATATTTGACTGAGGAAGTCGAAAACGAACAGGGCGAGCCTTACTTCTATCGAAATGTGATGAAAAAAGTTGCTACTAAGAAGAAAAAGGAAACTCTGGCAGCCCGTGCAGAGAATATTAAGCAGAAGCTCTTTTTAGGGGATGAGACAGAAGAATTTCTCCAGTATATTGATACGGAGTACCCCAAGAAACTCTCTAATCGAGCTCTGTCCTCCTTCAACAAGAACAAGGAACGTGATCTAGCCATTATTGCCTTGCTACTAGCCTCTGGCGTTCGTCTGTCTGAAGCTGTTAATCTGGATCTGAAAGACATCAATCTCAAAATGATGGTCATTGAAGTGACAAGAAAAGGCGGAAAAAGGGACTCTGTCAATGTTGCTGCTTTTGCCAAGTCCTATTTAGAGGAGTACCTGAGTATTCGAAGCAAACGATACAAGGCCGAAAAGACGGATACAGCATTCTTTTTGACTGAATACCGAGGCACTCCGAATCGAATCGATGCTTCCAGTGTTGAAAAAATGGTGGCCAAGTATTCTGAGAGCTTCAAGGTGCGAGTGACGCCTCACAAACTCCGCCACACACTTGCTACACGTTTATACGATGCAACCAAATCTCAAGTTCTCGTCAGTCATCAGCTAGGGCATGCTAGCACTCAGGTAACGGACCTCTACACCCACATTGTCAATGATGAACAAAAGAACGCTTTGGACAAACTATAAATTACATAATTTAAAATATGTAAATAAAACAATAATAACAAAAGAGCGAAAATCTAGTTTAGATACTTCGCTCTTTTTCTTATAAAAATTCAATCCAATAGTTACGATGGGGTTCAACAATCAGCGGTTTGCCCCAGAAGTGCTTGAGATGTTCTAGATTTGCTGCGGTAATTGGTCGATTTTTAGAGTTGTACTTTTCAGCGCTTTCTCTAGTTAGGAAGCATTTGACCGCTTCGTAGGAGCCTTCTGCTGTCTCTCTATTCAATCCTTCGAAGCTAATTTCGTCGCCTGGCTGAGGATTATCTGTGAAGAGTTTCCCTATAAAGTAAACCGTCTTACTCTTCATCAGATCGTAAGCCTTGATATTCTCTATTCGATTATTAGCTGCTGCAAACATGATGCAAAAGCTGTCAACAAGATCCTTTAAGGGCAGCAGATCTTCCTTGGGAACGAAGATATCTACCATGTAGAGCCCACCAATGACTAGGTTTTGGAAAGAAGGTTGCTGAATGACATTATCTAACGCCATGCCAAGCGGTAATTTCACAGCTTGATAGCCTGATTTTTCAAATTCTTCTTTCTTTTTCTCATAATCTTCTGGAGATATGCTAACATAAAAATTGTCTGGATTAGGAGATGGTTTTTTCTTCAGAAAAGCTACAACTGTGCGGTCCAACTGCTCAAACAAACCAAGGCTTTCTACTGGGACTTTCTGCATCAAGGCACCCCTTTCTCTGATTCCCTATCATTTTATCATATCTGGTAAATAAAGCCTAGAGAAAACTAGCTGGTTAAGGAAACGTAAGAATGTTGTTGATTTGAAATATACTGTTTACATGAAAAACCAAACTCTTCAAGAGCTTGGTTTTCTTTATGTCATATTTTAACCAACGATAGCTTCGGCAATTTCTTCTCTGCTGATTCCAGCAAAGTAGCGGCTAATATCAATCGTTTCAAGAGCTTTAAGGACATCTTCACGTTCATATTTAACACCGCGCAGCACATCTTCTACTGCTGCTACGTCCTCAATACCAAAGAAGTCTCCATAGATTTTAATATCTTGAATCTTAGATTCAACAACATTGGCAAAGATTTCTACCTTACCGCTGGTAAACTTGGTGCCACGGCGCACATTGTATTCAGGTGATTTACCGTAGTTCCAGTCCCAAGTTCCAAACTTGTTATCTCTGATTTGCTTGATTTCTTCCAGTTCTTTCTCGGAGAAGACATATTCTGTCATTTCTGGATATTCTTTCTTCATGTAGTCCAGAAGCAGGTCTCGGAATTCTTCGACAGTAATCTTTTCTGGCAATTCATTGACAATATTTGTCACGCGTGCACGAACGGATTTAACACCTTTTGATTCGAACTTGTCTTTAGAAACTTTAAGCGCATTGGCCAAGACAGACAAATCAACATCAAAGAGCAGGCAACCATGGTGCATGATACGGCCGTTAATATAGGCCTGCGCATTGCCGCAGAACTTCTTACCGTCAATTTCCAGGTCATTACGGCCAGTGAATTCAGCCTTTACCCCAAGTTCTGCCAAGGTGTTGATAACTGGCGTAGAGAAACTCTTGAAGTCAAAAGCACGATCTTCGCTTTCCTTGGAGATAATGGTGTAGTTGAGGTTGTTCAGATCATGATAAACAGCTCCTCCACCACTGATACGACGTACAACTTCAATGCCATGCTCACGAACATAATCACGGTTGATTTCTTCGATAGTGTTTTGGTGGCGACCCACGATGATAGAGGGTTTGTTAATCCAGAGCAGGAAAATTTCATCCTCATCTAAGAGGTGTTTGAAAGCATATTCCTCCAAAGCGATATTAAAAGCTGTATCATTTGAGTAGTTAACAATGTATTTCATAAGCTACCTCTTTATACGATAGAGACTGGAACAATGATTTATGTCCAGTCTAATCTATCTTTTAAATTATTTTTTCTTAGGTGAGTGAACTGCTAATCCCAGTACATCTGCAAATGCTTCGTACATAACTTCTGAGAAGGTTGGGTGACCGTGAATGGTCTTAAGCATTTCTTCTACGGTGATTTCCATTTCAATGATGGTGGATGCTTCGTTAATCAATTCTGCAGCTGCAGGACCGATGATATGAACACCTAGGACCTCACCATACTTCTTGTCAGCAATGACTTTAACGAAACCTTGAGCCGCGTCTGAAGCGATAGCACGGCCGTTAGCAGCGAAGTTGAACTTACCAATCGCTACATCATATTTCTCACGAGCTTGCTCCTCTGTCAAACCAACTGCTGCTACTTCTGGCAGGGTGTAGATGGCTGCAGGCGTCAGATTGAGTTTAGCAACATGGTGGTTACCTTTCAGAGCATTTTCAGCAGCAACTTCACCCATACGGAAGGCTGCATGAGCCAGCATCTTAGTACCATTGATATCACCTGGTGCGTAAATACCTGGAACGGAAGTTTCCATGTACTCATTAACTTTGATACGGCCGCGATCCAGTTCGAATTCAACCTCACCGATACCTTCTAAATCTGGCACACGTCCGATAGAAAGCAGAGCCTTATCTGCTAGAATATCTTCTTTTCCTTCAACCTTGATACGGAGTTTGCCATTTTCTTCGATGATTTCTTCCAACTTAGTTTCAGTCAGGATTGTCATGCCCTTGCGCTCCAAGATGAGGCGAAGATTTTTAGAGACTTCTGCATCCATAGCTGGTACGATGCGGTCCATCATTTCGATAACAGTGACTTTTGAGCCAAATGTCATGAAGGCTTGTCCAAGCTCAATACCGACAACACCACCGCCGATAATTACCAGATTTTCTGGCACTTCGTTCATTTCCAAAATATCATCACTGGTCATAACAAGAGATGATTCCATACCAGGAACATTGATCTTGCTGACTTTTGAACCACCAGCAAGGATAATCTTCTTCGTTTCTAGCAGCTCGCTGCCGTTTACAAGAACATTCTTGTCTTTAGTAATGGTACCAATTCCTTTATGAACATCTACGCCATAGCTGCGGAGAAGACCAGCAACACCTCCAACAAGCGTATTGACAACCTTGTTTTTGGTTTCCAGGACCTTGTCCATGTCTACTGTGAAGCTTGGGTTTTCGATGATGATACCACGGTTAGCAGCGTGACCAAGGCTTTCAATGATTTCAGCATTGTGCAGGTAAGTCTTTGTAGGGATACAACCACGGTTCAAGCAGGTTCCGCCGAGCTCAGACTTCTCAACCAAGGCAATCTTACCACCCAGCTGAGCTGCTTTGATAGCCGCTACATAACCAGCAGGTCCGCCACCGATAACAACGATATCGTAAGCATCATCACTCTTATCATCATCTGTACTTGCTGCCGCTGTTGCAGGAGTTGGTGTTTCCGCAGGTGCAGATCCGCCAGCAGTTGGAATGTTTTCTCCTTCTTCTCCCAAGTAACCGATGACTTCCGTTACTGGAACAGTTTCTCCGTCACCTTTGAGAATGGCAATCAGATAGCCGTCTTCTTCAGCTTCCAATTCCATGCTGACCTTGTCAGTCATGATTTCCAGAAGGATTTCCCCTTCTTTGACAAATTCGCCGACTTTCTTATTCCATTGGACAATTTGCCCTTCGGTCATATCCACGCCGGCTTTTGGCATAATTACTTCTAAAGCCATTTTTCTTTCCTTTTCTAATTTAATTTTTCATTTGCTGAGTGCTTCTTCGCTTTTTAGAATATCAAAGAAAATCTTATACCAACATTGAAATTGGGTCTTCAATTAAAGCCTTCAAGTCCTTCATAAACTTAGCTCCAGCCATTCCATCAACTACACGGTGGTCAATGGTCAAGCCCAGACTCATAATTGGACGGATAACAATTTCGCCATTAACAACGACAGGTTTCTCTACCGTTGAGCTCACACCCAAGATAGCAGAGTTTGGCTGGTTGATGATTGGCCCAAAAGACTGAACGCCAAACATACCTAAGTTACTGATTGTGAAGGTTGAATTTTGCAGCTCGCTCGGAGCTAACTTGCCTTCCAAGGTACGTCCGATTACATCTTTAAAGGCTACTACAAGCTCTGATAGGCTCATTTTTTCTGCATTGTAGACAACTGGTGTCATCAGGCCATTATCCATACCGACTGCCATTGAAAGGTTGACATAGTTGTGTGTGATAATGGTCTTTCCATCCTCTGTCAAGGTCGAATTGAGGTAAGGATGTTTCATCAGTGTCTTTACAACAGCTAGCGAAAGCAGGTCTGTGACAGTTACTTTCTTGCCAGTTGCTTCCATGATTGGCTCCAGCACTTTTTTACGCAAGGCCAGCATTTCTGTCATATCAACATCATAGTTAAGTGTGAATGTTGGCGCCGTCAGGTAAGATTCCACCATCCGCTGAGCGATAACCTTCCGCATTGGCGTCATTGGAATACGCTCAATTTCACCGTAAGGAGTGACATTATCAGGCATTTCTTCCACTTTTTCAATTTGAGCAGGAGATTTGATTGTATCGCTCTCAACATTCTCAGGCAAGAAGGCAAGAACATCTTTCTTCATAATCTTGCCACGATGGCCAGTTCCTTGAATCTCTTGCCAAGCGATATTATGTTCTTGGGCAATTCGTTTTGCCAGTGGTGAAATACGCACCACATTTGTATCTTTATAAGTTTCCACGTCTTCTTTGTGGACACGACCGTTTGCGCCTGAGCCAGAAACATCATAGAGGTTGATTCCCAAATCATCCGCTAACTTTCTAGCTGCAGGAGTCGCTCTTAGCTTATCATCAGCCATGACCTCTCCAATTCTATTATAAGATATTAAGGACTCAGAGGACAATGAAAAAATAGGAGATTGACGCTGTGTTCGATGAACACAAGGAAATCTATCTTTTTTTCGCAGTCCTCCGTCCGAATTCAATTACATGATACTAAGGACTTGAAAAACGATTGAAAAAAAGGAAATCAATGCAGGCTTCAATGAAGCCAAGGAGATTTATCTTTTTTCCGAACTTTTAGCCCGTGTTCAACTCTACAAGTAACTTGGATACGAAACGTATCTCAAGTTACTACGGTTGCCGCTATCTGCGTCCAACCTAGTAGACTTACTAAGTCGTTCGTCAAATATTATCGATTCGACTCTCTCCTGTTGCAACTCTACAAGCAACTTGGATACAAATGCATCTAAAGTTATTATGGTTACCGCTATCTGCGACCAACCTAGTAGACTTACTAATTCGTTCATCGGATAAAATCGGTCCGAATAACGATTGTCTGTAATTTGTAAAATTTTAGCTACTTTGACCCTCTACACAAGATTAGATTACATAAAATAATTTATGTAATCAAATTCATAAGAAAGCCTTTTCTTTATTATACCTTATTCTTTATGATATGTCTTCCGAATAGCGTCTTTGATGCTTTCAACGGTCGGAATCATCGCGTTTTCCAAGTTTTGCGCATAAGGCATTGGCACATCTTCACCTGCACAACGGCGGATTGGAGCATCTAGATAGTCAAATGCTTCAGACTCAGAAATAATCGCTGAAATCTCTCCGATATAGCCACTTGTTTTGTGGGCATCATTAACCAGAACAATCTTACCAGTCTTCTTAACAGAATTGATGATAATATCCTTATCAAGCGGCACCAATGTACGTGGGTCGACCACTTCTACAGAGATGCCTTCTTCTGCCAATTCTTCCGCTGCCTGCATAACACGGCGAAGCATTTTTCCGTAAGTAACAACTGTTACATCGGTACCTTCTTTTTTGATTTCACCTACACCGAGTGGGATTACATACTCAGGATCTAGTGGCACCTCGCCTTTTTGGTTAAATTCAGACTTGTATTCTAGGATAATGACCGGGTTGTTGTCTCGGATAGATGCTTTAAGAAGGCCCTTCATATCTGCCGGAGTTCCTGGAGCGACTACCTTGAGCCCTGGAATGTGGGTAAACCAAGATTCCAAAGACTGAGAGTGTTGAGCCGCTGAGCCAACTCCATTACCTGCTGCACAACGGACAGTCATTGGTACTTGCCCTTTTCCGCCAAACATATAACGCGTTTTAGCGGCTTGGTTAACAATAGCATCCATAGCGATTACAGAGAAGTCCATAAAGGTCATGTCTACGATTGGACGCAGCCCTGTCATAGCTGCTCCAGCTGCTGCTCCAGCAATAGCTGCTTCCGAAATTGGACAGTCACGTATACGCTCTGGTCCAAATTCTTCCAGCATACCAACGGATGTTCCGAAATCTCCACCAAAGACTCCGACATCTTCTCCCATCAAGAGTACATTTTCATCGCGACGCATTTCCTCAGACATAGCGAGGATAATGGTGTCACGAAAAGACATAGTTTTAGTTTCCATTTTCTTTTTCTCCTCTCTTTAGTCTGCGTAAATATCTTCAAAGGCAGATTCAAGCGGCGGGAACGGGCTTTCTTCTGCGAACTTCACAGATGCTTCTACTGCTTCTTTGACTCCAGCTTGGATAGCTTCCAGCTCTTCCTCACTTGCAATCTTGTTTTCCAGCAAGCACTTACGAAGATTTTCTATTGGATCCTTCTTCTTCCATTCTTCTACTTCTTCACGGGTACGGTATTTACCTGGATCAGAAGACGAGTGTCCCAACCAACGATAAGTCACACTCTCAATCAAGACAGGTCCTTTACCACTGCGAACATGCTCCACAGCCTTTTGGAAACCTTCATAGACATCCAGAACATTATTGCCATCTTCGATGAACATACCTGGAATACCATAAGCTGCACTGCGCTCGTGGATGTGCTCTACATTGGTCATTTTCTTGATGTCAGCAGAAATACCATAGCCATTATTGATACAATAGAAAATAACGGGCAGATTCCAGATAGAAGCCATGTTGACTGCTTCGTGGAAGACACCTTCGTTGGTAGCACCGTCACCGAAGAAGCAGACAACAATCTTGCCAGTCTTCTGCATTTGCTGGGTCAGAGCTGCTCCAACAGCAATTCCCATGCCGCCACCTACGATACCATTAGCACCAAGGTTTCCGGCATCTAGGTCAGCAATGTGCATAGAGCCGCCTTTTCCTTTACAGGTACCGGTGTATTTCCCTAGGATTTCCGCCATCATTTCGTTGAGGTTGATTCCTTTTGCGATAGCTTGACCGTGTCCCCGGTGATTAGAAGTCAACAAATCATCCTTGTTCAAAGCCAGCATAGCACCAACATTGGCTGCTTCCTCACCTACTGAGAAGTGAGTCATTCCAGGAACCTTTCCTTTTTTTACAAGTTGAGCAATTTTTAAGTCCATTCGACGGATTTTTTCCATCTTACGGAACATCTCTAACAAAAGATTTTTATCTAAAGTTGCCATTTTTTTGCCTTTCTAAGCATAATTCTTCTATTTAATTCTATCTAAAGCTGTAAGCACTGTCAAAACTTTTGCTCACTTATATTTCACAAAGAAAAACCAGTCAATCCATTGGATAAACTGGTTTTAGGCACCAAAACAGGAATTTCACAAACTTTTTTGTGCTAGAGTAGTTTTTACTATTTTGAAACTGTTATACGAAAATAATAGCAGAGCATGCTTCTGATTAATCTGCCTGTTTAGCAAAATCTGCAATCATCTGCTCCATCTGCTCGCGGCTTGGTGTTGTCAGCATATAAAGGTAGTCACCTTGCAGCTCCGCAAATGCAGCTGGCATGTCTTTCTTAACCTTGAAGTTATCTCTGTATTTATCCAGCAAGTCAGCCTCAGGGTAAGCATAGTTTGTCGATGCACGGCGCGAGGTTGCCAGACAATACAGTGGATCCATGTGTGCAGCTGGGAAAGGCTCTCCTGCTACAATCGCTGCATAGCCTCTGTAAAGATCGATTGAGTGAGCGAAATTATAGACATCAATAGTAAAGCCACCGGCTGGACGGTTATTGTACTCAATGGCTACATAATCATCACCTTCACGGAAGAACTCAATATGGAAAAAGCGTTCTTTCATGCCGAAGATTTTAACAATCGCTTCTCCATAAGCACGGAGTTTTGGATCCATATCCTTGAGGACATAGTAGGAATTATCCATCTTATACATCATCAAATCCAGCGGTGTATGCGCATAGTCAAAGGTGGTTGCAAAGACGATCTGACCGTCCTTATCTACCAAACCATCAAAAGTACAGATTTCGCCAGACTGGACAAACTTTTCAAAGAAATAAGCTGTCTGATGATCCCATTCTTGCTTGAATCGTTCGACATCTTCTGCTGTTTCCAATTTAAAGGTCGCAGCTGCTCCCACTCCATTATCAGGTTTGGCAATCAAAGGCAGACCAAGTTTCTTGACAGCCAAATCAGCCCCAGCTTCTGTATTGACAATCTGACCTGGAACGACTGGAACACCTGCTTTTTTAAAGAGTTTCTTCATCTCTGATTTGAACTTAGTCTTTTTCAAGTCTTTTGGTTTTGCTCCAAAAACATTGAATTGCTCACGCAACTCAGCGTCCAGTTCCAGCCAGTATTCGTTATGAGACTCAATCCGATCGATAGGCCCATGCTTGTAGAAAAGAAAGGCCACAGCTCTTTTTACTTCGTCAAGATTTTCAAGATTTCCTACTCTGAAATATTCAGTCAATGAATCCTTCAAAGGCTGGTCTAGCTGGTCATAAGGCTCCTGACCAATTCCCAGAACAGTGATTCCTTTGTTAGCCAGTTCAACCGTAAACTGCTGAAAATTTTGCGGATAGTAGGGAGAAATAACGATATAATTCATAGGAAACCTCCTTTAAAGATTGAGTTCATTAAGGAAATAAGGCATTTGCTTACGCCACCAAATCCAGTCATGGGAAACATCATGGCCCCATTCAGCAAACCAAGCTGGAATATTCTTATGATCAAAAGCTTCTTTCAGCGTGTAGAAGGAAGGCAGGCCATCCTGCTCCCAGTCTCCCAAGCCAGTACAAACGATAATATCCGCCTGTCGATAGCGGTCAATAAACCAGCCATCATTTTGGTTCCAGATATAGTCAGCTGGCGAGTTTTGATAAATGACTTCATCATTCAAATTGTCACCGACAAAGAATCGTGCATCATAGACACCACTGAGGGCAATCACTTTATTGAAGACATCTGGATGCTGCAGGAAGAAATTAAGGGCATGATAAGCTCCCATGGAGCAGCCTGTCGTCATCATAGGGTCAAACCAGCCTGTCTTATGCTTGACAAATGGAATCACTTCTTCAATGACATAACGCTCATAGGCACGATGCATTTCTGCTCGGTCGCGAGGATGCTTCCAGTCCGCTAGCCAGCTCTCGCTATCAACACTGCTGAGAGTGAAAAATTGGACCTTGCCAGCTTCGATAAAACCTGCGCAGGCCTCAATCATACCGAAGTCGGCATACTCATTATGGCTGCCCCCTGATGATGCGAAGACTATAATCGGGAGCCCGGCATGACCATAGCGATTGATATACATTTCACGACCTAGATTGCCGCTCCAATGACTTAAAAATTCTACATGCATAGTTTCTACCTCTTTCTCATTGTTTAACTAGCTTACCATTTCTCGCTGATAAAACGGAAACAGTCCGGCAAGTGCTCTGCCCAAGCGATCTCGTTGTGAATAGCTCCAGACTGGATCTTAATCTGGATATTGGCTAAATCTACCCCAGACACAAGAAGCTGTTGGAAATAGCTGAGCGATGAATCGATATAGGCCTGCTTGATATTGCCAGCCATCAATGTCTTATCTGTATCATCAGCCTCTTCCGTCCCAACATAAATGAAAACTCGTTGGTCTACCTGAAGTTTCTTTCTCTCAATATAACGGTCAAAGGCTTCCTGATGCAGCCAATTAGCTGATGAAAAGATGCCCAGACAGCCAATCTGATCTTGGTATTCAACACCGATAAACTGGCTGATATTGCCTCCAAGAGAAGAGCCAATCATAGCCGTATGCAGCCGATCCGACTTGGTCCGATAATGCTGGTCAATGAAAGGCTTGACGACTTCCATGACAAACTCCGCATACTCCGTTCCCTTGCCGCCAAACTGAATACCGGGAATATTGGACTCTTGGAACTTCCAAGCTGAATACTCATTCATCCGCCCTTGGCCATCGTTGTCAATAGCCACAACAATCATTTTTTCAATATCTGGATTACGCTTGATTGTCGGAATCACCTTCCACGAATGGCCGCTGAAAGATTCCTTGCTATAAAGAACATTTTGTCCGTCGTGAAAATAAACGACCGGATACGTCTTATTTGTATCCTGGCTATAGTTCTTTGGAAGCAAGACGCGGACACGGCGTTTTTGCTTAGTATAAGGAACGACCAACTCATGTGTTTTCATTTCAAGGTAAAAATAGGATTTATTCATTTTCAGAAAACTTTCTATTTTCAAAATTTTTATTTATTATATCACAAATTAAGCAAAAAAGTTAGGAATTTCCTAACTTTTTGATGATTTTTATTAGATAATGATAGAAAATAGATTATTTATCCAAATAAGGCTGTAAATCCTGCAAGGCGCGCTCAGCAATTTTCTCATAGCGCTCTTTCTTATCACGAATCCGAGGGCCGTCTAGCTCTTTGATAATGCCAAAATTGACATTCATAGGTTGGAAATGCTTGCTGTCAGCATGGGTAACATAATGTGGCAGGCTGCCGATTGCTGTTGTTTCTGGAAAAACAAGTGCTTCTTCTCCCTTGAAGAGTCGAGCGGCATTGATACCAGCAACTAGGCCAGAAGCTGCTGACTCTACATACCCTTCAACACCAGTCATTTGACCTGCAAAGAAAAGATTTGGCTGTTTCTTAGAGCGGAAAGTCTGTTCCAGCAGATTTGGAGAGTCCATATAAGAGTTACGGTGCATGACTCCGTAGCGGACAAATTCTGCATTCTCAAGGCCAGGAATCATTTGAAAGACCCGCTTTTGCTCGCCCCACTTGAGATGAGTTTGGAAGCCAACGATATTGTAAAGACTACCTGCTGCATTATCCTGCCGGAGTTGCACCACAGCATATGGCGTCTTAAAGTCTCCGTCGCGAGGACCTTGATAGTCATCTGGATATTCTAACCCAACCGGCTTCATCGGACCATAAAGCATGGTTTTAATGCCTCGCTTGGCCATAACTTCAATAGGCATGCAGCCTTCAAAGTATTTTTCTTTTTCAAAGGAATTAAGCGGTGCTTCTTCGGCATTGACCAAAGCATCATGGAAATCCATAAATTCTTGCTTGGTCATGGGAGCATTAAGGTAAGCTGCTTCCCCCTTATCATAGCGGGATTTGAGATAGACCTTAGTCATATCAATGGTATTGACATCAATAATTGGCGCTGCTGCGTCGTAGAAATAAAAACCGTCGCCTCCATTGAGCGCGTGGATTTTTTCAGCCAAAGTATCGCTGGTCAAGGGCCCTGTCGCAATGACTGTGATGGCATCTTCAGGAATTTCAGTGATTTCTTCGCGAATGACCTCAATCAATGGATGGTTAGTCACTAGATCCGTCACCAGCTGCGAAAAGCCTTCTCTATCAACCGCTAGAGCACCACCTGCTGGCACCCGAGTTGCCTCTGCTGACTTTAAAATGACTGAGTCCAACCGTCGCATTTCTTCCTTTAGCAGACCGACTGCATTGGTCAGTGCATCTCCTCGCAGAGAGTTAGAGCAGACCAGTTCTGCAAAGTCTGTAGTTTTGTGTTGAGGCGTTGACTTAACACCCCGCATTTCATAGAGTTTGACTGGGATGCCACGCTTGGCAATCTGGTAAGCTGCTTCACTGCCAGCCAGACCAGCACCGATAACATTGATATAGGATGATGACATGATACTCTCCCTTGGATATTTCTAGATTTTCACTCTGACCATTATAACAAAAAGATAGTAAAAAAGACAGACAGGAGGATTCCCGTCTATCCATCATTTGTCATTTTTTCCAAATAAGCAATCTTAGCAAAATCCTTATGATTGTTATTTTCATTTCGATAAGAATCTTGGGAAGAAGCACGGTAGATAGCTAAAAATTGCTCTGCAGTTGGCAGTAGAAACTGGACAACTTCAACTTCTTTTCGAGAAAGCTCCGCTATTGGTACACCTGAAAATGCCTCCAAGGTTTCCATGACTCCAAACTCAATAGATAGATCTTCTTTTTGAAATTCATGCTCGTGCAAATCGAGTAAGCGATAGCCCAAGCGCTCCATCATTGGTTCAATCTTATCCATATCATAAATGCGCTCTTCATCTGTTGCTTCCCAGCCACGTTCATCACCATGAACATGAATATCAATATCCCGCGCCTGCCAGTCCTGACCAGTAACCTGCTCCAGCCCCAAGGAGCCCATCAGCAGTGGAACAATTCCTATCTTATTCAGTTGGGACGCGATTTTTAGGAATTCTGCAAATTTATCTGTCATAAAACTGCACCTCTTCTTCAGGAGAAAATATTTTACGTAATATAAATTATGTAAAATTATCTACTTCACTTTTTCTTCTTCATAATCGCCATTGCTGCAGACCACTTGCTTGCCGCCACCACGAACTTTCTTTTCAATCAGATAATGGTCACATTTTGGACAGTTACGTCCAACCGGCTTGTCCCAAGATGTGAAATCACAGTCTGGATAACGATCACATCCATAAAAAATGCGATTTCGCTTAGTTTTACGCTCGATAACTTGACCTTTTTGGCACTGTGGACAGGTCACGCCGATTTCCTTGACAATAGCCTGAGTGTGACGACAATCTGGGAAATTGCTGCAGGCATAGAACTTGCCAAATCTCCCCAACTTGATGACCATGGGACTGCCACAGACCTCACAATCAAAACCAGCCGGTTCATCCTTGATTTTGATTTTCTCCATTTCGGTCTCGGCTTTAGCGACTTCCTTTTCAAAAGGTCGATAAAATTCGTCAATGACCTTCTGCCACTGTTCTTTTCCGACTTCTACATCATCCAGTTTTGCTTCCATTTCTGCTGTAAATTTCACATTTACGATGCCTGGGAAGAATTCGACAATCAGAGCATTAACAATCTCCCCTAGTTCCGTGGGCTCAAAGCGCTTGGAAACCAGCTTAACGTAATAACGTTTCTGAATAGTCTCAATGGTCGGAGCATAGGTAGATGGCCGACCAACACCATTTTCTTCTAAAGTCTTGATGAGAGTCGCTTCAGAATAACGTGCAGGTGGCTGGGTAAAGTGCTGTTCTGGATTGGTATTAACACATTTGACGGTATCACCCTTTTCCATGTCCGGCAGCATTTTATTCTTGTCAGAGTCGTTGTAAATAGCCAGATAGCCATCAAACTTGACCTGACTGCCATTGGCAGCAAATTGGACACCATTTTGCCCCAGCTTGACATTCATAGTATCGAAGACTGCTGCTGTCATTTGACTAGCTACAAAGCGGTTCCAGATTAGCGTATAGAGCTTAAGTTGATCCTTATCCAGATACTTTGCGATGCTTTCTGGTGTGTTGAAAACGCTGGAAGGACGAATGGCCTCGTGGGCATCTTGAGCGCCAGAAGCGTTCTTAGCCTTGCTGCCATGTTTGGAATATTTAGCGCCAAATTTATCCGTGATAAAGCTTGCCGCTTCATTTTGCGCCACAGGGCTGATACGAGTCGAGTCGGTACGCATATACGTAATCAGACCTTGTACGCCAGAACCGATGTTAATCCCTTCATAGAGCTGCTGAGCCACCATCATGGTCTTACGAGTCCGGAAATTAATCTTATTTGCGGCATCCTGCTGCATAGAGGAAGTCGTATAGGGCAGCGGAGCATTGCGTCGACGCTCTTTCTTTTCGACGCTGTCGACTATAAAGTCATCACCCTTGAGGTGAGAAAGGACGTTTTTGACCTCGTCGTTGTTAGACAGCTTCATCTTTTTACCATTCATACCGTAGAAGCTGGCCTGAAACTGACGAGTTCCTTTCTTGAAGGTTCCGTCAATCGTCCAGTATTCTTCTGGTTTGAAGGCGTTGATTTCATTTTCCCGGTCGATAATCAGCTTGAGGGCGACAGACTGAACCCGACCAGCTGACAGGCCCTTTTTGACTTTCTTCCAGAGAATAGGAGAAATGGAATAACCCACCAAGCGGTCCAGAACTCGGCGAGCCTGCTGTGCATCAACCAAATCCATATCAATCTGGCGAGGCTCTTTAAAAGCATTCTTGACTGCATCTCTGGTGATTTCATTAAAGATGACGCGGTTTTTCTCTTTCTCATCCAAATTAAGAATGTGAGCCAGATGCCAAGAAATAGCTTCTCCTTCGCGGTCCGGGTCACTTGCCAGAAAGACTTGCTTAGCTTTCTTAGCTTCTTTTTTCAAGTCATTAATCAACGGACCTTTACCACGAATATTGATGTATTGCGGCTCATAGTTGTTCTCAAAATCAATGGACATAGTAGACTTTTTCAGATCACGAATATGCCCGACACTGGCTAGAACCTTGTAGTTTCGTCCCAGATATTTTTCTATTGTTTTTGCCTTAGCAGGCGACTCTACGATTACAAGATTTTTCTTGGTCGTAGACTTTTTCTTTGTTTTTGTTACCAATTTAGACACCTTCTATAAGAAATAAATCTCATAGAGTTTAAACTATTTTTTGATAGATGTCAACTGCTAACTTTTCTTATAGGAAAACTTGTTTTAAAAGTCAAACTCAGAAAGGACGTCAGAGCCTGATGTGATGCACTTTGCGCCCTCTTGAATCAAATGATGGCAACCGTCAGATTTTCCATCTAAAATTGACCCTGGAATAGCAAAGACATCCCGCCCTTCTTCCATGGCTCGCTCACAGGTAATCAGGCTGCCTGAGCGCATCTTGGCTTCTGCCACGATGACGCCTCGACATAGACCGGCGATGATACGATTTCGCTCTGGAAAATGAAATTTCAAGGGCTGTTCACCTGGACCATACTCTGTCAGCAATAAATGATTTTTTCCAATGTAAGCTTGTAGTTTTTTGTTGGCCTTAGGATAAAAGACGTCTAATCCAGTACCAATGACAGCAATGGTCTGACCTCCGTTTTGCAGGGCAGCCATGTGAGCCGCTGTATCAATCCCACGAGCCAGCCCACTGACGATAACCAGTTCATTATTTAGCTCTTTGACAATCTTTTGTACAGAGGCATTTCCTTGCTTACCGCTGTCTCGACTGCCAACGACCGCAGCTTTGGGCAATTCTAGTAGATTTAGATTTCCCTGATAGAATAGCAAGGTTGGTGCATCATAAATCTCGCATAAATCCCAAGGGTAAATATCATCCAAGATAGAAAAGGACGGAAAAAGTTCAAATTCTTCCTTTAAAGCTGGTAAATCAAGCCGTTTATACTTCTCTATAAAGAGAGCAGGATTGCGGCACTCAGATACGACAGCCTTATCTCGCAGAGAAAGCTTGCCATCTTTACTCTCGGCGTATCTCAAAACATTTAAAACCTGATGATTAGTCAAGCCAGCTTTTTTCATTTTATAAATCTCAAAATTATTCATTTTTTCACCTCACTTTCTTATTCGTAAAAAAGTTCAAAAAAAGAACTGCAATACAGTTCCTTCTTTACGATTTTATTTAATTTGGTGTCGTCAATAGCTGGTTCCTATGCCTATTGCCTTTAACACTCTTTATGAACAGGGATTTCCTTAATAATTCGCGCTGGATTACCAGCCAAGACTACATTGTCACCAAAAGACTTGGTCACAACCGCTCCTGCTCCAACTACCACATTATCTCCTAGCGTCACGCCCGGCAGAATCGTCACACCGCCGCCAGCCCAGAAATTATCACCAATAGTGATTGGTGCTCCGTACTCAATACCGGAATTTCTTTCCACTGGATCAAGTGGATGAAGAGGTGTCAGAAACTGGCAATTTGGACCAAGCATAGCATTGTCTCCGATGCGAATCGGGCAAACGTCCAGCATAGTCAGATTCCAGTTAGAACAAAAATTCTCTCCTAGATGAATATTGATTCCATAATCACAGACCAAATCAGGCTTCATAGCAAGATTCTCTCCTGTGCAGCCAAACCATTCTTTGATAATAGCACTTCTCTTGTCGCTGTCTTGCTCTTGGTTAAAACGATATTGAAATTCTTTGGATCGGGCTCTAATTTTTCTTAAATCTTCGTCTTGTGGTCGGTAAATCTCTCCAGCAATCATTTTTTCGTATTCGCTTTGCATGTCATCCTCCTTTTCATGCGTGACAAATGGATGGTCAGGTAAAGTTGTTCATCCTCTGATGTTTGGTAATTTCTGGTTTGCTTTAAAAATTCAGCAATCTTCCTAGTGGTTTCATAGGCCAAGGGATACTTACATTTAAGTAAGTCAAACATTTCATTGTCCTCCAAGTCACGGTGGCCATTATCAGTCAGGACTCGCTCACAGAAAAATTTCAGATGGGTCATGAAGCGCTCTAGGTAGATATCTTCTTCATCTAAAGAAATTTCCAAACTGTACTTGACAATGGTCATGATTTCCTCCATCATCATAGTCAAATCACGCGCAGTTCCGTCGCCATTTTCCAGCTCTGCATTGACCAGGGTCAGCGCCATAAAAGCTGCTTCATCATCTGGAAGTTCCCTGCTGACATAAGCGCTCAAAAGCTGTTTGGCATACTGACCAACCTCAAACTCGATAGGGAAAAAGCGTTTAATATCCCACATGAGGAAATTTTTGAGATAAATATCATCTTCCAAGCGCAGCAAGACTCCGTGGATATGATCTGCCATCGCCAGCAAAGCAGTGTCTTTGAGCTTCTTCTGCAGTTTCTCCCTTGCGAAAGAAACAATCTTATCCGACATTTCCATGACCTCTGCTGGCAACTCCATCAGAAGCTGTCGTCTATTTTCTGACAAGACATACTTTTTCTCAATCAGCTCATCTGGAATCTCCTGGCCAACTTTTCGACCAAAGGCCAGTCCTCGTCCCATTAGAATAACTTCTTCTTGGTCCTCTTCAGAAATCACCACATTATTGTTTAAGATTTTACTGATAAGCATGCCTCACCTCTTCGTGCCTATTCATACATGGATTTTACGGGTTCAAATGTTTTGCGATGAATCGGAGTTACGCCGTTTCGCTCCAATCCCTGCAAATGACTCTTAGTTCCATAGCCTGCATTTTGCGAAAAATCATAGCCAGGAAATTCCTTGTCATAGTCTGCCATCAGCTTATCTCGAGTGACCTTAGCAACAATACTGGCCGCTGCAATAGATAGCGAATTAGCATCACCTTTGATGATGGACTCTTGCGGAATCTCGACATCTAGCTTCATGGCATCAATCAGCAGATAATCTGGCTCAATCTTCAACCTAGATAAAGCATCTTTCATAGCGAGTTTAGTTGCTTGGTAGATATTGACTTTATCAATAATCTTGCTGTCCATCAGGCCAACACCTACTGCCAAGGCTTTATCCATAACTTCTTGATAGATTTCATCATGCTTTTTCTTAGGAATTTTTTTACTGTCGTTGAGCCCCTTAATCTTACATCCTGGAGGTAAGATAACAGCTGCAGCGACAACTGGTCCAGCTAGAGGACCACGACCGACCTCATCAATCCCAGCGATCGCCCGATAGCCGGCTTGATAAAGCTCTTTTTCATATCGTAACATCTGCTCCAGACGACAATCCTCATCTAACTCCGCCTGAATGGCTCTTTTACGCTTTTCAATCGCCTTTTGAACTCCGCTCCGCTGGTCATTAGCTGCTTCTGCAAGAAAAGGATCAGCCAAATCAGTCACTAACTCTAAACGTTGCTGGATTTCTTTAATCGTTGCCATCTAGTTCTCCAACCGTATCCAAGCAATAACGACCTAACTTGCCATCGCGGACTTCTTTGACAAAAAGGCTGTAAAAACGGTCATAGTCGTCGCGGAAGCCAAGTTTTTGGGTCATATCCATAATCATGTCAGGCGCTTCCTGGCTAAGATCCAGCTGCTTAAAACGTGCCGTCAACTCCTCAGGATAATGCTCCTTAAAATAATTGAGGCCGAAAATCGTCACCTCATCCATAGGTAGCAGGTTATCCTTAATAGCTCCAGTCAGAGCAAGCTTAAGAGCAACTGTCTCATCTTCAAACTTAGGCCAGAGAATCCCCGGTGTATCTAAGATTTCCAAATCTTTATTTGACTTGAGCCATTGCTGACCCTTGGTCACACCTGGCTTATTCCCAACAACAGCGATTTTCTTACCAGCTAAGCGATTCATGAGGGTTGATTTGCCAGCATTGGGAATACCGATTATCATGGTACGCAGGGTTTCGATGCGAATTCCTCTTTCTTTCTGACGCGCCAATTTATCAGCCATAAGCTTCTTAGCTGCGTCTGTAACTTTTTTAACAGCAGATTGCTCTTTGGAATTAATAGATAAAGTCGGAATCCCCTGACTTTCAAAATAACTCTGCCATTCCTTAATACGAACAGGGTCAGCTAAATCAGCCTTGTTTAAAATCAAAAGTTTGGGCTTGTCACCCACAATCTTAGTCAGCATAGGATTCTGACTAGATAAGGGCAGTCGCGCATCAACCAGTATTGTCACAAAATCAACAAACTTAATATTTTCCTGTACCTGTCTCCGTGCCTTGGACATATGCCCCGGAAACCATTGAATCGTTGCCATAATTTATCCTTTCAACGAATATCATTGATAAAATTTTATATCTTTACCTATTTTAACATATTTCTAGAATTTAAGCGGGTGAATTCAAAAAGGACAACTCAAGATCCCTAAGAAAAAAAGCCCTAATGGGCTTTCAGATTTTATCTCACTTGTTCAAAATGTAGATGCACTGCAATATGATCTCCATACCCACTACGCTCTAAGTCGCGTTGCAAGCGATAAGAAATATAATGCTCAGCAATAGTAATGTAGCCTGCTCCCAAGAGACGGCTTTCAACCATTGATTGAATCATGCTAATTGTTGCTCTCTCCACTTTTGCTTCTTGCAAATCAAGAACAACCTTTTTTGTAACTTGAGCTAGATTTTGACGTAAATCATCTGTCAAAACATAGACAGTCTGAGCTGCCTTTAAAACCGCTTGATAAATTTTATCTGGGTCAAATTCTACAACCTCACCGCTCCGTTTAATAACTTGCATAAAAAACTCCTTTTATATTATATATTTCTAATCTAATGTAAGTCTCTAACATGACTGCTACCAGTCCAGTTGTCTATAGTCTGCTCAAAAAGAAATCTCAAAGTCAGACCATACCTTAACATTATATAATTTTTTCCAATATTTTTCAAAGGATGCTTCCATTTTTTTAGCCTTAAAAGGCCATATAAAAAAGGACCGCTCTGGGCAATCCTTTTCCAATGTTCTTCATACAACTATCAGATTCCGAATTCACTTTTCAGTTTAAGTCAATCCGACTAACTTAGCAAGCAAAACATTATGTATCGGATTTCTCTAATGTTATGTCTTGTCTTTTGTAACGATAGTGCATTTTCCAGTGATTTTCAGACACTTCTTCTAAGCTCAATGTTTTGTTAATAGCCTTAAAGGACATTTTTTCTTCTTCTACTCTTTTTAAGAGCTCAACTAATAGCTCTCCTCCAGCATTCAGAGAAATTAAACTATCATCCTCACTATCATATTGAAGTAGAATTTTCTTTGTTGGTTTGTGAATGATGTTATAAAGATTGAAAGCTTTATCAATTTCAAAATTTTTCTCTTTGTCAGCCACCATTGACAAACTGTGCAACTCCAACTGACCAATTTTAAAAGCTCCAAAGAGACTGAAAACTATCCCTAACGCAGCAAGTGTTTCCCAGATGAAAGAGAAAAGTTTCAAATCCCAGTCCGTTATCAGTATTAGAAGTAAATAAATTATTCCTAAAACAGATCCAAGTAAAATCAATCCTGAACCATAGCAACCTGCCTTATCACCGGTTCGGATAACTGGCTTATCATAAACTTTTTTTCCCTCAAGTTTTTCCAGTCTATGCTTAGCCTTATACTCCTCAATTCGTTCACTATGTTTTTCTGTCACAAATTTCAATTCTTTCTTTATTATTTTTATTATGTCAATCCTAAAACTGCTTCTATAAATCAATAATCCGGTCTCAGGACGCCTTTAACAGTCTCTTTGGTCGCTTGATAGTCACCATCAACCACAACCTTAATAATGCGTTTAGCATCTTCTTCAGGCGCTGGCACAAGAGGTAAGCGGGTTGGACCAGCTGCAAAGCCCAAGTAATTAAGAACAGCCTTAACTGGTGCTGGACTTGGATAAGAGAAGAGTGCATTGACTTTAGGGATGAATTTCCGTTGGATAGCTGCTGCTTTTTTGATGTCATTGTGCTCAATAGCATCAAGCATTTCAAACATTTCATCACCGTTTGTGTGAGAAGCAACAGAAATAACTCCATCAGCCCCCAGATTCATAGCATGAAAGGCATCACCATCCTCACCAGTGTAAATTAGAAACTCCTCTGGACGATGCTCAATCAGATAGGCCATATTCGCCAGACTGGTACATTCTTTAACGCCGATAATATTTGGATGTTCAGCCAATCTCAGCATGGTATCAGGCGTCATCTCAACCACTACCCGGCCAGGTATATTGTAGATAATGATGGGCAGGTTTGAAGCATCCGCAATGGCTTTAAAGTGCTGATACATCCCTTCCTGAGAAGGTTTGTTGTAATAGGGTACGATGGCCAAACCAGCTGCAAAACCACCAAATGCATCTACTTCTTTGACGAATTCGATAGAGTCGCGCGTTTCATTGGTACCGACACCGGCTATCAAAGGAACACGCCCCTTGACAACTTTTTGAACTGCCGCAAATAATTCCAACTCTTCATCGTGAGTTAGAGTTGGACTTTCAGCAGTTGTTCCAGCAAGTAAAATCCCATCCGTATGATGAGCCAAAAGGTGCTCAATCAAGTCTGGAATAGCTTCAAAATTGATGGAACCATCTTCATGAAAAGGAGTAATAAAAGCTGTGATGATTTTACAGTTTTTCAGATCCGCATACGCCATAAACTTACCTCTCTTTATTATACGAAAAGAGGGTTGAAAGAACGATTATTCAACCCTGTGCTGTCAAGTTTCCTTGGTCACTTTATTTTAATTCAAAAACAACTTCTGCTGTCGGACGAACTAAACCACGCTCATGCAGTGTCTCTGCGATTTGAACAGAATTCCAAGCCGCCCCCTTAAGAAGATTGTCTGAAACCACCCACATGTGGATTCCCTTTTCCGCATCTAGATCTTTACGAATCCGGCCAACAAAGGTTTCTTTCTTACCAACCGCATTGATTGCTTGCGGATAAACCTGATGAGCTACATCATCTTCCAGAACTGCACCTGGGAAAGCTACGATTGCTGCTTTTACCTGATCAATAGGTGCAACTTCCTTAGTCTCGATGTAGACAGACTCTGAGTGAGCAGACAAGATTGGAAGACGGACACATGTCGCAGAAACAGCAATTGAATCATCTTCCATGATTTTCTTCGTTTCTTTAGTCATCTTCATCTCTTCGTAAGTATAGTCGTTATCTGTGAAGACATCAATCTGAGGTAAGGCATTAAAAGCAATAGGATAATGCTTCTTATCACCACCACATGGCAGGATATTGGCTTCCGCGTCCTTAGGATTTACACCATCATTGAGAACAGAACGTAATTGAGCTTGGGTTTCAAGAATGGCTCCCATACCTGCACCAGAAACTGCTTGATAGGTAGACACAATGATGCGCTCCAGACCCCATTTTTGACGAACAGGCTCTAAAGCCACCATCATCTGAATTGTCGAGCAGTTAGGGCAGGCGATAATTCCCTTGTGCTGATCTAAGGCATGGGCGTTGACTTCTGGAACAACTAGAGGAACATCAGGATTTTGACGGAAATAAGAGGTGTTATCGACCACTACTGCTCCAGCTTTGACTGCGTAAGGAGCAAATTTTGCTGAGGTAGAACCACCAGCTGAGAAGAGAGCAATATCTACACCTTCAAAAGCCGTCTCAGTCGTCTCTTCGATAGTAATATCTTGTCCCTTGAACTGGAGAACTTTACCAGCTGAACGAGCAGACGCCAGATAGCGTATTTTATCAATTGGAAGGCTAGATTCTTCCAGCATTTTAATCATTTGAGATCCAACGGCGCCTGTTGCACCTACTACAGCAACTGTATATCCCATGCGATAACCTCTCTGAATTTTCAAAAAATTTTGTATTGTTAGTATTATACTATTTTTAGGGAAAAATGCAAATATTTCTGAAGAATATAAGTGCGATATTTTGATAAACCACACCAACTCTAATGCCTCTCTATGAGAGCTTTCAAGGTTTACAGATTTTGTTCTCACGAACAAAACTGCATCCACTGCTCTATGACTCAATTTCCTCCTGCGGACTCGTTTCGTCAAGAGCAATAGCACTCACGACGTCAACCGTCTCAGTATCAATGTCTCTAAGCCCGGCTGCGACTAATGGTCTTGCCACTCTAAGAGACATAGAAAAATCCCCAATCCGTAGACTGGGGATAAGGGCACTTTCGTGTGATCAGCAGGTTCACACAACTGATCAAGATCCGCTCCTGCGTTATGACCTCCCATGCTTCAATTTGCAGAAAAACTGCATATCAACTCATCGCACGAGATATAGTTTACCTTATCTTTTTCCGTTTTGTCAAGGTATTTAATCTAAAAGTATGTGTCTCAATTTTTGAGAAGATAAAAAAATAACAGAAATTTTGAGGACAATGAGAAATTAGTTTACACTTATCTTATCCAGTCCTTGACATTTCTGATTTTTGTTGTTATCATGTTTTAAGACTGAGTATAACAAGTGTCTGTTGTTTTACTCGGCGAGGTAGGTGTTAGCGCACCTGCCTCTTTTTGTTTTATTGCTATAATTATACAACTAATTTCAAGCGGTGTCAACAGAAAAATGATGACGGCATGTCAAATAAACCCTAGAGTTTTCAACCCCAGAAGAACTATACAGGACTGTTTGATTATCTTAGGATAGTAGCACCTTTTTTATGACTTTGACGTCGAGCTTTATGTGCCTTTCTTCCCTCTCCAATCTGGAAATTCCGCTTTAGACTATCCAAATGATTCATGTATTTTCTTATTTTTCCTCCAGAAACCTTATCTAACCCTTTTATTTTTTGGGATGCTTTCCGCCAGTCCCCGAAAAACAACTCTCTCAGGGTTCCTTCTTCTACAGCTAATATCATATTTGCCATAATCTCAGCTCCTTCTAAACTCCAGATCATTCCCTGGTTCTTCATTCTGTAAGTAAGGCGCCTGTGCTGTGACTCCATCACCCCAATTCCTTTCTTTGGGAGATTGCGAAGTGATGCTGGCTTAGTATAACTAAAATTTCGCTTTAGTCTTCTGGCAAAGTCCTGGAAAGTAGCCGTTTCTTCCTCGTCCTCAATGAGACTTTCTGTCGTGTCAAGGGTTGTTTGAAGAAGGTCAAAGTCATGCTGATAAATAGCCTGTTTCAAGAGTTCTTTTAGCTCTTCTGGCTGCGCTTTATAATTCTTTTCTATCTCTTGCTGCAAATGGTAAGGATCCCAGAAATGCTCATGTCTTTGAACTTTAAAAGCGGCCGCAAAATCCTTGAAAACTCTGCCTCCATAACCCGGACCGCCATCAGAGTTAGTAATCAGGGTTGTTCCCTTTCCTGTTTTATAGGTCTGATGCACATAATCTAATACCTGATCTTTGGCTTTGCTACCAGATAAAGAAAGCACGTTTTTTTTATTTTTTAACTGCCTGCGTTTGGACTGGCCGATCTGCTCGCTTCCTGTATGGACGACATAATGAGAGATATTGCTATATTTAGCTTCCTCTCCTTGTTTAGATCGTGTTTTGACCCAGACTCCATCTCCCTCGATGTAAAGCCTCTCAGGGCTTTTTTTGTTTTTCTCTTTCGCTTCCGGAAGAGACAAGAGGTCATATTCTTCTTGCTCCTTCTTAAGCGCTGCAGCACGCTTAACAGCTTTCAGTACAGTATCTTTTGTTAGATTGATACCAGTCATGAACTCTATCAAATCAGCTGTTTTGCGGTAGGTAGTGCACGTTGAAATCTGGTTAATTTGATAAATCAGCTCCATGCTGAAACGACTGTGTTTCTCCAGCCCAAGCCATTCATCCACTGGCACCTTGCAAGTTCCCTTTTTGTACCAGCGGTTTCTTTCAAAGCAAATTTCCCCAAAGATAAAAGCAACTGTACGGGCTGATCTATTTTTCAATTTGTAGCCCCTGGCACGCATAGACGGGGCTACCTGATCATCATATCGAGTTACAGCCTTCAGGAAGGCTTCTTCATTCTGCTTTCTCAAATCTGCTAAAAATTTTCTTTCATCCAGGACAGTCACACCCATAAGCTAACCCCTTTCTAAAACTTAGGTATTATATTATTGTTTTTTGGTAAAATTTTCAAGTCCATGATAAAAAAAGAGCCTGACCAACAGGCCAGGCATGAGATAGTTGTTAGGGTTACCACCTCACAAACAGTATAACACAAACTGTTTAGAAATATTTTTGTATAAAAATATTTTAGTCTACTTATAAAGTATACTATTTTTTAAAAAATTCTAGCCGATCGGAACAAATTCAATTTTTAATTTACTATTTGTTGCTGCAGCAATATTTTCTAGTAATTCGATAGACGGATTCATAGTCCCATTTTCAATTCTAGCAATTGTTGATTGCGGTTTATTGACTTTTTTTGCGAATTCACGTTGGCTTAAATTTAAGCTATTTCTTAATTGTTTTGTTAAAAATGCGATTTCAATTTTATTTTCGTATTCATAATATGCTTTTTTAAAACAATCATTTTCTGACATTCGTTTTTCAGCATAAGAATTTAATAACGATTTAGTTTGAACTCCTTCTTTCAAATTTGCCATTTTATTTCTCCTTATTCCTTTCTTTCTGTACCAGTTACGGTCCAGATAAGACTGTAAATTTTCTAATTTACAGTCTTATCTACATCGTAACAAAGCATTTAAAGACGCTTTTTGCGTCTTCTAGCTTTGTTTAGTTCTTTTAATGGTATTTTATTTGATTTTTTAATGAATTGCCAGAGGACTATATACTTTGTTGGATCCCCTTTTTTCTTAACAAATAGGACTCTTAGAAACAAACCATTTGCGCTCTCTCGTACCTCATACATCT
This sequence comes from Streptococcus sanguinis, assembly GCF_050222175.1. Lineage (GTDB taxonomy): Bacteria > Bacillota > Bacilli > Lactobacillales > Streptococcaceae > Streptococcus > Streptococcus sanguinis_M. The sequence goes on along the minus strand of NZ_CP071420.1, from coordinate 1,132,721 downwards.
CATCATCGATTTTCTTTATCCACTGTAGAGCTAATGATTCTTGTATACCATATTCTTCAACAAATTCCATCTTTCTAACCAATTTACCAGCTGGAGTACCATCCAAAGAATCTAAGAAATCTAGGAATTCATCTTTATCATAATAATCAAAAATAAAATTAAACTTTTTCATAGTTTACCAGTTTAACCTTTCTAGAATTTTTATAAGATGACTATAATATAATGATAGCATATACGCTATCATTTGTCAAGTGTTTTGTACTTTATTTATCACATTCTTTAAAAAAACTTCCCAATAAAGGGAATTTAGGAGTTTATTTGAATGTATAATTTCTTTTTGATTTATAAACACAAACATAAATATAATTATATTTATGTTTGTGTTTATTATAATCCTTCAAACAGCTTAACAAAACAGTCATGCGATGAACGAGCACCAGTAAATTTCGTTATAAGCTAACCCCTTTCCAAAACTTAGGTATTATATTATTGTTTTTAGTAAAATTTGCAAGTTTATGATAAAAAAAGCCTGACCAACTGGCCAGGCTCTGAGATAGTTGTTTGGGTTACCACCTCACAAACAGTATAACACAAACTTTTTAGAATAGTTTGGAAACAATCGCATCGTATAGCCAGCTTTCAAAGTGGGCTATTTTACGATAAAAGGTACTACCAACTCCAAAATATTTTTTATGCCATTTTTTAAATTTTCTTAGCATTTCCTTTCCTCCTTCAGCTGATAATAAAAGTTTAACATGTACTAAATAATTTGCAGCAGCGCTCCTCTGAAATGTCATTTTTTATCCCGGAAATGACAAAAAAGACCTTTCAGTTAGAAAGGCCAGAAGATATTTTTTGATTATGACTAGAATATTGCTTTATAAGTCAGGGTTAAAAGTCTAAAGGGAGTACTTCGTCACGTCCTGCCAGAGTATTTCTCATGTAGAGGGAGTAAGCATCTAGTCCATATTTTTGAACTGCCTCTTTGTATAATTTCTCGCCCCAATTCATTGGGCTCATACCTGATATATAGTCCAGGACAATTACTTTGGAAGATGCTTGAGATTCTTTATTAATTCTACATATACTGTAGTAATCAGTTGAACCAATAAATAGGAGTTTATTCTCTGGTTCTTGTAGAGCCATGTCTAAGACATCTAGTTCTCGTTCGTTTGACTCAGCCACAATTTTTCGACTTAAACTCTCGTTATTTGTAACTTCAATAAGTCTTTCATTGCGTTGTGAATTGTTCATATGTTAGTTCTCCTTTTATTATTTATACAATTATGTTTATAAATATATTTATAATTATAAACATAAATTAACTCAAGTTTTCTATTAGCTTATCTAAATAGTCGGATGCTGACCGAGCCCCTGCAGCTTTAGAAAGCTGATCCAATTTCTCTCTATTGCTTGGCTTTAAGGTGAACTGATATTGTTTCTTCCGTTCAAAATTACTCACATCAGGAGCGAAAACCGGCTGAGGAGTCGGCTTAGTGGTTTTCTCAATTAGCTGCGAAATTTCCTTTTCTTTACGTTCAAATGCCATCTATATCTCCTTTATAAATTATATTTATGTTTATAAATGTATTTGTATTTATGTTTATAAATATAATTATATTGTATCATAAATTTTTGAGAAAGTCTGCTCTAACTCGTCAAAGAATTTCTTATGTTTTTTATAGAGTTCAGGATTTTCCTTCATATCCGCAATAGAGACTTTATCGATTGTTGAATGATTGAACAACTCTTTTGCTGGAACAATTCCCAAAAGGTTATCAGTTCCTTTTTCTTTAGCCTCCAACCCTAAAGCTTCTAGAAGCTCTCTGGAAGAGCCATAGTTTGGACGAATCATATTAGCCAGAAAATACAGTTCAGCCGTTATATAAGACTCTCTAGTGCGATAATCAATCACATCCTTTCGGAAAGCCTCTAGACGACTGGAAAGGTTAAATTTGGCATTGTAGCCAAACTCAGAAGGTGTCAGCGGACTGACAATGGCATGACTAACTGCAACTGCATTTTTAGTTGCGGTTGCAAAGTCCGGCCTACAGTCAATCAAGATATAATCAAACTGTTCTAGGTCTTTCTTCTCATAGTTATCTTCTAACCAGAGATAGAGAAGCATATTTTTCTTGTCGCTATTCTCCAGATCCCGCTCCACAGTGTCTAACTGAACGGAACCAGGAATAAGGCTAATATTTTCTTTGACCTCCTTAATATCCACGTCACCGCCTTTAAAAGCATTAGCAATAGTATTCTTGCTCTCGTAGATATTGTAACACTGCGTCAAATTGCACTGATGATCTAGATCAATCAAAAGCACTTTCTGACCTTTCTTGGCAAGCCATTCAGCATAATTAAAAGTTAAAGTTGTTTTCCCAACACCGCCCTTAATAGCGGCAAATGTAATAATTTTCATTCTGTTTCTCCATTCCATCCATAATAACAATGACTGCAGATCGTTTCTTCATCGTCTATCCACCAGCAAGATCCTTTGTCTGGAGTATAGCAAGCATTGTTCCAAGTGCAGCCGCAAAATTTACAATGATGTTCTTCTGCCATCTATCTATCTCCTTGTTATTTTCTATACTTCCATTATACCATTATAATTATGTTTGTCAATATGTTTATAAATATAATTATAATTATATTTATAAACTTTAAGAGCATATAGGAACAAAAAAGCCCTGGAACAAACCAGGGAAATAAGAAATACAAAGAAGAGTCAGTAACCACATAATCAGCAATGAATACCTGGTCTTTTACACTATGTCTAATATAGAATTAGGGAAATAATCCGGATAATCCTTTAAAACCCGACCTATTTCAAAATACACACCGTAGAGCCTTTCAAAATCATTCTCAGCTTTATATAACCATTTATTATCTGATTTTCTTTTAAACTCTTGTCCATCAAAATAAATCTCATCATAGAGTAATGTTACATCAACAATTTGTGTGATCTCGCTAACATGTTTATCACTATTTTCTAACAAAGCAGAAAACTGTGAGTGGTTCCCTCTATAACACTCTATCAGGCCCATAGGATAAAAATAATAGTTATCTAAGTTTCGATTTGGAGAAAGTGGACAGCTATGATTATTTATATTTTCTATATTTTCAACAATCCTACCTTTATTCCAAGGAAACAGTAAGATAGGATGTTCATGCAAACGGAAAGTTGGTTTTTCTATAGATAGATTGGTATAGTTTGAATAATAACGGACAAAGTCTTCTTGGTGAACGTTAAAAACGTAATTTTTTACTAATTCATGCGAAAACCTAGTATCAATTATGGTGCACAAGTTTCCATTTATAACTTTTCCCCACTTATTATTATCAGAATTCAATGTATCAAAGGCAGTGTAATATGTATAATAATTAGATAAAATTCTCAAATACTTATTTACTGATTGGTAATCACCTTTTTCAAGGTATTTTTTGACAGTTGCTATTTTCTCATCTAGTAACTGTTTAGCAGTAATTTTAAATTCTTCAGTCTGTTTTTTCTTCTTATTATCTTCTTTCCGTTTTTTTTCCTCCTGAATTTCATTTTCCTGATTGATATAATCAAGAGTTTTTCCCGTTTTTAATGCAGAATAAATATTTTTAAAGATTGATACCATCTGAACTCCTCTCTTTCTTTACTATATTACAACATTTACGACATAAAGTGTCAAGTATTCATATAACTTATAAGTAATTTAAATTATTTTGCAATATCTCACGACTAGAGTATCTAATTTCTTCGCCTTATTTGGTATTTCTCCCGATACCGTCTAAAACTCCTTTCCGGAATCCCTGTCAGTTTGCTAACGTCCCTATCAGTATATCCTTGAAGATACAAATCAAAGGCATGCTGCAGACGCTCATCATCTGCAGTATAGAGAGCCTTCCTGCCCTGGTACTTACCCTGAGCCTTGGCAAGAACTATCCCCTGACGTTGACGCTCCTTGATGCGTTCTCGCTCTGCTTGGGCTTGATACTTGTAAATTTCCAAAATTAGATTATTCAACAGCCGTCTGAGGTTCTCGTCCTCAATCCCCCGTAAAGTCGGAAGGTTAAGAACTTCCAAAGTGGCACCCCGAGCTTGTATAGCAGTTATAATCTCTGTCAGCTCCTGGTTATTCCTCCCCAAGCGTTCAAGTTCCGTTACGGCGACTATATCCCCTTCTCGGATGTACTGTAGGAGAGCCTGAAGCTGAGACCGTTCCTTGCTGGCTCCACTGACCGCCTCCTGGAAAACTTTTTCACAGTCCTGCATCTGCTCCAGCTGCCGATCCAAATTCTGATCTGTGCTGCTGACTCGTGCATAACCAACTCTTGACATATGTTCCTCCTTATTTTTGCCGAACTCTATTGGCCGTGTCTTTTGACCAGTAAAATCAAGTTGCACGTGCAAGGCCAATAGGGTATACCTTATTGGCCTTATATTTTAATCTATCTGTTGATAGCCCATAAATCGTACTTCAACTTCATAATATTCAAAATCCTCCTTGTAGAAATAAGGAGCTGGAGCTTCCTTTATCGGAATAATCTTGAAATCAGATAATATTTTCATTGTTCTTTTATTTCTATGGAACATATCATCATAAGATATGGTCAGAACAATCCAAATATGTTTTTCATCATGCCCTTTTCTTAAAAATAAAAAATTAGGTATGGAAATAATAATATCCGCTGTTTCATTAACCAAAATCTCACCTAAAGACAAATTACTACCTCCTGCAGCAATATATAAATGGCTATTATCATCCCAAGTTACTTCACTTATTTCCACACAATCTAGAAATGCTTCGCTAGCTTCTCCTCTTCCCTTATTTTCAAATATCAAGTGAAAATCACTAGTTTCCTCCATTTGTCTATAAAAAACTATCTCTTTCTGCGTTGCAAATTCATCACCACCAAAACTAGAAAATGGAAATAAAATTTTAACTTCTCTCCTACCCATAAAACCATTATATTCAACCTCGACTGCACTTAGTTTTAAAATAGGTTTATACTTAATTTCATCATCTTTTCTGGCTTGTTTTGATTGATAATCTAATGTGATAGCTAGACCTATTAATGTTATGACTGCTCCAAGAACAGCACCATAGAAGGACAGCAAATCTCCTGCTGTCCACTCGGCAGCTAACAAACGTATAGAGCCAATTTAAAAGGATAGATTGATCAGTAATGGTATTACAAACAAAATGACAATAGCAATAATAATAATTTTTGGTAAATCTTTCTTTTTCATAACAATACAACCCTTTTCTTTTTTAATCTTCTTTGGTTTCAATTTTACCATATAGTCGTGTATTTGTTTGTCTTTCTTTTGAATAATATTCTAGTTCTTCATACGAGAAAAGTATCCCTCAAAGCTATCAAAAAATTTTTTCAGATATTCCCTGTTCTCTCCGAACTTGGTTATTATCCTTCACCGCTCGATACTCTTCAAAGCTACCAACAATGTCATCGTATTTCTGCTGAAGACCTGCTTGCTCAACACTGATTTCAGTAATCTCTTTCTCCAGTTCCTCCGATCGAATGGTCAAAGGGAAGCCCAAGCTTTCCAGAATTTCCTGACCCAGTACCTGGTATTCTGGATTGTCAGACTGCAGATCAGACAAAGCAGCTGCAGCTTTGTTGAGTTTCATCAGTCGTTGGTCAATCTGCTGCAGAGTCTCCTCTGTTTGGTCTAGCTGCTCAATAAAGCGTTCCTCGAGTTCTTCAAATTGTTGGCCACTGGTCACGTCATGAGCAGCCAGGAATTCAAACTCTTTAATCAACTGATTTAGATTAGAGATGTTTCGATTTTTAGTCAGAACAACCTCACCATTATTATAAGCAAGCTGCTTCATAAGGGTATTTCCTTTGATGTAACGGTTATTCTCTGAGTGATCTGGATTGAGAAAATAAAAGAAATCATTTCTTCGGACAAAAAGTTCAAAGCGTCCATCTTCCAGCTGATCTACTTGCCGATGTGGGACCTTAATCAAACCATGATTATGGATACCAAAGTCAATCTCAAGGTAGATGCCGTCAGCTGTAACCTCTTGAACTTGCCAAGGTTCAATCGTGAGGCGCTGTTCAAAATCTTCTGCTTTTTCTTGCTGCAGTTTGTCATACTCTGGCTTGATATCCTCTAGAGAGTAGGTCGCCTTGTTTTGGCCGACTCGCTTCTCAATCGTGGCCAAAGTGTAAGCACCTTTTTTAGATAGAGTACTATCACGAGTATTGCGCTGCTGCTCACTGTCCAGCAACCGATAAGTGGCATGCTTACCAGAGAAATTGACTGCTAAATTCAGTGCCTTTGCTTTCTTTAAAAAGTCCTCGATGGATGTTGAGTGCTTAATCAAGAAATTCAAACGGGACTTAATCTCAAGTTTAAATACATTCTTTTTCTGATAGGCTGCGTACTTCGTATGAGAAAATCTTGGAGCGCTCCGATCAATAATTTTAGCTCCAGCCAGCTCCGCATAACGGTCTGAAATTTTCTCCAGGCTCCGCTTAGTTCCCTTTTGCCAACGGAATTTTTTCAAGGTGCTATTATCCGTTGTATTGAAAATGATATGGTTGTGAATGTGATTTTTGTCTACATGAGTTGCAATCACAAACTCATGTTTTCCCTTTGTCAATTCCAAAACAGTCTTGCGTCCTATCTCGTGAATTTCCTCTGCTGTTAGATTGTCCGACGGATCAAAAGATTGGATCAGATGATGAGCTAGCACTCCATTTTCTGTAACCAAGTCAGAGGTTTCTTTTCGGCCAAAACGATTATCAGCCAGCTTCTTAGTCAGAATGAATTCTTCTGCAGCTTTTCGCTCCTGTCCAATCAAATGACCAGAGACTAACTGCGTCTGCAATTTCCCATCTTTGAGAATAACTGGAAAAGATTGGTTGCTGTTAGTGACCAGCTCTACTGTCTTAGCTTCATCCAAAATATATTTAACAGCTCTCTTTAAGTTACCAGTGTTTTTTATCTGAATAGCTTTTGTAACAACCATCTATTCTCCTTTCTCTGCTTCTTCAATCTTGCCCTCAATCAGCTCTTCAATCTCCTGCAGTTTCTCCAAAACAGCAACCAACTCCTCTCTGCTGGCTTCTTCGTTCGTGTTCACCTGCCGAGCAATTTGGTTGATATTGACCCCGACTCGGTTGATTTCCTGACGCAGTTTAGACAGCTCTTCAAAGTTGATAACTTGCACTCGACCAGTAAGCAACATGTAGCGGGCAAAGGTCGAAAAGTTCCGGATACCAGCTTCCCCCATTTTACGACGGATGGCCTGATTTTCGCTTTCGTTTATCCAAAATAGCTTTTGTATTGGTCGTTCTCTGTGTCCTTGTTCTTTCATACCTAATTTTGTTCCTCTCTGCTTGATTGCAACCTGCCATCTTGATATACTTTGCTCTGGCAAGCATAGCATTTGTATATACAAATGCGAAATTTAAAAGAATAGGCTCTCTTCTCTTTGGGATTTCCCTGGCCAAATAAGAGAACCTATCTTTCAAAACTTTGGGGAATTCCCCAAACCCCTGGTGAGGTGCTGCGCACCTTAATAAGCGGACCATTTTTCAAATGGCCTCGCCTATTTTGAATACCTCCCTAGCGGTAGTTATCCTTCAACTGCTCATATTCTTCGTCGTTAATAGACTGCAGATAGGCGATTGTTTCTGTTGTATCTTCTGCAAGCTCCAGCTCCAAATCTTCCTGCTCCTTCAGGTCATTTTGGAGTTCGTGGATTGCTGCCTTTCGGGAGAGTTTGAAAAATTCTTCATCTGGTTTTAGCACACCATCTGGTGCAAATGTTGTAAAATAGGTTGCTAAAGTTTCTTCAACTATTTCTTTCATCTTGGTTATCCTTTCGTTTTCGGTTAAGTGAACTGAGCAGTTCTTTTACTTGCTCGCTTGGTTGTCCTTCTCCTCGTCCCCTTTCTGGGGATGAGATTTTTTTTCGGGTTCTGATGCCGCCTTTTTAGCTAGTTTTTTCTGACACTTCTGGTTAAACTCTTCCAGTTTTTGACTAAGCGGATCCTTGGACACTTCCTTGTTTTGATATTTTTCAAAAGCGGTATCCAGTCGTGTAATGAGGTCCGCAGCTTCCTTTTGGACGATTGATAACTGAGCTTCCATATCAGCAAGACTGTCCGGTTCATTACTCCAGTTAGCAAGATACCCAAAGCTGTAAGAGCTAGTGTCTAGACCGTAATGATTGGCGACAACATAGGCTACAGACTCAGCCTGCAGCTCCTTATTCGTTCGGGTCAGCTTCTGCCCTTCAAGTGCTTTAGGATTGTGTAAATCTGCATGCGCCATCTCGTGAAAAATGGTACTCAGTGTCTCACGTTCACTCATGCCAGCCCGAATGACAATCTTATTCTCCGTTGGTGAATAATAGCCGTGTGCTTCCATTGGCTCCTTAGAAATTTCTAAACGAACACCTTTAGCAGCTGCAGTTTCTTTAGCTGCACGATAGAGGTTAGCATAGTCTTGATGAGTTCCTTCTAATTCATAAACAGGCTTAGGAAGCTCCTTGCCTTCCGTTTGACTGACATCAAAGACAGGAACTAAACGGAAGCGTGTGTCCTTTATTTCTTGACCCTTTTTATCTAAAACAGGCTGGCCTTTTTCGTCCTTTCGAGTTACTTGATAGGGTGCCCAAATCTTGAGCGCCTTCTGCCCTTTTTGGACATGTCTTCCTAATTTTTTCCATGCATTAAAGGAAGCAACCGCAGACGCATCTTTCTTTTGAGCGACGATTAAAAACAAATTATTCAGAGAGTAATTGTTGAATTTGCTCATGGTTTGCAAGAAAATTTTATAGGTATCAGAGTTAAAATAATCTTTGACACCTTCCTTCAGGTGAGCAGACAAACCTTTCAGATCTCTGTCTTGAATGAGCTGGTCAATGCTTGGTTTATTTACTTCTGTCATTCGGTTCTCCTTCTTGAAATTTTCTTTATCTCTTATCCTCGTTAAAATTTTTGGAAATTCTACTTTCCATATTCCTTGATCTTGTTCATGGGTTAAAACTTTTCCTCTTGTTGCATCCAATGCTTGACGAAAGGACGTATCTTGCTGATAACGTTCTTTTAAAAGTTTCTCCATTAACAAAATATTCTTACTAGTATCAGCAGGCCCTAAAACTCGATCTGATTGGACTTTCTGACTTGTCTTAAAGGCTGCTCTATTTTTTTCAGCCCACGAATAAGCTTTTGCATTAATCTTTCCTGATTTCAGAGTCTGATAAGCATGTTCAACACTCTCATAACTGAAACCATCAATGACTAGTAGGGAAGGTGCTAGATTAGATAGTAATGTATTTTCATTCGTTCCAGCCCAGATGTTCAGTGTCTGCGGAACTTCCTCTCTAAGCCCCTCTTTGGCTCCTGAGAGCTTTTGGTATGTCTTTGATTGATTGGTCGCCAATTCCTCTATCTCGTCCCGAGAGAGCGTTTCAGAGGTACTGAAAGCAACCACATCCCCTGCAGTCAACTGAGCGATTTTTTCAGCGGCCAAATCTTTTGAAAAGTAGCCTTGATAGGCTGCAGATTTTTTCTTTTTATCGTAGCTGTAGATATGAACTAGCTCTATTTGTCCCTGGAGTGGTTCTTTCAAAAAGCTGTTCCAATCGGCTTTTTCAACCCCTTCTTGTGCAATAGGCGGAATATCTAGCTTAAAAGGGATTCCCTTTTCCTGCAGCTTGCTGATAAAATTCCACCCTGCAGAGTCGTTATCTACGGCCAAAGTGATAAAATCCTCATTACTCTGAAAGAACGTGGAAGTTTTAGCTGTAGCTTCAAGTACTCTAGCTGTTCGCTCCCCTGGCTCATAAGTCTTGCCTTGCAGCTCACTGACTAGCTCCGCAAAGCGAAAACTCATAAGACCTTCCTTAAGTCCATCCATGGCCACTAAACGGACATCTTGAAGCTGAGGATGGAGTTGATAATAACTCATGACATCGATGGGAGACTCTGCAAATATAAGTCGCTTAGGTCGGCCAACGTCTGCGTAAAAACCAGTAAGACCATCAGAATTTTTTAATATCCGCTTTAGATAGCCCCTATCAGGGTATTTCTCCCGATTTTCGACAATTCCCTGCAGGCTGGCTCCCATCACCTTTCCCTGGCTGTTTTTGAATTTAAAAACAATAGCTGGCTCAGAGTAATCGTTCATTTTATGAGATATTTCAGCTATACTCCCTTGCTGGAAGAAAAAAGTAATTGTATCCTCAGATAGCTTCCGCTCCCTTCTCAGATAGTCTCTGGTCCAGCTGGTGTTGGCATGCTCATAACTTTCATGCCTGTATTCAAAGGCCAGTTTAGGCGCTGGTGCAGCGGTCATATCCACTTCTGGAAACTCTCCTACCTCCAGGAAGTGCTTGGCCGTTTTAAAAGATGGCCGGCTTCCTGTCTGCTCTTCCCGAATGGTCTGGACAAGCTTAATTACATCTCCTTTCACATCACGAGAAAACCATGAAAAGATATTGCGACGTGGGCTGATTACAAAACTTTCATGCTCTACCCAGACATATCTGTCCGTTCCCTGGCGCTTCAGCTCCAGCCCTAAAGCCTCAGCTACATCTAAGATAGATAGTTTTTTTAATTCTTCTACTCGTGCCATTCTCTAGCTCCTTTCTATTTCAGGAAGAAATCTGCTGGAGCAGCTCGGATTAATTCAAATTCTTCTTGGGTTGCTTCCAACGGCCGAACTATTGGGACTTTTGCTGTTTGTTCTGCATCATAACAAAATAGATAAGGCTGCAGCTCTTGGAATTCTTGGTAAGTCAATTCCTGAATAGCTTTCACAAGCACCTGCAGCAAAAACTCCTCCTGAGATTGATCTGCAGTTCCTTCTTTTGTAGCAGATACCGCAGCTCTCAATAATACACCTCCAGGTATTTGTTCCTCAATGCCCTCAAAAAAACCAACTCCATAAGTTGGTTTTTGAGGGTCTTTATTACTCTTAAACATAAAATCGTACATATCATTTCCTTTCTAGGCGCTCAACTCCCATGGCAGAGCGATTTCTTCCAGTTCTTCCATGCTGATCTCAACCTGGTTACTTTGTTCGACATTCTCCAGCCACTCTTCTATATCTGACATGTAACGCTTATATGTGTACCAGTTAGCGTCAGTTGGACTGTCTGCGTGTCTTCCATAACGTGGATGCTCTTCTAATCGGTATTTCTTATCCTTGAAAACATTCTGCCGGTTCAGGAAAAGCAGGGCTTCATCCAAGGCAATGGTTGCTACTTCGTGATAATCAAGCAATTCCCGCTTGAGGCTGTCCGTAGACTCACTAGAAGAGCCATGCTGTCCGTAACTTTTAGAAACTTTTGTTTGTTGAATCGTCTGCGCACCTGTTCGATCCGACATATTCTTAAGCGTGTCTGGATCATTAGATCCCAAGTAGAGAATTGCTCCACAGTTATTGATAATCGTCTTTGTATTCTTTTCGCCATAAAGCTCCTCAAGCTGACTATGCGATTGAAACATCAATTTTATAGATATTTCTCGAGTACGGATAACAGAGATTACTTGAGGAAGCAGCGGAATTTTACCAATTTGAGCAGCTTCATCTCCATAGATCTGCAGGTGTACCAAATTATCTTTTTTAGCCGTTTCATGCTCTCCTTTTAGAATTGAATCAACTACACGAATAGAGGTATCAAAGATTGTTGTAAACAATAGTGAGGATAAGAATTGATAGGACTTGTCCGTCTCAGGAATGTGAATAAAGACCGCTGTTTTCTCCAACTGCCACTTTTCAATCTCCATGGTATCCCGCTGAACAATCTTTCTCACATCGTCATGGTCAAAAACGGAAAATCGACTGGAAATAATAGCTAGAACAGACATCAAAGTCTGACCTCCAAAGTTCTTCATAAAGAGCTGGAACTGCTTATTAGCATAGTTACCTGGCAACTCCTCTTCGAGCTGCTTAAACATTTCCTCAACCGGACTTTCAATCTCCGGATCAGTCCGCTTCAGAAAGCGTAACAGATCGGCTACTTGAGCCAGGTTTGGCTCATACTTGCCTAGAACTTTTCCATCAAAGTATAGATACCCAATCAAAGCTCTGGTCAGAAAGGCCTCTGCCTGGGCCCAGAAATCTTCACCTTGATTATCAGAACGCTTTGTCGCATTGATAATCGCTTCTGACACCTTATCTATATCTGTCTCTTTATTCATATAACGAAACACATTGAAGCCATCCGTATTAGAAAGCCTAATCAAGTCAAACACTTTAATTTTATACTCTCCCTCTTTCAAAATCGTGCCAACTTCATGAATGACCATTCCTTTTGTATCTGTAAACACATAACTAGAATTAAGCTGCATCATATTGGGTTTGCCGAAAGAACGAGTTTTCCAGTCACCAGTTCCCCCGATAACTAGGGCATTCTTGTTGATATGCTTGTTGTAGGGCAATCGTTGATTAAAGAGACCCATCTGAGCTCGCTGTGTAAAAATCATGTTTTTCTCTGGATCCTGATCCTGAAAGCTGACCAGCTCCTCTACGGTTGCAAAACGAGCTGTTCCGTGTTCTTCCCCTGTCCGGTAAACTCCCTGATCCTGTTTGCGAGTAAAGAAGAAAAAGGCGGCCAGAACTCCAATAAACCCAGCAGTCAACGATAGAGACGTAAACTGAATATCGATTAGAGATTTATCTGACCAATGTTCCGCCATCCAATCAAATTTAGCTAGACCGAATTCATCGTTAACTGCTGTATCTGGCGCCAATTCAAAGAGCTTAGCTAACCAATGGAGAGCATAAAATAGAACAGCTGCAGCAATGAGATAAGGCAGCGGCTTCCGTTCTGTTGTATTCATTTTACAACCTCCTTACTTGGAATAAACTTCTCTACTTTTAGAGCTTTCTCTGCCGCAGCTTTGATTTTCGCATCCTGCAGCTTTTGTAAATGCTCCAGTTTTTCTTCAAAGCTCATATTTTCGGGCCGTTTCAGTAGCTCTTGATTAAGCTTGGTACCCTCTTTAGGGTTCGTCAAGTCCGTCAAAAATTTCTCATAAGCCTCTTTTACCAGTGCCTCATTTTTCACCTCAAAGGCCAACATCACCCGGTTATTCTTTAGTTTCTGTGAAGCAAAGCCGATTTTATACTCTCTCAAGTAGTCCTTGAGCTTTTCAAGATTAACCTCATTATTCAGAAAGGTTTTAACTTCCTTTTTACTATCCGTGGTCATGAATCTGTTCCATTTAGTTTCTCCAGCAAAATGTTTGTTAGCTATCCGATGCTTAATTTTGTCATTTGTAGTTTCTAAGATGTAGGCCAATGCTTTCAACAAAGTTTCACCAGTAACCTTTGATACATCTTTTAATTGATAAATCGTTCGTTCTTGTTCCATAGAACCTCCTTTCTATAAGAAAACAAAAGCAGCCTAAAATAAGCTGCTTGATTACTTAGAAACTTTTCTATTTTTTAAACAGACTGAAAAGATTCCCAGAATTAATCCCCAAATAGCAAATAAAGGATTTGAGATTGTTCCTGTTTCTGGTAATCTATCCAATGTTTGAGTAGTTACTGATTCTGTCATTCTAACATCTGGAGTGGTAGACTGCGACGGGGTTTCACGAGTTCCTCCAAAAGCTTTTTTGGAAGAGGAAATACTAGAATTATTTTTTTCCGATATACGGTCAGAACGTCTTGAAGTTACTTGTTCTTTCTCTCCTAAGGAAGTGTCAGGGACTGCTGGTCTTATCAATTGAAGCGGAGTACTTGGATCTGTCGGCTGCGCTGGAGTGGTAGGTTGTGTCGGAGCTACAGGATCTGTCGGCTGCGCTGGAGTGGTAGGTTGTGTCGGAGCTACAGGATCTGTCGGCTGCGCTGGAGTGGTAGGCTGCGTCGGAGCTACAGGATCTGTCGGCTGCGCTGGAGTGGTAGGCTGCGTCGGAGCTACAGGATCTGTCGGCTGCGCTGGAGTGGTAGGTTGTGTCGGAGCTACAGGATCTGTCGGCTGCGCTGGAGTGGTAGGCTGCGTCGGAGCTACAGGATCTGTCGGCTGCGTTGGAGTGGTAGGTTGTGTCGGAGCTACAGGATCTGTCGGCTGCGCTGGAGTGGTAGGCTGCGTCGGAGCTACAGGATCTGTCGGCTGCGCTGGAGTGGTAGGTTGTGTCGGAGCTACAGGATCTGTCGGCTGCGCTGGAGTGGTAGGCTGCGTCGGAGCTACAGGATCTGTCGGCTGCGTTGGAGTGGTAGGTTGTGTAATAACCGGAATATTATTAGCCAATTCATCAGCATAAGCTACACTATTAAGTATCAAAGTAGAAAGTAAAATAGTAGTTGTAATAGTTGTTTTTTTCATGTTTTTTCCTTTTCTAATTTTTTAGTATTATCCAGGGTATAGTCCCTCTTTAGGTTGACTTGTGACAAGCCAGCCATAACGGCCACTCTTATCACTTTGAACATCAAAAGTTAAACGTACAGTACGTTTACTTTCTTCTTGATTAATCTGTAACACATAAGATACCTGATAATTCTTCCCATTCTTTTTCACTCCTTCAAAGACAACAGATTGCAACTGTCCATCTTTGACTTCTATCTCTTTTTTTAAAGAATCTGTCAAATATTGATCCAAAATATCCCTATCATTGGCATAGAATGAAGAAATAAAATAGCGACTAAAAACATCCACTTGTGGGGCAACTGCCTGTAAGTTAGAAAGATTATTGACTTTGTTTTCCAAAGACGTTACTTCTGTTTTTAATCGTTTATTTTGACCTGCCAAAATGACTGAATAGCCTCCAAATAATCCAATCAATAAAATAACTAACAGTATCATTTTTAATCCACTGAAAGCTTTCAGCGGATTACTTGCGGAACTTCCCTGAACGGTTTGGACTGTTTGTGAGTTTTGAATAGTTGTATCAGTTGCTCCTTTTTCTTTCTTAAAAGGAAATACCAACTTACTTTTTTTGCCTGTATCAACAAAACCAAAATCTTGCAGCAATTCTTCAACTGTCCCCTGAAATGGCAGTTGAATTCTCTTCTTTTGTAAGATTTCCCCATTTTCATTACTCTGAATCAGTGTCATCTCAGCTACTTGATTGACCGCCTTGAGACGTGCATTTTCTTTTTCGACATACGAGAGTAAATCATTACGATTGACATAATCATTTTGCTGATTATTCGTTAAATGTTGAGCTAGAAACATCTGGCACCTCCTTATCTGTATCATCCAGTAATAAACCTTTCAAATCGTCCATAGAGTAATCAGACTGGCTAAGCAAAGCTGTCACATACTCTGCCTTAGCGTGTGTGATAGCTTGCTCAATATCTTTTTCTTTTTGTTTAAGCTCTACTTGCTGATCCTGAACTTTGATTTTTTCTTGCTCTAATCGACTAATTTTTTTCTCTAAATTCTGAATACTATTTTTCTTTGCCATTGTTTTAATTTCCTTTCTCTACTTCGCTGCTACTAGACTGGTTTGTCTCTTCTGAGGAACTTTTTGCTTCTTCCTTTAAAGTTCCATAATCTGGATAACTACTGCTTGCTGTACTATTGCTAATCAACTGCAATTGCTCCTTACTGTTTAAAAGAAGTTTCCCATTTTGATTTTGATACGTTAGTTTCAGTGTTACTTCATTTGAAACATTAGTCTGTGCCTTCTCATAATTATTTTTCTTTGCCAGCAAGGTGTTTGTGTATCTCACATGCACAATCGCTGTAAGATTTTCGTTATCAACATATATTTCAGCTCGTTGGAAAACATAGTCAACCACGTACCCCTTGTATGTCTGATTAATAGCACTTTCTTCTTGCTTTACTTCCGCAGTGTAAAGAGCCTTAGTCATAAATGGGCGATATCGTTCCTGGTTTTCTTCCAAATCCTTTTTGGTATAATAGGCCACTAGAAAATCTTTTACTTCCTTTTGAGTCAGTTCTTTTTTATTATCTGACTTACTAGCAATCTGCTGAGTAGTCTTTTCTTTGGTTTTAACATTCCCGTTTATTTTTCCTCTACCACCAAAACCATAACCAGCCAGAAAAGCAATAACTACAACAGCAACTAAAATAAGTCGTTGCATCCGTTTTGATTGGTTTTCATCCCTCATTCGTTATTCTCCTCTCCATTCATCTTATTTAAATCAATTACTCCTGGCGCATATTCATCCTGCTTTTGGCCACTTTCCGATATGGGATTAAGATTGACAATCTCAATTTTATCAATCAACCACTTGCCCTCAGTTTGTTTGTAGGTCAGTTTGAGACTATAATTAGCCGTTGAGGTAATCTTCTTTTGCTTTTCATTCTCTTTCAACTGGTTCACACTATCAAATTGATAGCTTACAGTTGCAAAGACAACTGGTTCCTCAGAACCAAAATAGAGTTTTGAAGACTTATATTGATAGTTCTGCATATAGGACGTATAGGCTTGAAAAGCTGGATTTTCTTCGTTGCCTATTTCTTCCTGATAAGCTCCTTTAGTTAGATAAGGCTGATAAGCCTTTCGATTGGAACCAACCTTATCCTTGTTAAAATAAGCTTTCAAGAATGCCGTAACTTTTTCTTTTCGCAGACCGTTATCTAAATCATTGGTTGTTCTTTTAGACGTAGACGAGCCTTTCAGGAAAAATCCCAGAATAAGCAGGAAAAGCAGAACTATTCCGGCCAGAAAGCCCCAAACTAAAATCTTAACTTTCTTTTCATCAATCATATTTTACCTTTCTATTGATTTACTTTTATCTGCTGACTTTGAGCTAAGGTACCACTGTCAATAACTAAAAATGACGGATCTGGACTAGCCGCTGTACCAATCGCTGGGGTGGGGCTTATCTCCAAGTGAACATGGAAAATTGAGGTCATACCTGAGTTACCTAACCAGGCAATTTGTTGCCCAGCTTTAACCTCTGTCCCAGGAGCAAGATTTGGCTGTTCCTTCAAATGGCCGTAATATAAATACATATTCGTACCTTCGGGTATAATCGTAATTTGGTAGCCTCCAACAGATGAATAACCTGTATTATAAACCGTCCCGTTTGTGATAGAGTGAACTGGGACATCTGCTGGCAATGCAACAGTCCCATATTGGACGTTTAATGGCGCCAAGTCAACACCTGTATGTTTTCCTCCAGATGGACCATAAAGTCCGCCCCCGGCTCCAGATGACCAAGGAGTGAATCCATAAGGTTGCATAACCCAATAGTCTTGATTGAAGATTGGAGCATATTTTCCATTCGGCTTCACGAAAGAGCCACCTGAACTACTTCTTTTGAAATAGGTTAACATCTGCTTAGCCGCATGCTGTCGCTCAGCCAATTTATCCCCAGCATTGCCTTCCCAAAGATTGAGGAAACGTTTAGTCAGCGTTTCAACATCTTCATTGCTGGTCAGGATTTGCCGGGCAATTTCTCTGTAATAAGGAGCATCCCCATCCAGGATAAAGTCAATCTGCAGTTGCAGATCGTACCACTTCTTGCCCCGCTCCTGGGCAAAGGCCAAAAGCAAACTATGACGAGTGCTGCCATCTTTCGTATCTGTCCACATACCAAGACCCAAACCTCGATGTAGGATATTGTCATAGCCGCCACCATAAATGGTTGGCCCGCTCATTGAGAGCCATCCTTCATCATCCCAGGAGCTCTCAGTTGCACCGACCGGCTGGGCTAAATAATCTCCTTCAGCTCGTTTAGCGGTCATATTGCTCTCTACTCCAAAATTCCCAAACATGGATGCTATACCGTTATCGGTCGCTTTAGGTTCTTTTTTCTTGATATAATCATACGTTTGTTTGGTTCGAGTAGCCAAGTCTCCTGAAAGTTCTAAATCAGAGATAACCGACGTAGTTTGGTTATATTTTACTTTCTCAAAGTAAAAGCCAGGGTTGACCCATATCCATTCATCCTTTTTATCTTTATCGTCGTATCGACGATATTTCCGATAAAAGAACTCCTGTCCGCCCTGGCTGGATACTGTCCCCAATTCCTGACCAGACGAGACCTGCTCACCATCCTTGACTCGAATTCCATTGACCTTCTTGTAAGTCAATTCTCGGTTTGAGCTAGCAATGATTACATCGTTCCCCTTAATTTTTATCTTTCCTCCAAAGGCAGATTTCAAGGTCTGTCCCTGATTGACTTGTATAACAGTGCCGTTATACATCTTATCTTTGGGGTCATATCCAAAGCGTCGAGTAATGAGGAGCGGATTGTTGTATTCAGCATCCTGGGAACTATAGAAAGGATTTTCCAATTCCTGATAAGCCCTATAGCGACCCATTTCGTCCGATTTCTCCAGAAGCTCTTCATATTCTCTCAATGTTTTCTTCTCAAGGTAGTAGGTTGATGCCAGCTCATTGGTATATAGGTCTTTCATAGTTAGCAATTTTTGAGGATCATCATTAAGACCATGCCAGATCTGGCGCAGCAAATCTTTGTAGGTTTGTTGCTCGCTGGTATCTTTCCGAGTGGCCGACGGGTTGGTTCTGTTTTTCAAGCTATCGCTGCCATCATCATAAATATCTGACAGCTTATAGTCTTTATAACGATAATTCATATAAAAGACCACATCATCAATATTAGACCAGTAGTCCACTTTGTCGTTAGAAGCGTTCCGATCCAATTCTGTCAGATAGATCCATGATTGATTTAATTCCCATTCATCCTGTCTGATAGGACTAGGATTCCCTAGAAAAATCACGAAAAACAAAATCAAAGCAATAATAATAAGAAAGGCCTTAATAGATAAAGGATTTTTCAAAATTATCTGGAAAGGTTTTGTTAGAACATTTAGCACTTTCCCTGTTCCTCGAACAGTTTTTCCAACCTTAGAGTATTTCAAACGTTGGCGGAAAGCCCGGAGACGTTTTGCTGCTTTAATTTCCCAACGATCAGAAACTAGAGTTCGAGTGAAGCCTCTTCCTCGAACTAGATTATAACTTCTATTAGCTATACTGTAGGGACCTCTAACAAATCCTGTGCCAATCTGTTTACTTAGTCTGCCAATATTTTTAGCTTGTTGAATACTAGCATGTGTACCTCGGATTTTTTGTCGAGCATCTACAAAACCATCCAAAGCATCATTATCCTGCAGAGCAGCCTCTCCTATCCGTCGTGTCGCTTGATAAGCACTTCTGGATACTTTTTGTTTCTTAGTTCCACCAATACGCTTATATGCTGTTTTCTTAGCTTGTTTATCAACTTTGTATTGATGTCTAGTCTGACTTAGACGTTCCCGACTCTCTGCAGTGCTCTGTTTGGCCTTTATAGTAGCCTTATGCTCGCTCTTAGCAACTTTGTAATTACTCTTGCTTTGTTCATAATCACTTTTCGCTTGTTTTAAACCTTGACGCTTGCTTAGGTGATTCTGTTCAGCTGACTTATATGCGGCCGCCTGCTTTATTTTCCCCCTTTCTGTCCAGGGATCGTGTTCTGCCATCTAGTAACTCCTTTCTGTTAAGCATCTGTTTGTGCTAGTTTATATAGTTTTGTATTTTTAGGGATTGGATTCTGGAACGGTACGATGGTATCCCCAGCTATGATTAGTCCGCTTCCTTTTTGTTTGGGGCGCTGAATGTATCGTTGCATTGCTTCTGGTATTTCCGTCACATCAGATAATTTCTCTATATCTTGCGGTTTCATACGAAGCAAGATAAAAAATTCTGTATTAGACATTAAATTTCGTCCCTCTTCCCAAGCTAGAATTGTTCCAGGATTTTGAGTAATACCTGTTACAATGGCTCCATATTTCCGAATTCTAGCCCATAGTTCGGCAAAGAAAGTAGCATCAGTTTGACTTCTAAAGGTCCAATGTAATTCGTCCCAATAGAGCCAAATAGTTTGTTTCCCTTGGTAATGTAAAACTTGCTGCCAAATAAAATCTTGCAAAACTAAAAGAGCAAAAGATTTAAGCTTCTTACTCAATCCTTTCAAATTAAATACTACAAAACGGTTGTCAATATCTACGTTTGTTTTGTGAGCAAAAAGATTCAAACTACCTCGAGTATATATTTCTGATCTAACAGCCAATTCTTTAGCTGCAGCCTCAGGTTGTTCTTCCAAAATCTCCTGCCATTCAACTAAGGTAGGCTCTTCATAACGTTTATAAACTAATCGTGTAACTTTATCAATAATAGCTGTGTGATCATCTGTCACCTCCTTCATAATAGAATCAAATAAGGCCATCAAAAGATTAGCTTTATCTGCTATTAAATCAATCTCCTGATCCTCATTATCATAAAGAACTTGATCAGTTTTAGGCAAATCTAATAAATTAAAGTGACTGCTCGATTTTGGAGATAGATTGATAACCTGCCCTCCAAAAATCTCAGCAATACCAGAGTATTCATCCTCAGGATCAACTACCATTGTTCTATCCTCTAAATATTTAAGTAATGTTGGAATAACCTCTTCTGTTTTCGTAGTCATCCCTTTTCCTGAACCAGTTGAGCCGACAATAAGGCCATTCGCAGCATTTAAGTCCCGTTTTCGGTCCAGAGTAATCAGATTATTAGACAACTGATTCTGACCATAATACAAGGCTCTGGGACTCTCACTCTGTAGATCCACATTCGTAAAAGGAATCTGTGTTGCTACGTTGGCCGTCGTGAAAGGGCGCATAAAGTCCTTTTTGACATCAAGAAAAGCCCTGCCGATTGGTAAAATCGTATTCAAGGCCTCTTCTTGATAATAATAGCAATCATCAAAAATCACACCAACCTTTCGACCAGCTGCTTTGATTTTATCAGTATGAAGTTGTAACTCTTCTTTTGTGTCTGCTGTATAAAATACGGCTATAACCCCTTGAAATACTTTTTGGCCTCCAGATGTGGTTATCCTTTTCCATTTTTCAGTGGTCTGACTAGTTTCTACGGCTTTTTGAGATTCTCCTAATGAGCCATCAATGCCATTTTTAAATGCTTCTCGCTGATCTTTTAGACGTTGCCGGTTTGCTAAAGACTGTTGGTTCGCAATTTCTTTAGCTACCTTATCCGGTTCTTGAGCCTCAGCATGGATTGTCAGCGCAAACTCGACACCTGTATCACAAATAGATTTAATCATACGATCACTTAAAAATTCTGGATACTGACGAACGTAAAGGACTTTTGCAAATTTATCATCCAAACGAATAAAATCTTCTGAGAAAACAATGCGATTAGGAGATATAAAATCTTTAGACTTTAGACCAGATAGAGCAATGTCTTTATAATCGAATGGAAGATAAGGAGAATAACGAAGCAAGTAATTAAAAATTTCTAGACGTTCAATACCATTAAGCTTATCAAAACTAATCTCCATTTCCTGGAAAGCATTTTCTACAGATTGTCCTAAATCCCACAATTGATTAGAAGCTAAATGTTGATCATATGCTTCTGTGGTCAGAGTTACATATTTTTCAACTTTAAAGTTCTTTTCATCAACCGAAAATCGCTCTTGAATGATGTCATTATACTCCTCGCGGTAAACATCAAATTTATCTTTTTCTGGTTCGTAAAGTACTTGCTTTATTGTTTCGTTATCTACTCGACGATTTAGGACTAGAAGCTGGAAAGCATCACCAGCATCCAAAGAATTTAGACCTTCTCCGTAGCTATCAATAACTCCTAACTTATTACTCTGACTAGCTGTGTTATAGGGGAAGTCACCTAAACTGTATGTCTGAGACCAGCGGTTACCTTCAATATTCATAATTCCATTTTCAAATTGATATTTGAAGTAAATTGAATTTTGAACCGATGGAGTTTTTTTATATTCCTTTTTCAGCCGTTGTTGACGAGCTTTCAGAGGTGCTGAAAGCTTCTCTAACGGATTTTTCTTGGGTAAAATCATATTTTTTTCCTCTCTCCTCACTTACTAAATAGGCTCTCTCCTGATTAGTTAATCGGAATCGTAACCTTTCCTTAATTTCAATTTCCTTTCTTGTTCCATAAATGAAAGTGGGACCTGCTATAACTCCTATAACCATCCAGACAAAAAAGTCTGGAAACTGTAGCCAATAGAGGAGCGCTCCCAGCACAATACTTAAAAAACAGCCTCCTGATAATATAAGTTGCCGTTTTGTTCTACCAAATAAAAAAATTGGCTCGTAATCATCATACCTTTCTAGGAAGATAGAGCCAATTTCATCTTCTAATTCATTCATTTTTTTCCTCTCTCAGTCATCAAAAAAACACTTTAACATGTAAAGTGCTCAATAGTCGATACAGTAACTTAATCAATTTTTCCTGAATATTCTAGATATGTTGCAATTAGAGAAATTGCAGCTGACAGATAGACAACGATCTCAACTGTTTTTGAGCTAAGATCCACAGTACTCTGACCGGGAATCCATTCAACTCCCGAAAAATGCCTATAGAAAATAAGAATTATATTCCAAGCAATCAAGAAAAATAAAACCAATAAAAACCAATTTTTAACCAGAGTAAGTAGAAAGAAGGGAGCCATCAAAAGCCACAGAAAAATTTTCATGATTGCAAGCCCAATCCAAGACAAAACAGATTTTAACATTGATAAAATACTTCGTTTTCCTGCTTTAGAAGGCTTCTGTTTTTTCACATCAGAATCATTTTGAAAATTCTGTTCAAAAAACAATGTTTTTTCTGATTCAGGAGCATTTTCAAGTGCCTTATTGAGGTGTTGGATAGCTTGTTCTAATTCTGTTGCCATAGCTCTACTCCTTTTTTAAATATTATAGCATAATATCTAACTAGTCGCCATTAGTTTTTTAGCCTGTCTTTGAGTCTGCCAAATGACAAAAATGTAAACTACGCCTTTTGCCAAAGAAGCAAACGCTGTATCCCAACCACCCTTTCCTGTATCAACTTTGAAAAGGTCATCAGCTACAATCCCAACATAAATTGATGAAACTAAAAAGAGCAACAACCCTTGGAAAGCAGCAGCTGCAAACTCTTTTATAAAACCTTTTGAAATTTCTCTTGTTGCATCCGCCATCCAGAAAGCCATCAAAATAGGGGCGATAGCTTTGAGCACATACATCTGAAAAGCCCGTAAAAACAAAATAATGTTAATGCTAATTCCAGCAATCGAGTCTATAATAGATCCGCCAATATTAATAAATCCTTTTTCCATCCAACCATTAACACCATCGGCAGTCACCTTCGATTTAAATTCTTCTGGTTTTACTAGACCATTTATCGTCTTGACAGATGCAATGACTAAATTAACAATAAAATCAAAAATTTCAGCAGAATAGTTAACTAGGAAAAGAGCTACGAGGTATTTAAAAGCAACCTCCAACCACATTTCTCCTGTCAAACCGCCTCCCTGATCTTTCAAGGTTCTATACCAAGAGTCTATCTCAAGTAAAAACATGATACCAATAATAATTAAAGCAACCTTTTTAGATGATTGATTAATCAAAGTAGCCATTTCATTAACTTTTGGACTATACTGAGTGAGGTTTTGTGTTAAAGTTGTTGTGTCCATTTAACACCCTCCAATGTTACCAAGTAATCGTATTCAAAAGTGCAACAATACCTGCTGCAATTCCTGTTGATAGAGCTGCAGTAGCAGCTCCATAAAGCATACCAGCCCAGCCTTGTTCAATCTTCTGATCATTTCCAATTCTTTTCCCAGCCGAGTACTCTTCCCAGCCATTCCAAGCTCCCATGGCTCCTCTAGCAACACCTAGCACTCCAAGAGCTCCAATAATTTTTGTAGCGATATCCATATCTATTTTTCTCCTTGTATTATTTCTTATAGCCCTGCCCTGTCAGCTGTAGGGAGGTTTTACGTTGTTTTAATTTCCTAGCGACCAATACTGGTCCAACCTTGATAGTTCGGATCTGACTAAGCAGTTTAGCAGTGTAGGGTAAAACCACATCCACTTCTTGTACCTGACCAGCAATGATACCAAAACGACGTTGTGTAGCAAATTTTGCACCAAGAGCAATTTCCTCTCCTGATTCCAGTCGAGCAGTTGCTCCGCCGTATTTGCCCATCTTTTTTAGGTCAGAGATGGTAACTGACTTTATATCATTTTTTTCAGTCATGGTTAATCCCCCTTCTGAAAAGTTGCTGATTTACAGCTTGCCGAGACAGTGCGTAACTGCCTTCCGTATTTCTTACGCAGGGTTATTTTAGTCTGGTAAACCCCAAAAACTCCTTCGCCTTACGGGACAAGTCAACCGTGGCTTTGCGTCATGTGACCGACACTAGATATCCTTTTCTAGTTACTCGCCGCCCCTATTTCTCTTTTATGCCTAGGTCACGCTAATCAGGACAGCGGGGGTATTCAATTTTCAAGGAACTAGAAGCAGTTTAGAGACTTACTTAGGTCAAGTATTAAAATCTACGAAAAAAGATTTAATCAATACAACTGATCAGATATTATTTGAAAGCCATTGGTCATAAGGTTGTATACTGTAGCTGCAACAACAAATGAAATGATTATAAAAGTTGCAGATTCCACACATTCTTTTCTTTTTTGCTTTTCCTCTGGGGTATTTGCTGGCATCGTAATAAAAGCAATTCCAACAACAAGTAATATGACCAAAGCTATTACGAGAGCTACTTTAGCATTCTTCACAGAATATAAAACAGTAGCAAACAAAGCTGGGCCAGCTGTAAAGCCAATGACATAGTCTAATCTCTTATGAAAAAAATTAAATATTTTAATCATGATGCACCTTGTTTCTCATATTTTTGATTACCCAGACAAGACCTAAAATGAAAGAATAGAAACTAACCGCAATGAAAATGTATATATTTTCAAAATTTTCAACTATCACGAATGGTAAGAAATTTTGTTTCGGTGTTACTGGTATTTCAGTAAACAAAGCCAACGTATTCCAAATTATCCAGAACAAGCTACCTAACGAGATGAAAAATACTAGGATTAGCATGGTAAGCAGCCAGGGAATCAATAAAAATACTGCGAGATCTGATAGGCTAAAACCTTTTTCTTTTTTGTTTTCGTTGCTATTCATCTCTATCTCCTTCCTTCGCTTGATAGCTCACAATTTGAGGACAGATTGTTCTTTGTCTATATCCTCACCCTCCATACCTCAGTTCAGCGTTTCTATGAGCTGTTATTTTAGCTTCTAGTCTGCGTTCTTCCTTGAGGTTCTCTAGGCATTTCAGTAGATAAGCTAGAGGCTGCTCTACATCAAAAGGCATACGTTCGATAATATCTAGGACTTCATTACTAGTTACATAACCATCTTCAAGATACTGTCCTATAAGCATTTTCTGATGATGCGTTAATTTATATTCTCGGATTTTATATAAGTTTGTATCATACTGCTCAAACTTGCCATTATATTTATCAGCAATCACCTGCAGCAAAGAATAATATTCTGGCTGGATATATTTCTCCTCAGATTGTTTTTGAATAGATGGACTATCAGCCCCAGCTTTTCTAGAACTATCAATATTATCTTTATTCTCACTATGTTTAATCTCACTAGATTTATTCTTACTTGAGTCGGATTTCCCGACTTCTTGAAGTCGATTTTTCCGACCTCTTGAAGTCGATTTTTCCGACTTCTTGAAGTCGGTTTTTCCGACTTCAGGCGATTTTACTGGCTTTTCAGACTGTTTTTTCTGTTCAAAATCCATATTCAGAAGTTCTATACGAGTTTCAACGTTCTTAACGTAGATCCGGTTAGCCTTCTTCAAACCTTGCCGGACCTCATCAATAAGGTCATACTTGATAAGCTGTTTTTTGAGTGACATTACTTTGTCACGTTTCCAACCAAGATCCTCAACCAGCTCCTCGATAGGATAATAGATAAAAACATCTTTATTATCATCAACAAAACGCATATCACCTTTTCTTGCATTCTCAATTGAAGCTCCCATACGATCCCTGAGCAACATAAACATCATTTTAGCTTCTGATTTTAACTTGCTGTAATATTTTGAACCAATCATCACTTTAGGTAATTGATAAAAACTTTCACTTCCTAGACCTTGAGCTAGGGATATTCTTCCGTTATCAACCATTATTACAGCGCCTCCTCTCGAAGCATCACTCCGCCTGAAGTCGGAAATTTAATTAGGTTTGCAGCTTCTAGCTCCTTGAGAGAAGCCACTACTTTCGCCCGTGACCAGCCAGTTAATTCCATACATTCCATAATCACCATATTTCTGGATTGTCTTTGTTTAGGATGTCCTTTTTTATTCATAAGCAAATGCTCCTTTTCTTTGAACAACAAAAAACGAGGAAATGATTTCTCATTTCCTCTTCAATTTCTTATTCAATTTTTCACTTTCTCAAAACTCTAGACACTTACAATCTAAAATATAAACAAAAACTTGTCTATCCTTCCACTCCTGCCCTTCTTTTTGGAATTGTTTCCGTACTCCTTCAAGATAGAAATCAGCTTGCTCTAGTAATTTTTGCGAAGGGATGTTCTGTAGATCAACATGTGCTTCTAAACGATGAAATCCTAGTTCGCGACTAACTTTCTTGAGTTCTTCTAACATAGCTCTGGCGTAGCCCTGACGCCAAAATTGATTATGTATCGTATAACCTATTTCCGCCCATTGGAAATCGTCTCTAGCTAGCACAAATAAATTAACCATACCTACATGTTTTCCGCTTTTTGCATCGTAAATTCCCCAAATATACTGCTGATCTTTTTCTCGAAAATCGCGGTGCTTTGCCACCAAATCCGCAAACCAACTTTCTGTACAAATTGTCATATCTAAAAGCCCGTCATCAAACGGTGATTGGGATGGTAGTCTATTTGAAAATCCTTCCAGCCAAACTGAGTAATCCTTCTCTTCCAGATATTTTAAATAAACATGTTTCATAAATACTTACTTCCCTCTCGAATACTAAGCGCAGCCATTTTTGTCTGATGCCGTTCTATGAAATCTCTGACCCAGTCTGGATTGGTTTTAGAATAATCTCTCAGCGCCCAGCCGATAACCTTGTTAATGAAGAATTCTGATTTACCTAAATTATTCACTAAAATCTTTTCTAACAGTTCAGTATCAGTTTCCTCTTTTCGCAGTAGTTGATGGTCAATGGCCAAGCGCCGCAGCCAGATATCCTCATCACAACTCCAAGCTAAAATAATCTCTTTGGTTTCTGGGAATCGAGCAATGATTGATCCGACCAAGCGGTCCAAAAAGTCTATGGTATCCCACCAAGATTTTGTTTGAGCCAGCTTCTTCAAACGTGGCAAGTCAGATGGAGTCAATAGTTTCTTGCGACTTTCCAGATAATCTAGCGCAGCATACTGTAATTCTCGATAAGAATTACTCCAAGTTTCATTTATAAAATCCCAGTCAATAACGGAGTCAGTCTGCTGTTTGAAAAAAGCCTTTGTGAGCTTCCGTCTGGCCGGAGTCTTGACTCCTAGAAACTCAAATTTATTTTTCATATAGGCTTTCATAGCCACCGCATCATCTGGGTTAGCTACAGCTTTTAACTCTTTTTCTAATTCCTCTACATCCATAGTTTACTCCAGCAATTCACGGTCATAAATAGTGTAGTCACAGCGGTAAATCACGAGGCGCTTGCCGTCAATCAGCAATTCAGAGGTTTTAGGAGCATCTGACTTATCAAGAGAGACACGGTCTCCAGCATAGGCAGCCAGCGGAGTTCCGTTTTGAGAGCGAATCAGAATAACCTTTTTCTTTCCGGTAAAGTCGTTTTTAAAAGCTGAAATCATTCGATTTAAAACAGGGACAGAATGGCTATTCTCCTCAACATCTGCAGTCTTTTGATATTGAGCAAAGACATCTTTCAAGCCTTTTTCTTCTGCAATTAAGGAAGAGCCCACATGGTCAATCTCATACTTACCCAAGGTGATTTTGAGCACAGAAGAATCTTCCTTGGAATTTCCTTCCGCATCAACTGAATCAAACTCCTCGTTACGCGAGATGGATAGGGACTTGCCCGACATCTGGTCTATGAGTTGGGAATTCTCATCATAGGTGCGAACCGTCATCTCTAAACCAATCCATTCCTCTTTGGCATTTTTAAACCAATTTTCAACGGCCTGACAGCCGCTCAAAATCAAAAGGGCAATACTTAGAAGAATTATTAATAAATGTTTCTTTTTCATCATTTCCACTCCATTTCTTTTAAAAATTTAATTGATCCAGCTTGCTTGTCTAAGGACTTTTGCAGCCAAACAATGTCATGCCAACGGTTAAATTTATAGCCAATTTTAGGGAAATGCGCCACCTGCTGATAGCCTCGCTTAGTATGAAAAGCAATGCTATCTTCGTTAGGCAGAGAAATACAGGCTAGAAAATGCATATATCCCATCTGATCTAACAGGTCTTCAAGTTCATCATAAAGCTTACTGCCGACTCCTTTTCCTCTAGCATCTTGACTGACATAGACGGATAATTCCACCGCCCAATCATAGGCTGCACGCGCATAATAAGTTGAAGCGTAGGCATAACCTAAGATAGCACCATCTTCTTCAGCTACCAAATAAGGATATTTTCCCAATGTTCTCTCAATCCTAGTTGCAAAAACCTCAATAGTCGGAACTTCATATTCAAAAGTAATGGCTGTATTTTCTACATAAGGCGCGTATATATCTAACAAAGATCTCGCATCTGATGGCTTAGCTAATCGGATATCCATAATCAGTCCATATTCTTCATATTTTCATTATTATACCAAAAAAAGCTCGTAAAGAGCCTTTTAAACCAAGATCAAAATAGACCAATCGCTGTGCCATCTGTCGCCACATCCATATTGAGTGCTGCAGGACGTTTTGGCAATCCTGGCATGGTCATGACATCTCCTGTCAAAGCCACAATAAAGCCTGCTCCAAGTTTTGGAACCAATTCACGAATGGTGATTTCAAAGTTTTCTGGCGCACCCAGAGCAGCAGGATTGTCTGAAAAACTATACTGTGTTTTGGCCATGCAGATTGGCAGCTTGTCCCAACCGTTTTTGACAATTTCGCTAATCTGAGTCTGCGCTTTTTTCTCAAAGTTCACCTTTGAACCACGATAGATTTCTGTGACAATTTTCTCTATTTTTTCTTCAATAGAGAGGTCATTGTCATAGAGGCGAGTGTAATGCGCTGGTTTTTCGTCAATAGTTTTGACAACAGTTTCAGCTAGAGCTACACCACCTTGAGCGCCATCAGCCCATACACTAGCAAGCTCAACGGGTACCTTAATTTCTGCACAAAGTTCCTTAAGAGCAGCAATTTCAGCTTCCGTGTCAGATACAAATTCATTGATGGCCACTACTACTGGGATACCGAACTTGCGGATATTTTCAACGTGACGTTTGAGATTGGCAAAGCCAGCTCGTACCGCCTCAATATTCTCTTCTGTAAGTGCATCCTTAGCTACTCCACCATTCATCTTGAGGGCGCGCAAGGTTGCAACGATTACGACTGCATCTGGAGAAGTCGGTAAGTTTGGAGTTTTAATATCTAAGAATTTCTCAGCACCAAGGTCCGCACCAAACCCTGCTTCAGTCACCGTATAATCAGCCAAGCGCAGCGCTGTACTAGTCGCTAAGACAGAATTACATCCGTGGGCGATATTGGCAAAAGGACCGCCATGAACAAAGGCTGGTGTCCCGTAAATAGTCTGAACTAGATTTGGCTTAATCGCATCTTTCAAGACTAAAGCCAAGGCTCCTTCTACCTCAAGGTCACGAACATAGACTGGTGAGCGGTCATAGCGATAACCGATGACAATGTTAGCCAAGCGCTTTTTCAAATCTTCAATATCCGTAGCTAGGCAAAGAATCGCCATAATTTCAGATGCAACCGTAATGTCAAAACCATCTTCTCGCGGAATACCATTAACTGGACTTCCTAAGCCAACGGTCACATGGCGAAGAGCTCGGTCATTTAGGTCAACCACCCGCTTCCAGATAATGCGGCGTTGATCGATTCCCAGTGCATTTCCCTGATGAAGATGATTATCGATAAGAGCTGACAGGGCATTATTGGCTGTCGTGATGGCATGCATATCACCAGTAAAATGCAAGTTAATGTCTTCCATCGGTAGAACCTGCGCGTGACCACCACCAGCTGCGCCTCCTTTTATACCCATCACAGGCCCTAGAGATGGTTCCCGGATAGCAATCATAGTTTTCTTGCCAATTTTATTGAGCGCATCTGCTAGTCCAATGGTAATGGTAGACTTTCCTTCTCCAGCAGGTGTCGGATTGATTGCCGTTACCAAAATCAGTTTACCAACAGGATTTTTTTCAACCTCACGAATTTTATTAAAGCTAAGCTTAGCCTTATACTTACCATATAGTTCTAAGTCGTCATAGTCGATGTCGACTTTTTTCACCACATCCACAATAGGCTGCAATTCAACACTTTGAGCAATTTCAATATCTGTTTTCATCAAGAACTCCTCTGTCAATTAATATAAAGATTATAACAAAAAAGAGCAAAATCAACATGATTAAGCTCTAAAAATATTTTAATGTTCGGGAAAAACAAAAAATTAGAAATTCCTGTCCTCTGAAATATAAGATTTTAGAGAAATTTTTCCGCTGTGACACTCTGCAATTAGAATTATTTTACTAAATTTCTTTTTTCTTGTAAAATAGTGCTATGAACATATTGATTACTTCTGGCGGGACCAGCGAGAAAATCGACCGTGTCCGCTCTATTACCAATCATTCGACAGGCTGGCTTGGCAAAATCATAACTGAAACTTTCCTAGACAAGGGCGATCAGGTGACTCTGGTGACGACTCCCACGGCTGTTCTCCCTGCTGCTCACCCCAATCTTACCATTATCCAGATTGAAAATGTTGCAGAACTGCTTGAAAACTTGGAGCCGCTCGTTCACACACATGATGCATTGATTCATGCAATGGCTGTCTCAGACTACACACCCGTCTACATGACTGGTTTGGAAGCTGTAGCAGCTAGCTCTGACATGACTGAATTTCTGAATAAGACTAACTCAGAAAGTAAGATTTCTTCTCAGGATGATGTTCAAGTCCTTTTTCTCAAAAAGACTCCGAAAATCATCAGTCTGGTAAAAAAATGGAAGCCAGATATTCGCTTGATTGGCTTCAAACTCTTGGTTGATGTTTCTAAGGAAGAGTTATTCAAGACCGCAAGAGCAACTCTCATAAAAAATCAGGCAGAAATCATTGTCGCCAATGATTTGACAGAGATTTCTAGTAAGGAGCACAAAGCCTATCTTGTCGGAAAAGAAACTGTGACTCAAGCTCAATCCAAAGAAGAAATTGCTCAGCTCCTCTACCTGCATATCCATAGTCCATAAGGAGGTAAATGATGACACAGATTACCTTAGCCGTCAGCGGCAGCATATCAGCTTACAAGGCTGCTGACATCACTAGCCGTCTAAAGAAAGAGAATTTTGAAGTTGCTGTCCTCATGACAGATGCTGCAACAGAATTTATCACACCGCTGACCCTGCAGGTCTTGTCACAAAGACCAGTTGCCATTGATATTATGCAAGAACCTGACCCTAGCAAGGTCAATCACATTGATATCGCTAAAGAGTCTGACCTCTTTCTGCTTGCGCCTGCAACAGCCAATTCCATCGCTAAACTAGCCAACGGTTTAGCTGATAATATGGTGACTGCTACTGCTCTGGCTCTGCCGCCTCATACCAAGAAAGTTTTGGCTCCAGCTATGAACACTAAGATGTTTGAAAATCCACTAACCCAGCACAATTTGGAGCATCTGCAGCTTTTTGGATGGAAGATTATCCAACCGCGCGAAGCTGTTCTAGCCTGTGGCGATCAGGGGACAGGTGCTCTAGCTGAAATTGATACAATTATTGATACAGTAAAGGAACTTATTTATGAAAAAACAATCTAAAATTGCTCAAATTGCTATTTTCTTTGCCATTATGTTGGTACTGCACCTGCTCAGCTCAGTCATTTTCAACTTACTTCCAGTACCGATTAAACCTACGATTATTCACATTCCAGTGATTATCGCCAGTATCCTCTATGGCCCTAAAGTCGGAGCTGTTCTAGGTGGCCTCATGGGATGTATCAGCGTTGTTACCAATACCTTGGTGCTGCTGCCAACCAGCTATCTCTTTAGTCCTTTTGTACCAAATGGAAGCCTTTCTTCGCTTCTTGTTGCAATGGTGCCTCGCATTCTCATCGGTATCACTCCTTATTTCGTATATAAAGCAATGAAAAATAAAGCCGGCTTGATTCTAGCAGGCTCCGTTGGTTCTGCCACTAATACCATCTTCGTCTTGGGCGGTATCTTCTTTCTCTTTGCAAATGTATACCAAGGTGATATCAAAGCACTTCTGGCTGTGATTCTATCAGCAAATTCCATTGCCGAGTTAATCATTTCTGCGGTTTTGACAGCAACTATCATCCCTGCACTTGAAAAAGCGCAAAAATGATGATGATTTAGTTTTCTGGACCAAGCAATGCTTTGGTCTTTTTTAATCCAGCATTTTCGCTATACCATTCTGAAATCCTTGAAACAATGCCTTGAAAAGTATTTCATCGTTTTCTAGGTAACCTCTTTCAAAATTAATGAAAATATGCTACAATGAAAGCGATTAAGAAAATTTAAGAGCAGGATTTTTTACTAAAATTTTCCACTCTTCATTTCAAAAATAAAGGAGACTCAACCTATGACTTATCAAGATAACTTCAAAAAATGGCTTGATTATGCTGAACTTCCTGACTATCTTCGCGAAGACTTGAATAGTATGGACGAAAAAACTAAGGAAGATGCCTTTTACACCAATCTTGAGTTTGGTACTGCTGGTATGCGTGGTTTGATTGGCGCTGGTACCAACCGTATTAATATTTATGTTGTCCGTCAGGCAACCGAAGGTTTGGCTCGCTTGATTGAAGAAAAAGGTGATGAGTTCAAAAAACGCGGTGTTGCGATTGCTTACGACTCCCGTCATTTTTCACCAGAATTTGCCTTTGAATCTGCTGCTGTTTTAGCTAAGCACGACATCAAGTCCTATGTCTTTGAAAGTCTGCGCCCAACTCCAGAACTTTCATTTGCGGTACGTCATTTAGGAACTTTTGCTGGTATCATGATTACAGCCAGCCACAACCCTGCTCCATTCAACGGCTATAAAGTATATGGTGAAGACGGCGGACAAATGCCTCCGCATGATGCAGATGCATTGACTGACTACATCCGTGCGATTGAAAATCCTTTTGCTATTGAGGTCGCTGACGTTGAAGCTGAAAAAGCTTCTGGTTTGATTGAAGTGATTGGCGATGCTATTGATGCTGAATACCTCAAGGAAGTTAAAGATGTCAATATCAACCAAAAACTGATTGATGAATACGGTAAGGACATGAAGATTGTCTATACTCCACTGCACGGTACTGGTGAAATGCTGGCCCGTCGAGCTTTGGCTCAAGCTGGATTTGATTCTGTTGAAGTTGTTGAAGCTCAAGCAGTAGCTGACCCTGACTTCTCTACTGTTAAGTCTCCAAACCCTGAAAGCCAAGCAGCCTTTGCTTTAGCTGAGGAATTAGGCCGTAAGGTTGGTGCAGATGTCTTGGTCGCAACTGACCCAGATGCTGACCGTGTCGGTGTAGAAGTTCTGCAAAAAGACGGAAGCTACCTCAACCTTTCTGGTAACCAAATCGGAGCCATCATGGCTAAGTACATCTTGGAAGCTCATAAGAGTGCTGGAACTCTGCCAGCTAACGCTGCTCTCTGCAAGTCTATCGTTTCTACTGACCTGGTGACTAAGATTGCTGAAAGTTATGGCGCAACCATGTTCAATGTCTTGACTGGTTTCAAATTTATCGCTGAAAAGATTCAAGAATTCGAAGAAAAGCACAACCACACCTACATGATGGGATTTGAAGAAAGCTTCGGCTATCTGATTAAACCTTTTGTACGTGATAAAGACGCTATCCAAGCTGTTTTGGTTGTTGCTGAGCTTGCTGCCTACTACCGTTCACGTGGCTTGACTCTGGCTGACGGTATTGAAGAAATCTACAAAGAGTATGGTTACTTTGCTGAAAAGACTATCTCTGTGACCTTGTCTGGTGTTGATGGAGCTGAGCAAATCAAGGCTATCATGGCTAAGTTCCGTGACAATGGACCAAAAGATTTCAACGCTACTGCTATTTCTGTTACAGAAGACTTTAAGGCGCAGACTTCTACCGCCGCAGACGGTACTGTTACAGCTCTGACGACTCCTCCAAGCGATGTGCTGAAATACACCTTGGCCGATGGTTCATGGATTGCAGTCCGTCCATCCGGAACAGAACCAAAAATCAAGTTCTACATTGCTGTTGTCGGTGATAGCAATGAGGATGCTCAAGCAAAAATTGCTGCTATTGAAGCAGAGATTAATGACTTTATCAAGTAAAATAACACTATCAACCAATCAACCAGAGAATGAAATTCACATTCTCTGGTTTTTCGTTTCCAAATCAAGCATTTTTCTGCTTTTTATGGCATACTAGTTTTATCAAAAGAAATGAGGATTATTTATGGAACAATTTGCTCAAAATATTAAAGACTTAGAAGTCACAACTGTTGATCGTGCTCGTCAAGCAATTGCTGACAAAGAGACAGCAACTTTCTTCGTCGGTCGCAAAACTTGCCCTTACTGTCGTAAATTCGCTGCTACTCTTGCTGGCGTGGTCGCTGATACCAAGGCGTATATTTTCTTTATCAATAGCGAAGAAGCTAGCGAATTAGAGAAACTGCAAGCCTTCCGCTCTGAATACAGCATTCCGACAGTTCCTGGTTTTGTTCATGTTCAAGACGGCCAAGTATCTGTTCGTTGTGATTCTTCTATGACTGCAGATGAAATTAAAGCTTTTGCAAACTTGTAAAATTGATTCAATTCAAAAATCTGAGACAAATAGAGTCTCAGATTTTTTATTTATTTCTAACATCTTGAAAAGCCTCCCACATCTTCTGCTGGGGTTTGGCAAAGGGGTAATTGCCAAAGTCTTCTGGATGAAGCCACAAGACCTCTCCGTCAGCTGCGTGCTGGCTATCTTTAACTCGACCATAAACCAGCTGAATATGCCACTTACGATGGCTGAAGATATGCTGCACTTTTGAAAAGGACTCCTGCTGCCAATCAACAATCAAATCATAATCCTGCTCAAAGCTTTCTTGAGGAGACAGATCCAGACTTGACTGATTTTCTGCCACCTCAAAGAGGGACATCTGATTTTCAGTTTGAAATTCCTCGATTTCAATCAAGGGAAAATGCCAAAAACCTGATAACAAGCCATCAGCCTCATTCTTTTCAAGTAAGAACTGTCCCTGTTCGTTTTCAATAATCAAGCCTTGCAGATAGACCGGAACTGGCTTCTTTTTAGGTGCTTTGATTGGATATTTATCCATTGTTCCGTGTAAATAGGCTGCGCTGAACTCTTTTACAGGATTGTCTTCCGGATGAGGATTAACAGGAGCTTCGATATCTGCCCCCAAATCCATCAGCGCTTGATTGAAATCTCCAGGTCTGTCTGGATCAATCAAAATCTCCATCATAGCCTGAAAGACCTTACGATTGCTAGGTTGACCAATATCTAAATCAACTTCAAACAATCGACTCAGCACCCGCATGACATTGCCATCTACCGCAGGCTCAGCTAGGCCAAAGGCAATACTAGCAATGGCACCAGCTGTATAAGGTCCAATCCCTTTGAGGCTAGCAATTCCTTCATAGCTATCAGGAAATTTTCCAGCGAAATCCGTCATTATCTGCTGGGCCGCTTTTTGCATATTTCGCACCCGCGAATAATAGCCCAACCCTTCCCAAGCCTTGAGCAGTCTATCCTCTGGCGCCTGAGCTAAATCAGCTACAGTCGGAAACCAGTCAAGAAAGCGCTCATAGTAAGGAATCACCGTATCCACCCGAGTCTGCTGCAGCATAATCTCAGAAACCCAGATATGATAAGGATTATTTGTTCTGCGCCAAGGCAGGTCACGTTTGTTTTCATCATACCAAGTTAATAATTTCTCGCGAAAAGAGGCGATTTTATTTGCCTCCCACATCTCAATTCCGTATTCTTTCAAATCTAACATAAATCTAGTATAGCATAAGGCAAGAAAAATAGGAGAGCTTATGCCCTCCAATCATTTCCTATCGTTTAATAATGACCTACTGCCTGACTAGCTGTAATCAAAGTCAGCTTATAAACATCATCCGCATTACAGCCTCGAGAAAGGTCATTAACTGGGTGGTTAAGTCCCTGCAGGATAGGTCCTACCGCTGAAAAGCCACCTAAACGCTCTGCCATTTTGTAACTGATATTCCCAGCTTCGATACTTGGGAAGACAAAGACAGTTGCTTGACCGGCCACAGGGCTGCCAGGTGCTTTCAGCTCTGCTGTTGCAGGGACGAAAGCTGCATCAAACTGCAATTCACCATCGATAACCAAGTCTGGACGCATTTCCCGAGCCAGCTTAGTCGCTTCCACTACCTTATCAACCTTTTCACCGAATCCAGAGCCCTTGGTCGAATAGCTGAGCATGGCAACTTTTGGATCGATACCGAAAATTTGTGCTGTTAAAGCTGAGTTAACAGCAATCTCCGCCAAAATATTGGCGTCTGGATCGATATTAATGGCACAGTCACTGAAAATGTAGCGTTCGTCATCACGCACCATGAGGAAGGCTCCTGATGTACGAGAAACCCAAGGCAGGGTCTTGATGATTTGAAGAGCCGGCCGAACAGTCGCTGCTGTGGAGTGAATCGCGCCAGACACCATCCCTTGAACCTTACCAAGATAAACCAACATGACCCCAAAGTAGTTGACATCTTCCTTGAGCAACTGACGTGCTTCATCTGCAGTGATTTTCCCTTTACGGCGCTCAACGAATGCTTCTACCAACTCCTCAAAGCAGGAACAGTTTGAAGGATCAATAACTTGATATCCTTCTTTTACTCCCTCAATTTCTAGATAGATACGGATTTTATCAGGATTCCCCAAAAGAACTGGTGTAATATCGGTTTCTTTCACCAAACGTTTAGTTGCTTGCAAAATCCGTGGCTCTTCACCCTCTGGCAAGACAATTTTTACTTCCTTATCTTTCAAGGCTTCGCGAATTGAGTCAAAAATTTTCATGTTTCGTAAAACTCCTTTATCTCTTATTCTTTTAATTTCTCAATAACTTGTTTAAAATCTTCTGGCAAAGGACTGGCACGCTCAACTTCCTGACCACTAAAAGGATTATAAAATTTCAAAGAATGACAATGTAAAGCCTGACGCTCTATTCCGTGTTCCAAACTTCCTTCATAAAGGTCGTCACCCAAAAGCGGAAAGCCAATGTGTGAAAAATGAACGCGGATTTGATGAGTCCGCCCAGTATGCAGATGAATATCCACCAGATAGACATCTCCAAATCGCTCTATGACTTTGTAACTGGTATGGGCGTACTTACCATCCTCTGTCACGCGCCTCGTAATGATACTCTCAGGGTTGCGGCCAATCGGAGCAATAATCTCACCTTGCTCCTCTAAGTCACCAGTCCCCCGAACTAGAGCGTAATAGCGCTTTTCTATCAGCTTCTTCTGCAACTGTTTGTCCAATCTGGCATGAGCATAGCCATGCTTGGCAAAGAGCATGAGCCCACTTGTATCCTTATCCAGACGTGTCACGATATGCACCTGCTGGTTTTCATAGGCATGACGAATATAGTAAGCCTTAACAAAGTTTGCCATAGTATTGGAATGATTAACACTGGGAATACTGGCCACTCCTGCCGGCTTATCCAAAACCAAGAAATGCTCATCCTCGTAGACGACAGACAAGTCCTTATCAACAGCTTTCAGACTCTCAAATCCTTTTTCTGAAGGGATATCAATCGTCACTTTATCGCCAATATCCAAGAGATAAATAGCGTTCTGAGGCTGATGGTTGACAAGAATGTTTCCGCCGGAAAATTTTATCTTTGCCAAGAGGCTTTTGGAAACTTCGTGTCGCTTCAAAAAGGTCTTTACCTTGACATGCTCATCAGCAATAAACTCAAACCTCATTCCTTGCACTCTCCAATAAAGGAGTCTCTGACACGATTCCAAAAGCTGGTATGGCTTGGTGAAGCCACAAAATGTATCTTGTGATTGTCAATCTGATACTCAATGCGGACAATGTTTTTGAAAGAGAAAGTCTGATTATCGACCGCAATAGTGTGATAATCACTGCGGGTCGGCACTAACTCAATCTTATCCTTTTTAGGAACAATGACCGACGAGCCCAACGTCCGATAAACCCGATTGTTTAGACTGGCAATCTCTGTCACCTGCAAGGCTTCGATTGTCGGATGCAATACCGCTCCACCTAGAGATTTGTTATAGGCTGTACTGCCTGTCGGAGTAGAAACGGAAATCCCATCTCCTCGGAAACGCTCGAAATGAACCCGATTGATAATGACATCAGCTACCATAGTCCGATCTGAACGCTTGATTGTTGCTTCGTTCAAAGCACGAATGGTGCGTGTATCACCATTTTCAAAAGTAATTTTGACATTTAAAATTGGATAAGAAACCTGAGCACCAGTGTCTAATTTGAGATTTTCTACCAGTTTATCTAATTCAAAATCACGGTAATCCGTATAGAAGCCGAGATGCCCTGTATGCACACCGACAAAGCGGACCCGATCCAGCTGTTCTTCATACATATGAAAAGCTGATAGCAGCATGCCATCACCACCCACCGAAATCACGATGTCGGGATTCTTAGGAGTTAAAATAAAGCCATTCTGTTTCAGCTTCTGCTTCAAATCTTGATAAACTTGTTCGCTCTGTCTTTTCCGATTGCGGATAATCGCTATTTTTTTATCTGTATTCTTCATCTGTATCATCACTATTTCCCACACCGTCATTCAACTTGCGGTGAAGAGGATCAAAGAGAGCCTGCGCCTCCTGGATAGCATCACGGATTTCTCCCATCTCTTCATCCAGCTGATAGGCAAGATTAGCTGTCGTTTCCAAGCGGCATTTGATTTCCTCGGGAAATTCTCCTTTATACTTGTAATTCAAAGAATGCTCAATCGTAGCCCAAAAATTCATCGAAAGGGTGCGAATCTGAATCTCAGCCAGAATAAGTCTATGACCATTAATCGTATCAACTGGATATTCTACAATCACATGGTAACTCCGATAGCCACTGGCTTTTTTGTTTTTGATGTAATCCCGTTCCTGGACAATACGCATATCAGTCCGGTTTCGCAGGACTTCTAAAACTTCATCAACATCATCGACAAACTGGACCATGACCCGTAAGCCAGCGATATCCTGCATCTCTTGCTCAATATTCTCCTCGCGAATGCCTCGCAAAATCATCTTTTCTTTAATGCTCTCAATAGGCTTGACACGTCCGGTCACAAACTCAATCGGAGAATGACGTTGCTGCTTGCGGTATTGCTTTCGCACTCCACGCAACTTAATTTTCAGCTCTCCAACCGCTTGAATATAGGGGTCTAAAAACTCTTCCCATTCTATTGTCATACACTTACCTTGTCATATCATTATTTTTTGTATAAAATAAACACAACTGTTATTATAACATAAATCGCTTTCAAAAAAAAGAAAAGGATATGAAAATGAATCACTTAGAAATTGAATTCAAAACCATGCTGACCAAAGAAGAGCACGACCGTCTGCTCCAGTTATTTGCTGATATTTCGCCTATTAGCCAAACCAACCACTACATCGATTCAGATCAGCAAAGCATCCGACACTCCCACATGGCTTTTCGAGTACGAACTTTTAACCATCGTGAAGCTGAGCTGACGCTCAAGATTCCTCAAGAAGTCGGAGCCTTGGAACTCAATCAGAACTTGACACCAGAAGAAACTGAAAATATTTTGCAGAACAATGAATTTCCTACGGGAGAGATTTTAGAGACGCTGCTTCAGAAAGAAATTTCCATCCAAGACTTGAAGATTCTTGGCTCTCTAGAGACTATCCGCTATGAAAAGGAAGACGAAATTGGCCTCCTTGCTCTGGATGAGAGTCACTACTTGGGCAAAACAGACTTCGAACTCGAAGTCGAAGTTGAAGATTTCGAAAAAGGAAAAGAAAATTTCCTCAACTTCCTAAAACAGCACAAGATCGACTACAAACCTGGTAAGAGCAAGATAGCAAGATTTTCTGAAAACTTGTAAATCAACGACCACAAAATAGCTGAAATAATCTAATTTTTTTGGTAAAATAAAAGGTAGCAATCTAAAGCCTATTGAAATATAAATTTCATGGAGCATTAGATTATAGAAATGACACAAAAAGAGGACGGTCCAACTCATGTCAGATAAAAAAAATATGAAGCTTTTTTCCCTCAACTCCAATCATTCCATAGCTGAAAAAATCGCTGAAGCTGCTGGGGTTCCATTGGGGAAACTTTCCTCCCGCCAATTCTCAGACGGCGAGATTCAGATTAACATCGAAGAAAGTGTTCGTGGCTATGATATTTACATCATTCAGTCTACCAGCTTCCCTGTCAATAATCACTTGATGGAACTCTTGATTATGGTGGATGCCTGCAAACGTGCCAGTGCCAATACGATTAATGTTGTGATGCCTTATTTTGGTTATGCCCGTCAGGATCGGACTGCTGCCCCTCGCGAGCCAATCACAGCTAAACTGGTTGCCAATATGCTTGTCGGTGCTGGAGTGGATCGCGTGATTTCTCTGGATCTTCATGCCGTGCAGGTCCAAGGATTCTTTGATATCCCAGTAGATAACCTCTTCACTATCCCACTCTTTGCCAAACACTACTGCAACATGGGCCTTACTGGCGATGATGTCGTTGTCGTCAGCCCTAAAAACTCTGGTGTAAAACGCGCCCGCAATTTGGCTGAATATCTGGATGCCCCTATCGCTATCATTGATTATGGCGAAGATGAGGCGGGTCGCTCTGAGGGATATATCATTGGAGATGTCGAGGGCAAGAAAGCTATTCTTATTGACGACATTTTAAATACCGGTCGGACTTTCTCTGAAGCAGCTAAAATTGTCTGTCGCGAAGGCGCTGTCGAAATCTATGCTGTATCCAGTCATGGTCTCTTCGCGGATAAAGCTGCGGAATTGCTGGATAATTCTCCTATCAGGGAAATTCTTGTAACAGACTCTGTTGATACCAAAGAAAAAACACCTAAGAATCTCCACTACATTACAGCTAGTGAACTGATTGGTGATGCCATTGTCCGCATTCAAGAGAGAAAACCAGTCAGCCCACTCTTTGCCTATCAAAAGAAATAAGGTAACCAGAGTGATTTATTTAGATAATGCCGCTACAACTGCTTTGTCGCCCGCTGCAATCCAAGCAATGACCAAGACGATGACTGTCTTTGGGAATCCTTCCAGTACGCATAGTCATGGCCGAGAAGCTAGTAAACTCCTTAGACAGGCGCGTGAGGATATTGCTCAAGCTCTGCATACTCAAAGCAATAAGATTCTTTTTACTTCAGGTGGCACTGAAAGCAACAATACTGCTATTAAAGGTTATGCCCTTCGTCACCAGAACCGAGGAAAACATATTGTTACCACTGCTATTGAGCACCATGCTGTCTTAGAAGTGGTAGAGTACTTAGTAGATAAATTCGGCTTCGAAGCTACTTTTGTTCAGCCGGTGGATGGTCAGATTCGAGCAGAGGATATTAAGAAGGCTCTTAGGCCTGACACTATTCTTGTATCTGTCATGGCAGTCAATAACGAAACTGGTGCTATCCTTCCCATTAAGGAAATTGGTGAATTACTGCAAGAACATCCCGCTGCATTTCACGTTGATGCCGTCCAAGCAATTGGTAAACTTCCCATCTACCCTGATGAGCTAGGGATTGACTTCCTCTCTGCTTCAGCACATAAGTTTCATGGTCCCAAAGGCGTTGGCTTCCTTTATGCCAAGAAGATGGATTTTGACAATTTCATGCACGGTGGCGACCAGGAAGAAAAACACCGGGCCGGAACTGAAAATCTAATCTCTATTACAGGTGTGGCAGCGGCTCTGTCAGAGAGCGTGGAACATCTAGAGGAAAATCTAGAGCATGCGCAAGATTTAAAAGACAGCTTACTTGCTGACTTATCAGACATTGACTTTTACTTAAATGAAAGTCAGCCCAGCTTGCCTTACGTCATCAATTTGGGATTTCCCAATCAAAAGAATGACCTGCTTCTGCTTCAAATGGATTTAAACGGATTTTCCATTTCAACAGGCTCAGCGTGCACAGCCGGAGCTATACAACCCAGTCATGTCCTGCAGGCTATGTATGGCAAGGATTCTGACCGCTTGCATGAGTCCATTCGGATCAGCACTTCGGACCAAACGACTCTGCAAGAGATTCAATTATTTACAAAGAAATTAAAAGAAATTTTAGGAGGATAAGATGGCCTTTCAAACATCTGTTAGCTTAGCAAACTGTGAATATACCTATTCACTTCACCCAAATGTCAAGAAATTTACCTTGCGCGACAATACTTTCGCTGAAAGCAAGGTTGGCAACTATGAACTCTCTCGTCTGCTGGAATCTGTACCCAACAGCGGAAATGGTTTTCTGCTGAAAATCATCGTCAATAAAGATTTGAATGGTTTCAAAATCAACATCACTGACAAATCAGGCCTGCGCTTGGTTAATATTTTCAAATCAGAAGATCATCACATTATCCAACAAAAATTTTATTTCTTGATGGATAGCTTGGTTGAAAGAAATATTTTTGAAAAGACACCACAATAAGCAAGATTCTCGTAATTTTGCTTTTTTAGTTTAGGCTCTTCAAAATTTAAACGAGCTTGACCTCTACTTGGAACGCTTGAAAATATCAAATGGCTAATCGAACCCAAAGAAAGGATTAACGATGGTTGAACTGACCTATTTGGACTCATATAAGGTAAAACGAACACTAACCTATGAAGACTTTGACGAATTTCTTCTAGCCTTCTCTGGCTGCGTCACGGTTCCTGACTCGCTCAAGGTGCTTTCTGTTACTTATAAGGGATACCAACTGCCTTTTACAGGGCTAATTGGGGACTTGTACCGCCAGATGTATCAGTTAGACCTAAGTCCCTACCAGGACTAAGTTTTTCAACGCTACTATTCCCAGCGATTACTGATTTTCTTTTTTTATAAATCAAACATCCTTAATTAGTTGATTTTTTCACAAACTTCCTATAAAATAGAATTAGAAAGGTTGTGATTTTGTGAAAACTGAAAAAAATACTACAATTCCTCGAGCAACTGCTAAGAGACTGTCGCTCTACTATCGTATTTTTAAACGGTTTAATGCTGAGAAGATTGAGAAAGCCAACTCCAAGCAAATCGCTGAAGCTATTGGCATTGACTCTGCTACCGTCAGACGAGATTTTTCTTATTTCGGTGAACTTGGCCGCAGAGGATTTGGCTATGATGTCAAGAAATTGATGAACTTTTTTGCTGACCTCTTGAATGACAATGCTATCACCAATGTCATGATTGTTGGAGTTGGTAATATGGGGCGGGCTCTGCTGCACTATCGTTTTCATGAGCGCAATAAAATGAAGGTTGTAATGGCTTTCGACACAGATGACCATCCAGAAGTTGGCAGCACAACCAGCGATGGAATTCCTATCTATGGAATTTCCCAAATCAAAGAAAAAATACAGTCAGGAAATGTGCAAACTGCCATCCTAACTGTACCTAGCGTAAAAGCCCAAGAAGTTGCATCTATCTTAGTTCAAGCAGGTGTTAAAGGTATTCTCTGCTTCTCGCCAGTAAATCTATCCCTACCTAGGGACGTGGTCGTTCAGTATGTTGACCTGACTAGCGAACTGCAGACTCTGCTCTACTTCATGAGAAAAAATGAGCATTAATTTGAAAGAGGTATTGAACACTCAATGAGTAAACCAATTATTGGAATAACCGGAAATGAAAGAGAAATCCCAGACGATCACTTCATCCATATAAGCTATACGGCGACTGGATTCGTTGAGGGAGTCAAAGAAGTTGGCGGAATTCCAATGATTTTGCCAATCGGTGATAAAGAAATGGCAAAACAGTATGTTTCCATTGTTGACAAATTAATCATCACAGGCGGTCAGAATGTATGTCCTCAGTTCTATGGAGAAGAAAA
Source organism: Streptococcus sanguinis (assembly GCF_050222175.1). Classification (GTDB taxonomy): domain Bacteria; phylum Bacillota; class Bacilli; order Lactobacillales; family Streptococcaceae; genus Streptococcus; species Streptococcus sanguinis_M. The sequence goes on along the minus strand of NZ_CP071420.1, from coordinate 1,088,795 downwards.
AGTCATTGACAGCGATGATTATCTACTCAAACGGGACATTTTTGAACTTGCTTTAATCAAGGAAGCCCGCCGTCAAAATAAACCAATCTTCACCGTCTGCCGCGGAACCCAACTTTATAATGTCGCCCTAGGCGGTACTCTTCATCAAGACATTGAAGATCATTGGCAAGATAGCTCTGCTGAGTACACGACACAAAGCATGGTGACCAAAAATGGTTCTATTCTGCACGAAATTTACGGATCTTCTTCAGAAATCAATTCATTTCACCACCAGAGTATCAAGGATTTAGCGACTAGTTTAGAAGTCATCGCCTACGATCCACATGATAAGGTCATCGAAGCTATCACTTCTACCGACGGCAGTCCTTTCCTTGGCGTCCAATGGCACCCAGAGTTCTTGTTTGGCTCCAGACAAGGAGACTTAGCTCTGTTTGATTATGTTGTCAATATTCTTTAAAAGCCTCTATTCCTAGATAAACTTCTGTTCTACACGAATAGAAGTTTTTTATATTCAAGTAAATCAAATTATATCATATCTGTCTCTTCTCTGTAGCTATAGTAGTTGGACTTTGACACAATCAAATGATCCAAAAGAACCAAGCCCATCATCTCACAAGCTTCTTTCATATGCTGGGTCACTTCATCATCGTTTCTGCTAGGAACGACTGAGCCAGACGGATGATTGTGTACCAGTATAATAGATGTCGCCAGATGCTTGAGAGCGTAGTGGAGAATTTCTCTCGGCTCAGCAATACTTCTGCTGACCGTCCCCATGAAAATAGTCTGCTGGTGCAAAATTTGATTTTGACTATTAAGATAAATAGCAACCAAGCACTCCTGCCTCATATCTCCTAGCTCTTGCTGCATCTTCTGGGCTAATTTTTGACTGCCCATAATCTGCTCTTTCTGAAGAACCTCTGCTCGGTTAATCCGACGCCCCAATTCGATAATAGCCTGCAATTCCACTGCTTTAATCGGACCGATTCCAGAAATAGTCTGCAATTCCTGCAAGGTTAGATACTTGAGATCGTTCAAACTGGAAATAGATGATAAAATCCTTTGAGAAACTTGAAAAACAGTTTCTTTTTTGTTACCTGTCCTGAGAAAGATTGATAGGAGCTCCTGATTACTGAGTTTTTCAGCTCCTTCTCTCATCAAACGCTCCCGTGGCATTATGCTAATATCATCTTGAAATGAAATGCTATACATAGAAACCTCCTTACCTTATTATTCGGAAAAAGAGTTAAAAGCAGCAAGAATAGATACAAAAAATCTTTCATTCAGAACAAATTTTAGATAAAAAAACACTCCAAAAGTTAACGTTCTTCCTAACCTTTGGAGTGAAATGTTTTTTACTTTTAAATCTGCATTTGATTATAGGATTTACTGAAAGATTCAAGAACTTCCTTAGGAGCCTTGTCATACTCGATAGAGCCTTCTAATGTTCCCTTGACAATAGTCCGGTTGGTTGCCGCAGCATCCTCACAAGTAACCAAAGTAATCTCTGTAACACCTTCTGTATCCTCAATCAGATCCGTTCGATCCGGAGTTACCGTTTCAACACTGGTGATTACATAAGTATAGACTTGCTCTTTATCGGTGATATATATTTTCATACCAGCCTTAGCACGATCCAGTGGGGAAAAGAGCATGTTACTAGCCCCTGTGATGCCAAAGACATGGTGGCTAGCCAAGGCATAATTTCCCTGCCCCATCTGCTGAGTCTCTTTCATCGTACCAGCACCATAATACAATCCAGCATTATCCAGCCCTTTGAAGATTGGCAAATTCATGGATACTTCTGGAATAGAGATGCCTCCGATAACGGGCAGTTGCTGCGCTTTCCACTGAGCATTGATGACCGCTTCTGTAGAAAGCGACTCTACCTTGTTAAAATCAAAACTTGTCTTAACGTTTTTATTCTTATCAATAGAGTCTTTAGAAACCTTGCTGACCTGATATCGGTTGGTATGCCAAACCATAATCATGTTTCGGATTTGCGCATTAAAGATTAAGCCAAGAGCCACAATAATTAATAATGTCGCAACGATATTGATAAAAATATTTCTTTTGCTTTTTTGTTTTCTTTTTCGACTTCTTTTTCCTTGTACCATATAGAGGTCCTCTTTTACGATTCGTTTTCTTCCTCTGCTACATCTTCTTTGTCGTCTGCTTCGACGCTAGTAAAGGTGACAATCTGTGCATTTTGGTCTAGACGCATGACCTTAACTCCCATGGTTGAGCGACCGGTCTGAGAAATATTAGCCACACTGGTCCGAATGATGACACCTGTATTAGTGATAATCATCAAATCTTCCTCTCCAGTAACAGTCATCAGACCAGCAAGAGGCCCGTTCTTATCAGTGATATTGGCTGTTTTAATCCCTTTACCGCCACGGCCCTTGGTTGGGTACTCGCTAGCAAGAGTTCGCTTACCATAGCCTTTTTCGGTAATGACAAGCACTTCGTCTCCCTCAGCAATCACACCAGCTCCAACGACCTGGTCACCATCTCGAAGATTAACTCCGCGAACACCAGTCGCTATACGGCTCATGCTCCGGACAGCTGTCTCATTGAAGCGGACAGAATAACCAAACTTGGTACCAATGATAACGTCTGCAGCACCGTCCGTCAGAAAGACATTGATTAACTCGTCTTCATCCTTCAAATTCAAAGCTTTGAGACCATTCTGACGAATATTAGCAAATTCTGTTACACTGGTCCGTTTGACCACCCCATGACGAGTAGTAAAGAAGAGGTAGGAATCATCACTGCGGTCTTGCTGGACATTAATAATGGTCTGAATAGTCTCTCCTTCATCCAGCTTCAAAAGATTGACTACTGGCAAGCCCTTGGCTGTCCGACCGTACTCAGGAATTTCATATCCTTTGAGACGATAAACTCGGCCTTTATTGGTAAAGAAGAGCAGTCTATCGTGAGTACTCGTTGAAACCAGCTCTTTGACGAAGTCATCGTCTTTGACACCAGTTCCTTGAACACCACGGCCTCCACGTTTCTGAGCAGTAAATTCAGCCTGATTCAGACGTTTGATATAACCTTTATTAGACAGGGTAATCAAAACATCCGCTTCCTCAATCAAATCTTCATCTTCAAGAGAAAGAACTTCTCCCACCATCAGCTCAGTTCGGCGGTCATCAGCAAATTTACGTTTGACCTCGTCTAACTCTTCCTTGATAATAGCGATAACGCGCTCTGGCTTAGCCAAAATATCAGCCAGGTCTGCAATCAAGGCAATCAGCTCATCGTATTCTGACTGAATCTTATCACGTTCCAAGCCAGTCAGACGGCGCAGACGCATATCAAGGATAGCCTGACTCTGGCGCTCAGACAGTTCAAACTTAGCCATCAATTCAGCCTGTGCTTCTGCGTCCGTCTCGCTATTACGGATAATGCGAATCACTTCATCAATGTGATCCAACGCAATCAGCAAACCAGCCAAGATATGAGCTCGAGCTTCCGCCTTTTCTTTATCGAAGACCGTCCGTCGAGTCACCACTTCCTTTTGGTGCTCAATGTAAGCCAACAAAATCTCACGAAGAGACAGAATCTTCGGCACACCATTTTGAATGGCCAGCATATTGAAGCTGAAATTGGTCTGCATCTGGGTCAGCTTGAAAAGATTATTTAGAATGACATGTGCAGAGGCATCACGACGAACCTCAATGACAAAACGGACCCCTTCACGGTTGGACTCATCACGAACAGCTGTGATACCGTCAATGCGTTTTTCCTGCACCAGACGAACAATATGCTCATGGACCTTAGTCTTATTAACCATGTAAGGGAACTCGGTTACGACAATTCGCTCACGGCCATTTTTCATCTCTTCAATTTCAGTGCGAGAACGAAGAACAATCGAACCCTTCCCTGTTTCATAAGCTCGGTGAATACCAGACTTACCCATAACCAGTGCTCCTGTCGGAAAATCTGGTCCAGGAAGGACTTCCATGATATCACGAGTCGTTGCTTCCGGATTGTCCATGAAAAGCTTAACTGCATCAATAGACTCACCAAGATTATGCGGTGGGATATTGGTCGCCATCCCAACTGCAATCCCTGTCGCACCGTTTACAAGCAAGTTAGGGAAGCGAGCAGGAAGAACAACAGGCTCTCTCTCGCTGGCATCATAGTTGTCAAGATAATCAACAGTGTTTTTATTAATATCACGAAGCATCTCCAGAGCAATCTTGCTCATACGTGCTTCTGTATAACGTTGAGCAGCGGCCCCGTCTCCGTCCATAGAACCGAAGTTTCCATGGCCGTCAACAAGCATATAGCGATAGCTCCACCATTGAGCCATCCGCACCATCGCTTCATAAATAGAGGAGTCACCATGCGGGTGATACTTACCCATGACATCCCCCGTGATACGAGCTGATTTTTTGTGAGGCTTATCAGGCGTCACGCCCAGCTCATTCATACCATAGAGAATCCGACGGTGAACTGGTTTGAGACCATCACGAACATCTGGAAGTGCCCGAGCCACGATAACACTCATAGCGTAATCAATGAAACTAGTCTTCATTTCACTAGTCAGATTAACATTTACTAAGTTTCTGTCTTGCATTAAAAAATGCCTTTCTTTCATATTAAACTATCCTATATTATACCACATTTTCTTTAATTTTTCAGTATTTTGAACCGTTTGTAAAAACGTTTACATCGCTAGATATACAAGTTGACCGTGACAAAATATGTCAAAAGTGGTAGAATGAATGTGTATGGGAAATATTCCCTAAAAAAATAAGGAGATGTTTAGAAATGACTGCTACTAAACAACATAAAAAAGTCATCCTTGTCGGTGACGGTGCTGTAGGTTCATCTTACGCATTTGCTCTTGTAACCCAAGGTATTGCTCAAGAACTTGGTATCATTGAAATTCCTCAATTATTTGAAAAAGCTGTCGGTGATGCTGAAGACCTTAGCCATGCCCTTGCCTTCACTTCACCTAAGAAAATCTACGCAGCTACTTATGCAGACTGTGCGGATGCTGACCTCGTTGTTATTACTGCAGGTGCACCTCAAAAACCAGGCGAAACTCGTCTTGACCTTGTTGGTAAAAACTTGGCTATCAACAAATCTATCGTTACTCAAGTCGTTGAATCAGGCTTTGACGGTATCTTCCTCGTCGCTGCTAACCCAGTGGACGTTTTGACATACTCAACTTGGAAATTCTCTGGTTTCCCTAAAGAGCGCGTTATCGGTTCAGGTACTTCACTTGACTCAGCTCGCTTCCGTCAAGCTCTTGCTGAAAAGATTGGTATCGATGCTCGTTCTGTCCATGCCTACATCATGGGTGAGCACGGTGACTCTGAGTTTGCCGTTTGGTCACACGCTAACGTTGCAGGTGTAAAATTGGAGCAATGGTTGCAAGCTAACCGTGACTTGAACGAACAAGACTTGGTTGATCTTTTCATCTCCGTTCGTGACGCAGCATACTCAATCATCAACAAAAAAGGAGCAACTTACTACGGTATCGCAGTTGCTTTGGCTCGTATTACAAAAGCCATCCTTGACGATGAAAATGCAGTATTGCCATTGTCAGTCTTCCAAGAAGGCCAATATGGCGTTGAAAATGTCTTCATTGGTCAACCTGCTATCGTTGGTGCACACGGTATTGTACGCCCAGTAAACATCCCACTGAACGATGCTGAAACACAAAAAATGCAAGCTTCTGCTAAAGAATTGCAAGCAATTATTGATGAAGCATGGAAGAATCCTGAATTCCAAGAAGCATCTAAAAACTAATTATAAAAAAACATCTCCTAGTAAAAGGGGATGTTTTTTAGTTGTTTTATATGGATTTAACAGCAAAAATATCTATCAAATAAGGTACGATGAGCTCTTTCTCTAGGTCTTTTAAAGAAGTAATCCAGACAAAGTCTGTGTGCTCTTCTGGATCTAATATAATATCACGCTGCTCCGTAATTCTACCCGCATAAACTAAGCGTGTGAAAACAGTATCTTTGCTAGCATCAAACTGACTATCTTCATGGATAACCTTATCAATCCGAATCTTTTGATTAACCTCCTCCATAGCCTCACGTAGAGCTGCCTCTCTAGGCAGTTCATTCTCTCCTACACTCCCACCAGGAATATCCCAATAATATGGATAGACATTAGGACGACCTCGCTTTATTTTCGAGCGTTTGATAAGCAAATACTTCCCATCTTTCTCGATCAAGGTATGGGCGATTAATTTTACTGTCATTGCATTTCCTCCATGAAAAAGCAAAAAAAAAGACTCCGAAGAGTCCAATTTTAAGTCATCCACCCTGAGAGAATCGAACTCCCATCTCAAGAACCGGAATCTTGCGTGATATCCATTACACTAAGGGTGGCAACTAATTCATTATAACTGATTTTCTTTGAAAATACAAGTGAAAATCAGAAAAAGAAGTTGAGATTTCTCAACTTCTTTTATCTAATTACAATTCAATATCGCCAAACAAATCAGCCATTGAGAATCCAGTTTGAGTTTCTGGAAGTTCAAAGTCACGTTTTTCTTGACGTTTTGGACGACGAGGACGCGATTGACGTTTCTCATCTTTTTGTCCTTCTTCTTGAGCTGGACGTTCTTCAAGAGCCTTGATAGAAAGTGACACACGCTCATCAGCAGCATTCACTTCAAGAACCTTAACAGTCACTTCTTGACCAACCTTAAGGGCATCCTTAGGGCTTTCAACGCGTTTGTGTGAAATTTGTGAAATGTGAACCAGTCCGTCAATTCCTGGCAATACTTCAACGAAAGCACCGAAATCAGTCAAACGTTTTACAGTTCCTTCAATCACATCGCCTGCAGCAAGTTTTTGCTCAACGCCATCCCATGGCCCAGGTGTTGTTGCTTTAAGAGAGAGGGACACGCGTCCTTCTTCTTCGTTCAAGTCAAGAACTTTCACTTCGATTTCATCACCAACTGATACAACAGACTTAGGTGATACGTTGCGTTCATGTGACAATTCAGTCAAGTGAACCAATCCGTCAACTCCGCCAAGGTCGATGAAAGCACCGAAGCTAGTGATGCGAGCAACTTTACCAGTTACAACATCGCCAACATTCAACTTACCAAAGACTTCAGCACGCGCTGCTGCAGCTTCAGCTTCTACAACTTCACGACGTGAAAGGATGAAGCGGTTTTCTTTTGGATCTACTTCTTTGATTTTAGCATCAAACTCTTGACCTACAAAACGCTCAGTGTTGCGAACGAAACGAGTGTCAAGCATTGAAGCAGGGATAAATCCACGAAGTCCTTCAAACTCAACTGAAAGTCCACCTTTAACAGCACGAGTGCCCTTAACAGTGACAACTTCTTCTTCACGACCAACCAATTTGTCCCAAGCTTTGCGAGCTTCCAAACGTTTTTTAGATACCAGGTAAGTTACTGTGTCTGTATCTTTACCCACTACTTGACGAAGAACAAGCAATTCAAGTGTTTCACCTGGTTTTACAAGGTCGTTGATATCAGCGTCGCGGTCGTTTGTCAACTCACGAAGAGTCAAAACACCTTCAACACCAGTTCCAGCGATTGCAACATTAGCTTGGTTAGCGTCAACAGTCAATACTTCAGCAGTAACGACGTCACCTGGCTCAACTTGGCTAACACTGTTTAGCAAATCTTCAAATTCATTCATCTAAAAAAATCCTCCAACAATCAAGCTTTCGCTTGACATACTACTTATTTATTTTCCTAAGCACCCGCAAATGACATTGATCTATCGTTAACGATTTCCATCCTATAAAGAAATAAAATACCAGAAGACATTTTATTATTTTATCAGATCTATTACCTAAGAACTGGGGTAGCTGGATTCGAACCAACGCATGAGGGAGTCAAAGTCCCTTGCCTTACCGCTTGGCTATACCCCAAAAAGAGCGCTGACAAAAGTCACTTTATCATCGTCATAATGAACGCTAATGGAGAGAGAGGGATTCGAACCCCCGAACCCGAAGGAGCGGATTTACAGTCCGCCGCGTTTAGCCTCTTCGCTATCTCTCCGACAATCAACGCTATCTATTATAACATTGATACAATGAAAATGCAAGCCTTATTTGCTTAAATTATAGGTTTCAATCAAAGTTTCCACAGCTCTTTCAAGTTTTTTATAAAAACTTTCAGCATTTCCATTTTTGATGATTGCAAACTGGCCATCTAGTTCGGCAATCTCGCCGATAACCTTCTTGCCAATAGCAAGACTATAACCGTCAAATTGGTCTGCTCCGACCTTCACTTTGCTGTCTGTGATTTGAATTTCAATTTTTTTGTCTTTTTTACTCATAACTTACCTCTTTCAAATTTCTATTGTACACGAAAATAGCTGAGTGCGCAAGCTATCTTAGGCTAGAAACACAGAAAAACTGCCCAATCAAGGACAGTTTTTAGATTATACTTTTACAATCCAACCTTCTGGCGCTTCTATATCACCAAACTGGATACCAGTCAATTCGTCATACAGCTTGCGAGTGACTGGGCCGACTTCTGTTTCGCTATAAAAGACATGGAAATCTTCGCCGTGCTGGATACCTCCGATAGGGGAGATAACTGCAGCTGTTCCGCAAGCTCCAGCTTCAGTAAATTTACCCAAGTCTGCCAGAGGAACATCACCCTCAATCGGTTTGAGTCCTAGTCTATGCTCCGCTAGATAAAGCAAAGAGTACTTGGTGATGGATGGTAAGATTGAGGGACTGAGCGGCGTTACAAACTCATTATCCTTAGTGATACCAAAGAAGTTGGCAGATCCCACTTCTTCAATCTTGGTATGGGTTGCTGGATCCAGATAAATCACATCTGAGAAATGCTTATCCTTAGCAATCTTTCCTGGTAATAAACTGGCAGCGTAATTGCCTCCTACTTTAGCCGCACCAGTTCCGTGCGGTGCCGCACGATCATAGTCATCTGAGACAATGAAGTTAGTCGGAGTCAGACCACCTTTGAAGTAATTGCCGACCGGCATTACAAAGATAGTAAAAATATATTCTTCAGCTGGTTTCACACCAATAATATCGCCGACTCCAATCAAGAGCGGACGAATATAAAGAGTTCCGCCCGTTCCATAAGGTGGCACATATTCTTCATTAGCTCGGACAACCTGCTTGACTGCTTCCACAAACATTTCTGTAGGAACTTGCGGCATGAGCAAGCGGTCAGCTGTTCGTTGCAGACGCTCCGCATTTTTATCTGGACGGAAAAGCTGAATACTGCCGTCCTTAGTTCGATAAGCCTTCAGACCTTCAAAAGCCTGCTGGCCGTAGTGAAGGCTAGGAGACGACTCAGAGATATGGAGCGTAGCGTCCTCCGTTAATGTTCCTTCTTCCCACTGACCATTGCGATAGTAAGCTATGTAGCGATAAGGCAATTTCATATATGAGAATCCTAGATTTTCCCAATCAAGATTTACCGTCATAGTCTTTCTCCTCTTCTTCCAAACTTCATTTTTAGATACTCCCTATTTTACACCTTTTTGAGATATTTTCAAGTATTATTTTCAATTTTCAGAAAATTTTGTTATTCAGTCTTTTGTTCCGCTATCAAACTTATAGAAATTGAAAAAAACCAGCTCCTACGAACTGATTTGATGATTACTTGATATAAGCTGAGAAGACTTCTTCGTCTGAAATAGTATCAGAAATGAAGCTGCCGTTGCTAGTTCTCTCAGACAAGCTGAGGTCGGCTAGATTGATCTCATAGGCAGTTCCTTTATTAGAAAGCACCTGCAAAATCTGCTCCTCACTGGCTTCTGCTTCAGTAGTAAAGAGGTCGAAGTCCACTGCTTCGCCATAGACTGGTCCAGCTGCAAAGACACGATGTGGCTTGGCCTTAAGCTCTCTCAAGACTTGAAGACCGCGATTTGCCCGACTAGTAACAGGAATGTCTGCGACTGCCATACGCTTGAGCGAACCGCGCTGAGTCAGGAGGTAAAGCGAGTCTGTGTTGGCGATAAAAGCTGCCGCAAGGACATCGTCCTTCTTGAGGTTGATGGCTTTAACACCAGCCGCCTTAGCTCCGATGACAGGAACTTCCTCAATATTGAAACGAAGGGCATAGCCATTTTTGGTCACGAGCATAACATCATCCACCTTAATCGGCGCCAGAGCAATGACCTGGTCGTCTTCATTTTTCAGTTTAGCAAACTTGAGTGACTTAGACTTGTAAGTCCGCCAAGGACTGAATTCCTTGCGCTCCACTCGCTTGATTTGGCCCAGCTTGGTCGCTGCAAAGTAAGTGCCCTCCTCAAAGCTATCCAGCAATTCTGTATAGATAACCTCTTCCTTGGTATCAAAGTTACTGATGGTCTGGCTGAGGTGTTCTCCTATTTCTTTCCAGCGGATGTCTGACAGCTCATGAACAGGCCGGTAAATGACATTTCCCAGGCTAGTGAAAATCAATAAATGCTGGGTCGTCTTGGCTGGGCTGACGAAAATCAGTCGATCATCATCACGTTTGCCCATCTCCTCTAGGGTTGAAGCAGAGAAAGAACGCGGACTGGTCCGCTTGATATAACCAGAACGAGTCACGCTGACATAAGTCTCTTCCTCAACAATGAGACTAGCTGTATCAATCTCAATGGCATTTGCCGTATCCTGCAGCTCGCTGAGACGCGGATTGCCAAACTTCTTCTTAACATCGCGGAGCTCTCGCTTCATGAGGTTATACATGGTGCGCTCATCGCCGATAATGGCTGCCAGCATGGCAATCTTCTCGCGCAGCTCTGCTTCCTCCTCTTCCAGAACCACTACGTCCGTATTTGTCAAACGGTAGAGTTGGAGAGTGACGATAGCCTCAGCCTGCTCCTCGGTGAAATCATAGCTGACTTTAAGATTTTCCTTGGCGTCTGCTTTGTTTTCTGAAGCACGAATCAGGGCAATCACCTCATCCAAGATGGAAATAACCCGAATCAATCCTTCTACGATATGCAGTCGTTTCTCAGCCTTGGCCTTGTCAAAGCGACTACGAGCTAGAATAATCTCCTTGCGGTGGGCAATATAACTAGTCAAGATTGGTACAATCCCCACCAAACGCGGCGTGAAATTGTCGATCGCCACCATGTTGAAGTTATAATTCACCTGCAAATCAGTGTACTTAAAGAGGTAGTTGAGAATCAGCTCAGTATTGGCATCTTTCTTGAGCTCGATGGCAATGCGAAGACCGTCCCGATCTGATTCGTCCCGAACCTCAGCAATGCCAGCCACCTTATTGTTGACCCGCACATCGTCGATTTTCTTGACCAAGACCGCTTTATTAATCTCGTAAGGAATCTCGGTGATGACGATTTGCTCTTTACCGCCCTTCAGCTTTTCAATCTCAGTTCTGGAGCGCACCACGACGCGACCTTTACCAGTCTCGTAGGCTTTCTTGATTTCATCACGACCTTGGACAATGGCTCCTGTCGGGAAGTCAGGTCCAGGCAGAAACTCCATGAGCTTGTCCACCTTGGCCGACGGATGGTCAATCATATAGATGACCGCATCAATGACTTCGGCTAGATTATGAGGTGGAATGTCGGTCGCATAACCAGCGGAAATCCCTGTTGCTCCATTGACCAAAAGATTAGGAAAGGCTGCCGGCAGAACAGTCGGCTCCTTCTCGGTGTCGTCGAAGTTCCAAGCAAAAGGAACAGTATCTTTCTCAATATCTTGCAAAAGGTAGCCAGCCATCTCAGACAGCCGCGCCTCGGTATAACGCATAGCCGCCGGAGGATCACCGTCCATAGAACCATTGTTCCCGTGCATCTCAACGAGAATCTCCCGGTTTTTCCAATCCTGAGACATGCGGACCATGGCATCGTAGATGGAGCTGTCACCGTGGGGGTGGAAATTCCCCATGATGTTCCCGACTGACTTGGCCGACTTGCGGTAGCCCTTGTCAAAGGTATTGCCGTCCTTATTCATCGAATAAAGAATACGGCGTTGAACAGGCTTCAAGCCATCGCGAATGTCTGGCAAGGCCCGCTCCTGAATGATGTATTTGGAGTAGCGACCAAAGCGCTCTCCCATGATGTCCTCAAGGGACATGTTTTGAATGTTGGACATAATAATTCTCTTTTTTATTTTTCTTTTTAATAATAATTAGAAGCTAAGCCTCTCTTTAGCATACTCAATCATCTTCTCTGCGGTTACTTTGTCATAGTGGAAGCCTGTTTTGCGAGAGAAAGCTTGTGCTTCTTTGTGGAAAAAGTGCATGGTAGCTAAGAGAGACCTGGTGATTTGTTTCTGGTCAGAAAAGTCAAGCAAGGCTGTATATTCTTTCTCTTTCTCAGCAGGCAAATGCTGGAAGAGGTATTTGTAGTTCTTGCCAACATCGACCGTCCCCTTATCTGCTGCCACTTGCCAAGCTAAAAGCTTGAGCAATTCTTGTTGGCAGATTCCATACAAATGATCCGTCGCATAGACAAGGTGATTTCGATAAATGCCCTTAACTACATAAGCGGACACCCACCAAAATTCATTGCAGGATTTACCAAAGTCAGTCGCACTGGCTGGTGCCGTCCAATAGCGTTTGGGTGTCGGTGTATAAGGAGCAAACAATCCCTGCGGGTCATCCAGCACCGTAAAATCCGCTTCGCTATCCACCCATTCTTTGATGTGCTCCTTTGGGCAAAGGGTCAAATCTATCCGATTGCCATCTTCAAAGAGCATGAGATAGAGGCGGCGATGGTCTAGTAGGACATACTGCTCAATCATGCGCTTGCCAAACTTTTCCAACCATGCAAGGTCAGCCGCCAGAGCGTCCAAATTCTCCACAATGTAGACCACATCATAGTCTTGGAACTCGTCTCTGGGAGCCTTTGGGTTTGTCCGCGAGCCGGACATAGCGACAGCGTCAACTTGTAGCACTCTTGCGGTTTGCAAAATCACATCAAACATCTCGGTTTCAGTTCTCATGGGAATACCTGCCTTTTTAGTTGAAACTCTTGATTCTGTAGAGGACGTGTCTATAAAGCGGACTGTCAGCTGGAACTTTTTCGTTATCAAACTCTTTGACAAATTCCATGCCTAGCTTTTGCATGACTTTTTGCGAAGGGAGATTGAGTAAGGATGTAAAGGAGTAAACTTCTGACAAGCCAGCTTGCTGGAAAGCGAAGTCTAGACAGGCTTGGGCAACCTCTGTCGCATAACCACTATTCCAAAACTCTTTTCGCAAACGCCAGCCGATTTCTACAGCTTCTTTTCCAGCAAAAATCCGTAAATCCGAATGGTGCAGACCTACCAAGCCGATAAACTCCTGATTGTCTAAGTCACTCAGGGACAAACTTTTTACTTCATTTACTTTTTTCATTTTTCTTTTTGAATATTTTTGTGCCAGTCTCTCCCATGAGACAGGCAAACTGACTTTTTTTCTGTCAGTCACTTTTTTGAAAATAAATCGCTGGCAAGTTTTTAGTCAACAATTTTTAATTTATTTCTTGATTGTGAAAAATGCAGATTATCTGAATAAAATATTCTTTCAATACCTTTATTAGGAGTACTAACTGAATAGTTTAAATAATATAGTTCAGAACGATATTCTTCGTACATCTTTTCTATACTTTTATGAATATCATAAGTTAATATCCATTTTTTATCTTTCATATAATCCTTGATTGTTTTTGATAACCTAGAATGATCATCATGGTTATAAAAATTTGTATATAAACCTGGTCCTTTAGTATAATAAGGTGGATCAAAAAAAGTAAATGAATTTTTTGTTTTAGAAATTGACCTTTTAATAAACTGCTCAGCATCCATATTAAAAAGTTTAATCTGTTTTTTATGCTTAGATATTTCAAGAATTTTGTTTATTATATCTGATTTACTGAATCGACAATCTAGTTTGTATTTTCCATTCTGATTTTTACCACCAATAACCCCAGCTTTTATAATACCAGATCTATTTGTTCTATTAAGAAATAAAGTTGAAAAACCCAGAAGTAGTAAATCAGAAACATTTTTTTTATTATCTTGAATTGATTTCTGAATTTTCCACTCATCTATTGTTATGTCAGTATTTTCTATTTTATCAATCAACTCTTCAGTCAAATAAAGAACAGAGTACCAAAATGCATAGATAGATTTATCATAATCATTTACAATAATCTTTTCTACATCTCCAAGTAGCAAAAGTTTCATAGCAACTCCCGCTCCTCCCATATAAGGCTCAATATAAGTATGGCAATTATTTTCTTTAATCAATTCTTTAACGAATTCATAAACCTGAGTTTTCCCCCCAGGGTATCTTAATGGCGTATAGGTCTTACCTGACATATCATCACCTCATCTCTTATTGATAAAATTATACCCCTTTTTAAGTAACTTCCAAATTATAATCTAGGAAGTTTAACATTATCAGCTACATAGTTAAACGCTTTTTCAAATTGTACCTGAAATTCTTGAACTTTTTCAGGATTATTTTTTGCCCAATATTTGACTGGATTATTGTTGTACTTCCAATGAACTTTTTCTTTATTAAACCATTTTTTCCACACTTTTCTTTCAGCTATATTCTTAAACTCTCCATTAACTTGTTTATATTCCGATTCATAAGTTCCATTCTTAATTGATTGAATAACTTGGTAAATTGGATTATTCATAAAAACACTATGATTATAATTCTTTGCTGTTTTCCAATAATCTGAGTTATTATCATCAAGAATATCAAAAATAAATTCCTCTGGATTACATTGAAGGTCATTAGTAGGCAAAGTAATAAAATTTCTATAATCGTTTATATTTGCTTCAACATCTCCATCTAAGCAAACTATCGAATTCTTAGAAAATTCTGTTACTTTAGATTTATACAAGTGTATATAATTGGTACATGATAAAGTTGTATTTGACATGAAGTGTAATGAATTTTTAATTGAATGGTTATTACTATTCTTCAAAGAATGTATTAAGCCTTCAAAAACATATTGAGCCTCAGCATCTTCAAAATAAATCTTAATACTATCAGTAATTTTCTGTTCATTAGCTTGTGCCAACAACATATTTTTAAAATCAATTAAATATTTCATCTCTGATAACGTAGTTGTTGAATTGTCTTCAGAACTAATATCGGAGGAAAATAGTTTTATATCATGATTAGTACGTTGGTTCGATATTTTCAGTTTTTCACAATGTTCCAATAAAGTCAACGAATGTGAAGTGGCAAAAATTTGCACGTCAAAACTTCTTGCTTTTTGAAAGAGTATATCTAATAATTTATTCTGAGCGGCTGGATATAATGTCGCATCTATTTCATCAATAAGTAATATCCCACCCTTGTAATCATTAGGAAAATCATTTTTTAATTTCTTAAATGAATACAAAGCTAATAAAATTTGCCCAATATTATCTTCCCCTGATGAAATCATTTCAATAGTCATCTCTTCATCAATAAATGATGCTGTTTTCTTATTATTCAGATTTGTTTCAGTTGCAGTAAGATTGTCTGTATATTTTTTTAAAAGTATTGACTGATAAAGATTATGTATTTCTTTCTTATCCTGCGATGATAAATTGATTTGCAAGTCACTCATTTTAGTGGATCTGACTAACGGTGTTAATCTTTCCAGGCCTAAATAAATTACTGGATGGACATAATTGGATGATTTCCCGTCTTTTCTCCTAGTAACTAGACGAGGAAGTTTTTTGTTATGGTTCGTACTCTCAATTTTAAAACTATCTTTATTGCTCAATGTAACTTTAGCATGTTCTATATTTCTAACATCATTTGGAGATAATTTAAAATGCTCTGCAGATGTGGACTCAAAATCATCCCCAAAATAAGTTAGTAATTTTTTATATTGCACAACTTTAGGGTCATTTTCTGAAAGTCTCTTTATATCTTTTTTATTAAGTTTTTTTACATCTCCAGAAATAAAAGGAATAACATTATTGTGATAAGAGAAACCTTGGGCAATCATTCCTAATATAGTTGATTTCCCTGTACCATTCTTCCCTGAAATAATATTTACATATTTTGACGGCTTGAACGATACTTCTTTAATTACTCTAAAATCTTTAATTTCTAATTCTTCAATGTACATTTTATTATTTATCGATGATACCATTTTTAAAAACTCTTTCTTTTAAATATAATTACACAATATTTTAAAACACCGTCGCTTCCTCAAGCGTAAACTTGACGTTATCCTCAATCCACTTGCGGCGTGGTTCGACCTTGTCGCCCATGAGGACATTGACACGGCGTTCGGCGCGGGCCAGGTCTTCGATGGTGACACGGATGAGAGTGCGGGTATCAGGATTCATGGTTGTCTCCCAGAGTTGGTCGGCGTTCATTTCACCGAGCCCCTTGTAGCGCTGGAGCATGGCCCCCTTGCCAAACTTGAGGCGCAGGTCATCCAGCTCGCCATCGGTCCAGGCATACTCGACGACTTCACTCTTGCCCTTGCCCTTGGACATCTTGTAGAGAGGCGGCAGGGCGATATAGACGCGGCCAGCCTCAACCAGCGGGCGCATATAGCGATAGAAAAAGGTCAGCAGCAAGGTCTGGATATGGGCACCGTCGGTGTCCGCATCGGTCATGATGATGATCTTGTCATAGTTGGCATCCTCAAGGGTAAAGTCTGACCCAACACCTGCTCCAATCGTGTAAATCATGGTGTTGATTTCTTCGTTCTTGAGAATGTCAGCCATCTTAGCCTTAGCAGTATTGATAACCTTACCGCGTAGGGGCAGGATGGCTTGGAACTTACGGTCACGGCCTTGCTTAGCTGAACCACCGGCAGAGTCTCCCTCGACCAGATAGAGTTCGTTCTTGGCTGGGTTCTTGGACTGGGCCGGAGTCAGCTTACCAGAGAGCAAGCCCTTGTCTTTCTTATTCTTCTTGCCGTTCCGACTTTCATCACGCGCCTTACGGGCTGCTTCCCTAGCATCTCTGGCCTTGATAGCCTTTCGGATAAGATTAGAAGCCAGTTCGCCATTTTCCAAGAGGAAGAAAGTCAGTTTGTCAGAGACGATAGAATCCACGGCCGGACGAGCCAAAGGGCTGCCCAGCTTGTCCTTGGTCTGACCTTCAAACTGCAGGTGCGCCTCAGGGACCAGGATGGATAGGACAGCAGCTAGACCCTCGCGGTAGTCCGATCCTTCCAGATTCTTGTCCTTTTCCTTGAGCAGGCCCGTCTTTCTGGCATAGTCGTTCATGGCCTTGGTAATAGCGGTCTTGAGCCCCGTTTCGTGGGTACCGCCGTCCTTGGTGCGGACGTTATTGACAAAGGACAGGATATTATCGGCGTAGCCGTCGTTGTACTGGAGGGCCACCTGAACTTGGAATCCGCTCTCCTCGCCCTCGAAATAGAGGACAGGAGTCAGGGTTTCCTTGTCTTCATTGAGATAGCTGACAAAGTCTTCAACCCCGTTCTCATAGTGGAACTCTACTTCATCTCCAGTCCGCGCATCGGTCAGCGACAGGCGGACATTCTTGAGCAGGAAGGCTGATTCCTTAAGCCGCTCCGCAATGGTGTTGTACTTGAAGTCTGTCGTTGAAAAAATCGTATCGTCTGGCATGAAGGTCACTTTGGTCCCAGACTTGGACTTAGGTGCAGTGCCGATTTTCTTGAGCGTAGTGACTGGTTTTCCGCCATTTTCAAAGCGCTGCTTATAAACAGTCCCATCCCGCGTGATTTCCACTTCCAGCCAGCTGGATAGGGCATTGACAACAGAGGAGCCTACTCCGTGGAGTCCACCCGAGGTCTTATAACCACCTTGGCCGAACTTACCGCCGGCGTGGAGAACGGTGAAGATGACTTCAACCGTAGGAATACCCATAGCGTGCTTGCCGACAGGCATCCCGCGTCCGTGGTCTGCGACGGTCAAACTGCCGTCCTTGTTGATTGTCACATCGATCCGGTCACCGAAGCCTGACAGGGCCTCATCGACAGCATTGTCCACAATCTCCCAGACCAGATGGTGGAGTCCAGCTCCGTCGGTCGATCCGATATACATTCCTGGACGTTTGCGGACCGCGTCCAACCCTTCTAATACCTGAATAGCATCGTCATTATAATTGTTAATATTAATTTCCTTTTTTGCCACAAGAACCTCCTAATGATTCATCTTTTCTATCTTACAAGTTTTTGGCAAATATTGCAAAGATTTTTTTGAAAATAATGCTGATAAGGACTGATTTTACACGAAGAAGAATCCAATATCCGAGTAGACATTTCCTGCTATAAATTCTATCCTTTTCTATTGTAAGAAAGCGAAATAATGGTATAATAAAATCATGATGAACACGATAATTGGATTAATACTAGCATATTTACTGGGCTCTATTCCGACTGGGCTTTGGATTGGGCAAATTTTCTTTAAAAAGAACCTGAGAGAATACGGCAGTGGCAATACCGGAACGACCAATACTTTCCGCATTTTGGGAAAGACCGCGGGGACGGCTACTTTTGCGATCGACTTTCTCAAAGGAACTGCAGCGACCCTGCTGCCTTTCTTTTTGCATATTGAGGGAGTTTCGCCGCTTGTCTTTGGCCTCTTGGCTGTGATTGGCCATACCTTTCCTATCTTTGCTGGCTTTAAGGGCGGCAAGGCCGTGGCAACCAGTGCAGGGGTTGTTCTGGGCTTCTCACCAGCCTTCTTTGTCTATCTGATTGTCATCTTTGCCAGCATCCTTTATCTGGGAAGTATGATTTCTCTGGCAAGTGTGCTCTCAGCAGTCATCGCTATCCTGTCAGCGCTGCTCTTTCCTCTAGCCGGCTTTATATTGCCTAGCTATGACCTCTTCTTCACTCTGATTATCATTGCGCTGGCTTTGATTATTATCCTCCGACACAAGGACAATATTCAGCGTATCAAGCAGAAAAAAGAAAATTTAATCCCTTGGGGCTTGAATATCACACATCAAAATCCTGAGGCTAAGAAATAAAACGGAAGTGAACAACTTCCGTTTTATTGTGTCTTTTAACTAGTCTTCTTTGTGACTTTTCTTGATTCCTGCCAATCCAAAGAATCCTAAAACCATACCAACTAAGCTCAGGGCAACTGTTGATTCACTTCCTGTCTGTGGCAGTTCTTTAGCTGCAGGGTCCTTAGTGAAGGTCTTGGCAACATGGACAGGTACTTGCTTGGTTTGTTTTGGAGTATTAACCAGTGGAGCTGCCTGTTTTCCAGGATCAGCTGCTTTAGCACTAGCTGGGTAGGAAGCCGCATTAGCCGGATCCGTTCCTTGCTTGATTTCCTCAATATCTGTGTAGCCATCGCCGTCTGTATCCTTTGTGGATGAAATAGAGATAGCACGAGAGTTTGGATTGATAACTGCATAGGCTGTCAAATCAGCTTTTGCAAGATAGTCTGCGAAAGCCACATCCATAGATGGTCCTTCCTCGCGAGGGCCACCCAGCATGGTATAGCCATCACCACCAGCAGCCAAGAAGTCATTGGTTGTCAGATAGTAGGTCTTATTTGGATCAAGAGGCTCATAAACACCAGTTTCTTTGTTCTTAATCTCGATGTGGAGAACACGCTGATTAGCCGGCAGAGTCGTGTCGTAGTAGACTTTAGCTCCAGAGATTTGCAGGTAACCACCGCTTGGTTCTAGCAAGGGTTGTCCGTTCTCATCCAGCACAGGCTTGCCATCTTTTTCCTGAAGAATAGAGCCTAGAGATTTGGCAAACATATCTGCAATGTTTTGACCAGTTACCTTGATTTGAGAAATAGTATTTCCAAAAGGCAATACGGCGATAACATTTCCCTTGGTGATTGGCTTGTCTTTGGCAATAGTTTCTCTCAGACCGCCTCCGTTAGTAACAGCCAGGTCTGTTTTGTTGGCAAAGCCAGTTTGACCATAATCATAGAGAGCATCGGCTACAACATTACCCAGATTGGTTTCCCGAACTCGGACATTTTCACGGTCACCATTAAGTTCTACAGGGCTGTTTGCCACGATAACCTTAGCATTATCTGAGTCGTATCTGGCTTTAATCTTGCTGACCATGTCTGCTACAACTGGGTCTGGAGCGACTTTCTTAGCTGTTTCAGCAGGGATTTGCTGAGGATTACCTAGAAGCTGATTGGCCTTGAAAGTCACTTTTCCGATATTGTGTAGATAGCTACCGGTCTGGTTGTAGGTTACATTATCGCCATAAGTTGTAGAAGCTACTGTGTGGGAGTGTCCGTCAATAACGGTTACACGTTTGCCTTTGAGCTTAGGATTTTTGGAAAGGGCCTCAGATAAGGTTGAGCCGCGCCACTCAGTTGGAGTGGTCGTATCAATACCTAAGTGAGCTAGAACAACGTAGTTTTTGTAGTTCTTTCCTTCTGCCGCTGCGCGTGCTTCAATTTCGTCAATAACCCGATTAACCTCTGTGATTGGATCAGTGAAGGTCACGCCTTGAATGTTTTTAGGGTGAGTTTTTGTAGCAGTTTCAGGTGTTGTCACACCGATTACTACAAACTCATCTCCCTCAACCGCTGGGTCCTTGTCCACAATGGTAGAAGCTTGGAAAACTCGAGCATTGTTGGCGTAAGTGTTAGAACTGAGAAGTGGGAATTTAAGAATTTCCTTGTATTTCTTTGCCTCATCCAGACCAAAGTCAAACTCATGGTTACCGACTGCCATAGCATCGTAGCCAATTTCATTGAGGATTTTCGCACGTTCTTCCCCTTTTGAGCTATTGGAAATTGGCAGCCCTTGGAAGGCATCACCCGCATCCACAACAAGCACTTTAGGATTTTTAGCGCGCTCTTCCTTGATAACAGTAGCCAGCTTAGCATCACCGATAACGCCTTTTTCCTCTACGATGCGACCGTGAACATCGTTGGTATGGAGAATCGTAGCCTCTGGTAGATTTTCAGACTGGGCTGGTGCTGCAGCGGCTTCTGTCGCAGCTGGACCAGCCGGAGCAGCTGCATTCTGACTATCTGCTGCTGGCTTTTCTTCTGCTGAAGCTGCTGGAGCAGTTGGTTGCGTTGCAGAAGCTGTCTCAGCAGCTGGCTGACTGGTCAACTCCGTCGTTGCTGGTTCAGGACTAGCCTGAGCCTCTTCCGCAGAGACTTGATGCGCCAAAAAAGCAGGTGCCAAAAGCACTGTTGATAGAACAGGTAAGATGAAAAATTTCTTCTTCATATAACGAACACTCCTCTTTAGTATTTTGTTATATTATACCTCTTTTTGGTTTAAAAAGGAACTATATCCTTAATATTTCAACAAATATTCGTATTTTCAGAAATTTTCTGGAAAGTTTTCTGTGTTAAAAAAGACCCTGAAATTCATCAGAGTCTTATTTACATTATCCTTCAAAGACAACTTCTCCATCACAGATGGTAAACTTCACTTGGCCTTTAAGGTTTTCGCCAACGAAAGGTGAATTGCCCGCTTTGGAGGCAAAGTGGTCAGTCACAAGCCTATCTGCTTCTGGGTCAAATATCGTCAAATCAGCAGGGCCGTCCTGATCAATGAAACCAGCATCAAAACCATACAACTGAGCCGGATTGATTGTCATTTTTTCCAAAAGTCCCATCAAGCTCAGATGACCAGCATCTACCAAGTAGGTTAGGCCAAGAGAAAGCGAAGTCTCAAGCCCAGTCATGCCAGAAGGCGCCTGAGTGATATCAGCTACATTTTTCTCGTCAGCATGATGTGGAGCATGGTCCGTCGCAATGACAGAAATGACACCAGACTTGAGCCCCTCAATAACCGCCAGACGGTCCGATTCTAAGCGCAGAGGTGGATTCATCTTAGCATTGCTGCCCTTGATCAATAGCAGAGCTTCTGTCTTAGAGAAGTGCTGAGGCGCTGCTTCAGCGGTGACTTGAGCGCCTAGCTTCTGAGCGAATTCCACAACCTTTACACTCTCAGCCTTGGACAAATGCTGGATATGCACGTGTGCTTTGGCATCATAAGCAATCATGACATCGCGGGCAATCATGCTGTATTCTGCCACACCTGTCGCGCCGCAGATATGAAAATGCTCTTTGGCAATATGCTCATTGAAACCGAGTATGCCGTTGAGATTAGGATCTTCCTCGTGCAAGCTGATAAAAGTATCGTTTTTGCTCGCTTCAACAAGAGCTTTGCGGACAATGCCAGCGTTGGTCAGTGGAATACCGTCATCAGAAAAACCTACTGCACCAGCTGCCAAGAGACCTTGAAAATCTGTCAGATGTTGTCCATCAAAATTCTCTGTAATTGTTGCAACCGACTTGATATGGATATTTTCCCGACTAGCCGACTCCAGTACTTCCTTCAGAGTTTCAACCGTAGAGATAGTCGGATTGGTATTGGCCATCATAACAACTGTCGTAAAGCCACCTGCTGCTGCTGCCAAAGCCCCCGTATGAATATCTTCCTTATGAGTCTGGCCCGGCTCCCGGAAATGCACATGTATATCCACCAAACCAGGAGCCACAACCAAACCACTGGCATCAATAACTTTTGCATCTTTCACCTGTAAATCTTGACCAATTTTAATAATTTTCTTCCCCTCAACCAAGAGGTCGGCAATTTGGTCAAAACCAGTCTTAGGATCCATAACTCGTCCGTTTTTGATTAATAGCATCGTCTTATCTCCTTATTCGTAAAAATCCACCTGCGTATCCAAGAGCTTGTCCCCGTCATAAACAAACTTTGCAGAAAAGAAAGGCTTGTCTTCTAGAAGCCACTCAACAAAGGTATGATCGCCTTCCCAAGTTGGTTTAGATAAAACCTGGTCATAGGGTACCCATTCCAAAGTCCCTTCGTTGCAGTCAATCAGTTCACCCTCAAACTCAGTCACCTTGAAGACATAGGTGTACCAGTCCAAGTCGGGAGTAAACTCAGGAAAAGTAATAACGCCTTTGAGAACAGGCTTGGCCTTTAGACCTGTTTCCTCTAGAATCTCACGTGCAGCGCATTCCTGTGGGGTCTCTCCTCGCTCTAGCTTGCCACCGACACCAATCCACTTCCCAGCATGAACATCATTGGGCTTTTTGTTGCGGTGCAGCATGAGAAACTCCCGGCCATTATCGATATAACAAATCGTTGCTAACTGAACCATACTACCTCCTATGCTAACCAATCAATAGGTTCCAAGCCCTTAGCCACTAAGAAATCATTAGTACGAGAAAAAGGTTTACTACCAAAGAAACCACGATACGCAGACAGCGGACTTGGGTGAGCCGACTCGATGATCAAATGTTGCGAATTGCTTATCAAACCTTTTTTCTTGCGGGCGTAAGAACCCCAAAGGATAAAGACAACTGGATCAATCTTCTCATTGACTACTTTGATAATCGCATCTGTAAATGGCTCCCAGATTAAGCCGGCATGCGCATTAGCCTGACCAGCAGGCACTGTCAAACCAGCATTGAGCAAGAGAACACCCTGCTGAGCCCAGGAAGTCAAATCATGCGACTCTTTCACTCCGATATCATCAGCCAGTTCTTTGAGAATATTCTGCAAAGAAGGCGGAGCTGGAATATCATTAGGTACCGAAAAACTCAAGCCCTGTGCCTGTCTCGGTCCGTGGTAGGGGTCCTGCCCTAAAATAACCACCTTAACATCCGCTAAATCAGTCGTCTGAATCGCATTAAAAACCTTTTCCCGAGGTGGGTAAATGGTCCCTGAAGCATACACTTCGTCTAAAAAATGATTGATTTTTGCAAAATAACCTTCCGGCAGCTGCTCCTTAATCAAAGCGTGCCAAGCTGAATGCTGCATACATGTCTCCTCTCATTTCCTACGATAAAATTCTCTTACCTAATCCACCTAAGCGCTCTTTTGAGTTCAGCTGTGCCATTTTCCAGAAAACAAGAACCGTGGGCTAGGATGATTTTCTCCGGTTTCCAAGCCAGCATCTGCTCTAGACATTCTTTGGCTTCTTTTTGATGACCGATAAAGGTCATACGGTAGTCAATAGGCGTCTGGCCATCCGGAGCTGCAACACGAACTAATTTATAAACCTTGCTGCGAAGCGGACTTGGAAAATGTTTTGTTTCAAAATTCTCAATCAAATCTGTCAAAATCAAGGTTTGACTGTCCCTATGAAAAAAGACAACTTCCTCAATATAAGAACTTCCCTTGAAAACCAACTGATTTATCTGACCTGTCCAAGCTTCAGGAGCCTCATCCGTCAGCTTTTCATCAAAAGAGACTGGGATTTTCTGCTTGGCCGCTCTCTCCTCAACTCCTGGGCTAGACCAAGCAATTGCCTCAGGATAACGCTTCTTCCAGTCAGCTATATAGGCATAGTGAATCTTATTAGGTGAAACGAGGTGTGCGACTGGTCCCAAAGCTTCCAACTGGTCAAACAAGGCTTGATTTGGCTGGATTGGTGAATGACACCAGAGCTGGCCATTTGCTAACTTGATGACAGTCATGCGGGTAGAAAAAGGCAATTTTGTCAGCACCGCATCCATCTCAATCAAATCACCGTCGACAATCCAGATATTCTCAGCAATAGGCTTTAAGCTATAAAGCGGTTCATAGATAGGAATAGGTCTTTTCATTCTAAAGACTCCTTCTTTCTAGTCCAAAAGCGAAACTTCCCTAGGGCTTGACGATACTGGGCTAATCCTAGGGCGGATAGAATCAAAATCTGTGGCAAAAACTGAATCAGGTATCTCGTCTTTCCTCCCTCAAAAATCTGTAGAAAAAGCAGGCCACCAAAAATAGCTAAGGTTAGAAAATTCATCTCATCACTGGAGCGATATTTCCAAAGAGCAAAGACAAGTCCTGCTGCCATGACAACCCAAACCACCTGCTTGGACAGGGAGAAATAGACAAATTCTGACTTGTCAGTGTTCAGGAAGAAGTCACGGACAAACTGAGTAAAGGGATTATTCTTCGTATCTTGGTAAAAGGGCGATATATAAGGTGTCTTTTCATTTTCGACACTGCGGTAGAGCCAGCCCAAATCTCCTTCTGCTACAGTCAAAGACTGCTTATGGAAGAGATGATGAGCGAAAGTCAAAGGATTATATTCGCTTAAACGCCGCTTGATTTCCTTGATAACATATTCCTTAGCAAACATGCCATTGTTATAATCATATTGCTTATCGGGCTCAATATACTGCAAGAGCCCTTCTTTCATGTCTTCCTGATTGTGGCCATTGAAGGTCAGACCCAAATTGATAAAGAGCAGGGGACCTTTTGCTAGTCCCTCTCCCTCCATAATCGGCACTTCCTTCTGATGCTTGGACCAGTAATGCAGCGGGGCATAGCTAATCGCAAAACTGCAAGCAAAAACGACTAGTGTCAAAAAGAACTTCCTCCAGTTCTTTTTGAAAAAGAGGACTCCAAAGACGGCTATCAGCAGAATCATTACTGTTGGTCTAAAGAAGAAAGCCAGACTAGTCATCAGCCCAAGCAAAATACTGCGCCAAATCAGCTGTCGACTGGTTTCCTTTCCCTTCAGCAATCCCAGAACTAGGAAAATCTGCAAACTGATGAAAGGCAGGGGCGGAATATCGGTATACATTGAAAAGAAATAAGGAGAGAAGCCCAGTAAAAGCATATAAAGACTAAATACAGCATCTGCAGCCTTTTGGGAAAAATACTTTTGGCAGCCCTTATAGAGAATCAAGGCTGTTACGTTAGTATAAACAATATTCAAGGCCTGCATGACCCATAGACCGGATTCCCCAAATACATTAAAGAAAAAACGCTCGTATAGAAAGAGAGAGACATTGTTAGGATTGCGGGTCAGATAGCTGGAAATGGAACTTTCTTTCAGCGTTTTAAAAGCCCCTGTAAAGACTACTGCTGCATCCCGCCTAATCAAAAGCTCTGCTGAAAAGAGCATGATCAGCTGAAAAATAAAGGTAGCTAGCATAATAAGAAATTTATGCTGCATTAGCCAATGATAAGCTTTTTCTAGTAAATTCCGATAGCGATAGGCCAGATAAACTAAACCAGCAAAGGCAATTATAGCTATACTATTTAGCTCTGAAACATGCCAGATGGCAATCAGAAACCAGTGAACAGCCGTAATTAGCATAACTTTCTGTAATATCGAAAAGGATAGATGATAAATCTTAGACATAGCTCTATTATACCAAATACCGAGACTTTAAGCTATTTTAAAAGGCAAGACAAGGACGTTTTACTGAAAAATGACCTGAATAAGAGTCAGATCATTTTACTTCTATTCGGTCTAGGCCTGCCAATTTTCTTGGTCTTCCTTAAATCGTTTCAACAAGGCTAATCCTTCAGCATTGATATAGCCTTCTTGCTCAGCTAAGTGAATCAACTCTGTATAGTTTGATAAAGTCACCAATTTCACACCCGCATCATTAAAGTTCTTTTCTGCTTTTGGTAGCTCATAGGTAAAGATAGCTGCTGCGCCAATCACATCTGCACCTTCACGTTTGGCGGCAGCAATCGCATCCAAGACAGAACCACCAGTCGAGATTAAGTCCTCAATGACAACCATCTTCTGTCCAGGCGCTACGCGGCCTTCGATTTGATTGCCCGCTCCGTGATCTTTTGGTTTGCTGCGGATATAGGCAAATGGCAGGTTCATCTTATCCGCGATAATGGCTCCATGAGGAATGCCTGCTGTCGCAGTTCCAGCAATGACTTCTACATCTGGAAATTCCGCCCGAATCTTTTCGACGAAACCATCTTCAATCAAGGTCCGAGTTTCTGGATAAGCCAAGGTCACACGGTTGTCCGTATATATAGGTGACTTGATGCCCGACGCCCATGTAAAAGGCTCTTCTGGCTTCAAATACACAGCTTTGATTTTCAATAAATCACGCGCAATCTCTTTTGCTAAAGTCATTTGTTGCTCCTTATAAATTTGAATGTTTTTGATGCTGTTAATTCGATAAACGATTTAATTCGAATCCCTTGTTATTGTCTAGCTATTCCACTGCTTCTTAATCTCGTGATAAGCATCCCAAGGGTTTTCAGCTTGGATAATTGGACGGCCGACTACAATATAATCACTGCCGATTTGATGGGCTTCCTGCGGAGTCATGACCCGTTTTTGGTCGCCGATTTCTGATCCAGCTGGCCGAATACCCGGCGTCACACAGAGAAAGTCATCGGCAGTTGCCGCCTTAATCAGTTCCACTTCTTGAGCCGAACAAACTACGCCATCCAAGCCAGCTTCTTTAGCCTTCCGAGCATAATTGACAACAGACTCCTGAACCGTAGTTTGGATGTTTTGACAATCACGCATATCTTCCTCACTGGTCGAGGTCAGCTGGGTCACCGCAACCAACTTAGCCTTATCCCCCAAGACCTTCTTGGCTTCGCTCATCATCTCTACACCGCCTGCTGCATGGACCGTCACCATGTCGATACCAAAAGTTCCTAAGACAGACATGGCTGAGCGCACCGTATTGGGAATATCGTGCAGTTTCAGATCCAGAAAAATGCTGTGTCCAAGACCTTTCAGATAATGAACGATTTCTGGACCGATGGCATAGAAGAATTCCATACCGATTTTGACATAGAGTTTTTCATCTTCCGGAAAATGCTCCAAGAAATCTTTGACATCGTCAAAAGATGGAAAGTCGAGGGCGATAATAGGCCGTTCTTCACGCATGAGGGAAAAATCTCCTTTTAATTTTTAACTTTAAAGAACTCTGCTAGGCACTCCTATATTCAAATTGACCTTCACGCTAGGTTCAGAGACATAGAAAAACCTTGCCCGAGAGCAAGGTTACACGAAAATGTGGCAGTATCTGCCATTCAAACGTATGTACCTTAGTAGCCTCTCTGGACTTCTTTAAAGGTTGTATTTAGTTCATTCTATAATTTCACAGCAGGATTGTCAAGCAAAAATGTAACTTTAAAGCAAATTCTCTCGAACTTCTTTTCGTAAACTTTCAAGACTTTCGATGCCGTATTTATCCATAGCCTTGGGTAGGTTCTCAATGATGGTCGGGCAGGCATATGGATCCGTGAAATTAGCAGTTCCCACTCCAATAGCTGAAGCGCCAGCTATAAACATCTCCAGAGCAGCCTCCGCCGAATCAACTCCCCCCATACCAATAATGGGAAGTTTGCTTGCTTGCGCCACTTGACGGATCAGCTTGAGCGCTACCGGAAAGACAGCCGGACCTGACATACCACCAGTGCCATTAGCGATAATAGGCTTGCGCGACTTCAAGTTAAATCGCATACCTACTAAGGTGTTAATCATGGTAAAACCAGTAGCACCAGCGTCTTCAACAGCCTTGGCTACCTGAGTAATGTCTGCTACGCTCGGAGTTAATTTGACATAGACTGGTACAGCAGAAGTCTCTACTGCTGCCTTAGTTGCTTCGTAAGCCAACTCTGGAACTTGACCAATCAAAAGCCCAGCATTTCCATGGTCAACATTAGGACAGGAGATATTGAGCTCAATAGCCTTTACATTAGAGGCTTGAGAAATTTTCCCAGCCACTGTGGCATATTCTTGATTGGAAAATCCCGCTACATTGGCGATGATTGGTAGGTCGGGATAATGCTTTTCCAGCCAGGGTAGTTTTTCAGCTAGAACAACCTCAACACCTGGATTTTGCAGGCCAATGGCATTGAGCATACCAGCTGGCGTTTCTGCCACGCGCGGAGTGGGATTGCCAAAGCGGGGCTCCAAAGTCGTAGCCTTTATCATGATGGAGCCCAGCAAGTCTAGGTCATAGTATTTGGCATATTCTTGACCGAAGCCAAAGCAGCCAGATGCCGGAATAATTGGATTTTTCAGGTCCAAGCCTGGGAAGGAAACTCTTAAACGTTGGTCACTCATTCTTTCCCCTCCTAGACAATAATCGTGCCCGTCTCAAAGACCGGACCATCTTCACAAACCCGCTTATTGACTGAGTCATCCTGACCTGCAATATGAACTACACAGGCATAGCAGGCGCCCATGCCACAAGCCATACGAGACTCCATGGATAGATAAGCATGTGGATGGTCCTGAAACTTACGATCCACATACTGGAGCATGGCTGGCGCTCCACAGGAATAGACAGCCACATAGTCTTGGGTCATCTCATCTACCACCGCTGATACATAGCCCTGACGATCATAAGAACCATTATCCGTGGTGACAATGACTTCGGCGTATTTTTTCATTTCTGCTTCCAGAATGACAGCGGATTTATCAGAGAATCCCAGTACAGCTGTCACCTGAGCACCCCTATCATGCAATTCTTTAGCAACCTCAAGCAAGGGAGGGACACCAATCCCACCACCTATAATCAAAACTTGATCACCTGACCTTACAGGGGTCAAATCAAAGCCATTGCCCTGAGGCCCCATAACATCAAGAAACGAGCCAACTGGCAGTTGAGAAAAAATAGCCGTCCCGCCACCTTCTATCCGATAAATGATACGACAAGTCAGATTATCTTTGTCAATTTCTGCAATTGAGATCGGCCGGCGCAAAAGCTTGCTGTCATCTGGTACCCGAATATGTAAAAACTGCCCAGCTTGCATCTGGCTGACCATTTGCCCCTTTAGGAGCATAGAAAAAATATTAGGTGCAATTTCTACTTGCTCCAGTAGCTCCATCTGCTCCAGCATAATCTTTCCAAATCTCTTTTTACAACTGTCACTAACCATGACAACCTCACTTTCTACAAGAAAAAACCTTGCCGCAGCAAGGTTTCGCAAAAAACAAGGCAGCCAATTGCCTCTTATACCGTTTCCCCACCTTGCAGCCTCACTGGACTTGATTAAAGGTTAAATTGTAAACATTATATCGTTAGCGATAAGGATTGTCAAGCCATAAAAAATATTAGAATTTTAAGATCTCCGACCTACCACAGCTTTACCAGTCCTTGTCAAATTCACTCTTTGCATCCGCAAGACGAAAGCTGCCATCCTCCTGCCTCTTGAAAATCAAAGACACCCTATCCAATTTTCGTTCAGATTCAGAACGACGAGCAATCAAATAATTCGCTTGCAGTGATAAGGGACTATAATCTGTATCATTTCCGGAAATATTAGTATATGAAGGTAGGCCAAATCGATCAACAATTTCTTGATAAGTCATTCCTCCTTTGCCATGATT
Organism: Streptococcus sanguinis; assembly: GCF_050222175.1. Lineage (GTDB taxonomy): Bacteria > Bacillota > Bacilli > Lactobacillales > Streptococcaceae > Streptococcus > Streptococcus sanguinis_M. The sequence continues at coordinate 1,058,865 of NZ_CP071420.1, read as the reverse complement.
TCTATCACCTACTATCAATGTATCCATATCTTCTGGCTTCCAATTAAAAACAAATTCATCTTTGGTAGCTGAAAGATAATTACTGTCATTTAAAAACATTGCCATTTTATTTGTCAAATAGTACTTCTCCCCATTAGAATCAAGAGAAGTAAAACTTAAACTTATCTCCTGAGGATGTCCCGACGAACCATATCTCGGAACATCTACAATTCTTGTCTTATAAGTCAGAATCAATCCGTTGTCGGTAAAACTTACGCCTGAACCCTTACCATATTTCGCAACAACTTCTTCTAAAGTTGGATTAGAACTCAACTCTCCAGGTTTTCCCATTTTTAGTTCTACAAAATTATCTAATGTCCAGTTAAAAGAAAACTTTTTTTGTACTATCTCAACAATTTTCATCCTAAGTTCATCCTGTTTTCTGTACATTTCTGATTCATCATCTTGCTGAGTAGTAGAGCTTTCTTTACTAACTGACGAAACTGTCTTATTATATTTGTACTTAAGGTTAGCTTTAGGAATCTTTTGAGAAAAATAATAGACCCCAAAGAACAAAGCAAATAACACGCTCAAACAAAGAAGAATAAAGGTCGAATTAATCGATTTTTTCTCCTCCTGTATGGCCATCATGGTAAGTTCTTCTCTTTTTATCTTTTGTTGTTTATAAAGTTCTTTTTTTATATCTCTAAATGAATTGGCATCGTGTTTTTTCATGCTATTCTTTCTCAAGTTAGTCTTCTCCTTTTTATTTAGTTTACTGGCTTTGTTTAGAAACTAAACGCCACGATCCATCTTCTTGCTTATAAAATTCTAAATTAACAGTTTTCAATTCATCTGGAAATCTCCATCCCCTTGGATTGTTATAAGTAGTCTGCATCTTAAGTTGATTATCCTCTCCCAAAATCGTCTGATATAGCGGCAAACCAACATTTGAAACAATCTCATCATAAGCCGTACCTTTGTCAGTACCTTCTCTAGCACCAATAACAAGACTATCTATATATTCTTGTGTCCATAAAAAGTCTCTATTAGGATTTTTATCCACCTTAATCTCATCACTTGCAAGGTTAGAATGGTACTTGGAAATAAGCTTATAGACACCATCAAATTCAGCAAATGTTAAAGAAACATAACCAAGAGCACCATTCTTCTCTTTCCAAAAAAGACGAATATGCTTTTGAATTTCATTATTTGATGAAAAGTCAATCCACGAACCAGCTTCGACAGGTTTTCCAAATTCTTTTAAAACATCTTCCAAGACGGCTCCGCCTTTATCTTTGTCCATGGGTAGAGAAACTGCCTTGTCAACCGTCCAAAGAAAGGGACCGCTTTTTTCTGGAGAAACTGTAAGACTTTCAGCGAATTTTTTTACTTCAGTCTTCTTATCCTCTAATTTTTTTGATGGTGAAATAATCTGACTTGACTGGCTCACCGGTTGCTTAGATTTAGTCTTTTGCGATATAGAAAGCATCAAAAAAACTGCTCCAACGATAGAAAAGCCAATAATGGCTAATAGAACGAATGGTAAGAACTTAGACTTAGATGTCTCCTTCTCTAACTCAAGAGCAATATCTTCAAAAGAATCTTCTTTTCTCTTCATAACTACTCCTTTTACACTCTAAAAATCATCATATCACGAATAACTTGAAATTGCAAAACCTGTTTCATTATAAAAGACTTGATAAAATCGCTCTATAATTCCGATAAGAATAAACTTTAAAAATGTCACTATATCCAATAGAATTTCTTTTACCATCTGTCCATTTTAATAAATTCAATCATAAAACCTTACTAGCTTTCATTGATTTATTGGGAAAAAATCCCCAGTTTGTGATAAAATAGTCCTATGAGAATTCAACAGTTACACTATATTATCAAAATTGTCGAGACTGGCAGTATGAACGAAGCTGCCAAGCAGCTTTTCATTACTCAGCCTAGTTTGTCTAATGCTGTGCGGGATTTGGAAAATGAAATGGGTATCGAGATTTTTATTCGCAATCCAAAAGGAATTACCTTGACCAAGGACGGCATGGAGTTTCTTTCTTATGCTCGGCAGGTAGTTGAGCAGACTCAGCTTCTAGAGGAGCGATACAAAAACCCTGTCGCCCACCGCGAGCTTTTCAGCGTTTCTGCCCAGCACTATGCTTTTGTGGTCAATGCCTTTGTCTCCCTGCTTAAAAAAAGCGATATGGAGAAATACGAGCTCTTTTTGAGGGAAACTCGGACTTGGGAAATTATTGACGACGTAAAAAACTTCCGCAGTGAAATCGGCGTCCTCTTTCTCAATAGCTACAACCGCGATGTCCTATCCAAAATGCTGGATGACAATCACCTGATTGCCACTCATCTCTTTACAGCTCAGCCCCATATCTTTGTCAGCAAGTCCAATCCGCTGGCCAAGAAAAAGCTGGTCCAATTATCCGACTTAGAAAACTTCCCCTACCTCAGCTACGACCAAGGGACTCACAACTCCTTCTACTTTTCTGAGGAAATTCTCTCTCAGGAACACCATAAAAAATCCATCGTGGTCAGCGACCGTGCGACCCTCTTTAATCTTTTGATTGGTCTGGATGGCTACACGATTGCAACCGGCATTCTCAATAGCAACCTCAACGGAGATAATATTGTCTCCATTCCACTGGACATTGATGATCCGATTGAATTGGTCTACATCCAGCACGAAAAAGCCAGCCTATCCAAAATGGGAGAACGCTTCATTGAGTATCTGATTGAGGAAGTACAGTTTGATAAATAAACTGCAAAAAACACCTGAAAAAGCTATCTCAGGTGTTTTTTCTAATGTTTCAACTTCCCCAACACTTCTCCTATCTTTCCCTCAATGACTAAGTCTGCTTGGCTGTCTTGAGGGATGCTGGTCTTATTGATGACGACCAGATGCTTTCCTGCAAAGTACCGAATGAGGCTGGCTGCGGGATAGACGACCAAGGAAGTGCCACCGATTATCAGTAGGTCAGCTTGCTGGATAGCTTGGGCTGCCTGCTGGAAAACTTCCATATCTAGCGGTTCTTCATAGAGGGTCACATCTGGCTTGACAATACCACCACAGTCAAGGCAGTGAGGAATGGTACCGTCCAGAGCCAGAAAGCCGTCCAAATCATAGAATCGCTGACAATTCAGACAGTAATTTCTATCCGCACTGCCATGAAGCTTGAGAACCTTTTTCGAACCGGCCATTTCATGCAAGCTATCGATATTTTGAGTCACCACAGCCTTGAGCTTGCTCGTCTTCTCCAAGTCTGCCAAGTAGACATGAGCAGCATTGGGCTTAGCATCCGGATAGAGCAGATACTTCTTGTAGAAGTCGAAAAACTCCTGCGGATAGCGCTCAAACATAGTGTGAGAAACCAACTGCTCTGCTGTAAAATGCCGTCCCAGCCTGACACTGTATATCCCATCTGAACTGCGGAAGTCCGGAATATTGGACTCAGTCGAAACCCCCGCTCCACCGAAAAAGACGATATTCTGACTTTGGTCTATTAATTCTTGCAGCCTTGCAATCTTATCCATCCTGCTACTCCTTATAAGAGACTTTCTATGACCGCATTCGCTCGGTCGAAGTAAAAAGGTTCCCTCTGATAAACTATACCTGTCTCCTGCGCCAAATCAACCAGAAGCTCCATAAAGTGCTGAGATGAGAAACCTGTCGTCCTGTGCAATTCTTCCTCATCGAAAGGCTTGATAAGATGAGCCAACGGATTGCGAACTGACTTTTCTAACTCTCTTAGTTGTCCTGCTGACTCTTTGACAGATTCAGGGAAATTCAACTGCAAAATTAATTCTGTCAAGCTAGAAGAGTTGACCGTGCTTTCTGTATGGAAATTTTGCAGGACAGGATGATCAGAATTTCGCATCTTTTCAAACTTCCAACGGTCATAGCTAGCCTCTCTAGAATTATGAATATAGTTGTCAATGTCTGGCAACTGCATGCAAATCAACCGCATAAAAATCCTATAGATGGCCGGACTAACAGCTCGAACAAAGTCAATCAATTGTTCATTTCTCAATTTTGCATCTAGATCATAAAGGTAATTAGCCAGCTGCTCGTCTGCTTCATTTTCATGGCAAAAAAGCTGAAAATCAGCTGGATTCATTCCAGTGATTTCCAACTTTAGATTCATCATAGATTGGATGTTGAGTTCTCTTCGCTCCGCTAAAGCGCCAAGAAGACGGACCAAGTCAGACTGGACACCACTTCCTGCTCTCTCAGCTAGTTTATGAGCATAAGCATAGTCATAGCGGGAAATAGCAAAGAGAATGGCTTCTTTGACATCTACTTTCATGCTTCTGCAATCAAGGTTTCCAAACCAACCTTCATCATATCGGTGAAGGTATTTTGACGTTCTTCTGCAGTCGTGTCTTCTTCTGGATTGACTAAGCTGTCAGAAATAGTCATGATAGCAAGAGCAGCCACATGGTGTTGAGCAGCCAAATAGTAAAGAGCTGCCGCTTCCATTTCAACTGCCTTAACCCCCCACTTACCAAGCTCGATATTCTTTTCAAAGTAGTTTGAGTAAAAGACATCAGACGACAAGACGTTTCCAACGTGCGTCGTCATACCGAGATCTTTGGCGATATGATAGGCCTTATCTAACAAATCAAAGCTAGCGATTTGCGGAAAATCATACTGTGGCCAGTCATTACGGATAATGTTAGAGTTAGTTGCAGCCGCCTGAGCCAGTACTAATTCACGGACATGCACATCAGCATTCAGCGAGCCAGCTGTTCCGACACGAATCAGCTTTTTCACACCGTAATCAACAATCAGCTCACGTGCGTATATAGAGATTGAAGGCATCCCCATCCCAGTTCCCATAACTGAAACACGCTCGCCTTTATAAGTACCAGTGTAGCCGAACATATTGCGAACTTCATTGAAGCAAACAGCATCTTCTAAAAAATTCTCAGCGATAAATTTAGCTCGAAGCGGATCACCTGGAAGAAGAATTTTATCAGCAATCTCGCCTTGTTTAGCAGAAATATGAATAGACATAATATAAGATACTAAGGGCTTAAAAGAGGCAAAGCAAAAATAGGAAATCAAACGAAGATGCGACTGCATCTAGGTAGATTTATCTTTTTTGCACCGCCTCTAGCCCGAGTTCAATTCAAACTCAGACGCCCTTCCTTTCTGTGTTTATTTGAAAGATAGTTTTCCGCTTGTGTTCAAATCTGAACACCTCGCTCTACCTTTCTTTAGTTTAATGATTTTATCGGCTAGATAGAAAGGCTGTTCCGGGTTTAATTACCAACACAGACACTCCGCCTTTCAACATTATTTTTACAATTCAGCAAGTGTTTCTTTAAGCAGTCGTTTGAAATCACCCTTGACACGCTCTGTTACTTCAACCACTTCCTCATGATTAAGCTCTTCTTGGAACCCAGCAGCAAAGTTTGTAATGCATGAAATCCCAAGGACTTTCAAACCAGAATGTGCTGCTACAATCACTTCAGGAACAGTAGACATGCCGACTGCATCTGCTCCGAGCGTCTTATAAGCACGGATTTCTGCAGGCGTTTCGTAAGTTGGACCGGTAACACCAATATAGACACCGTCATCAAGCTTAATGCCAAGCTTATCAGCGACTTGATGAGCAGTTGCACGATATTCTGGAGTGTAAGATTTAGACATATCAGGGAAACGTGGACCAAATTCATCCAAGTTTTCACCAATCAAAGGATTTTGAACAGTCATATTGATATGGTCAGTGATGGCCATAAGCGTACCAGGACCATAGCCAATACCGCCGGCAGCATTGGTAACAATAACACCTGTAGCACCAAGAGCCTTCATCACACGCACTGGGAAAGTAACGATGTCTAAAGGATTTCCTTCATAGAAATGGAAACGGCCTTGCAGTGCCAAGACTTTCCGTCCTGCCAAGTCTCCATAAACTAATTTACCAGCGTGACCAACAACAGTTGAGCGGCCCCAGTTTGGAATATCCGCATAGTCAAGACTAACGGCATTTTCGATTTCTTCAGCCAATTCTCCCAAACCAGATCCCAAAATCAGACCAAATTCAGGTTCTGTCATACCTTTTTCTTTCAAGAAGGCTGCTGTTGCTTTGATTTTTTCTGATAAACTTGTCATAAAACATTTTCCTCACTCTCTTATAATGCTTATACCAATTTGTCCAAGAAGCTTTCACCAATCATCGCCTTGTCCACTCCGAAGTTTTCAGCAACGGTAGCTGAGATATCCGCAAAGTGTCCGACAGGAATATGACCATGACCGCCCAGCGATTTTCCGAAGATCAAAAGCGGAATGTACTCACGAGTGTGGTCAGTTCCGGCATAGGTCGGGTCATTACCATGGTCAGCAGTAATCATGAGCAAATCATCTTCACGCATATTTTCAATGATTTCTGGGATGCGAGCATCAAACTCTTCTAGGCAGTCACGGTAGCCATGTGGATCACGGCGGTGACCATAAAGAGCATCAAAGTCTACTAGGTTAGTAAATGAGAAACCTTCTTTGAAGTTTTCGTCTTTCAGGGCTTTGACCAAAGTATCTACACCATGATTGTTAGACTTATTGTGTCCCATGTCATGGTTAATTCCAGCGCCGTTGAAGATGTCATTAATCTTACCAACAGAATAAGTGTCAATTCCAGCTTCATTGAGCTTATCAAGAACAGTTGGATTAAACGGAGACACTGCATAGTCGTGACGGTTGGCTGTACGAGTGAAGTTGCCTGGCTCACCTACATAAGGACGAGCGATGATACGTCCCAGAAGCGCAGGCCGTTCCATGGTAATAGAGCGGGCGAATTCACAGATACGATAGAGCTCTTCCAAAGGAATCACTTCTTCGTGTGCCGCGATTTGCAATACTGGGTCAGCAGAGGTATAGATAATCAGCTCGCCTGTTTCCATCTGACGAGGACCAAAGTCATCAATAACTGCTGTACCAGAGTATGGCTTGTTAGCCTCACGAATGACCTTGCGGCCAGAAAATTCTTCAATCTGAGTCAGGATTTCTTCTGGGAAGCCATTCCAGAAAGTATCAAAAGGCTCAGTAATATTGAGACCCATGATTTCCCAGTGGCCTGTCATCGTGTCTTTTCCAAGCGATACTTCTTCCAGCTTGGTATAGTAACCACTAGGATTTTCTTCTTGAGGAACGGTCTTCAAAGGAGCAGGACGCTCAATATTTCCCAGACCAATCTTAGCCATGTTTGGTACATTCAGTCCTACCGTTTTGGAAATATGTCCCAGAGTATCTGAAGCACCATCTGGTACCCCTGCATTGACAAAGTTATTGGCATCTGGTGCAGCACCGATACCAACTGAGTCCATGACTACCAAGTGAATACGATTAAATTTTGGCATAAAATACCTCTTTCTATTTATTGGCCTCTAAAACTTGGAGACCCGATTTTCCAGCAACAATGACCTTGTCTACCATTTGATTAAACAATCCATGCTCCACTACTCCCACAACATGATCAAGTTCTTGTGCAAACTCAACTGGATTTTCAATCACACCTAAATCTAAGTCAATAATGAAATTCTGCATATCCGTAACAAAACGTTGGCCATCTTTCTCACGAAAAGCAGGCTTATAGCCCGAACGCTCAAAGCGACGAAAGAGCTGTTCAGCACCGTACTGAACAACTTCTACTGGTAGCTTGAAGGCACCAAGATTCTCTACCATCTTGCTATCATCAACTACCCAGATATAGTGCTTGGTAGGCACCGCTACGACTTTCTCCATGAGAAGTGCGCCACCACCGCCCTTGATACCGTTAAAGGCTGCGTCAACCTCATCAGCACCATCAACAGTGACATCCACCTGATCCACATCGTCGATAGATTTGAGCGGAATACCTAAACCTTCCGCCTGTTTGCTAGTGACACTGGAAGTCGTAACAGCTGTTATCTGCAATCCTTCTTCCTTAATCCGCCGACCAATTTCTTCGACAAAATAATAAGCGGTCGAACCCGTCCCGAGACCAACAATCATCCCGCTTTGAACAAATTCAGCAGCCTTGATTCCTGCCAGTTTCTTTAGATTTTCCATAGCACCTCCTCAAATCACACTACTTTTATTATATCATGATTCTCACTAACATGAAAGTGTTTTCTTTACCAGACTTAAACTTCATTCCTTCCGCTTGATAATCGAAAGCCTTGCTCCTCCTTGATTTTTGCGTTACAATTAGATTAATTGATTTTAAACACAAGGAAAAATACAGTATGATTACCAGAGAATTTGATACAATCGCTGCGATTTCTACGCCTCTTGGCGAAGGGGCTATCGGCATCGTTAGACTAAGCGGGACTGACAGCTTTGCTATTGCCCAAAAAATCTTCAAAGGGAAAAATCTAAGCAAAGTAGAAAGTCACACACTCAACTATGGCCATATCGTTGACCCTCAAAATCAGGAAATCCTGGACGAGGTCATGGTTGGTGCTATGCGCTCTCCCAAGACCTTCACGCGCGAGGATATCATTGAGATTAATACCCACGGCGGAATTGCGGTCACAAATGAAATCCTGCAGCTGGCTATCCGCGAGGGCGCTAGAATGGCTGAGCCTGGCGAGTTCACCAAGCGGGCCTTTCTCAATGGGCGCGTAGATTTGACTCAGGCTGAAGCCGTTATGGACATCATCCGCGCCAAAACTGATAAAGCCATGAACAATGCTGTCAAGCAGCTAGATGGCTCCCTCTTCAACCTTATCAACAATACTCGTCAGGAAATTCTCAACACTTTAGCTCAGGTCGAGGTCAATATTGACTATCCAGAGTACGACGATGTGGAAGAAATGACAACCCAGCTTATGCGAGAAAAAACAGCTGAGTTTGAGGCTCTGCTGAGCAATCTACTCAATACTGCACGACGAGGTAAGATTTTACGCGAAGGTATTTCCACTGCTATCATCGGCCGGCCGAATGTTGGCAAGTCCAGCCTGCTCAACAATCTCCTGTGCGAGGACAAGGCCATTGTGACTGATATCGAGGGTACGACTCGGGATGTGATTGAGGAGTATGTCAATATCAAGGGCGTGCCGCTCAAACTCATCGATACCGCAGGGATTCGGGAAACCGATGACCTTGTGGAGCAGATTGGAGTTGAGCGCTCTAAAAAAGCCCTGCAGGAAGCCGACTTGGTCCTCTTAGTTCTCAATGCCAGCGAGCCTCTGACGGATCAGGACAAACAATTGCTCGAAATCAGTCAAGATAGCAATCGTATCGTCCTGCTTAACAAGACTGACCTTGAAGAGAAGATTGAGCTGGATCAGCTGCCAGCAGATGCTATCAAGATTTCTGTCCTCCACAATCAAAATATCGATAAAATTGAAGAACGCATCAATCAGCTCTTCTTTGAAAATGCTGGTATCGTCGAGCAAGACGCCACCTACCTGTCCAACGCCCGCCATATCTCCTTGATTGAAAAAGCTCTGGAAAGCTTGCAAGCCGTCAACCAAGGCTTGGAAATGGGTATGCCTGTAGACCTTCTCCAAGTCGATATGACCCGCACCTGGGAAATCCTCGGCGAAATCACTGGTGACGCCGCACCAGACGAACTCATCACCCAACTCTTCAGCCAATTCTGCTTGGGGAAATAGAGAAACAATAAATACCTGTCATTTCCAAACTTACACTTGAACTACTGTCCCTAGTTCCATCAAGTTCCATTGCACTCTAATTAAAACTATTGCTAAAATCTTCAAATTCATATAAAATAATTCTATCATATCAAAAAGGAGATTCTCCATGAAAAAAACCTATCAAGTATTCTTACTTGCAGCTAGTCTATTAAGTTTGGCCGCTTGTGCCCAATCTCAATCAAAGAAGCCACCTCAATCAAGTGATAAGGCTAAAACTTCCAAAAAATCATCCTCTAGCAGTAAGGTCAGTTCTAAATCATCTAGTAAATCTGATAGCTCTTCGTCATCCAGTTCATCTTCTGACTCCAGCAGCATTCCAAGCACTAACAGTAGCTCAAGCTCTACTATAGTAGATGGCAAGGAAGTTTCTATTACTTCCGAAGGTGCTTTTATCACTTTTCCTGAAATCGGAAAGGTTGTAAAGAAAGATGATGGCTATCTATTCGCTTCGCAAGGCCTTTGGGTAATGATTAGAACTGATGGACAATATATGTCTATCACATCAGAAGGTAGAAATATCAATAGCATTGATGTTGATCCTGGTCCAGTTAATGACGTCTATGCAAAATTTGGAGTTTCTGGAACTGCTGATATTGACGCGATTATAGAAAAAGCCAAATCATCAAACAACTAGAGTAAAAATAAAGCATACCTAACCAACTTTGCTTTGGGAAATAGAGAACAAGAGACCTAAAATTTAGGTCTCTTTTCGAATGCAATATTTTAATTCTTCAAAGTCATTAATTATGGCTTTAAATCAAGAAGAGTATTCCAACCCTCAATCTAAAACAGACCTTACCATCTTAGCCAGCCCCAAAGGATTGTCTACATAAATATTGTGGCCACAATCTTCAACTTCAATTAACTGAACATAATCAGGTAATTCTTTCAAAGCCTGATCTTTCCAATTCGGAGCAACTTCAGTTGCTTTAGGAATAAATAAATTAATTTGGCGGTCACCGAGATTGGTCAAATGTCCGTAAATACACCTCCGAAGCCTGAGCAAGTTCGTCACTACTTGCTCTGACACCCCCAACTTCCAGACCTGATCTTTTTCATCAAATATAAAATTTTCTTTGACTGCCTTAGCATAGTTTTGTGACCAATGCTTGGCTTCCTTTCTTTCTGAAGAAATAGCTTCATCTATGCTAACGTAGCTGGTGTTTTCTAAATAAAGTTTTGCATCTGTAATTTCCTCTTCTAAACTGCAGATTTTTTCTAAATCTAAGAAACCACCATCCAGCAGAATTAATTTCTTAACAGAAGGAAAGACAGAAGCTAGATAGACCGCGAAATCAGCACCTAGAGAATGTGCAATCAGAGTCATTTCTTGAGTCAAATCAACTTGCAGAGCAAACCACTCTTCCAAATCTGCTTCTTGGCGAATTTCTCGACAATATAAATCCAGATATACAATAGGGAGCTCTAGAGCTGTTAAAAAGTCTTGTGGGTAATAAACATTGCATCCCAGACCGCCAATAAAGTAATAAGCCATCTCTTTTCCTCCTGAGAGCATTGAAAAAAGCCTTAGACAGACTTTTAGAATGTCCCCTGCCGGAATCGAACCAGCAACTACTCCTTAGGAGGGAGTTGTTATATCCATTGAACTAAGGGGACTTAGAGAAAAACTCTGCCCAACGACAGAGTCTTTCTAAGATTAACGGCGAATTTCTTTGATACGCGCTGCCTTACCTTGCAATGCGCGAAGGTAGTACAATTTAGCACGACGGACTTTACCGTAACGAACGACTTCAATCTTGTCAACACGTGGAGTGTGGATTGGGAAAGTACGTTCAACACCGATACCGTTAGAGATTTTACGAACGGTGTATGTTTCTGAAATACCAGCACCTTTACGAGCGATAACCACACCTTCAAAGATCTGGATACGTTCGCGACTTCCTTCGACAACTTTCGCGTGAACGCGGACAGTGTCACCAGGACGGAATGCAGGGATGTCAGTACGAAGTTGACCTTCAGTCAAGCTTTGGATTAATGGATTCATTTTTTCTACTCCTATCTTACTAATCTTAAGGTTCATGACCGCAGCGGATTAGCCGTTTTTTGTGCTTCCATTAGGCACAAAGTATATTATATCAAAATTTCTAAAAATGTAAAGATGTTTAAATGAAAATTCCTAAAAGAATCGCTAAAAACCCGAGTATGTATGTCGAAGCCAAATAGAAAACAAATTTCTTTCTCTCTGAAAAGAGCTCTGCTAGCTCAGCGTTCATTGTAGAAAAAGTCGTCAGTCCACCACAGAAGCCTGTTGCTAAAATCACATAAAGCTGCTTGTCTTCTATATGATTATAAAAATAACCAATGAGAAAAGCACCTAGCAGGTTTGCCAATAAAGTCCCAATCGGCAGAGATGCTCTGCTATTGACCTTGGAGAAAACATAACGAACGAGAGCACCAGTGCCACAGCAGATTAACATCGCCCACATCATGACTTCACCTGCTTTCCAGCCCATAGGGCGATTGCAAGGCCACCACCTACACTTAAAACTAGATAGATAAGAAGCTCCATATAGCGCCCTGAATCTGCTAGTTTGATACTGTCTAGCAGAAGACCAGAAAAAGTCGTCAAACCTCCGCAAAAGCCGGTCGAAAGCGCTAGAATTAGGCGCTGAGACTTAACTTTACTGCTAAGATAGCCCTTGATAATATAGACCAGCAAAAAAGTTCCCAAATAATTGACCAGTAAGGTAGGCAGCGGAAATGAATCAGCAACAACTAATAAAAGAGCTATCTGATAACGCAGCCATCCGCCTACCATCGCAGATAAAGCCACAGCTATCGAGTTCTGTACTTCTTTCATTAGATATTTTTATTCTGAAATTCACGCGAACGTTTTAAAATGTCAGAAAAGGTCGCAACAACAGTTTCCTTGTAGTCTTTGTTTTCAACCTTATCCGCAACTCTGGTGAAAATCACACCTTCTCTCTTACTATCCAATACAGCCGTACCCGTTAATTTTTTTAAAGCCACGACTTGGTCGACCAGATTCATGCGTTGCTCCAACAAGGCAACGATTGCATCATCCACTTGATCAATTTCCTGTCTGATTTCTTCTAACGTCATCTACTTCCTCCTTATATTCTATCTATCATATCAAAAAATAGTAAAATTTTCTAGTTAAATTCTAAATAAAAAGGTCCAATGGACCATGATTAAAGGGGACTCGTAAGGGCGAGTTTTTATCTGCAACCTAAAACAGCTCCTATCTATAGATTAAAAAGGTTCCCCGAACCTTATTAAAGAGCACTCGCTTAACCGAGTGCTTAGCCACAACCTAAAAATACCCGTTAGGCTTGTCTCAGGGTAAACCGACTACCGTCGGTTCTTATCCGCAACCTAAAACAGTCCCTCGGACCTCAGATTAAAGGGAACTCGCAAAGGCGAGCCCCTATCTACAGATTAAAAAGGTTCCCCGAACCTTATTAAAGAGCACTCGCTTAACCGAGTGCTTAGCCACAACCTAAAAATACCCGTTAGGCTTGTCTCAGGGTAAACCGACTACCGTCGGTTCTCATCCGCAGATTAAAAAAGTCCACCGAACCTTGGATTAAGGAGAACTCGCAAAAGCGAGTTTTTATCCGCAGATTAAAAAGGTTCCCCGAACCTTTTTAACCAACTGAGCCTTCCATACTCATGTTGATGAGTTGGTTGAGTTCGACGGCGTATTCCATTGGTAGTTCTTTGGTAATGGGTTCCATAAATCCGTTGATAATCATAGCTGTGGCTTCTTCTTCACTGATGCCGCGGCTCATCAGATAGTAAAGCTGGTCCTCAGAAACCTTGGAAACTTTGGCTTCATGCTCTAGCGCGACATTGGAATTATGAATTTCATTAAAAGGAATGGTATCAGAACTAGACTCACCATCCATCAGAATGGTGTCGCACTCGATATGAGATTTGGAGCCTGCACTATTCTTACCAAAGCGAACCTGACCACGATAGTCTGTCTTACCGCCATCCTTGGCCACTGATTTAGAAATCAAGGTACTAGATGTCTTGGGCGCATTATGAAAAACCTTACAACCCGCATCTAAGTGCTGGCCATAGTTGGCAAAAGACATGGAGAGAACAGAAGTCCGTGCATTGCGGCCATTAAGAATACTACAGGGATATTTCATATTGACCTTACTGCCTAAGTTCCCATCAATCCACTCTAAGGTGCCCCCTTCATCAACAATCCCCCGCTCCGTTACGAGGTTATAGACATTGTCCGACCAGTTTTGAATGGTTGTGTAGCGGAAAAAGGCATCCTTTTTGACAATGATTTCGACATTTGCCGCATGAAGACTATTGCTTGTATAGGTCGGTGCTGTGCAGCCCTCGATATACTGGATGGAGCCACCCTCCTCGATAATCATCAAGGAGCGCTCAAACTGGCCGGCATTTTCACCATTGATTCGAAAATAGGTCTGAACAGGAACTTGACACTGGACGTTCTTGGGCACATAGATAAAGGTGCCGCCGGACCAAACTGCACTATTAAGCGCAGAAAATTTATGCTCAGCATTTGAAATCACAGTACCAAAATACTGCTTGACCAAGTCCGGATATTCCTGGACTGCCGTATCCGTATCGGTGAAAATAATCCCCAGCTTGGCAAACTCTTCCTTCATATTGTGGTAAACCACTTCAGATTCATACTGAGCCACAGCTCCAGATAGGAACTGCTTCTCAGCTTCTGGAATTCCCAAGCGGTCAAAGGTTTTCTTAATCTCTTCTGGAACTTCATCCCAACTGCGAGCCCGATCTCCGCTTAACTTCTGATAATAGATAACATCATCAAAGCGAATCCCTGACAAATCAGGGCCAAAGTCGGGCATAGGCAGCTTATGAAAGAGTTCCAAGGAGCGCAGACGATAGTCCAACATCCACTGGGGCTCATTCTTGATTTCTGAGATTTCTCGAACTACTTCTTCGGTCAAACCTTTACCAGTCGAAAAGAGCGGCTTGACGTCATCATGAAAGCCAAAGGCATAGTCGCGTTCTTTCATAGGTGCTCCTCCTTTATCTGATGGATAGCGCTTACTTACATTATACTCCTAATCATGAGAATTGTCAGAAAATAACACTTTCGCACAAAAAAAACGGCTGCAGCCGTTTCCTCAATTTATCACTTTAAACTTTATTAACCAAGCCTTCTGCAAAAGCTTCCAAACGTGCAATATCATCATCTTCCGCAGATAGGTCTACTTTAACACTTTCTGCACCCTTAACCGCTCCTGTAGCAGCAAAGGCAGCATCGAAGTCATCAACAGCCTTGCAGAATTCATCATAGAAAGTATCGCCCGAACCGACCACTCCGTAGACCTTGCCAGACAAATTCAAACCAGACAAGTCTTCGTAGAAGTCCATCATTTCATCCGGCAGCTCACCATCACCATAAGTATAGGTCGCTACAATCGCAATATCTGCTTCCAAGAAATCTTCTGCATCGACAGTGGTGCACTCGTCCACTTCAACTTCTACATCTAGGTCTCTTAGCTTATCCGCCACAATATCAGCAATTTCCTCGGTGTTTCCAGTCATGCTGGCAAATACAATTTTCGCTAAGGTCATAGTTTCCTCCAAATTCTAATCTGCTCTCATTATATCATATCTTTTTTATTTTAAAAATAAAAACTCTTATGCTACAATGGGTAAAGAAAGTTGACGAGGTTATTTATGACTCTTTATCATGATATTTTAAGTAAGATCAAAGAATACGATACTATTATCATCCATCGCCATATGCGGCCAGATCCTGATGCTCTTGGTAGTCAGGTCGGACTGCAAAAGCTGCTTCAGTACCACTTCCCAGAAAAGACAATCAAAGCGACAGGCTACGATGAGCCCAATCTCATGTGGTTGGCACAAATGGACCAAGTCGCAGACGAAGAATACCAAGAGGCCCTAGTCATCGTCTGTGACACTGCTAATACAGCCCGCATTGACGACCAACGCTACACGATAGGCGACTTCCTCATCAAAATCGATCATCATCCTGATGATGAGGTTTACGGAGATATTTCTCTGGTAGATACAAGCTCTAGCAGTGCCAGTGAGATGATCGCTCTCTTTGCCTTTGAAAATGACTTAGACTTGAGCAAGGAAGCTGCAGAACTCCTCTATGCTGGTATCATCGGTGACACTGGCCGCTTCCTTTATCCTTCTACTAGCGCCCGCACATTCGAAGTAGCTGGCAAATTGCGTCAATATGATTTCGACTTATCAACCTTGTCCCGCAAAATGGACTCTATTAGCCGCCAAGTCGCTAAACTGCAGGGCTATGTCTATGAGCAATTGGAAATAGATGAAAATGGTACTGCGCGGGTCATTCTGCCTCAGGAAGTTTTACAAGCCTATCAACTGACCGATGCTGACACAGCAGCCATCGTCGGGGCACCTGGACGAATTGAAGAAGTCGGTCTGTGGGCTATCTTTGTTGAGCAACCAGACGGGCACTATCGTGTCCGCATGCGCAGCAAGGTTATTCCTATCAACGGTATTGCTAAAAATCATCACGGCGGTGGACACCCCTTAGCCAGCGGAGCCAATGCATTTTCAAAGGCAGAAATAGAGCAAATCTACACCGAGATGAAAGAATTGGCAAAAAAGTAAGAAATTAGTCTAAAAGTCTTGTCAAATCAATCAGAATTTGATAAACTATCAAAGTAACTAATCTATGGCTCGCAAAGAGACCATGGCAGAAAGGAAATTTTTGTAAAATGAGAAAAGATATTCATCCAGAATACCGCCCAGTTGTCTTCATGGACACTTCTACCGGCTACCAGTTCCTTAGTGGTTCAACTAAGCGTTCAAACGAAACAGTTGAATTCGAAGGGGAAACTTACCCATTGATCCGTGTAGAAATTTCATCAGACTCACACCCATTCTACACTGGACGTCAAAAGTTCACTCAAGCAGATGGACGTGTGGATCGTTTCAACAAAAAATACGGTCTCAAATAATCATAAGCACCAATCGGTGCTTTTTTTGTACTCAAAAATTTCTTTTCGCCTTTTTTGAACTTTAAAATCTGTTCACAACCGCCACTTTTGCTTCCTAGTTAATTCAACAAAAAAACTCCAAAAGTCAGACAATTAAAATCTAACTTTTGGAGTGTGGTTTATATGCAATCAAAGATTAAAAGCACAGATATTTAAGAATACAATTCCTTATTATTTATAGCTGTAAGCCCAGTAGTAAACACCATTTCCGTCTACAACTGTCGCTACTGCACCTTCAGTTACATTAGGATCAAGAAGCAATTCTCTCAGACCGCTGTTAGCCCATTTCTTAACGACAACAGAGGCATCTTCATCACGACGTCCAACAAAGCCTGAGCTATCGTATTGACGTGAGATTTCATTTACTTTTGGAAGTGCTTGATTTTGATAAATGTCTTCTGACCATGTCAACTCTTTCAAGCCTTGAGCTTTACGCTCTTCATTGATTTTAGCGAAAGCTTCTTTAGCTTTTGAAACATAGTCATAGTTTGTATCGTTTGTTGCTTCAACACGGTAAACAAACTTAACATAACCAAATTCTACATCACTGTATTTCTTATCCTCAACGCCACTCTTAAGGTTTGCAATCAAGACATAATCCTTAGCATATGGGTTTTCTTTGGTTTTTTCAAAGATTTCTGGATCTTCGATTTCCCATTCAACTTTGGCATCCCATCCTGCGTTATCAAGGAACTTAGGATTCATCTTTTCGATAACGTAATTCTTGAACTCTTCAACGTTCTTGAATGGCAGCGGTTGACCTGCTTTAGCAGTTGTCACTAGGTTAGTTGAGTACAATTTCACGCTAGAGTCTTTATCACTGTACATGTATTCATCATCTGCAGTGTTTTCGTGAAGTTTAGGATCAAGAGCTGGATCGTTTGGATCAGTCATGCCTTGCAGTTTCCATTTGTCACCAAACCATTTCCAATACGCTGAATATCCTGTACGTTCTGAATCAGAAGGCACGTAGTAGTAATGAGTGCTTCCGTCATAGTAGTAGTTTGGATCTTTCTCAAGAGCTTTGTCACCTGGTTTTCCAGACGGGTAAATCAATTTTGGAACTCGTCCATTCGGTGCCCATGCCAAGTGCTCAAGACCTTCTGCTGGTTTTTCAACATATGGTGGAATTTGATCTTCACTTGGTTTATCAGTTGTTACCAAACCAGGAGTCTCTGGCACAGCAGGTGTTGTTGGAGTTTCTGGTTTTGGTTCTGCTGGTTGCTCTGGTTTCGGAGCAAATGGATCAAACTCACCTTCTGCACCGCCAATTGGAGGATTTTCTGGCAAATCAACACTTGGTACCTCAGGTTTTGGTTCTGCTGGAGTTGTTGGTTGTTCCGGTCTATCATTTGGAGCTGGAGTTGGTTGCTCTGGTTCCGCTGGAGTCGGAGTCGGAACTTCTGGTTTTGGTTCTTCCGGCTGGCTTGGAGTTGTTGGATTAGTTGAGTTATCAGCAGAATCCTTAACAAACACCCACTTACCATTTTGATAGTAGTAATAGTCGCCATTATCTAATACATAATAATGATAACCATTTTCATAACGATAATGCGGATCGTTTTCCAAGTTGTTATTGGATGTGCTGTTATTGTTAGTATTTGTCAATGGTTTCCACTCACCATCACGATAGATGCGGTAAGAACCATCCGTCATACGGTAGTAATGGTTACCATTCCAGTAAATGTAGTTTTCATCGTTTGCAAGATTGTTGTAATTATTCCAACCATTGTATCCGTAATTGTTGCTATAGTTATAATTCCAGTTGTTATATCCTGGATAATAGTTATTATAACCATAGTTGTAATTATAGCCATTGTAACCGTAGTTATATCCGTAGTTATAGTTGTTATAGCCATAATTGTAGTTATTGTAACCATAGTTGTAGTTATTGTAACGGTAGTTGCGGTTGTTACGGTAATTATAGTTGTTATAACCATAGTTATAATTGTTGTAACCACCATTCCAGTAATTATAGCCTGGTTGATAGTAGTTATAACCATAATCTTGAGCCTGAGCATTATTCGCAAGAGCGAATGCTGGAATAATAGCCGCAGCCGCTACAACAGATCTTGATAAGAGTCTGAAACGATTGTTCATATTAATTAAACCTCCAAAGTGACCAACATCACTTTATTTTTTTGTGGGGGGGGATTTATTTTTTTGTGCACAACTTCATAAAAAAGAATTTCACGAAAATACTGCCAGCTGACAGTTGACTACCCCATCATTATCAAACGCAAAAAAACGAATCACTAGTTAGTGAATCCACCTGATTAAAGGTTGCACATAAATGTTTTTATAACATTTGATTTAGAAAGAAAGAAGCCAATATGCTTGAAAATACTTTTTTATGCATATCTCACCCTCAAGACGAATTATAGCACAAGAAATTTTTGAATGCAAGCATTTTAGTTAACAGGGTGTAAATTATTTTTATGGGTAATTTTTTATAGTTCGTCTTTTTGTTTATTTTTCTATTTTTTAGCTTTAAATATCTATAAAATCTTATTTTTGACGAACTAAAACAATAGAAGAATGTTTATAATTTGGTTTACACAGTGTAAATTATTTTTATTGTTTATTTATAAAAACTTCTCACCCTCTCATTTCTATTTTTTATTTAAGTTTATTTTAAGCTTATCTTAAGCCTTTTTTAAGCTTATCTTAAGTTTGTTTTAAGAATCAAAGAATCTTTTTATGAATCCCTTTCTTATGGGTTTTTATTTACAGAAATGAATAAGTGTTAAAAAGTAGTAAAAAATACTAGAAGCATTTATTCCAGCTTCTAGTATTTTGAATTTATTAATATTTGAGTTGTTTGATAACCAAGAGGTGGCTATCTTCCTCCCCAAACAAACTGTGTGGCTCATTGGGCTCCATCGTTAAAAAGGAACCTGCCACTAACCGAACGGTTTGTTCGCCAGCAGAAAAGCTTACATCTCCCGACAAACAAACAACTGTTACTAGTGCATCAGCGCTGTGCTCTGGTACTTCTTTTCCTTTAGCAAGATGCAGGTGATGGATGATTCTGCCTTCTTCTTGCACAGGTGTTTCTACAAAATCATTATTGGGATTGGTAACAAAAAATTTCATTTTCTTTCTCCTTCTAATGGATGATGTGACTACTGATCTTCATAGCCTCCACCAGTGATGCCGAAATATTCTTCTAAAGACTTTCCTGATTGAGCAATTTCCTTGGCTTCTTGACCAATATAGCGCAGATGCCAGCTTTCAGGCATATAGCCAGTTGAACCTTCCTTACCCTCTAGATAGCGAACGATAAAACCGTATTTATAGGCATTATTTAGAAGCCACTGACTTGCTCCAGCTTCTTGTACGAGATTGCCATTCTTGTCAATCAAGTCAAATGCCAAACCAGTCTGGTGCTCGCTGTAGCCTGGCCGAGCCGAATAGCGGTCTGCAGCTGCCTTACCATCCTGATTGACATAGTTTTGATAGAGTTCTGTCTGAGTATCATAGCTACGGAAACCACTGTATTGGTCGCTAATGGCATAGCCTTGCGCCTGCATGTCTGCAATCAGTTTGAGCAATTCTGCTTTAGCAGTCGCATTCTCACCTGGATTATAGGAAGGAGACAAAGGGTAGTGTTTGTTGACAACAAGAATCTCATCATATTGCCCTTTGACACTGTAGTAGCTACCGTTATAAGAAACATTTTGATCAAGAGTTTTGGCCTCGTGATTTTTCTCCTTTTTAGTATCAGTGCTGTCTGAAGATGTTGTCGTATCTTGGCTAGAGTTTTTATCTTTTTCAGCATCTTGTTTCTTAACTGTGCTAGTTGAGCTAGCCGCTTGTTTATCAGAGCTATCTCCAGTAGTGTCTTTACCAGACGAACACGCACCTAGAACAAGAACAGATGCTGCAAGAAGAATTAGTTTACTGTATTTCATTGTCATAATATCAACCTTCTGAAACTTCAAGATTATAGATTACAAAAGAATCCCCGCTAGGTTTCAAGTAATAAGTCTTATTTTTACGATTTACACTATTTGGAGTGTTATCGGTATAGTGGACCGTATAGTCCTCATATGTTGTCACGATATAGGAACCATTTTCTTCCTTGATTTCGCGGATATCCAAAGCTCCTGGCTCATAATAGTTAATTTTCGCTTTCTTAACACCACCACCAGTGGTCCACTCAACCATTTCTCGATATACTGCACTAGAGGTATCGTAGTATTGAGAATAGTTGTTGCTCCTGTTAGAAACAGAGCTGAAAACAGCACTGCGGTAGTCATTAAGGAAAGTAGAGACTTTTGCCTTTTGAGCCTCAACCTTTTTCGCTTCTTCGTTCTTTTCTCTAATTTTAGAAACCACTTCCTTAGGAAGCGATAATTTCACATTCGTGGTATCATCTTCCACAACCACTGTCTCTTTATTGGTAGTAAAGGTAGTATCAGAGATAGTAAACTTAGCATAAATTTCAAGTTCTTGATAAGGAACAAGCTGCAACTCAGGTGTCAAACTGCTACCACTCTCTTTACCATTAACAACAATTTTAATATCTGTTGCTTTTGAAGTTTCTGAAGGCATCGTAATTTTTAGCTGTTTCTTTTCAGACTTGAGATCCAGTTTGATTTCATTATCCTTAGCCGTAGCTAAATCAAGCTGAACCTTACTTTCTACATCTCCAACATCCGTCTTACCTTTGAGAGTAAAGTCTTGTTTGATAAAGTGATATTCACCCAATTCAGTGTCTGTATTTTTCTTAAGAGTAATAGTTTTTTTCTCACCAGGTTTAATGGTAGCATTATCCAAATTTGTATTGACTTTAACTTTGACTGGATAGGAAACCATCTGATATTCCTGGAAAATACCAAATTTCTTACTCTTTTCAGTAACACCTAAAATCTTATTATTGTTGTCATCGATATAAGCAGATTTGCCATTTGACTCAACAATGTTATCTAGCTCAGTTTCGAGATTAATCTCCTGGCTCTCTAGGTGCTCAACTAAAGCTCTTGCTTCAGCACGCGTCCACTTATCGGATTGAGTAGAGAGGAGACTTGCCACTTCATCAAAGTCTTTACTAGAGACGGCTTTTGCAAAATGGTCTGTAACAACTTTAACCCCAGTTATAGAGCTTAGATAGAAGAAAGCTCCAATCAAAGCGGCAACTAGAAGGGTTGGCCCTCCAATCATGATTGCTTGCTTCTTTGATATTCTCTTTTTAGCCTTTTTTACTGGTTTCTGTGGTAATTGTGAGTCGAGCAATTCAGACCGAATAGGCAAGTTAGAGAATCCTTGACTCTTAGCTTCTGCAAATTCTTCTTTGGTAGGTTTTCGACCAATATTATTTTCAAAAGCTTGCAGCCAATTCTTACGAAGCTCTTCATATTGGGTAGATTCAAATGCGCCTTGCTTCTCATCTTGGGAAGATGGTTGAACCGATTCTTCTGTGACAGAATCTTCAGAAGGTGTCTCCTGAACAATATCTTGATTATCAGAAGCTTCATCAGTAGTATTTTCTACTGATGAAGTATCTGTGGTTACTTCCTCTGCTTCGCCTGCAATCTCCTTAATCTTTTTTGGGTCAAAGTTAGATTGTTTACCGGCTTGGAACTCACTTGCAGTTGGTTTTCGACCAATTACTTTTTCAAAGAGATCAACCCATTTTTCTTTTGTTGCCATAAATCTCCTCCAATTATTACATCATTATGATACTAGCTAGTAGAGAAAAAGCGATAAAAGAGAAGATAATTGTAATCACACCATTGATAATAATGGCCAATAGATATTTATAAAAAGGATCCATAGAGTTGTTTGTCTTGGAATAAATCAAAGCAAAGGTCGCTCCAACTCCGACTAACAAAAGAACAATCCATGTGAAAAACAGAGATAAATGAATAATACCCAACAGAGCAAACAGAGCTGAAGCAGCAATAAATGGAAGAACAATGGCATAAAGTCGACCATACCAATCAAAAGCCTTATTAAAGGTAAAACTTCTATCTTGGTAGACCAAACGCTTCACAACAAAACCACCTAATATAATAGAGAAAAGGAAGAGAGCCGCTGCTATCAGAGAAACAAAGAAGACTTTGAAATTAAAAGTCGGTCCATTATACATACCAAAACTCATGATACCAATGGTACTGAAAATATTGTAGTTTGCAACAATAGCAAAAAAGAACGCTGTCAAACCTAGAGAAAGGTAACCATTCACCTTACTGCTCTCAACTTCAGATGTCGGTGATTTCCAAGCTGAAACGAGCCAAGCCCAGAAACCTTTCATTGTTTTAGAAAACTCGCTGGGTTGAGGAGGTTGCTGACTGTAATAAGCCTGTGGTCCTTGTTGAGGTACTTGTGAATTGAACTGTCCTTGCTGCTGGTTGTTCTGATAAGCTTGCGGACCAGAAGACTGAGGCTGTCCAGCAAAGGGACTTGCTTGCTGAAATCCTTGTTGCTGATAAGCTTGTCCCTGATTAGCAAATTGATTTGGATTTGCTTGTTGCTGTGGAGCTTCTTGGTACTGTTGAGCAAAAGGTTGTTGGAAATTTTGCGGCTGAGCAAAGTTTTGTGGTTGACCTTGTGTTTCAACTGTTTGAGCTTCTTGTTGCGGCTGTTCAAAGCTTGATGAAGCTGGGCTAGCTTCACTAGACACTTGCTCCGCACTTACCTGTTCAGCTTCAACAAATTCCCCAGCAGCCAAAGCTTGAGCAATTTCTTCCTCTGTAGCTGAGCGTCCGTTAACGGCCTCAAAATATTCAAGCCAATCTTCTTTTGACATAGATATTCTCCTATCCTCAATTTATTATACTACTATAGTATACAAAAAAAGGGCCGGAAATTCAATCTATTCCGGCATTTGCTCTTCTTAATCGCTTGTCATATCGTCAATTTAGCAGGAAAAGCTTCCACTCCTCCTTCGACATTAGTTACTTGGTAACCCTTGGCTTCCAAAAATTCGCAGGCACGCGCTGAGCGGCCGCCTCTTTGGCAGATGATATGGTAGGGGATTTGTTTATCTAATTGCCCATAATTCTCCGCCAAGCTGCTGAGAGGCAGATTCAGAGCTCCAGAGACATGTCCAGCTGTAAATTCGTCCACCTCGCGGACATCAATCAACTGCAGTTCTTCTCCCTGCAATTTGTCATATAAATCTTTCGCGCTAATTTTTTGCATTCTTTTTCTCCTATTCATTCATAATCACAATTTTTCCAAAACCTGCCGTTCCCTCTATAAAAGAATGAGCTTTGGGCACTTGCTCTAGGGAAAAGACACGCCTTGGTGTAACATTGACCTGATAGCGGTCAATATAGTCAAATAATTCATCCATCAAGTCTTGACTCACATGAGCTGAGTGGAAACTTGTCAGAAAACTGTTATTTCTAATTTCCTCAATTGGGTTGAAACCATTCAACTCCCACTGGCCACCCAAGAGGCCAGTCACGCAGATAATCCCGCCCTCTGCGATATGGTCAAAAGAATTCTTGACAGTTGCTGGGCCGACCAACTCCAGAATTTTATCAAACTTCTCCTCTGTTTCCAGTCGGCCATCCTGATCTATGATGATATCGTCGTAGGCTTGGTGCTTGAGTAGAAACTGTTTGGAACCGCTATTGACCGAGCCCACGATATGTGTGTCTGGAAACTGTGCCTTGACCAGACGAGCAAAGGCCAAACCGACACCGCTAGTGGCAGCCCGAACCAAAATCTTATCATTAGGCTCAATGCGCAGATTTTTCATAGAACCTAGAGCAGTATAATAAGTCTCTGGCACTGCTGCCAGCTCAGTCCAGGTCAGATTGGTCTCAACTGTATAAATTTGGTCGTTCGGTAGGAGAACGTACTCAGCATAAGAACCATCAAAAGCTCGCCCCATTTCTCCCATGATGGAAACCACTTTCTGGCCAATCTCTAAATCTTCTCGAGTCGTCTCGGCAACTTGGCCAACACACTCAATGCCTAAAATCCGAGGAAAGGTGACACTCGGCGATAAACCCTCACGAGTAAAAATCTCCGAGTGGTTAATCCCAAACCCTCTGACCTTGACCAAGGTCCAGCCTTCTTGAAGTTGTGGAATCGGTCTTTCTTCCAGCAGAAGCTTTTCTGGGCCACCCGCTTCGTAAATGACTATAGCTTTCATCGTTTCCATAGAATCACCTCGCTTTCTACAAAGTTTAGCATTCTAAGCTTAGACTTTCCAAAAATCAGTCAGCTACTTCTGAAAATCAAACTAAACTTTGACAAAATCATTAGCTAGCTGTTGGAGAATCTCCTGAGGGGAAGCACGTTGCTGGATATGTCCTTCATCCAAGTTCAAGATAGAGGGACAAGACACTAGCAAACGAGTGATAACAATCTGCTAGGTTTAATCACTTGAAAGAGAAGCTGGATAGCACTACTCTATCACAGCAAAACAGCTTACTAAAGCTCCAGCACTTGGTAAGAGTAGCCCAAATCATGCAGGAATTTAAACAAATCTGTTGTAGAGACAAAGATGGTCTTTTCATTGGTATTAGGATGAAAAGTCATGATATCCTCAGATACAATGTCCTTATCAAAATAAACTTGAATGTCCTTTTCCTCGTTGTTGAGGAGACCAAAAGGTGATACCGTTCCTGGTGGCAACTGCATTTTTTCATAGAGGGAATCCGCTGAAGCCATGCGAATACGGTTGGCTGAAACCAGCTCTTTAAATAGGTCCATATCCAGACTTTTTTTGTCATCCATAATCAGAAGATAATACTGAGTTTTCTTCCTGTTGGTCAAAAACATGGACTTAGTCCGAACTCCTTCCATGCCTTCAATATAGCTATCTGCTTGCTCTGTCGTAAATGCAGGTGGGTGCTCCACCACATCAAAAGTAATCCCCAACTCTTGCAACTTATTAGCTACTTGTTGATAAGCATCCATAGTTTTTTTCCTTTATTGATGAATAATCTTTTGTACCAATGCTTGTAAGTCTGGAACCACTTCTGCCTCAAACCAAGGATTTTTAGCCATCCAGATTTGGTTGCGGGGCGATGGGTGTACCAAAGGAAAAAAGTCAGGCAGGTAGTCTTGATAATGCTGAACCGTCTCAGTCAGCTTGATATTTCCTTTTTGATGCAGATAGTATTTCTGTGCATACTGACCAATCAAAATGGTCAGCTCAATATCTGGCAAAAGCTCTAAAATCGGCTGATGCCATTTGTCCGCAAAGTCCTTACGAGGTGGTAAATCTCCAGACTTCCCATGTCCCGGAAAATAAAAATCCATGGGTAAAACCGCAAAGTAGCCAGAATGATAAAAAGTCTCTTCATCAACACCCAGCCATTCTCTCAGTCGGTCACCACTCTTATCTTTCCAATAAAGCCCTGCCTCTTGAGTTTTCAGCCCCGGCGCTTGACCAACAATGTTAATCCGAGCATTTCGAGGTGCCGCAAAAAGCGGCTTGATTCCTTGCTCCGTAAATTCCTTATTTTCTGGGTCGGCCATGATGGCCTTAGTAATATCTTCTAATGTATGCATAGCAGCTCCTTGCAAAGAAACTCATTTGGCAAGACCAAACGAGTTCTTCTTTTTTATTTGATTAGTTCGTAGATAGCTTCCGCGTAAATGGCCGCAGCACGGAAAAGGTCTTCTACATCAGTAAATTCGTTGGCTTGGTGCATGGTGTTGACATAGTCTGGGAACATAGCACCAAAAGCCACACCGCGCTTCAAAAGACGGCCAAAGGTTCCACCACCAATGACTTGCTCATGCCCTTTGAGACCTGTTTGTTTTTCATAAACACTCAAAAGAGTTGCTACCAATTCATCATCTGCTGGAACATAGTGTGGAGTGTGTCCGTGTTCAGACAAGCTCACAGACACAACACCAGTAACTTTTTCAAGACCGGCCTGAATTGTTTTCGGATCAGTACCTTGCGGGTAACGGATGTTCAGAGCAATGGTATTGTCTGCCTTGGCACTGTCAAAATGGAAAACACCAGCATTCATGCTGAGAGCACCCATTTTAGCATCTGTATAAGCAATTCCTAACTTCTCACCTGCAAAGTCCTCGTGCAGAACTTGAGCTGCGACTTCCAAATAATCCTTGGCATCACCAGCAAAGTCAAATTGATTGAGGAAAAGAGCCAGATAGGTTGCTCCGTTGATACCGTCCTCTGGTGTAGAACCATGAGCTGATTTCCCAATAACTGTCACTTCAAGAGCGTCGCCATTTACTTTCAGACTAGCTGAAACCTTGTGGGCAGAAGCAAAGTCTTGCAATTTGACATCCAATTCCGCTGCATCAACTGCTGCTGTAAAAATAGCTGTCGCTGATTCTGGCACCATATTCTCACGAAGTCCGCCAGTGAAGCTCTTGAGTTTAAAGCTGCCATCATTACTGTTACCAAAGTGGAGATATTCTGTGATATTCCCTTTTTCACCGTTAATGATTGGGAACTCAGCATCTGGTGAGAAACCAAAGTCTGGCTCAGGTAGACCAACATGCTTGAAATAATAGTCCATGTCTTGCCAACCGGATTCCTCGTCTGTCCCCACCACAAAGCGCACGCGCTTAGATACTGGTAAGCCCGAGTCTTTGATGATTTTCAAACCATAGTAACAAGCCATAGTTGGACCTTTATCATCAGATGAACCACGCGCATAAAGCTTACCATCAATAATTTCAGGTTTGTAAGGATCTGTATTCCAGCCACTTCCAGCAGGGACTACATCCATGTGGGCAAAAATCCCAAGTTCTTCCGGACCCTCACCAAAAGTAAAGTGACCAGCATAATTGTCCACATTCTTCGTTTCATAACCATCGCGTTCAGCAATTTCTAAAAACTTATGCAGAGCTTGAACAGGTCCAGGTCCAAAAGGACGTTCCTTATCCGCCTTGGAATCGTCCCGCTCTGAGTTGATTTCCAAAAGACTGAACAGGTCAGCTAAGAGATCTTCTCTTCGTTTTTCAACTTCTGCTTTAAAATCAATTGTCATTATTTCACCCCAACTTCCAATTCGATTTAAATCGATGTATATACGAATTAAATCATAAACCTATCTATATCAACGTTTCTCAATGATTTCATCAACTGGCAAACGATAACTAGGTTCTAGTTTTTCATCAGTATAACCAACAGTAATCAAGAGTTCCGGACGGAAACGCTCATCAATTTCCAAAACCTCATTAACCTTAGATTTATCAAAACCTAAGATGATGTTAGAACCGATACCTTGGTCAGTCAGAGCCAGAATAAGATTCATGGCCACCAGACCAGCATTGAGAGATAAATAATCGCTCTTTTGCTGTTCACTATAGCGAGCAAACTCAGCTGGCAGATTCTGCATGTAAAATTGGAGCTGCTCGTCAGAGAAATTTCTCACTCCAGCAACACGCGCAATCTTGCGAGCCCGCTTGGTTAAATCAGTATCAGTAAAGAGTGCAATGGTCACTGGAGCTTCCTTAATCTGGTCCACATTTCCACCGAAAGCTGTCTCTGCTAGAGCCTGATTACGCTCCCGCACCACAACGAACTTCCACGGCTGGCTATTGTGAGCGCTAGGTGCCAAAGTTGCAATCTCAATCGCTGTGCGAACATCCTTTGGATCCACAGGTTTGTCATTGAAATGCTTGGTCGCATGACGCTTTTTATTGAGTTCTAGAAATTTCATAAGTCGCATCCTTTTCTAAATATACTAGCTTCATTTTATCATATTTTGTAAAAGTTTGCAGAAGTTTTTCACTGGGAGAAACTTTACACCGTAACTGTTATGAACATTTTAGGCTTTCTCTCAAATACTCGTCCTTCGATTGATTTTAAATTTTAGTAATAAAAAAAGCAGGTGATAGTCACCTACTTTGTAGATATTACTGAGCTGACGTAAGTGGAGCAAGAGCTTTATAAGCGCCCTCAATCGCCTTCTTCATGGTATCACGTCCTGTTTTCAATTGCTGAGCAAATAAAGCACGATTTTGTTCTGGAACTTCTGTATCATCTGAACCAACACTTGAAAGGGTTTCATTAAATGTCTCTCTTGAAGTTTCCATAGACTGAATTGCTGGTTCTACTTGTTGATTGTATGCTTCTTTCCCAGCCTCAGGTACTTTAGCCCCGATTTCATTTATGTACTTTTTATAATTATCAATCAACTTACTAAAGAGGGCTTTCATGTCACCAATTGTTTTAGCATTGTCGATTTCTTCATCTGTCAAAAGAACAATTTCTGGGATTTCTGCATCTGAACTAGCTGTTTTTGATGAAGTTTCAGAGCTACTTGATTTACTCTTTGAAGTAGATGTTTTTTCTACAGAACTTGAAGCTTTTTCAGAAGAATCTGATGTTGTTTTTCCAGAACATGCTGCTAAAGTTATAACAGATAAAAGCGCTACACTAGCTGTAATAATTTTTCTCATTACTGTCTCCTATTAATAAAGAATAGACATATTATAATACAAAATTATTTTATTGTCAAACATTATAGGCATTATAATAGTCCCTCCATTTCTGTTAATTTTTTCCTAATTATTAAAAAAATTCTGCATACACTGTCCTTATATGAGATTTGTCTATTCTAAATCCACCTGTGGCTCTGCTACTTCAGGCAAGGAAGTTTTCTGCTGGTCTGCTAGATTCAACTTCTCCCGCACTGCTTCTGCCACTGCTCGTGGAACGCCGACTTCGACGATTTGGTCGACACTGGCTTCTTTAATCTTGGTTAGAGATTTGAAGTGTTTCATAAGATTTTGCTTGCGTTTTGGTCCCAAGCCTTCAATGCCATCTAGCTGCGATGAGAAGGAATTCTTAGACCGGAGCTGGCGGTGGAAGGTAATAGCAAAACGATGGACTTCATCTTGGATACGCTGGAGTAGGAAAAATTCCTGCGAATTTCGGGATAATTCTACAACTTGCAAAGGATCACCAAAGAGTAATTCATGAGTCTGGTGCTTGTCATTTTTTTGCAGTCCAGCGATAGGAATATCCAATCCCAACTGCTCCTGAATAACTTCTTTAGCGACATTGACCTGGCCCTGTCCACCATCAATGACAATCAGATCAGGCGGTGTCAGTCCATCGCGAATCACTCGGCTATAGCGCCGCTTGATGACCTCACGCATACTGGCGTAGTCATCGGGTCCTACCACAGTCTTAATCTTATACTTGCGATAGTCCTTCTTGCTTGGTTTACCATTGACAAAGACCACCATAGCCGATACAGGACTGGTCCCCATAATATTGGAGTTATCAAAAGACTCAATACGAACAGGCGTTGGAATGTTAAGGAGCTGCCCTAGATTCTCAATAGCACCTTGAGTCTTTTCAATAGATTTCTCCAAGAGGTCAAATTTCTGCTGGAGACTAACTCGGGCGTTTTTGATAGCCAGATTGACCAGCTGTTTCTTTTCGCCTCGCTGGGGCTTAAGCACCTTGGTATCCACCAGGACTCGGACAGCTTCTTCATCAATGTCTGCCGGAATCAAAATTTCATTGGGCTTGAGATGGGACTTTTCTTGGTAAAACTGGCCAATATAGGTCAGAAAATCTTCGTCCGGATCATTGTAATAGGGAAAAAGATTGACGTCACGCTCGATTAACTTGCCCTGGCGGACAAAGAAGACCTGTACACACATCCAGCCCTTATCCACATAGTAGCCAAAGACATCACGATTTTGCAAATCCTTGGCCATGACCCGCTGCTTGGTTCGCAGCGTACCAATGGACTGAATCAAGTCGCGGTACTCTGCCGCTTTTTCAAACTCCATAGCTTGCGCTGCGCCAGCCATTTTCCCCCGTAAATCCTCAATAATCTGGTCATCCTGTCCCTTGAGAAAGGCAGCTACCTCCTGAGCCAGCTCTTTGAAATACTGGCTGTCTACTTGGCAAATAGTGTGAGCCTTGCACTGCCCCAGATGGTAGTAAAAGCAGACCTTTTCAGGCGGATTTGTACACTTGCGGAAAGGAAAGAGTCGATCCAAAAGACGCTTAATTTCATTGGCCGCACCGACATCCGGATAAGGACCAAAATAAAGTCCACAGTCCTTTTTGACTTGGCGCGTGATAATCAGGCGCGGATAGGTCTCATTGGTAATCTTAATAAAAGGATAGGACTTATCGTCCTTGAGCATGATATTGTACTTAGGCTTGTTTTCCTTGATTAGATTAATCTCCAGAAGCAAAGCCTCAATATTAGACTCGGTGACAATAAACTCAAAATCCTCAATCTCGGAAACCAGAGCCTCCGTCTTGGTGTCATGACTGCCACGGAAATAAGAACGAACCCGATTACGAAGATTCTTGGCTTTTCCGACATAGATAATGGCACCGTTTTTGTCTTTGTGAATGTAACAGCCGGGACTGGTCGGCAACAGTTCCAGCTTTGATTGGATTAGCTTGTTCATAGGTCTATTATAGCAGAAAAGGGGAGTATTCAACAGGTAGACACTAGATTATTAGAAAATCATAAGTTGAATTCCTTTCATAGATAATTCTGAACAACAACTTCTCTTCATCTCTTCATACAAGTACCAAAAATATATTGCGAATGAGACAAAATCCTCTCCATAATAAAGCGTTTTCTATGCAAAAATCAAGCAAGCGATTGCACAGCCATTTTAATAGGCTTTGATTAAATAAACAGAAATAAAATAGAAAAATTTTAGAAAAATTAATATATTTTTAAAAAAATTTCAAAAAAAGGCTTGACAAAAATTGCAAACGGTTGCATAATAGGATTGTAAATAAAAATTCCGGGAGGAAATAGGAATGAAAACATGGAAAAAAGTAGTATTGGGCAGTGTCAGCTTGCTGGCTGCAGGAACACTGTTAGCAGCTTGTAGCTCGAATAGTAGCAAGGAGAGCTCTTCTTCTAAAGCCGATAGCAAGACCTTGAAACTTTGGGTGCCAACTGGTTCTAAAGATTCTTACTCTGATACAGTTAGCAAGTTCGAGAAAGAATCAGGCTACAAGGTTGACGTAGTCGAAATGGAAGATCCAAACGCTCAGGAAAATCTGACAAAAGATGCTAGTACTGCTGCCGATGTTTTCTCTCTGCCACACGACCAACTTGGTAAATTAGTTGAAGCTGGAGCTATTCAAGAAGTTCCTTCTAAAATGGCAGAAGAAGTCAAGAAAAACGATACTGAACAAGCAGCAATTGGTGCTCAATACAAAGGCAAAACTTATGCTTTCCCATACGGTATCGAATCACAAGTAACCTACTATAACAAATCAAAACTTTCCGCTGATGATGTTAAGTCTTATGAAACCATCACTTCTAAAGCTAAATTTGGTGGAAACTTGAAAGAGGCTAATGGATACATCACTGCTCCACTCTTCCTTTCTGTTGGCGACACTCTCTTTGGTAAAGATGGTGAGCAAGTAGACGGAACAAACTGGGGTAACGAAGCCGGTGTGAACGTTCTGAAGTTCATCGCAGCTCAAAAGAATAACAGCGGTTTTGTAAACGTAGATGCTTCTAACCTTCTTGCTAAATTTGAAGATGGTTCAGTTGACGCTTTCCAATCAGGTCCATGGGACTACGCAGCTGCTGAAAAAGCTGTCGGCAAAGACAACCTTGGTATCTCTGTTTACCCAACTGTTAACATCGGTGGACAAGACGTTCAACAAAAAGCCTTCCTCGGTGTAAAACTTTACGCAGTTAACCAAACACCTTCAAACGGCGACACTGACCGTATCGCAGCAAGCTACAAACTGGCTCAAGTGCTTACTAGCAAAGAAAGCCAAGAAAACCAATTCAAGTTTGAAGGACGTCACATCATCCCTGCTAACAAAGAAGTGCAAGAGTCTGAAGATGTTAAGAAAGATGCCTTGGCACAAGCTGTTATCACAATGGGATCTTCTGATACCTACACAACAGTTATGCCTAAACTTAGCCAAATGTCTGTCTTCTGGACTGAAAGTGCTGCAATCCTCAGCGATGCTTACAACGGTAAATTTGGTGAAGATCAATACCTCGCAAAATTACAACAGTTTGATAAAGATTTAGCAGCAGCTAAATAATCCTCAAACGAATAAAAATAAGCATTGAAGTGAGGAGGGCAGCCTCCTCACTTCTTTCTTTGTAAATATAAGGAGAATACTATGACTCAGTCATCTTATGACAATGCATCCATGGTTCAGGTCTTTAAAGAGGGAACTTGGGATGTCAAACTCTCTTTTCTGGTAATGGGACTGAGCAACCTTGTAAACAAACAATTTATCAAGGGGCTGCTCTTCCTCTTCTCAGAAATTGCTTTCCTGATTGCTTTTGCAGTCCAAATCATACCAGCTATTGGTGGCATGATTACATTGGGGACTCAAGAGCAGGGAGAGGCTATCAAAAAAGTTAACGGTTTGGAAATCACCGTTCAAGTAGCGGGTGACAACTCTATGCTGATGCTGATTTTTGGACTTGCTTCTCTTATCTTCTGTGCAGTCTTCGCCTACATCTACTGGTGTAACCTGAAAAGTGCTCGTCACTTGATGGCACTCAAGCAGTCCGGTCAGAAGATTCCTAACTTCGTTGAGGACTTTAAGACGCTTGCTGACGGCCGCTTCCACATGGGTCTAATGAGCATTCCTCTCATTGGAGTACTGCTCTTTACCATCCTGCCTCTGATCTATATGATCTGCTTGGCCTTTACTAACTTTGACCATAAGCATCCAGCTCCTAAGTCACTTTTTGACTGGGTTGGCTTCTCTAGCTTTGGTGATGTTTTCTCAGGTCGCATGGCTAGCACCTTCTTCCCACTTTTAGGCTGGACCTTGATTTGGGCGGTTGCTGCGACAGCTACTACATTCTTCTTCGGTATTGTTTTAGCTCTCTTGCTCAATACCAAAGGCCTCAAGTACAAGAAAGTTTGGCGCACACTCTTCGTTATTACTATCGCAGTTCCACAATTCGTATCCCTGCTCTTAATGCGTAATTTCCTGAATGACAATGGACCTTTGAACGGATTATTGCAAAGCCTCCATCTCATTCAGCATCCAATTCCATTCTTGAGTGACCCTGTTTGGGCTAAGTTCTCAATCATCCTTGTCAATATGTGGATTGGTATTCCATTTACCATGCTGGTAGCGACTGGGATTATCATGAACCTACCTAGCGAGCAAATCGAAGCTGCTGAGATTGATGGAGCTAGCAAGCTTCAAATCTTCAAGAGCATTACTTTCCCTCAAATTCTCTTGATTATGGCGCCATCACTCATTCAGCAGTTTATAGGAAACATCAATAACTTCAACGTTATCTACTTCCTGACAGGCGGTGGACCTACTAACTCTTCCTACTATCAGGCAGGCTCAACTGATCTTTTGGTTACCTGGCTCTATAAACTGACCGTTTCTGCCAAGGACTACAATCTGGCATCTGTTATCGGTATCCTGATCTTTGCAATCTCTGCAGCCTTCAGTCTCTTAGCCTATACTAGATCCGCATCATTCAAGGAAGGAACTGCTAAATAATGAAAAATAGAAAAAAACTCAGTTTATTAGGGATTTATGTCTTACTGGCTGTTTTAGCACTCATCTGGCTAACGCCGATTATCTGGATTTTTCTGACCAGCTTCCGTGGTGAAGGCTCTAATGCGGTCCCTTACTTCTTCCCTAAGACCTATACTCTTGACAACTATATCAGACTGTTTAATAACAACACATATCCTTTTGTTCAGTGGTTTATGAATACCCTGATTGTTGCAACAGCAACCTGTATCCTGTCTACTTTGATTACTGTGGGTATGGCTTACTCACTCAGCCGTATCAAATTCAAGCATAAAAATCGTTTCCTCAAGCTGGCTCTGGTTCTTAACATGTTCCCAGGTTTCATGTCTATGATTGCGGTTTACTACATCTTGAAAGCACTCAATTTGACACAAACCCTGACTTCACTGATTCTGGTTTATTCAGCTGGAGCAGCTTTAGGCTTCTATATAGCCAAAGGTTTCTTTGATACAATCCCATATTCATTGGACGAATCCGCTATGATCGACGGAGCGACCCGCTTCCAAATCTTCCGGACTATTACATTGCCGCTTTCAAAACCGATTATCGTTTATACAGCGCTTATGGCTTTCATGGGACCTTGGGTTGACTTCATCTTTGCCTCTGTCATCCTAGGCGATGTCAAGGAAAAATATACAGTGGCTTTGGGACTTTTCCAAATGCTTAATAAGGACGCCATCAATAAATGGTTCTTGCCTTTCACATCTGGAGCAATTATCATCGCTATCCCAATCACTCTTCTCTTCATCTTCATGCAGAAATACTACGTAGAAGGTGTAACAGGCGGAGCAGTCAAATAGAATCTATTATGTATATCAAAAACTTCCGACAATTAATATCGGAAGTTTTTATCTTTCTTAGAAAATGTGGAACTTAACTCCTCATCCCTTTTATATGAGATTGCTTATTAACTTGGACAAAAAAAATGAGTCTGGAAATCGTTCCAATCTCATTTTTTATTTCATTAATTATAATCTTCGTCTCTGCGACGGCGCTTGTTCGTTCCCAAAAAGGCAGCTGCACCAAGTGCCATACCAAAAATTGCAAGGCGTTCTGCTTCTGAGCCAGTATTTGGCAGAATAGCAGGAACTGTTGGAGCCTTATCAGCTGTCGTAGCCACGCTAGCAAGTTGAGCTGCAGGATTTACAACAAAATCAGTAAACGCACCACCACCTGCCGCTTGAACGGCACCCGTAGTGGCTCCTTTGACTTCACGAGTGTTCGCATGAACTTCTGCAGTCTTAGCATCTGAATCTTTCTTAGATTCATCCTCTGCACCTGGACCAGCAGCTCCGCCTTTTACAGCAGTTAGAGTCTGTTTATC
Source organism: Streptococcus sanguinis (assembly GCF_050222175.1). Classification (GTDB taxonomy): domain Bacteria; phylum Bacillota; class Bacilli; order Lactobacillales; family Streptococcaceae; genus Streptococcus; species Streptococcus sanguinis_M. The sequence goes on along the minus strand of NZ_CP071420.1, from coordinate 1,023,461 downwards.
TTCACCTGAGCGATAGTTACTATTCAGAGCATTTCCATACAGGAGAGCTGCTTGATTCAAGATATTCAAGAGAGTTTCATAATTCGCTTGAAGACTGTTGTAGGATTCCTCAAGGACAGCTAAAGTTGCAGTCTCTTGATTTAAGATTGCTTGTTTAGCTTCAAAATCAAGCTGCGCTTCTGCCAACTCCCGCTCTGCTTCTGCAAGTAACTGAGGAGCATTTTGAAGGTCAATAACTTTCTTTTTAGCTGCAGCTAATGTTTTTTGAGCAGACAGCAAGTCCTCTTGAGCAGTTGTCAAATTAGCTTTCGCAGCTTCTTGAGCAGACTGAAGTTCTGCCAACTTATCCTTAGCTGCCGCTAGAACTGCCTGAGCATTGCTCAAGTTAGTTTGGTAAGGAGCCAAGCTTGCTGCAATCTTAGCTGTTGCTCTGTCAAGAGCTTCTTGCTTGAGAGCAACATTCTGCTTAGTCAAAGCTAGATTATTTTCAGCAGTTGCTACCTTCTGACGAGCTGCTTCAACTGCTGCAATTTGAGCTGCCGCTGTCTTTTGAGCATCAGCTAATTGAGCATTTAGGATATTGATAGCTGATTCCTGACCAACTTTTTGAGCCTTAAGTTCAGCTAATTGATTCTTAAGTGCTGTAACATTAGCGTTAGAACCTGCAGAACGACCACCACCAGCACGCAACAACTGCTCCATAGCAGCAACAGTCAATAGAGTACCGTTATTAACACGCTGGTTAAAGTTGCTAATGTGATGGAAACCAACCTCGGATGTACCATGAGGAGTGCCCCATTGGTTTGGATGTTTATCATAAGCCGCCGAGATAGCATTGGCTTTATTGTCCATCATCTGCACATAGTGGCCAATTTTAGCAAATACATCAGCACCAACTCTCATATAGATAGCATTAGCATCAATCTGAGTTTCATCAGTAGGCAGTCCATATTGCGCCGCAATCCGTTGATAGAGTTCTTTTTCACTATGCCAGAAATTGACAGCTCCTTGTGGGTCAAAGCTAATCGCTACATTTTCGTTACCAATCAGCTTGCCCATGTGCCAGTTATTGCGCTCAAAGTAGATAGTCTGAATCTGGCTAGCCACATTCGCATATGGATCAACCAACAACTCTTGTAAGCCGGCATTACGACGGTAAGCATTAATAGCCTTGACCAACTCTAAAGCTTGCAGGTTATTTTCCAGATTAGCTGGACTAGTTGGGTCAGAATTAACTGAGATACCAAATTCATTTTGTCCGCGTTGGTAAACAGCAAGTGCATTGTTAGCAGCATCACGAATTTCTTGATTAGCCGCATTGTTACGAACATTTTCTAAAAATTGAGAATAAGTCGTATTGCGAAGGTCAACAGGAGCTGTTGCTGCTGCTTTCTCAGCAGCAGGAATTTGCGCTTCAAGAGAGCTGATAGCTTGATTGGTTTGGCTCAAAGATGCCTTTGTCTGATTGATTTTATTCTGGATTTCAGCCTGCACTTGTGGAGCAGAAGACGCTGCTTGTTCCGCCTTTGTCAACTCAGTCTTTGCATTGTCTAAAGCGGTCTGTGCTTGACTTTGCTGGCTCTTAGCAGTTGCTACAGCTTGCTCTTCTGAGTTAAGCGGTGTTTTAGCTTGTTTCAATTCAGTCTCGGCAATGTCTACCAGAGATTGGCTCGCCTTAATAGTATTCGCTTGATCTTTAACAGCTTGGTCTGCCTTGGCAGCCTTAGCCTCTGCTTCTCGAACAGCAGTGTCTTTTGCGCCAACCTCTTGCTCTGCTGTTTTTGCTTCCGTCTCCGCTTTAGCAACATTTTCTTCTGTTGCTTCTGCCTGCACTTCTTTAGCAGTCTCAACAGCGGCTTCAGCCACTTTCACGCTAGTTTTTGCATCTTCAGCTTCTGTTTTAGCAGTATCTACTATCGATCTTTGCTCATCAAGTTTAGCTTTGGCCGCTTCAGCATTTTCTTGGGCAACAGCTACATCTGCTGCTGTCACTGGTTTCTCAGTTACTTCAGTCGCTTTTGGAGCTGTTACAGTTGATTCAACCAACTCATCCGCGTGCACTTGATGGGTCAGTCCACCAGAAATAATAGTTGTAGCCGCGATACCAGTCGCTACAACAGACTTGCCTATTTTCTTTTCCATAATCAATCTCCTTTTTATAATCTCACATACTATAATTAACCTGGGTATAGCAGCCCGCATAGTAATATACTATCACAAAACGCTAGTATTAACTAGTAGCAAACTTATAGTTTTAATAGTTTTTTTATTACATTTTAGTTACAAAAATGTTTTATTAGAAAAATAAGCTGGTTTTTCCAACAAAAATGAGCATTTCTTTATCAAATAAAGCAAAAACTCCTAGATCCTTTCTAAGAGTTAACCTTGCTTGTCAGTCCGATTGAGCTTGTCGAATTTCTTCTAGCATCGCTTCTTCTTCAGCCGTCATTTCATAGTGTTCCAGCAAATCAGGTCGTCTTAGATAGGTCTTTTTCAAACTTTCATAGAGACGCCACTTGCGGATGTTTTCATGATGGCCACTCATGAGGACTTCCGGAACGACCATACCTCGGTAGTCATAGGGCCGAGTATACTGAGGATACTCCAAGAGTCCAGACGAAAAGCTGTCATCCGTGTGACTGACTTCCTTGCCAATAACCTCTGGAATCAGGCGAACTGTCGCATCAATCATGGTCATAGCTGCCAGTTCTCCTCCAGTCAGCACATAGTCACCCAACGAAATCTCGTCCGTCACCAAGGTCTTGATCCGCTCATCATAACCCTCATAGTGACCACAGATGAAGATCAATTCCTCTTCCTGAGCCAGCTCCTCAGCATAGGCTTGGTCGAAGGTACGTCCGGCAGGATCCAGCAAAATCACGCGAGGCCGCTTCTTTTCAATAGCATCATAGGCATCAAAAATTGGCTGAGCCCGTAGCAGCATCCCCTGACCGCCACCATAAGGCTCGTCGTCTACATGACGGGATTTTTCAGCCTTTTCTCGGAAATTATGGTAGTTGATTTCTAAGAGGCCTTTTTCTCGCGCTTTACCGACGATAGAGTGCTCCAAGGGCGCAAACATCTCCGGAAAGAGAGTCAAAATATCAATTTTCATCGTCCAATCCTTCCGGTATCTCTACATCAACCCGACCTTGCTCGATGTTGATTCCCAGCACCACTGGCGGAATGTAAGGCAGCAGCAAATCACGCTTACCTTTACGCTTGACCACCCAGACATCATTGGCTCCTGGCTGGAGAATCTCCTTAATCGTACCTAGCAGAACATCATTTTCATAGACTTCAAGGCCAATGATTTCATGGTAGTAAAATTCGCCATCTTCCAAATCAGCCAAGTCTTCTTCGGCTACTTTCAGACTAAAGTCACGAAATTTCTCGATGTCATTGATATGGTACATGCCCTTGAACTTGATAATATCAAAGTTCTTGGCCTTGCGGTGGCTGGCAATCTCCACATCCATAACAAACTGGTCTTTCTTATCGAAAAGGGCCAGTTTATTGCCTTTTTTAAAACGCTCTTCCGCAAAATCTGTCACCGACAAAACCCGCATCTCCCCTTGCAAACCTTGGGTATTGACGATTTTACCAACATTAAAATAATTCATTTTTACTCCAGTTAATCTTTTTACTATTCGTTTTATTGTATCATTTTGCTGGCTTTTTCTCAAGATAGGCAGCTGGCTCAGACAGCGGAAAAGCTTATAAGTCAATGCCTTTTTCTTTGAGATTTTGCAGGCATTCCTCATAGTAAGCTGCGTCATGCTCGGAGTAAATAGGGCTCGCCACAGCCATTTCTTCCAGATGCACATAAGCTGGACAAGTCTTGCCACGATAGTCCCGCTCCAGCCATTCTGGAGACACACGATAACCTCGCTTGCTCATCTCCTCCATAATCAGCTCATGGTAGCGATAAAGCAAGTAAGGAGAGTGCGTAAAAACATAGTCAACGGTCGCATGTTTCTTGCCCCAGCCATTGCCACGAAGAGCGTAGCATTCCCGATGCTGACCAAGTAGTTGCGGACGGGGAAGCTTGGGAATCAGTGCTTGATGCCAGAGTCTCATTTTATCCTCCGTTTAGTAAAAACAAAGCAATCTTTTATTGCTCAAAATCGCAATTGAGCTCCAGAGAATTTCCTTTTAATAATCGCTGAAACGTCTATGTTTGATTTCAAAGTCGAAATAATTCTCCTCCTGAATTCGGCGGAAAATGTCTCGGTAGGCTTCTTCGTCAAAAGAATTCCCTCGATAAAGGATTTCAAAGCTAAGATCCTCATATTCCAGAAAGGCATTAGCTGAGCGGAAGCCTTTGCTGTGATAGAAATCCCAGCGAGCCTGACGCTGCGCAAGATTGTCACATGGCTCATCCAGACGCTCGATTTCTAAAATCATGGTTCGCTGATAAAAATTGACCAGCTTTTCGATGATTTCACCACCATAGCCATGGCTGCGCAGGTGAGGCATAATCGCAAAGAAACTAACATAAAAGGCTTGCGAGTTGGAGATAGCAAAGGCAAAACCAACAAATTCCTTTTCATGATAAAAGGCGAAAAAATTAGCATCTTCCTGTTCCTCATATCGTAAAAATTCACTGAGCGGTATCCTTTCCTCTTCTGGGAAAGCTTCATTATTCAAGGCTTCTACCTTATCCAAATCCGGAAAATCTGCTGTAATGATCTGGCTGGTTAAGCTCATAAAATCACTCCTTTTCTAGTGATAGTATAACAAATTTTACAACTGGTTTCAAAAAAGAGCCCTGAAAGAGCTCTTATGTATTTATTTTTCTGAAATGATAGTAAGGTGCCGAATTACTAGAAAGTGCCAATAGGACTTTCCAGCGAAGAGGACCTATCCTAGCTACTACTTCACTATTTCACGTAAATCGTCCAAATGCTGGTTATCAGTCACAGCCATAATGCTGACTCCTGCTAGCCAGACAAAGTCTGGAGTAAACTGGCTTTCCAAAGGCTGATTTTTTGTCAGACGATAGCCGATAATATTAAGATGATACAACCTACGAGCATCTACTTCACGGACCGTTTTCCCGACCCAGCTAGCAGGCAGCTCAAACTCAGCCACCACTACATCGTCATCCAGCTGGAAGACCTCAATCGAATGGTTAAAGAGAATGGTCTTAGCCAATGAAATACCAGCCTCCACTTCAGGCAGGATAACCAAATCAGCTCCCACCTTTTCCAACACCTGCTGGGTCACTTCATCCTTGACCTTGGCAATGACATTTTTTACGCCCAATGCCTTGCAGTGCATGACCGCTAGGACGCTGGATTCCAGACTTTCTCCCGTCGCCACGACGACCGTATCACAGGAACCGACATCTGCGGCCTCCAAAAGCTCCATATCAGTAATGTCCCCGATCACACCGACGGCAATCATGTCTTCATACTGATTGATTGTCTCTTCGTGATTATCAATTGCAATGATTTCTACATCCTGAGAAATCAAGGCCTCAATGATACTCTGTCCAAAAATCCCCAAGCCAAGGATTCCAACTGTTTGATTTGCCATTTCTTTTCTCCTATCCAATCATAATGTCCGCCTTGCTGTAGTGCAAGGTAGTCGCCTTCTTCGGTTGATAATGGTTAAGACTGACCATAAGAGTCAGCGGCCCCACCCGTCCAATAAACATCAGCAACATAATCACAACCATACCAGCTGTATTGAGGCTGGTAGTGATATTGGCTGTCACACCAACTGTAGCCAGTGCCGACACGGTCTCAAATATCAGGTAAATAAAGCGATGACTACTATCGGTCACTAGCCCAAGAGCCAAAAGACCAAACAGAAATGTCAGCTGAAAAATCACTGTCACACCAAAAGCCTTCTGCACTAGCTGAGGAGCCAGCGTTCTCCGACCAAGATTGGTATGTGGCAAGCCCAAAATCTCCTTACGAGCGAAAAGCAAAAGAACTAAGAAGGTTGTAATTTTCAGACCACCTGCTGTACCACCCGGAGCTCCTCCTAAAAACATCTGGAGCAGATAGATAAACAGGGTTACTGGACGAGCAGCCGTATAATCTATGGAAGCAAAGCCAGCCGTCCTCATGCTGACTGTCTGGAAAAAGCTGACCAGTAGCTTATCGCCAAAGGAAAGATTGCCAATCGTTCCAGGATTATTATACTCCGTCCAGAGACTCGTTACCGTCCCAAAAACGAGGAGACCAGCAGTCAGCAGCAAGACTACCTTGGTATGAAAGTGAAGCTCCTTCTGTTTTCCTCCCAATTTAGTCGCCAAGTCAAACCAGACCATAAAGCCCAGTCCCCCAGTGATGATGAGGAGAGCCAAGGTGATATTAACCAAAACATCTGTCTGAAAGCCCAGTAGGCTATCATTACCAAAATTATCAAAGCCCGCATTACAAAATGCAGAAACGGCTAAAAAGATAGAATTAAAAATCCCTTTTCTCATACCAAACTTGGGAATGAAGCGAATCATGAGAAGGAGCGCACCCAGTCCTTCGATAGCAAAAGTCGTGATAAAAATCGAACGGACAAATTGACCTAAGGTACGATTGTGACCATAACTAAAACTATCCCGCAGAATACGGCGATCCTTGAGGCTGAGCTTTTTCCGACTTTCCATGGTGAAAAATCCGATAAAAGTCAGGATTCCCAAACCACCAATCTGAATCAGCAACATACAAAGGAGCTGTCCCCAGACATTGTATGTATCCACAACCGATTGAGTAAAAAGCCCTGTCACACAGACCATCGAGACAGCTGTAAAAAGATGATCCAGATAGCTCGCTTGGGAACTTGCCGTCTGCACCCAAGGCAGACTGAGTAGCAAGGAGCCACAGAATATCACCAGAAGAAAAGACAAGATAATCTTTTGCGCTGGTGACAAGCGTGAAAATAAATGCTTCATAAAGTTTCCTTTCCTGATCTAATAAAAGCAGAGGCTAACTCTATCTGCCCTTCTCTTTCCTTGACAGCCCGCTGCAAATCATCTGGACTCTGCAAGTTTCTGACTTTGATGGCATAATCCGCTGCGACAATAGCATGGCCCCGCATGTGGCCTGTTGCGACTGCTTGGGCAAAGACACGCGCAGCATATTTACCGATTTGTGATTGGGCTTGCTGCGACAGCTGCTGAGCCAAGAAACCAGCCTGCCTTAGTTCATAGGCAGATGCCCTATCATCAAGTCGAGCCCGAAAAATCGCTCTTACCTGAGTCAAAATCTTCTGCTTTTCAGACTCATCTTCCGCATCTATCAGAGCTATAAAGCTTGACGCCATTTTCATAGCCCATCGAGCCAGTTGCCCCTGAGGAAGTTCCTCCAAAACAAGCTCCAATTCCAATCTCTTCTCACTATCATCCAGAATTTTTAGCTTATAAGGGCTCGGTAAAATCACTTGATCATTCTCATAACACTTACGCTCATGAGTGTTCCAAGCATAATCTTCTGACTTCATATGTCCTCCAGTTTCGAATTTCTCTAAACTCGCCCCTGCATTTCGTTTTTATCTTAAATGAAGTACTAGTTCTCACGAAGCTCGAACTGCATCAATGGTCCTAAATTCAACTGAGCCTAATAACTTGTTTCTGCAAGGAAATTAAGGAACGTAGTTCTCGCATAGCTCGAACTGCATCAATGGCCCTAAATTCAACTACGCCTAAAGGCTTGTTTCATTAAGGGCCATAGAAAAAGCGGGACACATAGCCCCGCTGCTTCTTATTTCTCATCAATGACGATGCGAACCTTTTTGTACTCGGTTGGGACAGAGTAAACAATCGTCCTTATAGCGGAGATAGTACGACCTTTACGACCGATTACACGTCCAACATCACTCTGATCAAGATCCAGGTGATATTCTAAAAATTCAGGTGTATCCTCAATCTTGATAGTTAAGGCATCTGGCTGTGAAATCAAAGGTTTCACTATCGCAATAATTAGATTTTCAATCGTGTCCATATGTCAACCTACGCTTCTATTATTTAGAGTATTTTGAATCGTGGAATTTCTTCAATACACCTTCTTTTGAAAGGATATTGCGTACAGTATCAGAAGGTTGTGCACCATTACCCAACCACTCAAGGATACGGTCTTCCTTCAAAGTAACTTGGTTTTCAGCTACAAGTGGGTTGTAAGTACCAACTGTTTCGATGAAACGTCCGTCACGAGGTGAACGTGAGTCTGCAACATTGATACGGTAGAAAGGTTTTTTCTTAGAACCCATACGAGTCAAACGGATTTTTACTGCCATTATTAAGGTCTCTTTTCTTTATTTTTTTCTTTTGGTGAAATAGCAAAGCTATTAAGCACATGTTCTATTATAGCAGATTAAAAATAGCTGTCAAGTTTTTTTCTTGACAGAGTTAAAAATTTTTTAGCTATGTCTTTTCACCTTAAAAACGCAATGCGTTTTTACTAGCTTACTCGATATAAATATATTTAAGAGAAAACAAGGCAAGGATTTTTTTCATTTGCAGTCTCCTTATGGGACCAAGAGTCTGATAATGTCATCATAAGAATAGGCGGTATAGGTCGGTTGAAAAAAACTTTCATTTTCTAGCTGTTTGGGATTGTACCAGACAGAGTCTAGTCCGGCATTATTAGCGCCAGCAATATCAGCTGTCAAGGAGTCTCCAATCATCAAAGTCTGAGACAGGTCAAAATCTGGTATCTGCTCTGCTATTTTTTCATAAAACAAAGCTTCGGGCTTCTGAGTCCCCATCTTCTCCGAAATGAAAATATGGTTAAAATAAGGAGAAATGTCGGAATTGGCCATGCGGCCAGTCTGAATAGCCGTGATACCATTGGTAGCTCCATAAATCTCAAAATCAGCTGCGGTCAGACTGTCCAAAAGCTCGCTTGCACCAGCGTATGTTTGTCCTTGCTGAGCAATATGCTGCTGATAGAGAAGGGCCAACTCGGCTCCATCCTTCTCAATGCCAAAATGAGCAAAAAGACGAGAAAAGCGAGTGTTGACCAGCTCCGGCTTGGTGATTTTCCCCTGCTCCAGTTCCCGCCAAAGCCCCTTGTTCATGGGAATATAATAGTCTTTGTAGGTCTGAATCTCCGTTACGCCCTGCTCCTCCAAAAAATGAGTCAAGGCGATGTCTTCTGCCGTATCAAAATCCAGCAGCGTATGGTCAAGGTCGAAAAGTAGAAATTTGTATGACAAGGTAGAAATCCTTTCTGCAACTGTAGTAGCTTCATTATACCACAATGCATAAAAAACCAGCCGCTCAAAAATAAACGGCTGATTCTCATTCTATTTCACTACTGGAATCCAGACTTTCATTTGATAGTTTGGTGGCTCTTGTTTTGATTCTGCTACATTACCAAACAGCATCTTCGTTTTTCTCACTTCTTCTACTCTTCTTTATAGTGAATACACAAATCTCTAAATTTACTATCTAGCGCTGCAATATCATACAAGACTTCTGACAGTTTCTGATAATCTTCCTTGATACAAAATAGATGAGCTTGGCCGAACAATCTTGCTAAATTTTCTTTTATTTCTGATCTGACAGTATCGTATTCTTTTAAGAAGTTGCTCATGTATAGATTTCTGATAGAAGCTAATTTGAAACTAAAGTATTGATGAAGATGTTTTTGTTCTTCATTCAAGCCATTCTCCGCTACCGACTTAGCATATTTTGCAATCACATTCTCCTCGCCATGTTCATATTGTTGCTTCATCAGCATAGATGTTTTCTGGTAAATCTCTTTGGAAGTAGGAGATTTGATTTTTTTGAAGTTTCCCCACATGGAGAAAGAACCTCTTTTATAGTCGATATTTTTAGCTTCCCAGGCTTTCGAAAATTCTGAGAAAGTCATTTTCATACAAGCAAAGCCTGCTGGATCATGGAAATGGATAAACTCATCATCTAGATCATAAACTGAAACAAAATGGTCCACCCCATACAAATGGATATGATTGGGATTATAAGTCAGATAACCCATGTCCAAAGGGCCAAGAACAACAGTTCCGCTGAGCAAGAACTTACTTAAGATCTCTCTGATAGAGATATGATTCACAGCATTTGAATCCTTTATATAGTATTCATCATATGTAAAACCCAGAATGTCTAAAGAATGGCTGATAGAACTATCTGGCATCCCATTATCAAAGAAGACTAAGGGGTGTTTTTCATCTTCCTTTACAATACTAGCGCCATTTCCCAACACCATAATGGCTTCCAAAAACTCAGGGCGAACATCATAACCATACGAATGCAACGCCATCGCAAGTGAATATGTATAACAAAGAGAAACGTCCCCAAAATACATCTGCATAGCATCTCCTCCTCTGTAATCGACACTTAAAAAATGACTTGCAATCACCATTTTATTTCACCACAGGTATCCAGAGTTCCATTTGATAGTCTGGGGAGGACATGTCACCCTCGGTGTAGACTTCAAAGTCTGGTGCTCCTGAGTGGCGATAGCCAGTTTCTGGGAAAAAGACTTCCAAGACATATTTCCAAGCATGGTGGATGCTGGTTGGTATAGTCCCCTTGACTGGTACGATAGCATATTCAGCTTCTGCGATTTCTTTGATTGACAGACCTAGTTCTTCTGCTTTAGCTTTATCCGTCACATCATAAGCGGCCATATAGTTGATGATTTCGCCTTCTTTGACATCAGAGCAGACGCCAAAGGATTGACCACTGCCCAAACTTTCCAGGCTTTCAAAGCTGTGATTTGCATAAAGCTGCTCCCATGCAGACGGGCACTGGCTATTGTCAATAGCTTCCAATAGGACGCCAGCCGCAGTAAAAGCAGGTTTCTTTTGAATCTTGATATCCATGTTCTTTCCTCCTGTAATCTTTAAGGATAATTGAAGTCTAGGAAAGACCCGATAAGGTTTTCCATTTCGAACTTCTGAGGGAGTCGCACCATGGAATTTCTTGAAGGCTGCGCTGAAGGCATCCGAAGACTCATAGCCGTATTTGAGTGCTATATCAATGACTTTATCAGATCTTTCCCGCAAGTCTATCACAGCTTCTGACAGCCTGCGATTGCGCAAGTATTCTGCTAAAGTCATATCTGCTAGAATAGAAAAGAGCCTGCTAAAGAGAGCATAAGAATAACCTGATAGCTGCTGAAATTTCTGCAAATCAACTTCTGCGTCCAGCTTACTTTCCAGATATTCCATGGTTCGATTGAATTGATGCATCATATTCTTTTTCACCTCACAAAAGATACTAAGGCCCTTAAAAGCAGAACGAAAATAGGAAAATTGAGGGAGGGGCTCCTGCTCCGAGAAAATTTCATCTTTTTCACACAGCTTCTAGGCCATGTTCAATTCTAACTATAGTCTAACAGATATAAAATACTTCCGCCCTAGAATTTTTGTACAAGATTTATAGGGGATTTTACAACCTATCCCGCAGTTTCTCCACAAAGAGATAAGCCGCTGGGCAAGTCAGGGTATTTTTGATTGTCAGATGATTAATCTGATGAATCTTCTTGCGGTCTGTGTGAGGGAACTCTCGGCAGGCCTTGGGACGGACATCGTAGATCGAGCAGAGATTATCTCCACCTAAAAAAGGACAAGGCATGGACTTAAAGACCTTGTCACCATCTTCGTCCACCTGCAGAAATTCCTCTTCAAAAGCTGGCAGCTTCATCTTGAAATACTTGGCAATACGGACAATATCAGCTTCCTTAAAATCTGGTCCCAGCGTCTTACAACAATTGGCGCAGGCTGTACAGTCAATCTCTTCAAAGACCTCATCATGGATTTGCTGGGCAATCTTATCGAGGTTTTTTGGTGGCTTTTTCTTGAGACTGGCTAAAAACTTTCGGTGCTCTTTCTGCTTCTGCAAAGCTAGCTGATGGTACTTTTCAAGGTCGATTTCTTGGGTCATATATTTTTCTTTCTGTATTCAAATTCTTTTTATTATATCATAAAATGAGCCTTCTTAAATCTTATCAAACTCAAAGAATATGATATATTCCATCTCACAAAAAAATCTGAGAACGAGTCCCAGATTTGCTTTTTATGAACTTAGAGAGCAATTATCAAATGCGGTCGCTAAATACTTTTTCCACCGTCCTTGCTGACGCTCCAAGTTTCTTCGATATAGGGGATAAATTCATACAGAGTGTCTTCATCGCCTTCAAAGGACATCATATAGACCTTATCGCCTTGTTTGAAGACCCAAACCGTTAGGTTTTGAGTGGATTTTAAAACAACATTAATCTGAAAGGCTTCATTTCCAGCTACGGTACTCTTTGCTCCCCAAAAATCATCGACTTCCTTATTATCCTTCCAGTGGTAAGCAATACGTTGGGCAATGGTTTCAGCGTTGAATTCTTCACCTTCTCCGATATTGGCTTTTTCTTTCGTATAAGCGTTCATCGTGACAATGTTATAGCCACTTCCATCCGTATATTGGACACTATCGCCACCATCTACGTCTGTAAACTTAATCCAATTATCAGGAATACTAATATAGCCATAATCATCAGATCCAACCCGCTGCGTACCAGTAGTCTTTGACGAATCTTTTTCTCTACGACTGCTACTGCTTGTATCGCTGTCATCTCTCAGGGAAACCCGACTAGAAGAATCAGATGGTTTCCGACTGCTATAGCTCCTGATAAGGCTACAGGAAGACAGAGAAAGGCCGGCTAAGATAGTCAGGGAAAGCAGAAAGTACTTCTTTTTCATGGTCATTCCTTCCTAAATCTAATAAATTTTACTAATACTAGTTTACCATATTTTTAGGACGAAAGGAAAGAGAGACATTGTCACATCCGATTGCTTTTCTGTTTATAGGACTATGCCTTTTTAGCAGCCTTATTCCACTGGTACCATCCGACCAAGCTGTTGATTAAATAGATCAAATATTTCCCTTGAATCTGAAGACTTTCACCCCACCAGAGGTAAATAGAAAAAATATTAGTCGCTGCCCAGAAAATCCACTGTTCGCGATAAACAGCCGTCATCAAGATTTGTCCTACACCATTTGTCGCATCTGTGATTGAATCTCTATAAGGACGATTGGCACCCACAGACTGATAAATCAAGCCAAAGACCAACCACCAAAGCACACTAAGCGATAGATATTTTGTCCATCCTTTGGCATCTAGCTTACGAGCAACAAACTCTTGCTTTTCTTTCTTAAACTGACCTTGGTAAATCCACACCAAGAGTCCAATTGGCTGCATGATGGTAAAGTAAAGAGTCGTCAGAACCTCTCCATAAAAGCCTTTCTGCAAAGCCAAAATCAAGTAAATCACAGAATTGATCAAACCAAAGAGGTAATTGCTAGCCCGTCCTTCAGAAACGAAGATCACACAGATAATCCCAGTCAGACTGCAAATCATCCCCGTCCAATCCACGATGCGATGTTCATATATCAGCTCCAGCCAGAGCGGAAAACTCCCTAGAATCAAGAGATAAACCCATTGACCTAGACTGCGATGAGCAAACAAATCGTCCCAGATAAGTTTCAAGGTACCAGAAAAGCCGAGCTTCTTCATACTAGTAACCATTCGTTTATAGCCACCAGACATTTCAGAAAGCGTCAGCTTCATGTTTGCGATTCTCTTTTGGATATAAGTATTCATTCTTTCTCCTTTTGTTTTTTAAGAGCCGTGTCAAATTGACTTACGGATGCAACGCTCTATTATTTTCGAACACGCACAAATTTTACTTATACAGTGTTCACACTTTATCATATTCCTATTTCAGAAAATGTCAAGTAAAATCAAAAAAAGATTTCCTAACGTTCGGATTTCAAGAAAAGACCTACAAATTTTTGTAAGTCTTTTTACTTAGATTTGGTAGTAGTCAGACATTTTTGATTTGTCTCTACCTTTTTGTGAAGCATAATAAATGCATCATTAAAATTTGACGATTTATGATTGCTATAATTTTCATTAGACTATAAGTAACAAGAGATAAGTCGTTCAAGACCATCAGGAAGGTTAGAAAACATTTTTGAGATTAGGGCATTTCATAGCTGAAAATGTAGAATAATGAGCAAACTAGTCTCAAATAAGTATCAACTCAAATAGGAAATTCCTAGAACTATTGCGGTAAGAACAAAACCAATAATGGAAAAGATTATTATTAGCAACCTAAAGATTCTATCATAGCTAGCATAACGCTCTACAAAGGCTTTTTCAGGCTTCTCAGGATTATAATAAACCGTCATGGCTGAGCCTTTTGGGAATATTTCTCTTAACTGTAAATTCTTTCCAGCGCTAAGAATATATTTCCTGTCAAAGGCATCTTTTTGTTCTTTTTTTCTAGAATTTTCTACATAATAAGCATATTCAAATTTTTTTCTGTATGTTTCCCCATTCACGAGATATTCTACAATAGGCAAAGGGATAACCATTTCATTACGATTATCATAATCTACCACTATACCTGAAATTTTAGCAGTACATTTTTTCTGAATATTCTTCTCCCGTCGATAGAATAGGTATAAAACTAAATTTGTAAGGCCCAATAAAGAAACTTATGGCTACTATCATGATAATCGTTTTATCCAAGATTTGACTCACACTCCTATTTCCTAGCTCGGGTGAAAAACATTAACTGGTTTTTCCTTCGCATTTATAATCCAGGGCTTAGGCGAATAAAGTCCACCGGACTTTATTCCTCATCCATACTCAGGACACTGAGGAAGGCTTCTTGTGGGACTTCGACAGATCCGATAGCTTTCATGCGTTTTTTACCGGCTTTTTGTTTTTCTAGGAGTTTGCGCTTCCGGGAAACGTCACCACCATAACACTTGGCCAAGACATTTTTGCGCAAAGCCTTGATGTCTGTCCGAGCCACGATTTTCTGACCAATAGCTGCCTGAATAGGTACTTCAAACTGCTGACGAGGAATGATTTTCTTGAGCTTGTCTACAATCAGCTTACCACGCTCATAGGCAAATTCCTTGTGAACGATAAAGCTGAGAGCATCAACCTTATCGCCATTGAGGAGAATATCCATCTTCACCAGCTTGGACGAGCGATACTCAGAAATTTCATAGTCAAAGCTAGCATAGCCACGAGTAGAGGACTTGAGCTTGTCAAAGAAGTCAAAGACGATTTCTGCAAGTGGGATTTGATAGATGACATTGACCCGATTATCATCGATATAGTCCATGGTCACAAAGTCACCGCGCTTACGCTGAGCCAACTCCATCACCGCTCCGACAAATTCCTGCGGTACCATAATCTGCGCCTTGACATAAGGCTCCTCAATGGAATCAATCTTGGTCGGATCCGGAAACTCACTCGGATTGGACACATCAAGGGAAGCACCATCCGTCATATTGACCTTATAGATAACGGATGGCGCCGTCATAATCAGATCAATATTAAATTCACGCTCCAAGCGCTCCTGAATGACGTCCATGTGTAGCAAGCCTAAGAAACCACAGCGGAATCCAAATCCCAATGCCTGAGATGTTTCCGGCTCAAACTGCAGACTGGCATCGTTTAGCTGGAGCTTTTCGAGAGCCTCGCGCAGATCATTGTATTTATTGGACTCGATCGGATAGAGACCAGCGAAAACCATCGGATTCATCTGCTTGTAGCCAGCTAGTGGCTCTGCAGCTGGATTATCCGCCAAGGTCACTGTATCCCCGACCCGAGTATCCTGTACCGTCTTGATAGAGGCTGCGATATAACCAACATCCCCTGTTGCTAGGAAATCGCGTCCAATGGCCTTGGGAGTAAAGATGCCAACCTCTGTTACATCAAAGGTCTTGCCATTGCTCATGAGCTGAATGGTATCTCCCGGCTTGACCACGCCGTCCATCACCCGCACCTGCAGGATTACCCCACGATAGGCATCGTAGACTGAGTCAAAAATCAAGGCCTTGAGCGGTGCTTCTACATTTCCAGTCGGAGCTGGAACTTTTTCCACAATCTGCTCTAAAATTTCTTCAATTCCGATGCCAGCCTTGGCAGAAGCCAACACGGCTTCGCTTGCATCCAACCCAATCACGTCTTCAATCTCTGCCCGCACACGCTCTGGGTCCGCAGCTGGCAGGTCGATCTTATTAATGACTGGCAGAATTTCCAAGTCATTGTCCAGCGCTAGATAAACATTTGCCAAGGTCTGAGCTTCAATCCCCTGAGCCGCGTCCACTACCAAAATAGCCCCTTCACAGGCCGCTAGCGACCGCGATACCTCATAGGTAAAATCCACGTGTCCCGGTGTGTCAATCAAGTGAAAGATATAGGTTTCGCCGTCCTTGGCGGTATAATTGAGCTCGATAGCATTGAGCTTAATGGTGATGCCGCGCTCCCGCTCCAAGTCCATGCTATCTAGTAGTTGGGCTTGCATTTCCCGGCTAGAAACCGTCTCAGTCGCCTCCAAAATCCGGTCGGCTAAGGTTGATTTCCCGTGGTCGATGTGGGCAATGATGGAGAAATTGCGGATCTTCTCCTGACGTTTTTTCAAATCTTCTAAATTCATTTTTCTCATCCTTTTACGGTATTCTATTTATTATAACACAAGACCAGTGATTTTTCCTATAGACTCGGACTTTCTCTATAAATTATGCTATACTAGTCAGAGAATAATTTTGGAGACACTTTATGATTAAAATTCTTGCACTTGATATGGACGGCACCTTGCTCAACAGCAAAAAAGAAATTCCCCAGGCTCACATCGAAGCTCTGCACCGAGCTATTGAAAAAGGAGTCAAATTGGTTCTTTGCACAGGCCGTCCCTTGGTCGGCGTCAAGCCTTATTATGACAAACTGGGCCTGGCACAAGAAAACGAATATGTCATCGTGGACAATGGCTGCGCCACTCACCAGACCAGCGACTGGAGTCTGGTGGACTGGCAAGAGCTAAGCGGTCAGGATATTCGCTATCTCTATAGCCTGTCTGAAAATAGCCCTGTCCAGCTGACTCTCTTTGATGAAGAGCATTATTTCGTTGTCGGAGAAAAAGCCAGTTCCTATGTCGTGAATGATGCTAGCTTAGTATTCACCACTCCAACCGAGATTAGCCTAGAAGAGGCTTGCAGCGGTCAACACAGAATGTTTCAAGCCATGTTTTTAGGCAGCCAAGAGCAGGTAGATGCTTTTGAAGCCGACTTTGGCCAAGAAATCTGCCAGCGTTTCAGCGGCGTTCGCTCTCAGCCAGTCATTTACGAGGCCATGCCGTCCGGTGTGACCAAAGCCTTTGCCCTAGAGCGATTGGCTAAACAATTGGACGTCAATCCTCAGGAAATCATGGCAATCGGTGATGCTAACAACGATATCGAAATGCTGGAATATGCAGGCCTCGGTGTAGCCATGGGCAATGCTTCAGACCATGTCAAAAGCCTAGCCAATGCCGTCACAGACAGCTGTGAAGAAAATGGGGTTGCTACTGCTATTGAGAAGTTTATTTTGAATTCGTAAAAGTCAAAAAAGAAGAGCAACGTCTCTTCCTTTTTTTGTTCTATAACCTTAATACTATGCCGTCTTGGTACTTGGAAATCAGAAAATTTCTATTCCCTTCTCTTTCAGATTTTCCAAGCATTCTTGCAGATAGGCTGCGTCATGCTCCGGATAAATGGGATGTTCTAGCTCCTCAGCTGGCAACTGCTGGTAAGGTGGACAAGTCTTACCACGATAGTCTTTATCCAGCCAAAGGCTGTCTGGCTGATAGCCCCGCTTTTGCATCTCCTCCATAATCAAGAGATGATAAGCATAGAGGCAATAAGGGCTGTGCTCAAAAACATAGTTGACCGTTGCATGCGGCTTGCCCCACCCTCGTCCTCGTAAGGCTGCGCATTCTCGATGCTGGCCTAAAAGCTGCTGGCGCGGAAGTTTTTCAATCAAATCTTGGTGCCAAAGTCTCACGATTTTCTCCTTCTAGAATGATCTTATAAAGTCATCAACGAATATGAACAATCAACTCTTGGGTAGCTTTCCTGCTTTCTCCAGCATTTTCTTGACAAAATATGGCATCTTAACATTCTCGCGCCCTTTTTTCTCAATCAGCTTCTTGACGAAATCTGGCATTTTCAGCTCTTCAGCCTCTGCAAGAATCTGGCTGCTCTCCTCCGACGGCTGTAATTCATCGAAGGTTTCTTCTTCTGGAAAACATTCTTTGAAGGGTTCATGTTCATGGCGGCGGATAGTTTGAATCAGAGCCTCAATTAAACGGTCGTCTGCATTGGGCATAGGCGGTCTATGATAAGCAACACCCAGATCATTGCAAAGTTCCTTACACTCCACGTCATTGTCAAAAAGAACCTCTATATGCTCACTTATAAAGCTAATCGGCACAAAAATATAATGCTTCGGATGTGTTTCTTGCTGGCGCATGTAGTCCAGCACGTCAGGCTTGATCCAAGGGAGTCCGATGTCACTCTCACTTTGCCAAACGTTGAGATAATCCTCCTCTGTCAAACCCAACCTTGCAGCAATCAAACGGGCATTGTCATAGATCTGATCAATGTAAGGATCTCCGAAATCCAAGGCCAGAATAGGCACACTGTGGGCTGAAAAGAAAATCTTGAAGGTCTCTTCTCCAACCTCTTCTGTAAGAATCTTTCTCAGTTCCTCTGCCCAATAATCAAGAATAGCTTCTTCCTGATACCATTCCTTAATGATATTAAAGCGGATGGAATCACTCTGGATAAACTTCTCATAGCCCATGACAGAATAGTAAGAAAAATGCGGCTCTAGAATCAAACAGATACATTCCTCAATACCATCCTCTTCCATCTGCTCAATCACGTCTGGGATAAAAGGACGTGAGAATTTATTGGCAAAATAAACCGCATACTCGCCAGCCAAACGCTGACGGACCTTTTCCACCTCTTCTAGACTGATACGCTGCAGAGGCGTTCCACCGATGAGGACATAGTTATCATAGAGGGGCTGAATTTCATGGTCTTGCGGCCTGACACCGCGGCGAATATTGGTAAAAAATTCAGCCACTCCCTCAAAGCTAATCTCCTCTGGCGAGCCAAAAGTCATCATTAGAATTGCTTTCTTCATTATCTTTCCTCTTCAGTCACTCCGAGAAAGCCAAGCTGGCTTTCCAACGACTTTCTTGTAATCACTTTCATTTTAACATCTTAAAAAAGACTTGAATAGACCAAAAACCTATTCCTTGAAAAGAATAGGAAAATTTAATAATTCAGACACTTTAATATTAGAAGTATGCTTTAATAGTTTGTTGAGTTTTCCATTTATAAATTAAGCTTGAGCAGGCGCCCCAGCTCTTGATAGAGAATTTCTGTAGGCTCATATTCTTTACTTTGCTGGGCAAGAGTTTTCAACTGAGACCAGTCCGTGCGATCTGTCAATTCCTTAAAAAGCCGCAGAACTTCTGTATCGGTCTTTTTGCGAGAAACCAACCCCACCTGAGCTAGCTCAGCACGAACGGCATTGTCAAACTGGTCATAATCCTGCGGCAAAATGAGACTGGGAATCTCCTGCTCAATACAAGCCATCATGATACCCGTCCCTGCATGGTGAATGGCAAAATCTATCTTGTCCAAGATATCTGTATAAGGCAAATAGTCAAAGAGCAGCAGGTTTTCAGCAAGTCTCTTCGGAGCATTGCCCAAGCCACTAGCTTCACCCAAGGTAACGTAAAATAGGTAATCTGGGTAGAGCTGACTTAGCTTTTTCGCCCGCTCCACCATGCGCTCCTTCTCCCATTTCAAATGAGTGCCGCAAGTCACTAAAACCCGCTTCTTTTCGGTCTCAAAATAAGACTCATGTGCTTCAGGTAGACGATCAAAGGACAGGCATTTGTAGCCAACCCAGCGAAGATGCTTAGGAAAATCATCTCGAAATTCTAGCTCTTTCATGCCCAAAGCCAAGATAGAGTAAGGCGAGTAAATAGCTTCTGTGCCGTCTTCCCGATAGAGTTTAAAATCTTGATAGTCTCCCAAACTCTTCCGGACTAAAGCAAAGGCCATTTTCTTTCCACAACGAATAGCTTGCCTGCCTAAAGCATCTCTGAATTTGTACAAGACACCTTGGTGAGGTTTCCAGCCTCCTAAATAAGTCGGAGTTGTCGTCCGGCACTCAATCGCAACCGGACTCGGAATCGTGGTTATCCAGGGGATGCCAAAGCGATCAGAAATCAGGCCTGCTGGTGAAGCAACAAAATCCGCTATGACCAAATCCGGTTGATCTCCCTCTTTCCAAATTCGATTTAATTCGTCTATAACTTCTGGAATTAGTCTAGAATTGGCTCGAAACTGCTGATAGGTAATCAAAGGATTGCTTTGCTGCGGAGTATTGGCGATATCCTCCATCACCGTCGGTCTTTCTGGAAAGAGGGCCAGACAGTTAAAACCAATTTCCTCTACTAGCTCTTTCTTTTGGCAGCCAGTGATGACCCGAATCCGAAAACGCGAATCCGTCAGCAGATGCTTGACTAAGGTCAAAGTAGGCAGCAGGTGCCCACTAAATGGCACACTAATCACATCAATCTTTATCACTTTTTCTAATCCAGTCATAAACTAATCCTTTCACATCTTCCCTATATTCATAATCAAAATGGTTGCTATCCACCACCACATCAGCTGGATGGCCATCTAGACATCTGCTGTAAATATCCTTCTTTCCCTTAATGACCAGCGAGTCAATATCCTTGCGATTTAGGAGTCTCCGTGAAACAGGCGCCAGCGCAATCACTCTCAGTCTGAAGGGCAGCTTTTCCTCACCCAAATCCTCCAGCCACTGGGTCAGCATATTGAGTCCCGAGCTCTTGCAGATAATGACAGCATCCTCAACATCCAGTAAAGGAGATAAATGCCGCTGCAAAGCCTCCTGAAAGCGAGAATTGTAGAGAGTATGCCAATAGTAACGGATATTGGAAATGGAAGCTGTCAACAAGGAAACTTGGGTTTGTCGCTCATGCTCAAATCCCTGATTAAACGGAAAATTACTGGGCACTACTGAGAAATCTGGTGGACAAATCTGCTCAAGAAACTCAAGCTGTCCTGCAGTCAGACTAGAACTCTCCAAATGACTGCTGCCACTGAGAAAAAGCAAGACCTTGCTAGATTTCAACATGGTTTGGTCTGTCGACAGAGCATCCAACTTATCCAAGTACTGTTTCATCTTACTCATAGCGGATTTTCCCATCCGTCACTCGAATCTTCCTTCCCCGCCAGTTAATCACCCGCGGACTAAGCAAGACATAGAGGAAAAGCCAAGGCAAGACTAGGTCATTCAGGACTTCGTAGAACACCTCATCAGGATGCGGCCGACCGGATAGAATGTGACGACGATAAGCCAGCATCCAAACCGCCTTGACCAAGAGTAAAAGCAAAGCCAGCAGCACAAAAGGCCAGCCAAGAAAGAAACTAATAAGCAAGGCAGGAAGCGGCAGAAAACTAGGCAGAGCAATTAAAATAATAACCTTCCAGTCCAAGTGCTCCTTCAGATAGATAGAGCTAAAAAGCAGCCAACGCTTCATCTGCAACAGATATCGCTTGGCATCCTTGATAGTGGTCCGGACATTACAGGTCACCCGCGTCTGGATAATCTCCACTCCCTTGCTGCGCAGAAAATCCGCTACAGCCAAATCATCACATAGGTAGTCTTTTATAGCACTGAAGAGCTTCTGCTCTCTAGCCAGTTCAAGTGGCAGAACGTAGAACATTCCATTAATCGAGTGGTTGGCTTTGACTTCTGCCATGGTAAAATAGGTAATAAAAGAATTTCCATTGACAAAAGCCGCTACTAGCTTGGACCAGAAATTACTTCGCTCTTGATTATAGGGAATGCCGGTCAAAATAACATTCTCACCTAGATGAGCTGTCAATTCTCCCATTTTTGAAAAATCGATGACGCTGTCGTCGTCGAGAACAATCAGATAAGGCCGAGTCAGCTCATCTATGATCTGCTCAATCTTATAACTCTTAGGATTAATCCCCTGTGGGACATCCTCCATTAGAAAAACGCGAATACGCTGGGCATAAGAAGGATTTTGACAAATCTTGTCAGCCACTCGCTGCGCCTCTGGGTCAGACTGATCAATCAGCCAGTAAAATTCCACTGCTTCTGTCTGCTGGAGATTGGCTAGTAAGTCATTTTCCAAACGAGGGTCACCAGATAGGATGGGCTGAACCACCGTATAAAGCTCCTCTTGAAAGTCCGATGAAGAGCTCTTCCCCTTTTTCAAATAAGTCAAAGACAAAAGCCAACGCAAGATAAAGAGAAGCAGGTAAGCAGCAGCCAGCTGGAAAAAAATAAGTTTCATGATTAAAGCCCCTTTCGTAGATAAGCGCCAATCCAACGGATAATCCATCTTTGCGGAAGTAGCTTCATGAGCCAAGCCAGTAGCCGATATCTCTTGCCCACTATCGCATAAGAACAACCTTGCTGGAGCAGTCCGATGATGCGTCGTGCTGCTATCTTCGGGCTCATTTGCAACTGACTTCCACCTAAAGCATTCTGTAACTCTGGAGGAAAGATGGCAGTCCGAACCGGTCCCAGTATATAAAGACAAACTCTCATTTCAGAGCCTTTGAGGCGCAGCTCTTCTTGCAAGGCTAGACAGTAGGTCTGCAAAGCGGCCTTACTGGCGCTGTAAGCTGCCAGATAAGGATGGGGACAAAGTGCCGCTAGTGATGAAAGCTGGACAAGCCTTACCTTGCAATTGCGCTCCGCAACTTGCTTGATCAGTTGAATCGGTGCTTGGTAATTGACCTGCCAGAGGGCCTTTTCATCTGCTTCTGAAAGAGATAGCGCTGGACCAAAATTAGCCAGACCGCAGCAATTAATCAGTAAATCTGCCTCTAGCTGCTGAGCAAAATCGTCCACAGCAGCCGCATCCAGCAAATCCAAAACTCTGCAGGAAAGCTTGGCCTGAACCCCAGACAAGTCCTCTTGCAACTGAGTGAGTTTAGCTTCATCTCTGCCAACCAAGACCAGCTGGTCTGTCCTTTGAGCCAGTTCTATAGCCAGCTGACGACCTATACCTCCCGAAGCCCCCAAAATCACAGCTTTGCTGATTATTTTTTCCATTTGCATAGATATAGTTTACCAGATTTTGACAAGATATAAAACTAATTGCTAGATTTTGCCTTTATACCCAAGAAACGAAAAACATTTCTCACTCTCTCCTGAATATGCTAAAATAGATTTAAATGAAATGAAAAAGGAGCATTTATGAAATATCCTAATCTTTTAGAGCGTTTCCTGACCTATGTCAAGGTCAACACGCGCTCAGACGAGACATCTACTACTACACCCAGCACCCAGAGTCAAGTGGACTTTGCCAACAAGGTCCTCATTCCTGAAATGAAGAGGGTTGGCTTGGAAAATGTCTACTACCTGCCTAACGGCTTTGCGATTGGAACTCTGCCAGCCAACGACCCTAGCTTTACCCGCAAGATTGGCTTTATTTCCCACATGGATACGGCGGATTTCAACGCGGAAAACATCCAGCCGCAGGTCATTGAGAATTATGACGGTGGAGTGATTCCGCTGGGGCAATCTGGCTTTAACTTAGATCCTGCGGACTTTTCCAGTCTCCATAAATACAAGGGCCAAACCTTAATTACAACTGATGGAACCACTCTTTTGGGAGCAGACGACAAGTCAGGTATTGCTGAAATCATGACTGCTATCGAATACCTGTCTGCCCATCCAGAAATCAAGCATGGAGAAATTCGAGTTGGCTTTGGACCGGATGAGGAAATCGGTATCGGGGCTGATAAGTTTGACGCTGAAGACTTCGATGTGGACTTTGCCTACACAGTGGATGGCGGACCTCTAGGTGAGCTCCAGTACGAAACCTTTAGCGCTGCTGGAGCAGAGCTGACCTTCCAAGGCCTCAATGTCCATCCAGGAACTGCTAAAGACCAGATGGTCAATGCTCTCCAGCTGGCTATTGACTTCCACAACCAGCTGCCAGAAGCCGACCGGCCAGAGAAGACTGAGGGCTACCAAGGCTTCTACCACCTGATGAACCTGATCGGTACTGTCGAAGAAGCTCAAGCTAGCTACATTGTCCGCGACTTTGAGACAGAGGCTTTTGAAAATCGCAAAGCTTCTATGCAGGCCATTGCTGATAAGATGAACCAAGAGCTGGGAAGCGAGCGTGTTATCCTGACCCTCAAAGACCAGTATTACAACATGAAGCAGGTCATTGAAAAGGACATGACACCTATCCATATCGCCAAAGCAGTCATGGAAAGCCTAGACATCCAACCTGCCATCGAGCCTATCCGTGGCGGAACTGACGGCTCTAAAATTTCCTTTATGGGTATCCCGACTCCCAACCTCTTTGCCGGCGGCGAGAACATGCACGGCCGCTTCGAATATGTCAGCCTAGAAACCATGGAACGCGCTGTCGATACCATCATCGGCATTGTTTCCTATCAAGAGTAAAAACGAAACCACAGAACTTCACGAGGAATTTCTGTGGTTTTTTCTCACTCCGGCAATTCTATCTTCAAACTCATATCCGTATTCTGCAATGTCTTCTGAGCAGCAGCTAGAAAAGCTAATCCGTTGTCAGAAGGGGAGTATTGAAAGGTGATATTGATGACTTTTTTATCAAAGTTATCACCGTATCGTGCCACATACTGCTTACTTTCGAGGAAGTAGATATAGTTGTTAATTTTTTCCTGCAGAATTTCCAGATGGACTGCCTCTATTTCTTCCTGCCAGTCAACTGGATCCACTAGAAGAAGCTCCAAATGATTATCAACTGTACCAATAGCATCAAGTTCAGTTGGCTTTAGTTCTGAAGAGATGGCTTGAGTGGCGATTTGTCTAAATTCTTCTGCTGTAAAAAGAGGACGGCTATTTTCAGGATTTTTCAAAATAAAGGAAGGATGATCTTCGATGAAGAGCTTACCAGATTCTTCTCGTGTATACTGTTTTTTAGATTTCCAAAAACCATATTGCGCATAAGTCATCAACTCTTTGCCAGTATGTTCTCCCGACATGTAACTATCTGCAGCTTCTTTGGGAATTTCTCTAATCACTTCTGGGCAGGTAATATTAAAAGTTGGATAACGCAAGAAATACTTATCACCATCTTGACAGATTTCCAACATGTCTTTTTGACTTAAATAAATCGTTTTCATTTTTTATTACCTTTCTCATTCCTCTGTTGATTTTAATTTTGTTTGTTCGTTTTTATAAAGGGTACGGCCATTACTTCTGTAAGCCACTAATTCTATCACTTAAATATCTCTTAGCACACACTAGTCTTTCGCTCCTTCAGCAACCAAATCATAAGGGAAATACGGGACACCTTCCAATTCCTTGTAATCCAAGCCCTTGATTTTGCAAATAGCGCCTGATTCAAAGGACCAATAGCCATAATAATTATCAATATTCCGCTTATGCAAATCATACCAGCCTTCATCTCTGCTTCCCTGATACCATTTTTTCTCCAGATATTCTTTCAGAAGAGCTACGGCATTTTCAGAATTTTCTTCCTCGATGATCTTTCGAGTAAAGCCATAGGGTCTTGGGAAATTATAGTTTATCCGAATCTTCCAATCTGGATGACGATACTGGATTAGATAATCAATCAAATAGTCCTCTGGATCATCCTTTTTGACTAAATCCACCAATTTATCAAAAGTCACTTCGTCAATCTCTAAAAGAATCCCAATGGAAAGGGCATAGATCATTTCATCATATCCTGAATTACTAAACCAAACAGGGAGAAGGCTATCAACAAATTTAAGGTACTCTTCTTTGAATTTCTCAATAGAGTAGCCTGCAGTGTAGGTGGCTATCATATTCTCTTTTTGGCAAACAGAATTATCAAGTTGTACTGATCTGATAACTTTTTCTATCGGACGCTTGTAGGGATTTATACCTTGCTTTAATTTTTCCAATTCTTCAACCAACTCATCAATTGATGAGTTGTTAATTTTAATTAATTCATTAATTTTTTCTTCTATGAATATATTATCTCTTTTCATCATTTTTCCTCTTATTGCCATATAGCGTCTTCTTTTAAGTTAATGAAATTTCAACTTATTCCCAGCCTTATTGATTATTATTCTGATTTTCTTCCTCACGTTGTTTATGAAGGTCCTCAAGAAATTCCTTCTGAACTTGCTTTAGCATACTACTGTTCTCTGTTTATTTTAACACAATATCATGCAAATAAGTATAGGGGTGTCAAAATCAAAAACGAATGATGGTCTTAGACTTGGCTTGATCTTCATCATTCGTTTTATTCTTGTTTTACATCAAAATGTAAGCTTAGCTAATCTGAACAGTTTTCAGTTGGCCGTCAGCTCCTGTAAAGCTGATGCTTCTGCTTGCTACATTATAGCTGAAAGTATCTGGGCTGACACCGTAGAGCTGAGAAAGCTCCTGCAATTTCTGGTTGAATGCTTCCTCTGTCATGCCAAAACTCGCTGCTAAACTTGATTGACCAATTGGGTTTGTTGCTGTCAAAGCTTCTGCTGGTTTGTCAGATTGGTTTTGAGCTGCTTCTCTAGTGGTAGATTCGGAAGGTAGATTGCCATTTTGCGCAGTTTCTGGAGCACTGCTGCTTGATACCTGACCAGAAGCAGGTTGTTCAGCCAGTGCTTTCAGGAAGCCTTTTTGCACCGCATAGGCATCTGCTGCTTGACGCTCGGCTTCTGACAAGTCCTTCTTGTAAATATAGTGCTCGTGATCCAGATGGGCTACCCGATAGCCTTGCTCGTCCGCTCCGACCATATCCTGAAGATTAAAATGATAGCCATCATCGTCCCTATGCTGAGAATCAGAGTCGCTTGACCCCTCAGGATGGACGAGTGACTGCTGGAAGGCCAAGATTTCCTTGAGCAGCTCTTTCTTGTCAGTAGCTCTCTGTCCAAGCTTATCAAAAAGCTGGTCCAGCTGCTGGTATTGCTGCTCACTTCCTTGATTCTTTTCCAAATACTGATGGATAGACATGAGTAGATTATAAAGCTGTTGATAAACTTCCTGATTTTCCGTATTAGCCAGCTCTTCCTTTTGTCCAGCAATAGTCCGGCTCATCTGATCTAAAAGCTTCTGACTTGCTGTCAGCAGAGCTTGCTTGTCTGAGCTGCTGCTCTTTAATTCCTTGCCTAGTTCTAAGATTCTAGCTGCATAGTCTGCTCGGCTGTTTTGGTTCTTTACTTCTCCAAGCAGTTCCTGCGCTTTTCCAAGGAAGACAAGGGCTTGAGCACTCTTCTCACTATCATCCGAGGTTCCAAAATCATCATAAATCCCCTTCAAAAAGTCATAAATCATGGCCTTATAGGTTGGCTGATCTGGCTCTCCCTGATCCAGCTCTGTCTTTTCAGAGGACGGAGAAAGCTGACCGCTAGCAAGGGCAGCTGCAATCTCTTTCTTAGTCTGATAGAGCGCAGGGAAAAGCTGCTGAAGATTGGTCGCTTCTATAAAGGCTTGGGACTTATAGAGTGTCAAGGTCAGCCCAGCCGCTTTTCTGCGCAGCTCAGGGCTCAAGCGCCCATCCTCTAATGCTTGGTAGAAATAACGAATATAATCAACCGCTGTGACGCCTGTCCGATCATGATAATCTTCTAAAGCGGATAATACTTGTCCTAGCTCTGCCATTTCATCTTGATTTTGGCTAGCATAAGCATTTTGCAGACGCTGCAACAAGTCAGCTTTCTTCAGCCCATAGCTATCCGTGTCAAGCCGGTTCATTCTCTCCAAAAGCCCTTGATAGGTCTTGTCTAGCTCGGTCTCTTGGATTGGCTTGACCGTCTGATCCACATGGATAAACTGCTTATCAAAGTTATCCAGACTGCTCAGGTAGCCGGCTGTTGAGTTGCTTGGCAGCTTCTTCATGGTTTCTACAAACTGCCCCAAAGCAAGCTCAATCCGCCGCTGCATAAGAGGATCATCGGCATAGAGACGCTGACTGTCCGCTTTTAGGCTTTCTACTTTTTGCAAAATAGCGGCCTCATCATAATCGCCCTGCTCATACTTAGATTGAATCTGAGGCAGACGATTTTTCAAGGCTTCTGCTGCGCCCTTGGACTGGATTTTGATATAGTGGTTATGGTCGCCATGAGGAATGACAAACTGACCATCTTCCACCTGCAGACTGTAAGGCGAAAGACCTGAGCGCAGGGCTGTTGTATAGAGCTCATTCATGAAGTCCAGCTCTGCATTTCCCGTTACCAGAGGAATGCGAACATGCTCCTTGCGGACAGCATAGGGGTGGATATGTGTCGGATCATAGGCTTGGTCAGGGTTATTAAAGACAAAGAAGGCATTTGAGATGCGAACCGCTTCCTTGGGAACACCATAGGTTTGGCAGATATAAGCAATCTTTTCCTCATCACTGGCATCGCGTGAATAGCGTTCAGCATCATTGACTGCTGCAGACGGTTTTACTGGCTGCTGCTTGGCCAAGACCTGCTCCGCTGCTTGAATCTGTTCAGCAGTCAAGTCTTTCTTGTAAAAGTAATGAGCATGGTCTCCGTGCGATACCATGTAGCCTTGCTCGTCCTTGCCAATGACAGCCTCCGCATGAAAACCATGGTCGTGCTCAGGCTGTGACGGTAGCTGAGGCTTCAAAGCTTGCAGAGGATCTCCTAGCGGCTTGTAAGTATAACCAATAGGAATCAAGCGGGCAATCTTCGCTTCCAAGTCTGATAGCTTGTCATAAGGAATGAAATGATGGTGGTCTCCGTGGGGTATAACGACTCCATTTTCTGTCCGACGGCTGATTTTCAGCGGGTCAAACACCACGCCGTCCCCTTCATGATAGCGCTGAGACTGAGGCAGGGCATAGAGTTGCTGCAGCAGACTTGGCAAGGATGGCTGAGATGGTTGAGACGGTTGGAGCGGATTGGACGGACTCGGTTGCGTAACCGCTAAGCCATGACTTGGCTGCTCAATCTTTGAATGATTTGGCAGCTGTGGAGTCGGATTTGAGACTACTGGTCCACCCTGATTGATAGCACTATTCTGGTTCCAAGTATTGGAAGAAGCAATCGTCCTACTGTAGTTAGGCGGATTCACCCTTCCGCCAGCCCGCCTGCTATTCCAGTAGCTCTGAGCCGCAGCCAATTCTGCCGGCGACAGGTCGCTCTTGGGAATGTAGTGAAAATGCCCGCCATGCGGCACGATAAAAGCATCGCCAGTATCCTCGATGACGTCAGAGGGACTGAACGTATAACCATCATCCGTCCTATATCCCCCTTGGCCTTGATAAGAAACTCCTGCAAGATCTGCGGCTGTCTTTCCCGCAGCTAAGGACTTGCTAGGCTGGCTGAAATCGCGGGTCTTGCTTGATTTTGTAGTGGAAGATTTGCCACTATCGCCTTCTTCCTTGGTCTTATGCAGCTTCTTCTGCCGAGCAATCTCATCCACCGAGCGGACATTACTGGTATGTTTGGCATCCTTGAGGTAGAGATAATACTTCCCCTCCACCTTAATGATATAACCATCCTTGACCTCATTGACAATATCCGCTTCCTGCAGCATGTAGTTAGGATCTCGTATAATCAGCTCTTCGCTGATTATAGCATCAAAAGGCACCTTTCCATCAAAGTAATGATAATGGTCTCCATGGGAAGTGACGTAGCCTTTGTCTGTGATTTTCACGACAATCTGCTCTGCTTCAATACCTTCCTCATCATTGATTTGGTCAGATGTCAAATTTTTATCCGTCTTGTCACCCGAAGTCTTGTCCTCAATATAGGCTACTTTGTTATCTTTGGTCTGAGTTCGAGGTTGAGCTTGCCATTGGATAAGCCCATAAGTTCCGACGCCGAGAGCTAATACAGCTGCTGAAACAAGGAAATATTTCTTTTTCATGATTGTCTTTTATCCTTTCAAATCTTTAGCTAAAACTGCTAGATTTTTTTCTAAATTTTCTAAATAAGATAGTTGATTGGCTGGATCTGATTCCAGAGGATTCAGCTCCTTGATTTGTACACCGGTCGCCTTGACCAAGGTTTGAGCCACTTTGGAAGAAGCATTGCTTTCCACAAAAATGGTCTTGACCTGGTGCTCCTTGACAAAGTCTTCTATCTCTGTCAGCTGGCGCGGACTAGGCTCCTGCTCCGGTGAAATACCTGCAATGCCCAGCTGGGTCAGCCCGAAGCGCTTGGCTAGATAAGAAAAAGCTGTATGCTGGGTTACAAAGGTCTTGTTGGGCACTTTATCAAAAATCTCCTGATAGCGTTCTGTCAGTTTTTTGGCCTCCTCTTGAAATTTGCGGGCATTGGCCTGATAAGTCTCCCGATGCTCGCTATCCAGCTCCGACAGCCTGTCAGCGATAATCTGAGCCTCCTCCGAAGCCTTCTGAGGATCCAACCATGTATGGGGGTCATAGAGCGTCTTCTCATCCACTCCCTGCCCAGCTTGGACATCCTCTAAGCCAGCGACCCGATCCAGTTCCATGCCCTGAGAAGCCTCAAGTACTTGAACCTTAGAATTCTTGAGACTGGGATTCAGCTCACCCGCCCAGGACTCCAAAGTCCGTGAGTGATAAACAAAGATATCTGCATCATAGATGGCTGCCACATCATTGGCTGAAGGCTCAAAATCATGAATACCGCTGCTAGACTGAATCATGCGCACGTCATTCAGATCGCCCGATATAGCCTTGACCATAGAGTAGATAGGATAAAAGCTGGTTACGATCCTCAATCCTTGCGACGGACTAGATGGACTGGATTCCTTTTGAGACTGACAAGCCCCGAGACACAAGGCCAGGGCCAGCAGGCTAAGGCAAGCTGAGAATTTTAAAGTGCGTTTCATAATATCTCCTTAACTTATTATTAACCAGTTTATTAACTGGTTAATATCATACACTTTGTCAACTTCTTTGTCAAGTTGTTTTAAGAAAATAAAGAAAAAGGAAGTAGGATTCTTTCCCACTTCCTCTTTGCTTTTAATTTAATATATTTGAAAGGTTATTTATTATGACTATTCAAGGATAGAATAAGCTTGGACAGATTCTTTTCTCAATGTTTGCTGTATGAGATTACTTTTCAGACTTTGAGACTGTCAAATAACAATCTGGAACTAAAAACTCCAGCTCTATATCGCCTCTGTAGTGAAACTGCGGCTTTCCAGCACCTTCAGCATGGCATCGGCCGTGTCCAAGGCTGTGAAGAGTGGTACTCCATGCTCAATAGCTGAGCTACGGATAATTTGACCATGCTTGTCAGCTGTCCGCTTGGTTCCGACCGTGTTGATAATAGCCTGAACCTTGCCCTTGCGGATATAGGCTGGGATATCCTTGTTATCATCACTGCCGATTTTTTCCACCAGACGGACGTGTAGGCCGTGATTTTCAAAATAAGAGGCTGTTCCCTTTGTTGCCCAGATACCATAGCCAATATTAGCAAAACGCTTAGCCAGCTCTAGGGCTTCTTCCTTGCTATCGTCTGCAATAGTAAAGACGACATTGCCAAAGTTTGGCAGATGGAGATAGGAAGCCTCAAAGGCCTTGTAGAGTGCTTTTTCGAGCGTGCGATCACTGCCCATGACTTCGCCAGTAGACTTCATCTCTGGTCCCAAAAGACTGTCAACC
Source organism: Streptococcus sanguinis (assembly GCF_050222175.1). GTDB lineage: Bacteria > Bacillota > Bacilli > Lactobacillales > Streptococcaceae > Streptococcus > Streptococcus sanguinis_M. The sequence continues at coordinate 992,027 of NZ_CP071420.1, read as the reverse complement.
TTCGCCAACTTAGTAAAGGAGAAGACTGGCGCCTTGATATGAACCATGGAACTTTCTGGATGGAGACCATCTTCATAGCCCAGCTCTGCCAAAGTTTCCCCAAGAATCAAACGAGTCGCTACTTGTGCCATTGGAATATCAGTCACCTTGGACAAGAAAGGAACAGTCCGGCTAGCCCGTGGATTGACCTCAATGACATAGACCTGCTCATCTTGGATGACGAACTGAATATTCATCATGCCGATACAGTTCAGTCCTAGAGCCAAACGCTTGGTATAGTCTGCAATGGTATCCTTGACTTTCTGCGATAGGGTTTGCGGCGGATAGGCTGCCATGGAATCTCCTGAGTGAACTCCTGCGCGCTCGATATGCTCCATAATCCCAGGAATCAAGACATGACGGCCATCTGAAATGGCATCCACCTCGCACTCATCCCCAACAATGTAAGAATCAACCAAAACTGGATGGTCTGGACTGGCCTTAACCGCTGTCCGCATATAAGAGCGTAGATCTGCTTCGTTTTCTACGATTTCCATGGCACGGCCACCCAAGACATAGGAAGGCCGCACCAGAACAGGGAAGCCAATCTTACGGGCTGCTTCTATTGCTTCCTCTTCATTAGTAGCTGTCTGACCTGGCGGCTGCGGAATATCCAGCTCCTTCAGCGCCTGCTCAAAGAGATCCCGATCTTCAGCTCGATCCAAGTCCGCTACTTGGGTGCCTAAAATCTTAACACCTGCCTTGGACAGTGGCTCTGCCAGATTAATGGCTGTCTGTCCGCCAAACTGAACGATAACACCTTTAGGCTGCTCCAACTCAATGACATTCATGACATCTTCAAAGGTCAGCGGCTCAAAGTAGAGCTTATCAGAGACAGAAAAGTCAGTCGATACAGTCTCCGGATTGCTGTTCATGATAATCGCTTCATAACCAGCTGCCTGAATAGCCTTTACAGAATGAACGGTCGCATAGTCAAACTCAACCCCTTGCCCGATTCGGATAGGACCTGAGCCCAGCACCAGAACAGATTCCTTACTGGATTTGACAGATTCGTTTTCAAAGCCATAGGTAGAGTAGAAATAAGGCGTCGCAGACTCGAACTCAGCAGCACAGGTATCCACCATCTTGTAAACCGGTACAATCTTCTGCTCCTGCCGGATGCGACGCACCTGCTCGGTTGTCATGTCCCACAAGGATGCAATCTTAGTATCCGCAAAGCCATTTTGCTTGGCTTTCTTAAGGACATAGCTATCTCCGATATGACTAGCCAGTTCCTGCTCAATTTCGTAAATATGGAGCAGTTTATCCAGGAAAAAGACATCAATCTTGGTCAGCTCGGCAATTTCATCCGGACTGTAACCACGGCGAATAGCCTCTGAGATATAGAAAAGCCGGTCATCTTGCGCCTTGACAATCTTCCTCATCAGCTCGTCATCGCTTACTTGACTGAGAGCAGGCAACTCGTTGTGGTCCACACCAACTTCTAAAGAGCGACAGGCCTTGAGCAGACTCTCCTCGATATTGCGACCGATAGCCATGACTTCGCCCGTCGCCTTCATCTGGGTTCCCAGACGACGCTCACCCTGCTCAAATTTATCAAATGGAAAGCGTGGAATTTTAGCGACCACATAGTCCAGAGCCGGCTCAAACATAGCATAGGTAGAGCCTGTTACCGGATTGATGATTTCATCCAATGTAAGCCCGACTGCGATTTTCGCCGCCAGCTTGGCAATCGGATAGCCAGTCGCCTTAGAGGCTAGGGCTGATGAGCGGGAAACCCGCGGATTGACCTCGATGACATAGTATTTGAAACTATGCGGGTCCAGAGCCAGCTGTACATTACAGCCCCCCTCAATCTTCAGCGCTCGAATAATCTTGAGACTGGCGTCCCGCAGCATCTGGTATTCATAGTCTGAGATAGTCTGACTAGGCGCAAAGACGATTGAATCCCCTGTGTGAATGCCGACTGGGTCAAAGTTTTCCATATTACAGACGACTAGCGCATTGTCGGCGCCATCCCGCATGACTTCGTATTCGATTTCCTTAAAGCCCGCTATAGATCGCTCGATTAGACACTGAGTAACAGGAGAAAGTTTGAGGCCGTTTTCTGCGATTTCCTGCAGCTCTTCTTCATTGCTACAGATACCGCCGCCAGTTCCTCCCAGTGTAAAAGCCGGACGGACAATGACTGGATAGCCGATGCCAGCCGCAAATTCCAGCGCTTCATCCACTGTATTGACAATTTCTGACTCAGGGATGGGCTGGCCAAGTTCTTCCATCAGCTGCTTGAAGAGATCCCGGTCTTCCGCTTGGTCAATGGCCGATAACTTGGTCCCTAAGAGTTCCACTCCCAGCTCTTCTAAAAGCCCTGACTTGGATAATTCCATGGCCATATTGAGTCCGGTCTGGCCACCCAGAGTAGGCAGAAGAGCATCCGGCCGCTCCTTGCGCAAAATCCTCGCAACAAACTCCAGCGTGATAGGCTCGATATAAACTCGGTCTGCAATTTCCTTGTCCGTCATAATGGTCGCTGGGTTAGAATTAACCAAGACAACACTGTAGCCCTCTTCTTTCAAGGACAGGCAAGCCTGAGTCCCAGCATAGTCAAACTCCGCAGCCTGACCGATAACGATAGGACCAGAACCGATGACCATAATTTTCTGAATATCTTTACGTTTTGGCATAGTGCACCTCTCAATCTTGCTTCCTAGTAAGCCTGATGGGCATCCATCATTTCCATAAACTCATCAAAGAGATAGTCTGCATCATGCGGTCCCGGCGCAGCATCCGGGTGGAACTGCACAGAAAAGGCAGGATAATCCCGATGGCGCACACCTTCGACAGACTTATCATTAATTTCTTCATGAGTCACAATCAGGCATTCCGGCAAATCCTCACGGCTGACGGCATAGCCGTGATTTTGACTGGTAAAGTCAACTCGGCCTGTCGCAATCTCGCGTACCGCATGATTGAAGCCACGATGGCCGAACTTCATCTTATGCGTCTTAGCACCGTTAGCCATGGAGAAGAGCTGATGCCCCATACAGATTCCGAAAATTGGAATTTTGCCCTGAACACCACGAATCATGTCCAGAGCCTCCGGCACATCTTCTGGATTGCCCGGTCCATTGGACAGCATGACGCCGTCAGGATTGAGCTGGAGAATTTCCTCAGCGCTGGTATCATAAGGTACTACTGTCACGCTGCAGTTACGCTTGGCTAACTCCCGCAGGATAGAGTGCTTGAGACCAAAGTCCACCAATACCACGCTGCGACCCGTTCCCGGAGCTGGATAGGACTGCTTGGTAGACACCTGCTTGATGTTATCAGTCGGCAGAACTGTAGCCTGCAGCTGGTCTTGCAAATGCTCAATGCTATCCTCTGCATTGGCAATGGTTGCCCGCATGGTTCCATGCTGGCGGATAATCTTGGTTAGTGCCCTTGTATCAATTCCCGAAATGCCTGGTATCTTCTTGATTTTGAGGAACTCATCCAAAGACAATTGCTGGCGCCAGTTACTGGCACGACGAGCATACTCATAGACCACCACTCCCTTACAGGTCGGCAGAATAGATTCATAGTCGTCCCGGTTGACACCATAATTTCCCACCAAAGGATAGGTAAAGGTCAAAATCTGGCCGTTATAAGACTGATCTGTAATCGATTCCTGATAGCCAGTCATGCCTGTGTTAAAGACGATTTCGCCTGTCACGAAAAGATCCGCTCCAAAAGCTTCCCCATCGAAAATCATGCCATTTTCTAATATTAAAAGTCTCTTTGCCATTGTTCCCTCCTGTCCAAGATGCAGACCGCCCATGACCATCCACATAAGATATATAATAATAGGGAGTGGGATTGCTTTACATAGCCTCACCCACTCCCGGCCTACTGTCCGAGATTATTGACGGCCTTTCAGAACTGCTTCGATAATAGCCATTCTGACAAAGACGCCGTTGGTCATTTGTTCAACGATACGCGATTTTGGTGCTTCGACCAGATGATCCGCAATTTCTACATCACGGTTAACTGGAGCCGGATGCATGAGAATCGCTGTATCTTTCATGCGGTCATACCGCTCTTGAGTCAGCCCATGCAGTCTGTGGTAATTTTCTTTAGAAAAGATGGACTCGTAGTCATGACGCTCATGCTGCACGCGCAGGAACATCATGACATCCACTTCTTCAATCACCTCATCAATGGTGACAAACTTACCATAGTCCGCAAACTCTTGGCTCCGCCATTCTTCCGGACCTGCAAAGTAGAGCTCTGCACCCAAGCGCTTGAGAATTTGCATATTTGACTTAGCCACACGCGAATGGTCCAAGTCACCAGCAATCGCAACCTTAAGTCCTTCAAAGCGACCAAACTCTTGATAAATGGTCATCAAATCCAGCAAGCTTTGGCTAGGATGCTGACCAGAACCGTCTCCTCCGTTAACGATGGAAGTCGTAATGGTCGGGCTTTCCACTAGCTCTTTGTAATAGTCCACTTCTGGGTGGCGAATGACACAGACATCAACGCCTAGGGCAGACATTGTCAGTATAGTGTCATACAAGGTTTCTCCTTTATTGACCGAGCTGGTCTTGACATCAAAGTCCAGAAGATCGCAGCCTAACTTCAACTCTGCTACCTCAAAGGCCTTGTGGGTACGAGTCGAAGGTTCAAAAAAGAGGTTAGACACGATATGCTGCTCATCATAATGGACTTTAGCGCCATTTTTAAATTCGATTCCGCGTTTAATCAAGGCCATAACTTCTTCATTTGACAGAGTTTCCATAGAAACAAGGTTCTTAAGAGCGATTTGATTGGATGACATGATGTAATTCTCCTTTATGAAAGAATGAGGGCTTCCAGAGTGCTGCAAGTAAAGTCGCTCTGAGAGCAAGCTATTTTTGAACAAAAGTTAATGATTTATCGCCTAGCTCAATCCTTGGGCTCAGGCAGGACAAGATAGAGGACAATTCCCAGAATAGTTGATAAGGCAACTCCTGAGATTTGCAGACCAGACAGCTGCAAGGTCAGACCCCCGATACCAGATACCAAGATGACACTGGCAATCAAGAGATTCTTTTTATTGTCAAAGTTGGTCTGTGCCTCAATCAGAATCTTGAGACCGCTCGAAGCAATTACCCCAAAGAGGGCGATGGAAATACCACCCAGCACAGGACTCGGGATGGATTGGAGCAGGGCTGAGACCTTTCCCACAAAGCTCATGACAATAGCCAGTACTGCTGCACCTGCAATGACATAGACACTGTAGATTTTATTGAGCGCCATGACTCCGATATTCTCTCCGTAGCTAGTCACTGGCGGTGCTCCGAAAAGCCCTGCAATAATCTGAGCCAGACCATCTCCAGTCAAAGTCTTGTCTAGACCCGGATCCTTGAAGAAGTCCTTGCCTGTCAGACTATTCAGAACCATAACATGACCGAAATGCTCTGTCATAGTTACAAAGGCGATAGGCGCCATAGTCAAGATTGCGCTTGGGTAAAATTTCACATCATAGTCCAAGAAAGGCAGACTCATAGGCGGAAGGTGGAACCAAGATGCTTCTCCTACCTTGGCAAAAGACACAATTTCCTGCCCAGTCACAGCCCCTAGAATCAAGCTAAAGATGTAGCCGACTATCAAGCCCAGCAAGACTGGGATGATTCCCACAATCTTCTTACCATAAATATTAAAGAGGATGACTGCCAAGAGAGTAACCATACCGATAATGAAGTAGGTCAAATCATAAACCTTTTCGCCATTAGCTACAGTCTTGTTCATCACATCGCTAACAGCTGTCCCAGCCAAGCTCAGACCGATGACCATGATGATGGGGCCAACTACTACTGGCGGCAACACCTTATCAATCCAAGCATTGCCAGCAAACTTAACAATCAGTGCTACAATAAAGTAGACCAAACCACCAGTGATGGCTCCCTGTGCAACCGCTCCGATACCATCTGTCTTCATCAGCATCTGCATGGCTGCAATATAAGCAAAGCTGGATCCCATGTAAGCCGGAATCTTGTACTTGGTAACAGTCAGATGGGCCAGTGTCCCCAGACCGCTGGAAAAGAGGGCCACCGCTGGGTCAATCCCCACCAGAATCGGTACCAAGACTGTCGCCCCAAACATGGCGAACAAGTGCTGAAAGGATAGTCCTAAAAGCAAACCTGGCTTTGGCATATCATGCACATCATACTTAACATCTTGACTCATTTAGCTTATTACTCCCCCATAATCAACACGCGATCTTGACCGTCAGTTTCGGTCATCTCAACGATAATCTCCTCAGTTTGGCTAGTCGGAATGTTCTTGCCGACATAGTCTGCCCGAATGGGCAGTTCGCGGTGACCACGGTCTACCAAGACAGCCAGACCAACCCGAGAAGGCCGTCCATGACTGACCAGATTGTCAATAGCCGCTCGAATGGTTCGTCCTGTGTAAAGAACATCATCGATCAGGATTACTTGACGGTCGGTAATATCTACTGGAATCACTGTCGTATCTTCCTCAACCTTGATATCATCGCGAAAAGGCTTGGTGTCTACTTCCGCGACTGGAATATCGATATTCTCCAACTGAGCCAACCGCTTCTGAATGCGGTGTGCCAAGTGAACCCCGCGGGTCTTAATGCCAGCCAAGACTACTTGGTTCAAGTCCTTGTTGCGCTCGATGATTTCATAGGTAATCCGCGTAATCGCACGGTTCATGGTGATGTCATCGACAACTTCTTTTGTTTTCATTCTTTCCTCCTCAAACAACAGAAAAAGTCTCCTTATTACAAGGAGACTTCAGAAAAATCTAGTCAGGCAAGCTAAAACAAGACGCACTTGCTTACACTCCACCCATCTTTTTACTTGCTCCTTGTCTATCTCTCTGGATAGAATTAAAGGATTATTTAATTTTTTATACTATATCACAAATTCAAAACTATTTCAAGAAAAAAATTATATTTTTTCAGCTTGACTGGGTAAGGATTAGTGAAATCTATTTTTCATCTACAGTAACATGTCTCTAAGAAGTCTTCTTCTTTGAGAAAGAGATGGATTTTATCCCGTAAAAGACAAAACCAAAGATCAGGTAGGCTACAAAAATAATCAGACACATCTGGATGACATAGGGCCAGCCTTTCTTAAAGACATTGAGGAAAAAGTAGGGAAATGGATTGTCCTTGGATCTTGGAATATCTATTTTCAAGAAAAAGCCATTAAAGAGAGCAAAGGCCATATAGACCAAAGGCACACTTGTCCAAGAAATCGGATCAAACCAACGGTACTGGCGCGATTTGTCAAAGATTACTGTATCCAGAAGAAACGCCAAGGGTACTATATAATGACATAAAAAATTCTCTAGGCGGTAAAAATCTGTCGCAATTGGGGCTAGCAAGAGGTGATAAACGACACAAGTAATCATGATGGACATGGTTACCCCGCCCTTGATTCTCAAGATTTTCGGTGCCTTCCAAGCATCGCCAGGTCTCATCATCAGATAGACAAGATAGCCCGTAAAGAGCAGGACCAAGAGATTGGACAAAACCGTATAGTACATGAGCATGCCCGCGCCATACTTAGTGATTTCCAGATACACACCTAGAAAGGCGAGAATAAAAAGAATAATTCGATAAATTAAGATAAAACGACGATTCATAGAGACCTCAAATTTTCTTAACAAACTCTGACTTGAGCTTCATCGCACCGAAGCCGTCAATCTTACAGTCGATATTATGGTCGCCTTCTACAATGCGGATATTTTTCACGCGCGTTCCTTGCTTGAGATCCTTAGGTGCTCCTTTGACCTTCAGGTCCTTAATCAAGGTAACTGTATCTCCATCAGCCAGCTTATTGCCATTAACATCAATTGCAACTGGTCCTTCTTCTGCTTCTTGAACTTCAGCTGGATTCCACTCATAGGCGCACTCTGGGCAGACCAAGAGCGTTCCATCTTCGTAGACATACTCCGAATTACATTTGGGGCAGTTTGGTAAGTTGTTCATTTTTTCTCCATTTCTAGTCAAGGCTGCTAAATTCCATACCAGCCTTCTCTATATGATTAAGCTCTTCTTTCATTTTTCAAGTCCAGCAGAACACTAATCAATGTGAAGGTCAACTAAATCCTAAAAATCTAGTTTGCTCCTATTTCCACACCTTTCTAGTATAAGCTATTTTAAGGATTTTGACAAATCTCTTTTAGGATTTCCTACAGGTCTTGACCTTTCTGCAAAAACAGTGTACTATACTAATGTATATACAGATAAAAAGGAGTCACTATGAAACCAAAATCTAAAAATCAGTTTATGACGCTGACCGCTTTTTTGACTGCACTAGCTATTGTTATCCCGCTAGTTATGCCGATTAAAATTGTCATTCCGCCCGCTTCCTTCACCTTAGCCAGTCATGTCGCTATCTTTTTGGCTATGTTTATCTCCCCTCTCATGACGGTGATTGTCGTGATTGGCTCCACTATTGGATTTTTTATGTCCGGACTTCCTTTTATCATCACGCTCAGAGCCCTATCCCACTTGCTCTTTGCTAGCATCGGCGCTCTTTATCTGCAAAAACACCCGGACACACTGGACAGCCAGAAGAAGACTTGGATATTTAATTTCCTACTAGCCTTGATTCATGCCTTTGGCGAAGTGGTCGTCTGCATCCTCTTTTACACAACGTCTGCCTATCCTGCTAATGCTTTCTATATCTTATTTGGTCTGGTTGGACTTGGTACGGTCATTCATAGCATGGTCGACTTTGTCATTGCTAAGTTCATCTATCAAGCTCTGAAAAAGATTCGCTAGAGCTTGAAGATTCCTGACTTTTGGTTTACAATGAAGCTATGACCAAGCAAAGACGAGAAGAACTATTAGACCTTTTGAAAACATCATCTACTGCCCTCAATGGCCAGTCACTGGCGGAGCATTTCCATGTGACCAGACAGATTATCGTACAAGATATTGCACTCTTGCGGGCTGATGATGCCCCCATCCTCTCAACTAATCGTGGCTATCTTTACAAAGACGGCCAAGAAAATACTGCTGTTCATCAGCTCTTCAAGGTTAAGCATGGGGCTGAGGATATGGAGGACGAGCTGCTGGCTATCGTGGATAATGGCGGCCGCGTACAGACTATTTTGATTGAGCATCCGGTTTACGGCGAAATCCAGACTTACTTGAAGCTGACCTGCCGCCGAGATGTCCAGCATTTTCTCCAACAGGTCGCATCCTGTGCCTTTCGCCCCTTATCTGAGCTGACAGATGGAGTCCACTATCACCTAGTACAAGCCGACTCCCAGCAGGATTTGGACTATGTAGAGTCCGCCTTGAGAGACCTAGGATTTTTACAGGAATGAATAGGAAGAAAGAAAAAGACTGATTAGGCCCCAACCTAATCAGTCTTTTTAATACATACTCTTGCGCCAACCACCTGCTATGCGCTCGTGATAGTAATATTCGGATAATTCCTCATCTTCCATCATACGTAGTAGTTCCAGCATATCGTAAGCCAAGTCCAGCTGTGGCAGGCTATCCTTGTCTACCCAAGAAATCTCGCCCTCTTCAGTCGAGTGAATCTGACCAGAAAATTCGGTCGCTTTGTAACAAAAGACAATGTAGCGAACCCCTTCATCCGTATGCCAGTTCTTTACCCCAACCAGTTTTGGATGAGCAATAGTCAAACCTGTTTCCTCTAAAATCTCTCGGACAACCGCATCATGGAGAGACTCACCCTTCTCAATATGCCCACCAGGAAAAGCATATCCAGACCAGTGATTTCGTTCAGGGGAACGGTATTGGACCAGGACTTTACCTCGCGACACATCTTCAACAAGGCAGATGTTTGTTAGGATTGTTTCTTGGGAACGGGACATAAATTTTCTCACTTTCTAAGTTATTAAAACATATCTTCGTTGTATTTTACTTCTAACTTCATGATAAAGGGATTGATCAATTCATGATGTTCATAGGTACTATGGACCACAAAACCTCTGACAATGATGATTTCTTTATCTTGTATATGATAGTCTATATTAATGGGAATGGCTGGATCCGAGATAATTGACAAAGTAAAGAATGCCGAAAACCAAAGATAAAGCGCCACCAATCCACTGAATAATTGAAAAATAAGGTGATACCAGTGAAAATCTCTTGTCCTAAAAAAGACTATCCAAGGATGGATAAAGAAGGTCAAACAAAGAATAAGAAACCAACTATTCCACAAAACTGGAGTAAAGGATTGACCAAAAGGTAACAAAATCAAATGAAGAATGACAAAGGTTAGCAAGGCCAGATAGAGTGTTTTAAATGAAAATAATTTAGACAGATTTTCTTTTGTCATGATTTTTCCTCTTTTTTTCATTATATTTCAAAATCAACATCGTTAACGCTGGAATGAAGAAAAAGATTAGATAGGTAGCAATCGGAAACCAAACATAGCGAGGATTCAAGTTCCACAATGGTGGCAGAAATCCCTCTCCGTCTTCTAATTCTATTCCTATAAAATAATGCAAAAGAAAAAGTAGACCATTAAGATAAAGAAAAACTTCTGAAAAACCTTTCAACGTGTTGAAGCCTTCTTCTCTTAGACTTCCAAACCAGGAATAATATGGAAGAGCAATCAAGAAAACCAAATTTATATACAAAAGGCTAACATATTTAAACTCTCGAAGCGGACCCGGAATAGACTTATTTCCAAATGTTAAAAATCCCACTCCAATCGCAACCATTATAAAGAATATATAACCTAAAAGAGCTTCTACTAGCCAATGTTTTTCCAACCAAAGAATAAACTTGTTCTCCTGAACTTTTACTTTTCTTTTATTTTTCTTTTTGGTTTTACTTTTCATTCACCAACTCCACAATCTTCTGGAAAGTCTTGCCGTTCCGGATAGTCAGTTGCTTGTAGAAACTGGACTTGAGCAGTTTCTTATGGTAGTTGGACTTGAGATAATCCGCTTGGTCAGCATTGCTATAAAAGAATGCCGCCTGTCCAAAATGCAGTTGCTCCTTGTCATTCGCCCAACTGCCTGCTAGGTCTTGAACGCTTTCCCTGTCTACCTCTGGCAGATAAAAGAGAACATCGCGCCGAAAGGCTGTTTCATCCTGCCACCAAGCAGGAAGATTGGCTATTTCTTTTTCAAGCATGGCAGAGCTGACAAGGACAAAAGGCAGAGAAAAATCGTAAGACCGACTGAAATAAGCAGTCAAGCTCTCCCGAATCCTCTCCTCCTGCTCCTCGCTATCAAAGAAAAGATTGCCGCTATTGATGTAGGAAACCGGATTTTCAAAACCCAACCCAGCCAAATCCTTCTTCAAATCAGCCATCACGACCTTGTTTTTCCCGCCGACATTGATGCCACGGAGTAAAAGTGCATAACGCATATAGTGCTCCTCGTTTATTTCTAGATAGATATTTAAACTTTATTCGAATTATCAATTTTTAAGGAATAAATCTTTTTTATATGGTTTTTAGTTCTATGCAAAAAATTATATCGCTATCTAAATTATTCCGCCTGAAAACCATTGCTATCTAATTTCCCATTTTCTCCCCAAACAACTACATGAACATTTTTAGGTAAGGTAGCAAAATCAACATAATCAGTTAGAGTCGCACCATCAGGAATTCGACCTTCCAGATTGAGATACAAACTCAATTGAGCTCCATACTTTTCTGACAATTGAATCATATCTTTTCTCAATTTCTTTATTTCCTCTGCTGATGCGTCATACTTTTCTGTCTTGGGGTTATACTTTAGTTCTTTTTTAATTTGAACTAAATCACGATAAAATCCTTTTTGGTCATCAGTTACATCGTAATCTAAATCTGTTCTCAGCTCCTTAAATTTCACTGGCTTTAGAACAGACTCTTTGTCAAAATATAAGGTATTTAACATAGGATGGGAATTTGTATCTAAGACATAAGAAAAGATAAGATTTGTTAGTATCGAAGATGGTTCATCATCGCTATTAGAGTAATAGGAATAAGTTCTTTCTTCTAACTTATCTGTTAAAATTTTGTCCGCCTCTTCTGTCAATTGAACTTTTACATAATATTGATAAGTAACATGACTAACCCAAGTTGGAATCTCTATGTTCTTAACCTTCAATCCTAAATTATCTTCAAAAGCTGTGTTCACAACATATTCAATATGCTGCTTTTCCTCTTTTGTAACAAGTTTTGTCGGCATAAATGCCCAAATAAATTGAACTATAGGTAACATGCCTATGACAAAAATTGAAATAAAGAAAATAAATATTAGTTTAATTAAATCCTTTTTCACTTCAATTCCCCCACTTAAACTTCTCTAACTTTTTTTCACATAGTGACTCATTGACTAGAGAAGCAATTAAGAGCTTAGCTTGCAACTTTGGTGCTAACTATATTTTCTAATCCATCGCCTTTATTTCCAGAATCATATCGCGAATCTGCGCCGCCAGTTCGAAGTCCAGAAGTCCAGCAGCTTCTTGCATTTGGACTTCCAGTTTCTTAATCATGTCCTTGCGTTCTTGCTTGTTGAGGCTTTCGATTTCGACGGTTTCTTCCTTGTCTGGCAGGGCAGCCTTGGTCACGCTGATTAGGTCACGGATTTCTTTCTTGATGGTCTGCGGTACAATGCCATGCTCTTCATTATATGCCATCTGGATTGCCCGACGGCGGGCAGTTTCATCAATAGCCCGCTGCATGGACTGGGTCATGGTGTCGGCATACATAATCACATGACCTTCGCTGTTGCGAGCTGCCCGGCCAATGGTCTGGATAAGACCGCGCTCGTTGCGGAGGAAGCCTTCCTTGTCTGCATCAAGAATTGCCACCAGACTAACCTCGGGCACGTCGATTCCCTCGCGCAGCAGGTTTATCCCAACTAGAACGTCAAAGACACCCAAGCGCAGGTCTCGGATAATCTCAGTCCGCTCCAAGGTCTTGATGTCCGAGTGCATATACTTGACCTTGACTCCCATTTCTTTGAAGTAGTCCGTCAAATCTTCCGCCATCTTCTTGGTCAGGGTTGTGATAAAGGTACGCTCATTCTTTTCGACACGAGCATTGATTTCGCCCAAAAGATCATCAATTTGCCCCATGGTTGGGCGGACTTCCACCTCTGGATCCAGAAGCCCTGTCGGCCGGATAATCTGCTCGATAACAGTATCCGTCTGTTCATTTTCATAGTCGCCCGGCGTAGCCGATACATAGACAATCTGGTGAACATGGCTCTCAAACTCCTCCCGGCGCAACGGACGGTTGTCCAAGGCAGACGGCAAGCGGAAACCATAATTAACCAGCATCTCCTTACGAGAGCGGTCACCATTGTACATACCCCGAATCTGTCCCATGGTCATGTGACTCTCATCAATCATAATCAAGAAATCATCAGGGAAAAAGTCCAGAAGGGTATAAGGTGGCTCTCCTTCGCTTCGACCATCCATGTGGCGAGAATAGTTCTCAACTCCATTCGTATAGCCCATCTCGCGCAGCATTTCGATATCATACTCTGTGCGTTGCTTCAAGCGCTGAGCTTCCAGAAGCTTGCCTTCCTTCTCAAAGATAGCCAGCTGCTCCTCCAGTTCCGCCTGAATTTTGGCAATGGCTACTTCCATGTGGTCTTCATTGGTCACGAAGTGAGTGGCTGGGAAGATGGCCAAATGGTCCACCTCACCCAAGACTCGACCTGTCAAGGCTTCAACCTCACGAATCCGGTCAATCTCATCTCCGAAAAACTCCACTCGAAAGGCATGCTCATCCCGAGAAGCTGGGAATATCTCCACTACATCACCTCGAACCCGGAATTTCCCCCGCTGAAAGTCAATGTCATTACGCTCAAACTGGATATCCACCAAGTCATTAAGCAGCTTGTCACGAGAAATCTCTAGGCCAGGACGCAGGCTAACTACACTATCGGAGTATTCCTTAGGCGATCCCAGACCATAGATACAAGAGACCGAAGCCACGACAATCACGTCATTGCGCTCCAAGAGAGCTGATGTCGCTGAGTGACGGAGCTTGTCAATCTCGTCATTGACCGAGCTATCCTTTTCGATATATGTATCGCTGGAAGGCACATAGGCCTCAGGCTGGTAGTAATCATAGTAGGAAACGAAGTATTCCACCGCGTTATTGGGGAAGAACTCCTTGAACTCACCATAAAGCTGGCCGGCCAGCGTTTTATTATGGGCGATAACCAGAGTCGGCTTGTTGACCTGAGCGATAACCTGACTCATGGTATAGGTCTTACCAGTACCAGTCGCCCCCATGAGAATCTGGGCCTTCTCGCCCCCCTCGATGTTATCCACCAGCTGCTCGATAGCCTGGGGCTGATCTCCTGAAGGCTCATACTTAGAAACCAATTCAAATTTATTATCTGTTATTCTGTTAATCATCTTTTATTCCTCAAATTGTGCTTCTATCATTTTACCATATTTGCCCTATTTTCTCTGGATTTGGGTGTAGGTAGAATGGCCACGCTTCTACCATCGTCTTTCCCTTGTCATACATCTCATTAAAAGACATAAAAAAGCCCAGCTCAACTGGGCGAAATGCTTATTTCTTAAAGATCAGCGCCTGAGGCAGGCGATTTTCTTTTTTTAGTGACCAGTAGAGATAGGCAATGCAGCCAATCAGGACGATACTGGAAAAAATAGATCCTTCAGCACCAAAAGCTCCACCGGACAGCAAATCCACAGAAGATTGTGAGTTATAGTTCAAGATTGAGGTAGATGCTCCTTGGCCACTGACCTGAATACCATAGATATTCCCTTGCACAAAATTCCAAGCGCCGTGCATACCAGCCAGTACCCACATATTGTCATACTTGAGCATAAGGAAACAAGCAAAGATACCGTCTAGTATGATATTGACAATAGAAAGAACGGTCACACCAGGGTTAAAGAGGTGCAGAGCCCCGAATAGTGCACTGGAAATCAAGATACCAATGAAGATATTTGACTTAGCACTAACTACTGGAAAGAGCCAACCACGCGTCACTAGCTCTTCTGTCCCACCTTGGAGAATCCAGAAAGGAATGATAGCTAGGACAAAAATCAAAGACTGCAAGTTAAGCTGACCTAGTTTCAGACTGCCTGTCCCCGTTACCAAGAGCAAGACAACAACCAGTGAAAACTGAACCGCTCCGATAAGGAAGCCTTTTAGGAGATTTTTGAACCAGTCTTGTTTATAAAATCCCAAACTAGAAAAAGGACGCTTCTCACGATATCGAACCCATAAAAAGACAGTGAGAGCGATAAAAAAGAAACCAGCTAGCTGAAAAAAGACCGTATAGTGACTAATGGCTGCCATTGCTTCTGTCCGATTAATCGTCGGATCTGCAAAGCCAAACAAGAGTCCGACAATGATACCAATTGGTAACATTCCGACAAAACTTAAAATTCCTCCTCCATAAACAAAGCCAATAGCAATCAAGATAGCCAACCAAACCGGCGGAATATAACGCGATTGCTTGATAGCATCCAACATACGAGATTTAAACATATAATTATTCCTTTCCTCATTTTAATTTATTATAGCATATTATTTTAGGGTGAGCAAAAGAGAACCGTTCGGACAGTTATTGTGTCTTTCCCACTATCTCTGTCAAGCTACCGTCTTTTTTCATCTTTAGAAGCAAATAGAGGACAGCCAGCAAGAGAATGAGCGAGCTGAAAATAGAAGCTTCAGCGCCGAAAGCTCCACCAGTCAGCCATCTCGAGTCCGTCTTAGGTATAAAGTTCAATGCTGCCGCGTCCACACCAGTACCACTAACGGTGAAACCATAGATATTGCCTTGGCTAAAGTTCCAAGCAGTATGAAGTCCTATAATCCGCCAGACATTGTCCGTCCAGAGCAGATAGAGACTTGCAAAGAGCCCAAATAAAGCAATGTTAACAATGGGGAGAATACCAATATCTGGATTGCCTAGGTGCAAGAGGGCAAAGAGCAGGCTTGAAGTCAGCAAACCGATGGGGAGGTTGGTCTTTTTGACAGCAACTGGCAGCAGCCAAGCGCGTGTCACTAACTCTTCTGCCCCGCCCTGAATCATCCAAAGCGGAAGCAAAATCAAGATATAGAGAAAAGGTTCCAGTGTCAGCTGTCCCCATTCAAAAGATCCAGCTCCACTCAACAGCATAAGCAGAGCAACTAGACTAAAGAGGAGAAAACCTACTGCCAATCCTTTGACTAGCTCTACTAAACTTCCTTTTTTGACAAAGCCCAGAGTTGCGAGCGGTCGTCCTTCAGCCCAGCGCACCCAAAGAAAGAGAGCCAGTATCATAAAAACAAAGCCGAACAAAAGAAAAGGCAAGGCAAAATTGAAGAAGATTTCAAAGAATCCGCCTTGACCTAAGAAACCTAGCATAAGACTAAGTACAGCCGAAATTGGCTCCAAAGCAAGATAGGCCAACTGCTGACCCCCTTGCACGAAAACAACTGCCAGTAAAAGAGACAAAATATAAGGAGGGACAAAGCGAGCTTGATTGACTCCGTCCAAGATACGTGATTTTTTCATAAGAACCTCATTCTATCCTTGCTTTCATTCATTTCCAGTATAGCAGACTTTGCTTTAAGTACAAAGAAAAGTTGCGGGTATTTTTGAGAAATGTGGAGAGTTTTTATGTCAGAAAACCTAACATAAAAACAGGAGAAATTTGCCTAATCAGTGTTTTTTTGCTATAATGCTAGAATGCTAAAAAGGAGGAAGAAAATGAAGAAAAAATTCTTAGCAGTTTTGCTAACATTATTTCCATTTTTTGCGTTAGGGGCAACAGCCCAGGCAGATACGGTCAAAATCGTATCCGATACTGCTTACGCACCATTTGAATTTAAAGATTCTGATCAATCATACAAGGGGATTGATGTTGATATCATCAACAAGGTCGCAGAAATCAAGGGCTGGGACATTGACATGAGCTTCCCAGGCTTCGATGCAGCTGTCAATGCCGTCCAAGCCGGCCAGGCGGATGCCATCATGGCTGGTATGACCAAGACAAGCGAGCGCGAAAAAGTCTTTACCATGTCTGATACCTACTACGACACCAAGGTCGTTATCGCGACGACCAAGGCAAACACCATCAGCAAATATGAACAGCTGAAAGGAAAGAAAGTCGGTGTCAAAACCGGAACAGCTGCCCAACGTTTTCTTGAGAAGAACAAGGACAAATACGGCTACACTCTCAAAACCTTTGACACAGGTGACTTGATGTATAACAGCCTTTCTGCTGGTGATGTCGATGCAGTGATGGACGATCAGCCTGTCATTGAGTACGCCATCAATCAAGGCCAAAACCTAAAAATTTCTATGAAGGGTGAGGCTGTTGGAAGTTTTGCTTTCGGTGTCAAAAAAGGCAGCAAGCACGAGCATTTAGTTACTGAGTTTAACGAAGCCTTGGCACAGATGAAGGAAGACGGCAGTCTGGAAGAAATCATTAATAAATGGACGGCTTCTAAAGGCAGCTCTGACTCAGCTGTTCCAGAGACTTCTACTCCTGCTGGTCAAAAAGCTAGTCCGACAAAAGACAAATACATTATTGCCAGCGACTCATCTTTTGCTCCATTTGTCTTCCAAGATGACAGCAACCAATACACTGGGATTGACATGGAGCTGATTAAGGCTATTGCCAAAGACCAAGGCTTTACTGTGGAAGTAACTAACCCTGGCTTTGATGCAGCTATTAATAGCGTTCAGACCGGTCAGGCTGATGGAATTATCGCCGGTATGTCTGTCACAGATGCCCGTAAGAAAACTTTTGACTATTCTGACCCTTACTACACAGCCAACTCTATCTTGGCAGTCAAGGACAGCAGTAATATCAAGTCCTACGAAGAACTCAAGGGCAAGACAGTCGGTGTCAAAACTGGTACCGCTTCTCAGACTTTCCTTGAGGAAAACAAGAGTAAGTACGGCTACTCTATCAAAACTTTCTCAGATGCAGCTTCCATGTATGATAGCCTTAATACTGGCTCTGTCGCAGCTGTGATGGACGATGAGCCTGTTGTCAAATACGCTATCAAACAAGGCAAGAAGCTTAAAACACCTATTGAAGGTACACCGAGCGGCCAAGTCGCTTTCGCAGTTAAAAAAGGCAGCAATCCTGAGCTGATTGAGATGTTTAACAATGGACTGGCCAACCTCAAAGAAAGCGGCAAGTACCAAGAGATTTTAGACAAGTATCTGGCTAGCGAGGAAAAGGAATCCACAGTAGATGAGTCCACTATTTGGGGCTTGCTGCAAAATAACTACCAAGAACTTCTTAAAGGTCTAGGAGTGACGATTGCTTTGGCCCTGATTTCATTTGCGATTGCTATGGTCATTGGGATTATCTTTGGTATGTTCAGCGTCAGCCCTTATAAACCGCTGCGCTGGATTGCAGAAATCTTTGTCGATGTCATTCGTGGTATTCCACTGATGATTGTGGCCGCCTTTATCTTCTGGGGAATTCCTAACCTAATCGAATCCATGACTGGTCAACAAAGCCCAATCAATGCTTTCGTTGCAGGAACCATCGCCCTCTCTCTCAATGCCGGCGCCTATATCGCTGAAATTGTCCGTGGAGGTATCCAGGCCGTTCCTGTTGGGCAGATGGAAGCCAGCCGCAGCCTAGGGATTTCCTACTCCAAGACCATGCGCAAGATTATCCTGCCACAGGCGACTAAGATTATGCTGCCAAACTTTGTCAATCAGTTTGTCATCGCACTCAAGGATACAACGATTGTCTCAGCTATTGGACTGGCCGAGCTCTTCAAAACGGGTAAGGACATCATCGCTCGCAACTATCAGAGTTTCCGGATGTATGCTATCCTAGCTGTGCTCTATCTCATCATTATCACGCTCTTGACCCGCTTGGCAAAACGCTTAGAAAAGAGGATTAAGTAATGGCAAAATTAAAAATCGATGTGAACGATCTTCATAAATATTACGGGGAAAACGAAGTCCTAAAAGGGATTACTGCTAAATTCTACGAGGGAGATGTGGTCTGTATCATCGGCCCTTCTGGATCTGGTAAGTCAACCTTCCTGCGCAGTCTCAACCTGCTAGAGGAAGTGACCAGCGGAACCATCACGGTTGATGGCTTTGATCTGACCGACAAAAAGACTGATGTGGATCTGGTCCGTGAAAATATCGGTATGGTCTTCCAGCACTTCAACCTTTTCCCGCACATGACCGTTCTGGAAAATATCACCTTTGCTCCTGTTGAGCACAAGCGCTTGACTCAAGACGAAGCAAATAAGCTGGGGATGGAGCTTTTGGAAAAGGTTGGCTTGGCTGATAAGGCTGATGCCAGCCCTGACAGTCTATCCGGCGGTCAAAAGCAGCGGGTGGCAATTGCTCGAGGTCTGGCTATGAATCCAGACATCATGCTCTTTGATGAGCCTACTTCTGCCCTTGACCCAGAAATGGTCGGCGACGTTCTCAACGTTATGAAGGATCTGGCCCAGCAAGGTATGACCATGCTGATTGTGACCCATGAGATGGGCTTTGCCCGTCAGGTAGCCAACCGCGTTATCTTTACCGCTGATGGGGAATTCCTAGAAGACGGAAAGCCTGACCAAATCTTCGATAATCCGCAGCATCCACGTCTTAAAGACTTCTTGGACAAGGTACTGAATGTATAAAACCAAACGAAGAGCCAGCTTATATGCCGGCTCTTTTCTTGTTTCATAATTTTTAAACTACATCATCCACCATTGGTAAAGTGACCAATAGAGAATATTGGCTACGATAGCGAGTGCAGATAGACTAGTCAGAACCGTCAGGAAGAGACGACCTTTTCCGAGACCTTTTCGAGCCTTGCTAAAGAGCGGATAAACCGCACATCCTGCTAAGAACAGTCCCAGACCGGCAAAGAGGATGTAACGCCACTGAGCGATGATACTGAGATCCGTAGCACTTGAGCTAAGTAGGAGCAAGAGTAAATTGCAAGCCACGGCCACTACTCCTGCAGCTGTCAAGATGCGCCACCATTTCCAAGCTCGATTTTGCTTGCTTTTCGCCTTGCCAAAGACCAGTCGATAAAGGACTAGCACAAGCCGAACAAGTAGATTGCCCAAAGCGTAAACGACACTAAGAGCAGCCAAAGCAATTAAGCTAAACTTAGTCCAGATTTCCCAGTCAGGGACTTTCTCGAAATCACTGACTGGAGTAGCGATTCGCGTTTTGCCATTTCCACTTTTATAAATAGTCCAAAACGAACGATCCATTCGCTCCGAAGACGGCTTCTTCATATGAAGCAAATTACCTGGAAAGAGCTGATACAAAGAAAGCGGACCTTGGTTAAAATTCCGAAGGATTTGATAGTAGCCAGGTTCGAACTTTTTCTGAGTCTCTGCACTGGCTGTCGGACGTTTTCCGAAAATCAATTCTGGCATGCCATCATTATAAATTTCTTCTACGCCTTGATTAGTCATGATCACCTGACCGATACCATCCTTCAGATCCAGCAGGAGATAGCTGGAAAAACCATTTGTATTTCCTCCGTGCCCTAGCACTGTAACTGCAAATTCACTGGCCCAGAAGCCATGAGCATTACGAACGATGTCTGTATCAGGATAGGTTGCTGTCGTCGAATAGAGAGTCGTCCAAGTCTCCGACCGAGTAAAGAGAGTTTTACGACTTAGCAGGGCCTGAGCAAATTTTTGAAAATCACTCAATGTTCCTGTTGCCCGACCAACAGGATACAAGCCAACTTCATAAAGAGCATCGCCTAACAGGCTGCCATCTGTCGCATATCCTTTTACTTCCTTGCGCTTGGCTTGGACATAAGCATTGTCAGACAAGTCTTGCGCTATGGCCGTTCTCTCCATGCCCAGTGGCTGGAAGATATGCTCGTGGGTATAATCAACAAAAGATTGCCCAGAAATTTGCTCCACAATGTAGGCCGCCAATCCAGTACTGTAGTTGGAATAAGCTGTCGTTGTACCCGGCTCAAAGGACTGAGCCGGCTGATATTGAAGCAGCAAATCCTCTAAACTCTTGCCCCCTTGCATATAGAGAGGAGCTTCGTCAAATCCAGACTGATGGTTCATCAAATCTAGCATAGTAATGGGCTTGTCATAGCGGAGATTTCTAAGAAAGCCCTTCGGCAGATAGGTGCGGATGTCTTCTTCTAGGTCAATCTTACCTTGCTCCCAGAGCTGCATGACAGAGATCCAGACGGTCAGCTTGGTCACGGAGCCCCATTCAAAGACACTGTCATCATCAGCTTTGACTCCCTTTTCCTTATCCATATAGCCGAAGTTTCCTTGATAGATAGTGCCGTCTTTGTCAAAGACAGCTGTTGCCATGCCGGCTGTTGTCTTTTCGTGCTCTTTGACATAGTCTTGAATCTTCTGGCCAATTTGGCTGCGCTCTATGCCCGAAGGCAACTTCTGCTCTTCAGCTAGCGCAGTGACTGGGCGAAAAAGCCCCAATGTCAAAATAGTTAGAAGTGTGAAAATAAATGTTTTTTTCATGAGATACTCCTTTGCAGAATTACACAGACAAAGCCCGCCTTTCCAAAGGAAGACAAGCAACTTATATCACATCACCCACCACTGATAAAGCGACCAGTAGAGGATATTGGCAACAATAGCCAGGGCAGATAGACTAGTCAGAACTGTCAGGAAGAGGCGACCTTTTCCGAGACCCTTTCGAGTCTTGCTAAAGAGCGGATAGACTGCACAGCCTGCTAAAAATAGGCCCAGACCAGCAAAGACCATATAGCGCCAAGATTGAACAATTGAGTAGTCCTGATTCATGGCAGCCAGTAAAAGCAGAATGAGATTGCCTGCAAAAAGGATCATTCCTAAAGAAGTCAGGTAATTCCAGACCTTCCAAGAGCGAGGAGCCGAACTTTTTGCTTTACGCAGGATGAGACGGAAACCGCCAATCAGAAAACTGATCAAGACATTTCCCAGAGCAAACACGAGTGCCAGACCTCCGAGAAACACGACTAGATAATGTCTAAAGAGAACTGAATCGGAAATCCTTTCTGCATTAAGGACACCGAATTCGAGGCGGTCAGCACCTTGGCTTCGGTCAATAGTCCAGAAAGTGCTCAGCAGATCCGGCTGATCTGAGACTTTGTTGATCTTTTGGATAGCGCCGGGCATCATGAGCATGAAGGACAGCGGCCCCCTATTATAGCTTCTCAGATAGTGGTAAGAGCCAGGCTTGAATTGCTTTTTAGTAGCTTCGCTGACAGTCTGCATCTTGCCAAATATCAGCTCCGGCATTTGAACATTGTAAACTTGTTCATATAGTTGGTTGGTTAAGATGACTTGGCCGATGCCATTTTTCAGATCTAAGTAGAGATAGCTAGAAAAGCCATCAGCATTACCACTGTGTCCCAGCAAGGTAACACCGTAGTGACTGGCCCAAAAGCCATGAGCATTACGAACAATATCCGTACCAGGGTGGGTAGAGGTTGTTGAGTAAAGCTCGGTCCAAGTTTCTGGACGATGAAAGAGCGTCTTACGTTCCAGCAAGGCTTGGGCGAATTTCTGCAGGTCTCCTAGAGTCCCCACAGCCCCTCCGACTGGGTACATCCAGAGCTTAAATGGTGTATCTCCCAAGAGCTTACCTTGGTCATCATAGCCCTTGTCCTCCTTGCGCTTCTCCTGTACATAGGCATTGTCCGATAAGTCAGGCAAGATAGCAGTCCGATCCATGTCCAGCGGCTCAAAAACATGCTCATGGACATAGTCTGCATACTTCTGCCCAGATATCCGCTCCACGATATAAGATGCCAAAGCCGTGCTGAAGTTAGAGTATGATGTCGTCGTACCCGGCTCAAAGGACTGAATAGGCTGGTAATCGCGGAACTGCTCTTCCAAGTCGCTCTTGTCTCCCTTTTTGTAGAGTGGCATTTCATCAAAGCCAGCCTGATGGTTCATCAGATCCAGCATGGTGATAGGCTTATCATAGCGAAGATTGCGGAGAAAGCCTTCTGGCAGATAAGTTTTGATGTCTGCTTCCAGGTCGATTTTGCCCTCTTCCCAGAGCTGCATGACCGACACCCAGACCGTCAGTTTAGTGATTGAAGCCCATTCAAAAACACTGTCATCGTCAACTTTGACTTTGTTTTCCTTGTCCACATAGCCAAAATTTCCCTTGTAGATGGTTCCGTTTTTATCAAAGACTGCTGTTGCCATGCCGGCCGTTGTCTTTTCATGTTCCTTGACAAAGTCTTGGATTTTCTGACCGATTTGGCTACGGTCCGTACCAGACGGCAGCTTCTGCGAGTCAGCTAAAGCAGCGGTCGGTCGGAAGATTCCTAGAGTTATAATCGTTAAAAGTGTCAGAATAAATGATTTTTTCATAGCATTTCCTTTCTGTTCGACTCAAAGATTCATATGAGCTAAGGTCAGATAATTTGTACAGTCTCCTTTTAATTTTAGAATCAGGCTATTCTTGTTTTTTAATCATGCGTTTTTCTCTTCCTTATCCGCCCGATACCAGAGATAAATACTGTAAAGGGTCAGAATGCCCAAGCCGCCAAGGTAAAAGAGGGAGTTAACCTGAGAGAAATCAAACTTATCAGCTAGGTTGATGCCGACAAAGGTTTCTATCAGAATGTCTAGCAGGGCATGGAAAACCATACAGGCAAGGACAGATTTCGTCTTCTTATGCAGTGCAGCAAACCAGATGGACTGGATGATACATCCAATGATAAAGACTAGAAAGGGATTCTGACTTCGATCATAAAAGCGGTCATAAAACCAGAGAGGAATATGCCAGCAAGCCCAAGCTAGTCCAGTTATTGAGGAGGCGATAAGCATAGAGAACTTCTTTTCCAAAGCCGGCTGCAGAAAGCCTCGCCAGCCAGGCTCTTCCATGCCACCAGCCAAGGTCATAAGGTAGATAAAGGATCCAATAAATGAAAGCAGAGACCCATCTACCAGCTTGCCTCCGGAAGCTAATGCAAAAGTCACAGCCAGACCTCCACTGAAGAGTAGGAGATAGAGCCAAGTCCCTTTCTTGCTTGAGAAGATAAAGGAACAGATGGCTTTGAAGCCTTTTATTTTCAGCACTATTAGGCTTGCTATCACCGGTCCGAACATACTGAGACTCGTTAGGAGGCCTTCCAGAGCCAGATAGAGTATAGGTGGATTTTCCGGCCAGAGATTTTTGAGAATGATCGCTAGCAACATAAATCCCCAAGTCCATCCGAAGTTCCAGACTAGGAAAGGCCAGACTAGTTTTGGTTGTGGTTTGCTTCTTGTTTCATTGGTCATAGAACTTTCTCCTTTAAATGGTTTGATTTTTGTACTCTGATAAGGTCCTTGATTTTTTGCCTCATTTAGCCGCGCTCTGTATAAAAGACAGCTATTGTACTTCAGCTCCTGTTGAAAAATCACTAACTTTAAAATTGTAAAAAGAATTAATCAAACGGTTTCCCTCATGAGATAGTCCATTCACCAAAAGAAGACGGGAAAATAATCACAATGCCCACCACTGATAGAGGGACCAGTAGAGAATATTGACAACGATGACCAGAGCTGACAGACTAGTCATGACCGTCAAGAAAAGTCGGCTCTTGCTCAGTCCTTTTCTTGCCTTGGTCAGAAGCGGGAAGACCGCACAGCCAGCTAAAATTAGACCTAAGCCGGCAAAGACCATGTAGCGCCAGCTAGCTAGAAAGCTCAGATCGTCGGTAGCAAATGTGTTAAAGAGGAGGAGGAAGTTTATAGCCACACCTACTCCAGCTAAAGAAGTTAGGTAAGTCCAGATACGAAGAGATTTTGGTGTTTTAGATTGACCTTTTTTGAATGCAAAGCGGAAGAGATCCAGTCCGCCCCGTGCCAAAAAGAGAATGATACTGAAAACAATTCCGACTGCCGCTGAAATAAGCAAGGACCAGTCTTTCAGAATCTCGCTATCCTTGACTCTGAAGTTGTCACCATAGGAAGCTGTTACCTTAGTCTCGTCTCCACTACCGCTGACTACTGAAAAATTCTGACTCAAAAGCGGATTGTCCTTGGATTTCTCAACAAACTGAGTGTAAAGCAAGGTTCTGGAGATAGACATAGGACCACTGGCAAAGTAGCGAGCAGATCGGTAATTTCCAGACTGGAATTTGTCAAAGGTGGCTGAGTCCGTCTTTTTCTTAGGTCCAAAAACCAAGGCTGGCATTTCATAGTTATAAACCAACTCATGATCTTGATTCGTCATAACGGTCATACCTATACCATTTTTCAAGTCCAGCAGAATATAAGATGAGTAGCCAGTCGAGTTTCCTCCATGGCCAACAAGCGTCGTGCCGTACTCCCGTGTCCAAAAGCCGTGCATATTGAGCGGCATATCCGTTCCTGGATAATTCGATGTTGCAGTGTAGAGAGTTGTCCAAGTCTCAGCATGCTTGAAGAGCTTTTCTTTCTTCAAAAGCGCTTGGGCAAACTTCTGGAAGTCAGCCAAAGTGGAGACGGCATTCCCTGCTGGGTAAAGTCCTAGATGAAAATAGCTAGTTCCCATAGATGTCTGACCGTCCACCCGATAAGAGATTTGCTCCATCCGCTTCTGGTAAATCTTTGGGTTTTCCTTAAAGTCGGCTGATAGAGCTGTGTCTTTCATTCCTAGTGGTTGGAAGATATGTTCATGGACATAGGTTGAGAAGTCCTGACCAGAGATTCGCTCGACGATGTAGGCTGCCAGACCGGCAGAAAAGTTTGAGTAGGCTGTCATGGTGCCTGGTTCGTAAGACTGTTCTGGCTGATTAACTGCCAGAATCTCCTCAATAGACAAGCCCTTATCTTCCTTGTAGGCGTGGGTAGACTCACCAAAGCCGGCCTGATGGTTCATGAGGTCTGTCATAGTAACGGGCTTGTCGTAGCGCAAAGTCTTCATAAATCTCTCTGGCAGATAGGTGCGAATGTCTTCGTCAAGGTCAATCTTGCCCTCTTCCCAGAGCTGCATGACGGAGACCCAGATAGTTAGTTTCCCTACTGACCCCCATTCAAAGACGCTGTTGTCGTCGGCTTTAATGCCTTTTTCCTTGTTCATATAGCCAAAATTACCTTGGTAAATGGTCCCGTCCTTGTCAAAAACGGTTGTTGCCATACCTGCCGTTGTCTTTTCATGTTCCTTGACAAAGTCTTGGATTTTCTGACCGATTTGGCTGCGCTCTGTACCAGACGGCAACTTCTGATCCTCAGCCAAGGCGGTAACTGGCCGGAAGAGTCCTAGAGTTATAATCGTTAGAAGCGTTAGAATAAATGATTTTTTCATGATATTTCCTTTCTATTTAGCTTCAACAATCGCATAGGCGATACTTCTGTATACCATTCGGATAAAAATTCTTAACATAGCTTTCTCCTTTCTTATGCAATAATTTACGATATCTAATCAAAAGTCACTGCTTCTACAGCCACCCTTGTCGCTTCATCTTTCTTGACATAGTCCTGAATTTTTTGGCTAATCTGAATGACTGCCATGTTAGACTTCAAAGATTGCTCCATCGTCTTAGCTTGAGGCGTTTTTACTAGCCCTAAGCTTAGGACTGTCAAAAGCCAGAGAAATAACGTTTTTGGCATGGTTTCTTACTCCTTAGATACAATTTAAAATGACGACCGGAATCTATCACATTCCAGCTCTTCTTATCTTTTACAAATTTTAGGCCTATTTGTATAATCATTTTATATATATAATTTTTATATACAAGACGATTATATATAATTTCCCGGTATATGTCAAATTTTTATATAATTAAAAAATTATATATCAAAATCAGCTTAAAAGCCTTGAAATCAATATTCTTAGAGAGTTTATAAAAATTTGCTCCAAAAATCTTTTAAAAATTTTTATTTATTTGAAAGCGCTTGACGAATCTGCTATCTTTTGCTAGACTTAAGACAGAATTATTTCGGAGGTACACGGAGACATGAAAAATTAAGTCTATTTTTTAAAGGAAACTTTATTTAGTAGATTTTGTCATGTTTCTGCATATCCGCGGGATGTTCGTTTTTGGTGCTTTCTAGCTTTTATTTGCTTATCTTTAGATTAATCCTGTCGCTCCTATGACAGTGTAAGCTGGAAGCCTATAGACGAATAATCCTACTTAGACACTCCTGTGTCTGCTTTGTGCAACTAAAAACAGCTCTGCTAAATAAAGCAGGGCTGTATTTTGTGTTATAAAACGAAGGAGACATCTATGCTTCAAATAAGAAATCTAACCATTACCCATCTAAAAGACCTGAAGGAGTTAGTCAAAGATTTGTCACTGACCGTCAATCAAGGAGACAAGGTCGCTATTATCGGTGAGGAGGGCAATGGCAAGTCCACCCTGCTCAAGCTCTTGCTAGACGAGCGACTGGTCAGCTCCTATGTCAGCTACAGCGGACAGATTGATAAGTCCTATACTGCTGCTGTCTACCTGCCCCAGCAGCTGCCTTCAGAGGATGCCCAACTAACGCTCAATGATTATTTCTTTGCTGATTTTGAGACCGAGCTGGACTATGCCAAG
The DNA here is from genome assembly GCF_050222175.1 of Streptococcus sanguinis. Lineage (GTDB taxonomy): Bacteria > Bacillota > Bacilli > Lactobacillales > Streptococcaceae > Streptococcus > Streptococcus sanguinis_M. Next base: position 964,627 of record NZ_CP071420.1, on the reverse strand, counting down.
CTCTACCGCTATGCTGGAGAGCTCAACTTTGACAGTCAGCGTTTTGCCAGTCAGCAGCGGCTCTCTAGCCTATCTGGAGGCGAAAAGCTCAAGGTCCAACTCATCAAGAAACTAGCCAGCGATTGGGACATTCTCTTTCTTGACGAGCCCTCTAATGACCTTGATCTCGAAACTCTGACATGGCTGGAAAACTTTATCAGCCATAGCCAGAGAACAGTCCTTTTCGTCTCTCACGACGAACACTTCCTCGCTCAAGCTGCGACCAAGATTGTTCATCTGGAACGAATCAAAAAGAAGCAGGAAGCTAGAACCAGCGTCAAGAGTCTGGACTATGAAAATTACCGCCATCAGCGTCAGGAGGCCTTTGAAAAACAAGGTCAATTGGCACGGAAAGAGCGGGAAGAACACGCCAAGACCATGGAAAAACATCGACGGGTTAAGCAGAGTGTAGAGCATACTTTACGAAACACCCATGACGCTACTGCAGGTCGACTGGTGGCCAAGAAGATGAAAAACGTCCTCTCACAGGGCAAACGATTTGAAAAGGCAGGTGCTGAAATGACCGAAATTCCGACACTGGAAGATGCCATCAGCCTTCACTTCTCAGACATAGAAGCTCTGCCATTGACCAAAAGAATCCTGAAATTAGAAGGAATGAAACTGGAAACAAACGAACGACAACTGGCGGAGAACCTGACTCTGGAAGTCTGCGGCCAGGAAAAAATCGGGCTGATTGGTGCTAATGGTGTAGGCAAGTCTTCTCTGCTTAAGGAAATATGGAAGATCCTGCGTGAGCGGACAGACATGCGAGTAGGCTACATGCCCCAGCATTATGGTGACTTGCTGGCTGATGAGAGCAGCCCTTTGGATTTTCTGGCTCCCTCTGGCGACAAGTCCCAGGAGGAGAAAATCCTGACGCATCTAGCCAGTCTCCAGTTCACGCGCGACGAGGCCCGCCACCCGATTGGGCAGCTTTCCGGCGGTCAAAAAGCCAAGCTACTCCTGCTCAAACTAGTCCTAGACCGTCCCAATGTCCTCCTGCTGGACGAGCCAACCCGCAACTTCTCTCCCACCTCTCAGCCGCAGGTTCGCCATCTGTTGGCAACCTATCCTGGCGCCATTATCGCTGTCACACACGATCGGATCTTTCTCAAAGAAGTCTGCCAGAAAATTTATCGACTGACGGAGACAGGGTTTGAGGAAGTTACACTATAAGCAAAAAGAGTTGGAAATTCCAACTCTTTTAATTCTGTTTAGCATCAATCTGTGAACTTTAATAAAGCTCCCCTTCTACTCCTGCGCCGTCTGCATTTGGTAATAAACACCTCTGGCATCCATGAGCTCCTGGTGATTCCCATGTTCGACGATATCACCGTCTACCATGACGAGGATGATGTCAGCATTTTGAATAGTGGACAGGCGATGGGCAATGATGAAGCTAGTACGACCCACCATGAGCTTGCTGAAAGCCTCCTGAATCAAGACTTCTGTCCGAGTATCAATGGAGGAAGTCGCCTCATCCAAGATTAGGATTTTAGGAACAGCCAGGAAGACACGGGCAATGGTCAAGAGCTGCCGCTGACCTTGAGAAAGGGAGTCCCCAGCATCCGCTAGGTAGGTGTCGTACCCCTGAGGCAGCTGCTGGATAAAGAAATGAGCATTGGCCGCCTTGGCAGCTGCAATAACCTCTTCTCGGCTGGCATCTGGCCGGCCAAAAGCTATGTTGTCATGAATGGTCGCCGTCTTGAGCCAAGTCTCCTGCAGTACCATGCCAAACTGCTGACGATAAGAAGCTCTGGTGTAATGACTGATGGGAACATCGTCTAGCGAAATAAGACCACTGTCAACATTGTAAAAGCGCATGAGGAGATTGATCAAGGTAGACTTGCCAGCACCAGTTGGCCCGACAATTGCGACCTTGCTAGCTGCTGGAATCCTTATATTCAAATCCTGAATCAGCTCTTTTCCAGGCTCATAGCCAAAAGCCACATGCTCAAAGCTAATCTGTCCTCTGACATCTTCCGACTGGAGGATTTCCTGACCAGACTCTGCTATTTCTTCTTGGTCCAAAACGCTGTAAATTCGCTCCGCACAAGCTAAAGCGCTCTGCAATTCCGACATGACTGACGATATATCGTTGAAAGGCTTGGTGTACTGGTTGACGTAGTTGAGAAAAGTTACCAGCTGCCCAACCGTAAAACCTGTTCCCTGAATGATTCGGACAGCCCCAAAGCCTACAATCAAAGCATAAATCAGGGCATTGATAAAACGAGTCGAAGGATTGACTGTCGAAGAATAGAAAATAGCCGCCTGCGAATAGTCTGCATAAGTTTGATTACTTCGAGTAAAAGCTGTATCAAACTGCTCCTGAGCATTAAAAGCCTGTATCAGACTTTCCTGAGTCAGGCTTTCCTCAATCAGCTGGGTCTGTGCTCCTCTCGCCTGCGTCTGCCGTTGGAAAAAGCTAAAACTCTTTCTAGCAATAAAGCGAGCTAAGAAAAGAGAAAGGGGCGTCAAAAGCAGAACCAAAAGCAAGAGGAAAAAGTCCAATCTGGTCATGCTAATGATGGTCACTAAAATTGTCAGCAAACCCACAAAAAATTGATTGAAAACCATAAGTAGGCCATTGCTGAGCTGCTCCAAGTCCGTCGTCACCCGACTAACCAAGTCGCCAGTTCCCTGCCGATCCAGATAGGCCAAAGGCAGATAGTGTACTTTCTTGATAACACCCTGTCGGAGCTGCTGGCTATAGCGATAGACCAACTGATTATAGAGCAAGGGATTGAACCACTGAATCAGCGTATTGGCTAAGATAACCAACAGCATCTGACCCAAAATCGGCATCAAATGCTGGTCCGCTTGAGGAAGTAGAACACTATCAACCGCATTTCCGATTAAAACTGGAAGAAGAACAGTCAGAGCTACTTGAGCCACCGTTCCCAGACTAGCTAGGAGAAAGAGCCAGCGCGCCTGCAGCAAGTCTCGAGTCAAATGCCTCAAGCTGCTAGGTGGTGTCTTATGCTTCATGCTTTCCCTCCTCTCCTTGACTATGCTGTGAGTGATGGATTTCTCGGTAAATGGCAGAGCTGACTAAGAGTTCCTCATGGCTACCAAGAGCCACCTGTTCTCCCTTATCTAGGACTAAGATTTGATCCGCTGAGCGCAAGCTATTGGTCCGCTGAGAGATCAAGACCAGACTGGTCTCTGTCAATTCATTCTTAATAGACTGCAAAAGCCTAGCCTCTGTCAGATAGTCCAGAGCTGAGGTCGCATCATCTAAAACCAAGAAAGGCGCCCTCCGCAAGACAGCTCTGGCAATGGTTAAACGCTGACGCTGACCACCAGAAAAATTCCGACCAAAGGCCTCTACAGTCGCATCCAAGCCACCTTCCTTCTGAGAGACAAAGTCCGCTGCCTGAGCAATCTCTAAAGCCTGCCATAGGTCTGCGTCTGTTGGCTTGGTTGACATGCCCAAGGTCAGATTGGAGCGAACGGTTCCTTGGAAAAGCTCCGCCTTCTGAGGCACCAGACTAATCCAAGACCGCCATTCTCTGAGATTTTTAGGACTGCGTCCTTGGAAAAAGATGGTCAACTGACCAGCAGCCACAGGATAGAGATGAGCCAGCAGCTGAACCAGAGTAGACTTACCTGAACCTGTCCCGCCAATAACCCCCAAAGTCTGACCTCTTTTCAAATCAAAAGTCAGACCAGTCAAGGCTGGACTAGCTGCATTTGGATAGGAAAAGCTGACCTGCTGGACTTTAATGGCTTGATCTGGCAGAGCCGTTTCCTGCACTAATTCCTGTAGGACATCTTCTTCTGCTTGCTCGAAGACTTGACTGATACGACCTGCACTGATATAGCTTTGATTGAGAGAATTGACTAGCATAGCTAGCTTGAGCAATTCCACCAAAATCTGCAATAAATAATTGACCAAGGCCACTAGCATCCCCTGGGTCAACAAGCCCTTGCCGATAAAGCTATTCCCCTGCCAAATCACAGCAATCAGGGTACCATTGACCGTAAGAAAGGTCAGAGGACTAATCAGACTAGCCAGAGCTCCCGTCCTGATTTGCCAGGTTTTATAGAGCTCATTGCGATTGCGAAAGGTCTGAACCTCGCGCTGGGTCTGACCGAAAGCGCGTATGACCCGCATGCCCTGCAGTTGCTCACGCGTCAAATTGACCAATTGATCTGTCAGCTGGCGAATTTTGGCATAGAGAGGATTCATCAGACGAGACATGAAAACGATAATAGCCGTTAAAATTGCCACCATGAGCAAGAACCATAAGGTAATGACCGGACTGATAGTAAAGGCCATAATGATGGAGCCAAAAACGATGATAGGCGCTCGCAGAAAGAGACGAAGAAATTGATTGATTCCCGTCTGAATCTGATAGGTGTCGCTGGTCAGTCGAGTCACCAAGCTAGAAGTCGTCAACTCATCCCGACTAGCCTTGGGCAAGCGCAGAATCTTTTGATAGAGGTCACCTGTCATCTGACGAGTAAAGCCCACAGCTACCTTTGATGAATAATACTGGGCCACCACCGCTACCACTACGCCCAGCGCAGCCAAGCTCATCAAAAGAAAAACCATCCAGTAGAGATGGGAGCTGTCGTGTCTAGGAATTGTCTCGTCCACAATCCCCGCAATCAAAACCGGAACCAAGAGTTCAAAACTGGCCTCCAAGAGCTTGAACAAGGGCCCCAGCAAAGACTCTCTGATATAGCCCTTGAAATATTTCAATAAATCTTTCATACTGCCTTCTTCTCCATTAAACTGTATATATTTTACCATAAATCGAACTGCTTTTCTGAAAATCAGGGAACAGGAAAACAAGGAGATGCTTGACTTATCACCTCCTTGTTTTTCATAAAAAGAGCTATATAACTAATCTCTGTTAATAAAACTTTGAATTTTCGACATTTTTACCAAGTATTCGATATATTGGTAAACACTTTCGATATCGTATCCCTCGCGCAATAATGCTGCAACGACGTACGCATATTCAAGAGAGAGGTCAGTTTGAAAAATGGCACTATCATCAGTATTAATAGAGATAGGAAGATTGTACTTTGAATCTGGTTTTATAAACATACTATTCAATTCAATTAAAGGTAAGTCTATATACTTACTGATAAATGAAATTTTTCTATTGGAAGTCGGATTACTTTCGATACTAATTTCTTTTCGGAATATTTTAAGACGTAAAATGAATTGAACTAGTTTAACTGCTTCAATATAAATTTCTGATACTTCAAATGAGATAGTTTGTCTGTGCATTCTTTTGTATTTTTCCGAATAGTGATATTGAAAATATAAGTTCCTAGCCCTGCTATTTTCAAAAGCTTGGCGATGTTTCTTATTGTGAAAGTTGAACCGATAATCAAAATATTGAACCAACTTATCATATGGTTTATTATTCACCTCTTCAATATAGAGTTCTGGATCATCTCCTCTCAACATATATGCACAATAGAAATCATACATTGAAATAGAATCATTGAAATTATACTTAACAACTTCGCGATCAAACTCTCCCTGAAGAAAACTTAGAATTGCGTGACTAGAAATTTCATTAGCTGCTAGAAACTGTTTCACTTCATTTTCTGTTTGATGCTCTTCTATCAAATAATACATCCATACAATGTCATCTATGTATTCTTCAACATTAGAAATAATACTTTTTCTTTTTTTCTTAAAATATTTGTCAATGTCTAACCCTAGTGCCAGACCATGGCCAAAGCGATCCCCTCGTCGATAATCAAGAAACTCAATTACTTCATCCATCGCCCGAAGTCCATTCGCAATAGTCGTAAAATCCTCTCCAGCATGATAAGTAATACCAAAAGGATTTTTTTCTCCGATTTCCTTCCTCTGCCAACGAAAAGATGGGCCAAAAATTTCAGGGCGCACATTCAATTCATAATTTGCTGTATCAATTCCTACAATATTTTGATGAATACTTTCATCGTCATCTTGAGGCTTATGCTCAAAAAAACTGATTAATATCTCTGCTTTTCTCCTGAGATCAAAGTAAGACTTTTCTTTTCGAGAAGTACCCTCGCTTAGATCAAAATCATCTTTATTTTTGATATAGTGAATGACAAGTCCAAATTCGATAGCATTATCCTTATTTTTTTTCTTAAAGTCATCATTGACATTTTTTAAGTCTCTAATAATTTTATAATACTCTTTTACACTTGTTTTAGGAGCAATCCGAAATTCAATCTGCTTTACATTTTTTTCGGAATAATATTTATCAAAAACTGTCCTATATATCCTTTTATTAAGGTTTTTCCCCTCTAAGAGTTCCTCTTTGATATTTTCACTATGTTTAAACTTTTCAAAGCCCATACCCTCATTGTCTTGGTAAAACAGCATTTTAAATTTATTTAAAGCTAAAAGATAGATATTGAGAAGATATAGATCAAAATCAGATAATTCACACCTTAAATATTTTGAAAATAGACGCTTTAAAAAACTTCGTTCTATCAAAAATTCTTTTCTGGGAGAATGATTGAAATGAGAAAACTTCTTTTCCCAATACTCTTTAAATATTTCAATCTGAGGTTTTAACTTGCTATACAGCAATTCAAAGCAATCCAAATCATCTGATTGAAGTGCTTCGTTAAAAATTTTTTTAAATTTTTTATGTTCTCTATCCTCAAATCTATAATCAAGAATCTGAGAAAAAAGGTAAAACTTTATTAACCTAACTTTCAGAAAAGCAAGTTTCTCCCTTTCAGAATGCCTTATATTCTTCTTTAAAATGTCAAATAACTTTTTACTTTTTTTACCTTCAAAGCATGTATCAGTAGAAAAGTCATACCAGTTCAGTTCTGAAGTATAGCCAGAACCTTTTAAATGCATGTGATTTTCTGAAATACCTTCGGATAGTAGTCTATTCAATCTATAATTATCATGTTGAATGCGGTGAGCATCTTCAGAAGAAATATTACGGTCTTCAATAGCAGCTTTCATAGCAAAAATAATATTTGCATCTATCTTGTTGATAATACCATTCCATTCCAATAAGGAATCAAAACAAATCGAAAGCGAATTAGTCTGGTAAAATACCAATTCTTTAGCTATATAAAGAAAAAGATTTAAGGTATTATGTCTATATTTAGTTGGGCTGTATTTACCAATTTTTTCATTATATTCAACAATCAAATTATCTAATTCATCTTCATTGTAATCCGAATAGATTCTTTGATAGACTTTTTTCACCTCATGTCTATAGCCCTCGTCTTTAAGGTCAAATGCTGACCTCCACTTGATAGAAGAATCGGACATTACTTTATAGCTCAGTGCAGAACTTTTATAATTAAGATCGAAAATCTCAAATAAAGGAAATTCTTTATAAATTGTTCGCAAAAAACGGTCAATCTGTCTCAAAACTCCCCTCCTAAATATACTTATTGTAAATTTCTTCTAATTCCATAAGATCTTGATATGTCACATGCTTCTTTTTGAATTTATTAGTAATTTCAAGATATTTGTTTTTTTCATCTGATGTCATTTGAGCATTTTTGACTTTATCATTTAAATTATTCGCCAATTTTTCATAGTCAGATGGAAGAGATGGAGGGTTTTTAAGAAATTCATTTAAATACTCATGTATATCTGGCATCTTAAGTATTTTTTTGTCTATCAAGTCATTAAAAATAGCTCCTAAATCCCCTTCTTCATATAACTTATCATAAAAACTTCCTTCGTCTTCATTATAGATAATTGTTTTTAAAGGAGCCACATCTAAGAATTGATCGTTACCAGATAAAAGATCATTTATACTTCTTAAGGCCTTTGTAAAATTATATTTTAGATTTCTTGAATATCTGGAAGCATAATTCCGTCTTATAAATATATCCGTGTGAAAAGCATTTTTATAGATATATTTAGATGGTAACTTATCCGACTCATCTGTATTGTATAAATTATCCAAATCTAAAAGAATTTCAACCAAATACTCTAATTTAGTTGGCCAGATAAAAAAATTTATTTGATATTGTCTATTTTTGGGCCGGAAAAAAGGTGTATAGGTATAAAATTTCCGGAAAATAAACTGAGACACCCCATTTTTTATATTCTGACTAATATCACCTAAAACTGGCAATTCAGAATTAATAAACATTTGGATGAATTTATAATAGTAATCTTTATCACCTTTAAAACTAGAAATTGTAGGAAAAAATAGAACGTAATCTTCTAAATTATAACCTTTAACATAATCTAGGAAGCTAAACTCTTGAGGCATAAAATTAGAATTAATCACCTGTAAGTAATCAACTAATTCTGGTAACTGATTCGTTAATAGACTTAAACTTTCTTCATACTCATGTTCATAGTTAAATTTTGTATCACCTTTTACTGTTTCTAAATAAAATATTCTCATATGCTCAAATTTTTCAATTATATTCTTAATTTTGGCTTTCTTTGAAAAAGAATGGAATAGTTTCAAAGAAAGGTAAATAGAGTAATTAATTTTAATTAAATAGAAAAAGTGATAGTCTAAATGTTGGTATAAATTATTTGGTAATCGTTTACACTCTTCAATAATTGCTAAAACGTCACCGATTGTTAAATTATATTCTTCTCGATTCCAAAGATTAAATGGATATTCACCTGATTTACCACTTAGTTGCTCAGAATTCCTAGATAAATTGTAAATATAAGAATAAGTGAGATGGTTTTTACTATATGGCTTAGCTGAATCCCATTCCCTAAAGAATTTTAAAATATCTAGATTAGCACTAAATTGACTTGTTATTTTATAATCAATATATTGCTTAAATTCAGATAGATTTTCTATTAACCCTTGGAAAAACTTTGTATAGCCTTTGTCTCTCTTTAAAGGCTTCATCTCACTAAAAATTTCTGCCACTTGAATAATTTCTCGCAAACTCTGAGGCAAAAGTAACTTTGTATTTTCACGACTGTCAATAGGTCTAATATTTAAATCAGTCCTTATGAATATAAACTGATAAAACCATTCCTCTACAGTTAATCCCCCGTTTTCTTCTTCATTACTAATTGATTGATTATTCACCTTAAAGATTCTTAGCTCTTTATCAAGAGAAAGATCAATAGATTTTAAGATAGCCTGCATATCTTTATTTAATAAATCATTCTTTGAGAAGAGGGGCACTCGATTTCCTAAAGGAACTAGTTTAAGTAGAAATTGATTGATTTGTGAAAAAACTTCTCCATTATCAATCACCGCTCGCTCCAAAAGTCTCTGATTATCAGTTATCAGATCTTCAAATAAAGAATTATCCAATTGACGCTCTCTATAGGCGAAGATAATGATTATCTTCTTGTCAAGGTAACGTTGAATATCATTAAGAAGCTTTGCGATCAGGTGATTTTTCACCAAATCCAAATCATCAATAATTAAAACAAAATCTTTAGGGTTCTTATTATTTGTTTGTAAAATGGCAAGAAGGTCTTCTAGAAAGGTTCCAAAGAGCTCATCAAGATGTACTCTTTTATTTAGAGATTCTAGGATAGAAGAATCAGAGTGCCCGTTTTTAAAATAATCTTCCTTTTGCTTGTCAACCGAAATAGCAGCCGTAATAGATTTTAATTGCGCATTTAGTTTCGTTAAAACACATGTACTAAAGCATTCACTGTCCAACCTATTCACAATATCACGAAGCATTGAAACGAAAATATCTATTATACTGAGATCAGAAGAAAGTACTTCTGGACCAATAATATCAAAAACATGATACTCCTCCTCAAGAATATTTTTCAAACTCTTCAAAAGGGATGTTTTCCCAGAACCACGTTCTCCAGATACGGCAATCACTTTAGACATTTCTTTATAAAGAGAGAATTTTCCAGCGTAACACTCATCAGGCATGCCATTTACACTAAACTTTTCTTTATCGTTTGATATTTTATCAAAATCATCCAAGATATCTCTTAGACGTTTCAATTCTTTGTAAAACATATAATGTTCAGGTATTACATCCCAGTTCTTACATTTTAAAACAATGGGTTGTTTGTACTGCTCCCAATTGATTGCATAGTTGTCTTCAGTATTTGACATAATAGCTCTCCTTTGTTTATGTTATAATAATATATTATCAAATAATAGGAGGAATTTCAATAGTTTCTATAAGTTAGTTAATGCAGATTATAATTTATTAATCTTTCATACTGCCTACTTCTCCATTAAACTGTATTTATTTTACCATAATTTTCAAAGGCTAAAAAATATTCTCTTTCTGACCAGCAGAAAGAGAATATTAATCTTAGACTTCTTGTAAGTTCTGGCTTATTTTCTTTAGAACCATATACAAAAATGGTGTCGTTGCTAATAAGAATCCGCCTAAAACTATAAAAGTCCAGTCAAAGCCAAAGTAATCAATCAACCAGCCCGTCACAGGGAAAATGACAATCATACTCAGGCTGAACATCATAGAATAGACACTGAGCATGGTAGCCCGTACTTCACTTGGCAGCTGCTTTTGCAAATCATTGTCAAAAATCGGCTGGAAAAGAGCATACAAGGCGTTGCTGATTAGATAGATCAAAATATAGATGACTGGTGTTCCAAAATAGGAAAACAGGTAAGTCACTCCAGTTAGAAGAACTACTGAAGGAAAAAATTTCAAGGCAGAATACTTCTTTCCAATCACACTCGCCAGATAGACAGCTAAGATATTCAAAGCACTGCCAATCAGCATGACTACCGAAATCTGCCAATCTTTCAAATCAGGTAGCTGATTTTGATAATAAAAATAAAACATACACATGAGGGTTCCAATGATTTGGGAAAGAATCATCCAGATAAAAAGGCTGGGATTTCTCTGCAACTCCTCTTTGACAGCCCAGATAATCTTTTTCATAGTCAGACGTTCCGCATTCTCTGCTTTGACACTAGGTTCTTTCAGCATCCAGGTCAAGAAAAGAACGATGATAGAGGTACCAATCATGATATAGTAGGTCAGATGCAATTGTCCATGGACAAAAAATCCGGCCCAGACCGTTCCCAAAGACCGAGTCGCTTCAGCCACCCCAGACATAAAACTGGAGATGGATAAGTAACGTTCCTTGAGTCCGGCCTCCACAGATGAATCATAGACCATGGCTGCGCTTGTCCCCGAATCAAAATTATAGGACCAAGCACTAATCACCATAGCCAGTGCATAGATCCAAAAGTTCCCCTGCCCAGCCAACATGAGAACAGAAGACACAATCCCGGCTATCCGGCTCAGATAAAGATTGGTCTTGTAGGAAAAACGATCCGCCAACATCCCTGAAGGAATCTCACAAATGACGCTAGTGGCATGAAAGATACTTTCCAAAAGGCCAATCTGCCAAAGGGACATGCCGTTTTGACTTAGAAATAAAATCCAAAAACTAGTAATGCCTAGAAAGGCAAAAAATTCAACTCCGGCCATAAGGCCGATATTTTTCCGATAACTTCTTTTAAACATATTTTCTCCTTTAACAAGTGTTTTTTCATTTCTATCCTTTATCACTTGTTAATCCGCTGGTTACATAATCTCCACCTCTTCTTTCTAGTGCTTTGAAAAAACGCCCCCTGGGCGTTTTTATTGATTTACGGTTTAATACGGTGCAGCATACGTGGGAATGGAATGGCTTCACGGATATGCTTAGTTCCTGCTACAAAGGTTACCATGCGCTCGATACCGATACCGAAGCCACCGTGTGGAACTGTTCCATACTTACGAAGATCCAAGTAAAATTCATATTCTGAAGTATCCATACCAAGGTCATTCATTTTAGCAACAAGAGCATCGTAGTCTTCCTCACGCATAGAACCACCGATAATTTCGCCGTAGCCTTCAGGTGCCAGCAAGTCTGCACAAAGGACACGGTCTGGATTTCCAGGAACAGGCTTCATGTAGAAAGCCTTGATAGCTGCTGGGTAGTTCACGACAAAGGTTGGTACACCAAAGTGGTTTGAAATCCATGTTTCGTGTGGTGAACCGAAGTCATCACCATGTTCCAGATGCTCATAGTCCGCATCCTCATCATTTTCATGGGCTTGCAAGAGGTCAATCGCTTCATCATAGCTAACACGCTTGAAAGGCTCTGCAATATAGCGTTTCAAAAGTTCTACATCACGTTCCAGTGTTTCCAAAGCTTGAGGAGCACGGTCAAGAACACCTTGAATCAAGGCTTTAACATAAGCTTCTTGCAAGTCAAGTGACTCATCATGCGTCAAGTATAAGTACTCTGCATCCATCATCCAGAACTCAGTCAAATGACGACGGGTTTTTGATTTTTCGGCACGGAATACAGGACCGAAGTCAAAGACACGACCAAGAGCCATAGCACCTGCTTCCAGATAAAGCTGACCTGACTGACTCAAGTAAGCTGGAGTTCCGAAGTAGTCTGTTTCAAAGAGCTCAGTTGAGTCTTCTGCTGCATTTCCTGACAAGATTGGGCTGTCAAACTTCATAAAGCCATTCTTGTCAAAGAATTCATAGGTAGCGTAGATAATGGCATTGCGGATTTGCATCATAGCCACTTGCTTACGAGAACGCAGCCACAAGTGACGGTTGTCCATGAGGAAGTCCGTCCCATGTTCTTTGGGCGTGATTGGATAGTCATTTGACTCGCCGATGATTTCGATATCGGTGATGTCCAGCTCGTAGCCAAATTTTGAGCGCTCGTCTTCCTTGACAATCCCTGTCACATAGACAGAAGTTTCTTGGCTAAGCTTTTTAATCGTATCAAACTTCGCCAATCCTTCTTCTTCGCCAAATTTCTCGATGAAGTTAGGCTTGAAGGCCACCCCTTGGAAAAAAGCAGAGCCATCACGCAGCTGCAAGAAAGCAATCTTACCCTTACCTGACTTGTTGGCAACCCAAGCACCGATGGTCACTTCTTGACCAACATAATTTTTCACATCAATAATTGTTATGATTTTCTTTGACACGTTTTTTCTCTTTTCTATTTTTTATTCTTTGTGACAGACTGCCTCGACATTATTACCATCTGGATCCAAGACAAAGGCTGCATAATAAGGTTGGTGATATTGGGGACGAATACCCGGAGCACCATTATCTTGACCACCCGCTGCAAGGCCAGCTTGATAAAAAGCATCCACCTGCTCCCTAGTCTCCGCACAAAAGGCAAAATGAGATGCATCTGATTGCCCCTGACTTAACCAAAAGTCTCCAGCTGGAGCTGTTCGTGGCTCCGCAAAACTTACTGCCTGAGGAATTTCAAAGGCAATCTTGTAGCCCAATGGCTCTAAAACTTGCTGATAAAAGAGCTTGCTGGCTTCCAAATTCTTGACTGTAATGCCAAAATGATCAATCATATCTGCCTCCTAGATTGGTTGCTAAATGTCACTTTATTTCAAGACAAATCTTTTGGACATCTGTTCTATATTTTACCATAAAGCGATTGCAATAGCTATCCTTGAAGAGTCTAAATCTCAGAAAAATTAAAAAACCAGCCTCATAAAGGCTGGCGGATAACTCTCTCTGAATAAGAGGACTAATTTTTTGTTCCATATAGCAGTCGATCAACCATGTCATCATCATAGTTCAAGACTTTTTTCAAAGCCATCTTAAAGCGCTGATCGCTGAGAATCTGACCTCCTGGACTCTGGTCAATCGTCGCATAATTCCCCTCCCCATCCTGAGTAAAGGCTACAGTGAGCTCTTGGTCAGGGTCTTCACAAACATCTCTCTGCGGATCTTTTGAACTAGTAGACGGTCGAAAGTCCATTCTTTGAAGACGAAACGACAGTTCTTTATGAAAAGCCGCAATGTCCTTCTGACGATTGGGCACTTGCTCATGTTTGTCCAGCCAAGTCAAAACATCTTCTCTTGTAATATATATCATCTTCCCCTCCTAAACCAAATCAAAGTTTGCCCTGTAAATGACCGTATCATAGCTTGGGCTAGCTGCTGACAGAGCCGCTTGAATGATATGGAGCACGCGCTGCTGTTGACCTTCGAAAGCAAAGGGCAGAAGCATATTAGAGACATTTTTGACAATCACTCCCTTAGTGAATTCCCCATCTTCATAAGAAAAATCCTGCTGATGAAAAATGGTCTTGGTCTTAAATTCAATCACCTGTCCTTGCAAGATTAGCTTATAGGTTTTCTTCCAGTTGGTTCTGCCACCAAAGCGATAAAGGACCAGATAAATCCCCAAATCATGGTCTGCAACCCAATCGCCCATCTCAAAGACTAGCTCGTCATCAATTCCAGCTTCCTTTAAAAGCTCAATCCCTTCTTCAGAAATCATCTCGTGCACGAACTTCCAACTTCCTTCTTGGGGAAGAGATGCTGTTCCCTCGGTCTCCTTCTGAGTGCTACTACTGACTTCTTTATGGTGAACCCTTTTAGGGGTAAATTCTTCCTCCCAAGTCATCTCTTCTTCTATGTCACTGACAGCCCGCCTAGTCGGTAAAAAATCCAGACACTTTTCTAATAATCCCATATCCTATCTCCTCTTTATCTGTACTCCACGTGGTTTACTTCCCTTATCTTTGTATCATAATAAGGGTTAATTTGCGACAGGGCATGTTGAATCACTGTTACGATCTTGTCCTCTCGTCCTTTTAAAACCTTGGGAATCACAAGCTGGGAGATTGTTTCTGTCGATAGACCTTTTACACTTTGATTTTCCTCATTGCGAACTGGATATCTATCGGCCCGCTCTTCTTCTAGGCGAAATTCAAGCAAGTGACCTCCGAGAATCATGGCTAAGACTTGATATTTCCCTTCCCCGATACGAAATTGCTTGACGCAGAGAAAAATTTCTCTCTTCTCATCCTCTAGTAAAAATGGCAGAGCCAGTTCTTTTTCTTCAATAGAAAAATCCTCGAGAAGCTTCTTCTCTCTTTCCCCTATTTCCTTTCTGATAAAACCCATTTTATCTCCTTTTGTACAAAATAATCTTCATCCCTATTATTACTTAAGTAAAAAGACCATGAGGAAGACACTGCAAGTCAATAGAATGCAGGGCTAGACCAAATGGACTTCTTTTATTATACACCGAAACACCGTCGTCTTCAACTAAATACTCCTCAAATTTTTAAGTCGTATGGTGACTTCTATCAGAAAGTGACTTCTACTAAGTTAATCTGCCATTTATAGCTGCTATTTAATCAATTGGCGGATCATTCTTTACCTCTTCTTCCGTCTTCCAGTAGGTCATACTGCTCTTCTTAGTGTCTACATCTACCTTATCATTAACTTCAATATGTACTTTAAAATAGGTTCGCTCAATCTGAGGATTATAGCGAGTCTCATAAACTATCGTAAAATCCGTATAGCCCGTCCCAGAAAGTTCCTGCTTTGCAGATCCCCCCTCAATATTTTTTAATTGCTCACTATTCAAAGTTCGCATCTTTAAATTTAAACCTGGCTGGTAATTATTCAAGTACCAATCCTTACGGGCCGAGGAATTCTCATAATAGTGGATACAATAGCGATTATCTTTTGCTTGTAGGCTGTAGCTTGGTTCATCCGAATTAGACTGGGAAATAGTGGTCCAACCCTGCTCTGAATCAAAGAAAACATAAACTCCTAATAAGACTAGGCCGCCTAGCAAGAATAAGAAAATCAAACGACGTTTCATATTGTTCTCCTTCCACTATTGTTTAAATCCTTCATCAACTGAATTCTAAGCGAAGCAAATTCACATTTATCCATGCTAAAGCTTACTAATTTTGGCTAGAGTAAAAAACGCTTCCATCTCTTTCTATATTATTTTACCATTTTGTCAAACTATTTGCCAGTGCAGTTGAGGGGAACTGAAAAGGACGAACTCTGAGTCCGTCCTTATCTATTGTTTATAAATTTTTGTAGGTTATCTTTAGCAAGCAATGCCGGATTGTGAGCTCTATTTACTCTCCATAAATTGCTGCAGGCGCTGAACGGCTTCTTTGAGAGTTTCCAAATCTGTCGCATAGCTAAGACGGACATTTTCTGGAGCACCGAAGCCTGCTCCGGTCACCAGAGCCACGCCAACTTCTTCTAAAATTGCTGTCGTAAAATCGGTCACATCTGTATAACCTTTCATTTCCATGGCTTTCTTGACATTTGGAAAAAGATAGAAGGCCCCTTGTGGCTTGACCACTTCAAATCCTGGCACCTGAGCCAAGAGAGGATAGATGGTATTGAGACGCTCTTCAAAGGCTTGACGCATAGTCTCGACCGTTTCCTGACTACCAGTCAGAGCTTCGATAGCTGCATATTGAGCCACTGCTGTCGGGTTAGAAGTTGTCTGACCTGCAATCTTACTCATAGCTGCTATAATCTCTGGCTCACCAACTGCATAACCAATCCGCCAGCCTGTCATGGAGTAGCTCTTAGAGACACCATTGATAACCACCGTCTGCTTGCGAATCTCCTCTGATAGACTAGAAATTGGCGTAAATTTATTGCCGTTATAAACCAGACGTCCATAAATGTCATCTGCCAAAATCAGAATATCATGCTCTACAGCCCAGTTCCCAATCGTTAGCAGCTCCTCAGCTGTATAAATCATACCAGTCGGGTTGGACGGCGAGTTCAAAACCAAGACTTTGGTCTTATCAGTACGAGCAGCTTCTAACTGTTCCACCGTCACCTTGAAATTATTTTCCTCAGTGGCTTGGACAAAAACAGGAATCCCCTCGGCCATCTTAATCTGGTCGCCGTAGCTGACCCAGTAAGGCGTCGGAATGATAGCTTCATCACCTGAATCAAGCACACTCATAAAGAAGGTATAGAGGGAGAACTTAGCTCCAGTTGCCACCGTCACTTGATTCGGCTGGATTGTGTAGCCGTAATAGTTGGCAAAATACTCCACCACTGCTTCTTTTAGCTCTGGCAGACCGCTAGTCACCGTATAAAAGCTAGCACGGCCATCCTCAATAGCTGCTACAGCCGCATCTCGGATGTTCTTAGGCGTTGGAAAATCCGGCTCTCCCAGAGTCAGAGACAGAATATCCCGCCCCTGCGCTTTCAAAGCCTTAGCTCGCGCTGCTGTTGCCAAAGTCACGCTTTCTTCCATCTTTAAGACACGATTTGATAATTTCATAGTCCCTCCTTGCTGACCAACTGTCCGCTTTCAAAACCAATCAGGTAGTAGGTGCCTCCCGACTTGACTTCCCAGATGGGCTGATTCTGAAAATAGCCCATGGTCACCTTATCAATAGTTTCTGCTCCATTTTCCTTGGCAATGCTCTTCGCCTCAGCCTGACTGACACCTTGGTCCAGTCGATAGACCCGAATCTCATTGGAATCTTTTGCAATCAAAACAGCTTTTTCGACACCCTTACTGGTCTTCCCAAGCAGACTATAGTAGGATTCTTGTCCATTGTAGATGGCAAAAGAATCCACTTTTTCAAGATCTGCGTATTCCTTGGCTAAGCGGCTGCTTGCTTCTTTAGCTGACAGTCTAGGCTGCATGGATACTTGCAAAACTGCAAAAAATGAAAAGACAAGAACACTGAGAACGATAAAAATACCTATCAGGTACTGCCAAATTGGAAAACTGGCTTTATTTCTATTTTTATATTTCACTCCGTCATTATACTACAAATACTCCTATTTTTCTATCTTTTTTTGATGAGAATATTCTCAAAATTCTAAAGCAATATCCTTGCATATGATACTATTTATTGGTAAAATATTGTTATGAAGATTACAGACGATTTAAGCAAAGAAACTCTGCTTGATTTGAAAACCATGATTGTCTTTCATAAGGCAGCAAGAACCATCCGTGCCATTGAAGCCCAGATTTTTAAAAAGCATGATTTGACCCCTACTCAGTTTTCCGTCTTAGAAACCTTGTACAGTAAAGGAGAACTGCGTATTCAGGACCTGATTGACCGCATATTGGCAACTTCTGGCAACATGACTGTTGTCATCAAAAATATGGAACGCGACGGCTGGATTATCCGCACCTGCGACCCAAATGACCGCCGGGCTTTTTTGATTGGTTTGACAGAACAAGGCAGAGCTAAAATTGAAGCCGCCCTGCCTGATCATATTAAAAATATTCAGCAAGCTCTTTCCATTCTCGAAGAAGACGATAAGCAAGACTTGATTCGAATTTTAAAAAATTTCAAAAAAATGAGCTAAATAATTGCTAACTAGTGATTAATGTTGTAACATATATTGTAACAAGAGAAATTTCTCTTTATTTTATAAAAAAGGAGACAATGCAATGTCTAAAGTATTATTCATCGTCGGCTCGCTTCGTCAAGGTTCTTTCAACCACCAATTGGCTGAGCAAGCTGAAAAAGCTTTGGCTGGCAAGGCAGAAGTTTCATATCTTGATTACAAAGATGTACCATTCTTCAACCAAGACATCGAAAGTCCTGCTCCAGCTGCTGTTGCTAAGGTTCGTGAAGAAATTTTGGCCGCTGATGCCATCTGGATTTTCTCACCTGTCTACAACTGGGCTATTCCAGGAGTAGTGAAAAACCTTTTGGACTGGGCTTCACGCGCTTTGGATCTATCAGACCCAACTGGCCCATCTGCTCTGAATGCTAAGGTTGTTACAGTTTCATCTGTTGCAAACGGCACATCACCAGATGAAGTATTCAAGCACTACCGCAGCCTACTGCCTTTCATCCGTATGAATGTGGTAGAACCATTCACAGGTGTTGCTATCAACCCAGAAGCATGGGGAACTGGTCAACTGACTGTCGCAGAAGACAAACTTGCTGAACTCTCAGCACAGGCTGATGCTCTTTTAGCAGCCCTTAACTAAAAAGAGAAGATTATAAAAAGAAAAGAAAACTTATAAGACACTAACCCCTCGCAAATAATTGCGAGGGGTTTTTAGAATACTTTACTGACAGGAACAGGTATTATAAATCAGCTAAAGAATATTTAGGATAAGGAATTTGAGATAATTTATCTTCTATTTTTGCTAGCATTTTCTCTTCTGATTCATCTATATACCCCTCAAACCAAATTTTTTCAATATCTTCTTGGTTAAAAAAGCAAGCTTGATTATCCGTCATACCAAAAGGATATACACAGCCGGAATAGTCTAAATAACCAATTTCACCCTTATTATCATAAAGAGGATAACGGTTAATAATCATAATTTTTACTTGTCCATTTTTAAGTTGGACAACACTCCCTATCGGTAGTAGCTCAGTCATTAGAAACCTCCTTTAAAAATCTTCTCGAATTCTAAGTATTCTTCTTTTTTAATCTTTTCAGAACTTTTATCTGTTTGAATAAATGGGATCTTATGAGACAAAAATAAACAATCAAGAAGCCAATATCACTTAACAAATAAGAGACATAGACACCTCTGCTTAGATACTCAGTTGCATGATAAATTGCAAAAAAGGTAAAAAACAAACCGAATACAAGCTTCGCATATACATTTCGACTAAAAATATATAAAAATTCGTCCTTAATGGGAAGCGTTTCAAAGCGAAACTCTTTAAATGACAGTTCCTTCTTTGTTCTCACGAGTAATTCTACTAAATACCCAAGAATAATATAACCCAATACTAGAGAAATCAACTTCCACAAGAAGGAAAACTGGCTATTCGAAACAGATGTAAATCCATGTAGCAGCAGAATGCTAGCTGCAGGAACATATTTCGTGAGATCCAGATGGAATGTTGGTCTATCTACATTGACATAGATTTTATTAGTTTTGGGGTCAAAATAATAGTTTCTACCCTGAAAAGCTAAGAGTTCGGTTAAATATTCTTTTTTCTTCATTTTAATTGCTTTTCCAGTCTTTTAAGGATAATCAATTTCTCTAACGGTCTATTTCCTATTAACATGAGCCCAGATGCCGGGAGAAAACCAATTATACCCATAAAAGAAAGGAAGCTTCCTGAAAAATAATAATCAATAATAAATTTAATTGACGTAAAAAATAGTATAGTCCCAAAAAACAATATTCCTTTACATTGTGTTTGTTGGTTATAAAGAAAATTAGACCAGTCAAAATAAAGTTTCTGATTAAAAGTTTTCATAGTTCCTTTTCTAATATTTCTTAGAACAAATATTATCAAAACTAGAACGCAGAGAACAGTCGAACACAAAATAAATATTCTGATAGGCACACTGGCAACCTGAGGTGCTGTTGCTTCTGAATAAATGTTTCGTAAAAGAAAGGAAGCAGGCAGAATAGCCCAAGTGAGATTAGGAACTTTCTCTTCTTTCTTATCTATAGAGTAAAGTTCTCCAGTTTTTCTATCATAAAAAATATTTTTATCTCTGAAATTACCCAACCAAAATACATTCTTATTCATTGATTTCTTCCAAGTAACAACGGTTCATAATCATAGCACTTCCATTCAGTAAGTAATTGGTCATACATTACCTTGATCCATAGATTATAAGCTAAAGCTCTTTATTTATTTTTTATCAATTGCTTTATTGCCGCCATTCTTTTCATAAAATTGCTTTTGGCTATTGCCATATAAAATATAAAATAAAAGATAAAAACTTTTACTAAGTTTATCATAGTAGGATCGTTCAAGTATTCTCTAATTTGAAAAGCAGCTAATAAAGCACTTACTACAAATGTAACAAGTAGAATATTTACTCGCTTTCTTTCTTCTTCTAAAAAATTCTTCCAACTTACATGTTCATATAATTTCGGATTAAATGCTTCAACGTTTTGACCTAAGTACTCATCTTTAAATCCAAATTGACAAACCAAAGATATAAGAATAAGAGTCGCACACAAAACAATTACTCTTAAAATAGGGGATTCAAATTTTATATTGTTTACTTGAATGAGAAAAGCATTTCCTAGAATTCCAAAGGATATTACTAACCACCTGAGATTAGGAAAAACTCTCTCATTGACTTTATTAGAATATACTTTTTTTCTTTTCACATCATAAAAGATATTTCGACCTTGAAAGCCGCCTATGATAACCATAGATTTCATTTTCTTCATTTTTCAATACCATCATATTAATAAAAAGCTAGGGCTGAGAGGAATCAAATCCTTCCTAAACTTTACCTATCCACCACTTGAACCTCAAATTTAGCCGGTTTATTGTCTAAATTGGTGATAGTGATAGTGTAAGGTTTGTTATTCGTGACATCAAAAATTTTTTCTCATTTATAACTAACAACAATTCCATCTTCTACTAAATGTATATCTTTTTGATTATTAGGAAGCTCATTCTTGTCTCCCTCAGTACTGCTTATCTTAATAACTTTCTTTTCTCTTACTCCAAATAATACATCTCCAAATTTTTCGGACCAAACATTTGTACCTGATAATTTTATTTTAGCATCATTTAATTTTTTTAACATTAATTCTGAACTATACTCTAGCTGATCCGTATTTGGAGACACCCTTAATTCAACGCTTTGACCTGGTTGCAGAGTATATTTGCCGTAGTTTAAAATTGCCTGAACGTACCAGACAACAAACAGACTATACAGCAGGCTAATAACAATCCTTGAACGCCTGCTTTTAAAACGGCGCAAAAGGAATAAAAGAGAAACAATAAAAATTACTGAAGTTATCATTCTTTATTTCCCTTATAAACCCCATATCATATTAGGACTCTATCCATTCTGCAATATTTCATCTTCTTTCCGTTTTCTCTGCTGACCCGACCACCTGATACATAGCAACAATACTATCATACGAAGAATCAAATAGACCAAACGGAGGATTTTCATCTTACCAAGAGCAGACAAAAACTTCTCCCTTGCATGTCCCACTTCTTGACCTAACTGTTCAACCGTTTTGCCTGTTTCCTCTTTAATAACAGCTGCATTCTTTGAAATCAAATAATAATTTCGGTCTAAACTAGTGGTATAGGCTCTGGATATTGGTTCATCTAAGAAAAAATATACTCTATCAGCATACTTATCTTCAGACAGAGCATAGTATATTTCAACTTCACTATCCCATTTTCTAGGAAAACTAGTTATCCTAATATTTTCATAATCTAGATGCATAATTCCATTTAATACGTCACTAGTCCATTCTTCCGCATAGTGATAAAGAGTTGTCTTCTTATCTACCATTGGCCAAACAATAACATACCGACTATGCATGAATTCCTTGGCCCAGGCCGAATTGCTAGCCAGACTGGACGCACCAATCTCGTATATTGACCACATAAGAACTATGAGCATTAAGAAAGCTTGAGTTGGTTTGTTTTTATAATAGTTTTTCATTTTTTAACATTTTACAATATAATTATATGCCTGACAGCCTGCTTCCATCCCAGCAATCTCTGTAGTATAGCTGAACTCTACCTGCTGATTTTACTTATCGCTTGTATCTACCCCAACCAGTTCACTGATAGCATTCTGAGCAGAGATAGTACTCGACTTGATTTTTCCCTTTTCACACTTCCTTGACATAAACCAACTCTTGGTCACTGGACAGGTCAGGTCGGTAAGTGAAGCCGGCAAAGCTTAATTTTTTCATCTGTTCGACTTCAGTCACTTGGTTAGTTATTAGAGCTGTTAAAAACTCACCACGTGCTTTTTTAGAAATGGTCGAATGGACTTTCAGCTTGCCACCACGGTTTTCTAGAAACTTGAAACCTATCATGCGCTGGCGTATTTTCTTAGAAAAGACTGTTTCAAACTCGCTGGACAGGAGGGAGAAAATCATCTCATCTTCTGCCAGTGCTTGGTCATAAGCTTCTTTCCAAAAAGCCTTGAGACTCTTCCCATCTAGCTTAAGCGGCATCATAAAGTCCAAGCGATGGGGCGCTATGGGCTCTAGGGCTGGGATGACGCCGTAAAGTGCTGAGGTGATGGCAAGATGCTTCTCGATATACTGACTCTCTTCTTCGGTATAACCCTCTCTCTTGATATGGCGGTACATAAGGCCATCAAATAGATAGAGTGCTGGAGCATGCTGCGCAGTTCCTTCTCGCAGAGCCTGAATGGCTTGCCACTCTATCTCCGATCTTTCAGGGGAAATTTTATAAAAAGATGCCAAGTCAGCTACTGACATGGTTACAAACTCATCCAACACAGCTTTAGTTTGTGCTGACAGTGGATTTGGTGCTACTGGAGATGCCGTTAGATTTAACTCTTTAGCAGTTGGGATAAGAATTTTCATAGTTTCCTTCTTTCATTTAGTGAATGTGTCGGACAACCCATTTGCCTAAGGCTGTCTCTAGTAGATAGCTGCCGATGATGAAGCCTAGCAGATTGGTCAAGATATCACCCAAGTCAAAAATACCCAGATGAAAGAGATACTGGCTCCCCTCAACCAGACCGATAGCCAAGGTAAAATAAGCCACATGCTTCCATGACAGCTTGCAGAGAAAGCCCAGCGGAATGAACATAATGATATTCATGGTCGGTACCAGCTTATCTCCATAAATCCAATTATAGGTAAAAGACTGCAGGTCTAGACTGAAGCCCTGCCTGCCGATATTTTTCAAAAAGAGGGCATAGAATAGAATGAGAAAATAGAGGGTGTAACTGGCTAGCACCAGCCAACGAGGAATGTGCCGACTATAGAGGCCGCGAATAAAAAGCGAGCTGATAGCTGTCAAAGTCAGAATGATAGAAGCTGGTATCAGCAGGTTCCACTCTGGCTGATTCTTGTAAAAGACGACGGCTACGTAGGCATAAAAAAAGCGCATATAGAGCCAAGACCAAAAAATCAGACTGCCTAGGAAGGCTGCCATATCAAAGATTCTTTGTTTTTTCATCTAAAACCTCCCTTTCTTCTTTTTAAAATTATATCAAATTTTAATGGGACATTCTATTTTTTGCTTGACTTTGATTTACAGAGATGTTATCATCTAGTTATAAAGACTAGATAAGAAAGTGATAAAGATTTGAAAGCTCAACAAGTTTTTCCCAAGTGGGACGAATTACCAGAACTGGAGCTATATTTGGACCAAGTTCTGCTCTATGTAAACAATATCTGTGGCTCTTCCATTTCAGCTGCTGACAAGGGACTAACCGCTTCTATGATTAACAACTATGTCAAGCATGGCTATATTGCCAAGCCGGTCAAGAAAAAATATCAACGTCGTCAGGTAGCACGCTTGATTGCCATTACGACCTTAAAAACGGTCTTTTCTATCCAGGAAATCTCAGCTACTTTAAATATGCTGCATCAATCAGCAGATTCGCGAGAACTCTACGATGACTTCGTTGACTACATGAATGGCAATAAGATAGAGGTGGTACCCATCATTTCCACTGCCTGCCAGACGGTCAAACTCTATCAAAAGACCTTATCCCTAATCCAAGTACCAAATGAGGAGGAAGAAAACCTTGAACTACGCGCTTAAACTCAGTAAAAAACTATCCTTCGGAGAGGAAATTGCCAACGCTGTTACCCATGCGGTAGGAGCTGTTCTGATGCTGATTCTGCTACCTATCTCAGCCATTTATAGCTATGAAGGGCACGGATTGGTGGCTGCTGTCGGAACTTCTATCTTTGTCATCAGCCTCTTTCTCATGTTCCTCTCCTCGACAGTCTATCACTCTATGTCCTATGGCTCGACTCACAAGTATATCTTGCGCATTATTGACCACTCCATGATTTACATCGCCATCGCTGGCAGCTATACGCCAGTCGTGCTGTCGCTGATGAATAACTGGTTTGGCTATCTCATCATTGCTATCCAGTGGGGAACGACCATCTTTGGCATTCTCTACAAGATTTTCGCTAAGAAGGTCAATGAAAAATTCAGCTTAGCTCTCTATTTGATTATGGGCTGGCTGGTGGTCTTTATCATTCCGCAGATTATCGGTCAAACCGGACCTGTCTTCTGGGGGCTCATGCTAGCTGGTGGCCTCTGCTATACTGTAGGAGCCGGCTTCTATGCTCAAAAAAAGCCCTACTTCCACATGATTTGGCATCTTTTCATTCTAGCGGCCTCTGCCCTTCAATACCTTGCTATCGTTTACTTTATGTAAGAGAAAAACACAAAAACCGTCTGAGAATTCTCAGACGGTTTCTTTGTTTATGCTGATTATTGATTCATCCTTACTTTTCAGTGGTCTTCTTTGCTTATGCGCTTTTCTGACTTGCTTAAAGATTGGATATAAGATTGGAACAGCGATGACTGTCGCTAGACTAGAGCCAAATGTACCAGTAATTTTAGCTACTGCCAGTAAAAAGGCTGCTGGCAAACTGCTCCCGCCAAGCAGTGTTCCTGTCAGAGTGTACTTGAGGATATTAAGCACAATCTTCACCAAAGCTGCGGCTACTGCTATCACAAGAATATTTCTTAGTCGGTCCTTTCTTTGAAAGAGTCCTTCATACAGAAAATGAATCACCACGGCCACCGCAAGTGCTTCTAACAAGATAATTGGGATTTCCGCTGCGTAACCATTCAGCAAGTCAAATATTCCCAGTCCAATGGCAGCTGCTAAAAAACCGAGTTTACTGCCAAAAATCAGACAGCCCACTACTACTAGTGCATTTCCAAAGTGAATAAACTGAGCTCCCACAGGAATTTTGAAGAACTGAATGCTCAGAAAAATCAAAGCAGCAAATAAACTAATCATGGTTAAGGTTTGCAAATCAAGTGTTTGTTTCTTCATCTTTTTCCTCCATTAAGGCTTGAAAATCAGCAAAAAGCTCTCCTAAATAGGGCTGGTAAAAAACGCCCTTCTTTGGATCTATTTGCCCTTTAAAGCTAAGTGCCAAGCTCTTTTCAATAAACTTCAAAATCACAGGCAGGGCTTGCTTAATGTCGAACCCCTGAACAAAAGCCGCAGCTACAAGTGTCGTCAGTATATCACCCGTTCCAAAAAATTGCTGGGGCAAAGCTGGACTGGAAAAGAGGTTAAACTCTTCTGTCGCTGCATCAAAATAAGCCACACCAATCTGGTTCTCTTTCATGGGCAAGCCAGTTAGCAAGACCATGCTCGGTCCTAACTCAGCCAAACGTTTGCAGTAGTCCTCCCATCTATCCTCTGATAAACTATCTTCGTAGGGGTCCTCCAACAACAAACAAGCTTCCGTCAAATTGGGCAGAACCAAATCGGCATGCTGGCAGAGGCGACGCATATGGTCTAGATGGGCATCTGAAAATCCCTGATAAAAAGTCCCCTTGTCCCCCATGATAGGATCCACGATAAGGGGCAAACCTTTTTCCTCTTTAAAGCGCAGCAAATTTTCCACCTGAATATCAGACTTCAAATATCCTGTTATCAGAGCTGAAAAGTCGAACTCCAAGCTCTGCCATTGTTTCAAAAAGGCAAGCGTCCCGTGCGTGTAATCATCTATATAGACGTCTGAAAAACCGCCTGTATGAGACGACAAAATCATAGTTGGCAACAGAGCCACCTCTAGCTGGCAAATTGCAAACAGCGGCAGAGCAGCTGTTGCGGCAACCTTACCTAAGCCAGAAATATCTGTGGCCAGAATGACTGTTTTTGTTTTCATGACTCCTCCTACTTGCTCTCTATTGTAAAATATCTGAAAATGAGTTACAATATGAAAAAATCAAATCTGTATGGGGACAGTTTTATGACAAAGGCAAAATACCAACGCATCGTCGATAAGATTATCAAGGATATTAAAGAGGGAAAATTGGCTACTGGTCAGAAAATCCTTTCTGTGCGGAAGCTGGCAGAGCGTTATCACTGCAGTAAGGATACTGCGCAGAAGGCTCTGATTGAGCTCAAATATCAGAAGTACATCTATGCCGTTCCCAAAAGCGGCTACTATGTGCTGGAAAATGCTCAGGAAGAAAAGCAGGATTTGGAGCTGCCTGTGAGAGACGACCGCCACCAAGCCTACGAAGATTTCCGACTCTGTGTAAATGAAACTCTGGTTGGCCGGGAAAATTATCTCTTCAACTATTACCCTCAGCAGGAAGGACTGGAGGATTTGCGTCGCTCTGTGCAAAAACTGATGTTGGACTCTGCTGTCTATGCTTCTAGGGATCAGTTGGTACTGACTTCCGGCACTCAACAGGCCCTCTATATCCTCTCACAAATTGACTTTCCCAACCAAAAAGAGCGTATCTTGGTAGAGCAGCCGACCTACCATCGAATTAATGATCTTCTGCTAGCGCAAAAACTTCCTTATGAAACCATTGAAAGGACACCACAGGGGATTAATCTGCAAGAACTTGAGAAGATTTTTCAAAGCGGAAAGATCAAATTTTTCTATACCATTCCACGCTTTCACTATCCCTTAGGCCACTCCTACAGCCGGCAAGACAAGGAAGAGATTCTTCGACTAGCCCAGCTCTATGATGTCTATATCGTAGAAGATGACTACCTATCAGACTTTGATAGCCGACGGGAGCTGACCTTTCACTATCTAGACAATAGCCAGCGAGTCATCTACATCAAGTCCTTTTCAACCAGCCTTTTCCCGGCCCTAAGGATTACTGCCCTGCTCCTTCCGCCCCAGATTCAAAAGACCTTCATCGCTTACAAAAGCGCCGTGGATTATGACAGCAACCTCATCATGCAGAAGGCCCTATCGCTCTACATCGACAGTCTCATGTTTGAAAAAAATAGGCTGGCGCTGCTGCAGCTTCAAGAAGAGGAAGCAAGAAAGGCTCAAAAGCTGCTAGAGCAAGCTCAACTCTCGCTAGCCAGCTATCTGACCAAGGACGGCATCTTGCTAGACTTAAGGTCACTTTCTTCCGTCAGTGCTCTCAAACATAGTAGCCTGCCGCTTGACTTCTTTGAACAAAGCTACCTTGCTAGCTGTCCTTACCAGTACGCCAAGCTGCCTTATGATAACTTAGAAGAAAATCTAGAGAAATTAAAAGCCTATTTAAAATAGGTGTGGAATTTCAAATGAATTCTACACCTTTTATTTATAAACAAGCTTTTCAAGATTCCATCATCCCAGCCTGCAGTTGGTACATTTTCTTATAGGTGCCATCCTGTGCTAACAATTCTTCGTGGCTGCCGGATTCGATAATGCGGCCCTTATCTAAGACATAGATGCAATCGGCATCCTGAATAGTAGACAGACGGTGGGCAATGGCAATGGTTGTCCGTCCCCGCCGCATTTTCCTCAGTGAAGCTTGGATCAGCTCCTCTGTTTCCGAATCAATATTGGCTGTCGCCTCATCCAAAATCAAGATTTTAGGCTTGGTGGCGATGGTTCTGGCAAAGGCTAGAAGCTGACGCTGACCACTGGAAAAAGTCGCTCCCCGCTCAGTCACAGGGGAATCATAGCCTTGAGGCAGCTGACTGATAAAGCCATGAGCGTCTACAAACTTAGCCGCTTCTATAATCTCTTCACGCGCCAGTTGCTCTTGGTAAAGCTGGATATTGGAAGCAACAGTACCGTGATAAAGGAAGGGATCCTGCAAAACAAGGCCAATCTTTCGCCGCAGCTCCGCCTGACTATAGTCTTTAATATCGCGTACATCAATCAAAATCTGCCCCTGCTCAAACTCATAAAAACGCAGGAAAAGATTGATAATAGAGGACTTTCCAGAGCCAGTCGAGCCAACAAAGGCAATCGTCTGGCCTTTTTTGACTGAAAAGGAGATATCCTGTAAAACATCACGCTTTCCATCATAGGAAAAGGAAACATGCTTGAATTCAATACTGCCATCCTGAATTTGCAAGTTTAGATTAGCCTGATCAGGCTCGTAGTCAGTGCGGTCCATGATTTCAAAAACCCGCTCTGCAGCAACCATAGATGTCTGTAAAACAGAATAATTCTGCATAACATCAATCAAAGGATTAAAAAGCTGATTGACATACTGGATAAAGGCATACATAATACCTGCCGTAATACCCGCCACTTGCCAAGTCAAACCAAAGTAAGTCAGAATCACTCCATAAGCCAAAATTTTCAGCAGAGACATGGCCGGCCTCAGAAAGAGACTATTGATATTGAGATAGCGATTGGTGAAGCCTAAATGCTGACCGTTAATTTCTTCAAATTCCCGCAGCAAGCGCTTCTCTTGCCCAAAAGCCTGAATAATGCGCATCCCTTCAATACTTTCAGATAGCTTGACATTCAAATCACTGAGTTTATTCCGAACCTGCTTCAGCTGACGATTAGATAAATGCTGATAGAGCAAGATAGAGGCTGCCATCAAAGGTAAAAAGAGAGCAATCATCAGGGTCAATTGCCAGTTGAGGGCAAACATGGCGCTCAAAGTAACAACTAAAATCAGCAAGGAGCTCAAAAAATTAGAAAAAATCTCACTGAACATATCTGCGACTGCCTGAGTATCATTGGTCAGGCGGGAAACGATAGCACCAGCTGGTGTTTTATCAAAATAAGCCATTTGCAGGCGCTGGATATTGGCAAAACTTTCCTGTCGCAAGTCCCGAACCACGCTTTGAGCCACACACGCAAAGAAATACTTTCCCAAGAAGGTAAAAAGTACCCGCAAGAGGAAAAGACCATAGTAAAGAGCGAGCAAAGTTAGGCCAGCCCAGGCTTGATTACGGCCGATAAACTGATCAATAAAATAGCGGGCCAAAAGCGGCAATGCCGTTGTAACCAGAGTCGTCAGCAATATGAAGATCAAGGCCATGCTGGTCACTATCCTGTAGCGCCACATATAGCCTAGGAGGCGATGAAAAGTTGCTTTCTTTTTCATATTAATCTTCCTCCTTCAAGCTTTCTGCCAGCTGCTGATTGTGATAAGTCTGGGCATACCAGCCCTCTTGCTCCAATAGCTCTTGATGAGTGCCCCGCTCCTTGATTCGTCCCTCTTCCATGACCAAAATCAGGTCTGCATGTACTAAGGCCGACAGCCGATGAGCTGTGATAATGGTTGTCTTGCCAGCACGCTCTGACTTTAGATTTTCTAAAATCAGATGCTCCGTCTTAGCATCAACAGCCGACAAGGAATCATCCAAAATCAGAATTTCAGGATTGGTAATAATAGCCCGACTCATCGCCAAGCGCTGCTTCTGTCCACCAGACAGAGACAAGCCCCGCTCACCGACAACCGTATCCAGCCTCTCTGGCATAGCCTGAATATCCTCATACACACCGCATAGTTGAGCGGCAGCTAGAACCTGGCTATCTGTCAGCTGGGGATTCGCAAAGCGGATATTGTCCCGAATGGACAGAGCAAAGAGCATCTGTTCCTGTGGTACATAGCCGATAAGACGACGCAAGTCTTTGAGGCGGTACTCCCGGATATCATGGCCATTCAAATAGATAGCCCCCTCCTGAATATCCTGCTCCCGCAGCAGCAAGCGCAGAAGAGTGGTCTTCCCTGAGCCCGTCTGACCGACAATTCCCAGTGTCTGTCCCTGCTCAATAGAAAAATAAATATCCGATAAACTAGTCTCCTCTGCATAAGCAAACTTCCGAATGTCATAATCCAATCGACCATTTTCCGCATGAGAGAGGGGTTGTTCAGCTTCCTTGACATCTGACTCCTGAGCCAGCAGTTTCTCGATCCGTTCATAGGAAACAGCCCCTCGCTGGCCGATGTTAAAAAGATAGCCTGTAGCCTGCAGCGGCCAAACCAGCATATCCAGATAAGTGATAAAAGTAACCAACTCTCCTATGGTAAACTGCCCTTGGGAGATAAAAATTCCACCGAAAATCAAGGTCAAAACATAAGAAAGACCGATAAAAAGCAAAACCAAGGGGTCGAAAAGAGAATCGTACTTGGCAGCCAAAACATTTTTTTCGTAGACTTCTTGATTGGTCTTGGCAAAAGACTGAGTCTCTGCTTCCTGATAGCCAAAGGACTTGGTCACTCGAATCCCTGAAACACTCTCCTGAACCTTATTGTTCAAATCTGAAAATGCCTCTTGAGCGGCCTTAAAACTTTCATGATTTTTTCGACCAATCAAGCCCGTGCCCCACGACAAGAAGGGCATGGGCACAATAGCAATCAAGGTCAGCCGCCAGTCCAAAACGAAAAACATGGTCAGCAGGGTCACCAGGGCTGTAATAGAAGCATCCACAGCTGACATGACTCCGCCACCAGCCAAACTGACAACCGCATTGATATCGTTAGTCGCATGAGCCATCAAGTCCCCTGTTCGATATTTCTGATAAAAAGAGGGAGACATGTGAGTAAAGTGCTCGAACAATCGAGAGCGCAGAATCCGTCCCAGATTATTGGACGTCCCTAAGATGTAAAGGCGCCAGACATAACGCAGGCCGTACATGATAAAAGCTGAAGCAATCAGCAACAGCAAATTAAAGAGCAGCTCTTGAGAAGTCAGATGTTTGCTAGCAATTCGGTCAATAACCTGACCGATGACTCTGGGCGGTATCAGATTGAAGACACTTACCAAGGACAAGGCCAAGATACCAATGATATAGCGCCGCTTTTCCAACTTAAAAAACCAGGCTAATTTTCTAATGAGATTCATAATTTCTCCTATTCTTACTAGTCTTTTTATTATACTGTTTTTTGAGGAAAAATGAAACACAGCGGATTGGAGCGCTGTGCTTCGATTCTATTTTTTACTGGTCAGCTGGTAACTAACCGCCAGTAAATCAAAGATTTCCTGATCGCTCAGGGTATCATCCAAGGGCAGACTGAGCCAATATTTCTTATTCATGTGAAAGGCCGGGTAAATCCCCTTTTTCTGAATCAGCTGTGCGACATGGTCATTCTTAACATTCAGCACCTCAATAGCGCCGCTTCGCTCTGCTTCAAACTTAGACCAGTCTGTGGTCAAAAAAGCCCCATACCATTTTTTACTGTCCTGGTGGCGGAAAACCCCTGCTTTAGTCGAGCTCTTTCTGGAAGACTTCTCCCAGAGGTACTCTATCTGACCCTGATAAACCTCAGCCGCATGATCCCGCAGTCGCTTACTCTGCTCATAGAGAAAGCCAACCTCGTCAAAACAGTGCTGACGGATAGCCAGCAGTACTGCCTGACAAGCTTCACGAACCTGACCGACAAACTCACCCGTCACTCGCTCCATCTTGACCTGCAGATAGGCGTCATCAGTATCACAGTCAAAAACCTGATAGTCCAGCTTCCCATCTCTGATAGTTATTTCCAAGCGAAAGTCACCCTTCATAATCTTCTGCGAGAAATGGTAGGCTCCATCAGACTCCTTAAAGCCGTAAGTCTTAAGCTTATCTGGATTAGCCTTGTATTTTTCAAATAGTTCCAACATCTACTTAGCCGCTGCTAGCGCAGCTTCCCCCTCCTTAAAATACAATTTTAGTTCCATGCAGCTGGTCTACTGCCAGGCTGTCTATAATTTGCTGACGATTGCCTAGATGAATGCCTCCACCCGGCATGATATCAATCCGATCAGCAGCATGGTCGATTAATTCGTCCAGCCAAGCAAAATGCTCCTCAATTGGCTCACTGGCAGGTCCTCCATGGGTCAAAATTCGCTGGACACCGTTCTCAATCAGCCAGTCCATTTCGCCAAACTGGTATTCAGCCGGTATCGCATCAAAAGCCATGTGAAAGACTACTTCCAGTCCCTTACAAGCCTCTAGCAGCCGCTGCATCTTCGGAACATCTATTTCATTCTTCTCCGTCAAAACACCAAAAACGACTCCCTGACTGCCGGCTTCCTTGGCTTTTTGGATATCAGTCAGCATAATCTCAATTTCAAGATCCGAGTAAACAAAATCACCGCCCCGAGGCCGAATCATGGTCATCACAGTCGCACCGTAAGGCTGAGCTAAATTCACCGCTGCTTGAATTACACCGTAGCTGGGCGTCGTACCACCGACAGCCAGATTATCACAGAGCTCAATCCGCTGGGCTCGCGCCTTCATAGCCTTTTCTAACAAGGTTACATTTTCCGCACAAAATTCATAAAGCATCATCTCACCTCTGATTTGATATATTAATTCCTTTTATCTATTATAACACAAGAACTCCGCGATATCAGCTCTTATCAAATTTTCTAGCTTCTCTCTTACACCAATCAAGCCATTTGGTCTGATAGTCTTCCTTGGACAAGATGCGGTTCTGTAAATCAGCTATAGAGAAGATGCCTCTTTCTTGACAAGCCTGAAGACAGTATCGATAAAAGTCCCAGTTAAGCTCATCCCTATCATAATAGATGGGAATATGAGAAAGGCCAGCCTGATAAGCCTTAAAGGCTCTGCTATGTCCATCAGTAAAGAAAATTTTGCCATCCATGCGCTTGACAGGTAAAGGTTCAAGTTCTTGTTGGTCAAAATCAATACAAATCCTGTCCAGCTTTTCCCGTGAAAGGTAGAACTGACTGGGCTGAATCTGTGCCAAGGGCAAGGTCAAATCAAGTGTATAAGATTTGCCTTTCTCCCTAGCAAGAGTTGGATAGAAACCAAGCGACTCAAACAAACTGCGAGAGGGGTGATTGAAATCATAAATTTCTTGAACTGCTAGTTTCTGATAGCCTAGATTGCGTGCGCGCTGTATCAAAGCAGAAAGAACTTTCTTACCAATACCTTTCCCGCGATAGTCCGCTTTTCCAATGACAATGGGCAAATCATCTTGCCAAAACGCAAATTGTCATCAATAATAATCAACTCCTCTTGCTGGATATTAGGAATCGGCATCTTTCCTCCCTTACAATGACATTTCTCAAATAATAGTATAAAAACTCCATTTGATTCGGAAGACTTCTTCCTCAAATGAAGTTTTCTTTTTTAGATTCCATAACCCATGCTGAACTGGATTTTAGCAGCTCCGTTCTGGAAGCTAATCTTGTTAATGCTGAATTGACTCTGCGGCAGAGCTAGTAGGAAACTATCCCCCTCCGTTGTGATAGATGAATTAGAGGCCTGCATTTGTTGCTTCAGCATTCCTGTCACCCAAGATTTAGGGATAGGAAGAGAGCCCAACTTGGCACTATCGATTGTGATGTGCAAGACATTATCTCTCACCGTCACATCCACCTCTAGGTCCAGCTTACTGCCAATGAAGAGCAGTTTGACTGGATACTGGATGCGCAGCTTATTGCCTTCAATGCTGTAAACACTATTCAGCAGCTCCTGATTCTCAGAGTCAGTCAAAGAAGACTTGAGCACCTGATTAAGCTGGACGCTATTGAGAGAAACCTCCGTGCTGACTCCCTGAGCCGTTACATTGGCATTGCTCAAAGCCGGCTCAATAATACTCATCCAGGAAGCACTGCCTTGAACATTCTTTAATTGTTCACTTTGATTAACAGATGCAGGAACCAGAAACAGGACTGCTGCAAGCAACAGCACCAAAACAATTCCCACTACCCTTTTTACCATTTTCATGTTTGTATTCCTTTAATTTGAGAAAATCCCTTTAGCTAAAAACACAGCAAGGATTTATCTTATTTTACACTATTTTTGCATAATTTTCTGTAACAAACATATTAAAAAGCTAACAATCCTGTGAGAAAAGGCTGGGACAGTTCATCCCAGCCTCTCAATCACATAGCGCTAGTTTTACAAGGCTCATCATTGATAGCCAATTCTTATTTAATCACTTCTTGAGTCTTAGCATAGTTAGCCTCGACTGCTTCTTTTTCTGATTTCCACCAGTCTTGGTTATCCGTGTACCACTTGATGGTCTCTTTGAGACCCGCTTCAAAGTTGGTGAACTCTGGCTTCCATCCTAGCTCATCGCGGAGCTTGCTGGCATCAATGGCATAGCGGAGGTCGTGGCCTGCACGATCTGTCACATGGTCATAAGCATCTGCTGGCTGTCCCATTTCCTTGAGAATCAGCTCCAGCACTTCCTTGTTGTTCTTCTCACCGTCAGCACCAATCAAGTAAGTTTCACCGATTTGTCCCTTGGTCAGAATTGTCCAAACGCCTGATGAATGGTCATTGGTATGAATCCAGTCACGGACGTTCTTGCCTTCACCATAGAGTTTTGGCTTGATACCGCTCAAGATATTGGTAATCTGGCGGGGAATGAACTTTTCGATGTGCTGGTAAGGTCCATAGTTGTTTGAACAGTTAGAAATAGTCGCTTTGACACCAAATGAGCGTACCCAAGCTTTGACAATCAAGTCTGAAGCTGCCTTGGTTGAGGAGTAAGGTGAGCTTGGATTGTACTTGGTTTCAGCCGTAAATTTCTCACCTGGACCTTCTCCATGACCTGGTAAATCTTCACGCAAAGGCAGGTCCCCATAGACTTCGTCAGTTGACACATGGTGGAAACGAATGTCGTACTTACGTGCTGCTTCCAAGAGTGTGTAAGTTCCGATGAAGTTGGTATGGATAAATGGACTTGGGTCATTGAGCGAATTATCATTGTGGCTTTCTGCAGCGTAGTGAACGATAGCATCTGCTTCAGAAGCCAGCTTATCTACCAAGGCTGCATCAGCAATATCTCCAACAACCAGCTCAACACGGTCGCCCAAAATTTCTTCAATATTGGCCCGATTACCCGCGTAAGTCAGCTTGTCCAGCACTGTCACATGAACATCTGGAAAGTTATTGTAAACATAATGGACAAAGTTAGAACCAATAAAACCGGCTCCACCTGTCACGATAATTTTTTTGTATTCAGTCATTTTTATTCCTTAACTTTTTTATAATTGCCTTAAGTGGTGGGGACGCAAGCAAACCTCCGGTTTCATTGCTTATTTTTGAGCCTAATGTCTCAAAAATCCCCTGTCATGTAACAAACTACATAATTTTTTACATGACTTACACCACAGCGGCAATCATTTCTTCCACTCGCTTCGCTCGGATAGGAGCTGAGCTAAATCATATATTTCAGTATCAATTAATAAATCAGAAAAGAATTCTTTTTTACAAATCTTCTTTTCTTAGAGGTTTGACATCCTTAAGTAGCGGATGGTTCTTGTCTGCTTCTGAGACTTCTGCTGCTTCTAGGTTTTCCCACTGGATGCCTAAAGCTGGGTCTGCATAGTTAACAAAGGCATACTTGGGTTTGAGTTCCAAAGCCCAATAGTCATTGACCAGATAGCTATAGGAAACAGTATCAGAAAGGACTTGGAAGCCGTTGGCTACACCACGTGGCACAAAAATTCCCTTGCTGGCATCGATTACTGTCTGGTAGGTATTACCAAAGGTCTCGCCCTCACGCAGGTCGACCCAAGAACCCAGCACCTTACCGTCATCTGCAACAGAGATGTATTTATCCCAAGGCTCAGCATGAAGGCCCCGCAGGACATTTTTACGAGAAAAGCTGACATTATTTTGCAGTTTTCCTTCTGCAAAGAAGCTTTCAGGGAAGCCTAGCGGCAGCATTTTTTTCTTTTGGAAATTCTCCTTAAACCAGCCTCGATTGTCCCCGCGTACAGGGATATCAAACTCCAGCATTCCAGGGATTCCAGGAACCTCACGCGCTGCTAATTCCTTATCAAAAAATTGTTCCGTCATCTTCTTATTCTTCTCCAATCAAGCGCAAGAGATAGTGGCCATATTCATTCTTTTTCAATGGCTGCGCCAATTCATGAACTTGCTCTTTAGTAATATAGCCCATACGATAGGCAATTTCTTCCAGATTTGCCACCTGAACGTTCTGCATACGCTGAACTGTTTCGATATATTGAGCGGCTTCTAAAAGACTTTCGTGAGTTCCTGTATCCAACCAGGCAAAACCACGTCCCATGAGCTCAACAGACAAATCACCACGTTCCAAGTAAGCCTTGTTGACATCTGTGATTTCCAATTCACCGCGAGGACTCGGTTTGATGTTCTTGGCAATTTCGACAACATCGTTATCGTAGAAGTACAGTCCTGTCACTGCATAGTTAGAACGCGGTTGTTCCGGTTTTTCTTCGATGGAGATAGCATTCATATTCTCATCAAATTCTACTACACCAAAGCGTTCTGGATCCTTGACATGGTAGCCAAAAACAGTTGCTCCTTTTTCCTTAGCAGCAGCATTTTGAAGCATTTTACTCAAACCTGGGCCATGGTAAATATTATCCCCAAGAATCAGCGCCACGCGGTCATCTCCAATGAAATCAGCCCCAATGATAAAGGCTTGTGCCAGTCCATCTGGACTTGGCTGCTCAGCATATGATAGCTTGATGCCAAACTCAGAGCCGTCACCCAGCAGATCCTCAAAACGAGGCAAATCCGTCGGAGTGGAGATAATCAAAATGTCCTTGATACCAGCCAGCATAAGAGTTGACAGTGGATAATAAATCATGGGTTTGTCATAAACCGGCATGAGCTGTTTTGATGCAGCGCGGGTCAAAGGATAGAGACGTGTACCAGAACCACCTGCAAGAATAATACCTTTCATATGAGTTTCCTCTCTTAATGTATTCTCCTTATTCTACCATTTTTGAAAGCGGATGTCATCCTTTTCACTAGCCTTAAATAAAAGAAAAAGAGCGGAAATTCCGCTTTCTTCCGCTCTTTGATTCCAAGTTGGCATCACCCCAAAGCCACATCCAAGACCATCATGAGAACAAAGCCCACCATGAGACCTAAAGTCGCCACATCAGTATTGCCATTAGTCTGCGAATCCGTTATCAACTCCTCTACCACCACGAAAATCATAGCGCCTGCTGCAAAGGAGAGGGCATAGGGCAGAATAGCCGTCATAGCCATAACAGCAACTGCACCTAGAACAGCCCCAATTGGCTCCACAATCGCAGACATGGAGCCCCAGTAAAAGGCTTTAAGCCGAGACTTGCCGTCCGTCCGAATCGGAATGGACAGAGCAGCCCCCTCTGGGATGTTTTGCAGACCAATTCCCAAAGCTAGGCCAATCGCGCCGACAAAGGCTTCCGGACTAGGATTGGCAGCCAAAGCACCAAAGACTACTCCGACTGCCAAACCTTCTGGAAAATTGTGAATGGTAATGGCTAAAAAGAGCAGGGCTGTCTTGGACAGTTTCTTTCGGCTGTGCTCAGGAACACTCTCTGCCTCCGAAATATCTTTGCTCAAGTGCAAGTGAGGCACCACAGCATCAATCAGCCACAGGAAAAAACCTCCCACTAAAAAACCAATCGCTGCTGGCAGCCAGGACAGCTTGCCATAAGAACTTTGCGCATACTCAATTGACAGTGCTAGAAGCGACCAAAAGGAAGCCGCAATCATGACGCCTGCCGCAAAGCCCATCATAATATCCAGCAACTTGCGACTGACTTGTTTAAAGAAAAATACAACAGCCGAGCCTACAATGGTACATCCCCATGTAAAAAGCCCAGCCAAGAATGCCTGCATAACCACAGGCTGCGATCGTAACCAATCCATAACTTCTCCTTATTCTCTAAAATCAATCATACAAAATCATCTTGGTTTCCCCTATACAGTGTTTTTCCTCATTCCAGTAATGAATCCGCTCGAAAGAGCCTTTCCGCCAGTAGAGAGGCAAACGTTCACGTATGTCGTCCTGCATATCTATTTGGTCAAGTTCCGAAATCTTCCACCATTTGGGCTCCCCTTCATGATCGTTTCCCCTGACTTGTCCTTCAAATGCAGTACAAAGAAAATCGTAATACACATACCGTTCTTTTTTACTCGGATTAGTGAATCCTGAAATTCCCTTCAATTCCATGTTTAGAGCAGTTAGCCCCGTTTCTTCTTTTAATTCGCGCCTTGCAGCTTCGAAAAAAGATTCTGGAAACTCCACCTTCCCGCCTGGTTGTATCCACCCTTTAAAGTTATCATGCTGGCGATTAAGCAGTAGGATTTCTTCATCTTTTTTTACACAAATATTGACCCAATTCAAAATGGTTTCTGTCATATCAAACCTTCTTCACATACTGTTCAATAGGATAGTCAGCTGGATTCAGCAGCCCCGCTTCTCCCAAAGCTATCTGGGCCAATTGGCGTCCGATAAGCGGGCCAGTTGTCAGACCAGAAGAGCCTAATCCGCTGGCAGCGTAGACATTTAGCAAATCTGGAACAGCTCCAAAGAAAGGAGCAAAGTCGCTGGTATAAGCCCGTGTTCCCACGCGCTCGCCTAAAATCTCTGCTTTAGACAGCCTTGGCAAGTAAGTTTCCGCTTCTCGCTGCAACTGATCCAGAACTTTCTTATCTACCTTCAAATCAAAGTCCTGATCATTTTCATGACTGGCACCAACACTGACCTTGCCCGCCAGAAAGGGAATGATATCCAGCTCACCCTCAGGCATAACCACAGGGTAGTCATCCGTCTTTTCAGCCAGCTTAAAATCACGTAGCTGTCCCTTTTGCGGTCGAACATCTGTCTCATAGCCCAGTGGCTGCAAGGTTTCTCCTAGCCAAGCCCCCACAGCCAAGATCACACAGTCAAAGTTACGTCCGTCCACAAGAAGTTGCTCTCCATCTACTGTCAAGCTTGCCTTTTTCTCAACCAACTCTGCCTTGCTTGCTTTCACAAGCGTCTCCGTCAAGAGTGCTCCCTCCACACGGGCACCACCGGAAGCATAAAGAAGCCGCTCAAAGCCTTGCAAGTCTGGAAATTTCTCATGGGCTTCCTGAAGGCTGAGAAGACTCAAGTCCCCTATTAAGGGCGACTCTTCCCGGCGATTAGCAGCTAAATCATAAAGCTCCTGCAGCTTGCTCTCGTCCTTTTTTAACAGATAAACACCTGTCTGTTGGTAAAAGTCTGTCTGGATACCAGCAGCTTTAAAATCCGCAATTAAATCTTGATAAAAATCAGCGCCCAGACGCGCCATCCTATACCAAGCCTTGTTTCGACGCTTGGAAAACCAAGGACTGATAATGCCAGCGGCTGCCTTGGTTGCCTGCCCCTTGCCGTCATCAAAGACAGTCACTTCCACATCTGGGGATTGGGACAGATAGTAAGCCGCTGTTGAGCCAACAATCCCAGCACCAATCACTGCTACTCTTTTCATGTCGCATCCTCTCAAATATGTCGGAAAGGATTGGTCCAAGCCTGACTAGCCAGAATCTCAATCTCCCATCCCTCTTCTGCCTTCCATGCATCAAGCTTTTCTTTTAATTTTTCCGTAAAAAGAACCTCAATATGATGTCCAGGATCCAGCGCCAAAAGCCCCTCTGTCAGCATTTCCTGAGCTGTATGATAGTAAATATCACCTGTAATGTAGACCTGCGCTCCCTTGGCAATAGCCTCTGGATAAAAGGACTGACCGCTTCCGCCACAAATAGCCACACGCTCAATCACGCGTTCGAGATCCGCTTCTTCATAAGCGACCAGACGCAAGCTATCTAGTCCAAAAGTTGCCTTGACCTTAGCCGCAAAGTCCCCAAAGGTCTGAGGAGAAATCTTCCCCACGCGGCCAATACCATGTTCTGGGCTTGTCTGACTGAGAAAACTTGTCTCCTCAATATCCAATAGCTGGCAGAACCAGTCGTTGAGCCCGTCCTCCACAACATCAATATTGGTATGGCTGACATAGACAGCAATATCATGCTTGATGAGGCTTAAAATCATCTGATTTTGCGCCTTATCCGCCACTAGGTCCTTAAGCGGGCGAAAGATAGGCGCATGCTTAACGATAATCAGTCCAGCGTCTGCCTCAATAGCCTCCGCCACTGTCTGCTCGCGAATATCCAATGCCACTAGAACCTTGTCCACTTCTTTGTCCAAAGTCCCGATTTGCAGGCCTGAAATATCGCCCTCCATGGACAGTTCTTGCGGGCAATAGGCTTCATAACGGGCGATGATTTCACTTGCTAACATGGAGCACCTCCTTGATACTTTCGATTTTTTTGGACATAGCAGAGCGTTCCAGCTCATTCTTTTCTGGAATATGAGTCAAAGCTTTTTCAATTTTTTTCAGTTCTTTCTGCCATCTTAACTGAAAAGCAGGTGACTGTTGCTTCATCAGAAAAGGTCCGAAACGCTTTTCTTGCTCTGTCAAAGTTTGCTGGCCTGCTTCTGCCACTAGGATTTCGTAAAACTTACCAGCTTCTTCTAAGACATCCTCAGCCAGCAAACGAAAACCGTTAGATACCAGCCAGCTGCGGAGCTCATCTTCTCGGTTATTGGGCTGCAAAATCAAGCGGGAAACAGACTCAAGCTTAGCTCTGCCATTTTCCAAAATCTCTGAAATCAAGCGACCGCCCATGCCAGCGATAACGATGGTGTCAATCTGATCTTCGGCTTCCAAAGCCGCCAGACCATTGGCCAAGCGAACCTCAATCTGCTCCGTCAGCCCATGTTCTGCCACATTTTTCTGGGCAGACTGAAAAGGCCCCTCTACCACTTCTCCAGCCAGAGCCTTCTCAATCCGACCCTCCTGAATCAGGTAAATAGGCAGATAGGCGTGATCGCTCCCAACATCCAGCAACTTTGCCCCCTCCGGCACAAAAGCAGCTACTCGCTCCAAGCGTTGGGAAATAGTCTTTTTTTGCATTGCTTACTCTTTTCTAAACATTCTTCTATTCAGTATATCATTTTTAAGGGTATAAAAAAAGCAGCGGAGGAAAAATCAGCCTGTTGATAAACTGATTTTGTCTCGCCACTTGATGATGGGAAGTTCCTACCCATCACATGTTTATTTGACTTCCTGATACTCGGCAGCTAAACCGCGCTGAACCGCCGGACGAGCTGCAATCTTCTCCGCCCAAGCAGATAGATGTTTGTAGGATGCAGCATCCAAGAACTCAGCAGCGCCTGGATAGAGCTTATCCTGTACTAACTGCCCATACCAAGACCAGATAGCAATATCCGCTATGCTGTAGTCATCCCCTGCGATATAAGCTTTCTTGTCTAATTCTTTGTCCAACAAATCCAGCTGTCGTTTGGCTTCCATCGTAAAACGGTTGATAGGGTATTCTAGCTTTTCTGGAGCATAATTAAAGAAATGACCGAAACCACCGCCCAAGAAGGGAGCTGCTCCTGTCTGCCAGAAGAGCCAGTTGAGCACCTCAGTCCGACCGGACAAATCTGACGGAATCAGCTTTCCAAACTTCTCTGCCAGATAGAACAGGATATTTGCTGATTCAAAGACAGGAATCGGCTTATGACCTGACTGGTCCAACAAGGCCGGAATCTTGGAATTGGGATTGATTTTCACAAAATCTGAGCCAAACTGGTCGCCATCCATGATGCTGATCTTATAGAGGTCATAGGCTGCCTCAGTGATACCCGCTGCCAGTAGTTCCTCCAGCATAATCGTCACCTTGACCCCATTTGGAGTCCCAAGTGAATAAAGCTGAAAAGGCTCTTTACCGACAGGAAGCTTCTGCTCAAAGCGCGCGCCAGCAGTAGGCTGATTGATACCTGAAAATTTCCCTTGGTCGCTGTCCGCAGCAGACCAGACTTTTGGCAATTGATAGGTCATACTTTTCTCCTTTTTTATAAAATCAAGGGCCTGTCGTATCTAACAGGCCACTATAAATCTAATAAAGTCAGTCCTTCCACAAATTCATGGCATTGAGGAAATCGTCTGAAACTTTCACATTTTGAGGGTTAGCTGCTTCACGCTCTTCCCTCTTAGCTTCTACTTGAGCAAGCGTAGTAATGCCTTCTTTACGCCAATTACGCAAGATAGCCTGAATATACTTCCAATTGGCCTTGCCATTAAACACAGCCTCACGAAGAGCAGCCTTGACCAAGTCAGGATTGGTTTTATCGTCTTGAACAGTCTTGGTCAAATCCTCAATTTCAAAGGGTGTCAAGAGACGGCCCAGCTCCTGCTGGAAGGTCTCCACCAAGTCTTTCAAAACATTCTGAGGCGCCTTTGCCACAGTCTGCGGACCGCTTTTAGCTGTAAGAAGTTCATCCAGCTTTTCTAAAGCCGGTGAAGCATCAAAGATAACCTCTGTCTCTCCATTCAGCTCAATGGTCTTATACTGCAAGAGACCTTTCTCTGTCAGATGGGACATAGAGCGATTGACTTCTGACAGGGTCTTGCCAATATGCTCCGCGATCTGACTAGGCGCCAGCTCTTCCAGAGAAGTCGTATTTTGCAGATAGAAAAACTGCCAGACCAAAAAATCATCGCTGGAATCAAAGATGTCCTTAAAATGTAAAAGAAGGGCACTCGGGATTACAAGATTACCCGATTTAAAAGCTGATAAATAAGTCATGTCACCTCTTATAGATAAGCAAAAAACGATACATCATTTTCAGCACTTTCCCAGTCAAAAGGCGTCTCCTGATAGACAGCGTAATTGACCCAATTGCTGAAAAAGAGTGCTGCGGCCGAACTCCAACGCAAGGCCGGTGTCGCATGGACATCATCGTTTTTGAAATAATTCTCTGGAATATGTGGATTCTTCCCTGCCTTCAAATCGCGGAAATACTCCTTAGATAAAGTATCGCGGTCGTATTCCATGTGACCGAAACTATATACCTCTCGCAAGTCTCGGCTAGCCAGCACAGAGAGGCCAGTATCTTCACCATACGAGAGAATTTCCAGATTGGTCAGATTGACAATATCTTCCTTTAGAACTTCGGTATGACGGGAATGCGGCGCATAAAACTCATCGTCAAAGCCACGGAAAAGCAGATTGCTGCTGTCAGCTGACTGGCTATAGACACCCGATAATTTACGTGTCATCTGGTGCTTGTCAACGCCGTAGCGAGCGTAAAGTCCAGCCTGAGCTCCCCAACAGATATGCAGAGTCGAAAAGACATGGTTCTTGGACCATTCAATCACCTGCTGGAACTCTTCCCAGTAGTCCACCGCTTCAAAA
This sequence comes from Streptococcus sanguinis, assembly GCF_050222175.1. Classification (GTDB taxonomy): domain Bacteria; phylum Bacillota; class Bacilli; order Lactobacillales; family Streptococcaceae; genus Streptococcus; species Streptococcus sanguinis_M. The sequence continues at coordinate 921,288 of NZ_CP071420.1, read as the reverse complement.
GGCAGATGCTCTACCGGCGCACCAGTAATAATCAAGCCATCAAAATAGCGATTTTTAACCTCATCAAAAGTCTTATAGAAAGTCTCCATATGCTCTGCACGTGTCGTTTTAGACTGATGAGAGCTCATGTAGAGGAAGTCAATAGTCAACTGCAGCGGAGTATTAGCCAAGTGGCGCAGTATCTGAGTCTCCGTTACCATTTTCTGAGGCATGAGATTGAGTACCAGAATATTCAGAGGTCGGATATCCTGATGATCCGCCCTGTCGTCATCCATGACAAAGATATTCTCAGAACTTAAAATGTCAACAGCTGGCAGTTTCTTATCAATCTTAATTGGCATGAAAATATCTCCTTCAATCGTTAGAAAGGCTTGGAAATACTTTTCCAGCCTATTCTTTGTTTATCCAATGTACTTTCATTATACTGAAAGGAGATATAGTTTTCAATTATACTTTTTCTCTAACTAGATATAGCTAGAAACTATGTATTAATAGTGCATCAGAACCTTATAGTCGTAATCTCCGATAACTTCGCGACCCTTGAGCTCATCCAGCTCAATAAGGAAGGCACATCCAGCTACTACACCGCCAAGGCGCTCAATCATCTCAATCGTTGCCTTCACTGTTCCACCAGTCGCAAGGAGATCATCTACGATTAGAACGCGCTGACCTGGCTTGATAGCATCCGCATGCATGGTCAGGGTATCCATACCATACTCTTTTTCATAGTCAGCTGAGATAACTTCACGAGGAAGCTTACCAGGTTTGCGGACTGGAGCAAAGCCGATTCCTAACTCAAAGGCAACTGGACAGCCCACGATAAAGCCACGAGCTTCCGGTCCAACAATCATGTCAATCTTCTTGTCTGTCGCATACTGAACAATCTCACGAACAGCGTAGCTATAAGCATTTCCATCTGCCATCAGCGGGCTGATATCACGGAATGTCACGCCTTCCATTGGATAATTTTCGATTGTTGCAATGTAGTCTTTTAAATTCATGATATACTTTCTTTCAAAAAAATTTTTTACTCTCTATTATATCACTTTTTCATCCAAATGGTAATAGAAAAGTTATTTTTTAAGGGGATAGATTATTTAATTTAAAAGAGTATGTTTCATTCATTTATAGACCACCTTATTGAGGCTGGGATTGAGTTGGTTAACCTTTATAATCGTTTTTTCTAGGCAAGTCAAAATTAAATGTATTGCTCTAAATAAAGTGGTGTTGCTATTTCTTGTTCATAATTTTTTACAATATCCTTCGTAAATAAGCCTAATAAGTCCAAATCATTAGATGGATTAATCTCAAATATTGAAAATACAGATTTTTCAAGAAAATCATTCAATTCTTTATAATTCGACATATAACTATAGCCTTGAGGAGCACTAAATCTCGGCGATAATTCTTTAGCTTGTTTTAATGATATAGGCGAGTCAAGAAGAGATAGGGAGTAAATTGGAGAAAAATACTTAGCACCTTCTTGCAAATGTTTTTCCAAATATGAACGACTACTATTGGCTAAATCTGAATTTTCTAAAAAGTGTTGGATATTATTACGCTGACCTAAAACAATTTTCCCAACAATCATCTTAGCGGGTGAGGAAAGATATAAATAGGCTACCGTTTCTTTTTCAGGAATCCTTGAACGATATTCAAAATGCTTTTTTACTGTTAGCAAAGCTTTAAAAAATTCTGGTTTAAAGCTCATGATAATTTCATTCATCTAAAATTTTCTCCTTTGCGAGACTTAGGCTTAGTCCTTCATTATCTCATCTCTCCATCAAATAATCATAAATCTCCTGCACGGTACCCAATGCCATGAGTTCTTGTTCTTTGACTAGGCGCTTGAGGTCTTGGTAAATGTGACTGCTGTCAATTTCTTTCTTTTCAGCTTCCTTATTGACCGTCATGACGCCTCCTGTGATGCTGACAAAACCAAGTTCTTCAAAAATCTGAATCATTTTGACCAAGAGAATAGGATCTATTTTCAGATAAGCTGCCAGATCCTTGAGCTTATAGCGAACATCAAACTCGGGGAACTGATAGATTGTCTTGTAAAGTTTGGCAAACTGCTCACGGTTACCATAGCCTGTAAGATAGTATGGCTTGGCAATCTCATTCTTAAAGTAAATCGCTTCGAAATCCTGTGATTGAAGAATCTTCTTCAAGTCCTGCAAATCATCGGGAAGGTCATAAACCACAACTGCTCTGCTATTTGTCAAATCTGGCAATTCCTCTGTGAAACGCAAGACAGGAACTTTGTCAGGCAAAGTCGCATTTTTGCTGCGGATATTGAAAAGCTGAACACCGTCCACACGGGCATCTACCAGCATGAGCTGGAGGCTGGTCTGTCCATTCCATTTATTGACAGATAGGCTGACAGCCAGCTCCAGATTCTTGGTTTGGGCAAACTCTGTCGCCAGGCTTCCTTGCCCAAAAGCGACTACTTCAAAAGCAGCATCTTGCTGAGAAATTTTCAGCTTGAGATGGCTATTGCCAGCTCCCATAGTCCGAGCATTGTCCACTTTAAAATCCTTGAGGGAAAAAAGCGGCTTTTTATTATCCATACCAAAAGGAGCCAGTTTTTCGAAGCTTTTGAGCGTATCTAGGGTCAGTTGTGGCAGGTGCAGCTCCTCATCTAAATACAGAGCTGTTTTGCCAGTCAAATCCAAATCATTGTCTAAGATATAAGCTGTCAAGATGTCAGCAAGTTCCGCCAGCTTGTCTGCTTCAAGAGTCATTCCAGCTGCTCCAGCATGGCCACCAAAAGCTACAAAAAGGTCACGATGACTGTCCAAGGCCTCAAAAATATTGACCGCATCAATACTGCGGGCACTGCCCTTAGCGATGCCATCCTCGATATTAAGCACTATGACTGGCTGGTGCAGCTCTTCCAGCAAGCGCCCAGCGACAATCCCTAGCACACCGGGATTCCAGCCTTCCTTGGACAACACCTGCACTGGTCTCTTAGGGTCCAGCATGGTTTGTGCTTCTTCATAAATCTGCTGGACGATTTCCTTGCGCTCGTCATTTTTCTGGTTAATCATGAGCGCAATATCACGAGCTTCTTCATCGTCAAAACCTGTTAAAAGCTCAACTGCTGGATTGGGATCATCGAGCCGTCCCAAGGCATTGAGTCTGGGGGCAAGCTGGAAGCCAACTGTTTCTTCATCCAGTTCATCAGGCTGAATACCAGCTATTTTGAAGAGTTCCTGAAGACCTACTCGCTGGGTATTTTTGAGAACAGAAAGGCCATATTTAACCAAAATCCGATTTTCCCCCGTCAGACTGACCATATCAGCGATGGTCCCAATGGCCACTAAGTCCAAAAGTTCGACTTGGACTTCTTCCAACAGGGCTGTTGCCAGCTTAAAAGCCACCCCGCAACCAGCCAGATGCTTGAAAGGATAATCCGCTCCGCTATGTTCCGGATGGACAATCGCATAGGCGTTTGGCAGCTCCTCAGGCATGGAGTGGTGATCCGTCACGATGACATCCACACCCAGAGACTGGGCCAGCTCAATAGCTTCAATGCCGGCCACTCCATTATCTACTGTAATAATGAGCGAAATACCTTGATTTTCAATAAAATACTTATAAACACTGCTATTAGGACCATAGCCATCCGTAAAGCGATTGGGCAGGTAGACCTGACACTCAGCCCCCAGCTGCTCCAAGGCTTCCTTGACAATCGATGCCGAGGTCATCCCATCCGCATCATAATCACCATAGATTAAGATATGCTCGTAATTCTCAATCGCTGAGCGAATGCGCTTCACTGCCCGCTCCATATCATGCAGGTCATAAGGATCGTGAAGCTGGTCTAAACTAGGCTCCAAAAATTCCTGCAAAGCTTCTTCAGTCTGCACACCCCTTTGGTAAAGGAGACTAGCAGCGGCAGGTTCTAATCCAGCTTTTTTAGCCTTTTTTAGAAATTTTTCGTCTGTAAAATTTGTGGCAAACTGCCAGTCGTATTTTGAGCTAATCATGATAAGTGAAACACTTTCTCCGTTCAATCTTGTCTGAATATTATAACATGAAAAGACTGGTTCAACCAGTCTCAAACTTCTTATCTACGGGCAAGGTCCCCGACCTCATTCATCCAGGTATAGTCCCTTAGCAACACTTTGATTAATAACTTCCTGAGCCAATTCCCAAAGTGCTGTAGAGGTTTCTTGGATAAAGGATTTCTTAGCGATTACCTGCGACTTGGTCAGGCCATGAGGGTTGTCATGGGGCTGAGCGACTTCCAAGTGATTGAGCAGGGGAACCAGAGCGTCCAGCACACGAGCATATTTAGCCTCTATGCTAATCCCAGTCTCAAATTCCTGCCAAAGCTTTAGAAAGGAATCCTGCTGATCTGACGGTAGCTTGTCCAAGCTGATTTTCAAGGACTCCAGCTCTCTATCGTAAGAATCGCTCTTGCCCACGTCGTCAAAGATAAAGGTATCGCCAGCATATATTTCGCCCAAATCATGAATCAGTAACATAGACATGACCTTTTCCAGATTAACTTCTTCAGGGATATATTCTCGAAAGACTAGCGCCATAAGCGCCCCCTGCCAACTATGCTCCGCAGAATTTTCAAAACGATAAGCGTCCAAGGTTCGATTGTTGCGATGAGTGGCTTTCAGCTTTTCCAGCTCATTGGTAAAAGCCAGCTGCTGTTGTAGACGTTTAAGCATGTGGAACTCCTTTGAAATGTTTTATAGCTAAATTCTATTCAAAATTGATAGTTGCTCTTAACGCTCTATATGATTTTCTTCAAAAACTAAACTTTCACTTCTTTTCTGTTTTTTTCCCTCGCCATCGAATCACCAACTCTGACGTCAGGTGGGTCAGGATAATCGTCAGAAGGAAGGCCCAACGGCCATTTTCCCACTTGGTCAGCTGCTGGGATTTGAGCAGAAAGAAAGATAACTCAATAAAGATAGGATGGAGAAAGAAATAAAGGATACTTAAATCTTTTAAATGTCGCCAGTTTTTTTCACGCTTCCACTGAGTTTTTAACAGCCAATTGAATAAGAAGAGCGTAAAGGGAATGAGAGCAAAGAAAAAGTTTTTATCCAGTCCCTGCCTGATGTAAACCAGAACTCCTTCGCCTACTAGGAAAAGACTTGCCAACAGAAGAGACAGCCATCGTTTCTTCTGAAATAAGGCTATCTGCCCGTAATCAGCTAGAAAGTAGCCTAAATAGATAAAAATGGGCGTATAGAAGAGGCCATTCCTGCTAGTGAAAAAGAGCTTGGCATAAGCATCATACCAGTTTGTCAGCAGACTAGGCGACAGATAGGCGTGATAAGTCTCAATAGCACCTAAGGCGTAGAGAATTAACAAAAGGGCAAATGTTTTCTTGGGACCCAACTTCCTATACAAAAAATGGACCAGCAGCAAACCTAAGAGAAAGGCAGGAATATACCAGAGCTGGTAGCTCATTCCGATGTAGAAGAGCGCTGCTAGAATAGCCAGCGGAGCTAGGTAGAGGGGTAAGTGCAGAGATTGGAAGTAAGTCAAAGCATAGGGAAGATAGACCAAGCTCCAAAAGCCATAGACCTTTAAAATACCTTTAATATACAGAGTTAGTTTCACGTCTTGAGGCTCTTGCTTCCAGCGTACTCGGAAAAAATAGGCTGAAGAAATTAAAAAGAACGGCACTGCCATGCGACCAAACATACTCTTTTGAACAAAATGCAGGGTTTCATGTTCAAAAAGCCTCTGGCAATGGACCATAATCACCAAAACGGAAGCAATATATTGAAAAAGGCTGAGCAGGGCATAATTGACAGGTTGCTCTGGCTCTATGACTTCTCTCCTTTGCATCAAGCTTTCTCCTTACGGGGGTTGTTTAAGATGTAAATGAATACTTTTTCATTCAATTTAGGACTTGACTAGCCAAACATGCTGAAAGGCAGCGATGTCCCGATAAGGAGATTGGTTGCAGACAACCAGCTCCATCTCAAGCATCTTTTCAGCCCAATCAGGGGCAGTTTTGTAGTCATTGGATTGCAGCCCATAAAAAATTCGTACTCCCTGATAATCCTCAACTTCTAATGGGAGACCTGAAATCACTTCTTGGATCTGATAGACCTTTGCAGCTCCCATGCTGTGGGTTTGATATTTCTGACCTTTCAAAAGCTGCTGGGCCTTTTCTGGGTCATTTTCAAAAACCACTGTATGAATAATGCGTCCAACCTCGTGATGCTTAACCAGAGAAATTTTGCCGTCCTTTTTTAAGAGGCGGGAAAATTCTGCTAAATAAAGAGCAGGGGCAGATACATACTCTAAGACATTATGACATACGATGACATCAAAAGACTGGTCTGGCAATGTTTGCAGAAGGTCCAAGCTGCCATGCAATTGCTCATAGGAAAAGTTCTGCTTTCGCTCAGCAATCATTTCTGGGTTCGGCTCGATGGCGGTCACTTGGTTCTTTTCCGCTAGAAAATCAGCCACAATTCCAAAACCACTGCCGAAATCCAGGATTTTCTTGTCCTTCAGTGACTCTAGAAAGGCAAAAACAATATCATACTGAAGCTTGCCCCAAGGCGCCTGCAGATGAGCTTTGTAAGCTTGTAGATTAGCTGTCATAAAACCTCACTTATAGTTAAACATATTGGCTGCCATCTTGTCGGCAATTCTTGGAAAAAGGGTATAAAGCTTGTGAGCTAGATTGAGAATCCCAGGTAGATTAATTTCCCGCTTCTTTTTGCCAAAGGAACTGACAATTTTGCTCGCTACAAAGTCAGGCTCAAGGATATACTTGTCGACTGCTTTTACATAGGAACCGTCAGGATCTGCTTGATCGAAAAAGGAAGTTTTGATAGGACCTGGGTTCACCGTCGTGACATAGACCCCAAAAGGCAGGAGTTCCAAACGCAGGGCGTTGGAAAAACCAATAGCCGCAAACTTAGTCGCCGAATAAAGACTAGACTTGCTACTGGCAATGAGGCCGGCCATACTAACGATATTGACGATATGTCCTTGACCTGCCTGCTTCATGCGAGCTCCAAAGATCCGGGACAGGTTCATCAGGGCAAAGGTGTTGACATCAAACATGGCCTCGATATCATTTGAGCTGATTTTGTCAAATTCTTCAAAAATCCCATAGCCAGCGTTATTGACTAGTACATCGACGTGGCCGTACTGACTGTCAATCCGCTCAGCAAATCTTTCCAAAGCTGAGCTATCTGTGATATCCAGCTCCACTAAGTCAAGATTTTCCCTTTCTCCATATAGTTTTTCCAGCTTAGCCTTGCTCCGTCCGACCAAAATCAGTCGGTCATGGGGCAAGAGCTTAACCATTTCCTGAGCCAGCCCACCGCTAGCCCCTGTGATGATGATGGTTCTCATATCTCAACCTCTTCCAGATCCTTGACTACATGGACATTTTCAAAGACAGCGCTGGCATCGCGGCGCATTTGGCTGATGTCCTTTGCTAGAAAGCGGGCACTGATATGATTGAGGAGGAGGCGCTTGGCACTAGCTTCCTTGGCTACTTCTGCAGCCTGCATATTGGTCGAATGACCATGATTTCGGGCAAGTTTTTCGTCTCCCTTGCCATAGGTCGCTTCATGTACCAGCACATCTGCTGATACAGCCAAGCGAACGCTGGCAGCAGTCTTCCTAGTATCACCCAAAATAGCAATTGTCTTGCCCGGACGAGGAGCTGAGATATAATCGGCTGCAATGATTTTGGTTCCATCATCTAGTACGATATCCTGACCATTCTTGACCTTGCCAAAGAGGGGGCCAAAGGGAACACCCACAGCTCGTAGCTTATCTGCATCCAGCGTTCCTTCCAAATCTTTCTGCATCACCCGATATCCCACACAAAAAATCGTGTGATCCAGCTTATCCGCATAAACTGTGAACTTGTCCGTTTCAAGAATCTTGCCCAGACTATTTTCATCAAACTCATGAAAATCAATCCGATAAGGCAGACGAGAACCAGACACGCGCAGGCTAGACAGGACAAAGTTTTTAATGCCTTTGGGACCATAAATTGCTAGGTCTGTCTGTTCTTCATTAGCCTGAAAAGAACGACTGGATAGAAAGCCCGGCAAGCCAAAAATATGGTCGCCATGCAGATGCGTGATGAAAATCTTGCTGATTTTGCGCGGTTTAATCGTCGTCTCCAAAATCTGGTGCTGGGTACCTTCACCGCAGTCAAACATCCAGACTTCATTGATTTCCTCTAACAGCTTGAGGACGAGACTGGACACATTGCGAGCCTTTGATGGCTGACCGGCTCCGGTTCCTAAAAATTGTAATTGCATGTTTTTCTTTCTAAATGATATAAATCATGGCAGAGCGATTCTGCGAGTGGTAGTATTTTTTTCCAGCATAGGACTGAGCCAGCTGACTGACTTCATCTTGATTGTAGCCCAGAACTCTCTGGCTGCCATCCGCTAGCTGCTGCCAATCTGTCAAAGCAGTAAGTGCCTGACTATCCACGACTTGAGATTCAACTTTGAGAGGTACCATTTTTATTCTCCCTGCTTCTTCGTAGACCAAGTATTGTGGAAAGACTTGGGCGATTTCAAAGAGCAAGTCGTCTGTTACCGACTCTGGCTTTTCAGGAAAGACCAAGCCGACTTCCTCGCTCTCATAGCAAAATCCATAGGACTTGCCAGAAAGATTAAGCCGTACAAAAGGTTTATTTTCTACAAAGCTAGGCTCCGCATTCCACAAGTCCAGCGCCTGGCTAATCTCTAAAAAATAGGCTGTCGCGGCTTCCGGACTTTTCTTTTGATAAAGCTCAGCAAAGTAAGCATTGATAACACTGGGGGGCGGAGTGATAAAGCTCCGCTTCTGCTCCTCTGTCAGGCCAGCCAACACTTGCTCTAAGTAGACCCTGTCTAGGCTTGTAAAACCGCCGTATTTGAGGGCCAGGTCAATATAATCAGTCATAAAATTCTTCCAGTTTCCATTTGTTTTTCTCGGCAATCCAGCCTGAAACGACTTCGACATCGTCTATGTATTCTCGATTCCCCATAATCGCGACTTTCTCTAAATCATGAATCTTGTAGGCTTTAGCAGGCGCTACCTTGATTGTAAAAGGCAAAAATAACTCTTTCATCCGCTCCAGCAGGACTTGCTGCAAAAGAGCTCTGCTATTGTCCGCCTTAGCCGAAATCAAAGAATAAGGAGTAAGGGTCGGAGTAAAATCCTCCGTCTTGTCTGCTTTGTTATAAAGAGTCAGCCGGGGAATATCCAGCATGTCCAGCTCATTCATGATGTCGAGGACAGTCTTTTCGTGCTCCTCATGATGAGGGTCGCTGGCGTCAATAACATGGACCAGCAAATCGACATTTTTGCTCTCTTCCAGTGTGGATTTAAAGCTAGATACTAGCTCTGTAGGCAAATCCTGAATGAAGCCAACTGTGTCTGTCAGAGTGACATTGAGCTGGCCACTTAGGTTGATGTTCTTGGTCGTGGCGTCTAGCGTCGCAAAGAGTTCGTCCGCCTCATACTGACTCTTACTAGTCAAGCAGTTCATGATCGTAGACTTGCCAGCATTGGTATAACCGATGAGGCCGATTTTGAAAATACTGGATTCCAACCGTTTTTCACGAACGGTCGCCCGATTTTTCTCCACTGCCTTGAGCTGGCGCTCAATATCATGAATCTGATTGCGTACACTGCGTCGATTGAGCTCCAGCTGGCTTTCACCAGGACCGCGGGAGCCAATACCTCCTGCCTGACGGCTAAGCATAATCCCCTGTCCAACTAAGCGAGGTAGCAGGTACTTGAGCTGGGCCAGATGCACCTGCAGCTTGCCCTCATGACTCCTAGCCCTCATAGCAAAAATATCCAAAATCAGCTGCATACGGTCAATGACCTTAACCCCCAAGCTTTCCTCTAGATTGACATTTTGGCGAGGTGTCAGACGGTTATTGACGATGACGGTCGAAATCTCTTCGGCATCAACCAGCTGTCGGATTTCTTCTAACTTGCCAGATCCGACAAAAGTCTTGCTGTCATACTTTTCCCGCTTCTGGCTATAGGAACCGACTACCTCAGCCCCTGCGGTCTTAGCTAGACTTTGCAGTTCCTCCATGGATAGGTCAAAATTCTCCGTGTCTGCCAGCTCCACACCGACCAAAAAGACACGCTCTGTTTTTTTCTCTGTTTCTATCATCTCATATCCTTACTAAGACTTGGTCAGCCAGCTACTTGTCCAGAAAATTCTTGATGTCCTCCATGACCTGATTTTTATAGTCTGGATTTCCCACCTGATAGAAGGTCACGGACATCCGGTTGCGAAACCAAGTCAGCTGGCGCTTGGCAAAACGGCGAGTATTCTGCTTGAGCTTGTCCACGGCCTCTTCAAGGATCATCTGCCCTTCAAAGTAGGGGAAAAGTTCCTTGTAGCCGATACCCTTGCTGGCTTGACTGGTCGGAGCTTTCTCAAACAGCCAGCAAGCTTCTTCTAAAAGCCCGGCTTCTAGCATCAGATCTACTCGCTGATTGATTCGATCATAAAGTCGCTCTCGCTCATCATCTAGGCAAATCAGCAGGGCTTCATAGTCTGGTTGATTGTTTTCTAGTTGACCGCCCAGATGGGCAATCTCTAGCGCCCTCATAGCCCTGCGTCTATTTATCTGTGGAATCTCGATACCCAGCTCTGCTATTTTTTCAAACAAATCCTCATCTGACCAACTGTCCAGCTGCGCCCGATAGGCCAGAATCTCCTCGTGAGGGACGGTTCCGCCCAGATGGTAGCCCTCAAGCAAGCTCTGGATATAGAGCCCTGTGCCGCCGCAAATGATGGGCAGCTGACCTTGAGCCGCAATCTCGCGAATAGCCTGAGCCGCCTCAGTCACAAAATCATAGGCCGAGTAGCTTTCTCCAACCTCCCGCACATCCAGCAGATGATGGGGAATGCCCTCTTTCTCTTCAGGACGAATCTTGGCCGTGCCAATATCCAAGCCACGATAGACCTGCTGACTGTCACCGCTGATGATTTGGCCATTGAAGCGCTTGGCTACCTCGATACTCAGAGCCGTTTTTCCGACCGCCGTAGGCCCTACTATCACAATTATCTTGGTTTTCATCTTTTTTCCTTGAAAAAATTTTGATTTTTCGTTACTATTAATTATAACATAAATAATAAAAGTTCAGAAAAGGAGAAATCACATGGCTAAAGGATTTGGAAAAGGCGTTCTTACAGGAGTTGCAGCTACTGTTGCTGCTGTGGCAGGCGCAGTATATGCAGTCAAGAAAAAAGTCATCGAACCTGAAGAACAAAAAGCGGCTTTCATCGAAGAAAACCGTAAAAAAGCAGCTCGCAAACGTGTAGCGCACTAAGCCTGCACATTTCACTAAAAAGCCTGGAAAAATCCAGGCTTTTTTCTTTTTTGAAAAAACAGCAGTCAAATCGACTGCTGCAAACAAAGCAATTAGACTCTAAGAGCCCTCTCTTTCTTGGGCGGTTGAATACCATGAGAGCTAAATATATAATTGCTTAAGAGCAAGAATACTAACAACTCAAGCACAAAAAACAAATCGAAAGCAGGATTGGAAGACAGAGAAACGAAAGGAATCGCAAGACACACAATTGTGACATAAAAGATTTTCAAGCGTTTGATATAAAGCCAGAAGAGTTCAAGGCTTTGCCCGCCATTAATCTGCGACTTAGACTTACTTCCAGAGTACCAGATGATAAATACTTCCGCAAAAAAGAATAGACCTAGCAAAATGATCATTCTCCAAAAATGAACCTGCAGTAGAATTCCCACTGCTAGCAATAACAAAACACCCAAGCTCAGTGCTAGCACTGCTCGCCTAGTATTAGTCATAAAATCAACTCCTTTATATGACTACGAAGAACAGTCAAATTCATTATTGCTAATCGATTAGATTGCTCTAGGAGAACATATTTTATTTCGGCTTTATTTTACCACTTGGTAAGAAAACTTACAAATAATACGATAAAGCATTTGTAGAAGTCATTGGTTACTGAAAAATAGATTAAGACAGAGCTTTAGAAACGTGTTATAATAAGGCATTAGCGAAAGGAAGATTTATGAAAAACACCTACAGATTGTACAGACTTCTGCTTAGTCTAGCACTTCTTACTTCATTACTTTGCATCTTTGTTCCTCGTCATATATTGGCTGACGATGTCGAGAGCAGGATTACATCCTACGTAGGACAGCTAGAGCTGCATAGCGATAATACAGCCACTTTTACAGAGGAAGTAACTTTTGAATACGACAGTTCCTATAACGGCCAATATATCACGCTGGGCCAGGCCGGCAAGATGCCTAAAGGCTTTCAAATCGAAGACAATCCTAAGATAGATATTATCACCAATGGACAGAAAAAGTCCCCGCAAAAGATAAAAGAAGAGGCTGTAAAAGATGGGAAAAAGATTACAATCTATAATTCTGGTAAATCTGGTGATCAAGTCATTATCACTATAACTTGGAAATTACGAAATATGCTTTGGGTGTATCAAGATATAGCTGAGCTGAATTGGATACCTATTTCTGATTGGGATGCGGATATTCGACGATTATATTTTTCTGTTTCTACGGATCGTTTCGATACTAGTGCTCAGCTTTTCGCCCATACAGGCTTCAATAAAAACCAACCAAAGGTAGAAAAATTAAATCAGATTCTGGCGGTTAGGTCAAATAAACTCACAAAAGGAACAAAACTTGAATTGCACGGCGCTTGGGACAAGAGTATATTTACAGATATTGATACTGCCAGTATTATCCCTTCAACCCACCGCAAGCAATTTGAAGAGAAGGAAAAAGAAATTGAACAAAAACAGAAGGAACATAGCTTTATAATTTATGTCCTAGGTCCAGGCATTGCAATCTCGTTTCTGATTATAAGTCTGGCTTGCTTTCTTTACTATTTACTAAGATTTTATTATCTAAACAAGCTTCCTAAAAATACGCGACTCTATGAACCGCCTCAGAATCTTACTCCTCTGCAACTTGCATACAATATCTATAATATATCAATTGAAAAATCTCTTGCTCATACTAGAAAAACAGGAACTCCTAGCTTTTCTAGTTTAGTACAGGCTACTTTAATGGATCTGATTGACAGAGGAAATATAAAATTTCGCATTGGAAGATCAGGAGAGAAACTGGAAATTGTTCACTTAGATAACCTAAGTCGCTACGAGATAAAACTGTTGGAAATGGTCTTTGGCGATAAGGATAAAGTTACTCCTGATAAGATGTTCCCAGATTACCAACAAAGCTCCAAGTCTTCTACACGACAGAAATTTCAAGAGGCTCTACGTACTGTTGCGAACTATGTCCGTCAAGAAAGAGTCGATTTAAATCTCCCTATACGATACCGTAAAATAAGCAAAAAAGAAGAAAGACCTGTTTCATTAGCTTATATTTCCTATTATATTGGTATTATTATTCTCTCTTTAGGTTCTCTTTTTTATAATCCTTTTACTACCGGACAGTTTGATTACTCATATTCCTACATTTATCCTTTGCTTCTATTTGTCGCGTGGTTCCTTGGGAAAGCAGCTCAAATAAAATTGAATCGAATGGCAGATAGATACCTAAAAAAGGAATTTAGAGAAGAAGTAATTGAATGGCAGAGCTTCTCCAACATGCTGCGCGATATTGCTCATCTTAGTCAAACTGAGGTAGAGGGAATCATTCTCTGGAATCGAATTCTAGTATATGCGACTCTTTTTGGCTATGCGGAAAAAGTCAGTCAAACATTAAAAGGAAGAGACATTCAATTAAAAGAAACAAATCTTGAAAGTTTCTTCTTCAGTAATATATCTACAGGTTTTGCTACAGGCTTTAGCAATGTTGATATTTCATTGAATCCTCCCAGCTCAAGTAGCTACTTCAGCTTGTCATCTGGTATTTCAGGTGGCTTCTCAGGTGGTGGGGGCGGAGGAGGCGGAGGCTCCTTCTAACATAAACTATAATACAAAAGGCCGCTGTTTGAGCGGTCTTTTGTCATAGTTATCTCCCTTGCATAAACTCTTGGAAACGATGAGTATCAAAGTAAATAGTAGACGCAATCAATTTATCTGATTCGTCAAATTTTAAAAATTCTGCGACATCCAATTCTAGTTCCTTTCCGTGTGGCGACTGCAGGCGATATCGATTTAAAGCAGCTACTTCTCGTCCCTCTACCAATAACTTCTTTACTTCAAGATGCTGGCTCAAAGCATAGAATTGGCCTGCACCTTGCAGATAAACATCACGACCTCGCCTGATTTCCTGACTGTCGCACATTCCATAATTAAAGTTTTCAGCTACGAAATCTTCCCAGCCACCTTTATTGACTGCAGTAAAATAGCTTTCTGCTAATGTTCTTGTATCCATTTGGAACCTCCAAAATAATTTAGGCAAGCACTCAAAAAATGAGATCTTCAAGCCATTTAAGATTATACAAAAAGCAATATGACTACAGTCTGTCATATTGCTGAAGATTTTTTTGAAGAGTATGAATTAATTTATCCTGCAGTTCTTTTGGCGATATGACTTTTACTTGATGAGCAAAACTTAAAATCAATTCGAAAAAGACCGGTGTCAATGCTCTGAAAGCATGGACCTTTATTCTGGTTTGCTCAAGAGTGATTTCTTCTTCTGTGAAGTGGTCATAAATTTTTGGAAGCGCAGATTCTTCAAAAATTAGCTCTACTTCTTCTTTATTGCCCTCAACTTTATCTTTAGACGGATTTAGAAAAAGATCTAGCTTTTCTTGAGATAAAAGCGGGTAATCTCCAACATCGACAGCCTCTTCTACTGGCTGCAAATCACGAATTCTGCTGAGTTTGAAAAAGCGAAAATCTAACTTTTCTAAACAGTAGCCGATAACATACCAAGCATTTAGTTTAAAAATCAGACGGTAAGGAAGAATCGTTCGCTGGCTTCGTTCCTGTTTTTTAGAAAAATAAGAAAAGGAAACTTTCTTCCCAGTTTGTATAGCCTGCTCAATTTCAAGTAAATAATTTGTATTGAGAGACCACGAAGTAAGATCGAAGTAAAAAGGATTAACCTTATCGGTCGACTCTTGAGAAGCAAACTTATGCTCAAGGCTGCCAAAACTTGGACGACCAACAATTTTGCCAACATTTTGGCTCATATTGATGATAAACTGCTTTTCTTCTTCTGTGAAAAAGCTACTGTCCATCTTGTAGTCATCCGGTATATAAAAACCACCTTTATCCCCACGTTCAGAGTAGATAGGGATTCCGGCTAAGCTGAGCGTATCCATATCTCTATATACTGTGCGGGTAGATATTTCAAAGCGTTCAGCAATTTCTTTAGCTGTTATCTGCCTCTTATTCAAAAGGGCTAGCAAAATATAAATTAATCGTTCTAGTTTCATGAGTTTTCTTTTCTTATTACAATCGGCACAGCATCAAATAGTTATCTTCCCTCTCTTCAACCGTGACAAAGCCCAGTCTTTGATAAAAGCGAACGGCAGGATTGTCTTTGGAAACGGAAAGGGAAACACCTAGGTAGCCTTTGGCCTTGAGCAAGTCCAGCATGGCTGTCATCAACTGCTGGCCTAGTCCTTGGCTTCTGAACTCAGGCAGGAATGAAATGGACAGAGAGGGCGTCTGGTCGTCATAATAACTGTAATCTTTCATGATGCGAATCCAAACGGCTCCGACCAGCCGGCCATCCACTTCTGCTGCTAAAGCCCAATCATCTGGCTGCTGGCCAAAGTTCTTGATATACATCTCTAAATCTGGTTCTTTCAGGATGCTTCTAGAAAGCGGTGCTAGACCTTGGGGGATAAAAATAGCTTGGTAAAGAAATTCCTCTAAGAGCGGGATTTCCTCTGGTTTTAAGGGCCTAATCTCGGCCATGATTTCTCCTTCTAGATCAACTGCTCCTCACCTATACCGGCCTCCTCCAAGATTTTGGCAACTCGGTCAAACTGCAAGCGAAAATGCTCCAACTTGTGGCCGTCTGATCCCACTGAAAAGCGCTGGCCGCCCAGCTCCTTGACTAGCGAAAGAGCGTAGATATAGAGTTCCTCGTGACCGTAAAGATACATGGACTTGCAGTTGAGCTCAAAGGCCAGACCATGGTCAATCATCTTTTGAAAAAGATGTCGCAGCTCTGGTTCAAAAGTTTTTAACTCATCTACGGTAAGCGCAAATTTCCGAAAACCATAGTCAAAGTGAGCTAGTACATCCGCTGGCACAGCCTCGATAGCCTCTTCCAGCTCTCTCAGGTAGGAGGGAATTAACTCCATCTTATCCAGCTGCAGGACTGGCTCTTCCAGATAGTCAAAACTGCCATTGTGGTGGACAGATAGGAGTTTGAGGTCATAATCCTTGTCCGCTAGGAAAGATAGGATATCGTCCTTACGTGGAGCGTAATAGCCAATTTCAATGCCCTTTTTGATGCGGTTGCCATATTGCTGGTTCAGCTCTGCTATTTTTGCTGAATAGGCCGCATAGTCAGGCACATCATCATGGGGCGAGGCAGCTTCGTAGGGGTAGGGATTGGACAAATCATAGTGCTCAGTAGTGACAATCTCGTCCTCATAATGGTCCAGATAGTCACAGAAATCCGCCTCAGAATCATAGGAAAAATAGGTATGAAGATGGTTGTCACGCATGCTGGGCCGCCTTTCTGCAAATCTCGTGTCCTTTTAGTAATTATCAATTTCAGGTCGGTCATGAATCCGGCTCTGCTTGCCCTGACGGGCCTGGAGGACAGCCTCTACCTCTTCCAGACTGACGCCAGTCTCGACGAGCGCGACCGCCAGATGGTAGAGCAGATCGGCTGTCTCATTGGCCATCTCTTTCTTATCAGCGTTTTTGGCCGCAATGACCACTTCTGTCGCTTCTTCACCGACTTTTTTGAGAATCTTGTCCAGCCCCTTGTCATAGAGATAGCTGGTATAGGAGCCTTCCTTGGGCTCTTTTTTGCGTTTGAGGGCTTCTTGATAGAGGGTTTCTAGCATAGTATCTCCTTGTTACTGTCCTTATTTTACTATAAAAAGCAATTCTTTCCAATGGCAGACTGATGTCGTAGTTTTATTTTTGCATTAACCAAGTACAAAAGTAAGGGAGCTTTTAGTCAGTTTTGCCGTCTTCTTCATTCCAGATTGTATGGAAAAAGCAGGATTTGGCACCGGTGTGGCAGGCTGCTCCCAGCTGGTCTACCTCGATCAGCAGGGTATCTAGATCGCAGTCAGCTGTGATTTTTTTGACGGTTTGGTAGTGGCCACTGGTGGCTCCCTTATGCCAAAGCTCCTGACGTGACCGGCTCCAGTACCACATCTGACCGCTAGTGCGGGTCAGCTGGTAGGCTTTTTCATTGAGATAGGCCAGCATGAGGACTTCTTTGCTGGTGTGGTCTAGGATAATGGCAGGTATGAGACCGCCTTGCTTTTGAAAATCTAACTTTACTTCTGTCATCAGATGCGCACCTCCAATCCAGCTTCCAGCATGGCTTTTTTGGTCTCTGCGATAGAGACCTGACCATAATGGAAAATCGAAGCGGCCAAGGCACCTGTCGCTGCAGTCTTTTCAAAAACTTCTAGGATATGCTGGCTACTGCCAGCACCACCAGAGGCGATGATAGGAACGGAAACCACTTGGGAGACAGATTCCAGCATTGGCAAGTCAAAACCAGACTTGGTCCCATCCTTGTCCATACTGGTCAAAAGAATTTCCCCCGCTCCAAGACCGACAGCTTCTTGGACCCAGTCTAATAGATTGCGACCGCTGTCCTTGCGGCCACCAGCCAGATAGACATGCCAGCTGCCATCCGCTTCTTTCTTAGCATCCACAGCCAGCACCACACATTGGCTGCCGAATTTCTCAGCGCAGTCAGCTAAAAGCTGAGGATTTGCCAGTGCTGAGGAATTAACTGCAACCTTATCCGCACCAGCCTGCAGCATCCGCTTCATGTCATCAACCGTACGAATGCCTCCCCCGACGGTAAAGGGAATGAAAACCTGCTCCGCCACGCGCCGGACCATCTCGACCGTCGTGTCCCGCTCCTCATGGGTGGCGGTGATATCCAGAAAGACCAACTCATCGCAGCCTGCTTCATAGTAAGCCTTGGCAGCATCGACTGGATCGCCCACATCAGTCAGATTGAGAAAGTTGATGCCCTTGACCACCCGGCCGTCCTTGACATCCAGACAGGGAATGATTCGTTTTTTCAGCATGGCTAGCCCCTTTCTGCTTCCTTGATCTGCTCTAGGCTAATTCGTCCACTGTAATAGGCCTTGCCCACAATGGCACCAGCCAAGCCCAGTTTTTTCAGCTCTTCTAAGTCATCCGCTGACTGGATGCCGCCAGAGGCAATGACTTGAGCATGCTTGAGAGCTGCTAGCAATTTTTGATAATGCTGGATATTGGGACCAGTCAGAGTCCCGTCTCGGTCCACATCTGTATAGACAAAGAGACGGACGCCGATTTTTTCCATGGCCAGCGACAGACTGATATAGTCCTGATTGCTGGTTTCCAGCCAACCCTCAGTCGCAACCAGCCCCTCTTTCGCATCAATGCCAATCACGATTTTGCTGCTTCCAAAGCACTCCAGTGCGGCCTCTACAAAATCAGGATTCTTAACAGCCATAGAGCCAATAATGACACGGTCAATGCCAACTGCCAGGTAATCTTCAATCTGCTCTAGACTGCGGATGCCACCCCCGACTTGGATAGATAGGCCAGTCTCCGCTTTAATCTGGGCAATCAAATCTCGATTGGTCGCACGACCTTCTAAGGCCCCGTCCAAGTCAACCACATGAATCATAGTAACCCCGGCTTCTTTGAAAACTCGAGCTTGCTCCAAAACATCGGGATTTACCACTGTCTTCTGACTAAAATCCCCTTTAAAAAGGCGGACGGCCTGACCGTCTTTGATATCAATAGCGGGCAGTATTTTCATAGACATACTCCTTAAACTTCTCTAGGATACCGAGGCCTACAGCACCTGACTTTTCTGGGTGAAACTGACAGCCAAAGACCGATCCTCGGTGAATCATGGCTGGGATAGGCAGCCCATAATCAGCCGTCACGTCCAAGTACTCCTTCGGAACATCTGTGTAGTAGCTATGGACAAAATAGACTGACTGGCCCTCAAGACCGGCTGTCAAAGCAGACGACTGCTGGATCTTTAAGTCATTCCAGCCCATGTGAGGCACAGGCAGACCAGCCTGGTCCGGAATCCGACGGCAAACACCGGGAATCAAACCCAGTCCAGAGCTTTGACCATTCTCCAATCCAGACTCCAGCAGGAGCTGCATGCCTAAGCAAATCCCCAAGAGAGGCTTGCCATCAGCCACTGCTTGCTGAATAACTGAAACCAGCCCTCGCCTTTCCAACTCTTGCATGGCAGTAGGAAAAGCACCGACACCTGGTAAAATCAAACCGTCGGCTGCTAAAATTTCCTGCGGATTAGCTGATAGACGCGCTTCTACTCCGACCTGAGCCAGAGCACGGAGGACATTTGCTGTATTTCCCGCGTCATAATCAATAACAATCATCATTTCTACATCAACTCCTTTCACTCAGAAGGGCAAGCTAGAGCAAGCCCTTGGTGGAGTTAACTCCATGAATCTCTGGATTTATCGTAATAGCCTCCCGTAGAGCTCGGCCAGTCGCTTTAAAGAGGCTTTCCGCCTTGTGGTGACTGTTCTTACCATGAAGGATTTTCAGGTGCAGATTCATCTGCAGATTAAAGGCTAGGGCTTGGAAAAATTCCTCTACCAGCTCGGTGTCAAAATTCCCAAGTTTAGGATTATCAAAATCCGCCTCAAAGACCAGATAGGAGCGACCGGATAAGTCCAGACTCGCCATGCCCAGCGTTTCATCCATAGGCACAAAGCTAGTACCGTAGCGGTTGATGCCGGCCTTGTCTCCCAAAGCCTGACGCAGAGCCTGGCCCAGCACGATGCCTACATCCTCAACCGTATGGTGGCTGTCCACCCAAAGATCGCCTTCAGCCTTGACCGTCAGAGCAATCCGACTGTGGCGGGCAAAAAGGGTCAGCATGTGGTCAAAGAATCCGACACCGGTCTCGATAGCTACCGGCTCCTGTTGGTCCAGATTCACAGCCAGTTCAATATCGGTCTCCTGTGTTTTACGCTTGATTTCAGCTTGTCTCATGGTAACTCCTTTTATTTTTCCTGTCTGCGGGCTTCGATGGCCTTAGCATGTCCCTGCAGGCCTTCTGCATAGGCCAGACTGGTAATATCCTTGTCAGCCGCTCCTACAGCAGCACGGCTGTACTGGGTGTACTGAATGCGCTTGATGAAGTCATAGACACCCAGAGCTGATGAAAAACGACTGGTGCTGGTTGTCGGTAAAACGTGATTGGCTCCCGCATAGTAGTCACCAATTGGCTCGCTAGTATAATGCCCCAGAAAGACAGAACCAGCATTTTCAACCTGATCCAGATAGCTGTAAGCATCATCCATGGCAATTTCCAAATGCTCCGGTGCCACCTGATTCATAAGCTCAAACATGGCTTCCTTAGAAGGGGCAAGGATGATGCGACCATTGTTCTCAATCGAAGCACGCGCGATTTCCTCCCGCGGCAGCTCTTTCAGCTGTCTGTCTAGCTCTGCTTCGACTTGGTCCGCCAGCTCCTCCGAGTCAGTCACCAGAATAGCCCGAGCCAGCTTGTCGTGCTCGGCTTGAGACAGAAGATCAGCTGCCACATAGACTGGACTGGCTGAACGATCCGCAATGACTCCAATCTCAGAAGGTCCGGCAATCATGTCAATTCCCACGACACCATAAACCATCTTCTTGGCCGTAGCCACAAAGATATTGCCTGGTCCCGTTATCTTATCTACCTTGGGAATGGTCTCAGTACCATAAGCCAGAGCTGCTACACCTTGGGCTCCACCAATTTGGAAAATCCGATCCACACCAGCTAGCTTGGCGGCTACCAAAATCGCTGGGGTAAAGTGCTCCTGGGGTGGTGTAATCATGATGATTTCTTTGACACCGGCAATCTTAGCCGGGATAACATTCATGAGGACGGAGGATGGATAAGCTGCGGTGCCGCCAGGTACATAGGTGCCGACCCGCTCAATCGGCCTAATCAACTGACCACGGACAACGCCCTCACTGGGACTGTCCTCAAAACCAGTCTCCAACTGCTGGCGGTGGTAGGATTCGATATTAGCTTGGGCATTTTTCAGGGCGGCCAAGACCTCTGGATCAATCTCCTCAAAAGCCTGATCAATCAGCTCCTGCCCAATCTCAAAGTCTGCCACCTCAACCTTATCAAAAAGCATGGTATAGTCTCTTAAAGCTTGGTCACCGTCTTGTTTGACCGTTTCTATAATCTCAGCCACCGCTTCTTCCACATCTAAGTTCTGCTGACTAAGCTGCAGCTGCTCTTCGTATAAAATCCGTGAAATTTCTTCGTTACTTCCGCTTAAACGTTTGATAATTGTCATTTAAAAGCCACCTCTCTTCTTCCTACTAGGGATTCAATCTTTGCCACAAAAGGCATGATATCCGGGTTATTTTTCAGGGAAGCCTGATTAGCAATGAGCCGGGCTGACACCCGACAAATGTCTTCAAAAACCAGCAGGCCGTTAGCTGACAGGGTATGCCCTGTCTCCACAATATCGACAATGGCATCCGCCAGACCCAGCACCGGTGAAATCTCCACGCTACCTTGGATGGAGATGATTTCCACATCTTCCCCCTTTTGATTAAAATAATCAGTCGCCACCGTCGGGTACTTGGTCGCAATCCGCTTGCGCTTGTGATCATGAGGGTCATAGCTGGGCACCGAGGCCAGTGAAAATTTACAAAGCCCAAAGTTCAGATCCAGCAGCTCCAGATAGCCAGTCGGATGCTCAAAGAGAATATCCTTGCCGACAATGCCCAAATCAGCGACTCCATGGCGCACATAGGTCGTCACATCAGGCCCTTTGACCAAGAGAAAGCGAAAGCGACTGTCTGGACTTTCAAAAATCAAGCTGCGCCCCTTGTCTGCCATGAAGGACATATCAAAGCCAGCCTGGGTCAAGAGCTTGACCGTATCTTTCTCAATCCGCCCCTTGGTCAGGGCAATGGTAATCTGACTCATCTGCCATCACCTTCCTTTCCACCCTCGTCCGGTAGGTCATCATGAATGGCCTGATAGACACTGTCAATGTCTAGGGACCAGCCGATAGCTGTCAGTTCTGCTGCCCCAAAGCGCTTGAAAAGCTGGTCATAGCGACCACCAGATAGAAAAGCATCTGGCACTCGGTCACCAAAGACCTTAAAGGTCAGACCAGTATAGTATGGCATGGCCGCTACCTGCCCTAGGTCCATGGTTGTCTGATCCAGCAATCCTGATAGGCTCTGCAGAACCTGCTCTATATCATCTAGAGCTGTCAATATTCTCTCGTTGTCAACCAGCTCTCTGGCCCTAGCTAAAACCTGTTGGCTAGGGCCGAACAGATAAGGCAGCTCCTGTAAAAAATCATCAAATTCACTCGATCTGGTCTGGGTGAATTCAAAGAGTCCCGTCCTGTTTTTCTTGCGAATATAATCAAGCAGCTGGGCCTCCTCCTGCGAATCCAAGGCCAGACTCTCTAGGATTGTCTGCAGGATTGCTGCATGGGAAAACTCAAACTGATAAGACTTAACCTGCGCTAAATCCAGCGACTGCTTGGCTGTCTTGATAGCCTCAAGCACCGCCTTGCGAGCTGGATAGCCGATAATCTCAATACCAGCTTGGCTGAGCTCGTTGGCAAGACCGCGCAGCTCTTCTTGATAGTGAAAGACCTTGCCCGAATAGGAAAACTTGGTAGGCGTATGCACCCTGGTCGAAGCAATAACCCGACCAATCTGGCTGGTCACATCTGGCCGTAGAACCAGTAGCTCGCCTTTTTTATCGAAAAGATGATAATGATGGGGCTCCACATAGTCACTGAAGACCTCGAAGTGCTCCAAAGTCGGTGTGTCAATCCGATTGAAGCCCTGAGCCATCAGGAAATCACTGATGTCCCGCTCAATCTCGTAAGTCACACGCGCCCTCTTGAAAAGCTTGTCATGCATGCCAATCGGAAGGGTGATTTTATTCATAGGCTGCTTTCCTTTCTTACTCTATTCTTACATTGGTTGGCTCTGAGTCAAACTCTCAGCTGCTGCAAATTTCCTCGATAGCTGCCAGGACTGTTTCCATCTCCTCTCGCCGTCCGATAGAGATGCGCAGAAAGTCTTTGATTCGTTCTGCTTTTGGAAAATACCGCACATAAATCCGACGCTCCTCTAACTGCTGGAAAAGCTCTGCTGCAGAAATTCCACTAGGCTGGGCTAGGACAAAGTTAGTCTGACTTGTCAGGACTTGGAAATCCAGCGCAGCCAATTCTCCAGCGAACCAATCTCGGGTCTCTTGAATGGCTCTACCGGTCTCCAGATAATAATCCCAGTCTTGCACCGCAGCAAGAGCCAAGCTCTCTGCTAACAGATCCACCGAGTAAGGATTGATGGAATCCTTGACAGCTTTCATGACAGCTATTAAGTCTGGATGGCCAAGGCCGTAGCCCACCCGCAGACCAGCCAAGGCCGCATCCTTGGAAAAGGTCCGTGTGATAAAGAGGTTGGGATAGGTTTCTAGAAGAGGCAGGGCAGATTGACCGCCAAAGTGAATATAGGCCTCGTCCACCACCACGACCACATCTTGATTGGACGCCAGAATTTCCTCCAACTGTTCCAGCGGCAGATAAATCCCTGTCGGAGCATTAGGATTAGCTAGGATAATGCCGCCGTTGTCTCCAAAATAATCTGACGGATGGACCTCAAAATCATCTGTCAGAGGGATTTCGCGAAAAGGCACGTGATAGAGGTCAGCCCAGACCTTGTAAAAACCATAGGTCAAGTCTGGAAATAAGACCGACTCGCCACTGTTAAAGAAGGCCAGAAAAGCCATGGACAAGATGTCGTCACTTCCGTTTCCGATAATGAGCTGATCGGGCGATACACCCAAGTTGGCCGCCAAAGCCTGACAAAGCTCCGTCTGGTCCAAACTGGAATACTTTCGCAACTCCTGGTCATCAAAGTTCTGCAGGGCCTCTGCCACCTTAGGACTTGGCCCATAAGCATTTTCATTGGTATTGAGCTTAATCATGTCTGGATCATTGGGTTGCTGCCCTGCTACATAGGGATTGATCTGCCTGAGACCTTTTAGCTTAACCATCTTGCCACCTCTCTTTCACGCACTAGCCATTATCTGACTCTGATTATCTTTTAGAACTTCTAATAAATGAAAGACGAACTTTACCGCTTTGCTAAAGGAAAATAGGGGAATCTTCTGATTTAAATATAATAAAAAGCCCTCGCAAAAAAACTTTGCAAGGACGTTGACACGCGGTTCCACCTTTATTCAGCCCTCAGTCGCCTGAGGACTCTCTGGGAGTACGGGACTCCAGATTGATAACGGCAATCAGCCGTCGGACACTAGTCTCAGACTGCTGACTGATTTCGCATCCGCACTCAAGAATGTGTCGTCTAAGGATTGCATGCCATCTCACCATTAGGCACTCTCTGTTTCTTGTCTTAGACTTTTTCTCTCATTGCTTTCAATTTATTGTTGAATATTCTACATGAATTTTTATTAAAAAGCAAGAGGAAAATTGAAAAAAATTAAATATTTTTTTCTTTCTAAATGTATTAACGTTCTTTCAGCATGGCACTAGACAAATCCAACAGATTAATCGCTGTTTCAAAATGCTCCCCCATCAGGTCATAGACAGCATCTTCACTTAAGACACCGCAAGCTATATTTTCAGGGAAATCCGGTCCATTCGAGAATTCTAAATCATCAAAAAATTCCTGACCAGTATAGTAGTCCCTCAACTGGATATAATCTGACTGGCAGCGCTCCAGCTCAGCTAAAGCTTCCTGAGCACTTGCTAAGACCTGAGAATATTTATTCAGGTGCTTTTCCATTTTTTGAATACGTTCTAACTGTTCCACAGGCTTCCTTCCTTTCTGGACACGACAAAATAATCAATTCACCTTAACCACCTGCAGCTGCTCACCGCCTAGCAAAATCAAATATTTTTCAATCTGCGAAATGCCATAAGAACGGCTGAGAGCTTGAGCATATAAGTCTAGCTGGCCACAGTAGCGAGCAATCAACTCAGACGAATCCTTGTATTTATCCGTCTTGTAGTCAAAGAGAATTATCCGGTCTTCAAATAGCAGGTAACCATCCAAAATCCCCCGCAAAACAAATTCCTGACCACTGATTTCGTCCCTCTTGAGCATGGCAAAAGGTGCTTCTCGACGAACTCTGTCACTGTTCTCAATCAAGAGTCGTCCCAAATCCGTCTCGAAGAAAGATGAAATCTTAGGCAGCTGAATCTGCTTTTTAACCGCTTCATCGGCCTGAACCTGAGCTAAAGCAGAACGAAGTACAGCCATGCTGGGACTGCTATCCAAAGGAATCCGCTGCATGAGTTCATGAACAGCACTGCCTACTTGCGCTCCAGTCACTTTGGCTTTCTTGCCAAAATCAGGCAAGTCAAAGTTAGGCTGAGGCCGAAAAGCTGCTCGCTCATCCATGATATCCAGGCCATCCGTATCCATGATCAGCTCATAAAACTTCTTAATCTGGCTTGGAGTTCGCACACTAGGCAGCTCAATGGCAGAGCGATACTGGCTATTCAGTCGATCCACACTTTCTAAAATATCCAGAGCCCGACGGATATCGTCCGACTGCCGATTATCCGCCAAATCATCCGCTGGAAAGAGCACAGGTTCATTAATTCGCCCTATCTCTTCGGAAGTTAGCTCCTCATCAGTGACAAAACGGGTCTCGTAGGCGAGATTCTCATCGGAAAAAACAGCCTGAATGGCATAGAGCCAGTCTTGGAAATTACTGAGCTGGCTGCGCAGACTGACAGACAAACGCCCTTGTTGGCTCTTGCCCCACTGACGCTTATCCAAGGCTTCTTGACTGCCCTTGCCGACCAGATAGAGCTTGGTTTCAGCCCGCGTCATGGCCACATAAAGCAAACGCATCTGCTCAGACAGACTGGCCAACTGCAGCTCCGCTAGATTCTGCTGATAAGGCAGCGTATCCATGGAAATGCGCAGCTGATTCGGCGCATAGGGGTCTTCCACAGACACCGATACATCCGCTACATACTTGATACCAACTCCATTGGTCCGGCTAAGGATAATAGCAGAGCTGCTATCCTGACGGTTGAAGGCCTTGTCCATATTGAGCAGGAAGACATACTTGAACTCCAGCCCCTTACTCTTATGAATGGTCATGAGACGAACAGCGTCCTTAGGTGCCGCCACTGGCACACTGGCTAGATCATGCTGATTTTCCAAGATACGGTCAATCATCCCGATAAAGCGAGACAGGCCTTTAAAGCTAGACTTTTCATACTCATTGGCCCGCAAAGAGAGGGCATAGAGATTGGCCTGTCTCTGGGCACCATTGGCCAGAGTCCCCACCATGTCATAGTAGAAACGATCCTGATAGATCTTCCAAATCAAATCATACAGGGAGTGCGTCTTGGAATAGGTCCGCCAGCTTTGTAGGGTCTCATGGAAATGCTGTAGCTTTTTCTGCAGTTTCTGGGTGACTAAAGTAGGGTTCAAACCTCTTCCTTCAAGGGCATTGAGCAATTTTTCATAAAGATTTTCTTGAGAACGTTCTTGACTGGCCTGCAAGGACAGCCGAGCTAGCTCGTCCTCACCAAAGTCAAACATGGGAGACTTGAGAAGGGCGGTCAGGGCATAGTCATTCAGCGGATTATTGATGGTCCGCAGGGTATCCAGCATAACCAATACCTCAACCGACTGCAGATAGTTTGCTGCGCCGTCATCTGGTACCAGCGGAATCTGGTGCTGCTCAAAGGAAGCTAAAATCAAATCATTGCGGGTTCTGGAAGCCGTCAGCAGCGTAATATCTTTAAAAGCCACTCCATCTTCATTATGCAGGCGGATGATTTCCTTGATGACTAGGTCCACTTCCCCAGCTGATACTGCCTGTGGCAAGCCTTCATCACCCTCTTCTTCCGGACTCTCCTTAGAGCCTTCATAGATTAAGAAGGAAGCGCGGTTAGCTAGATTAGGCTCACGTTTAGCTGGATTGCCAGCCACCAGATAGTGGGTTTCATTATAGTCAATTTCCCCGACTTCTTCATCCATTAGGCGTTTAAAAACATCATTGGTCGCTTCCAGCACCTCAAGATGACTCCGGAAATTTTCCTTAAGGACGATTAGCTTGCCCTGACTGCTATCCTCTTGGTAGGCCTTAAACTTATCACTGAAAATCTGCGGGTCAGCTTGACGGAAACGGTAGATAGACTGCTTTATATCGCCCACCATAAAGCGATTTTGCCCTCTGGAAAGCAAGTCCAGCATGCACTCCTGCGTATGGTTGGTATCCTGATACTCATCCACCATGACCTCGTGGTAGCGTTCCTGATAAAAGCGACGCACCTCTGGGAATCTCTCTAAAATCTCAATAGCAAAATGGCTGATGTCACCAAATTCAAAGGCATTTTCTGCTTTCTTACGCTCCAAATAAGCCTGTGCAAAGTCCGCCACAAAATCCCGCAGAAGCTCAACTAGAGGCAGGCACTCAGCCTGGTGTTGCTCAATAAAGTCCAGTTGATAAAGCTGCTGGTCAAAGCTTCGCAGCCGCTCAATCATAGGCTTCCTGGCTTCATTGTAATCCTTGGCCATTTCTTTTTTGAGCTCGTCTGCATTCTTACCAACCCGAGCTGTAAAGGCCTGGCTATTGGACAGTTGAGAAAGTGCCACGATCTGCTTGAGAATCTGAGCGGTTTCGTCTATTGAGGACAGTTCATTCAGGCCTGCCAAGACGGTCAAAGCATCTTGGACATTTTCCTGATATTTAGCACCTGCAAATTCTCTTCCTTCATGCTCCAGATGGGCAGAAAAGAAAGCTTCCAACTCCCAAAGGGCTGATTTGATTTGACCGAATACACACACTCTCTCTGCTGCAAAGTCGCTGTGCTCATAACCATAGAGGAAGGTCTCCTCCATCCAGCGCTGAGGACTGCTGGTTGACTGCAGAAAACTGTAAATCCGATAAACCTGCTCCCGAAAGCCTGATAAATCCTTACGCTTACCAGTAAAGTTCTTTACCAAACGACTAAACAAAGCCTGACGCTCACTGTCATAGTAACGGTCAAACACTTGACTGAAAACTTCATTTTGCAGAATCAGCTGCTCACTGGCAGACTGGAGAATCCGAAAATTTGGTGCCAAACCAAGCAGGTAACCATAGCGACTAAGCACTTTCTGGGTAAAGGCGTCCATGGTGCCAATGTCAGCATTGGGCAAGTCAGCTAATTGCTGGGCCAAATATTGCTTGAGTTCAGGACTCTCGGCCTCCTTCAAGGCCTGCCCCAGTTCCTTCTCCAGCCTCTCTTTTAGCTCGCCTGCCGCCTTAACAGTGAAGGTCGAGATAAAGAGCTGGCTGACAGCAACACCTCTAAGAATCTGGTCTATAATCCGCTGGACCATGACAAAAGTCTTACCCGATCCGGCCGAAGCGGAGACCAGAATATTCTGGCCAGAGGAGTAGATGGCCTCAATCTGCTCTGCCGTCTTTTTCTGTGGCTTGTCCGAAGCAGCTTCTTGGGCTTGCTTAAGAGCAATTTCTTCTGAAGTTAAAAAAGGAATTCTCTTCATTTTTCCATCTCCTCCCTCATCTTTTCTAGCCAGGCCTGGCGCAACTTCTCACCAGTCGGCCGCCTATCAAACTTGCTTGTATCCAGCTTTTCCAGCTGACGTGCCTGTCCCAGATGGAGATTGGCTTCAAAGCCTGTAATGGCCTTAAACTGCTCTACATAAGGAGCAATGCTGCGCCCATTCTCCGTATAAGGATTGACTGCAAAGTGACCTGATAGAATGCCTTCCGCGGCTTTTTTGTAGAGATAAGCATTGTAGGCCAGCAGCAAATCCAAGTCCCCCTGGCTCAGCAAGTTGGTCTTATTTTTCTCATAGAGCGGACCAAGTTCCTTGACAGCATCCGCGACAAAAAGTCCCTTGTACTGCAATGGCTTCATAGACTGATTAACTGCATCCGCCAAGGTCTTGGTATCTTTAAGTGCCACAATCGGATCAGTCATCTGCAAATACATGGCACCAAAAGTTCCCTTGTCCTCTTGATAGTCTGCTAACTCCTCAATCGCCGCCAGATAGGTCGGCAGCTGAGAATTCAGTCCGTTAAAGAACTTTTCAAAGCTGAACTTAATATCGCCAGACTTATAGTCAACCACTCCCAGACTCTCGGTCTTGGTCAGACGGTCAATCCGGTCCACCTTTCCGCTCACGGTTACTGCTCTGCCATTTTCCAAGGTCAGGAAAGGCTTAGAAGCAGATCCAAAGCCAGTCTCCTCACCAATGGTCTCAATCCCAGTTGGATGAGCCAGCACACGGCCAGTCGCCCGCGCCGTATCTAGTAAGAGCTGGCGGGCAAAACGGGTCTGGCCTGACTCACTGTAGATGCTCTCAAACTCAGCCTCTCGGCTGGTCTCTTCCATAGCCTGCGCTAAACGCCGGTCAAAATCGGCAGACGAATCATCCTGCAGGACCTTTTCAAAGATCCGGTGAAGGAAAATCCCATGACTTCGAGCATCTGGATGGATGGTCCACTCTTCCTGCAAGCGCAGAACATACTTGAGAAAATAAGCATACTGATGCCGGAAATATTCGTTGAGAGCAGAGGCTGAAAGTCGGAGAGGCTGCTCATGAGGGTAGAGAGCTTGCAGAGTTTCCGGCTGCAGAGACTCCGTTTTCAGCTCCTTGCTGATTTGCGGAATGCTGATGCCTTCTGCTGCCAACTTCTTGCGCAGAACCCGCACAGCCACTGCCCAAAAAGTCTGCTCCTCCGTTGTCCACTCTCGATCAATCTCCTCTTGGTGGAGCTCGATGATTTGAGACAAGAGAGCTCGGTAGCTGCCAATGTCGTCACTAGAAGCTTGAGGCTTTTTGACAATGATGGGCAAGGAAAGTGGAGCCGCAGTCAATTCCAGCAGATAGGTCGACATGCTGTCCTCTACTTCATTGACCAAGGTTGGCGCAGACAAGACCAGCTCTTTGGTCGCAGAATTCATCAGCGACAGAGCCGTATAGCGATTCTTCTTGAGATTTTCTGAGCTGGCAATCTGGAGTTCCGCCTGAGAATCCGTTGCATCATTGAGCCGAGCTCGGTCTTCATCACTAAGCAGACTCTTGTTTTGCGCGATTTTAGGAAAACGCTCCTGTGTCAGTCCAATCGCGTAGACGTAAGGAGCTGCTAAAGGCTCTATCAGGTCATAAGACTGGACCTTGACCACATCTACTGTCGCCGGTACCGTCCGGTAGTTGGACAAAAGCATACCTGACAAGACCAAGGCCAGAAAATCATCCAGTTTGACCTTGCTATCTGCAAAGACCTGAGCAAACTGCTCTAAGACATGACTGAAAGCCTTCCAGACTTCCTCATGGCGCTCCTGCTCCTGCTGACTTTCTCCCTGTAGTAGAACCGTCAAATTGTCAGACAAACGGGCTGCTTGAACGAACTCCGTGAACTTAGCTAAGAGACCAGACGCCGTCTGACTACGGGATTTGAAAAAGTCTTGCAGCGGAGTCATGACCCGACGACGAATATGATTGAGACGGTCTAGGTCAAATTTCCCTTGGCTATTGGCCGTGAAATCCTTGGCTAGCTTGCTTGCTCCCTTAATGTCCGCAAAGCGCAGATATTGCTCAAAATGATCCAGCTCTTCCTGAGTTAAATCGCCGTAGAGCCCCGTCTTTAAGAGATTGAGCAGATCTTCCAGTTGGAAGTTATAGCGCTTGAGCCGCTCCAAGGAGTCGACAAACTGAACCAGCGGATGCTGGGCCATCGACTCGCTCCGCCCCAGATAGTAGGGAATCTGATATTGGTCAAAAATGGTCTTGAGCTGAAGCTGGTAGGCTTCTACATCTCCCAAAAGCAGACGAATATCCTTATAGCGTACACCATCATGAACCCGCTGCCGGATGGACTTAGCCACATACTCCAGCTCTTCTTTCTGGTTCATAGTAGCCCAAATCTGAAGCTGCGAGCGGTCTGTCTCACTCACTTCAACAGCTGGCTCTGAAAAGTCATAGCGACTCTCCAAGACCTTGGAAATCCGTCCAAAGGCATCTTCTGCTCTCGCATGAGAGATATAGTCAGGCTTGACCTGATAGTCCTCGGCTAGCTTTCTCAAAAAATCCACGCTGGCCTGATAGAGATTGCCCTCACGAAAGGCTGCTCGATAGGCTTTTTGGCTGGCATAGGTCCCAATGACAATCTCCACACCTTTCCGATGCAGAAGACCGACTAAGTATTCCTCTTCGGCAGAAAAACGAGTAAAGCCATCAATGACCAGGGCCAAATTCTCCAACTCCTCATCCGTATCACCAGCCAGAATATGCTGGGCAAAAGCAGCAATCTGAGAAGACGAATCAAAATCCCCCTTATTCAGAGCAGCAGTCACCGCTGTAAAAATCTTGACCAGATCCTCCCGCTTCTCAGGCTCCTCAAGAAATTCCAAATCCGCAAAGGACATCTGGGCAGTCTGCAGTTCATGGTAAAGTTCCATCAGCTGCTGGATAAACTGGGCATCCTTCTTAATCCGGCCATAGACCTTAAGCTCTCCATCATCCAGCTCTGTCAAGGTCCGATAAATCAGCATTCCCAGACCAATATCGTCCAAACTATGCCCTTGCCGAACATGATTGAGGACAAAATACCGAGCCATCTGGGCAAAGCGCGTCACCGTAATGGCAAAGGAAGCCTGAGTTTTCAGGCACTCCAAAACCGCCCGCTCCTTCTCAAAAGATAGCGAATTTGGCGCAATATAAAAGACTCGCTTACCGGCCGCCACCAAGCTCTCAGCCTCCGCCACCAAAACCTTGGTCAAAGAATGGCGAATATCTGTATAAAGTAATTTCATAGCCTGCCTTTTCCTCTAGAAAATATAGGAACATTATACCATTTTTACCGATAATTCTCATGGAGAATAGTCCCAAAGCCCAATTAGAACTCAACATCCAAATGGAGCTTTAATAACTAGCCTCGTCATTTCCACAAACAAATGAAAAAGCCACTGCTTCCAGTGACTTTCTAAAGGCTCTTACTTCTTTCAAAGTAAGAACTCATTTAATCTTATGCTTATTCATCTTTTCTTCAAAAATGCTTGTCATAATCACGCGCAATTCTTCTCTTTCCTTGTCGGGAAGTTCGCCTTGTTGCTTAGCGACAGCGTATAGTTCAGGACATTGCTTGGCAACTCGCTCAACCGTCTTGGTCGTCGCATGCCCTCTCACAAAGAAAGGAATCCTCTTAATCCACTCTTTAGGCACAAGTGCCAGAATCTTTTTGGCAGCTTCCTTATCAGTGAGTTCCGCCGTGCTGAGCCCTTGATTGATCTGCTCCTGTTCCTTTTCTGTAAAATCTTTTAATTCCATACGCTAAATCTCCCAGTTCTATTTTCTTAATACTAACTGAAGCACACTACTTACCCTCTACCCACTTATCATTGTCCATGATAAAGGGCTTGGCCAAACCTTCCCCTGTGTAGTCTTTATATTTGGTCTGCAAGTATTTGTAGACATCTTCCTTGGTCGCAAATTTGATTGCCTGATAAGGCTCTTCAAAGGTCAGCTTTTCGATAAATAAATATCCATCTTTATCTGGAACCAAGACGCCGACATGCCCTACAAAGAGAGAGTCGCCATCAAGATTGTCGTGGACTATGACAGAAAGCATCCTCGCCTTTTCGCTAAACTTGAACTGCTTGAAGTATTCCTCCATCTTCTTAGCATGGACTTTTACATCTTGAGTCGCTTCAGTCTTGACTCTTGAGAATAGAATATTAAACTCTTCCTTATCCTTGGCATCAAAGAGCTTCCCCTTGTCAATCGAATCATTATCTATGAACAAGAGTTCGTCATCTTTTTCGATTTGAGGGATTTCGATGCTATTTTTCAGCAAAGTGTAAGTATTAATCCGACAATTTGTCCCGATAAAATCGCCCTTTTTTGCCTGCCATAGAGGATTGATTTTTTCTACGTCATATTCTGTTTTGGTAAACTTAGTGAAATCGCCCGTTAATCCAGTAGAGCCGACAAGTCCATTGTAGTCATTGACTAGATTGACAAAGTTATCGACACTGTCTTTATCCAAGTTGGCAGCCAACAAACTCTTAACTTCTTCGACACTCTTTTTACTGTTTAGATTTGAATAAGTCGATGTAGTTTGACTTGTTTCTTTATTTTTCTGCGAACTAGCGCATGCCGCCAGTCCAAAAGTCAAAGCCAGGCAGGCGCAGGACATGATTATTTTGCTGTATTTCTTCATTCTTATTTCTCTCCAATTCTTGTCTTCTATAGATTATTTTGCCTTGCAATTTTTTTGATGTGCCTTCAATTTTTTCATGGCCCAGTCATAATGGCTAGAAGTTGCACTTACAAAATAGGAACCTAGTACAGTCCGTCCGACCCATTTATATACATCTTTTGAAAATAATTCTTCATTTGTAAATGTGTCAGCTAAGTCCAAAACATCTTGATGGGACTGATGAAAGATCTCTGTTGCCTCTTCAAGAGAAGTATTCTGATGCTTCTTCCAAAATTCCAGATTCAACTCTCCATAAGTCTTCCAGTTGTAGGGCGCAGGAAGAAAGGGCTGCTCTTGCCCCTTTTGATTGGAATGCACCCAATTCAACAAGAGCTGATGCCATTCATAGAGGTGAATCAAAACATCTCTTACATTTTTATCTCGCCTCCAATGGGCCTCCTTCTTCTTTTCATCCCGAGAAAAATCAAAAGGCGTATTTAACTCTTGATCAGACAATTTGGAAATGAGAGTTTGTAACTTCTCAAAGTTTTCTTTAGCAGCTAGTAGCAAATCTTCTTTAGTTTTCGGTCTGGGCATAAGATTGCACTCCTTTGCATCTTTCGGTTCTTGGAAATCATTTTGCAAATCATCAGCGTTTATAAGATTTTCTCAATTTCCTTTGCTATTTTACTCTTTTTCAATTTCCTATTTCTAATGTATCTCCATAAAACAGCAGGATTCAAGCTGTATGACAATTGCAATAGAAAGTAATTTACCCACTCTATAAGAGCAAACATCCAAATCGAAAAAGAAATGATAAACGTAGAAAACTCTCCGTGATTAAATAATATCACAAAAATTCCCGTAGCTAGTAAAATAAAATCCAATTTCTTCAATATCTTGTAAATCTTTCCCGTATACTTTTCAGCAAATCCTGGATTGGAAATCCTCTTGATTAAAATCCACCAAAAAACGGAGCCTTGTATCAAGATAAAAGTTAGCAGAAACAAAGAGAAAGAAAGAGAAATGAAGGCTTTAGTAGTAAGAATCCACTTTTTAAGCAAGAAAAAATTCATCCAAAATACTAAAACAGCTGCCAATTCCCCACTAGCTAGATTAATCAACTTTTTCTTCAGAAGTTCTTTTGATTTCATCTTACACCACCATGAAAAAATTCTACCACTTTAAAAAAGAAGGTTCAAAGAGCCTGTTTGTCCGAGTTCCTTTGTTTCTACTCCATTACTTTTTAGACTCATCACAGTAAACTACAAACCCCTTTGGTAAGATGACAAGTTGCTGGTCATCAGTTTGGCAATGACTCACCAAATCAGCTGAATCTCTGTCTAATAGATAATTCTCTTTGGACTGATTAAAAACAGCTCGGATTACTTGATGATTGTGTTCCCACTCTAAAGCCAGCACATCAGGAGCGATTTCTTCTAGGGTAAATTTCCCATGCTGAATAATGTCCGCAGTTTCCTTGCGAAGCTGAATCAAGTTCTTCATAAAATTAAACATATCATTGTCATTGGAAACCTGGTCCCAAGGCATGACCCGTCTACAATCCGGGTCCATACCTCCGCCCAATTCTAGCTCAGTCCCATAATAAATACAAGGCGTCCCCCTTTGTAAAAAAAGAAAGGCGAGTGCGGATTTGACAAGCTGGATATCACCCTTGGCAGTCGCCAAAATCCGCTCTGTATCATGCGAATCCAAGAGATTGAACATGACCTCAGAAATCTGCTGCTTGTAGTACATGGACTGGCAGTTAATCTCAGATATGAATTGACTGATCTTCTTGCTCCTGCTCAAAAAGTAGTACTTGATACTATCGGATAGAGGATAGTTCATGACCGCGTGAAACTCATCTCCATTTAACCAAGGCTGAGAGGTATGCCAAACTTCTCCAAGAATATAAAGGTCAGGCTTTTTGGCCAAAACTGCCTTCCGAAAATCACGCCAAAATTGGTGATCGACCTCATTGGCCACGTCCAGCCGCCAAGCATCAATATCAAAATGTTCAATCCAATAGGTCGCAACGCTTAAGAGATAGTCTTTCACCTCAGGATTTGCCGTATTTAACTTAGGCATATAGCTGGCAAAGGCAAAGGTATGATAAGGCAGTTCTTTGGGATTCACAAGTTTGTCATTCGTCACTGGGAACTCCTGAATGTGGAACCAGTCTTGGTAAGCTGAATTTTCACCATGCTTGAGAACATCCTGCCATTGAGTGGATTGATCGCCAATATGATTGAAAACTGCATCCAGCATGACCTTCATGCCACGCAGATGAGCTTGCTCCACCAGTTGACGGAAAGTCTCCTTGTCCCCAAAGTGTTGATCAATTTCAAAGTAATCTGTCGTATTGTACTTGTGATTACTTGGAGATTCAAAGATAGGGCAAAGATAAAGTCCTGTAATCCCTAAGCCTTGCAAATAATCCAGATGGTCAATAATCCCCTGTAAATCTCCACCAAAGAAATCCGTAGTTTTAGGCGTGATAGACGAATCCCAATCTAGAGCTCCTTCTGGTGTAAGTTCAGCATTTCCATTAGCAAATCGTTCTGGAAAAATCTGATACCAGACCGTTTTTGAAACCCATTCAGGAATCTGGCAACCATCAATCTCATGAATATAAGGAAGTTTAAAACCATTGCCCTCCAAAGTAAGGTTTTCTGGACTATTGTCAGTGAAACCTTTATCTCCATACAAGATGCTTTGACCTTCTTTATCCTCAAGCTCAAAAAGATACTGGAGCCTAGCAAAGCGCACAGAGACAGCTACTTGCCAATAATCAAATAAGGCATCAGAGGTCACCTTGACCATCTCTTTCACATCTTCATAAGAATCCTCAAGAAAAATAAAAGGATCCCCATAGTGCAAAACGATTTTCTCTACATCCTCTTTCTTAGTCCTAATTCTGATATGCACTTTACCTTCTTTATAAAGGTAGGCATACTCCGACTCCGGTCTGTGATAAATAGCTGTTAATTCCATACTTTTCAACTCCTAGATTTCACTGTTTAAACTCATCGCAACTTTATGCAAACGATTCCATAGTTAGCCCTAGTATACTATTTTAAAAAAATGATTGCAAGCTATTGTTCAAGTTTGGGAATAGGAGGTATAGCAGGGAATATTAAAAAGCCTTGAGGACAAGGCCTTTTAGCTATTCAAGTTTTTAGAAAGATTCCTTACTTTTCTAAATCAAGTCATCTAACTCACTTTTGCTGAATCTAACAACCAGATAAGTCTTAAGATTATTGTTGTTTAATAAATTCAATTCTAGTGTTACTTATTTCTATCAAAGTCAAACCCTACCTGCCAAAATCCCATATCAAGTATTTTCATCTGCGGATAGAGCATATCAGCCACCTTCATTTTTTCTCTAACAGATTCTAGCTGTTCACTATATTTTTCATAGAATTCTACAAGCTGCAAAATGGATTTAATATTATAATTTCCCGTTGCAATCTTCTGCTTTTTTATACCATCAATGAAGTATCTATCATATGCAGGTACACACCCAAGTGTACCCATGAGAATTTTTGTAATGAGCGTATCTGATAATTTGTTTTTCAGTTCTATCCCTTTGACTTCGCGTCTAATCTTATCGTAATATTCATTTAAAAATGCATTAATCTCTAGTAGCAATTTCTGATTATACACCTCTCTAAAATCTGTACATTCTATCCCAGCTAAAGGATTATATTTTTTTCTTAACAATTCTTTCACTACTGGTATATGAACTCTATAATCCTTTTGCAGTAAAAACGATGAACCTCGATACATCCCCCAGCTTGCTAAATAAAACGCAAGTTGTAAGCTTAAATAATCAACATTTACATTGTTATTCTTTCGAGCATTTATAAAATGTGAATAACAGTGCTCCCACGAACGATATCGACCATGTTCGTCTGCTTTTAAATCATTGAAAAATTTTATTGACGAATCAATAATCAAATCGACAGTATTCATACTATTTACTCCCTATTTATTATTTATACCTGTTCCTATCCGAAAATACAAATGATTGTTCAAATAGTACTCCAACAACATCGGTTATTTTTTTAAATTTTCCAGTGTGTATCTTAGAAAAATAACATTCTTTATAGCTTTTTACAAATAAACATAGGCACGAACCAGAATCAATAATATGCGTATGCAAAAGATCTATAACAAGGTTTCTGTTAATTTCTATTTTTCTCAGATTACAATAATATACATCTACTTATTTTCAACCACATATCTACTTCTCTCCAATTTTATCACCTTATCATAGCACTTCAAGTCCTCTTCGCTATAGTGATGAATCACTTCTACGACTGCTTGTGGGAGAGAGAAGAGAAGCTGACTGATTTTCTCTTGGTTTTTAAGATCCAGATTGGCTTTGACCTCATCAGCCAGGATAAATTGGCGATTGTGATAGAGCGCGCGGGCAATTTCTAACCGCTGCTTCTCACCACCGGACAGGGTTTGATTGCTGGGTGTTTTGCCTTGGAGAGCTTTCAATCCGGTTTGCTGCAGAATCTCTTCCATCCTTCTGGAATCCAATTCTTGTCCCAAAGCGATATTTTCCTCTAGGCTCAAACCATCAAAGACATGACTGGACTGGAGAATGTAGGCTCCTGCCTGATACAGTTCATCCGAACTTGGCTCTTGTCCATGGTAGCGAATCCGACCTTGATTAGGCTTGATTTCTCCATAAATGAGGTTCAGTAAGGTTGTTTTCCCAGACCCACTTTCTCCGATAATGGCAATTTTTTCCCCTTCCTCAATGGTAAAGTCGCAAGGGGCTAGGATTTCTTGACCATCACGCTCTACACTAACCTGCTCTAGCTGGATAGGAAAGATGGAACCTTCAAGAACAGAAAGCATTGTCAACTCCTCTCCCAGCAGTTTTTGATATTTATCACAGAGAGACTTGGCTGATTTTCTAGTATTGATAAAATAAGATAGCTCCTGAAATTGGTAGCCGATATTGTGCGATACTAGGTAAATCCCAACAAAGCTGGCTGCAGATAGGTAGTTATAATAGGTCATGAAACCACCAATGACAATCGGCGCAACCGAACAAAAAGCATCAATCCCATTGATAAGGAGACTGTTTAGCGTCCGCTGCTTTTCATAGGCGACTTCTTGCTCTAAAGCCTTGTGTAAATCTTTGGAAAACAGTTTGTAAAACATGCTTTGTCCCTGATAATGCCGTATGGAACGAGCACCCGCAATCATGTTGGTCACTTGGGAGACATAGCCTTGGTTAGCTAGGGACTTCTGCTTAGTAATCGCATCCAAGCGCTTGGAACCTATGCTACTACAAAGAACAGGTATCGAATAAAAAATGATAAAGAGCAAGCCGAGATAGAAATTTGTCCAGAGAGCATAAGAGATGGAGACGGTTGTAAATCCCAAAGAAGAAATGATAATGACAGTCGGCTCAATATAGTTATCTTCTAGCTGTTTCACATCATTTTCCAGGTCGGACAAAACCTCTTCATCTGCTATCCGACGGCTATATAAGAAAGTTTGAAAGATAGCCTGCTTAATCCCCAACTTGAAGTCCGTCAGCACTCGTGCATAGTAATAGCGTTTCCCCGCCAAACCTAGCAAGAGAATCAAATTCCCCACAATCCCCCAAGTCAAGACCTGCCACAGCAAATGCAACTGGTGATTGGTAAAACTAGAGACAATATACTGAATCAAAGCTGGTGTAATGACAGCCTCCAGCCAAGTAATCATAATCGCAACAAAATAGAAGAATAAATACTTTTTAGTCACATAGGATCTAAGCATAGTGTATAAACCTCCTGAAGTTATTTACCAACTTAGATGGTCTTTTTTTATCTAAACGGGGATAAAATAGGAGCCTGAATATTTGAATGAAAGCATTAAACGTAGGGCTGCTACTTTATAATCTTTCGAAAAAGACTTAAATAACTAGTTCTAAACATATCAATTTACTTTTATTTTTTATTCAAAAATATATCCAACACATCTGCATAGCTAACAAAGGGAGCAGGAAATACTAGTCCAGAATAAAATAACATTATGGTATTAAATAAATTCAATAGGACGGATACTCGTTTAAAGCGTTCTGTTAACTTAATTGCCATGGTATATAAGACAAAAAATACAGCATAATTAAGTATTGACATCAAAATCAAATCCACTAAATGTAATGAGGGCATAAAAAATTTTCCATTAAAAAACAGATGCGATAGAATGATTGAAATCAAAAAAATGAGTGTCGACCAAATAAAATAAGTTGTTGATCTAGCAATATAAATCATCATTGGTGTCCGTCTAGTTGTTTTGATATTTGTATATTGATTAGTGCGAATTTCAAATTCCAACTCCTCATTAGCAAGCAATATCACATTAGTTATAGAATAATAAATAAAAAAATAGAGTAGATTTATCGGTTTATCACTATTGAAAATAATAATGATTCCTGTAATAAAAATCATGGAATAAATCACTTCGCAAATACTATCAAACGTGTATCGAACTCTATAATTGAAATATCTTCTTAATTCACTAAACATGGAAAAGGCTCCCTCTTTTTTTAGCAATGTTCAATAAAGTGAAAAATAGGAAAGTTCCAGCTGACCAATATACTGCACAATAGACTATAATAAAAAAGATACTCTGGTAGGACGGAGAAATAATAAAATTTCTCAAGGCATAGTAAGGGAAAAGCTTTCCTATAAAGCCAAATAAACCACCTAGCGGTGTTAGTATGCCAGTAAAATACAGCATGAAATAAGAAATTAACGATGTAATGCTAGAAGTACGATTAAAAATGAAGCAGAGACTTGATAGGAAAAAACCCAAACCATATATGCTAATAACAGTTAGCATACATGCAGCCAGGTTTCCAACTAACTTTAAAATACTATCCGGAAAATCAATATCATTAAGCGTGGATAAAACGATAAATATAGGTATGGCTTTAACTAGATCCACCAATATCTGAACAATAATTTTAAACATTAAGACATGAAAAACACTCTTACTGCTCTGGATTACACTTATCAAAGTTCTATCATAAAGGTCATCCTCAATAAAAAAAGTTGGGTGCGTAATACTATGACTCGTAAAATACCAAGTAAATAATAAACATAACAATAAAAATTTACTTTGCGTATCTTTAAAGTATTGAAGATAAGCTGAAACCATTATCAAAATTCCAAAATTTGAAAAAAATAAATTGAATTTAAACTGCATCATCTCTTGCAGCTGTCTCTTTAACTCCCTTCTTATTTCTTTAATCATCATTGATAACCTCATACAATATTTCTTCGATGCTTTCTTCAACTTCTTCAAAAAATATCATCTCAAAATTATTAAAGATATTATTTTTTACCTGACTATCTTTCACTTCAACAATCAATCTTTTATTTTCTACTTGATAAGATAAATCAGGAAACAATCTCTCAAAAGCATCTTTATCAGAGTTTGAAATACCAATTCTATATTTAACCCACCTAGTATTTTTCCCAAAGATTTCTGAGAAACTACCTTGCTGTATTATTCTCCCGCTACGCATGATACAAATTCTTGTTGATATTTCTTTTGCAAAATAGATATCATGAGTCGTCATGAGAACAATGGTTCCTTTTTCTTGGCTGAGAGTTAGTAACAATTTCGCAAACTGCTTTTTGGCAATGACATCCAGACCATTGGTTGGCTCATCTAAACACAATACTTTTGGCTTACAAAGTAATGCAATAATCAAAGACAATTTTTGTCTCGTTCCTTGTGACAATTCGGACACCAAGACATCAACATAGGGATGGAAAGCTAGTTTATTAAATAAATCCTCCAATTCATCCTTAACCTGATCACGCGAACTTTTATTCAGATGTAAAAAGTAATCAATATTTTGATTTGCCGTCAGATATTCATAGTAGCCTCTACCGCTTTCTAGTACAAGCTTGACATTGTTATGAATATCTTTCGAAGTATTCTTACTGCCAAAAACAAATACATCACCTGCGTCTTGTAACATTAAGCCAGAGATAATTTTTATGAAAGTTGATTTACCTGCACCATTGGTGCCCACTATAGAAACAATCTCTCCTGAATGCGATTCAAAGCTAGGAATGTCCAATACAACTTTACCACGAAAATTTTTCTTTAGATTGCTTATAATAATTTCATTCATACTCGCATTAACCTATTTCGATTACTAATACTTTGAACTGTCAAAAATTTACAAACAAGGATTTTTGAATTACTTTCTCTAAAATGTTCCTACGTTTTCACCAGCAAAGCTACACACTCAGCGGTTCAGATTTTCCGTATCATCTCGTCGGTTTCCCTCCTCATTCTACGAGTCCTATCCCATGGGCGGAGCATCTACTTCTACTTCGCTGATACCTCAGCTCGTACAAGCAG
Organism: Streptococcus sanguinis; assembly: GCF_050222175.1. Taxonomy (GTDB): domain Bacteria; phylum Bacillota; class Bacilli; order Lactobacillales; family Streptococcaceae; genus Streptococcus; species Streptococcus sanguinis_M. The sequence continues at coordinate 879,598 of NZ_CP071420.1, read as the reverse complement.
CGATACCGCCTCAACATGATGCGTTTGAGGAAATAAGTCCACCGGCTGTACTTTCTTCAACTCATATCCTAATTCTTGATAGAGTTTGATATCACGCGCCATGGTTGCGACATTGCAGGAGATATAAGTGATTTTTGGGGGCTCCATGCTGACGCTGGCTTTGATGAAGCTCTCTGTCAGGCCTTTTCGTGGTGGATCGACAAGGATGACATCCGCTTGGATACCCTCTTTAAGCCAGTTTTGGATGGCTTCCTCAGCAGGGGCGCAGACATAGCTGGCGTTGGTAATGCCGTTGATTGCCGCATTCTTTTGACTATTTTCGACAGCTTCTGGGATCACTTCGACACCATAGACCTGCTTGACCTGCTTGGCAACTGATAGACCGATAGTCCCGATGCCAGAGTAGGCATCCAGCACTACATCTTCTGTGGTCAGCTCGGAAAAGTCAATGGCTGTCTGATAGAGCTTTTCTGCCATCTCCGTATTAACCTGGTAAAAGGCAGGCGCAGCAATCTGGAAGTCATTTCCCAGCATCTGGTCGGTAATGTAGTCTTGACCATAAAGCATTCGCCAGTCTTTTCCGAAAATCGCATTGCCCGGCTGATCATTGATATTCTGCATAATGGACTTAATAGCTGGGAAAGCCTCTGTCAAGCGGTCCATCAGCTGCTCTACTCGGAAAATCTTGGGACGAGTTGTCACTAGAATCACCATAATTTCCCCTGAATAATGGCCGCGGCGGACTACCAGATTGCGAATAAGTCCAGTCTTTTCTTGCTCATCATAAGGTTTGAGGTCAAAACGACGCAACAAATCACGTGTAAAGAGGATAACTTGGTCAATGACTGGATCCTGAATATAAAAATCTTCAATCGGCAGGAGGTCATGGGAATTTTTCCGGAAAAATCCTGTTTCCAGCTGGCCATTAACACGGCGGACAGGCACTTGAGCCTTATTACGGTAGCCCAACGGCTGCTCCATACCAAGTGTCGGCGGCACCTCTACATCAGACAAACCAGCAATCTTATAGAGACTGTCCTTGACCTGCTTGCGTTTGAAGTCCAGCTGGGCTGGGTAGTTCAGATGCCCCAAGTCTGCAATCCCCGTACGCAGATAGGCCATATCAAGATTTTCATTGCGCTGGTCTGAAGTACGGAGAAATTCCTCCACCTTGCCAAAGCCGATTTTTTTGTTAACCTTGAGCACACGCATGCGGATGAGCTCACCCGGCAGGGCATTTTCCACAAAGAAAACCAGGCCTTCTGCCTTGGCCACCCCTACTCCCTCGTGGCTCAAATCCACGATTTCAACTTCAATCATATCATTCTTTTTTAACATATTTTTCTCTTTCTGCTTTATCGCTCTGCCATTTCCTAAAAGAAAAGGCAGAACATCGTCCTACCTTTCATTATATCATATATCTTATCTGAGACCCATTTGCTGCAGTCTTTCTTTATAGGCTTCAAAGTCAATCAAGAGCCCTTGGCCACCGTACATGTCATAGGTATCAACCCAGTCACCATTTTCCGGAATCGTCAGGCGCTCAACCCCATTGCGGGAATCTCCAGCCATAGAGAGACCATTGGTCAAAAGGAAGCTGTAAGGCACATTGGTAGAAGTCAAGGCAAAGACCTTACCAAGAGCCTCTGATCCAGTAAAGAGCTTAGTCGGATCCTTGACTTGCTGGAAGACAGCCGTCAAAACTTCCTGCTGACGGCGGGTCCGGCCAAAGTCGCCCTCATCATCCTTACGGAAGCGAGCGTAGTTGAGCAAGGTCCGACCGTCCATCTGCTGCTGACCGACCTTGATTGTTTGATTGGGTACCACACCGTCCTTCATATTCAGGTCATCTGGCACTTCAACCTCTGTCACTTTCTCCCCATCAATCGTTGAGAACTGGGCATTCATGCTGACGCCATTTGGGAAAAGCGTGTCAATAGCTGTCGCAAAGGTCTGGAAATCCACCAGTGCATAATATTTGATGTCCAAATCGAAATTATCTTTGAGCATCTGGCGGACATAGTCTGCACCACGGTTGTGATTTTGCTCCCCAATCGTATAGGCAGAATTGAGTTTTTGGTCATAGTAATCTGCCTGCGACGGATCCGTGTACTCATTGCTGACGCCATCAATGTGAATAAGGGTATCACGCATAAAGCTGACCAATTTCACCTTGTGATCCTTATTACCAACATTCAAAACCATAATGGAGTCGGTCCGCGTCTCAGTCGAGTCATCACCAACCCGGCCATCCGTCCCAAGAATGAGGATATTCACTCCGTCCTTAGTATCCTTGCCGTCAAAAAATTCTGTTTCTGCTGGTTTAGAATTTCCAGTGTGAGCTGTCGTCAAGCCTTTGATAAACATGAAAATCATGCCGCCCAAGACCATCAGAAGGAAAATCCCTGCCCAAAGCAGAATCCGTTTCAAGCGGATTTTTTTGCGGGGTTTCTTGGACTTGTCTTGTCCCAGACCAGCTCCTGCCAGATCTTCCGACGCCTTCTTTTCTCTTCTGCTGCGAGAAGAACGCTCAGGGAACTTGGGCAAGAGGCCAGAAGAATCCATTTCCACTGACTCTTGCTCATAGGCGTCACTAACTGTATGCGGCTGCTCGTCATGGTCCGGCACACTGGCTGAACTGCCAATCCCCTTGGACTTCTGACGCAGATAGTCAAATTCTTTCTTTTCTTTATCGTTTAGATAATAATAATTTTTATAGAGATAATCTAAGCGGAGCTGTTCATGATGGCTAAGATTTTCTGGTTTCTTCATCTCTTCTCCAATCTACTGCTACTTGTCCTGAATCAGAAACACACTGTAGCTACCAAAAATTTTATAAGTAATTCCAAGACTTGTCAACTCTTGATAGGCAAAATCCGCCAATTTTTTCTGCTCGTTGTCAATGTCAATAATGAAGAAATACTCTCCCAGAGCCGTTTTTAGAGGCCGGCTCTCAATCTTGGTCAGGTCAATCCCACGCCAAGCAAAGGTTGACAAAGCCTTATAGAGAGCACCTGGCAAATTGTCCGGTAAGGTCAAAGCCAGTGTCTGCTTGTCTCCCGTCTTAGCCAGTTGAAGCTTTGGCACCTCATGACCTAGAATCCAGAAGCGGGTATAATTTTCTTCCATTTCCTGAATGTCGCTGGCTGCTACTTTAAGCCCGTATTCTGCTGCAGCCGTGCGCGGGGCAATAGCCGCAAAATTCTTTTCAGGATGTTCTGCCACAAAACGAGCTGCATAGGCTGTACTTGCTGTTACCTCAATGGCAGCATGCGGATAATGCTGGCGGATGTATTTCTTTCCTTGGGCAATAGCCTGCGGGTGAGAAAATATTTTCTCAATTGGCTTTTCTAAATCAGTCACTAAAAGCTGCTGCTTGATGGGGTGCACAATCTCAGTCACCGCCTGAATGTCTGCTTGATGAAAGAGATAGTCCAGCGTCTCATGGACACTGCCCTCAATGGAATTTTCCACCGGAACAACCGAGTAATCCACTTCTCTAGCCTCATAAGCCTTCATGACCTCGGTGATATTCTGATAAGGCACCAAGTCCTGGCTGGGAAAGGCAGCTTGGGCTACATGGTGAGAAAAGGAGCCTCTGGGACCTAAAAATGCTATTTTCATTGAATTTCCTCAATAATTTCCTGCGGGCTTTTGAGCCTCGTATCGACAATCTGGGTCGCAACTTCCTCATACCAAGCCTTACGCTGCTCAAACATCTGCTGCAAGTCTGATTTGCTCTGTTTTAAGAACAAGGGCCGCTCCTGCTCAGCATCCTGCTGGATTCGCTGATAGAGCGTTTCAAAATCTGCTTTCAGGTAGATATTATCAGCATTCTGAGCAAGCAATCTGCGGTTTTCAGGGCTGACGACTACACCGCCGCCGGTTGAGACGACCAAGTCCGTATCGATCAGCTCAGCTAAGAGCTGGGCTTCAGCAGCCCGAAAGGCCGCTTCACCATGCTGATCAAAATAGTCCTTGATGGACATGCCCAACCGCTGGCAGAGCAGTTCATCCATATCGACAAAGTTTTGAGCTAAGCCTCTGGCCACTGTGGATTTCCCGGCTCCCATAAAGCCCAGCAATATCTTAGCCATGCATCAAGCCCTCCAAGTCACTGAAGAAGCTTGGATAGCTGGTTTTAATAGCTTCAGACCGCTCAAGTTCTACCTGACCGCTTTGAGCCAACAAAGCAGCAATTGCCGTCATCATCCCGATGCGATGGTCACCAAGGGTGTTGACCCGTGCACCGTGTAGAGGTGTTTTCCCTTCGATAATCATGCCGTCTTCCGTCGGTTTAATAGCTGCGCCCATGCTATTGAGAGCGTCTGCCACTACCTGGATACGGTCGGTTTCTTTGACCTTGAGCTCCTCTGCATCACGAATAACAGTCCGTCCCTGAGCCTGAGTCGCAAGAAGCGCAATAATCGGCAACTCATCAATCAAGCGTGGGATAATCTCGCCACCAATCTCCGTTCCCTTAAGCTCAGACGTCTCAACGGTGATGGTTGCAGACTTGGCTACTTGATCGACATCTGACAGCGTCATCCGTCCACCCATAGCCTCTATCACTTCTAGAATCCCTGTACGAGTTTCATTGATGCCGACATTCTCTAAAACAATCTTAGAGTCCGGCACAATCAATCCAGCTACCAGCCAGAAGGCCGCACTGGAAATGTCACCTGGAACCGTCACTTCCTGAGCAGTGAATTCCTGACCGCCCTGAATGCGAATTTCCTTGCCCTTGACCTCAATCTGCCCACCAAACTGGGCAATCATATCTTCTGTATGATTACGGGTGATTTCCTTTTCAATAATAACCGACTCTCCCTGAGCCTGCAAAGCAGCAAAAATCAAGGCCGACTTAACCTGAGCAGAAGCCACTGGCAGCTGATAATGAATAGGCTGCAGTTCCCTGCTCCCCTTCATCTTGAGCGGTGGTAAATCACGCTCAGTCCGACCAGCAATCTCTACTCCCATCTGCCGCAGAGGAATGGTCACCCGATCCATAGGCCGCTTGGATAGACTGTCGTCACCAAACATCTCCGCTTCGAAATCCTGACCGGCCAAAACACCAGAAATCAAGCGGATAGACGTTCCAGAATTGCCCATATCCAGCCTATTTTTCGGTGCTTGCAGGCCTTCAAATCCTACACCATGTATCTTGACTAGATTTCCATCGTCCTCAATCTGCACGCCTAAGTCACGAAAAACCTGCATGGTGGACAGCACATCTTCTCCTCGCAGAATGTCGCGAACAGTAGTGACCCCCTTGGCCAAACTGCCAAAAATAATGGAACGGTGGCTGATAGACTTATCTCCAGGTACGCGGATACGGCCCTTCAGGCCTCTTACATTGGTTGATAATTTCATAGATGACCTCGTACTTTCCTTTGTTGCTTCTTATTTTATCATAAAAAGACCAGAAATTCTTAAAATTTCTGGAATCCTAGCTGAAGCAAAAAAAATCCGGGTATTCAGCCCAGATTCTCCTTTTTTATTAGCTTACTTAAGCAAATCCTGCACCGGATCAAAGATAATACGCTCAATGTCCGCCAGATAGATGGACAGTTGCTGCTGCTTATTGAAGAATTCAGAAAGAACAGCATTGCCCTGAATCTTCTCACCAAAGGAAGTCATCTTGTCCTGCACCTCCTGAGTCGGTACCTGACCAGTCTGAGCCAGCTGTTGCAACTCCTGCTGGAAAGCCAGATAATCTGTAAAAATAGCCTTCGCTTCGCTATCAGCATCCACTGCTTTCTTGCTTTCTGCAACTGCCTTGTACTCAGGTAAATCACGCAGATTTCTGCTCAGTTCATTGGCTAAATCATAAATATTTGACATAGAGTTCTCCAATCTATATTAGTCTACGGACACTAGGTAATCCGTATTTTCTCTTACTATTTTAGCAGATTTTTCCAAATCTTGGTGATTTTTAAAGGTGATTTGCAGAATACCATTTATATCTTCTCGGTTTTCCTCGTTGATACGAATGTTGACGACTGAAATTCCCCGCAGGAGCTCCAAAATACCCAAAATCGCATCTTCTTCGTCGGGCACCTCAATAAAAAGGTCATAAAAGCTATCTACACCGGCACGCTTATGAATTTCCATCTGCTTGCGGCTCTGCCGTCCTCGATCGAAAAATTCCCAGATAGCTGTCTCGTCCTTGGCCTCAATCGCTGCGGCAACCTTGTCTAACTGGTCTTTAAAATCTTCCAGCCGCTCCAAGATAGCTTGAGGATTGGTCAAGAGGATAGAGGTCCACATACCTGGCTCACTCTCCGCAATCCGCGTCATATCTCGAAAACCACCGGCTGCAAAAGATTGGGTCAGCTCATGCTCCTGGCTATAAGCTGCCGCTTGCTCCATGAGGCTGGAGGCTAGGATATGCGGAAAATGACTGATTTGACTGGTCACTCGGTCGTGCTCAGCTGCATCCACCTGGATAAAGCGGGCATGAAGACCACTTAGCAAGTCTTTCATTTCCTCAAGCGTACCAGGCTTGGTCAGGCTAGAGGGGGTGAAGATATAATAGGCATTTTCAAAGAGAGTGACATGGGCAGCCTTGGCTCCGGTCTTGTGACTTCCGGCCATCGGGTGAGCGCCGACAAAGCGGACGGGCTTATTCTGCAGATACTTTTCTGCAGCTGCCACAATCTCTGCCTTGGTCGATCCAGCATCTGAGATGATAACATTTTCCTTCAGGTCCAGCTCTGCTAGATTTTTGATAAATGCTATGGTCTGCTTGATGGGCACAGCCAGAATAATCACATCAGCCAGTGGAGCAAAGGCGGCAAAATCATCCGTTACCCGATCTACCATTCCCCGCTCCAGGGCAACTCTGCGCGATTCTTCACTGCGATTGTAGCCAAGAATCTCTATCTCAGGATGAGCTCGCCTGATGCCCAGAGCCAAAGAGGCTCCAATCAGTCCCAGACCTGCGATATAGACTATTTTTCTCTCCATGCCCTTCTCCTTACTTTTAAAAGTTCTTGACAAATTCCCGATGGCGAGCTACCGCATCCTTTAGTTCTTCCAGATTGTCCGAAGAGAACTTCTCCAGAACTTCGGTGGCTAAAACTGTTGCCACCACGCTTTCCATGACAACACCCGCCGCTGGTAGAGCCGTAGGATCGCTCCGTTCCACTGTCGCCTTATAAGGCTCGTGGGTCTCAATATCCACACTCATCAGTGGCTTGTAAAGGGTTGGAATGGGCTTCATAACAACTCGCACCACGATTGGCTGACCATTGGTCATACCGCCCTCAAAGCCGCCTAGATTATTAGTTCTGCGAGTGAAACCATCCTCCTCAGACCAGAGGATTTCATCCATGACTTGACTGCCCTTGAGACGGCCGGCTTCAAAGCCCACACCAAACTCGACTCCCTTGAAGGCATTGATGGACACGACTCCCTGAGCAATCTTGGCATCCAACTTCTTGTCCCATTGGACATAGGAGCCCAGACCGACCGGCACACCACCAACGATAGTCTCAATGACACCACCGATGGTATCTCCGTCTTTCTTAATCTGGTCAATGTAGGCCTTGATTTCTTCTTCGCGCTCGGGATTGACAATGGAAACCTCTGACTGGGCAGCTCTTTCCTTGATCTCTGCTACAGTCAGATCGTCCGGCACATCAATAACAATACCACCAAAGGACACGATATGGCTGGCTACCTCTACACCGATTTCTTCCAGCAAACGCTTGGCTACCGCTCCGACTGCTACACGCATGGTCGTTTCGCGGGCAGAAGAACGCTCAAGTGAATTTCGCAAATCGTCAAAGCGGTATTTCATACCACCGACCAAATCCGCATGGCCAGGGCGTGGTTTGGTAATCTTACGCAGCCCTTTTTTCTTTTCATCCACATCTGCCACGCTCATAATCTCCAGCCACTTCTGATGATCCAGATTCGTGACATTGAGGGTAATCGGGCCGCCCATGGTCAAGCCATGCCGAACCCCAGACGTAATCTCGACTTGGTCGCTCTCAATCTTCATGCGGGCACCGCGACCATACCCACCCTGGCGTCGCTTGAGCTCAGCATTGATATAATCAGCGGTCAGAGGAAGACCAGCCGGCACTCCCTCAATAATAGCTGTCAGACGTGGTCCGTGCGATTCACCTGCTGTTAAGTATCTCATACATTTTCTCCTATTCTGAGATGGAAAAAACTGGACATTCTGTCTATTTTTTCATCCAAACTGTCCAATCGTCTTAAACTCCATCTGGCACTTATTTCTTCAGAAATTCTTTCATCTCTTCCAGCGGAATCTGGTGAATACTAGCCGAACCCAGCTCAGGCACCAGTACTAGCTTGATAGAGTTGCCTCTAGCCTTCTTATCATGAGTCAAGGCCTGATAGAGAGCATTCTCATTCCAAGGCTGATAATCCACCGGCAAGCCAAACTTCTGACACATACGGACGATGTCTTCTGTAATTCCGGCTGGCATGAGGCCTTTCTTTTCAGCGACGCGGGAAACCTCTACCATGCCAATCGCCACGGCTTCACCGTGCATGACTTTTCCATAGCCCGCTGTCGCTTCAATAGCGTGCCCAATAGTATGGCCGAAGTTCAGGTAAAGGCGAACACCATTATCCAGCTCGTCCTCGACCACAATCTTACGCTTGACATCACAGGAATGGTAAATGATGCTTTCGGCATGCTCCAAAATTGACTCTGGACTGCCATCCATTTCCGAAAGCTCATTCCAGAGTTCCTTGTCCTCAATCAAACCGTACTTGACCACCTCGCCCATGCCTTCAATCAGTTCCCGCTGACCCAAAGTATGCAAGACTTCTGGATCAATCAGAACTCCGTCAGGCTGGGTAAAAGTGCCGACCATATTCTTGGCCCAAGGCGTATTGACACCTGTCTTACCACCGATAGAGGAGTCCACTTGGGCTGTCAGACTGGTCGGAATTTGCACAAAATGCACACCCCGCATGTAGGTCGAAGCGGCAAAGCCTGCCAAATCACCAACAACACCTCCTCCCAAGGCCACGATGCCATCACTGCGGGTCAGACCAACCTTGACCAAAAACTCATAAACTTTGTTGACCGTCTTTAAGTTCTTGCTGGCTTCACCCTCCAAAAAGTCAAAGACAAAGGCCTCAAACCCAGCCGCTTCCAAGCTCAGCTTGACCTTTTCCGCATAGAGTCTAGCCACTCGATTGTCCGTGACGATGACTACCTTTTGAGGCTGCCAAAGCTGACTCAGCCAACTTCCAGCCTGAGATAAAGACCCCTTTTCGATGAGAATATCATAGGGATGATGCGGGAGATTCACATTCAGTTTCATAAGCGCCTCCTTATTTATACAATTCTTCTAAACACTGCCAAATTTCCTGACTGGGCATGATTTTACCAGTCCAAAGCTCAAAGGCTTCTGCTCCCTGATAGAGCAGCATACCAAGTCCATTGATTGCTGTGGCATTTTGATTTCTGGCCCATTTGAGAAAGGGCGTTTCAAAAGGTTGGTAGATAACATCCGCAACTAAAATCTGGCTAGGCAGCTCAATCTTTTCAGGCAGGGGCATGCTGATGCCATCCATGCCTAGACTAGTCCCATTTACCAGAAGGTCTGATTGATTGATTTTATCCTGCAAGCTATCCGCATCTTCCAAGGTTAGTACCTGGATACGACTCTTGGTTTGGTGGCTGATAGCTGCCATCTTTCTGACAGTCTTCTCATAGGAAGCTTGCCGAGTAAAGACGAAAATTTCCTCTGCATTGTCCAAAGCTGCTTGAGCAATAATAGCTGTCGCTGCTCCACCTGCTCCCAAAATTGTCATTTTTTTGCCCTGAATAGCAAAAGAAGGCAAGCTCTTAAAAAATCCCTTGCCATCTGTGTTATAACCAACTAAAATTCCATTTTTATTCACAACCGTATTGACTGATCCGATAAGGCGGGCGCTGACATCAAGCTCGTCCAGATAAGGTATCACTTCCTGCTTGTAGGGCATGGAAAGATTGACACCAAACATATCGAATCTGCGGATATTTTCTATACTGGCCTGCAGATCCTTCGCTTCTACTTCCCAAGCTAAATAGACACCATTGACACCAGTCTTTTCAAAAGCCATATTGTGAATAAGAGGAGAAATACTGTGCTTAATTGGCTTGGCAACCACAGCAGCCATGCGGGTGTGGCCATTAATTCTCATTCAAAATCTCCTGGATTTTCTTCATATTGCTCAGAGAAATCTGACCGGGTGCTGACGCCATATCCTGACTGGCAAAAGACCAGCTGGAACCTGTCAAATCAGCCGCAATGCGTGAAATCTTGCCAACTTTTCCCATGGAAATAGTAACAAAATCCTGCTCAGGATTTAAAGTCTTGAAACCGCGAGTATAGTTCATCAAGTCCAGCACATCCTGCTCATTATGAGCCATGACAGAAATCTTGACCACCTTAGGGGTCAGAGAAGTCAGCTCAGATAGGATTTCCATCATATTTTCCGGTGTTTCCTCGAAGTTATGGTAGCTCAGCACCAGATTAGGAAACTCAAGCATTTCTTCAAATTTCCCCTTGTGAGAGAAATATTCAAAGTCGATATAATCCGGCTGGTAAAAACCGGCTACTTCCTTGATAAGAGCTACGTATTCATCATCGGATAGTTCGATTTCTCCGCCTTCCTGACGGGTCCGTAGCGTGAAAATCAACTCACGTCCGGCAAATTTTTCAAAAATAGCTGGCGCAACATTTAAAATGTCATCCTTGGCCAGAAAATCTGCCCGCCATTCAATAATATCCGCATCTTCATAGCGTGATACATCAATTTCTTGAGCTTCTTCTAAACTCTTGGGCATTACAGAAACGACTAATTTCATTGGTCCACCTTTATTGTAAATACCTTGAGGTAATTACTGCTCCCGTCTTTTTTATTATAGACAAAGTCTGCTGGCAGGCCATACTCCGCAAGATAGCGGTGCTTTCTGCCGGCAAGGCCTTTTTCAATTTCTTGTTTAAACTTACTTTTGGAAAGATTGGCTGCATTGGTACTTAAAATCATGATTCCCTGAGGATTCAGGATTTCCAAAGCTTGTGCAACCAAACGATGATAATCTTTAGCAACTGAGAATGTTCGCTTTTTATTTCTGGCAAAGCTAGGCGGATCTATCACAATGACATCAAAGCTTAGAGCGTGACGCTTAGCGTACTTGAAATAATCAAAGACATCCATCACCTGAAAGCGATGCTGATCCAGTGTCAGACCATTGGCCAGAAAATGAGCCTCTGACAGCTCACGGCTGCGCTTGGCCAAATCAACTGATATTGTCTGACTGGCACCGCCCATGGCTGCTGCAACTGAAAAAGCAGCTGTATAGGAAAAAATATTGAGTAAACTTTTACCAGCAGCCAGACCATCTACCAGACTAGCACGCACATCGTGCTGATCCAGAAAGATACCGGTCATGAGACCGTCATTCAGAAAAACCTGATAGCGAACACCGTTCTCCAAGACTGTGAAGGTTTCTGGCGCTTCCGCTCCGTAGAGATGAGCCGATTCGTAGTTCAAACCCTTGAAACGAATCTTTTCATAAGCTCCCTGAATCTCTGGAAAAACCTTAACGAAGGCTGTCAGAATCCGCTCCTTGATAGCAAAAACAAAGTCATTGTACCAAGAAAAAAGCGCAAAGTCATTGTAGAAATCCACCGTGAAGCCACCGAAGCCATCCCCCTCTTGATTAAAGAGACGAAAGGCTGTCGTGTCAGACGAATGAAAATAAGTAGAACGTCTGCTCTTAGCCTGCTCAAAGAGACCTTGAAAAAAATCCGAGTTCAGCTCTACCTTCTTCTGGGAAATCAGCCAGCCTACTCCTTTATTCTGCGGAGAGAGATAGGCTGTGCCTAAAAATTTTCCCTGGCGGTTTTGCAGCTCCACACATTGATTCTGAAGTGAAAGAGCGCCAAAATCCTTTTTATCTAATAAAAGAATGCCCTTTCTTAGTTTTTCTTCTGCCTGTTGAGTAACAGTAAGTTTATTCATAAATTATATTATACCAAAGATTGTGAAAATTCTCAAAACATATTTTACATTTGAGTTAATAAAAGATTTCACAAATAAGTGCAAAACGACTATAAACCTCTCCATAGAGAGGATAAGGCTTTTATAGAAATATTACAATTTCGCCGATTTAAAATATCTCAAATGCGGCTCAAATTTTCCTTAACTGGAGAAATTATGTTATACTTAGAGGAGAAAATTTTTAGGAAATAAGACAAGGAAGTAACTTTTTGTGAAAAAAATAACCAAGAATTTACTCAATTTCATGAGTACGAGACTAGGTTTTGTCTTGATTTTATTGGTCCTCTATTGGATAAAAACCATGTGGGCCTACACGATTGATTTCAACCTCGATATTCAAGGTGCCTATCAAGTATTTTTAGCTATTATCAACCCTTTCCCTATCAGTCTCTTGCTGCTAGGACTAGCACTTTATGTAAAACGAACCAAATTATTCTACAGCCTAGCCTTCGGAATCTATCTGCTCCTCTTTGCTTGGCTGGTATCTAACTCCATTTACTACCGCGAGTTCAGTGACTTTGTTACAGTCAATACTATGCTGGCTTCTAGCAGCGTTTCAGCTGGACTTGGGGAAGCAGCACTGGAGCTCTTCCGCCCTTGGGATATTCTTTATCTGATTGATTTTCCGATTTTGGCCTTCTTATTCTTTAAGAAATACATCCGAATGGATGACCGCCCTTTCAATAAACGCGCTAGCTTTGCTGTGACCTCCCTGTCCGCCATGCTTTTCTCAGCCAACCTTTTCTTGGCTGAAATTGACCGGCCTGAGCTCTTGTCACGTGGATTTTCCAACTATTATGTCGTTCGGGCTCTGGGTTTGCCAGCCTTTCTAGGTTACAGTGCTAACCAGACATATACCGCCAATCGCGAGCGCTCCAAAGCTTCTGAAAAAGACTTGGAACCAGTAACAGAATATATCCAATCCCACTATGCGGAACCAAATCCAGAATATTACGGGATTGCCAAAGGCCGCAATGTTATCTATGTCCATCTGGAAAGCTTCCAGCAGTTCCTGATTGACTATAAGTTGCAGGCAGATGGGAAAGAGTACGAGGTGACACCTTTCCTCAACTCCCTCTACCACTCCAACTCGACTTTAGCTTTCTCTAATGTCTTCAATCAGGTCAAGGCTGGAAAGACTTCTGACGCAGAAACCATGATTGAAACTGGACTCTTCGGTCTCAACCAAGGCTCCTTCATGGTTAACTACGGCGGTACCAATACCCAGCAAGCTGCACCTTTTATTCTTTCTAAAAATGGCGGCTATACTTCTGCTGTTTTCCACGGAAATACAGGAAGCTTCTGGAACCGCAATACAGCTTACAAGCAATGGGGTTATAACTATTTCTTCGACGCGTCATACTTTACCAAGCAGGACGACACCAACTCCTTCCAGTATGGTTTGAACGACAAGATTATGCTGAAAGATTCCATCAAATATCTGGAACACCTGCAGCAGCCTTTCTATGCTAAGTATATCACGGTTTCCAATCACTATCCTTACACGACAAGTCTGATTGGTGACGAAATTGGCTTCCCGCTGGCTAAGACCAAGGATGAAACCATCAACGGTTACTTTGCTACTGCTAACTATCTAGATTCTTCTGTCAAAGCCTTGTTTGACTATCTCAAAGAATCCGGTCTCTATGACAACTCTATTATCGTTCTCTATGGAGACCATTTTGGAATTTCCCAAACCCGTAATCCTAACTTGGCCCCTCTTGTAGGAAAGACCTCTGAGACTTGGTCCAACTACGACAATGCCATGATGCAGCGCGTGCCTTACATGGTCGTAGTTCCTGGCATGGACAAAGGAAAGATAATTGATACCTACGCCGGTCAAGTGGATATGCTGCCAACATTGGAGCATTTGCTGGGCATTGACTCTAAAAACTACCTTCAGGTCGGCCAAGATATGCTATCAAGTCAGCACCAGCAAATCACAGCTTTCCGCTCCAGCAATAACTTTGTCACTCCAAAATACACTAGCTTCAACGGACGGACCTACTACACCCAAACCGGTGAGGAAATTACCAATCCAGACGAAACCATCAAGAAAGAACTAGATGAGATTCGTAATGCCGCCAATACTCAGCTTAAGATGAGTGATGCAATTCAAACCGGTGACTTGATTCGCTTCTACAAGGGAAATGACTTAGGCAAGGTCAACCCTAAAGATTACTCTTATCTTAATTCAATGAAGGCCTTGTTGGCTATTGAAAAGGAAAAAGGTGACCAATCAACCAGTCTTTACTCTAAACGAGGCAATGTCTCCACTGTGGACCTCTTTAATTCGCCAAGCTATCGTGCACTGCATCCAGAGCAGTTCCAAACTAGCAGCAGCGACGAAGACAGCAGTCAGGAAGACTCGAGCTCTTCAAGCTCTAGCTCCACAGCCAATCCATAGATATCAAAAGCCTTAAGTCCAATGGACTTAAGGCTCTTCTGGCTCTATAATTTCTGTAGTGGGTAAAACCGCTGTAGGAATGATGGAGCCTCTTTTGTTGTAGAAAAAAAGTCCCATAAGTCCTATAATGAAAAGCGATGAAACTATCATTAGAAAGACTCTTATGGAACAGTTCAATTTTATCACAAACTTACTGGGAATAAAAGACCCTAACATCACTATCTTGGATGTTCTAGATGCTGGTACACATAAAGAAATCATCGCTAAGCTAGATTATCCCGCTCCTAAATGCCCTCACTGTCAAGGGACAAATGGCTAAATATGACTTCCAGAAAGAATCGAAAATACCTTACCTAGAGTGTGCGGGATACAGGACACTCATTCGCCTAAGGAAACGACGCTTCCGCTGTCAGGATTGCGGAAAAATGGCGGTCGCAGAGACTTCCTTAGTCAAGAAGAATCACCAAATTGCAACCATCGTCAAGCAGAAAATTGCCCAAAAATTAATCGAGAAAGTCCCTATGACGGCCATCGCTGAATGCCTAGCTGTCTCTACTTTTACCGTCATTCGTAAATTGAAAGAATTCAAGTTCAAGACTGACCTTAACTACCTTCCAGAACACATGAGCTGGTATGTGGAAACAGTCAGGGAAGTGACTGTTTCAATCGGCAAATAGAGATGAGCTTTATTGCACAGGATTTTGATTCAAGAAAGATTATAGCTATCTTAAGATGGGCGGACTCAAGCAACGATTCGCAATCACTTCCTGCGCTATTCCAGACAGGTCCGAAATAGCGTGAAAATCATTACAATGGACATGTTTAGCCCCTACTACGATATTGCCAGAAAACTATTTCCAAACGCTAACATCGTCCTTGATCGTTTTCACATTGTACAACATCTCAGCCGGGCTATGAACCGCCTCCGCATCCAAATCATGAATCAGTTGGATAGAAAAACTCACGAATATAAAGCACTCAAACGCTACTGGAAACTCATTCAACAGGATAGTCGAAAACTAAGCCATAAACGCTTTTATCGTCCAACTTTTCGCATACACTTGACCAATAGAGAAATTCTGAAAAAGCTACTTTCTTACTCTCAAGAACTCAGAGAACACTATGAACTCTACCAACTCTTACTGTTTCATTTTCAAGAGAAACAGGCTGACCATTTCTTTGGACTCATTGAAGATACCATTTCTTATGTAAATCCTATTTTTCAAACTGTTTTTAAGACCTTTCTTAAGGACAAAGATAAAATTATCAACGCCCTTGAACTACCCTACTCAAATGCAAAACTAGAAGCTACTAACAACCTCATCAAAGTCATCAAGCGAAACGCTTTCGGCTTTCGGAACTTTGACAACTTTAAAACTAGAATCCTCATCGCTTTGAATATCAAAAAGGAGAGGACTGATTTAGTCCTCTCCAGATTATAACTTTTCATCAACCCACTACAGTTGACAAAGAGCCGCTTTTCATGTAGCTAATAACTTATTGAATAACTTCAAAAACAGAAACCGTCAGATTTTCAACATAGAAAGGCTTCTTATGACGGCTATTGCCCACTATGAGACGCAGCTTATCTGCATTAGGCAGATAATAAGGCAGGCCGCTGGCATTAAAAATGACTTGATAATGCTTGTCGTCCTTGATTTCAAAGATAATCAAGCCACTGCCCTGCTCTGCTGATTGGACAAAGACATGCTTATAAATATCTTCATAGGTCTGATAAGAAAAGGCTTTGCAGCTTGCCTTGAGACGAATGATGTCCTTGATAAAATCAATACTCTCTTGATGGTCCTGCAAAATATCCCAATTCACCTGATTGACTGCATCTGGCGCATTGTAGCTGTTCATTGCCCTTTCGCGATCGCTGTGAAGAACTTGGCCATCCTCCCCCGTAGCTACGAGCTTAGTACGGGAAAATTCCTGTCCCAGCTCCATGAAAGCCATACCCTGCATGAGCAGGTTCATAGCAGTTGCCAGCTCAATTCGCTTGGTGCGAGTCAGAACATCATCTTCAGGATGCAGCTCCGCAAGCAAATCATGCAGGTTGAAATTATCGTGAGCCTCCACGTAGTTAAGAACTTGATCAGGACTGAGATAGCTGCCTAGCTCACTGCTGCCAAGGATAGACTTAGCGACGATATCCTCCGTCGCCTGACCACTGACAAAACCAGCCTTGATTCCACCGTAAACTTCTGCTCCTTTGACCGCATCCCGCTCTGTATCATTGAAAAATCCAATCCGCGGTAACTGATAAGCATTGTCCTTCTTAGCCTTGTCTTCTGGTCTCAGGCCCGTTCCCATCTCCCAGCCCTCTCCATAGAGCAGGATTCGCGGATCCACCTCATCCATAGCTTGACGAATGGCATTCATCGTTTTTACGTCATGAATTCCCATCAGGTCAAAGCGGAAGCCATCTACATTGAACTCCTCAACCCAGTAGAGCAGAGAGTCAATCATAAACTTGCGAAACATCTCATGCTCGCTGGCCGTCTCACTCCCCACTCCGGTTCCATTTTGGAAAGAGCCGTTAGGATTCATCCGATAGTAATAATCCGGTACTGTAGCCTGAAAAGCAGAATCATAGGTCGAGTAGATGTGATTGTAAACAACATCCAGTGTCACAGAAATCCCCGCATCATGGTAGGCCTGAATCATTGTTTTCAAATCACGAATGGCCTGCGCTGGGTCAGCAGGATTGCTGGAAAAGCTAGTCTCCGGAGCATGATAGTTCTGTGGGTCATAGCCCCAGTTGTAGATTAGCTCTCCATTTTCATCATAGTCCTTGTGACGGTCAGAGACAGGCTGAAGTTGGACAACATTAACGCCTAGATAACTGATATAGTCAAAACCTGTTTTTTGCCCTAGACGATTGGTAGTTCCTTTTTGACAGGCTCCCAAGAAGGTCCCGCGCAGCTGACTATCCACGCCTGAAGTCTCCGACTTGGTCAAATCCCGAATGTGCATCTCATAAATCACTGCCTGATTTGGATTGTCCAAACGCCAGACAGCTTCTTTGCCTTGCTGGACCTGAAAACCAGCTACTTCTGTCTCATCTGCTCCAAGAATCGCTGAGCGCTTGCCATCTGGACTGGTCGCAACAGTATAGGGATCACGAGTATAAAAATTGCGGTATTCAAAGCTAACATGGTAGTGATAGGTTTTGCCGGTCAAGTCTTCTGCTATTTCAGCTGACCAAACACCAATGGTATTTTCCTTATGGTCTTGAGAATATCGATCTCCTTTTTGCATTGGGAAGATTTTATAAACAGGAGCTTGATTGGAAGCTGATTCATAGACTACTAGTTCTACCTTCCTAGCTGTCGGTGCCCAAACTTTGAAAGTATGTGCGCCGTCCATCTGACAGTGTCCCAACCAGCCTTGATAGCCCCAGCATTCATCGAAATAGTCTGTTCTCAGGGCCATATCAAAGTTATGCGGCCGACGGCGTGAATACTGGTGACTCGTCGTTGCAGCCTGCAGGGAATAATACACCTGCGCATCTCCCTCAATCAGCCAAATTTCCGTAACCAGATGAGGAGGCAACAGATCAATATGATAGTCACATGACTGGCTAGACCAGTCTGAGCGTTTGATAATCACATGAGCGTGATCCAAATGCTCCCAGGTCTCAAATAATAATTCCCCCTGAATACCAAAATAATCAAGTTTGGAAAAGGCTGCTTCCTGTCCCCATTGGTTTATTTGCCACTGCCACATATCATAGGAGAAATAATCTCCAGTAGGATTGTGGTAATGGACTAAGACTTTATAGTCTAGCATGTTCTTTCATCTCTTCTCTAAAACTTATTCTATTGAAAGGGCTGTCTGACTGATTTCATCGATATTGGCAAAAAATTCCAAATGTCCGTGCAGCACCTCCAGTTCAACAGGTGTATCGCCGCCGTATTCTCCATCCAAATTCAGCATAAATGGACCTTTTTTGTCTAAAATTTCTAGCTGCAGCTTGCTTGTTTTGAGGTATTCTACATTGATATCGCCAACGTGCTGACCGCCATTGATAGCCTGCATCATCAGACTCAGCATGTCAAAGAGATTGGCTGTCTTGACCAAAATCAAGGTAAAATTTCCATCGTCTAATTTAGTGTCTGGCGCTAGCTTTTCAAAACCACCGATAGAATTGGTCAAAGCCGCAAACATAAGCGAAATCTTCCCTTCAAAGACACCGTGGTCGTGCTTGATACGGACCTTGCGGAACTTAGAGCGAGGGAGTTTTTTGGCTCCTTCTGCGACATAAGCAAAGTAGCCTAGGCGAGATTTGACCTCGCTAGGTACGCTATAAGTCAGCTCTGTCAAGGTTCCAGCCGCTGCAATATTGATAAAATACTTGTTACCATAGGCCCGGCCAATATCCATCTTAATGGTCTGATTCTTTTCGATAATGCGAGCCGCCGCTACTGGGTCTCCCATGGGAATCTTGAGAGCACGCGCATAATCGTTGGTTGTGCCAGTTGGAATAAAGGCCAGTTTAGGCCGTTCATCCAGATTCGCCACACCATTAACTACCTCATTGATGGTACCGTCGCCGCCTGCCGCAATAATCAAATCAAATCCTGCTTTTGCTGCTCTTTCAGCTTCTTTTTGAGCAGAAAGGGGGGCCGGAGTGGTTTGGTAGGCGCTGGTTTCATAGCCCACATCCTCCAAAACATCCAGCACTTCCGCAATATTTTTCTTAATAATTTCCTGTCCCGAAGTCGGGTTATAAATCAATCGTGCTCGTTTAATCTTTTCCTTCATACTTCAGCCTCATAAGCTATCAAGCCAATCTTCATCCCGAATTTCAATTCCCAACTCCTGAGCCTTGGCAAGCTTGCTGCCAGCATCTTGGCCAGCTACTATCAGATCCGTTTTTTTAGAAACAGATCCGGAAACATCAGCACCCAGACTCTGCAATTTTTCTTTAGCTTGATTGCGTGTCAATTTTTGTAATTTACCAGTCAAAACAACCGTCATACCTGATAGGGCTGCATCAGCCGCTGCCTTTTGTCCCAGATAGTCCAGATTCACACCTGCTTCCTGCAGCTCCGCTAAAAGAATCTGAGAGCCTTCCTGCTCAAAATAGGTATGCAGGCTTTGGGCAATCACAGTTCCAAGACTGTCAATAGCCGCAATCTCTTCTTGGCTGGCCTGAGACAGCTTAGGAATATCATGGAATTTCTCCAGCAAAATCCGACTGGCCTTACTTCCAACATGGCGAATCCCCAAACCGAACAAGAGGCGTTCGGCCGAGTTCTCCTTGGAAGCTTGAATAGCAGTATACAATTTATTTGCTGATTTTTCCTTAAAGTTCTCTAGTTCTAGTAAATTTTCAACCGTCAACCGATAGATTCCAGCCACATCCTTGACTAGATTTTGAGCAAAGAGCTTCTCTACTACTGCTGGACCAAGACCAGTAATGTTCATGGCATCTCGGCTGGCAAAGTGAATCAAGCCCTCCTTAATCTGGGCTGGACAGAGCGGATTGATGCAGCGCAGAGCGACTTCATCTTCAAAGTGTACCAGCTCACTCTCACAGCTCGGACAGTGACTTGGTATTTCCAGATGCTCCTCTGAGACACGCTTGGAGTCCACCACTCGCAAGACAGCAGGAATAATATCTCCCGCCTTATAGACGATAACTGTGTCTTTCTGACGAATATCCTTCTCTGCAATATAGTCCACATTGTGCAAGGTTGCTCGGCTGACAGTCGTTCCCGCTAGCTGAACCGGCGTCAGATTAGCTGTTGGAGTCACAACTCCTGTCCGGCCGACTGTCCAGTCAACAGACAGAAGCTGGGCTTCCTTTTCCTCAGCCGGAAACTTATAGGCAATGGCCCACTTGGGTGCCTTGACAGTAAAGCCAAGCTCCTCTTGCACCGCCAAGTCATTAACCTTGATGACAATACCGTCAATCTCATAAGCCAGACTGTCTCGCTCCTGAGCAATCTTTTCAATAAACTCCCAAACTGCTTCGATAGAATCCGCCAGAATATGAGTAGGATTGACTGAAAAGCCTAAATCTGCCAGCTTGTTTAAGACGGCTTCTTGGCTGCCAACCTGAGTTGGACTTGCTTCTTGGTAGAGGAAGGTTGCTAGATTACGCTTGGCCACAACTGCTGTATCCAACTGCCGCAAGGTTCCTGCTGCCGCATTTCGGGGATTGGCAAACTCAGGCTCACCATTCTCCTGCCGCAGCTGATTGACCGCATCAAAGGAAGCCTTGGGCATGTAGCACTCTCCGCGAACAGTAATGTCCAGCGGTTCTTTCAATGTCAGCAGAATATCCTTGACCCGCTTGAGATTTTCAGTGATGTTTTCTCCAACAGAGCCGTCCCCCCGAGTCGCCCCTGCTACCAAGATTCCTTTTTCATAGGTCAGGGAAATAGAGAGCCCATCAATCTTGAGCTCACAAAGATAAGAGACCTGAGGAAATTCCTTGCGAATCCTCTGGTCAAAGGCTATTAATTCTTCACGTGAAAAAGCATCCTGCAAACTAAAGAGAGGATACTGGTGTGGATATTTTTCAAATCCTTCTAAAATCTTCCCACCCACCCGATGCGTTGGGCTATCAGGTAGGATATCGGTTGGGTACTTTTCTTCTAACTCCGCTAACTCACGATAGAGTCTGTCATACTCGCTGTCCGATACACTTGGCCTGTCTGCCGTATAATATTCATGAGCATATCGGTTGAGCAATTCTACTAATTCTGACATTCTTTCTTTCATACTTCTATTTTATCACAAATACACAAAATCTTCCTCTATTTGTTCCGAATTCTTCCTAAAAAGCAAAAGGACATAAAAAGAGCGGAAATTCCGCTCTCTGCTGTCTTATTTTGTCAAATCAATACTTTTTGTAATCTGGTTAATAAGGATAGCTCCAACAATCAAAGAAGCAAATTCTCCAATGGCCGTTGTAAACCAAGTCAGGAAGAATGGCAAGCCTTGCAAGAAGTGTAATTCTGCAGCAATGGTCACCATCGAAATAGAGAATAAAACTGCAAAATAGAAATGATCCAAACGAATCAAGCCTTTAATCAGATATTGATTCTTATAGCGACTGAAAAGGTAGACACCCAGTGACAGGAAAACTAAAGTGGATCCACCGCCAACAAAGACATCGATGATTCCAAAACTATAGAGATTGGCAATCATACAGCCAATGGTCACTCCCATGATATATTTCCGATTATAAAAGGCCATAAAGTTCATCATTTCAGAAATTCTGAACTGGTAAGCACCATAGCTTATAGCATTTAAAGGGGGCGTAATCGTAAGAGCTACATAAATGGCAGCAACAATGGCAATCTGAGCCAAATCACGAACTCTCAGTTTTTCTTGTTTCATGTTTTCTCCTTTAGCGGCTTTACCGCGTGTAATATGCTTGGCGAAAGAAGCTAAGCGCCAAGGGTTGCGTCACATGAGAGGAGCATCATTCGTTGATTCCCCCACAGATTTGGCAACCCAACTAGTATAGCATAAATCCTAGAAATATGATAGACTATCTTTATGAAAACTTTAATCAAAAAATTCTTTGACAATGAGGTTCTGTCCTATCTTTTCTTTGGTGCAGCAGCTACCCTTGTTTATATGACCACTCGTCTTCTTATCTTCGCTCTTACGGGACAAACATTATTTGCCACCATTACTGCTAATATCACAGCAGTTCTTTTTGCCTTTATCACAAATGATACCATTGTCTTTAAGCAGCAACGCAAAGGTTGGCAAAAGCGACTTTTTAAATTTGCTCTGGCGCGTTCTGGCACTCTTTTGCTAGACATCGTTCTTGCAAAATTATTAGTGGATACTTATCCTAATATTATCGGGCAATTTGTCAACAATAACCGCAATCTTATCAACTCTATCGAGTCACTTTTTTCTCAAGTACTTATTATTGTTCTCAACTATGTTTTCAGTAAACTCTTCATCTTTGAAAACAAGAAAAACTAATTGACTATGACACTTCAACCTTAAAAATATCAAATCTGGACCAGAATTATCTGATCCAGATTTTTTTAGTCTCAGATTTCCAAGCTTGGATTGTCAAGCGTCAGATGAGTGATTTCACCTTTGACACCAAAATACTCCTCAATCAGAGTATGGAGTTCTGTCATAGCTGCTTGGGCACGCGCTGCTTGCTCTTCATTGATGGCCTCAATGACCAAGATGGCATCCTTGGTCTCCTCTGTTAACATAGTCCGCTGGGCTTCTCGCCAGTTAAGGCAACGGCAGACAGCCCCCTCTTCATCATAGTAGATGATTTCTTCTGGCAGAGCCGGCGCGTCACTCTCAGCTCCCAGCGGGAAAAAGGCTTCGCCACCTTTGGCTTTTCCTAGATTAAGACCTCCGACAATCTTATCCAAATCCTCACCGCCACATGGAACCGCATAAGACAGCGAGACACTGTTGTAGATATCGACCAGAGGGTTGATTGGATGAAATTCCCGCCCCTGACTGACCCGCTTGAGCAGGGCTTCGATAGAAGAGCGCGCTCCTTTCTTGGTCTTGAATTGACTGAAGGCCTGCCGCCACTCCTGAATGACTTCATTCTGAGTGAAGTTCTCATCTAAAATAAAGTCTTCAGCTCGTTTCGCTCCCTTATCCAGCAGGGATTTGAAATATGGGTCCTTACTTTCATCCACACTATTATCCAGACCCTTGACCACTAAAATACTAATCTGACCTTCCGGAAATACTTGCCAAAATTCATTTTCAACTGTAACTTTCATGATGCACCTCTTTAATCTTAATAGTTTCTTTTCTGTCCTTTTTTAACTGCTTCCCAGTCACCTGTGATGTTTTCACGCACTCGGACCAGCATTTTCTCCAAGGCTTGAACCTCCGCCTGAGAAAAACCCTGCAGAGATGTCTCTTCAGAATAGTCATTCTCCGCTAGGATAAAAGGATAAAGTGTTTCTCCTTTTTCCGTCACAAACCATTCCTTGTTCTTTTTGTTGTCTTTGGCTGCCTTCTGCTGTACCAAGCCCTTGGCCTCTAGCTTCTTAACAGATCTGGCAACTGTTGAGCGATCTACCTTGAGCAGCTCCGATAGCTCCTCTTGGATAATTCCTGGATTCTCCGCGATTCGCACCAGATAAAGATATTGACCTCGTGCTAGCTCTATGTCACGGAACTCAATATTAGCAATGGAATCCAGAGCTCGGGCAATAATCCCAATTTCCCGCAATACTGACATATCTCCTCCTTTAAACTTTTATTTGAAACTATTATATCGCATTTTATTGCAAATGCAATAAAATTGCTGAAAAATAAAAAGAGGAAAATCCTCTTTAAATTTGGCAAAAATGTCTTTTTCTAGTTTTCATCTTCCTTATAGTATTTTTGTAATTCTTCCGCTGAATTAATGACATGTTCCTGCCCATCTACTGAATATTCAGCTGGGATAGTTACATTCTCAAATACATTCGTTCCTGGCGGAAAGAAGAGTTCGGTCACGTTTTTTACTAATTCGACATCGGTTTCTTTATTTAAGAAAGCAATACGAGCATCCTCACCTTGCATAATTTTGTATATTTGGGGATGTTCTTTTGCTAAAATTGTGTTTCCCATGTTTTTTTCATTATAGACATCGTTGAAATAGATTCCTTTTGAATATATACTTACTCCTAGATTCATAAGTCTATCCGAAAAAGAAGTTTGGTATATAAAATTATTCGGACCTAATCCCTTTTGTATAGTCACTTCATCAACTGAAACAATCTTCCCCTTTTCCAAATCAACATAATAATTTTTATGTTCTTTGCTGATTTTATTATAAAGAAGAATCTTTACATACTTCTTCTGTGTACCAATATCCACAAATATCGAATATGGCTTTATTTCTGAAGGAATTAAATCTTTACTATAAGAACGAACCATCTTAAAAATATCTAACTCATTCTTTTCCAACTCTTGATTCTTTAATTGATAAACTACTAATTTCCAATATTCCCCTTTTTGAGGAATATTCCGGTTGAAATTTTCAGAATTATAGCTGACAGGGGATTCTTTTAATTTCATATAACTATTTATAAACACCCCATTTTCAAAATGTTTTACCGCTGTAACACTTTTTATTAGATTCGTTGGCTTTATATTTTGTTGATCGTTTGATTTAACTACTTCCCAAGAGTAAGCTATAGCTTCTCCATTTTCAAGAAAAGCATATTTAGGCTTATATTCAGGAGAATAATACGTAAACTGACCGTACTCTTCTTGAAACTTCTTTGTCTCTTCCTTGCTCCAAATAAAATACGTTGCAGCTCCTAGAATCAAGACTAGAGCGACCACAATACTCTTCCATTTAGTTATTTTTTTACTTTTCATACTTATTTATCCTTCTCCACTCTAAAACAACATCAGTCCTCTTCTTCATCCTGCTCTTTCTTCTTGAAAGTAAAGCGGCCTGTGCTTTCAACTTTAAACCCTGACTCACAGCAGCTCTGGATACTGGCATTGAGTACTGCGCCAACAATCAAAATTTTAGCAATCATGATAAACCAAAACATCATTACAACCATAATGATGGAGCTGAAAAAGCGAACATCAACCAGATGATTTAAATAATTATCCATGTAGACAGAAAAGATATTCAGCAAGGCCAGAATGGTCAGAAGGACGAAGGCACTGCCGGGCAGAACATAGCGTTTTTTGTTGATTTTCACATTAGGAAGAAAATAATAGAGCATAACCAAAACCGCAAAGAGTAAGGCGTAAATCAATGGCTCCGTAAAATTCTGCAAGTGCTGATAAAGCTGACTATCTAGTTTCCAGTAAGTACGGAGAAAATCCAGCGACATATGGCCAAACATGGTCAGAAAGAGGGCAAAGGCAAAAAGAATCTGCAGACCTAGACTCACAAAGAGACTCATGACGCGATGAGAAATCAGACCCCGACTCTTGGCTACCCCATAGGCTTTGTTAAAGGCAATCTGAAGGAAATTCATGGACTTGGAAAAAGTCCAAAGCGCTGACAAGACTGAGAAGCTCAATAGGCCAGTCGAGGGCTGGGTTAACACTTCACGCATGACTTTTGCTACAACATCATATAAAGTCTCTGGAAGCATGTCCTTGATGGCTGTCAGAAAATCCGCCACCGGAATGTGAAAATAGGGCAAAATATTCACCACAATTAAGAGCAAGGGAAAAACAGAAATCAGCCAATAATAAGCAACTGCAACGCTGCTCAGCTCACTATCTGCCTCTTTATAAAAACGGAAAAATTCTCTTAAAAACTGATTGTTGCGAACCTTACTAAATAATTTCTTCACTCTCTTCTCCTTCAAAAAAAGCTGAGACAAATGCCCAGCCTTTGATTTCTAATAAGTCCCTTCTTCTCCCTGGCTGGTCAGAATGATAGGACCATCTTTTGTAATGACAAACTGATGCTCATACTGACAGGACAGGCCGCCATCCAGCGTTTTGTGTGCCCAGCCGGTCTCAAAGTCCGTATCAATTTCCCAGGTACCTGTATTGATCATGGGCTCGATAGTCAGAACCATTCCCTCACGCAAGCGCAAGCCACGTCCTGCTCGACCGTAATGCGGCACCATAGGCTCCTCATGCATGGTTGGCCCAACACCGTGCCCCACCAAATCACGCACAACTCCATAGCCATGACTTTCAGCATATTCCTGAATTGCTGCGCCAATGTCACCGATACGATTGCCAACCTTAGCAGCCGCAATTCCACGATAGAGACATTCCTTGGTCACATCCATCAGCTGCTGAGCTTCTGGGCTAACCTTCCCTACTGCATAGGTCCAGCAAGAATCTGCCACACCGCCCCGGAAGCTCTCTGTGTGCTGCTTCATCTGTGCTACATTGTCAAAGTCTAGCTTGGACACATCCAGCTCTGCCTTATCAACCAAGCCAACCACCATATCAACGCTGATGACATCACCTTCTACCAGCTTCTGATGACGAGGAAAGGCATGGGCTACCTCGTCATTAAGAGAGCAGCAAGTCGCATAAGGATAGTCCATGACAGAGCCTTCAACACCAATCTGTAGGGGCAAGGCATTGTCTTCTTTACAACGCTTGCGGACATACTCTTCTATGTCCCACATGTCAATGCCTGGCTTAATCAAGTCTCTCAAACCAATATGGACAGAAGCCAGAAAATCTCCACTCTTGTCCATCAAGTCAATTTCACGCTGTGATTTTAAAGTAATCATTCTTTCTCTAAATTCCTCTTCTTAATTAATTTTCACTGTAATCGTGGCTTTGGCAACCAGCATCGCTTCCAAATACATCTCAAAGTCAATAATGGCTGTCCGCCTAGTCTGACGGATAATACGCGGCTGGATATGCAGCAGATCATCAATCTGGACCGCCTGAAAGAAATAAATCATCAGCTGGTCGATTATCAGGCTGCGGCCACTGTTGACCATGAGCTGCTGGGTAATCCGAGTCAAAATTTCTGTCAGCACACCGTTGGCCAGCACACCATTTTGCTCCAGCATAAATGGCTCAACAGTAAAGGAAAACAAATCATCCTGACGGCTAATCTTCTGTCCCACTTGCTCACTGAAAGTCGGCAGGCTAGAAATCTGAGAACGGCTCATTTTCTCCATAATGTCCCGCCGCGTGATTACACCTAGTAAGGTCTGGTTGCTGCGCACTACTGGTATCATTTCAAAATCTTCTGCAATCATGCGCTGGCTGATATTGGCAATATTAGCAGATAAGCCTGTCATAAAGACGTTTTTCGTCATGACCTTGTCCAAGGTTGTCAGAGGAGACTTATCCCCAGCATCCCGCATGGTTACTACTCCCACCAGCATCTGCTGCTGGTTGATAACCGGAAACCGGCTGGCACGATTGCGACGAACCAAGTCCAGATAGTCACGAACAGTATCTGTATCATGCAAAAAGCCATACTCGTGGCTGGAGCGATAGACCTGCTCCACTGTTAATATATCGGTCTTGATCTGCATATTGGACAAGGCGCGATTAATCATGGTTGCGACGGTGTAGGTATCATGCTTGGTCCTGAGAACCGGTATATTGAGCAGATTAGCCATCTTCAGAACTTCCGAACTGACTTCAAATCCTCCGGTCACCAGTACCGCATTCTCATTTTCCAGAGCCAAGAGCTGAATTTTCGTCCGGTCTCCGACAATCAGGAGGCCGCCCTCTGTCAGATAGTGCAGGATATTCTGCTCCGTCATGGCTCCGATTGAAAACTTATTAAATTCTTTTTCAAGACCATCTTCTCCAGCCAATACTTCTGAGCCAGTAATATCAACGATTTCCTTGTAGGTCAGATGCTCCAAGACAACTTTCTTGGACTTAACCCGAACCGTACCGCTCCGAGGCCTAGTCTCAACAATACCGCGGTTCTCAGCTTCCTTGATCGCTCGATAGGCCGTCCCATCACTAACTCCCAGATAGTTTGAGATACTGCGGACACTGACCCTCTTGCCGATTGGAAGATTTTCAAGATAGGTTAAAATTTCCTGATGCTTACTCATTAAAATCTCCTCTCTCATAACGGTACTCCAGATAATCTCTCATCTTCCTCGTGTACCGATCGCTCCCTTTAAACTGCCGATAGAGGCTGAAGCCAGATTTTTGAGCTACCTTTTGACTAGCTAGGTTCTCTGCATGAGTGATAATACTGAGGCGCTTGAAGTCAAAGCGGGTAAAAGATAGAAAAGCAATCTCTCGGACAATTTCTGTCATCAGCCCTTGTCCCCAGTAGTCTTGCCGCAGAAAATAGCCTAACTCAGCTTCTTTCTTGATCTCGTCCATCTTTTCAAACTTGACAGAGCCAATCATTTCCTGCGTTTCCTTGTGACAAATGGCCCAAATCCCCAGAGGATTTTTCATAAAGAAATTAGCAATGACGTATTCACTTTCCTCTAGGCTTGCTTCTGTCGGAAATATGAACTGAGTATTTTCCGGATTGGACGCAATCTTATATAGGGCCCCCGCATCTTCAAAGACAATGGGCCGCAAAAAAGCATGCTCTGTCTCAATAAATGAGCAGGCTGCCAAATGTGTCCACAAATTCATCTGCTACCTCTACAAAAAATAAGCGAAAAACGCTTATTCTTCTATCAACTGGATATCTGCACCCAGACTTGTTAATTTTTCAATAATATTAGAATAGCCGCGCAGGATAAACTCGATATTAGTGATCTCTGTCTTTCCTTGAGCCATCAAACCTGCAATAACCAAAGCAGCTCCTGCTCGTAAATCGGTTGCCTTGACCTGAGCTCCCTGCAATTGATTTGGCCCCTCATAGACAATCTGGTCGCTACTAGTTGAAATTTTACCTGCCATCTTAGCCAGCTCCGCCACATGATTAACCCGCTTCTCATAGATGGTGTCCGTAATCTTACCATGGCCATTAGCCGTCAGCAAGAGCGGAGTGATGGGCTGTTGTAGGTCAGTTGCAAAGCCTGGATAAGGAGAAGTCTTAATGTTGATAGCTCGTAGATTTTGCTGTTCTTCGACGAAAATGCTGTCTTCAGAAACCGTCATCCGAACACCCATTTCCTCAAGCTTGGCAATAAAACTTTCCAAATGCTCATAAAGGACATTATTAATCTGAATTCCCTGACCAATGGCTGCAGCAAGGGCGATATAAGTCCCTGCCTCGATACGGTCTGGAATTACTTGATGACGCGTTCCATGAAGGTGTGGAACCCCCTCAATCGTAATAATATCGGTTCCTGCTCCACGGATGTGCGCTCCCATATTATTCAAGAGAGTTGCCACATCAATGATTTCTGGCTCCCGCGCTGCATTTTCAATAATAGTCCGACCTTTGGCCTTGACAGCAGCCAACATAGTATTGATGGTGGCACCCACACTGACCGTATCCATATAAATGCTAGCGCCTTTCAGCTGCTGACCTCCTGTGGATAGGTTCATGTAGTTGCCATCCATGGTCATCTTAGCCCCCATAGCTTCAAAAGCCTTGAGATGCAAGTCAATAGGACGCGGCCCCAAGTCACAGCCACCAGGCAGACCTACCGTTGCTTCACCATAGCGACCAAGCAAGCTACCATAGAAATAATAAGAAGCCCTTAGACTGTTGATCTTTCCATAAGGCATAGGGACGTTCTGGATACCACGCGGATCAATCGTCAGACTGTCCTCAGAGCGAGTAACACTAGCCCCCATGGCAATCATAATATCAATCAGGCTATCCACATCCGAAATATCCGGAACGCCATCCAACGTTACAATATCATCTGCCAGAATCACAGCCGGAATCAAGGCAACGACACTGTTTTTAGCACCATTAATAGTCACCTCTCCTTTTAAGGGGCGACCACCATGTATTACAATTTTTTTCATGTTTAAAATAAAGCTCTTTCAAGGTATTGCCATTTATTATACCACAGATTCGAGAAATTTCCTATACTTTTAGATAAATAAGACAATTGAAATTAAAATGAAACAGGGAAAATTGCTTTTTTAATAGTATTTTCACAAAAATACAGTATTACCAGGAATGAGAGAAGCGCAAGGCTAGACTGCTTGCCTTGCAAATATTACCCATATAAAAAAGCTCTCAACCATTACGATTGAGAACTGTCTTCTTACTGCACTGATGCTTTCAATGCCTCTACCTTATCCAACTTTTCCCAAGGCAGGTCAATGTCTGTCCTACCCATGTGGCCATAAGCTGCTGTCTGACGATAGATTGGGCGTTTCAGATCCAGCATTTGAATGATACCGGCTGGACGCAGATCAAAAATCTGACGAACCGCTTCCTGCAACTTGCTTTCTGCAACAGTACCAGTGCCAAAAGTATCGATGCGTACAGAAACCGGCTGAGCCACACCAATGGCATAGGCTAACTGTACTTCTGCTTTCTTGGCCAGTCCAGCCGCCACGATGTTTTTAGCGATGTAGCGAGCTGCGTATGAAGCTGAGCGGTCGACCTTGGTTGCATCCTTACCAGAGAAAGCACCGCCACCGTGACGAGCATAACCGCCGTAAGTATCCACAATAATCTTGCGTCCTGTCAAGCCAGAGTCCCCTTGCGGACCGCCAATTACAAAGCGACCGGTTGGATTGATGAAGAATTTCGTCTTATCATCCAGATACTGAGCAGGGATAACAGCTTTAATCACCTTTTCAATCACATCACGATGAATCTCTTCATTGGTCACTTCTGGGTCATGCTGGGTCGAAATAACTACCGTATCCACGCGCACTGGCTGGTCATTTTCATCATACTCAACGGTCACCTGAGACTTAGCATCTGGTCGCAGATAGGCAATCTCTCCTGATTTGCGCAATTCCGCCAATCGACGGACTAGCTTGTGACTGAGCGAGATAGGCAGCGGCATGAGCTCCGGCGTTTCATCCACCGCAAAGCCAAACATAAGCCCCTGGTCTCCAGCACCAATCAAGTCCAATGGATCTTGATCTGCATTCCCACGAACCTCCAAGGCTTCATTGACACCCTGAGCAATATCTGGCGACTGCTCCACCAAAGACGGATGCACACCAACTGTCTCTGCTGAAAATCCATACTCTGTATTGGTGTAGCCAATCTCTGCAATGGTATCACGAACCACACGGTTAATATCTACATAAGCTGTGGTCGAAATTTCACCAAAAACATGAACCGAGCCAGTATAGACTGCTGTTTCAGCAGCCACATGGGCATCTGGATCCTGACTCAAGACAGCATCCAAAATAGCATCGGAAATTTGGTCTGCAATCTTATCAGGATGCCCCTCCGATACAGACTCAGACGTGAAAAGTTTACGTTCTGACATAAAAATGTCCCCCCTTAAAAAATATTAAACAAATGAACAAACTCCAAAATGATGAAAATCTTGTCACCTACGAGTTACGACGCAAAAGAAATAAAAACGATACCTTTTTATTTCTGAGCTAGTAAGGCGCATAGGGTGACCGCAGCATAGCGGCAACCGTAGAATGACGAGCGACTTTGGAGCCGTCATTGTTTGCGAGTTACAAAGTACTGATAGAAGTTTCCTACCACCTTATCGGGACTATATAACTTTCTCATTATACCACTTTTCGCTAAAAAATTCAGAATTTTTTAAATAGAAAAAGCTATAGCCGCAAACTATAACTTTATTGCAATGACAAACTAAGGGCAGTCTGCTAACAACTCTTCAACTTCCGCCTTACCGATAGCATCACCAGCTTGGTCAAAAAGTCTGATAGCAGCCGCAAAGTTGGTTCTTGCTTCTTTGAGATTTCCCAAAGCTTGAGCAATTTCACCCAAGCCTCGGTAACTACAGGCATGATTGATCACATCATCTGACTCCTTAGCATAGATATGCGCTTTTCGCATAAACTCCTGAGCTTGAGTCAATCGGCCTAATTTAAGATTTAGATAGCCTAGCTCATAGAGATTAACTGATTGACGATAATGATCATCTGGGAAGTACATCGCTAGGAAAGCAGCTTCTTTTTCTATCCACTCTAAAGCTTGATAAAAATCTCCCGCAGCTCTAGCAACATAACCTAGCTGATGATAAGCAATATGCTCATTTTCAATATCACTATCATTCTGAGCCTGAATCAGATAAAGCTCCAAATTTGCAAAAGCATTCTGATAATCTTGCCTTTCTACAGCAAGATAAGCTCGCAAATTCCAGCGGCTAAAGGAATCTTTTTCAAGCTGCTGCTCTAGTTCTTCGGCCTTATTTAACTGCCCTTCAAAGAAATGCTGCCAAGCAGCTGCCAATTTATCATTCATCTGCCTTCTCCTTTTACCTCCAGAACTTCTCCTCTAAACTAAATCCGTTTGAGCAATAGCCTTCTTGACATCATCCAGTGGCAGATGAACTAATTCCACCTCTTTTTCCTTGTAGAGATACTGAGCATAGTCATCTATGCGATATTGGTTGATATAGACTACCCGTTTGCAGCCGACCTGAAGCAGTTGCTTGGTACAGTTGAGACAGGGAAAATGGGTCACATAAGCCGTAAATCCTTTAGGAACTCCCCGCTCGGCTCCCTGCAAGATAGCATTGACCTCAGCGTGCAAGGTCCTTACGCAGTGACCATCAATAACCAAACACTCATGGTCAATACAGTGCTCAGTCCCTGAAACCGAACCATTGTAACCAGTTGAAATAACCTTATTATCCTTAACCAAGACAGCACCAACCTTGGCCCGCTTGCAGGTTGAGCGATTAGCGATTAAGAGAGCCTGAGCCGCAAAATACTGATCCCAAGCCAAACGATTCTCTGACATAATTTCTCCATTCTACTGATTTTTATTTACATAAATGTCTGTTTTTTCTATTATATCGCAATTCCCTATTTTTAACTAGCTTTACCATGAAAGCTGTCTTATCAGTAACAAGCCTTTATCTATACTATAAGTGGCATGGTAAGCTATTTCTCTCTTCAGACTTTTCATTAAGAGTTATAAAAAAAGAACCGAGGAAATCCTCGGTTCATGTTTTAATTATTTACCAAGCTTAGCTTTAGCTGCATCTGCAAGAGCTGTGAAAGCTGCTGCATCGTTAACAGCCAAGTCAGCCAACATTTTACGGTTAACTTCAATCTCAGCCAATTTCAAACCATGCATCAATTGTGAGTATGAAAGTCCGTTCAAACGAGCTGCCGCATTGATACGAGTGATCCAAAGTTTGCGGAAGTCACGTTTTTTCTGACGACGGTCACGGTATGCATAGTAGTAAGAGTTCATTACTTGCTCTTTTGCAGTACGGAACAAGATATGTTTCGCTCCATAGTAACCTTTAGCTAATTTTAAAATACGTTTACGGCGTTTGCGTGATACAACGCCACCTTTAACACGTGCCATTTATATTTCCTCCAATATTTCCTAGATAATTGTTACAGTAGCTCTTATTTCAGACCTGTAAGCATTGCTTTGATACGCTTGAAGTCTCCTGCATGCACCATTCCTGCTTTGCGAAGATGACGGCGTTGTTTCTTAGTCTTTCCGTGGAAACGGTGAGAAGTGTAAGCACGGAAACGTTTCAAGCCACCAGAACCTGTACGTTTGAAACGTTTAGCTGATGCGCGGTGTGTTTTTTGTTTTGGCATAATGTTTTCTCCTTTTTCTATCTTTCTGACAATCTATTTTTTGTCAGGAATTGGCGCCATCTGCATGAACATCTGACGTCCATCCATCTTAGGCTTTTGCTCAATGATAGCAACATCTTGAGTCGCTTCAGCAAAATCTGCTAAAACTTTAGCCCCGATTTCTTTGTGGGTAATCATCCGGCCTTTGAAGCGGATAGATACCTTTATTTTATTTCCTTTTTCAAGGAACTTGCGTGCGTTGCGAAGTTTAGTGTCAAAGTCTCCCTTATCAATGGTTGGGCTGAGACGGACTTCCTTCACAGTAACAACACTTTGTTTCTTGCGTTGTTCTTTTTGTTTTTTCTGGTACTCAAATTTGAACTTGCCATAGTCCATAATTTTTGCAACAGGTGGTTTAGCTTGTGGCTGAATCAGGACCAAATCGACATTTGCTTCATCCGCAAGAGACTGCGCTTCGCTCAGCGGTTTAATACCTAATTGTTCGCCGTCAAGACCGATCAAGCGAACTTCACGCACACGAATTTCATCATTGATGAATAAGTCTTGTTTTGCTATGGTTTTCACCTCTTTTTTTATTTTTAGAGAAAAACAAGTGCGGACCTGCTAACGCAAACCCGCACTACACGATAATATTTCATTACTGAAACTGAATCCTGTAGAGCCAGACAACGTTAGTCGCAAGGCGAGAAGCTCTCACTTCTGCTTTTCTCAACTCTACTATCATACCAAGTTTCATTTTATTTGTCAATTATTTTTTTCGCTTTTTCTTCGATAAATGCAACAACTTCAGAAATGCCAACACCCGTGGTATCAAAATGAATGGCATCGTCTGCCGGTCTCAATGGCGAAACCTCGCGATGACTGTCCTTATAATCCCGCTCTGCAATTTCTTCTTTCAGTTTCTCCAAGTCAGCAGGAATACCTTTTGATAAATTTTCCTTATAACGGCGCTCAGCTCTTTCATCAACCGAGGCTACCAGATAAATCTTGAGCTCAGCCTGAGGCAAGACAACCGTTCCAATATCACGGCCATCCATGACAATCCCTCCCTGAGCTGCAATTTGCTGCTGCAAGGCCACCAGTTTCTCACGGACTTGAGGAATGGCAGATACCCAGGAAACATTATTGGTAACTTCATTTTCCCGAATCGGGTGAGTCACATCCACGTCGCCGACAAAGACTAGCTGCTCGCCATCTTCCGCTCGACCAAAACTGACCGAATGATTATTGAGCAAGTCTACAATTTCAGTGGCATCTGCTTCTGTCAGATGATGCCGCAGAGCCAGATAGGTTGCAGCCCGGTACATGGCTCCTGTATCTAAATAAGTATAGCCAAAATCCTTAGCAATAATCTTGGCAACGGTCGATTTTCCACTGGAAGCAGGACCGTCAATCGCAATTTGAATCTGTTTCATGGCTGGCTCCTACTCAATCTTCACAACGTCACCTGGATTGGCATACCAAGAACCAGTAGACATATGAGAAGGGTTAAGCTGTTCCAGCTTGGCAATAGAAATACCTGCACGCGCCGCAATGGCTGCTTCTCCTTCGCCAGGCTGAACAGTCAGAGTCCCTTCAGAGGATTCTGTGGTATTTGCCGCCGTCTGCTCTGCTGTAGAAGACGCTTCACTGCTAGAACTTGCTGCTGAAGTGCCGTAGAAACCTTCCATTTGGGTCTGTCTATTACTTCCTCCAGTAGACAGATAGGTCAGGAAGCATACCACCGCAACCACTAAAATACAGAAAATAATGGTTAATATGGTCAATAAGCGGTCTGCATTCAAGGCGCTAAACTTCTTAGTTCGTTTCAACTTATCTTCTCCGTTATCGTATACATCTTCTTCCCATGGTTCTTTTTCCATGACTTCCTCCTTGAGTTTTTCTTAAAATCTTATTACAATATGGGTATGAAAGTAACACTCATTCCCGAACGGTGCATTGCCTGTGGGCTTTGTCAAACCTACTCAGATCTTTTTGACTATCATGACAATGGCATCGTCAAATTTTACCAGGACGACCAGCTCCTAGAAAAGGAAATTGCTGAGGATCCCGATGTCGTGGAAGCCATCAAAAGCTGCCCAACCCGAGCTCTTTTGAAAGACTAGGATTTTTTGGACTGACTGCCATAGTAAGCTTCAAAATAGTCAATATGGGTAAAATTATCTACTAATTCTACCTCACCCTTAAAATGCTCATTAAGGGCCAGGGCATTGACAAAATATTTCTTAGGCCACTTGCGCATACAAAAACTCCGGCTGCGGTTCTGCCCTTTAAAATATAAGGTAATTGACGTCTTAGTCACTTCGACTTTTTCAATATCTGAAATCTTGACCTTTATCGGAGTAAAGGGATTGGCTGTGATAATTCGCAAGGTTCCATCATCATAAATGGTAAAATAACGATGAACTCCCATTCCCAGCAAAACCATGAACAAGAAGAAAGAAAACAGAACAAGAGTCGGCACTCGTGAGCTTTCATACATCAAAGCTAGACCAACAAAAATCGGAATGACCGATAAAGACCAATATATTATCAGGATAGCTACATCTGGCTGCCAGTGATAGCGAACCTTACCGAAAATCTTTATCATGCTCACACCCCCATACTACTAGTTTAGCATAAATTAAGAAAAAATAGAACAGGTAGACTTGCCTATTCTATTTTTTTATTTATGATTTTGCTGTCTTAAAGAAGCTATCAGACAAGTAACCCTTTCCTCTGACCATATCATACTCAATCAGTTTCAAATCATCTGCTATTTCTTGAGCTTCTTCGTCCAATTCCTTTTTATCGACACTTGCTTTATGCAATACTTCTGTTAATAAAGCATAGTAAGGTGATACTTTGGAATTGGTCTGCTCCAGTAAGAGAGCGGAGAAATCACTAGAATTGACTCTTGGATAATCGAGTTTAGGAGTTTCATAATTACTCCAAACGAAATAATCTGTCAGATATTGGCTTTCTGGATTTTCTTTAAAGGCTGACTGAGGATAGAGACCAGGCAAATGGTCACCGTAAAAGACGACTGTTACTTTTTTATCTACCTTTGAAAGCTTCTCCAAAAACTCCTTGGTCGCCTGATCTGTATGGTAAAGCATTCTGACATAGCTGGAAAGAGATTCGTTCCATTCCTTGCTAAAGTCAGGATAGCTGGCAGACATGTAGACAGGATTAGGCTCACTCCAAGGCATGTGATTCTGCATGGTCATGACAGAGAAAAACTGTCCCTGCTTGCCATTCAAATGCTCCAAGACTTGATTGTAAGTCGTTTTATCGCTGTAATTACCACCTATATTATCACCCTTCAGGCCTTTAGTGCCATAGTGAATAAAGGTATCAAATCCCAAATCCTGATAAATGACATTTCTTGCATAATTGCTAGGGGAGGCCAGATGGATTACTGTCCGATTCTTAGATGAATAAGCATCACTAATGGAAGGAAATCTATTCATCCTCGGGACAATTTCAGTATAGAGAACCGAAATAGATGGAGACAGATTATAAAAAGGCAAACCTGTCAGGGTCTGAAATTCCATGTTGGCCGTTCCTCCACCATAGCCGTCTGACTTCATCAGTCCACTGGTGGTGCGAGTTTTAACTTCCTGAATATAAGGAATTGGATTCTCAGACATAGTAACGCCATCAACCCGAGCTGGATCAGAAAAACTTTCACTCAGGAGATAAATTACCGTTTGATCTTCGATTTTATTCTGGCGTTCTTTGTTAATAGCTTCCGCAACATTCTTATACTTTTTTTCTATCTCTTGAATCTTTTCCTTAGAATAGCCACGTGGCTCAATCATGGTTGTATCCGACATCTGTGAAAACCAGACAAAAGAAAGAGAGCGCAGCTGTGAATTGACAGTATTTCCCATCCAAGTCAGGTCATGGTAATTATTTAAGACCGAAATGACTGGGATATTCTCTACTATTTTGCCATTCTTTTTAGTGGCAAATATATCCATGACTCCCAAGAAAAAGACCAAGGGCAGGACTAGCAAGAGAAGCTGGTATTTAAGAAGGGTAATGAGCTTGCCTGGCAAGATTTTCTTGCGCAAATACCAATAGAGAGCGCCTAGAGCAGCAAGTCCCAAAATAGCATAAAATCCATAATTGCCTCCGAGAAAGTCAAAGAGAGTCTTGGGATTTCTCAGCCAGACCATATCACTAGGCAATATTGGCTCTTGGCGATACTGAAATTTTAGACTGCTGGCTATGGAAGCAACCACTACTAGCGCTGTTATCAGCATGGTTGGCAGGAGAAAATGATTGAAAATCAGGTAAAGAGCCATAAAAATCATGAAAAAAACAATGATTTGAAAGAGACTGGCTCCAGTAAAAAGATACTGATCCAAAACAATCACATCTCCTCGGATACTATTTTGGATTGTATAGTTAAATATAAGAGCAAACACTGCACTCAACACAAAAGCAACAGAAACACTGGCTTTATTCTGAGCGAGATCACGCAATCCCTTAACAGCTAGAAAGCTGGGGAGAGAAAGCAGGATAAAGATTAGTGCGATAAGGCAGAGGAAAGTTAGCACAAAGTTCTGCGTTATATCCAACTTGCCTTCCTCAAGGAAATTCACTAAATAGCTTTGGTGATGCAGCAATTCCGGCATCTTATCGTCCATCAAAGCAAGAAATAGGAAGAGTTGGGATAGAAAAAGATTTTCCAGTACCTCTCTATTTTTCTTAGTAACTTGCAAGAACTTACCTGGGAAGCGTTTTTTAAGCTTTGGAAAATGGATAAAAATATACGCAAATAAGAAAATCAAAAGCAAGCCAGGCAGGGAGTTAAACTGCCAAAAATGATTGCTGAAAACCCGTTCTGCTTTGAACTCAAAATCATTGACGTGCTGAGTTACTGTCAGTAAGTAAGAAAATCCTGTATAGAGAGCGTAAATAATAGCTGACCATACGAAGAATCTTTTGCTGAAGAGCTGAGACAAAAGCTTACCCAAGCAAAACAAAAGAGGGAGCAGCATCAGAAAGGCCAGCCACAAGGCTGGATAATTCCGCAAATCTTCGCCTTCCTCCAATAGTAAAACTGTCGTGACAGCGACTATATCTAAAAGTAAAAAACTAATCAGCAGGTATGAGAACTGCTTATAGTGGTTGAATAAAAATTTCATTTTTCTTTCTGGTAAATAGTTAAATTCTCTAGCGAGATTTTTTGTGAATTAAGAATCTCACTTTTTCTTTAAAAGATTGGACAAACGATTTCTAATCTTTTGAGATAAATTTTTCTGACTTAATTTTTCTTTTTGCTCGGTCAACTCTGCCTTTTTCCTCTGCCAGTCCAGTAAAGAGGGGAGGGAAGATAAGGGCATAATCTTGAAATCATAATGACTGTCCCAAGCTAGATAAACCAATAAATGCTCTAAAACATCAGACAGCTCCTGCTCAGAGGATGGCAAGCTTTCTAAACTCTTCATCTGGAACAAACTAGCCAAAGCAGAGTATTTAAACCATACAAAGCCACCATAGACTCTCGTTAGAGAAGGGGGAGTCATAAAGTCAAAAGACTTATGCAAACCAGCTTCCTGCCAGATAGCAGCCAGCCTTGGACGCGGCGGTTCTGACTCAAACAAGCCATCTCTGACTAGGCGCGGCAAATCTGGAATAACCAGCCCTACAGCAGACTCCTGCTCTAGCGCTTCTATGCTTGTATCTGCATAATAAACCATCATATTTATCAAATCAGAGCGCATAGCTTGGTCAAAAACAGCCTGATTCTCTACCAATTGATGAGTAGATAGATGGCCGATATAAGCATAGTCTTGCAGAATTTCCTTCTGGTCTAGCATGGCAAGCCAGGCATGCGATGCCTGACTTAGGACAAGCTGAACTTTATCGCCCAGATGTGCCAGCGCTGTCTGCAGCTGTTTCAGCATTTCTGGCTGCGCTACAGTCACTAAATACTGATACTGAGATGACAGAGAGAATAGCTTGTCCTGATAGTGCTGAAAAATAGGAAAATCCGTTACATGAATATGCAGGAGGACAGGCTGATCAGCCCGATAGTTCGAAGTTGCCTGAGACAAATACTTGTCCTGTAGCAAACAAGGAAGGTCAGGACCAAAATGATAGAAAAGGTGTTCCCTAATAAGCGAAGTCGGATAGGATGAGCTTGTTTCAAGTTCTTCCAGCAAATACCTAGCCAAAAAAGGATTGCCTGTGAGAGCTTTTACCTTTAGAAAAGGAAGCTTTGCTTCCAGAATCTTAAGTGGCTTATAGTATGAAAAATCTGGATGAAGCAATTCTCCCGCTTCTTCCTGACGGGTATCAAGGAGAGCTTGATATCTGAATCCTGCCTCTAAAAAACGCTTGGTAAACTTAGTCTCGTAATGGTCTATCACATCTTGAACGTCAGCAAAATCTTCTACCTGAGACCAAAATTCTCGGAAAGCCTTGTCTTTAAGAACTGACTTCTTAAAGGTGACAAAGTAGCTCTGCAGGTGTTCTTCAAAGTACCTGGTCTTGCGAAAATTAGTCATTCCCCAAAAATCGACTTGCGAATCCTCTTCAAAGCGCTGATAAATGGACGCCAAATCCCATAGCGGACCAAAGCAAGTGTCGTTCATGAGAGTCAGAGAGTCTGAGTTCTGCAAAGTGTCAAAACCCAGCCAGTTCATACCGTCACGCCAGGCTGCAAAATCAAAGCCTCGATTATCACGCTCAAGCAAGTCAGAAATTCCCAAGTCTTCTCTCAGCCGGCATTTGTCCTCATTGCTCAAAGAACTATTTGAAATAAAAATAATCTTAGAAAAAAGCGGCTTTAGCTGCTCCAATTGATAGAAGACATGACCGCTTATATGATTGCATTTATTGAAATGAACATAGAGTAATATTCGTTCCATGAAAATACCTTATTCTTTATGATTGAGAAATCTTCCAACTGCCATTACGCTGGATTAAGCCAGTGGCAGAATCCTTAGCAGAGACATCGTCATCCTTAATATCCTGACGATTGACTAAGATAACAGGGTTGTTCTGAGAGTCTGCAAAGGCTAGAATCTGTTCTTCCTGATCCCGCACTGAAACCTGCAGTTTTAACTTAGCGTTATTTATCTGTGACACATGGCACTTGTAAGTCAAGCGCTTCTGTCCAGGTCCTTCTGTCGGCTGATCCATGGAATTATCATTGTAAAGCCAGATGGTTCGATCGATATCTGTCAGAGAAAAGGAAACATAGGTCGGTAGGTCTTGATTCACCTGATAAGAAATTTCAAATTCAATCTCTTGTTCAGGTGAAATCTGAGGCGAATGCAAGAGCTTAACTTTCAAATCAGAAACTGCTGCATTCTCAACCTGAAATCCTTCGTTCATGGCTTTTGTTTCAGTCGCATTGTCCAGACTATACTGGTTGGCCACATCATCTGGATTGCCGATAGCCTTGACCAAGCCATTTTCAATCAAGACAGCCTTATTACAATATTTTTTAACAGCTCCCATGTCATGGGTCACCAGAATGGTCGTCTTACCTGACTCCTTGCGATCTTTGAAATAGTCATTACACTTACGCTGAAAGGCTTCGTCCCCAACAGCCAAGACCTCGTCCAAAATCAGAATATCACCCTGAGCCTTGATGGCCACAGAAAAGGCCAAACGCACCTGCATACCGCTGGAATAGTTCTTGAGTTTTTGATTCATAAACTCGCCCAGCTCAGCAAACTCCACGATATCATCGTACATGTCGTCTACTTCTTCTGTTGAGAATCCCAGCATGGCACCATTCATATAGACATTTTCGCGGCCAGTTAGTTCTGGATTGAAACCGACACCCAGCTCAATAAAGGAAACCAACTTACCATCAATAGTTACCTTGCCCTTCTCCGGAATATAAATCTCAGAGATAATTTTCAGGAGAGTGGACTTACCGGAGCCATTACGGCCGACAATCCCGTAGAAGTCCCCTTTTTCAACTTCAAAGGAAATATCTTTCAAAACATGCTGTTCTTTGTAGCCTTTGATCCCCTTAAAACGATTGACCAGACTGGTTCTCAAACTCTGAGTAGCCTCAGTAGGCAATCGAAAGAATTTACTTACATGGTCGACTTTTACTGCAATATTATTTGACATTATAAAATCTCCGCAAATCTCTTAGCATTTTTATTAAAGAAGAACAAACCTAGAGCCAATATCACAAAAGGAATCAAGTAAGGAATGAGGGCGATTAGTTTGTTATTCACGATATCCCAGCCTCTAACATTGACAGGAGAAACGATGAAATGGCGCATATCCTGCAGCATCTGAGCAATCGGATTGAGCATCATAATTTTAGCGACAAAGAATTGCTTCCGCTGCAAAAGAAAGGTCAGAGAGTAAATAATAGGACTAGCATACATTCCTGCTTGAAGAGCCACTTCCCAAATCGGTCCAATATCCCGATACTTCACAAACAAGGAAGACAGCATGAGGGCACAGCCCATTGCCAAGACCAATACCTCCAGAAAAAGAGGAATAATCACTAGCGTATGCAAGCCGAATTCCACCTGATTGATCAAGGCGAAAAGGAAAACAACGACCAGATTAATCAGAAAATTGATTGCCGCTCCAAGAACGGATGAAATGACGATGGTATGCTTGGGAAAGTTTAATTTACGAAGCAAATCTCCCCGAGAAACGATGGAAAGCATGCCCATATTGGTGGCTTCGGTAAAGAAAGACCAGAAGACCATCCCCAGCAAGAGTCCTACTGTATAGTGGGGCGTTCCGTCATCAAAGCGCAAAAAGCGGACAAAGACCAGATACATGATGGTAAACATCATCAATGGCTTCAAAATCGACCAGAGATAGCCGACCAAGGACCCTTGATAACGCAACTTAAAATCCGTCTTGATTAATTCTTTCAAAAGAATTCGATTTTTTTTACTAAAAAAATCCATGAATATTACTCCTTATAAGCAAACTTTGTGAGAATGAGACTCGTAAAAACAAGGGTATGAAAAGTGCGGTTTTTACGGTAGCCATACTGGCGAATCCTGCGCCAGCGCTCCTTAAAAGGAACCTCCATAATGGTCACAAAGTTCTCAATTAACTCTCTATTTTCAGCAGTCAGCGGCAGGACCAGCAAATTTCTAGCCTGAGTCTGACTGTCTTTTATCAGTTTCCAATATTTGGTAAAAAGAACATGGGGACGAACCCAGTTTTTTACGCGTTTTCTGAGCGTTCGAGCTCCTAGCACATTATTCGAATGCTGGCGATAGAGCTCACCCGGCTTGTCAATATAGACTAGATTGCCAAAAGCCGCAGCCAGCAAGCCCAGATACCAATCGTGCATGAGCAGTTCATGCTCTTCCTTCCCAGTCCAGAGTTGAGCCAAGGCGCGATTTATCATAGAAACACCGCCCGTCACCGTATTCTCCGTCAACTCTTGGATTAGTTCTGTATTAGCATGATCTGACTGAGTGCGAATCATACTTTCGTGAACAACCTGTAGCTCTTGATCTACGACCTTCAAGTCAGTATAAACCAGCAAGGGCAGACTGCTATCATACTTGTCTGCCTCAGCTAATTGCATGGCAATCTTGTCTGGCAGCCAAACGTCATCTTGGTCGCTAAAGAGATAGAAATCCGAATCTTGGTATTTAAGCAGGCTATGAAAACTCTGAATGACACCCAGATTTTGCGGATTTTTCCGATTGATAAAGGCAATGCGGTCATCCTTGTGACAAAAGTCCTCAATGACAGCCCGCGTCCCATCTGTAGAGCCATCATCACGAATCAGCAGCTGCCAATCCCTATATGTCTGCTCTTGGATACTCTTAATCTGCTCGGCCAGAAACTGTTCCCCATTATAGGTGGACAGAAGAATGGTCACTTTCATGATAAAAATAAATCCTCGTATTCACCCACAATTTTTTCCCAGGTGTAGTTTTCTTTCATATTTTC
Source organism: Streptococcus sanguinis (assembly GCF_050222175.1). Lineage (GTDB taxonomy): Bacteria > Bacillota > Bacilli > Lactobacillales > Streptococcaceae > Streptococcus > Streptococcus sanguinis_M. Next base: position 836,211 of record NZ_CP071420.1, on the reverse strand, counting down.
TTTGGCTGCTTGACCTAGCTCCGTAAACTCTGTTTGCGCATCTACTCGGTCAATTAGCTGGGCCAGCTGGCCAGCTTCTTTTTGCCAGTAGAGAGCCGTTTCTTTTGCCACCTTCCGATTAAAGTCCACATTTAGCACCAGATTGGCATCTGTCTGAGCCAGTGCTTCCAAAAGTCCCGGATTGGTCCCACCAACCTCATGTCCATGTATGTAGGCAAAAGCATGATTACGAATATATTTGAGCAAATTCTGATCATAGACCGTACCGACAAACTTAATGCGAGAATCACGGTCAAAGCCTGTTTTCTGCTTGAGCTCTTCAAAATAGAGATTGCCCTCATGATTGCAGATAATCAGCAAATCACGTTGGGTTTTGGATTTCATAAATTCTTGAATGATGGTTTCATAGTTGTTTTCCGGAACGAAGCGTCCGACAATAAGGTAATAGTCTTTTTCCTTACTGGCCCACTTTTCAAAGAAGACCCTGACCTTGCCTTCGTTTTCCGTCAGATTGGACAGATAAAGGTCGGTTCCATAAGCGATACAGGTCGTTTTAGCCCAAGGATAAGCTTTTTGAATATAGCTTTCGATGCCTTGGTTGTCCGCAATAACCAAGTCTGCATGCTTGGTCATGACCTTTTCAGAATACTTGAGATAGGATTGGACTGGCTTAGACCACTTGGCCCGCTTCCACTCCAACCCGTCAGGATTGATAAAGAATTTACCGCCTGCCTGATGGATACGACGAGCAAAGGGAAAGATAAAAGCACCAATCGTATTTCCAAGAATGTAAAAAATTGGCTCTTCAATCTGCTGTTTCCTGACAAGTTTGAGGGCGTAGGAGACAGCCATCATGTCATAGGCAATTACACGGGCCGGACCAAGCTTGGGTGGCTTGACTGTAAAGCAGTCTACTCCCTTGTAGTCAAAATGATGAAAAGCTTCATCATCTGATAAGCAAGCCACATGATATTGGATTTGAGAAGAGATTTGATGCTCTGTCAATTTCTCAACAAAGGTTTCAAATCCTCCATATTTGGCAGGAAGTCCCCGACTCCCGATGATGAAGACATGTTTCATGATTTCCCTCAATTCAAGATTTTACAATCCATTCCATTATACCACTTTCTAGTGTGTTTGTATAATACAAAAAGGACAGGTAGAGCCGCGGCTGCACTTGTCCTTTTCTTTCTTTAACCTCTTCTGCCAGAAAGCAGCTTATTTTTCACTTTGCGTAAGAAAGAGCTGGCTGGTTGAGAAGGTAAATTTGTATCCAATAAACACTTGACATGACGCAAAGAGTTAGCCTTGTATATTTCAGTGTTTTCAATCTTATCCAATAAGTTTTGGTAAACACTCTGAACCGTGTAGCGCTCTTGGATTTTTCCAAGATTGGCCACCGACTGGTCTTTCAATCTCTCAAAGTTTGCCAAGGCAATGTTTATCTTATCAGCCAACTCCTCGATATTGCCAGATGAATACAGCTGACCTTCTTCAAAGATTTCATAGGCAGATAGATGACCAGGATTGTCCGACAAAATGGTCGGAAGGCCATTCATAATCGCTTCAATATAGACTAAGCCAAAGGTTTCCATCGCAGACGGAAATACCGCAAGATCTGCTTCCGTCACCTCTACCCAAGGATTGTCCTTGTGTCCCAAGAAACTAATATTTTTGACCTGGTGTTCGGAGATATAAGTATCGCATCTTTTTTTGTACTCATCATCCCAGGAACCGATAAAAACTAAGGCCGGTTTTGGCTGAGATAGCTGGTCATAGGCTTTTATCAATTCTAATTGATTTTTCCGCTCTGTCAAGCGTCCAACTGACACAATACGCCTTTCGGCTCCATCCTTTTCTTCTGTATCAGTAGGCTGAATTTTCGTAAAAGGGGCAAAAGACAAGACTTTTCTGTTGGGCAGCAGCTCCTGTAACTGTCTCTGCAAGGCACCTCTAACTGCAAATATTTCCTGCGAGTAATCACTGATAAAATCTAGCTTTTCCTTATAGTAACCAAACTCTCCGTCAGGAAATTCATGAATCAGCCAGAAATGCGGAACATTCTCGCAGGCCGCTGCCACTGCACCTTGAAACATATTGACCGTGTTGGTAATAACCAAATCAATCTTTCGCTCCGTTAGTATCTTTCTGAGCACTGAGGTATTTTCTTGATAAGAGCGAGACCTAGACTCAGGACTGTCTGGTAGGCCACCAGGAGCGTCCTCCCACCACCATTTAACTGACGGCAAGGCTATAGTCTCAATACCCAAGGCTGCCAAGCTGGATATATAGTCCTGCTGAACGGCTACATGATAATCCGGAATCGCATTGATAACCTGATGGCCCGTCTGGACCAAGTATTCCATCAAATTGACAATAGAGATTTCAGCTCCATTATCCAGCGTTCCAGTCGGCGAAATGAATAATATCTTTTTTTTCATAGCTTATCCTAATACATTCCAATAAAAGGGCACCATCAAGTAAAGGGAGACCAAGAAGTTAGCTAACAGAGTCCCAACCATCATTCGATTCACCACCCTGTCTTTAATGTCCAAGGTCCCTAGATTAGCAACAGTTGGTAGCAGTAAGATCAAGAAGGGTGTAAAATAACGTCCCTGAGCACCAACAGATATCATGGCACCTTTACCTAGAACGATGGGCGTCCACTGCAGATACATAATCGACACAACAGCAATCACTTGAACCAGAAACAGATAACGCGACATGACTGTATAGCCCTTGGTCATAAAATCTTTCTGCGACTGCAAGAAGATAAGCGCCAAGACTGCCACATCAATAAAAATCAACCAAAGCGGCAGCTGGATAGTAAAATTCCCCAAAAAGCCAAACATACCGATTGTCAAAATCGTATTCAAGTCGCCATTAACACTTTGCTTAAAGAGCGTATTCAGCAAAACTTGGCCATAGTGCAAGAGCCCACCCTGATTTCGAAAGGCTAGATGCAGGGCAAGAAAGAAAGCTAAAAAGCCAAGTAGATAGAAGATAGAGCGATAACGAGCTACAAAAGCTTTGGTTGCCGCAAAAGGCTTGTTCAGAACCGCAAGGAATCCTTCAAACTCAAAGTCAACAAAAGGCAGCAAGCCTAACAAAAGAACATTATTCGGTTTGGTGACAAAGAGGCCTATAGAAATCACCAAAAGCTCAAGTACATTTCTGTTGGTAAATTTCTTATGGTAGGCAATATTGGTCAAAAAGCCAACCGCCAACATAATCTCCAGATAGCTCATCACATCGTAAGAGAGAGAAGCAGCCTGCTGGACCATAATAGGCAAAAGAGATAGGAAAAGCAGAGCTTTTTTGCCATATTTGAAGTATTTAATCAGCAGATAAACCCCGATGATATATGCCAAAGCATTAAAGAGCCTCCCCATCATCACGATGAAGCCTACTGACGGATAAAGCATGCTTCCCAAGGTCATACCTAGTAGCTGAGGCAGAAAAGAGATAGCCTTGAGATTAAAGCCAAAGGTAAACTCTTCTTGCGCCAGATCTATCTTCTCTGAGAACAGCTGCTTGTACTCTGCCGGAGAAACATTCGGAGCGGATGGGATTTTATCCATCCATTTATATGTTCGACTAGTCGGTTTATGGAAGATTTCCCATGTCATACGAGCATGATTGGTCTCATCAGGCACTCGATTAATCGGTTGTGCAATCATAAAAGTCAAGACAAAGACACTTGCCAATAATAAGAAAATATTCTCAACTTTTACTTCTTTATTTCTTTTCAAAATAAGTCACCATTTCATCTTTTTTATCTAAACTGCAATTTTCTAATACAAAAGCGTAGGCGTTCTCTGCCAGTTCTCTACGTAAATCAGCAGAAAGAATCAAGCTCTCCAGCTTTTCTTTCCATTCACTATCTTTAGCCAAAAGTCCCGTCTGACCGTCAATCACCATGTCAGAAAAAGCACCAATATGACTGGCAATCGTTGGTACCTTGACCAGAGCTGCTTCTATCCACTTGATTTCTGACTTAGCCCGATTAAAGACTGAGTCAACCAACGGAGCTAGATTAATATCAACCTGACTAATCAGCTGAGGCAAGGCCTTCCAGTCCACATACTCATGGACGATAATACGCCGCGAATATTGTTTCATATCCTGAGGGATATCCAAGTGCCCTACAATATGAAGCTCCACGGATGGGTAGTTGTCAAGCACTTCTTTGATAGCCGGCTTGATGAGTTCAAAATTTTCATTGTGGCTGATAGAACCAGAGAAATAACCGATTTTGATTCTGTCGTCTGCACCAAAGTCTTCCTTCAAGAACTGCGAGCTAACCGCAATCAATTCGCTGGACGCCAGATTACGATTCAGCAGGACGGAGTCCTTGTATTTGAGCAATTCCTCTTTTAGCTGATTAGTGGAGGTAATCGCCCCATCACAAGCCGCCAGCATTTTCCCGTAATTCTTGACACCAGCATCGTAATTGCCCTTTTCCTTCTCAGACAAACCTTGGGTATAGCTAAGCTGATCCGTATAAAGGGTATCAAAGACCAAATCATCAATATCAAAATAGACTGGCTTATGCTCCTCCCGAGCCAAATCGCATAAAAGCTGGAGCTGGGCGGACCAAGGAGCGCGGTAGATAATGATGTGGCTAGCATACTGGGCCTGAGCCAGACTAAACTCAGACGCATTGACCACTTTCACAGCAAAGCCATTCTTTCTAAGCTGCTCTGCCTTATTGAGAACACGGTAGCGCGTACACTGCGGAATGATATTCTCTACACCGTCAATGATGAGAATGTATTGATCACGAGGCACCGCTTTAAATTTTTGAACAATGTTCTCAAGAATCTCCACTGGGTAGTCTGTCTTCTCCCGAACATAGTCCAATACATCAGGAACCTCTGACTCTCTTCCCAGACCCTGCCATAAAAACTGCTGATCATCATAATTCTTCAAAGAAGTATACTTAATCAGAGGACTGCCCGCCTTTAACATCCTTAATGGATGAATATACATAGCCGAATCCCGATTTTCGTGAACCAAGGCATCGTAACGATAGCCCAAGTCAGCAAAGTACTTGGTAAAAGTCGTTTCATGCTTTCCGATAGCTTCTTCCCGTGAATCCGTGTCAGTCAGCACTTCCCAATAGTCGTAAAATTCTTCGGACTGAAGCAGCAAAGGCTCAATCACCAAAAAATAAGACTGTAGGTGATTGGGAATGTAACCATAGCGGTTAAATCCAGTAATATCTTCCTGGGTCTCACCATAGGAAATTCCCCAAAAATCAAGATTTCGGCCAGCCATAGTTTGAAAGACAGCCGCCAAATCACTCATAGGGCCGATATTGGTGTCATTGACGAGCATCAGCTGAGAACAATGCTGCAGCGTTTCCTTTCCTAAGGAAAGAATGCCTTCACGAAAAGCTGCCGTATCATAGCCGGTATTATCCCGCACCAAGACTTGACCATACTGTCCTAAGATTTCTAAATCCTCTGCAGCCAGTCCACCATTAACGACGATGAGAGTATTATCAGCCAAAACTGCTAACTTTTCTAAAAAGATAGTCTTATACTGCTGCAAGCGTGGCTCAGATTCAAAAATGACATAAATTAAGACTTTTTCGCCACTTGAAACTGAAGCTAAAGCTTTTTCTCGTTGAGAGTTCCGTAGCCATTGATAATAATAAACCTTAGGAGACTTAACTTGGCGTTTCAAACGAACCAGCTGTTGCTTAATCCGACTTAAAGCAGCTTTGATACTGCGAGGATTTTTGACTAATCGAGCCAGACGTTTCAATGGCGTAATCATGCCATTCCCCAGTCGATAGGAAATAGATCGGCGAATACGAAATTGCTCCTGAATAGCCTCATCTCGCTGTTCTTTTATCGTTCTCAGCCTGAATTTCAAGGAGTCTAGATTTTTATATAACTGTCGCTGATCCTCCTGCAGTTCAAGAACATAGTCGTTCACTTTATCCATATGCTGAATCAACTCATCCAAACGACCTTCCAGTGTAAATATGTTCTTGCCCAGAGCTTGGTAAATTTCATCTGGTATCTGTCTCACATACTTACGCAGGATTTTCAGATACATTTCGTAATGATATCTCGTAGAATCCCGTTTAGAGATTGACTCCTTATCAAAGACCCGGTAATTCAGCTTTGTCTTTACATTATAAACTGGTTTCGCACCTTGATTGATAATTAAGTTTAAAAGAAAATCATAGTCTTCCAGTTTTTCACGATTCAGCGCTTCATCATAATAAATACCATCAGCAACCGAACGACGAATGAGAGAACAGTTGGAAATATAATTCTCCGTTAAGAAAGCTAGCTTGTCAAATGGCCGTGATTTAAGGTAGAACTCCTTTTTATCAGGATTATACAAATCACCATAGACAATATCTGCCTCCTCTTGCACCATGCTTGTATAGAAGCTCTCAATATAGTCTGAATCCAGAAAATCGTCACTATCCACAAAAATAAAATAAGTGCCTTGAATTTGCTGCAAAGCCTTGTTTCTTGTCTTGACAACCCCCATATTTTCATGGCTTTCAAACCGCGTCGAAAAAGGGGAATCCACCAAGACAGACTCTATGATTTCAGCAGAATGGTCAGAGGAGCCATCATCCAATACCAGTAACTCAATATTTCGATAGGTCTGCTCAAAAATACTGCGCAAACACTGTTCAATGTAATCTTGATGGTTGTAACAAGTTACAACAACAGATATTAAATCTTTCATATACTTTCCTTGTAAATAACTCTATTAGTTTGAGTTAGCATCTTGACTCTTCATGTATGCTTTATTTATCAGATTTGCCACCCACTTTGGCCAGAAAAGCTGATACATGAACAAATCTTCTTTAGTCCGAGTGTTATCTGAAATGGTCTTGGTTGTTTCAGACTCTCCATGAATTCGGTGGCACATAAGCTTCTCAGAAATATAAGCAAAGCGACCCTTATAGGCGCTAATCTTGTACCAAGCATACCAATCCAGACTCACGCGCATTTCCTCATCAAATCGAAAATCCTTTAATGCCTCTAAGTTGTAAGTTACCGCCGGACAGGAAATAGGATTTCCAAAAGCCAGGACACGATTTCTCCAAAAACGGCTGGCCGGCATCAGATTCAAGGTTTTAAGCATGAGAGTCTTGATTTTCAGATTAGTATTAGCCGGAATTTTGACTCCATTTTTCTCTTCAAAATAGTCTGTATAGGCAATGAGAATGTCCTTCGACTGCTCTATTTTTTGCATCACTGCTTCTAGATAAGTTGGCTCATAGTAGTCATCCTGATGAGCAATGGTAGCATAAGAAGTCTCAACAAAGGAAAGGGCATTATTCCAGTCCTTACCGATACCACCGCCTTCTTTCGTGTAAAAAGGAATACCGTACTTCTGGCACAGCTGCTTGATTGAATCCAACGGTGTTGAGCTATAGCAGATAATCTTTGATGGCAAGGTTTGAGCTTGCAAAGACAGGATACAAGCTTCTAAAAATTCACTCTCGCCATAGGCGCAAATCACCCAGGTATGGTTATTTTTCATCTTTTTCACTCTCTAACTTGGACATTCTTTGCTTCATGATAGACAATTCTTGCACCAACTGCTTGATTTGCTCCTTTTGCTTGGAAATGGAAATAGTATGTAAAAAAACAATAATCAGTAGGAAAAAGATGGCCAAGGACATGACAAAGTTTGAGGTCAGCTCAAAGCCCAACAATTTGGCAATCGAAACTGGAATCCAATCAAAAATAGAGATAACAATCATTACAAAGCCAATAATAATCCACATAAAGGCTTGCTCAAATAAAATATTGTTTTGATTGATATTCCGAAAGACAAAATACAGGAATAGAACTGAAGCCACTAGCATAACAATAGACAAAATGGACATTATTCACTCTCTTTCATAAAAGCAGCAATCAAGATCGAAGAGCAAACTTCAATCATATAGCGAATGGACTTAATAGGAGTAATCGAAGAGACTCCTCCTGCACGTTCAAACATATTGGCTGGTGATTCCACCACTTTATATTTCCGCTTCAAGATATGGACGATTGATTCTGGCTCAGGATACTTGATAGGATAGCGCGCAGCGAATTGTCTAATAATGTCTTGATTGGCCAAACGATAGCCTGATGTGGTATCCAGAATCCTTTTGCCAGTTGTTAATTTAATAAAAGCTGAAATAATGGTAATGCCAAAACGCCGCATAAAAGTCGTCTGAAATTCCGAAGACTTGTCACCGATAAAACGAGAACCAACAACCAAATCAGCCTGCTGACGACGAATAGGATCCAGCAAAGCATCCAGCGACTCAATATCATGCTGACCATCTCCATCAAACTGTACGGCCACATCATAATCCTTCTCAAGAGCATACTTATAGCCCGTCTGAACAGCTCCGCCAATCCCTAAATTCATAACCAAATGAATAGCATTCAGATGATGGCTGTCCAAAATCTCCTTAGTTCTGTCAACGGATCCATCATTGATAACTACGTAGTCTAAGTCAAAATCAACTTTCTTCCGATATTCTACAATGCTCATAACCGTATTTAAAATACTTTCTTCCTCATTATAAGCAGGAATTATCATTAAAACTTTCATTAATTTAATCTATTCTTTCTATAACATGTCATCACATTATTTTTTGTTTTTCTGCAACTGTTTTTTTCTATATTTCATAAAGCTCGGAATTAGGGAATTGATAATCTTATATCTTAGCATTGGAAAAGGCTTCATAACAATATTAAAGATTCTAAAACAAACAAAATACAGCTGCCAACCTTCTTCCATTGGTGTATCCTTCCATGGAGTTTTGTGTAGATAATAGAGGTACTCCTTTTTAAACCTATGTGTATTCCCCTTCCGCCAAGGTCTCTCTTCACCTAGATAGTGAATAATTGTAGGTGCTTTCCGAAAATGATTAAAATCTTCCTGTGACATAAACTTAGTTGGCTTACTTAATTCACTCAACGTTTTATAAGGATAGACATCATAAATATTAAAATAATTAAAGGAAATTGGCAAGGTAAAAATTTGCTCTTTCAAGGCTCCATTTAAGGCATCTTGGTCTGGTGCGAATAGCTTTCCTTCATGAAATTGATAAAATTCTATGACCTTTTTACCAATCTCTTCCCTACGCCATTTTTTTAGATCGATCAATAGGACACCCGAATTATGATAGGGGTGCTCTTTCAAAGCTAGAAATTCCTTTCTTGACTTATCCACAGTTGGTTCGGGACACATACCTATTACCTTATCTCCTAAGTCGCTATAAAAAAGAGAACCTATATCTTCTAGAACTAGTGTATCTCCGTCGAGATATAAAATCCTATCAACTTCTTGTGGAAGAAGTTTATCTAAAAAAAGACGTGCCAAAATAATTGAAGACCAACCGTTTGTATCAAAATCAAAATCAATATAGTCTGCGATATTATTTATAGAAATAATACAAACTTTTCTATCGTAACTTTTAGCAAATCCTTTTAATTTGTTTTGATTCTCTTGGCTTATCCTCTCGCCAATTAAATATACTGTAATATTCTCAGCAGATTTATTATTCTCAAATATAGAACACATACAGGTTGCAACTTGAGGTACGAACGCATCATTTAATGTAAATAAGATATTCATAAAATTCTACTTCTTTCTTTTTTCCTGATTTTTAGCAATGCCATAAATAATCAGACTTGTTGCATAAAAGACGCACATGGAGATTAAAAAGGAATTAGCAGCTCCCAGCAATTTTTGATCACGAATAAATGGTAAAGTAATAAATTTTGAAACAGCAAATGTCAATAAATAGGCTATCATCAGATAATGCTGTTTTCTAAAGATGGTCATAATGATATCAACCACTAGAGCAAAAACATTCAAAATACCGCCTATAAGTAATATAGTGAAAGGAAGCTTATACTCCTGTAATTTGATACCATAGACAGCACTAAGCACTTCTGTACCAATCAGATAGCCCAAAATAACAATAACAAGTCCTAAAACAGTCATTACTAGATTTAGAGTATTGACCTGTTTGAAAAATAGTGTAAATTTCTTCTCGTTCCAATAAATAGAAAGCTGTGTAGTCAACGGTCTCAGGACGAAGAATAAAAGGGATAGGACAAAGACAGGCATGAATAGAACATTAAAGTCTCTTTGAACCCCAGATGAAAAATAGCCATTTGTCAAAAGGTAATCAATATCAATTTTTGGCTCGTTATAGATATACGTTATCAAAAATCCATTTAAAAACAAGGGAAAACTATTTTTCAAAATAGAATACACATTTTTTCTATCATCATGGAGTTTAGGCGAAAACTTTTCCTGAGAAAAATGTAATCTACAGTTTCTGAAATCTAAGGGGAAGGTCAGAATAAAATTCGCACAACAAATAACAATACTAGCTACCATCAATGATTTTGTAAGCAACAGGACTATCGCAAATATTAACATACAAATCCAGCTCCTATAGAATTGCACCTTTCCGGCTAAATCTGATCTATTTTTTTGCTGAAATAATCCTTGAAAAACATCTGAATACGCATCTATAGCCCGATAAACAACAAGCAATAAAATAATACTAGATTTGTAAACATCATACCCTTGCCATAGAGTATAGATAAACGATGTTAAAATCATCAAAAAGACCGTAAAAAGTCTCGTATTATGATAAGAACCAAATTGGTATCTTTCTTTTACATCCGTAGATTGCAGATTTCTAACTTGAAAATAACCTAGAACAAAGAACTGCTGACCAAGAGCATAAGCAATACTAAAAATATCAGAATCTCTTGAATCTAGAAATCTAGAAGCTAGTAGAAGCAAGACGACTGATATCAATGAAGATGAGACTGTCCCCAACATGTTCCATATATAGTTATTTTTCAGTCCTTCTTTTGAGATTATTTTTTCTATTTCTTTATTACCGTCATTATTTTTAGCATAAGGTGATGATCCTGATTTTGAGGGCATTTTTCTTCTCCAAATGTATTCTATTTCTTATTATACTATACTTTCAGTGAAAAGTGAAAATCCTTCTTGAAAGAATCTCTCTTTTAAATGATACTTTCTTCCCCAACCTAATTAAAAAGGACAAAACTTCTATCAAGCTTATATCTATACTTCTTCTCTTTCCGTTTCCTAAATCATCTTAAAGGTGGTTCTGCAAAATCAAGCTATCTATTCTGGAGATTACCGACTACCTTTTATTCTTCTGTATACTAAAAAACCTCGTTTTCACGAGGTTTAGTGTCTGATTATAATTGTTATCTGGGAACGGAATCGAATTAAGCTTCGATTTCTGTAACCATACCTGAACCAACGGTACGTCCACCTTCACGGATAGAGAAAGTAGTACCTTGTTCAACGGCGATTGGGTGGATCAACTCAACGTCGATTGTTACGTTATCACCAGGCATTACCATTTCAGTACCTGCTGGAAGTTCGATTGAACCTGTAACGTCAGTTGTACGGAAGTAGAACTGTGGACGGTAGTTGTTGAAGAATGGAGTGTGACGTCCACCTTCTTCTTTAGTAAGGATATAAACTTCACCCTTGAATTTAGTGTGTGGGTTGATTGAACCTGGTTTAGCGATAACTTGTCCACGTTCGATTTCATCACGTTGGATACCACGGAGAAGCACACCTACGTTGTCCCCTGCAAGACCTTCGTCAAGCTGTTTACGGAACATTTCAACACCAGTAACAACTGCTTTTTGGATTTCTTCTTTGATACCAACGATTTCGATTTCGTCGTTGACTTTAACGATACCACGGTCGATACGTCCTGAAGCAACTGTACCACGACCAGTGATTGAGAATACGTCTTCGACTGGAAGAAGCAATGGCTTGTCAGTATCGCGTTCTGGTTCTGGGATGTACTCATCAACAGTGTCCATCAATTCCATGATGATGTCTTCATATTTAGAGTCACCTTCAAGAGCTTTAAGAGCTGAACCTTGGATAACTGGAAGATCGTCACCTGGGAAGTCGTATTCTGACAAGAGGTCACGGATTTCCATTTCAACCAATTCAAGCAATTCTTCATCGTCAACCAAGTCAACTTTGTTCATGAAGACGATCAAGTGTTTAACACCAACCTGACGTGAAAGCAAGATGTGCTCACGAGTTTGTGGCATTGGTCCGTCAGTTGAAGCTACTACAAGGATTGCTCCGTCCATTTGAGCGGCACCAGTGATCATGTTTTTAACGTAGTCCGCGTGTCCTGGAGCGTCGATGTGAGCGTAGTGACGCTTAGCAGTTTCATACTCAACGTGCGCAGTGTTGATAGTGATTCCGCGTTCGCGTTCTTCTGGAGCAGCATCGATAGACGCATAGTCTTTAGGTTGGTTAACTGCTGAAGGCAAGCGACGTGCCAATACAGTTGTGATAGCTGCTGTCAAAGTAGTTTTACCGTGGTCAACGTGTCCGATAGTACCAATGTTAACGTGTGGTTTACTACGATCGTATTTTTCTTTTGCCATTTGAGTAAAAGCCTCCAATAAAATATATTTTATAGATAGACAGTAGGCAATACAGTCTAACTTTCCTTACTATTTTATCAAATTTAAATGAAAATGCAAGTCTTTTAGCATTTTTTTGTGAATTATTCCTTGTCTAACTGATAGTAAGGCTGATTGGAAACGGAAGCACCAATACTCGAAGCAGCAATCCATTCTTTCCCTTCTAATTGGCTGAAATTCTCAGCTTTCCCAGTCAGAATAATACCAGAAAAGGTCAATTGATCCCGATTTTCTGCTTCACGAATATCTAGCTGACCAAATTTCTTGAGATAGGACTCAACCTCATTGTACATGTTGTACCCACTAACACTTGGGAAAAGATTTTTATCTGCCTTTTTCAGATAATCCAAGAAAGTCTGCTGCTCTTTCTTAGCCTCTTTTGCCTTCTTCCTAACATCTGAATCATAAGTAAAGAGAAGACTAGCGTTAGCTCCATAGGTCAGCTTGGGATCAGAATACAGTTCAATACCATTTTCACTATCTTCTGACTGACTGCCAATCCAGTACCAGTTGATTTTGAGATTGTTCGGTATCATCTGCTGGATTTCCTTATAGGTATAAGGCTTATCAAAAGTCAAAGCTACTTCCACCAATTGATTCGGCATTTCTTTGACAGAAGCCAACTCTTTAGGCATAGAATTACTATCCTTTGTCCCTTTGGCATTGATATTATAGAAGACAGGATATTTTTGACGCAAGGTTCGCGTATAGGTTCCTGAGAGAGACAAATAAGTCCCTTCCGCAGTCGGATCTCTAAAAGCACCTATGAGTGAATAGTTTCCCTCATAGGAAGGATAAGCCACCTTCACTCCATCTAAATCCTTGAAACGATCGGAACGTAAGGTCCCTGAAAAAAAGGAAGTTTGAGTGTGGTAAAGACTATCATAGTCAACATTAGGATAGGCGATTTCGGACATAACTTCGTACTGTTTTTGTAAGTCTCGTCCGTTACCAGAGGTTAATTCTGCCAGCCCCTTTCCTAGAAGACCTAAGAGAACTAAAGATACAACGGAGCTAATAGCGACTGTCTTCCAGATTCTTTTTCTTCTGCTTTTCTTTGCAACATTTTCAAATGTTTCCATTTCGATATCCTTTCTTTTCCAGCTCCTTTCGGAGTTTAGCACGACTGCGCATCAGCTGAATCTTGACCTTGCTAACTGAGTAAGACATGATTTGGGCAATCTCCTTGACCGTGAAATCTTGAAAATAATAGAGTTCTAAAAGCGTGGCTTCCTTGAGTGGCAGATCTTCTATCATACTTCTTAGCAGCTCATAATCTTCATTTTCAAAGGGATTGACAAGATCTTTTCCAAAAAATTCTTTTCGCAAAATCTCCAAATAATGCTTATCTCTCCTATATCTGTCGATATAGCGCCGGATGGAAACTCGATACATCCAAGCTCGCATCTTTTCCGCCGGAATAATAACCTCTGTTTCCAACATCTTGACAAAAACGTCCTGAACTACATCTTCTGCTTCCACTTTAGAAGCCCCTGACTTCTGCAGATAGGAGACAATCTCGCGAGCAAAGCCTATCAAGATTGTTTCATATTCATCTAGTTTGATAAGCTCACCCCCTCCTTCACTAGTATAACGAATTAAGTAGCCCTTTGGTTACAAAAATAGAAAAAACCGGAACAATTCCGATTTTCTCTTTGTATTAGCCAGAGTTTCTCAGACCAGTCGCAATACCGTTGATGGTGATGTGAATCAGCTTTTCTTGATCAGGTGTGAGCTGGCCATTTCGCTGACGCTTGATCAGTTCTAGCTGGATATAGTTCAAAACATTAAAGTAAGGCATACGATAGTGCAAGCTATCTCTCAGATATGTGTTTTCTGCTAGGAGCTCATCATGACCTTCAATCTCTAGAATGACATCCTTAGTTAGCTGCCACTCATCCAAGATAATATTGAAAATATCTCGCACATTCTGATCTTCACAAAGCTGCGCATACTCAAAAGCGATATTCATATTTGACTTAGACAGAACCATGTCTACATTTGATAAGAGTGACTTGAAGAACGGCCATCTCTTATACATAAATTGCAGAAAGGCTAAGTTATTTTCTGGGTCTTCATCAATGAATTCCTTGAAACTCGACCCGACACCATACCAGCCTGGGAACATAACCCGACTTTGAGACCATGAGAAGACCCATGGAATCGCCCTGAGGCCACCGATTTCAGTGATGGTTTTACGGGCAGCTGGACGAGAACCGATATTAAAGCTAGAGATAGCCTTGATAGGGCTGGATTCAAAGAAATAATCGTAAAAACGCTCGTCACCAAAGACCAAATCACGGTAAATCTGATAACTGCGATTGACTACTTGGTCCATGATTCGCTCATATTTATCAGAAGTATGGCTATCGCTCTTCTTATGAGTTACCATGCGGTTAATGGCAGCAGACACCAGCATTTCCAAGTTATAGTAGGCTGCGTCTTTGTTTCCATATTTATTTCCAATAACTTCGCCTTGCTCAGTCAGACGGATCCGGTCATTGATACTGCGGAGTGGCTGAGATGTGATTGCTTCATAGGTTGGGCCGCCACCGCGTCCCACCGTACCACCCCGGCCATGGAAGAAGGTGATTTTCACGCCAAACTTATCACCGATAGCTGTCAGCTGCTGTTGAGCCTTATAGAGAGTCCAGCAAGAAGATAGGTAGCCACCGTCCTTATTACTGTCTGAATAGCCCAGCATGATTTCCTGGTAATTATCCTTAGAGGCAATCCACTTCTGCGCAATTGGCAGAGATAGGTATTTCTCCATAGTATCGCAGGAATTGTCCAAATCCTCAATGGTTTCAAAGAGCGGAACAATCTGGACACGTGCTCCGTTTTCATCAATCAGCCCTACTTCCTTAAGCATAATAGCCAACTCAAGTAGATCTGATACACTGGTCGAGTGAGAGATAATATTCTGCTTAATGACTTCCTCACCAATGGCATCTTTTAGCTGACGGGCTGTTTTGAAAATCTCCAGTTCTTTTTGCAGGAGTTCAGACTTAGGCTCGTGAGTAGCTGATAGGATACGAGGATCTTCAAGCAGCTGCTTGAGCAGTACTTGGCACTTCTCTTCCTCAGACAGACTACTATAATCTTGAACAATATTAGCTGAAGCCAAGAGCTCAGCCACACAGGCCTCATGAACGCTGGAATCCTGCCGCATATCAATGCTGGCCAAGAAAAAGCCAAAAACATCAACCGCTTGGAGAAGTTCAGTCAAGTCCCCATTTACCAAGGCTTCGCCATGATGTTCGATAAGAGAATCATAAATGACCTGCAAGTCTTCCTTGAATTCCTGAGCTGTTTTGTAAGAAGGTGTCTCCTCTTTCTTCAGCTCAGTCAAGGTCTCGCTGATACGAGACTGGATATAGTTAGGAATGATTTCTCTTCCTTTATTGCTGACAGAAAGGTTAGCCTTCGCAGAAAATTTTTCCTCAGCTCGGTCAGTCAATCGCTGACCATCATTTGAGAAATTGCCTTCTTTTAGGTAAAGCAAGGTTTGAATCAGCTTGGACTGGATATAGTGAAAAGCACGGCGGTAAGGCTCATTTTCCCGATAAACAGACTTGTCTGTAGACAGAGCTGCCATTTCTGCTACTGCCTGACTGGTTTCTGAGAGGTTGGTCGAGAGCGAAAAGGTGCGATAGAGTGTATAAACCTTGTCAATGTAATAGTTGAGAATGACTTCACTCTGGAGGGTGGCTGACAGTTTAAGGGTTTCTGCGGTTACAAAAGGATTGCCATCTCGGTCACCACCAATCCACATGCCCATGGTAATAGGCTTAGGATTATCCAGCTTGATACCGCGCTCTTCTGCCAAGCGTCTGTATTCGACCATAAAGTTGGTGATTGCTTGCAGGAAAGAGCTGTTATAGTACTCCATGACATTGGTAATCTCATTGGTCACTTTCAGCTTTTTCTCACGGATCATATCCGTCTGCATCATGAGCTCAATATAGCGGCGGAGATTTCCTAGCCACTTCTTCTCATTTACCAAGCCTGCTTTAACATCTCGGTGCTGGCGCAGCAAACTATGGATATGATTGGTTAAGTCCAGAATAGTCTTGCGCTGAACTTGCGTCGGGTGAGCTGTCAGTACTGGCACAACATTCAGGTTTTCCAGAATTTCCTGAGCATTTTCCCGCGTTGAAATCAAGTCAATAGTTGTTGACAGTTTCCCAAGATAATCTTGATTAATATTGTTCTGGTGGTTGATTTCATAAGCTAAGTCCACGTCTTCTGAGATATTAATCAAAAGCGGCAAAATAGAGAAATAACGAGAAATATAAACCATTTCATCCGTCGTCAGTTCTTCTACAATCGCTTTTAGCTCATGATATTTGGAGTTGACAGCCAACTCTTCCATGAGGGAGATTTTTTCAAAGGTCTCAGGGTTGAGAAGATTCCGAGTAATGTCGGCAAGCAAGTCTGTCAAAATGGCGACTTCTTCTCGAATCACTTCTTTATTGCTGTAGCTTTCTAATTTGTTAAATGACATAATCTGCACCTTTCATTTTTACAACAACTGTTCACACTAACTGCGATTAAGCTTCCTCAGACTGGTCTTGCGCCTCCGCTTCCATCTGTTCATAGAGGGCATCACGGCGCTCGTTGGCATCAATATTGAGTACCAAGGCGATGGCTACTGACAAGACCAGAAGACTGTTCCCTCCTTGCGATAGGAAGGGGAAGGTTACTCCTGTAGAAGGAATGAGACCTGAAATTCCACCGATATTGATGAAGGTCTGCATGAGTATCATACCGCCGATTCCCAAAGCCATCATGGAGTTAAATGGATTCTTAGCCCGAATCCCTACCAAGATAATTCTCAAAATTAGGAAAAAGAGCAAGGCCAGAATCAGACTGGCACCAAAGAAACCAAACTCCTCTATCACGATAGAAAATACAAAGTCCGTATGAGCTTCCGGCAGATAACCGCGCTTCTCAATAGAGTTACCCAAGCCTAGACCAAACCAGCCGCCATTACTCATAGCATAGTAGGAATTAGCCAATTGGTGGCCAGAGCCAGACAAATCCTTGAAGGGATTGAAGAAAGCGCTGAAACGCTTGGCCACATACCCAAAGACTGGAATCTTAGCCACGCGCTCAACCCCAATTATCCAAATGCTAGTTAAAACCAATCCCGAAACACTGACAATGGCTCCCAGCATCGTAGAAAACCATCGATAGCCAATCCCGCTGACAGCTATCATTATTACGACGGTCAAAAATAGAATAGTCGCATTTCCAAGGTCAGGCATAATCGCTACAATCCCAATCAGAATAGCCACCATGGTCCGCCAGTCGTTAAAGGCTTTAGGAAACCAATGGTTATGGGTCAGGGCTTGGTAGTCATAGACCTTTATCTCCTCCTGCCTCTTTGTGAAGCGAAAAGCTAAATACCAGACCAGAATAATCTTCAAATACTCCGCAGGCTGAATACTGAAAGCTCCAAGCTTGAGCCAACCATGGGCGCCGTTAATAGTCCCTGTTATAAAACGAGATAAAAGCAAGAGGATAATCTCAGCAAAGATAACTATAGTCAGGATGCCTCCTTTTTTCAGGAAACCCAAGCGGATTCTATATAGGAGCGCAATTATAAAGAGACTTATTACCCAAAAAATCCCCTGATTCAAGACCATGCCAAAACCATTTCCTCCGGCCTGAATCGAGGTAGGACTCGTCGTTGAATAGACCACAATCAATCCCAAAACAGATAAAATCAAATAGGGAATCAAGATGGAATAATTCAACAAGTGCTTCTTGTCAATTTTCATATTTCACCATTAAACTTCTAAAAATTCAATTCTCATTATACCACCTTTTGGATTGAAAAAAAAGCATTAGTGCAGAGACTGGAACAATATAGCCTTGCTTTCTATCTTTTACATAAAATTGTGATAAGATAGAAAGCAAACAAAGGAGGAGAACATGACAGACATTTATGATATCGAAATCCAAAAACAAGACGGAAGTCTGCAAAAAATGAGTGATTATAAAGGAAAGATTCTGCTGATTGTCAATACAGCGACCGGCTGCGGCTTCACTCCTCAGTATCAAGAACTGCAGGAACTCTATGAGCGCTATCAGAAAGACGGATTTGAAATCCTGGATTTCCCCTGCAATCAGTTTGGCCAGCAGGCTCCTGGAGACGCTGCAGAAATCAATAGCTTTTGCAGCCTTAACTACGGAACGACCTTTCCCCGATTTGCTAAGATCGAGGTCAATGGCCCTCATACTGCTCCACTCTTTGACTGGCTCAAAAAAGAAAAAAGCGGCCTTCTGGGTGAGAAGATTAAATGGAATTTCACAAAGTTTCTGGTCAGCCGAGACGGAACAGTCATCAAACGCTTCTCTCCACAAACTTCTCCCAAAAAGATAGAAGAGCTCATTCAAAAGCTATTATAAAAAGTAGGAAAAAGCAAAACGATTTAGCCAACGGCAATTCATCTTCCACAGCTTAGCTAAGCTCTTGTTTTTGCTTTATAATATTTCAATTATATTACATTTTATTCATTTTCTAGCAATTCTGGGGATATTTTTTGCTTTTTTATTTGTTTTAAGTTAAAATAAACCAGTATGAGGAAGAGGATTAAACCGCTTGCAATCCTAATTTTCTTTGCTTCTTTTATCACTTTTATTTTGATAAGCAAACAAATTACTGACTCTCAGGAAAAGCAAGCACAGGCAAAAATTTCACAAACTAAACAGACTCCAAGTTCCTCAAAAAAAGAGGAAACATCTGAAGATTCGTCCTTGGATGAAGAGTTTATTTCCAGACCAATCATTGACATTTCTGGCTGGCAGCTGCCAAGTGAGATTAATTACGACTTACTCGCACAGAATGTTTCGGGGGTAATTGTCCGTGTTCATAGTGGAGCGCAGGCCAAAAAAGAAAACGCAGCAACCCATCTGAATGGTCTGGACAAGTCTTATGAAAGACATATCAAAGAATTTCAAAAGCGCAACATCCCTGTCGCTGTCTATGCCTATGTGGCCGCCAATAGCAAAAAGGAAATGGAAAAAGAAGCCGAAAGTTTCTACAAGGCTTCTGCCAAGTACCATCCAACCTATTATTGGCTGGACGTCGAAGAAAAGACCATGTCTGACATGAACGAGGGAGTTGAAGCTTTCCGTGCCAAGCTAGAGTCACTTGGTGTTAAAAATATTGGTATCTATATTGGAACTTATTTTATGGAGGAGCATAGCATCTCTACCGATAAGTTCACAGCAATTTGGATTCCGACTTATGGTAATGACGACGGCTACTACAATGCTGCGCCAAATACGGAGCAAGATTATGACTTGCATCAGTACACATCACAAGGTCAGCTGACTGGTTTCTCCCATTATCTTGATTTGAACCAGCTGTCAACCTTGAAAGACCAGACAGCTACTTATCAAAAGCTATTTACAGTTCCTAAAGAAAGTCAATAGCTCAGAGCGACAGCTCAAGTCTCAAAGACTGCTGTCGTTTTTTTATTGTCACAAAATAGGAAATTTCCAGCCGTTTCCTCTTAATAAAGCCTATATTTTATGATATAATGATTTGATAAATGAAATTAGAAAAGGAAAATACAATGATTTCTTGGTTGAATAGAATTTTCAAAGGAATGGTCATTGCACTTGGCTTTATTTTGCCGGGAGTTTCAGGCGGTGTTTTAGCAGCTATCTTAGGTATTTACGAGCGCCTGATTCATTTTTTAGCACATTTAAAAGAAAACTTTGTCGAAAATGTTCTCTATTTCATACCAGTTGGAATCGGAATGATTTTAGGAATAGCGGCTTTCTCCTATCCTGTCAATCTGCTGCTGGACAACTACAAAGTGATTGTCCTTTGGGGATTTGCTGGAGCCATTATTGGGACTGTTCCTAGTCTTATTAAAGAGTCTGTTGCTAAAAGTGAGCGTGATCGGATTGATATTCTCGTTTTCTGGGTCAGCCTCATCGTCTCAGGAATTTTTCTTTATTCCCTAAACGGTATGGTCGGCACCTTGCCAGCCAACTTCCTCTCTTTTATCTTAGCAGGAGCTTTGATTGCACTGGGCATTTTGATTCCCGGACTCAGTCCGTCCAACCTTCTCCTGATTTTAGGACTCTATGCCCCTATGCTGAATGGCTTTCGCAAACTGGATCTCTTGGGAACCTTTCTTCCTATCGGAATCGGAGGCGCCTTAGCACTGATTCTCTTCTCTAAGCTCATGGATCATATTTTGAAAAACTACTACTCTCGTGTCTATCACTTTATCATTGGCATTGTTCTATCCAGTACACTTCTCATTGTAGTGCCACAAGCAGGAAACAGTGAAAGCATTAGCTATCATGGAGTTTCTATATTGACACTTGTCCTTGCAGCCTTTTTCTTCGGTCTGGGAACCTGGCTGGGACTCTGGATGTCACAATTAGAAGAGAGATACACTAATGGCTAAAAAAACAAAAATCAAAAAAACACTGGTCGAGCAAATTTTAAGCAAGGCTAAGATTGAACATAAAGGCCTGCAGTTAAATGCCTTAGCAGAACACCCAGTCGATGGTTTGGACCGTTCGCAGATTTATAAAACCTTGGCCTTGACAGGAGACAAGACTGGCACACTAATCGGTATCCTGCCTATCACAGAACATTTGTCTGAAAAGAAAATGGCCAAGATTTCCGGCAATAAAAAAGTAAGCATGATTCCTCAGAAAGACTTGGAAAAGACAACGGGCTATGTCCACGGAGCCAACAATCCTGTCGGTATCCGTCAAAAGCACAACTTTCCAATCTATATCGACCAGTCAGCTTTAGAGCGAGATAGCATTATCGTTTCTGCCGGCGAAGTCGGCCGCAGTATCGAAATCAAGGCTCAAGATTTGGCGGATTTTGTTCAAGCTGACTTTGCAGACCTCAAAGAAAATACTAGCTCATAATTCTTCAATACTGCACCTAATATCTCAATAAACTCTAATAAGAAAGAAACATCAACCACTATGAAATTATACTTTGTCCGACACGGAAGAACGGAATGGAATCAGGAAGGCCGCTTTCAGGGAGCCAGCGGTGATTCGCCACTGCTGCCAACCGCCGTTGAAGAACTGCATAACCTAGGAAAACATCTGGCTCAGACACAATTTGACAAGATTTACAGCAGCGATCTCCCACGTGCCGTTCGCTCTGCTGAAATTATTCAAGAAGAAAGCCAGTTTCCGACTAAAATCGTATCAGTACCTGAACTGCGAGAATGGCAGTTGGGAAAACTGGAAGGCGCAAAAATCTCTACCATAGAAGCCATCTATCCGCACCAGATGACTGCCTTCCGCCACAACCTTTCGCAATTTAATCATACGTTTTTTGACGCTGAGTCAGTCTACCATACGACCCACCGGACCATTTCCTTTATCAAGACCTTAAAGGACAAGAACTACGAACAAGTGCTCATTGTCGGGCACGGTGCTAACTTAACCGCCAGCATTCGAACCATGCTGGGCTATGACACACCTCTCCTGCGCAAGAATGGAGGTCTGACCAACGCCAGCATCACCATCCTTGAAACAGAAGACTTTGAGAATTTTGAGCTGATCACTTGGAATAATACGGATTACTTGCTTGAAAAGGCAGAAAATTAAGGCTGGATTTCTAGCTTTTTTTCTTACTTTATAGCCAAATATAGATGAATTTCCCTATCTTTTGTGATAAAATAGGTAGGAAAACTTTTGGAGGAAAAACATGACTACTGAACATATTGAGGAATTAAACGACCAGCAGATTATCCGTCGTGAAAAAATGGCTGCGCTGGCTGAGCAGGGAATTGACCCTTTTGGCAAACGCTTTGAGCGGACTGCTAACTCTGCTCAACTGAAAGAAAAATACAACGATAAAGATAAAGAAGAATTAAACGAACTCAATGAAACAGCTATTATAGCTGGCCGTCTCATGACCAAGCGCGGCAAAGGAAAGGTTGGCTTTGCCCACATCCAAGACCGTGAAGGCCAAATCCAGATTTATGTTCGTAAAGATGCTGTTGGTGAAGAAAATTATGAAATCTTCAAAAAGGCGGACTTAGGGGATTTCCTCGGTATCGAAGGTGAGATTATGCGGACGGATATGGGGGAGCTTTCTATCAAGGCAACCCACCTTACTCATTTGTCTAAGGCTCTGCGTCCCCTACCTGAAAAATTCCACGGCCTGACAGATGTCGAAACCATCTACCGCAAGCGTTATTTGGATTTAATTTCCAACCGTGAAAGCTTTGAACGCTTTGTGACTCGTTCAAAAATCATCTCAGAAATCCGCCGTTACTTAGATGGGCAAGGTTTCCTTGAAGTTGAAACTCCTGTTCTCCACAACGAAGCAGGCGGTGCTGCTGCCCGTCCATTTATTACCCACCACAATGCCCAAAATATTGACATGGTGCTACGGATTGCAACCGAGCTTCACCTTAAACGTCTTATCGTTGGCGGTATGGAGCGAGTTTATGAGATTGGCCGTATTTTCCGTAACGAAGGGATGGACGCAACTCACAATCCAGAGTTCACTTCCATCGAGGTTTACCAAGCCTATGCAGATTTCCAAGATATCATGGACTTGACTGAAGGCATTATCCAACACGCTGCTGTTTCTGTCAATGGAGATGGACCGGTCAACTACCAAGGAACTGAAATCAAGATCAATGAACCATTTAAACGCGTTCACATGGTTGACGCCATCAAGGAAATTACTGGTGTTGACTTCTGGCAAGATATGAGTTTTGAAGAAGCTGTTGCCTTGGCTCAGGAAAAGAAAGTTCCGCTTGAAAAGCACTTCACCGAAGTTGGTCATGTTATCAATGCTTTCTTTGAAGAATTTGTGGAAGAAACCTTGATTCAGCCAACCTTTGTCTACGGTCACCCTGTAGCAGTATCACCTCTGGCTAAGAAAAATCCAGAAGATCCACGCTTCACGGACCGTTTCGAGCTCTTCATCATGACCAAAGAGTATGCCAACGCCTTCACAGAGTTGAACGATCCAATCGATCAATTATCTCGTTTTGAAGCACAGGCAAAAGCCAAAGAACTGGGCGATGACGAAGCAACTGGCATTGACTATGACTTTGTCGAAGCTCTGGAATACGGTATGCCACCAACTGGAGGCCTAGGAATCGGTATCGATCGTCTGGTTATGTTACTAACAGATGTAACTACCATTCGAGATGTCCTGCTCTTCCCAACGATGAAATAATCTGTATTTTATACAATCTTAAGAAAACAAATCCTGCTGGAATTCCAGCGGGATTTTTTACATCATAAAAAAGTCTGGGAAACCAGACTTTTTGTTGTACTATTCATACCTCAGTGCTTCAATTGGATCCAATTTGGATGCTTTATTGGCCGGTAAGATTCCGAAGAGAACACCGATGGTTGCTGAGAAGAGAAGGCTAACGATGCTGACCGTGAGTGATACCGTCACTGGAGTTCCTTCCAGCATTTGACTCATGGCCGAGCCTAGTACAGACGCAAGTCCCGCAGCTAGAACCAGTCCAATCAACCCACCAATCAGTGTCAAAATCATAGACTCAATCAGAAATTGCATCAGTATATTGCCACGCGTTGCTCCCAGAGCCTTCCGCAGACCGATTTCCCGAGTCCGCTCAGTGACCGATACCAGCATGATATTCATAACGCCGATACCTCCAACAAAGAGAGAGATTCCGGCGATGGCTCCGATAACACCCGTCATTGCACCATAAATATTTTGCACTTCCTGATAGAGGGCACTATCATCTGTCACTTGATATTCTCCCTGTTGGAGTCCCGCAATTTCTGTTAATTTCTTGGCAACCTTAGGGCCAAGTTCTGGAACTAAGCTTGTATCATTCACTCGAAGAACAATCTCTGAAATTTCATCTACTCCAAAGTTTGCTGCTATGAGAGTATTCGTCGTAATGGCATTACCACCATAGACCTGCATGGAGCCAGATGCAGCAGCAGTTTCAGGATCTCTATAAACC
Organism: Streptococcus sanguinis; assembly: GCF_050222175.1. Classification (GTDB taxonomy): domain Bacteria; phylum Bacillota; class Bacilli; order Lactobacillales; family Streptococcaceae; genus Streptococcus; species Streptococcus sanguinis_M. The sequence continues at coordinate 811,736 of NZ_CP071420.1, read as the reverse complement.
CCAATCACCCGATAGTTACTGGCACCCACTGTCACAATTTTATTGATTGCTTCTTCAGCGGAAGAAAAGAGAGTCGCAGCCAGATTTTCGTCCAGCAGCACAACACTGGCAAAGCCTTGATAGTCTTGCTGCCTCAGAGCGCGACCAGCAATGATTTTGTATTTTTTCACCTGAATATAGGTCATGTTTGCGCCGACAAAGTTGACGCGCTCAGCCTGCTTATTTTCATAGCTAAAGGTTTCCATAGCAGAGTTGGTCACATAATAACCATCCACTCCCTTGATATGGGTCAATTCCTTAACCCAGGCTTCCTGGGCCTTGGGTGGTTCCACCACTTCCTCGCTTTCATCTTCTACATTTACTGAATAGAGATCAGCCGTCTGTGTGTAGGAGCCGTCCTTGCTCTTTTTAGGAGAAAAGACGAGGCGCATATTTTTCTGACTTTTGGTAAAACTCTCATTGACCCGCCGGGTAATAGAATCTCCTAAGGCCATGATAACCACAACCGAAGCCACTCCGATAATAATCCCAATCATGGTCAGGAAAGACCGCATCTTGTGTCCAAGAATGGAGCTAATGGCAAATTTCCAGTTTTGCATTAGGCTAGCCCTCCTTCCTTAGCGCTATCAGATGAGATAATACCGTCACGAATGACAATCTGCCGTTTGGCATAGGCAGCAATCTCAGGCTCGTGGGTCACCATGATAATGGTTTTCCCTTCTCGATTGAGCTCAGTTAAGAGCTCCATAATCTGCTCACCAGTCTTAGTATCCAAGGCTCCTGTTGGTTCGTCAGCCAGAATCAAAGAGGGATTATTGACCAAAGCACGCGCAATGGCTACCCGCTGCTTCTGTCCTCCGGAAAGCTCTGAAGGCAGGTGATGCATCCGCGTGTCCAGCTCCACCTTGGTCAGAAACTGCTCGGCCAAGGACTTGCGCTTAGATAGACCGACACCTGCATAGATCAAGGGCAGTTCCACATTTTGCAAGGCATTAAGCTTAGACAAGAGAAAGAACTGCTGAAAGACAAAGCCGATTTGCTTATTTCGAACCTTGGCCAGCTTCTTATCACCTAGCTTAGCGACTTCTTCGCTTCCTAGATGGTATTCACCAGTGGTCGGACGATCCAGCATCCCAATGATATTCATCAAAGTAGACTTACCAGATCCAGACGGTCCCATGATGGCAACAAACTCGCCCTCTTCAACCTCCAAACTGATGTCTTTTAATACCTGCAGTTCCTGGTCTCCATTGCGATAGTTCTTATTAATATTTTTTAACTCAATTAGCTTCTTCATAAGATTTCACCTCTTGACCGTCTTTCAAGCTATCTGTCGGATTGATGATAACTTTACTATCCTTTGTCAAACCAGATGAGATTTCTTGATTTTCAGCATCAGCATTTCCGAGCGTTACTTCTGTCTTCTTAGCAACTCCTTTTTCCAGAACCCAAACATAGTTTTTATCTCCGTCCATTACCACACTGCTGACTGGTACAATGAGTCCCTGAGTATTGTTTTTAACTTCAATATTGACAGAGAAACCTTGCTTGAGTTCGCCAATCTCGCTGGTAATGTCAATTGTAAATGGATATTTAGAACCTGAAGCTGTTCCGCTGCCACCTGTTCCAGATGGCTGAGCTGCTGCCTGCTGGCCGTCTTTTGGATAGTTGGAAATGTAGCTAATTTTACCAGTCCATTTCTTATCTGGGTAAACCTTTGATGTAATGGTCACTTCTTGACCTACAGACAAGTTAGCCAGGTTGTATTCGGATAATTCACCCTTAATCTGCAGATTACCATTGCTGACGATGTGAACCAAGGTTTGAGTAGCACCTGTTGTTGATTTTGAAACATCGCGGTTGACTTCTACGACCGTACCATCTGCTGTACTGGTCACTGTTAAAGCATTGAGAGTAGCTTGTGCTTTGTTCATATTATCCACTGCATCAGCTCGAGCATCGCGCAGGTCAGCTGCTTGAGACTCTACAGAACGCTGAGCCTGAGCTTCAGACGCACCATCTGCTTCTTCGTCGCCAGTCGTATTTACAGTCACACCATTGGTTTGCAAGTCATGCAATTGACGATCGGCTTTGCTAACCGCCCGAGCAGCTGCATCATAAGCAGCCTGAGCCTCTGCACTTTTATAAGTAACCAATGCTTGACCGGCTGTCACTTGGTCACCGACATTGACCAGTACATTTTCCAAGTCACCCTTGGTGCTGTCATAGTAGATGTACTGCTCATTGCTGGCTGTGACATTTCCTGTCAGTAAGACTGAAGAAGCCACTGAGCCTTCCTTGGCCTTTTGAACTAAGGGAGTCGTATCGATTGGTGCCTCAGAAGGATTCCCTCCATTTAGAAACATGAAGAGAATTGCTCCTGCAACAACTGCAATCGCAGCTCCAATAATACTAAATAATTGCCATTTCTTTAACTTTTTCATCTCTTTTCCTCCTCTTGATGAAAACGATTTTCTTTTGTTATATTATATCACAAGGCTATCATAATTCTTCTAAAAAAATTTACAGTTTTTCACAAATGGTTGCTATTTTATCTCAGATAGTCACTCCACTAAAATCCGTAGCAGATTATTGCATTCACCTGCTAAAAAAGGTACAATTACCTCATATAATAGAAGGAGATTCTAACAAAATGAAAGAATTTGATATGATTGCTATTGGCGGTGGCAGCGGGGGAATTGCTACCATGAATCGGGCCGGCGAATACGGTGCCAAGGTTGCCGTTATTGAAGAAAAGAAACTGGGTGGCACCTGTGTCAATGTCGGCTGTGTCCCAAAGAAGATTATGTGGTACGGAGCCCAAATAGCTGAAGCTATCCAGCATTATGGACTAGACTACGGCTTTACTTCTGATAATCAAACTTTTGATTTTGCTACCCTTCGGAAAAATCGCGAAGCTTATATTGACCGAGCACGTTCATCCTACGACGGTAGCTTCAAGCGGAATGGTGTTGAGCTGATCGAAGGACGTGCCCGCTTTGTAGATGCAAACACTGTCCAAGTCAACGGTGAGCTTATTCGCGCCAAGCACATTGTCATCGCAACAGGTGCTCATGCTGCTATCCCAAATATCCCTGGCGCAGGCTACGGAGAAAATTCTGACGATGTCTTTGCTTGGGAAGAATTACCTGAATCTGTTGCCATTGTCGGAGCAGGCTATATAGCAGTTGAGCTAGCCGGCGTGCTCCATGCTCTAGGAGTTAAAACAGACCTTTTTGTCCGTAAGGATCGACCACTGCGCAACTTTGACAGCTATCTGATTGACGGTTTGCTCCAAGAAATGGAAAACTCTGGACTCCAGCTTCATACCCATAAGATTCCACAAAAGCTGGAAAAACTTCCTGATGGTCAGCTCAAGCTCTACTTTGAAGATGGCAGCAGCCACACAGCCCAGCATGTTATCTGGGCAATCGGCCGTAAGCCTAATGTTCAAGACCTCAATCTGGAAGCAGCTGGCGTCACTCTCAATGAACGTGGCTTCATCGCTGTAGATGAGTATCAAAACACTGTGGTTCCTGGCATCTATGCTCTAGGCGATGTAACTGGTGAAAAAGAATTAACTCCTGTTGCCATCAAGGCTGGACGAACTCTGTCTGAACGTCTCTTCAATGGCAAAACAAATGCTAAGATGGACTACTCAACTATTCCAACTGTCGTCTTCTCCCATCCCGCTATTGGAACAGTCGGCCTAACTGAGGTAGAGGCTATTAAGACTTACGGAGCTGAAAATATCCACGTTTACACATCTAGCTTCACATCCATGTATTCGGCTGTCACCCAACACCGCCAACAGGCCAAGTTCAAGCTTATCACTGCCGGTGAGGATGAAAAGGTCGTTGGCCTACACGGCATTGGCTACGGAGTAGACGAGATGATTCAAGGTTTCGCTGTTGCTATCAAGATGGGCGCTACCAAGGCTGACTTTGATGCTACAGTTGCTATTCACCCGACAGGTTCCGAAGAATTCGTGACCATGCGATAAAAAATTCAAAATCAGAAGAGGTTTGGTATTCCAGCCTCTTTTTGACTTCTGCTACCATTTTATAATAAAGATGATGACCGTTCCATAACCTAATCTTTCATTTTACAGACGAATCTTACATTTTTGTAAGATTGTAAATTTTAGCTATTTCAGCTTCATTTGATATTCCTTTGAAATATCCATCAAGAAATTCCAAAGATTATAAAAAGCGATTTTTTTATTAGTTATTATATGAGACAAGGAGCCTGAAATGAAATCTCAGACTCCTTTTTCTTTATGGTAAAATAGCTACAGCTCTAACTGGTGAACCGCTGGCTTGATGCCAGTTGGGAAAACTAATCGAGATGAGAGCACCTTTAGCCGGCAGCTGATCCAGATTGGTCATAACTTCTAGCTGATAAATGTCCTGCTCCAAAAGATAGTATTCATTGAGCAGCCCATGCTCCGCTGTAGGAATACCCGCATCTGTATCAAAAGTTTCGTGACCTACCGCCTTGACACCACGCTCATGGATAAGGAACTCTAGAGCATCTCGTCCCCACCCAGGAGTATGCTGAATCTCCTGATCATCCAGATTGCGCATAGCTGATTGACTCGGCCAACGCTTGGACCAGTCTGAGCGAAAAGCAACAAACGTTCCTGTCTCAATCTGCCCGTGCTCCGCTTCAAAATCTAAAATATCCTGCTTGGCCAGAATAAAGTCTGGATTTTCTGCTACTTCCTTAGACTTATCAATAACCACCAAAGGCAGGAAAAGATCTTTTAGTTCAATCTCTTCCAACCAGCGACCACCCTCCACAAAGTGAATCGGAGCATCAATATGAGTCCCGTATTGGCCAACTACAGAAAACTGCTGAACATGAAAACCGTCTTTCAAAGTGAAAATGTCCTTCTTCTCCAAGGCAGGCAGAGCTGGAAAATGCGGACTGTCTTCCCTAATCTGATGGGACAAGTTAACCCATTTTTTCTCCTGTAGTTCCTGATAAATTTTTAATAAATCTGTCATAGCCTTCTCCAATCTAGTCAGTCTTGCTTTGGGAAGATGTTGATTACGCACCCACACCTCTAGCAAAAACTCTTATTTACTTTTGCATTATTATATCAATCAAAGTGTGCTGCTGCAATTCTTTATAGCTCTTTTAGATAATCCTTTTTTATTGAAAATAATATAGTTTAAAGCTATAGCTAATTTTTCTAATGAAGCCTATTCAAACATTGAAAATTTTGATATGATAGTACAAAGCAATCCAGAAATGAGGAAAACTGATGAGTAAAACAAAAAAACTTCTTGCGGCCTTGGGCATCCTTTTCTTTAATATTTTTGGTCTTATCGCCTTCTTCATCTTGCTCATCAGAAGCAAGAAACGAAAATAAGAATCTGTCTGTATAATTGTCTCGTCCGATTAAGAAGGACTTGACTTTTTTTTATTTAGCTTTTAAAATAGTTACCATAAAATTAAAAAGAGGTTTACTATTTATGAACAAGAACAAAGCATTTCTTCTTGCCCTCCCAGCTATCGGAGCTGCCTTCCTAGCTGTCCTATCCCAATTAACTATTTCCATTGGCCCCGTTCCTATCACGCTGCAGACTTTTGCTGTCGGTTTGATTGCAACGATTTTCAAACCTCGCGAAGCTGTTTTGTCAGTCTTTATTTATCTACTGCTGGGAGCTATTGGTCTGCCGGTCTTTGCTGGAGGAAGCGGTGGTTTTCAGGCTCTCTTTGGCCCTAGCGCCGGCTATCTCTGGTTCTACTTACTCTTTGCGCTTGTGACATCCAGTCTGACTCATAAGGACAGTCCTTTCTATATGATTTTTATAGCCAATGTATTGGGTGACGCTCTCGTCTTTGTCGGTGGTATCCTAGGACTGCATTTCTTGGGAGGATTTGATTTCTCTAAGTCGGTCGCGGTTGGCCTAACTCCTTTTATCCTGCCTGACTTGCTAAAAATGGTTGCCATCACCATTATCAGCATTCCTATTTTTAAGAGTCTGAAATTTCATCCCTACTTTTCAGAGAAATAGAAAAAACTGATAAAGCTTTCTCTATCAGTTTTTAAATGCATCCACGAGAACTTGGAATTCTTCATTAGAAAGTGTAATTCCCTTGCCCATTTTGCTGTGGTCTGGACTCCAAGTCCGAATATCATACTTAGCTGGCGCTCCGTTAAAGCTAACGCGATTAAGTTCCTTGGTCCAGCCCTTGTCATTTTCAGACAAGACCAGAAGTTTTTCTTCGATTTCGAATGTAAATTCAGCCATATTTCACCTCTTGTTTTATTTTCCAATTAATAATTCGTAAAAGAATTTACAATTTAGGGAATTTTGTTATATAATATATTGTAACAAGTTATGGAGATTTTAGCTATGAAAAAATATCTCGAAATGATTTTGCAAAGAGCCAACGAATTTATCAGTGGCAAAAAGAATGAACAAGGACCAGAGGACAGCGGCCGCATCCTGCGTACCATCGAGTTAGCTCTGCGTAAACAATCTGGTGTCCACGTTATCTTTCTGGATAAAAGCTTCACCGGCGATATTGTCAAATACGATCGCGAGCGCCTGCAGCTGATTATCAAGAATTTCAAGAAAAGTATGACCACTATTATCCGCGTGCAGGACATAAAGCGAATCAGTCTCGTACCCAATAATATCCGTGAAGCCCAAAAGAAAGACATTCGCATCACCAATCGTCGTTTCAAAAGATAGCTCTTCCATCCAGCTGGATGGAAGAGTTATTTATTTGTCTGAAAATAAATTGATCGATGCTTCTTGCATCCAGGATTAAAAGAATGAGCGCAGAAAGGGCAGGTATCCTCACAGCCAAGGTACTGAGAAATAGTCAGCTCAGTCCTGCAATGGCCGCAAAGGACTACTCGATCTTCTGACCGACTCACAGGATAGGCCATAAAAGAATGGTCTTCGTAGCGGTCATGACAGAGAAAGCAAGGATAGTATTTCTGACAAGCAAAGCACTTAAGAGCTATGATATCTCTCTCACTGTGATAATGCTGGCAGCGAGTCTCCTCATCAAGAATATCTCCGTAAACCTGAATCATGCTATTTCCTCTCTGATAACCTCTATTCATAAAAATGGCTTTTAGATTAAAAAGCCATCTATGAATATAAGATTAAGCTCGGATGGTCACGCTAGTACCATCTTCCTTATAAAGATTAATCAAGCCTTCCTTTCGAGCCCGCACCATATCGCCAGCCTCTACTGGCTGCTCCAAGTGAATGGTCAGAAGCTCCATCGGATTAGGAGCCCGATCAATTTTGTTACCATCAGCATCACGAAGGTCTGTGATAAAGGTTTCAAAATGACGGAAGCCTGGTCCGTAAAACTCAACCTGATCCCCTTCATGAATAACATTACGCTGACGAATAGTCGCTGTCTGACTGTCTGCGTCATAGGCTACTACTTCTGCCACAAATTTGTATTCTGGAATCTTACGACGCGCCCCGAACAGCTGCTCATTCTCTGTTGGAGTATGATAGTAAAATCCTGTGGCCAATTCACGTTGAGCAACCTTCCACATCTCATCTACCAGATCCTGCTTGATAGCTTCAAACTTTTCAGGACTTTCTAGATAAGCATTAACTGCCGCTTTATAGCAGTTAGTCACCGTAGAAACGTAATGAATAGACTTCATCCGTCCCTCAATCTTCAAGCTATCCACTCCATTTTCAATCATATCTGGTATGCGATCAATCATGGACATATCAACTGCGGACATAGAAAATTCTTCTGGAACTTCCCCCTTCAAACTCTTACGTTCTTGTCCAAAAGGCATATCGTAGAGATCGTATTTCCAACGGCAGGATTGCGAGCAGCCTCCACGATTGGCATCGCGCATACTCATGTGGTTGGATAATGTACAGCGTCCAGAGTAGGAAATACACATTGCTCCATGAACAAAGGCTTCTATTTCAACGTCAGTCCGTCGGCGAATTTCAGCCAGCTCAGCCATAGAAACTTCGCGAGCTAGGACAACGCGAGTTAGTCCTAAGTTCTTCCAAAACTCAAGCGTTTCATAGTTAGTCGCACTAGCCTGAGTCGATAGGTGGATTTCTAGACCAGGTGCTTCTGATGCTGCGATAGCAATCAAAGCTGGATCTGAAACAATGACAGCCGCAATCCCGATGTCTCGCAAACGGCGGAACCACTCACCAGCCCCCTCTTCATTTCCCTCGTGCATGACCATATTGGCCGCGACATAGACCTTAGCACCATAACGAGCCGCAAACTGAACCCCTTCTTCCATCTGTTCAAAGGTAAAATTGCCAGCTCGGCTGCGCAGACCATAGGCTTGTCCGCCAATAAAAACAGCATCTGCTCCATATCGAACAGCTACTTTTAGCTTTTCCAAAGTACCAGCAGGTGACAACACCTCTGGTCGTTTTAACTTTCTTGCCATCATTTTCTCCTATTTGCAATATAAAAGTGTTGATGTCTAATCCTTATTATTTTATAGTAATTTACCCCTAAAAGCAAGGTTCTTTGAATTATTTTCACAATTCTAATTTTTAGATTATTCGAATTAATTCAAAAATAGTTTGAAATATAAATTTTTTACTCATGTTTCAGAAATCTTATTTTTATTTTCAAAAAAGAACTCCTAAAAAGAGTTCTCGTTTCTAAATTTATTTTACCATATCGGGATCATAGTCATAAAATCCTGTATCGAGAAAACGATTTTCCGGATGTAGTTTATGAATCGCCTCATCCAGCACAAAGGCTTGATCTGAGCTAAACTTGCCTGCTTCAATCAAATCTCTCGCCTCAACAAAAATCTTAGCAATCTCGACAAAGTTGTGGCCAGGTGTGTAGAGACCTTCCAACTTCCAGTGGCAGAATCCATGGTCAACCAACTCTATCAGCTTGGTCATCAAATCCAAGTCATTATTGGCAAAAATATGAGTACCATGATTGTCCTCAAAAATTGAATAATGACTCTGCGGATCGCTTGGTTCTGCTAGAAATAGATTCCGTTCTCTCGTCTTCTCATCATCGATATGAGTAAAATTATAGTAATTCTGCAAAAGAGGACGCTTGGAGTGATGGATGACACTAGCTCCGTAAACCAAGACTTCAGCAGGAATTTCCAGAATCTCTGGCATCTTAAAAAGCTCTGCAGAAGGAATCTCACGCGCCAAGACAGCTTCTGAAACTCCAGCATTCTTAGCCCAAAAGTTAATCTGACGGCTGCTGGTAACCATGGTCGATGCGTCGTAAATGGTTTTTAATTTGTAGCCATCTCGCTGCAGCACATAGAAAACACCAGCGTCCCCAACGGTAATATAATCTGCCCCAATCTCCTGCAAAAAATCAAGGAAGGGCTTGATATTATCCATCATTTCCTGATGCATGAGCGCGTTCACTGCAACGGTCAACTCTTTTCCTGCTTGGTGAACCAAGTCAGAAATTCGAGTTAATTCGTCTAAACTAAAATTATGAGGTAAACGAAGGCCATAATTTTTCTCTCCGACATAAATTCGATCGACATTTGCCTCCAAAAGTTCCTCAACTTGCTCTATACTTTCAGCTGTTGCTGTAATAATTATCTTTTTCATAAAACCATTATAGCAAAAAAATATAAAGGAGTGGTTTTTCATTCGAATTTATTCGTTTTGTAACTTTTTTGTAATATTTTGAACTGCAAAAAAATGGTAGAATTAGAGGGTACTGTAAGGAGAGAGAATTATGCCCGTAAGAAAATATCAACAATATGATGACCCAACTGACTACTACTACCAAGAAATTGAATCTGAACAAACACCACTCTATCAAGAGTACTTACCTGAAGCAGAAACATCACCAAGATTAAGTGAACTCTTTTTCTTCTTAAATATTGCTGTTTTCTGTGTCTTGACAGTTTTGTTTAGCTTTGTATTTTTGAGTTTAAAAATGAATACATTTATGTCCTTCACTTTGGCCATTGCTTCCAGCCTGATTAGCATTCAATCTTATCGCCTTTTCGCAAAGAAACGCCAAACTAACAAATAAACCAACCTTGTGATTCTACGATTTTAAAATATAAGAAAAACCGACGACGCTTTAAGTCCTCGGTTCTTTTTTTCATTCTTGTAAACAAAGAAGACTAGCAATTTTGCTAGTCTTCTTTGTTTTATTTTTCTTCTTGACTGTCTATTTCAACAGCCTTTTCTTCTTGTCCTTCTGTCGCTTCTGCTCCGAAGTCAATGATGATTTCTTCTGAAGGTTCTTCTTCTTCCTCTTGGAAGATCACAGGCTCTTCCTCTGCAAAGTTACTTTCTTCTTTATCAAATTTTTCTTTGATTTCGTTAAACTTATCCTGCGAGTAGTCCACGACTGATTTTGTCGTTTCTTTGACAGATTCGATGACTGTTTCAGTTGTAATCTCGCCTTTCTCAACCTTTTCTTTGGTTTGTTGAATTGCGCTAACAGCTTGATTTGAAAAGTCTTTAGCAGACTGAACGACAGCTTCATGGATATCATCAGGATTTTCTTGGTATTCCTTAACAAAGTCCCGAACCTTATCTGTCGTTTCCTTTCCTTTCTTACTGGTCAGAAAATAAGCAGCAGCTGCACCAGTAACGGCGCCCAATAACAGTGATGAAAATTTTCCCATAATAGACCTTCTTTCTTATTTTTTAAACAATTTTGAAGCAAAACGCAAAGCAGATAAACCAGCCGTAGTTTTGACGGTTCCCTTACCAGCAGACACTGCTTTTTTACTCAGCGTACGCGCCTGAACGTTTAAATCTGAAACAGATTCAGATAAGTCCGCCACAGCTGTAAACAAAGGATCAATAGTTGCGACTTTTTGATTGATGTCGTCAGTTAAGACATTGACCTTGGCCAGCAAATCATTGGTTTGGTGAAGGGTCACGTTGACATCAGAAGTCAAGACCTTGATAGTATTTTCTGTTTCATCTAGCATCTTACCAGCTTTCTCGCCCAGATTTTTGACAGTAATCGTCAAGTAAATCACGAAGATAATGAGGGCTACCGCCAGTAAAGCATAAGCAATTTCAATTATCATATTTCTCTCCTTTCATTGCAGACATCTCTTACAAGAGTCAGCGGCTCTATGCATTTCTTATTCTTGATAATAAGGGGCTTGCTTTTTTCTTTGGTAAATGATGATGCCGATTCCAACAAAAATAAGAATCAGCGACAGCCATTGGGAAACACGCAGACCAGCAAACATGAGACTGTCCGTCCGCATACCCTCAATAATCATCCGGCCAAATCCATACCAAATCAGATAGAAGGCGGCGATTTCTCCCTGTCTCAGCAACTTAGGCCGACGGCGGAGAACAATAATCAAGATAAAACCAATCAGATTCCATACAGATTCATAGAGGAAGGTTGGCTGTCTATAGCTACCCTCGATATACATATTTTCCCGAATAAAGCTAGGCAGATAGTCCAAACTCTTAACTGCCGCACCATAGGCCTCATGGTTGGCAAAATTTCCCCAGCGACCAATACTCTGGGCAATCATCACACTTGGTGCTGCAATATCTAGAAAATCAACTGGATGAATCAACCTTCTCCGACAGAAAAAGTAGAGAACGATAGCACCAGCTATCAGCCCACCGTAAATGGCAATACCTGCTATTCCGCCATTCCAAAAATCAATGATTTTTATCAGATTCTTACCGTAATAATCCCATTCAAAGGCCACGTAATAAAGTCGGGCACCCACGATGGCTACAGGAAAAGCTACTAGGATAAAATCCAAAATATCATCAGGAATAATCTTCCGACGCGGAGCCTCTTTCATGGCAAGATAAACGGCTAATACTAAGCCTGTGACAATACAGATGGCATACCAGCGAATACTGATAGGCCCTAGTTGGATAGCTACTGGATCAATCATGTTTCACCTCATTCCGGCTAATTAAATCGGTGAGGCGCTCTTCAAAGATCTTAGTAGCATCATAGCCCATTTGCTTAGCTCGATAGTTCATCGCCGCAGCCTCAATCACGACAGAGATATTGCGACCAGTCTTTACAGGAATCCGAATACGTGGAATTCTGACACTGGCAACCTCCAGCTCCTCTGTATCATTACCTAGACGGTCAAAAGTTTTTTGAGTATCGTAATTCTCTAAATAAACAGCTATCTGAACTTGAGAAGAATCTTTGACTGCACTGGCTCCGTATAAGCTCATGACATCAATGATACCAACACCACGAATTTCCAATAGGTGGCGCAGAATTTCAGCTGGCTCTCCCCAAAGGGTCATTTCATCCTTGGCATAGATATCCACTCGGTCATCCGCAACCAAACGATGGCCACGCTTAACCAATTCAAGTCCTGTCTCACTTTTACCAATTCCACTGTCCCCTTGGATGAGAACTCCCATGCCATAGATATCCATCAGAACCCCATGAACACTGGTCCTCTCAGCCAGACGAGAATCAAGATAACTGGAAATTTCTCCAGACAAGCGGCTAGTAGAGGCTTTGCTTCTAAGAATAGCAACCTGCTTCTCATCAGCCGCATCAATCATTTCTTTAGGAATCTCTAAATTTCGAGCAATGATAACCACCGGCGTCTCAGGCTGGAACATTTTCAGCAGTACTTGATGGCGATTATGAGAGCTCATCTTCATCAGATAAGACCACTCTTTCATCCCAATCAGCTGTATCCGCTCGGGTGTATAAAAATCAAAATATCCAGTCATTTCAAGTCCAGGCCGAGAAATATCTGAAGTTTTAATTTCTTTCTCCAGTAAAACTTTATCTCCGTACTCCTGAGACAGACGAGACATTTTTAAGAGGTCTTTGACCTTTACTGACATTGTCTTCTCCCTTCAAATTTGTCTGCTTCTATTATAGCAAATTTTTACCTCAAAAGAATCTTTAAGATTGATTTTAGAGCGAAAAAATATTTTGATTTAAATCAACTTTTTAGTAAAAATAGAAAAACAGCCATGGTCTTAGTCAAGCAGGCTGTTAAGAATCTTCTTTTGGTTATTAAAACAAGGATGGTTTTCTACAAAATCTGGGACCTCTTTCAGAGGCAACCAGACATGAGCATCTGTTTCGCCTTCCTGATAGCGGACTTGACTCTTATCGCCAGACACAAGCACTTCATAATAGTCGAAATGGCACTGATCTTTGACAGAGCACACCTGCTCCAAAAGTCTTATGCTGTCAGGAACCAAGCCTGTTTCCTCTTTTAATTCACGTAAGGCGGCTGTCTGGCTATCCTCTCCAGCCAGCACACTCCCTCCTGCTCCGAACTCATAATAGCCAGGATAAAGGCTTTTATTGGCTGACCGCCGCATAAAGAGAATATCACCATCCTGATGGCGAACCAAGACATTGACGCAGAGATGAAACTGTCCTTCAGGAATTTTTTCTCCTCGAACTAAGAGATGAGGGAGTTGATTTCGATTTAAGTCATAGGCATTCCAAACTTCTGTCATATTTCCTCCTTGAATAAATGCTTAGGATTTCGTTGAATTTTCCAGGTTTAGTCTATTTCAGTTTGAGATATAGATCGCTTTTTATAGTTAGAAAGATTGATTGAATGAGCTATAGAGTAGAGGATTGTATTTGAAACTAGCATACCAAAAATATAAAATAGGCTGTTAGGAAGGGAGTTTATAATTATTTGGATACCTCCAACAAAACCATAAATTATGAGAGTTAGAACTGGCAGAAATAAGATAGATACAAATCCTACTAAACGCTTTGAGCTTTGATCCGGAGGTAATACTTTCAAGAAAAAGAATAAATTCCACAGGCCAAATGGAAAAGCTAGAATACCTATAAAGAAAACAAACAAGCCAGCATATCCTCCTACTACCATGCCAGCAGCAAAAATAAGAACTATATGTAGAATTAAACTAATAATCAAGTACAGGAAAAATTTCCATAAATACACCGGTAAAGAGAATTGTTTCATAATACTGCCTTTCTAATCTTCAAAACGATCTGATAAATCAAGGGACTCAGCCTTTTCCATTTGTTTAGCTATATGTAGCTGCTCACGTGCTTTTTTAATAGAATAGGCTAAGAAATAAAGGGAAGTATTAACTAGAAGACAAATGAATAATATTGGAATCATGCTTTTAAAACTATTGAGCCAATTACTTAGACCATTTTCATGAGAAATATTCAAAAAGAAAACAGAAACTGCAATAAAAAGCGGATGCATGAAAATAGATAGTAGCAAAACACTTTTTTTCAGAGATTGACTAATTGGCGGTGTAAACAGAAAGAAGAAAAAATTTAAAAAACCATAGCTAAAAATCATCATCCCTAGAAAAGACACTGTCAGACTAGTACCATAGTTAAACTTAAGGAGAAAAGCCAGAAGACCAAGTCCTCCAAAACTAACAATATATGACAGAATAATATAAAGCAAGAACTTGAATGCATACCGTATGATTGAAAATTTTTTCATAAAATCATTCTCTCCTCTTCATCTAGTAAAAAATCGGGAGTGCATCCCGAAATTTTCTATTTTATTAAGAATTACCAAAACCAACCGTCTTTATCGTCTTTGATAGCTTCCGCTTCTTTTCGTTTGCGTGGGCCAGTTCCGTACATTTCTTCTTCTAAGTCTTCTTTATAAGGCATAACCATGGCCAGCAGGATATAGATGAGAATTCCCAAGCCGAAATTGACCACAGTAAAGATAATAAAGAGGAAGCGCACCAGGCTCAGATCAAAATCAAATTTATCAGACAGACCGGACAAGACACCGGAAATCAGTCGATTCTTTTTCAACTTATAGAATTTCACGTTCATGATAGAGACCTCAATGATCATATTTACTTTATTCTACCATATTTCATGAGAAAACAATCGGGCCAAAGGCTGATTATGGATTAGAATATTCATTCTTTTGAAAAAGAGAGTTCTTCAATGAACTCTCTTAATAATTATCAACCATTCTCCGACAAACGAAGCTTGCCCATACAGCGTCCGCAACGGTATTTTTGAAGATTGACTCTGCGTCTGCGACGGATAAGTGCTCCGCAGCGCAGGCATTCATAGATGAGAAAAGATTGCGAGTCGGACAAGGATGGAGCGTAGCGCAGACCATCAACTTTCTTGAGCAGTTCTTTAAAATCTTGATCCCCATGGCGGTAACCTTTGCCCTGATAATAGAGGTGATAGTGAGCCAGCTCATGGCGGACAATTTTTCGAAAGTTCTCCAACCCAAAAGTTTCATAGATTTTTGGGTTGAAATCCAGATGACCATCTTTAGGAAAGAAGCGTCCCCCTGTAGTGCGGAGACGCTTGTTCCAATAGGCTTGATGGCGGAATTCCCAGCCAAAATCTTCAGCTGAAACCCGCTTGACGTACTCAGTTAGATTCATTTGGTGCTATCAGAGAGAGGTTGACCTTCTCCCGCTCCACATCCAATTTATCCACCCAGACTGTGACTAAATCGCCAACAGATAGGACCTGACTAGGATGCTTGATATAGTCTGTGCTCAGCTTGGAGATATGAATAAGACCATCTTCGTGGATACCGATATCCACAAAGGCTCCGAAATCAACGACATTGCGGACGACCCCTTCCAGCTTTTGACCGATGCGCAGGTCCTTGATATCCAAGACATCCTGCCGCAGAACTGGTGCGTCAAAGGAATCTCGCAAATCCCGGCCAGGTTTGAGCAGATCCGCAATAATATCTTTGAGGGTTTCTTCTCCTAAGCCTAGCTCTGCAGCCAAACTAGCAGTCTGCACTGCTTTTAATTTGGCTTGGGCTGCTTCGTCCAAACTGCTAATTTCCAGACGCTTAAAGAGCTCCTCCACCGCCTTATAAGACTCTGGGTGAACGCCTGTATTGTCTAGCAGATTATCACTTTCGGGAATACGCAGGAAGCCGGCCGCCTGTTCAAAAGCCTTTGCGCCTAGACGAGGCACTTTCTTGATAGCCTCGCGAGACCGAATCAATCCTTCCGTTTCCCGGTACTTGACAATATTTTCTGAGATAGTTTTATTAAGACCAGCTACGTGAGCCAGAAGGGCAGGACTAGCGGTGTTGATATTAACACCAACTTGGTTAACCACGGTATCAACGACAAAGTCCAGGCTTTCAGAGAGCTTTTTCTGACTGACATCATGCTGGTACTGGCCAACTCCGATGGACTTAGGATCAATCTTAACCAGTTCAGCCAAAGGATCCTGCAATCGGCGGGCTATGGAAATAGCTGAACGCTTTTCAACAGTCAACTCTGGAAACTCATGGCGAGCCAGTTCACTAGCAGAGTAGACAGATGCTCCGCTTTCATTGACGATAACATAGCTGACTTCAGGAAAATCTTTCAGAACTTCCGCCACAAAGGCTTCGCTTTCTCGGCTGGCCGTTCCGTTTCCGATGGCGATGATTTCCACACTAAACTGCTCAATCAGCTCTGACAGTTCCTTCTTAGAAGCTTCAATCTGAGCTGGCTTTGCTGGTGGAACGGGATAGATAACATGAGTCGTCAGCATTTTTCCTGTCGCATCGACAACAGCTAGCTTGGCTCCTGTCCGAAAGGCTGGGTCAAAGCCCAGTACTACACGACCTTTGAGAGGAGCAATTAGGAGGAGATGGCGGAGGTTATCTGAAAAGAGTTGAATTGCTCCATCTTCAGCGGCCTCAGTCAGCTCGGTCCGAATACGACGCTCCATGGCTGGAATGATTTTCTTTTTAACCGCTTGCTGGATAGCTTCAATAATATAGGCATTTTTCACCTTGAAACGTACTTCAAAGAAGCGCAGAATTTTCTCAAGATTGTGTTCAAAACCAACCTTGAGAATACCTAGCTTCTCACCACGGTTAAGAGCCAAGGTACGGTAGCCTTGCATGGTCGCTACTTTTTCGGAAAAATCATAATAAATCTGGAAGACCCGCTTTTCATCCAAATCCCCGTCTTTGAGACTGGATACGATAGAAGAATTGGTCTGCATCTCATGGTAGGTCCAAGTCCGCAGCTTGGTATCTTCAGAAATTGCTTCAGTCAGAATATCCATTGCTCCAGCTAGAGCAGCTTCTGCTGTTGGAAAGGCTTCACTGGTAAGTTTCTCAGCTTCTTCCTGCAAATTAGCCGCATCCTGTAGGATTAAGCGGGCCAAAGGAAAGAGACCTGCTTCACGGGCAATAGTTGCCTTGGTACGGCGCTTCTCCTTGTAAGGCAGATAAAGCTCTTCCACATCTGCCAGCTTTTCAGCAGCTTCAATCTCAGAACGCAGAGCATCCGTTAGTTTTCCCTGTTCCTCAATCTTAGCTAAAACCGTTGCTTTACGCTCTGCCAAAGCAGTCATGCTCTTATCTAAGTCGATGATTGCCTTAATCTCGACTTCATCCAGATTTCCTGTCATTTCCTTACGGTAACGAGCAATAAAAGGAATCGTATTTCCCTCAGCAGTCAAATCTAGGACCTGTGACACTTGGCTTTCTTTAAGGCCCAATTTCTGGGCAATTTTTTCAATATTTATATTTTCCATAACAATCCTATTATATCACAAGTGCTTTGAAAGATAGGCTATTTTAGAACTATTTAGTACTATTTGTACAAAAAAATTTAGGGTAAATCAGCGACAAGAAGTCCCTTATGTTTCAAAATTTCATTTTTTGATGATTGGTAGTATAATAGAATTATTATTTTAGAAATGAGGTGCCTTTATGGCTGTTAAATTTACTAGATCAGACGATTTGGACAAGATGTTCGAGGAGTTTGCGACCCTGCCCAAGATGAAAAAGGTAGAGTTCCCTGAGGAAGACAAGAAAAAATCTAAAAACGAGAAGGATAAGAAAGAATGAGCTTCTTCTCTCAGCTACCGGCCAGTGTCCTGCAAGCTGGTGCCATCTTTCTCTCTATTATCATTGAAGCCCTGCCTTTTGTCTTGATTGGAAGTATCATTTCTGGCTTTATCGAGGTGTATGTCACGCCAGACAAGGTTTATCGTTTCCTACCCAAGAACAAATGGGCTCGGATTTTCTTTGGAAGTTTGGTTGGTTTTGTCTTCCCTTCTTGCGAGTGCGGAATCGTCCCTATTATAAACCGTTTTCTGGAAAAGAAAGTTCCCAGCTACACGGCTGTGCCTTTTCTGGTAACGGCTCCAGTCATCAACCCCATCGTGCTCTTTGCGACCTACTCAGCCTTTGGAAATTCCTTCCGAATGGCTCTGATTCGTGCTTTAGGTTCTATGGTCGTGGCTGTTCTTTTAGGGATTTTTCTGGGCTTCTTTGCGGATAGCAATATTCAAAAAGAAAATCGCAAAGCAGTCCATGAACATGACTTTTCACATCTCAGTAAGGGACAAAAGCTTTTTCAGGTCTTTGTGCAGGCCATTGACGAATTTTTCGATACAGGTCGTTATCTGGTTTTTGGCTGTCTCTTTGCCAGCCTAGTCCAGGTCTATGTGCCAACCAGAATCCTGACCTCCATCAGCTCAACACCAGCTGTTGCTATTCTTCTGCTCATGCTGCTGTCCTTCCTGCTCTCACTTTGCAGTGAAGCTGATGCTTTCATTGGAAGCTCCTTGATTGCTAGTTTCGGCTTATCGCCAGTCTTAGCTTTCTTGGTCATTGGGCCTATGCTAGATGTCAAGAATCTGCTGATGATGAAAAACTACTTTAAGACACGCTTTATCTGGCAATTTATCAGCCTGGTTACTGTCGTCGTCTTTCTTTACTCTTGGCTTGTGGGGGTAGTGCTATGATCCGATTTCTAATCTTAGTCGGCTACTTTGAGATCACCATGTACCTACAGCTGACAGGCAAGCTCAACCAATATATCAATCTCCACTACTCCTATCTGGCCTACTTGTCTATGATTTTGTCCTTTATCTTGGCAGTTGTGCAGCTGATCATCTGGATGAAAAAGATGGAGGTCCACAGTCATTTAAACACTCGCTGGGCCAAGTTAGGTAGCGTGCTTCTTCTTGTCATTCCACTTTTTGTGGGAATTTTCTTTCCAACTGTAACCTTGGATTCAACAACTGTTTCGGCTAAAGGATTTCATTTCCCGCTAGCTGAGGGAACTTCAACTGCTATTCAGCAGGACGAAGGCACTACCAGTCAATACCTGAAGCCTGACACTAGCACCTACTTTACCAAAGGGGCTTATGAAAAAGAAATGCGGGCAGCCGCCAAGAAATATGTCAAGCAAGATACCATTCAGGTCACAACTGAGAACTACATGGAAATCATGGAGGTCATCTATGATTATCCCGACGAGTTTGTAGGCAAAACGCTGGAGTTCACCGGCTTTGTCTACAATGACCCCAGCGACCAGAAGAGCCAATTTCTCTTTCGCTTCGGTATTATCCATTGTATCGCCGACTCAGGTGTCTATGGCCTCTTGACGACTGGAAATACCCAGCATTTCGAGAATAATACCTGGATTCATGCCAAGGGAAAAATTAATATGCACTACCATAAAAGTCTGGGACAAAGCCTGCCAACTCTAGAAGTTGAAAGCTTTGATAAGGTAGAAAAACCGGAAAATCCTTACGTTTATCGGGTATTTGAATAAAGAAAACGAGGCTGGCACAATTTTGTCTTAGCCTCATTTTTTGTATTTGAATATGTTTCAAGCAGTGGTCAATTTCTTTCTATTTATCTCCCTTTTCAGAAACCGAATTTCTGAATACAATCTTTAGAAAAATTGTGATAAAATAGAGACATCATTTAGAAAATAGGTATCAGGATGTCTTCAAAAGTTATTGTTACAATTTTCGGAGCCAGCGGTGACTTGGCAAAAAGAAAACTCTATCCATCCCTCTTCAGGCTCTATAAGTCTGGTAATCTTTCCAAGCATTTTGCAGTTATTGGAACCGCCCGCCGGCCTTGGAGCAAGGAGTATTTTGAGTCTGTCGTTGTCGAAGCAATCGCTGATTTAGCTGACAGCCCCGAGCAAGCCCAAGAGTTTGCCAGCCACTTCTATTATCAAAGTCATGATGTGCAGGATACTGACCACTACATTGAGCTGCGCAAGCTTCAAAACCGACTCAATGAGCAATACCAAGCCGAGCACAATAAACTCTTCTTCCTGTCCATGGCTCCGCAATTTTTCGGTACCATTGCCAAACACCTCAAGTCTGAAAACATCGTAGATGGCAAAGGATTTGAACGTCTGATTGTCGAAAAACCTTTCGGAACAGACTTGGCAACTGCCAGCCAACTTAACGAAGAACTCTTGGCTGCCTTTGACGAAGAGCAGATTTTCCGTATTGACCATTACCTAGGCAAGGAAATGATTCAGAGCATCTTTGCTATCCGCTTCGCCAATCTTCTCTTTGAAAACATCTGGAATCGTGACTACATTGACAATGTCCAGATTACCTTTGCAGAAAAGCTGGGGGTCGAAGAACGCGGCGGTTACTATGACCAGTCCGGTGCTCTGCGAGATATGGTGCAGAATCATACCTTACAGCTCCTGTCACTCTTAGCTATGGACAAGCCAAAAAGCTTCAGCAAAGAGGACATTCGGGCAGAGAAAGTAAAGGTTTTTGAACGCTTGGTGCAGCCCGATAAAGAAGACTTGAAACGCTTCTTTATACGCGGTCAGTATAAGTCAGGCACGGTCAAAGGTAAGAAATACATCTCCTACCGGAGTGAACCTAATGTCAATCCTGACTCCATGACTGAAACCTTTGCTTCAGGAGCTTTCTTCGTAAATAGCGAGCGTTTCTGTGATGTTCCATTTTTCTTCCGAACTGGTAAACGCCTCACTGAAAAAGGCACTCTTGTCAATATTGTCTTCAAGCAGATGGAGTCTATCTTTGGTGAGGAATTAGCCCCGAATGTTCTGACCATTCATATCCAGCCGACTGAGGGCTTCTCTCTTAGCATGAATGGCAAAGAGGTTGGCGAGCGCTTCAGCTTAGCTCCTCTCTCTCTGGACTATCGAACAGACGCAACAGCCAGCGGTGCTTCCCCTGATCCTTACGAAAAATTAATCTTTGACGTCCTTAACAATGACTCAACCAACTTCAGCCACTGGGATGAAGTCCGCTCCAGCTGGGAGCTGATTGATCAGATTGAAGAGCTCTGGCATAGCAATGAAGTGCCTCTTCATGAGTATCCTGTCGGTTCTATGGGACCAGATGCTTCCTTTGAACTCCTTAGAGAATTTGGAGCTGACTGGCAATGGTCTCCAAACAAATAAAATTTAAAAATTGTTCATAAAAAACCAGTACTCGTACTGGTTTTTTGTTTTATACTAAGCCTTCAAGCAGGCCTTTCATAAAGTTCTCTGAGTTGAACTCACCGATATCATCAATCTTTTCTCCAAAGCCAATCAGCTTCACTGGAATATCCAATTCCTGACGAATGGCTAGCACAACCCCGCCTCGGGCTGTTCCATCAATCTTCGTCAGTACAATTCCTGTGACTGGAGTAATTTTAGAAAATTCCTTGGCCTGAACCAGAGCATTCTGACCAGTTGAAGCATCGAGAGCTAGGAAAGTTTCATGCGGTGCTTCTGGATCCACTCGCTTAATAATACGGCCAATTTTCTCCAGCTCAGCCATGAGGTTGTCCTTATTTTGCAGGCGACCAGCCGTGTCAATCATAAGAACATCAACCTTCTCTGCCAGAGCACGCTCCATTCCGTCATAAACCACGCTAGCAGGATCGCTCTTCTCAGGCCCCGTTACTACTGGAACATCTACGCGCCGACCCCATTCAGCCAGCTGAGCCACTGCTCCAGCTCGGAATGTATCTGCTGCTACCAACATGACTTTCTTGCCTTGTTGTTTGTACTTATAGGCTAGTTTACCGATAGAGGTGGTTTTACCAACTCCGTTGACCCCGACAAAGAGCATGACAGTCAGTCCATTTTGGAAATTGATTTTTTCATTAAAGCGGCCATCTTTCTCATAAATGTCCACCAGTTTTTCTATAATCAGTTGACGCAGAGCAGCTGGTTTTTTAGCATTCTCCAGACGGGCTTCATAGCGTAGTTCCTCAGTCAGACTGGAAGCCACTTGAACCCCTACATCACTAGTGATGAGCAACTCTTCCAAGTCTTCGAAGAACTCTTCATCTACTGAGCGGAAATTAGCAAAGAAAGCATTGAGCCGTGCTCCAAATCCTGTCCGAGTCTTCTTTAGGCTGCGGTCATATTTTTCCTGAGTGGATTCCTCTTGAGGAAGATCAGTAGGCTCTTCTGTAGCTTCTGATTCTTCAGCAACATCAGCTGCTTGGTCGACCTGTTCTGATTCTGTTAGTGACTCAGCTTCTGTTTCTAGCTCGAACTCATTATTTGAATCAGTTCCCACCTCGTCATAGGAAGCAGCTTCATGTTCAATATGAGATGATGCTTTATCCGAAAGGTTTGTTTGTTCAACAACTTCTTCTATCGTTTCGTCACTGCTTTCAGGCTGGTGCTCTTCTAGAGTTTCTTCAGTCTGACTTGCTCCTTGAGCCACTTCTTGATTTTCTGCAATAATTTCTCTTTCATGCTCTGGCTCCTTGCTTTCTTCTTGGATAGCTTGAGATGCTGGCTCTTCAACATCAGCCAAACTATCTTTTGTATCCGAAATTTGGTCATCAAGTTGCTGCTCGCCTTGGTAGGACTGAACAGCTTTCGCTTCAAGATTTTCTCCTGCTTCTGGAGCAGGCGCTGTTTCTTCTTCAATCTCGCCAATATTTTCCAATGCTTCCTTGACAACTTCTTCGATCGGCGGTTCTTGCTTTTTTCGGCCAAAAAGGCGATCAAATAATCCCATCGGCTAATCCTCCTTTAGTACATATTCTTCAATAGCCCAAGCCACTGCATCCTCATCATTAGTCATAGGTGTCACCACATTGGCTGCTTCTTTAACAATGGCTACTGCATTCTGCATGGCCACTCCCAGACCAGCCCACTCAATCATAGACAGATCGTTGGCTTCATCACCACAGGCCATGACTTGACTTCTCTCAATACCTAAATGGGCAATCAGTTTCTCCAAACCATTAGCCTTATGGACATTTTTAGGGGACCACTCCAGCAAGCATTCTCTAGATTTAAAAATCTCATAGCGCTCAAATAATTCTGGAGAGATTTGCTCAATAGCAGCATCCAGTGGTTCTTGAGCATAAGCAGTGACACATTTATTATAAGTCTGCTGACTAGACAAATCACTGAAATCAATAGGCTCAAAGGTCAGAGCTGGATTGAACTGAGCATAAAGCGAGTCTTGATCGGACTGAATCTGATAGACAAGTCCTTCGCAGATAGCATCAAGCGGGATATGGAGCTTATCCGTCTCCTCGTAAATCCGAGCCACATCATCATAAGAAAAGACTGTTTTATCAAGAATTTCTCCAGTATTGCGCTGAACAAGACCACCATTAAAAGTAATGGTGTACTCATCCTCTCGACCGTCTGTTCCTAGCTCATGCAGGAAAAAGTCCATGGCTTTGAGGGGGCGACCCGTAGTCAGAACTACTTTAACTCCCTTGGCCTGAGCTGCTTTTAAAGCCGCTAAATTGCGGTCAGAAATCTTCTTGTCTGAAGTCAGGAGAGTTCCATCCAAGTCCAGAGCAATCAGTTTTATATCTGCCATTACAATCCCTCCATGTAAGTGATAACCGACTGAGCATCATGGTGGCCGATGACTTCCTTGGCGACTTCTAAAATCTCAGGGCGAGCATTTTCAGTCGCGATCGGATAGCCAGCCACCTGCATCATGTGCATATCGTTGAGATTATCGCCAAAAACCATAACCTGAGAAAGATCTATGTCTAGCTTCTTGGCCAGCTCGACAATGGCAACCCCCTTATCCACATGGTCCAGAACGATGTCAATGGACTTGTA
Source organism: Streptococcus sanguinis (assembly GCF_050222175.1). Taxonomy (GTDB): domain Bacteria; phylum Bacillota; class Bacilli; order Lactobacillales; family Streptococcaceae; genus Streptococcus; species Streptococcus sanguinis_M. The sequence goes on along the minus strand of NZ_CP071420.1, from coordinate 787,980 downwards.
GCCAGTTGTCATGGCCTTGACTCCATCGATATTCTCATTGACCCAAGCTTCACCAGCTGCGACTTGGTCCTCAGCAAAATTGGTCGTAAACTTGAAAATTTCATCGTCGATATCAGCCAGGCTAGCTACTTTTTGAATATTTTCATTATAATGAGCACTGAAAGAAAGATAGGTCGGATCCACAGTCTCCAAGACATAGCAGGCACGTTTGCCCGTCAAAAGCAGCTCGTTGACATTGACATAGGGAGATTCCTGCAGCTTGTCAAAAACATTGAGATAAAAATTCCGAGGCATGGTTGCTTCATAGAGATCCTCGCCGTGAAATTCCACTAAACTACCGTTTTCAGCAATAAAAATAATCTCATTGCGTACTTCCTCAAACAGCTTTTCCAGCGACAAGAGACCCCGTCCGCTGGCTACGGCAAAGTACATATCTTTTTCTTTGAAGCGAGCCAAAACTTGCTTGAGGCGGTCCATATCAAACTGACCTTTACTGTCCAAAAAGGTGCCATCCATATCCGTTGCTACTAATTTTATACTCATTTTACATACTTTCTAAATCTTTTAACTTGACCGAGACAATCTTGGAAACCCCAGATTCCTGCATGGTAACTCCGTAAATAGAGTCTGCAGCTGACATGGTTCCCTTACGGTGAGTGACCACGATGAATTGGCTGTCCTTGTCAAATCGATTGAGATAATCCCCAAAGCGTTTAACATTCGCTTCGTCCAGCGCTGCTTCGACCTCGTCCAAGATGACAAAAGGAATGGTCTTAACGCGGATGATAGAGAAGAGTAGAGCCAAAGCTGACAAGGCCTTCTCGCCACCGCTCATCAGATTAAGCGACTGGATTTTCTTTCCCGGTGGCTGCACGGAGATTTCTACACCAGCTGTCAGCAAGTCTCCCTCCGTCAATATCAGGTCTGCAGAACCACCGCCAAACATCTGTCGGAAAGTCACCTTGAAGCTTTCACGAATGGCTTCAAAGGTTGATTTAAAGCGTTCCTTGACTTCGTCATTCATCTCTTCAATCGTCTCTAAGAGCAGATTTTTGGCTGATAGGACATCGTCTCGCTGTTCGTTAAGGAAGTTCAAACGATTGCTGACTTCTTCAAACTGCTCAACTGCTTCCAGATTGACTGGACCTAAAGCTCGAATGGCTTTTTCCAAATCCTTCACCTGGCTTTCAGCAGCTGGCAAACTTTCTAACGGACGAGCCTGGCTGCTTGCTTCTTCGAAGCTCATCTGATAGTCATCTGTCAGATTGCTTGCCAGACGGCGCATGACATCCATGAGCTTATCCTTTTCTGCCTCTGCCTTGGCCTGCCGGCGAATCAATTCTTCATTTTGATGGCGGGCTTGCTCCAATCGACTGGCAATATCGTCAGACTGACCTTCCAGATCTTCAAGCTCAAATTTCAGACGAATCAGTCTTTGATCCAGGTCAGTCTTTTCTTGCTTGGCAGTGTCTAATTGCTCTTCCAAAATCGTAATGTCTACCTTTTGCAGGCTGGACTGCTCCTTTTGCTCCATCAAGAGCTCCAAGGTCGCCTGCTCTTTTGCAAGGCTGGCTTTTTCCTCGGACAGACGTTCCAAGTCATTCTTTTCAAAGCGTTGATTGGAGGTCAGCTCTGTTCGCTGGAGCTTGAGTTCAGCTAAACGAGAGGAAAGTTTGTCAAAACGAGCCTGAACTGCATCTTTGTTCGACTTAACCTGCTCTATTTCTGCAGTGATGTCCATTTTTTCTTGCTCAATTTCGGTCAAGCGGGTCTGCAGTCGGTCTTTCTCTTCTGAAATATCCAAACCAGACTGACCAGCCAACTCCTGTTCCTGTAGATTTTTCAGACTTGTGAGTTCTTCTACGCGCTTGGCTAACTGTTCGTAGGCTAGATTAGCCTTTTGTTCAGCCAAGCGAGCCTGCTCACCGTCTGTCTTGATTTGTTCCAATACCTGCTTGGCCTGACTTAGCTGGTTTTGCAGAATTTGCACTGCTTCTTCCTGCTCTTTCAAGCTGATATTTTTCTGCTTAATCTCTTCAAGCAAAGCATCTAGCTCCGGCTTGATAAAGATAGTATTGTTATTGCGGTTGGCACCACCAGCATAAGATCCGCCAGTCCGAAGCTCTGTTCCATCCAAAGTCACCATGCGAACCTGATAGCGCACTTGGCGAGCTGCTGCTCTGGCATGCTCCACTGTATTAAAAATAGCAGTCGTTCCCAGCAGATTTTGAAAAATGCTGTCTAACGATGACTCATAGCTGACCAGAGAAGAAGCCAGTCCCAGAAAACCAGCACTTTTTTCAATCGTAGCACGGTTATGGTCAGGCAGCTGACGCGGCTTGATAGTTGTTAAAGGCAGGAAGGTTGCTCGGCCAGCCCGATTTTTCTTCAGAAATTCGATAGCCCGAGTCGCAGCCGACTCATCTTCTACGATGATATTCTGACTGCTGGCTCCCAACGCAATTTCCAGCGCTGTCTGATAGTGGGGATCGAAGCCGAGCTTTTCGCTAACTGCTCCAACAATGCCACCCAGTCGACCCGCTTCCTGTAGCACACTCTTAACCCCAGCATAGAAGTTACTGTGATTTTTGAGAATGGCTTCTAAACTATTAGAACGTGCCTGCTTGTTTTTGAGGTCATCCAAAAGCTCAAACATCTTAGTCTGCTGATGCTTATAGTCAGCCTCTAGCTTCTCTACCAACTGGATCTGACTCTGGTAGTCAGCCAGTAGGCCCTTGAGGGCTTGGCGAGCAATTTCCAACTCCTCCAAACCAGCCTGCTCCTGAGTCTGACTAGCTTCCAAATCTCCTTGCAATTTAGCATAGTCTGCCTTCTTGCTCTCAGCCAATTTAAGCTCGCTAGCCAGCTGGCTCTCCAGAGAAGTCAAGTCATTAGAAAGATTTGCCTCTTCCTGCATGAGCTTGACATACTGCTCACGCAGATGTTCAATCAGCTGGTCTGGATCATCTGAAAAGTCTGCTAATTCTGCTTCCAAAGCAGCGATAGACTCCTCATTGTCACTCAGTTGGGCAGCTATTTGGCTCAATTCAGCCTGCTTGTCTTCTATGTTGCTTTCTATCTGAGCCAGTTTTTCTGATAGAGCAGCCAAGCGTTCTTCATTTTCCCGACGGCTCGTCGCTGCCTGGCTGGACTCCAGCTTAGAAAGGTCAATCTGCCGCTCCAAATCACTGATTAAGCGGGTTAATTCCAGCAAATTAGCTTGATCATCAGACAAAGTTTGATTGAGCTCATGGCGCTTGGCCTTCAAGGTTTGGTTTTCAACTTCCAGCTCATCGCGCTTGCTATAGTAGGCTGCTAGCTCCTGCTGGATATTCCTTAAATCTTCTTCAGCCTGAGTCAACTTTTCCTTATTAGCTGTCAGCTGAGCGACCAAAACATCCAAGTAAAGCTCTCGGCGCTGACCATCCAGACTCAAGAAGCGCTTAGCAGTTTCAGCCTGCTTCTCCAAGGGCTTGACCTGGCTCTCCAGCTCGTAGATAATATCTTCCAGCCGATCCAGATTATCCTGAGTTTGACTAAGTTTTCCTTCCGTTTCCTTACGACGTGTCTTATACTTAAGCACTCCAGCCGCCTCTTCAAAGATTGCCCGACGTTCCTCCGGCTTGCTGTTAAAGATTTCCTCAACCTTCCCTTGGGAAATGATGGAGAAAGAATCTCGTCCCAGCCCAGTATCCATGAAGAGATCATGGACATCGCGCAGACGGACTTTTTTGCCGTCAATCTTATACTCACTGTCACCGCTGCGGTAAATGTGACGCTCCACTCGAATCTCATTGGCAGCATCCTTGATAAATTGGTCACTGTTATCCAGAACCACTACCACTGATGCGTAATTAAGAGGCTTGCGGGTTTCTGTTCCCGCAAAAATCACATCGGGCATCTTGCCGCCCCGCAGACTTTTCACACTGGACTCTCCCAAGGCCCAGCGCAGGCTCTCCGTAATATTGGACTTGCCGGAACCATTTGGCCCAACAACCGCTGTCACTCCCTGATCAAAGACAACTTTAGTCTTATCAGCAAATGACTTGAAGCCCTGAATTTCAATTTCCTTTAAAAACATGAAGAACTTTCCTTTTCAAATGCGTTTTTAGCAGCTTCCTGCTCGGCCAGCTTTTTAGAACGCCCCTGGCCTTGACCGGACTTGCGGCCATTGATGAGAACAGCCACTTCGAAATTTTTGGCATGAGCCGGCCCTGTCTCAGACACGACCTGATAGGCAATTTCCACATCACCATTAATCTGCAGCAACTCTTGCAGCTTGGTCTTATAGTCCGTCACCCGCTCAAAATCTCCCGCTTCCACCTTGGGAATCATGACTTGATAGAGAAAGCTTTTGACTGCTTCCACACCCTTATCTAAGAGCAAAGCGCCTAAAAAGGCCTCAAACAAATCTCCTAAAATCGTATCACGATTCCGGCCACCAGACTTCTCCTCTCCACGTCCCAGCTTGATAAACTGATCAAACTGACAATCTCGGGCAAAGCCTGCCAAGCTCTCCTCCCGAACAATCATGGAACGCAGCTTAGACAGGTCTCCCTCTGGCCTCTTAGGATACTTGGTATAAAGATACTCCGAAATAATCAGTTGCAGAACAGCGTCTCCTAAAAATTCCAAGCGTTCATTGTGTGAAATTTTTAAGAGGCGGTGCTCATTGGCATAGCTCGTATGGGTAAAAGCCGTTTCCAACAAGGTCTCGTCAGAGAAAACCAAGTCAAACTGCTCCAGCAATGCTTTTTTCAAATTTTCCATTACTATTTTATATCATGCTGGCTTCAGTCAGATAAGCAGCATGATACCTTTTCCTTTCCAAAGATATACAGTCTCTATTATAACAAAAAACAGGCGCAAACGCACCTGCTGAAAGTGATTTCTATTCCTTATCCGGAATTACTTTAAACAAATAATAGGTGATAAAAACAGTCAGACCCAACAGACCAATCTTGACCCAAATAATAGGCGCCAGGAAAATGGAAATCCCCATCAAGATATAGATGGAAACAATAATCTTTTTCTTACGCTCCTTGGCAATCGTTCCCGTCTCTCGAAAATCCGCCACATAAGTCTGATACATCTTGGTATGATAGAGCCAATTCTCAAAACGCTTGGAACTGCGCGAAAAGCAGGCAATGGACAAGAGAAGAAATGGTGTCGTCGGCAGTAGAGGCAGAAAAATCCCCAAAACTCCTAACCCTAAAGATAATAGACCTACCACAAAGTAAATTGGCCGCATACAAGCTCCTTTACAAAATAAAACCGTTGCTTTTTAAATATTTAATGGATACTGCACTAGAGCAAGAAAACCAAATTTTTTAGTTCGATTTTTAAATTCTCGTCAAAGGCGTTGCGGTATCAGGCGAGGTATCATAGACCTGGAAATCGTGGCCGACTGCCATATCGGCTTGAGCCAGTTGATTGACCATGGTCATGTGGGCCAATTCTTTGATATTATTTTCCTTACTGAGATGTCCCAGATAGATTCGCTTGGTGCGATTGCCCAGAGTCCGAATCATGGTCTCCGCTCCGTCTTCATTGGACAGGTGGCCCATATCCGATAGAATCCGCTGCTTGAGACTCCATGGATAGGCGCCGCTGCGGAGAATTTCAATATCATGGTTGCTCTCAATCAGGTAAGCATCGGCATTTTCGATAATCCCAGCCATCCGATCACTGACATAGCCCGTATCCGTCAGCATGACAAAGCTTTTGTCATCCTTCATAAAGCGGTAAAATTGCGGACAGGCTGCGTCATGACTGACACCAAAGCTCTCCACATCCAAGTCTCCAAAGGTCTTGGTCTTGCCCAATTCAAAGATATGCTTTTGACTAGCATCCAGCTTGCCCAGGTCCTTTTCCATAGCCTTCCAAGTGGCCTCATTAGCATAAATATCCAGATGATACTTGCGAGCCAATACACCAACACCATGAATGTGATCCTTGTGCTCATGAGTCACTAAAATAGCATCCAAATCCTCAGGCTTGCGGTCAATTTCGCCCAACAAGCTAGTAATTTTTTTCCCTGATAAGCCAGCGTCAACCAGAATCCGCTTTTGGTCTGTTTCCAGATAGAAACAATTACCGCTTGATCCTGACGCCAGAATACTGTATTGAAATCCTTTAGTCATGTTTACTTTCTATATATCTTCATTATCCCAGTCGTCATCCCGGACACCATCATTCTCATAAGGCAAGACAATGGTAAAGGTCGATCCCACACCATACTCACTCTTAGCCCAAATAAAGCCCTGATGCTGCTTGATAATTTCCTTGGCAATAGCCAGCCCTAGACCCGTTCCACCCTGTGCACGGCTGCGTGCCTTGTCCACTCGATAAAAGCGGTCAAAAATCTTAGGCAGGTCCTGCTTGGGAATCCCCAGACCTTCATCCGCAATCGAGAGAATCAACTGCTCATCAGTTGTCTTGATGGAAACAGTAATGGTTCCACCATCTGGCGAATACTTGATGGCATTGTTCATGATATTATCAATCACCTGGGTCAGCTTATCTGTATCAATCTCTACCCAAATCGGTGTTATCGGATAATCACGGATAATCTCATATTTCTTGGTTTCGTCTTGATTTTTTATCTTGTCAAAGCGATTGAGGATAAAGGTGATAAAGGCCGTGAAATTCGTCAGCTCCACTTCCAGATGACTGGTCTCATTATCAATACGAGACAGACTAAGTAGGTCCGTCACCATCCGCATCATGCGGTTGGTTTCATTGAGTGATACCTTGACAAAGTCCGGCGCTACTGGCTCAGACAAGGCTCCCTCATCCAAGGCTTCCAGATAGGACTTAACACTGGTCAGCGGAGTCCGCAACTCATGGCTGACGTTGGAGACAAAGAGGCGACGCTCCCGCTCTTCCTTGTCCTGCTCTGTCGTGTCGTGCAAGACAGCCACCAAACCAGAAATGAAGCCCGACTCCCGCCTTACCAAGGCAAAGCGAACCCGCAAGCTCAAATACTCACCATTTTCATCCTGAGAATCAATCGTCAGCTCAGGAACATTGGTAATCAAGTCGCGCAAATCATACTCGTCTGAAATCGAAAGCAGATCCAAAATACTCATATTTTGGACCTCATCTCTCTTAACTCCCAACTGCTTGGTTGCCATATCGTTGATAGTGATAATCTGCCCCCGGCGGTTAGTCGCGAGCACGCCATCTGTCATATAGGACAGGATACTGGAAAGGCGTTTTGTTTCTTGCTCAAGGTTTTCATGTGTCAGTCGAATGACCTCTGAAAGATCATTGATACTGTTGGTCATATCTGTGATTTCTGGACTTCCCTGCATGTCCAGCACTTCAGAATAGTCCCCTGCAATCAAATCTTTAACCTTCTGATTAAGCTGTACAAGCTTTTGGTTATCGCGGCGATTTTCCAATAAAAGCAAGGCAACAACTACAATGAAGCCGATAATAATGATTGCAAAGACAAAATCCGCAGAAATCACAAATTGTTTAATTGCTTCAATCATTATTTCTCATATAGTAGCCAACTCCGCGGCGAGTCAAGATATACTCAGGTCGGCTTGGCGTATCTTCAATCTTTTCACGCAGGCGGCGAATGGTCACATCCACTGTACGGACATCGCCAAAATAGTCATAGCCCCATACTGTTTCCAGCAAGTGCTCACGTGTCATGACCTGACCGATATGTGTCGCCAAATGGTGAAGCAGTTCAAACTCACGGTGGGTCAGCTCCAGCTCCTTGCCATGCTTCTTAGCTACAAAAGCATCTGGCAAAATCTGCAGTTCCCCAATGGTCAACTCGTTCGGGCCACTTTCTTCTACTTGATTTTCCACAACAAGGTCTGCCCGACGAAGAAGTGCCTTGACACGCGCCTGCAGCTCACGATTTGAGAAAGGCTTGGTCACATAGTCATCTGCACCGATTTCAAGGCCGATAACCTTGTCAAACTCACTGTCCTTAGCAGACAATACAATAATCGGAACATTGCTGGTCTTGCGAATAGTCCTAGCAACTTCCAGTCCGTCCACTTCTGGCAACATCAAGTCCAGAATCAAGATGTCTGGCTGTTCTGCCTCAAACATTTCCAAGGCTTCCTTACCATCAAAAGCAGTCAAAACCTCATAGCCTTCCTTGGCCATATTAAACTTAATAATATCTGAGATTGGTTTCTCATCATCTACAACTAATATTTTCTTCATATGTTCACCTTAACATAAGATTGGGATTGAATCAACTCCATGATAGAAAAGTTGTGACATAGTCAGCTAAGTCGTCCTGCATCAACACGTGCAAAAGGCAATCTAGTTTGCCTAGCTAGACTCCCAATCCAATTTTATTTATTTATATAGTCTTATTATACCAAAGTTTTCTTAAAAAACACTAATTCAAGCCATTTTTATTCCACATTTGTAGAAAATGGACAATTCTCATCCAAAAAATTTTTCTCTGAATGGAAATACTCATTTTTATTCAATTTGACAGTTTATTTATTCTATGGTAAAATCTATGTCATATTATCTAACACAAAGGAGAAAGATATGGCTTTAGTTGAATTTAAAAATGTCGAAAAGTATTACGGAGACTACCATGCTCTGCGCAATATCAATCTCAGTTTTGAAAAAGGGCAAGTAGTTGTACTACTGGGACCATCCGGCTCAGGAAAATCTACTCTTATCCGTACAATCAACGCTTTAGAAGGTATTGATCAGGGAAGCCTGATCGTCAATGGCCACGAGGTCGCGAACACTGCTGCTAAAGATTTGGTCAACTTACGCAAAGAAGTCGGAATGGTCTTTCAACATTTTAATCTTTACCCCCACAAAACGGTGTTAGAAAATGTTACCTTGGCACCTATTAAAGTTCTAGGAATGGATAAACAAGAAGCTAAAAAAATCGCTCAAAAATATCTAGAATTTGTCAACATGTGGGACAAGAAAGACTCTTATCCAGGCATGCTGTCCGGTGGACAAAAGCAAAGGATTGCCATTGCCCGCGGTTTAGCTATGCATCCTGAGCTCTTGCTCTTTGATGAACCGACTTCTGCCCTGGACCCTGAAACAATCGGGGATGTTCTGGCCGTTATGCAAAAATTAGCCAAAGACGGCATGAACATGATTGTGGTTACACACGAAATGGGCTTTGCCCGTGAGGTTGCTGACCGTATTATCTTCATGGCAGACGGTGAGGTGCTAGTGGATACTACTGATGTTGATGCTTTCTTTGACAATCCTACCGAACCTCGCGCTAAGCAGTTTCTCAGTAAAATTATCAACCATGAGAGTGATAACGTGCTTTCTTAAAAAGGAGAAGACCTATGAAACTACAAAAAATACTCATTAGCCTACTCTTACTCCTTCTGACTCTAGGCTTTATTAATGCTGTTCCCGCACAAGCCGATTCCACTACCAGCCAACAGGTCAAGGCCATCCAGAAACGCGGAGTCCTCAATGTCGGTGTCAAGCAGGATGTACCTAACTTTGGTTACCTCAATCCTGATAGCAATACATATAGCGGTTTAGAAATCGATATTGCAAAAAAGATTGCCAAGGAACTAGGCGTCAAAATCAACTACGTTCCAGTTACCGCACAAACCCGCGGACCACTTCTGGACAACGGACAAGTTGACATGGTCATTGCGACCTTTACCATCACAGATGAACGTAAGGAAATCTATAATTTCACAACCCCTTACTACACTGATGCTTCTGGTTTTCTAGTTAATAAATCCAGCAAAATTACAGACGTCAAGGACTTGAATAACAAGACTATCGGCGTTGTTCAAGGCTCTATCACTCAGACCTTGCTGGAAGAAATCGCCCAAGAGAAAAAACTCAACTTCAAATATGTGGAGTTAGGTTCTTATCCGGAGCTTGCTGTTTCCTTGCGGGCTCACCGTATTGATGCCATTTCTGTTGACAAGTCAATCCTAACCGGCTATGTAAGCTCCAAGTCAAACATTCTGGATTACAGCTTCAAAAAAGCCGATTATGGTGTGGTAACAAAAAAATCCAATACTCAATTGAATGACTATGTAGATGGCCTAATCTCTAAATGGAAAGAAAACGGCAGTCTGCAGAAAATTTATGACAAATATGATTTAAAACCATCTTCTTCAACAGATGATTAGAAAGGAGACCCCATGAGTTTTAGTATTTCTTCTTGGCAGGCCTACTTTGCGGACTTTGGCAAGTTTTTCCAAGGATTCCTATTTACCTTGGCTATTTCTATTGGTGCCCTGACCTTGGCTCTTTTACTAGGGATTTTCTTTGGAGCTATCAGCACAGGTAAGCATAAAGTTCTACGTGGTCTAGCTCGTGTTTTTGTTGAGTTTTATCAGAACACACCACTCTTAGTGCAATTTGTAATTGTCTTTTACGGTCTTCCGCTAGTCAGCAATTACACCATCATGCCCTCAATCTATTGGACTGCGGTTCTCTGTGTGGGACTGTATCACGGTGCTTATATCGCCGAAGTTATCCGCTCAGGTATCCAGTCCATTCCTCGCGGGCAGACTGAAGCTGCACTATCTCAGGGCTTTACCTATGTAGAAACCATGCGATACATCATCCTGCCCCAAGCTTTTCGGATTATCCTGCCACCGCTAATCAATCAGATCGTCAATCTGATAAAAAACACTTCTACCGTCGCTATTATCTCTGGTATGGATCTGATGTTCGTGACCAAGTCTTGGTCTGCTCTGAACTCCAACTACATCCCAGCCTTTACTGGAGCAGCTTTGCTCTACTTCCTCCTTTGTTTCCCAATCGCTAGCTGGGGACGTAAGGTAGAGGAAGCCAATAAACAAGCTTACAGCATCTAAGGAGGTCTCTATGGAAAATATTTTAAAAGTCTTAACCACAAACAACCTCCTCTTTATCCTTAAGGGGCTCTGGCTGACGCTGCAAATTTCTTTCATTTCCATTGTCCTATCCACGATTTTTGGAACTATTCTAGCCGTCATGAGAAACGGAAAAAATAAACTGCTCAAGCTGATTGCTAGCATTTATATCGAATTTGTCCGTAATGTACCTAATCTGCTCTGGATTTTCACCATCTTTTTAGTCTTTCAGATTAAGTCAACACCAGCCGGTATCATCAGCTTCACTGTCTTTACTTCTGCTGCTTTGGCAGAAATTATCCGGGGCGGCCTCAATGCCATTGATCCAGGTCAGACTGAAGCTGGCTTATCTCAAGGATTTACCCAGTTTCAGATACTGAGTTATATCATCCTACCTCAGGCTATTCGAAAAATGCTGCCAGCCATCATTTCTCAGTTTGTAACAGTGATTAAGGATACCAGCCTGCTCTATTCTGTTATTGCGCTCCAAGAACTCTTTGGTTCTGCTCAAATTCTAATGGGACGCTATTTTGAAGCTGAACAGGTCTTCGCACTCTACCTACTAGTAGCAGCCATTTATTTCCTGATTAACTTCGCTATTTCCAGCTTCTCGCGTAAGCTATCCCAACGCTGGGCTCAAGCTGCAGAATAAGTAGCTTAAATACAGACCTACTGTGCAAAAGTTGAGTTTACCAACTCAGCTTTTATATTTTCAGCATTTATGATAGAATAATATCAAAGGCTAGACAAGGAGAACCCTATGAAAAAACTGATATGGCTTTTGTTCACTTTCTTCACACTCGTCTTTCTCAGCGCCTGCGGTCAGCACGCTACTTTTCAGGGAAAATGGAAGGCCCAGAAAGCAAACGGCGAAAACATTGACATTTTTTTCAATGACAAAACAGGCAAACTAGGTAATAAAGAATTTCACTATAAGATAGATGATTCAGGCTATCAAGACAATACTAAATATTACAGTATCACCGTCAGCGAGACCTATCACTACACCATCCTTTTCCCAGACGATGATATGAAAATAGCTACCCTTATAGAACCTGAAGACCCATCGAGCGATCCTCTTTATGGTGAAATGCTCTACGCCATGAACCGAGATGCCTATCCTGATTTTGACGATTATGTGGATAAATACCTGTATCAAGATTAAGAACCCTGCTGAGTATATCAGCAGGATTTTTCAAATTAAAAATAGTTTAACCCGAGCTAATTGCTCGGGTTAAGTTGTTGTTTGATGACTTCTATTTTTCAACACGTGATTTGTTGGCAATGTCTGCTAAGATTTGCTCTACAAATTCGTCTACTGGTATTGTATGTGTTTCTTTTTGACCGTAGCGGCGGACATTAACAGTACCGTCTTCTCCTTCCTTGTCACCAACGATTAGCTGATAAGGAATCTTGCTAGTTTGTGAGGCACGAATCTTGTACTGCATCTTTTCATTGCGCTCGTCCACATCAGCGCGGATACCTTTGTCACGCAGCTTCTTAGCCACTTGCCAAGCATAATCAATATGGGCCTCGTTAGAAACAGGAATCAAGGTCACTTGATGCGGAGCCAGCCAAGTCGGGAAGGCACCCTTGTAATTTTCAATCAAGATAGCTGTGAAGCGCTCCATGGTTGAGATAACCCCACGGTGAATCATAACTGGGCGATGCTCTTCACCGTCAGCTCCTACATACTTGAGGTCAAAACGCTCTGGCAAGAGGAAGTCTAGCTGGATAGTTGACAGAGTTTCCTCATTTCCTAGGGCTGTTTTAACCTGGATATCCAGTTTTGGACCGTAGAAGGCTGCTTCTCCTTCTGCCTCAAAGTAGTCCACACCCATTTCATCAAGGGCTGCTCGCAGCATGGTTTGGGCATTTTCCCACATCTCATCGTTATCAAAATACTTATGCGTATCCTGAGGATCACGAAGAGACAGACGGAAACGATATTCTGTCAAGTTGAAGTCAGCGTAAACGTCGATAATCAACTGCAGCGCACGCTGGAATTCATCCTGGATTTGCTCTGGCGTTACAAACAAGTGGCCATCGTTCAAGGACATTTCACGAACCCGCTGCAAACCAGTCAGGGCACCAGATTTTTCGTAGCGGTGCATCATGCCAATCTCAGCAATACGGATTGGAAGCTCACGGTAAGAATGAACGTGGTGTTTATAGACTTGGATGTGGTGAGGACAGTTCATAGGACGAAGAACAAACTCTTCCCCATCACCCATATCCATGGTTGGGAACATATCCTCCTGGTAGTGCTCCCAGTGACCAGAAGTCTTATAAAGCTCCACAGAGGCCAAAGGCGGAGTGTAGACGTGTTGGTAGCCTGAAGCCAACTCTTTATCAACGATGTAGCGCTCCAACTCGCGACGGACCGTCGCACCATTTGGCAGCCAGAATGGCAAGCCTTGACCCACTTCTTGTGAAATCATGAAGAGATCCAGCTCTTTACCTAACTTACGGTGGTCGCGTTCTTTAGCCTCTTCCCGCATTTGCAGATATTTCTTCAGGTCTTTCTTGTCAAACCAAGCAGTACCATAGACCCGCTGCATCATAGCATTGTCGCTGTTCCCGCGCCAGTATGCACCAGCCACGTTCAAGAGATGGAAGATTTGGATTCGACCTGTAGATGGAACGTGAGGCCCACGGCAGAGATCCACATATTCACCCTGACGGTAGATGGTCAAACCGCCCTCATCTTCTGAGTGCTCTTCAATCAATTCCAACTTGTAAGGATCGTTTTTGAAAATTTCACGCGCTTCATCCTTGGTCACTTCCTCACGGATGGATGGGAAGTTTTCTTTGACGATTTTCTTCATTTCTTCTTCAATACGAGGCAGGTCTTCATTTGAAATTTGCCCAGCTTCATTGTCCGTATCATAGTAGAAACCGTCCTGAATAGCAGGTCCAACGCCCAAGTGAATATCTGGGAAAAGACGGCGAGCTGCTTGCGCAAAGAGGTGGGCTGCTGAGTGACGCAAGATATCTAAAGCATCTTCGTGGTCAGGTGTCACGATTTCAATGGCACCATCTTCAGTAATGGCCCGAGTCGTATCAATCAATTTGCCGTTGAATTTACCAGCCAAAGCTTTTTTAGATAGGGAATTGCTGATAGATTGAGCAATTTCAAAAGTTGTAACGCCAGATTCGAATTCACGCACAGCGCCATCTGGGAAAGTAATCTTAATCATGAGTTTTCTCCTTATCTATCATCCAAATATTTTAAGAATCTATTCTTTTATTGTAATAGTTGATTTCTAGGATTTCTTGTAGCTCAGTTTTATGCCAGCCTGCACCAATCATTACCTTATTAACATTAAATTCAAAACTCTGTTTATCATTCATCGAAAACTTAAGTTTATATCCCATGAACAAGCGCTTCTTAAATTGATATGCTTGGATATCTTCTGCTGAAAATTCTCCTACAATGTCTCCTAATTTCCCCATAGGAGTAATAGAAATGATGTAAATTCCTGTCTCAGTAAAAACAATTAAAAAGTAGGCATTTGCAGTGCCTCCCAAACGCTGAGTTCCATAGACCGCATGCAGCGACTCAGCTATGCTAGAATCTAAGCCATGTTTCATTAAATAAGCCTTAATTTCTTCGAATTTGAATCCCATACAGATCTCCTTTATTCATTTTATTTTTATAATATTGTAGCAAAGGAAAAGCCATCTCTCGCCACCCAAAAAGTAACAAAAGAAAAATGAAAACAAAAAACGACATCCTCAAAAGGACGTCGCAACGTGGTTCCACCTTCATTTATGTAAGTCAAAAGACCCACACCTCGAATCGGCTCTAACGTAGCCACCGTTTTATGTTTGCATAAAAGCTGATAGAGTAGTCCCAACTGCATCCTCTACGCGATTTCCAGCTCCACGCGCTCTCTATAAGATTTCCTGCAGGTGATTTGTCTCTAGAAAACATTATAACACGATTGGAGAAATTTGCAAGAGCTATTGACCATCAAAACCAGAAAAATGATTTAGAGCCTCTTGACTCAAAGTTGCAGCTTGACGTTTTTTGCGGTATTGCTCTGCCAACAGCATTCCTCCCAAAGAAAGGAATAACAAGACATGAATATCCCTAGCATTATAAAGCGTGGAAGTGATTGGATTATAAATCTTGTCTCCTGAGTAAAAAAGTCCGTCAAAAAAGTTTTTGAATAGATAATAATACTGAACCCCTGGAATCAAAAGAAGAAAGGGCAGAGAAAAACCTTGCATCCGAGTATTTATATAAACAATCACTGCACCAAACAAAGGAAGCAGCACAGCATAATAAAATAAATTAAGATTAGAAAGCCAGCTCAAATCGCTTCCCATACTTTCTGTATTGTCTATAAGATATCTCCAAAGCTCTTGCCAAATCCAATCTGAAGCAATGAAAATGCCATAGAACAAAAGCAGCCACGGCAACTGTTTGAGATATTTTTTCATAAGATTTCTCCTCTATTTCTAAATAAAACCTTGCATAAATAGCTATTGCCGCAATGATGCAAGGCATGTTTCTATTCTAATAATTTAGTTATATTCCTTATTTTTTTCACTTGCTTACTCGAAGCTTTGAGGATACGAGCAGAGCCATTGATTGGTAGAGAGATGACCTTGCCAGGCAAATAGGCCACCGTCTTGGCCAGACGCTTGGCAGCACTTTCCTCTGGGCTAAGCTCGTTGTGGAAGTCCTTGGAAATGGTTAAATCCAGATAAAACTCATAGACTCTGCGACCAAAATTCTCCGCTGAAATTTCGTAGAGCTTGTCTGCTAACTTCTGCTCATCCATATCAGGTGTCGCAATAATTGCCTCTAAAATAGCACCTGATAAATCCCGCTCTTGGTAATAAAGGGTTCCAAAAATCTTATCACTGATAACATTATCCAGATAGGGATTGCCATGAGCAATAATCGGTGTACCGCTGGCTAAGCTTTCCAGATAAGTCAGACCTTGAGTCTCACTGGTTGAGGCAGATATAAAGAAATCCGTAGCTTTGTAGTAAAGGGCCGTATCACTAGGAGCAATCATCCCCGTAAAAATGACAGCTTCTTCAATCTGAAGCTTAGCAACCAATTCTTTCAAGTCTTCCGCATAGGGGCCGTCGCCGACAATGACTAGCTTGACTTTGTCATTTTCTTCAAGGACGGCAGGCATCGCCTCAACGATAGCCTGGATATTCTTTTCATAAGAAATTCGCGACAGACTGAGCAGCATAATCTCATCTTCAGCCAATCCTAGCTTGAAACGGAGCTTCTTGATATCCTCACGTGAAATTTCCGGCCGCTCAAACTTCGCCAGCTCAATCCCTGTCGGAATCACCCGTTTTTCTGCTTCGATTTTATAATCAACCAAAAGGTCATAAACAATCTCGCTAGGGCAGATAACCCCATCCAAGTCACTCATGAAGCCACGGACGATGTACTTAACCATGCTAGGACGGATGACCATCCCCTTGGCAATATAGTGCACATAATCCTCATACTGGGTATGATAGGTATGTACTACCGGAATCCGCAGCTCTTTGGCAATCCAAATCCCCAGCAGCCCTAATGAAAACTCAGTCTGGGTATGGATAATATCCAGCTGGTACTGACGGGCAATTTCTAAGGCATGAGAAAAACCTCGGTAAGCCACTCTCCGGTCCTTAAAGGCAAAAAAAGGTACGCTGGGAATCCGAATAATCTGCCAATCCTCATAGCGATTGACATCCTTGTCCGTCGTCGTAAAAATAAATACTGTGTGACCTAATTTTTCCAGCTCCGTCTTCAAAGTCCGAATACTGGTAGCAACCCCAGAGACCTGAGGAAAATAGGTATCTGTAAAAAGACCAATACGCATCTTACATCTCCAAAACTGTTTGATAAGCCTTGACTAACTGATCTGCAACATCGTCAATAGACCGGCTTTTAGCCACCTGATAGCCTGCTTCGCGCTTGTCCACCTTTTTATCTAAGACATTTCTCAGAGACTGGACAAACTCATCTACATTATGGCAGAGCTCGGCTGAACGCTCATCCACCCAGCCCTGATAGACTGGAATATCACGCAGCACAACATTCTGCTCACTAGCCAAGGCTTCCAGGACAACAATTCCTTCAGTTTCCTCATAGGACGGGAAAAAGAAAGCATCTGCTCCAGACATGGCTCCCTGGAAAACCGCTCCCTTAAAATAACCAGGGAATTCGACATTATCAGGGTGGTCAAAGAGAACCAAACGGCGAATCTTGCGCGGAATCAACCAGAGATTAATAGAGCCCAGCCAGATAAAGCGTACATCAGGCATCCTGCGGGCAACCTCTACAAAATCCTCAATCCCCTTGCGGCGGAAATAAAGTCCAGCACAGACGACCACCTTCTGCCCTTCTTCAATCTTAAAATACTTTTTAAAAACTTCTTCCTTGCGAGCATCTTTCTTATACTTAGGCAGGTCAATACCGTTTGACACAGCCACCATAGGCGTAGTGACCCCATAAGACTGGATAAGCTGCTTGGAATACTCCGATGGCGTGATAATGAAATCCGCCTTTTTATACATGTGAGTCAGATATTTACCAAAAAGCGGAGCAAAGAGATTGGATCCAATAAAGGAATTTTCAAAGTCCTCCTTGGTCGAATGCCCATGCATAATCACTTTTTTATTGCCCCTCTTGGCAGCATGCAGGAGAAGCAAGCTACGGGGACCATAGGTATTGATGTGGACCACATCATAATCTCCTAAAACGTCCGTCGTATAAGGAATCCCAGCCAAATCCAAGGCGTGCATCTGGTGCTGGAGGGCTCGGCCGATTCCTGATTTCTCCAAAACGGACTTTCCTTCAAGGTACAGTAATACTTTCATACTTCCTATTATACCGAAAATCAAATAAAAAGGAAAACCACAAGGGCAAATGAGGTAAAAAATCCATCCAAAGCCTGATAGCATATAGAAAACGCTCTAGCTGAACGGAAACACAAAAAAGCTGAGGTACTACACCTCAGCCTCGCTTCATAATCATGAAACTCCATTAAAGCAGTCATTGACTTAGTCTCTTCACTCGCTTTTCAAATTCAGAGAAGTTCCTAAGCAGACTTGCAGAACAACGCTTATTTCCGAGTTGATTTACGCTCGCTAATGCTGTGAGCTAGGAGAACTTCGCGTTCTTCCAATTCTTCCTTATGCATAATCTTAGTCAGCATGCGCATACTGATAGCGCCGATGTCATAGAGGGGCTGACCGATTGTGGAAAGGTTAGGACGAGTGAAACGAGCTACTTGCGAATCATCACTGGTAATGATTTCGAAATCTTCTGGAACCTTGATTCCTTGATCAGACAGACCATTTAAGAGGCCTGCTGCCAGTTCATCTCCTGTGACAAAAGCTGCAGTTGCTTTGGAAGCAATGACACGCTCCGCCAAGTGGTAGCCATCATCATAAGAATATTTAGACTCAAAAACCAAGCCTTCGCTGTAAGAAAGCTTCTTGTTCTTCAAGCCATCTTTATAGCCTGATAGACGGATTTTCCCGTTGATATCATCTACAAGTGGTCCGCTGACAAAGGCAATTTTCTTATTGCGCTTAGCCAGTAATTCTACAGCATCAACTGTTGCTTGCTTGTAGTCAATATTGACGCTCGGAAGCTGATGCTCCACATCGACAGTACCCGCCAAAACGACCGGTGTACGCGAACGTGAAAACTCTGAGCGAATTTTCTCAGTCAGATGATAGCCCATAAAAATAATGCCATCCACCTGCTTAGAAAAGAGAGTATTGACAACGGATACTTCCTTATCATCATCCTCATCACTGTTAGCCAAGACAATGTTATATTTATACATTTCAGCAATATCATCAATCCCTTTTGCCAAGGTTGAGAAATAGCTATTGGTAATATTTGGAATGACAACGCCAACGGTTGTAGTCTTCTTGCTGGCTAGTCCACGTGCTACTGCATTTGGGCGATAGTCAAGACGATCAATGACCTCTAAAACTTTTTTACGTGTGTTTTCTTTGACGTTCTTGTTTCCATTCACTACTCGACTGACTGTCGCCATCGAAACTCCCGCTTCACGGGCGACATCATAAATCGTTACTGTGTCGTCTGTGTTCATATAGTTTCCTTTCTTCTATTGAAAATATCGTTTTCACTTTCCTACATTCACCATTTTATCACTTCTTGTAAACACTTTCAAGTATTTTGATAAGTTTTTGAAAAGTCTTGCTTTTTTTGACATTTTTTGCCAAAATAGAGGCATAGAAAGAAGGTTGTGACCATGACAAAAATCCAACAAATCACCCACTATCTCGAGAATGAGAAGCTAGATGCCGCTGTTCTGTCTGATCCAGTCACTATCAATTATCTGACTGGTTTCTACAGCGATCCGCATGAGCGGCAGATGTTTTTGTTTGTCTATCCTGACCATGAGCCCCTGCTCTTCGTTCCTGCTCTAGAGGTTGAGCGGGCTTCAGGAGCTGTTCCCTTTTCAGTCCTTGGCTATATGGACTCGGAAAATCCTTGGCAGAAGATTAAAGCAGCCCTTCCGGCTCACTCCTTCAAGACTGTCGCTCTTGAGTTTGACAACTTGATTTTGACCAAATATCATGGATTGAAAACTGTTTTTGATAGTGCAGAATTTGCCAACCTGACTCCTTACGTCAACCGCTTGCGCCTGATTAAGTCTGCCGATGAAATTCAGAAAATGCTGGTAGCTGGGCAATATGCGGACAAGGCTGTCAATATCGGTTTTGACAATATTTCACTGGAAAATACCGAAACGGACATCATCGCTCAGATTGACTTTGCCATCAAGCGCGAAGGCTATGAGATGAGCTTTGAAACTATGGTCCTGACGGGAAATAATGCAGCTAATCCGCACGGTATTCCCGGATCAAATAAGGTCGAAAATAACGCCCTCCTGCTCTTTGACCTTGGCTGCATGGTCAATGGCTATGCCAGCGATATGACAAGGACCGTTGCTGTCGGCCAGCCGGATCAGTTCAAAAAAGATATCTACCATCTGACATTGGAAGCCCAGCAAGCTGCTCTTGACTTTATCAAGCCAGGCGTCACAGCTCATGAAGTAGACCGCGCCGCTCGGCAAGTCATCGAAAAAGCGGGCTATGGTGAGTATTTCAACCACCGCCTTGGCCACGGTATCGGTATGGATGTTCACGAATTCCCATCTATCATGGAGGGCAACGACATGGTCATCGAAGAAGGCATGTGCTTCTCTGTTGAGCCTGGTATTTACATCCCTGGTAAGGTCGGTGTCCGCATCGAGGACTGCGGCTATGTCACTAAGAATGGTTTTGAACTCTTCACCGAGACTAGCAAGGACTTGCTGTATTTTGAATAGAATTTTATCAGCCTATATTATGTCTTGAATGATTATTGGCTTGGTAAAGACCTTCTGGTTATTTGAGCTATCATTATTGGATATCGTTATAGCTACCTCAGTTCTTACGCATTTATAATTTCAAAAAAACGATAGAAATATTTCTGTCGTTTTTTCTTGTTTCCTGGTATTTATTTAGATTCAGCTGCTTTCCCTCTAATGATGTGAGCTGTCAGAGACTTTCCAAAGAACTCATTTGCTCCGCACTAACCAGTTCTTACACCAGAAACATATTTTCATCATTGAGAAGAGAATGCATCACAAATCCTTATCATATCACAGGTTTTTATCCCTTCTTGCCCTTCTTATTTAAAAATGTTATAATTTTTTATGAAATTGTCTAAAAATTCTAATCTTTGCTATTAAGGAGGTCTGGATGCTCTTCAAAAGGTCAGAAAATCACGGATTTTCTCGCTATATCTGCCTGCTCTTGCTTCTCATCATTTTTCTGGCTTTTTCCCTCTTTTTAGCTGTTTCTTTGGGATCAGTTACTATTGACATACAAGATACTTACCAGATTATTTTCAGCAAGTTCGGTTTTTACCTCGGCACAGGCAAACTATCGCCGTCTACAATCGCTATTGTTTGGAACATGCGGGTTCCAAGAGTGCTTTTGGGAATCCTAGCTGGTGCTGGGCTGTCTGTCTGTGGCAGCGTCATGCAATCTACTGTCAATAATCCCATCGCAGAGCCTTATATCCTAGGAATTTCAGCGGGTGCAACCTTCGGAGCCACACTGAGCATTATCTTAGGGCTCAAATCCATTACTGGCACAGGTGCCTTTATAGGAGCCATTCTGGCATCGGCAGTGGTACTTTTTATAGCATCCATGCAGGGAAAAATAACGACGAGCAGTCTGATTTTATCAGGAACAGTTGTAAATGCCCTTTTTATCGCCTTTTCCAACTTTATCATTTCTGTCGGTGCTAATGCTGACAGCCTTATGACAATCAAGTTCTGGACTATGGGCTCACTGGCCGGAACTTCTTGGTCAGATCTTGTCTTGCCGGCTCTTGTTGTTGGTCTCTCCTTTTTGTTTTTCTGTTCCCAGTATCGTATTTTCAATACTATGATGATGGGGGACGAAGCAGCTCTGACACTGGGAGTGCCTCTACATTTTTACTGGTTCCTTTATATCACAGTTGTCGCAGTCATGACAGCGGTGCTGGTTGCCTGCTGCGGCATTATCGGCTTCGTCGGACTAATCACTCCGCACATTGCTCGTAGATTAGTCGGTACCAACTACAAAAGGCTCTTTCCTATCGCTACCCTGCTCGGCTCTCTCTTTCTTGTCTGGGCAGATGTTTTGGCTCGAATTTTGGTCAAAAATGCCGAACTGCCGATTGGGATCTTCACCGCTTTGGTCGGCGCCCCCTTCTTTATCTACATTGTAGCCAAAAGCCGAAAGGAGGTAAGCAGCTGATATGGATCTAACTTGCCAAAATATCCACTATTCTATTGGCCCAAAAGAGATTTTAAAAGGGATTTCGCTCAAGGTCGAGGGAAATCAGTTTCACACCATTTTAGGACCCAACGGAAGCGGCAAAACTAGTCTGCTCAAAACTATCTACCGCCAAATCAAACCTGATAGCGGGAACATTTATCTAGACGGAAGACCACTTGAACAGGTCAGCATAAAAAAAGCAGCCCAGAAAATAGCCGTTGTAACTCAGTTTAACCATCTTCAGTTTGACTGTACTGTCCAAGAAATCGTCATGCTGGGCAGGACGCCGCATCTCTCTTTTTTTCAAAAAGAGAGCGAAAAAGACTATGCCCTCGTCCGTCATGCCTTGAGTCAGGTAGACATGCTGGACAAGAGAGAGCGAACCTATCTATCCTTGTCTGGTGGTGAGAAGCAAAGAGTCCTGCTGGCACGCGCTTTGGCTCAACAGCCAAGCCTACTGCTCCTAGACGAGCCGACCAATCATCTGGATATCAAATACCAGCTGGATATGCTGCGTATCGTGAAAAACCTGAACATCAATGTTTTGGCTGTTTTACACGACATCCAACTGGCTTGTCGGTATTCAGACTATTTGTACCTCATGAAGGGAGGTGAGATTGCATACCAAGGCGCTCCAAAGGAGGCCATCACCCATGATTCACTGCAAGCCGTTTACGGCATTCAGAGCAAAGTGATCTGGACCAAGGATCAACAGGCCATGATTCAGTATCTATAAGAGTCTGTTTTCAGCTTTATCTATACAAGCTCCAAGCCCAAGAAAGGAAGGCAATATGAAAAAAATACTCAGTATCTTACTCGTCGCAACTGCTGCACTGACAATGGCAGCCTGCAATTCTTCATCTAAGGAAAGTACGAAAGAAAGCTCAACTTCGCAATCTTCCTCCAAAACTAAAAGCGCGAAAAAGAGCACAGCAGAGACAAAATATCCAGTGACAATCAAAACTTACGATGCCGAAGGCAAGGAGATTGATCAGGTCTTTGAAAAGGCACCGGAAAAGGTCATCACCAACAACCTTTCGACGACCGAAATCTTGATTGAACTAGGATTGAAAGACAAGATCGCTGGTATGCTCAATCCAGACAACGACGTCACAGATAAATACAAGGCTGATATTGCCACCATTCCGCAAGTCGGCGACAAGAAAACCGTATCACAAGAAACTATCCTATCCTATGAGCCAGACGCTCTTCTTGGCCGAAACATGATGTTTTCCGAGAAGTCTCTGGGAACAGTCAGTGCCTGGAATGAAAATAAAATCCCTGTCTATACACAGAAGGCTTCCCTGTCCAATACCAAGCAAGATCTAGGCAATATCGTTGAAGATGTCAAGAATATAGGAACCATCTTTAACGTTCAAGACAAGGCCAACCAGTATGCTGACCAGCTGCAGGCAAGAATTGACAGTGTCAAGAAAACCAATAAGGCTAGTCAAAGGGAAAAGAAAAAAGCGCTCATCATGTGTGCCTACAACGATGAGACTTTCGGTGCCTATAAATCTGCCCTGCAGGAGAGTCTGCTTAACCAGCTCGGCTATACCAATGTAGCGACTGGAACCTCTGACCTAACCTTGGAAAATCTGGTCTTTATGGATCCAGAAGTCATCATCTACGTAACCAGCGACCGCAACAAGGCCATGGATGAACAAGCAGTTGATCTAATGAAAGCTAATCCCGTTCTGGAAGATGTCCCAGCGGTTAAGAACCAGAAGATTATGACCATCTCCTATGATGAGTTCATGGATTATGGACCTTCTGTAATCGACTCACTCGAGAAAATCAATGATTTTGTCAATAAATAAGACCTTTGTCTGGGATGGGATCACTGTCAATATTGCCCTGCCCCAAGATTATGACGGATCCCGACCTTATCCAGCAATCTTGCTAAATGATGGCCAGATAAACTACCTGAGCAGGCTTTCTTCATCGGTAATCTTAATCGGACTGATATCAAACAACAGGCTAGACGATTATACACCCTGGAAAGCCAATGCTCTAAGGCCTGGCAATCCTGATTTTGGCGGCGGAGCAGATAGCTACCACCAAAAACTATTCAACGGTATATTAGCAGAAATCAGACAGCACTACCTACTGGATGACAAGAGAATTGCCTATGGTGGCTACTCTCTCGGTGGACTAGCGGCTGTTTACAGTCTCTATAGTGTCTGCGAAGTTCCCTGTGTTTTTTCTATCTGCGGTTCTTTTTGGTACCCAGGTTTTAGCGACTATTGCCGGACACAGGACTTGAAAAACAAGGACTGTCTAGTCTATTTGCAGAATGGAAAGACAGAAGGTGCGAATCACTCGAACCGACTTTCCAAAGCTCCTTTTTATGCTGCAGAAATTCATCGCTTGATTCAGAAAGAAATCCTTACCACCTGCTCCGCCTTTGACCCTTACGGTCATCATGAAGCTCTCAAAGAGCGCTATGCTGCCTTTGCAGAATGGTTGACTACACAATGGCATATCGACTAACGAAAAACCCCTTTGTCACTCACAGCAGCTGACAAAGGGGTTTTTTAGTTTATTAATGCAAGCAAAAGACTCTTACCAGTAAAATGATAAAAGTCTTGAGTAGAAAGATTTATTCAGTCTTCTCCCCAGTCTCCAACTCCAGTAGGAAGGCTTTTTTATCAAGACCGCCAGCATAACCGGTCAATCTGCCGTCGCTTCCGACAATCCGATGGCAGGGAATCAGCAGGGAAATAGGATTATGACCAATGGCACCACCGACTGCTCTAGCCGAGCCAATCTTTCCATACTCAGCCTGCAATTCCCGCAAAATATCTGAATAGGTAGCCGTTTGCCCATAGGGAATCTTCTGCAGCACTGTCAAAACCTTGCTTCTGAACTCTGTAACTTGAGGCGCCAATGGAATCTCATCTGTCGCAGGATTTTCTCCCTTAAAATAAGCGTCCAACCAATCAGAGACGCATCGGCTGACTTCTGTCTCCTCCTGCTGCGCTTGCTCCAAATCATAGCCTGCCCCAAAATATTTCTGACCCTCCAACCAAAGTCCCAACAAGGCATTTGCGTCTGTCAAGATGAGAATCCGGCCAATCGGTGATGCATAATAAGTCTTGTACATGGTTTTTCTTTCTTTTAGCTTCTTGATATGCCTTATTATACCACTCTTGTCTTAATTTTTGCCACAATCCCATCTGGGTCTGTGACTTCTAGCTCTTGGGAGCTAATCCATCGGACTGGCGCCTGCAAGTCCAGAGCATTTTCATAAATAGATACTAGCTCTTCTTTTCCTTCTACTTGCGCTTCAAAATAGGCTAGTCCCAGTTGCATCGGTTGACGATGATTCAAGTGAGAGCCTCCCCATTCATTGACTGCTAAATGATGATGGTAGTTACCTGATGCCAACCAGCTAGCAGAAGGTACAGAAAATTTATCCTCCAAGCCTAGAAGCTTTTGGTAAAAATGACTGGCAGCTCTGCTATTTTTCACAGACAGATGGACATGGCCCATACGAGTGCCTTCCGCAATACTAAATGGTTGGACTTCCTGACCTAGTTCATAGATTTCTTGAGCCGCGAGCGCTTCCGTCACTCCGATAATGCGGCCATCTTCTCGAATATCCCAATCAGTCTGAGGTTTATCCCGATAAAGCTCAATGCCATTGCCTTCTGGATCCTCCAGATAAATGGCTTCACTATAACCGTGGTCTGCCCCTCCAACCATAGGAACTTTATTCTCTGATAAATGCTTAAGGATATCCGCCAAAGCTTGACGACTTGGAAGCAAAAGCGCCAAATGATAAAGACCGTAAGCCGACTTGACGGACTGTCGGTCACTGGTTGCTAAGAGCCTCACCAGCGCTTGTCCGTCCCTGCCCAAAGCAACCTGTCTGTCCTGCTCTTCCAAAAGCTCCAGTCCTAAAACACGCTGATAAAAGTCCTTTTGTCTTGCTAAATCGGCCACATAAAGCGCCACCTCTCCTAGATAAATCTTGCTTTGATATTCAAAAGTCATGTTTTTCTCCTCTCTTAAATTTAAAATTTCAGCAGTGCTCCTGCCAAATCTTTTTTTATTTTCCCAAAACAGAGATAGGTTCCTTGATGCGGATTCCTTCCTTTCCATTTGCTCCGAAAGATTATTTTAAATTGTAATTGTTTTTGTTACATTTATTAGTATAGCACATCTTAATGTAATGTCAACAATTACATCTTGGAAAATTCTTAACAAAAAACAACCTGCTCACTGGGAAACAGATTGTTCTTTAATTTCTTTTTCGGTTGCTGCGACAACTTCGTCAAGGCTTGTCTGAGCCAATTCAGCTTCCATGGCTGCCTGAATAGCCGCCAAGCGGTCGTCTAAGACATTGTGAATGTTCTTGCCGATAGGACAGTCTGGATTGGGCTTGTCATGAAAGCTAAAGAGCTGGCCGCTCTTGCCAAGACACTCAACAGCGCTATAGACATCTAAAAGGCTAATGTCTTTCAAATCTTTGGCAATCTCTGCTCCTCCAGTTCCACGAGCAACGGTAATCATCCCGGCATTCTTGAGCTGGGACAGGGTCTTGCGAATAATAACTGGATTGACGCCGACACTGCCAGCAAGGATATCACTTGTCAGTTTTTGTTTTTTTCCCTCCAAAGCCAGGACAATCAGCATATGAGTGGCAATGGTAAAACGGCTAGAAATCTGCATTTTTTCTCCTCCCTCATCATCTTCTCTCACTATTATATCTCAAAAATGGTGTAACTTCAAGAGTTACGACTGGACTTTAAGAAAGCTGCGATCTCATCCGCGTAGCCTTCCCGCTCACTGATTTCTCTCAGCAGGTCATGATTGTGGGTATGGTGGATACCATTGACCAAGCTCTCCCGATAAATCTCATAGTAAGGCAAGTGGAGCTCCCGAGCCAATCGTAGCTCCTGTTCCACATCATAGGCCACGCGCCGAAGGTCGACATCAGCCAGACCCGTCTCATCAATCTCTACAATGGCATACTGAGCTCGCAAGTCCTGACGCAAAGCCGAATCTAGAAAGAATGGCTGACCAATAGAGCCGGGATTGATAATCAGCTGGCCCTTAGTCCCGTAGCGGAGAAACTGCTGGTGAATATGACCATAAACAGCAACAGCGCAGTCATTCCCTTCAAAAAGGCGGTCGAAATTGCTCTGCTCGCCAATATGAATCAGCTCCCGCCCCCAATTCTTATCGGGCAGATGATGGCTGACCGCAATCTTCAATCCCTCTACTTCTGTTAGGATTTGCAGAGGAAGTTCTTGCATGCGGTCAATCTCTTCAGGACGGATTTCCTCTAGGACAAAATGACAGAGCCGGGTCAGGTAGAGATGACTAGGACGATCCAAATCCAGTTTTTGATGCAAGGCATGCCAGAGGCTGTCTTCCCAATTCCCCCTGACCTGGAGGCTGATGTGCAGCTGCTCCATCCTATCTAGGATATTCCTGCGACCGGTTCCTGGCAGGAGCAAGTCTCCCAAAAACCAATAGTCTGTCACTTGCTGGCTTTCCGCATCCGCCAGTACTGCTTCCAAGGCTGTGCTATTCCCATGCACATCGGATAATAAGGCAATTTTTCGTGTCATCGTGTGTCTTTCTCTTTCTTTACAAGGAATATTATATCAAAGTTCAAAAAAACTTCCACCTCACAAGTGAGGGAAAGTTTTGAAGTATTTTTATCAATCAACAGACTTGAGTGCTTCCAGCATATCCACCCGTCTGAGGCGGTAATTGACAAAGAAGCCAAGCAAGGTCAGAATAAGAGTCACCGCTGTTAGAGGAAACAGATAGACTGAGGGACTTACTTGAGGGGTTAAGCTGATAATGCTAGGCGCAACTTTCTCAATCAAAAACCGATGCAGGAAGAAACCGCCTAGAAGCCCAACTGCCATCCCAATCACTGAAAGAATAATGGTCTCTCGATAGATATAGAGGGTCACTTCCTTATTATGAAAGCCCAAAACCTTGATAGTGGACAGCTCGCGAATCCGCTCGGCCACATTGATATTTGTCAGATTATAGAGAATGACGACTGCTAAAAGAATGGAAATCAGGACCAAAACCAGCATTGTATTATTAAGAGAATCAGCTAGAACGTTGAACTGCTTCACCATACTAGCATTTTGTGAGACACTCTTGACAGACTTGAGGCTCATAAATTCATTGGCCTTGTCCACAATATTTTTGCTAGAAGAGTCCTTGAGTCGCACTAGATAAGCGTTTTTCTCGGGCTTTTTCCCGTAAATTTTCTGGTAGTCCGTCGCCTTCATAAAGGCAAAATGGCCAAAATGATTCTCACTGACTGCTGCGAGCTTGACAGACTTGCCACCCAGCTCTATACTACCACCGGGGCTAACTCCAGCTATACGGGCCAGTTTATCCGAAACAACTACACCGTCCTTGATAGTCAACTTTTGCTGGTTGTCAGGCTTTTCCAGAGAAATAAAAGGTTCAAAATTTTCCTTGTCCGTAACCATTAAAGTGACTGATTCTGTCTCTTTTTTTCCTTTGTATTTCTCTGTCAAGGTTTCACTATGGATTTCCTGATAATCAGCAATCGAGCCATCTACCAACATCTTTTTCAGCTTGTCTTGTTCGGCTTGATTCTCCCCAGGATTGACAGCGACAATCAAGTCGTATCGCAGAATCTCCTCAAACTGACGTTTGGGAATACCACCAATAGAAGACTGGAGTCCTAGGCCGGCAAAGAGTAGAGCAACAGACCCCGCCACACCAAAGATGGTCATAAACATCCGCTGTTTATAACGAAAGATATTGCGGGCTGTGACCTTCTGAGTAAAGCTAAGACGTCGCCAGATAAAGGGCAGTCTTTCCAAGAAAATCTTGGAGCCCTTGACCGGTGGCTTGGGCAAAAGCAAGTGAGCTGCTTCCTCTGTCAGCTCCCGTCTTGCCACCAAATAGGCAGGGAGAACGCTGGAAAGAAGGGAAAGCCCAAGGGCCAGTAAACTATAGGAAATATAAAAATATGCATGAGGGGCAGAGAGCACCATCCCTCTGGTAATAATAGAAGAAATCACTCCAGACAAGAAATAATGTCCCAGCAGAATCCCTATGAGGGTACCTAGACTCCCCGCCACCAAACCGTAAAGAGCAAACTTGCGAATGATATCTCGGCTATGATAGCCTAGAGCCTTGAAGACGCCTGCATTTGTTCGCTCCTCATCGACAAAGCGAGTCATGGTGGTAAAGGTCACTATAGCTGCCACCAAATAGAGCACCACTGGGAAAATATTACCAATCAACGCAATACTATTCATGGAGTTTTTATACATATGATAGCCATTCCCACCTGGCAGAGACTTGCGGTCATAGCTATGATAGGCCGGCTCTTTCAAACGATTCAGGTCTGCCTTAGCGTCAGCTAGCTTGTCCTTGCTAGCTGATAAGTCTTTCTCTGCCTGTGCCAGCTCAGCTTTTTTCTGATTGAGCTGGGACTCAGCTTCCTGAATCTGCTGCTGGCTCTGGCTGAGCTGGGCAGGAGGGAGGATAGAAGCGGATTGAGCTGCCGCTAGCTGGTTTTTTTGCTGGTCTAGCCGACTCTGAGCTTGCTCTAATTGTTTTTTACCTTGGGTCAGCTCGCTCTCAGCCTGAGCAATCTTATCTTCGCCATTCTGAATGATGCTTTTAGCATCTACCTCTAATCTCTTAAAGCGAGCCTCTCCGTTATCTTCCAGGCTCTTGTCCAAAGCTGTCTGGTGCTGCTCCAAACGCTCCTGATAACTTTCAGAGAAGGGAGCCAGCTTTTCTAAATCATGATAGCGCAGGCGGGCAATACTGTAAACATCTGTATCAAAGGCCTTGGGGCTGACTACAGCATAGGCTGATAAAGCCCCGCTACCACTAGTCGCATTGCCTAGATTTCTATCAGACCAGAGCTCTGCCGAGTTGACAAATCCCACAATCTTATAGGTCTTGTTTTTTAAAACTGACCGACTGCCTGCTTTCTCGGTCAGATCAATCTCCTGACCAAGTTTGTATTTCTTAGACCAAAAGCTAGCCAGGGCAATTTCTTGCTCTTTCTTAGGAAGACGACCGGAGGTCACTTGAAAGTTTGAAATATCCTTGGTATCTGAGAATACTCGGAGAGCCTCTTCGTCTACGGTGACATCTGTCAGATAGTCAAACTCGACATCAGCTCCCTTGATAGCTTCCAGCTCTTTCTGATCCGCCTTATCCAAACCATAGTCCGCCATAACAGCCAAGTCCATGGTTCGCTGCTCCTTCAAGTAATCTGTTGCTGTTCTGCGCATATTGGGTGGAGCGACCTTGAGCCCCACGAGAGCTAGAGAACCCAGCATCATAAGGATTAAAATAGATAGGAAACGTCCTTTAGAGCTAGTGAAGGAGCGCAGAATATCTTTCCAATAAATCTTTCTCTTCATATCAATACTCCAATGTACTTATATCCTGTGGTTGTTCATTGACTGTAACACTCTTAATCCTCGCATCGTGCATACGGATGACCCGATCAGCAATGGGAGCTAAGGCAGCATTGTGGGTCACGATAATAACAGTCGCTCCTTGATTGCGAGACATGTCCTGTAAGATTTGCAGCACTTGCTTGCCGGTATTGTAGTCCAGAGCCCCTGTCGGTTCGTCGCAGAGCAAAATTTTGGGATTTTTGGCCACAGCCCTAGCGATAGACACCCGCTGCTGCTCCCCGCCTGATAGCTGTGCAGGAAAGTTATTGAGGCGATTTTCCATACCAACCGCAGTTAGAACGGCCACTGGATCTTGAGCATCCTTGACAATCTCAGAAGCCAATTCGACATTTTCCTTGGCCGTCAGGTTGGGCACCAAATTGTAAAACTGAAAGACGAAGCCCACATCATTGCGGCGATAGTCCGTCAGCTGGTGGGAATTGTAGTCAGCAATATTCTGGCCGTCTATCAGGATATCTCCCTCATCATTGCTATCCATACCTCCGAGGATATTAAGCACCGTAGACTTACCAGCACCAGAAGCACCCAGGATAATGACCAGTTCCCCCTTTTCAATCTCAAAAGAAATATCATGATTGGCGACAATCTCCGTGTCACCTACCTGATAACGTTTAAAACTATGTTTCATTTCAATATAAGCCATGTCATCATCTCTCCTTTTCAAAACTCGTTTCCTTAAATCAACAAGGTGTTGATTCTAAATCACAGATATTATATAATGAGCTTAGATAAAAAGCAATAATCAAAAATCAACAAAGTGTTGATTTAAGCAAAAAGGAAGAAAAAATGGTCCAGAAACGAAAAACTAGTACCAAGGAAGACATCAAAGAAGCCTTGATTCAGCTACTATCAGAGGAAAGATTTGATACTATCTCCATCAGCAAACTCTGCAAACGGGCAGGAATTAATCGCGGCACCTTCTACCTCCACTACCAAGATAAGTATCAGATGGTTGATAGTCTCAAAAAAGACATTATCTCCCAACTTTCTAGTTATAGCTTGTTTGAAGCAGAGAACGAATATCCCAAAAAGTTAATGATAGCAAAATTTCATATACTGCGCGCTAATGAACGTCTTATCAATGCCCTGACCAAGAGCCATTATATTGACTTTCGCGAAGCTATTCGGGAGTACATAACCACTATCATTCTGAGTGATAAGCAAAAAGATGCTACCCAGCGTTTTTTAGAGGAGAACTTCCATATCCCTCAGAAATACGCCTTGGAAATCTTCCTATCCAGTGTTGAGGGGATTATTTCTCTTTGGATAGCCGGCGGAGCTCAAGAAGAACCTGAAGAACTCACTGACATAATTTTGACGACTTATAACTATGATTATTTAAGATAAAGGCTCTAGCTTGAAGGATAGCCTGGACAAGAGTCGTTTTTTCCACTATGAAAGGCCGAACATTTTGCTCGGCCTTCTTTTTATTTTAGATTAGTTTTTCTTTGTTTTCTTCAAAAGGAAGAAGACTCCTGCTAAGATAATCAAGCCTGCAAGGCCCATGATGGTCACTTGCTCACCTGTTGATGGCAGGTCTTTTTTCTTGGCCTTGACGGACTGCTCATTTCGATACTGCACTTGGTAAACAGAGAAATGATTGGTCGTGAAGCTGATGGTCTGGTTTTGATTAACCGTTACATCAAATTTCTCAACCTGCTTGCCATTTTCATCCAGAGCATAGACGGCATCTACTGGCAGATCTTTGCGGACTGGGATCGTCACAAGGGTTGGACTGACCTGATGCACCGGCTGACCATTCGGATCGGTCAAGCTAATGTCATAGGTATCTGTCGGCTGAATCTTGCTTTCTAGTTTTTTCACTGACAGCTGAAGACTGGCCTTGACCAAGTCAGCATTTTTCAAGCGAATGCCAGTTGCGGCATCTACTAAGCTGTCCTCTTCTACATTGACTTCCGTCCGTGTATCAGAACTGCTAGAAGTTTCTGAAGAGGAAGAACCTGACGAACTTTGAGATGACGAAGAGCTGCTAGAATCTTTGCTGGAGCTGGAAGGAGTTGTTTTTGCTGCTTCCTTGATTTTAGCTTCCATTTCTGCTTCTAGCTCTTTCATTTCCTTAAAGACTTGCGCTGCTCGAGCCTGTGTTTCCTCTGTAACTTTGGCTGAAGAGTCTGGCAGAGCTGCATTGGCTGCATCTAGAGCATTTTGCTCCTCAATAAATCGGGTTCCCAAAGCCTTCCACTTATCTTGGACAGAAGTTCCAAAGAGGTCCTGATGCTTGGCCGCCATATCGTAGATATGAGATGCTACCCAGTACCAAGAGTCTGGACTGTAGCTAGTTGTGTTGACCTTATAAGCATCGTAAGTATCCGTGATATTCCCATTATAAGGCAGGTAAGGTGAGAAGCGCGGACTGCCTACCGCCAGCCACATAGTGCCTCCGCCCATATTGGCTGGAACGCCGTCTTTGAGCTGGAAGATATGAGCTTCCATGACATTTGGGTTGCCCAACGGATATTTGTAAACAGGGTCTGTCGTACCGCGTTGTGGCAGCCCCTTACCATCTAGCTCCATTTGGTCCAGCGGTTTGAACTGAGTACCCTCAAAGCGATTGCGCTGCATAGCCATGACATCTGCTACACTGATCTTTCTGTCTGTGGAGTGCATGAGATCAAAGTAAGAGTCGTTATAAGACACGGCCGCATTTGGATCTAGACTGGTGATACCTGCCCAGGCACGCGAACGATCTGCCTCTGCCATCGGTGGATTGTAGGACTGAGAAATGTGGAATTTGCCGTCAATTTCTTTATAAGAGTTAGCTTGCTTGGCTACATCCTGAACACCTTTTGAGGCAATAACATTTTCTGTATCGTCAAAGTCAACACTGCCCAAGAAGAAAGTATTAGGAAAGACAGCATACTTGTCATCTGGGAATTTAATTGCAACATATTGGTGGCCAGATAGGATTTCCATATACCAGACACCAGTCTTGTCAGCAATGGTGATAATATTCCCCTCTGCTGCTCCCTGCTCTCTGACAATCTGTGCCATCAGCTCCACACCCTGACGGGCAGTCTGAACATGGGGCAGAACGACGGTTGTCAGAATAGACTCTGCCAAGCCATTTTCAACATAGGGATCCACTTTTTGGATGGCATCATTGGCCTTGGCAGAAACAGTCGCAGAAATGGAAACACCGTATTCATTGAAGCCAACCTCGTCAAAAATACCTTGGGATGGGGTCACATCTGATACCGAAGTATACTTGTAGCTTTCTGCCGGCAAGGTCCATTCAAAACCGTTGGCTTCATCGACTAGTTTGGCACCACTCGCATTAGTCTTTCTCGGATGAACCAGAAAGACCTTATTGTGATTTGGCTCCAAGTCCTCTGTCCGACCGTAAAGCGTTGTGCCGTCTGCCGTCAGGTCTTTCCCGACAATAAATCCTGTGCAGGCTTCGACCACTTGGAAAGGAAAGAGAAAAATGGTCGAAAGAGCTAACAAGGAACGAAACAATATTTTTTTCATAAAAATATCTCCTTTGTTTTTTTGTGAAAAATTACAAAATTAAATACTATATTCAGTATAGCCTTTTACTTCAGGTTTTGCAAGCGATTTCAAACTCTTGTTTGATATATTCCCTGAAAATTATTTAAATTTCTAAATCTGTCTTTTTCTCCTTCAAAACCAGTCGGTAGACTTCTATAAAGGTAGCAACGAGAAAGGCAAATAAGAAACCGACAACGATGTTAATCCGATGCTCTGTTTCGAAGAAAGGAGAGTTCCAAATAAAGTGATTGGCAACGGTTGACACGACGCACCAGAGACCAAAGAGACGGTATTTCTTGTAAGCCGTGGAAAAGAGAAGATAAACCCCAACAGTCACCACTGCTGTATAGAGAGTATGCGAAGCCAATCCGCCAGCAATTCTGCCAACTGCTTCTAAGGAACCACTATATTGTCCTCCGAAAGTCACTCTGGATACATAGCCAATATCCTCTATGACTTGAAAGCCAAAACCCGAACTCAGTCCAGCGATTAAGACAGACTGAATATCCTTGCGTCCCAAAATGTAGAGAGCGGCAAAGGCTGTCAGAGACTTGAAAAATTCCTCTGCAAAAGGAGCTGTCAGTGCATTTGTCCAATCATTGAAAACAGCAGGATCCTTGATAAAGTTAGAGTTAATAATATCAATCAAACTATTGCCCGCAAAGCTTAGCCAGCCAGAGATAAAGGCACCTCCAAAGAGGGCTGTTGCTAGAACAATCATCTCAACCGATAACTTCTTGGCAAGTTTTTTAATCAAGAAATAGAAAGGCAGGAAAAAAGCAGCTAAAACAGCTAAGTTCAGAACCAAGTCGCGGCCAGCTTCTAAGGTGACATCCTTCTCTGCCATGCTCCCAAGCTCAAACTGCAAGCCGATACCAGCTAGGACTAAGTAGATATAGAGAGCAATTCTTCTTGTTTTATTCATGACTGTCTGCTCCTTTTCTATTTTTTCCTTTGACAAGATAAATCGCTATTCCAATGACAGTCAGCACAAAGATGCCTCCTGCAATAGCAATATCATAGTCAAAATCTTCCAGACGAATGGTCTCCTCTGTGTCAGAGTCCTCTAACTCCTCAATCTCTTCTAAAGCACTTGTACCATATTCAGCCACGACCTTATCTTCAGCAATCTTCTGAATTTCCTTAAGGCGCTTAAAGACTGAATCCGCTCGCTCCATAGAATCTTTTGTTGCTTTCAGACTGGCTTGTTCTGGCTGTTCAGATAGACTAATCTGCTCGTTGTCATGAGCTGGCTGTTCCTCCATCCATTGGCTTTCCATACGCTCAATTTCAGTGCGAATAGAGCCATCTTCAAATAGTTCTGGATATTTTGCAACCAAATCATTGATGCGGCTAACAGTCCAATACCAGGAATTCTCATTGTAGGCTGTACTCATTTCTTGATAAGGCTGAGAGGTATTGCTGATGTTGCCATAGTAAGGGAGGTAGGGTGCATTGCGCGGACTTCCCATGGCCAGCCAGAGAATTCCCCCGCCAGTATTGGCAGGTAAATTATCCTTGAGCTGGAAGATGTGAGCCTCCATGACATTTGGATTGGAGATAGGATATTTATAAACTGGGTCTGCTTTGGTTTTATCAGGAATCCCTTTTCCGTCTAGCTCCATCTGATCTTGTGGTTTAAAGTCTGTTCCTTCCAAGCGATTGCGCTGCAAGTTCATCGCATCACGCAGACTAAGCTTATCGCTGGTTGAGTGCATGAGTTCAAAGTATTCATCATCATATTGCACATCTGCATTGGGATCCAGCGCCTTGATACCAGACCAAACCCGAGAGCGGTCAGCTTCAGCCAGCGGCGGATTATAGGATTGGGCTACATGGAAGCTGCCATTGATTTCCTTATAGGTGCCAGCATCCTGGGCTATTTTTTCAAGATCAGCTGAAAGAATCGTGTTTTCAGTATCATTTTTATCTACACTGCCTAGGAAAAATGTATTGGGAAAAACAGCGTATTTGTCGTCTGGGAACTTGATGGCAGCGTATTGGTGACCAGATAGGATTTCCATATACCATACACCCGTCTTGTCAGCAATCGTCACGATATTGCCTTCGGCTGCACCTTTTTCTCTAACAATTTTGGCTAGTAGTTCTACTCCTTCTTTAGCTGTTTTCACATGAGGCAGGACTACAGAAGTTAAAGCAGATTCAGCGATACCGTCCTTAACGTAAGGGTCTACTTTTTGAATATCATCATTAGCACTGGCCGAGACTGTCGCAGATATAGAAACGCCTTCCTCATTAAAACCGGCCTCATCGAAAACTCCCTGCTCTGGTGTCACATCCGGTACCGCCGTATACTTGTAGCTAACAGCTGGCAAATCAAAGCTAAAGCCATTGGTTTCATCTACAAATTTATCACCAGCCTTGTTATACTTGCGCTCCCGTACCACAAAA
Organism: Streptococcus sanguinis; assembly: GCF_050222175.1. Lineage (GTDB taxonomy): Bacteria > Bacillota > Bacilli > Lactobacillales > Streptococcaceae > Streptococcus > Streptococcus sanguinis_M. The sequence continues at coordinate 751,946 of NZ_CP071420.1, read as the reverse complement.
TTCTTGTTGTGGTTGGGCTCCAGGTCCTCTGTTCGACCATAGAGAGTCGAACCATCCGTCGTCAAATCCTTGCCGATAATAAATCCGGTACAGGCTGAGACAGCCTGAAAAGGGAAGAGTGTAAGAAGCATCAAGGCTGGAATAGCCCAACTGAAAAATTTCTTTTTCATCAGTTTCTCCTTTGTATATTAATTGATAAAATATTTATCGCATATTTAGTATACTATTCTCTTGCTATGGTTGCAAGCGTTTCCAAAATCTCTTCTGCTAACTAAAATGAATAAATTCCCCTAGGAAAAAATTACTCTAGCTGTATACCTAGCAGCCCCTCCAAGCCTGTTGTATAAATTTCCATAGATGTATATCAAGCTGTATAAAAATTTTTTTGTAAAAGAAAAAAGCCAGATAAAATCTGACTTTAAAGACACGTGGCTGCGGAGGCACAACCCGCAGCCGCGCATGTGTCGCAGGGAAGAATGGATAGGAGAAAAAGAACAAACTTATCTCCTATTACCAAACTGGTTGTACTTCATAGCTTAGATTATTTTACCGTCTTCTCTAGACAAGCAATCTTACCATACGCTGACCCGCTTATCTGGAGCAAGATACATGGCATCACCTTCTTTGATTTCTGGATAGGTTTCATAGAAGGCCTCTACATTTTTGAGCTGCTGGTTGACCCGCAGCTCGGAAGGAGCATGAACATCTACCTTCAGGAGAAGTTGGTTAAATTGCAGACTAGCCTTGCTTCTCCAGATATTGGCATAGTTTTCAAAGTAATTCTTCAAGTCTGCATCTGGATATTTCTTTTTAACAACTTCGAGAGTGGCTGAAAGTCCACCCGCATCAGCTACATTTTCTGTTACCGTAAGCTTGCCATTGACCTTGCCACCGTAGATTTCAATACCATCCCACTGCTTGGTAACAGCTTCAATTTTCTTGTCAAAAGCTTTCTTATCTGCTTCAGTCCACCAATTGTTCAAATTTCCCTCTTCATCAAAGTTTGCACCGTTTGAGTCGAAGGCGTGAGTAATCTCGTGACCGATAACCATACCAATACCGCCGTAGTTCTTTTCCATCTCTTGCTTAACATCAAAGAATGGATTCTGTAGGATTGCGGCTGGGAAGTTGATACTGTTATTTTCCTGTGAGTAGTAAGCGTTGATATCATAGGAAGGCATGACCCACTCGTCCTTGTCTACTGGCTCAGAGAAGTGCTCAACATCATATTGATGTTTTGCTTGACTCAAAGAAATTGCATTCTCAAAGAAGGATTTCTTATCGTCTACTTTCAAGGCCTTAGTCACTTCGCGAACTTTTTCAGGATAGCCGATATAGAGTTTCATAGTATCCAGCTTCTTGACTGCCTTCTGTTTGGTTTCTTCTGACAGCCATTCATTTTTCAGCATACGTTCCCGATAGACTTCCTTGATATCCTTGACCATTTGGGTTACTTCTTGCTTAGCTTCCTCACCGAAATATTTGCGTCCATAGTAAAGACTGAAGACATCTGAAAAAGTTCCTGTTGTCAGATTGTATGCTGCATCTTCTTTTGAAGTTGCTTCCTTAGTACCTTGCAAGGATTTTTGGTACTCTGCAAAAATCAGCCGATAGTCATCGGTTAGAAAACTAGATGCTGATGCTGCCTGCTTCACAAGCATCCAAGATTTGAGCTTGCCAAAGTTCTTGTCATTAACTACCTTGGCAAAATTTTCATAATACTTAGGATTAGGTACATTGACATCACCAGATTCCTGGCCTAGATAGTCATTGATAATATCGTGAAACTTAAAGGTATCAGAGTAGGCATTGATGTCTTCTGCCGTCTTAGGGTGGTGAAGATTTTTAATTTCCGAAGTTTCTTCATTACTTTGGGCATACTTGGCCAATTCTCCATCAAATTCTAAGGCTTCTTTGACGATCTTTTCGCTATCTTTTTCACTATAGCCTAGCTTTTGAAAGGCTTCTTTGAATGCTTTTTCCAGCGGATCCATCATCCTTTTCTTAGCACCTTCATCTTCATAATAGCTCTTATCCGGCAGCATAAGACTTGGACTGGACAGATTCACTTGTTTCTGATTGGTATTTTCTAGGTTAGAACTAATTTCAAAGGTAAACGGCAGAGCCAAACCGCGTTTTTCCCAGTCAACAGTCTTGCCAGCTAGGTCCTTCAGATCGGACAAGTCTTCAATTTCCTTGAGATAGGGCTTGAGAGGGGCTAGGCCATCCTTTTCCCGCTGCTTGAAGTTAGTAGCTTGCTGATAGTATTTGATAAACTCAGGCATGCCTTCAATCGTTGACTCTTCTTTACCAGAGACTAGATTTTTGACATCCGCCTTCATCTTATCCTTGACCTGCTCGTTCAGTTCATAAAACACACCGTTAGACGGCTGGTCGCTAGGGATTTCTGCCTTTTCCAGCCATTTTTTATTGATGGCTTGATAGTAATTGGTCCTCACTGTGGCATTCTTATCGATCGGTGTCTCCTGAGGGACAAAGGTCTTATAAGCCCAGTAGCCACCAGCAGCCAAGATTAGGCCGGTCACAGTCAACGTAGAAGTTAGAATGATTTTGGTTCTTTTCTTCATGAGTTCCTCCTTGTATATTAAGTAAAATATAATTGACTTTTTTATTTTACTCATTTACTTTAACATATTCTTTTTTCCTCGTCAACAGAAAACTGAAGGTCTGGAAAAATTTGGCGCAAGAGGAGAAAATAAGGTCATTCAGTCTGCTTTTAAAAGTGATCTGCTCTAGACTCACACTTAAAGAAAAACTAAAGTTTCTATCAGCTGTCCTGTTGCTTCCAGCTCTTTTCTCTCCCCCTTGCACTTTCTAGTATAGCCTCCAAACTTCAGATATTTCTCAAGAAATTCTAAAATATTTCTAAAGTTTTTTACCAAAATAAAAAAGACTGAGACAAAAATGCCTCAGTCTAGCTTTATTATGTTCAAAAAATATTGAAGCTGAGACAATTTAAATTGTCTATCAGACCTTTTAAACCTGAACCTCAAAATAAGTGAGCAAAGCTAAATTTTAAAAAATCAAGTTCTGTCCTACTGTCTTCTACTGAACCTTTTTAGCCAGCATAGTCGCAAAGCGCAGCTGAATTCGATTGCCGTTTTCATCACGTCGGTGGAGGTGACCAGGATTTTCATTGTACTTAACCAGCTCCCAGTCTTTGTAATACTCGGCAAGCTCGCCTTCCTTAAACGTAAAAGGAAAGGGAACAGAGCATGGAAAGTCTTCTGTATCCATAGCGCAGACGATGAGATTATAGCCACCAAGCGCTGTGTGCTCTTGCATATTTCGGATAATATCCGGAATTCGCTCCGCCTGCAGGAACATAAGGACAACAGTGGAAACGATTAAATCATAAGTCTGGGTCAAACTAGCTGAGTTGATATCGTAGCTACCCACTGGAAGATTCAAATCCTCCTGCTCCACAATGCTACGTAAAATCTCCAGTGCCAGCTCATTCTGATCTACAGCTGTCACTTCAAAGCCCTGCTTAGCAAGAAAGAGAGCATTGCGACCTTGACCACAGCCTAGATCTAAGGCCCGTCCTGACCGGACTGTTTGCATGGCTTCCAAAACCTCTGAGTGCACTGGATTACTGCCGTATTTCTTAGGGAAATAATCCTCAGGCCGACAGTAAAACTCCAAATACCACTCTAGGTCATCCGTCAAGGCTTCGACCCGATGCCAAGCTTGGGGCTGGGCAAAAGGATTGTCCTGACCAGCCTCAAAGATGTGCTCATCCAGCTCCTCACCCTCCTCTGACATCTCGACAAACTTAAGGCGTCCCTTGAGAACAGTGATTTTGCCCCAAGTTCCCTCTTTGGTATTGTGCTTTCTCTTTACTGTCTCTGGCATTGTCTCAGCCGTCCACAGCGGCATGCGTTTATAAGCTAGCAATTCTTTTGTCATAAAAAATCCTTTCTCTAAAAGCCAAGCTCCGAATAATCTAACTGTCTTTATCATACTCGAAAAGAATCGACTTGGCAAGTGGCAAATTGAAAGGTCCTTCCCTGCAAAAAGAAAGAACTGGTCAATCAGCCAGTTCTTTCTCACATAGGAAGTCTACTACTATTCTTCTTTTTTCTTGCTAACTTGCTTATAGCCAAAAAAGCCTAACACTCCAGCCAACAGCATATCTTTGATAGTTCAATTCAAAAAATATGAGAACATCAAGAAAAAATATATCACTGTTTCCCTTATCGGTCCGCGCTCAGTAACCAAAATCAAAGTGAGCTCCTTCAGATAATACACTGCCGAAGATAGAAAATAAACCGTCTACCAACATTCTAATCATTCAGATGATAAAGATTTTTGGCTTTTTCAATATCATAATATTGGTCAAACTCTTCTTTGGAACTGAACGCATGATCTTGACCATCTGTAGACAATTCTTTGGGTATCTTAGAGTCTCTATAAAGATTATAATCGTTTGGCAAAAACTTTGAATAAACTGATGCAATTCTATCAACGCTATCAAAACTATTTTCATTTGTCAAAATGACAACTTGAGAATTCTCTTTCTCTAATATGTTCATAGCATTTTTATCTTTGCTAATAGGTGTATCTACCATTTCCCCTGGTTTGATTGCAAAATGGAACCCAAATACATCACTTTTTATTCCAAAGTCAGATAAATTACTAAGTTTTATAGTAGAATAGGGAAACTTTATATTCTCAATAGCTTTCACTTCTTCAATTTTTCTTGTTTGGAGATTTAAAAATACTTTTTTCTTTTTCTCATGGTTTTCTAAGGGTCTAATGTAAAGCGCCAGCAAATCTTTTCCTTTGTATGAGTATACCGGACCAATATCATTCGAAATATAACCTTTTTTATATTCGTCCACTGTAGCCAGTAAGTCAATTTCAGGTTCTTCTTTCAGTTTATTCCCTTCTATCTTGTAAATTGATAAAGTCCAATAGGCATCCTTCCCAACCGATTCATGAATATCCGAAGGGTGCATTGGTAATTTCATATTATCCCTGAGAATATAGTTTTGAGAGGTGGGATTGCGCCATTCAGTGAATAATTGTTTATTATACTTACGCAATTCTGCTTCCTCTGACTGATCTACATCCCAATTTACTATGGCTCCTTTGCCATCCGCAATAATTTTATAAGAGTCAATTTTAGCTTTACCAGTGTAATACTGGTAGCCTGTGTATTTCTCCGACAGATACCATTGATAGAGGAATAAACTTCCCCCTATCAATCCGAGAACAGATACAAACAACAGTAATCGGTTCAACCATTTTTTATTTGTCTTTTTCATCTTCTGCTCCTTAATCCAGTATATAATTTGTCTTAAAAGATCTGCTTTTTACAAATAAATTTATCCTCAAACCTCATCTTCTTCATTATAGCATAAATCAAAAGTCAGAGTTGGATACCAAAAAAGACCGGTCGCCCAGTCTTTCATCTTGTATTAAAGTTCTTCATTTGTCTTGCGATGTCGCGGTTTTGCTCGCGGCGTTTGATGGAATCGCGCTTGTCGTAGTCGTGCTTCCCTTTAGCTAGGCCCAGGAGCAGCTTAGCATAACCGTCCTTGAGATAGACCTTGAGCGGCACCAGCGTCATGCCGGTTCCCTTGGTCTCCTGCTCCAGCTTTTGGATCTGCTTCTTATGCAGCAGCAGCTTTCTGCGGCGCTCAGGCTCTTGGTTCCAGATATTACCCTCTTCATAAGGCGCGATATGGACATTGCTGAGCCAGGCCTCACCGTTCTTAATCTGAGCAAAGCCATCTTTTAGATTGATACGAGCGGCACGGACACTCTTGATTTCCGTCCCGGTCAGCACCATGCCAGCCTCGATGGTGTCTACGATGGTGTAGTCGTGTCTGGCCTTTTTATTTTGCGCGACGACCTTTCCTTCTCCCTTTGCCATGCTTGGCTCCTTTCTTGACTAGTTCCTTGTAAAATGCCTTCTGGCTCTTGCCTTTCTTGGACTTCTTCTCTTTCTTATCTCTGTTGCCTTTTTCTTTGGAAGAATGGCTGCGCTTGTCATCCTCACGGCGTCTCTTTCTGCCTGACTTGCCTCTGCCACTCTTGCTAGTCTTTTCTACCAGGTCAAATTCACTAGGCAGGTATTCAAAGTCAATCTCGCCTGTAGCCTTATCCGCTCGAACCAGCTTGATGCGAATCTGCTGACCGACCTTGAAGACCACGCCAGACTTTTCTCCTTGCAGGGTCATAGTCCGCTCATTGTAGCTGTAAAACTCTGGCAGGTTAGTAACATGGATCAAGCCGTCAACCGTATTGGGCAGTTCAACGAAGAGTCCAAACTTGACCACGCTTGAAACCACGCCGTCAAACTCTTCCCCAACAAATTCTTCCATGTACTCAGCCTTCTTCATGGCTTCGACTTCACGCTCGGCCTCGATAGCCCGACGCTCTCGGCTGGAAGACTGACTGGCAATCTCTGGAATCACTTGCTCAAAATGCTCTGCTATTGCTTTAGACTTGCCATAATCCCGTACCATCCGATGAACCAGAAGGTCCGGATAGCGGCGAATCGGACTGGTGAAATGCGTATAAAACTCCGCTGCCAGACCATAGTGACCGTGATTGTGCTCAGAGTAGCGAGCCTGCTGCATGGAGCGCAGAAGCATCATGGACAGGACATCCTCATAAGGCTGGTCTTTGACTGCCTCCATAATATCCTGCAGAGCCTGCTGACTCATAGAGTTAGCCGTCCCGTATATCCGAATCCCAAAGCTAGAGGCGTAGTCAATGAACTTCTGCACCTTCTCCGCCTTAGGCTCCTCGTGGATCCGATAGATGAAGGGCAGATTTAGCTTAGCAAAATGCTCAGCCACCGTCTCATTCGCCACCAGCATAAAGGACTCAATCATGCGCTCAGCAATTCCCCTCTGACGCAGGACAATGTCAACCGGCCGGCCTTCCTTGTTGACCATGATTTTGGCTTCATTGGTGTCAAAGTTGAGCGCACCGCGTTTAAAGCGCATGCTTTCCAGAATCTCATGCAGCTGGACCATGCTGTCAATACTAGGTACAATAGCCTTGAACTGCTCAGCTTTTTCCTGATTTCCAGCAATGATGTCGTTGACATCGCTGTAGGTCATGCGAAAGGTCGTCTTGATAACAGTCTGGGTGATGGTATGCTTGACCACGCGCCCCTTAGCATCTATCTCCATGATAGCCGACTGGGTCAGCCGGTCCACATTGGGATTGAGAGAGCAGATTCCGTTGGACAGGCGCTCTGGCAGCATGGGTACCACGCGGTCGGTCACATAGACAGAAGTCGCCCGATTGAGGGCTTCCTTGTCCAGCTCAGATCCTTCTTTGACATAGTAGGAAACATCTGCGATATGGACACCCAGCTCAAAGTTACCATTTTTCAGGCGCTTGATATGAACCGCATCGTCCAAGTCCTTGGCATCCGCTCCATCGATGGTGAAGGTAATCTCTTCACGCAGGTCCAAACGCCCTGCTAAATCACTCTCTGTCGGTGCATCTGGAACTCGCTCGGCTTCTTCCAAGACCTTTTCTGGAAATTCGGAGACAATGTCCATCGACTCCAGCACTTCTAATACATCAATACCTGGATCATTGACATGACCAACTACATCGACCAGACTGGCCACAAAGAAATCATGCTTCTTGGTCGGATACTTGTCAATAGCTACTTTGAGCACCTCTGTGCCATCTAGAACCATGGCTGGTTTTTTAACATAAATAGGCTGGCGGATTTTCTGATTTTTCGAACGAATATAGCCCGCATACTTGGGTTTTTCCTCATCCAGAACCAGCTGGCCAACCGCTGACGTCAGGCTGTGCTCCAAAATATCGATAATCTTAGCCTCAGCTGATGTTCCCTTGATACGATCTGCCACCTTGGTAATGACTACTTCCACCGTATCGCCATCAATGGCATGATTGACATCATTACGGCCGACAAAGAGATCATCCTCTTCCTCATTCAAGGTGACAAAGCCAAAGCCATTCTTGTGGGCATGAAAAACACCCTTAAGCGTCAGACGCTCCTGCTTTTTCTTCTCATAAAGCTCAATCCGCCCCTTGTCATCAAAGCGAATCTGATGCTTTCTTTCCATCTGGGAAATGGTCTTGACCAAGCTACTAAAGTCCTTGGAAGATTCTTTCCCCAAAGCAGCCGCCAGCTCATCCATGCTGGCCTGCTGCTTGTCTTTTAAATATTCAATGATTTCTGATTTCATATTCCTCTTCTCTTGATGAGCGTTTTCTTCATCCTTGCTAAATCTCTTTAAAACTTAAAAAATAGGCCAAGACGAAGTCAGAGCCCATTTTATTTACTAGATAATACTGCTAATACCAATGCAATCAGTAGCCAGAAGAAAATCATAATTCCCGTCATACGCTGCATCACAGCTTCAAAACCACGTGCCTTAGGACGTTCAAACAAGTCGTTGGCACTGGCATCAAAAACGTTGCTGGACTGATTTTTGGTTGGCTGCATGAAAATTGCAATGACAATAATAGCTGATAAAATGACTAAAATGGTTAATAATAGGTTGTACATAAATAAAAACTCCTTAAAATCCTATCTATTTTATCATAAAATTTACTTGGATTCAAGATGTAAAGTAACTTTTCTTTCCTTAGGACAATACTTTAAGACCTCAATTTTTTCCGGATGCGTTTTTGTATTTTTGCTGGTCAGATAGTTCTGACTACCGCAGCTGGAACATTTTAAATTTATTTTAACGCGCACTAGATATCCTTCTTTTTAAATAAATTTCGAAAACTAAAGAGATTGGCCAGCATACTAACGGCAACCAGCCCTGCTGTTGCATAAAAGACTGAATGATAGCCATAGGCTGCCGCAATGACCGATCCAGACATAGGGCCGACCACCCCACCCAGATAAAAGAAAATCTGATTATAGCTGAAAATCCTAGAGATTCCAAATTTGGGTGTTATCTTACTTAGCAAAGCATTGACACCTGGTATCAGCGCCCCTGTTCCTAGACCAAATAAAAAGCGATAAAAGCCTAGCTGCATAGGGGAGCCAGCATTGGCACAGAGCAGATAAATCAAGATTGAATAGAACTGAGCCAGCACCAGAAGCCGGTGATTGCCGATACGGTCTCCTAACCGCCCCAGAATGCTGGAGCTCATCATACTGGAAAGTCCCATGCTAGAAACGATGAGACCCGAAATAAAAATCAGATTGTCCTTTTGACCCAGTTCTCTGACATAGAGGGCAAGGATGGGGCTGATAGATTGAGCTGCAAACTGGATAACAAAGCTGGTCAGAAAGAGATTCATCAGCATCTTAGGATACCTGAGTTGACGCAGCAATTCCCTAAAGCCTACCTCTTCTTGTCGGGTCACTGGCACAAAATACTCCCGAATCAAATAAAAAGTCATCAGGGCTGCCACTAGAAAGAAGCCGCCAATCAGGAGAAAGACATTTCGAATACCGAACATCTCCGCAATCAGACCACCAATAAATGGCCCCATAAGATTACCCGCAACGACACCAGTCGAGAGAGTTCCCAGAGCATAACCCGTTTTTTCCTTGGGAGCCTGACTGGCAATCAGAGCTGTGCTGTTGGGAACATAACCAGCGAAAACACCGTTTAGAAAGCGTAGGAGCAAGAGCCAGAAAATGTTGGGCACAAAAGCAATGCCACCCATAGTGAAAACCATGGCAGTAGCTGCACGTATCATCATAGGCTTACGGCCATATCGGTCGGCCAGACTTCCCCAGACAGGAGAGAGCAGCGCCGCTGAGATTGCAGAGAGTGAAATCCCTAGCCCAGCGTAATACTCCACCTCATGACCGCTAGCACCCAGCTGCTCCACGAAAAGAGGCATAAAAGGCGTCACCAGAGAAATACTGGCACCTGTCAGGAAGTTCCCAAACCAAGCGACTTTCAGGTTATGCTTCCAATTTACTTGTGTCGTGATAAATCAACTTCTTTCTAATTTCTGCAAAGCATCGATGACTTGCTGTCGAGTAGCCTCTAGCGAGCCATTATTATCTATCAGCACATCCGCCCTCTTTCGTTTTTCTCGAAGAGATAGCTGAGCTGCTATGCGTTTTTCTGCCTCTTCCTGACTAAGAGCATTTCGAGACATAAGACGACTGAGCTGAGTTTCCTCTGTCACATCCACCAGCCAGATTTGGTCAAACCAGTCCTCATATTGTAACTCAAACAGCAAGGGAAGATCCATAAAAAAGACAGCCTGAGTTTCTGCAAGCAAATCTCGTCTGCCAGCCAGTTCCTCGCGGATAATCTGATTTTGTATTTGACTGGACTGCTCCAAGAGTTCGGGATTCCCAAAAATCATAGCTCCCAGCTTAGGCCGGTCCAAGCGCCCATCTTCCTGTAAGATAGATGAGCCAAAAGTAGATAAAAGAGCTTGATAAAGCCGTCCCCCCGGCTCTTGCAGCTCATGCACTACCTGATCCGCATCAATGACCTGATAACCCTGCCGCCTCAAAAACTCTGTCACTGTCGACTTACCCGAGGCAATGCCGCCAGTGATACCGATAATTCTTACCATGACAGCTACCTCGCTTTCTGGCAATGAGGACAGAGATGAGTACCACGTCCACCCAGCTTAATTTTCTCAATCGGGCTGCCACATCTAGCGCAGGGTTGACCAGTCTTCCCATAGACCTGTAGAAAATCCTGCATCGTGCCATCTTCACCCAAAGCATTGCGGTAGGTCCGAATGGTCGATCCTCTCTTTTCAATCCCAAGCTGCAAAACTTCTATAATCTGCTCACGTAGACGCTTCACTTCAGTAGGCTTCAGACTATCTGCTGGCCTTGCCGGATAAATTCGCGCACGCCAAAGGGCCTCATCTACATAGATATTACCCAGACCAACGACCAAGGTCTGCTCTAGCAAATAGGGTTTGATGAGCTTCTTGGAACGACTCAAAGCTGCGGCAAAAGGCGACAAAAGAAAGTCCACCTCTGTCGGCTCAGGACCAAGCTTTCTGGCAGCAAAATAAGCCTCCAGCTGATCCTTTCTCAACAGCTCCATGGTCCCAAACTTGCGAACATCCTCATAAACAAGCGTTCCACCATCCGTCGTCTCGAAAAAGACATGAGCATGCTTGCGCTCAGGCACCTCATCAGGATAAAAAAGATACTTGCCTTCCATTCGCAGATGGGAAACCAGCACTCCACCCGTCAGGTAAAAGAGCAAATACTTGCCCCGACGGCCAATCCTTTCAATGGTCTGACCTGGCAAGTCATGGACAAAGCTATCCACTCCCGTACCAATCATCTTGGCATAGCGGACCCGCACCTGCCCAATCGTCTTGCCAACAACCAGACGCTCCAAACCGCGCCGAACCGTTTCCACTTCAGGTAATTCAGGCATAAAGCTCCTTTCTTAGTATTCTCAATATCAAAGCCCCATAGCAAAGCTGTCCGAAAAATACTCATACAGCATCAGGCGGTGTTTATCCGATAGATTTTCCAGCTCTGCTATTTCTTCTTTAGAAAAAAAGCCTAACCGTAGTGTTTCCTCATTATGAAAATTGGAAATATCAAAATCCTCCAGCGCTTGCAATTCATACAGAAAGACAACCGTCTGCACTTTGTCACCATTAGGATAAGATTCATCAAAATTAGTATAAACATTCAGCAAGCGCTTGGCTTCAACAGAAACCCCTGTCTCTTCGTAAAACTCACGCACGGCTGCTTGCAGAGAAGTCTCCCCGAGCTCCATAGCTCCTCCAGGAATCGCCCATGTTTTCTTATCGCCTCGCAACTGCAGAAGCACACGACCTTCCTCGTCTGCCAGAATCCCACCAGCAAAATTCAGGATAACCTTATCATGTCCCACCTTGGAGCGAATATAGGAAATATAGTCCATATCAAAATCCTTTCAATTTCTCTGGGAAGGCAGCGTTTTGAAAGAAATAACCTAGCAACTGAATATGCGTATCCACATCACTAAAAAGCCAAGCATGCCCTTTATCAGGATAGTAGGCGCATTCAGACCTAGCATTTTTCTGCGCCAACCTGTGGTGCCAGTCATGAATGGTCTCAGCTTCTTTTCCACCTGAGACAAAGAAAGCAGGATTATCAAACTGCAAGTCAAGTCTCAACAGATTTGCCTGTGACATCGCATGGCGAAATGAGCGCTGTTCAGCTCTTTGGAAATCTGCAACAAAGCGCTGAACGTCTTGGACAGGTGCTCCGTCCTCTTGCATCATCTTTGTCAGGAAATTAGCTACAAATTTAGTATTTTTCAAGAAAGACATCAGATAGACAATGGCAATGATCTTGCGATAGCCCTTAATTGGCTGAGGACTTGCCCCATCCACAATGACTTTATCTATAAGACTGGAATGTTTTTCCAACAACTTAAGTATGAGGGAACCGCCTAATGAAAGCCCAACCAAGTGCGGCTTGCCATGTGCTTTGCTGTTAATGACAGCCACAATCATTTCCACGACATCATCAAAGTTTGTCCACTCAATATTATGACTGACTCCGTGACCAGGTAAATCCAAAAGAATGCAATGAAAATCTTGCTCAAGCGCAGCAACATGGTGTCGCCACATCTGACTGCTAGAGCCTGAAGCATGCAAAAAGATAATACTTTTTGGATTTTGCTCCCCTCTTTCATCAATGAATAATGACGGCATCTCCATCACCTCACTTACTAGCTTAGAAAACCTCAATACTCCTTCTTATTATAGCCAAAGTCCGCCAAGTCCAGCTTCTTGTCCCGCCAGTTTTTCTTGACCTTGACCCAAGTTTCTAGGAAGACCTTGTCCCCCAGCATGAGCTCAATATCGCGCCGAGCCATGGATCCGATTTTCTTCAGCATGGAACCACCTTTACCGATGATAATGCCTTTTTGGCTGTCGCGCTCCACCATGATCGTCGCTCGAATATGGATCTTGTCCGTCTCCTCGTCTCGCTTCATACTGTCAACAACCACCGCGACTGAGTGGGGAATTTCCTCCCTTGTCAGCATCAAAACTTTCTCCCGAATCATCTCAGATACCAGAAAACGCTCCGGATGGTCGGTAATCTGGTCTTCTGGGAAATACTGGAAGCCTTCCTCCAGATTTTCACTGAGGATGTCAACCAGATGGGACACATTGTTGCCCTGCAGGGCTGAAATCGGCACGATTTCTTTGAAGTCCATCTGCTGGCGGAAATCATCAATTTGTGCTAAAAGCTGATCTGGATGGACTTTATCAATCTTATTAACTACCAAAATAACTGGTACTTTAGCCGCTTTCAGGCGTTCGATAATCATGTCATCGCCCTTGCCACGCGGCTCATCAGCCGGCACCATGAAGAGGACGGTATCCACCTCACGCAGGGTGCTGTAAGCTGCTTCCACCATAAAATCGCCTAGAGCCGTCTTAGGCTTATGGATTCCCGGCGTATCGATAAAGACAATCTGCTCCTTATCCGTCGTGTAAATCCCCATAATCTTATTGCGTGTGGTCTGAGCCTTATCGCTCATGATGGCAATCTTTTGCCCCATAACATGATTCAAAAAGGTTGATTTCCCAACATTAGGACGTCCTAAAATAGCTACAAAACCTGATTTAAAAGTCATTATTCCACCTATATTATTTCCATTAAAACAGCAGAAAATCGGCAGTCTCCCCCGATTTTCAAGTCTTTAAAAAATCCAATCCCAAATCTTGGGAACAAAAATAATCAGTCCCGTCACAACAGCAAAGCCAGACACGACCAGAACAGCTCCCGCCGCCATGTCCTTGGCATTCTTTGCCCGCATAGAAAAGTGGTAATCGCTGGCCAGATCTACGACATTTTCAATGGCAGAATTGACAATCTCAAAGGCAATGACCAGAAAAATGCTCAAAAAGAGAAAGAGCCATTCTATAGCGGACAAGTCAAAAATCAGTCCCGCAACTATCACTGCCAGAGCCGAAAGAACATGCTTACGCAGATTGCGTTCCTCTTTAAAGGCTGTAAAAATACCGGTTAAAGCAAATTCCAGACTCGAGACGACATCTCGATTTTTCCATTTGCGTTTGTTATTTCCTTGTGAGTCCATAAGCAGTTAAAATTTCTTCCTGTAAACCAAACATTTCTGCTTCTTCTTCAGGCGTATAGTGATCATAGCCGTTGATATGCAGAAAACCATGCACTGCCAAAAAGCCCATCTCCCGCTCAAAGCTGTGGCCGTATTCTTCAGCCTGCTCACGCGCCTTGTCCACTGAAATGAACAGCTCACCGATATAGGCGTCAAAATCTTCCAGCATCTCAGCTAGCTCAGGGTGGTCCAGCAAATCCTCTTCGTCAACAGCAATGTCCAGCTCAGGCTTGTACTCCAAGCTAATCACATCCGTTGGCCGATCCGTATCTCTATATTCCAAGTTGAGTTCATGACTGCGCGCATTGCTGACAAAAGTCACAGCCATTTCCTTATTTCCCTTGCCCGTTTTCTGGGCCGCAAACTCCAAAATTTCCTGAGTCTGTTTAAGAATCTCTTCCGAAACCTGACCTGTTTCATCTACCATTTCGATATACATATCTTACCCGCTTTGCTAGTATTACCTTATTATATCATATTTTGACTCACTTTAGGGAACCAAGGGCAGGGTTTTGGAAAATAGCAGAGCAGATTTGTCAACCTCTCACCGCAAAGACAAAAGCAGCTATTTTTATTATGTTTCTTCCCGAAACTTTGCATTCCACGACCAGCTATCGTTGACAAAAAGAAAAGGCTGGGAAAACCCAACCTTGTCCTACAAGATGCTAATTGCCGGGATCGAACCGGCGACCTCATCCTTACCATGGATGCGCTCTGCCAACTGAGCTAAATCAGCGTACCTATCTAATATATCATGTAGATAGGTGCTTGTCAATATCCTTTCTCATTTTTTTGCAAAATAATCTTCCTTAGTCAGATAGTAATGGACCCGCATCACAATGCGGCCTTTCTCATGTTTATCTAGTGATGCATAAGGCTCTTCGTGGGAATATTTCATACCAGACTTGACCATAACCCGGCCAGATGCTGGATTATCCACATCGTGCAGCGCTACAAGTTTGTTCATCCCGATTTCCTCAAAAGCCAACTTGATGACTGCGCGATTGGCCTCTGTCGTATAGCCCTGATTCCAGTATTTTTTATTGATTACATAGCCGATAGCCGCTGTTTTCAAGTCCAGCCTGATCTTATGCAGGTCAATAGTCCCGATGAATTTGCCGCTTTCCTTCATTTCTATTCCCCAGCGCCCCAGAGGATTGGCCAGATAAAAGAGAGCGATATTATTGCGTGTTTCTTCCAGGCTTTTGTTAGTCTCAAAGGTATAGCGAGTATTTTCTTCATCCGAAGCATACTCAAACATCGCCGAGGAATCGTCCAAGGTCACTGGACGCAGAATCAGCCGCTCAGTTTCCAGTCTTGCATGACGGGCCAGCTTGACATAGATATTTTCCATCGGGGCCTCCTATTTTTTCTTAACAGAATAGCACAATTCACTAATGAAAGCAAACCACTCCGATTTTTTCTTGATTTTTGAAGCGTTTTCATATACAATAAAAACATCTTAAAAAAGGAGCATATTTTTTATGTTAATCGGTATTCCAAAAGAAATCAAAAACAATGAAAATCGTGTCGCTCTGACACCAGCTGGTGTTCACAGCCTCGTTGGTAAAGGCCATGAAGTGCTGATTGAGACAAATGCAGGGCTGGGATCTGGTTTTACAGATGCAGACTATGAAAAGCAAGGTGCAAAAATCGTCCCTACTGCTGCAGAAGCTTGGGCAGCTGAGCTAGTGGTCAAGGTCAAAGAACCTCTGGCAGCTGAATATGGATTCCTCCGTGATGACCTCTTGCTCTTTACCTACCTGCACATGGCTGCCGCTCCTGAGCTAGCAGATGCTATGACCAGTGCCAAGACGACTGGTCTGGCCTACGAAACTGTCCGCGATCAAGATGGACAACTGCCACTCTTGGTACCTATGAGTGAGGTGGCTGGTCGGATGGCGGTCCAAATCGGAGCCCACTTCCTGACTAAGCGTGAAGGTGGATCTGGTGTACTTCTTGGCGGTGTTCCGGGTGTTCCGAAAGGAAAAGTAACCATCATCGGTGGCGGTGTCGTTGGAACTCATGCCGCTCGCATCGCTCTAGGACTAGGTGCTCAAGTGACTATTCTGGATATCAGCGCTAAGCGTCTGTCTGTCCTAGAAGATGTCTTCGGCCATCAAATCCAGACCCTCATGTCAAATCCTTTCAATATCGAAGCTAGCGTTCGAGAGGCAGATGTCGTGATCGGTGCCGTCCTCATCCCTGGTGCGAAGGCTCCAAAACTGGTGACAGACGATATGGTTAAGCAAATGCGTCCAGGCTCTGTCATTGTAGACGTAGCCGTTGACCAAGGCGGTGTCATTGAAACAGCCGACCGCGTAACGACTCACACCGAGCCTGTCTATGAAAAACATGGTGTTCTCCACTATGCAGTTGCTAATATTCCTGGTGCCGTAGCCCGCACTTCTACTATCGCCTTGACCAATGTCACCCTTCCTTATATTGAAGCCTTGGCAGAGAAAGGCTTCAAACAAGCCATTGAAGATGACCAAGGCCTGCGTCAAGGTGTCACAACCTACCAAGGCCACATCACCAGTCAGCCAGTTGCAGAAGGCCTCAACAAGGACTACACATCTATTGACGAACTCGTTTAGTCGAACATTTCGACTTTAAAATCAATCGCACAAAAAGAGCAGAAATAAATCTGCTCTTTTCGTATGTTATTAGATAAAAATCAAATTCTTCCTTTAGTAATACCTCTTTAGCTTTTCTTGATTTTCTTTGAAAAATTCCTCTAGCCATTCCATACCATAGGCATGACTAAAACCTTCTAAAAGAACAGAAAAATCAATCGTATCAAAGCCCAACTTTCTCAGGTCCTCAAAGGTTTTGAATGGGGAATGAAAATCTTTGTATTTGATAATAGCTCCGATATCTTTCAAATCCTGCTCTCTAATGCTAATCATTTTCATCCCTAAAACATATTCAATCGGAACCATTAAAACCGTTAAATGACTAAAAGTATATAAGGTCTCACATAAGTCAACCGCAGGTTGCTTGTTCATGCTCGCTACATTATTATTGAGCCAAAGTTCTTCATGAGTATTGAGGTTAAATCGTTGTCCTACTCTCGCAATAATCTCATTGATTTTTTGGTTTTCTTGGTAAAAAGCATCTACATCTTGCGTTGCTCGCAAGCCATGATGTTCCAAGACATAGCCCCCAACACAGATAATAGTTAAAGTAAGATTGGCTTGGGCCAATTCTTGATTTAAGGCTTCAAAAACTGGTTTCATTTTATCCATGCTTATATCTCTCCATCAGCTCTTGAACATTTGTTAACTTAGCAGGTTTGTTTAAAGAAACTACATACTCATGCGTTGGAGTGTGTTCTTGTAGAGCATATTTCAGACTAACCTTTTGAAAATCTGTCAACTCTTTTGAAGACAACAAACGTTCCACATCTTTGTCAGTCAAATAAGAACTATCTTCAAAAATAACCTTTCTAAGGTAACGAAACCAATGACTGGCGTTAAACCTTGATTGCCTAGAAGCATTAATCATGTAATCATACCAATCCATCTTCTACCTCTTTTTAAAATTCTATCTTTCCTGATAATCACTTTTAATCATTTTATAAACCTTAAAAATTCTATATCATGGCCGATGTGAACTGATATTTAGTTCTCTTATTCCATTTCTTCTGGCTCAGTTGCTGCCTCTTTAACAGGAGTTGGTTCATAAGCTCGGATAATCTCCGCCACCACTGGATGGCGAACGACATCCTTAGCTGAGAAATGCACAAAGTCGATCTGGGAGATGTTCTTTAATTTCTCCTGAGCATCAATGAGGCCCGACTTAACATTGCGAGGCAGGTCAACCTGACTGATATCTCCATTGACAATCATCTTGGACTGAAAGCCGAGACGTGTCAGAAACATCTTCATCTGCATGATGGTGGTGTTCTGAGCTTCGTCTAGTATCACAAAGGCATCATCCAGCGTCCGCCCCCGCATATAGGCTAGGGGAGCAATCTCAATGATTTCTCGCTCCATAAGGCGAGTCGTCTGGTCCTTACCCAAAATCTGATACAAGGCATCATAGACCGGACGCAGATATGGATCCACCTTTTCCTTAAGGTCACCAGGCAGAAAGCCCAAACTCTCACCAGCTTCTACTGCCGGCCGCGTTAAGATGATTCGCTTGACCTGACCACGTTTAAGAGCTGTCACCGCCAAAGTCACTGCCAGAAAGGTCTTCCCTGTTCCGGCTGGCCCGATACCAAAAACAATATCATGATTTTTAACACTGTCTACATAGATTTTCTGGCCAAGTGTCTTGACCCGAATCGGCTTGCCATAGCTGTCCTTGATAATCTCTTCTTCGTAAAGAGCTACAAACTTATCAATTTCATCATTTTTGACCATGGTAATGGCTGTCACAACATCGGGTGTCCCGATGGTCATGCCACGATTGACCAAGACCAACAGAGCCTGAATGACCTGTCGAGTCTCTTCACAGGCAGCTTCCGTACCTAAAATCTGCACAATCTCGGTTCGGGCGTGAATAGTTACCTTCAATTCCTGCTCCATTAGGCGCAGATGGCGTTCATTAGAGCCAAAGAGATGAAAGGCATCATCTGGATGGCCCAGTTTCAATTCTACTGAATGTTCCTGCAAACAAAGAACCTCTCTATTTTATTTTTTTGAATGAATTATCTTTATTATATCAAAGCAAGCAGAAAATGACTATCCCTAGCCACTATCCACTTAATGGGCCTGATACTCTTCCCAAATAGCATCGAACTCACCAAGGTTAAAGGAAAAATTTGCATGCTCCTCTAGAAAACGACTGACCTCATCAAAATCATCCGTATGCTTGGGAAAGGCCGTATCCTGAAAAGCCAAATCCGCCAAAATAGCCTTGGGCTCCTTGCTCTTAGGATTGCGCTCTGTCATCAGCCAGCTGTAAAAAGACTTTCTCATAGGTTCCTTTCATTTCTTTAAGACAGTATCCTTCCAAGCATCAGCTCTAGATACGTGATTCTTTATCCTCACACCAACTCCGTTCCGGTCGGATCCTGCTTGATTTTACCAGCTTTCATCAGCCCACCCAGAGCTTTTTTAAACTGACCTTTGGAAATGCCAAAGGTAGACTTGATGTCGTCTGGTGAAGACTTGTCGTTCAAGGTCATAAAGCCGCCATTGCTCTCCAGATAGGTTAGAATCATCTGGGCATCGTTTTCCAGCATTTCAAAGGAACGAGGCTTGAGGGAGAGGTTAAGGGTGCGGTCTACTTCACGGAAGCCAATTACCCGTGCGTCCAAGACTTGCCCTAGACGTGGCTCTGCATAGCGCTCACTCGGATGAATGAAGCCCAGCATATTATTCTCCGGCAGGTAGACAAAAGTACCAGAAAGCTTGAGCCGATAAACGATGGCTGGCCAGTTTTGGTTCTGCATGTTATTGTAGGCAGGACGGGCCAGACGCTGGAAATCCTCTTGATAAGCCAGTTGGCCCCAGATGCGATCTTTCTTGTCCACATCCAGACGGATATAAAGGCGATCACCCTTCTTAGGCCAGAGTTCCTTGATTTCTGGCAAGATGTCAAGTGACACGACGATTTGCTTATCAGGCAGACCGGTATCGACAAAGACGCCTAGATCCTTGCGAACCTCCGTTACTGTTCCCCAACCAAACTGCTCTTGGGTTGCTGTAACTTCGAGAGTTGTCAAACGAAGCTTCTGCTTCATATCGCTGTAGGCAAATCCTTTGACAGACTGACCCAGCTCATGCGCCCCCTCTTCCTTAGAAAGAGCGTAAACCTGACCATCCTTTTGAACAAAGTAAAAGCGATCATTTTCATCCGTGATGATACCCACGATGAAGCTAGCAAGATTTGTATTCATATAGACCTATTTTCTACCTTGCTTCTTCAAACCGGGCAAGGATTTTTGATTTTAAAACAACTCAGTCAGCCAAAGCCAACTGAGTTTTGATTCTGATAAAAATGTTAAACTTCTAAAAGTTCTTTTTCTTTATTTGCCGTCATCTCATCGATATGTTTGACAGCATCATCCGTTACTTTTTGAATATCCTTTTCCAAGGTCTTCAATTCATCTTCAGTGATTTCTTTAGCTTTTTCCTGCTTCTTAGCTTCATCCATAGCATCGCGGCGGATGTTGCGGATAGCAACTTTAGCATTTTCACCGACCTTTTTCACTTCTTTAGCCAAATCACGGCGAGTTTCCTCTGTCAGAGCTGGAATGACCAAACGAATCACAGAGCCATCGCTGGCTGGCGTAATACCCAGGTCAGAAGCATTAAGCGCACGCTCAATGTCCTTGATAGAAGACTTGTCAAAAGGTGTCACCAAAAGAACACGCGCTTCCGGAATCGTAATCGAAGCGATTTGGTTGAGCGGAGTTTCTACTCCATAGTACTCCACATGGATGCGGTCCAAAAGGCTGGCATTGGCGCGGCCTGCACGGATGCTGCCAAATTCACGAGCCAGACTTTGGTGCGAGTGGGTCATTCTTTCTTTTGCTTTTTCTACAATTGCATTTGCCATGAGTTTCTAATCTCCGTTCTTATAAATTATTTGATACTGTTGTTCCGATTTGCTCACCGATAACAACGCGTTTGATATTGCCCGGCTCATTCATGTTAAAGACAACCAAGTCAATGTCATTGTCCATAGACAGGGTCGAAGCCGTCGAGTCCATAATCCGCAGTCCCTTGCTGATAACATCCCGGTGGGTCAGTTCATCAAACTTAACAGCGGTCTTATCCTTCTTAGGATCGGCATTATAGACACCGTCCACGCCATTTTTAGCCATGAGAATCGCATCTGCTTCAATCTCTGCTGAGCGCAAGGCAGCGGTTGTATCGGTTGAAAAATAAGGAGAACCAATACCTGCACCGAAAATGACGATACGGCCTTTTTCCAGATGACGAAGAGCCCGACCTCGGATATAAGGTTCAGCTACCTGCTGCATAGCAATCGCTGTCTGCACGCGCGTATCTACACCGACCTGCTGCAGCGAATCCGCCATTACCAGCGCATTCATGACAGTGCCCAACATACCAGTATAGTCGGCCTGCACACGGTCCATGCCCGCTTCCGCTGCCGGCTCACCCCGCCAAAGGTTTCCACCTCCGATAACCAGAGCAATCTGAACTCCCAAATCGTGAACTTCTTTGATTTCTTCCGCCATCTTCTGAACAGTTTGAATATCAATACCAACGCCTTTTTCACCGGCAAGAGCTTCACCTGACAACTTAATCAAAATACGCTTATACTTAGGTTCTACCATTTTTTTACTCCTTATTTTATCTGTACTATTTTACCACATTTTGTGATTTTTATATAGTTAAATCACTGAAATTTTTCTTTTTTCCTTTTAGTAAAATAGCAGAGCAGGCAAGCTCATTTCACAGAAAAACCAGCCCCATCATCAGATAGGACTGGGAATGAATATTTCAATCATCTTTTACAAGGTCTACTCACTGCTTGACCGACTGTTTCTTTTCTCGTTTAGCTAAGAGTGGCAGGATGACACCCAGACTGATCAAGACGATTGGCGTCAGGATATTTGTCAAGAGAGAGAATTGCCAGCCAGCTGGGTCTTTGGCAAAGTCCACTTTCGGAACCATCCCTAAAATGCAGGCAAAGGCTGTAAAGAGGAAGCACCAAGCTCCGATGGCAAAGCCAACTTTTGGATTTTTGGTAAACTTGTACTCGGCATCCTTGTACTTCTTCCAGGCCTTGTTCAACATCATGTAGGCCAGGAATACCCAGAGATACCGCATTGGCATAACAATGGAGTTGAGGTTGGTCATCCATTTGACTAGGCCGTCAATTTCTTTGATTCCAAAGATAGGCAGAATAATCAAGAAGCTAACTAAAATCCCTGTCAGGATGTAACCGTTAATGAGGACTCCTTTTGATGTTCTCTTGCGCAGCCAACTTGGGACAAACTCTTCATCAGCATTATTGAGCATGATTTGCAGAGGCGCGTCAATAGAGAAAGCCAGTGCTGCAATCTGTCCAACCATATTGGTCAGGGCATAGATGACTACTAGTACATTGCCCACTCCCCAATAGTTGCCCAGCTTTTGGAAGGCTTGATAAGCACCATTTCTCATCAGGTCTTCAGGAATATTGCTGCCATCAAAAAGCATGCCCATAGCTATAGAGCCTAGGATAGCAGATGCACCAACCATGACAGCCATGACAATCATCCCCTTTGGAAATTCCTTGGCTGGATTGCGTGTTTGGTTAACGTAAGGAGATATTTTCTCAGCCCCGCCGACCGCAAAGACTAAGAGGGAGATAGTCGTGAAATAAGAGAAGTCAAAGTTGGGAATGTAAGTGCTAAGCTTATCCATATTAGCCGTCGCAAACTGCATGTCAGGTTTGATAAAAGGTGCCCCGACTGCTAAGAGGACAAAGAGGAAAGACATGATGAGCATGGCACTTCCTGCCAAGCCCCCAATCACCTTGAGCGTGGACAGCCCCTTGGTAGACAAATAGAGAAAGGCACCGAAAATCAGCAAGCTAAGAATAACGATCCAGTGAATATCAAGACTGCTCAAAAAGTCTCCATTTCCCTGAATTGCCCAGCCCAACGGGATCAAAACTCCCTGAGGTTTCTGAGCTAGATAGGGAATATGCACCACCCAGTAAGTCCAGGCCGCGAAATAAGCCAGCCGCTTGGTAGAGGTTTTCTCCACCCAGTCACTGACACCGCCTCCGCTCTCCTTAAAAGTCGAGCCTAGCTGCCCCACGATGAGGGCATAGGGAATAAAGTAAATAGCTAGGATAAGAATCCAAGAAACAATTACAGAAATGCCTTGCTGGGAGTAGTTATTAACTACATTGCCCAGACCCCAGACCATATTAAAAGCAATCAGAGATACCATCAGCCAGGTTAGCTGGTTCTGATCTTTTTTCATGACACCGTCTCCTTTTATTATAAAATAAATTGATTCGATATTATTATAACATGTTTCTATGAGTTTGTAATCGTTATCAGCATTTTTATTTCAAAAAAAGAACTACCCGAAGGCAGTTCAATTTAATTCTTAAAGTGAGTTTACGTCAACCTTGATACCAACACCTTGTGTAGTAGTGATAGTCAGGTTGGTTACGTAAGTACCTTTAGCAGTAGCTGGTTTCGCTTTTTGGATTGTGTCGTTGAAAGCTTTGAAGTTTTCAACCAACTTGTCAGCTTCAAATGAAACTTTACCAATGATAGCTTGTACGTTACCTGCACGGTCTGCACGGTAAGTAATCTTACCACCTTTAGACTCTTCAACTGCTTTTGCAACGTCCATTGTTACAGTACCAGTCTTAGGGTTTGGCATCAAGTTACGAGGTCCCAGGACACGTCCAAGGCGACCTACAAGAGCCATCATGTCAGGTGTAGCGATTACTACGTCAAAGTCCAACCAACCGTCGTTGATTTTTGCAACGAGGTCATCTTCACCAACGAAGTCTGCACCAGCAGCTTTCGCTTCTTCTGCTTTAGCACCACGTGCGAAAACAAGAACACGTGAAGTTTTACCAGTTCCGTTTGGCAATACCATTGCGCCACGGATTTGTTGGTCAGCTTTTTTAACGTCGATGTTCAAGTTGTAAGCAACTTCTACAGTTGCATCGAATTTTGCAAAGTTAGTTTCTTTTGCAAGTGCTACAGCTTCTTCTACGCTGTATGCTTTTGTGCTGTCGATTTTTTCAAGAGCAGCACGAAGTTGTTTGCTTTTTTTAGCCATTTTATCTTTCTCCTTGTAAGTGGTTCAATCGATTTTCATCTCCCACGTCACTCGTCAATCTGATCAAGTGTAGTGCGGGCAAATGGGACGAGCGTTATTGATTAGTCAACAACAGTGAATCCCATAGAACGAGCAGTACCTTCAATCATACGCATTGCAGACTCGATGTTTGCAGCGTTCAAATCTGGCATCTTAGTTTCAGCAATTTCTTGTACTTGCGCACGAGTAACTGTTGCAACTTTCGTTTTGTTTGGCTCACCAGAACCTTTTTCAACGCCTGCAGCTTTCTTCAACAGAACAGCAGCTGGCGGAGTCTTAGTCACGAAAGTGAATGATTTGTCTTCGTATACTGAGATAACAACTGGAATAATCATACCAGCTTGATCAGCTGTACGAGCGTTGAACTCCTTAGTGAATCCCATGATGTTGATACCGGCTTGACCAAGCGCAGGACCAACTGGTGGAGCTGGAGTAGCTTTACCAGCAGGGATTTGCAATTTTACAAGTTTTTCGATTTTTTTAGCCATTTTTAAATCCTCCTTTGTGGTTTTGGCGGTAAATAAAGATTTTTACCTCCCACAAGTATGCTTTTCGCATACCTTTCTATTATACACTAAACTTTGTTAAATGCAAGGAATTTTATCTTCTTTTTTGAATTTTTTGTGGTAAAATAATCTTATGACACTATTAAAGATTGCTTCGATTTTATTTATCTTTTTAACATTGATTTTAACCACTATTACAGTGCGAGTTTTTCAATTAAGAAAATACGGTTTAAACTTTGCGGACTTGGCTTTTCCGCTTTTTGTTGTGGAATTTTATATCATTTCAGACAAGGCCTACTATCATAGCTTGCTGCCCCAGCTGACTCTAGCTCTCTCAGTTCTCGCTATCGCCATTACCATCTATTTTCTCAAGAAAAAACGGAGCTTCTACTATCCTAAGTTCTTTAAGTTCTTCTGGCGAGCAGGTTTTCTTCTGACCTTCTTCATGTACCTAGCCATGGTCATCGGTCTCTTTTTGTAACAATGTAAAATAAAACCCATCGGTCATAAGATAGCCGATGGGTTTTTCATATGTGAGATTTACAAGTCCTTCTTTTGCCGTGAAAGAAGAATCTTACGATGCTCCTAGTCTTATTCATGAATCTCCAGAGGCAGGCCATCCGGATCAAAGAAGAAAGCCATCTTACGGCCGTCGAAGTCGTCATAGCGCAGCTCGGTATGAGGAATCTTTAAACGATCAAATTCCGCTAGCGTTTCTTCGACATTTGTCACTCGGAAGGCCAGATGCCGTAGACCTGTATGCTCAGGATGCGGCAGGGCTGGCCGCTTGGGAGCTTCTTCCTTGATAAAAATTTCCAGAGTCAGATTTCCCTTGCGGACATTAAAGAGAATATCCTGCTTGTCTGGCCGATGGTGTTCATCCAGCTGCTCAAAGCCTAGCTTATCCACATAAAACTCCCTGGTCTTGGCATAATCATGACCAATGATGGCTATATGGTGAATGGTGTCTAGTTTCATACTTTTTTCCTTTCCTTGGTAAGTAGAGAAAATCTGCCGGCTGACTGCTGGCAGATTTGTTTTTATCAAATGATTTTCTTGCTGGCAGACTAGTGAAATTAGGATCAATTCGTCTGCAAAACTTTTCTCGGCTTGGTTCCCTCGGCTGGTCCGATAACACCCGCTGCTTCAAGTTCTTCCATGAGACGAGTGGCCCGGTTAAAGCCGACTGAGAGTCGCCGCTGAATCATAGATGCGCTAGCTTTCTGAGTCTCGATAACCAAGGCCTTGGCTTCTTCAAAGAGAGGATCACCTTCATCGTCGCCCCCGCCAGTATCCAAATCACTTTCAGATACTTCACCAGGATCAAAGCTATCATCATAATCAGCTTCAGCTTGATTCTTGACGAAGGCTACGATTCGCTCCACATCTTCGTCTGAGATAAAAGAGCCCTGCAAACGAACCGGATGGTTTTCATCAATAGGCTTAAAGAGCATATCCCCACGACCCAAGAGCTTTTCTGCTCCATTTTCATCCAGAATGGTCCGACTGTCTGTCCCGCTGGACACAGCAAAGGCAATCCGAGAGGGCACATTAGCCTTGATTAGACCCGATATAACATCTACTGATGGCCGCTGGGTAGCCAGAATCATGTGAATCCCAGCCGCACGCGCTTTTTGTCCCAACCGGATAATGGCGTCTTCCACTTCCTTGCTGGCCACCATCATGAGGTCAGCCAGCTCATCCACGATAACAACGATTAAAGGCAGGGGCACCTGCTTGTACTCTGACTGGGCATTGTACTCAGCAACCTTAGCATTGTAGCCAGCAATGTTACGGGCACCGACCTTAGAGAAGAGTTCATAGCGATTTTCCATTTCGTCTACAACCTTCTGCAATGCACGACTGGCCTTGCGTGGATTGGTCACAACAGGGATAAGCAAGTGGGGAATGTCATTATAAACGGACAGCTCCACCATCTTAGGATCCACCATCATAAACTTGACTTCATCCGGTCTGGCTTTCATGAGAATGCTGGCAATAATACCGTTGACGGCCACAGATTTACCAGAGCCAGTAGAGCCAGCCACCAAGAGATGGGGCATCTTAGCCAAGTCAAAGGAGCGAACGGAGCCGTTGACAGCCTTACCAAGTGGGATTTCTAGAAGCTTACTAGCATCCGTCTTAGACTGCTCCCAGAGTTCTCGGAAAGTCACGGTCGCAACTTCAGAGTTGGGCACTTCAATCCCGACTAGGGATTTTCCAGGAATCGGCGCTTCAATCCGTACATCCTTGGCAGCTAGGGCAAGAGCCAAGTCATCAGCCAGATTGGAAATCCGATTGACCCGAACACCAACAGCTGGCTTGACCTCGTACTTAGTGACGGAAGGTCCGATTTCAGCCCTCTCAACAGCAGCCTTTATCCCAAAACTAGCAAAGGTCTCTTCCAAAATTTTGATATTATCTCGAACAATGCGCTTTTCTTTGGACTGATTCTTAGGCTTGTCGGGCGCAAAGAGGTTGATGGTCGGCAGCTTGTAGTCCAGACTTTCCTTGGCGGTAAAGTCCACTTCAACGTCTACGTCCGCCTCATCCGTCTCTTCTTCGCGACCAAAGTCCAGAGGCTCATGAGGGTCATACTCTCCTAGTTCCTCATAGTCTGCCTCGTCAAAGTCCACAGCTGTATCTGACAAGTCCTCGTCATCTAAAATCTCTCCCGTTTCAGGATCCACTTCAGCTTCTTCTTGCTCTACTTCAATGGCTTGCATAGCTGCCTGTGCAGCTTTCTCTTCCTGCTCCAAGAAACGAAGCTGTCGCTTTTCTTCCTGCTTTTCTCTCCAATTTTGAAAGGCTGCCATAGCCTTTTCTGAAATATCATAGATAGACCACGGGCTCATAAGGAGACCGCCCAAAAGAATGAGCAGCAGGCCGAAGAAATAAGAACCGATATTTGAAAAAAGGAAAGAGATAGGTGCGTATAAGAGAGAGCCCAGCAGGCCGCCTCCCGCGAAGGAGCTAACCTTAAAGGCTGTCAAATCAGTCAAGACCCTGCCTAAAGTTGTAGATAAGACTGCTGCCCCTTCTAGCTTCAACACACTGACAAAATAAGCTTGGAAGATCAACTCCAACCCTAAAAAGAGGCTGATAAATCCTGAAACCGTCCCCTCGTGCTTGTGCAGCCACTTGAAAAAAAAGAGATAGCCAAAGCTGGCCAGAATAGCCAGATAAGCCAAGCTTCCCACCAAGAGGCGAATCATATTATAAATGGTAACCCCAAAGGCGCCCAGCTTTATCGCTGCAAACAAAAGAATAAGAGCCAGCACAAAGGTGGCAATCATTCTCTTTATTGCTTTTTGTCTTTCTAATTCTGCTTTTGTCGGCCGGCGAGTTGTCCGGCCTTTTTTCGTGTTTTTCTTAGTTGCCATAACCCTTATTATACCATATTTGAGCCATAGATGAGAAATCTTTTATCTAGATCAAAAACAAAAAACTTATTTATCCACGCAAAAAGAACTGGACTAACCAGTTCTCATTTCACTATCACAAAATTCTTATTAAGCCTCTGGCATAACCGCCCAGGCAATCAAGTAAGCCAAGACACCTGTACCTGCTGCACAGCAAAAAACAATACAAAGAATACGGACCAAGGTTGGATCTAAATCAAAGTAGTTTGCGATACCAGCACATACACCAGCGATTTTTTTGTTGTTGACATCTCTTGTCAGTCTTTTCTCCATGGAAAACACTCCTTATTATTTTTACACTGTTTATTTTACCATAACATCTCTCAATGCACAAGTTCGCCTGCTATTGAACCCTCTCTTCAGATAAAATTTAATTACATCAAGATGAATTTGTTCACTCTACCTTACTTTTAACAAGTCCCAGCAAAACTCTTGTTCTTGTGGTAGAATAGAGAGAAATTCTAATTAACAGTAAAAAATTTCAGGAGGAAAATAATGCGAGCCGGAGTCATTCTTTTCAATCCCCAAACCAAGCAAATACTGCTCATCCACCGCTGGAAAAATGGAGAAGAGTATTTTGTGATACCGGGCGGCGGAGCCGAGTCAGGTGAGACTGCAGTCCAAGCAGCTCAGAGAGAAATTCAGGAAGAGCTGGGTTGGAACTTGTCTAAAAAGCAGCTGCAGACAGCCTTTACTTTCAGAAATGGCCACCGCTTAGAAATCTATTTTCGTGCCACTATCAGCCATACATCAGCCCCAATGATTCAGGGCGAGGAAGCCCTTCGCAGTCATGCCCAGAATATCTATCAACCTGAATGGCTAGACATAGAAGCAATTTTCGGACTAAACTTACGGCCAGCAGGACTTAAAAATCTGCTCCTGGATTGTCTGACACAGGAGGGTTTGAAAAACTAGCCTAATTGTAGTAAAATATCAGTAGTTTACAATCTAATGTGAGAAAGGTTTTATATGAAAAAAATTCTTCTTATCAGCCTCTTATCAGGACTTGTCTTGGCTGGCTGCTCTGGTAAAGGTAAGAAAGAGGAGACTACTAGCTCCTCCAACTCATCCAGCAGTTCTTCGCTAGTGAGCTCTAGCTCTGACCCAGAGGAAACCAGCAAACTCCGTGAGCAATTCAAGGATGCCATGACCAACGAAAATGCCAACTTCC
Organism: Streptococcus sanguinis; assembly: GCF_050222175.1. Classification (GTDB taxonomy): domain Bacteria; phylum Bacillota; class Bacilli; order Lactobacillales; family Streptococcaceae; genus Streptococcus; species Streptococcus sanguinis_M. Next base: position 723,017 of record NZ_CP071420.1, on the reverse strand, counting down.
CGCAGCTATCTACAGAAGTTGCTGAAGATGAGGCAGAAGTCAAGTTGGTAACGACTGAAGGCGATATCCGCATCAAGCTCTTTCCAAAACAAGCTCCACTGGCTGTCGAAAACTTCCTGACCCATGCCAAGGAAGGCTACTATGATGGCGTTTTATTCCACCGTGTTATCAATGAATTCATGATTCAGACCGGAGACCCTAAAGGCAATGGCACTGGAGGCGAGTCTATCTGGAAGGGCAAAGACAAGTCTAAAGACTCTGGAAACGGCTTTAAAAATGAGTATTCTCCATATCTCTATAATATTCGAGGCGCCCTATCCATGGCCAATGCAGGCCCTGATACCAATGGCAGTCAGTTCTTTATCAACCAAAGCAAGAAAGACCTGTCTAGCCAAATGTCTACGGATTCTTTCCCAGCTAAAATCATCGAAGCCTATAAAAACGGTGGAAATCCTACTTTAGATGGCGGAGCTTATACCGTATTCGGCCAAGTGCTGGAAGGTATGGATGTGGTGGACAAAATCGCTGCCGCAGAAACAGACGACAACGACAAGCCTAAAAAAGATATCAAGATTGAAAAAATCGAGATTATCAAGGACTATGACTTCAGCAAATAAGCTTGCTGCCCAACCAATAAAGCAGGGAAATCAATATGATTATCTGGGGATATAAAGGTTATCAGAAAAACGTAGGACAGACCCAAAGCAATATCGAGTGTGCCAACTGCCACAACGTCGCACCTTGGGACATTATTGAAACCGGCCGAAAGTTTACACTCTATTGGATTCCAACCTTTCCTTACGGTAGAAAACATTACCTCACCTGCCCTGTCTGCCAGCATGGCAAACAGATTGAAAAGCAGGAAATCGAGCAGTTTTTGAATTATTAGCAGCAGAAAGAGACGATTCTCAATGAACCGTCTCTTTTCTTTTATTAAATTTTATCAAGTCAACTGGTTAAAATCCCAGATCTGATCCATCCAGCCTTCGTAGAAATCAGGCTCGTGACAGACCATGAGGATACTGCCCTTGTATTCTTTCAGCGCCCGTTTGAGTTCCTCCTTGGCATCTACATCCAGGTGATTAGTCGGCTCGTCCAGCACCAGAACATTATTTTCTCGGTTCATGAGGAGGCAAAGGCGAACCTTGGCCTGCTCTCCACCTGAAAGGACCTGGATCTGGCTCTCGATGTGCTTGGAAGTCAGACCACATCTGGCCAGAGCCGCTCGGACTTCCGCCTGATTAAGAGCCGGAAAGGCGTTCCAGACTGCTTCCAGCGGTGTCTGACGATTGCCGCCTTCGACTTCCTGCTCGAAATAACCCAGCTCTAGATAGTCCCCACGCTCGACTTGACCTGCGATAGGCGGGATAATCCCTAGCAAACTCTTGAGCAGGGTCGTTTTCCCAATCCCATTTGCCCCGATGATAGCCACCTTCTGATTGCGCTCAAAGGTCAGGTTAAGTGGCTGGGTTAGCGGTCGGTCGTAACCAATCTGCAAATCCTTGGCTTGGAAGATAAAGCGACCAGGTGTCCGGGCAGTCTTGAAGTCAAAGGTAGGCTTTGGCTTCTCACTTTGTAGCTCAATAATATCCATCTTATCCAGCTTTTTCTGGCGGGACATGGCCATATTACGAGTTGCCACACGGGCTTTATTACGAGCTACAAAGTCCTTAAGGTCCGCAATTTCTTTCTGTTGACGCTCATAGGCCGCTTCCAGCTGAGATTTTTTCATCTCATAGACTTCCTGGAACTGATAGTAGTCGCCAGAATAGCGGGTCAAGTGCTGATTTTCCACATGGTAGACGATATTAATCACGTCATTCAAGAAAGGAATATCATGCGAGATTAGAACAAAGGCATTTTCATAGTTCTGTAAGTAACGCTTGAGCCAATCAATGTGCTCAGCATCTAAATAGTTTGTTGGCTCGTCCAAGAGCAGGATATCCGGTTTTTCCAGAAGCAGCTTAGCTAAGAGAACCTTAGTCCGCTGCCCACCAGATAGCTCCGTCACATCACTCTCCATACCGTAGTCCATGACACCTAGTGCCCGTGCGACCTCGTCAATCTTAGCATCTAGGGTATAGAAATCTCGGCTCTCCAAGCGGTCCTGCAGCTCGCCCACTTCTTCCATCAGGGCATCAACATCGGCCCCTTCCTCAGCCATGCTCATATAGATTTCATTGATACGAGCCTCTGTCTTGAAAAGCTCGTCAAAGGCCGTGCGCAAGACATCGCGGACAGACTGGCCTTGCTCCAAAACAGCATGCTGGTCCAGATAGCCAGCCGTCACATACTTGGACCATTCGACCTTACCTTCGTCTGGCAGCATTTTACCCGTCACAATGCTCATAAAGGTTGACTTTCCCTCGCCATTGGCACCGACCAGACCGATATGCTCACCCTTGAGCAGGCGGAAGGATACATCCTCAAAAATAGCCCGGTCTCCGAAACCGTGGCTGAGATTTTTTACTTCTAAGATACTCATTTTTTCTCCTCTATCATTGATTGCAGTTCCTTGATTATACCATCAAAAGGGATTTTTTGGCAAGACAGAAGAAAAGTAAAAGCGAGCCACTTAAGTCTCGCTTGTTTGTTCTCAATTCGCATGATGCGTATGCTTGGTAATCCACTGGGTCAGTTTGATCTTCAGCCAAAAGCCATAAATACCAAAGGTAACAATGGTCAGGAGCCACCACTTGATCCAATTTCCAAAAAGCTGCATGGCAGTACCGTCAAAGTAAAGACGGTGTCCGTCAATAACTGTATGTTTTATCTTCCAATTATACAGAACACACATGCCCCAAGGTGCACAAATTCCCAGTGTAAAAACGGTAATCAAGGTAGCCAAAATCACATGACCGATGTAGGAAAAGAGACCACCATCAAAATAAGACTCTTTGTACATACTATCTCCCCCTTTAAACCAACTCTTTCAGAAATTGAATCAGGGTTTCTGCAGAGCGTTTACCAGCTTCAAGAATGAATTCATCAAAAGTGACATTGGCATCATGGCGAGCTGTGTCGCTCATTGCCCGAATAACCATAAAAGGCAGACCAATCGAATGTGTAGCTTGAGCAATAGCTGCGCCTTCCATCTCGACAGCCAAGACATCTGGAAAATGCTCCTTGATGCGATCAATCTTGTCTTGACCTGCAACAAAGCTATCACCTGTCGCAATCAAACCTACCTTTGCCTTTTGATTGGTCTTATCCAAAATTTTCTTCATTTCAGCAACCAGATAGCGGCTTGCTTCAAAATAGAGCGGCTGCCGTGCCATCTGACCGTAGTCATAGCCAAAGGCCGTTACGTCCACATCATGGTAGACCAGACGATCTGCGACCACCACATCACCGATAGCCAAACCTTCTGCCACTGCTCCAGCTGAGCCTGTATTAATCACAGCTGTAACCTTGAAATCATTGACCAGAACAGCCACACTCATAGCGGACATAACCTTGCCAATCCCGCTTTCGACCAACACCACTTCATGGTAGCCGATGGAGCCCGTATGATAGACATGCCCCAAACGCAGGTGCTTCTGCGGGTTTTCTAAATGCTCCAGCAGAATCTTCAACTCCTCAGGCATGGCTGCGATAATTCCAATTTTCATATAATACCTCAAATCATCTGATGAAAAAGAAGCTTAGACAGGCTAGGCTTCCTTTTAAGTGCAATAGAGCAGGTTTTTAAGGCCACCAAATAATAGCAGCAATCAAACCAATCAGCAGGATAACTACCCAAAGGAGAATCTTATTGAGTTTGGCTTGAAAGAGGCTCCGCTTTTGGTTTTCAATCCGACGGCTCTTAGTCACGGTCGGATCAACCTCAATGTGCAGAGTCTCATCCGTAAACTCCTCTTGGTTTTGAGCAGTCTGATAGCTAAAACGACTCTGATTCTGCTGAGACCGAGTTTCTTCATAACCAAAGCGGTTTTGAGGGCTTTGATAGCCAAACTGAGTATCCTGTCGGCTAGACTGCTGCGAGCTAAAGGAGCTTCTGCCTGTTGAAAGAATCTTGGTTTCCTCGTCATCCATGAAAGGCGGCCCCGAAATATCCTCACCGCGGTTGGCCCGCTCAATGATTTCATCTGTTAATAAAGCTTTTCCCATTGATCTACGTTCCTATTTATTCAGATTTTTTTGTTGCCAGTACTGAAGGGCCATGATGGTCTTGGCATCGCAGATGTCACCGTTTTGCAGCAACTGATGTGCCTCCTCCAGACTGACTTCAAAAAGTTCCAATGTTTCATCCTCGTCTTGGGGACGAGGGTTTTCGACCTTTGTCAAATGACTGGCGCTGTAGAGCTTAATTTTCTCATTGCAAAAACCGATTGCAGAGTAGAAATCATAGATCAACTCCAGCTGTCCTGTGTAGCCGGTCTCTTCTTCTAATTCTCGGAGGGCAGCCGCTTGGGGATCTGCATTCTCTCCTAGCTCAAGTTTCCCAGCTGGAATCTCGTAAGAAGTCGCTTCAATTGCCTTGCGGTACTGCTTGACTAAAATCATCTTATTTTCTGGGGTGATAGCAATTACAGCCACCGCCCCATTATGAAAAATCAAATCCCTTTGGGCTTGACCCTTGCCCTCTGGCAGCTCTACCTGGTCCTGAACCACTTTAAAAATCGGTCCCTGATAAATCTCCGTCCGTTGGACGGTTTTTTCTTCAAATTCCATGATTAAACCTACTTATTTTGAGGGTGATGAGGAAGACGCTTAGCATAATCTTCCTTGTTAATCTGACGGCCACGTCCCAGAGCAATGGCATCTGCTGGTACATCCTTCGTGATGGTAGAACCCGCACCGACCAGTGAGTTGTCACCCAGCTCAACTGGGGCAATAATGGTCGAGTTAGAACCAACAAAGACATTGTCACCAATGATAGTCTTGTACTTCTTCTGACCATCATAATTGACCGTAATCGTACCCGCACCAAAGTTGACATTAGCACCGACTTCAGAATTTCCAATATAGGTCAAATGACCAGCCTTGGTATTTTCTCCGATTGACGATCCTTTAACTTCAACAAAGTTGCCGACATGGACATCCTTAGCCAGACTAGAACCTGGACGGATATGAGCGTAAGGCCCGACCGTCACTCCATCTGCAACACTTGATTCTTCAATCATGGAGTTGGTGATAACGGTACGTTCTCCAATGACAGAGTCCACGATGTAGGTACCATTAGTCAGGATAGTCTCTGCCCCAATCTTGGTCTGACCTTTCAGGGTCACATTTGCTTCAACTTGAACTTCAGGCGCAATTTCCACATCCACATCGATATAGGTCGCGTCTGGATTGACAAAGCTGACACCGTTGACCATATGCTGCTGGTTAATCCGACGGCGCATTACACTCTCAGCTGTAGCCAAAGCTACTCGGTCATTAACCCCCAGACTCTCATCAAAGTCTTTGAGCGTATAAGCGCCGACTTTTTCACCATTCTCGCGGAAAATGCCAATCACATCTGTAATATAGTATTCGCCTTGAGCATTATTGGTATTGATGTTTTTGAGGGCTTCAAAGAGACGGGCATTGTCAAAGACATAAGTCCCCGTATTGATTTCCTTGATCTGCTGCTCAAAGTCAGAAGCATCCTTCTGCTCAACAATTTTCAAAACTTCGTCGTGCTGATTACGAACGATACGGCCGTAGCCGAAAGGATTATCTGCTTCTGCTGTTAGGATAGTCGCAACGTTCTTGTGGTTGATATGAAAGTCAATCAGATTTTTCAGGCTTTCTCCTGTAATCAAAGGAGTGTCGCCAGCAATGACCAGCGTCTGACCTGTCAGATTTTCCAAAACAGGCTCTGCCATCATAACGGCATGGCCCGTTCCCAGTTGCTCCGTCTGACGGACAAAGTCTGTCTGACCTGCTAAGACTTGCTCGACTAGCTCTGCCTTGTGCCCAACAACTGTCACGGTCTTCTCTGGATTAATGGCATTGACACTGCGGAATACATGTTCCAGCATGGAAATCCCTGCAACCTTGTGCAGTACCTTTGGTAAATCTGACTTCATGCGAGTACCCTTACCCGCAGCCAAAATAATCGCGTAATTTGTCATCAATTATCTCTTTTCTGTAGGATATCACCTTTATTATATCACTAAAAGGTAATTTTTAAAAATTTAAAATCAAGCCATCCCCATAAAAATCTGCAACAAAAAAACTTTTGCACAAAAAAATCAGCCTTTAAACAGCTGATTTTGCTTCTTTTTCTTTGATTTTCTTTGGAAGATGGACTTTCGCCTTGCCATAGTCCTTGAAGACTGCCCGCTGCTTGAAGTAAATTAATTCTCCATCTAAAGCTGTATCTTCGTCCAAATCCATAGTCATATCAATAGAGCGGATGGTCCGAGTCTTAGGGTCAACCACAAAGGCAACCTTACACTTCTCAATGTCGATGGTCGTATCATAATGCTCATCATTATAAGCATAGTAGAAGGCATCGATAAGGTCATAGGCCAAATCACCTTCTGCTGTCACCGAAAACTCATAGCCGCCTTCCACTTTTTTCTTAGTTAGTTCTGACTCATTATCTACCATGACCTGCAGCAAAGCCTTAAAAGAGGACATGCCCGAATAGCCATCAATATGTTTCCGGGAGTCGGTGTCATCAATGGTCTCAAATCCATCCTTTTCTTCCAAGTACATCCGATCCTCACTGAAATAATGGGTCAGTTCTTGATCATCATAGGTTTCATAAAGCTTGGCTAAATAAGGTGAATCTGAAACAGTCAGCTGTTTAACCGTCTTGGCTTTTCTTTTTTTGTAGCCTTCTAGATAAGTCGACTCAGACAGCCGATCCATGTAAAAACTATCATGATCGAATTTTTTCAAGGATGCATCCACTACAGCAGACAGCTTAAAGCGGGATTCAAGAGCTTCTGCGATTCCTCCAGGCTTAAAGTAAGTATAGAGAAAGGTTCCGCCAATCAGTACAAAGCAGACACAGCCGTAAATGATAAAAAAATGAACCTTCTTCAAAATCAATCCTCCTAGAAGCCTTCTGTCGTTTTATAGCTTATATTATAAGCTTTTTTAGAGCTATTTTCAATCTTTTTCAGAAACGGTCTTTGAAGACTGTAGCGGAAGAAAGGCTAATTTGTTTTTCAAACTCTCAAAGCCATTGCCAAATGTATCTACAAGTCAAGTAGCCGCTGCTTTTTGAATACTTAGTATCTCAGCCCTCTTTCTCATTTTTAGCCAACTGCTGGCGAAGCTTGCTAAACCATTCCAACTGAAAGCGGGCCGAATCCAGCCCAAATTCGAGCGTCTTTATTTCAAAATAACCAATCTGGGAAATACTTTCAGCTAAATCAGCCGCCTGACTGGTCTCTATCAGCTCTGTAGCCAGATGGCTGTTCTGCTCTAGATAGGCTTTTACCTTTTCTTGTTCCTCCGTAAAACGAATCGCGTCTTTGACAGCTTCAAACTCTTGGACTTCAACTTCCAGTCCCTCAATGGTCAAATCCAGCATCTGAAGCTGCTCTTTCTTAGGAAGATAACCCATAAAGAGGAATTTCCCCAAGTCCATATTCTTATTCTTGCTCATGTCGATAGGCGTTTTAAGCCACCCCAAAAACAAGATTCGTCCCGAAGCAGTAATGGCATATTCCTTCTTCATTTTTCCTTTTTCTACATACTCCGAATAAGTCACTGCTCCTTGCTGGGACAGTTTTTTTAAGGCTGCTTGGATACTACCTAGACTGTCACTGCACATAGAGCTGAAATTTTGCCGCATCACCTGACGAATTTCATAAACTGTAAAACGCTTTATCATGAGTAAGCCTAAAATTAATTTATCCATTTCTCCTCCAAATCACGATTTTTATATACCTAATAGCAACACTTTTATTTCGATTTATCAAGGGCAAACAAAAAGCCTATTCAAAAATAGACTTAAGCTTGATCCAGCGGATAGGCCTTGCGAAATTCTTCTAGGACGACACCCGTTTCTTGCGAAAATTCCAAACCGGCTTCCGCCAGACACTCCGTAAAAAATTCCTGATGGACTTGTTGCCAGTAGGCCAAGGATTTGTCTCCTTCTCCTTCCTTAAAGGCGTGTTCGGCTGAAACCTCATTAAAAGGTACCACAGAGACTTTGGTGATTTCAATGATACAGACTGCCTTGTCCTGACTGTCTAAAATGACATCAAAGCTTCCTGCCTGCGGCAAGGGCTCATTTTCAAGCTTATAGAGCTCATAGGCAGAAGCCGTCGCTGTCTTTTCACCACGCAGCACTAAGTCAGCAAGCTCATCTGCCAAGTCACCGAAGGCCCAGGCGTCAATATCGTCGCCAATCTTTGGATTGATTTTCTTGTATGCCTGCCACATTTCTTTTGGGGTCATCACTTCTCCTGTCTTTCTAAAATGATAATTATTGTTTATAAAAAATCTTCCTACAAAACTGTATCTTTATCAAAATCCATAAAGTCATCATGCTCATAATAGTAAATCAGAGCCTGTAAACACTCTTGATCAGTCACTTCTGCTTTCTGCTCCATGACTGACAAGAGAACATCCGCAAAATCTTCACCGTAATAAATCAGATCCAGCTCTTGCTCGCTTACTTGTCTAGGGTAAACATCCCTATTACCCACCACTTGAGGATAATCAGCAAGCAAGTATCTGTCCTGAAAATTCAGTTCCCCATTTTCCTTAGCATACAAACAGAAATCATCATCTAGCTCTTCCGATTTTACAGCCTCAATGATATCTTTTAAGTCATAGGTTTGGTTTTTCTTCATTGGTCAAAAGTCCCTTTCCATTCATAGGCCGGATAAGCGCCTAGACACTGATAGCCCAAGCTTTCTGCAACCTTCTTGGAAGCTTCATTGTGCGCATCCCAGAGAGGAAAGAGTGAGTGTTTTTGGGCTTCTAAAATCATCTGGGCACCCAAGATTTTGGCCAAGCCCTGCCTTTGGTAGGCTGGCTTGGTAGCAATTTCAATCTCAAAAGCTCCATGATAGACCAATCCTGTCGATACGCCAGCGATGATGTCCTCTCCTGAATAAAGTAAAAAGCCAAAGCCACCCGCCGCTTGAAAATGGTCAAAACCGGAAAAATCACCCTGCAAATCTTGAGACCAGGCTTCCTCAGCCAAACGCTCATAACTCTCCTCATCAATCGGACAAAGATGGTAGTTTGCTGGTAGCCTGCGCTGCCATTTCTCCAAAGCATCTGTGTCAAAGGCAACCTTGTCCGCAAAAGCATAGCGAGTAAACTGGCCCAGCTCACTCTGACCATCCAGAAACTCTTGCCAGCTGGACTCCTCGGAGATAATGACCTTGTCAGCTAAACTATATTTTTTGCTAAATTCCTGCCACAAATTCGGATCCACCTGACCAGACGGAAAGATGAAATTTCCTAGTTGGTAAAGGCAGGATGTCTCAGGCGCATTCATAAAGAACTGCCCTAGACTAGCATCCAAACCGTAAAGTACCATATTTTTAGTCCAGGATTGGAAAAAAGTATTCTTTGCCTTCATTCTTTATCTTCTTTCAGATGCAGTTCATTGATTTTATTCGTCCAGATATAGCCGTCAAAGCCTTCGGGAATATCTTTTAGACTATGGATATGATCGAAACCTTCTGATAAATCGCTGCCGCCAGCTGTTAGCTCAACCCGTGTATTGACTGCTTCCATTCTTTCCATAAATTTGTTTGGCCAACCCCATAAGAATTTGGCATATTTCAAAGTAATGCGCAGCTCTGCATTTTTCATTTCCTCAGGGATATAGCCCGTAAAGCCCAATAATTCATATTGGATAAGAGCATTAAGCATGCGATTTTTGGACAAGAGCTTGAGACTGCTGCTCTGACTGCGCAACCAATGAACGCCTTCCTCGCTTGCCCCACAAACACTGAGTTTGTTTAACCTTTTGGGCGAGAGCGTTTTTAGCTTTTCCCACAAGACTTTATAGGTTTCTAATTTCCCGTCTTTGACCTCAATCACAAACTCCTTGTCTGGAAAGGCCTCAAAAACCTCATCTATTGTGGGCATCTGGCCGACTCCTTTTCCTCTAAAAGGATAGGTTTTTCCGCCATCAGCCGTATAACCGTAACCGATATCCATCTTTTTGAGCTCAGCCATCGTATAGTCCTGAATTTCTCCCTCAATGCCAGTCTTGAATTTCAGAGTTGCATCATGAAAGACTGCCAGTTGCTGGTCTTTGGACAATTTCACATCAAACTCCACTGCATCTGCTCCCAGGTCAAAAGCCGCCTGCATTGAAGAAATGGTGTTCTCAAGATAGGGATGTGTAGGAGGGTCAATCATGGCTGCCGTATTGCTGTCCCAGTCCGCTTTAGACTCATCAAAGGTCTGTGCGAGTCCTCGATGGGCTAGGATTTTATATTCTTTCCCATCTTTATTAGAAAAGAGGCTTGTATTGTTTAACCAGATAAGAAATAGCAGGGCTAGACAAAACAGATAAATCTTCTTGCGTTTTTACCATTTAAACATTTTATTTCCTTACTTCAAACTCCAGCCACCGTCTATTTTGATAATCTCGCCCTGCATAGCAGCTGCCTTACCACTGGCTAGAAAGAGACTAACATCAGCTACTTCCTGAGGGTCCAGCCAGCGCTTGATCGGCGTTTCCTCAGCAACCCAGTCTGCCAGTCCGCCTGGCTCAAAATCTGCGGCAGTCATGTTTGTCTTGACAGCGCCTGGCGCCAAGCCAAAGACTTGGATATTTTTATCCGCATAGTCCAAGGCTATCTGCTTGGTCAGGCCAGCCAGAGCATGCTTAGAGGCTGTATAGGCAGAACCACCACCGCCAGCCAGAAAACTAGCAATCGAGCACATATTAATGATGATACCAGACTTTTTCTCTAGCATTTTCTGCAAGTAAAAGCGAGTGATTTTCATAGTCGCGGTCAGATTAAGGGCAAAAATCTGTTCCCAGTCCTCATCGCTGGTCTCGTGCAGGGGACGATAATCGTCCAAGATACCTGCTGTATTACAGAGAATGTCCACCTCAGGAAAGCTAGTGAAGAGTGGTGTCAAATCACCTGTCAAATCCATCTTGACAAAACGAAGCTCATTGAGAAAGCCAGGGTTTTCATCCTTGTCCACCCCGTAAACCCGATAGCCATTTTCCAAAAAGGTCAGAGCCTGAGCTCGGCCGATGCCAGAGCTAGCTCCCGTCACCAGCACCGTCTTAGTCATCTACTTCCACCCAATCTGTCGCGAGGACATCACAAGGAGTCGGACTCCACATGGAGAAGCCCTCCCCCTCACCAGAAACATTGATAAGGAAATAAGGTGTCACTTCAAGAGCCACTCCATTCTGCTCAATCGTGTCAAAGAGCTGGACGTAGTTCTCTGCCCCACCCCAGCCTGTACGCACATATTTTTTCTTGGCCTTAAGGCCCGGTAAAATTTCTTCAAATGTCATGGTTTTCTCCTTTGTTTATTGGTAATCTTTGACAAATTCCCTGCTAGCCACCAGCAGTCATAAGTATATTGGACGACTTTTTCTTGACTGTCAACAAGTTTTTCTGTTGCTTTGCAACAAAGTCTAAAATTAGGTGTTTTTCTCCATCTCCACAAAGAGATGAATATCACCATTGCTTTCCTGCGGAATGCGCCTCACCACTTCAAAGCCCATGTTGAGATAAAGCTGCTGGGCTCGGTGATTGAAGTCAGCCACGGATAGAATTATGACTCGGGGCGCAAATTTTTCCATGATAAAGTCCAGAATTCCCTGCAGAAATGCAGCGCCCTGACCTTTTCCACAGTGCACCGGCTTCATCCCCAAACCAAGCTCCAAAGTGCGCTCTCCTTTCTGCTCCAAGCAGAAAAATCCATAGAGTTCCCCATCGCGCATAACTTGATAATAACGGTCCCCACGCGCTTCAGGAGAAACCATTTCTTCATAATCCTCCAGGTCATTTTTCATATCATAAAAATCATAAGGCGCCTCATAGTGCCAATCATTGGCAATTTCTAAAGCATGCTGCTGGGTTAGTGGTTCAATTTTATTGCTCATATTTTTTCACCTCCTCAGGGTGGGCTTCTCGCCATGCCAAATAATCATCAAATGATTTAATTTGTGTTTTCTCACCTGTTGCAGAATCTGTCGCATACACCTCCATAACATCCTGTCCCTTAGGTGCAAACCAATGCAAAAGGTTGTCAAACCATTCTTTCTGATTATACTGCTCAGGCCGGAAATAAAGTTGAGTCATATCCTTCATATTCTTAGCTACTTCTGGATATAGCTGAGCAAAATTGGTATCAGAAATATCAATTTTATTTCGATAATGATAATCATCTGGCATAATAGCTCCATCACTTTCCCAAAGATGGTGCTTAGCTAGCTGATTTTCCAGACTATCAGAAAGACCACCTGGAAGAAAACTCACTTCATTTCTATATGGATCATCTTTTATCGTAGAAATTATTTTCGCCTCTATATCTTCCGTACTTAGTTTTTCTTTCTCTACATCAAACCAAAATTCTTTCTCACTATAACTATGATTTTGATAACTCCTTAATTCTCTAGAAAAATAATCTTTCCCGTTCCCATAGTAGTCAGTCAGCACTTCGTCATTACGATATCCCTCAGAGGGATTAATAAAAGAATATAAATCTATTTCCTTTTTATCTAGCTCAGTACTGTTTAAATCATAGCTAATGATTTTATAAAATTCATCTTTTTCAATTGGCGGAGATTCTTGACCTGATTTTACATCAAGTGAATGGACAGCTATGGTTGAAACATAATTTTGTCCATAGTAAATATGACCATAATTATCTTTCTCCCCTACAGCAACCAATACAAACTTATTATTATCGAAAAGCTGAATGCTTTTGAATTTTGTTTCTTGTCTATTGACATAAACTTTAGTATTTATTCTAATAACCCATAAGGTGAGCAGACCTAAAGCTCCCAACAAAAGAATACTCAATAAAACATACACTATCTTCTTTTTTCTCATGACCGTCTATTTTTTTCTCCTTAAATTCTCTAAAATTCCCAATAAAATCGTTTCTGGTCTGCTTTTTCACTGCAACCAAGGCTGTGGTAAAATTCATGGGCTGATGAGCGGGAAATGCCTGAATTAATCCGAATTCCTGTGTAGCCTGCTGCTTTTCCCTCTTCACGCAAAGCTTGCATCAGCGCTCTGCCATGTCCCTGCCCTTGAAAATCCTGAGCGACGGCCAAAGCCAAGAGATTGAGCAAGGACGGAAAATAGAGACAGTCGTAGCTAGCAGCATGAGCGTAGCCTATGACCTGACCGTCTTCTTCAACTACCAAAATCAAATGCTGGTCATTCTCTAGTAACTTTTTCAGTTGAGCCTTCGTCGCTTCCCTATCGAAATCGTAGCCCAGACACTCATCATTGAGTCGCTGAATGGCTGCAGCATCTCTTAGTTTTACTTTACGAATCATCTGTCACCTCGTTCTTCTCTTTATTATAGCAGAAAAGCAGTCTCTTTGACTGCTTTCAATGAACTATTCTCCTATCTGTCCCTTCAACCAAGACTCCGCCTCTTCTAAAGGCTGGTCTGTTTGGATATCTGGCTGAATTGCCTCATTCTCATAAAGCTTGCCCGTGCGATCTAAGATACTCGAGGTAGTCAAGAGCAAAACCGCTCCATCATACAGTTGATAATAATTATTTCCCGTAGTATAGCTTGCCGTTGGCTGACCAAATATTTTGACGTTTTCCAGTCCCTTAAAAGCTAAAACAGTCATTTCTCCTGAGCTGCCTGTCTTCCCATTGATAAGGACGGCTATTTGCACTTTCTTTGCTTTCTCATCAGTCTGCTCCAGACCAAGCTGCTGAAGAATATCTAATCGAGAAACCGCGCTCTTGCTCCCATTTTTATAAACAAATTGGAAGAGGTCTTCATCAGGCAGAAGAGAGGACAGTCCAGCAATCATCGGATACATATTCCCGCCGGTATTATCTCTCAGATCCACAAGAACCGCCTGATAGTCATCCCTTTTAAGAGCTGCTGACAGTTTCTTGGCATAAGCCTTCGTTGCCTGTGCATCACCAGTGAAAGCAGGAACTTTTAAATAGAGAATTCCCTCCCGATTCTGCACTTCAGGCTGATTTTTGCTTTCTGGACTATTTTCGGGATTATCCTGTGGACTTAAAAAATAAGAATGCTTTCCGCCAGCCTCTTTGGTTAATTCTTCCAAGACGGGATAGGTATCTTGATAAGTCTTGGCTGATCCAAGCTTCTCTAAGGCTTTCTTTTTCTCATTTTCCCAATCTTTGCCCGTATAAAGACCGAAATCAAGCTTTTTCACAACCGAGCGGGCGTAGTCCTGCGGACTAGGTGGAAAAAGAAAAATTCCATAGTCTGGACCAAAGTAGGCCAGAAAACCTATTAAAAGAGCAAGCAAAACCAGTACTGTTCCCAAGCAACCTAAAAGGACTTTTTTCATAATTGCACAACCTTTCTTGTTAGGATTTCTGAGCTGATTATAGCAAAATAGAGACACGTTTTCCATGTCTCTACCTTACATTTATCATAGCTAATCTTACATTTTTGTAAGATGATTTCATTTAAATCTACAGTTGTTTATTTCCATCTCTCACTCTTAGAGAATGCAATCATTAAACCAGACCCAGCTAGAACTGCTAGAATAACAAGACAGATATTTTTCAGTGGATAGAGCCAGTCTTTATTTTCCTCATGCCAAGTTGTCTTCCAAAGCCGAACATAATCAGCATGCATATCTTCAGGCTGGTTCAGTTGGATATTGATCACAATCGCCAGTAAGATCAGGGCGATAAAAGCAAGGACAAAGAGCCAGATTTTCTTCTTTTGGCTTAGGTTAAGTTTTTTCATTCTTTTCTCCTTCTATTAGTTCAAATTCTATCTCTTTGTCTCCACTAACTTCTATACCTCTGAAAAACAAGACTATTCCAATAAAAATAGGTATTAAGAGAAAGAATCTGGGCTGAGTAAAAAACATAACAAATAATACTACACTTGACAAAATGCCTATTACCAATAATTGGCGAATGCTAAACCGTTTCATTTACCACACCTCTATTCCATTGGCCAATTTTTTAATAGGCTCTTTTGTTCTTACTTTTCCAATCAAGCTAAGTTTGCAACCTTTTTTATTTAGAAAAGATTCAAGTCGTTTCTTTCTATAATATTTTACAAGAAACATAGCAAGAACCATCGATCCTATTGCCACACCAATATTTACAAGACCAGTTCCGATATTCATTGGTCGATTTATTGGCCCAAAGAAAAAATTTAGCGGAATTATTTTTCTCAGCATTCTAGCCAAGATAAGACCTATGGAAGTTCCTGCAATAGCAGGTAGATTATTTGATTTGTTTAAAAATTCAGTATGCGGTATGAAAGAATAGGCTGTTTGATAAACCTTTCTAAAACAGCCACAGGACATCGTTCCATTTCTCTCCACGAGATATTCCTGTCCATTATCAGAAATTATTAAGAACCATCCGAGAAAAGCTTTCTTACCATTCAAAGAGATATTATAGCATCGGCCTTTTATACAATTTTTCTTCATAAAACTCTTTCTGCTTTGTTTATAGTTACCAAGTTCCTACACTTCATCTTCTCGACCAATCTCTACACCCTACTTCTCTTTTACAGCGATTTCTGAGTTTCTATAGCCATAGAAGGCATAGATGAGACTTCCCAGCGCTAGGGCAATTCCAAAGGCTTGCCAGGTTTCCTTGGTATACTGGGTCATGAAGGACAGGCAGATAATAATGGATAAAATCGGTGTCAGAGGTACTAGAGGTGTTTTGAATTCTCCAGCTTTGGGCATTCCTTGATCTTTCCGCAATTTCAAGACAGCCAGTGCCAATAAAATCAGATAGGCCAAGGTGCAGATATTGAGGAAAGAGGCGATGCTAGCTAAGGGGAAGATACCGGCACAGACAGCTGAGGCAATCCCTACCAGAATCGTTGCATTCTTTGGCACCCGACTGGTCTCTGTCAATTTCTTGAAAGAGCGAGGCAAGAGCCCATCACGTGCAATACTGTAAATCATCCGCGACAGGGCGTAGGTCATGGAGATGCAGACCGTAATCAGTGTCAAAATAGCGACGACAGAGATATAGTTAGCTGCCCAGCCAAGTCCGACGCTGCGCAGGGCAAAGGCCACCGCATCTGAAACATCCAGCTTGCTATAGTGGACAATCCCAGTCAAGACCAAGGTCACCAAAATATAGAGAATGGTCACAATGCTCAAGGATAAGACAATTCCGCGCGGAACGTTCTTTTGAGGCTCTTTGATTTCATCAACCGCCATAGAAATGGACTCAAAGCCTAGGAAAGCAAAAAACATGAGTGAAGCCCCAGCCATGATGCCGACCTTACCGCCATAAATTTCTCCAAAGCCAAATGGTGCAAAGTTAGACCAATTTTCTGGTTTGATGAAGAAAAATCCTGCAATGATAAAGAGCGCCAAGGCTGAGAATTTCAAGACCACCAAGGCTGAGTTGAAGCGCAGGGCTGCCTTTGAGTTCAGAAGGACAACTCCCGTAACAAAGGCCAATACCAGAATGGGCAGCAAGTCCACATAAGTACCTGCTTTTGGATTGAAGGTACCATTCAGGGCTGCTGGCAGCTGGATACCAAAGCCGCTCAGCAAGCCTTTCAGATAAGAGCCCCAGCCAGAGGCAACACCTGAGATAGCGGTCATGAACTCCATGATGGTCAGCCAGCCAGCCAGCCAAGCAGGAAATTCCCCCAGAACCGCATAAATATAACTGTAGGCTCCACCATTGGCCGGAATCCGTGAGGCAAACTCAGCGTAAAAAAGGGCCGAAATACTCACACAAAGCGCTGAAATGACAATCGAAACGGTCAGAGCAGGCCCAGCATATTTGGCTGCTCCAGTCCCTGTGATGGTGAAAATCCCAGTTCCTACCATGGCTCCAATACCAAGCAAAATCAGATCTGGAATTTTCAAGTGACGGCGCATGCCCGTTCTGTCCTTACTAGCATCTTTTTTTCTAAATATATTCATCTATTTTTATTCTCCTAATTGCATTAACGCCCTATTTTATCATATTTCCTCTCTTTTAGGAATCCTTCTCAGAAATTTACCGAGAAAAGAAAGGCTGAGAGAAATCTCAGCCTAAGTCTTTAAAATAGATGAAAGGTATATGATGCCTGTCTCTGCTATCACATAGCCACAATTTTGCGATAGCTGCGAGATGTGATGAGAAAGACACCGACATATACTGCAATAAACAGAGCGCAGACACCGAGAGTCACTACTAACATAAGTGTGGCATTCAGCACCCCTAAAGCAGATAAAATCAAGCTCAGCATGTGGTAGGCAAAAGCCAAATGAAGAAAGGCAAAGATTAGTGGTAGGAAGAAGACTATCAGAATCTGCCTACGAATCGTTTTCTTAATTTGTTTTTCGTCCAATCCAACCTTTTGTAAAATAACAAAGCCTTCTCGATCTTCATAGCCTTCAGAAATCTGCTTGTAGTAGATGATAAGAACAGTTCCAAGCATAAAAACGATTGATAGGAAAATTCCAATAAAGAACATACCGCCTAGCATTCCTTTTATTTCTTGCTTATCAAAGGCTGTCACAGAGCCATAAATAGCTTGATTTTCAGGTAAGGTGGTATTAAAACTGCTTAGCTTTTCTTGGTAGGCTTCTTTGAGTTTTCTCTGTTCTTCTTTTGAAAGCTTGAGATTTAATCCTCCATAATAGTTAACATTGACAGCGTAATCGTTCATCAATGAAGAAAAGATTTGACTCGGATTTTTAGCTACCATATAGATTTTTTCAGGCACTATCATATTCATCGGATCGGGTATATTACCGAAAACAAAATCTTCTTTTAATTTTCTCTTGATTTTTAAATTTTTATCAGCTAGCTGTAAATCTTTTTTGCTATCTAGTTCCAGTCCTTGCTCAAATATGGCTACTTCATCATCTTTAAGCTGAAGATTTTGACCCGTCATTCCTTGATAATCACTCTCAGAAATGGCCAAAATATAAAGATTTGGAGTGAATGATTTCTGTCCCTTAGAATAAATATCTAGCTGATTACCAGTTCGACCGCTAACTCCTATCGTATAATACTGGTAAATAACTTTTTTACTAATCTGCAGCTGCTGCTCTTGAACAAACTCTGTCAAAGCTTGGTCCAGCACCTCACCTGTTACTTCTTTTCCTTGGATACTGAAATCATGCGGGAACATGGCATTCTGCATATAATCACCACCAGCATAAATGTTGGCTCCACCAGACAAGGTAACCAAAACCATTGTCGACAAAATAGAAATCGTCGCTAAACCGATTGCATTTTTCTTCATTCGAAAAATTAGATTAGATACCGAAATCATGTTATCAGGCTGATAATAAAATGTCTTCCTCTTTTTCAAAAATTGTAAGAAAACAGTCGTCCCTGCATTGAAAAGTAGATAAGTCCCTAGAATAACAAAAAGTACTGCTACGAAGAAAATGATAATGGCTGCCATCGGATTAGATACACCTAAAGCAAGATAATAGCCAAAAACGAGAGAAGACATACCAATAATAGTTTGCAAGAGTAAAAAGCGACTCTTTTTCTCCCCGCTATTTTTTTCTTTGACTAATTGCAGAGCATCAAACTTTCTTAAGTAAAAGCCATTTTTGATCAGCAAGCAGAAAAATACAAAAGCATAGAATATGATAATCAATACCATTACAAAAGGTTGAAAGGTCGAAACCAGAACCACCTTGGTACCCATGAGCTTGAGCAAAAAGGCATAAATCAGCTGGTCAAAGAGAAGACCTATAGTCAGCCCCAAGCATACAGCCACTAGCCCGAAGATTAGCAGCTCAATAAAGGTCATAACAAAGAGATGACTCTTATTAAGACCTAGCATACCATAAAGCCCTAGCTCCTTGGAGCGATTCTTCATAACAAATTGATTGGCATAAAAGACAATAATTCCAGCTGTGATGTTTACAATAACAACCCCTAGGACCAAAACGAGGATAACAGAGCTGGCACCTGTCATTTTGGATAGATTGGGATTAAAAGCCAAGGAGTTGAAAATATAAGAAATGGCTACAGCCACACAGGTAGCCAGTGCAAAAGGATAATAGAGACGGCGGTTCTTAATCAGATTGGATACCGCCAATTTTGCTGCTAATCGAAACACTAGTCCTTCACCTCACTTGCCATAACTGTCAGAGTGTCAGAAATCTCTTGGAACATCTGCCGCTCAGTCTTGTCACCGCGGAAGATTTGATTATAAAGGATCCCATCCTTGATAAAGAGTACCCGCTTGGCGCGGCTAGCCGCTGCAGTTGAGTGGGTTACCATGAGAATTGTCTGACCGCGTGCATTGATATCGTCAAAAACATCCAGCAGGGCTGCCGAAGACTTGGAATCCAAGGCTCCCGTCGGCTCATCCGCCAACAAAATTTCAGGATCTGTGATAATTGCCCGAGCTACTGCAACCCGTTGCTTCTGGCCACCGGAAATCTCATAAGGAAACTTCTCTTGCAGCTTGTTAATCCCCAGTTCGTTGCAGGTCGTGACCAGCTTTTGCATCATCTCGGTAATGGGACGGCGAGAGAGGACCAGAGGCAGGAGAATATTATCCTTGACCGACAGGGTATCCAGCAGGTTGAAATCCTGAAAGACAAAGCCTAATTTCTCTCGGCGGAAGCTGGAAGCTTGGCTGTTTTTGATGGTTGCTGTGTCAGTTCCATTGAGAAAGACGCGGCCCTCTGTTGGCTTGTCTAGCATGGCTAGGATGTTGAGTAGGGTGGATTTCCCAGAACCTGACTCCCCCATGATGGCGACATATTCGCCTTTTTCTACCGTAAAGTGAATGTCTTTCAATGCCTCTACTTGGCTGCCCTGAAAGCGGGTTTTATAAATTTTTTTCACGTGTTGTACGTCTAATAATGTCATACTCGAACCTCTTCTTTATTTAACTTGATACTACTATCATACCGGAAAGACAGACAAGTTTCCATAACCTAATCTTTCATTTTGCCCGCCAATCTTACATTTTTGTCATCTTGTGCTCCAAGTCGGATAAAGAGAAAAGTCAACTGACCTTTCTCTTACCCTTGAATAATGGAATCTCTCAGTGACTGTACTGCAGCCAGAAATAATATTGACTGGAAGCACAGCCTAGACGAGTCTTCTCGATTTCTTCCTTGGAAATCTTTTGAGCTTTAGGTTTACTTTGGCGATGGTTAAAAAAATTGATTTTCATAGCGGGCCTCCTTCTTGAAATCTGATTATTAGTTTGGAAGATAGTTATCTTCTTTTTCTTTACACTTATAGGATACCGAATTCCCAGACTAGCTGCCATAAGATAACCTTTCATTTTAGCCTTTAAACTTACATTTTTGTCACTTAGAAAAAATAGTTTTCGATTGCCCTTAAACTGCGTCAATAGGCCTAAATTCAACGATACCTATCGGCTTCTTTCGTCAAGAATAAAAAACCGGAATTTGTTTCCGGTTTTCATAATATATTTCCTCAATTTAAAGATATAGTAGTTTTCTTTCCAGAGGAGGTTCAGGCTTCTGTCAATACTATCTTGAATAGGCTATTCTTACTGCCCTTCATCCCCATATTTACCAGTATGAAGGTGGGTAATACTGTCATGACCAGGGAGAGGAGGCAGCCCACCAGAGTCCTTACGGCTGAACACTTCAAGCAAGCCCGGTGTCAATTGAGAATTTTTCAACTGCTCAGGGCTAATCTCATGGACAATTTCTGCTCCTTGTCCCGTCTGTATTTTATAGCCAAACAGCGGGTCAATCAAGGTACCACGGCCGATTGCAACCAAATCCGCAGCCGTATTCTCAATAGCAGCTTCTGCATCTTCCTGACTAAAGACACCACCGATTGTAATCAGTTTAGTTTGCTCATCCATTACTTCCTTAAAATGAGCTGCATAGGTCTTGTCTGATCCTGCAGGTTTTGAAGCATAGCCAGTCAAAAGCGACAAATGGATGTAGTCTAGTTCGTGCTTGACCAGCTCCTTGACCAAAAGCTTGGCTTCTTCATAAGTATAGCCCACTTGACCTTCATGGATTTCATCTGGACTAATCCGATAGCCAATAATAAAATCTTCTGGCGCATACTTGGCCGCAGCACGCTTCACTTCCTTGACTACTGCCAAAGGAAAGGCCATATGTTTTTCCAAAGTTCCGCCCCATCTGTCCTGACGAACATTGGATGTGCTAGAAAAGAATTGCTGCAGCAGATAGTGGTTGGCACCATGGATTTCCACTCCTGAAAAACCAGCTTGAACTGCACGTTTGACTGCTCGACCAAAATCCTTGATAATTTCAAGGATTTCTTCATCGGTCAATTCTCTCACCGGATATGGCAGAAAAGAAAAATCTAAGGCACTTGGAGCCAATACTTCCTCACCCTTCAAAGCACGGCCGGAAGCTGCTATCCCACCATGATGAAGCTGCAAAATCGCTTTATTGCCATCTTTTTGAAGGGCAGCAGCTAATTTTCTCTCCCCTTCAATGTGGTCATCAGAGTAAATACCTAATTGAACTGGGTAACCAGTCTGGTAACAAGGCCCTCCTGATGGACTGACATAATGAAATTCAGTAATCAAAAGACTGGCTGCCTGAGAGCGTGCTCCGTAGTATCGCAAAGTATCATCAGACACAAATCCTCCTTCTAAGCCACTGAAAGTATACATAGGGGACAGCACCAAACGGTTGGTTAATTTGGCACCGTGACGCAATTGAATCGGGTCTATAATTTGTTTAGACATAGTAAAAATATCCTTTCTTCTTTGACAACTATTATAGAAGATTCAGAGGCAAAAACAAGGGCTTTTCAGTAAGTGGTATTAACCATCAGGTATCCGGTAAGAAAACGATGGTCAGTTGCATAAAAAAACAAGCGTCAATGTTCATTGACACTTGCTTTCTGTTTTATTTTTTGAAACGGATTCCGAAATAAACCCCACAACCAACTATGATAATCAAGCCTATGGCAAGTAGCGTAAAGCTGATTTCTGTACCTGTGAAAGGCAGAATTTTCTTCGTCTTTCCCTTATCTACAGGTTTATCTTGGTCTTTTTCTATTGGTTTATCTTGATTTGATTTTTTCGGATCTGGTTCATCTGTTTTTTTAGACGGATCCTTGTCTGGGCCAGTCGGTTTCGTTTGGTCAGTTACGACTAACTTTCCACCCTTGTATTCTACTGTATTTCCATTGGCATTTACGACTGTTACTGTGCCATCGAGATTCACTTGGAACACGATGTCGGTAACAGCTAGATAACCGGTTGGGGCTGCAGCTTCATGGAAGGTATATACTCCAGGAGCTAATCCAAGCTCATGCGATGTATTTGCTTCTGAAGTCCATTTCGCTACAGGATTGCCAGTTGCCTCTTTGCCTTGGAAAATTTGAATCTCTGCACCAGCAATTTCAGTACCGCCAAGGTTGACCTTACTAAAGGTCACCTTACGTGGAAGATCATCGTCTTTATCGGTTACAGTCACTTTGGAACCATCGGTTACAACCTTGTTGTCTTCACCCTTGGAGTCTTTCTCGCCAACGTTTGTCACTTCCACTGTGCCGTCTTGTTTGACTTGGAAAGTGATGTCGGTTACTTTGAGGTAACCGGTTGGGGCTGCTTCCTCATGGAAGGTGTAAGTACCTGGAGTCAAGTTCAATTCTTTAGACTTACCAGCTTCAGATGTCCAGCTTTCTACTGCTTGGCCTTCTGCCTTGTTGCCCTTGTAGATCTTGATTTGAGCTCCTGCGATTTCTGTACCACCAAGGTTTACTTTACTGAAAGTAATCGCTTTGGGACTATCATCGTCTTTATCCGTTACTGTAACAGTTGAGCCGTTGGTTACGACCTTGTTCTCTTCACCCTTGGAGTCTTTCTCTCCGACATTGGTCACTTCCACCGTTCCATCATGTTTGACTTGGAATGTGATGTCCGTTACTTTGAGGTAACCCGTTGGAGCCGCTTCCTCATGGAAGGTATAAGTGCCAGGTGCCAAGTTGATGTCCTTAGACTTACCTGCTTCGGATGTCCAGCTTTCGACTGCGTTTCCTTCAGCTTTCTCGCCCTTGTAAATCTTGATCTCAGCACCGGCGATTTCAGCACCACCGAGGTTGACTTTGCTGAATGTCACCTTACGTGGGAGATCATCGTCCTTGTCGGTAATAGTTACTGTTGAACCATTGGTTGCAACGGTGTTAGCTTCGCCCTTAGCGTCTTTTTCTCCTACGCTAGTCACTTCCACTGTACCGTCATACTTGACTTGGAATGTGATGTCGGTAACCTTAAGGTAACCGGTTGGGGCTGCCTCCTCATGGAAGGTGTAAGTGCCAGGTACTAAATTTATATCCTTAGACTTACCAGCTTCAGAAGTCCAGCTTTCGACTGCTGTGCCTTTAACCTTGTTGCCCTTGTAGATCTTGATTTGAGCTCCTGCGATTTCTGTACCACCAAGGTTTACTTTACTGAAAGTAATCGCTTTGGGACTGTCATCGTCTTTATCGGTTACAGTTAGAGTTGCACCATTCGCTACAACACGGTTGTCTTCACCCTTAGAGTCTTTCTCTCCGACATTGGTCACTTCTACTGTTCCGTCAGTTTTCACTTTGAAAGTGATGTCGGTCACTTTGAGGTAGCCTGTTGGAGCGGCTTCCTCATGGAAGGTATAAGTACCAGGTGCTAAGTTGATGTCTTTAGACTTACCAGCTTCGGATGTCCAGCTTTCAACTGCATCGCCTTCAGCTTTCTCGCCCTTGTAAATCTTGATCTCAGCACCGGCAATTTCAGTACCGCCAAGGTTGACCTTACTGAAGGTCACCTTACGTGGGAGATCATCGTCCTTGTCAGTCACTGCAACAGTTGAACCGTTTGTCGCTACGGTGTTAGCTTGGCCCTTAGCGTCCTTCTCACCAACATTGGTCACTTCCACTGTGCCGTCATGTTTGACTTGGAAGGTGATATCCGTTACTTTGAGGTAGCCCGTTGGAGCGGCTTCCTCATGGAAGGTATAAGTACCGGGTGCTAAGTTGATGTCCTTAGACTTACCAGCTTCGGATGTCCAGCTTTCTACTGCTTGGCCTTCAGCTTTTTCGCCCTTGTAAATCTTGATTTGAGCACCGGCAATCTCAGTACCGCCTAGGTTTACTTTACTGAAAGTCACCTTACGCGGGAGATCATCATCCTTATCGGTTACTGTAACAGTCGAACCATTTGTCGCAACGGTGTTAGTTTCGCCCTTAGAGTCTTTCTCGCCAACATTGGTCACTTCCACTGTACCATCATGCTTGACTTGGAAGGTGATGTCGGTCACTTTGAGGTAGCCTGTTGGAGCGGCTTCCTCATGGAAAGTATAAGTACCTGGAGTCAAGTTTAATTCTTTAGACTTACCAGCTTCAGAAGTCCAGCTTTCGACTGCTTGCCCTTCTGCCTTATCGCCCTTGTAGATCTTGATCTCGGCACCGGCAATTTCAGTACCACCTAGGTTAACCTTACTAAAGGTAATCTTACGCGGTAGGTCATCATCTTTGTCAGTCACCGTAACAGTTGAACCATTAGTTGCAACGGTGTTAGATTCACCCTTAGCGTCTTTCTCGCCAACATTAGTCACTTCCACTGTGCCATCTGTTTTGACTTGGAAGGTGATATCAGTAACTTTAAGGTAACCCGTTGGAGCTGCTTCCTCATGGAAGGTATAAGTACCTGGTGCCAAGTTGATGTCCTTAGACTGATTAGCTTCAGATGTCCAGCTTTCTACTGCTTGGCCTTCAGCTTTGTCTCCCTTGTAGATCTTAATCTCTGCACCAGCAATCTCAGTACCACCTAAGTTGACCTTACTGAAAGTAATAGCCTTAAGACTATTGTCCTCTTTATCGGTTACAGTAAGAACCAAGCCATTTGCTTCAACAGAATCTGTTGCTCCTTTAGCATCAACTGTAATGGTGCCATCAGAATGAACTGTGAATTTAATATCTTCTACAGCTACAAATCCAGCAGGAGCAAGGCTCTCTTTCAGAGAATAAGTTCCTGGAGCTAATTTTACTACCTTAGATGCGTTGGCTTCGGATGTCCACTCTGCAAGAGGCTTAGCTTCAGGACGAATCTGACTGCCTTTGTAGAGTTTCAATTTCGCACCAGGAATTTCCTTCCCGTTTGGATCTACTTTCTTGATCGTCACATCTCGTTCTGAGTCGTCATCCTTGTCTGTTACCTTCAAGATTGCTCCGTCAGTCACAACCTTATTGTTTTCTCCTTTGGAGTCTTTCTCGCCGACATTGGTCACTTCCACTGTGCCGTCATGTTTGACTTGGAAAGTGATGTCGGTTACTTTCAGGTAACCAGTTGGAGCTGCTTCCTCATGGAAAGTGTAAATACCAGGCTCCAAATTGATTGCTTTAGACTGATTAGCTTCAGAAGTCCAGCTTTCAACAGCTTGACCCTGCGCTTTGTTGCCCTTGAAAATCTTAATTTGAGCACCAGCAATCTCAGTACCGCCTAGGTTAACCTTACTGAAGGTAATAGCTTTAGGACTATTGTCCTCCTTGTCGGTAATCGTCAGAATTGAGCCTGCTGCTTGAACAGTATCTTCTGCTCCTTTTTTCACAAGAGCAACAGTGCCATTAGCACCTACTGTAAATGTGATGTCTTCTACATATTGATAACCAGCAGGAGCATTCGCTTCAGTCAGTGTATAGGTTCCTGGAGACAATTTTATCACTTTAGAAGTATTTTCTTCTGAAGTCCAGTCTGCAACAGGAGCTTCTTCCTGGTCAACATGATCACCTTTATAGATTTTCAGTTGCGCACCAGGAATTTCTTTCCCGTTTGGATCTACTTTTTTGAAAGTTACATCCTGCTCGGTTACCGTCTTCTTATTGACGATCTCGCGTGATACAGATTTGTCTGTTCCAAAATCCTGGGAACCAATCTTAATTTCCTCAGTTAATTTATCATATCCTGTAGGAGGAGTCACTTCACGGATGGTATAATCATCGCGCAACAAGTCACCCAAGTTGGCATTCCCGTTAGAATCTGTGGTTAATTTTCCGACAACTGCTCCGCTCCGATCACGAACAACTTCAAATTCTGCACCTTGCAGGTTCTCACCATTTTCATTAACCTTATGAAGCTTAATAGTGAAAACATAGCCTTCTCCAACACCGCCGGCAATCTGATAAGAGCGATTTTCAGCTGATGTCGTTGTTTGACCACCGTTATAGGTCATGGTAGCACTATTGGAAACACGCTCACCATCAACAAGATCGTAATCTGCTTTTGTCTTATAGTCCAGCAAATACCCGAAACCATCCATGTCGCCAAGATCAATCGTGAATCCATCACCAGCGGCATTTTCCGTAATTTTTGATTGGAAATTAGCTGTCACGTCTTCTGTTGAATCCCGCACCCAATCTCCATTATTCCAGCGCCAAGCAATTTTATAGACCCGAATTGAGTCTCTCATGATTTTAAAATTAGGCGAGGTAATTTTGTCAGTTATCGTTACATCGGTATAATGCTCCATATTGCGGTTAATCGCAATATTGTAATGAACCTCATTCTTACCGTCTTCTGCTGCCTGATAAGAGCTCTTCTCAATTTTTGAGTCATATCTTTTGGGTGGTCCATTATAATGGACGATTCCCGGATACAACATCCGACCTCCTACGGTAAATCCACCATTCAAGTCACCTTCTTGTCTCACAACATCATGGTCAACTCGTGCATAGAAGAAGAATTCTCCTTGGACACCAGACTTTTGCTCAACATAATTTGTATAGGTCAAAGTAATGGTCTTGTTGGTTGAATCCAAAAATCCATTTGCCACTACATTATCCGAGCTGTCTTTAAGCTCAATAGCTGAAGAGTTCCCAAATGCATACTCAGAAGGCAAGGTAATTTTTGTCGTATCTCCTTGATGTACTTGGTTATCCGGCAAGACAAACTTTGCGTAAACTCGAAAAGTTTCCCAAATATCAATTCCCTGCGTCAAATCACCACCTGAAGAATTCTTCAGGCTCATCTCAGTGATAACATCACCAAACTCAGCTGCTTGCACCTGAGTAAGAGGAGCTACTGATGGCAAAATGACTCCTAAACAAAGAATAATAAGGTGGAGCAATGCTCTAATCCTTTTGTTCATGCAATTTTCCTTTCTCACAATATTCAGTTTTAAATGTACAATGTAATTGTATACTAACTGAGCTTCCCCATCTTGTCAGTGCCCGCTTTCTAGAAAGCGAACATTTATAGATACATTACATCTACATTTTATCATACTATAAGAAAAATGGCTATACACAAAAGAAGATTTTTTTAACATTTGTTTACCTTTTTGTCATTTAGAAAAGGTGGACGATTTGCATGGTTCGTTTGCAAATCAGACCACTATTGCTAGGGTCAATTGCGTCTGACAATCAATGTCCTCAATAACATAGAAAAACCGAAAACAAAGTCCGGTTCTTCTGATTTATTTCCTAAACGTCAGGGCATAAAATTTTCCATCCCAGAGGAGTTTCAACTCCTTCTCCTTAACCCCTGCCGGTATAGCGGCCTCAATTTCTCCTAAATCAACAGTAGCGTCCTTAAAATAGTTCTTGCTGAAGTGATTCTTCTTATATTGCTGGTCCACATAGTCTGCCGTCTCGTCTGAAATCATAATTTTAGTCCCTGGCTTAGCTACCCGCAGCATTTCCTGCATGGCCTTGGCCTTATCGCTAAAGAAATTAATCCCGCCGATATGATAGACGATGTCAAAGCTATTATCCTCAAAGGGCAGGTCTTCTGCACAAGCATGAAAGAGCTGCAGATTTGTTTTCTTGGCGCAGGATTTCTGGCATTTTTTCAGCATGCCTATGGAAATATCTGCCCCGACAAAGTCTAGGCTTTTCAGGTCAATATTCTCAGGAATGTAGCGTAGGTCGTGACCTGTTCCGATAGAGACATAAAGAACTGACAAATTGTCCTTCCATTCTATTTCTGCCATCAGATCCCTTCTTAGCTTGTCAATTGCCTTGCCATGGAGAAGTGGCCCTATCCATTTTTCACCAAAGTCATACCAGCGAGCCAAGCGATTGTACATGGTCATATACTTGGCATTGTCCCCTGAGACATAGTCCGAATTCAGCGCCAGATAGATGTCTCCATCTTTTTGAAAATCCGCTAACTTCAAACCTGGCTTCAGCTTCTCTTGTATTTTTGTATCTGTCATATCTTCTGTCTCCTTTTTCTATTTGCCAATTATTATAGAGGATTCTGAGACAAAAACAAGAGTTTTTCCGTAAGTGGCTGCCCAGCATGAGTAACTGGAAGAAATTGCTCAGTAAGCTGCAAAAAAACTAGACAAAAAATGTGCAAACAAAAGAAGATAAAGCATTCTGCTCTATCTTCTCTTTATTTATTTGCTCAGTCGAGTCTTATGGTAAAGTCCTAAAAGAGTCAGGACTACTAGACCAGCAAGAACTAGTCCAAGACTTTCAGCAGAGCCAGTCGCAGGAAGAACTTTTTTAGATTTTCCTTGACCATCAGCTATTTTATCAGAATCAGATGATTGATTTGGCTTAATACCACCTTGAACTGCTTTATCAGGGGTACCAGGTTCAGCTGGTGCTGCTTGGTCAGTAATGAATAACTTACCATCTGTATATTCTACAGCATTGCTATTAGCGTCTAGAACTGTTACAGTGCCATCTTCATTGACTTGGAAGACAATATCAGTCACAGCCAGATAACCTGTCGGAGCCGCTTCCTCATGGAAGGTGTAAACACCTGGCTCTAGGTTAATTTCTTTAGATTTGTCAGCTTCTGAAGTCCAAGATGCGACAGTGCTGCCCTTGCTTTCCCGTCCCTTGAAAATTTGAATCTGTGCACCGGCAATTTCCTCACCAGCTAGATTGACCTTGCTGAACGTTACCTGTTTATTTGTTGGAGTTTGAGCTTGTTTATTGACTACATTGACTGCAACCAATCTGCTGTCTCCAGAGTCTCCAGAGGCAGGACTGCCTACGTTCAAAGTCTTACCAAAATCCGTCGGACTGATGGTAATATCCTCTGTCAGGCGGTCATAACCAGCTGGGGCAGTCGTTTCACGCAGGATATAAGTGTCGCGCAGAAGATTACCAACTTCCGCGTTCCCATCTGCATCTGTCGTGATTGTGCCAACCACCTTATTGGTCGCTTTCCGCACCACTTCAAAGACTGCACCGCTCAGAGAGGCATTAGACTCATCTGTCTTGTGAACCTTAACCTTGAAATTATAGCCTTCGGACTTTCCTCCAGCAATCTGATAAGAGTACTCGTTGGTGACAGATACTGTCTCGGTATTGTTGTAGTTCATAGTAGCCCTATTTCCTACAACCTCTCCATCAGCCAAATCGTAGTCAGCTAGTGTTTTGTACTCAAGCAGGTAGCCGAAGCCTTCTACATCTCCGAAGTTGATTGTCAAGCTATCGCCTTCAGCGCCAAAGGTCATTTTAGACTGGAAGTCTGCTGTTACGTCTTCAGTCGAATCACGCGCCCAATCTCCATTATTCCAGCGCCAAGAAACCTTATAAACCCGTACAGAGTCTTGAACAATCTTAGCGTTTGTATCACCCAACTTGTCCGTCACAGAGACATTTTTGTAGTTGCCCATGTTGCGGTTAATGGCTATATTGTAGCGGATTTCATTCTTAGCATCAGCATCCCACTGAAAAGCACTCTTTTCTAGCAGAGACTCATACTTTTTCGGAGGTCCATTATAGTGAATGCTGCCGGCCGGAATCCTATTATTGCCTACAGTGAAAGTAGCTGGAATATCCCTTTCCTCTGTGACGACCTCGTGGTCAATCCGCGAATAAAAGAAAAACTCGCCTCTGACACTGGACTTCTGCTCCACATAGTCTGTGTATGTCAGCGTGATGGTCTTGGCATTGCTATCCAGGACTCCATTAGCCACCAGGGCTCCGTTTTCATCCTTGAGCTCAATAGCTGAGGAATTCCCAAAGGTAAATTCGTTCGGCAAATGAATCACTGTCGTATCACCCGCATGGGCTTGGTTGTCCGGCAGGGCAAACTTAGCATAGACTCGGAAGGTCTGCCAGATATCTACACCATTGGTCAGCTGCTTACCAGAGTTAGTGGTCAGGTGCATCTCAGTGATGACATCATTGAGCTCCGCCGCATGAGCCTTAAGGGTTCCGGCTAGGAAAGGCAGGAACACTCCTAGACAGAGAATGATGAGCTGAAACCATACTCTCAGTTTTTTATTCATGCAATCTTCCTTTCTCACAAGTAAAATTTGTTTAAAAGTACAGCGTATTGGCCAGCCAGTCGAACACGTTCTTTTCATGTTTTTCTGCCTTTTTGACAAACACTGGAAAGACAATACTAATTCATTGTACCATATTGACTATTAAAAAACTATAGGAATGCTCACAGGGTTTTAGCATAAAAAGGAGAAAAAAGACGCTAAGCCTTCTCTCTCCTATTGATACGCAAAACAGGTCAAAAGATGACCTAAAAATCATTGAACAAATTATGCTCTTCTATTTTGACAAAAAAGTCAATCTTTCTGTGACGCACTGGAAGTTGCGTCTACCTGATTCTGATCTGTTTCTTCTTGTTTGGAAGAATTTCTTTCCGTCTTATTTGAAGTGTCGGGCTCTTTCTGTACATGCCTGCAGGCCGTTAGGATAAAGACAGAAATCAGAGCCAGAAACAAGCTCCCAATTTTCTCGAACCTAGGCATACGAGTCCTCCATTTATGCGAAGCTTGATGAGACTAGCACTTCGCCAAAAATGCCTGCACAGTCTTGACATCTTCTGGACTACCGCCTCGGTCAATATCACAGATATGCTTGAGCCCATATTTTTCGATAATCAAGGCAGTCGCTCCGCAGAAGGTCCGGCCGTGTTTAACAGAGTCGCCATTGTTAACAAAACCTTTAATCAGCCCAGGATGTTTCTTGATAAAGCGTTTGGTAGACCAAGGAATTTTCCCAGCACCAGCATTTCGAGTAATGAGAATACAAGGCTCTTCCAGTTTCTCCTTGATGGTCTGGGTCGGATAGCCCAGTGATTCTGCAAATCGTTTACCAACACCAGTATTTGAATCATAAACTACAATCATCTTCATCACCTACTTTCTTAAAAAAAGAATAGCAAACCAAGCCGCAAAGCCTAAAACCACAACATCTGAGATGAGCATAAGCATGAACTCCAAATCTGGCATTATGTGAATGTAAATCAACAATGACAAAGTTGTCAAAGCCAGTGCCGCCAGCTTAGCAACTGCTGGCAAGCCCGGAATCAAAGCTGCTCCGATTAGGACAAGGATGAGACCTCCGACTAAAAATGACTGAAAATCCACACTCAAACTGAAACCAACTGTCACACCACCGTAGCCAATGGTCAAAAGACCAATCGCGACCAGACAGATACCTAAAATAGCCAATCCGCTCATGGCAAATCCTCCTTGCTTATTCATTCTTTTCCTCACTTTCTGTTTTTGAATGAACAGTTCCTAATATTCATTCAAAACTTTCTAAAAAAATAATTCACTTTATACTTATCCAATCACATTTCTTGAATACCTTCCAATTCCTATTCGCACTACATAAGACATCACCTCCTTTGTTAATGAATGAATCTCCTTAAATATTCATTCACTTCAGCTTCTAAGTAAAGGAATTTCCTCTATTTGGAAAAAATTCCCTTAACAAAATATTTCACTAAAGTCTCAAGACTATCGAAGTAGCCTGAAAATTCCTGCTCTGTGACATGCATGTCTATGTAGTAAATCAAGTCATAAACCTTCATGATCTCAGCTATTTTCTCCTTCGAAAACCCCTCTTCCTGCAAGCGCTGGCTGAAGGTCTGAATCAGAAACTGATGAAAGGCATTGGATCCTCGGCCGGAATCCTGATTATAGTAATCGTGCAGAATATGAGAAATGCCCGGCTTGTTCCACTCAGCCAAAATTTTATTGGGTGAAATCAACTCAAAAGTGACTGCAAAAAGTTGTTCAACGATTGCCTCGGGCTCGCCCTGCCAGTCTACGCGTTGCATGATTTCCTCACGTATACGGCTATTTTCAGCTACATAAACCTCCAAGAAGATAGCTTCCTTAGACTCATAATACTTGTAAAAGGATCCGACAGCCATCTGACTTCTCTTAGCAATATCAGAAATTCCAGCTGCCTTATAGCCTTTTTCTGCAAAGACTTCTCTAGCCGCAGCCAGGAGCTCATTTTTTTTATCCATTTCCATGCCTCTTTTGTGAATGAATTTATTTTTATGTTCATTCATATTTTAACACAATCTTGCCACTTGTCAAGCATTTATGTTATACTATACAAAAAAAGATAGTTTGGTAATCAAATTATCTTTTAGAATATATTTTGGAGGTTGAGCTATGCTCAAGGAAAGACGAAACCAGGGTACCATCGCCCTACTGGTAATTTCTCTTATTTTTCTAGTTGTTGCTGCAGTGATGGGCTTTATCCAATACCAAAAAGTCAACACCAAGACTGCCTATGACCGAAATAGCGAGTCTGGAGCAGATTCAGCAGTCTATGCTGAAGTGTCATATATTTTCCCAGAGGCCCTGATTGAAGTAGAAGATAATACTCAAGTTTGGCTGGTTGCCTACCAAGACGGATATGTTGGTCTGCAGGCTAAAAAAGGGGACAAGCAGATTGCCCAGCTCTTGGAAAAAGAGAAGAGTGGAGAGCTAGAAAAAAATCCTGTCCGAATTGTTGGCTCCTACGTTAATGCTAACTCCCCTAAGAAGAATCAGGGATATATTTCTAATTATGGCAGCCTCGTTCGCGGTCTCCTAGCAGACAATCCCGAAGTCATCACAGTAATGTCAAGCAGCTCCTATATCTCTATCACTGAATTTGAATCTGACAATCTTGCATTCATGTTCTATATTCTGTTTTTGATTGGACTCAGTGCTTTCTTTGTCGTTATAGGAATTATCGGCCGCAAGAAAAATATCGCTGCCTACGAAGAAATCTATGCAGCCTATCCAGAGACCAAAGATAATCTCAATATCCTGCTTGAGCAAGCTTCTTTCCACGACGATGTGCTGAAAATTGCTGTTTATAAAGACCATCTCATTACCTACTATCGAGGTTTCAAGGCGATTGATCTCAAACAGGTCATCCATCTCTACCACCACATTCTTACCATGCATCGCGGCTTCGTTGCTTCAAACAGAAACTCAACCTTAGTTGCTATTCGAAACAATCAAAAGAAATACCAAATGCCTATTAAGAACATTGGTAAAACAACAGATACCAAACTCCAGTCAACCTTTGACTATCTCTACAACCACTTCCCTCATATCAGATTGGGAGTGTAATAGCACATAAAACTCAAGCTAGAAAATTTAGCTTGAGTTTTTTAGATATAAAAAACAGGAGCAGGATATAGTCCAGCTCCATTTGTTTTTATGATATGCTTGTCAGAACGTTTTTCAGTAGATTAGTTGCCTTCTTTTTCCTTTCTGCGCTTGGCCAAGGCACTGTTAATCTTCTTGGTCTTAAGATTTGTATCCAAGTAACGAAAGAGCCATACAAAGAGATAAATCAGAATAAAATTAAACCAGAAATGCCAGCTGGCAATTAAAAATCCCCAGTTATTATAGACCATGAAACAGCATACTAAGACTGCGACAGCGACGAAATGCAGTAAAATCGAGACTGAAAAAGAGAATCGGTCTTCAAGAGTTTTTAACATTGAACTGATAATCCCAATCAAGCCGCTCATCACCATGACACTGATGATATTACTTGTTGTGGGCGGATTTTTTTGAATAGAGAGAGCAAGGACAATCAGATAGACTGCACTCCCCCTCTGGATGCCCATCAATATAGCGTGTAGACATTTTTTTATACTCATCACTTACCTCCTAGATTCCCAGATATTCCATCAAGAGCTTGACATAGCGACGGCTGACTTCGGTTTTGATTTGATTAGTCAGCTTGGCCGTCATATTGCCAGAAAAGCTGTCAGACAAAGACTCCAGATGGTCAATATTGATGACAGCATGCCGGGAAACCTGGATAAAGTTCGAGCTGCTAATCCGCTGCTGAAAGCGAGTCAAGGTCTCTGTCGTCTGGTAAATGCCTTCTCTGCTGTAAATCATCAACGTTGTCTGGTTGATGTCTGCTAGGATAATATCTTCAGTCTTCAGCATGACCAGCTTATCGTCCGACTTGATAGGCAGGACGCCACTTGGCCCTGCCTTGTACTGTTCTAAATAATCTAAGATGGCCTTGGCTTCTGCCCCTAGCTGGTCTGCCTTGACCACAACCAGCGGATCCTTGGAAGAAATAGTCGGATCTGTTTCAAATTTTGCTTGCAAGAGGAAGCTCCCTATTCACATTCTATTGTAGTTTCAGCCGGCGGATGGCAATCATATTTTGCACCATCCAAATAAGCGCTATTGCAACTAAAACTATTCCAACTATATAGAAAGTTTCTGTCCTTGTCAAGAGCTCCTGCCATTCAATGCGAATTCCCATTGTTTTTTCAAAAGCTGCTTGTGACTGGCTGCTATTAGCAAAAGTATCTGCTAGACTTTCTTTCATGAGAACCTGTCTGAAAAGAGATGCCATGTAGTTAGAAGGCGTAAGCATCATCAGGTTTTGCGCCATATTCGGCAAGGTTCCAATGGGGATATAGGTACCCACTAGAAAACCAGAAGTTGCTCCGACTACTGTTGCCAATTTCCCTAAACTATCCACTGATTTGAAGCATTGAACAATCAGAGCATTTATCAGTGTGGCCAAGAGGCTGTTTAAGAGCATCAGAAGAACCAGGTAAGGAAAGATTCCCCACTCAAAGGAAATGTTATCCGCCAGCGTAAAATAGCTGAGCATAAAGGCAAACATAGTGACCTGCATCAAAAAGCCGATAATAACAGAGCTGACAAGATAACTAAGCTGCAAGCCCCATGGTCCCAAGTCTGTGATAAAGAGGTCGTCTGTCACCTTCCGCTCCCGGTCTTCGACCTGCCGGGAGAAAGCTGCCAATGTGGTCGTTAATCCTGTAACTGCCAACACGCCGCCAATCAGCCACAAGTCCATCAGCTGGCTGGAATGGTCTTTGTAATTATTTTTCAAAAAAACGATATAAAGCATAAAGGGAATAATTGCTCCGAAGAGGGACAAAATTACCCCACTGCGGTTGCGGAAATAAAGTAAAAAATTACGTTTTATCAAAGCGAGCATATTAGCGTACCTCTCTTCCTGTCAGTGCCATAAAGGCATCGTCCATGGTTCCGGGTTGGAATTCAAATTGTTCAATATAGGGACCAGCCTGAGCCAATAAGGTCAGAGCTTCTTGAGTCGTTTTAGGGTGGAGGATAAATTCCCCTTCCTTGACTTGCTCCCAAGCGCAGCCTCTTGGCAAGCTTTTCTCTAAACTTGCTGCATCTTGACTTAAAATCCGTAAGACATTGCGGGCATAGTTTCCCTTAATCTGGTCTGCAGAGCCTTGGGCAATGACCTGACCATGATCTACGATATAGATCTTATCTGCATCATCAGCTTCATTGAGATAGTGGGTTGTCAAGACAATGGTCATCTGCTCTTCTTTCTGAATCTGCTTGAGCAGGCTCCAGATACTCTCCCGAGTCTGAATGTCCAGGCCTGTCGTAGGCTCATCTAGAAAAAGCAGGTCGGGACTATTGAGCAGGGCTCGAGCAATGTCCACCCGACGCTTTTGGCCGCCAGATAGCGTTCCATAAGGCTGCTTGACAAAGGCTGACAAGCCTAGCTGAGAGACCAAGCGCTCAATTCTACCTGCCGTCATCTCCTTGTACTGCTTGGCCCTGATAGTCAGATTTTCCAAAACTGTCAGCCGGGCGTCCAACACACTGTTTTGGAAAACCACACCCAACTTAAGCTTTTCAGCATAGCAAATCTGCCCGGATGTCGGCCGCAAGAGACCTATCAACATCTGAATAGTCGTAGACTTTCCTGCACCATTAGGGCCTAGAATAGCTGTAAAACTGCCTCTCTCAATCTGAATATTCAGATCATTAACTGCAACTTGATCGCCATAAACCTTGCTAAGATTTTTCGTTTCTACTAACATGATCTTTTCTCCTTTTCTTTACTTCTGAGACTATGATAGCAAGTCTTTTTTGAAAAATCTCGGCTTTTTGGACAAGCGGTAAAATGAAGGAGATGAGAGGTAAAAATCCAGACATCAAAAAATCCCCGACCAGAGGTCAGGGATTTGCTCTTAGCGGGCGACAATCTTGCGGTAGCTGCGTGAAGTCAGAAGAAAGACCAGAATATAGGTTAGGAGGAAGACTCCACAAGTTGCAAGTGTTGTCTGAATCAAAAGAGGAAGATTGGTCACACCCAATAGAGCAACTATCAAGCGCAACATATGAAAGACCGCTGCTACATGTAGAAAAGCAAAGATGAGAGGTAGGAAGAAAACAGTCAAAATCTGTTTTCGAATGGTACTTCTAGTCTGCTTTTCATCTAAACCAACTTTTTGCAAGATGATAAAGCCATCTCGGTCTTCATATCCTTCAGAAATTTGCTTGTAGTAAATCACGAGAACAGCTCCCAGAAGGAAGATAACCGAGAGGAAGACACCGATGAAGAGCAAGGTTCCAGTAAGTTCCTGATAGCTCTTTTCTGCGCTGTAACGGTCACTAGCCATTGCGAAGCTACCATCTTGAGCTTGTTCCTGATCCAAAGCGTCCCTCAACCCCAGTTGGACTTGCTCGACAAACTTTTTACTGCCCTTAGTCTCTGAAGCAACTCCAATGTAGTAGTAATGTTCCACATCGAGATTAACATCTTTGCTATCATTGACCACCATATAGAGCCCCTGTTCCATGGTTACATCGTTTGGATTAGGGATTTCCCCATGCGTGAAATTCGACGATAAAAGCTGCTTAATCTTCCAGTCCTTGCCATTCACTCGGAGAGGCTTGTCCTTATTTAAGGAAATATTTTTCCCGTAAACTAGGGTTTCATCGTCTGCTAAGTCTATCTTTTCCCCTGTCATTTTTTCATAATCCTGGCGATTGATGACTGTAATCGTGCCTGCAGACTTGGTCAAGATACTTGTATCTGACTCCAGCTCTCTTTGCATTGGAACTGTCACATCATTACCAGCCAGTTTCGTAATGAAGGCTGATTGGTAGAGATAGGTAGTATAGCTTGGCTTCTTCAGATCTGTGTCCTGAGCGACTTGCTGGACCTTGTCCAACAGATCCTCCTTCTGATCGGTCGATTTCGGCAAGACGATACTGACATTATAATCCTTCGGATGCAAGGTAGTAATATAATCCTGACCTCCAACATAGATATTGATTGTACCGACCAGAGTCACTAAGAGCATGGTAGATAGAATGGAGATAGTTGCCAATCCTGCTGCATTTTTACGCATCCGCGAGATAAGATTGGAAACAGAAATGAAATTCTGCGTTTTATAGTAGTAGCCTTTGCGCTTTTTGAGAAATTGTAATAGTGTAATCGAACCTGCATTAAAAAGCAGATAGGTTGCGATGATAACCATGACCACAGCTATAAAGAAATTGCCGATAGCAGCGACAGGCTTGGTAACGGTCAAAGCCATATAATAAGCCACACCCATGAGCAGGAGCCCCAGCAAGGTTTGCAGAAAAAGGAAGCGTCCCTTCTTCTCGCCTGCTTTCTTTTCTTTTACAAGATGCAGAGAGCTATAGCGTAGAAGACGCGTAGAGTTGAGCAACAAAATCACCGCAAAAGCGACACCTAGACTAGCTAGAGTCATCCAGACATTCTGCCATTGAAAGGTCGAGGCAAGAACTGCCGGCATTCCCATCAATTTCAAAAGGACTGCGTAGAGCATCTTATCTAAAGCTAGACCAGACAAGATACCCAGACCAACTGTAGCTAGATAAAAAACACAGAGCTCAAAGAAGGTCATGACTAGCAGATGCTTTTTCTCCATGCCCAGCAGACTATAGACTCCCAACTCTCGGGAGCGGTTTTTCATCACGAAGCTATTGGCATAGGTAATGAGGATAAGGACGGCAATCTGAATGACATGGATGCCAAACTGCAAGGTCATGCGAGCTGCCGAACCGCCATAAGAGGTCTCCATATTCGGGCTATAAGCTAGTGAGACAAAACTATACAAAATTGCTGTTGCCAGTACCGTCGCCAAAGCAAATGGATAATACAAACTGCGATTTTTAACCAGATTGGACAAAGCCAGTTTACTCGTTAGTTTGAACATGATTGCCCACCTCACTTGCCATAACTGTCAGAGTGTCAGAAATCTCTTGGAACATCTGCCGCTCTGTCTTGTCACCGCGGAAGATTTGATTATAAAGAATCCCATCCTTGATAAAGAGCACCCGCTTTGCCCGGCTAGCCGCTGCTGTTGAGTGGGTCACCATGAGAATGGTTTGACCGCGGGCATTGATATCGTCAAAGACATCCAACAAGGCTGCCGAAGACTTGGAATCCAAGGCTCCCGTCGGCTCGTCCGCCAGCAGAATCTCAGGATCAGTGATAATGGCCCGAGCTACTGCGACCCGCTGCTTCTGGCCTCCAGAAATCTCATAAGGAAACTTCTCTTGCAGCTTGTTAATCCCCAGCTCATTACAGGTCGTAACCAGCTTTTGCATCATCTCGGTAATGGGACGGCGAGAGAGGACTAGCGGCAGGAGGATATTATCCTTGACCGACAGGGTGTCCAGCAGATTGAAATCCTGAAAGACAAAGCCTAATTTCTCCCGGCGGAAGCTGGAAGCCTGACTATTTTTGATGGTTGCCGTGTCAGTTCCGTTGAGAAAGACGCGGCCCTCAGTCGGCTTGTCCAACATGGCTAGGATGTTGAGCAGGGTGGATTTCCCGGAGCCTGACTCCCCCATGATGGCGACATATTCACCTTTTTCTACCGTAAAGTGAATGTCCTTCAAGGCCTCTACTTGGCTGCCCTGAAAGCGGGTTTTATAAATCTTTTTCACGTGTTGTACGTCTAATAATGTCATCTTGCTTCCTTTCTGTTTAGCAGGAACCTATCAAAGCCCTGCTTTTAGCAGTTTTTATAAACTGCCTCCTAATTGATAAGTCTATTTTATCTCAATACCAAACGCCCAGCCATAACCTAAGCTTACATTTTAAAGTGCAATCTTACACTTTTGTAAGATGAGATGGAGTTTATTTTACCCAAAAGGCAATCAAAGCAATTAGCCAAAGGTGGGCTGGATAGAAAATATAGAAGAAATATTTGCTCCACTTGCTGCTGGATCCTCGCTCACCATTATAGAAGTGCAAGAGAGGAAGAACACTGATAAAGAGCCAGTCTGAATTATAGAGCAGCATAGACAGAGTGTCCTGTAAGGTTGGATAAATTTGAATACTCATGGCAAAGAGAACTCCCGCCCAAACTACATAGGACAAGTTTCTGAAAAAGACTTGGTTTCTAAAAAGGTAGGTCAAGAGCATGAAAGGAAGCAGAGCCATGCCACCTTCGCTAAAGAGAAGCCCAGCCAGCAAGACTAATACTCCTGCCGCTATCCGCAAACCACGCTTCCTATCCTTAGCAGCTCCGCCATTTTCAGAAAAGCCAAAGAAAAGACTCAGCATGAGGACCCCGCAGGCCAAGGTCAGGAAGATGTTGTGAGTGAGGTAGATGCCCTTCTCCTGAAAGAGAAGCGTCAGGATACAGTTTCCTGTCTGCATCAGGGCTGCCCAAAAGAAGAGCCGCATATTGTAAGCCAGACGGTTGTGAGTGTGGAGAAAACCTTCCACTGCCATGAAGGCAAATGCTGCTCCGACACAGCGAGTTAGGGCATGCAAAACGCCATCCCATCCGTCCGGCACCAGCCCTGGTATCTGGCTGATATGGTCAAAAACCATAAGAAATGCCATGAAGAGCTTCAACTGAAAAGCATTTATACCTTTTGATTTCATTTTTCTGTCTCCTTCTTATTTCTTGACTCTATGATAATAAAAAAGAAAGGCCGGTACCATAACCTAACCTTTCATTTGCTAGTTTTATTCTTACAATTTTGTCACTTTTAAAAATCATGCAAAGCATCTACCTAAAATAGCTCAAAACCTAGTGACTTTTATGAAAACTTTCTTCCATCTGCAACTGTTCTAAAAAGTATTTGACCGCTTGTCGGTCTGCTTCCGTTCCAGAGCCCTCTATATTACGAATATGACGTAGACCATATTGCTCCACTATCTTATCCGTTGCCCCACAAAAGGTCCGCGGATAACGCTTCTGGTTGCCATTGATGACAAAGCCTTTGATTAGATGCTCATACTTTCTGATGAAGCGCTTAGTCGTCCACGGAATCTGCCCTGCTCCGCTATTTCTGCTGACTAAAATGCAAGGCTCCTCCAGCTTTTTCCAGACTGACTGGCTAGGCAGTCCCAGACTTTTAGCAAACTTCTTGCCCAAACCAGTCAGACTATCATAAACCACTACTAGCAACTTTCTTCCTCCTACTCAAAGATCAATTTCTTCTCAGGAAAGGCGATGGAAACCGCCGTTCCCTGACCAACTTGAGAGTCTATAGCAATCTTATGTCCCAGCTGATCAGCAATTTTCTTGGACAGATAAAGACCTAAGCCTGATGACTGCTGGGTCAGACGACCATTGTAGCCTGAGAAACCACGCTCAAAAACCCGCAGCAAATCAGCATTTTGAATCCCCAGACCCGTGTCCTTGATGTAGAGGCTGCCCTCATGAAAATAAATCTCTATGCTGCCTTCTTTGGTGTATTTAAGACTATTGGATAGGACCTGCTCCAAAATCACTAGAAACCACTTTTTATCAGTGACAATCGTGTGGTCTAGGTCATGAAGATTGAGGCTGAGTCCTTGCTGAATAAAGAAAAGGGCGTATTTCTTGACAACTTCTCTGACCAAATCAGCAAGATTTTCCTGCTTCAGAACTAGATCGTCATGGAAGCTTTCCAGACGGAGGTACTGGAGCACCAGATGAACGTAGGATTCGATCTTGAAGAGCTCCTGCTCCAGCTGAGACTTGGCTTCCTTATCTTTCAAGTCTCCAATCAAGAGTGAACTGGCAGCAATAGGTGTCTTGACTTGATGAACCCAAAGAGTATAGTAGTCCAGCAAATCATTGTATTTTTCCTGCTCAACCAAGAGCTGATTCTTCTGTTCATACTCCAACTCTTCCACTCTTTCCTGCAAAAGCTTTTCTAGAGGAGTCTGCGCCTGAGCAGAGGCTTGCAGCTTCTGGCTGCGATAAGCCTTATAGGCCGTCCAAGCATCTGCTCCGATAAACAAGAAAGACAGAAAAGCCAGCAAGAGCGCAACGTATTCCAGCAGACTGCGGTAAGCATCAAAGACAAAGGCAAAGAGCAGAATAAAGCCTAGCAGCAAAATCAGCAGAGCTAGAAAAAATCGCCGTGAATAAAGGTAAAATCTAAGAAAGAAAAATTTATCCTGTGTGTCCATTGATGAGACCGTATCCTATTCCTTTTTTGGTTTCGATGAAGTTTTTCAGTCCGTGCTCTTCAAGCTTCTTACGCAGGCGAGCGACATTGACCGATAGGGTATTGTCATCAATGAAAAAGTCACTGTTCCAGAGTTCCTTCATCAGGTCATCACGCGCCACGATACCATCAGAATGCTCGAAGAGAACCCGTAAAATCTGAAATTCGTTCTTTGTCAAGGTCACCACTTTCCCATCAAAGACCAGATCTGTTGACTTGAGATTGAGAATGACACCTTGGTGCTCCAAGAGACTTTGGTCATTTCCAAATTCATAGGAACGGCGCAGCAAGCCCTGAACTTTAGCCAGAAAGACATTGTTGTCAAAAGGCTTGGTCACATAGTCATCTGCCCCCATATTGATAGCCATGACAATGTCCATGGACTGATCACGGGAAGACAGAAACATGATAGGCACCGTTGAAATCTTGCGGATTTCCTGACACCAGTGATAGCCGTTAAACAAGGGCAGACCGATATCCATCAGCACCAGATGCGGCTCCTCTCGGACAAAGACAGTCAGCACATCCATAAAGTCCTCAACTGCCACTACCTGAAAGCCCCATTGTTCCAGCATCTTTTTAATCATTTGACGGATGACTGGATCATCTTCTACTAGTAAAATCTTGTGCATCTTTCCCTCCCGATTGCTTGCTAGTAACATTATACCAAAAAATGCGATTGCTTGTTTATCATCCTCAGTCTAAGGTAGGATTTTTCTGGAAAAGAGAAATTCTATCAGAAAAATATGCTATACTAACTAGTAGAAATTGGAGATATAATATGAGCAATATTTTTACTTACCTTGAAGAAGTTCAGCATGACAGCATTTATGATAAACCTTTCAATGAACTGGATCTGCTGATTCTGACAGAGATGACCTACTTGCCTTTTGACCAACTAGTGCACGAGGACATGTCCCCCTACTGCGACTGTCGGCTGCTGGATTTGGCCAATCAAGTACCGCGCGACCTCTCCATGATGGTCAGCAAAAACCGACTAAAACTGCTAGATTCGGCCGCAGCCTCTACCCGCTTTAAAAATCTAAAACTGATGGGCTATGTCAATGACGTTGACCAAGATATCCAGAAGCAATTCGCTGCCTTGATTTTCAAAATCAAGCCTGATACCTATGTTCTGGTCTTTCGCGGTACGGACGACTCCATTGTCGGCTGGAAGGAAGACTTCCACATGACCTATATGGCTCAAATCCCTGCTCAGAAAATGGCCGCCCGCTACCTGCAGAAAGCCTTAGAAAATCTGCCCGGTAACTTTATCCTAACCGGCCATTCCAAAGGAGGAAACCTGGCTTCCTATGCAGCCAGTCAGATGGAAACGTCGCTTCAAGACCGTATTGAAGCCATCTACAGTTATGATTCTCCCGGTCTCAATCACTCTGTCACCGAAAGCGATGGCTATCAGGCCATAGTTGAAAGGATGAAACGCTACCTGCCTCAGAACTCCATCGTCGGCATGATGCTGGAAACACCTAAGGAAGCTAGGATTGTTAAAAGCAGTGCCATCGGCGGCTTTGCCCAGCACGATACCTTTTCATGGAAAATCAAGGGAGACTCTTTCCTATTGCTGGATACACTAGATGCAGAGAGCCTGCAGATTGACAAAACGTTTAAAAATTGGGTGAGCACCGTTTCAGATGAAGAACTTAAAGACTTTTTCGACCTCTTTTTCGGACTGATTTTGGATGCTGGTATCCAGTCTGTCGACGAACTGTCCAATGTTGAAAACTTTAACAAAGTCCTTGATATCCTGAAAAATGCTCAATCTCTATCAGACCAAGAACGTGACATGCTGCTGCGCTTGTCCAAGCTCCTTCTGAATATGCGTGTTCAAAGCTGGAAGGATGACATTAGCATACCTAATCTTTCTGAAATTGGCAAAGATATCCGAGAAAATCTATCACGCTGGAGTAGGCAGTTGCCTTTCGGCCAGTCTGAGACTGACAAAAAGGAAGAGACTGCTACAGAAGTTCACGAGTAAAATCGCAAAAGTCCTCTTTATCTTATCCAACAGAAAACTTGGCCTTTCCATACCAAAAAAGAAACAAGCTCTTATCTTGACAGCTTGTTTTTTCTTTGTTAAAATGTAACAAAAACATTTACAACTAAGTAGTGATAAAAACAGAAAGGATACCATCATGAAATCTATCAAAGGAATCGCCCTTATCGCCGTCAGCATAATCCTGACTATCTATGCTTGGGCTTCAGCTGGGATGACCAACTTTATCGTACCTGGTCTAGCCTTGACTACCCTCTCGCTAACTTTTTTACTTGCGACTCGGAACTCCCTATTGGAAAAATGGTTCCATGG
This sequence comes from Streptococcus sanguinis, assembly GCF_050222175.1. Classification (GTDB taxonomy): domain Bacteria; phylum Bacillota; class Bacilli; order Lactobacillales; family Streptococcaceae; genus Streptococcus; species Streptococcus sanguinis_M. The sequence continues at coordinate 679,230 of NZ_CP071420.1, read as the reverse complement.
CATCGAAAAGATGTACGCCTATCATAAGTTTACAGCTATCTTTTCCGTCGTCCTGCTTGCTCTCCACAATGTTGCCATGGGTGGCAGTCTCTGGGGCTCTCATCTAGCAGCCCAGCTTGGAAATGTCGGCATCTATCTCTTTGTCAGTATTGTTCTGGTGGCCTATCTTGGCAAGCACATCAAGTATGAGGCTTGGCGCTGGATTCACCGCTTTGTCTATCTGGCCTATATCTTTGGTCTCTTCCACGCCTATATGCTGATGGGCGGTCGACTCCTGACACCGACCTTGCTAGGCTTCGTAGTCGGATTCTACGCTATCATCGGTTTAGCTTCTGGCTTTTATATCATCTTCCTCTATCAAAGTTTGGCCTTTCGCCATCTGGGAAAAATCATTCAGGTCAAACGCCTGAACCACGATACCGTGGAGTTGAAGATCCAGCTTAGTCAAAAGCTAGACTACCAGTATGGGCAGTTTGCCTTTGTCAAGATTTTCCAAGAGGGATTTGAAAAAGCGCCACATCCTTTCTCTATCTCTGGCGGTCATGACAACATTGTTTACTTTACTATCAAGAACTCTGGTGACCATACTAAAAAACTTTATGACAAGATCCAAGAGGGAACCAAGGTCACCATTGACCGAGCTTATGGCCACATGATACTTGACCAAGGGCAGGAAAAGCAGATTTGGATTGCTGGTGGGATTGGCATTACGCCCTTCATCTCCTATATCCGAGAAAATCCTAATCTGAATCGTCCAGTCAGCTTCTACTATGCTTATACTGGAGCAGAAAACGCTGTTTACCTAGACCTACTCAAAGACTACGCAGCCAAGAATCCGCAGTTTGACCTTCATTTGGTCGATAGCAAGGTCTCCGGCTATTTGGACTTCAAGAATTATCCTCTGGACGACAAAACTACGGTCTTCATGTGCGGACCTGTCAAGATGATGGATAAACTAGCCAACGAATTTAAAAAGACCAATCCTAAAGCAGATCTGGTCTATGAAGGCTTTAAATTTAAATAAAGAAGGCAAAAAGAGGAGTTCAATCCTCTTTTTTACTCTATTTGAATTTAACTAATTTTGAAAAAGATAAAATTTCTATCACTCAATATCCAAAAATAGACTTTTCAAACTACAAAAATATACGGAAAAGATTAATTCCAATCAGAATGAGAAAGAAAATAGAAAATCCGATAAACAAATATTTAAAATACTTTTCATTGCTGATGTAGCGCTCAACATATGCCTCTTCTGGATTCTTAGGATTATAATAGACCGTCATACCTGAGCCGACGGGAAATATTTTTTTCAAGTCTAGACTCCTATCCGAGCCGTAAACATAGTCACTTGAAAAGACATCTTTTTGGATTTTTCCTGAAGATGCAGGGATAAACTGTTTATACTTAAGACTTTTTCGATATTGTTTGCCGCGAACGGTATACTCTACAATAGGCAAGGCTACCTGAGGTGGCTTACCATGGCGACTATAGATAGTACTGTTATATCCTACTACTTTGCCTGATACTAAAGATGTAGATTTACTTCTAAGAGTAGCCCAAGCACCACAATCATAAACATAGGATTCATTACTATCTCCTTCGTTACTTTGATATTCAATACATATTGTATCAAAATTGTCATCGATACCAAATCCTCTATAAGATATCCTTTTGGTCTCAAAAAAATTATCGTTTTTCGATATATTTTTCTTGAAACACAATAAAAAATAGATTATAATAAAAGGAAAAGAAAATCTACTGCCGGCTGATTTTCGATAGAGGTAAGCATCATGAAAAAGATTGAATTAAAAAATAATTTTTTGCTCAAAGATATCGTTACTCTTCTGAATCTTATCATAGTGGGTTATGCTGCTATTTTGGTGTTTCTTACTATCCTAAGTGTGATTTCTTACACCGGTCTTTCCGACAGGTTGGGAATAAAGCTCAATGTTCAATTTCTGCCCTCAGTTGATTTTTCAAATTTGTGGAGTATTCTAACCTTTGTTATAAATCTTCTCACAGCTTCTTTGACTATTTATCTCATCTATCTTGCTCGTAATTTCATCAAAAATTTGATTGGTGGAAAGATTTTTGATTCATCAAACACGCAACTAGCTGATAGGGCATGGAAAGTCTTTCTGGCTCTGACCTTTCTTTCCGTTAAGGTTGCTGCATCAGGCAATCCCATCGCCCTCCCCTTCTCTTTTAACGCCAGTATGAGCTTTACACCTCTCTTGGGTGCTCTGATTATTTGGCTGATGATGAAAATTCTGGAAAAAGGGATTGATATAGCTGAAGAAAATGAATTTACTATCTAGGAGGCTGCTATCATGATTATCGTTAATCTTGATGTTCAGCTGGCCAAGAAAAAGATGAAACTGGGAGAACTAGCCGATATCATCGGCATCACAAACGCCAACCTTTCCATCCTCAAAACAGGCAAGGCTAAGGCTATCCGCTTTAGCACCCTCAATGCTATCTGTAAAGCCCTTGATTGCCAGCCCGGAGACATCCTAGAATTTACAGATGATGAAGAATAAAAAAACTCCCGTCCTAGCCGATTTTATTTAGCTAAGAATGGGAGTTTTGCTTTTCTATTCAATCATTTGTGTTTCAGCTAGTTTCTTATACCAGCGAGCGGATTTCTTCGGATAGCGTTCCTGCGTTTCGAAGTCTACGTAGAATAAGCCGTAGCGTTTTTCATAACCGTTAGACCAAGAAAAGACATCCATCAGAGACCAGATAAAGTAGCCCTTGACATTAGCCCCATCCACAATCGCATCAGATAAAACTTCCAAATGCTGCTTGACGTAGTCAATACGAGCATCGTCGTAAACCGTATTGTCCACAAATTCATCCTTATAACCCAGACCATTTTCTGTGATATAGATCTTCTTGTAGTTGGAATAATCTTTCTTAATCCGCATGATTTGGTCATAGAGACCTTGCGGATAGATAATCCAATCCCAATCAGTTTTTGGTATATGGGTTGGAGATTCTCTGCGCCCTACACCCTTAATCTGGTACTTGGAGCTTCCCTTTTCGCCTTTTCCGTTATGGATAATTTCTGTTTCACCGTCAAAGTCGCGCATCCAGTCACTCATATAGTAGTTGATGCCAAGGAAGTCATTGAGGTCTTTAGCCGCTTCTAGAGCCGCGAAGTCTTCATCTCGCAGATCCAGCTGGCCACCATTGACCTTAAGGATATGATTCACTCCTGCCAGAGTTACATCTGAATAGTGTCCCAGATAAGTCGCATCTAAGATGAACTTGTTATGAATAATATCTTCCAACTCTGCCGCTCTGACATCTGCTGGATTTTCTGGATCATAAGGATATTTTGTCGGAAGTGCATGAACGACACCGATTTCACCCTTGTATCCCTTGTCCTTATAGAGCTTAACAGCACGAGCATGGGAGACCATCATGTTGTGATGGGATTGGAAAACCTTGGCCAAGTCATACTGGATACCCGGAGGGAATTTTCCAACTAAGTACTGGCCATCGCCAATAGGGCCAATTTCATTGAAAGTCGTCCAATAGCGAACTTCTGGAAATTCTTCAAAACAGAAAGCCGCATAGTCTACAAAGTGCTCAATATTTTCCCGATTGAGGAAATCGCCATTTGAATGAAGAGCCTCTGGTGTATCAAAGTGGTGAAGGGTCACAAAAGGTTCTACATGACGCTTGTGACATTCTGCGAAAAGATTATGGTAAAATTCCACACCTTTTGGATTGACCTCGCCAAAGCCTGTCGGGAAAATCCGTGACCAAGCAATGGAAATTCGAATACCATTGACGCCATACTCCTCAGCCAATTTCAGATCCACTGGGTATTTATGGTAAAAGTCACTGGCAGGTTCTGCCGTGTACCAGTAGTTATCCTCTAGGTACTTATCCCAGGCAACAGGTCCTTTTCCATCTGTGTGGGTTGCTCCCTCAGCTTGATAGGCTGCTGTTGCACCACCGAAAATAAAATCTTTAGGTAAGCTTTTTGTCATCTTATTTTCCTTTCAATAGCCTTTGAGGTGAAACAAGTAAGTAAATAGGTGAATAACAGGGGAATTGAACTTTGCTTCACCTCAAATGAACTAACAAATTAGTTGTTGAATTGCTCCTGAACGAAGGCTAGCGCTCCTTTGCCATCACGGGTGAGTTTGATGTATTGGCCGCCTTCAGTCTTAGCTAGCTTGATGCCTAATTTATCTGTTTCCGCCTTCATGTCTTCAAAGTTGGAGGCAACTTGAGGAGCCAGGATAACCAGGTCAAACTCAGGCAGCATTTCACGGTGAGCACCGTATCCACCCGCTGCTGCTTTGACAGGGACATTGTATTCAGCTGCTGCTTTATTCAAAGCGTTGGCCAGCAATCCGCTAGTCCCACCACCTGCACAGAGCACCAGAACATTGGTTTCTTCGCTAATATTGTTTTGCGCTGGAGCTTCTTCCTCCACTCCTGCTTTTTCAAGGATAGCATCTGCTTTAGCAGTGTTAAAGTTGGCTGCTACTTTTTCTTTAAGAGCATCATTAGCTTTGCCAGAACGTTCTTCTTCTAGGATTTGTTCGTCATAAACCTTGACAAATGGATAGTAAATAATCACATCTACTACGACAAGGAGGGCTGCTAGTACAAAGGACAGAAGCTGGAAGTTGGTACCCAGCACAATTCCCAGAGGTCCAGGTGTTACCCAAGGAAGGTTGGCTGAGAAGGAGTTCATGTTTAAGGTATCAACAAAGAATTTAAAAATCCATACGTTTGCGATAGGTGCAAAGATAAATGGAATGAAGAAAATCGGATTCAGTACGATTGGTGCTCCAAAGAGAATAGGCTCATTGACACCAAAGAAAGTTGGGACAACAGATGCCCGTCCAATTGCACGGTTACGCTCGGACTTACAGATCCACATGAAGAGGAATGGAACAATCAAGGTCGCACCAGTACCACCCATGGTAACGATGAACATTTGCGTACCAGAAGTGATGACCTTATCCGCATGCTGACCAGCTTGAACTAGAGCCAAGTTAGCATCGATATTGGCATAAGTAATGGCAGCAATGGCAGGCTCAACGATAGATGGACCGTGAATTCCCACAAACCAGAAGAAAGCATAAGCACCAAAGATAAGTGTGATTCCCAGATAGCCATCTGCCGCTGAGAAGAGTGGAGCAAGAAGTGTTCCGATGGATTCAGCAACCGTCACTCCCAGACTTGCTTTAACAAGCAGTTCCAAACCGTAGAGCAGAACGACTGAAACAGTAAATGGAATCAAGTCTTTAAATACTTGCGAGATATTTGGTGGAACTTCTTCTGGCATGCGGATGGTGACATTATTTTTCACACAAACCTTGTAGACATTAACCGTAACGAAGGCTGCGATGAAGGCTGTCAAAAGACCTTTCGTTCCCATGAAGGCAGTTAGGAAGCCACCTTCCTTGGCAGGTTCAGCCGCCATGAGGAGGAAGCCGACCATAGAAGCCAGCATAGTAGACAAGAAGTTAATCTGGTTTGTCGCAGGCAGGTCGCGGTTGACAGAGTCTGTCAGCGCCTTAGCAGTGGTCCCACCCACAAAGAAAGCCAGAATCCCCATCGAATAGCTATAAGGGGTCATTAGGAAAGTTTCAATGTCCTTAGACCAGTGGAAGCCCCAAGCATTTGGCACATAGGCAATCAAGATAAAGATAGATGAGAAGAGGATGACTGGCATACCAGCGATAAAGCCATCCCGAATAGCACGGAGATAGATATTCCGAGAAATCTTCTCAAAGAAAGGCTTCCCTTTCTCAATAAGTCCGATGAGTTTGTTCATTATTTCACTCCTCTTTTGTATAGTTCAATCAAATGGTGCATCATGTCTTTTAGCAAGATAGTAGTCATTAAGTGATCTTGGCCGTGCATCATGGTCACACTGTAAGCCAAGTCCTCACCAGCAGCTTCTTTTGTCAAGAGACTGGTCTGAGCGTGGTGTGCTTCAGCGATGCAACCATTGGCTTCTTCTACCAAGGCATCTGCCTTAGCAAAATCCCCAGCTTCTGCGGCTTTCAAAGCTTCTAAGAGCTTGGAGCGAGCGTCACCAGCGTAGGCCACAATTTCAAAACCGAGCAATGTTATTTCTTCTCTATTCATGAGAGTTCCTCCTTGTATTCTTGTGTGAAATGTTATTATTATTTTCTACTATAAAAGGCGTTGAATATGCAGCACCAGGTAGACCCGTTCGCTGCGGTAAAGATCAATTCCTGTCTTCTGGGCAATGATGTGGTAAATATCACTTCCGACCTGATAGGCTTGAGGGTAGGTCATCTGGATCTGACTTTCCATTTCCAGCAGGGAAACATTGTCATCACGGCTTCTGTCCAGATAGTCCAAAAAGTAGTTCAGGTGAATCATAAAACGGTCATAAAAGTTGCTGTTTTCTGCACTTCTTTTAATGCCATTTTTCTTCAGCTCTGCCTCAACTGCAGCCAGAATATCTTTTCGCCTGCCCAAATGGCTTTGTCCCTCAGGATTGGTCTCCCCTTCGGCATTGATAAAGTGATAGGCAATGCGATTGACCTCGTCGCCAGGGAAATTATCCAACAACCGCTCGCGGTATATGGCTACCGCTTCCTGGGCAATCTGATAAGGGACAGGGTATTTGTCCGAAGCATCTGGCAGGCCACTCTCCTTGTACCGCCCCTGCTGCAGAGCCTGATATGAACAGTAAATGTGATCCGTCAGCGTGACATAGATATAGTCCTGGACAGGGTAATCATACTTCTTAGAAAGGGTATCAATCACATCATAGGTCACTGTGATAAAGTCCAGTGGAACATCTTTGAGCAAGGCCACAAAGTTTTCTTTAGACTCTTCCGTTCTTAGGCGAAAGATTTTCTCAATCTTACTTTCCAGAACGATGTCACCCTTCTTTTTATTAAAAGCTATGCCACTGCCAATCAGAACAACCTCTTCACCATTTTCATGTTTGGCTAGAGCAACATTGTTGTTCATAGGATGTATGATTCGATACATATCTCCTCCTCTTCATTTTCTAGGGTTCTGGCAAAACAAAAAGACCACAAACAAACCGAGGCTATATCTTCCCTCAATTTATTTGCGGTCACGCCTAATCCAACTTAGTAACGCTCACCCTATTCAATTTCTGATTTCATTATAGCATATCAGTCTCGGAATGTAAACCCTTACTTTATTTATTTTTTAACAAATTTTAGGCTCTTTCTTTCCAAGAGGTAGCTGTTTTTTGAAGAACCTTGTTGAGCTCATCAATATTTTCAAATCCTGTTGTACGAAGCCACTTGCGAGCTGCTTCTTCACCTTGCTCAATGTAGTCTTTGACACTGCCAGCCCAAGTCGCACGTCCGCAAAGAACACCGTTGAAGTTAGCACCTGACTCATGAGCAAACACAAGTGTTTCTTGGAAAAGTTTCGCAGATACACCCGCACTCAAGTAGATGTATGGCAAGTTCGTTGCCTCATCTTGTTCCTTGAAGAAGGCAGCTGCTTCAGCTTTTGTATGCACCACTTCACCATCGCCAAAGCCTTCAACGTATTTAACATTGACTGGAACTTCCACTTTCAAGACATCAATGTTGAAACGTGGATCTGAGAAGACCTTCATGGCACCGATAACCTTGTGAGGTTTAATTTTAGCGTACTCAGCGCTGGAAGCATCCGCAATCTTTTCATCGTAAGCCAAGATTTCAAGGAAGAAAGGAATATCTTCTGCCACACACTCTGAACCCACACGCTCGATATAAGCCTGCTTTTGCTGGTTGAGTTCTTCAGAGCTGTCTACATCATAGTAAAGAAGGAATTTCACCGCATCCGCACCTTGTTCTTTGATGCGTTTTGCTGACCAAACATCCAGACAGTCTGGCAGGCGCTTGGTACTAGAAGTATCATAGCCTGTCTTTTCATAGGCCAATAGCAAGCCAGCGTTCTTGTCCAAAGCCTTAGTAGCAGGCAGTCCATACTCAGGGTCCAGCAGCATAGATGAAGCGTAAGGAGTCAGCTCTTCTGCAACCAAAACTTTCAGTTCTTCCATTTGAGCTACTGTTGGTTCTGCTTCCTGGTGTTGAGCCATAAGGCGTTTCAAAGCACCGCGTTGGTCAAATGCCAAGGCAGAAATGATGCCATTCTCATCAGAAAGTTTTTCCATGTACTTGCGTTTTTGTTCTGTTAATACCATTCTTTATACCTCTTTTACTGTAATTTGATTATATAAATTATCATAATTGTAGACATTGACATGTCCAGTCATTTTTTCTTGGGCATTGAGCATGCCCAGAACATTTGCTTTTTTGAGCAGAGAGACATCATCTTCTTGATGACTCAAGGCTGAGGAGATCCCTGCAACAGTTGAGTCTCCAGAGCCAACTGGATTGACCACTTGGATTTTAGGAATATCTACTTTATAGAAAGTATCCCAGTGCTTAGCAAAAGCTCCATCTGCACCGAGTGATACGATGATCCACTCGATTCCATCAAAGAGCGGTTCTGAAAGGACAGCTTTTAACTCATCCAAATCTTTGGAAACTTCGCGACCCAATAACTGAGAAAGTTCCTCGTTATTTGGTTTGATGGCAGTTGGTTTGACATCTGATTTGAGTACAGCTTCCAGAGCTGCTCCGGAGCAATCCAGCACCACCTTATTGCCAGCTTGATTAGCCATTTCAATCAGCTGAATATAGTAGTCTTTCGGTAGGCCCGCTGGCAGACTGCCCGAGATACTGACAACATCTGCCTCAGCCATCAAAGACCGGAAGTGTTCTTGAAAATCCCTCGCCTCATCTGCTGTAATAGTCGGACCGGCTTCCAGGATTTCTGTTTGCTTACCTTCGTGCAAGACAGCAATGCAATTTCTCGTATCTCCCGAAATATTATAAAAGCATTGTCTAACATTAGGATGGAGATTTTGTAATAAAAATTCTCCATTGGTTCCACCGATAAGTCCCGTCGCAGCGACATAGTCTCCAATTTCTGCCAAGACCCTGGTCACATTGAGACCCTTGCCTCCTGCTGTCTTACTGACTTCAGCAACACGATTAACAGTATTTATTTTCAATTCTTCTAAGGGATAGGAAATATCGATAGAAGGATTCATGGTCACTGTAAGAATCATCTGGCTACCTCACTAGTCGTGGTACTCTCCACGATCCCATTTTTCAAGAAATTCTGTAAAGAAGTTGGCATCTGTTTGATGAGCATTGTGAGTCTCAACGTGCTCAATTTTTGCGATCAATTTTTTATTTTCTTCAGTCGGCTTGTACTCCGCATGAATGAAAGCTTCGATGATGTCACACATAAGGAGCTCACCAGTGATTTTTCCGCCAAAACCGATAACATTGGCGTTGAGTTCTTCCTTAGCATAGAGAGCTGAAGTCATGTCACGTACCAAAGCTGAACGAACACCAGGAACTTTATTTACAGCGTTGTTGATACCGACACCTGTACCACAGATACAAACACCAAGATCAGCTTGTCCACTAACGACTGCCTCCCCTACTTTTTTACCAAAGATTGGGTAGTGAGTACGTGTATGGTCATAAGTACCAAAATCAAGAACTTCATAGCCTTTTGATTTTAGAAAATCAGAGACTGCCATTTTTTCATTGGTAACGATATGGTCACATCCAATTGCAATTTTCATTTGATTTCTCCTTTTCTTAGCACATCTTGTTGAGCATGTCGACCCGGATTTGGTGACGGCCGCCGTCGTATTTACCATTGACAAAGCCTTTGGCAATGTTCTTAGCCAGCCCTTCACCAACGATTTCAGCTCCCATCGTAATCATGCGAGAGTTGTTATGACCGCGAGTCATGTAGGCAGAGCGTTCATCTGAGACTTCCGCCGCTACCATGCCTTTGATTTTGGTCGCTACCATAAATGGACCAGCTCCATAAGCGTCAATGACAATACCAAGATTTTCCTCTTGTTTATTCACCTCAGCCGCAACTGCAAGGGTCACATCAACAAAATCCTGATCTTCTTTCGTCACATCCACCACTTCAAAGTTTTCTCCAACGAGAAAATCCTTAACCACATCTTTCAGCTTACTTCCAGCAGTATCTGCTCCAATAATAATTGCCATGAGCATTCTCCTTTGTTTGATTTTTTGCACAGAATATTGTTTATAAAAAACACTTTCTGTTTCCTATAAGCATACTATACTCCTTTAAAAGTTATTTGTCAACAGATTTTTGTTTGTTTTAATCAAAATATTTTTAAATATGATTAAAATAAACAAAAAAAGCCCTAAAAAGAGCTTTCTGATAATTTTTTCATCTATTTAAAATAAACTAGGAAATAATCTTGGTATAAACCTCAAGTTCTTCTTGAGCATTTTCAGACATCTGGTCTGTGATAACAGCTGTAATATCAGCCAAAGGACAGATAGAGGTAAAATCTTCCTTGCCAATCTTAGAAGAATCAATCAATAGGTAAGTCTCTGTCGAGCGCTCCAAAGCTAGCTTCTGAGTGTAGGCTTCTTCAAAAGAAGAGGTCATAATCTGTCCGTTTTTGATGCCATTGCCACTAAAGAACATCTTGGTAAAGTACATCTTATCCATGATGGCATTGGTCATCTCGCCAACAAAGGCTTGAGTCGCTTCCCGCATCTCCCCACCAAGGAGAAAGACTTTGAAGGTATCCGACTTCTTTTTTAAAAGATCGTGAAAAATAGGCAGACAATTTGTAATCACGCGCAGATGCTGATTGCTGATTTCCTCAGCCAGCACCTCCACAGAAGTCCCCGGCCCAAGAAAAATAGTATCGCCATCTTCAATCAGCTCCACAGCCTTCTTGGCCACAGTCCGCTTGGCCTCGATATTCTGATAAAGCTTCTCTTCATGAGGGATTTCTCTGTACTTGAGGTGCTGATTACTTTTAGCCCCACCGTGAACACGAGTCAGAAGCCCTTTACTTTCCAGCTGAATCAAGTCCCGCCGAACCGTCATGTCGGAGACCTTCATACTCTCTACAATATCAGCAACCGTCACCGTCCCAGCTCGATCCACCAGCTTAACTATTTCGCCCTGTCTCTGATTTTTACCCATACTATTCCCTCTCTACACTCTAGTTTTGTTTATTATAACTCATTTTTCTGTTTTTTTCCATATTTTTTGTTTGTTTTAAACAAAAATGAGGGTTTGCGATATGGTATAGGAGATAAAAAAGCACCTCGCAATGATGTGCAAGATGCTTTCCCCAGTTGATAGAACGACACATTTCACTATCAGCTAAACTGTAACAATACTCAAAAAGTTATGATTCCTATTTATTCATATTTTTAAAAGTTACTTTAGCCTCTGAGTCAATACTAGTCACGATATTTGTATAATAGGCTTCCGCTGATTCTGTAATAAGATTTTTATACTGTTTAATGTATGCTTCTTGTTCTTTATTGCTAAGAGATTTCGCAACATGCTCTCCAGTATCAATATTTTCTGTTGAACCGCTCAACAGCTGTCCACTCATATCATAGAGTTTATATCGATCTTTTGGATTATCTGAGACCTCTACACCTATGACTTCATATTTAGGTATAGTTAGCTCGTACTCATGTTCAGAGATTTTCCTAACCTTGACTCCTTCCTTAATCCCAAATTTAGCCGTATAATTAAGAATGATAATAGCTTTCTTAACAGACAGTGGAATACTGATATTGGTACCAGGAATCTTCTTATCTTTCTCAATCGTTTCAACCTTTTGAATCCCTATATCCAAAAAAACACTTTCGTTGACTTTCTCTAAGCGAGTTATTTGAGTATAGATTTGACTTCGCTCATCTGAAGCATTTTTCCCTTGAAAATATCCAATGATATTATAAGTTTTCGCAACAACAAAAAAGATAGCAAGAACGGCTACCACAATCCATATGTAAACTTTAGCCCCCAAAACTTTTTTTATGAAATCCTTAACTATTTTCATTATATTACTTCCTCCGAATCAAAAATGCTACTCCAAGACTGATGATAGCCAGAAAAGCTGCCAAATAAGGATTCAGCGGAAAGAGAATGACAATTAAAAGCAACAACAAAACAAGTGATGCAATTTTTACTATTTTCATAATATAACTCCTAAAACTTTTTCAATAAAAATTATATAAATATATATACCTTTTGTCAAGCGGTTTCAAAAAGAATATTACATCAAAAATCCCCCAGCAGCCTCCTGCTGGGGGATTGTCATTAGATAAAAACTTGCTATCCAATCAAACTGCCATTTGGGACTTTCTCGTCTACAGTAAGGAGAGTCAGTTGGTCGCCGTGCTCGGCTGATAGAATCATACCTTGGCTGATACGGCCCATCATTTTGCGCGGTTTGAGGTTGGCTACGATTTGGACTTTCTTGCCGACCAGTTCTTGCTCATTTGGATAGTGTTTAGCAATACCAGAGAGGATTTGGCGGTCCTCACTGTCTCCTGCATCCAAGCGGAACTGGAGAAGCTTATCAGATCCCTCAACTTTAGACACCTCTTTGACTTCTGCGACACGGATTTCTACCTTATCAAAGTCGTCAAACTTGATTTCCTTGCGGTTAAGTTTGAGCTCGACTTCTTCTGGATTCCATTCTTTTTCAACCGCAGGTTTGTTGCCTTCCATTTGTCCCTTGATATAAGTAATTTCTTCTTCCATATCCAGACGTGGGAAGATTGGTGTCCCTTTCTCTACAACTGTCAGACCTGCTGGGAGTTGGTCAATTGCTAGATTTTCCAGAGACGTTGCTTGAGGCAAGCCTAGTTGACTGAGGACAGCCTTGCTGGTTTCCATCATGAAAGGCTCAATCATGTGGGCCACAACACGAAGGCTAGCTGCTAAGTGGCTCATGACACTTGCAAGTTGATTGCGGAGGGCTTCATCCTTAGCCAAGACCCAAGGAGCAGTTTCATCAATGTATTTATTGGTGCGGGAGATGAGCATCCAGACTGCTTCTAGGGCGCGTGGGTAGTCTACTGCATCCATGTGTCTGTAGTAGTCAGCGATGGATTGTGCTGCTACCTGAGCCAAAGCTCCGTCAAAATCCGTTACATTTTCTTCGTAGACTGGTATTTGACCGTCAAAGTACTTGTTAACCATGGAAACAGTACGGTTAAGCAGGTTCCCAAGGTCATTAGCTAACTCATAGTTGATACGACCTATATAGTCCTCAGGAGTGAAGGTTCCGTCTGAACCAACAGGAAGACTGCGCATAAGGTAATAACGCAATGCATCCAAACCATAGCGTTCTACCAGCATTTCAGGATAGACCACATTGCCCTTAGACTTGGACATCTTGCCATCTTTCATGACAAACCAACCGTGGGCAATCAAGCGGTCAGGTAGCTTAATATCCAGCATCATGAGCAGGATTGGCCAGTAGATAGAATGGAAACGCAGAATGTCCTTGCCCACCATGTGGAAGACTGTCCCATTCCAGAATTTATCGTAGTTAGCGTGATCATCCTGACCGTAGCCAAGAGCAGTCGCATAGTTAAGCAGGGCATCAATCCAGACATAAATTACGTGTTTAGGATTAGATGGCACTGGCACGCCCCAAGTAAAGGTCGTCCGAGATACAGCTAGGTCTTCCAGACCTGGCTCAATGAAGTTTTTCAGCATTTCATTAAGACGTCCGTCTGGTGTGATAAAGTCTGGATGAGATTTGAAAAATTCTACCAAGCGGTCTTGGTACTTGCTGAGGCGCAGGAAGTAAGACTCTTCTGATACCCACTCCACTTCATGTCCAGATGGCGCAATTCCGCCAGTTACTTTCCCATTTTCATCACGGAAGACTTCTGCCAGCTGGCTTTCTGTGAAGAATTCCTCATCTGATACAGAATACCAGCCTGAATATTCACCCAAGTAGATATCATCTTGGGCTAAGAGTCGTTCAAAGACATCGGCTACAACCTTTTCATGGTAGTCATCGGTCGTCCGGATAAACTTATCATAAGAAATATCCAGCAGTTTCCAGAGTTCCTTGACCCCAACTGCCATCCCATTGACATAAGCTTGAGGACTGATACCAGCTTCTTCAGCTTTTTGCTGAATCTTCTGTCCATGCTCGTCAAGGCCAGTCAGATAGAAAACATCGTAGCCCATGAGACGCTTGTAGCGAGCCAGAACATCACAAGCAATGGTCGTATAGGCAGACCCGATGTGGAGTTTACCGCTCGGATAGTAGATAGGGGTTGTAATATAAAAGTTCTTTTCAGACATGATTTCTCCTTACGAGGCAAATGAGACCTCTTTTTATTCGGAAATTGCCATTTATCACGCAGATAAACCACAAACTTCAACACTTTATTTTATCACCATTTGAAAAATAAAACAATTGATTGCTAACCTGGATGTATCTGCTAAGCAAAGGTGAAAATGGATGTATTTCTAAAAACAAAAATTAAATTGCAATATTTAGTGATTTATAATATAATAAGATAAATAAAATTATTTAGGAGATTATTATGATTTATGCATATCTTGATTTTTGGCGGAGAGCTTTTGACTTCGCTGGGCGGTCAGATCGCCCAGATTATTGGTGGGCTGTATTTGCCAATATGTTGATAGCTGTCTTATCTTTAATTTTCTTACTTATGGTTGGAGAGGAAGCAGCTCCTCTTCTATCACTAATTCAGATTTATGGTTTCTTTACTATCATTCCAAATCTATCTCTGTCCATTCGCCGTCTGAGAGATGCGGGTTACCATTGGGCTTTTATCTTCGTATCTTTTATTCCAGTTATTGGTAATTTCATTCTACTCTTCCTCCACTGTCAACCTTCAGAATACTAAAAAATTAACATTAATCACTTTCTGATAATCAGACCAACCCAAACTGTACTGCCCCCAAAAGTTAGATTTTTTGTATCTAACTTTTTTGGGGGTATTGCAAACAGGTTGGTTTTTATGTTACACTATTTCACTAAAACGCCCTGTATTTTCTGAAAACTTGCAAATATAAGCCAAATATAGTACACTAAATAAAAAAATAATAAAAGGATTTTTAATATGATTGATGCATATAAAAAGTTTTGGAAGGGCTATGTAGACTTTACTGGTCGCTCAACTCGTTCAGAATATTGGTGGCCCGTTCTGTGCCATATCTTGGTGATGATACTACTTCCTAGTTTTGCTCTTGTGATTGAAACAGCCTTAAATTCCGAGACTGGAGGAGTCTTATCTACCATCTTTGCTGGCCTGTTAGTTATCTATTTTATTTCGATTCTGCTTCCCTATCTCGCTATTCAGATTCGACGTCTGCGGGACGCTGGCTTTCATTGGGCACTTATCTTTTTATCCATTGTTCCATTTGGCCGCTTGGTTTTGACTATTCTTTATTGCCAACCTACAAAATATGAACCCGTTATAAATAATTACTATAATAATCAGAATTACCAAGAACAACAATTTGTCCAAAATTCTTATCAAAATCAGCAAAATTACCAAGGGCAGCAATTTGATCAGAACTCCTATCAAAATCAGCCCAATCCTCAACAAAATTTTGCATCAGCTGAAAACGAGCAAAGTCCATTTGAATAAAGCAAAAGCCATTCCGCTTCTGGAATGGCTTTCTCTTTGCAAGATTTTCTCAATACGTCACAACATTCAAGTTGCCACTTTCATACTCTGCGATGAAGATATTCGAAATATCGGTGTATCCGTCTTTAGCCAGTCTCTCCACCAGCCACTCTTCTGTTTTGTCAATAGACTCTAAAATATCAATCTGGACAACACCATCTGTGATAAGGGGATATTTAGGATTCTCTTCACCAGCTTGTACAATAATCAGCTGGCCGTTTTGCTCTATAACCGCCCGTTTGACCTGCTTGAGCTGGAAAATACCTTGGCTGCGTAGCTTCAAAGCTACATCTGCTGCTGAAAGACCAACAGAACGGCAGGCTTCGGGACTCAATTTCCCGTGCTGAATCAACGTTGTCGGCTTGCCATCAATCAAATGCTTAACCGCACGAACATTGTTATTGAGCCACTTTAGGGTCAAGACCAAGATGGTCCACATGATGAGAATGACCGCATACTGGAGGATGTTAATGGAGCTATTGTAAATCACCCCACCGATAATACCACCAAGAACATAGTTTTGAATCTGGTCGATTGCTGAATTAGGCGCCAGATTGCCTTTTCCCGTCACGTTGATGACAAAAACTAGTGAGAAAAGCCCCAGCGCTAGTTTAATTAGGATTTCAAGAAAATTCAATGTCATTTTTCAACCTCCACTATTTCGATATCTGTCGTCTTATGCAAGTCAATTTTTTCAAGCAGATATTTATCCGGCTCACTACCGCTCATAGCCCGATAAAAGTTCTTTCCGACCTTCAAAATCGCTCCATCCGTCGCGGCTGAAGTATTGACATAGACCTCCGACTTATCTACACCCAAGTCTTCTGAAATGACCTCAATAAAATGCAGAGAGGTTTGAAACTGGTTGTTAGAGTCTTGGTCAGTCTGAAAATTGCTAATGCCAATCAAGACCATGGCCACCAAAGCCAAAACAGAAATGATGGCTAGTTCCCGGAATTTTGAATCACGCTTATTGCGATAGGCCTTAAAAGCAAAAAATCCTGTCACAAGCAGCAGCAAGACAGAAAGTGCAACTGTCACCCAGTTTTGCTGACTAATCTGACTCAAAACATAATCATAAGAATAGAATTTCATGGCTTCCCCCTATTTTCTCGCTCTATTATAGAAAATCTTTCCTACTTTTTCAAGTCTCTTACAATCTCTTTGCTATAAATCAGTTCTAAATTTTGTTATAATAAACTCAGCAAACTTCTACTAGAAAAGGAAATTTTATGAAACTCATCTCTTGGAACATTGACTCTCTCAACGCTGCATTGACCAGTGATTCTGCCCGAGCTCAGCTCTCTCAGGCTGTCCTTCAAACCTTGCAAGCGGAAAATGCTGATATTATCGCCATTCAGGAAACAAAACTGTCTGCGACAGGTCCGACAAAAAAACACTTGGAGATTTTGACAAATCTTTTCCCAGACTACGAAAACACTTGGCGTTCCTCTCAAGAGCCGGCCCGCAAGGGCTATGCAGGAACCATGTTCCTCTACAAAAAAGAACTGACCCCAACCGTAACCTTCCCTGAAATCGGCGCTCCGTCAACTATGGATGTTGAAGGCCGCATCATTACGCTGGAATTTGACGACTTCTTCGTCACTCAGGTCTATACACCCAATGCTGGTGATGGCCTCAAACGCTTGGATGACCGTCAAGTCTGGGATGCCAAATATGCTGAATACTTGGCAACACTAGATGGACAAAAACCAGTCCTCGCTACTGGCGACTACAATGTGGCCCACAAGGAAATCGACTTGGCCAATCCAGCCAGCAACCGCCGTTCACCAGGATTTACCGATGAAGAGCGTGCTGGCTTTACCAACCTGCTGGCGAAAGGCTTCACCGATACCTTTCGCCACTTGCACGGCAATATTCCTAACCAATACACTTGGTGGGCGCAACGCAGCAAGACTTCTAAAATCAACAATACAGGCTGGAGAATCGACTACTGGCTGACCAGCAACCGAGTGGCTGACAAGGTGACCAAGTCTGATATGATTGACTCCGGTGCGCGCCAAGACCACACACCCATTGTCATGGAGATTGAACTCTAAGGAGAAAACGAATGGACTATCAAGCTGTCATTCCTGAATTTGTAGTATCTGACATCGAAAAATCACGCCAGTTCTACTGCGACCTGCTAGGATTCTCTGTCGAATATGAGCGTCCAGAGGAGAAATTTCTCTTCCTCTCACTTGAAGACTGCCAACTTATGCTAGAAGAAGGCAGCGTAGAAGAATTAGCCCAACTAACCTATCCTTTCGGGCGCGGTGTCAATATTTCCTTTGGCATTGAAGATGTCCCTCAGCTCCACCAAAAACTACTGGAAGCTGACTATCCCATCCATCGTCCTCTGACGAAAAGAGAATTTCGAGTGGGAGATAGCTTTATTTATCCCCATGAATTTGCGATTTTGGATCCAGATGGTTATTTTTTAAGATTTAGTGAATAAGAAAGCGAAGTCATCAGACCTCGCTTTTTAAATGTCTTTAAAGTTATAGAGTTGCGGATAGTGATCGCACTCGGGATTTTTAGGATGGCAGATGGCACGTCCAAAGTAAATCATGGCCTGATGGGCTGGCAGCCAACGTTCCGGTGGAAGGACATCCATAACTCGCTTTTCTACTTCCAGTGGCGTTGCCGACTTTTTAACGATATCATGGTGCTTGCAGATGCGCTCCACATGGGTATCGACAGCAAAGGCTGGAACGCCAAATCCCACACTCATGACTACATTGGCCGTCTTGCGACCAACTCCCGCTAGACTTTCCAATTCTGCCCGCGTTTGTGGTACTTGACCGTCAAAGTCGTCCAAAAGCTGCTGGGCGCATTTCTTCAAAAACTTGGCCTTGTTGCGGTAGAGCCCTAGGCGGGAGATGTATTTAGCAATGTCTGCTTCACCAGCCATAGCCATGTCTTGAGGACTTGGATAGGCTTCAAACAGAGCCGGCGTTGCCTTATTGACAGCAGCATCCGTCGTCTGAGCCGACAGCATGACCGCTACCAAAAGCTCAAAGTGATTGCGAAAATCCAGACTGGGCTTGGCGTCAGGGAAAAGAGCAATAATCTCTTCAATCACATGACGAGCCCGTTTTTTTGATAAAACCATGATTCTTCTTTCTAAGATTGAGATAGATTTATTATATCATGAAAGGATGAAGCATCCAAAAAACATGATTGAGAAAGCAGCTGGTCTTAATATTTCACAAACCTAACTCTTCATACGCCTTTCGGTAGCCAATCTGCAAGATCTGGTTATCTCGAACCAGGAGCGGTCGTTTAATCAGCATGCCGTCTGTCGATAATAAATCTGCAGCTTCCTGAGCTGTCATATGTGGCACCTGTTCTTTTAGTCCCAGTTCACGGTATTTGAGCCCGCTGGTATTGAAAAAGGCCTTGATCTCAAAATCAGAATTCGAAATCCAGTCTAGGAGCTGATCCCGGCTAGGTGTATTTTGGACAATATCCACCGCTTCAAAATCCACTCCTAATTGATTGAGCTCAGCCTTGGCCTTGCGGCAGGTAGAGCATTTGGGGTATTCGATAAATTGTAACATTGTTTTTCCTCCGTCCCTATAATAGCCCAGCTAGCTCCTTCTTGTCAAGCCGAGACTCATTAGAAAAAGCCGACAAGAGAAAGGCTCATCGGCTGGTATAGGCGCATTCCATGAAGAAACACATCTATTTTCGGTTATTTTTTAATCAAACGCACGCGCACAATATTGTCGCTATTCTCAAATTTATCAACCAGCTCCTGAATCTTGCTTTCGTCTGACTCATCCAGATCCAGCAAAGTATAGGCATAATCACCCTTGGAACGATTGATGATATTGTCGATATTGATATTCAAATCACTGACCGCTGTTGAAATCCGAGCCACAATATTCGGTACATTTTTGTTAATCAAGGTAATCCGATAAGGCGCTGAGAGAGCCTGACGGACATTAGGGAAATTCACTGAGTTAATTATCTCGCCCGTTTCCATGAAGCGGCGGATGGTTTTCCCAGCCATAATGGCACAGTTGAGCTCAGCTTCCTCTGTCGAGCCACCCAAATGCGGAAAGACAGTAATCTGTGGATGACGGAGCAGCTCTTCTACACCAAAGTCTGTGATATAGCGCTTGACTACACCAGCTTCTATGGCTTCAAAGAGGGCAGCATTATCCACCAGCTCGCCACGAGCAAAGTTGATGAGGGTTGTTCCCTTTTGCATAAGACCAAAAGCAGCCTGATCGAAAGTAGCGCGTGTATCCTCAGTCAGAGGGACGTGGATAGTGATATAATCACTCTTCTCAAAGATTTCCTTAATGTCTGCTACCCGTTTGACATGGCTAGAGATATTCCAAGCTGTTTCAATGGATACATAAGGGTCATAACCCAGGACATTCATCCCCAGGCGATAGGCATCGTTAGCAATACGGCCGCCGATAGCTCCTAACCCAATGACTCCCAAAGTCTTCTCTGCAATCTCTGTCCCAGCAAACTGCTTCTTACCAGCTTCCACTTGCTTGGGAACATCATCTCCAGAAAGGCCGTTAGCCCAACTGTTAGCTGCGATATAGTCACGCGCAGACAGGAGAATGGAAGCCAAGACTGCTTCTTTCACCGCATTGGCATTAGCTCCTGGCGTGTTGAAGACCACAATTCCCTGAGCCGTTGTCTGGTCGACAGGAATATTATTGGTTCCTGCGCCTGCCCGCGCAATAGCTTTGAGCTTGCTTGGAAATTCCTGTCCATGCAGGTTTTGACTGCGCAGGATATAAGCATCCGGATTGTCAGACTTATCTCCGTCAATCTGAAAAGTATTGCCCAGCTCCTTAAGTCCGATTTGATTGATATTATTAAAGGTTTTGACACTAAAGACCATAGTTTCCCTCTCTTAAGAATTTTCTTCTTCAAATTTCTGCATAAAGGCAATCAAGTCCTTGACACCTTGGAGCGGAAAAGCATTGTAGAGACTAGCTCTCATGCCGCCTACGCTGCGGTGCCCCTTGATATTCTTGAATCCCGCTGCTGCAGCCTCTTTGTTAAATTTGGCGTCCAGCTCTTGGCTAGGAGACACAAAGGGAATATTGGCGACTGAGCGCTGCTCCTTATAACGGACTGGACTGCGGTAAAAGTCTGACTGCTCAATGAAGTCGTACAAAAGGCCAGATTTTTCACGATTACGCTTTTCCATTTCTGCTACGCCACCTAGCTCCTTAACCCACTCAAAGACCAGTTTGGCCATATAGATGGCAAAAGTCGGTGGTGTATTGTAAAGAGAGCCATTGTCCGCCTGAATGCGGTAATCCAACATGCTAGATAGAACTGGTTCGTCATCCAGCAAGTCTTCTCGGATGATGACAACTGTCACGCCAGCAGGTCCGATATTCTTCTGAGCCCCAGCATAAATCAAACCGAAATCCTCTACTCGGTATTGAGCAGCCAGGATATTAGAAGACATGTCCGCCACAATCGGCACGCCATTAGTCGCAGGAAGGTCATAAATAGCCGTTCCTTCGATTGTATTATTGGTTGTCAGATGCACATAAGCCGCCTGCGGATCAATCTCCTTCTCATCAAAAGAAGGAATTTCCGTGTAATTTAAATCCTCTGACGAAGCCAAAAGAATCGGCTCAAATGGAATGAACTTAGACAGCTTGACTGCTTCAGTGTAAGCTTTCTTTCCCCAAGATCCGGCCACTAGGTAGTAGGCCTTGCCACCTTGGGCTAGATTAAGGGGAATCATGCTAAACTGGGTAGAAGCCCCACCCTGTAGGAAGAGCACGCGGTAATTGTCCGGAATATCCATGAGCTCACGCAGCAAGCTCTCAGCTTCTTTGATAATATCGTCAAATTCCTTGGATCGGTGGGACAGCTCCATCACACTCATGCCACTTTGGGCATAGTCTAAAAACTCAGCCTGAGCTTTTTTCAAGACTTCCTTGGGCAATACTGCCGGTCCAGCAGAAAAATTGTAAATCGTCATATCCTACCTCCAAAATTTATTTTGTATATCATATCACAAAGTTTAGAAAATATCTATTTTATTTCAGAAATCTAGCACTTTTTTAGCCAATTCCCGAACATTGTTGAAATATAGATAAGCAAAACCAACTGTCTAATCTAGATAACAAAAAAATCCTGAGTTTAAGTCAGGATTAAATAGTCTTACTAAAAAGCTGAGTTACGCTTTTTCCAATTTTTAAACAGACAACTGGTTGTATTGAGAAATTTCTGAGCTTCTATCAATCCTTATTTTCATGATAAACCGCATAGAGCTCGCTCTTGTTCCTACCGTATTTCTTAGCTACATTCTTGATGGCATGATTTTTTTTGCTGCCGGCTTCAACTAAAAGATCAATTTCAGCTAGGATCTGCTCTTGAGATATTTCTTGTGGAGCATCTTCTGCCGCCCCAGCTACAATCAAGAGACACTCTCCTTTAGGCGGATGTTCAGCCGTATAGGCCAGCAACTCTGAAATCAGCCCTCGTTGATACTCTTCGTGAATCTTAGTCAGCTCGCGCACCAGGACGACTTTGCGGTCACCATAAACTGCCAGCATATTTTCCAGCGTAGCCCGAACCCGATGAGGAGATTCGTAGAAAATCTGGGTCTCAGGATAGGATTTTTTGCTAGTGAAAAATTCCTTCTGCTGGCCAGCCTTTCTAGGCAGAAAACCATAGAAAATATGCGGTTGGGGAGCCAATCCGCTAGCAATCAAGGCTGTTATTCCAGCACTAGGACCAGGAATCGGTACTACAGTAATTCCAGCTTCTAGCGCTGCCTGAACCAAATCATGTCCAGGATCAGAAATACTGGGCAGACCAGCATCCGAAACCTGGGCTATATCATTTCCACTTTGAAGCATGTCCAAGAGAACTGGGATTTTCTCCTTGGCATTGTGCTCGTGAAAACTGATTTGCTTGGTCTCAATCCCAAAATGCTTAAGCAGAAGGCCCGTATTTCTCGTATCTTCAGCCGCAATCCTGTCGACCTCTTTCAGGGTATTGACCATACGGATGCTCATATCATCCAGATTGCCGATAGGAGTCGCGACCAGATAGAGTTTGCCGTAGGCAGTTTCGCCCTTAAAACTTTTTTGAACCTGCATCACTACTCCCTAAATAACAATTCATCGCAGAACATGCACTCTGCGTCATTCTCCCGGCGCTGACCGTAGAAATCCGTACAGACATGAAAGCCGTCATAGTAAAGCTTACGTAGATTATCTCGGTTTTTCTTGGTCTTGGTCGGAGTTTCCTTCTCCACTTCTCCCAAGCGCTCCCTCAGCTTGTCATTTTCCAGATGCAGGGCAATATTTTCCTCTACCACACTCTTGAGATTTTTCTTGACAGCCTCCACCTCAGCAAGGGTCACTAAAAGCGTCTGTGAAAAATCATCCAAGGCGTCAAATAAGTCTTTTTTATCCATTTTATACTCCTGTGCTGCCTCTTTTTACTTTACCTTCAAAGTCATATATTCTAAAGCGTTTTGAAAAGATACATTGGCCCGCCACATCTTCCGAGCCAGCAAAAGCTGCTCCAAGGCCTGTCGACCGCTTTCTGTTGCTATGTCCTTATAAAATAACACTTCCAAGAGCTTGAAGACCTGTTCCTGCTTCTCCTTATCATCAGCCAGCTTTGCCAGACGCGAAACCTGCAGAAATGCCTGACTGGGGCGATTTTGAAAATCCTTGACAAAGCGCTCGCATTCGCTGACTAATTCAAAAAAGGCGTTATTATGAGCCAAGCTTTCCGCTTCTGACTGAGTATGACTATAAGCAGCTAGTAGCTCCGCTCGACTTTTAATCAAGCCATCCTGTTCCAAACTTTGCTGCAGAGTAGCTGTATTTTTCAAAAAATGATAAACCTGAGTCCGACTTCGAATTGTCGGCAGAATCAACTGTTCATCAGCAGTCAGGAGAAAGATATAAATCTCGCTCTGCGGTTCCTCAATGACTTTGAGCAAGGAATTGGCTGCATTTACGTGCATCCGATCCGCACCGCAGATAATGAAAACCTGCCGACTGCCTTCCAAGCCACTTTGAGAGAAATTTCGGACCAGCTCCCGAACTCGGTCTGTTTTGATAATGTTATTAGCTGGTCGCACCACCGTTACATCAGAAAAATCTTCTGCTGCAATCAAACGACAAGAACGACAGGACTGACAAGGCCAGACGCCTTGCTTATTCTCGCAAAAAAGACTCTGAGACAGGATTTGGGCCATTTCAAAACTGCCAAAAGCTCCGGTAAACAAATAGGCGTGACTAAGCCGCCCCTGTTCCAGAATATGCTGAAACTGCTCAAACAAGCTGGGCTGGCTTTGCTGTAACTCTTTTATCTTCATGACGGATTCCCAAATCGTTCCTGAATGATGGCCAAACTATCAGCCACCACCTTATCCAAAGGTTGGCTAGCATCCACCTTGACAAAGCGCTCGGGCTCCTTATCAAGAATCGCCAAATAGCCCTGCCGAACCCGCTGGTGCAAGTCCAAACCTTCCAGATCAAGCCGATTCACCTCTCGACTCTCGCTCCTAGCAATCCGCGCCAGCCCTTCTTCCACATCAATATCAAAATAGAGGGTCAAATCAGGCTTGAGTCCATCGGTTGCAAACTGATTGAGCCATTCAATATCTGCCACATCCAGACCCCGTCCGTAGCCCTGATAGGCCACTGAACTATCGATAAAACGGTCCATCAAGACAAGCTTTCCTTGCGACAAAGCTGGCAAAACCCGCTCAGCCAAGTGCTGACGGCGGCTGGCAATGTACAGCAAGAGCTCAGTCTTTGCATCCATAGCCGTATGACTAGGCTCCAAAATCACTTCGCGGATAGCCTCCGCAATCTGGACGCCACCCGGCTCCCGCGTCGTAATAAGACCAGTGCCATAATTTTTCAAAAAAGGAAGCAAGGCTTCCAACACACTCGACTTTCCAGCCCCTTCTGGACCTTCCAGCGAAATCAAAATACCATTTTTCATCTTTACTTTTAATCTCTAACTTCTATTTTTTGTTCTTTATAAGAAAATGCAGATAAGACTTGCCCTAAAGCTTGATATAATCTACTTTGCAGAGTCCGTCCACATTACTGTGCAGGCTGATAAGAGCCGATTCCGTCAACTCATTATTTTCATCCCACTCTTTTTTATCTATTGTTTATTTTACCAAAAAAAAAGCTAAAAGCCCATCATAAGAAAAGACTTTAAAAATTTTTTCAAAGTGTTTCACAAAGGCTAAATTTTTGGTAAAATATATTCAGAATAACTTTCTGGAAATAGATTTAGGAGGATGTTATGTTTAAATTAAAAAACGTACTGGCCATCATTTTTGGGGCTGGAATTTTTTCTTTTGGGATTCATTATTTGGTCATTCCTTTTCATTTATATGAAGGTGGCGCGACGGGTTTGACCTTGATTGCCTACTATCTGTTTAAAATCCCTGTCTCGACGACCAACCTGATTATTAACATTCCTCTCTTTATTATTGCTTGGAAGCTGTTAGGCTCGCGAACCCTCTATCTCAGCATTCTAGGGACCTTCTCCGTGTCTGCTTGGCTCAAAATTTTTGAAATCCTACCTGCCTCCAAACACCTGCAAAACTATTTTCTCTCAGCTCTGGACGGGGATGTTTTACTGGCCTGTCTTGGAACAGGGATTGTTTTGGGGATTGGACTGGGCATCATCTTCAATGCTGGTGGAACGACGGGCGGTACTGACATTGTAGCCCGCATCTTTAATAAATATACGAGCATTTCCATGGGCAAACTCATGCTGACTGTTGATTTTGTAGTCATTACCTTGGTTCTCCTTGTTTTCAAAGACCTACGCATGGTGTCTTATACCCTAATGTTTGTCTTTATCACCTCGCGCGTCATTGACCTGATCGCAGAAGGAGGTTTTGCCGGCAAGGGATTCCTTATCGTTACCAGCAAACCGGCAGAACTGGCTGAAACTATCAATAACAAGCTGGATCGTGGAGTGACCTTCCTCAAGGGGCAAGGCTTCTATAGCAAGCAGGATCTCCAGATTGTCTACTGTGTTGTTTCCCGTAACGAAATGCAACAGATGAAGAAACTCATTAACCAAGTCGATCCATTTGCCTTTACAACTATTACCGAAGCCCATGAGATTTTGGGCGAAGGCTTTACTTTAGATGCCAACAAACAGCCTATTGTACGTTAAAAACCTCATCTAACGATGAGGCTTTTTTATCGCTTATAAAGCTTTTGCAGCAGTATGTGTAATCTCAGCCAACTCAATAGCATGCTCCTCAAATTTTTTCTTGAGAAGCGCCGTATCTATATTACCGTCTAACTGTACTTCAATGACGACTTTGCCATCCTTGCGTGAGATATTGACGGTATTGGAGATGTTGAGATTTTCTTCCACCAGAAGACGGATAATCTGCTCAAGAACCCCCACCTTATTCTCAGTGACAAAGCGCAGACGGACTCCCTCTTCACCATAGCCAGATACTTCTAAGAAAGCCTTGAAAATATCACGGTCAGTAATAACCCCGTAAAGTTGCTCATTGTCCACGACAGGCAGGATACCAATCTTATTTTTCAGCATCAGATAGGTCGCATCTTCCAGACTGGCAAACTGAGAAATCGTGACAACATCACGAATCATAACATCACCAACTTTTGTTTTGTTGAGAAGATAATTCATCTCGTAAATGGACAGACTCGTTGCCTTAGATGGACTAGCTTCTGCAATCGTTCCTTCTGTCACCAGTCCCACTAGTTGGTCATTCTCAATCACCGGCAGACGGTGGAGTTTCTGCTCACGCATCATATCTGCCGCATGAGCAATCGTTGTATTTGGGCTGATATAAACCACCTTACGCGTCATAAAATCTTTAACTGCCATAAAAGTTCCCTCTACTTCCTATCCATAATTCTTATACTTATTATACTTTATTTTGAAGCTGATTTCAAACGCTTCCAAGGCCTTTGCCTAAGTTTTCAAAATTTAGAAAAATCCCGCGATTGGAAAAATTGAAGATGGACAATGGCTAGATATACTATTTTAAGCATCTAAGAGAAGAAAAAAGGTCCAATGGACCTTTTCTAACTGTTAAGTTAATATCGTAACTTTCTATCAACAACCTAAAAATGTCTCCCAGACATTTTAAAGAAAACTCGCTCTCGCGAGTTCCCATCTGCAACCTGAAACAATCCCCCGGGCATCTTGACGAAAACCTTGTTTTCTTTATCTGCAACTTAAAAAGGTCCATTGGACCTTTTCTAACTGTTAAGTTAATATCGTAACTTTCTATCAACAACCTAAAAGTGTCTCCCAGACATTTTTAGCCACCTAGATATGCTTTGCGGACTTCGTCAGAAGCGAGGAGCTCTTGGCCTGTTCCGGACAGAACAATTTTACCTGTTTCAAGGACATAACCTCGGTCAGCGATAGAGAGAGCCTTATTTGCATTTTGCTCAATCAAAAGAACTGTTGTCCCTTGCCGCTGGATATCTTGGATAATATCGAAGATTTCCTGGATAAAGATTGGCGCCAAGCCCATAGAGGGCTCATCCAGAAGCAAAAGCTTAGGAGTAGACATCAGAGCCCGTCCCATCGCCAGCATCTGCTGCTCACCACCTGAAAGGGTTGCAGCATCTTGGTTTTTACGCTCTTCCAAGCGTGGGAAACGAGAGAAGACCTTTTTGAGATTGGCTTGATTTTCTTCGCGGTTTGTTTTGAGAAAGGCGCCCATTTCCAAATTTTCCAAAACTGTCAAACCCGGAAAGACATGACGTCCTTCTGGTACTTGCGAAAGCCCAGCTGCTACAATTTTTTGAGCAGGAACTTTTTGAATTTCATTGCCGACAAATTCAATTTTACCAGCACTTGGACGAACCAAGCCTGAAATAGTCCGGAGAATAGTCGTTTTTCCAGCACCATTGGCGCCAATCAGGGAAACGACTTCTCCTTCGTTTACTTCAAAGCTGACATCACGGACAGCCTGAATCATGCCATAATGGACAGAGAGATTCTCAACTTTAAGCATGGACATTAGGCTTCACCTCCTAGATATGCTTCAATAACGCGTTTGTCATTCTTGATTTCATCAGGTGTTCCGTGCGCAATCAAGCGGCCGTACTCCAACACATAGATTCGCTCAGTAACTTCCATTACCAAACTCATGTCATGCTCAATCAGCATGATAGTAATATTAAATTCGTTTTTAATCCGTCGAATCAATGCAGTCAGCTCTGCTGTCTCCTGAGGGTTCATCCCTGCAGCAGGCTCATCCAAGAAAAGGATCTTTGGCTCCGTTGCCAAGGCCCGAACAATCTCCAAGCGGCGCTGCTGACCATAAGCTAAGTTCTTAGCCAAGGTTTCTGCTTCCTTATCCAAGTCAAAAATTTTCAGCAACTCCAAAGCCTTGTCTTTGAGTTCTTCTTCGTTTTTGTAGTAGGCTGGCAAGCGGAGGAAAGAAGCCAACACATGAGCCTTATGATGATTACCAAAGGCAATCAAAACATTATCCAAAACACTAAGGTCCTTAAAGAGCCGGATGTTCTGGAAAGTCCGCCCTAGACCTAAAGAAGCAATCTTGTAAGGTACCTTACCATTGAGCAAATGACCATCTAGTGTCACTGTTCCTTCACTAGGCTCATAAACACCAGTCAAGAGGTTAAAAAGGGTCGTTTTTCCTGCACCATTAGGGCCAATCAGACCAACCAGCTCGCCCTCGTTGAGTTCCAAGGTCACATCGCTGACAGCAGTCAAACCACCAAAGTTTTTAGTTAGATTTTTCACATCAAGAAGTGCCATTATTCTTTGACCTCCTTATTCTTTTTGAAGAGCTTAGACAGGCTGAGCTCCCAAGTTCCTAAAAGTCCGCCTGGACGGAAAATCATGACCAAGATCAGGGCCAAAGAATAGACAATCATCCGAATGCTGGATACATCCTGCAGCAACATATTGAGAATTCCCAATACTACTGCAGCCACAATGGTTCCAGTCATAGAGCCTAGACCACCAAAAACGACAATAATCAAGATATTGATAGTGTTGGTAAAGGAATAGTCCTTAGGAACAACTGAACCAACGAAGCCAGCTTGAAGAGAGCCAGCAATCGAAGCCGTGATAGCTCCCAAGACAAAGGCTGTCACTTTGATTCTAGTAGTATTAACCCCAACAGACTCGGCAGCAATCTCATCCTCACGAACAGACAGAGTGCTGCGACCGATAGGACTGCGCAGGAAATTCAAGGTCAAAATAGTTGTGATAACAACAAAGATATAGACCATCTGCCAAGAGGTAAAGGGCGGAATGGATAGGATACCAGCTGCCCCATTAGTCAAAGTACCCCCATTAATAATCAGAATACGGATAATCTCTGAGACACCAAGAGTCGCAATCGCGAGATAGTCCCCTTTAAGACGAAGCGTAGGCAAACCAACTGCCAAAGCCACAATACCAGCAATGACAGCTCCTAGCAGCATAGCAATGAAGAAAGCTCCATAAGTTGGCGATTTAGAGCCAATAATGGCTACTGCGTAGGCACCGATTGCCATAAAACCAGCATGGCCAAGAGAAAATTGACCTGAGAATCCGACGATGAGATTAAGCCCCACAGCCAGAATAATATTAATCCCGATCTGCTCTAAGATTTGAATATAAAAAGCATTGAGAACACCGGCACTAACCAATACTGTCATCAACAAGTAGCCAATTAAGACAAGGCCAAGCCAGAAAATATTTATCTTTAAATTCTTTTTCATACCTTACACCTTCTCTTTCACATTTTTGCCGAGGATACCAGCTGGACGGATCAGAAGAATGACAATCAAAATCGCATAGACAATGGCATCTCGGAAATCAGATAGTCCAAGCGCTGTCGCAAAAGTTTCCAAAAGACCGATAACAAAACCGCCAAGCGCTGCACCAGGAATGATTCCAATACCACCGAGAACGGCCGCTACAAAGGACTTAATACCTGGAGTCATCCCCATTAAAGGCTCTAATGAATTATAGTAAAGGGCAATTAGAACACCAGCAGCTCCTGCAAGAGCTGACCCCAAAGCAAAGGTGAAGCTGATTGTCCGATTGACATTGATTCCCATCAGCTGAGCAGCATCACTATCTACAGACACAGCACGCATAGCCTTACCCATCTTTGTCTTCTGCACGATAAACTGCAGAGCCACCATGAGGAAAATCGAAATTCCCAAAATCAGCAGCTGAATATTTGAGATAGAAATCGGCCCTAAGTTAAAGCGTACCGTCTTTATAACCTGCGGGAAGGAACGAGTATTGGCACCGACAAAGAAAATCATGCCATACTCAAGGAGAAAAGAAACCCCAATGGCTGTAATCAAAGCCGCAATCCGAGTCGAATTTCGCAGAGGACGATAGGCTAAAAACTCAATAACCACACCGAGAATCGCTGTCCCAATCATCGCTAAAATGAGAGAAAGGAAGAAATTAAACTTCAGGATATTAATCAAGTAATAACCCATAAAGGCACCAATCATATAGATATCACCGTGGGCAAAGTTAATCAGCTTAATAATCCCATAAACCATGGTATAACCCAAAGCCAGAAGCGCATAAACACTACCCAGGATTAGACCGTTGACTAATTGTTGGAGCATTAGACACCACTCTTTCTATAATAAAATAAGGAATGGGACAAAAATCAGCAGACTAGGTCGTGATTTTATCATCCCACTCCCAAAATACGAATAATAGTTGATTGAGAAACGAAGAAGAATAGATTATAAAACAATACTCTTTCAAATCCGTAGATTTATAAAGAAAGAAATCATCTACTAACTTGCTCAAGCAACTAGAAATAGAAAACAAGTCAAAGACTGGGATAGCCCCAGCCTCGTAACTATTATTCCGCTTTAACTGTTTCTACAGTATCTACTTGACCGTCTTTCAAGCCAATCATCAGAGCTGTTTTCACTGGATTGTGATCTTTATCAATAGTGATTGAACCAGTTACTCCATCGAAATCTTTAAGCTTAGCCAAGTTGTCTTTGATATCTACAGAAGTTTTAGCACCTTTGGCTGCTTCTGCTGCCATATAAACAGAGTCATATGCCAGAGCTGCAAACATAGAAGGCTCTTCTTTGTACTTAGCTTTGTATGCTTCAATAAACTTCTTAGCTTTTTCTGACATTTCACCAGAAGTTGTAAAGCCAGATACATAGTAAACATTTGTAGCTGCAGCAGGAGTTGCTTGCTCAACGAACTTAGCATCACCAAAGCCATCAGGACCAACGATTGTTTGGTCAATACCTAAACCACGCGCTTGATTGACAATTTTACCAGCTTCAGTATAGTAACCTGGAACAACCAGAGCGTCAAATTCTTTACCCTTAATCTTTGTCAAAGCAGCTTGGAAGTCTGTATCCTTGGATTGGAAGGTTTCTGTTGCTACAATCTCACCCTTGAATTCCTTCTTGAAGGCATCCGCCATTCCTTTAGCGTAGTCACTAGATTGGTCGTAGTAAAGAACGACTTTCTTAGCTTTCAAGTTATCAGTAACATACTTAGAAATGATTTTACCTTGGTAGCTATCAATGAAAGTTGCTCGGTAAAGATAATCTTGCTTGTTGGTCAGATCATCCTGTGTCGCACTTGGTGTAATGATTGGTACACCTGCTTTAGCAGCATTTGCAGTAGCTGAAGCTGTAGCTCCAGAAGTCGCAGGGCCAATGATTGCATTTACCTTGCTTTGGGTAACCAAGCTAGTAGTGATGGTAGATGCTTCAGCTGTTTCTGATTTGTTATCCTTATCAGTAACTTCAATCTTCTTGCCATCTACGCCACCAGCAGCGTTGATTTCATCAACGGCCAACTGAGCACCATGTTGTTCAGCTGTACCGTAGGCTGCTACTTCACCTGATTCTTCAAAGTTAAAACCAAATTTAATCGTATCGCCAATTTCTGTACCAGTTGCTGTTGAGTTGTTATTGGATACTTCTCCACAAGCTGCGAGAAGGGCTGCACTAGCAAAAGCTACTAGGGATAGTGCAAATTTTTTCTTCATTCGGAAATCTCCTTAAGTGATTTATTTGATGATATAGTAAGAATATATCGAATTATCTGACAATTGTCAACCCTTTATAGAAATTTTATCAAATGATAACGTTTTCTTGCTCTCTATACAGGCTTCCAACAAAGTTTTGAT
Organism: Streptococcus sanguinis; assembly: GCF_050222175.1. GTDB lineage: Bacteria > Bacillota > Bacilli > Lactobacillales > Streptococcaceae > Streptococcus > Streptococcus sanguinis_M. Next base: position 647,529 of record NZ_CP071420.1, on the reverse strand, counting down.
CTAGTTCTTTTATGTGAGATATCCGAACTTGCTTAACATAGCGTTCCTTGGGCAGATTCTCCTGTAAGTTCTGGGCGTCCTCTTGATTGACATAGAGATGCAGATAACGATGCTTCTTAGAATGATAAATGATATCACCGAAGTTAGCCAGCTTTTTGGCATCTCGATTATAGTAAAGATAGACAATCAAGCCCACTCTTTCTTCTCTTTCTATCATAAAACTCCTTTCCGGTCCATGTAGTTCTTAGATGATTATAGCAAAGATAGGGCAAAAAAACTAGCCCTGAAAAGCTTTATGGCCTGCTTAAATCACCTGAACTTGGTAACTTGTCAGACTCAAAGCAAAAAAGGAGCCGCTTTTGGCTCCTCCTCTGTTAGCTCAGATTGCTATTTTCCATGATTTCATCAATAAAGCCGTATTCCAAGGTTTCCTGAGCACTCATCCAGTAATCGCGTTCCGCATCCTTATGGATTTGCTCAACGGACTTGCCAGAGTTTTCGGCCAAGATTTTTTCCAAGGTATTACGAGTTCTAAGCAAGTGCTCAGCTACAATAGCCATATCCGTTTGCTGAGTACCACTTCCAGCTCCTCCCATTGGCTGGTGAATCAAATATTCCGCATTTGGCAGCATGAAGCGTTTGCCCTTAGCACCACTGGAAGCAATGATTGTTCCCATGCTGGCAGCTACACCCATAACAATGGTCTGAACATCAGACTTGATGAAGTTCATAGTATCCACAATTGCCAAACCTGCTGAGACAGATCCACCCGGCGTATTTACATAGAGGTAAATATCTTTAGTATTGTCCTGTGCATCCAAGAAAAGAAGCTGGGCAATGACAGAATTAGCCATATTGTCCTCCACTGGACCAGTCAGCATGATAATGCGGTCTTTTAATAGCCGGGAGTAAATATCATAGGAGCGTTCTCCTCGGCTGGTTTGTTCAATAACTACAGGAATCATAGTTTTCTCTCTTTCTCTTTTTAAAATTTTCTATCAAACTAGAAAATAGAATTTCAAATTACGAGACTATTATATCCTTTTGGTCAAAAAAGGTCAAATAGAAACTCCTTTTCCCAGAATCTCTTCACAAATTGTCAACATTTTAATTTGTCCTATACACAAATTAAAAATTTATTTTTTCCAGTTTGAGGGAGAAAAACCGATATATGAGTTGTTCTTATATTCTAAATAAGCTAATTTCCCAATAGTATCCTGTTCGTTTTTATTAATAGTATATCGAAAACGAATCTCTTTCCCATTTAATAAATCAGTTATTTCTTGTTCAGAGAATTCATATCCCCCCCATATACGCTTAAAGCGCACCTCTTCACCGTTCCATATACCAATTATATACTCTCCTTTAACAGCATAATTTCTTGAATCCGAGCTATCGAAATAAATATCCATATATTCGCTTACGTGGCTATCGTAAGCGTCAGCAATGTTTTCCTCTTCGCCCAAAATTTCTTCCCAATCAATTGCCATATCAAATTCCTACTTTCATTTTATTTAGTTCCAAAAAGACGATCTCCTGCATCTCCCAGTCCTGGTACGATATAACCATGATCATTGAGATGGTCATCCAGAGCCGCTGTGAAAATATCAACATCTGGATGAGCTTCCTGCAAGGCTTTTACTCCTTCAGGCGCAGAAACCAAGCAGACAAATGTAATGTGGCTAGCACCACGTTTCTTCAGAGAATCCACAGCCAAGATAGCAGAACCACCCGTAGCTAGCATTGGATCTACAACGAAAATTTGACGTTGGTCGATATCTTCTGGCAACTTGACCAGATACTCAACCGGCTTCAGAGTTTCTTCATCACGGTACATTCCAATATGCCCAACTTTGGCTGCTGGAACCAAGCTCAGAAGTCCATCCACCATGCCAATACCAGCCCGCAAGATTGGAACAATAGCTAATTTTTTCCCTGCAATCTGCTTTTGGACTGTTTTTGTAATTGGTGTTTCAATTTCTACATCTTCAAGTGGTAAATCGCGCAAAACTTCATATCCCATGAGCATTGCGATTTCATCAACTAATTCACGAAAAGCCTTGGTAGAGGTATCTGTACGACGCAAGATAGACAATTTATGCTGAATAAGCGGATGAGCGATAACTTCAAGTTTTCCCATGATTGGATTTCCTTCTTTCAATTTATTCTTCTTATTATATCAAAAAAAGTGTGAAAAGGCTTGCCATAAGCAAGCCTTTTCAAAGATTTTCTACACCTTACAGCCATTCTCTATAGCGCTTGATATAAAGGTGTTTAACAAGAGTTACACTAACCATATAAAGCACAATAATCAAGAAAAGAAAAAGGAAATAAGTGCCATTCAGCGGGGCAGTTTTCAGAACTGACGCAAAGAGGCTGTATGGCAAGGAAGTAACAAAGAGAGCTGCTGCCATGGTCGTCACAATGACAGACAAAGCAGGACGACTTTGCACAAATGGCAGCTTAGGTGAGCGCAGCATGTAGATGACCATGGTCTGGGTCCACATGGACTCAATGAACCAGCCTGTTTGAAAAAGAGTGATAAAGATTTCTGCTTGCCCACTACCAGCTTGATAGCTACCTCCTGTTATCATAGGCACGATAATAAAGTAGAGCACCAGATAGGTCAAAACATCAAAAACGGATGAGATAGGCCCAATCCAAGCCATAAAGCGGGTAATAGAGTTAGCAGACCAAATCCGTGGTCTCTTGAGAAATTCACTGTCTACGTTATCAAAGGGCAGAGCGATACAAGACAAGTCATAAACCAGATTGAGGACAATCAGATGAACTGGTGCCATAGGCAGAAAAGGCAGAAAGATACTGGCAAAGAGGAGAGAAAAGATATTCCCAAAATTGGAACTGACCGTCATCTTAATGTACTTGGTCATGTTGGCATAGACCTTGCGTCCCTCTACCAACCCCTTCTCCAGAACCATGAGGTCCTTGTCCAGCAGAATGACATCTGCTGTTTCCTTGGCAATATCGACAGCTGTATCAACAGAAATACCCACATCTGCTACCTTCATAGAAGGTGCATCATTGATACCATCACCCATGTAGCCAACCTTGTGGCCATTGGCCTTGAGTTGGAGAATGATCCGAGCTTTTTGGTCAGGTGAGAGCTTGGCAAAAACCGTTGTATGCTCTACTGCTTGGCTCAATTCCTCATCTGATAAAGCATCTACCTCTAAGCCTAGTAAGATATTATCTACATCTAACCCAACCTTTTCACAAACTGCCTGGGTCACCTTATCATTATCACCGGTCAAAATCTTAGTGGCAACTCCGTACTCAGCCAAGGTTTCAATAGCTGGAGCCGCAGATGACTTAGGTGGATCTAGAAAGGCCAGATAGCCCGTCAAAATCATGTTAGATTCATCCTTGACTTCATAGTCGTAATCTTCTTCTAAGTCTGACTTGTAGCTAACACCAAGCACGCGCAGCCCTTGCTCATTGAGTTGAGCCACTTCCGCAAGGATTTCCTGACGAATCTCCTCAGTCAATTCCGTAATGCGTTTCTTGTATTCTACATGGCTAGAGATAGCCAGCATTTCCTCCAAGGCCCCCTTGGTCACCATGCTGATAACATCCTCATCATCCTTGACGATGACACTCATACGACGACGCTCGAAATCAAAGGGCAGTTCATCAATTTTCTTAAAGGTTTGGTCTAGATTACGGACAATCTCATGCTTTTCTGCTTCTTTCTCCGTCCGATTGATAATGGCCCGGTCCATAAGATTTTTGAGACCAGTTTGATAGTAGGAATTGAGAAAAGCACGACGGAGCACTGCTAAGTCCAAATCTCCATGAATATCCAGCGGGTATTCTAACACAATCTCGTCTTGGGTCAGTGTGCCCGTCTTATCCGTACAAAGGATATCAATAGCTCCTAGGTCTTGGATGGCATTCAGCTTCTTAATCACGACCTTTTCCTGAGCCATGATAATAGAACCTTTAGCCAGGCTCGCTGTGATAATCATAGGCAGCATTTCTGGAGTCAGGCCGACCCCAACACTGAGGGCAAAGACACCTGCTTCCAGCCAGTCGCCGTCTGTCAGACCGTTGATGAAGAACACGACTGGAACCATGACGAGCATCAGACGAATCAAGAGCCAGGAAATGCTATTCATCTCGCGCTCAAAAGAGGTCGGCTCATCGTAGGTGTTCAGCGTCTGCTCAATGGCTCCCATCATGGTCTCATCTCCAACCACCAGCACCAGAGCTGTAGCTCTTCCGGAAATAACGTTTGTTCCCATAAAGGCCAGCGACTCTGTTTCTAAAAGGCTATCAAGTTTTTGTTCATCTGACTTGGCCAGACAGACCTTTTCTACCGCATCGCTTTCGCCTGTCAGGCCGGACTGCTGAACAAAGAAATCACGTGAGTCCAGTAGCAGCACATCTGCAGGAATCATGTCTCCAGCACTAAGTTTGATGATGTCTCCCACAACAAGCTCATCAATCGGCAGTTCCTGCTCTACTCCTTCACGGATAACCGTAGCCGTGTTGACAATCAGCCGAGACAAATTACTAGCAGCGCGGTCGCTCCGCAATTCCTGAACAAAACGAATACCTCCAGAAATCAGCACCAGAACAACAATGATGATGGAAGTCGTCGGATCTTCCTCACCAGGCTTAGCCAGCCAAACATTGGTCACTAAAGACACTAGGGCAATCACCAATAAGATGACTGTAAAGGGGTTAATGATAGACTCGTAAATTTTCTTTAGAATAGAGTCTTCCTGACCCTTTGTGATGATATTTTCACCATAGAGGTTACGATTTTCTTCGACCTGCTCTTCTGTCAGGCCACGAAAAGAACTCTTGTAAAAAGCCAGAGTTTCTTTTACAGGAAGCTGCAGAGCAGCAACTAATCTTTCTTTTACTGTTTTCATTGGTTTCTCCTTGATGTATGATTGATAAATTTCATACACAGGAACCAATCACTTTATAAGGACAGAACGACACAAATCAGCGATTGGCTGTGTATGTGCGGTTCCGGATAATCGTCAATTTGCATCGCGTGTCTCCTTTCTTAATTTATAAAAACAATTAAAAGTCCCAAGATGCCTGCAAGACATCAAAGGTGGCATTCATCTTCTGTGTCCAATCTTGTAATTCTGGAAAATTTTCTTTTAAAGAAAATCCAATAACTTCTTCACGTAAATTCCACCAATCTACAAGAGCAACTACTTGGATTGTTGCAATATTTAAAGAGAGCCCTTGCTCAGTAGCCAGTTTCTCTAACAAAGACAAACTCCGTATATTTCTCTCTTCAATTTGCTGATGTCTGTCTTTCCACCAATGTTCTTTTTCATGGAAAAATTTCTCCGCAACAATCGGCATTGTATTTTCCAAAATTCCTTCAGCAATGGACAGTATATTTAAAATATGCCATTTATCCATTCCATTGGGGAAAAGTGAGACTTCCTGACCTAGTTCGTCTAAATATTGAGAAATTAAATCACTACCATATAACCATTCTCCACTGGAAGCTTGAAAAGCAGGAATTCTACCTAAAGGATTATCTTGATTGTGCGGTGAATTTCTATCAAAAGCCACCTGAACTTTCTGAATATCCACTTGCTCCTCTAAATGATGATGTAAAATTGTAACATATACTTTACGCGCAAAAGGACTGGTACTAGAATACCAAAATTTCATCACTATTCCTCCTTCTTTTTTCTTGAGAGGCAGGCAATCAACTATTTGCACTCTTGAAATATTTTCAGCAAAAAAGAATACCCTGCCAATTTCTCGGCAGAGTTGTTTGCATGTCAGGTTATTCGCTTCATTGTTTTATGCACAGATAAAGCAAGCATTTACCGTTCAAGCTTTAACTCCATAAGGCGATGAAATGAGCTTAGTCTTGACCTTGGCGATCAAGACTGTTGACCAACGAGTAGTGTCTCCACTGCTTTGCGGTAGTCATCCGTATCCTTATGGTAGCCTCACCTACCGATTTTCCACTATTACTATACTCCTCTTTGGAAGGATTGTCAATCTTTTTTTATCGCTTGAGATAAATTTCAAAAATATTTTGATTTATTTTGGCAATACCTCTGCAATACGGGAGCAGATTTCTTCAACCATCGTCTCTGGAGCAGCAACATTTAAGCGGGCATGACCTTTGCCTTCTTGACCAAAATCACTTCCTCTATTCAGGACGACCTTTGCCTCTTCTCGTAGCAGCTGAAAAAGCTGGTCATCTGTCAGGCCATAATCTGAAAAGTCCAGCCAAATCAGATAAGTCCCTTGAGGCTTCATGACCCGCAGACGCGGCGCTTCCTTGGCAAAATAATCAACCACAAAATTCACATTCTTCTCAAGAACTTCCTTGAGCTCCAGCAACCAAGACCAACCGTAACGATAGGCTGCTTCTGTCGCTAAAAATCCAAGACCAGGAATTTCATGCTGGTTGTTGGCCAGCTGGCGTTTTTTAAACTGATGCCGCAAGCTAGGATTCTCAATCACTGCATAGGAATTTTTAGTTCCAGCAATATTAAAGGTCTTAGTTGCACTAGCTAAAATCAAGCTAAAGTCCTTAAAGTCAGGCGAAACAGTATTGAAAGACTGATGTTCATGGCCAAACAGCGTCAAGTCTTGGTGGATTTCGTCTGAGACCAGGAGGACGCCGTACTTTTGGCAGAGGCGGCCAATTTTCTCTAACACTTCCCGTTCCCAAACTCGACCTCCGGGATTATGAGGATTACATAAAACATAAATCTTGACTTCATTGTCTGCAATGTCCCGCTCCAACTGCTCAAAGTCAATCTGAAAAAGGTCGTCCTGCTCTATCAGAGAATTGGTAATAAGCTGACGATTATTGAGCTTGACACTGCGGGCAAAAGGTGGGTAAACAGGAGTGTTGATTAGAACGGCATCACCTTCCTTGGTAAAGGCTTGGATAGCTGTCGAAATAGCAGGAACAACTCCTTCTATAAATACCAAGGCTTCCCTATCAAAGGTATAGTCGTGCTCATCCCGCTCCCAATCTAGAACGGCATTGATTAGGTCTTCACTGGCATAGGTATAGCCATAGACCAACTGATTAGCGTAGTCATGAACGGTTTGCTGGATTTCAGGCAGGACTTCAAAATCCATATCTGCAATCCAGGCTGGCAGGACTTCTTTGTCCTTCTCCGCTTCTTTCCATTTATAAGTATGATGCCCTACACGACAGGGGGCTTTTTCAAAATTATATCTTCCCATATTATTCATTCTCCAAGGCTGCTCGTAAATCGTCTACCAAATCTCGACTATCCTCAATTCCAATTGACAGGCGCAGCAAATCATCTGTCAAGCCATAAGAATGACGCACTTCAATTGGAATGTCTGCGTGAGTCTGGGTCGTCGGATAGGTAATCAGGCTCTCCACTCCACCCAAACTTTCCGCAAAGGTAAAGACTTTCAGGCTATTTAAGAGATGAGGAATCTTCCCTTCGTCCACAACTTTAAAGGAAATCATACCACCCTTGCCTGGATAGAGAACCTCTTTTACCGCAGGAGATTGCTTCAGAAAAACGACTACTTCTTGCGCATTCTGAGTAGAGCGCTCCATACGGAGAGCCAATGTCTTGAGACCGCGCAAAAGCAGATAGCTGTCAAAAGGAGACAGGACCGGCCCAGTTGTATTGAGGTTATAGAATAGCTTGTCATAAATAGCAGCATCATTAGTCATGATGGCTCCAGCCAAGACATCATTGTGTCCACCCAGATACTTGGTCGCAGAGTGCAGAACAATATCAGCTCCATCCTCCAGCGGTCTCTGATAAATAGGACTGTAGAAGGTATTGTCCACAATGACAGCTGCTCCTCGCTCGTGAGCCGCTTGGGAAATGCGGGCAATGTCAAACTCTACCATAAGAGGATTGGTCGGTGTCTCGATATAGACAATATCTATATCCTCTGTTAGACTATTCAGAAGTTCTTCTTCTGTATTGGCATAGGTAAAAGCAAAGCGCCCTTCCGCTTCAGCCTGAGCAAACCAGCGGAAAGAGCCGCCATAGAGATCCCGAACAGCCAAAACCTTGCTGCCGACCGGAAAGGCACTAAAGGCCAGCACAATAGCCGACATACCAGAGCTAGTCGCTAGGGCATAATTTGCACTTTCGATAGCTGCCAGAGTCTCTTCCAAGCTAACCCTTGTTGGATTCTTGGTTCGAGTATAGTCATAACCTGTTGACTGGCCAAACTCAGGGTGCTGGTAGGTCGTTGAAAAATGCAGGGGTGTTGTTAAAGCACCGGTTGTTTCATCTTTTTTAACCCCAGCCTGAGCCAGTAGTGTATTTAATTTTACGTCCTTACTCATATTAACCTTCCAATCCTTCGCTAATATTTCACCCTCTATTGTAACATCTTTTGAAAACATTTTTCTTTTTTCTTTTCAAGAGCTAGCTATAGTTTGAAACTATAATGTTAAAGTTTTAGAAAAACAAATCTAAAAATTAAAAAGCCCTGCGGCTTTTTAATAGATGTGAAAGCGTCGTCGCAGACTAGCCGCTTTTGAACCGATAAAGCGATCCATAAGGCGAACTTTGAGCGCCAGACCGCCATAGACAGCAAGACCGATACCGCCAATCAGAGCGATATAGACAAAGCTGGAAATCCGACCACTTGGATGTAGGAAGAGTCCAATGAGCAGCTCTGCCACCAAGACAAAGATGATCATCAGAACTGTCAGAATCACTGACAGGAGGCTCCGCTTAAAGAGATTCTTAGGATTCAGACCTGTTACCTTGCGAATTTCCTGATACATGAGCAGGATTGGGATAATCAAGCCAACTGTCGTCGCAAGAAGAGGACCATAAGCTTTGAAAATATAAATCAAGGGTACTTGCAGCACCAGCTTGACTCCTACTCCATAGAGGAAGTAAATAATAGCTTTTCGATTTTGGAAGAGGGCCTGAATCATCGGAGCCAACACCGTATATAGACTAAGGATAATGGTCTGCAGCATAGCAAAGATGAAAAGTCCCAGAGCTAAGCCGTCTGGCTTGCCATAGAAGACAGTATACAGAGGTTCCGCTACCAAAACAGCACCAATGGTTGCTGGCAAGATAAAGAAAATCAGCATGCTGAGATTATCCTGCACCAAGCGGGCAGCCGATCGGAAATCACCTTTGACATAGTTCTCGGTCAAAAGCGGAATCCCAACACCACCGATAGAAGTAGCCACTGCAATTAAAATCATGGTAATTTTATTAGGATTGGCTGAGAAATAGGCAAACTGAACCAGCAGCTCGGATTTGCTGTACTTGCTAATCCAACCCATGACATGGATAAAGGTAGCTTGGTCAATAATCTGAAAAAGCTGAATGGCAGATCCTGTGATAATGAAAGGAATGGCCTCCCGAATGGTATCCCAGAGCAGGGCACGGCCGTTAATCTCGCCGGCATTAGCAGGCTTATGAAGGATAGAAGTCAGCATCCCTGTCTTCCAGAGATAGAAGGCTAAGACAGCCATGCTAGCCAGCATACCGATAAAAGCGGCGAAGGTAGACTGGGTAACCGCTTCTACATAGTTGCCAGAACCGATTTTCATGATGAAAAAGGCTGTCAGGAGCATCCAGATAACCCGAATGACCTGCTCCGCAATCTGACTGATGGCATAGGGCTTGAGATTGTTAAACCCTTGGAAAAAACCTCGGATAACGCTCATTGATGGGAATATCAAAACAGCCAAAGACAGACTCTGCATGACTGGCACCAAGTCTGAACCACCGCCAGACATAGAAGCGAAAACTGGTGAGAGCAGATACATAATCACTGCAAAGACAGCTCCTAAAAGCAGCATAAACTTGAGGAACTCTCGAATGAGAGTGAAACTGTGCTCTTCCTTGTCAATGGTATTGTACTTAGCTACCTGCTTGGCCACTGCCACTGGCACACCGGCTGTAGAAATCAGTAAAAACCAGGCATAGATATTGTAGCCCATAGTAAAAAGGCCGTTGGCCTCAGCGCCGTGCTTGCCCATCCAGATATACCAAGGAATGATATAGATGGCACCCAGAAGACGACTGATAAAATTGCTGGCAGTTAGCCAGGCAGTTCCCCGCAGCATCTGCTGCTGCTGGCTTGTTGTTTCTTGGCTCATAGAAAACCTCTTCTATTTATTCTTCTTTTATTATAAACTTTTCCTTGCCTCTTGTAAAACCCAGCCATAAGGTTTACAATAGATTTATGATTAAAATTGAAACCGTATTAGATATTTTAAAAGAAGACCATAATTTTCGTGATATTGTCAAAGACGGAGAATACTTCTTCTCTTACAGCGGCTTGACTTTCGATAGTATCAGCTATGACAGCAGGCAAGCGGATGCCTCTACCCTCTTTTTTGTCAAGGGTGAGGCTTTTAAGAAAGAATTTCTAGAAAAAGCCGTCTCAGCTGGCCTGCGCTTTTATATCAGCGAGACAGACTTTCAAGTGGGCATTCCGGTCCTCTTGGTCAACGATGTCAAGCAGGCCATGAGTCTCTTAGCTATGGAATTTTACGGCCATCCTGAGAAAAAGCTCAAACTGCTAGCCTTTACTGGCACCAAGGGCAAGACAACTACAGCTTATTTTGCCTATCAAATCCTTTCCCAAAGCCATCGGCCTGCTTTGCTCTCGACTATGAACACTACTTTGGATGGCGAGACTTTCTTCAAGTCAACTCTGACCACACCAGAGAGTCTGGATCTTATTAAAATGATGGCCCAAGCCCTTGCTAATGATCGGACTCATCTCATCATGGAAGTTTCCAGTCAGGCTTATCTCAAGAAACGGGTCTATGGCCTAACCTTTGATGTGGGTGTCTTTCTTAATATCAGCCCAGACCATATCGGCCCTATTGAGCATCCAACCTTTGAAGATTACTTCTACAATAAACGGCTTTTGATGGACAATAGCCGAGCAGTTATTGTGAATAGCGGCATGGACCATTTCCAAATCGTGAAAGAGCAAGTCGCTTCTATGGAACACGATTTCTATGGAGCAGGCTCTAGTAACACTATCACGGATTCTCGGGCTTTCAGCTTTGAAGCGACTGGTAAGTTAGCTGGCCACTACGATATCCAGCTCATTGGCCACTTCAATCAAGAAAATGCAGTAGCGGCTGGTCTTGCCTGTCTGCGTCTGGGTGCTAGCCTCAAAGACATCAAAAAAGGAATTGCCGCAACCCGAGTCCCAGGCCGTATGGAAGTTCTGACTCAGAAAAACGGCGCCAAGGTCTTCGTTGACTACGCTCACAATGGTGTTAGCCTAAGCAACCTGCTGTCTGTGGTAGAGGAACACCAAAAGGGCAAGATTATCCTCCTCTTAGGTGCTACAGGCAACAAGGGTGAAAGCCGCCGCAAAGACTTCGGTCGCCTACTTAATCAGCATCCTGAGCTGACCGTTATCTTAACCGCAGACGATCCTAACTATGAAGATCCTCTAGCCATTGCGGAGGAAATCGCATCCTACATCTCCTATCCAGTGGACAAAATAGCCGACCGAGAAGAAGCCATCAAAAAAGCTCTCAGTCTGACTGAGCGAGAGGGAGATGCCGTCATTCTGGCTGGTAAAGGAGCAGATGCTTACCAAATCGTAGAAGGAGAAAAAGTAGCCTATCTAGGAGACTATGCTCTTGCTGAAAAGTATTTATAAGAAAAAAGGCGAGCATATCGCCTTTTTATTCTTGTTTAGTAGAGATTAACGCCATTTAATCAGAACGTACATCAAGCTGGAGCCAAACATATCCGCCAAGGCGTGCATGAGAAAGAAAGGCAAGAGGTTCTTGACCTTGTACTTGTAAAGGAAATAGTAAAAGAGACCGTACACCACTCCGATAACCAAGGCCCACAGCATGCCCTGATAGGTGTGGAAAGAAATCCGAATGATAGTAGAGTAGGCCAGAGCCCACCACTTATACTTATCCTTAACAGAGGTCATAAGCCCCAGAAAGAAGAATTCCTCATAGAAGCCATTTAGAAGTCCGTAGAGAATGGCCATAGGTGTCAGTTCAGCAAATTTCCGGAAGATTTCTAGAACATCTACATAAGACCAGAGAGTTGGATCAAAGTAATTATACTCGCCGCTCAGCGTCGTCACAATGTCACCAAAGAACCCTACTGCTACAAAAATAAGAGGAGTCCAGAGGAGAACCGACCAGCTCAGACGTATGGGAAGCTGCTTAAAGTCAAAGCGCCGGAGCAATAGATAAAGAATGGTCAAGACCAGCATCAGCAGCTGAAAATTGAAATTGCTAGAAAAAGCCGCTCCTTCAGTGGCTGTATTGGTCACCGTTTCAGTCGCTCCTGTGCTGGAAGCTGGTGCAAAGCTAGCTAAATAAAGCTCCGTTGAGCGGTAAATAAACTGCCCAAACATGAGCAGGGTAATCACAGCAATATCAAACCACCTCAGCTCTTTCAAAGGCGTAGAGGGGCGTAGGTTTGTCAATAATTTCATCATTTCTCCTTTCACCACCTGTAAATTTATATCATCATTGCAGGTTCTTTTTTATATTTCTATCTTAGCATGAAAAGCTTAAATTTTTATTATTTACAATTTTATAAAACTTTTTTATTTTATTTTTATTAAATTGTCAGAAAACTCTTTTTTTAGAAAAATTTTTATGGTATAATAAAAGATGTAATTCTGATAGAAGAATCAGCCAGAAAGGAAGTCTATGTCCACTATCTCTGCAGCAAGTATCCAGGTCGCCTACAATCAAAAGGTTATTATTGACGGACTGGACTGCCAACTCGCCGAGGGAAAGATTACAACTATTATCGGTAGCAATGGCTGCGGTAAATCCACGCTTCTCAAGGCTTTTACCCGTATTTTGCCGACAAAAGCCGGCAGCATAACTCTGGATGGACAGTCCATCGCCCTACTGCCGACCAAGGAGGTGGCGCAAAAGATTGCCTTGCTGCCCCAAACCATGGAGGCAACCGATGGCATCACCGTCTATGATCTGGTCTCTTATGGCCGCTTTCCACATCAAACTGGCTTGGGGCGGCTCAGTACAGAAGACCGGGAAAAAATCTGCTGGGCTATGGAAGCAACTCAGGTCAGCGAATTTTCGGACTGGCAGGTGGATGATTTGTCTGGAGGTCAGCGCCAGCGCGTCTGGATTGCTATGGCTTTAGCTCAAGATACAGAGACTATTTTTCTGGACGAGCCGACCACCTATCTGGATATGAATCATCAGCTGGAAATCTTGGAGTTGCTGAATGACCTAAACCGACTCAGCGGAAAAACCATTATCATGGTTCTGCATGACATCAACTTGGCTGCCCGCTTCTCCCATCAGCTGATCGCTATGAAAAATGGGCATATCCGATATCAAGGAAGTGTTGAGCAGGTCATGACTTCGGATATTCTGAGAGACATTTTTCAGATTGAAGCCCAGATTATTCGGGATCCTATTCAAGATAAGCCACTCTGCCTCAGCTATCAGCTCGTTAAATAAGTCATGTATTCATAGATATGTTTTCCATATTGCTTCATGAATACAGCTTCTAAACTTTTTATAGAATTGGAGGAAAAAATGAAAAAGTTTTTATCATTTGCCACCCTTACTGTCACCATCTTCCTTTTAGTTGCCTGCGGCAGCTCATCTAAATCTGAAAACTCTGCCTCTTCAGACAAGGTCGAGCTACCCAGCAAGCCAAAAATTGACGGATTCCACTACTACGGCGATATTCCTAAAAATCCAAAACGGATTGCCAGCCTCTCCTCAACCTACACAGGCTATTTGCTGCAACTAGGTTTCGACCCTGTCACTGTAACATCCTATGATGCCAAAAATCCTGTCCTCAAAGAAAAAGTCAAAAATGCCAAGGTCCTGATGCCGGAAGATTTGGAGTCTATCGCCAAGCAAAAGCCAGACCTTATCGTGGTAGATGCCAGTGACAAAAATATCGATGAACTAAAGAAAATCGCTCCAACTATTGCCATCGATTATGGAAAAAATGACTATTTAGAAATCCTGAATCGCTTTGGCCAAATCTTTGGTAAGGAAAAAGAAGCTGATCAATGGATTGCCGATTGGAAGAGCAAAACAGCTGATATTGGCAAGCAGTTAAAAGAAAAGCTGGGACAAAATGTCACTTTCACGGTTGTCGGGCTATATGAAAAGGAAATCTATCTCTTCGGTAACAACTGGGGACGAGGCGGAGAAGTTATCTACAAGTCTCTGGGATTTGATGCCCCACAAAAGGTGAAGGATGAAGTATTCCCAAGTGGCTACTTGCAAGTCAGCCAAGAAACGGTGAGTGAGTACATTGGCGATTATGTCCTGGTTGCAGCTGAAGATGATAAAACAGGCAGCGCTCTTTACGAAAGCGATGTTTGGAAATCTATTCCCGCTGTTCAACAGAATCATATCTTAAAAGTGGATGCCAATGCCTTTTATTTCAACGATCCATTGACACTTGAATACGAACTCAAAACCATTCAAGATGGCCTTGAAAAAATGAACTAGGCCATTCCTTGCAGAAAACTTAGACTAGTAAAAAACATTGCTAGTAAGCGATATATCTCATGACAGCTATTTGATTTTCGACTATATAAAGGATTCCAGATGACGCTTCATACACTCTTTACTCAAAAAAATAGGCCAAACATCTTTTGGCTTGTTTTTTTCTCCCTCATTCTCCTGCTGATTGGCGGACTCTATCTCTACCTGCGCTTTGGCATTCCCAGCTACTCCCATCGGCAACTGATAGAAACGCTGAGCCATCCTTTCAAGGAAAGTCCAGCCCAGAACATCATCATAGATCTGCGCTTACCTAGAGGAATTGCAGCTCTGCTAGTCGGAGCTAGCTTGGCCGTTTCAGGAGCCATCATGCAGGGAATTACCCGCAATGCCATTGCTGACCCAGGACTTTTGGGGATCAACTCTGGAGCTGGCCTAGCGCTCATCTGCGGTTATGCCTTTTCTAAGAGTATACACTACAGTAGCATCCTCCTGCTCTCACTTGCAGGAGCCTGTCTAGCCAGTATTCTGGTTTTTAGCCTCTCCTACCATCCTAGAAAAGGTTTTGAGCAACTACGTCTTGTCTTATCCGGTGCCATGGTAACAACACTCCTGACCGCTATCGGACAAGGCTTGACCATTTATCTCAACCTGACCAATGCTGTCATCGGTTGGCAGGCTGGAGGACTTCTAGGAACCAATTGGAAAATGCTGCAAATCATTGCTCCCTTTATCTTATTAGGCCTCTTACTAGCTCAACTATTTTCTCACCAACTAACCATTCTCAGCCTCAATGAAACAGTAGCCAAGGGCTTAGGCCAGCGAACAACTCAGATAACCCTGTTCTTTCTGAGTATTGTTCTACTGTTATCAGCGGCAGCCGTTGCCTTAGTAGGAAGCCTAGCTCTCGTCGGACTGATTATTCCGCACTTTGTCAAAACCATCAGCGGAAAGAACTACCAAAAAATCCTGCCTCTAACGATGCTAACAGGTGCGCTCTTTCTACTGATCTGTGATTTTGCTGCAAGTCATATGGTCGGTCTGCCTCTTAGCTCTATTATCAGTCTCGTTACGCTGCCAGTCTTCCTGTGGCTGATGAGAAAGGGGGCCTTCTATGAGAGATAAAAAACGGATTCTTTTGGTTCTAGTAAGCCTCAGCCTCCTGACTTTCCTAATTTTCCTACTGTCTCTATCATCAGGCGATCAGGAATTTAACGTCGGTGAAGCTTTTCGATATCTGCTGGGGCAAGGAGATGATGGCAGCACCTTTATCATGGAGCAGATCCGCCTGCCTCGAATTCTGGTCTGCCTTCTAGCAGGAGCTTCGCTAGGGATGAGCGGTGTACTGCTGCAGACCTTTACCCGAAACCCACTTGCCGATTCGGGAACCTTGGGAATCAATGCCGGAGCTGGTGTTATCATTACTCTTGCTATCAGCAAGCTAGAAGTGACTGATCCTTTCTATATTCGCTATCTTCCCTTTATCGCAACCTTTGGCGGTATGCTGACTGTAGCCCTTATTTACCTGATCTCACATCAAAAAGGCCAAGCAATCAGCCCTGTCAAGCACATTATCGCTGGTGTGACCTTGTCAACCATCCTGTCTTCCAGTATGATTGCAATCACTGGCCGTGTTAATCAGAATAAACTGACTTATGTAGTTAGCTGGCTAGCTGGTAAGATTACGGGTAATAACTGGGAAAGTCTAGCTATTGCTGGCCCCTTCTTGCTTTTATTCTGGCTGCTGACCTATCTGCGCTCCCACAAGCTCAATATCCTCAGTCTAAATGAAGAAACAGCTCTAGGCCTGGGGCTTCATCTAAAAAGAGAGCGGCAAATAACCCTGTTATTAGCCAGTGCTCTCGTCGCCTTTAGCCTATCTCTAGCTGGAAATATAGTCTTCATCGGTATGTTGGCTAGCCATATCAGCAAACGATTCCTACCCAGCGATCATCGCTTACTCTTTCCAGCCGCCATGCTGCTAGGTGCCTTTATCATGACAGGGGCAGATACGATCACAAGAACCTTCCTCATCGGAAGCTCAGTCCCGACAGGCATTTTGATTTCCATTATTGGAGCCCCCTATTTCCTCTACCTTATGTATCAGCAAAAAAAATAATCAGCCGAATAATCGACTGATTGTTTTTTATTTATCCAAGCTGTTTTTGATTCCTTCTACAGCACCTTCTACAGCTTCTTTAGCATCTTCAGCAACTTCTTTTGCTTTAGCAACTGTTTTTTCAACAACGCCCTCTGCTTTTGTCTTGTTATCGCCGGTAACTTTTCCTAGGCCTTCTTTAACAGCGCCCTTAGCTTGATCGAATTTATTTTCTAGTGACATATGATTGCCTCCGTTCTTTTTTACAGTATTTGATACCGTTTACAGTAGTATAAGTTTTTTCTTTTCAAAGGTCAAATATTCTGCTCATTCTATGAGAAAATCAGTGCAGCTGGAAAGTCAATCTCTCCTTATCAAAGCTGGCCTGTAACTCATACTTGCCTGCTTCGTTTTGCCGGATATAGCCCAAGATTACTAGGCTATCGACAAAAATGTCCCGCCGCTTCTGCATGAGCTCATCCTTGCGGACATACTTGAGAAGAAAGGTCGTCATGTACTTGAGTGCATACTCTGGATTGACATCGCCCAAAACAGCATAGAGAGGCTTTTGTGTCTCAGACAGCGGATATTGGCGCTGCATCTTGTAAAAATAATTAGCCAAGGTCAGCTTATCCCGCAGAAAATCTGTCTCTTCCAGCAAAACAGCCGCATTGGTCTGATTGGAAAGCTGGGTCTCAAAGCGCAGCTCCAAAAGTTCCTGATAGAGGGGACTATCATCACGAATAAAGACTTCCTGATCCAAACGCACATCCTCCAAACTTTCCAAAAGAGGCAGCGTCAGGTAATATCGCTTGTTCTCCCGCTTGATGTAGCCAGCCTTGATATAGTCCTCTATTGAGCGGTCAATATTAGCCACGCCCTCAAACTCTCGCTTAATCTCCCGCAGAATCACTTCCTCATGCTGATCCAAATAATCAATCAGCTCCTGAAAAAAAGGCTGGTGCGTCAAACGGCTGGGATTGATAATTTTAATCATGGAGTTCTCCTTTGTAGATGAGTGTTCTTGACTGAGCCAACTGGCTAGGATTCGTCCCAGGCTGATCTAGGGGAACCGCTAAGCCCAAGTCCCGATAATACTCCTGCCAAAAATCAGAAATTAGATTTTCCTCGTCTCCAAACTGCATGGGAATCGTATCAAAAATCGGCAAAATTTCCGCAATATACTCCGAACAGTAAAAACCATCGGACTGAGGATAAAAGCTGAAATTGTATGACTTTCCTAGATGTAATTTGGCCCTTTTAAAGACAGCTTCTGCTTCAATAGCTGGATAGCGATACACGTCATAAACATCCTCATCCTGCAAAAAATCAGACAAATTCTGATTGACAACACCATTCTCATGGGTTGCATGATAAATCTCACCATTAAAAAAGATGGCCACATGACTGTATGAACCAGTTGCTGCTCGGATTGCAGCAGCAATTTCTGAAGATCCGACTGTAAAAATCAAATCTCCATCTTGTAAATCTTGAATCTTCATTTTTCTCACCTATCAAAAAAGGAGTCAAGACTCCTTTTAGGTATGAGGGGAATAGCCCCTTCTAGTAATTTTTTCGTCAAATGAGCTCTTTAAGCATTAAAACTTTCTGTCAGTTGAGGCACCACTTGCTTCTTACGAGAAACAGCGCCTGCAAGGAAAGCATGGTTGTTTTCAAGAACAAAGTTAAAGGCTGCTTCGACCTTGTCCATATTGCTTCCGATAGCCAGAATCTCTGAGTCTGAGTTGATAATGTCTGTAATCATCAAGACGAAGTCAGAGTAACCATTTTCAGCGTTTGTTTTCTCAATAGCTGCTTCGATTTCTGCCTGACGCTCCAAAACTTCGGCAATATCAACTGTGTTGACCTGTGCCACACGGACATTGTTTCCGTTCAATTCAAAGGTTTTAGCATCAATGTCAATCAACTCTTCTGCAGACTTGCTAGCCAAGTTTGTGCCTGCCTTGAGCATAGCCAATCCATACTCTTCCAAGTTGACACCAGCCAGCTCAGCCAATTCTGGTGCAATGGCCTTGTCAGTCGGGTGGGTAGTTGGTGACTTGAGCAAGAGAGTATCAGAGATCAAACCTGACAGCATCAATCCTGCAATTTCTTTTGGAACTGCTACACCGTGCTCCTTGAACATGCGGTAAACAATAGAGGAAGCAGATCCCACTGGCTCCAAGCGCATGTAAAGGGGACTAGCTGTTTCAAAGTTGCCTACACGGTGGTGGTCCACCACGCCATAAACTTCAACTTCTGCAATATCTGCCACAGACTGCTGGAATTCATTGTGGTCAGTCAAGATAACTTGCTCAGCTCCCTCTGCCTTTGCAGATGTAATCACGCGCGGTGCTGCCACGCCAAAGTAATCCAAAACAAAGGCTGTTTCTTCATTAGGCTCACCCAGAGCAACAACTTCTGTATCCAAGCCATAAGCTTCGCGAGCCAAGTAAGCAAAAGCGTAAGATGAACCAATGGCATCTGAGTCAGGATTTTGGTGACCGAAAACTAAAATTTTAGACATGATAAACCTCTTCTTTTATATAATGTTTATTGCATTTATTTTACCACAATTACAGGCATTTCACAAAAGCAGAAGGGCATTTTCTGAAGAAAAATGGACTGGTTAGCCCACCAGCCCATTAATTCATACTCAAAGTAGATTAGCTATTATGTACCCGATTCATATACTCTGTATAGGATTCAGTCTGCATGAGTTCCTTGGCATTCTTGACCCGATCAGCTGTTGGAGGCTTAACTCCTTCCAGCTTGTAAGGGATACCCAGCTCCCGCCATTTGAATTCTCCCATGGTATGGTAAGGTAGAATTTCAAACTTATCAACATTCTTCAGTGTCTTAACAAACTTACCCAGCTCAATCAAGTCATCATCGCGGTCGGTCAATCCCGGCACCAAGACATGGCGTATCCAGACTGGCTTTCCAATGTCAGACAGGTACTTGGCACAAGCCAAGATATTCTTGTTGGTCTGGCTGGTCACAATTTTGTGCTGTTCTTCGTTAATCTCCTTGATATCAAGCAGGACTAAATCCGTCACTGCCATAAGCTTATCAAATTTTTTCAGATAGCGAGGCGTATTTCTGAAGGGTAGGGCACAGGTATCCAATGTACAGTGGATGCCCAGCTCCTTAGCCTTGGTAAAGAAGGCAATCAAAAAATCAATCTGCAGCAAGGCTTCTCCACCACTGACGGTGATACCGCCTTTATTGCCCCAGAAGCCCTTATAACGGAGGGCTTCTTGCAAGACATCATCCACTGTCCGCAGCTGAGATTTGTTGGTCTCCATCTCCCATGTGTCCGGATTATGGCAGTACTGGCAGCGCATGTGGCATCCCTGCAAAAAGACAATAAAACGGATACCCGGTCCATCAACAGCTCCAAAACTTTCAGTGGAGTGGACCATGCCCGTTACCTTTCCATAATCAACTGCTTCTTCAATTTTCTCTTCAACCATCGCGCAACCTCTTAACTCTGAAAACGTTTTATAACTAACTACATTATAACATGATTAAAGCAAAAATAGACTTAATTTGCCTATTTTTTAGAAAACAAACTGTTTTTCAGTTTCATTTTCAGTGTTTTACAACAGATAAAACTTTAGGTCGAAAGCAGTAGGCAAGCAAAAAATCAGGGCAGAATCTTTATTCCACCCTGATTTCGCTTTTTAAAATGATTTTAGTTAATTTCTGCTTCTCTTTTTGAGAGTAAAAGCAAACATTAGCAGGGTCAATCCCAAGACTGCCCAGCCACTGTTATTTTGGCCGGTCTGCGGGAGTCCCTTCTTCTTGCTGCCAGCTGTCTGACCTTGTCCAGTTTGATTGGACGATGGAGAATTGGTCTGAGACGGAGCTCCTTGTTCTACTGCTGCAGAAGATTGTCCAGTTGATTGAGACGGTTGGGAGCTGTCAGATGTTGAAGCTGCAACATCCTTAGAAAAGTCCAGCTGCACCACTACTGGATCATGGTCTGAAGCTCTGCCATGTTCTTCCATGAAAGAGGCATTGATATGTACAGGCGCAAAGACAGCCTTGCCTGCCAGGTTCTTCGAAATGAAAATGTTATCCAAGCTTTGGTTGCTGCCGCGGTAGAAGTAGGAATAACGGTCAGCCGCATCATGTTCCTGCATGAGATTAATCAGTTCATTGCCCGCCAGTGCTTTAGCTGTTTCGGAAAATTCAAAATCATTGAAATCACCAGTCAGCACAAACTTAAGGTTAGGATTTTGTCTCAGTCCTTCCTGAACAAAGCTATTTAAAATTTTAGCCTGCTCTATCCGAGCAGCCTGCGTATGCTGAACTGCTGGCTGAGCGGAGCCATAAACGGCGTCATCCCCAATCTTGGACTTCAAATGATTGGCGATAATAACGATATGCTGTCCCTTAAATTCAAACTCAGCTGCCAAGGATTTACGGACCTTGGTAAAGGCTGGATTTGTTGGAGCAATCCGGGCAGGATTCTTAACCAAATGGCCACCGGAGAAGCTAGCTGCTTCGTCACTCATACCGGCTTCTTTTTCGACTAACTTCACCCGATTTGGATCGTAGAGAAAGGCCACGCGGATATTAGAGCCAGGCTTGCCGCCATCTTGACCGTCAAGTGGGGCAACTTCAGTGTACTTGTAAGTTTTACCTCCCAGTTCTTTGATGCGAGCCGCTAGTTTCTCGCCACTTTTGACACCACTGGTCGTTCCGTCATTGACACTGCCATTCTCATCTTGAACCTCGATGAGCGTGATGATATCTGGACTATGGATTTCATTGATGAAGGAATTAGCGATTCTAGTCACTTTTTCCTCAGGTGTTTCACCTTTTTTAGCATTAGCAGAAAAATTCTCGATATTGTAGGAAGCAATGGTCAGCTTGTCCTCGCTTGGATAGATAGGAGAAACCTGTCTCTGCAAGCCACCGTCCACCAAATCAGGCAGCTGAGTTGACTCCAACTTATAAATCTTCCCACGATAGGTCACGACTCCGACCACATCACCATTGAAATAATCCTTGGCCTTGGCAATGAATTTATTGCCAACATAGACTGGAATGGTTGCGGTATTTTGAGCGTTTGGACGAAGATTGAGACCGCCGATATTGTTTAATGGCAAGGCTTGGTAGCCTTCAGGCAAGACATAAACATCGCCTCGGTACTGAGGTCCCAGAATATGCGGTTTCTTCACCGTCGTCAACATTCCTTCCAAACTTTCCCAGTAGTCCAACGCTTCACTTTGAGGCTGATAATTATTAATATCCTTATCGACCGTATCCTGAGGCATATTAGACACGATGTCTACTGGAGCAGGCAAATCAGCTTTCCCTTCCTTGGTCACTTTAGAAGCCATCAGCATGGTGACAGTCAAACTATCAATGGGCTTGTTGAAGGTTTGCCCCTGACGAACGCTGAGCTCTTCCATATAGCCCTCTTTGACGCGTCCTTCAAGACTAAGTTTGTCTCCAACATCAACTTTTTCTTTAGAAACAACATAAAGAGCATCAGAAGTCCTGCTATTTCCATCAGGAGTCAGGTCTTGAACATAAAAACCATAACGGTCTGTTTTCGTCACAACTACATTGGAGACTTGAACCTCTTTGTCCTCATAGGGAGAGGCTTGTGATTCTCCTTGAATTGTTCCCACATTGGGTACAACTTCAGGTCCGCTAACCGCGGCCTGTGCTGCAGCAGGAGCTTGGTCTGCCTTTTCCACTGCCTCTTCAGAAGTTGCCCTTGACTCTCCCGATTCTGCAGGAGAGCTTTCTGCTTGACTGGCAACCGACGCATCACTTACAGCCGGATTCTCTGTAAGAGCAGCCGCCTCAGAAGTCGACGAACTTACCGCTTCTTCTGCTCCGACTGGTTGGACAGAAAAAAGCAGAGATAGAAAAGCAGCTAGCAAGACCGCTATGGGAAAGAGCTGCCTGTAAGAAACTTGTTTTTTCATGAACTTCTCCTTTTCTGTATAAATGTATATTATCCTATTTAATTTTTATTATAAAGAAAAGACACAGAATTTGCAAAGGCTTTCTTAAAATTCTGTATTAGTTTCTCTCTCTTCACAAAAATACTTGTCTAGGCTGGCCAAACACAGAAAAAAGAATCTGGAAACATTTCCAGATTCTTTCGAGACTTTAGTTTTCCCCTACTAAGATTGCCAAGGTTTCGTATGGCTGCAGGGTCATCACATGGTCAATCCGAGTCTTGCCGTAATTGGATAGGAGAACCTGACCGCTTTGATAGTCTGGTAGGATGTCCACCGTAATCGGATCAGCATAAAAATTGTTAAGGACTAAAAGCTTTTGGCCTCGCCACTCCCGCTCAAAAGCATAGACCTGGGGACTGTCCTCATAGGCTGGCTGATAGCTGCCCTCTGCGATGATAGGCAATTCCTTACGTAGGGCAATCAATTTCTGATAAAAGGTAAAAATCGAGCCCTTGATTTCATTTTCCACATTGATGAGAGGATAGGATTTGCCCACCTTCAGCCATGGAGTTCCTGTTGTAAAACCTGCATTGACCGAATCATCCCACTGCATAGGCGTCCGAGAATTATCACGAGATTTAGCCTTGATAATCCTGAAGGCTGCTTCTGGCGATTGCCCTTCAGCAAGCAGACTCTGATAAGCATTGACAGACTCGACATCCACATAATCTTCCATGGAGTCATAGTCAGGATCCACCATACCAATCTCCTCACCCATGTAGATATAAGGCGTCCCGCGCGACAGATGAATACTGGCTGCCAACATGGTCGCTCCTTCATTGCGGAAATTCTCTACATCGACGAAGCGGTTGAGAGCTCGCGGCTGATCATGGTTGTTCCAAAAGAGAGCTGACCAGCCATCATGATCACTCATTTCCTTGCCCCAAGTATGGAAGAGGCGTTTTAACTCTTCAAAGTCAAAAGCCTTAAGCGTCCACTTCTGTCCATCCTCATAGTCCACCTTAAGATGATGGAAATTAAAAGCCATGGACAGTTCCTGACGATCTGGTGCGGTGTAAAGGATGCAATTTTCAATCGTCGTAGCACTCATTTCGCCAACCGTCATAAAGGAATCATCCTGACCAAAAGTTGCTTCGTTCATCATACGCAGATAGTCATGCACGATTGGCTTATCAGTATAGGCTGGCTTGCCATCCTGCTCAGGACAGTCCGTCAGCACCTCATCTTTTCCGATAACATTGATGACATCAAAGCGGAAGCCCTTGACTCCTTTGTCTCGCCAAAAATTCACCACTTTAAAGAGCTCTTGACGAACATTGGGGTTGCGCCAATTGAGGTCAGCTTGAGTGACATCATAAAGATGCAGATAATATTTGCCCGTATCGCCAAATGGCGCCCAGGCACTGCCGCCAAACTTGGACAGCCAGTCCGTCGGCTCATCCCGCAGGATAAAGAAGTCCTGATAGTAGGAATCCCCAGCCAGTGCCTTTTGGAACCACTCATGCTCAATCGAGCAGTGGTTAAGAACCATGTCTAGCATAAAGTCAATACCATGCTGCTGGCCGACCTTGACCATCTCTTCGAAATCTGCCATATCCCCAAAGATAGGGTCTACCGCAGTGTAATCAGAAATATCGTAACCGTTGTCCCTCTGTGGACTCGGATAGAAAGGATTGAGCCAGATCATGTCCACTCCCAACTCTTTCAGGTAAGGAAGGTTTTCAATAATCCCGCGAAAATCTCCCAAACCGTTGCCAGTCGTGTCTTTAAAAGATTTTGGATAAATTTGGTAGACAACCTTTGTTTTATCAAGTGTCATATTTTCTCCTTTTTTGAGAAAAGGGACAGATTTTAAAGCACCGTCCCTTTCTATAAGTCATTTCATTTTTCTTTAAAGCGGATTAGCTGTCATCAATTGGCTGCCTCGCTCAACTACCCGAGGAAGTTGTTCAAGCACCTCCACCTGATACTTGTCTGAGTTCGTAATGATGACTGGTGTTTCTGTTACATAGCCTGCTTTCTTGATCATGTCTATATTAAAGGAAATGAGTTTGTCGCCAACCTTGACCTTATCTCCCTGAGACACATAACCTTCAAAGCCTTTGCCCTCCAGATTAACAGTGTCCATTCCGATATGCATCAGGATTTCAACCCCTTCATCTGACAAGATACCGATGGCATGCTTGGTTGGGAAGAAGACTGTTACTCTACCATTAACTGGTGAAACCAACTCACCTTGGCTAGGTACAATGACAACTCCACGCCCCATCAAACCTTGTGCAAAGACTGGATCCGTTGCCTGACTCAATTCTTTGACTTCTCCTGCCAGCGGACTGGTGATTGTTACAGGGGTCAATGAATCAGCTGCTTGCACCTCTGGAGATGACTCGGCTTTGGATGGCCCGGCAAATTCTGCCTCCTCCTGAGCTGCAAACTCTGCCTGCAATTCTGGATCTTCCTCTGCCTTCGTCAAGAAGCCTGTCTTGTGGAAAAAGAAAGTCAGGAACATTGGTACAAGAATTGCTACAAGCATAACTAGAAGGAAAGGAAGCCAGTAGTTTGCCTGAATAGAAAGGATAGCTGGTAAGCCCCCTACACCAATACCAGTTGCTGTAACATTAAAGTTAAGGGATAAAACTCCAGCAATTGAAGATCCAATCATCCCGGCAACAAATGGATAAACGTACTTGACATTGACCCCGAAGAGAGCTGGCTCAGTAACTCCAAGGTAAGCAGAAATGGTTGCTGGAAGCGAAATTTGTGCCTCTCTTTCATCACGACGATGCATGAGATAGTAGGCAAATACAGCTGAACCTTGAGCAATATTAGACAGAGCAATCATTGGCCAAAGAGCTGTGCCTCCATAATCATTGGCTAACTGTGTATCAATGGCATTGGTCATATGGTGGAGACCTGTAATCACAAACGGAGCATAAAGGGCACCAAATACTGCACCAAACAACCATTTGAATGAACCTGTCAAACCAAGAAATACGAACTTAGACATGCCTTGTCCAACCCACCAGCCAAAAGGACCTAAAACCGTGTGAGCCAAAATCAGAGCTGGAAGCAGAGAAAGCAAAGGAACAAAAATCATAGAAATCACTTCTGGAATCCGTTTACGCCAGAAAATTTCTAAGTAAGAGAGAGACAGACCAGACAAGAGAGCTGGAATGACCTGACCTTGGTAACCATATTTGTGAAACTTAAGTATTCCAAAATACCAAGTGAAGTCTTTAGCAATCACAGCTTTAGAGGTATTGGCTACATCATAAGCATTCAGCAAATGTGGAGAAACCAAACAAATCCCTAAGACAATCCCAAGAATCTGACTGGTTCCCATCTTACGGGAGATAGACCAAGTAATCCCCACTGGTAAGAAGTGGAACACTGCTTGTGCCGGCAGCCAAAGAAAGTCGTTGACATTGCTCCAGAATTTAGATACATCAACAATTGTATTATAAACTGGCTGTCCATTTTTTACTTGTGCAACTCCGTCAACAATCTTTCTCCCCAAAGCTTCAATATGCACACCCTCAAGGACATTGCGGAAGCCCAGTATCAACCCTCCGACAATCAAGGCTGGAATCAAGGGTGTAAAAATTTCTGCCAGAGTGGCCATAACCCGCTGAAGGGGATTTTGCTTGCTCTTAGCAGCAGACTTGGCTGCTTCTTTTGATACTCCCTCAATACCTGATACAGCAGTGAAGTCATTGTAAAAGATTGGCACATCATTTCCAATGATGACTTGGAATTGCCCAGCATTTGTGAAAGTTCCCTTGACCACTGGGATTGCCTCAATGGCCTTGACATTGGCCTTTTTATCATCGCCAAGTACAAATCGCATCCGCGTTGCGCAATGACTAACTGCTGTGACATTCTCTTTGCCGCCGATTGCATCTAGCAAATCTTTGGCTTCCTTCTCAAATTTTCCCATTTGACTACTGGCTGAATGAGAATCCAGCACTCTCCTTATATTTTTTAAGAGTTAGTTTTTCAACACATCTCTGCAAATAATTGTAATCGATTTCAAAGATGTAGGCAAGTTGTTTGTTGAAAATATCCCTCATTTTTGATAAAATTTTCTATGTTGTATGCAAAAAAGAAAACAAGTGAAGTTTATGATGAAGAAATACAAACAATTATTCAAACAGATTGAGAAAGATATTTTAGAGGAACGATATGCAGTCGGGGACTTCTTGCCCAGCGAACATCAGCTGACAGAAGACTACAAGGTCAGCCGCGACACGGTACGCAAGGCTCTGGCCCTGCTGCAGGAAGAAGGATTGATTGAAAAAGTCCGCGGACAAGGTTCCAAAGTCATCAAGCAAGAACAGTTTGACTTTCCTGTGTCTAAGTTAACCAGCTATCAAGAAGTAGTCAGACAGAATAATATGCAGTCCAAAACCAATGTTGTCAGCTTGGAAAAGATTACCGTAGACCAGAAATTGTCCGACATCACTGGCTTCCCTCCTTACCGACTGGTTTGGCGAATCGTCCGTCAGCGCGTTGTGGACCAAGTCGCCTCTGTACTAGATATTGACTATTTAGACAAGGGCATCGTCCCTGACTTGACAAGGGAAATCGGTGAGCAATCCATTTACGCCTATTTGGAAAATGACTTAAAGCTCAAAATCGCTTATGCCAAAAAGGAATTTACCATTGACCACGCCAATGACCAAGACAAGATTCTCATGGACCTAGGCAAGGACCAGCAAGTCGTCTCTGTCAAGTCTCAGGTCTATCTGGCAGACGGCCGCCAGTTTCAATATACTGAGAGCCGGCACAAGCTAGACAAATTTCGCTTTGTGGATTTTGCTAAGCGTCAGAAAGAATAACCTTGATTTCCATCCAGACCACAAAACCACCTCTGCCTTCCAGCTGGCAGAGGTGATTTCTTTTATGAGTAGTCTAAGGCTGCTTTGTTTTGGAGCGACAAAGAGCCTCAAAATTTCTTTTTACTTGTTTTAGGAGATTTATATGAAAAAATTAGTTAAGGGCTTCTGCTACTTTTTAAACGTTACTGATTCTTATTACTTCCTTTCTTACTTTTGCGCCTGTGAGAATGTCAATACTTGCTTATCATATAGGGTAACTTTAGATGTCATTGGACTGTCCTCATTTCTATTTTGATGCTATTAGTATAATCCCAGAAACTTAAGACAGACTTATAAAAAACTTGAAGGAAACTTAAAAGACTGAGGTTATTTCTCAGCCTTTTCTGCTTCTTCAATAATGTCAGAAATTTCAACCTTAACCTTCGTAACACGGCCATTTTTAACCTTGTCATTGGTCAAAATGAGTAGCTTATTCTGACTTTCGACTTCATAGCTAATGCGTTCCTTCGGATCTGGAATAGTCCCTACACAAGTCAAGTAATAACCAGCTATCGTATCCACATCATCGCTTTCGATTTCGACTTCAAAATATTCATTAAAGTCATTGAGGGTCATGGTTCCTAAGACAATGTAGGTATTCTCACCAATTTCATGAACTTCAATCTCAGCCTTGTCAGTCTCATCGTCAATCTCACCAACAATCTCCTCCAAAAGGTCTTCCAGTGTGACCAGACCAGCCATACCGCCATACTCATCCAAGAGAATCGCCATTTGATTTTGCGTATTGCGTAGCTCCTTGAGCAAATCATCGACAAACATGGTTTCCGGTACAAAGAGTGGCTCCTGCAAAATCTTGCGCAGAACGATATTGTCAAAACCATTGACGAATCCTTCATTAAGCAGTCGCTTGGTATGAATCAGACCGATGACATTGTCCTTATCCCCATCATAAACGGGAATCCGCGAGAAGCTCTGTTTGAGAATGCTCTCGATGATTTCCTTGGTATCGTCCTGAATGTCCACCATAAAGGCATCCGTCCGCGGCACCATCAGTTCACGCGCCATCAGCTCATCCAGAGAGAAAATCCCCTGCAGCATCTCAATCTCATCTGCATCCAAGGTCTCCTCACTCTTAGTCAGCATATACTCAATCTCATCCCGAGTCATCTTTTCGTCTGCATCATCAAACTTCATCGGGGTTATCCGACTCAGTAGATTAGTCGACGCTGACAGCAACCAAACGAAGGGGCTGACAATCTTGCCAAGAAAGATAATAACCGGTGCAGCCCGCACAGCTAGATTGTCTTTCAGGTTCATGGCAATGCGCTTGGGATAAAGCTCACCCAAAACAATAGAAATATAGGTCAATAAGACCAAAGCCAAGAAAGTTCCGATAGCACGTGCTGTTTCGGAATTTCCCATCCAAGAAGAGAACAGTTTCCCCAGATTATCCGCAAAACTGGCCCCAGACAGGATATTGATAACAGTAATCCCAACCTGAATAGTTGATAAGAAGTTATTGGGGCTTTCTAAGACAGCTAAGAGCCGGATATACTTGAGGTCACCCTCTTCAGCCTTTTGCTCCACACGCGCCCGATTGAGCGATACCATTGCCATCTCAGCTGCTGAGAAAAAGGCATTTAACAAAGTCAATATAAACAGTAGTAAGGCTTGCCATAAAATATTCTGACTGCCAGGGTCTTCCATTGATTCTTTCTCCTCGAAATGTATAAGTAAATCTGATTATATCATATTTTTAAATTTAGTGCACAGGAAATGAAAATAAGACGGGAGGCCCTTCTTCCGTCTTATTTTCTGGTCTTGAGACTCTGGAATCAATCGATTTCCAAACTCATACTTATTTATTAATAATCCCAAACTCTTCGTTCTTCTTCTGCTGCTGGGCTTCCTTGTGATTGTCATAGAGATTTGCTAGGAATTTGGCGATTTCTTTAAGGATAGAATAGGTCGGGATTGCCACAATCATCCCCAGTACACCATAGATATTGCTGGATAAGAGCAAGAGCACCATGATGGTAATAGGATGGACCTTCATCACACCGCCAACGATACGGGGATAGAGGATATTGCCATCTACCTGCTGGATAATCAGCATGTAAATCAAGGCTGCCACCATCTTCTGAGGATCGGTAAAGGCATACGTAATGACCATGGGAATCAAGCCGATGCTCGGTCCTACATAAGGAATCAGATTAGCCAGACTGGAGAAAATAGCAAAGACCAAAGCGTACTTGAGCCCAATCACGCTATAGCCAATATAGGCCAGAGCACCGATAATCAGGGCATCGATTGAAATTCCACTGATATAGCGGGCAACAGTAGCATTGAGATTAGTCAGCAAGCTAGAGATATTGAGCTTATCGCGCTTGAGGACTGTCCGCTCCAGCATGGGTAAAAGCTTATGGCCGTCCATGAGGAAGTAAACCAAGAAAATCGGCGTCATAATTAAAATCATCAGCGTATTGACGACTGCTGACAGAACACTTCCCAGACTGTTAGTCACACTGTTGAGGATATTCTGCAAAATATCTACATAAGACAGGTTGAGCTGCTGAATGGTGGACTGGATATTCAGATTACGAAAGAGCGGATTTTTAGATAATTGATTGACAAAACTTTGAATTTCCCAATAAAGGCCTTGCGTTGAATTAATCAAGCTGCTCAGCTGATTAATCAAAATCGGCAAGAGATAAATAACGCCCAAGGCAATCAAGCCAAACAAAAGGCTGAGCGTAATCAGAATCCCAATCATCCGGTTGATTTTGAGCTTATCCTGGAGAAATTTCACCAGCGGATTCGTAATATAGTAAAGAAATCCTCCCACAAGAAAGGGAATCAAGATGGTATTCACAACGCTAACAATCGGGGTTATCATATCCCCCATCTGACGCCAGATAAAGAAAATAATCGTTAGCAAAAGGACCTCACTGGTCCAAAACATCAGCTTACTTTTATGAAACATTTGACTCCTCCTATCAGTTATTTTACCATAAATTTTGTTATAATAAAGGAGATTTAACGAAAGAAAGAGTAAAAATGGAAAAGATTATTGAACTGGAAAATGTAAGCTTGGCTAAGCAAGGCCGAACCATTTTAAAAAATCTCAACTGGCAGGTGAAAAAGGAGGAGCATTGGGCCATCCTTGGTCTCAATGGTTCTGGAAAGTCTACTCTCCTGCGCTTGCTCATGGCTGAACATTGGAAGACTCAGGGCAAGGTAACAGTTCTCAGTACGGAATTTGGTGCCGGCGACATTCCTCAGCTGCGAACTAGGATTGGAGTAGTTGGCTCCTTCATTGCTGAACGCCTGCCCAGCCGTCTCACATCTGAAGAAATCGTCCTGACAGGCAAGTATAAAAGCAGTATTCTCTACGCTCCTTACGGGCAAACTGAGCTGAACCAAGCTAGGGAAATGCTGGCTTCCATTGGCGGGCAAGAATTGATTGGCCGAAGCTACATCAGTCTGTCTCAAGGGGAAAAGCAGCTCTTGCTGATTGCGCGCAGTCTCATGGAAAAACCAGAACTGCTTATCTTAGACGAAGCGACCAGCGGTCTGGATCTCTTTGCCCGCGAGCGCCTGCTGGATCAGATTGGTAAGATTACACAGATGGACCAAGCTCCAACCATCCTCTATGTCACCCACCATGTAGAGGAAATCACTGCTGCTATGGATCATGTCCTGCTCCTAAAAGAAGGAGAAATCATAGCCCAAGGTCCTAAAGAAGACATTCTTCAAAAAGAGGTCATGGATCGATTTTATCCCCAGCCAGTCGAGCTGATTGAGCTGGGAGAAGACCGTTATTTCATCAAGGTGGAGGTCAGGTCCTCATGAAGCAATTTTCTAATACCATCTTCAATCTGGGCTACTTCCTGATTCTGACCATGACTGCGATTGCCTTACTTTTCCTGTCTGGGCAGATTCTGCTGTCCCATACTTACATCCCTTTGAGGATTGCAGAAGGAGTCCAATTCGTCAGTAATCCTTGGTATTTTTACCCTATCCTCTTACTCTTTCTCCTCAGCCTCTTTTTAATCCGGCCTCTGTTGGAAAAGGTTCAGACCAAGCATCTTTTTTGGTTTTTGTCCTTCCTCTTTATAGCAGTAGCGATTTTTCTGATAACGGCCTACGATGGCCGCATCCGAGCTGACGCCAAGCACGTTTTCAATGCAGCGCTAGCCTTTAACCGAGGAGATTACAGCTCACTGACAACCGTCGGAAGCTACATGTATCGCAACCCCCATCAGCTAGGACTGATGACTCTGGAGCGACTTTATGCTTTTATTTCTCCGACGACTCAGTTTGCTTTTAGCATGAACATCGTCTGGACTTTACTCAGTCATTTTTTGATTTACAAAATCACATCTCTCCTCAATGCCAGAGAAATGATTCAGAAATACACGATTCTGCTGACTTTTCTCTTTCTACCACAGCTCTTTTTTATCCTCTTTGTCTACGGTACCATTCCTGGACTCTTCTTCTGTCTGCTCAGTCTCTATGCTTTTATCAAGCTGGACCAAAAAGGAAACCTGCTCTATGCCTTGCTGGGAGCGGCCAGTATCAGTCTGGCCTGCCTCCTGCGCAACAACTACATCATCTTTGCCATCATGCTGATTGGAGTCTGCTTCCTGTCCATCTTTTATAAATGGTCTTGGAAGAAACCCTTAGCCATTATCCTGATTTTAGCTGGCATCCTTCTTTCAAATAAGGGTCTGACGGCCTACTATGAGCAGCTGATTGGGGGCAAGATTGGTGTCGGTACCCCAAAAATCGCCTACATCACTATGGGCCTGCGGGATGATCCCAATCGGCAGACCTTGGGAGGCTGGTACGATGCCTACAATACCAAGATTCTCAAGCGCAACAAATACGATGAAAAATTGGCTACAGAAATGGCCACTCGGGATTTGAAGGACATTTTGATTCACTTCAGTAAGCATCCGGCTTATGCGCTGAAATTCTTCTACGAAAAGGTCAAGTCGACCTGGACTGAGCCAACTTTTCAGTCTATTTGGACTGGACCTCAGATTGAGCGCCAACAATACATGAAACCAACTATCCTACGCAGCATTTATGAGGAAAGAAAAGGTTATCAGATTGTTAATTTCCTGCTCTTGACCCTGCTAGCCAGCATCTATCTGCTCTCCTGTTTCTTTATCCTGCATAAATTTTTCGTCGCCGAGGAAAAGCTGACGCCTTTTGACCTCTATCCCTTCATCTTTCTATTAGGGGGCGGCCTCTTCCACTTCTTCTGGGAAACCAAGAGCCAGTATGTCTATATCTATGTCCTCCTTCTCATCCCTTCCGCCGCTCAATCCTTAGTCGACCTGAGCGATTGGTGGAAGAACAAAGGAAAAGGTGAGCCAAAAGACCAACTTGAGAAAGACCTATAAAACTTGAACACTTGACAAGAATTCCTTATAATTTTATAGGAATATTAAGTGAAACAAAGTTGAATTTGTAACTGAAATATTTTGTATTTTACGAAAGGAGAATAGTGATTTATGTTTTCAATATTAGGTGCAGTATTATTTGGAATTATAGCAATTATGACAGTTCTTGTTGCTTGCGGTCTGCCTTTGGGCGAATTTACAATGGGTGGACAACATAAAATCTTACCTAAGAAATTTAGACTTGCGGCAGTCATTTCGGTAGCTATTCAAATTTTTGCCGTGATCATTATTTTGCAATCCGGAGGTTTTATTCCCCTGTGGCTGTCTTTCAAGGTTACTAAATATATTTGTTTCTTCTTTGCCGCTTACCTATCCTTGAATACGATTATGAACATGATTTCAAAAAGTAAGAAAGAAAAATATGTTATGACTCCGATTTCACTTATAGCCGGAATATGTTTTTGGATAACAGCATTTCAGATGTAGCATGTGAAATGAGGATCATCTACAGTGCGTTAAATTGAGAATTTATCTAAAAGGAGTTGATTTATTAAATATGGATAAAAGCAGAAAATTTATAGCGGTAATTTTAGCATTGCTTGCGGCTATTTTTTATGCAATAAATACACCATTTTCTAAAGTGCTTTTAAATAAGATTCCACCGACATTGATGGCATCTTTTCTATATTTGGGAGCTGGAACAGGTGTAGGTATTATGTACTTGTTTCATAGGAAAGTCGAAGAAAAGTATGAAAAGTTAAATAAGGCAGATTTACCTTATACTGTTGGAATGATTGTCCTTGATATTGCGGCACCTATATCCCTTATGATTGGTATAAATATTGGTTCAGCCTCAAATGCTTCACTGCTAGGTAACTTTGAAATTGTAGCAACAACAATTATTGCTCTTTTGATATTTAAGGAGAAAGTAACATCAAAGTTGTGGATTGCTATTGGATTTATCACAATATCAAGTATAGTTCTTTCATTTGAAGGGGCTGAAAGTTTCAAGTTTTCATTAGGTTCATTGTTTGTTATACTGGCAACTTGCTGTTGGGGACTTGAAAATAACTGCACTAGAAAAATTTCAGATAAAAGTACTTATGAGATTGTTTTACTAAAAGGTTTTTTCTCTGGTAGCGGTGCATTTATAGTCGCCCTTATTTTGGGAGAAAGAATTCCTGAAATGAAATATATAATGGCTGCTTTGCTACTTGGATTTGTGGCATATGGGCTCAGTATTTTTATGTATATCAGAGCACAAAGAGATTTAGGTGCTACAAAAACTAGTGCATATTATGCTGTAGCTCCGTTTGTAGGAACTTTTTTAGCATTTATAGTAAATGGAGAAAAACTTACTTTGGTATATTTCATTGGTCTTGTTTTTATGATAATCGGCAGCGTAATTGTTGCATATGATACAATGGTTAAACGTCACAGTCATAGTCATTCTCACATAATTGTTCACACGCATGATGGGAAAACACATACTCATATTATCACGCATGAACATGAGCATAGTCATTTTATATTAGAGGAAAAGCATAATCATAATCATAAACATAAAGATTATATGAACAGCAAAGAACATAAATTGATACATGAAAAGAGATTGTAAATTTATAAAAGTGCTGTATTTGAAACATAACAAATTAAAGTTTCAAATAAAATAAAAATTAAAAATTAAAGCAAGATTAAAATAGTTCAAGAAATTAGAAATTTGTAGAGGTGAGAAAAATGTAATGGCAACCTATTCAACTTAAATCGAAATAATATAAAATTACGTGGAAATTATAAGATGAACAATTATATAAAATTAAATGAAGATAGATGGAATAATGTAAAAAATGACTATACTGAGCCATTGACACATGAAGAATTAGAAGAAGTTAAAAATAATCCAATTTCTGTTGCATTAACTGTTGGGAAAAAAGTTCCAACAGAATGGTTTGAAAAAGCCAACGGAAAAAGGATATTAGGTTTAGCTTGTGGTGGTGGACAGCAGGGACCCGTTTTTGCTGCAAAAGGTTATGATGTCACCATAATGGATTTTTCTAAATCACAATTAGAAAGAGATGAGTTGGTTGCTAAAAGAGAAGGATTAAAAATCAATACAATTCAAGGCGATATGACAAAATCATTTCCATTTGAAAATGAAACCTTTGATATTATTTTTAATCCAGTTTCAAATGTATATATAGAAGATTTAGAAAATATGTATAAAGAAGCCTCTCGAGTATTGAAAAAGGGAGGACTGTTAATGGTCGGATTTATGAACCCTTGGATATACATGTATGATGCTGACATTGTATGGGACAAGCCTGATGAGGAATTACTTTTAAAGTTTTCAATACCTTTTAATTCAAAAGAGCTTGAAGAGGAAGGCAAGATAATCATAAATCCAGAATATGGATATGAATTTAGCCATACCTTAGAAAGTCAGATTAGAGGACAACTTAAAAATGGTCTCGCTATGATAGATTTTTATGAATCGTGTGACAAAAGACATAGATTATCACGTTATGGAAATGACTATATAGCTACACTCTGCATTAAACCATAATATTATAGAACATGCTTCAGGAGAATAGCTCATTTTATTTTCCTTAAGGGTTAAAATCTAAATCTCAGTTTGTATAATTGAATATAACGATTTGAGAAACAGTAAATCACAAAGGTTTACTGCTTTTTTGCTTATTTTGAGAAGTCATAACCACCCGTGAAAACAGGTAACTTGTACACCGGCTATATGCAATTTCCCTCCAGCGACGTCTAAAGAAGTTCGCTGAACATTGCTCGGGGCAATGCTATGTTCGTTTGACTAATGCCCGTAAAAACAGGCTTTTATCTTATTCTAAAACTGCCATCTGAGAACGGTTTGACACTTAACTTATCAAAGACAAGGTCATTTTTTCCCAATCACGTATATTAGAAACTATCTTTTCATTTAGGCCAACGATATTCACATAGTCCCCTCTCCCCCAAAACTTTCGATTGTCATAATATAACCCCTCTTGTTTTTCAATCTGAACAGGAGGGGTTGTTTTGAATGGAAATGAATAAGACTTAGTTTTGTGTTATTAGCATTTTCATCACTTCATTTTAATCGTAATCAGCATACCTCCACCAAGCTATTGTTGCGATAAGACCTAGAATACTTACCCCAAATAAACTGACAATGCTCCCAAAATTCAATAGTGCTTTTCCTGCAATACCACTTGCGAGTGCAGGAATTGCCCATGGAATGTATTTCCCAAAGTTAAGAGCAGAACCAAGCTGAGAAAAAATAATAGTAAAAATGATAAATGCCAATGGTGACAAATATCCCCGGCCTAAACAAGCAAAAAGAGCTACTGGAGTAGAGAGTATGATTGTAAGAGTAGTACAAAAACCAAAAGTAAGTATACCTTTGAGAATCACTGTTAAGCTCCCGCCCTCAAGTCCAATCAGATTGCCAGCTAATAATCCCAATAAAAGTGCAAAAATTGATAGAATATAGCTCCATAGAGCGACAACGATAAACTTGGATAATACGATTGTATCTCTTTTTATCGGAAGCGCTAATAGGTCTATCATCGTTTTATCAGAATATTCTCTACCAAAAATCCAAGATGCTGTAAATCCAAAAATGAGCAATCCCCCAACAGAAATGACTTGTGATACGGTCATTAAGTACGACGACCAGTCTGTTATCCTCATCATTTCCATTTTTGCAGAAATCAATCCAAGATTTTTGAAATTCTCTGGATATTTCATCATAGTTGCAAACAACCCAACAATAAAAGGAACTAAACAGATAGAACAAGCAGTTACGATGGAAAGTTTTGATTTTATTAACTTTTTCCATTCAATTAAAATACAGGAACTAAGCTTTTTCATTCGAAACACCTCCATTATAGTCATTCAGTATTCTTAAGAAATAATGCTCTAAATCTTCTTTTTCAACAATCAGTGTTTTAGGTGGATAACCTGCATGGACTAGCAATGTAGCAACATCTTCCGGGCATTCCACAGATTTTGTATCAATTAGTTCTAAGAAATGGATATTATTTTCTGTGTCTGATTGAATGTTTACCTGATAGCCATGGTTAGATAACACTTCTTTCATGGCCTTATTATTAGAACCACTTACTAGTAACTTCTTTTCTAAGTACTGCTCTAATTCATTGCTTTCAACTTCTCTTATAAGTCTGCCCTCATGTACAATAACT
This sequence comes from Streptococcus sanguinis, assembly GCF_050222175.1. GTDB lineage: Bacteria > Bacillota > Bacilli > Lactobacillales > Streptococcaceae > Streptococcus > Streptococcus sanguinis_M. Next base: position 610,574 of record NZ_CP071420.1, on the reverse strand, counting down.
ATCCTAGTAGCAACTTTAGATATTTCTTCCAGATTATGACTTGAAATAAGAACAGTTGTGCCTAGATTATTCGCCAATTCCTTTAATAGTTCTCTCACTTCAATAACTCCAAAAGGGTCTAATCCATTTGTTGGCTCATCAAGAATTAGAATTTTAGGTTTATGAATAATCGCTTTTGCAATTCCTAAACGCGCAACATTTCCTAAAGAAAGATGCTTCTCCTGTTTATGTTCATATTGCTTTAGTTTTAATTTCTCAATTGCCCAGTCAATATTATCTTTATTAACCCCTCTTAATTTACTAACGATTTCTAAATTTTCTCTCACAGTTAAGTCTGGATAAGAATAAGGCGTCTCAATAATATAACCTATTTCGTTTCGAAGTTCTAAATTACTCAGATCTAACTTTTTTCCTTGAATATAACACTCTCCTGATGTAGATTTTATCAATCCTAGCATCATTCTCATCGTCGTTGTTTTCCCTGCACCATTCAGTCCTAAAAACCCTACTATTTCACCAGGTTTTATTGATAGATTCAAGTTGTTGACAACATTTTTTGTTCCATATCTTTTAGAAAGGTTTGCGGTTCTAATTGCTTCTTTCACCATTACCTATCCTCCTTAGTAATTTGCTCAACAATTCCTTGTATGACTAACTTCAATGTAGTATCAAATTGTTCTTCACCGATTTCCTCGATGTGTAATATAGTCATAGCAATCGTTCTAAATAAAGCAGAGACGATTTCTACCGATACATTTTCTCTAATATTGATTCGGGATACAATTTTTTTTACCATCCTATCATCTATCAGATGATGATTTGTTATCGCCTCTTTCGGCAATTTTCTTATGAGTAATTCCATTTCATGATTTTTAAATATGGTATACATAAATGAATAGCGAAAATCTTGATAAAAATCATAAAGTAACTGTACAAGACGATTTGTATCTATCTTGACTTCCATACCTAATTGTTCTGTCAGGTGATTCATAACATCTATTTGATATTCTTCTAAGACCGCAAAAAATAACATTTCCTTTGAAGAATAAAAATTATAAAAAGAACCTTTGGAGATATCCACCATTGCTGCCATTTGGTCAACTGTGGTTTTCTTAACCCCATATCTTTGAAGGCATTCCTTTGCAACTTTATGTAATTTCTTTCTAATTACTTCTTTTTCTTCAGCAGTAAAAGCAGTAGCCATAACTTCCTCCTAAAAACATTGTGACGTTTTTTGTTTTTATAGTCATAGATTATCATATAAACTGAAAAATGTCAAAAGTCTTATATCTTCTATGTAAGAAAATATAAGATTTTAAATTTACACACACCTTAATTATCTTCATTTAGACCTGATTATTCGATTTTCACGATTTAAAAAATAAGGATACAGTACTGAAAGCTCCTATTATCTGGCTTTTCTCTCTGTATCCTTATTGTATCTCAAGTTCCTTCTCTCAATTTTTCAATCATGACCAAAAAAGGCGGATTATTAATCTGATTGATGGTCTTGTAGAGGGCAACAGTGAAATCCTGCTGAGGCAGTTGACTGACAAAGTCTAGGACCGCATCTTTTTCAACTTCGCCACCTTCATGCCCGTAGTAAATCATGATAGCTGCGCGGCCGCCTTTTTCTAAGCCCCAACAGACCTTTTCCAAAGCTTCCAGCGTCGTATCTGGTCGGGTAATGACAGACTTGTCCGCCGAAGGCAGGTAGCCAAGATTAAAAATAGCAGCCTTGAAATGGTCTGTGTATTGGTCCAGGGTCTCATGGCCAGCCAAGATTAGCTGAGCATTGTCCAAATCCGCTTCCGCCAAGCCTTGGCGGGTCTTTTCCACAGCCTGCTCCTGAATGTCAAAAGCATAGACCTGCTTGGCCAACTTAGCCAGAAAGAGGGTGTCGTGCCCATTCCCCATAGTAGCATCCACCACGATATCTTCCTTGGTCACCACTTCTGCCAAAAAGGCATGGGCCATCTGTAAGGGTCTTAACATACGAATCTCTGCTCCTTTGCTTTACAGCCTTGCCTGCTGCCACGGCGACGCATTTCTGCCTCAATGGCATTGAGAACTTCCCATTTATTGAGGCTCCACATAGGGCCAATCAACATATCTCGCGGAGCATCGCCTGTGATACGGTGGATGACAATATGCTCGGGGATAATCTCAAGCTGGTCGCAGACGATGGAGACATATTCCTCCTGACTGAGCAGCTGCAGCCGCCCTTCATGATAATCCCGCTGCATACGGGTATTAGTCATCAAGTGAAGCAAGTGAAGTTTAATTCCTTGAATGTCATTGTCTGTCACACAGCGGCGGACATTCTCCAACATCATCTCATGAGTCTCACCCGGCAGGCCATTGATCAAGTGAGAGACAATCTCCGCCTTGGGAGCCTGCTTACGAACTCGCTGGACCGTCTCCACATAGAGCTCATAAGAATGGGCACGATTGATGAGGTCCGAAGTCTCCTCATAGGTAGTCTGAAGCCCCAGTTCCACGGTCACATGCATACGCTCGGACAAGTCAGCCAAGTAGGCGATGGTCTCATCAGGCAAACAGTCCGGCCGAGTTCCGATATTGAGTCCAACGACACCTGGCTCATTAATGGCCTGCTCATAGCGCTCACGAATCACTTCAAGCTTCTCATGGGTATTGGTGAAGTTCTGGAAATAGACCAGATACTTGCGAACATCCGGCCACTTGCGGTGCATAAAGTCAATTTCCTTGTAAAACTGCTCGCGGATGGGCGCATCTGGTGCCACAATAGCATCACCAGAGCCCGAAACGGTACAAAAAGTGCAGCCTCCATGCGCTACCGTACCATCCCGATTGGGACAGTCAAAGCCCGCATCAATAGGCACCTTAAAAGTCTTTTCTCCAAAAAGTTTGCGATAATAATCATTCAAAGAATTGTAAGATTTCATACCTTTCATTCTACCACAAAAAAGAGTATAGAAACAAAAATTCCCTCTTTCACAAGGAAAGAAGGAAATCACCGTTCCCACAAATAAACTTTTAAATCCACACAGCCATTGGCCTTCAAGTCCACTCCCTCCGCCCAGAGCAAGTGCCTCTGGTCTTCCCAGCCAGGTGCGAGGCGCCCTGCTGCATTAACCACCCGATGGCAAGGATGCTTGCTACCATAAAGTTCCGACTGACTGAGAATCTTCCCTACCAAGCGGGCATTTTTTGGCCGACCAATCAAACGAGCAATCTGACCATAGGTCGCCACGCGCCCAGAGGGAATGCTATCTACTAATGCCAAAACAGCATTAATGAGTTCTTGATTCAAAACGGAAATGGCCCTCCTTTTTACAAAGTTGATCAGAAAGGCCGGAACACTACCCTTCGTTTTAGAAGCTATAGTATTAAACCTATTTCATTGATGATGTACTCATATCATTTCCGAGCAACTTCCATTCCACTTATAGATGTAAAGCCTCCTTAACCTCCACTCCATGGCAAGATTGTTCCTACGATGGTAGTAATCGAAACTTACTTCTACAGCTTTATTGATTAGCTAACTCTCTAAAAACTTCCAATAATGAAGGTTTAAGAGGTTATAAGTTTTTATACATTCCATTCTACCACAAAATCCGGCAGTGACTCGAAAAATCCCTTCTTCCATAAAGAAAAAGGGATATAATTATACTCAAAAAATATATAAAACAAAATATAATCAATCTACAGATTTTAATGCTTCTAACATTTTTATGTTTTTTAAACAAAAATTTACTACTGAACCTAGAATAGATAAAATTAAATTATCTCTTTATAGATATACATCGTCTCTCTTATCTATTTTGAAATTGATATTATTATTAGCGACAATCTCGCTGTCTCCTGATTTATATCGTTTAAAAGAATTACACATCTCTATATAGGTCATTTTATGCCTCCATAATTTTTCTTAATTTAGTCATCATAAATTTTAGCCAAAACATTATAATCACAAGTATCAAAAAATCTGAAATAAAATAAGAGGACCATAGGCCAGTTATTCCAAACAAAATTGGTAAAAATAATGCTAAAGGTATTTGAAAAATAATCTGTCTCAGAATAACTAAAAAAGTAGATATCCGCGAGAAAGAAATATATTGAAAATAGTTAGTTCCGATATTGATGATTCCTTGTACAGGTAACGAAATCATAACAAGTCTTATGGCTGTACTAGAAAACTTTATAAATTTCGGATCGCTTGAATTAAAAAGTGTAGCTATTTGCACTGCAAAAATTTGAATTACAAGGAACAAGCACAGAGAAAAAATTGTGCTGATTATTAGTGAAAGACTAAGTGATTGCTTTATTCTACTATAATTTTTTGCACCATAATTAAAACTAATTACAGGCTGAACTCCATTTGTAATAGCATTCATCAAAGAAATAATATAGCGATAGATTGAAGAAGTTATAGATAAAGCAGCAAGACCATAAGTACCAGCATAATCAAAAGCAACCCTATTATATAATATCAGTAATATCACAGATATGACAGTTGTGAGAAAGAATGGCAGCCCCATTGCAATAATTTTATTGATAAGCTTTTTATCAATAAATAATAAGCTCTTCAAATCCATTTTTAAATCGTTAGATTTTCCAGTGTACTCTCTGAATATCAAGATAAGTGCAGCAAGATTAGCCAGAACTGTAGATAAAGCTGATCCAAAAAAACCAGTATGAAATACAAGAATTAGAACTGCACCAGTCCCTGCATTCACAAGAAATGAAATAGCATTGATATGTAAAACTTCTTTAATCTTACCTTGAGCCCGCAAACAGTACAAAAGAGTGTGTGAGACAAAATATATAGGCGCTCCAATAAGAAATGTAAGGCAAAATTCTTTAACATAATGATACAGTTCTTGTGGTGCCCCAAAAATAATCAATAAACCTTCTAAGGAAAACCATAAAAGTATCGTCTGTAGAATTGATAAAATTAAAGAAACTTGAATAGAGGAATCTAAAATTAATCGGGCATTTTTGTAATCCTTTTTGCCAAGTGAGATTGTCAACAAGGATGCTGTTCCTTCGCTTGCTAGAGCTGAAAAAGCATAGACCAAGGCATATATCATAAATGTATATGTATTAGCAGAATTCCCTTCAAGCCCTAAGGTCTGTCCAATGAATATGCCATCAACTAAATTATAAGATCCACTTACTATTGCTGTAACTAATGAGGGAATAATTAGTTGAACTAACAGTTTTTTTACAGATATATTTTCTAATTTATTCATGACTATGTCTCATTTGTTCAAAGCTCTTTCTATTCCTAAAGATTCTTCCAGTCATATACTCTTTTAGACAACATTTCTCATTTTGATAAAGAGCATAGACACAATATAAATTACATAATAACATTTTCATTATACTGCTTCCAGTACCAAAAATTTACAAAATGTAACCAAAATATCTCGCTTTTACAGAATAATCAAATGCAATTTAGAAAATTTTTTACAAACTGTAATTTTTTTGTTAATATTGAATCTAATTAATCATACTTAGACTAAAATAATTTTTTAATAATAAGAATAGAAGTACTAGGCTACATATTGACTGACAAGGAGAATAACGGCAATGACCAAAGATACGCGAGAAAATATTATCACTGCTTTCTTTCGGCTTTCTGAAAAATATCCTGATAAATCTAACTTTTCTTTTTCTGAGATTGCAGAAGAAGCAGGCATAGCGAGACAAACAATCTATAAAAATCATTTCAACTCTCCTAACGAAATAATTGAAGCTATTCATCATGACATTGACGAACGAATAATGTCAAAAATGCTAGATTTTGTACCAGGTTCAAATGGATCCGATAATGCTCTTTTTATTGATTTCCTTGCTTCTGAAATAATACCATTAATTTATGAGAATAGAATCTGGCTAAAATATCTTTATTCAACTGCAGCTGATCCTAATTGGGAATTTTTTTTAAAGAAACAATATAAGACTTGGATCAGCCAAAACATTCAACTGCCTAGTAAAATGGGTTTATCTAAAGAGTTTACCGAAGAATTACTTGTTAATTATACTCTATCAATTATAAAGTCATGGATTACACAAGCAATTCCAGAATCTCCTGAAGTCTTTTCTAAAAAATTCAAATCACTTTGCAATCTATCTATTCAAGATATTATTCAAAATGCTTAAAACTAAAAAAACACCAAATGAACTACTTACAATGTTCATTTGGTGTTTTTCAACAATTCAATTATAACTCATTTTTTAACGGCCAGTGTATGATAACTGTAATCCAAAACTAAGTTTGAATTCTAAAACTCAAGAATTATGCCATAAATAATTTTTCGACTCTGTAACTCTGTTCCTATTGATTATTCTTATCAAAGTAAACGCTATTTCTGCTTTCCCTTGAAACGCCACTGGAAACGCAGCTTGTCATAAAAAGGAAATTCGATATTGAGAATGGCAAAGCCCATCAAGGCTCCTCCGATTACATCTGTCGGATAGTGCACGCCCAGATAGACTCTGGAGGCCATAACAGTGAAGATATAGACCAGGAGCAGGCCTTGTGCCAAGCGCTTTATTTTTTGGTTTTGAATTCGTTGCTGAGCGATAATAATCAAAGTCCCAAGAACAATAGCTGTCGCCATGGAATGTCCGCTAGGGAAAGAGTAACCGCCCTCTTGGACCAAATGCGAAAGACTCGGCCGGCTTCTGTGGTAAACGAGTTTAATCAGTTTAATCAAAATCCCGTGTAAGACCAGATTTCCCGCTAGCAAGGCAGCTTCTAGCTTCCATTTTTTGTAAAGGAAAAAAAGGACAAGAGCTGAAACCCAGATGATAATTCCCACTGGATCAATTACACTGGTCACCAGTTTGAAAAAAGTCGTCAAAGCTACAGGCAAGTCTCCCCGCAACCAGGTCTGAATCGGGGTATCAAAGTTGGTCAGCTGCTCAGGATAAAACTTGACCATATAGCCTAGCATGGCGAAAAGTAAAAGGGCAAAAGAGCCCTTTGTTAGATAAGATTGTTTATTTTTCATAGCGTTTTAGGACGGGCTGTAAGAGTTTGTAAATTAGCCAAAAGACGAGAGCCCAGATCACTCCTTCTAGTAGGTTAAAAGGGACAATCATGGTCAGCAGATACTTGGAAAGACCGTATGTTTTATAAATATCAAAACCTGCAAACCTTGCAAAGAGAGGAACTGCATAAATAACATTTAGAACAATCATTGTAACAGTTAGACCAAGCGTTGCTACCAAAGAAGCCTTTACATAGTCAAACAAGCTCTTCCTTTTTTTCCATAAAAGTGAAAAAACAGAAACAAAGACAGCTACCGCTAGTATATTCATGGGGAGACCGATTAGAGTACCCACACCATTATTATTCAAAGCTATCTTTAGGACAGAGCGAATCATGAGCACTGCCAAAGAGCTTTTTAAATCCAAGACTACCAAAGCCAGTAAAATCGGAATAATTGAAAAATCCAACTTTAGAAACTCAGTTATCAAGGGAATCTCATAAAGCATGAGTAGAAATGAAAGTGCAGATAAAACTGCTATAATCGCCAACTTACGAGTATTTGTCATCACAGGTTCCTCCAATTTATAAAAATTAGAGAAGCCGGAAAGGCCGCTGAAAAAAGCTTGTCAGCTAATGATTATTTAGTATAAGGCTCCGCCCTTAAATAAAGATTAAACGGCAAGAATGCTTCACTGCCTCTCGTCTTCTCCCATCCAGACTATACTGTCGGTTGTGGAATCTCACCACATCAGCTTGCGCTCGCGGACTTGATTTGGCATTGAGGAAAAAACATTTCCAAGCCAAAAATTACCGCCGGTCGGGAATCTCACCCTGCCCTGAAGACATCATTATCATAACAAAAAAAGCCTGCCAGAGCAAGCAATTTGATTGATGTAATTAAAAAAGTTTCAACAATAGTATTCTATCTATTAGGAAAATTAACTGCTTAGATACATTCATTCCGCTACTTCAGCTTGTCCGCTTCATACTCATGTACCAAATCTAAGCCAGCAAAATTCTGCTGACGCAGGGCTTCATAAACAATCATGCAGACTGTATTTGAAACATTGAGGCTACGAACATGCTGGTCGTTCATGGGAATACGCAAAGCCTTTTCTGGATGGCAACGCATAAATTCCTCTGGTAGTCCCTTGTCCTCACGACCAAACATAAAATAGTGCGAACCTTCTGCTGCAAAATATTCCTCAGAATAGACCTTCTCCGCAAACTTAGAAATCAGATAAAGTCGGCCGTCCATCTGCTCCATAAAATCTTCTAAACTATCATAGTAGGTGATGTCCAGCTTATCCCAATAGTCCAGCCCCGCCCGCTTCATCTTGCGGTCATCAATGGGAAAGCCCATGGGCTTGATGATGTGAAGCGGCGAATTAGTCGCGGCGCAAGTACGGGCAATATTGCCGGTATTCTGCGGAATCTGAGGCTCAAAAAGAACGATATGATTTTTCATAATAAGAATATTTTCCTAGTATTTTCTTTAGATAAAAAAATAGCCACACTGCCCGGAGTCAAGCTCAGCAAACAGCGTGGTTAAGGCTTCATTAACTTACATCACAACAGGTTTGAGGTAAACCAATGAAGGTACTCATTTAGTATAACACTTTCAGCCTACAAGTCAATAAAAAATGCTCAAAAAGTTGTACTTTTTTTAAAAATATCACAGGAAGATACCATTTTGGTAAAAAAATATTCGGAATTCTATAAATAAGCAAGCTATTCTGTATTTTATAGATGAAATTTAAATGAAAAAAGAGTATGATAGATACATACTTTGGAGGAATCTAAACTTATGAAAATTATCGTTGTTGGCGGCGGGAAGGTCGGAACGGCCCTCTGTCGCTCCTTAGTGGCTGAAAAACATGATGTTATCCTAATTGAGCAGGATGAGGCTGTTCTCAACCAGATTACCAAACGCTATGATATTATCGGTATTTCTGGCAATGGAGCTAACTTCAAAATCTTAGAACAAGCGGATGTTAGTCACTGTGACATCTTCATCTCTATGACTGAGCATGATGAAGTCAACATGGTCTCAGCTGTTCTGGCCAAACGTATGGGGGCTAAGGAAACCGTCGTTCGGGTGCGTAATCCTGAATATTCCAACCCTTACTTTAAGGAGAAGAACATCCTAGGCTTCTCGCTGGTGGTCAATCCTGAGCTCCTAACTGCTCGCTACATCGCTAATATCATTGACTTCCCTAACGCCCTGTCAGTAGAGCACTTTGCCAATGGCCGAGTGGCACTGATGGAGTTCAAACTCAAGGAAGACAGCAATCTCTGCCAGATGAGTATTTCCCAATTCCGCAAGAAATTTGGAAATATCATTGTCTGTGCCATTGAGAGAAAAGGGCACTTGGAAATTCCTGACGGCGACTTCACTTTGGAGCCCGGCGACAAGATTTATGTCACAGGTAACCGCCTGGACATCGTTCAATTCCATAATATGGTACGACCTAGAGTGGTTAAGAGCCTGATGATTATCGGAGCAGGAAAGATTGCCTACTACCTGCTCAATATTCTCAAGAATAGTAAAATCGAGCTCAAAGTCATTGAATCTAACCATGAACGGGCAACCTTTTTCAGTCAGGAATTTCCTGATCTCTATGTCGTTCATGGAGACGGTACTGCCAAGGATATCCTACTGGAGGAACGCGCCAATAACTTTGATGCCATCGCTACCCTGACTGGTGTAGATGAAGAAAATATCATTACTTCCATGTTTCTTAATAATCTGGGTGTGCAGAAAAACATCACCAAGGTCAACCGGACTAGTTTGTTGGAAATCATTGATAACCAAGACTTTGCCAGCATCGTGACTCCTAAAGGTATCGCCGTTGATACGGTTATGCACTTTATCCGCGGTCGCTACAATGCTCAGTTCTCTAACCTAGAAGCTCTGCACCATGTAGCCAACGGCCAAATCGAGACTCTGCAGTTCCAAATCAAGGAAGAAAACAAGATGACTGGTATTCCTCTATCTCAGCTTCATCTGAAGAAAGATGTCCTGATTGCGGCCATTATCCGCCAAGGTAAAGCCATCTTCCCTACTGGCGATGACAATCTGCAAGTTGGAGATAAAATTGTCGTGACCACTCTGCTGCAAAATATCACGCAGATTTACGATCTGTTAGCGAGGTAGGCCACATGAATAGATCTATGATTCGCTACCTGCTGGCAAAATTACTGCTGATTGAGGCGGCTCTGCTAATCGTGCCCATCATCGTCGCTCTAATCTACGGTGAACCTTTAAAGGTCTTTCTCTCTATTGGGGCGACCATGGCTATCCTGCTAGTTTTAGGTGGCATAGGCTCTTATTTAAAGCCCAAGGACCTACATATCTACGCCAAGGAAGGGGTACTGATTGTAGCCCTTTGCTGGATTCTCTGGTCCTTCTTCGGAGCCCTGCCCTTTGTCTTCTCTGGTCAGATACCGGACATCATCGATGCTTTCTTTGAGGTCAGCTCTGGCTTTACAACCACGGGAGCGACTATTCTCAACGATGTCGGCGTTCTCTCTCATTCGCTGCTCTTCTGGCGCAGTTTTACTCACTTAATCGGAGGGATGGGAGTGCTGGTCTTTGCCCTAGCTATTATGGACAATGCTAAAAATGGCCACTTGGAGGTCATGAAAGCAGAAGTTCCGGGCCCAGTCTTTGGCAAGGTTGTGTCTAAGCTCAAGAGTACGGCCCAAATCCTCTATATCATCTATCTGGCTCTCTTTGCTATCTTTGCGCTGCTTTATTTCCTAGCGGGTATGCCTCTCTTTGATAGTCTGGTCATTGCCATGGGAACAGCTGGTACGGGAGGATTCACCGTATACAATGACGGTATTGCTCACTACAATAGCTCACTGATTACTTATCTGGTCAGCTTTGGGGTCTTGGCTTTCGGTGTCAACTTCAACCTCTATTATTATCTGCTGATTCGCAAATTTAAGGCCTGCTTTGGTGATGAAGAGCTTAAGGGCTATCTCTGGATTGTCTTTCTTTCCACTGCCTTGATTGCCTTTAATGTCTTCCACCTCTATCAAGGCTTTGCCAAGAGTGTGGAGATTTCCTTCTTCCAGGTCTCCAATATCATCACAACGACTGGATTCGGCTATGGTGATACGGTCAAGTGGCCTCTCTTTTCTCAGGTCATCCTGCTCCTGCTCATGTGTATCGGGGGTTCGGCCGGATCAACCGCTGGGGGATTCAAGGTTATTCGGGGGATTATCATTTCCCGAATTGCCAAAAATCAAATCCTCTCTACCCTGTCACCTAATCGTGTCCTAACCATGCATGTCAATGGTGCAGTCTTAGACAAGGATACCCAACACAAGGTTCTCAAATATTTAGCAACCTATGTTTTGATCGTGCTGGCGCTGATTTTCATCGTCAGCCTGGATAACAACAATCTCATGACAGTTGTCAGTGGTGTTCTATCCTGCTTCAACAATATCGGTCCTATGATTGGGACGACGGATACTTTTTCTATCTTCAGTCCTTTTTCTAAGCTATTGCTGTCCTTTGCCATGATTGGCGGACGTTTGGAAATCTACCCAATTCTCCTGCTCTTCTTGCCTAAGACTTGGTCTAGAAGATAGGAAACACTCTGAGATTATAGATAAAAAAAGTCACACTAGCTATTTGGCTAGTGTGACTTTTTTCTTGTATCGTTCCTTTTCAGGCTGAAATGGTCTGGTACAGGATCTTCTCCTGGCTGAGACCAGGGATGACAGCGGAGAATTCGCGCCAAACCCATCAAAACTCCTTTAGCACCATGCTTCTGGATAGCCTCTATCATGTAGTTAGAGCAGGTGGGACTAAAGCGGCAAGATGGAGGAAAAGCAGGCGATATGAAGCGCTGATAAAAACGGACAGGAGCAATGAGCAGTTTTTTTATCATTTCTTGGTCTTGGTTACAGCCAGTGTATGCAGCTGGCTGACTTCTTTCTTGCTGAGCTTGCGATATTCACCAGGCTTGAGGCCCGTCAGGTCCAGATGACCAAAGCGAGTCCGTGACAGCTTATCCACTTGCAGTCCGACTGCTTGGAACATCTTCTTGACCTGATGGTTACGCCCTTCGTGGATGGTCAGCTGAACGACCGAGCGATTTTTCGCCGGATCAACCTTAATAATCTCATAAACTGCTGGCTTGGTTTTGCGCCCCTCTATCTCAATACCGCGAGTCAGAGGACGAAGAACTTCTTTATTGGCCAAACCTTTGACACGCGCCACATAGACCTTATCAATCTCATTGCGGGGATGAATCATCTCGTCGGTAAAATCCCCGTCATTGGTCAGAATGAGGATGCCAGAAGTATCCCAGTCCAAACGACCAACCGGATAAATTCGCTCCTTGACCTGAGGCAAGAGCTCCACGACCGTCTTACGTCCCTTGTCATCACTGACAGAAGAAATGACCCCGCGCGGCTTATTGAGGAGGTAATAAACCTTCTCTTCATTGTAGATAGGTTGGCCTTCTACTTCCACACGGTCGCCAGACTTGACGTTCGTCGCCAGCTCTCGCACCACTTGGCCGTTTATACTGACCTTCCCCTGCCTAATTAGCTCTTCTGCTTTTCGACGGCTGGCTATCCCAGCATGAGCGATGTATTTATTGATTCTCATTGATATCTGTCCTTTCAATAAAGAGCTGGCTTTCTTCAGCAACTAGCTCCGTTTCTTCGACAATCGGCAGCTCATCTAAGTGATTGATCCCCATATAGTCTAAGAAATAATCCGTTGTCACATAGAGATTTGGCCGGCCAATGACTTCCTTTTTGCCATCCTCTCGAACCAGTTCAAAAGCCAAGAGCTTAGCCAAAGCACCGCTGGAATTAACCCCACGGATGTCATCTATTTCTACCCTTGTAATCGGCTGCTTATAGGCGATGATAGACAAGGTCTCCAGTGCAGCCCGCGACAAACTTTGATTGATTGGCGCCCTTGAATAGGCCCGCAGAATCTCAGCAAACTCTGGCTTTGTAACTAGCTTGTATGTCTTTGAGGTTTCCAGCAGGGTCAGGCTAGAGTCTGGATTGGCTTCATATTGCTCAGCCAACTTCTCCAAACTCTGAATAACCCCGGTCGGCGGCAAAGAAAGGATTTCTGCCAATTGATGAACCTTGAGTCCATCTTCTCCCGCCACAAAAAGCAAGGCTTCAATCTCTGCTAACTTACTCATTTCCTCTTCCTACTAAATAAATATTTCCAAAGTTTTCTTCCTGAATGACTTGCACTTCCTGCACCTTGACCAATTCCAATGTCGCCAGAAAGAGAGTAATAACTTCATTCATGTCCTTGGTCTCTGCAAAAATCTCCTGCAGAGCCAGACGGCTCTTACCAGCACAACGCTGGCGCACCACTTCCATCATATCCTCAATCTTGTACTCATCTCGCACAATGGTTGTATGGCTCTTAGAAAACTCCTCTTGCTTCTTGGCGATAACCTTGGAAAAAGCCAAGAAAAGATCTATCGTTGACTTGTCATGCAGGAGCTCAGCATCCTCGTAAACCAGCTCCAGCTTAGGCTTAGAATAATAAAGCGCTCGGTCATCATGCTGGAGCGACATTTTCTCACCTAAGAGCTTGAACCTGCGGTATTCCTCAATCTGACTCAAGAGGTCTTGCTCCAAATCATCTTCCAGCTCAGCATTATCCGCCACCTTAGGCAGAAGCTTGCGGCTCTTAATCAGCATGAGCTGGCTTGCCATGACCATATACTCGCCCGTCACTTCCAGCTTCATGGCCTGCAAGGTGGCCACATAAGCCAGATACTGCTCGATGACCTCCGTAATAGGCACATCATAAATATCCACCTGGTACTTAGATACGAGGTGGAGCAGCAGGTCCAGCGGGCCTTCAAAATCTTTTAGTTTGATATCCATTTTTATCTATATTTTTCTAGTGTAATCATGGTTTTCAAGCCCAAATCTTGGGCAATATCATAGAGGCCAATCCCTTTCTCCCGCTGGCGCAAAATAAACTGCTCACGCAGGCTTTGGGCAGATAGACTGGCTTGTCCCTGCTCAATCAAGAAGGCCTCTAGCTGACGGAAGCCCCATTGACGAGAATAGGATTTGCCGTTTTTCTCAAATAAATACGTCCCTGTCAGATAGTCCTCCAGCTCACCCGTCAGGCTCTCAGGAATCTTGATGACCCGCTTCTGACCAGCCTTTTCAATCTTCAAAACCTGAAAATCAAGATTGACATCTGCCACTCTGACCTGCAGAATCTCGCTGGGCAGCAAGCCCATTTCCAAAATAAGAAGAGCCATCAGCCGCCCCCTGGGAACGCTTGATTCCTGCCAAAAAGCAGACAGGTCTAATAGTTCATTTTCCTGCTCCTTCGATACGGATACCTTGGGCAGGACTAAGCGGTGAAACTCCTCAATAAGCTGCTGCTGATAAAGGAAGTAGAGAAATTGATTGACTGCTGAGAGCTTCCGCTTCTGAACAGCCGCCTTAAAATCCTTGATAGAGGCCTGATAAATCCGCAGATTGGTCTCGGTAATCCGGCCATGTACTTCCTCGATAAACTGCTCCAAATCATAAGAATAGGCAATTTTAGAATTTTCTGAGATGTTTTTTTGATTTAAAAACGGTCTAATGTATTCTTTCATTTTTTGCGAATTTCGTACTTCTTGCTAAAGCCGTGCAACAAAGAATTGACAGCTTTCAAAATGGACTTTCTAGTAATAATTCCGTAAAAATGCTGATCCTCGCCCACAACCGGCAGGAAAGACTCGTCGACCAGCTTATGAAGCACATCTGATACAGTATAATCTGGCCCAACTGTCAAGTCGTCCATTTTGGTCATGTGGACGATGTCTGTCATCATGAATTCCTCTTCTGGCAAATCATGGCGCATGCGATAAGACATGATGTCTGTCAAGGAAATCGTACCAACAAACTTTTTATCTGCCGTCACGACTGGTACACGTGAGTATGTCATCTGACTCAGCAATAGGATAGCATGATCCACATTATGGGTGTCAATCATAACCGCCAAATTTTCCCCAGGCGTCAAAAAAGTTTCTTCATGTTCCAGCAGATAGTCTTCAAATTCCTTAGCAATCATCGGCTAAACTCCTTGGACAAGCTTGGATAAAGTTCATGATTTCGCGTATAGTAATCAACTTTAAAGCGGTCATCATCAATCTCTACCTTAGCGTAGAGGCGTTCGTTGATCAGGCCGCGTGGCTGGCTGATGGATCCCGGATTCAGAAAGAGCGTTTTGCCCTCCATTCGAGCATCTGGAATATGCAGGTGACCATAGAGGCAGATGTCTGCATTAACCTCTTGTGCCCACAAATCCAGCTTTTGAAAAGAAAAGTTGATATGGAAGAGATGCCCGTGAGTCTGGGCAATAATGGTCCCCGCCAAATCCGTCACCAAGCGTTCTGGATAGCCGTCGTAAAAGTCCATATTCCCTGCAACAACCTGAATCCCTTGCCATACCTCATCATCAGAAGGAAGCTCAGAGTCTCCGTTATGGAAAATCGCATCTACCTTTCCAATATAATGATTCCTAATTTCTTCTACAATAGCACGGTCGCCATGAGAATCACTCATGACTATAATGGTTTGCTTTGCCATGCTGGAAATACCTCCACTAATTTCTTAACTGCCTGAGCCCGATGGGATTGGGCATTTTTTTCTTCCATCGTCAGCTCTGCAGACGTTTTTCCTGTTTCTCCCACTAAGAACAAGGGATCGTAGCCAAAGCCATTTTCCCCTTTTGGCTCATGGGCAATGTAGCCCGGCCAATCCGCTTCAACTACCAGAGACTCCCTGTCAGGGCTGGCCACCACTAAGGTCGTATGAAAATGGGCCGAGCGGTCCTTGATTTCAAAAACCATAGCCAACTCATGCAGGAGCTTGATGTTGTTTTCATCGTCTGTCGCGCCTACTCCAGCAAAGCGAGCCGACCAGACTCCAGGCAAGCCGCCTAAAACATCGACCTGCAGACCTGAGTCGTCAGCTAGCACCATTTTACCGGTCAGTTTACTGATTGTCTCCGCCTTGAGCCGCGCATTTTCCTCAAAGGTAGTTCCAGTCTCTTGCACTTCTGGCAAATCAGGATAATCATTGAGATTTTCAACCTTATAGCCCAGCTTATCAAAGAGTTTGCGAAACTCTGCTGTCTTTCCTTCGTTGCGAGTCGCAATCAAGATGGTATCTCCGACAGCCATCTCTGACTCCTGCCCCTGACCAAAAAAGTCGGTCATCTTAACTCCATCCTTAGACAGGAAGAAGACCTTGCGCAGCAAGTCCTTTTCTGTAATCAGAATAGCCCCCTTATGACTGGTCGCCTTAAAATCCCGCTCCTGGCGGTCGTTAATCATATTGAGGACAAACTGGATATAGGACATGGGTGAGCCGTATTTGACCACAACTGTGGTAAAAGCGTTGTATTCTTCATCCAAATCACGCTCAATCAGCTCACTCAACTCTGCATCTATATGCTCCAAGAGCCTGTATGGGATGTCGTTGAAATGATAGCCGGCCTTGCGAAAGCGGGTCCATTCTCCGATATACCAATTGTTCTCGTCAATGTATTCATAAATTTTATTTGTCATAAGCTTACATGCTCCACATTCACTTTCAGGCCCAGCCAGCTTTCTGCAATTTCCGAAAAGCTCTTGGCATTGGCGGTTGTGTAAAATTGGTGATTGAGCTCCTGTTTTTCCCGGCTGCGGTTGATTTCAAAGTAATTGAGCAGGACAGAAATATCCCGTACGCACTCTGCCCCGCTGTCAATCAGTTTCACATCCGGTCCCATCATGTTTTGAATGATAGGCCGGAGCAAGGGATAGTGGGTACAGCCCAAGACAAGGGTATCTACCCGACCAGCCAGAGGCTGCAGCGTTTCATAGACCACTTTTTTGGTAAGACTGGAATGGAGTTCATTGGACTCTACCAAAGGTACAAACTTAGGGCAGGCCAAACTTTCCACCTGCATCTCCGGCGAGAGCGCTTCAATCTTCTGACGATAGATATCAGAGGAAACAGTCATTGGCGTTCCAATAACACCGATGCGGCCGCTGGCAGTTGACTTAATAGCCGCGCTAGCCCCCGGCAGAATCACGCCCAGTACTGGAATATCCAGCTTTTCCTTCACTTCTTCCCAGACAACAGCAGTCGCTGTATTGCAGGCAATGACAATCATCTTAACATCCTTGGTCAGAAGGAAGTTGACCAATTGCCAGGTATAAGCGCGAATCTGCTCAGCAGGCCTAGGACCGTAAGGAGCCCGCGCCGAATCTCCGATATAAATGACCTCTTCGTGGGGGAGCTGCCGCATGAGCTCACGGACTACAGTCAAACCGCCCACTCCTGAGTCTAAAAAACCGATTGGTCTATTATCCATAAGGTCTTCTTTCTAAAACAAGGGACTGGAAGCCGATTCCAAATCCCCATTTTTTTATAGATTTTCTCTACTGGTATTAAAAGCCAGCCTCTAGAAAATTATTTTTTCTTTTTGCTCTTAGCAAGCGCAGCTTTCTGCTGGCTGATAATTTGACGATAAACTTGCTGTACTTTCGCTTCATTTGGCCGTTGGCCACTAGCGCTAAGTAAGGTCCGAACTGCTTCTACATTCAAACGCGGATTTTCTGCAAATTCCTTCTCCACTTGCCGACGAAGCAGATACATACCCAAGATCACGCCTCCAGCAAATGCTGCCATAATCAAGAAAATTGCTAAAACTAAATTCATATCGAGAACTCCTCTATTTCCATTTTTACATTGCTCTTCATTATATCAAATTTTCTCTATTTTTCAAAATCAAAGCCATATAGTGTCGCAAAATAATCTTCTGGTTTTTCTGCCCGACGAATCATGCGAACATTGCCATCTTGTTCCAAGAGAATTTCGCTGGAGCGGAGCTTGGCATTGTACTGATAACCCATAGAAAAACCATGAGCACCAGTATCGTGAATCACCAAAGTATCACCGATTTGGCTGACGGGTAGCGGTCGATTAATAGCAAATTTGTCGTTATTCTCGCAGAGGCTGCCGACAACATCCACAATCTCTGTCTCACCCATAGGTCGATCCATATTAGTAATGTGGTGATAAGAACCGTACATGGCAGGACGTAGCAGATTGACCGCAGAGGCGTCCACTCCCAGATAGGTTCGGTAGGTCTGTTTCTTATGGGTAACTTTGGTGACCAGCAGGCCATAAGGTGCCAACATAAAGCGGCCCAGCTCCGTATAAATCTTAACCTGTCCTAGACCAGCAGGTGTCAGAATAGCTTCATAGGCCTGACGAACTCCTTGACCGATGACCGCAATGTCATTTTCCTCGCCATCAGGCTGATAATTAATGCCTACACCGCCAGATAGATTGATAAAGTCCAACTCAACTCCTGTCTCAGCCACTACTTCTACAGCCAGCTCAAAAAGCTGACGGGCCAGTTCAGGATAGTAGTCATTGCTGACAGTATTTGAGGCCAAGAAGGCATGAATCCCAAATTTCTCAGCTCCCAACTCCTTGAGCTCTTTGAAAGCCTGAATCAGCTGGTCCTTGGTCATACCAAACTTGGCTTCTTCTGGATTATCCATAATGCTGGTTCCCAGCTCAAAGACACCACCAGGGTTGTAACGGCAGGAAATAATCTTTGGAATACCCGCGGCTTCCTTTAGAAAAGCCACATCTTCATAGGCATCCAGATTGATAGTCGCTCCCAAGTCACGCGCAAACTGAAATTCCTCAGCTGGTGTGTTATTGGACGAAAACATGATATCCTGTCCAGCAAAGCCCAGCTTTTGGCTCATGAGCAGCTCAACATAACTGGCACAATCCACCCCACAACCTTCTTCTTTGAGGATTTTTAAAATAGCAGGATTGGGAGTGGCCTTGACGGCAAAATACTCTTTAAAGCCTGGATTCCAAGAAAATGCTTCATGCAGGGCACGCGCTCTTTCCCGAATTCCCTTCTCATCATAAAGATGGAAAGGTGTTGGAAACTGCGCCGTAATCTCCGCTAGCTTTTCACGACTGACAAAAGGAGTTTTCATACTATTCTCGCTTTCTATTTGCTGGCTTTATTATACCATAAATCCATAGGAGAAACAAAAAGCACTGGGCAAGCGCCCAATGCTTTAGTCTTATTTAGCTGAGTTATTTGTTTCTTCCAAAAATACGCAGCAAGCTGAGGAAGAGATTAATGAAGTCCAGATATAGATGCAGAGCCAGCGAAATTGCCCAGCCATTCCCTGGATTGCCATTGGTCTGCTCATAGACATAGCGGATTTTCTGATTGTCCCAAGCGATGAGCCCTGAGAAAATAAGGACACCAACGATACTGATGATAAAGTCCAAGCCACTGCTTCTCAAGAAGATATTAAGGACGCTAGCAGCGATAATACCAATCAAACCGGCCATACAAGCTCTGCCCATTCCAGAAAGATCCTTCTTGGTCACCTTGCCGATGAAGCCCATAGCAAAGAACATAACAGTCGTTGTCAGAAAGGCTAAGAGAACAGTTGACTGAAGATACAGCGCCATGATAATACTTAAGGTAAATCCATTGATGGCTGAATAAGCTAAAAACATAGGCAACGCCGCCGGACTATTGCTCCGAGCAGTTCCAGATGCTACCAACACAAGGATAAACTCAACTGCAATAGCTGCATAGAAAATCCAAGTGGAGCCTGTCAGAACAGAGATAATAATGTCCTGAAAGAAGTTCAGCATCAAGAGGGATACGATTGCTGAGATTCCGATACCGACACCAACGATAGAATAAATCTTTGCATAGAAAGAATTAATATCTGATTGATCTTGAATAATAGAATGATTCATAGTTACTCCTTTTATAATAAAACATTTACGGTTTCAGCATCTTTCGATGAAAGAGCTTGCGATTACTACCCTTGCGTCTCCAAGGTGCCGTTGCTTCTTTGACGGCCCAATACTTGTCCACCATCGTCACAACGAATGACTCTTTGTAGCGAGGCGGTGCCAAGGTCAGGCCCCACATATGCTTGACGATAATGTCCTCTTCGACTTTATTAAGCTTGGTAATCTTACGAGCATTGCGAACTGCCAGCCTCGGATGAACCCAAGCATGACTCTTCTTAAACTTGGTCACACGCCAATCATAGTAGAATAAGTCATGAAGCAGGGCACCGCGTGCCGTACTGCGGGCATTCCAGCCAAATTTTTTGGCAATTCTGTAACTAGTATAACTCACATTGATGGAATGTTCAAGTCTATTGGAATGAATATGATGGGGAATTTCTTTCAGGCGCTGCACACTAGGCATTTCAATCAGGTGCCCAACATAGGCCATAAATTCCTCGTCCTTTTTGTAAGGCATAGAATCACCTCCCTTGCCAACTATTATATCTCTTTTTCTGATTTTTAGCTTAAATGAAAGATTAAAATACCAGCAGCGACAGCAACATTGAGACTTTCTGCCTGCCCCTTCATGGAAATATGGACCAGAACATCAGCTGCTGCCGTCATTTCTGGACTAATACCCTGCCCTTCATTGCCCATGACTAGGGCAAAGCTCTCTTTACTATCCACCTCTCTGTAATCGATAGATGTTGACGACAAGGTCGACGCTAGAATTGGCAGACGGGAAGACTGAGCCAGCCTAATAAAATCAGCTGTATCCAACCGATAAACTGGCAGATGAAAATGGCTTCCCTGCATAGAGCGCAGCGTTTTTAAGTTATAGATATCTGCTGACAAACGAGAGATGAAAACCCCGTCAAAGCCAGCTGCATCAGCTGTCCGAATGATGGTACCGACATTACCTGGATCCTGAACGTCCTCCAAGAAAAGATAGCGCCCATTTAACCCCGATGGTATTTCCTCCCTTTCAAAAGCCACTTCCGCGACAATCCCCTGTGGCGTCTTACTATCAGCCAAATCTGCTAAAATCTCCGAACTGACAAAGATCACCTGAGAAAAATCAGCTAATCGCTCTGCGTATTCCGCTAAAGCAAAAATCCGAATCAGCTCTGCCCCGCTGCTGACAGCTTCCTCAAATAAATGCCAGCCCTCGATCAAATAAGAATCCTTGCGGTATTTTTTGTGATGAAGTTTTTTAGCTTTTTTTACCACATTATTGGCTTTTGAGGTTATAATATTCATAAGAACATTATACCACAATTTAGCAGACTTGCACTCATACTGAGGGCTTAAATCCCCTCGGTCCGCTCACTAAAGGAGGATGCCATGCAGAAGGTAAAAATGATAGCCCAAGGACGGGTACAAGGGGTTGGATTTCGCTGGGGAGTTTATTCTCTAGCGCTGGAAATCGGAGGTATTACCGGCCGGGTCTGGAACAATGATGACGGTACTGTTGGCATTCTGGCTCAGGCTGATGACCCAGCTCTGATGGCCAAATTTATCCAAGAAATCCGCAAGGGACCGACACCTTTTTCTAAGGTTAGTTATTTGGATGTGACCATAGCTAATTTCGACTCCTATCCTGACTTCAAAATTTCAAATTAGGTCTGCAGAACTATTGTATATTTTGCAAAAAAACAGTAGAATAGATAGGTATTATTTTTTAGAAACAAAGGATATGAACTCGTGAAACATTTCAAACGCTTTTTATTCTCCGGTATGGGACTGGCTGCGCTTCTTTTCCTGTCTGGCTGTGTGGGTCGCGACAAGGCCGGTAATCCTTCTGGTCTGATCTGGGATGTGATTGGTCAGCCTATGGCGGATGGTATCCAATTCTTTGCCAAGAATTCAGGCTTGGGTTATGGTCTGGCGATTATTATCGTTACGCTCATCGTGCGGATTATCATTCTGCCGCTGGGAATCTATCAGTCTTGGAAGGCAACGCTTCAGTCTGAAAAGATGAACTACTTTAAGCCGATTTTTGCCCCAATCCAAGAGCGAATCAAAAATGCCGAAACTCAGGAAGAGAAAATGCAGGCTCAGCAAGAACTGATGGCTGCTCAAAAAGAGAATGGACTCAGCATGTTTGGCGGTATAGGCTGTCTGCCTCTGCTCATCCAAATGCCTTTCTTCTCAGCCCTCTTCTTTGCCGCTCAGTATACTCAAGGAGTTGCAGGCAGTTCCTTCCTCTGGATTAAAGACCTGGCCAAAAGCGACTTGGCTTTGACTGCCATTGTCGGTATCCTCTACTATATCCAGTCGGTGCTCTCTCTGCATGGTATTGAAGATGAAACTCAAAGAAACAGCATGAAACAGGCTTCTTATATGAGTCCTATCATGATTGTTGGTTTCTCATTCCTCTCTCCTGCCGCAGTCACTCTCTACTGGGTAGTTGGTGGATTTATCCAAATTATCCAGCAATTTATCATCAACTATATCATCCGACCTCGCTTGAGAAAACAGGTAGCAGAGGAATTTGAAAAAAATCCTCCTAAAGGCTTGAAAAAAGCGAGTCGGGCTAAAGATGTCACTCCAAAAGCTCAGCCGGCTATTGAGCAAAAGAACAAAAAGAAAAAGAACCGTAATGCTGGTAAGCAACGGTCAAGATAAAGAAAAATTCTTCTAGTATTAGCTAGAAGAATTTTTTTAATCTCAAGTTAAAATCAGCATCGCCGATACAAAAAGCTCAGCAAACAAAGCAATAACTGATGAACGAGGTGACTCTATCACAGTAGAACAGTAAAGCCAATCAATCCTTTCTTATATGAAACCCAAATCCTGCCCTTGAAAATCCGCACCAGACTTTCTGCCATGGATAGGCCAATCCCGTAGCCAGGCTGCTTCTGATTGTGCGATTCGTCTTCACGATAGAAACGGTCAAAGAAACGACTGTAATCAACATTCTTACCGTCAGCATAACTATTGGCTACCGTCAAACGGGCTCGTTTCCCGCGCTTGGCCTTGGTCAAGGTGACAAAAATTTGCCCATCTTCGTCACAATACTTGCAGGCATTGTCAATCAGGATACTAACCAATTCATAAAGTTCATCTTCAGTTGCCTTGACATGGATGTCTTCCTGCAGCTTGATCTCGTACTTCTTGCCTGCCTTCTCGATGACAGACTTGAAGTTTCCAGCCACTTTTTTGACAACTTCTGAGAAATTCACATCTACCAAGGTAACATCTGGCTGCTCTTCCAGACGGGCCAGAACGACCATTTGATTGATTAGGTTGCTGAGACGCTTGACCTGGTACTTGGTGCTTTCTGTCCATTCATTTTCGCCAGTCATCAGCTCTTGCAGCTCCGTATTGGCTGAGATGATTGCCAATGGCGTCTTCAGTTCATGTCCAGCATTAGTGATGAAACGTTTTTGGTTTTCATAGTTTTTGATATAGGGACGGATGGCAAAGTTGGAAAATCCAGACACGACCAAGACAAAGAAAATAAAGCTATAGAAGCACAACTGGATAGACAGCCAGAAAAAGTCATTGCGGCTTTCGAGATAATTAGTCGAATCTAATACCACCAGTAAATAGCGCTTGGTCTTGGAATCCTGCGTTATCTGGTAGGAATAAAATTGACTGCCTACCTTAAAAACTCCACTGCTACGGCTGTCCTTAATCACTTTGTTAGCATAGCTGAGCGCCTGCTCCTTAGATAGATTGGAAAGATGGTCCAAGTTAGAGGAGTAAAGTGTTTTGTCTTCCTTATAGACCACGCTAAAATAGCGGTATTGGTAGATGGTATCAATGGTGATACGGTCGTTTTGCAAGCTCTCTGCCGTTTCTTCTACACTGGGAAAATCTCCATTATTGGCAGATAGAATATTGAGAACGGCTTGGATTTCTCCGTTGGTCTGCAGAAAGCGAACGGAGTTTAAGACAGCAATCATGGTCAGCAAAATACAGACAATAGCCGCCGAAGCCAGCAGAATGAACCGAATTTTAAGCTTCCGAAACATGACCATCTCCTTCCAGCGGCACCAGAGTGAAACTGCCGCCTTCCTCACCCAAGATAGCAAGATCAGCATGAATAGCCTTCAGCTTCTGACGCAAATAGGAAATATAAATCCAGACGAAGCCTTCGTCCAAATCCTCATCCTCGTCATTAGCCCAAACATGACGGAAGATTTCCTGAGTAGAAAGACTCTTCTGGGCATTAAGCATGAGAAATTCCATCATTTTAGATTCCTTACCAGCTAAGCGAATAGAATTGGAGCTAATGAGCTCATGTTCTCCGACATTGAGGCTGGTTTGGCCAATCTGCAGCAAATTGGGGGTGAACGTCGCTACCCGTCTGGACATAGAGCGCAGGCGAGCCAGAAGCTCTTTCAGAGAGAAGGGCTTGGTCAGATAATCATCTGCACCGGCATCCAACCCTGTGACCTTGTCATCCACCTCTGACATAGCTGTCAGCATGATGACGTGGGTCGTATTGCCGGTTTGGCGGATTTCTTTCAGCGCTTCAATGCCTGTCTTGACCGGCATCATGATATCCAGAATCATCAAATCATAGGCATTTTCCTTGGCCAAGTCCACAGCCTCCTGCCCATCAAAGGCTGTATCAACCTGATAGCCTTCATGGGTCATCGCTGTTTCCAAGACACGAGACAGCTGCTGCTCATCTTCAGCTAATAAAATCTTCATCATCTCACTCACTTTCTCGAATCAAATTGCGGATGGTCTGCATGGTCACATCACAGGACGCCAGCTCATCTGCACAGCGTTTCAGCTCACGAACAATCCGCTTGCTGTCTTTTATCTCGTGCTTGTACTTCATCTGATGCTCTAAGCTGGCCCAAGAGTCCATGGCAATGGTCCGAAGTTGGATTTCTACAAAATAGCGGCCGGGATTTTGACCATGACAATCCTCATAAGGAGTCTCCACCTCTAATATCAAGTGGTAGGAGCGATACCCATTGGGCTTGGCAGCTCGGATATAGTCCTTTTCCAGAACAATCTCACAGCCCTCCAGCTGACGAAGCACCTCAATAGTCTGATAGATGTCCTCGATAAAACCGCAAACAATCCGAATCCCAATCGCATCACGAATTTCTTTTAGGGCTGACTCTGGCGTCCTAGGCAGATTCTTGCGTTGACATTTCTCTTCCATACTGGCTGCCTGCTTGACCCGTGCATTAAAATGCTCAAAAAGCTTCTGCCCTGTTTCCTGCTTGACTCGATCATTAGCCTCTTGAATACGCTGACTAAGATCATCTAAAATCTTGGGCAGATAGACGCCGTATTTCCCATAAATATCTTGCTCTTGCATACAGTTCTCCTACTTTTCTAGCTTATTCTCATTATAGCATAACCATCTGTCTTTTCTCTATTTTTCCCCTGCTCTTCTTATCTATCCTATACTCTCTGTCTTAAAAGAAACGAAAAAAGAACCAGTCTTCTAGCCAGTTCCTTTTGGTATCGATTAAACGGTTTTTTCAACCTTGAGAATTTTAACGTCGTAGCTGCCAACTGGTGTTTCGACTGTTGCAGTATCACCTGTTTTCTTGCCAATCAAAGCTTGTCCAATCGGGCTTTCATTGGATACCTTGCCTGCGAAAGCATCTGCACCAGCAGAACCAACGATAATGTAAACTTCCTCTTCGCTTTCGCCTACTTCTTGGATGGTAACTGTTTTGCCGATAGCTACCTCGTCCTTGGCTACAGCGTCACTGTTTACAATCTCAGCGTAGCGGATCTTGGTTTCCAGACTAGAAATCTGTCCTTCCACAAAAGCCTGCTCGTCCTTAGCAGCTTCGTATTCACTGTTTTCTGACAAATCGCCGTATGAGCGGGCAATCTTAATACGTTCTACCACTTCTGGACGACGCACCAATTTCAATTCTTCTAATTCTTTTTCTAGTTTTTCCTTTTCCTCTA
Source organism: Streptococcus sanguinis (assembly GCF_050222175.1). Taxonomy (GTDB): domain Bacteria; phylum Bacillota; class Bacilli; order Lactobacillales; family Streptococcaceae; genus Streptococcus; species Streptococcus sanguinis_M. The sequence continues at coordinate 584,836 of NZ_CP071420.1, read as the reverse complement.
GGGTCATAGGATAAGTTTTTTCAGCCATTTTTTCTCTTTTCTTTTATTTTCTTTTATTTTTAAACTAAAACAAGAGGCTGAGACAAGTCTGTATCAGTCCCTTTTTTATATAGCAGGACCGAGAAAGCTAGAACTAAATGCACTAGCTTTCTCTCGTCTGCAATGATAGCAGTCTAATTAGAACTGCTGCTGGATTGAGTGAGCTTGCTGTTGACATGCTCCTCAACATTTTTGGCGTGTTCCTCATAAGTATTGGCGAAGTAAACAGCGCCTGTTTCAACATTTGCCACAAAGTAGAGGTAGTCCGTCTTACTTGGATTAATGGTAGCATCCAGAGCAGATAGGCTCGGACTATCAACTGGTCCAGGCATAAGCCCTTCTTTTTTATAGACATTGAAAGGCGAATCGATATTGGTATCAATTTCAGCGTCCTCTTTCAGAGTCGTTTTCTTTCCTAGCTTGCCTTGAGCATAAAGGATAGCGATATTACTCTGAAGCGGCATCGCTTGATTGAGACGGTTGTAAAATACGCTGGCAATATCTTTGCGGTCCTGGTCTGTTGAACCTTCTTTTTCCACTAGAGAAGCAAGAGTCAGAACTTCATTAACCGTTAGGTTCTTCGCTTCGATAGTAGAGTAATAAGAAGACAGATTGGTATTCATTGCGCCCAACATTTGATCAATCAAGCTTTCCAGATCCGCATCCTCACCATAGTTATAAGTGGCAGGGAAGAGGTAACCTTCTAAGCGATACTTGACTCCGCTGTCCTTGCTTGGCAATGTGCCCAGCAGCTGTGGATATTTAGCCGCCATCTTGGAAATGAAAGCTTCATCCTGCGCCTTAGCTAGGAAATCGTCCTTGCTAAAAGGTGTCTTACTAGTCTTCTTAGAAGTTGCAGCTGCATTAACCGTCACAGCCTCTGCAATCTGCTCCAGCGTATAGCCTTCAGGAATAGTAACCTTACCAACAACTGGTGGTTGTGGCGTATCCGTTCCACCTTCCTGAAGCTGCCGAGCAATGGTATCTAGATCCATACTCTTCTGGAGATTGTAATAGCCAGACTGGTAATTGTTAAAGCTTTTAATCTTGGAATACAGACTAAAAACTTGGGCATTTTTAATCAGCCCCTTTTTCTCAAGGATTTCTCCAATCTGCTTAGAGCTTGAACCTTCTGGTACTTCAACCGTCACATATTCTGTTGCGTTTGCATCAACAGGTTTAAGAGCTGAAGATACATAAGTATAGCCGACAACTCCTGTAACCACAAGTCCCAGTAGGACAATCAGCAGAACCGTTGTCATAATCCTGCGGGCTAAGGTGTTTTGACGTTTTTTCTTGACCGTGTTGTTGGCCCGATTAGCCCGAGATAGGACCTCATTGGGCTTCTTATCTTCCTCATCCAATCGGCCATAGACCTGAGGATGAGCCTTTTCATTCTCTGCAACCTTGTAGGAAACATCTACCGAAGCCGGTCTAGCTTCAAAGTCGTCCGCAGCTGCTGTTTCTTTTGCAGAAGCAGAGTCCGCTTCTGACTGGCTAGTTGAAGAGGGAGTTTGTTCTTCCTTTTCTCCAGCTAAATCTTTCAAAATCTGCTCTTTAAAGCTCAGATTCTTCTCTTTGTCTTGTGATTTTTCAGTCAAAAATTTGACCTCCTTCATCATAATCCCTAACATTATATCTTAAAAGTCAGATAAATGCAATAAGAGTAGGATTTTCTAGCTTATTATTGTTTTTTTTGCAGTTTGAGACTAGGATTTTCCCAGACCATATCAAACCAAGTAGCGCCTGCGTAAGTTGATTGTGACAAACCTTCATTTACAAAGGCATGCTTCTCGTAGTAAGCGGTGAGGTAGTCGTGGCAAGTCAGATTGATACCTTGGCGTTTATCTGCTATAGCAATTTCTTTCATAGCTTCCAGTAGCTTGCGACCGACTCCCATCCCCTGAGCATCCTTCGAGATAGAAAGGCTGGTCAGAGAGATAAAGCCACCCTCCAGATGGCCATAATCTTCAATCTCCTCTGTAAAGGAAATATCCTTTAAATAACGTTCTGGACGGACAGGTCCCTCCAGATAGCCCAAAATCTTACCGTCCTTTTCTGCCACCAAAAAAGTCGAAGATAGGGTTTGGATATGTGCTGCTAGGCTTTCTCGGCTAACAGCCTCTTCTGGACTGAAATTTTCCAATTCGATAGCATAAATGGCATCTAAGTCAGCCATTTGAGCTTGACGGATAATCATCACTTCTCCTTAAAATTGGGATTTTCCCACACCATATCAGACCAGACAGCTCCACCATGAGTTGAGTCAGAAATCCCTTCGTGGACGAAACCATTCATCTCATAATAAGGTATCAGCTCATCATGACAGGTAAGGCTAATGCCCTTTCGATTTTGCTGAACAGCTATCTCCTTGAGAGCTGCAAGCAACAAGGTTCCGACCCCCTGCCTCTGAAAATCCGGATGGACGGACAGACTTTGGACGGCAATAAAGCCACCTTCTGGAGAATTAGCACCCACCTTGTTAAAGAGATCATCTGTCAGATATCGCGCCTGAATAGCTGGTCCAACAATATAGCCCGCCAGCTGACCATGCAGCTCTGCTAGCAAAAAAGTATCTGGAATCTGCTCAATCCGCTCTTTGAGAACTTCTGCACCGGCCGCTTCTGCTGCTGGAAAATTCAGCTGCTGAATTGCAAGAATTTCTTCCCAGTCACTCAAGTCGGCCTGCCTGATTCGAATCGGTGCTTCCATCAAGTCTCCTCCTACTGAACGTTGCTGGTCAGATTGGACAAGAGACGTTCAAAGGAATATTCATAGGTCTGGATGTCACCAGCTCCCATAAAGACATAAACGGCATTATCGTGGTCAAGAAGTGGGGAAACATTATCCACATCAATGACCTTGGCCCGTTTCACAATCTTTTCAGCCAGATCTTCTACCTTAACATCACCCTTGTCCACCTCACGCGCAGATCCGTAAATCTGAGCTAGATAGACTGAGTCAGCCTGATTGAGAGCTTCCGCAAATTCGTCCAAGAGAGCAATGGTCCGAGTGAAGGTATGCGGTTGGAAAATTGCCACGATTTCCTTGCTTGGATACTTCTGACGTGCTGCATCCAAGGTTGCGATAATTTCCGTCGGATGGTGAGCAAAGTCATCAATAATAACTGTTTCGTTAACAATCTTTTCAGTAAAGCGGCGCTTAACTCCACCAAAGGTCTTGAGGTGCTCCCGAACTAGATTCAAATCAAGACCTGCAGTATACAAGAGACCGATTACTGCTGTTGCATTCATAATGTTGTGGCGGCCAAAGCTTGGAATTTGGAACTCACCCAGCTCTTGCCCACGGAAAGAAACTTTAAATCCTGAACCGCTGGTAGAACGCAAGAGGTCGTGAGCGACAAAGTCATTGCCCTCTTCCTTGAAGCCATAGTAGTAAATCGGAGCTTTGGACGTAATCCGGCGCAGCTGCTCATCTTCTCCATAAATGAAAAGCCCTTTGGTAATCTGCTTGGCATAGTCATTGAAAGCGTTAAAGACATCTTCTAGGCTCGTGAAATAATCCGGATGGTCAAAGTCGATATTGGTAATGATTGAATATTCCGGATGATAGGGCATGAAATGACGCTCGTACTCGTCTGACTCAAAGACAAAATACTTGGCATTGGCAGAACCACGGCCTGTACCGTCCCCAATCAGATAGCTAGTATCCGTGATATTAGACAGAACGTGGGAAAGAATACCCGTTGTAGAAGTCTTCCCATGGGCACCAGCCACTCCCAAGCTAACAAAGTCACGCATGAAGCTGCCTAAAAACTCATGGTAGCGTTTATAGCTGATACCGTTTGCGTCTGCATAGGCAATTTCTACATTGTTATCTGGACGAAAGGCATTGCCGGCAATGATTTCGAAGTCTGGCTGGATATTCTTTTCATCAAAAGGCAGGATGGAAATGCCAGCCTGCTCCAGACCGCGCTGAGTGAAATAATATTTATCAACATCACTGCCCTGAACCTTATGGCCCATCTGGTGCAGCATCAAAGCCAAAGCGCTCATACCAGAGCCCTTAATCCCGATAAAATGATAGGTTTTCGTCATGATTACTCCTTAAGATGATATAAGGCCATGAAAGCAAGTCAAAAGAGGAAAATCTCCTCAGACCCTAATCAGCCCGCAAGGATTTCCTTTAATTACAAACTTTTAGGCACCACCAAAACACCAAAGAAGCTGGACCAATCAATAAGTCCCAGCTTCTGGCATCGGTCTTCTTCAACCGATGACGGATGTTATATGCAGATAGATTTTACATTTACATAATCAAACAGCAATTTCCTTTATACACCAGAAAATGCAGGCAGAAAAGGATCAAGCAAGCCAGCTTTATTCGCTGTCCAAGCCTGTCAAATTCAGCTCTTGAGCCTTGGAATGCTTCAACTGCTCCTCCTTAGCCCTATCCTGATTATAGATCTGACTAGTTTTTAAAAAATCATAATTGTTCTTCTTAGGCTTTTCTTCCGGCTCCTGTGGCTGAGGGCTGCTATACTCAGGCTGAATATCTGCCAAAATATAGTTATCCTGCTGAAGCCTATCGCCAAACTTCGTAAATTCGCCCGATGTATTCTTCTGAAAAGGGGCTGTTGGCTTCGGTCTTTCCGCATTAGAAGCTGTTGGAAGCTTTCTGCTGCGGACCTTAGTCGGAAGGTCGCTGGTCAGATAAGACGCTGAACGCTTCTTTTTCAAATCTGCCCGAGCTTCCTCGCGTGCCTGCTCAGCATAACGAATGGCCGGATCTTTCTTATCAATCGGCTTTTTAAAATCCTTGAAAGCAGACTGCTTTTGCAGCGGTCTTCTGATAGCCTGACTGGCAGCGATAGGAGCATGCCTGCTGGAGTCCACAATCGGCATCCATTCCAAATAATTACGGTCTGTATAGTCTCCGGTAATGTTGCTAATGAGATCCAGTTCATCATAAAGATTCATATGCGGCATTTCCGTCAGCATGATTTCATCATCTGACACCAGAGGAAATTGTTTATCAGTCATATCTTTTTCCTTTCAATCCTTCATTATTATAAACTATTCAGGCTATTTTTCAAGCTATTCTGCCGAAATTCCCAGAATTTCTCGAATTTCCTCCACAGAGAGACTGGATTTGGCTTCTACTCCGTCAAGAATAGTCGAAACCAGATTGCGCTTGCTCTCCTGCAACTCCTGTATCTTCTCCTCAATCGTTCCCCGTGTAATCATCCGATAGACTTCGACATTGCGCTCCTGTCCGATACGGTGGGCACGGCCGATGGCTTGAGCCTCAACCGCTGGATTCCACCAGAGGTCGACCAAGATGACTGTGTCTGCACCAGTCAGATTGAGACCGACACCTCCAGCCTTGAGGGAGATCAAAAAGGCTGAACGCTGACCGTCATTGAAGGCTGTTGTCATGTCCTGACGCTCCTTAGCCGGAGTAGAGCCTGTAATCTTAAAGGACTCCATGCCCATCTTGTCCAGCTCACTCTCGATAATATCCAGCATACCACGAAATTGTGAAAATATGAGGACACGACGATTACCATCTTGTATCTGTTCAAGTAATTCCCGCAAACTTTCCAGCTTACCGCTCTCGCCCTCGTAATCTTCCATAAATAGCTTCGGAGTATCACAGATCTGACGGAGGCGCATAAGACCTGACAGAATCTCTATCTTGCTGCGGTTGATTTCATCTTCTGTCGCATGGATAATTCTGTCCTGCATTTGTTTGAGCAGAGCCAGATAAATAGTCTTCTGGCTATCTGCCAATTCATTGCGATAGGCAACTTCAATCAAATCAGGCAATTCCTGCAGCACATCTTCTTTCTTGCGCCGCATGACAAATGGTTTGATATAGCGAGCGACTTTCTCAGCCGGCAGTTTTAAAAATTCCTTTTTGTTTGGCAAAAGTCCTGGCATGACAATCTGGAAAATAGACCAAAGTTCTCCCAGATTATTCTCAATCGGCGTCCCAGAAAGAGCATAAGTATGCTCCACTTCAAAATCCCGCAAATACTGGGCAATCTTGGTCTGGTCATTCTTCATCACCTGAGCCTCATCCAAAATCAGATACTGGAAGTGGTTATCCTTGTATTCTTCCACATCCTGCCTGAAAGAAGCATAGCTAGTAATGGTAATCTGATGTTTCTCCGCAATCAGCTCATCACGAACATTTTTCAGACCATAAACCACCGCCACATCCAAATGCGGAGCAAATTTAGCAAACTCATCGCTCCAGTTGTAAATCAGGCTGGATGGCGCCAAGATTAAGACTTTCTTAGAGTCATCTATACGCGAACTCAGAAAAGAAATCGTCTGCAGGGTCTTTCCTAGCCCCATATCGTCAGCCAAGATGCCACCGAATCCATACTTATCAAGCATGGATAGCCACTTGACACCCGTCTCTTGGTAATCCCGAAGGTCAGCCTTGACTTGCAGCTTGGGAAGAGGAAATTCCTCAGGGTGAGTCAGGTCAAAGGCTAGCTGCTGCACATCTTTTGAAAACTGTACCTTATCCTTGCCCTTAAAAAACTCTGCCAGTTGGTAAGCTGCTAGACTGCTGGTCTGAATGAAGCCATTTTTAGTCCGCTTACTCCGCAGCTGCTGCAAAGTCCGACTCATCTCCTTGGTCTCTTCATCGAAAATCAAGACTTGCCCGGACTTACTGATAAAGAAGTCCTGCTCCTTAAAGAGTGAATCAAGAACTGCGTCTATCTCTGACTGCGCAATGCCAGCAAAATCGAAACCAACATCTAAGAGGCCGCCCTTCATCTTGACAGAGATCCTTGGACTTTCTGTCTGTGCCAGTGCCTCTAACTCTTCTGTCATGCTGACACGGCCCAAAGCCTCAAAATTGGGAATGACTTCTGAGAAGAAATGATAAATTTCTTCCGGCTTCAGAGGCGGTCTCTGACTGTAAAAGTCTGCCACAAAACCTGCCTGCAGCATTTGCTTAAATACCTGCTGCTCATGCTCAAAATTACCTGCAAAAGGCAGACGTTCCAAATCTTTGCGAGTCGTCACTTTCCTGTCTCCATAGTCAAAGACAGTGTCCAAAATCAGACGCTTGTCAGGACCGATGTCAAAGTCAAACTTGGCTGTAAAGTCATGAATCATCATACTTTCAAGTGCTTCTACCCGACCAACCTTTTTAAACTCAGACAAACTGGAAGCCAGCTTCGTTCTCTCTGACAAGTCGAATTGCAGGCGCTTCAACCGATCATGCTCTATAGGCAACTCCCGTAAAGCCTTAATTAGTCTTATCTGCTGAGGATTTAGCTGGTAGAAGGTATCTCCATAAAAAATAAACTGACCATCATAAAGCATCTTATAATTCTTCTCAGCAATGACTAGCTCAAAATGCTCTTCATACTCTTCCACTTGGAAAGTATAAACTTCTGACTCTTCATGTAAATCTTGGAAAAAGACTTCACTGTAGTCATAAAGGCTGTATTCTAAGCGGAAAGAAGACAGATTCATCAAGAAGATAACTCCCTCTTCAAAGATGCTAGCCGGGAAGAAAAGATTGCGCCCAGCATTTGGGAAAATCAAAGAGGAATCTTGCCCCTGATAGTCGAGCACTAGTCCTTGCAGGAAAACGAGCAAATCTTGACTGGCTTCATCAAAATCCTCCAAATGAATAGCCTCATAGTAACTCTTACCAATCTGATAATGTCCGCCCTTTTCCAAGGTCCGAAGGAAGGAAAGAACGTCTCGGACAACATAAGAGCGCTCGTCCGGCAAGCGACTGATTCGGAGACTCCAGAGAAACTGCCCTGTATAAGAATCCTCCTGACCAGTAGCCGAAAGCTCATAACGAACCTGTTGATTGGATTTATCCGGCAAGACTTTATCCAAGAACAAGCTTCCAAAAGAAACCAGCTCTTGGGTCTCCTGACTGGTCAACTCCTCTTCTTCCATACTCTTTAGCACATCTTTTCCAGATGGAGCATTTTTCAGATAATACTCCAAGGCTGCCAGATGGGCACAGTATTTTTTCTTCTGGAAAAAGTCGCAATAACAAAAGATGACATCATCATCCAAGCTATAGCGCAGATTACACTCGTCCACACGAGCATATAAAAGAGAATCACTGACCTCAAGGATTACTACCTTATTGTTTTCAACCAGGGCAATTCCTTCTGTCCGAATCTTTCCAGGAATTAATTTTGCCATAATTACCACCTTACATTTATCTCACCATTATACCATACTTTCGACATAAAAAAAGAAAAGCAAGCTCTTATGCTTACTTTCATTTTTGCATATAAACGTATGTTTGTCAAATTGCTGTTTTACAACTCTACTTCCGCTTCCTTGCAATCAAGTGAATCGGGGTTCCTTCAAAAATAAAGGCCTTGCGGATTTGATTTTCCAAGAAACGCAGGTAAGAGAAATGCATGAGTTCTTCTTCGTTGACAAAGATGACAAAAGTTGGCGGTTTGGTCGCTACCTGAGTCGCATAAAAAATCTTGAGACGCTTGCCCTTGTCAGTCGGTGTCGGATTAATCGCGATAGCATCCATGATAACATCATTGAGGACCGCAGAGGGAATACGGGTATTCTGACTCTGACTGATTTGCTTAATCATGTCCGGCAGCTTATGGAGACGCTGCTTGGTCAGGGCAGAGACAAAGATAATTGGCGCATAAGACAAATACTGGAACTGGTCTCGGATATCTTCTTCCCAGTCTTTCATGGTATGGTTATCTTTTTCTAGCGTATCCCACTTATTGACGACGATGATCATTCCTTTTCCAGCTTCATGGGCAAAGCCAGCGATTCGCTTGTCGTACTCACGAATTCCTTCTTCGGCATTCAGCACCATCAGAACGACATCTGAGCGATCAATGGCCCGCATGGCCCGCATGACAGAGTATTTTTCCGTATTTTCATAGACCTTGCCTGACTTGCGCATACCAGCCGTGTCGATCATGGTAAATTCCTGACCTTCACTGTCTGTAAAGACCGTATCAATAGCGTCACGCGTTGTACCAGCCACTGGACTAGCAATGACTCGATCTTCCCCCAAGATGGCATTGATCAAGCTAGACTTGCCGACATTAGGACGGCCAATCAAGCTAAACTTAATCATATCAGGATTTTCAGCCACTTCTTCATTTGGCAGATTTTCAACGATCGCATCAAGAACATCCCCTGTACCAATCCCGTGGACTGAGGAAACCGGGAATGGATCACCCAAGCCCAACGCATAGAAATCAAAAATCTCATTGCGCATTTCGGGATTGTCCACCTTGTTGACCGCTAAAATAATCGGCTTATGAGTCTTATAGAGCATGCGAGCCACATACTCGTCCGCATCCGTAATACCTTCCTTGCCAGACACGACAAAAACGATGACATCCGCTTCGTCCATAGCGATCTCAGCCTGGTGTTTGATTTGCTCCATAAAAGGCGCGTCAACATCGTCAATTCCGCCCGTATCAATAATACTAAACTTACGGTTGAGCCAGTTTGCGGTCGCATAGATTCGGTCGCGGGTCACCCCTTCAACATCTTCCACAATGGAAATCCGCTCACCCGCAATCCGATTGAAGAGCGTTGACTTGCCGACATTGGGACGGCCGACAATGGCAATAGTTGGTAAGGCCATGTTTTTCCTCTTTCATTCTTTAGGACAGAGCCAAACTCCGCCCTATTTTTCTAATTTCTTTTCTTTGAACAATTGGTCAATAGCCTGATTAGGCTCCTGACCAAATTGGGCAGCTAGGCGCTGACTCCAGGTTTCCTTAGCTCGCTCGCCAGCATATTCAGTCTGTACGCGGTCATAGGCTTGAATAGTTGAACAATCCTGTTCACGATATTCTTCCTCAAAGACCACTGCTTCATAAGGCAGACGTGGCTTGACTGCATGGTTCTGGTTAGGAGTCCCCAGAGCAATCCCAAAGACTGGATAAGTGTAGTCCGGCAGCTTGAAAAGCTCTGCTATTTGACTAGCAGCATAACGAACCAATCCAATGATTACCCCGCCATAACCCAAACTTTCAGCTGCTAACAGGGTATTTTGCCCCGCCAAAGCGGCATCTACTGAGCTAATCAGGAGATTTTCTGTTCCCTCAGGATAAAAGTCTTCCGTATGCATGTGAACGCCCTTTTGAGCTCGATTGAGGTCACCAACAAAAAGCAGAAAGGCTGAAGACTGCCTAATGGCTTCTTGAGGCACCAAGTCAAAGAGGGCTTCTTTTTTCTCTTTGCTTCGCACCACAATGATAGAATAGGACTGAAAATTCTTCCAGCTGGACGCAGCTCGCCCAGCATCAATGATAGCACGTAATTCCTTATCCGAAATCTGCTCCTCCGTAAAGCGGCGAACAGACGTATGAGATTTCATTAAGTTAATCGTTTCATTCATCGGCGGTTCTCTCCTTCTAGGCGTACCTCCTGAGCCAGATACTTAATCCGCTCCATAACTCGCTTAGCCTGCCAAGTCTCATCGCCATTCTTAGAGCTGGCAAAGTGACGCTCTAAATCCGCAAAACTAAAGTTAGAAGTAAAGAAAGTTGGCAGATTTTCCTGCATACGGTGCTGGAGAATGACTTGCAAAATCTCATCGCGCATCCAGGGGCTAGACTGCTCTGCACCGATATCGTCCAAAATCAGCACTTGAGCCGTCTTGACCTGGTCAATCTTATCCTTGACCAAGCCAGAGCTGATCGCATTCTTAACATCCAAAACAAAGCTTGGGTAATGGAGAAGAGTCGTTGAAACACTGCGCTTCTCTGACAGATCATGCGCCAGAGCTGCCATCATGTAGCTCTTTCCGACTCCAAAATCCCCGTAGAGATAAACAGCCTTCTGATAATGAGGAAACTCAGCAACAAAGTTGGTCAACAGTTCAAAAGCTTTGTAGCGGCCAACATCATCCAGATCCACCTGAGCTAGACTAGCTTCTTTGAGGCTGGCTGGTAGACTGATAAGATTGAGACGGCTTCTAATGGCCTCCTGTCTCTCCTGCTCAATCAACTCAGGCGTTTCTTCATAGGCAACATCCGCATAGCCTTCATTTTTCACCAAGATTGGCTTATACCCCTTAGCAATATAGGTCTCGTCCCCCAGCAAAAAGCGATTGCGCTCCGTAATATACTGGTTAAACTTGGAGACACTGCGCTGAATCTCAGCTTGGGTCAGCTTTTCCTGCTGGATAAAGGCTGCCACATCTGGGTCCGCCATGATTTGCTTGACCAGCTCCTGATAGTCAAACTGCCGCACCCTATTCATATGAGGCATATTCTGTCCTATTTTCTCCATTTATTCGCCTCCTCCTTCAAGTTTGGCTAAGAGCCGACGTTTCTGCTCATCTAGCTCGGCCTGCTTCTCTGCGCTCGTTTCATTTTTATAATCCGGCTGACTCCAGTCAGGTACGTTGCTCTTGGTAGAGCCTTGTCCAGATTTAGCTGGACGGTTCTGGGGCTGCTGGTTGCGCTCACGGATTCTCAAGACTGCTTCCTCAGCTGTCGTCACCTTTTGATAAGAAAAATCATTAGCTACCTTGAGGGCATACTTTTCATTGAGATTGGCTGAATCCACCTTATTAAAGGTCAAGAGCAAGATTACGTTGATAACCTCGTCCAAAAGGCCTAATTCAGCTAAATCTAGCAAAAGCTTTCTCTCCGTCCTCGTAATAGCAGCCTGACGGGTTTTTTTGATTTCTGCCAGGAAAACCATTGGCGATGTTCGTTTCGCTTCTTGGATAATAGACTGCTCTTGCTTAGAAAACTGACCTTCTGCTGGCTTCTGAACTAGCTTTTGCTTCATCCGCTTGGTAGAAATGACCTGAGAAACGGCAGTTTCTCTAGCCAAGACATAGGTCTCATACCAAGTCCACTTCTTCTGCTCAGCAATTGCAAACAATTCTAGCACATCTTCCTTTTCATTGGCAAAGCGAAGATTGTCCTGAGCCATCCGTTGCTTGAAATACTCCAAATCAAAATCATTGGCCTTTCGCACTGCCCTTGGCTGCTCAGCTTCCATACCAAACACCTGCATAAAAGGCTTGATCAATTTATCTCCGCTAGGATTTTCTGGTCGCAGGGCTTCTGCAGCAGCTTCTCCGATTTTCTTTTCCAAGAGCCGGCTGTACACATTATGGCTGAAAAATTCCTCCGCCGTTAAGGTCGGGTGGAGTTGAACCAGATAATAGTCATCTGTTTGATAAAGATCTACTAGCTTAATCGCCGCTAAACGCTCAAAACTTTCTTCTAAAATATTAAGTCCAAAATCTAAATGATTGAGAATCTGACTGAAGAGGTGCTGTTTTTGCCCATTATCACCAAAAGACAGCAGATAAAGATAAAGCGTTACTGCTTCTCTCCCCAAAATCGGTAAATAGAGCTTGGTCAAGATAGCAATATCTGGGCTGACTTCATTGTTGCGCAAGAAAGAAAACTGATGGTTTGGTTTCATTTATTTGTCCTTTTTCTTCTTGGACCCCTTAGTAATCTGCTTGAGCAGGCTTTCCAGCTCGCCTACATCCTTGAAGCTGCGGTAAACACTGGCGAAGCGAACGTAGGTGATTTCATCCAGCTCGGCCAGTTCATCCATGACTAAGGATCCAATATATTCACTATTGATTTCATTGTCGCTCTGACTGCGGACTTTTTGCTCGATTCGGTTGACAATCTCCTCTATTTCGTCACTAGATACTGGCCGCTTTTGAGCGGAGCGAATAATACCGTTAAAAATCTTATCCCGAGAAAATTGCTCACGTGTCCCGTCCTTTTTGACAACTACTAGGGTTCTCTCTTCGACGCGCTCGTAGGTCGTGAAGCGGTGCTGACATTCCTCACACTCACGGCGGCGGCGGATTGTATTCCCATCTTCTGCCTGTCTGCTATCAACTACACTTGATTTATTACCACCACATTTCGGACAACGCATACCATTTCCTCCTAGAATCCTAATACTTCATTATAACACGTTTTCAAGAATAACAAAAGACAGCCGTTTTTGGGGGTGTTATTTCGCTATTTTACCCTAAATATGTGTTTATCAAAAAGAAAAAGCGAGGCAAATCTGTTGCATTCACAGCCTTGCCTCATCTTTTTTGTTTTTATAATGTGACTTGCACTTCTATACCAAAGTGGTCACTGACAACAGGTGTTTCTTTCCCGTCAAAAACGACTGCGGAGCGCTCAACGTCCATCCCTTGGCTAGTGAAAACATAGTCTATCTTCAGAGCATGCTTATTGTCGTCCCAGCCTGCGATAGTCCCTTCTACTGTCGCCTCACCGCTAGCTTCTTTTGCAGCAGTATGACTATCCTGTAGCTTCAGTGGACTGGCTAAGATGGTCTGGTAGCCTTGCTGGCCAACCGGGTTGTTGAAATCACCTATGAGGACCAGAGGAGTTTCTGCTTTTAGCAGCTCTGCTTCAAGCTTAGCCCATTCCCCCTGAAAGCCTTTGTCCCACCAAGACAGATGGCAGGAGGCAATAGTCAGCAATTGACTTTCTACCTCAGTCTCGGCTAGCAAGACCTTGCGGGTATGGTAATCCGTAGGATCATTGGCTTCTGATACCAGAACTTCTCTAGGAGCCATAGGATTTCTAGATAGGATTGCCACTCCTTCGTTGTAAATATCAAACCCAATATGATTATAGGCCCAGGACCAATGATAGTCCAGTCCTGCCTCAGCCAACTTTTCTACCAGACACAGAGCAAAGTTGTCTTGATGAATCGCAATCGCTCCTTCAACCGCCTGATAGAAAGGAGCCTGAACAACCTGTTCAGACTCCGTTAATTGATTGACTTCCTGCAGGCAAATGACATCATATTTTTCTTGAAGAATGCGTTCTGCAAGCTGATTAAGCTTGGTTTCTTGCTCTTCTTCCATCCAACTATGAGTATTTAATGTCAGGAATTTTGCCATGATTTCTCTTTTCTATATTACAATTCAACCTTAGCAACAACTGTCTTAGCAGATGCTTGACCAAGTTTTTCTACCGTCACAGACTTGATAGCTGCTGCATTTGTGAAGACTACGATTGTTGAAGTTTCACGTCCTGCTTCTTTGATTGCTTCCAAGTCAGCTGTGACTAGAAGATCTCCAGCTGCAACTTTTTGACCTTCAGAAACATGAACTTCGAATGGTTTACCTTCAAGGCTAACAGTTTCCAAACCAATATGTACCAAGACTTCCAAGCCATTATCTGTCACAAGACCGATAGCATGCTTGCTAGGGAAGACGCTAGTTACTGTACCAGCAACTGGTGAATAAATCTTACCATTTTCTGGCTCAACTGCAAATCCATCACCCATCATTTTTTGTGAGAATACTGGATCTTTAACATCTGCCAAGTCAATGACTTGACCGTCCGCAACAGTTTCAACTTCCTCAGTCACACCTTTGTAAGTAACTTCGGCTGCTGCTGATTCTGCTTTTTGGCTAGGAAGTGTTTCAGGAATCACTTCACCAGAATCCAACAAGTCTTGAATATCAGATTTAAGAACGTCAGCTTTTGGTCCGTAGATAGCCTGAACGCCTTGGCCTTTCATAACCAAGCCCATAGCGCCTTCAGCTTTCCACTGTTCTTCTGTTCCAACTTTTTTAGCATCTTTGACAGTCACACGCAGACGAGTCATACATGCATCTACATCTACGATATTAGCGCGACCACCCAGAAGGTTGATAACATTTACTGCTTGAGATGCTTCAGCAACTTTACCACTAGTTGACTCTGATGAAGAAGCTTCATCTGAACCATCTGCTGTTTCATAGTTACCGTTACGTCCTGGAGTTGCATAGTTAAACTTCTTGATCATGAAGTTAGAAATGAGGTACATCACAACACCAAAGAGGATCGTTACCCAGATGAAGTTGATGATATCCATTCCCAAGCCAGCATTGATGGCCATAGGAGTACGGGTCAAGAATTCGATAGAACCGAATGAGTGCACACGAAGGTTAACGATGTCAGCCATTGCAAACGCAGCACCTTGTACAAATGCATAAATGATATACAGCGGTGTTGCAACGAACATGAACATGTACTCGATTGGTTCAGTAACCCCTGTCAAGAAAGTTGCCAAAGCAGTCGCAATCATCATACCTTTGTATTTGTGCTTCTTGTCAGCATCCACATTGCGGTAGATAGCTGCTGCTACCCCCATAAGGATACCAAATGAACCAATCATCTGACCAACTTTGAAACGAGCTGGATGAACTGTATCAAGCAAGTGCTGGTAAGTAGAAGGATCAGCTGATTTAGTACCAACCAAGTCAGTTACCCAAGCCAACCACAGTGGATCTTGACCAGCTACAGTTGTTCCCGCACCAGAACCAGTAATAACGTGGTAAACACCACCTAGTTCTGTGTAGTTCATTGGGATGGTCAACATGTGGTGCAAACCAAATGGAAGCAAGAGACGTTCCAAAGTACCATAGATGAATGGTGCCAAAACAGGTGCAGTATCTTGTGAGTTAGCAATCCAAATACCAAAGCTGTTGATACCTGATTGAACAACTGGCCATACGAATGACAAAACAATTGCTACGATTACTGAGCGCAAGATAACAACGAAAGGTACAAAACGCTTACCGTTGAAGAATGACAAAGCATCTGGCAATTTACGGAAATTATAGTATTTGTTATAAGCTGTCGCTCCGACAAAACCAGCGATAATTCCGACAAAGACACCCATATTCAGAGCTGGTGATTCCAGAACGCTGATGAAATAATCAGAAACCTTAATTGATGCGCCAAACATTGTTTTAACTACAGCAGCCTTATCTGAGAGCATATCGCTGGTAACGCCAAACATAACACCAGTGATACGGTTAATCAGGATAAAGGAAAGACCTGCTGCGAAAGCACCGCCAGCGCGTTCTTTTGCCCAGCTTCCACCAATAGCCAAAGCAAAGAGGATATGCAGGTTACCGATAACCCCCCAACCAATCTGCTCTAAGACACCGCCGATAGTGACTAAAACACCTAGATTTGGATTAATCATCGGAATCGATTTACCGATACTAATCATTAGTCCTGCTGCCGGCATAACAGCAACGACCACCATCAAAGCTTTACCGAATTTTTGCCAAAATTCAAAGCTAAAAATGTTCTTGAATGAATCTTTCATCATTCAGACCTCCTTATATTTTTTGCAAACCACTCCTTTTTGTGAAATCGTTTGCATGTCGATACATCTATTATAGCACGATTTTTTATTTTGTAAAGGCTTTTATAAAAATATTTTCTCTTTTTTTGCATCCTAAAGTTTAAAATTTTTCTTTACGAACCACATTCTTGCTATATTTTAACGAAAACGATTGCATAGAATAACCAGAAAGTCCGCATTATTTCTCCTATTAATACTGTAACAAGCGCAAAAAAACTCCGTCTCTCAAGGAGAACAGAGTTTTGATTTTTTTATTCTTGCATGGCATAACCAACACCGCGAACGGTTTTGATATAGCTTGGCTGCCCTTCCACATCAATTTTACTGCGCAGATAACGAATATAAACATCTACAACGTTGGTCTCCGTTGCACTCTCGTACTTCCAGACACGCTCCAGTAGTTGCTCACGGCTCATGACCTTATTGCTGCCCATCAGGGTTACCAGCAGATCGTACTCCCGCCGCGTCAGCGCAATAACTTCCTCGCCACGGTAAACTGTGTGATTTTTAATATCCACTCGCAGATTCCTGTAAGAGGTCGGAATTTTCAAGAGGCTGCAGTGCTGGTCGATAAAGTCGCGCCCGCGGAAAATGATAGAGACACGCTCCACTAAATCACTGATAATGAAAGGCTTGACCACGTAGGAAACAGCAAAATGCTGGATTGCTTCCTGCTGCTCCGCAATCTCTTCGCGACTAGCCAAAACGATAATGACGGACGCTGGCTTAATCAAGCTCAGCTGCTGAGCAAAATCGCTGGCAGTCATATCTTGAAGATCATAGTTGAGCAAGAGCAAGTCATAATCCACATCCTTAGCCAGAGCCAGTCCCTCTTGGCCAGTCTCAGCTAAATCTACAAGAAAGCTTTCCTTTTGTAGTTCCAAACTCACAAACCGTGCAAGATTTTTTTCATTTTCTACTAGTAAAATTCGCTTTGCCATAGGCCTATCCTATTTTTCGTCGTACCAAGAATAGTGGTAGGTACCTTCTTTGTCTTTACGGTTATATGTATGAGCACCAAAGTAATCACGCTGCGCCTGAATCAGATTAGCTGGCAGATTTTCCGCACGGTAGCTATCAAAGTAAGCAATGGCACTGGAGAAAGTTGGTACCGGTACTCCTGCTTGCACAGCCAAGCTGACAACATCACGGACTGCCTGTTGGTACTTAGCCGTAATATCCATAAAGTATTCATCTAAGAGCAGGTTGGCTAGATCAGCATCACGGCCATAAGCATCTGTAATCTTTTGAAGGAAGCGGGCACGGATGATACAGCCAGCACGCCAGATAGAAGCAATCTCTCCGAACGGCAGGTTCCAGTTGTTTTCCTTAGAAGCCACACGCAATTGAGCAAATCCTTGAGCATAAGACATGATTTTTGAGAAGTAAAGAGCCTGGCGGATCTTTTCAATCAACTCTGCCTTATCTCCCTCAAAGGTGAAAGCAGCTGGTTTTGGCAATACCTTGCTGGCAGCCACGCGCTCATCTTTATAGGTAGAAATGTAACGCGCAAAGACTGACTCTGTAATCAGTGGCAGCGGCACACCTAAATCCAAAGAAGATTGACTGGTCCACTTACCAGTTCCCTTATTACCAGCAGCATCCAGAATGTAGTCAACGATTGGGCCAGCTTGACCTTCATCGTCCTTGCGTGTCAAGATATCCGCTGTAATCTCAATCAGATAGCTGTCCAGCTCGCCTTTGTTCCACTCCGTGAAGATGTCTGCCATTTCACTAGCTGAAAGCCCCAGCAAGTGCTGCATCAGGTCATAACTCTCAGCAATAAGCTGCATATCTCCATATTCAATCCCGTTATGGACCATTTTTACATAGTGACCAGCGCCATCAGGACCGATATAGGTAACACATGGTGCGCCGTCTTCAGGAGCTTTAGCAGAGATTTCTTCCAAGACATCCGCTACCAACTCATAAGCTTCTTTTTGACCACCCGGCATGATAGATGGTCCTTCCAATGCGCCCTTTTCGCCACCGGAAACACCTGTACCGATGAAGTTGATACCAGAGTTAGCCAACTCTTCATTACGGCGAATGGTATCCTTGTAGAAAGTATTCCCACCGTCAATCAGGATATCACCCTTATCCAAGTGAGGAAGTAAGGCCTGAATAGTCGCATCTGTACCAGGACCAGCTTGAACCATCAGCATAATCCGACGTGGCTTTTCGATAGAGTTTACAAAAGACTCCACATCATAGCTTGGCACAAAGTTTTTCTCAGGATGAGAGGCAATGACGTCCTCTGTCTTATTTGCTGAGCGGTTATAAATGGCAACTGTATAGCCACGAGATTCGATATTTAGGGCAAGGTTACGGCCCATAACAGCCATACCAACAACACCAAAATTTGCTTTAGTCATTATGTTCTCCTATAGTTTGTTTGTCTTATTTTATCATTTTTAAGGCTTAAAAGAAAGTATTAAGTCGGAGAGGGATGAAAGAGGAGAGGTATAGAAAAACCAAGCTCAGATGAAACTGAACTTGGTTGAGGGAATTTATAATAAAGTAGAGACATTCATAGTAGTCTCCAAATGCCTAGTTGGAAATGCCTTCTTGCTGAACATCGTGAATATCCTAATTTTGATATATTTTTTTTAGAAGTTAATTTTATTTTATCTTTAAAATTTTCTTAAAGAAATTCAAAAATTTGCCTTCATTAAAACCTCGCATTTGTTTTTCAACAAAAAGTCTTGTCTTTTCATCTGAATATTCTAATTCTTTATTTGGTAATAACTTTTTTAGAACCTCCCTAACATAATCATCAAGAGCTATTGAAATGCGCTCAATCTCATTTTGGTCAAATTTTATTCTATTTCCATGAGTATGCTGCGACCTAATCTTATATGCAATGGCAATATTATCAACAATTTTTTGCTTTTCTGTTGATTCCTCTGACAATAAATTAGCTGTTATATACTTTAGCTTTCTTCCCATTCTACGCGTACCGTCTTCAAAGGCATATAAACACTGTAGAACTTGCATATATTTATCAATTTTAGAAGCAAGTAAACCACTATTACGTGCTTCTTGTAAATAGACAAGTGCTCTAGAATAACTTGCAAATTTACTTCTATCTATTTTATCATTTTCAAACGAAGTATAATGATTGGTAATATGATTGCTCTCAATTTCTTTGGTTCCTATACGAGAATTTAAAATCGGAAATACTAATTCATAATATTTTTTTATACTTTTAATTTCTCTGCCATCAACTGAAACCAGTTGATGGCTCCCATTTGCCATTGTATAATTCATATCAGAATTTGAAGCAGAGTAATACCCATTCTCAATAATCGTATAAGCTAAATTCGATTGTACACAAGAATCTTTCAAAAGCCAAATAGCAGTTGATAAAGAGACAAGTTTAATTAGCAAATTATAATGATACTCACCATAAACTCTATCAGCAAGCTCTTTAATTTTTTGGTTTTTTATAGCTTCACTAGCCAATTGTTGATGATTTAATTTATCCTCATGCGAAAATTTTATTTCTTCAATCAAAGATAATTTATTCAAAAATTCTTCTAATCTGACACTACCAAAATATTCTTTAAATTGTTTTAAAAATTTCTTGTGATTTAAAAAATATTTTTTAGATAGATCAACTTTTATAGATACACCAATCTCATCAGTATCTCTAATAAAATTAAATAGCTCCAAATCTGTTTCACTAACTTCTAGAAAATTAAATTCCATAGTAATTATATTCATTATCTTCTCCTTAATCATTAAGTATAAGATTATATTATACCAAAAAAACACAGTTTTTACACCGTGTTTTCTTGTGTACATTCATCAAGTATGACTAAAGCAACTTCTTCATCTCATCAATCCGCGCCACTGTCGCATCGTACTTGGCTTGGTAGTCAGCTTGTTTGTCGCGTTCTTTTTGGACGACTTCTGGTTTGGCATTGGCTACGAAGCGCTCGTTAGAGAGTTTCTTGCCAACCATATCCAGCTCTTTCTGCCATTTGGCTAGTTCTTTTTCAAGACGAGCCAGTTCTTCTTCGACGTTGAGGAGGTCTGCCAGCGGTAGGTAGATTTCTGCTCCTGTGATGATACTAGACATGACCAGCTCTGGCACTGCAAGGTCTGCTGCGATTTCCAAATGCTCAGGATTGGTGAAGCGCTTGATATAGTTGACATTGTCCTTGAAGAAAACTTCCAGCGCGCTGTCTGTCGTCTTAATCAAGATGGTAATCGGCTTGCTAGGCGCCACATTGACCTCTGCTCTGCTATTTCGCACCGAACGGATCAGATCCTTGAGGGCTTCCACGCCAGCTGCTGCCTCGGCATTTTCAAACTCTGGACGAACCACTGGATAAGCTGCTGTCACAATGGTTCCTTCCGAGATTTGACCAAAGATTTCCTCGGTCACGAAAGGCATGATTGGGTGAAGCAGGCGCAGGATTTGGTCCAGCGTGTAAAGGAGGACAGAGCGAGTGATGACTTTCTCGTCTTCATTATCGCTGTAAAGCACTTCCTTAGTCAGCTCCACATACCAGTCGGCAAATTCATCCCAAATGAAGTTGTAGAGGATATGACCAGCCACACCGAACTCAAACTTGTCGAAGTTCTCAGTGACCTTGCCAATGGTTTCATTGAGGTTGTGGAGAATCCAGCGGTCGGTGACATTGCCAGCCTGACCAACCGCCACCTGAGCGACATTCTCACGTGCCGCATCCAGCGTCAAGCCTTCATTGTTCATGAGGATGTAGCGAGAGATGTTCCAGATCTTGTTGATGAAGTTCCATGAAGCATCCATCTTTTCATAGCTGAAGCGGACGTCTTGGCCAGGGGCAGAGCCGTTTGACAGGAACCAACGCAGGGCATCGGCACCGTATTTGTCAATGACATCCATCGGGTCAATCCCATTGCCCAGTGACTTGGACATTTTACGTCCTTCCTCATCACGAATGAGACCGTGGATGAGCACATTTTGGAATGGCTGACGACCAGTGAATTCTAAAGATTGGAAGATCATACGAGACACCCAGAAGAAGATGATGTCGTAACCTGTTACCAAGGTTGAAGTTGGGAAGTAGCGTTTGAAGTCTTCTGAGTCAACATCAGGCCAGCCCATGGTTGAGAATGGCCAAAGGGCAGAACTGAACCAAGTATCAAGTACATCTTCGTCCTGAGTCCAACCATCGCCTTCCGGCGCTTCTTCGCCCACATAGATTTCGCCGTCTGCATTGTACCAAGCAGGGATTTGGTGACCCCACCAGAGCTGACGGGAAATTACCCAGTCGTGGACATTTTCCATCCATTGGAGGAAGGTATCGTTGAAGCGTGGCGGATAAAATTCTACCTTGTCATCTGTAGCTTGGTTAGCAATGGCATTCTTAGCCAATTGATCCATCTTAACAAACCACTGAGTAGACAGACGCGGCTCAACCATAACGCCCGTCCGCTCTGAGTGACCAACGCTGTGGACACGTTTTTCGATTTTAACAAGGGCACCGATTTCTTCCAACTTGGCAATGACTGCCTTACGAGCTTCAAAACGGTCCATGTCTGCAAATTCGAAGGCCAAGTCATTCATGGTTCCGTCGTCGTTCATGACATTGACTTGTGGCAAGTTATGGCGTTGACCAACCAAGAAGTCGTTTGGATCGTGGGCAGGCGTGATTTTCACGACACCTGTCCCAAACTCAGGATTTGCGTGCTCGTCGGCAACAATTGGGATTAGTTTATTAGCGATTGGAAGGATGACATTTTTACCAATCAAGTCCTTGTAGCGTGGGTCTTCTGGATTGACCGCAACGGCAACGTCCCCAAACATAGTCTCAGGACGAGTGGTCGCAACTTCAAGGGCGCGTGAACCATCCTCCAGCATATAGTTCATGTGGTAGAAGGCGCCTTCGACATCCTTGTGAATGACCTCTATATCAGAAAGGGCTGTGCGAGCTGCTGGGTCCCAGTTGATGATAAACTCACCACGATAGATCCAGCCTTTCTTGTAAAGCTCGACAAAAACCTTGCGAACAGCTTTTGACAAACCTTCGTCAAGAGTGAAACGCTCACGAGAATAGTCTACAGAGAGGCCCATCTTGCCCCACTGCTCCTTGATGGTTGTCGCATACTCGTCTTTCCATTCCCAGACTTTATCGAGAAATTTTTCACGACCGAGGTCATAGCGGGAAATGCCTTGCTCCCGCAAGCGCTCCTCAACCTTAGCCTGAGTGGCAATCCCAGCGTGGTCCATCCCTGGCAGCCAAAGCGTGTCAAAACCTTGCATGCGCTTCTGACGGATGATGATATCCTGCAAGGTCGTATCCCAAGCGTGACCTAGGTGGAGTTTCCCAGTTACGTTTGGTGGTGGAATGACGATCGAATAAGGCTTAGCCTTTTGATCGCCTGAAGGCTTGAAAACATCGGCATCAAGCCATTTTTGATAACGACCAGCCTCAACCTCGGCTGGATTGTATTTAGGTGAAAGTTCTGTCATTTTAGTTCTCCTTTATTCTACTAAATAATAATATCTTCCATTTTTAGAAATTATTCTTACTTCTTTATCTAATAAGTCGTCAGTTACATTTTCAACTTCAAGTGAAGCATTCAATTGTTTATTTATCTTCTTAACAATCAAATTGGATAAACTATTATATTTCCAATCTTCATTTATTAAGGCGGGTATTTTATAAGCAAAACCTTCCAATCCTTTCTTAGTAAGTCTGCTTTTTTGTAAATCAATTTTAAATTTTGTTATGTTCTCATTGTGCCACTTAGCCAATTTGTGTCTGGCTTCATTTGATTGTTCAACATAGCTTCGAAACGAATAATAACATTGTTCAGATGAAATAGCACCTTTATTCAACAGATAAATTAATCGGCCAATTTCTTCTAAAATAGTAAGTAAATATTGTTGGTAATTTGTTAACTTTTCAAACTCATCAATGATTTCTTTATACTTATCAAAATCACAATTTTTACTTTTCGAAATTAAATTTTCAATTGATAAATTCACTTGTTGTAATAATTCGACCGCTTCATCTTCGTGGCGTTCCAAATTATCTAAAGCACGTTTTCTTATTTCATCGTTTTCAATAATTTCAACATTAAATTTAGAAACTTTTCCAACTTTACTTATCAAAGCTAAAATTCGAGCTTTAAACTCCATCTGTTGAAAATCGAATACTTTATCCAAACTTTCCAACATTTTCTCCATGTTATTATTTATTTCAGCCATATAATACTGACCTACAACCATAGAGGAAACATTCATCACATTAGCAACTGCATTAGTGATGGAACTAATATTTTGCCCTTTAGTAATATCAAATGGTACAAGATTTGCTTGACCAGTAAGTTTGCCACCTATACTATAACCACCTCTATATGCTCCTTGCAATTCTTTGGACTTGTAAAGTTTTGCTCCTTCTGGAATAATTACTTGAAAAATTTTTCCTTCTCTTATTTGAGTTGATATATTTTCGACAACTTTGTTACTAACAAAATTTGATAAACTGTTAGTTATTTGAGGGACAAGCGCATCAAGCCTAGCAACAACATTTTTATCTGAAATCTCACTGAGCTTGGCTTCGTCCAAATTTACATCGGCAGACAAGGAGTCAATTTGGGGCATTAATGACAAAAAAGTTTCATTAACTGCTAATATTTCACAATCATTATTCTCGGTAAATTCTTTAGAGTTGTTAGAATCTCTACCTTTATCTTGATAAAATTTATAAAATCCCAAAATTAAACTTATTACAAATAAAATAATAATCCAATACATCTCTTCTTTTCTCCCTATAATCCACAAATTTCCTCCCACTCACTCCTCAGCAATCCATATATCAGACCGTCACAGCGATTGCCTTGGGAATCTTTGCGGTCCCGGATGCGAGCTTCGAGGGTGAAGCTAAGCTTCTCTGCGACTCGTTGACTTTGAAGGTTATAGCTAAAGCAAGACAATTCAATTTTATTTAGATTTAATTCTTTAAAAGCTAGGTCAATCAAGGCACGCGCTGCTTCTGGGACATAGCCTCGTCCCCAATAGTCTGGGTGCAAGGTATAGCCGATTTCCAGTACATCATCTTCATGGCGATGGTTGAAATCAACAGAGCCAACGATTTTATCAGTCCCTTTGACAACAATCCCATAACCTGCTGGGAGATTCTCCTTTTGATTACGCTCAGGAAGGATATGCTCTAGGTAATAAATCTCGTCTTCCAAGGTCTTGACGGGCGGAAAGCCTGCTGGATAGGAGACTTCTGGCCGACTGGCATAGTCAAAAATATCCAATGCATCAGACACGGTGCGGACTCGCAACACTAGCCGTTCCGTTTCTAATCGATCTGGTAATCGTGCTTGCTCCATCTTCCTCCCTCGCTTTCTACAAAAAAAGTCCCTGCCATATCCATGACAGGGACGAATGTGTTTATCCGCGGTACCACCCAATTTCGGGCAGATGCCCGCAACTTTAGTCTTTGAAGTAAATACAAAGACACTTTTATTTCAATTTATTATCTCATCAGCAACCAGCTTTGACACATTTGTGGACTTCTCAGCACCGCCACTTTCTGTAAAATGCTTGACTCAAAACACCTCTGATGAACATATTCTATCACCTTTCCAGCGAAAAATCAATAATTTCTCTCACCCAAAAGTCCGTCTGGCAGGTCGTGAAATGCTTTGCCCGCCTGATAGTTGGCGAATTTCCCTAAAAGGAACTGGTAGGCATCGAGACGACTTTCATAGCGAATGGCTGCTTCCTTAGCACGCTCATCCTGGTCCGCCTCATAGACCGCCTGACTCTCCTTGAGAGCCATCTCGTTAATCATGACCTGGGTCTTAACCCAAGCTTCAAACTCCTGTAAAAATTCCTGTTCGTAACTCATTTTTCTCACTTTCTAACTGCAAATACCTAGTCCAAATCTCGGTAAAAATCACTGTCAATATCTCGGAAGGCCTGAATGTCCTGTACATACTCCAGCACCCCCTGAAATTCACCAGATTCATCTCGAACCGCCGCATAGGTCACATGGACAAACTTGCCCCGTGATTCCGACTTGAACCACATCTCAAACTTGTCCCGCTCTCCCTCGCGCAGAGCCTTGAAAATCCGCCGCACCTTGTCTAAAAACTTGGGCGGGTGACAGAGCTCGACATTGCGACCTATCTGGGACGGCGTCCGCTTGAAAATCATCTCGTCTGCCGGCACACTGTCATTATAATACTGGAAAATATCGTCCTTATTGACAAAGGTAATCTCCATGGGCAGATGGTTCAAAATCAGATTAGCCTCCGTCACAGACAGATAGCCATGACCAAAAGGCTGTTGGGAGTCCCGATTAAAGGCTTGCTCCTTCTTTTCCTTGGGCTTAAAGGAAATAGTGACCTGACCATCCGGCGTATCAATGACCTGCTGAAATCTGCCATCACTAGACTGTTCTCTGCTGGCTGGCGCTTCGCTTCCTTCATCAGCAGCATCCCCAGCTTCCTCCTCCGAGAATGAGTGCCGCGCAGGAATCCATTTCTCTGTCGGCTTGATGATAGCATAGCCATAAGCATCGCTCTCCTCAGCAATCTTGAGCCAGTCATCCTGATGAAAGGACTCGAGGAGTATCATGAGAAGGATAGACTCTTCCTTGAAAATCATAGCTTCAAACTCAGCCGCAAAAGTCTCAAACTTTTCCTTGACTTTCTCAATCGAAGTATCAGGCAACTGCTCTGCAACAATCTTAGCCTCTTGGAAAAGGTCCCGAATCTGGTCATCTACCCCCCACATGACCTTGGGCGGCGAATCGTGGCCATAGCTCTCCATGATGGGAAACATGAGCTCTTCCTTGCGCTGATAGTGAACATCAAACTGCCCCACCAAACTCAACTGACGCTGGAGTCCCTTGCGGATTTCAGGAAGAAGCTCCTCATCTTCTGTACTTTCATAGGTAGATAGAAGCCTGCGAACCCGCATGAGGGCAGCCCGCAAGGCTAAATTTTCTTGCTTGAAGACTTGAACCGGATGACCTGGATGGTCGGTATCAGCCACCTCCACATCCTGAATGGCACCTTTAAAGAGGTTGGCATGGACATTGCAGAGGGACATGACATCTTCGAAGGTCACTCCCGTATCCGAGTTCATAAGCTCATGCTCCATCAGGCTGATTTCAATAGCGGACACACCAGCAAAATGCTCGTTGAAAAGCTCCTGAACAGACTCTGCAGAAGCTCCGTTATGTAAATCCAGCAAGATAGACTTGAGGACTTCAATGCGTTCAGTAGCCATGCCTAAATCCCCACCACTTCATAGCCATTTAATTCCAGAGTTTGCTTGATTTTATTAAGGTCAATGCCGTTCATACCAGCACCTTTTTTGATAGAAACCACGCGCCCGACTGTATTGCGCATGACAGGATTGGCCAGAGGCGTAAAGCCCAACTCGACCAGAACATCCAAAACTTCTGGCTGCTTCTCAATCACTTCTGCCACTGGGATAGACAAATCAATTACATTATCCATAGCTGTTCCCTCATCCTTATTTTTCTACAATTATACCATAAAAAAGCTATCTGCCTCAAAGCAAAAAAAGGTGTGAGTGTCTGCTCCTCTTATGCTTGTTCAAAAGAAATGGAATAGCGAATTAAGATAGACATAATGACAGATTGTTTCAATTTATTATTTCCTTAGACAACGATAAGAAAATATAAAGCACATTGCTTCGTCTTTTTTCCCTTTTGTGATAAGCTAAGATTAGTGAATTGAGAGGGTTTTCGTATGTATCTTGCAGACTTAATGGAAAAGAGTGAAGCGGGGCAGTTTATTGTCCTGTCTTATTTACAGCAGCATTCTACATCCAGTTTGAAGGACGTTATGTCTGAAACAGGCTTCTCGAAAGCAACCTTGACCAAGTACATTAGCTTGATTAACGATAAGGCTATGGACCATCATACAGCCTTATCCATCCAGCTTCAGGACGAAACGCTCATTCTGTCCATCGCATCTGATACCAAGGGACGGGATATTCGCAGGCTCTTTTTGGACAATGCAGTCAAATACCAGATTTTAAACTACCTGCTCTACCATCAGCAGTTTTTAGCCCATCAATTAGCTCAAGAGCTGATGATCAGTGAAGCAACCCTCGGCCGTCATATATCCGGTCTAAATCAGATTTTATCAGAGTTTGAGCTATCTATCCAAAACGGCCGCTTGAAAGGGCCTGAGCACCAAATCCGCTATTTTTATTTCTGCCTCTTTCGTAAGGTCTGGTCCAGCCAAGATTGGGAAAAGGAACTTCAAAAATCAGAAAGAAGGCAGGAAGTTGCCGTCTTAGAAGAACTCTGTGGAGCTCAGCTCTCGCAAGGGCAGCGATTGGACTTGGCCCTTTGGGCACATATCACCCAACAGCGACTAAAAGTCAATGCCTGTCAATTTCAAAACATTGAGCAGAAAATGCAGGGCTATTTTGAAAATATCTTCTACCAGCGCTTGCATCGCAGGACAAATGATTTCTTTGCTGGACAGCACATCACCCTGAGTCTCGAAGATGGCGAAATGATGATTTTCTTTTCATTTCTGATTTCCCATCGGATTCTGCCCCTGCACACCATGGAGTATATACTGGGCTTTGGCGGTGAAATTGCCAGTCTGATTACGCAACTGATTCAAGAGATGAAGGGCCAGGACTTGCTTGATGACTATATCGAAGATCAAGTGACCTACGAACTCAGCCAGCTCTGCGCCCGCGTCTTTCTTTTCAAAGGCTATCTCTTGCAAGATAAATACAAGCATGATCTGGAATTGCGCCATCCTTACTTATGGAGCGAATACGATTATCGACAAGTGGCAGACACTATTTTTAGCAAACTGCCTATTTTCCAGCAGGGAACATCTCTGGATAAAAAGGTGTTGTGGGAATGGCTCCAGCTGATGGAATACATTGCTGAAAACGACGGTCAAATCATCAAGATAGGCATGGACTTGACAGATAGCTTTATCGTTGTTTCTAGGATGACAGCCATTTTAAGGCGGTACTTAGAGTACAATCGCTTTATTACGATTGAATCCTACGACCTTACCAGAAATTACGACCTCATCATCACCAACAATCCTATTCATCAGGCCCAGCAAGTTCCCATCTATTATTTAAAAAATGACTTGGATTTGGAAGATTTGGCACAAATCCGTCACATGATATTTCATTAAGAAACTTGGAGAATTCCAGGTTTTTTGTGATTTTCGCACAATCTCCTCAATTTTTTTAAAAATTTAAAAAAAGTTGATAAAAAAGAAAGCGTTTTATTTTATATACTAGTTACTGTAGAGGAAACATCCTCAAGATTTTTACTAGGAGGACAGTTCATGTCACAAGAAAAATACATCATGGCCATCGACCAAGGAACTACTAGTTCCCGCGCCATCATCTTTAACAAAAAAGGAGAAAAAGTTAGCTCCAGTCAAAAAGAATTTACTCAGATTTTCCCTCAAGCTGGATGGGTTGAGCACAATGCCAATGAAATTTGGAACTCTGTGCAGTCCGTTATTGCAGGTGCCTTCATCGAAAGTGGAGTCAAACCTAACCAAATAGAAGCCATCGGAATTACCAACCAGCGTGAAACAACTGTCGTCTGGGATAAGAATACTGGTCTTCCTATCTACAATGCTATCGTTTGGCAGTCTCGTCAGACAGCTCCTCTGGCTGAACAACTGAAAAGCCAAGGCTATGTAGAAAAATTCCATGAAAAGACTGGTTTGATCATTGATGCTTATTTCTCTGCTACCAAGGTTCGCTGGATTTTGGACCATGTAGAGGGAGCGCAAGAAAAAGCTGAAAAGGGTGAATTGCTCTTTGGGACTATCGATACCTGGCTGGTTTGGAAATTGACTGACGGTGCTTCTCACGTGACCGACTACTCAAATGCAGCCCGTACTATGCTATATAACATCAAGGAACTCAAATGGGATGATGAGATTTTGGAAATCCTCAACATTCCAAAGGCTTTGCTTCCAGAAGTTCGTTCTAACTCAGAAATCTATGGTAAGACTGCTCCATTCCATTTCTACGGTGGAGAAGTTCCAATCTCTGGTATGGCTGGTGACCAGCAGGCAGCTCTCTTTGGACAGTTAGCTTTTGAGCCTGGCATGGTCAAGAATACTTACGGAACTGGTTCATTCATCATCATGAACACTGGTGAAGAGATGCAACTGTCTGAAAACAACCTCTTGACAACCATTGGCTATGGAATTAACGGAAAAGTTTACTATGCTTTAGAAGGTTCTATCTTCATTGCCGGAAGTGCTATTCAATGGCTACGCGATGGTCTTCGGATGGTTGAAAATTCACCAGAATCTGAAAAATATGCCCTAGATTCTCACAACAATGACGAAGTCTATGTCGTACCTGCCTTTACAGGTCTGGGCGCTCCCTACTGGGATCAAAATGCACGTGGATCTGTCTTTGGCTTGACCCGCGGAACCAGCAAGGAAGACTTTATCAAGGCTACCCTGCAATCCATCGCTTACCAAGTACGCGACATCATCGATACTATGCAGGTTGACGCTAAGACAGCTATTCAAGTCCTCAAAGTCGACGGCGGTGCTGCTATGAACAACTTCCTCATGCAGTTCCAGGCCGACATTTTGGGAATCGATATTGCCCGTGCTAAAAACTTAGAAACAACTGCTCTCGGTGCAGCCTTCTTGGCAGGCCTGTCAGTAGGCTACTGGAAAGACTTAGACGAACTCCGCACTCTCAATGAAACTGGAGAACTCTTTGAACCATCTATGAATGAATCCCGCAAGGAACAACTCTACAAAGGATGGAAAAAAGCCGTTAAGGCAACTCAAGTCTTTGCAGAAATCGACGACTGATACTGATTCATATTTTTATAATTAAGTCAGTAGAAGCATGAAATGACTAAGTTAGAAAGTGTATAAATATGGAATTTTCAAAGAAAACACGTGAATTATCGATAAAAAAAATGCAGGAACGCACCTTGGACCTCCTGATTATTGGCGGCGGGATTACCGGTGCTGGAGTAGCCTTGCAAGCAGCTGCAAGTGGCCTGGAGACTGGTCTGATTGAAATGCAGGACTTTGCCGAAGGGACTTCTAGCCGTTCTACCAAACTGGTCCATGGTGGCCTTCGTTACCTCAAGCAATTCGACGTAGAGGTGGTATCAGATACGGTTTCTGAGCGTGCTGTGGTACAGCAAATTGCCCCCCATATTCCAAAACCAGATCCTATGCTGCTTCCTGTTTATGAAGAAGAGGGCGCTACCTTCAGCCTCTTCCGTCTCAAAGTGGCTATGGACCTCTATGACCTCTTAGCCGGTGTCAACAACACTCCTGCTGCCAATAAGGTCCTCAGCAAAGAAGAAGTCTTAGAACGGGAACCTGAACTTAAGAAAGAAGGCTTGGTCGGTGGCGGTGTCTATCTTGACTTCCGCAACAACGATGCGCGCCTCGTAATTGAAAATATCAAACGGGCCAACCAAGACGGCGCTCTGATTGCCAACCATGTCAAGGCAGAAGGCTTCCTTTTTGATGAATCTGGAAAGATTACAGGCGTTGTTGCGCGTGACCTCTTGACAGATGAAGTCTTTGAAATCAAGGCTCGCTTGGTCATCAACACAACTGGACCTTGGAGCGATAAGGTGCGCAATCTATCAAATGACGGTGAGCAATACTCACAAATGCGTCCAACCAAGGGAGTTCACTTGGTAGTTGACTCTAGCAAGATCAAGGTTTCTCAGCCAGTCTACTTTGACACAGGCTTGGGAGACGGCCGGATGGTCTTTGTTCTTCCACGTGAAAATAAAACCTACTTTGGTACGACTGATACTGACTACACTGGCGACCTAGAGCATCCAAAAGTAACACAAGAAGATGTGGATTACCTCTTGGGCATTGTCAATAATCGCTTCCCAGAAGCAAACATCACAATTGACGATATCGAAAGCAGCTGGGCAGGTCTTCGTCCTCTCATTGCAGGAAACAGCGCTTCTGACTATAACGGCGGAAATAACGGTACCATTAGCGACGAAAGTTTCAATTCACTGATTGCGACTGTTGAAAGCTATCTGGCCAAAGAAAAATCCCGTGAAGATGTTGAAGCGGCTGTTACTCAACTCGAAAGCAGCACTTCTGAAAAACACTTGGATCCATCTGCTGTATCACGTGGCTCTAGTTTGGACCGTGATAACAATGGTCTCTTGACTCTTGCTGGTGGTAAGATTACAGACTTCCGTAAGATGGCAGAAGGTGCTATGGAGCGCGTGGTTGAAATCCTCAAAGCAGAGTTCGACCGTAGCTTCAAACTCATCAACTCGAAGACCTACCCTGTTTCAGGCGGAGAGCTCAATCCAGCAAATGTGGATTCCGAAATCGAAGCTTTTGCGCAACTTGGTGTCTCACGCGGCTTAGACAGCAAAGAAGCCTTCTATCTTGCAAACCTTTACGGTTCAAATGCTCCTAAAGTCTTTGCCCTCGCACACAGCATCGAGCAAGCACCAGGTCTCAGCCTAGCGGATACCTTGTCACTGCATTATGCTATGCGTAACGAATTAGCACTCAGCCCTGTTGACTTCCTGCTGCGCCGGACAAACCACATGCTCTTTATGCGGGACAGCTTAGATGCGATTGTAGAACCTGTTCTTGATGAAATGGGACGATTCTACGACTGGACAGAAGAAGAAAAAGCAGCTTATCGAAAAGATGTTCAAGCTGCCCTTGCAAATAACGATTTAGAAGAATTAAAAAAATAGAAAATACGAGAAGAGGCGGTAGGCAAAACAACTGTCTGCCACCCCTTCTTTTAAATGGAGTAATATAGATGATGAAAGAAATATTTGGCGAATTTTTAGGAACACTGCTCTTGCTCCTTCTGGGTAATGGTGTAGTTGCAGGTGTGGTTCTTCCCAAAACTAAGAGTCACAATTCAGGCTGGATTGTAATCACCATGGGATGGGGGATTGCTGTTGCCATCGCTGCTTTTGTATCTGGCAACCTTGGCCCAGCCCATCTGAATCCTGCCCTAACTATCGGAGTAGCTCTGAAAGGTGATTTGCCTTGGGCATCTGTTCTTCCTTACGTCCTTGCTCAGTTTGCAGGTGCTATGGTCGGACAGTTCCTCGTCTTCCTGCAGTTCAAACCTCACTATCTAGCTGAAGAAAATCCAGCTAACGTTTTGGGTACATTCAGCACAGGCCCAGCTATCAAAGATACCTTCTCTAATCTGATTAGTGAAATCCTTGGAACTTTTGTCCTTGTGCTGACTATCTTCGCTCTTGGACTTTATAAGCTGCAAGCAGGCATTGGAACTTTTGCAGTTGGAACACTCATTGTCGGAATTGGTCTCTCACTTGGTGGAACAACAGGCTATGCACTCAACCCAGCTCGTGACTTAGGACCTCGCATCATGCACAGTCTTCTTCCTATTCCAAACAAAGGTGATGGTGATTGGAGCTATGCTTGGATTCCGGTTGTCGGACCAATCATTGGTGCCGTCCTTGCAGTCCTAGTCTTTGGCTTATTCTAATATAACCGATTACCATTGGAGAACACTAAACGAGTGTTCTCTTTTTGTGACTAATTGAGGTGGGGACTAACCTTCCAAGCTTACGCTTCCGATTATTGCAATTTTGCCAAAAGAAAAGACTTAGCTCCGTATCACAGAAAACTAAGTCCTTTTTAGAATGATTTTGTCAACTCTAGCGAGCTGTTTCTGATTAACTCACACGAGTGCTGTCTTTCTTAGACAATTTCACCACTGCCTCGGTCCGAGCGGTATGCGGAAACATATCAACCGACTGGATGTAGCGGACATCGTAAACCCGACAGAGCTTGACCAAATCGCGAGCTAGAGTTGAGACATTACAGGAAACATAGACCATCTTCTCAGGTGCATAGCGAACAATCGTCTCCAGCAGCTTATCGTCCAAACCTGTTCGCGGCGGATCGACAATTAAGGCATCCGCCCTATAACCCTCAGCATACCAGCGAGGAATAATCTCCTCTGCCGTTCCAGCCTCGTAGAGCGTATTGGTAAAGCCCATCCGTTTCGCATTGCGCTTGGCATCTTCAATGGCCTCAGGGATGATATCCATGCCTCTCAGAGATTTGACCTTTTTAGCAAAGGCAAAGCCGATGGTCCCCACCCCGCAATAGGCATCAATCAAATGGTCTTCTTTCGTCACATCTAGCGCCTTAACCGCCTCCCTGTAGAGCACCTCTGTCTGCTCAGGGTTGAGCTGATAGAAAGCCCGAGGCGATAGGGAGAACTCATAGTTCAACACTCCTTCTTGGATAGCCTCCTCGCCCCAGATAATCTCTGTCTTATCCCCATAAATCTCACTGGACTTGCTCGTATGATAATTGACCGCCACTGTCTCCAGCTCTGGAAATTCAGCCACTAGGTCTTGAACGACTGGAGAAAAGTCCAGCTTACGCCCCGTCACAAAAATCATCTGCACCTGACCCGTTTTTCTTGCCCTGCGAATCATAACGGTACGTACTCCAGCAGTCTTCCTCTCATCATAAATAGGCAGCCTGTACTTGCCTAAAAGCCGAGCCACCTTATTGATGATCTTTTGCGTTACCTTGTCCTGAACCAGACAGTTTTTCAGCGAGACCAGATAGTGGGAATTCTGGGCATAGAGCCCCGCCTTAACTTCATCCTTATATTTCCGAGTCTGAAACTGCAACTTAGCCCGATAATAGAGCGACTCCTTCATACCAATAGTCGGACGAATCTCATAGTTTTCATAACCAGCTGGCGCAAATTTTTTCAAGGCCTGACGCAGCAAATCTTCCTTAAACTCCAACTGCTTGTCATAGTGGAGGTGCATGATTTGACAGCCCCCGCACCTATCATAAATCTCACAAGGCGCTTCCACCCGAAATTTTGACCGCTTGTTAATGGTCAAGAGCTTGGCCTCGATAAAATTACGCTGGACTCTAGTCACCTGACAGTAGACTTCCTCACCCTTCAAAGCCCCAGGCACAAAGACCAGCGTTTTCTTATAAAACCCAATCCCTTCCCCATTAATACCCATTTTCTTAATTTTCAAAGGGATTCTTTGCTTCACTTTCACATTCATGATTCTATTATACCACGCTGCCTCGCATTAGTTGAGAATATGGTACAATAAAAGTATGAAATCAGAAAAAATATCTCTTCCACTAGCCCAGTTTCCTGAGCAAATACGAACTTATCTAGAGGGAGCCAACTTTTACGACAGCTCCTCACATTCCGGAGCCAGCGTTTTCTATGTTGATACAGGCTATTATTTGAAAATCGACCAAAAAGGCCAGTTAGCCCAAGAAGCCACACTTGCCAAATGGTTTGAGAAGCAAGGACTCGGTGTGCCTATCATTCACTACCAAACAACAGATAAAGACTACCTGCTGACTAAAGAAGCCGAGGGCAAGGACGCCCTAGCCTTTCTCCAACAGCCAGAAGAACTTTGCCAAACAATGGCTGCCGCGCTCAAAAAACTTCATAGCATCCAACCCCAGTATTTCCCAATCAAACATCGTCTCCAGCACTATAAAGAAGTAGCAGAGAAAAATTATCAGAAAGGTTGCTTTTATCAAAAAGCCTTACTGCCTCAGTTTCACATCCAAAGCCGTGAGGAAGCATATCCGCTTATCCAAGAAAAGGGACACCTACTGACGGCGGACGCCTTGATTCATGGAGATGCCTGCTTGCCTAATTTCATTCTGAAAGACGCAGCAACCTTCTCCTGCTTTATTGACCTTGGCCTCGCCGGCCTTAGCGACCGCCACATTGATCTTTACTGGACAATCTGGTCTCTTACTTATAATTTATCTGATCCTAGATACGCAGAGCTCTTTCTTGACTACTATGGCAGGAAGGATGTTGATACAGACAAACTGCGCTTGATTGCTGCCTTTGAAGCATTTGGCTAAAAGAAAGGACTTTACCACCCCCCTATGAAAATCACAAAAATCGAAAAGAAAAAAAGACTCTACCTCTTGGAGTTGGACGTCAGTGAAAAGCTCTATATTACAGAAGACACCATCGTCCGCTTCATGCTGTCTAAAGGAATGGAAATCACAGAGCAGGAGCTATCAGAAATTCAAGACCATGCCCAATTTTCTTACGGAAAAAATCTAGCCCTCTATCATCTCTCCTTCAAGCAAAGAACTGCTAAGGAAGTTAAAGACTACTTAACACAGCACGACATCCAACCAGAAATCATCAGTCAGGTCTTGGACAATCTAAAAAAGGATAATTGGATTAATGATAGAAAATATGCTAACTCTTTTATCCAATCCAATCTTCTCACTGGTGACAAAGGCTCTTTTGTTCTCAAGCAAAAACTCAGTCAAAAAGGGATTTCTAGCACTATCATAGAAGAAGAATTGAATCAGTTTGACTTCACTGAACTAACAGACAAAGTTGCCGAAAAGCTGCTCAAAAAATACCAGGGAAAACTGCCCAGCAAGGCCTTGCAAGATAAAATTCTTCAATCCTTGATAAACAAAGGTTTTTCATACAGCCAAGCCAAAACAGCCTATCAGCATTTGGAAATCGAAGAAGACCAAGAAAACCAGCAAGAACTGCTTTATAAAGAGCTAGACAAGCAATACCGCAAGTACTCAAAAAAGTATGACGGTTATGACTTAAAACAGCGTCTGACCCAAGCTCTAGCTCGCAAAGGCTATGATTTCTCCGACATCGCTAGCACTCTGAGAGAATATCTTTAAGATTTTCTATGAAAACTTATGCATTTCTATGAAAATATGTTACAATAAAGAAGATAAACTTATAAATTGTAGAAAGTTGGTAAGTTATGAAACTTCCAAAAGAAGGCGACTTTATTACAATTCAAAGTTATAAGCATGATGGGAATCTTCACCGCACCTGGCGAGATACCATGGTACTAAAGACAACAGAAAACGCCATTATTGGTGTTAATGACCACACACTGGTAACAGAAAGTGATGGCCGACGTTGGGTAACACGTGAACCTGCCATTGTCTATTTTCATAAAAAATACTGGTTTAATATCATTGCCATGATTCGAGACAACGGAACTTCATACTACTGCAACCTAGCCAGTCCTTACTATCTGGATAATGAAGCTCTAAAATACATTGACTATGATTTAGACGTCAAAGTCTTTGCTGATGGTGAAAAACGCCTGTTGGATGTAGAAGAATATGAACGCCACAAAAAGCAGATGCACTATTCTGATGATTTGGATTTCATTCTCAAAGAAAATGTCAAAATCCTAGTTGATTG
Organism: Streptococcus sanguinis; assembly: GCF_050222175.1. Classification (GTDB taxonomy): domain Bacteria; phylum Bacillota; class Bacilli; order Lactobacillales; family Streptococcaceae; genus Streptococcus; species Streptococcus sanguinis_M. The sequence goes on along the minus strand of NZ_CP071420.1, from coordinate 548,452 downwards.
GATTAACAACGGAAGAGGTCCATTTTCAGATGCTTATGTCAATATTTGGTACAAACGTTATGTTGAACTAAAGAATCGATAAAGTTGTCAAAGAGCGTAAGCTCTTTTTCTTTTATCTAATTCGGCCACACTAAAGGTCAAATTCTTGCAATCTCAAGCATTTTCGGGTATCATATAAGAAAATCCAGACTGTAAGAAAGGAGTCTCCCATGGCATTTACAAATACTCTCGGACGATATGCCAGCTTTGGCATCATGACGAGCCTCCCTGAAGAAATTGTCGACTCATTCTGGTACGTTATTGATAACAATCTCAAAGGAGTCTTTGAACTTCGCCCAGTCCTCAAGTTCGAAATCATCAATAGCCAAGGAAGAGTATCTCTTCGCTTCTCACAAAAAAACTTCAACACCATTATTTCATTTGACTTAAACTATCAATTTGACCCTTTCTTTCCTAGAAAAGTCTACATCGTTGATAACAAGGGCAAAGAAACCATTATGCTATCTGACGAATACTCTTTGATGTAGTAAATCCAACTCAGCACATATAAAAACCTCTGAAAGCAACTATTCACTGCTATCAGAGGTTTTTATCTTTAATATTACTCATATCAAATGAAAAGTACATTAGAGCAGCTTGACAGATCCTAAACTCCCGGAACACTAAAATAAATCTTAACCCGATTAAATAATCAAATCCAATGCTTTCTAATAGGATTATATAAAGAGAGAAAACAAGTAGTTATAAAAGATTGTATCTCTAATTAAATCCGACTATAACTGAAAGAGCTCAACAACATATGTTAGCTAAGTTTCGGATAATGAACAAACAGTTTTCTTAAAAACAAAAAAGATAGATCAGTACATCTATCTTCGATGTTATCTAGTCGGGAAGACAGGATTCGAACCTGCGACACCTTGGTCCCAAACCAAGTACTCTACCAAGCTGAGCTACTTCCCGGTGCTTAAACAATCTAAAAACGGAGCCCTAAAGACTTCGCCTCTAAATGCACCCTAGAGGAGTCGAACCTCTAACCGCCTGATTCGTAGTCAGGTACTCTATCCAGTTGAGCTAAGGGTGCTCAGTATTCATATTAAATTCATTATAGCAAAACTTAAGAAAAAATTAAATAATTTAATGCACCCTAGAGGAGTCGAACCTCTAACCGCCTGATTCGTAGTCAGGTACTCTATCCAGTTGAGCTAAGGGTGCTCATCTTCTTCTACTGCCTCTTACAAGTCTATGCCGAGGACCGGAATCGAACCGGTACGATCGTTACCAATCGCAGGATTTTAAGTCCTGTGCGTCTGCCAGTTCCGCCACCCCGGCCGCCTCAAGCGAACGACGGGATTCGAACCCGCGACCCCCACCTTGGCAAGGTGATGTTCTACCACTGAACTACGTTCGCATCCTATTCAAAAATGCCGGCTACATGACTTGAACACGCGACCCTCTGATTACAAATCAGATGCTCTACCAACTGAGCTAAGCCGGCTCATTATTATCTTATATGCGGGTTAAGGGACTTGAACCCCCACGCCCTAAAGCGCCAGATCCTAAATCTGGTGCGTCTGCCAATTCCGCCAAACCCGCTCTTATGACCCGTACTGGGCTCGAACCAGTGACCCTTTGATTAAAAGTCAAATGCTCTACCAACTGAGCTAACGAGTCTCTTACTTTTATTGAAATCTTCTCGACTTCAACGGTCCCGACGGGAATCGAACCCGCGATCTTCGCCGTGACAGGGCGACGTGATAACCGCTACACTACGGGACCTATTCTTTTCAGAATATGGGAGTTAACGGGATCGAACCGCTGACCCTCTGCTTGTAAGGCAGATGCTCTCCCAGCTGAGCTAAACTCCCTTCGCTAAGCGACTACCATATCTCACAGGGGGCAACCCCCAACTACTTCCGGCGTTCTAGGGCTTAACTGCTGTGTTCGGCATGGGTACAGGTGTATCTCCTAGGCTATCGTCACTTAACTATTGAATTAACTGTCCTGTCCTCTCAGACAAGCCTTGTCAACTCAAAATTGAATACAATATCAAATCTAACATTTCTCTAAACCATTCGCTGCACTCTGATGAAGCTCTTATTCTAGGATAAGTCCTCGAGCGATTAGTATTAGTCCGCTCCATGTGTCACCACACTTCCACTCCTAACCTATCAACCTGATCTTCTCTCAGGGCTCTTACTAACTTGCGTTATGGGAAATCTCATCTTGAGGTGGGTTTCACACTTAGATGCTTTCAGCGTTTATCCCTTCCCTACATAGCTACCCAGCGATGCTCTTGGCAGAACAACTGGTACACCAGCGGTAAGTCCACTCTGGTCCTCTCGTACTAGGAGCAGATCCTCTCAAATTTCCTACGCCCGCGACGGATAGGGACCGAACTGTCTCACGACGTTCTGAACCCAGCTCGCGTGCCGCTTTAATGGGCGAACAGCCCAACCCTTGGGACCGACTACAGCCCCAGGATGCGACGAGCCGACATCGAGGTGCCAAACCTCCCCGTCGATGTGAACTCTTGGGGGAGATAAGCCTGTTATCCCCAGGGTAGCTTTTATCCGTTGAGCGATGGCCCTTCCATACGGAACCACCGGATCACTAAGCCCGACTTTCGTCCCTGCTCGAGTTGTAGCTCTCGCAGTCAAGCTCCCTTATACCTTTACACTCTGCGACTGATTTCCAACCAGTCTGAGGGAACCTTTGGGCGCCTCCGTTACCTTTTAGGAGGCGACCGCCCCAGTCAAACTGCCCGTCAGACACTGTCTCCGTAGATGATTAACCTACCGGGTTAGAGTGGCCATAACACAAGGGTAGTATCCCAACAACGCCTCCATCGAAACTGGCGTCCCGATTTCATAGGCTCCTACCTATCCTGTACATGTGGCACAGACACTCAATATCAAACTGCAGTAAAGCTCCATGGGGTCTTTCCGTCCTGTCGCGGGTAACCTGCATCTTCACAGGTACTAAAATTTCACCGAGTCTCTCGTTGAGACAGTGCCCAAATCATTACGCCTTTCGTGCGGGTCGGAACTTACCCGACAAGGAATTTCGCTACCTTAGGACCGTTATAGTTACGGCCGCCGTTTACTGGGGCTTCAATTCATACCTTCGCGTTACCGCTAAGCACTCCTCTTAACCTTCCAGCACCGGGCAGGCGTCACCCCCTATACATCATCTTACGATTTAGCAGAGAGCTGTGTTTTTGATAAACAGTTGCTTGGGCCTATTCACTGCGGCTGACCAAAGTCAGCACCCCTTCTCCCGAAGTTACGGGGTCATTTTGCCGAGTTCCTTAACGAGAGTTCTCTCGCTCACCTGAGGCTACTCGCCTCGACTACCTGTGTCGGTTTGCGGTACGGGTAGAGTATGATACAACGCTAGAAGCTTTTCTTGGCAGTGTGACATCACTCACTCGCTACTAAACTTCGCTCCCCATCACAGCTCAACGTTAGAGGTATAAGCATTTGACTCATACCACGCCTCACTGCTTAGACGTACATCCAATCGTACGCACGAGTTAGCCTACTGCGTCCCTCCATCACTTCATACTCTAGTACAGGAATCTCAACCTGTTGGCCATCGGATACACCTTTCGGTCTCTCCTTAGGTCCCGACTAACCCAGGGCGGACGAGCCTTCCCCTGGAAACCTTAGTCTTACGGTGGACAGGATTCTCACCTGTCTTGCGCTACTCATACCGGCATTCTCACTTCTATGCGTTCCAGCGCTCCTCACGGTACACCTTCTCCACACATAGAACGCTCTCCTACCATACCTATAAAAGGTATCCACAGCTTCGGTAAATTGTTTTAGCCCCGGTACATTTTCGGCGCAGGGTCACTCGACTAGTGAGCTATTACGCACTCTTTGAATGAATAGCTGCTTCTAAGCTAACATCCTAGTTGTCTGTGCAACCCCACATCCTTTTCCACTTAACAATTATTTTGGGACCTTAGCTGGTGGTCTGGGCTGTTTCCCTTTCGACTACGGATCTTAGCACTCGCAGTCTGACTGCCGACCATAATTCATTGGCATTCGGAGTTTATCTGAGATTGGTAATCCGGGATGGACCCCTCACCCAAACAGTGCTCTACCTCCAAGAATCTTCATGTCGACGCTAGCCCTAAAGCTATTTCGGAGAGAACCAGCTATCTCCAAGTTCGTTTGGAATTTCTCCGCTACCCACAAGTCATCCAAGCACTTTTCAACGTGCCCTGGTTCGGTCCTCCAGTGCGTTTTACCGCACCTTCAACCTGCTCATGGGTAGGTCACATGGTTTCGGGTCTACATCATGATACTAAAGCGCCCTATTCAGACTCGGTTTCCCTACGGCTCCGTCTCTTCAACTTAACCTCGCATCATAACGTAACTCGCCGGTTCATTCTACAAAAGGCACGCTCTCACCCATGAACGGGCTCGAACTTGTTGTAGGCACACGGTTTCAGGTTCTATTTCACTCCCCTCCCGGGGTGCTTTTCACCTTTCCCTCACGGTACTGGTTCACTATCGGTCACTAGGGAGTATTTAGGGTTGGGAGATGGTCCTCCCAGATTCCGACGGGATTTCACGTGTCCCGCCGTACTCAGGATACTGCTAGGTACAGAATCTATTTAAAATACGAGGCTCTTACTCTCTTTGGCTGACTTTCCCAAGTCATTCTTCTATAAATTCTGAGTCCACATTGCAGTCCTACAACCCCGAAGAGTAAACTCTTCGGTTTGCCCTTCTGCCTCTTCGCTCGCCGCTACTAAGGCAATCGCTTTTGCTTTCTCTTCCTGCAGCTACTTAGATGTTTCAGTTCACTGCGTCTTCCTCCTCATTCCCTTAACAGAAATGGGTAACAGGCATCAACCTGTTGGGTTCCCCCATTCGGACACCCCCGGATCGAAGCTTACTTACAGCTCCCCGAGGCATTTCGTCGTTTGTCACGTCCTTCTTCGGCTCCTAGTGCCAAGGCATCCACCGTGCGCCCTTACTAACTTAACCTTATTTTTGACCTTTCAGTCTTAAACTCATTAATTTTCACAGCGTTTTCGGTTTATTTTCTTGTTACTATTTGATATCGGTATTCAATTTTCAATGGACAAGTTCTTTATCTAGTCAAACTAGATAATGGAGCCTAGCGGGATCGAACCGCTGACCTCCTGCGTGCAAAGCAGGCGCTCTCCCAGCTGAGCTAAGGCCCCACATAGCCCTCTCAAAACTAAACAAGACTCAAGTGCATTCCGTGTGTCCTTACGGACTCCTTAGAAAGGAGGTGATCCAGCCGCACCTTCCGATACGGCTACCTTGTTACGACTTCACCCCAATCATCTATCCCACCTTAGGCGGCTGGCTCCTTGCGGTTACCTCACCGACTTCGGGTGTTACAAACTCTCGTGGTGTGACGGGCGGTGTGTACAAGGCCCGGGAACGTATTCACCGCGGCGTGCTGATCCGCGATTACTAGCGATTCCGACTTCATGTAGGCGAGTTGCAGCCTACAATCCGAACTGAGACTGGCTTTCAGAGATTAGCTTGCCGTCACCGGCTTGCGACTCGTTGTACCAGCCATTGTAGCACGTGTGTAGCCCAGGTCATAAGGGGCATGATGATTTGACGTCATCCCCACCTTCCTCCGGTTTATTACCGGCAGTCTCGCTAGAGTGCCCAACTCAATGATGGCAACTAACAATAGGGGTTGCGCTCGTTGCGGGACTTAACCCAACATCTCACGACACGAGCTGACGACAACCATGCACCACCTGTCACCTCTGTCCCGAAGGAAAACTCTATCTCTAGAGCGGTCAGAGGGATGTCAAGACCTGGTAAGGTTCTTCGCGTTGCTTCGAATTAAACCACATGCTCCACCGCTTGTGCGGGCCCCCGTCAATTCCTTTGAGTTTCAACCTTGCGGTCGTACTCCCCAGGCGGAGTGCTTAATGCGTTAGCTGCGGCACTAAGCCCCGGAAAGGGCCTAACACCTAGCACTCATCGTTTACGGCGTGGACTACCAGGGTATCTAATCCTGTTTGCTCCCCACGCTTTCGAGCCTCAGCGTCAGTTACAGACCAGAGAGCCGCTTTCGCCACCGGTGTTCCTCCATATATCTACGCATTTCACCGCTACACATGGAATTCCACTCTCCCCTTCTGCACTCAAGTTAAACAGTTTCCAAAGCATACTATGGTTAAGCCACAGCCTTTAACTTCAGACTTATCTAACCGCCTGCGCTCGCTTTACGCCCAATAAATCCGGACAACGCTCGGGACCTACGTATTACCGCGGCTGCTGGCACGTAGTTAGCCGTCCCTTTCTGGTAAGATACCGTCACAGTGTGAACTTTCCACTCTCACACCCGTTCTTCTCTTACAACAGAGCTTTACGATCCGAAAACCTTCTTCACTCACGCGGCGTTGCTCGGTCAGGGTTCCCCCCATTGCCGAAGATTCCCTACTGCTGCCTCCCGTAGGAGTCTGGGCCGTGTCTCAGTCCCAGTGTGGCCGATCACCCTCTCAGGTCGGCTATGTATCGTCGCCTTGGTGAGCCGTTACCTCACCAACTAGCTAATACAACGCAGGTCCATCTGGTAGTGATGCAATTGCATCTTTCAATTAATTATCATGCGATAAGCAATTTCATGCGGTATTAGCTATCGTTTCCAATAGTTATCCCCCGCTACCAGGCAGGTTACCTACGCGTTACTCACCCGTTCGCAACTCATCCAAGAAGAGCAAGCTCCTCTCTTCAGCGTTCTACTTGCATGTATTAGGCACGCCGCCAGCGTTCGTCCTGAGCCAGGATCAAACTCTCATTAAAAAGTTTGAGTTCGCACTCATTACTGTCCACTGACAGATTTATTTTCGTTTTTTTGACAGGTTACATATCTCTATGTCACCCTGCACTTGGTTCGTCTTGTTCAGTTTTCAAAGGGCTTTGTCTTTCGCGACAACTATATTAGTATATCACCTATACCTACTACCTGTCAATACCTTTTTTGAATCTTTTTTAATTTTTTTTGAAGTTTATTTTTCAACTATATGTATAAAGTTAATTTCTTTGTGCCTAGGGTAATTGTTCTATGTCAGCTTACAGTATGACTTTCTATAATCTAAAAAGGTTGAGAAACATGCTCTCAACCCTATTTTCTTATTTATTTGACTTCTAACAGACCAATATCTCCATCCTCACGACGATATATTACATTCGTGCTGCTGTCCTCTGCATCGGAATAGATAAAGAAATCGTGCCCCAATAAATCCATCTGCAGAATCGCTTCTTCCAAGTCCATCGGCTTCAAATCTATGTGTTTTGAACGGACAACTTTTGACGGAATTTCTTCTGCTTCTTCAGCAAAGGAATCTGTGAAAAGCTGGCTTGTAGCAACCTTATTGCGATTCTTTCTTTCAATCTTGGTCTTATTTTTGCGGATTTGGCGCTCAATCTTATCTGTGACCAAATCAATTGATCCATACATGTCCTGAGAGATATCTTCTGCACGAAGAGTGATGGAGCCTAGCGGAATTGTTACTTCCACTTTCGCAGTCTTTTCACGGTAAACCTTGAGGTTCACACGCGCATCAAGTTCTTGCTCTGCTTGGAAATACTTCTCAATCTTCTCAAGTTTAGAAACTACGTAGTCACGGAGAGCATCTGTTACTTCTAGGTTTTCACCACGGATACTATATTTAAGCATATAAGTACCTTCTTTCTAAACATAAATGTTTTATTTATAATATCATTATAACGCTTTCATTCCTTTTTTGCAAATTTTTTCTTATCTTGCGATTGAAAATGTCAAAATTTCTTTCACTCCTGCTTCCAGCAAGATTTGCTTGGCTAATTGCAAGGTTTTTCCAGTCGTATAGATATCATCAACCAGCAAAATTTTATCTGGCAAATCAACTCCATTCTTAATTTTAAAAGCCTGCTGCGTCTGCAGACGCTCCTCACGTGTCTTGCTCGACTGTGCTAGGGTGTCTTTTTTCTCTAAGATATCTCTGTATGACAAGTTTGCAGCATCTAAAATCCCCTGCACTTGATTAAAACCTCTCACTTGAAATTTTTCGATACTGACTGGAATCGGAACAATGGTATGTTCTCTAAACATTTTGACTGCTTTTTTAGCTGCTTTTGCAAATACAAAGCGCAATACATAGTCTCCCTGAAACTTGTATTGACTGAAATATTCCTTCATTGCTTCATTATAGGTAAATAGTGACTGATGCTGGACTTGATTGCCCTCTTTCTCCCATTTTTGGCAATCTGCACATAAATCTGATTGCCCGTTTCGAAAACAGCGTGGGCAATGCTCTTCAGATATGCGTTCAAAATTTTGATAACAAACGGGACAGCAGCTTGGTCCTCCTTCTTTTAATAGAAAAAGCTGTAAAAAACTACTTTTCTCCTCAATTTGCCCTTTGCACAAAAGACACTCTGTCATAATCCCGCCTCCTTATTCATATCTCTCATTTCCCGGATTGCCTTTTCCATAGCAAGGGTAGTCCCATCATGAAAAAATAGCAACTGTCCAGTCGGTCTATCCATACTACGGCCAACTCGGCCTGAAATCTGAACCAGAGCACTACGACTGAACAAGCGATGATTGGCTTCCAAGACAAAAACATCTACGCCAGGAAAAGTTACTCCACGCTCTAAGATAGTCGTTGTCACCAAAATAGTAATCTCCTTGCGACGAAACTGTTCGACAATCTCCAGACGATTTTCTGTTGTGGAGGCGACAAAAGCCAGCTTTTCATCAGGCAGAGCAATCTGCAAAGCCTGAGCAAAATCCTCTCCTCTTTGAATTTCTGCAGCAAATATCAAGAGAGGAAATTGAGTCTTTCTCTGTTTTTCTATATAGTTCAAAAGTTTAGGTGCTATTTTCTTCTTCTGAAGATGCTTTTGAAAATCAGATAACCAAATTTTCTGAGGGATAGTCAAGGGATTACCATGAAATCTTCTGGGAAGACTTAGGCGTTTCAGCTGGCCTTTTTGAACTCTTTTATCCAGTTCATCTGTGGAAGTGGCTGTCAGAAAAATAGTTGTAGCACTCTCTTTCACAGAACGCTCTACTGCGTGATACAGCATGGGATTATCCACATAAGGAAAAGCATCTACCTCGTCAACAATCAGCAAATCAAAAGCTTGATAAAATTTCAAGAGCTGATGGGTGGTCGTAATCACCAAGGGGCTGCGAAAATAAGCTTCTGATTCCCCATGCAGAAGAGCTATTTGACAAGAAAAGTCTTCTTTGATTCGTCGATAAAGTTCTAAACAAACATCAATCCGCGGGCTAGCCAGACAGACAGAACCTCCTCTATCAATAACTCTTGCAAGCACTTGGTAAATCATTTCTGTTTTTCCGGCGCCAGTAACAGCATGCACTAACGTATTCTGCCTTTTCTCTAGCGCATCAAGTAATCCTTTGGAAACCTTTCCTTGAAACTCTGTCAGTTGCCCCTGCCATTTAAGCACCTGATTCTTAGGAAAATCCTCTTGAGGAAAATAGTAGAGTTTTTGGTCACTACGTACCCGACCCAAGATTAAGCATTCTCTACAATAATAAGCTCCAACCGGCAGTTGATTTTCTCGTTCAATCAAACTATTGCAGCGTCCACAGTGGAGCTTGCCTTTTTCTTCTTGGATACTGAGAATTTCTTTTGCTTGTGCTCGTAAGCTAGACTCTAATTGATTTTCTGTAAATATTCGTCCTAAACAATCTTGTAACTCTAACATACTTATTTATTCGTATTTATTCGTAATTTTTTGGCAAAATTCATATTTTCTTGTAAAATATAGTTATGGAATTTAAGACAATTAAAGAAGATGGCATGGTTCAAGAGGAAATTAAAAAATCCCGCTTTATCTGCCATGTAAAAAGAGTTTACTTTGAGGAAGAGGCTCGCGCTTTTATAGCTGCTATAAAAAAAGAACATTACAAGGCTACTCATAACTGCTCTACTTTTATCATTGGAGGAAAGAGCGATATTAAGCGGACCAGTGATGATGGGGAGCCCAGCGGAACAGCCGGAGTTCCTATGCTGGGAGTCTTAGAAAAGCATGGATTGACCAATCTTTGCGTTGTAGTTACTCGCTATTTTGGCGGTATTAAGCTAGGAGCCGGCGGTCTGATTCGAGCTTATGCAGGCAGTGTTGCTCTGGCTATCAAGGAGATTGGACTGGTTGAGATAAAAGAACAGGCCGGCCTGCGCCTAAGACTGTCTTACAGCCAATATCAGGATTTTGCAAATTTTTTGAAGGCGGAAAATCTTGCTGAATACGATACTGAATTTACAGATACTGTCTCCACTCTTCTTTTCGTTGACAAAGGTGAAAGAGAACTGCTTAAAGACAAACTGACTGAGTTTTTTAAGGGCAAATTGGAGATGATGGATCAAGGACTGCGCCAAGTAGAAGTCCCCTTGATGTTTTGACATAAAGAAAAGCTATGGCTCTCATAGCTTTTTTATATTTTACAAAGCGCTTGTTTCATTTTATACTAATTCTATTAAATTATATTGAGGTATGTATTCTATGTCACGTATTTATCAAAACATTACAGAACTAATTGGGCAAACTCCCATCGTCAAATTGAACAACTTGGTTCCAGAAGGAGCTGCTGAGGTTTATGTGAAGTTAGAGGCTTTCAATCCTGGATCTTCTGTTAAAGACCGGATTGCTCTCAGCATGATTGAGGCGGCTGAGCGCGATGGCCTTATTAAGCCTGGCGATACCATAGTTGAAGCAACCAGCGGAAATACCGGTATTGGCCTTTCATGGGTTGGAGCAGCTAAAGGCTACAAGGTCGTCATTGTTATGCCAGAAACCATGAGTGTGGAACGCCGCAAGATTATCCAAGCTTATGGTGCTGAGTTGGTCTTGACTCCGGGTAGCGAAGGAATGAAAGGCGCTATTGCAAAAGCACAAGAAATCGCACAAGAACGTAATGGCTGGCTGCCACTGCAATTTAACAATCCGGCTAATCCAGAGGTACACGAACGAACAACAGGAGCAGAAATTATCGCTGCTTTCGGTGAAACTGGACTGGATGCTTTTGTAGGCGGTGTCGGAACTGGCGGAACCATTTCTGGTGTGTCTCATGCTCTCAAAAAAGTTAATCCAGACATCCAAATCTATGCAGTTGAAGCAGACGAATCTGCTATCCTTTCTGGTGAGAAGCCAGGCCCTCACAAAATCCAAGGACTTTCAGCTGGATTCATTCCAGAGACCTTAGATACAGAAGCCTACAACGGTATTGTCCGCGTAACTTCTGATCAAGCACTGGAATTTGGACGCTATATTGGCGGTCAGGAAGGCTTCTTAGTGGGAATTTCATCTGCTGCTGCTATTTTCGCAGCTATTGAAGTAGCAAAAAAACTAGGAGCTGGCAAGAAAGTCCTTGCTCTGGCTCCTGATAACGGCGAACGCTATCTGTCTACCGCTCTCTATGAATTTGATGCTTAGTATTTTTGAAAAATATGTCCATTTCAACTTAGTACTCAACTATGAATTGAATAGCAATTCTATCCAAGCAAAATATCCTGTTCTCTTATGGAACAGGATATTTTTTAAACTTTTTCTTCTTTTAAGAATTTTTTTGCCTCTTTGATCCAGATAGGTAGCTGTCTGCCTAAAGGCTCAAAACCAATTTTACAGCGGTCATTTGAAAAGCGGTGGCGTCTAGGGAGGCGGTGCTTTTCTTCTTCTAGGGTCCGCATGGACAGACTGGACTTCCCAGAAAATTCATCATAGTCCACAACCTGTACCAAGACTTGCTGGCCAATCTTTACACTATCATGGATATTTTCAATATAGCCCGGACGAATTTCTGAAATATGAATCAGGCCAATCGTTCCGTTTTCCAGTTCAACAAAAGCTCCATAAGGCTGAATCCCTGTGATTTTGCCTTTTAATTTATCACCGATTTTCATCAGTCTTCAACCTCAATCGTTTCAATCACAACATCTTCCACCGGCTTATCCATAGCCCCCGTCTCAACAGCTGCAATCTTGTCCAAAACGTGGTAGGACGCTTCATCAGCCAGCTGACCAAAGACAGTGTGGCGCCGATCCAAATGCGGTGTTCCTCCCTGACTGGCATAGACTTCAGCGATAGCTTCAGGCCAGCCGCCGCGGCTCAATTCCTTAGCTGAATAAGGAAGATTTTTATTTTGAACAATGAAAAATTGACTGCCGTTAGTATTCGGTCCAGCGTTTGCCATGGAAAGAGCCCCTCGAATATTGTACAATTCTGGTGAAAACTCATCTTCAAATTTCTCACCATAGATAGACTGACCGCCCATACCGGTACCAGTAGGATCACCACCCTGAATCATAAAGTCCTGAATAATGCGGTGGAAAATCACACCGTCATAATATCCATCTTTAGCAAGGGCAATAAAGTTAGCGACTGTTTTTGGTGCCTGTTCTGGAAACAGCTGAACTTTCATGTCACCATGATTAGTCTTGATAGTCGCTTTTGGACCTTCTGCTGCTGCAAGTTCTACTTGTGGAAAATGTAATTCTTTTTCTACCATACCTAACTCCTCTAAGGCGGCAAAGATACCGTCTTCTTCTACTGTTTTTGTAATATAATCTGCTCTTTTTCGCAGTTCTTCATGGGAAACGCCCATGGCAATGCCAATTCCGGCATAGTCAAACAATTCCAGATCATTGAGTCCGTCGCCAAAAACCATGACATTTTCAGGTTTCAAGCCCAGATGCTCGACAACCTTGGAAACTCCGGCTGCCTTGGAACCTTCTGTCGGCACGACATCTGACGAATGAGGATGCCAGCGAACCAAACGCAGATGCTCCGCTAACGCCTCTGGCAACTGCAGGCCATCTCCTCTATCCTCAAAAGTCCAAAGCTGATAAATATCTTTGTCTAAATGAAAGTCTGGATTTACAGGCAAATCTGGATAAACCACATCAATGGCCTCTGAAATCAGAGAATTTCGATTGGACAAGGCTGCTCCATGGCTACCGACCAAACCATAGTCAATCCCTTCCTCCTGAGCCCAAGCAATATAGGATGTCACTCTATCGGACGGGATAACCGTCTGAGAAATCACCTTCCCTTTGCTGTCTTCGACATAAGCTCCATTCAGCGTAACGAAAAAGTCTGGCTGCAAAGCTCTCAGTTCCGGCACGACACCAAACATTCCTCGTCCAGATGCAATACCCGTCAAAATCCCTTTGTCTTTCAACTGCTTGAAAACTGTCTGAATAGAATCTGGGATAAAGCCCGTATCCTTGACTCGCAGGGTATCATCTATATCGAAAAAGACAATTTTTATCTTTTTGGCCTTATACTTTAATTTTGCGTCCATATCTCCCCTTGTCCAATCTTAATCTTTTCTATTATACCATTAAAAGTCTTCTTGTGGGACAAGATGGTGCTGAAAAGCATAAACAACTGCCTGAGTGCGGTCGCTCACTTCTAATTTGGACAGGATATTGGAGACATGAGTCTTAACCGTTTTGAGGGAAATAAAGAGTTCATCCGCAATCCGTTGATTCTCATACCCCTTGGCTAAAAGCCCCAAAATATCACGCTCGCGAGCTGTCAAATCCTCATGGAGCTCAATATGGTTACGATGATACTCCACTTTCTTGCTGACCTCTGTTTCAATGGCAAATTCTCCCTTGGCCACTTTTTTGACAGCACGGAGAATTTCTTCAGCACTGGAAGTCTTGAGCATGTATCCATGAGCGCCTGCATCCAGAACAGGATAAATTTTTTCATTATCCAGATAAGAAGTCAAAATCAGAATCTTTGCTTCCGGCCACTCTTTTAAAATGGCCAGTGTCGCTTCAATCCCATTCATCTCAGGCATGACGATATCCATGATAATCACATCCGGACGATCTGCCAAAGCCTGCTCAACTCCTTCTTTGCCATTGACTGCTTCGGATACTTCTGCTATATCCTCTTGCAGTTCCAGATAACTTTTCAATCCCAATCTGACCATCTGGTGGTCATCCACTAACAATATCTTCATGATCTTCTCCTTCTAGTAAAGGTATCGTGATTTCAATAGAAAGACCTTTTCTGGGGGCTGTCAAAAGCTTAAAGGTACCCGCCATATCCCGTACACGGTCTTCCATATTTTTCAAGCCGTAGCTGAGTTCATCCTGAGCCAGCGGATCAAAACCGACGCCATTATCAGATACCTTGATTTTAAGCTCATTAGGTGCCTGATAGAGGTAAATATCCAGCCGACTGGCCTGGGCATGCCGCAGTGTGTTGTTGATAATTTCCTGCATGATTCTGAAGACATGCTCCTCCATCTGTTTGGGTAGATGCCCAACCTGATGATTGAAGTGAACATCAATGTCGCTTTTATCAGTCAGCTCCTTGATAATCACATCCATACCTTCGACCAGAGTCTTATTTTCCAACTCTGTAGGCCGCAGGTGGAGCAGGAGAATCCGTAAATCCTTCTGGGCTGTGTTCAGAATATCGGCAATCCCCTTGAGCTGCTTTTGCAGTTTTTGTCCATCGAGCCGTTCTACATTTCCAGCCACTCCTGAAAGAATCATATTGGCTGCAAATAATTCCTGACTGACAGTATCGTGCAAATCGCGCGCAATCCGCCGCCGTTCTTTTTCAATAATTTTTTCTTCTGTCTGCAGGGTTTGATTTTCAGACTTTTGGAGATTTTCTGTCAAACGGTGCAATCTCCTCTCAAGCTGATGCAGAGAGCTATCCAGTTCAGGCTGATCTGTCGGCTCCAGCCTCCGTCCATCCAGCAAACGCCGAAGATTTTTTTGCACATGGGCTACCGACAGATATTGGATCAAGCGAGCTGCTATCACAATCAGAATGGTCAGTGATAAACCGATAATCACAACAAAGAAAACAAATGACTGCAACAGCTCCAAATCATTAAAGAGCTCCTGCCAAGTAAAATCAAAAATATTGAAAATATAATGAAAGATGATAAATAAGACAAAGAAAGTATAGAGGAGAATGAGAAAATAATTTGATTTCTTCACTTTCTGACAACCTCCACATTTCCTAAGAAGCTGACGAGGACAATCTTCACTGTCTTATTGGCCCGTTTATAGTCTGGTGTCGTCAGCGAAATAGTTTCATTGCGCAGCTTGCGGGATGGATGATGCAGAAAGTTCAGTTCCCCGTAAAGAGTATTGATTTGCAGCTGAATTTCCACATCCAGCGGCACAATAATCTTGGTATCACCAAAACCTTTTCGAATGACAATGACGTTATCATGGTTGACTAAAATCACGTCTTCCAAATGAATGGTGTCTTTCCCAACAATGCGCAAGAGATTGATGTCGTGGAATTGACAGCTGTCCTTAGAAAAATGCTGCAGGTCCCCCAGCCAGCGATTCTTCTCACTCTGAATTTCTACATCTTCTTCGTAAACGAGATGGGTTTCTTGATTTTCCTTATAGATATAAGGGTAGGCCACAATCATCCCATAAACCAGCGCGAATAAAAGGGCAGCAATGACGTAGGGATTGAGCATAATAATGAAAAACAGCATAATCATGGAAGCGACTAGCAGAAAATTCCCTTTTTGCTTGCCGAAGTAATAATAGAGCAGCAGCAAAAAAAGGACCAAGATAATGACAACTCGTGAAAAATCAGCTGCCAACATGGTAACCAATGCCATGGATAATAAGACTGTTTCAACAAAAACAAATAATTGAACCTTCCACATAGCCGTTTCCTTTCTCTACCTTCCTATTTTAACAAAATTAGGCCAAAAATCCTCCGTCCAAGGCATGAAATGGGGAAATTTGTCCAGCAACAAAGAAAAAACCATCCTTTCAAGCCAGAAAGCTTAAAAGGATGGCCTAGCTTCATCAATGGTCGGAAGAACTAGAGCTACTAGAATGACTTTCATCATCGGACGATGAACTGCTCTTTGAGCTGCTACTAGACGATGAAGATGACGAGCTAGATGACGATGGTGTTGTTGCTTCTGTCACGTAAAGAGTGATTTTTTCATTAGACTTGAGGTCAATTGTCTGACCAGCTGCTGGTGACTGGGAAGTTACCAAGTCTGCCTGAGTAGAAGAGACCGAACGGTCAACAACTCGCTCAATTCGGGAAGAAGAAATTCCCATTTGAATCAAGTAAGAACGTGCATTAGCGTAGGTGTACTGCATGCTACCAAAGTCAGGCATAGACACACTAGTTACTTCTTTGGCCACTGTCAGCTTAATCTTATGATTAGAAGTCAAATCATAGGTCGAACCAGCTGCTGGTGACTGACGAATGACCTGACCTGGCTCGTACTCGTCCGATTCCTCCTCAACAATCTCAATCAATTTCTCAGAAACATTATAGTTTGTTTTCAGATTTTCAACCACGGCTGATTTTGCTTGACCGACATAATCTTCCATTACAAAGGTCTTGGGTCCCTTGGAAATAATCAGGTCAATCTTGCTGCCTTCGCGGCGCTGACTATTGGCCTGTGGATCAGTTTTAATGACTTTGCCAGATTCGACATTGTCGCTGTATTCTTCCTTTTCGTCTCCGACAACCAGCTTCTTAGCTTCGATAGCGGAGCGAGCCTCTGCTACAGTCTGACCAGAAACATCTGGCACGCTGGTATTAGACGGGCTGTTATAGAGAAGGACAACAAAAGCTGCCAAAACCAATAGGACTGCAAAGAAAAGCACCTTGTAACGCGTTCTCAAACGACGTTTCTTTGGAACTTTCTTAACCGTATCAGCTGTCTCTTCCTTAACTTCATCCGATTCCGTTTTAGCTGGAGTTGGCTTAACAGGTGGAACTGCTGGCTGCGGTACAGGTGAGATTTTTGGTAAGGTCTTGGTGTCTGCTTTCGCTACATCATCAAAGACTAATTTCTTTTCATTACGGCGCTCATAGGATAAGCTGCTGGACAAATCAACATACATCTCTGCAACCGACTGATAGCGATCCGTCAGTTTTTTGGCTGTTGCCTTAATGACGACATTTTCCAAGGCCTGAGGCACATTAGGATTTTCAGAAATGATGGATGGCAGCGGCTTTTGGAAATGCTGCAGGGCAATCGTAACGGCACTATCCCCATCATAAGGGATATGACCAGTCAGCATCTCATAAAAAATAATCCCCATCGCATAAATATCACTCTGAACAGTTGCTTTAGAGCCACGTGCCTGCTCAGGCGATAGATAATGAACCGAGCCTAGCATTGAGTTAGTCTGAGTCAGACTTGTCTCCGCAAAGGCCACCGCAATCCCAAAGTCTGTTACCTTGGCATTGCCATCTGGGGTCAAGAGGACATTTTGTGGTTTCAGGTCACGATGGACAATACCGCGTGTATGCGCTAAGCGCATTGCCAGCAAGATTTGTCCCATGATTCTGACTGCTTCTTCATTTGAAATCGGAGAATTCTCTTTGATATAGCGCTTGAGGTCAAGACCTGCCACGTATTCCATAGCCAGATACTGCTGGCCATCTTCTTCCCCAATATCAGTAATCCGAACGATGTGCGGATGGTCCAAGTCAGCCATCGCCTTGGCTTCCCGCTGGAAACGCGCGACAGCGATAGGATCTGTCTGGTAATTGGTCCTAAGAACCTTTACCGCAACTTCCTCACCATCCAAAATCAAGTCCTTGGCCAGATAGACATCTGCCATGCCTCCGCGGCCAATCTGCTTGATGATTTTATATCGCCCGGCAAAGATTTTGCCGATTTGAATCATGCCTTATCCTCCTTGTCAAAGCGAACCAGAGCAACTGTGATGTTATCCAGTCCTCCAGCATTGTTGGCAAAGCGAATTAAGGTTTCTGTTTTTTCAGACAGGCTGATGTCGCTGGTGACAATGTCACAAATTTCACTGTCTGAAATCATATTGGTCAGACCGTCACTGTTAAGCAGGAGGTAGTCACCATCTTCCAAGGTAATCATGCCATAGTCAGGCTGCACTTCGTCTTTTTGACCAATAGACTGGGTAATGATATTCTTCTGCGGATGACGCTCTGCTTCTTCTGGAGTAATCTGTCCAGCTTTCAACAAAGCATTAACAAGCGAGTGGTCATTAGTCAGCTGACGGTATTCATCACCGCGAATCAAGCCGATACGAGAATCGCCGATATGGGCATAAATGGCTTGATTATCAATGATAGCCAAGGCTTCCAAAGTCGTGCCCATGCCCTTGTATTCTTCATCTTGACCAAATTGATGAATGCGCTGATTTTCCTCTTCCAAGTGCTCCGCAAACCATTCACGCACTTGATTCACCGAATCAATCTGTGTATCAACCCAGGCAGCTCCTAAGTCTGTCACAGCCATTTCGCTGGCAATGTTTCCAGCTCTGTGGCCGCCCATACCATCTGCCAAGATGATAAGGGTCTTGCCCGCCCGGTTCACAAAAAGATTGGCATAATCTTGGTTATTTGTACGCTTTTGACCAACATCTGTTAATAATGAAATTTCCATACTGTCAGTTTCCTCCTCTTATTCCGATATCTTCCTAAATTGACTGATAAAAAATCCGTCGCTTTCATATAATTCCGGCGTAATCAAGATACAGCCGTCTTTGACGATATCTTTTCTTTCATGGTCTAATAAGACTTGCTCAAAGTTTGGATGACTGGCCAGAAATTTCTCGACAACCTCAAAATTCTCTTTGGCCATAATCGTGCAAGTACTATAAGCTATTATACCACCTTTACGTAGACTTTGACAAACGCTGTCTAGTATATCCAGCTGAATTTTTTGTAAATTCTCAAAATCTGCATTTTCTTTATTATATTTTATATCCGGTTTGCGGCGAATTAAGCCAATACCAGAGCAAGGAGCGTCCACCAGGATTTTATCGAAAGCATCTGGGCCAAATGTCTCAAACACCTTGGTCGCGTCTAGCTTTTTCGTAGTGATTTTATCAGCCAAGCCCAGTCTTTCTGCATTTTCTTCTACGAGCTCTAACTTATGATCGTAGAGATCTAAGGCTGTAATGTGACCGTTCGTCAGATAGGAAGCCATATGGACAGTCTTGCCCCCCGGTGCACTGCAGGCATCCAGAATCTGCTCCTCTCCTTCGATGTCCAGAGTAGGAGCCACCAGCTGACTAGACTCATCCTGAATCGTAATCGCTCCGCTTTCAAAGAGCTGGTGCCCAGCAAAATGCCCCTGTTTCTTAAACAAGGCTGACGGAGATAAGAGCGAGTCCTCAGCCCCTAAAAGCTGGCGAAGCTCTGCCTTTCGCGACATATCCGTCACTCGAATGCTGGCCTTACTACGAACAAAGAGACTGGCAAAGATAGCTAAAGCTCTTTCTTCGCCATACTCTTCTATCAGGTCTTTGACCAGCCAGACCGGCAGAGAATACTGAATCGAATAGCGCTTGTTTTTGCGCTTGATTGTTTCAAAATCAGCTACACCCTCACGCTCAATCCTACGTAACAAGGCATTGGCAAATTTTTCGCTGCCTCGTTTACGTATTTTCGCAATTTCAACAGCCTCATGAACAACTGCATGCTGAGGGATTTTATCCAGATAGAGCATCTGGTACAGACTGAGCATAAGCAGAATGTAGAGCCAGTTATCCAATTTGTCCCTATCCTCAATCAGATGGGATAAATACCATTCCAGAGTGATTTTCCGAGCAACTGTGCCGTAAACTAGCTCTGTTACCAGACCTTTATCTGCTTGATTCAGCGAGCTTTGACTCAGAGCCCGGTTTAAGGCGATATTGGAATAGGCTCCTTCTTCAAAAACTTCTTCCAAAACTTCTAAGGCCTGCCAACGGGCCGTTTTTTGCTTACTTTCCAAAAGTATCTCCTACGGATAGGCTGCGACCCAGTCCATTCAAAAAATCAACGATAGCCATCTTGGGCTTACCAGCAGGCTGAACTGTCTTCAGCGAGAGAGCTCCCTGTCCAGCTGCGACCACTAGCTCTTTTTTACTAATAGACAATATCTGTCCCGGCTGACCGCTGCCAGCTGCCATATCTGCTTCGTAAATCTTAAAACGTTGCCCTTGCAGCAAGGTATGAGCTACCGGCCAAGGATACATGCCACGAATTTGATTGAAAATTTGTCGGTTTGTTTTGCTCCAGTCTATCCGCTCTTCTTCTGGGCTGATATTCGGAGAGAAAGTGACCTGGCTAGGATCCTGTGGCTGAGGAATAATCTGCCCTGCCCTATAAGCTGGCAGCACATCCAATAACAGATCTCGACCAATAATCGCCAATTTTTCAAAGAGAGTTCCGACATTATCTGTCTCTTCAATCGGCGTCGCCTTGCTGGCTATCATGTCTCCAGCATCCATTTCCTTGACCATTTCCATAATCGTAACACCCGCTTGCTTATCACCATTGATCAGAGCATAGTGAATGGGCGCACCACCTCGGTATTTAGGCAGCAAAGAGGCATGAACATTCACCGCAAAATCAACACTGTCCAGCAAGCGGCTAGGCAAAAACTGTCCAAAAGCAGCTGTGACAATACCATCTGCTTCTAAGTTCATCAGCTCCTCTAAATCCGAGCTTTGAGCCAGTTTTTCCGGTTGATAAACCGGTAGCTTGTATTCCAAGGCCAGCTCTTTTACCGGAGTCATGCGGATCTCTCTTTTACGGCCGACGGCACGGTCCGGCTGCGTTACAACTGCTAACACTTCGTATTGACCGCTATCCAGCAACCCTTTTAGGACAGTCGCTGAGAAGTCCGGTGTTCCCATAAATATTATTTTCATCATTTTAAACTATTGATTCCTTCTTTGTTCCTTCCCTTATTATATCAGAAGTCGCCTACAACAACCTTAATCTCGGCTAAAATGCTTCACATAAAATTTTGTGGCTCATTATCAATTGTCAGGCGTAAATCTTTATTGTCCCGATTTTGTGTCCAGTCCAAGACTTGATTTAGCGTCGCCTGCAGCTTGTCCTCAAAGCGATATTTGAGCAAAATCTGATAATGATAGAGATTGTGGGTGCGGGCAATCGGCTTCGGCGTTGGACCCAGGATTTGAACTTTTTCTGACAGACCGCTTCGCAGAATATCCATAACTTCATAAGCTTTTCGCACTGCTGTCTCTTCATCCTTGTGCGACAGGGTTAGACCGACTGTAAAGTAATAAGGCGGATAGCCTAGCTGCCGGCGGATTCCCATTTCATAAGCATAAAAGCCCTCGTAATCCTGTTGCTTAGCAAACTCAATGGCATAATGATGAGGATTGTAGGACTGGATAAAGACCTGACCAGCCTTTTCAGCCCGACCAGCCCGGCCCGCCACCTGAGTCAGCAGCTGGAAGGTTCGTTCTGAAGAGCGAAAGTCCGGTAGATTAAGAGCAGTATCTGCATTGAGAACACCAACTAGCGTCACGTTTGGAAAATCCAATCCCTTGGCAATCATCTGGGTGCCTAAGAGAATATCTGCCTGCCCCTGACCAAAGCTTTCTAAAATGGCTTCATGACTGCCTTTCTTACGGGTCGTATCTACATCCATCCGCAAAATGCGAGCCTGTGGAAAGAGCTGAATCAACTCATCATAAGCTTTCTGCGTCCCAGTACCATAATAGCGAATGCTGCGGCTGGCACAGTTAGGACAACTCTGAGGAATATTCTTAGTAAAACCACAGTAGTGGCAGTTCATGGTCTTAGTGTCCATATGCAGGGTCAGAGAAATATCACAGTTGGGACAGCTGTCAACGGTCCCACATTCCCGACACATAACAAAGCTGGAATACCCCCGCCTGTTGAGCATGAGAACCGTCTGCTCTCCCTTATCCAGACGATCTTGAATAGCCTCTAGCAGGACTGGGGTGAAATTACTGGCCTCATGCTGCCCGATATAATCCCGAAAATCCACCACTTCCACTTGAGGAATCTGCGCCAGCGGATTTGCACGCTTGCTGAGCAGCTGAAAATCATAGACTCCACGGCTTGCTCGGGCACGGCTCTCCAAGCTCGGAGTTGCCGAACCTAACACTAAGACAGCTTGATTATACTGAGCTCGCAGGAGAGCCACCTCTCTAGCATGATAGCGAGGATTAGAATCCTGCTTGTAGGAGGACTCATGCTCTTCATCAATGATAATGGCTCCAATATTTGTCAAGGGAGCAAAAATAGCTGAACGCGCGCCGACAACGACCTGGGCAGCTCCTCGCTCCACCTTGCGCCACTCATCATATTTCTCACCGTCAGACAGACCTGAATGCAAAATTGCAACTTGGTCGCCAAATCTAGAAATAAAGCGATCTGTAACCTGCGGAGTCAGAGAAATCTCCGGAACCAGCATGATAGCGGTCTTGCCCTGGGCCAGTGCCTCTGCGATGACCTGAAGGTAAACTTCAGTCTTCCCGCTGCCAGTAACCCCTTCTAAGAGAACTGGCTGAGAATGACTCTGACCAATTTTCTGAGTGATTGCCGCAACCGCTGCAGCTTGTTCATCATTTAAGGTCAGACTTTGCTGCTGTCGCTCCTTTTGGAAATAAGCAACAGAACGGCTGATTTCTCTATCCTCAATGCTAATTAGGTTTTCTTTGATAAAGTAATTAATAATATCGCGCGAAAAATTTTCTCGCAAATCTGCCAAGAGCTGGCTATCCTGCTGCTCCAGCAAGACTTCTTTTAATGCTTGTTTTTTCTTGGCTTGTCGGGGAAGGTCATGATTTTGCAGAGCGGTATGATTGACCTGATACCATTTCTCAGTCTTAATATGCTTCTTGTCCGTCGCCTGATACTCCAGCCGAATGCGGCCAGTCTGGGTCAGTCGCATCAGCTTGGCCTGACTTTTCTTGTCCAAATCAGAAAAGCGAAGACTGTCCTCCTGACCAAAGATAGCTGAATGCTCCTCATCATTCAGCAGCTCCGTCGGATAGAGTAGTTTATCATAGCTGGAGTTGAGAAGACTAGGCAGCATGGCCTTTAAAAGGCTAATCTTATAGGAAAAGACTGACTTGCGCAGCTCATCCGCCAGCCAGAGCTGTTCCTGATTCAGCACGGGACTGAAATCAAGGACTTCCGCAATCTCCTTCAGCTCTTCTTGGTCTCCTGTCTCATCAAAACCAACCACAATCCCTTGAATCAGGCGATTTCCCTGCCCAAAAGGAACATGGACCCGCATGCCAGCTGTCAGCATCCCTACAAACTCTTCTGGAATAGCATAGCTATAGGGCTTGTCCGTCTGCATCAGAGGAACATCCACAATAATCTTTGCCACCTTCATATTCTCACCCCACTTTCCTAAACATCATTACAGAAAAAATAAGATTGAGCATCCCCAACCTTAAATCTTCTCACCTTCTTCTTTTTCTTTAGCGATTTGCTCTTTAATCTTGCGTTCTTCTTCTTCTTTACGCAGGCGCTCTTCTTCTGCCCGACGGCGAACTGCCTCACGCTTGCCTTCTGGATCTGGATGGATAACGACATTGCCGGATTCAATTTCTTCCAAAGCACGAAGAGTGGATTTGACAGACTTGAATTCCTGCGTAGCGGGAGCTCCAGCTTCAAGCTCATGAGCGCGCTTAGCTTCTAAAATAACCAAGGAATACTTTGACGGAACCTTGTCCAGCAAAGTGTCAATAGACGGTTTTAACATCATAATTTTCTACCTAATTTCTAACTTTCTATCGAATAATCGTTTCATTTTTTGGAAGCATGTCCTGATAACGGCCGATAACACGGTCTACTCGGAAATGCTCTGCTTCAATCACGCGCTTGACTCGGTCGGCAGCCAGCGGAACCTGATCATTGACAATGGCATAATCATACTCGCGCATGAGGGCAATTTCTTCTTTGGCCTTTTCAATGCGCTGGGCGATAATCTCAGCACTGTCTGTCCCACGGCCGACCAAGCGGTCTTTGAGTTCTTCTAAGTCTGGAGGAGTCAAAAAAATAAAGACGGCATCTGGAACTTTTTTCTTGACTTGCAAAGCTCCCTGAACCTCAATCTCTAAGAAGACATCAATACCTTTATCCAACGTTTCATTGACATAAGTCAGAGGCGTCCCGTAGTAGTTTCCTACATACTCTGCATACTCCAGCATCTGTCCCTGACGAATCAGCTCTTCAAACTCCTCGCGAGTGCGGAAGAAATAGTCAACTCCATCCACTTCACCTGGACGCTGAGGACGAGTCGTCATGGATACCGAGTACTGGAATTGGTTATCAGTGCTTTCAAAAATTTCTCGTCTAACAGTCCCTTTTCCTACACCAGAGGGACCAGAAAAGACGATTAGTAAGCCTCGTTCCGTCATCATGTCTCCTTCACAGTCTTTCTATCTAGTGTAACAAAATTAGGCTGATATTTCAAGAGGATAGGAAGAAATGTATGTGTCTAGAGTTTTGAGAAAATAGAAAAAATAAGCAAGCAATCATACGGAAAACTAAATAGGCCAGCAGAACATTCAAGAAAAAAGCAATCTGTTACCAGACTGCATTTCTTCTTTATTTTGCGTAGTCAACGGCTCGCATCTCACGGATAACTGTTACCTTGATATTGCCTGGATATTCTAAGTTATTTTCGATCTTTTCACGAACATCGTGAGCCAAAATCGTAATCTTGTCATCCTTAATCTTGTCCGGCTGAACCATAATCCGGATTTCACGACCGGCTTGTAAAGCAAAGCTGTTCTTGACACCCTTGAAGCTATTAGCGATTTCTTCCAAATCTTGGAGACGCTTGATATAGCTTTCCAGAGATTCACTGCGGGCACCTGGACGAGCAGCACTGAGAGCGTCTGCTGCAGCTACGATAACGGCAATGACACTTTCCGCTTCCACATCTCCGTGGTGACTGGCAATCGTATTAACAACAACTGGATGCTCCTTGTACTTACGAGCCAGTTCTGTCCCGATTTCCACGTGGCTGCCTTCAACCTCACGGTCGATAGACTTGCCAATATCATGGAGGAATCCAGCACGGCGAGCTAAATTAGCATTTTCACCTAGCTCAGCAGCGATGATACCGGAAAGCTTGGCAACCTCAATAGAATGCCTCAGGACGTTCTGACCATAAGAAGTACGGAACTGCAAGCGACCCATGATTTTCATCAAATCAGGATGCAGGTTAGGAGCTCCGATTTCATAAGCTGCTGCTTCCCCGTACTCACGGATGCGATTGTCAATTTCCAGACGATTCTTCTCAACCAACTCCTCGATGCGGGCTGGATGAATGCGACCATCTTTCAAGAGTGCTTCCATGGTCATACGAGCAATCTCACGTCGAATCGGATCAAAACCTGAGAGAGTAACCACTTCAGGCGTATCATCAATGATGACATCAATACCAGTCAGACTTTCAAAAGTTCGGATATTGCGACCTTCACGGCCAATAATCCGACCCTTCATACTGTCATCTGGCAGATGCACCGTTGAGTTGGTTTGCTCAGCTACATAATCACCGGCAATACGCTGCATGGCTTGGACCAAGATATTCTTCGCAACCTTATCAGACCGCTCTTTGATATCTTGCTCAGCATCCCGAATTCTAGTCGCAATCTCTTTAGAAAGCTTGTCCTCGGTCTGCGTCAAAATAATATCACGCGCTTCTGTCTGCGATAGCGAAGCAACTCGCTCCAGCTCTGCTGCCTTCTGCTTTTCAAGTTCCGCTACTTGTTCTTCACGCGCATCAATGTGTTTAGATTTATCTGAGAGACTTTGTTCTTTTTGCTCCAAAGCCTTTTCTTTGTTGCTTAAATTATCGTCTTTGCGGTCAAGGGTAGAAGCACGCTCTGTCAAGCGGCTTTCGATTTGTTTTAACTCTTGACGTTCAGACTTAAATTCTGCATCAACTTGTTCACGATATTTTCTGGCTTCTTCTTTTGCCTCCAAAAGTGCTTCTTTTTTAAGCGAACTTGTTTCTCGCTTGGCTTCTTTGACAATCAAATCAGCTTCGCGTTCAGCCTGTCCGCGTAAATTGGTTGCTTCTTGTTCAGCATTTAAAAGAGTAAGCTCTGCAGCTTCTTTAGATGATTTCATCTTAGCCGAGACACTTACATATCCAATCACTAAACCAATGATGGCAGCAAAAACAGACATAATTATAGGAAATAGGTCCATGTTTTTACTCCAAATCTATTTAATTGTTGAATTCAAAATTCCATACTATTCTATCACAAATCTAAAAAATTCACAAACCTATTTTTTGAAAATCAAGAAAGCTTTTGTCCATTTTTTAGAGACAAAATCATCAAAGTTTGTAGAAGCCTGAGCACCAAAACTTTTTCAAACCATAAACAAGATTATTCAAACTTTTTATTTTTCTAAAACTTAAACTTTATTCCCAAATAAAAAATTTTTATGCTATAATCAGAGAAAGAAAAGGAGTATATGAGACAGGCTTTTTCTTCGCTAACAAGACAAATCTATGGCTTGATATCACTAGAAAAACCTTCTCGCACTCGCTACATTGTAAAGGAGAAAACATGTCTAAAGAAGTTATCGTTGAAAGCTTTGAGCTGGATCACACCATTGTCAAAGCACCTTATGTCCGCCTTATCGGAGAAGAAACTGGCCCTAAAGGCGACATCATTTCCAATTTTGATATCCGCTTGGTTCAGCCTAACGAAGATTCCATTCCAACTGCCGGCCTGCATACCATCGAGCATTTGCTAGCCATGCTGATTCGCAAGCGCATTGATGGTATGATTGACTGCTCGCCTTTTGGCTGCCGCACCGGTTTTCACATGATTATGTGGGGCCAACACAGTTCTAACCAGATTGCTCAGGTTATCAAATCCTGTCTGGAAGAAATTGCTGAAACAACTAGCTGGGAAGATGTCCCTGGAACAACCATTGAATCCTGCGGAAACTACAAGGATCACAGCCTCTTCTCAGCCAAAGAATGGGCTAAACTTATTCTCAGCCAAGGAATCTCAGATGATGCCTTTGAACGCCATGTGATTTAAAACAATAAAAAGTTCTCGAAATCGAGAACTTTTTTTGTGCATATATAATGAAATTCATCAACAAACTAGAAATCAAGTGAGTCAGCATGACCCGGACCATTTCCGACGAAGTAGCCAGTCTTACAGTTGATACTGAAGAGGTAGGTGCCGTCTGGCTTGAAGAGGTTATAGTAGCCGTTTCCTTTAATAATATTGACGCGTTCCAGGATATAGTTATCACCAGAAATATAACCACGCTCACGAGAAGTTTGCAAAATTTTCTCCAGAACGCCAGGGTTGAATGTCCAAGCTGGATTGTTGACGTCATCAATAGCCGCTTGGTTATAAGGGACTCGACTGAGATCTCTCTGCAGATTTACTCCATTGCTTGGAAGACCATAGCCAGAGTATGAGCTGGAAGCGCCTGAACCAGAAGCAGACGAGCTTGAACCGCCGCTTGTACCCGTACCGGTGCCTCCCTGATCAGTAGCAGGCGCTGGTGTTGGTACTTGTTGACTACGTCCTTGGGCAATTGCTGCCTTTAGAACTTCATCTAACTTAGCATTGCCACTTGATACATCTGAGAAGGTCGCATTTGTATTGGCCTTGGCTTCCTTGTTCAAGACACCGTCAGTGATTGCTCCGCCATCAAACTGCGAATTGACACTTTGGATAGCCGAAATCTGCTTGACCAAGGAATCGTACTTGCTCTTGGCTGCATCATAATCTTTGCTGCCTTTTAGCTTTTCAAGTAAGGTTTTTAATTTTTCCAAGTCGCCGAATTTACTGTTTTTGACAGCTGTCTGATTGCTATCTGTGAAAAATGCAGCATATTCATCATTAAAGGCCTTCAAATTCTTGGCAGTATTATCAGAGCTAGACGAAGACGAGTTCTTTTTGCTGGACTGCGATGTTGAAGAGCTGGAGCTTGTTACGGTCTTGTGCCCCCAATTATGCCCCAGAGCAAAGTAAAGCCCCGTGCCCGCTACAGCAATCCCTAAAAGTCCTAAAACTGGATAAAGGAAAGCTTTTTTCTTGTAGAAAGGTGTCTTAGGAACCTGTAATTCCTTTTCATCAAGCGGTTCTGGAATAGGACCGTAAGATGTCTTTTGAACGGGAGCGGCAGGAACCGCATCTTCCTGCTCTGAGCGTTGACTGCGAGAACCTAAGGGATTTGGAGCTGCTTCTGGCTCACTTGCTGTCTCAGTGGCTGTCAACTGAGCTGCTGGAATCTCCTGCTCACTTTCAACCTCTTGCCGTCTTTCTTTGATGAAGTCGGTCAAATCAGAAGAGGCTTGCTCAGCTTGAGCAGCTTCCTGCTCCTGCAGCTTTCTGATTTTCTGAGTTTCAAATTTTCCAGCTTCGATTTCCTGACGGTGCTGCTTGATGTACTTATCCAGCACATTGTCGCTTTCATTCACACCGGCTTCCAGCTCCTCTTTTTTACGAGTAGCTTGACCGACTGTCATTTCCTTGGCCTCTTCAAAATCAAGGACCGACTCTTTCTTTTCTTCTTCCGGTGAGTAGTTTTCTTCTTTCGTCACGGCAAATCCTTTCTAATCTAACTGACGTTTGACACGCTGGCCAAAATACTGATATAAATCCACTTTTAAAGTACCATTATAAAGTTTGCGTTTTTTATCGGCCTGACTGCCATATTTGCTTTCAAAAGCTTCATCGCTAGTCAGGATAAACTTGCTCCAGGTTTTGAGCGGAGCAAAAGTTTCTCCCATCTCCTGATAAAGACGAGTCACAGTCTCATCATCTAGGAGGCGCTCCCCATACGGCGGATTAGAGATAATCACACCATTAATCTTATCTGTATGCAAATCCTGCAGACGCATCTGCTTGAAGTGAATCTGCTCTGCAACTCCTGCTTGCTCAGCGTTTTTTCGAGCTAGTTCTACCATACGGCCATCAATATCCGATCCAGAAATATCCAGCTGGATGGTCTGATCAATCTGACTGAGTGCAGTCGAGCGAGCCTGGGCTACCAGGTCTTTATCCACCCAATTCCAGTCTTCAAATGCAAAGGAACGATGGAGTCCCGGCGCCATCTTCATCCCAATCATGGCTGCCTCGATACAAAAAGTACCAGAGCCACAAGTCGGGTCAATCAAAGGCTTATCTGGATACCAATTTGATAGAAGTAAAATAGCTGCTGCCATATTTTCCTTGATCGGTGCACCGCCCTTATCTGCCCGATAGCCACGTTTGAAGAGGCTAGATCCTGTCGTATCAATCATGACTGTCACAACATCCTTTAAGATAGAAACCTCTATCCTAAACTCAGCTCCATTTTCCTGCAGGGGCACCCCTTCGGGACGTGCATAATGCTTCTGCAGCTTCTTGACAACTGCCTTTTTAGAAATAGCCTGAACGCTAGGCTCATTGTGAAGTTTTGACTTGACGCATTTGGCCTTGGCAATAGGAAATTTAGCTCCCAGAGGTAGATAATTCTCCCAATCCAGAGCAAAAACTCCCTGAAAGAGCTCTTCAAAAGTCTTAGCTGGAAAACTGCCAACTACAATCTTAATCCGATTGGCCGCGCGCAGCCAGAGATTGGTTTGAATAATGGTACTGACATCACCCTCGAAGCGAACTCGGCCATTTTCGACCTGACAATCAAGTCCCAGCTCTCTGATTTCACGGCCGACGACAGCTTCTAGCCCTGCCGCTGCGGTCGCAATTAAATTAAATTTTTCTTTCATCTCGGCTTTTAAATGGATTCCAATCTATACAAACAAAGGGAGTGAGACAAAAATCGTGATTTCGTCACATCGATTTTCCTCACTCTCCCTTTTTAAATTTTGGGCTGAGAAGGTTTCGCTGCCATTTATCAATTAGCTCATTCCTTGAAATGTCCATCAGACAAATGAAGCAACAGCTAGTTGAACTTGGCAGAGAATAGAGCGCTCAGCCACTCTCTTGCTATTCTATTATAAAATTTAAAGAGGACAGGACTTGCCGTCCCAGCCTCAGCCTATATGCAATTTTCTGTAAGCCATGTTTTGTTCCGGAAATGACTAGGTACCATTTCCTTCGATAATCATCTGTCTACTGTTTCCAGTCAGAGTGCTATGTTCGCTTCCACGCACTCCATGCCCCGACCAAAGTTTGGGTTGCTAGCTTGAGGGGTTTACCGCGTTCCACTTCTTCTGTTTCCAGAAGAACTACGTCACTGTGGCACTTTCAGACCTAATCAGACATATCCAAAGACTTAGCCCTTTCAGTCGCCGTAACGGAAAAATCCGTCCCTAGGCTTATTTCTTCGCCTAGCACAAACACTACCGGCATCACAGCCAGTGCTAGCATGGACTTTCCTCATGAAAATCTAAAATTTCCACGCGATTATCCAAAAATTGCACTGTTCTAAAAGAACCATTATTCACGATCCAGAATTTGTTTCCCGAATACTTCCTTTTCAAGACGGTTCAAGCGCTTCAAGATATCAAAATTAGTCGCAGAAGTCATCTGAGGGAAGCTTTCCACAGTCGACTGAGTCGCTTGTGTTGATTGGACAGGCTGAGTCGGCTGAACCGGTGCTTTTTCAACCGGCTTCGCAGCCAACTCTTCCTTGAGACGGCGATTTTCCTCACGCAGCTCCTTTACCAAGGCTGCATAAGTCTCATAATCCTTGATAATATCATCCAAAAACTCATCCACTTCGGACTTGCTATAGCCGCGTACTTCGCGTTTAAAATCCTGATCAAAAATATCTTTTGCTGTAAAAATAATACTTGCCATCTTCTCTCTCCAATCTAGTTTATCATATTCAATTATAAACAAAATGCCTAATAAAAATCAAGATTTATCATCTAATTTCCCGAAAAATTTTCAGCCACTTCATTCAGGTCATCAAATGTTAATTTTTTGATAAAATATTGTTCTTGTTTTTTCATTTCTTGGTAAAGATATTCCAATTTTGTCTCCTGTTCTTCATCGTAAAAGAGGTAGGCTCCATCCGTATTTTGAATAATGAATTGATTGTAATCACGAAACTGGCTGGGATTTTGATAGGTCGGATAAGCATACTTGACGAAATCGGTCTGCTTAAAAGCAGCTAATTTTGCTTGATTGGCTTCGTTCCAATTTTCACCTTGATTCTCAAAGAGAAAGATGGTTGCCATCTGAAATTCATAATCCTTTTTCAATTCATTAGCTAGATCCAAAACCCAAGACTCAAAGCCCAGATTACCCATAAAAACCAGCCAGTCCACTCCATCTTCCAAAAAACGGATTAAGTCCCTCTTAGCGGCTTCTTTTATGATGTTTATTCTCATATCTTTTTCCGTCGAAATGCCGATTTCAAAGGCTTTGTAGCCTGTTATTAATAGACTGGTCATTTATTCTCCCTTAAAAAAGTTTTTTGTGGTATAATAGAGTGATGCTATTGTACCAATAAGGAGTTTTATGGTCAACTATCCGCATAAGCTAAAGGCAAAAAGCAGTATCAATAGGCCAGTTCCCAGCATGATTAACTTTGCCAATCGTGGGATGTCTTTTGAAAAGATGATCAACGAATCCAACAACTACTATCTAAGCAGAGGACTCGCTGTCATCCATAAAAAGCCCACCCCCATTCAGATTGTCAAGGTTGATTATCCGCACCGTAGCCGAGCCAAGATTGTAGAGGCTTACTTTCGGCAAGCTTCCACAACAGACTATTCTGGTGTCTACAAGGGCCATTATATTGACTTTGAAGCCAAGGAAACCCGACAGAAAAAATCGATGCCCATGAAAAATTTTCATTCGCATCAGATTGAGCATATGGAGGCAGTCCTTGAGCAAAAGGGCATCTGTTTTGTCTTACTGCATTTTTCCAGCTTAAGTGAGACTTACCTACTTCCCGCTTCTTATTTAATTGAGTTTTACAAGATCGACAAGGGAGGGAAGTCCATGCCTCTAACTTACATCCAAGAGCATGGTTATCCGATTGAAATGCAACAGCTTCCCAGCATCCCTTATCTTGAAATTATCGAACAAAAACTACTAGGTGGTATTATAAATGAATAAACAAACTCTTATGCAGGCTTTGAAATATCTTGCAAGTGCACTTATAACCCTGCTTATGATTGGATTCGTGATTGGCTGTTTGGTATTTACCTACTATGCGGTCAAGGCTCCTAAGCTTTCTGAAAAAGACCTCATCGCGACCACATCCAGTAAGATTTTTGACAGCAATAACAATTTGATTGCGGACCTAGGCGCTGAAAAGCGGGTCAATGCTGAAACTAGTGAAATACCTACGGATTTGGTTAACGCCATTGTCGCCATCGAAGACCATCGCTTCTTCAACCACCGCGGGGTGGACTTTATTCGGATTGCAGGTGCCCTTGTTAGCAACATCCGCGGAGGTCGCCAAGGGGGATCAACTCTGACCCAGCAGTTGATTAAGCTGTCCTATTTCTCAACTTCTTCTTCAGATGCGACTCTTTCACGTAAAATCCAAGAAGCTTGGCTGGCCGCTCAGCTTGAGCGTAAAGCGACCAAGCAGCAAATCTTGACCTATTATGTCAACAAAGTCTACATGTCTAACAGTAACTACGGTATGCAGACAGCAGCCCGAAGCTACTATGGCAAGGACCTAAAAGATTTGAGCTTACACCAAACGGCTCTGCTGGCAGGTATGCCTCAGGCACCGAATCAATACGACCCCTACACCCATCCAGAGGCTGCAACCAATCGCCGTAATCTGGTACTTCGTGAGATGCACGATCTCAAATACATCACAGATGAACAGTATGAGCAAGCCAAAAACACACCTGTAACCGACGGACTTCAAAGTCTGAAAGCTTCTACTAGCTACCCAGCTTACATGGATAACTATATCAAAGAAGCAATTGAACAGGTTGAAGAAGAAACTGGTTATAATGTCCTGACAACTGGTATGGAAGTCTATACAAACGTCAACACAGAGGCTCAACAGAAACTCTGGGATATTTACAATACTGAAGACTATGTAGCTTATCCAGATGATGAAATGCAGGTTGCCTCTACAGTTATGGATGTCCAAACTGGTAAAGTCATTGCCCAACTCGGTGCCCGTCACCAGTCTACCAACGTATCCTTTGGGACCAACCAAGCTGTTGAAACCAACCGTGACTTTGGTTCAACTATGAAACCAATCACGGATTATGCTCCAGCTCTTGAAAATGAAGTCTATACTTCAACAGCTGCTCCTATCACGGATGCTCCATATAACTTCCCGTATTCCAGCACACCAGTCTACAACTGGGATAAGAAATATTATGGCGGGATGACGATTCAATACGCTATTCAGGAATCCCGGAACGTTCCTGCCGTGAAAACGCTGGAAGCCGTTGGTCTGGATGAGTCCCTCAAGTTCCTAAATCGTATTGGGATTAACTATCCTGAAATGTTTTATGTTAATGCCTTTTCAAGTAATACCAGCAAATCCGGTAACGAGTACGGAGCCAGCAGTGAAAAAATGGCTGCTGCCTATGCTGCTTTTGCCAATGGCGGTACTTACTACAAACCTCAGTATGTCAATCGCGTCGTCTTCAGTGACGGAACGGAGAAGACCTTCTCCAACAATGGTTCCAAGGCTATGAAGGAAACGACAGCCTACATGATGACTGATATGATGAAAACAGTCTTGCAGTCTGGTACAGGTACAAACGCTGCTATCTCTGGGGTTTATCAGGCCGGTAAGACCGGAACCTCCAACTATGCTGATGATGAATTAGCCAAGCTGACCAAGCCTTACTACTACTCTAGCATTGTCACACCAGACGAGCTCTTCGTTGGTTACACGCCTAAGTATTCAATGGCTGTTTGGACCGGCTACTCAAACCGTCTGACACCAATCCTTGATGACGGGGTTAAGGTTGCGACAGATGTCTACCGCGAAATGATGCTTTACCTGGCTCAAGATGGCTCTGCTTCAGAGGATTGGGAAATGCCAGATGGTCTCTACCGCAGTGGCTCTTATGTCTACCTCAACAGTGGTACTGGCTATAACCGTTACTACAATAACCAGCAGTACTATAACTATTCTAGCTATAGCAGTTACAGTACAGAAGCTAGCTCTGACACATCAGCTTCTAGTGAGCATTCTGGTGATTCAAACAATAACTCTTCTAGCCACAATGACTCCTCTTCCGGTAACGGTGGAGATGACTAGAGTGACGAAGATTAGAACACAAACTAAAAGAGTAAGAATGAAAAATTCTTACTCTTTTCTTATTCTCTCATCAAAGCTTACTTTGCCAAAGCACCCATGGGATCCCAGGGAGATAAGACAGTAGGCTCTGCTTCATATGCTGCTAATTCTGCGGCAGTCAGAAACTCCTTTCGGACGACGATTTGATAGGTATACTCATCCATCCAAGCGTCAGAGGCTACGAAATAGCCCTTGTTACCAACCTTTTCGCCCCATGAGTTTTCGACCTTCCATTTCTTAGCCTTGCCATTTTCATCCAAGTCTACCCCTGTCAAGACCATGGCGTGGGTCATGAGGCTTTCGCTATAGTCCAAGCGGCCAGCCTTATCCTGAGTTAGTCGAATATCCATGCTAGCAGTGAAATCGTGCATCCCCTCTGCCATAACACCTGCCTTGCGATTGCTAGACTGACCAACATCCGAGCCAAACCAAACGGTCTCGCCAGCCTGCATTTGCGCAATAGCCAGCTCTTTTAGTCGGTCCATTTCAACATTCAAATAACGAACGGGCTTACTTCCAACGACATTTCCCAACATCTCAACCGTATAGGACCGACCATAAGGCTTGTCAGCAGTCGGTGCATTGATGATAGAGACATAGTCATCTAGCTTAAGATCGACATATTTTTGATAGAAAGTCAGAGGTGTCAATCCGCTCTCGCTGTGGAAATGATTGTCCTTATCGCGATAAGAAAAGTCAAACTGGCGAGGCGGCAAGCCTAAGTTCATAGCTAGGAAGTTAAAGACTTCCTGGAGAAGTTCTTCTTTCTTGGCCTGAAGTTCAGCAGAGTTTGCACCCTCTGCCACTAATTCTCGCAAAATCTGTGCATCCTGGCGCAAGAGCTTATTGAGAATTTGATTGAGCTCACGGCTGTTACTGGAAGAAATTGACTCCGGATAGACTGACTTAGGCACGACGCCGTATTTCTCAAAGAGGGAAACAACCATATCCCATTGACCCCCATCCTGCTGAGGCGTATCTAAGAGAAACTTGACCTTACGACTGGTCAATTCTTGGTCAGCTGTCGCAATCACCTGCTCCAAGAACCAGTTGGATTTTTCATATTTATCCCAAAAGAAAGTATGGGCTTGAGATAGCTCAAAATCCTCCAGTTGGAAACCAGCAATCATCTTGTGGCGGAAGGTATTAAGAGCTGCAAACATCCAACAGCGTCCAGAAGCTTTCTGGTCGCTAACCTTGTCCTTAGTAAGATCCAGCGAAAAGACAGGTGTGTTTTCCACAGCAGTGCTTCGCTTCTCCAAGGATGTCAAGAGACCATTGTGGCTGATGGCATTTTCCATTGCTGCAAACTTGGGATTGGCCTCATAAGCAGCATACAGCTTATCTGTGAAATTTTGTTCTAACGAATGCATAGAATCCTCCTTGTCATTATACATCTATTATAGAACTTAAAAAAAGAAGCGCAAGTAAAAAGGCTAGACAAGAGAGTCCTAGCCTTTTTCTAAATCAGATGTTAGGATCCCATAAACGGAAAAATCTTTGACTTGCCCTTTATGAAATACAGCCTGACGGAAAGTGCCTTCGTAGCTCATTCCAGCTTTAGCCATAACACGCCCCGAAGCTGGATTGGCTGTTACAAATTTTGCTGCGACACGATTGAATCCTGCGTCTTGCAAGAGATAGTTCAAAACAGCTTTCAAAGCTTCTGTCATCAATCCTTGTCTCCAATAGTCTTTACTTAGAATATAACCGACCTCGCAAGCATTGACTGCCTCATCCATGTCCACCACACTGATGTCACCGATTACAGAATCAGGATTTTCTTTCAGACAGATGCCCCACTTGTAAAAATCCATGTTTTGATAATTCTCAACCCAGCGAGCAATAGACTGTTGAGTGACTTCAGGACTCTCATGAGCATCCCAGGTCACATGCAGCAAATTATCCGGACGAGAAGCCCAGTTGTCATACATAGCTTGAGCATCCGATTCCAGAAAAGGTCTTAGCAAAAGACGTTTGGTTTCAATGGACTGTGTACCTATCTTTTTCATAGCTTCCTCGTTTCTTAGCTCAAACTAAAAAGTTTCAATAGAGATTTCACTTCCAAAATTCATCAAAAACTGTAATCGGCAAATGCCGTTTGTGCTGGCCTTTATGCCACCAAGACTCGATAGTTTCTTGGGCTTGGGCTGAAACAGACTTGCCTTCGAGGTAGTCATCAATTTCATTGTAGGTCACGCCCAGAGCGATTTCATCCGCAATCCCAGGTTTTTCCTCTTCCAAATCAGCCGTCGGCACCTTTTCATAGAGAGCCGGATCAGCTCCTAAAGCGGCCAAAAGCTGCTTGCCTTGACGTTTATTGAGGCGGTAAAGTGGTAAGATATCTGCTCCGCCATCCCCAAACTTGGTGAAAAAGGCGGTGACATTTTCGGCTGCATGATCTGTCCCAATGACAGCCCCACTGTATGAACCGGCCAAAGCATACTGGGCAATCATACGGCTGCGAGCCTTGATATTACCCTTGTTAAAATCAGAGACTTTGGCACCCGTTGCCTCCACAGCCTTTGTCATGGCATCAGCAGATTCCTTGATATTGACTGTCAGACTGACATCAGGCTGGATAAAAGCCAGGGCTTTCTGAGCATCAGCTTCATCTGCTTGAACTCCATAAGGAAGACGGACTGCGATAAAGTGATAACTATCATCTCCTGTTTCCTTCCGCATCTCTTCGACAGCTAGCTGGGCTAGGCGGCCAGCCAATGTTGAATCCTGACCACCAGAAATTCCCAGAACATAGCTTTTCAAAAAAGGATGCTTTCTTAGATAGGCCTTGAGAAAGTCCACCGACTTGCGGATTTCTTCCTCCGGGTCAATGATTGGTTTGACACCCAGTTGAGCGATGATTTCTTCTTGTAGACTCATTTTTCTGCTCCTGTCTGATAGGCTTTCTTGCGCATCTGGTCAATCAAGTCCATCTTATCCTGCCAGATATCACGAGCCAGGTCAACTGGATAATCCTGTGGATTGAGAACTCGTTTGTACTCATCCCAAAGTTTATCAAATTCCTTACGGGCATAGGCTTGAATCTCAGTCAAGCTCGGCTGATTATAGACCAAATTCCCCTCTTGGAAAATATCCACCAAAAGCGGTACAGCATCAAAATTTTTGACCGTTTTATTGATGTAGGTATAGGTCGGATGGAACATTTCCAGCTCTCCCAAGCCATTGACATCAATGCCGTCATAGGTAATGTAGTCTCCCTCGGACTTCCCTTTTTCGCGGCTGGTAATACGCCAAACCTGCTTCTTACCTGGAGTCGAAACTTTTTCGGCATTATTGGACAGCTTGATGGTATTGCGCAATTCTCCATTCTCATCTTCAATAGCAACAATCTTATAAACTGCTCCTAAAGCCGGCTGGTCGTAGGCCGTAATGAGCTTGGTTCCCACACCCCAGACATCAATCTTAGCTTTTTGCATTTTCAAGTTGAGAATGGTATTTTCATCCAGATCATTGGACGCATAAATCTTAGCATCAGGGAAGCCAGCTTCATCTAATTGCTGCCGAACTTTTTTAGAAATATAGGCAAGGTCTCCCGAATCAATGCGGACACCCAGAAACTTAATTTTATCTCCTAGCTCACGCGCCACCCGAATAGCTGCCGGAACACCTAGACGCAATGTATCGTAGGTATCTACTAGGAAAACACAGTTATGATGAGTCTCAGCGTAAGCTTTAAAGGCTTCATAATCATTTCCATAGACTTGAACGAGAGCATGGGCATGCGTTCCCAAGACTGGAATATCAAAGAGCTTGCCAGCCCGGACATTACTAGTACCGTTCGCTCCGCCAATCACCGCAGCCCTGGTCCCCCAAATAGCAGCATCCATTTCCTGAGCCCGGCGCGTACCGAACTCCATCAGAGGCTCATCTTCGATGACAGAACGGATACGAGCTGCCTTAGTGGCAATCAGCGTCTGAAAATTAACGATATTGAGCAGAGCAGTCTCAACCAGCTGACACTGAGCTAGTGGACCTTCCACCTGCACGATTGGTTCATTGGCAAAAACCAAATCACCTTCTTGAACAGATCTTACTGTCAGGCTCATCTTGAGATTCCGCAAATAATCCAGAAATTCTCCGTGATAGCCCAAGGATTGCAAATAATCTAAATCGCTCTGGCTGAATGTCAGATTATTGAGATAGGAAATAATTCTTTCCAAGCCCGCAAAAACTGCGTAGCCGTTATTAAAAGGATTTTTACGGAAAAAAACTTCAAAAACTGCACGCTTGTTGTGAATATTTTGCTTGAAATAAACCTGCATCATGTTGATTTGGTACAAATCAGTGTGCAGAGTTAAACTATCATCTGGGTACATCTTCTTGCTCCTTTACACTAGATACCTTTTATTATATCATAATTCCAAAAAAGCTAAGCAAATCCTGTCAACTCACTTGAATAGACACACTTGCTTAGCTTATATTTTTATGCTTACTCTGTAAGGTATTTGTAGGCTTCCTGACTGGCAATAGCACCATCGCCAACAGCCGTTGTAATCTGACGCAGGTCTTTCTGGCGAACATCACCAACAGCGTAAATGCCTGCTACTGACGTTTTCATCTGATGATCCGTCAGAATCCAGCCAGCCTCATCAGTGATACCCAAGTCCGCAGCAAATTCACTAACTGGATCCAGACCAACATAGATAAAGATACCACCAAACTCTGCCTGACTAATCTCACCTGTCTTGACATTCTTGAAGGTTACGCCAGTCACCTTACGCTCATCACCATGGATACTTTCCACTACAGAATCCCAGACAAAGCGAATCTTTTCGTTGGCAAAGGCGCGATCCTGCAGCACTTTTTGTGCTCGCAGCTCATCTCGACGGTGAACAATGGTCACACTTTTTGCAAAGCGCGTCAGGAAAATAGCTTCCTCTACCGCCGAGTCGCCACCACCGACAACCAGCAGGTCTTCATCGCGGAAGAAGGCACCATCACAGACCGCACAGTAGGAAACGCCGCGGCTGTTGTAGTCTTCCTCGCCAGGAACCCCTAAATGACGATGATTGGCACCAGAAGCAATGATGACTGTTTTAGCTTCAAAACGCTCATCTTCTGTGATGATTTCCTTAAAATCGCCTCGGTCTTCAATTTTTTCTACTAGGCCAAATAGATGTTCAACACCTAGATTCTCCAGAGGTTCAAACATTTTCTCTGCTAGCTCAGGACCGCTGATATTGGCATAGCCTGGATAGTTTTCAATGTCAGCAGTATTGTTCATCTGACCGCCAGGAATACCACGCTCCAGCAGAGCAACTTTTAGATTGCTGCGGGCTGCATAGAGGGCAGCTGTCATGCCAGCAGGCCCAGCTCCAATAATAATTGTATCGTACATAACTCTTCTTTCTCCTTGTTGTAACTAGAATTATTCTAACAACTTTTCTACAGTTTTACAAGCATTTAAGCTTTTAGGACAATGAGCAGGCCCAACGTCGCAAAAGACAGGACTGGAATCGTCATAATGACAATCAGAAGGACATCATACAGATGACTCTGGCGCTCCTTGGCTGTCTTGTCCTTGCGGCGAATCATCCGCAGTCCAATCCATAAACCCGCAATGATCCCTACACCGACTGCAGTATAAATCAAGCTCTCGATATAAAGTGCAAATATTTGATCTAACATGTCAACTCCTCAAAAGTCAATCAGCCTCATAGTGCAAAGAAAGGGAACAACTCTAAATCTAGCCGTCAGCATAAAACACCCACTAGACAAGAAAGCCTGCTCCACTGCATGCTGAGACTGAAAACAAACTCAGCTGGTCTAGCCAACTGAGCCTTCACTGTCTCTATTATATCAAATATAGGTCCGTTTGTAACTAGCAAAAAATTCCTTGGTTCTTTCTTCCTTTGGATGATGGATAATTTCATCTGGTGTCCCAGACTCTATGATTTTCCCCTTGTCCAAAAAGAGTACTCTATCTGCAACCTGAGCGACAAAGGACATATCATGACTGACCAGAATCATGGTTTGGCCAGACTTGGCTGCATCAGCGATTGATTTCTCTACTTCTCCGACCAACTCGGGGTCCAAGGCTGAGGTCGGCTCGTCTAGTAAAAGAACATCTGGCTTCATAGCCAAAGCCCTTGCTAACGCTACCCGCTGCTTCTGACCACCTGACAAATGTCTAGGATAGTGATTTTCTCGGTCTGACAAGCCAACTTTTGCTAATTCTTCCTTGGCTATCTTGGTCGCTTCTTGGTCTGACAGTTTCTTAACTACCAGCAAACCTTCCTTGACATTTTCCAGAGCCGTCCGACGGGAAAAGAGGTTAAACTGCTGAAAAACCATGGCTAGCTTGCGGCGCAGTAGCAAAATCTCATCTTTGGAAATCCTTGAAAAATCCACTTTGAAACCGTCGATAGCAATCTTTCCGCTATCTGGCTGTTCCAGATAGTTGAGGCTACGGAGAAAGGTTGACTTCCCAGCACCCGAAGAGCCAATCAAAGCTACCACTTCGCCTTTTTTAATGTCCAAACTGAGATCATCCAGAACCTTTTGACCTGAAAAAGTCTTACTTAAATGTGAAATATTAATCATCAGATTCCTTCTCCTTCTGCTTGCTGAAGCGATTCAAATTTATCCGGCTGTTTGATATCCATCATCTTTTCGATCCAGCGGCCAAGTTGCTCAATGAGAATATTGACTGCCCAATAAATCAGCGAAACCGAAATAAAACGCTCAAAGTAACGGTAGTCCGCCCCCGCGATAGCCTGTGCCTTGGCAAAAATTTCCACTACACCGGCACTAAAGGCCAGAGAAGTTCCCTTGGTTAAGCCAATCAGGGAATTAATCAGACTAGGTGTCGCCACTACTGCTGCATTGGGGATAATGACACGCATATAAACCTGCTTGTTGGTCATCCCTAAGCTGCGAGCAGCCTCGATTTCTCCCGGATCCACGGACAAGATTGCAGCCCGGATAGTCTCACTGGCATAAGCCGCTTCGTTGAAAGCAAAAGCAACAATCGCAAAGACAGACGCTGGAATCTCGTTGATATTAAAGCTTGTGCCATACTTCTGATTGATGGCCTTGAGCAATAAAGGAATCCCAAAATAGGTCAGCATGAGCTGGACCAGCAACGGTGTTCCTCTCAGAAAGCTGACAAAGAAAGCCTGAATCGGATACAGGACTTTAACCCGATTAATCTTGACGATAGCAAAAACCATGGCAAGCAGAATACCAAAGACTGCACCACCCGCTGTCAAGAGAAGGGTGATTGGCAGATTTTGCAAAATGCCCGGAATAGCCTCAAAAACGGCCCTTAAACTAAATAATTTACCATCTGGAATGAACTTGAGGAACTCCTCATACCAACCAGTTGTCAGAAGATAAGTTGTAACCACCATTATTACTTCCTTTTCTTGATAATGAAATATTTTAACATAATTCTGGAACAAAACAAAGAATTTGCTTCGCTTTTACTGTCTTTTAGCAGTCAAAACGTGAGTAGCTAGTGCAAATCTCGTGTTCCTAAATATCAAATAAGCCACACTAAGCCCAATATAAAAATAGACTAGTTTCACTAGTCTATCATATCTATCTCATAAAGACTAATATATTTTTCTTATCACAGCGATAAGAAAAGTATATCACTAAAAGGTTTGGCGCTTAGCCTTACGCTCTGCCCGGCCACGTGCACGATTCTCTGCTCGCTTGGTCTTGCGGCGCTTTTCGTTAACAGCCCACTGGATTTTTTTCTTGTAGCCTGGTTTGATTTTTTTCTTTTTCTTCTTGACCAGCCCCAGCATTTCCGTGTCCAGCTTCTCCCGGCTCTTTTCCCGATTGGCCCGACGGTCTCGGTCGTAGGTATCCTGAAACTCGTCATCCTTTATCATCTTGGGAGTGAATTTGATCCCCATCTTTTCCAGCTCCCGAATATCTGAGTCGTCGCTCGGCTGGTAGAGAGTAATGGCTGTACCAGGAAGACCATTACGGCCGGTTCGGCCTACCCTATGGACAAAGAAAGACAAGTCCTGAGGAATGGCATCGTTGATAACATGGCTGACACCTTCGATATCAATCCCCCGCGCTGCCAAATCAGTAGCAACAATGTACTCAAAATCCAGATTCTTGACCTGATTCATGATACGCTTGCGCTCCCGCGGAGCAATATCTCCATGAATTTTAGTAACTTTGAGCCCTTGAGTTGTCAGATAGCTGTGCAGCTCATCTGCCCTCGTCTTGGTATTGACGAAAATCATAGCCAAATAAGGCTGCAGAAGCTGACTGATTTGATAAATCTGAGCATTCTTGTCTCGTCCCTTGGTTGACAAGAGCCAGTTTTCAATGGTGTCCGCAATGACCGTCTTGGTCTTAATCTGCTCAATCACTGGATTAGACAGGTATTTTTTCAAAAATGGCTGAAG
The DNA here is from genome assembly GCF_050222175.1 of Streptococcus sanguinis. Lineage (GTDB taxonomy): Bacteria > Bacillota > Bacilli > Lactobacillales > Streptococcaceae > Streptococcus > Streptococcus sanguinis_M. Next base: position 506,055 of record NZ_CP071420.1, on the reverse strand, counting down.
CTTCTGTGGAATAGTCGCTGAAAAAACGAGAAACTGCAGATCTTTAGGCAACCGGCCTGCAATCTTATCAACCGTCGCCAAAAAGCCCATGTCCAGTGTCATATCCGCCTCGTCAACGACAAAGGTCTTAGCCTTGTGAATGGCCAAATCGCCAGACTCTACCAAGTCATAAATCCGCCCTGGCGTTCCGATGACGATATGCGGCTGACTGGATTCTAACTTCCCAATCTGACGAGTTTTGTCAGTCCCACCAACATAATTGGCCACCCGAATCTCTTTTTCAGAAAAGCTAGCCAACTGACGAGCAGCCTGATAAATCTGCGCTGCCAGCTCCCGACTTGGGGCTGTAATAACAGCCTGCACGCTGTCTGCTTCCTCATCCAGTATTTGAAAGATCGGCAGCAAAAACGTGTGGGTCTTACCAGAGCCTGTCTTGGACTCACCGACCAAATCCCGACCTGACAATACCACTGGAATCAGCTTCTCTTGGACCGGAGTCGCTTCAACGAAGTTCAAATCCCTGAGCGCTTCCTGAATATAATCTTTAAACTTAAATTCTGTAAATTTCATCTTATCCTCTATTCTATTATCCTAACTATTATACCAAAAAATTGACCATCCTGCTTATCCTCAAATCTAAGAAGCAGAAAAGCGAGTCAGAGACTCGCTTCTTGCTATAGATATAGGATAGCCAGGGTCAAAAGACTGCCCACGATACCGATTCCCCAGAAGAAGAAATCGACCTTCCACTCGCTCCACTCCTTGCCGTGGCCAGTTAGGCCTCCCAGCTCAAAGTGGTGATGAACCGGGGTCATCCGGAAAATTCGCTTGCCGCCGGTCAGCTTGAAGTAAGTCACCTGCATCATGACCGAGGTCGTTTCAAACACATAGACGATACCAATCAAGAGCAGGGTCCACTCTTGATGAAGGGAAATGGAGATAGCAGCCAGCATACCGCCCAAAGCCAGACTTCCTACATCGCCCATGAAGATTTTAGCAGGCTTATGGTTGAAAACAAAGAAGCCTAGCAAGCCACCAATCATACTGATGATGACAATCAAAATATCAAAACGCTTCTGCTCAACAGCAATTACAGCATAGGCCACCAAGCTAATGACCACCGAGATACTGGCCAAACCATCAATTCCATCCGTCAGATTGACAGCATTGGAGAAGCCAATCAGCCAAAAAAGGACGAAAAAGACATAGAGGAAGCCTATCTGGACAGGAACGGTGAAGACATTCAGCTGGTCACCTGCACCGTGCTGATTATAAAAGAAGTAAAAGACAACTCCGCCGACCAGCTGCAAAAACAGTTTCTGCTTGGGATTTAGACCCTCGTTGATCTTACGAAACACCTTGAGGAAGTCGTCCAAAAAGCCGACAACGCCATACAGGACCAAGATAAAAAGAATCATGATAAGGCCGTTGGACAGCTGATGAGAAAATAGACCGATAACAAAGCTAGCCAAAACAGATGTCAAGAGAAAGACTGTGCCACCCATGGTAGGTGTTCCGGCCTTGGCCTGATGCTGCTTGACATCTTCGTGCATCTGTTGGCCTGTGATACGAGCCTTATGGTAAAAACGAATAAAGGCAGGAATGCCGATGATAGTTAGGATAAAAGTTACGATTCCTGCAATAAGAGCAATAAGCATATTAGTCTCCCATTGTAATTGTTATTTTCTTGAGATTTTTCAGCGAAGTATTGGTCTTTTCGCTCTGCTTCACGACCTTGGAGCCCTCTCCTTTGAAAGTGACTTCAATGTCCTGCCACTTCGCAAAACGTTCGACATTGGCCTTGGTCCAGCCGTACATATCAGGCAGACTGTCTAAATCATCTGACAAGATCAAAACCTGCTGGTTGGCCTTGAGATTTTTGCCCTCTTTGACAGATACTTTTTTAATCTTGCCACCTGTTCCCAGCACAATTGGTTGGACGAGGTTGCGGCGCAATTCATCTGCCAGACCGCCAGGACTGATTTGATGTTTCAGACCTAGTTGCTTGGTCAGTTTTTCAACTGATGGCATTTTATAACTGGTTTCTTCAGTGACTGTTTCAAGAGCCGGAGTCGCTTCCGTTGTCAGATTAAGGCTGTCTTTGAGAGCGACCGCTTCTTCCAAGACCGGATTGACCACTTCCTGCCAGAATATAGGCTGGAATTTTTCCTCGGGCTGCTGAACTGTCACATACATGATAAATTCAGGATTTTCTGCCGGCGTCATGGCAACAACTGAGTAGATGTAGTCGTTCTCACCCTCTAGATAACCATTTTCAGAAGCGATCTGAGCGGTCCCTGACTTGACAGCGACATTCTGACCGGCCACTTGAATGACGGGTTCTCCACCGACATTCAGGGTTCCTTTGTAGGGGTCTGTTCCGACCTGAACCATATAATCCCGAGTGGTTTGAGCTGCTTTTTCTGAGACAGGATTTCCGATAATTTCTGTCGCTGTCTTACGAGCTGTATTGGTTTTTGGATCATGGATGGCATTGATAAACTTAGGCTCCACCATGACGCCGTCATTGGCAACGGACGAGAAGGCACGCAACATCTGCACCTGGGTCACACCAATCCCTTGACCAAAGGAGCTCATGGCAATCGTAACATAGTTATCACCTGGCAAAGAGCCATAGGTTTCATTGCCCATCCCAAAGCGGGTCGGCAGACCAAATTTAAACTTACTCAAGTAGTCCAGCCACTTGTCATTGCCCATCTTCTGCTCCAGAATAGTCATACCGACGTTACTGGAATAGGTAAATCCTTGGGCAAAGGTCAGGGTTTCCCCTTCTGAAATCCCCATGTTGACATTCCAGTCCCGAATGGTCGCATCCATGACCTTGTACTCTCTACTGTCATAGGTATCGTTAGGATTAAAGCTGCCATTATCAATAGCTGAAGCTAGAGTCATGACCTTCATGGTAGATCCAGGCTCGTACTGGCCTTGATAGAGCATGGTGTTCCAGTTGCCTAGATTTTTCTCATTCAAGCCTTCCTTGGTATCTGCATTATAGGTCGGCCGTTGAGAGGTAGCTAGGATTTCACCGGTCTTGGCACTGACCAAGGACGCATTGACAAACTTACCTTTGACTTTCTCCTGAAAGGCGTTCATCCGCGTTTCCAGATAGGTTTGCAAATCCGCTGACAGCGTTGTATAGACGTCCTTGCCGTCCTCTGCTTGTACAGAGACCTTTTCTGATCCAGGAACTACATTACCATTCCGGTCTTTTTCATAGGTCACAATCCCATTCTGACCAGCAAGAATCCTATCCAGAGCCTGCTCCATGCCAGAAGTCCCTTTCAGCGTCTTATTGCCTTCCTTATCCTCCTGCAGCTGGGCAAGACCGATAAACTGGGAGGCAAATACACCGTTATTATAACTGCGGTTAGGACTGGTAGTAAAGTCAATCCCTTCAATACCAGCAGCTTCAAAGGCTTCACGCATGGCATTCATATTACTGTAGGTAATGCCATTGCCCTGTGCCCCGAAGGAAACCTGCTTGAGATTTTTCTGCGACAGCTGGGTTTTGACGTAGTCCTTATCCAACTCTAGGTACTGATTGAAAATCTCTGCCACCTTATCATACTGGGATTCTTCTACGTAGAGAATCTTGCCAGTAGCTGACTTGTAACTCTTATCAATAATGGCATAGACATTATAGGTCGTGGCATCCTCTGCAATGGGAACTCCATTTCGGTCATAGATTGTTCCCCGCCGGGCAGCGACTGTGACCGTCTTTTGATGTACTACTTCTGCACCCTTTGATAGATTAACCCCGAACTTCTGGTCTGTCCCGATAATGATGGCAAAATTAATCAAGAAAACGAAAAAGAGAAAGATAGCTAAGATGCTCATGCTCTTTCCCACTTGCCGCCGATTGTATTCAGGGGTTTGCCTATTTTTCAGGGCGTATTTTTTAATTCTTTCAAAAATTCTATTCTTCATCCGTTGAACTCACTGTTTTACGATTTCCCTTCTGGAGTTTCATATCCTGAGAGCTGGCTAACTGAGACAGTCTTTCATAGCGAGTCAGTTCATTGACTTCCTGCTTGATATCGGCCAGCTCTGTCTGCTCCGCTTCAATCTGGGTATTGACTTCCGTCAAATCCCGATCCACCTGCAATAACTTGGTCTGCATAAAGACGATGCTGACTGCTAAAATAATGGCAGTCAAAACGATGGAGCCATAAAAGGCCTTCTCAACTCGGGAAAATTTTCGCATCTGATCTTGAAGCGGGTTTGGTCTTTTTTCTGACATTTCTTCCTCACTTGTGTATCTTACGGGCCACGCGCAGCTTAGCGGAATGAGCCCGGTTATTGCTTTCTAATTCTTCTTTGCTTGGTAAAATTGGTTTGCGGCTGACCAGCTCCAGCTTAGGCTGCAGTTCATCAGGGATAAAGGGCAGGCCCTTGGGAACATCCACTGTTGACGCTTCCTTGAAAAGCTGCTTGGTCAGACGGTCTTCCAGTGAATGAAAGGTAATGACCGCAATCCGGCCGTCTACCGCAAGCAGATCAATGGCCTGCTGAATAGACTCATCCGCCGCTCCCAGCTCATCATTGACCTCAATCCGAATGGCCTGAAAAATCTGCTTGGCTGGATGGCCTTTCTTCTTCAGCTCCTTAGCTGGCTTAGCTGACTTGATAATTTCAGCCAGTTCTGTCGTTGTTTCAATAGGCTTGATACTTCTAGCCTGCTCAATCTTGCGAGCAATCTGCTTAGAAAACTTGTCTTCGCCATATTTAAAAAAGATTCGTACCAAATCCTGATAGCTATAATGATTGACAACCTCAAAAGCTGTCAAGGCAGCCTCGCGGTTCATGCGCATATCCAAAGGCGCATCCTGTTTATAGGAAAAACCACGCTCACGCTGATCCAGCTGAGGGCTGGAAACGCCTAAGTCATAACAAATCCCATCAATTTCTTCCACATCGGCTTCTTGCAAACGGCTCTTGAGGTGGCGGAAATTGTCCTTGATAAAAGTCACCATCCCCCGCTCTACATAAGGAGCCAGGCGCTTTTTAGCATTGTCAATAGCTGTCTGGTCCTGATCAAAGGCATAAAGATGCCCCTCATCCCCGAGCTGGCTCAAAAGATATTCGCTGTGACCAGCACCCCCAAGGGTCGCATCGACATAGATGCCGTCAGGCTTAACAGCCAGCTGGTCAACCGTTTCATGAAGAAGAACCGTAATGTGATGAAATTCGTTTGTCATATCTTACTTATTATATCACATTCAAAAGCAAAAAAAAATTTAAAAGAAAAAGTAAGCGGATGAAATCCTTTTTAAAATTTTTTGTCAGATATACTTGACACTTTTTCCGAAAAGTATTATACTAGCATAAAATAAAAGTCAAATATAACTGACAAACTTACTGAAAGTTATTAGTTATAGTATTAGAAAGGAAGGGTGTAATGAATCGTGTCAAAGAATTTCGAAAAGAAAAAAAGATGTCTCAGCTAGAGTTGGCCAAGTCTATCGGGGTATCGCGGCAAACTATCAATATGATTGAAAACAACAAATACAACCCTACCCTCGAGCTCTGTATCAATCTGGCTAGAGCGCTGGATACTGACCTCAACGCCCTCTTTTGGGAACCCCAGCTGACAGATGAAGATTCAAATGACTAAGAGTTTTTCCCTGAAGCAACATTCATACCTAAAGAAAGGAAACAAACATGAAAAAAGAAACATTCTCAGACAAGATGATTAAACGATTTTACGGCATTACCGGACCTTTGGACGAGCAAAAACGCCAACAGGCTGAACATCTAGGAAATATAGGCTTTATTTGGCTTTTCTTGATTTTGCAAGTTGGTAATTTCCTAGCTTTCATGCTAGCCGATATCTATCCAGGATTAGATGCTCGAATTTACCCCATTATTATAGAGCTTCTTACCTTTATAATAGCTGGCATCATTTACTTCAGGTCTGAGAAAGAGCACCTGGCAGATTTGGATTTGGAACTCATGAGTGAAAAAGAAAGGCGCAAGCTTCAATATCCTGGTCTTAAGATTGCTCTCTTCGTTGGGTTGACTTTCCATCCTATCTTTAGCCTTGTAGAGGCAGTCACTCTCAAGCAAGACTTTTTCACTCTCTTTTTAAAAGCTGATCGAATCCTGAAAACAGCCTTGGTCGCTAGCATTTTAGGTGTTTTTATCAGCTTTTACTTCAAATCACGCAAACACCATACTGAACAGAGCGAATAATCCCTTGACCTAAGCTAGAAAGGACACAAACATGAAAAAAGAAACATTCTCAGACAAGATGATTAAACGATTTTACGGCATTACCGGACCTTTGGACGAGCAAAAGCGCCAACAGGCTGAACACTTAGGAAATATAGGCTTTATTTGGCTTTTCTTTATTCTGATTTTTGGCAATGCCATCGCCTTTCCCCTAGCCTTTCGCTGGCCCAAAATTATCGCTCTTGCCTATCCTATCCTGCTGGAAATCCTTATCCTCGGCTTCTGTGTCTATATAATCATCCAAGCACGGCGCAAAGGAATTGATGATCTAGAGCTAGGACTTCAGGATGAAAAAGAAGAAAAAGCTATGAAACATGCTGGTCTCAAAGCAGGCTTCTCCTATTGGCTGCTCTTTTACCCTCTCTTCGGCATCATGATAGCTGTCATGGAAAAGAAAGATATCCTACAAGTTTTGCTTCAGCCTAAACTTATTATAACTGGATTAGCCGCAGGTCTTGGATTTGGACTGATTATGCATTTCATTGCCAAAGGAAAGATTCGTCAAGCACAAAAAAAGGAGGAAGATGACCTATGAGACTTAATCTCAAAGAAAAAATGGATCTAGGGATTCTGTCCCTCATTATCGCTATCGCTGCTTACTTCTTTTTCCGTATCACGGAGCCTTGGATTTTCTGGCTGGATGTAGCAATCATTGTTAGCTGCACCTATATGGCTCTCCGCATTTTGAAAAAACGTAAACAAGAATAAAAGAACCCCTCGACAGGAACTTTCTAGCTTCCTAGCGAGGGATTTTTTATATTTACTTAAGACTCTGGGTCATCCAGACTGCGGCCATGAAGACCTTTCTCGCGCTGAACTTGACGCAACTTCTCAGGTGTCACATCATTGCCTTCCTCGTCAACAATCTTAATACCTTCGATGTGATGGCGAACAGAGCGACGGTAACCTTCGATATACTCTTCACGAAGCTTGGCCTGCTCTACCTTTTCTTCACCAGTCAGACCGACGGTTTTTTTCTTTTTAGCCAGTTCATTAATACGGGCAATTTTTTTAGGATCCATGATTCTACCTCTCTTACCTTTTATTTGGTATTAATCTGATTAAACTGGGCCAGCTGTCCCGCCTTAGCCGTCAAAGAAGCTAGGAGAGCTAGGCGGTTGCTGCGCACAGCCTCATCTTCTGCCATGACCATGGTATGGTCAAAGAAAGCGTCAATAACTGGACTGAGAGCAAAGAGTTGGTCCAGATTGGCAGCTAAGTCTGCCGTCAGCTCCACTGCTTCAATAGCAGCTGCCAAGTCTTTTTCCTCTTGATTTTCAAAGAGTGCTGGATTGACAGCTGTCTGCCCTTGGGCTTTTTCAGCTAGATTAAAGACCCGAGACAGGCTTTCGACTGCTGACTTGAAGTTGTCTTCCTGAGCTTTTTCTGCTAGAAGCGCTGCTGTTTCTACCAAATCGCGTACGACAAAGTGAGTGCTTTGAAGAACAGACGTAACAATGTCTTTCGGAATGCTGCGATCCATCATTTTCTCAACACGGGCACGGAAGAAGTCCAGCACCGCCTCTTGATTGTCATAGCTTAAGCTATCAAACTTGAGTTCGTAAAGTCGACCAAGAAGCTGAGCCAAGTCAATGTTCCAGCCAAACTTATCCAAGATACGCACGACACCCTGAGTCGCACGGCGCAGTGCATACGGGTCATTGGAACCGCTCGGAATCAAGCCAACTGAGAAGAAAGACAGAATGGTGTCCAACTTATCGGCCAGCGCCAAGACCGCACCAACCTTAGTCTCAGGCAATTCGCCATCGGCTGAAGTCGGCATATAGTGCTCCCGAATGGCAGCTGCCACTGCAGCATTCTCACCAGCCAGAAGAGCATACTTCTCACCCATGATACCTTGCAACTCATCAAATTCCCCAACCATACCAGTCAGCAAGTCAAACTTATAAATAGCCGCTGCACAAGCCAAGTCAGCTGTCTCATCAGCATCCAATCCTGCTTCTTGCGCCAAGAGAGCAGCAATCTTGCCAGTCCGCTCCATGTGCTCTGCTAGAGAGCCAATCTTTTCGTGGAAGGTCACATTGCTCAGCTTTTCAACCAAGTCGGCAATAGCCAGTTTTTGGTCTTCCCGCCAGAAGAATTCCCCATCTTCCAGACGAGCCACCAAGACTTTCTCATTTCCCTTGATGACATTTTCCAAGTGCTCTGCATTTCCATTGCGGACAGAGATGAAGTGCGGCAAAAGTTTGCCTTCAGCATCGCGCACAACAAAATAACGCTGGTGCTCTTTCATGGAAGTCACCAGCACTTCCTCAGGCACATCTAAATATTTGGCATCAAAATTACCCAAGAAAGCAGTTGGATATTCTACCAGATTCAACACTTCATTGAGCAGGTCTTCGTCAATCTCGATAGAAACCCCGTGCTCCTCTTCCAGTGCTCGAATCTGCTCAACAATCATATCTCCCCGCTCAAGAGGACTGGCAATGACAAACTGAGCCCGTAGGTCATCTTCATAGGAATCCGCTGAAACAATCTCCGTTTCTTGCCCCAAGAAACGGTGTCCTCGGCTCGTACGGCCGCTCTTGATATCCAAGAAATCCAAATCAAAGGCCTGCTCATCTAGGAGCACAGTCAAGGTGTGGACTGGGCGGATGTATTCAAAGGTATTGTTGGCCCAGTGCATGCTGACAGGGAAGGTCAGAGCTTGCAGAACTTCTGTCACTGCTGGGATGATTTCCTCTACCGGGCGGCCGACCTCTTCCTTGGTCACATAGACGTATTCTTCACCCTTGATTTCACGGAAAGTAATATCCTCAACCGTCAAGCCCTTGCCACGAACAAAGCCTTCTGCAGCCTTGGTGAAGTTCCCATCTGAATCCAGAGCAATTTTCTTAGAAGGGCCTTTGAAATCTTCGGTCAAATCAGACTGCTTGTCCGCCAAGCCAACTACGCGCACCGCCAAACGACGCGGTGTGGAGAACATTTCAATTTTCTCAAAGGTCAGACGATGGTCTGTCAGGAAAGCCCCCATCTTGTCGCGCAACTGCTTCATGCTCGGTGTCACGACATAGGCTGGCATTTCCTCCAAGCCTAATTCAACTAATAAATTTTTTACCATAATTATTCTCCCTCCTCTGCCAAGAGTTTCTCGCGAGTCTCTGCATCCAAAAGTGGGTAGCCCAGACGCTTGCGCTCAGCCACAAAGGTCTTAGCCACAACACGAGCCAGATTACGAATACGGGCGATATAGCCAGCCCGCTCTGTCACAGATACGGCACCACGCGCATCCAAGAGGTTAAAGGTATGCGAGCATTTGAGAACATAGTCATAGGCGGGGTGCACCAGATGCTCGTCCAGACAGCGCTTAGCTTCCGCTTCAAACTTCTCAAAATTCCCCAAGAGCAAGTCTTGGTCGCTGACCTCAAAGCTGTACTTGGAATGTTCATACTCAGGATGCGTGAAAATTTCGCCGTACTTAACGCCATCAGCCCACTCAATGTCGTAAACTGAGTCCACTTCTTGGATATAAGAAGCCAGACGCTCCAGGCCATAAGTCACCTCAGCTGTCACCGGTTGAGTTGACAGACCTCCGACCTGCTGGAAGTAAGTGAACTGAGTGATTTCCATACCATCCAGCCAGACTTCCCAGCCCAGACCAGCCGAGCCAGTTGACGGATTTTCCCAGTTATCCTCAACAAAGCGGATATCGTGCTCCAGCGGATTGATACCCAAGAGCTCCAAAGACTGCAAGTAAAGTTCTTGGATATTGCTTGGAGATGGCTTCATAACCACCTGAAATTGATGGTGCTGGTAAAGACGGTTGGGATTTTCCCCATAACGACCATCTGCCGGCCGGCGAGATGGCTCTACATAGGCCGCATTCCACGGCTCTGGCCCAATAGCCCGCAGGAAGGTGTAGGGACTCATCGTTCCCGCCCCCTTCTCATTATCATAAGCCTGCATGAGCATACAGCCCTGATCATTCCAGAACTGCTGTAAAGTCAAGATAATTTCTTGAAATGTTAACTTTTTAGACATTTTTTACTCCTTTTGTTTCTTGAGATCCTTGCGAAGCGTTCAAAAGGGAACGATTATTTCCCTTTTGAAAAGCTAGTACATCGCCTAGACAAACCGCCCATAGCGGTTGTCGTTAGTCAATCGAACCTTTAGGTTCGCAATTGACTTTGGCGAGGTGAAAGGTAAGTTTCTTGGACATTTTTTACTCCTTTAGTTTGTTTATATCTCTTTGTCTATTATTTTCTGCTGTATGAACCAATCCAACAAGGGAAGTGTTTTATCTGTATTTGCCCACCGATGATAAGAATCAAAGACCGCTTGCACACTGCCTAGATTTTCTACTAGCTTGTCGACTGTCAAAAAACTGCGCCAGTATTCATAAAAAATACTAGCATAATTCCCTTGATAAGTCGAAGTGCCGAAATCATTCAATGAGTGCCAACCGTGCTTTTTCTGAAAGAGCTTTACGAGAGACTGATTACAAGCTTTTTCTGCTCGAAATTCCTCATCTGTAAAGAAATACTTGCGGCTAATATACTCAACCATCCCTTCTTCAAACCAGATATAGGCACCGTATCCATCAAAATCATCTGAAAAATGTTCTGACCAATGAGCCAACTCATGGCCCACAATCTGTAAGAGAGAATTTTCAGACAAAGACTGATAATGGCTTTCTATTGCTCGAGTTTGGTGAGAGGTCTCGTAATTCTCCAACTGAAGGAGATACACATCTTTCCAAACCGTCAATTCGGGAGTCATAACCATCCGCCTATCATTTGTATAGGCTGGTACAGGAATTTCCCGAATGATCTGCGTAGCAGAATCAAAATCGGACCAAATGATGGCTTGCGGCAAGTCATAAACCGCAAACTCGTCTTTTAAAAATGTTAGATAAGCCTGCAACTTTGCGGAATTCTTTGCGACGAAATCTCGAAAAGCTGCTAATTGGTTCTCGTCTTTTACAAGATAAAGGTTCTCCACGAATCTCCTTTCTTTCGAACAATAGACTCAGTACGCAAAAGAACCACATCCGACACTCCTAGGCTATTTCACCTAGGGGCGTCAAGACGCGGTTCCACCCTAATTTATTACTTCATTACTTTAAAAATTATAACCGAAAGCGCCATCTGCACTGCTTCCCTATCCGGCTCACACTATCCCGAACTCGCTAAAAAGTAGACAATGAGAATTCTTTCTAAAAAAGATTATAGCAGAAAATAGGGCCAATGTAAAATACTTATCGAAAAATCCCTCAAGTTTCAACTTAAGGGATTTTAACTGACTTGAAAACCAATTAGACTTGTTTAGGTTTTTTCGGTTTTACTACTCTTGGCTTTCTGCCATCAAGCTTTCTCTTGGCTGCTCTGAGATTGGCAATGGCTTCTTTGACATCTTCCTGGCTGGCACCTGGATTAGCCAAAACTTCCTTAGCCTGTGCATAAGCTTCTAGATAAGCCGCCTTAACTGCGTCAGTCGCATAGATAAACTTATTGCTGATGGCTTGGTAATGTACCTCATCATCGACTAGCTTCTTGAGATTAGTAAAGTTAGTCGCCTTGCCATCCAACTTCTTCTCTGCTGTAGTCAGCTGAGCTAGGGCTGTATCGATTTGCTCCTGGGTCACCTTGTCCTGCACCAAGAGCAGAGCCACTGCTTGGAAGGCCTTATCATAAGCACGGCGAGTTCTATCCTTAGCATTGGCATAAGCACCTGTCTTAGTGGTAGCTGCATAAGCTTCTACAGCCGCCTTAACCGCAGCAATATCAGAGTCCTTGCCGTCTAAATTAGTAGATGCTGTTTCTAGTTTTGCTCTTACGGCATCAACTTGCGCTTGGGTCAGTTTACTTGTCAAAGCTTCCTTGGCTGCCTGATATGCTTGGTCATAGGCTGTGCGCTTCGCTGCAGAAGCATTGTAATACTGAGCAGTGCCGACCAGACTAGACTGCTGATTGACAGCCGCCAGCAAGCCTGACTTGACGATAACTCCCAGCTTGAGCAGGTTATTCTTACCCTCTTTGACCTCAACAGTCGGCTCATTTTCCCAGAGCTCGTAACCCGTCGGCAGGTTGACAAAGACAGAGTAGAATCCAGCTGCTACAGATCTTCCAAAGGCATGCTTGCCAAACAGTTCTGCTGGAAGCGTATAGGCATCGCCATTGTTATTCTTGAGAACCACTTGAGTATTCTTCGGAACAGCTTGATCAAAGGCAACGCTGACCGGTGCAAAGACCAACTTCTTGACTAGAAACTCAATCGTCTTAAAGCTATCTTGGGCTGTCAGCTCAAACTCCTGAGTCAGATCGCTGTAGAAACGAAGCCCATCCTTATCATAAGTAAAGATCTCTGCTGTATAGCGGCCAAATGGCAGAGCGTTGATTTGCTTGCCCTTGTCCAGTTCGACATACTTGCCCTTGCTATCCTTGATTCGATAGACAAAGGTCGACGATACATCCTGACGCGTATTGGCATCCACCAGAGCAACACGGATACGACCATCATTTTCAGCACTTACTAGCTCTGACAAAGCTATGGCATCACGGTTACCCGCATAGTCCTCTACCACATAGAAAATCTTAGACTTGTCCACTCCTTTTGGCAAGGTGTAGCTACCATCCGCATTGGCTGAGATGTAAACTCGACGCTCGTAATCACGCTCAATGCCAAAATCATCTACGGCTTTATAAGTCTCTTTCCCTTTTTCATCTGCTTGCAGATAGAAGACCTGTTCTCTCAAAATACCGCCGTTGCCGACATCTTTTGGCTTGCGAGCCGTAAAGGTTTCTGCGCCATCCTTGGTACTGATATAGCCTGAACTAATCAAAGGTTTCTGCGTATCGATCTGCAGCTTAAAGCTAATCTGCTGCTCTTTAGCACCTGGTACATCTGGCGTATAGCGAACCACATAGGTATAGAGGCCATCTTCCAACTTCTCACCCTTGCTATCACGACCATCCCAGTATGTATCTTCCAGTAGGTAGGACTTAGGATTGTCTGACTGACCACTATAGTAGTTCTTGCGGCCTTCTCTAATCGTGCTGCTCTGCCAGATTGGGAAGCGATAGTCCTTATCATCTGCCGTATAGACACTAGCTGTCAGATTATTGATATTGCGATAGAGAACTGTCCGATACTGGATGCTGTCCTGATTGCCATCACCATTAGGTGAGAAGGCCAGACGAATCTTGCCATCCGCTCCCAGCTGCAGCACATGCTTACCATCCGCATTTTCTGCAGTTCCCAGTACAATTGAGCTGCGGGCAGCTGTTCCACCGGTAGAGTAGAGGGTATCATTTGACTCCGTCACAAGGGAAGAGACATTGTCATCAGACAGGATACTCTTGTCTTTTGGCACTGGGTAATAGAAGCCTGACTTGCCTTCTTGGACTAGATCATAGATTGGTCTTTCTACAGCTGGAAGATCTTGGAATTGCCCACGGAAGCCCATAAATGGCAGACTAATCACATCGCCGTCATCCGCTGGATCCACAAAGCGGACAAAGCCTTCTAAGAAATAGCCATTCGGCATCTGCTTGATCAACTCTTCCGCAAACTTAGCAGTATTTACCTTGACCGTCACTTTCTGGCTGCTGTGAGCCTTGACCGTAACTTCTGGCCAAACCGTTTCAGTTAGTTTGCGCGGTGTCAGAGTAAAGTAGCCATCCTTGACCGCATCCGTATTAGTATTGACAATCATCTTCAGGGTCCGGTCCTTATCCGTGATATTATGAACCGTAACATCAAAGGTGAAGCTGTCTTGGACATTGCCCAAGGAAACGCTAGGATATTGATTATCCCCTGTCACATAGAGGCCGGTAGAAATAGCCGCTGCCGTATCTACGATACCAGCTCCCTGCTGACGCGGAGAGGTGTAGACACCAGTTTCCTTATTGACGTGCAGCTTGGCTGTTGACATGATGAGGGCTTTGACTAAGTCTGCATTCTGGGCAGGTGTTAAGTCTGGATAGTGCTGAAGGAGATATTCCTTGACCAGAGCCGCCACACCAGCCACATGAGGCGTAGCCATACTGGTTCCCTTCATAGAGCCATAGGTATTGTCATTAAGCGAAGAGTAAATATCGCCACCTGGTGCTGTCACATCTGGCTTGAGCAAACCATCTGTCGTTACGCCCCAACTAGAGAAGTCAGACAGACTACCTGCTCCTGGATGCGGCCGATTGACCTTAAGACCATTAAAGACCACCTTGTAATTACCAGCTGCCAAAGCCTCTCCATATTCCTTACTGATAAAGGCTGACGGAACCTTTTTAGATTCACTGTCTAGGCTCATCGTTAGGTTAGCTCCGTCAACATTATTGTAGATCAGAGCACCAACAGCACCATGGCTGATAGCATTTCTAACCTTTTCAGCAAAGGTAAAGGAACCACGCTGGATAAGAGCCAGCTTACCTGTCAGATCCTTACCAGCAAAGTCCTCTTCACGGCCAAGACCAACATGGACATACTCATATTCCTTGCCCTTTTCAAAGGTTGCATTTGTCTCACCCATGGAGTAGCTGAAATGACCGTTCAAAAGCTTATCATTCTTTTCCAGACCACGCACTTCCATGACTTCCTCTGTCAGAACAGTGTTATTGACAGAGGCGACTGAGATAGAGCTTTCTACTGTTGAAGGACTGTCAACTAGACCATAGTCTGGATTTTCAACTAGCGGTTTAGAGTAGCCGCTGCCAAAGGTATTGTCATTACCCGCCGCAATGATCACACTCACCCCCTTGGCCCGAGCGCGCTCAATAGCCGCCTGCAGACTAGGGCTGACATCAACCGTTGAACCTGTTGCTGAGCCTAGACTCATATTGATGGTATCAGCTCCCAAAGCTACTGCATCATCAATAGCTTTGATATAGATAGCGTCGCTAGTTGTGCGTTGACGGTCTGAGAATACCCTCATAAACATAACTTGCGCTTCCGGTGCAACACCGTAGACATACTCATCATTAGGAGCTTTCTTGTTGGGATTTCCCACTGAAATCCCTGTTACGTGCATACCATGCGAGTAACTGTTCTTTTCCTTGATATTGTCATCACCGTCGATATAGTTATAGGCATAGACAACCTTGCTGTTGTACCACTTCCCGTAGTCAATACCAGCCTTTTTCTTAGCTTCTTCCAGAGCTGCCTCTGTCTGATACTTGGCCTTTGACGGGTCAGAAATCTTCAAAACCTCATGATGGACATCCAGACCTGAGTCGATAATCGCTACCAGCCGGCCTTGACCTTTATAGCCCTGAGACCAGGTCTGAGGAACCTTGATAATCTCATTGGTACTGATGCTGCTTGGTTTAGCATCCCGAGAAGTTGGTGACTCTGCTACTGCATCAGGATTAGCAGCAGGCTTGTCTGAGTTTACGGCTGCCGGAGACTCTACAGTCGGACTAGCTGTAGCTGTCGGCTTGGACTCTGCGGCAGATGGTTGAGTTACCTTCTCAGCACTTGAAGAAGCCTCTTCCGATGAAGAAGTCGCTCCTTTCTCTACAGGATCTGCAGCTGCTTCCTTAGCCTCTGCCGTAGAAGGCTGGCTCGCCTGCTCTGTACTTGAAGCTACCGATTCAGAAGAAGCTGGTGCTGCTTTCTCCACAGCAGCTGGAGTTGCCGGCTGACTCTCAGGTCTAGCTGCTTGAGAAGCGGACTCAGTCGCTGATACCACAGCGGCAGTCGGCTGACCTTGCCCTGACGAACTAACTGTCGCCTGCTCATCCGCCTGAGCCTGTCCAGCACCAAAAACCAGAGCAGTTCCTAGCAGAACAGAAGCCAAACCGAACTTGTATTTACGGAGTGAAAAACGTTGTCTTTGCATAGAAGTCTCCTTATCTTTATTTATAAACCATATTATAATAAAAATTTTCTGACAATTCATACAATCCTAACAAATTTAACCAAAACGTAATAATGGCGAATGTTCTAACCAAAAACTGCTATATGATAAAGTTTCAAGTCTCTATTTATTTGAAATACAGAATAAATACAGTTTAAAATCCGGAAATAAGAAAAAACCAATCAGAACAAGCGCAGAGTGCTCTAGTTTGATTGGTTTGTGATAGGTTGTTTATTAAGATATTATTTCTCAAACTCAGTCAAAAACTTCTCTAGTTCTTCCTGAGCTTCAGGCGTTGTGCCTCTGAGCTGGCCCAGCATGTTTACAAGTTCAGCTGTTTTACTTTCAATCTCCTTATTAGTACGATTAATCTTAGTCACAATCTCAGTCAATGGCTCGACTTCTTCTTCCTCAAAAGTATCTACGTAGCGAGGAATATTAAGATTGTAGTCATTTTCGACAATTTCTTCAAAGCTGGCCAGATGGGCAAACTTATCTACGTCTTCCCTAGCCTTATAGGCTTTCAGAATCTTGTCAATATGAGCATCCGTCATAATATTCTGGTTCTTGCCCTTGTCAAACTCCTTAGACGCATCAATGAAGAAAACATCACGGTTCGTCCGATCTTTCTTGAGAATGATGATAGTCGTTGGAATGCTGGTATTAAAGAATATATTAGCAGGGAGTCCAATGACTGTATCAATTGCCCCTTCCTCTAGAAGAGCCTTACGAATCTTACCTTCGGCATTGCCCCTAAAGAGGACACCATGAGGCAGGACGATAGCCATGACACCGCCGACCTGCTTGAGGTGATAAAAGCCATGTAGGAGAAAGGCAAAGTCTGCCTTAGACTTAGGCGCCAGAGCACCAAAACCAGAGAAACGTGGATCCTGCAGGAAACCATCTGCTGCTGACCACTTGGCTGAGTAAGGCGGATTCATCAGTACTCCGTCAAAGTTGGTCGGCTCCTGGGTCGGCCAGTCTTCATCCAAAGTATCAGCATTATGGAGAAATTGGTTCTCAATCGGAACGCCGTGCAGAATCATATTCATCCGAGCAAGGTTATAGGTAGCAGTATTAAGCTCCTGGCCGAAGTAAGAGACAGTCCCTGCCTCATGAGAATAGCGCTTGGCATTGAGCAGCAGCGATCCTGAGCCCATGGTCGGGTCATAGAGAGTGAAGCCTTTCTGATCTTTACGCCCTAGAAAAGCAATCTGGGTCATGAGCTTTGCGACGGGCTGAGGCGTATAAAACTCGCCGGCTTTCTTGCCCGAGTCAGTCGCAAACTGGCCGATCAGATATTCATAGGCATCGCCTAGCATATCGCCAGCATGACCTGCCACATCTAGGACAGCCAGCTCCTTCATAACCGCAGCTACTGTTTGATTTTGCTTCTGAGGCGTTGCTCCTAACTTTTTGGAATAGAGGTCAATGTCCTCGAAGAGATTTTCAAAGAGCTCATCGCTCTGCTCAATATTACGAAAGCCCTGGGCTAGATGCTCCAGCTGGAAAGTACCGCTATTGACCTGCAGCACCAAGTTCGTAAAGGTCAGATCTGGCTCCATGGCATAGGACAGCTCCTGCTTGATGACATCGATTAGATCAGCCTTGGTCTCCTCATCCTCATAGTAGCCACGGTAATTATCCAGCGCCTGCTCCAAGTCTTCCGTTTCCTCCCCCATGGTCTCTGCCACGAAAAAGAGCAGCTTATCGGACAGGTACTTATAAAAGACCATGCCTAGCAGATAAGACTTGTAGTCATTAGCATCCATCTTTGAGCGAAGCACATCTGCTGAGTTCCAGAGGGCCTGATAAAGCCCCTGGGATGTTTGAATTGTTTCTTGTGTCATAAGTTTCTTTCTAGTTGTTAGGGTGTTAGTAGAGAAATTGAGATAGTAGAATCAAGTTCTAGTATATAATTTTATCACCAATGATATTTTCGAGATAAGGTCGTATATTATTTATAATTAGCGCATTTATTTTCTTTTGTTGCTGTTGAGATGGTGGCTTTTTTTGATTAAACATTTTAATAAGAAAATTATAATCATTAATTGGTGTATAATCGTTGTATATACTAGGTTGAAAAGCGCCATTTTGGTAAAGATATTCAATTAATTTACGAGAAAAATATTCTGAAGATAAGGTAATAAATTTATTATCTCGAATGGCGTGCAGAAGAGAGAACAGCTTTTCATGTACAGTTGTAAAGTCGTTCAGATCCTGTCTATCAAACTTATTGATACACCGACTACCAATTGGCACTAATTCATTACCATTGTTATTCTTAATCGTATAGCAATATTTAATACATTCTTTTCCACAAATACATGAAGATAATAAGTTTTCATCCTCATAACAATCAACTATCTCCCATTCATGGACTGCATCATTCCAATTATTGCTTTCTGAATTATTTATAACTTTTAAAATTAGATTATCGTTATATGAACTCATCTGTAAAATCTCCATCTTTAATTTAACATATCCTGCAAAAGCTTTTTCTTCAAGGTTTCCAACTGAGAAATCATATCTTGGTATGAATTGATAAGAGTGTCAAGATTAGAGAAGAAATTAGCAATATCTAGTTGCTCTTTTGGTTCAGGGAACATAAATTTTAAACTAGAAAAATCTTTAAAACTGATGCTTTTACCATCACGTATTCCATAAGTAACTGTTTCAAGCAATTTAATAAAACTTTTAGAAGTTAGAATACAGTTCCAGAATTCTGAACAGTGACTATCTTTTTCAACAAAGTCAATAATTGTATAGGCCGGCGAAGTAATACCCTCAATTTTTGAAAGAGCAAATCCACCTTGAAACGATCTTAAATGGATGACAAACTGATTTGGCTTAACTACTTTATAATTTATTAAAGTAGTATTATCGTACTTGATATCAATACCAATTTCATCGCGTAATACCATTCCATTAACTTGTGAAGCAGAAAGAACAGGCAAATCCGCTCTATTTTTTTCAGAAACAGATTTAAAGATTTTATCAGCTCTATCTCGCTTCCACTCCCCACCAAATCCAGCCAAACGAATTTCTGGAACATTCTGACCACTCTTGGGAAACATCTTGGACAACATGGAAGATTTTAAGTCCTGATAGTTGGTGAGTTTTTCCTTATAAACAGCCAACAAATCGTCTAGAGTGCGAAAGAGGGAGCCAATAGCGGATTGTTCTTCTAAAGAAGCAGGAATAGTCATTTTCATGCTCTTCAGTATTGATGTAGATAAATTACCAATTGCACCATTTCCTCCCTGAATAAATTGTAATACCTTTTTATACTCCTTAGAACTCATCCAGGCATTTACAAAAGTATTCTGTTCAGCCTTAATAGCTAGCATGAATCCCCCATGAACAGCCAACTCATCGTCTGATAAATTTTTAACAATCGCATGTTTTCCCACCAACTTTGTTGAACCGTTAGCAGCTGTTACTAAAATATCGCCATTGCTTATTCTAGGAATATTTACTGCTCCCTTATCAACAAAAACATCATCGTCTGATATAACAAAAGTATCTTCTGCGATGTTTGAGCTTCTTAAAACTCTAACACCATTGTTCCTCACGTCACTGGGTTTATAGGTCAGTCCCCTTCTAATTTCTACTTGTTCTATCAACAAGGACTTCTGCCAAGCATCTTCAAAATCAGCGTATCTTAACTTGGGTAACGTATTTTCTTCCATCTATTCAATCTCCATTCATAAACGATATCTTTCATGCAAGTCAGCTGCAAATTTTTTAATTGCAACATTGAGTTCTTGTCGATAATGCAACTTATTTTTATTGTTCTTATCGGGAAACTCGTTATAATTTGCTGAATTTCTTAAATCCGTTTCACCAAGCTGCTTGCCATTCTTATTTCCAGTATCAAAATTTAACACATAAAAAGTCAATGCTTGTCTATCAACTGCCCATTTTTTAGCAAATTCACTAATTTCTTTTTCGATTCTACTAGCTTCTCTACAATTAATATCTCTCGAATCATCAGAATGTAGCAATTTATTTTCAGTAAGATAATCTAAAATCATTTTCGAAACCTTATCCACAGTTTCAATAGCTGTATTTCTAACTTCTGCTTCTCGAGGAAAAGAAGTCTCAAAGCTCTTTACATTCGCGTTTTCTTCAACAACTTTCTTATGTGGAGTTGTCATAGCAAGACCAATCCCCGGCCCTAAATCATCAAACAGCACATCACCTGAGGGTAACGCTACTTCAGATTTTGTTTGACTAACTTCCTGTTTCAATCTTTGTGTACTTTGTTCCCTCAACCATAATTTTATAAGTTCTGTTTGTTCACCATTATAAGTGATTTGTTGCGTATTAGGAATAACATCAAAAAGCAATTCCCGACTTTCATCAATGGCTGATAACTCTATCTCTTTCAGATTTGATAAATGTTTTGTCTTTTTGTTTTCGTTTTTATCATCGCTCTTGAAGTTAAAAAGAGAAGAAAATTTGTATACTTCCTTTTCTTTTCCTAGTTCCGTAAAAGATACATCTATCAGCTTAAGAACCCTAATACTTGTCGAAAGAGTGATACCTGATAAACTAGGTTCACTGTCCACTTCTTGAGCATCTAATATAAAGGTTGATACATTCGGAAAATCTACTTTAAGACCAAATCCGCCTGTAATTGGATAATCTAACTCAACATAACGACTGTTTTGTGAAAAAAACATCAACGAATCTTTTGTATTAATATTCAAATTCCCATGGACAATAATTTTTTTTAAAGTTTTGCTAATTGTATTATTTTTAGCATCTATATTAATTTGAGTTGTATCATTATTATTTTCACTTATTTCTAAATATTCAATATTTTGAAGACGGCTTATATCGATATCATCTACAACTACTTCGTCACCAGAATAAAAACTACAATCTCTAATTTTTAATTTTTGGCAATTTTCAGCATTTAGAATGAGAGTTGTTAATTTGTCAATACTTAATGAAGAATTCGTAATTTCGATACGCTTACTTTTTTTAACACATGTGACAAATTCTTCCATTTCAAACAAGTCGTCTAGAACTGGCTTATCATTATTGATTTCTTTTACTTTATCAAGTATTATATTTAATCCGTCGATGTTAGTTTCTTGTATATCTAAAAAACTTAATATTTTTTTAAAAGCTTCACACTCTAAACGACTAGAAATTTTAATGTATTGAAACTGATTAAATATAAAAAGTTTATTAGTTAAGATAAATTTATCAAAAGGAACAGTGATTGGCAATGATGTATTAAATATTCTTTTTAATAGCTCAATGTCAGTATTACCTAGCTGAATTGAATTAGGATTATTAACTCCAAATTCTAGATTTTGTTCTTTAGTATCAATCAAAATATCATAGAAAGGTACTAAAACTATTTTTTCTAAAATTTCTGAGCTCAACACCTTACTAATCATCTGCAACTTAATTAGATAGTCATTACCGTAATAAAATAAGTAGATTCTTTTAGATTTTTCAAAAACTTTAGATAAAAACGGTAAGTCACTTCCGTATATAGAATGTCCTATTATAAATGTATCAACTGAATTCTCTTGATAATTATTTATTTTTGCTAATAATTGTGTACGTTTTTCAAATAAATCTGTATCTTTTTTAATCCGAATAAGTTTATCATTGTCCATAGACCCCGGAACATTGAAAACGGTAAATTTTTCATTGCCAGTGAATCCACCACCAAAAATGATATTCTTTTCAAATAAGGAGCCGTGTACTTGAAAATAACTTGAACTTTTATTCACTCCAGGTTGTACTAACCCTAAGTCAGATAAAGTCCTCGTATAGTTAAAATTTATAACATCCGCTTCTTTAAAAATATTTTTGTAAACTTCATTAACTCCCAACCCCTTATTATTATTTCTTCGTGCTCTGTAATAATTATACCAGCTCTCATAGGTATCGGATAAATAATCCGAAAACAATTCTTCCAACTCTTTAAGATAGCCATTAATTTCAGTTATACTATATCTACTTCTGATTTCGTCATCACTATTGTAAGTTATTTCATTTATCTCTTTAATGTGACTTTCAAAAATAGACTCTAAATCATTCCAATTCAATGATTTACCATCAAACTTTTGCAAAAACAATTTATTAAAATTATAGATATCTTCGTTAGTTTCAAGTTTTTCTTCTAATCTTATATGTTCCACAAAGTTATTATATGAACTACGTATTCCAGCGCTAATATCAAAACCATTTCCAACGATAATCATTTTGTGATTAGTTGTTTTGAAGCTGGTTATTTTAACATTCTCTTTTTCATTTTCCATAATTTCCTCGGCCATTACACAAATACCTTTCTATATAAAACAAATGGTTAAATGTTTAAAACTCACTTCTATGAAAACCACACCTCTATCATTATATCAATTATCCCATATTCTATAAAGCATTTATATAAAAATCCAATGTATTATATCGACTTTCACCCTCACATTCCCTCACTATTGTCTATTACACGCAAAAATCCCCTAGAATTTATAATTCTAAGGGATTTTTCTTATCCTGTTACTTCCGGAGTCTGTTCCGGTTTGGTTTTCTTATTTGGACTGGCCAGGCGGCGCTTGCTGTCTCGGATAGTATTGAGATCCTTGAGGAGTTTGGCAAAGTGGGCTTTCTCGGGGTAGGCTTCTGCGGAGGCTGCGGTATAGCGCATAAAGAGGTCATAAGTGCGGGATATTTCCGCGCGCAGTTGCTTGGTCTTACCGACTTCCTTGCTGGACTTGGCTGCACGCGCTAGGGCTTCGGCCTTATCATAGTCTTCCTGAGCAGTCGTCACTGCGCTAATCACTGGTGAGAATCCCAGCGTACTTACTGCCGCATTGTAGGGCTCTTCCTTGAGGGTTTTGAGGAGACTCTTAATCTCAGCAGTAGCTACATCGTTATTATGCTTGGTGATATCCTTGTATTTAGTCAGGACTGGATCCAGTGTCTCATGGGCTTCCTTGAACTTCGCTTCCTTTATCTTAGCAAATCCCCTATGCAGGGTAAAAAGTCCGACCAGAGCGCTGTCCCGCTCCTTATCTACCTCTGCCAGACTCGTGGTCTGCTTCTTTTCCACGCTGGCTAGCTGTTCTTGGAATTCTTCTAGCTTGCTCGCAAAGGGCTCCAAGTGCGTGCTATACATCTCTTCGTTCTTGTTGGACTTGACAAAGTCTGTGATGATTTGACGAGAATCTGTCATCAAACTTTCAAACTCACGGTGAGTAAAGTTGCTATAGGTCAGGGGACGAATGGTGTAGTTAATAGTCATAATAAAACCTCTCCAATAATTTGATGAACTAAGTATAGCATGTGACAATAAATCTTTTGCAAGGCTGCCCTGAAATGTCATTTTTTATCCCTGAAATACCACTTTTTCAAAATCAAAGACATAAAATATCCCCACCCGATGATTTCTTTAACTTCGGATGGGGATTATTTCTCTTAAAAAATGAATTATCAAGGCATTTCACGCTTAGAACACTTTAAAATTTTAACAAACGCTAGTATTCGAACTTTAGAAAGCTTGTAAATTATAACAAACTACAACATACGACAGATAGAAAGCCTGGGTTTTCTCACAAACAGGACTATTCGAAAGTTAGATTATCCAAATATTTTAGTAAGTGCTCGTGTTCGGCTTTTAGATTGATTGGTTTTTTAGCCAGAGACTATTCTTCGAAGTTTTGATGATTCCCTTTTTCTCTTATCTCCCCGCTCTCAAGGGCTCGATGACTTCCTCAATCAGTCGAATGCAAGCTTCTTTAATTTCTTTTTTGTAGCGCAGAGGATTAAGAGCGCCTTCAACTTCCGTCTTGTACTCTTTGTATCGTTGGCTATGGTTTAGCTGACTCTCGCCGGCTTGTTTTTTCGCTCCTTTGCGGTAGTTATCGATGAAATAGCGAAGCTCATCTGCTCCAACATACCACTGCTTGGCAAAGGTCTGGACGTGTTGGTCAATGACTGATTGGATCATCTGATCTAGGATGTGGGAGATGGACTGACCGCGATAATTCTCAGGGTCTTTCTGGATTTCCTGCCAGAGGTCAGCGATAATCTGGGCTAAAGCTGGATTGGTCCTGCTGAGACTGGCGATATAGTCACCAACAGCTTGGACATCCTTTGGACTCAGCTCTCGGCTGTCTATATCCTCTTGAGAGATAAAGGCTTGGATGAGGGAGAGGATATAGCTGTAATTGATCTCATCAATATGGACAGATTCCAGCTCATAGAGGATATCCAAAGGCTCATCCTCGTCTGTACCGTCCTTGCGAAGCTTGAGCTCAGCAAGGATATTCTGATACAGGCCAAGATAATTCTCCAGACTCTCATCGCTAAGTCCAGTCTCCTGATAAAGCGTCTCCTTGTCATACTCAGCATAAACCTGGATAGAGGCCATATACTTGTCCAGTTGCTGGTAGCTTTTGGCTAGCTTCTTCAGCAAGGCTGTCGGGGCGCTTTCGATAGCTAGTCCATCCTCGGAGCTACTAGATAGCTGTCCCTGAAAATCAGCTAAAGCCCGGTCAAAGTTAGCTTTCTCCTCCGGCCATTCTGGAGCCAGCACCTCATTTTCTCCCCCATTGGAGTAGAGTCGCAGGGCATCGTCCACTGCATCCTTAAAGGCTAGTGGCTTTTGAAAGGTCATGATATGTCCATAGGACTTACGCTGATCAAAGATCCGATTAGTCCGACTGAAAGCTTGGATCAGATCCTGCGGCTGCATAGGCTTTCTATCAATATAGAGTGTCGATAGGCAAGGGGCATCAAAACCTGTTAGGAGTCTATTGACGACAATGACCAAGTCCAGCTGCTCATCTCGATAGAGATACTTCTCTTTCTTTCTGGATAGACGATTATTGACATCAGTATTAAAGCTCCCAAGAGTTGATAGACTGTAGTGAGTGCCAAACTCCTGATTGTAGTCATCCAAAGCCTGCTTCATCTTGTCCTGATTGACAGAGGATTCCTCTTCATTCTCTGTCACTGAGTAGGTAATAGTAAACTTAGGAAAGTCTGGCAGCACGCGCTTCGTCCGCTCAGAGACCTTAATGCGAGTCTGACCTTCCTTGACCTGTTTGAGCAGGTCATAGTAGCGTTGCGCCTGATGAATTGACTTGACAGTCAGGATGGCAGTATAAGTCCGGCCAACGCCATTTTCAAGACCCAGCTGACGATGGCTTTTATTGAGGATAGCATCCAGCACTTCCAGCATATGATCTTCATGCTCATAGGCACTATCTGGGATAGCTTCTTCTTCTGCGTCCGTGATAAGAGTGTTGCGATAGTCCACCTTGAAGCCTAGCACAGAATTGTCATGAATGGCTTCCTTGACCGTATATTCATGCAGACGCTCTCCATACTGCTGCTGGGTAGTCTGAGCCAAATCCCCTACCTGCTTGCGTTTATTTTCCCCAAAGATAGGTGTTCCAGTAAAGCCATACCAGAGCGAGTAGATAAAGAACTCGCTGAGAGACTTGTGAGCCTGTGGCGTGACAGCTCGGTGGCACTCATCCACAACAAAGGCTACTCTGAGCTCTTTGATTTTCTTGTATTCCCGCTGGTAATGTCCCTCTTCAAACTTGTGCAGCATGGCATTGATCTTCTGAATGGTCGTAACGACCAGCCCTTTATTATCTTCATAGAGACGGCTGATCAGTTCTTTAGAATTGTCCGTCTCATCAATATCAATGATATCATTGGCTGCATAAGAGAGAAAGCTAGAAGTCGTCTGATCATCGAGCTCTCTGCGGTCTACGACAAAGATTGTTTTTTGAATCGATGGGATTTGCAGGAGATTCCGAGCCACCTTATAGGAAGTCAATGTCTTCCCAGAGCCCGTCGTGTGCCAGATATAGCCCGACTCCTGACGCATGGAGGCTTCTCGGACGGCTTCAATAGCATGCACCTGATAAGGCCGCAGTAAAATAAGCGACTTTCTCACATCATCAATGACCGAATACTGCATGACCATCTGATGGGCACGCGGAATAGACAGCACTTGCTCCGCGAAGTCAAAGAGATCTGTAACCGGCTGGTTCTGGCTATCAACCCACCTGGTCAGAAACTGCGCATTGAGCTTGTTTTCCTTTGCAGCTGCGATATAACGGGTGTCAATGACATTGGATACGACAAACATCTGCAGGCTGGAGTAAATCCCGCGAAACTTCCCTTCCTTGTCGTAATTCTGGATTTGCCGAAAAGCGTCCAAAAAAGGCTTTTGACGGCTTTTCAGCTCGATATGAATCATGGGCAGGCCATTGATGAGCAAGGTCACATCCAGACGACGGTTCGGATCCATTGGATAGGCCTTGTCACGCTCCACTTGATGGACAATCTCATAGCTAGACTTGCCACCTGCCACATTGTCTCGCCAAATAACTGAGAGACGAACCTTTCCAAGTCTGGCATCTTCTCGCTGAACCTGGACTTTTGCAATTCCATTCTCACCTGCCAGCCATTTAGCTGCTTCATAGTAGTTGACAAAGTTGAGCTGGTTTTTGATTTGCTCCTTTTCCTGCGCAGTCAGCATCTGATCTTTCAAATCAGGCAGATTATTTTGCTCTAACTTAGCAAAAAAATTCTCCCACAGCTGCTCCTCTGTCCGCAACTCTTGCCGATAAGTCCATTGACTTTCTCCACTTGTCAAGCGCTCAATTAGCTGTCTTTCGATTTCCAATTCTTGGGTCTTCTTCATCTAACTCTCCCATATTAGTGTTTCGTTGGATATTGGTCTCATTTTACATCTCTCATTATAGCACATAAGCAGCTTGTTTTATAGTTTCTTCTGGCGGTAGAGATAAAAATCCCCAGCTCTTTTCAAACTGGGGATAGCTTTATATTTTTAATTCATATACTTCCTGCCAGCCGGCTGGTCCTAATATGCGCTGGGGCTTTTTGCTAAAGCCGGTCTCTCGGTAGAGATAGGAAGCTACTTGATTTCTCTCATTGACGCCTAGTATGATGCTTTTATACATAGGCAAATGCTCTCTTATGAAATCAGGCAAGAGCTTCAGCGTCTGACTACCGTATCCTCGCATCCGAAAGCCTTCATCCGTTGAAAAACTACGAAGGAGCAGGCTATCTGGCTGACCGCCATAAGCAAACTTCTTTTCTCCAGCATCCAAGATTAGAAAGGTTACAATTTGATCTTCTTCAAGACCCAAGATAGCATAGCGATTTTCCAAATCAGCGACAGCCTGGCTCGGATGACTGGTAAATCTCAAGTCGGTTAAATGGTAAGACTGCAAGGCTTCTCTATCTGAACTTCGATAGAATCGGATTTGCATCTAAAAATCCATCCCATCCGGATTTGGTGCGCCACCGGCCAAACCGCTGACATTTTTGAGCACTTCCAAGTCCGCAGCATCTAGCTCGATGCCAAAGCAGTCCAGATTGCTGGCAATCCGGCTCGGAGTGACCGACTTAGGCAGGGGCAGGAAGCCTTCCTGCAAACTCCAAGCTAAAGCGACTTGGGCAATGGTCTTGCCATACTTATCTGCCACAGCCTGCACGGCTAGATTTTGGAAGAGCTCACCTTGGCCAAATGGTCCCCAAGCCTCCAGTAAAATCTCATGCTCACGGCAGAAATTCACCGCCTCTGTCTGATAGACACCTGGAGCTAGGCGGATTTGATTGACAGCAGGAGTCATACGTGCTGTTTCAAGCAAGGCTTCTAAGTGATGAGGCAGGAAATTGCTGACGCCAATCGCTCGAATCTTTCCGAGATTATAAAGATCTTCCATAGCACGCCAGACTTCGGCATTGCGCTTTTTCCAAGCATTGTTTTCCCTCAGGGGTTTGGGATTCGGCCAGTGGATGAGGTAGAGATCCAGATAGTCCAGTCCCAACCGCTCCATTGAGGCCGCAAAGGCCTCTTGAGCCTCCTCATAAGTATGAATGTCATTCCAAAGCTTGGTCGTGATGAAGAGCTCCTCCCGCGGAATGCCGCTGTCCTTGATTGCCCGTCCGACACTCTCTTCGTTCTTATAGATAGCTGCCGTATCAATGTGACGATAGCCTGCCTTGAGAGCGGCTAATGTTGCTTGATAGGCTTCTTCGCCATCCTGAGCCTTCCAAGTACCGAAGCCCAGCACCGGAATGCCTACACCATTGTTCAAAAGATATTCTCTCATCTCATGTCTCCTTTACAAATTCCATCTACTGCCTCCAGCAAGGCAGCTACTATAGTGTTCACAAGAGCAAAACTGCTCACTTCTTTTCCTTTTTCTTCAGTATTGGCTTGGGTTTGAAGATATTTTCCTTGGTCGGCTCCATCCCTTTACTGAAAAAGCTATAGATAATGAAAGCAAGTCCTGCGACAAGGATCAAGATTCGTCCAAAGATCAGTCCCGCCAGCAGCAAAACAAGTCCCATTATCAAAAATTTCGCATCAATTCGTTTCATAGCCTACTCCTGTTTACATTATAGTCTCATTATATCACGCCTAAGAAAGCAATTCAAATCTAGGAGAAGGCTATCAAGTAGCTTGTCAATCAAAAAGAACAGGTTTCCCTGCTCTTTCTGAAAAATATAAGGAGACTAATTTAAATACCTGCGGTTCTCATACATGGAATCGTTCTTGACCATCAAGATAAGTAGCTACCAGCTCTAAATCTTTATCTAAAACGATAAAGTCAGCATCGTAGCCTTCCTTGATCTGTCCGCAGACATCATCAATATGGACGGATTTTGCTGGAATCAGGCTAGCCATCATAACCGCCTGATGAGGATTGGCAATGCCCCATTTGACCACATTTTTCAATCCGTCCTTGAGCTTGAGGATAGACCCAGCTAGATTGCCCGTTGACTTGAGCCGAGCTGTTCCTTCAGCCACAACCACTGGAAATTCTCCTAGCATGTAGTCACCATCTTCAAGACCTCCTGCGGTCATACAGTCAGTTATGAGAGCAATATTTTCATGTCCCTTCTGCTTGAGCAAGATGTCACAGGCCTTAGGGTCAACATGGTGGCCGTCACAAATCAGCTCTGCATAGGTGTGGGGTAGCTCATACATGGCACCAACCATGCCCAGCTCCCGGTGGGTCAAGCCCCGCATACCATTGTATGCATGCACCCACACACTAGCGCCTGCTTCGACCGCAGTTTTGGCTTCATCATAGGTTGCGTTAGAATGTCCCAAAGCAACGGTCACGCCCTCGTCAGTCAAAGTCCGGACAAATTCCTCCACACCATCACGCTCTGGCGCGAGAGCTATCTTATTGAGCAAGCCATTTGCGGCCTTTTGCCAAGCACGAAACTCATCCATGCTAGGATCTTTCATATAGGCCGGATTTTGAGCGCCTTTATACTTTTCGGTGAAATAAGGCCCTTCAAAATAGAGTCCGCGAATCTTGGCCCCGCTGGCTTCTTGATAGCGAGCACCGATATTTTCAGTAACCGCTAAGAGCCGCTCATAGGACGAAGTCAGCGTTGTAGGTAAGAAGCTGGTCACACCGGTAGTCAAGAGACCCTCACTCATGGTATGAAGAGTTCCTTCGATGTTGTTGTCCATGACATCAACACCGCCGAAGCCGTGAATATGAGTGTCCACTAAACCTGGTGCAATCGAGTAGCCACTGTAGTCTATGACTTCTGCATCCTGCGGAACAGACTGCACCAGCTTGCCAAACTTGCCGTCAATCAGCTCTAAATAACCGCCCTGACGGATTCCTTGAGGATAGAAAAATTGATCTGCTTTGATATATGTAGGCATAAGACTGCCTCCCTTGTTCTTGAATGCTATATTCTCGGCCATTCAAAGCGGAAGTCTGTGATAGAGCTAGCATCTTTCTATAGCTACTTTCTACCCCCCGCTTTTGAATCTCTGAGTTTTCTTGACTATATTATAACTCTTTCTTTTTTATTTGTAAATGGTATATACCTATTTTTGTAAAAAATTGTTATATTAAATTTAAAAAACAGAAAACCCAGCCATGACAGCTGAGTTTCTGCTTTACTTTTTATCTAAATCGCGCAGCATCTGGTCGATTTTATTGCCATACTCAATGGATTCGTCCTTGACAAAGGTCAAATCTGGAATCTTGTACATCTTCAGATTGTGACCCAGCTCTCGCTTGATGGTACCGGTCGCTTTTTCAAGACCAGTCTGAGCTTTTTGATTATCAGAGGCCAGATTACTCATAATCGTGTAGTAGACCTTGGCCATGGATAGATCGCCCAGCATCTGGACATCGGTAATGGTCACTCCCTGCACCCGCGGGTCACGAACTTTCTTCTGCAAGATTTCATTGACTTCGCGCTTGATTTCCATGCCCACACGGTCTGTACGAAAATTATTTGCCATGAGATTTCCTTTCTAATTTTCTTTTCTGCAATATAAGCTAGGCTAGGCCTAGCTTATATGTTTTGTTTTGGTTGATTAAGATTCGTTTTAAACTCTTGGTGAAAAAACGTGGGACTAGAAGTATAGACTTCCGCCAAATATGATTTTACTGCGAGTTTTTAACCTACTTCTTATCTTATTTCTTAATTTCTTCCATGACGTAGGCTTCAATCGTGTCATCTACTTGGATGTCATTGTAGCCATCAATCATGAGTCCACCTTCGCGGCCGTTAGTAACTTCCTTAACATCATCCTTGAAGTGCTTGAGGCTGGCAAGCTCCCCATCGTAAATCACGACACCGTCACGGATAACGCGAACCTTGGAATCACGGGTAACTTTACCGTTGATAACCATAAATCCACCGATAGTACCAACCTTGGAAACCTTGAAGGTCTCGCGGATAAGAGCTTCCCCGATAATCTTTTCTTCGTATTCTGGATCCAGCATTCCCTTCATGGCATCTTCCATTTCTTCGATAACCTTGTAGATAATGCTGTGAAGACGGATTTCGACATCATCAGCTTCTGCCTGTTGGCGAGCTTGAGATGTAGGACGAACGTTAAATCCGATGATGAAGGCATTTGAGGCTTCTGCCAGTGTTACGTCAGATTCATTGATAGCACCAACCGCTGAGTGGACGATGGTAATCTTAACGCCCTCCACCTCAATCTTCTGCAGGGAAGCAGACAGAGCTTCTACAGAACCTTGTACATCAGCCTTGATGATAACATTAACAGACTTGACTTCACCAGCTTTGAGGGTATCAAAGAGATTTTCCAGACTAACGCGGTGAGTAGCTTGACGCTGTTTGAGAAGGGCACGTTTGGCACGTTCTTCACCGGCTGCACGCGCAGCTTTTTCATCTTCATAGACCGCAAAGTGGTCACCAGCCATCGGAGTTTCATTGAGACCAGTGATAGAAACCGGTGTAGATGGTCCTGCCACCTTAACACGACGGCCCAAGTCATTGGTCATAGCACGAACCCGACCGAAAGTATTACCAACAACGATTGGATCCTGCACATTCAGAGTTCCTTGCTGAACCAGAAGGGTTGCGACAGCACCTTTTCCTTTATCCAGACGGGCTTCAATAACTGTACCAATCGCTCGAACAGTAGGATCTGCCTTGAGTTCTTGGATTTCAGCCACCAAGAGGACTGTTTCCAGTAAGCTATCGATATTTTGATTGAATTTCGCTGAGATTTCTACAAATTCAGAATCTCCGCCCCAAGCTGTTGACATGACACCATGCTCAGCCAATTCACCAATCACGCGCTCAGGATTCGCTCCTGGCTTATCAATCTTGTTGATAGCTACGATGATTGGGACATCAGCGGCTTTGGAATGATTGATAGCTTCGATCGTTTGCGGCATAACACCGTCATCAGCTGCAACGACCAGGATAGTGATATCCGTAACAGAGGCACCGCGGGCCCGCATAGAAGTAAAGGCCGCGTGTCCAGGCGTATCCAAGAAAGTAATCTTCTTGCCGCTTTCCTCGATCTGGTAAGCACCGATGTGCTGAGTGATACCACCTGCTTCACCTGTTGCTACGCGAGAGTTACGCAAGGTATCCAAGAGGGTTGTTTTACCATGGTCAACGTGTCCCATGATGGTGACAACCGGTGGACGCTCTACCAAGGCATCTTGGTTGATATAATCTTCTTCTACGAAGAAGCGCTCAATATCAGCTGCGTCAACTTCTACCTTTTTCTTAGCTTCGATACCATAGTCCACCATGAGGAGCTCAATAGTATCGCCATCAAGAGATTGGTTTTGCGTTGCCATTACGCCCATCATAAAGAGTTTCTTGACAATTTCAGCTGGCTCGCGCTTGATCCGTTTTGCAATTTCTGCAACGGTCATTCCGTCTGTATATTCAAATTCAGTTGGCAACTCATGGAACTTACGTTCTGTAACAGGTTTTGGTGCCTGATTATTGTTGCCCTTTCCTTTTTTATTTTTCTTGTTTTTATTCCAATTACTATTTCTTTGATTTCTCACTTGATTTTGACTGCTTCGATTCTTTTGTTGTTTTCTTGGACCTTCTTCTTCGCGATCAAAATCATCGCGCTTCTTATCTGGTCGAGCTTGCTTCTTACGACGCGTATCCACAGCAGCTGGCGCTGGGTTTGGATTCGCTGCCGGAGCAGATGGAGCTGGTGCAGGCTGAACTGGTGCACTTGCTTCTGCCTTAGGCTGCTCCTTGCGGCGGTTTTGCCGTTCCAGCACTTCTTTTGCTTCCTGAGCTTGCTTAAAGCGTTCCTCGCTGGAGCGAGCGTATTCAGCATTCTGCTCTGCTTTCAAAGCTGCTGCCCGAGCCTTAAAGTCAATCTTCGGTCCTTGAGGCTGTTGGCGGTTTTGACCGTTAAATCCTTGATGATTCTGACCATTGCGGCGGCCATCTTGACCACGATTATCACGACGGTCATTTGGACGATTGCCCCTATCTCGGTCGTTGCGGTTTCCGCGATTCTTATTTCGATTATCGCGATCCTCGCGCTTGCCTTGCTCTTTGTTTTGTGGTTTGCGGTTGCCTTGCTGCTTACGACGCTCTGCCTCTTCCTTGGCTCTCGCTTCACGTTCTGCCTTAAAGTTACGGCTTTGCGGGCGCTTGACTGGCGCTACCGTTTCTGCTTTCGCTTCTGGCTTAGCAGCTGCTTTTGCTTCTGTCTGTTCTGCCTTGACTGGTGCCGCCTCTTTGGCAGGAGTTTTTTGCGGTGATGGCTGAGCTGCTGCAGGCTTTTCTGCAGTAGCTTGAGGTGCGGCTGCTTTCTTGAAGCTGGATTTGATTCGCTCACCAGCGTCAGCTTCTACGCTGGACGAATGACTTTTGACATCCAGACCCAGCTCCTTCGCACGAGCCACTACCTCCTTGCTTTCTTTTCCCAGTTCTTTGGCGATTTCATACAATCTTACTTTAGACAAATCTTGTCCTCCTCTTCTATTACATAAGAGACCTCATTTTCTTTGTAAAACCAGCATCTGTCACGGCGAGCACTTTTCTGGCCTTGCCAATGGCAGAGCTTAATTCCAGTGTTGAAAACACGGTTGATACTTCTACTTGGTAGTAACGACTTTTATCAGTGATTTTCTTGCTGAGATTAGGAGCTGCATCCTGGGCCAAAAAGACCAGATGTGCTTTTCCTTCCTGGATAGCCTTGACGGTCAGCTCCTCACCAGAAATGATACGGCCGGCCCGCTGAGCCAGTCCCAGCATATTTGCAAGTTTCTCTTTATTCAAGACCTAACTCTCTTCTTTTGACCTTGTGATCGACATAAGCGATTAACTCATCATAGAAAGCCTCATCCACTTCCATACTGAAGCTGCGGTTAAAGACCCGCTTCTTCTTAGCTTGAAGGGCTTCCTGATTGTCCAGCTTGATATAAGCTCCACGGCCGTTGGCCTTGCCTGTCGGATCGATAAAGACTTGACCTTCCTTGTTCTTGACAATCCGCAGTAAATCACGCTTGTCAATCACTTCGTTGGAAACCACTGATTTTCTTAAAGGGATTTTTCTTGTTTTTGCCATTCCAGCCCCCTTAGTCTAGTTCTTCAGCTTCGCTTTCTAAACCAACTGTTTCCAGTACAGTTTCCTCTGCAGTTGCGTCAAAGTCTGTCGCTTCTGTTGCTGAAACCTCTGTCTCTAGAACAGCTGCATCCCCAAGAATTTCTTCTGCTTCCTGAGCAAATCCGCCCAGTTCATTGGCTGCTTCCATTTCTTCAAACTCTGTGGCAGACTTGATATCGATTCTAAAGCCTGTCAAATGAGCTGCCAAGCGTACGTTCTGTCCGCGACGGCCGATAGCCAGAGAAAGCTTGTTGTCCGGTACAACAACCAAGGCCCGCTTGTTATCTTCTTGGTTAAAGATAACTTGGTCAACCTCTGCAGGAGCAATAGCGTTGTAGATAAATTCAGCTGGATCTGCTACCCACTCGATGACGTCGATATTTTCTTCAGTCGGCACCATACGGCCACTCTTCGGATCGTATTTGGCAGGATGGAACTTGCTCGTAATTTTCTTGATATTGGCTCCACCGCGTCCGACGATTGTTCCGATGGCATCCACATTAGGGTTGTGGCTGCGAACCGCTACCTTGGTCCGATCGCCTGCTTCCCGTGACACGCTCATGATTTCCACAGTTCCGTCATAGACTTCAGGGATTTCCTGCTCCATCAAGCGCTTGATCATTTCTGGATGGCTGCGGCTGACAAAGACATTGACACCACGAGGATTATCTTCTACCTTGTAGACAAAGACTTCGATGCGGTCATGAGAGGCAAAGACCTCACCAGGAATCTGGTCTTGCTTCGATAATTGTGCTTCAATGCTACCAAGATTGACATAGATAAAGCGATTGTCAAAACGCTCCACCGTTCCTGACATGATTTCATTTTCATGCTCTTTATAGGTATTGTAGGTGATTGCTCGGGTCTGCTTGCGCATCTTTTCCATGATGGTTTGCTTGGCAGACTGAGCAGCGACCCGGCCAAATTCAGCTGGTGCTTCTTCAAACTTGATCTTGTCTCCCAACTCATAGGCTGAACTAATAGCCAAGGCATCTTTGAGACTGATTTCCAAACGGCTGTCAAAGACCTCGTCCACGACTTCGCGAACAGTATAGACACGGAAATCTCCTGACTTTTCGTCAAACTCAATGGCTGCGCTGTCTGCCTGACCATAGCGACGACGATAGGCTGAGCGGAGTGACTCAGTCACTGCGTCAATGATATCTTCTTTCTTGATTCCTTTGTCTTCTTCCAAAATACGGAAGGCCTCTAGCATTTCTTTACTCATTTTCATATAACTTTTGCCGAAACAAAAGTGTTCCTTTCTTTTCTATATTGCTTCTGCGGCTAAAACTTAACGGCTAATCTGGCTTTGGAAACCAGACTGTAGGGAATTTCGACTTCTTTTCTGCGAGTCTTGTCCAGATATTCCATGTGCAGAACATCCTCTTCAAAGCTCAGCAAGGTGCCTTCAAAGACTTTCTGCTTGTCAACAGCCTTATAGAGACTGACATGGATATAACTGCCGACTGCATCGGATAGCTGTTCCTTGGTCTTGAGCGGACGCTCCAAGCCCGGACTGGTCACTTCCAGAAAATACTGTTCTGGGAAGGGATCTGGCTTGATTTGATCCAAGAGCGGACTGATAATATCCGTCAAATCCGCTGTATCATTGACCGTAATGCCCTCAGGTTTATCTACAAAGACACTGAGAACGTAGTCCCCGCCCATCTTTCCGTACTCAATATCGACTAATTCATAGGGGGCCAAAATGGCTGGTTCAATAACCTCCCTCACCAATTCAACAATCGTTGCGATATGACGACACCTCCTCACAGATAAGAGGCGAAGATACTTCCTCGCCTCTCTTTCCTTATTCATTATTAGTATTATAGCACGACAAGTCCCAGAATGCAAGGGAAATATGCTGTACAAGCTTTTAAAGACGGAATCCCACTTAAAACGATCTTATTTTTAAGCAAAATTCTTTCCTAATAATAAAGTCTTCAAGGAGTATTTCCTAGAAGACTCTTTCTTATTCAAACGCTGCTTCCACCCGATAGATGACTTGTCCCTTGTTAGCAAATTTCTGCTCATACTCAGTCAGGACATTGTCTTCAAAGTCGCTGGCATGCAAGTCTAACCACACGCCCTTTAACTTCATACCATACTGAGAAAAGCTTACTAAGCTATACTCAAAAAGACCACGATTGTCCGTTTTGAAGTGGATTTCTCCATTTTCTGGCAGAATCTGCTGATAGGTCGCCAGAAAAGACTGATAGGTCAGACGGCGCTTTTCATGACGTTTCTTGGGCCAAGGATCCGAGAAGTTCAGATAGAGGCGGTCAATCTCGCCATCTTCAAAATAATCAGTCAGATCCGAACCGTCCACCCATAGAAGCTTGATATTGGGCACATCCGTCGCCAGCACCTTGTCCAAGGCATAGCTGAGGACCGATTTCTGGATGTCAATCCCGATGTAATTGATCTCAGGATTGGCCTTGGCCATGCCCGATACAAAAGCTCCTTTGCCACTGCCAACCTCTACATGAATGGGATGGTCATTGCCAAAAATCTCCTGCCATCTGCCCTTGGCGTCTGCTGGATTCAAAATCACATACTGGGGATGCGCCTCTAGCAGTTCCGTCGCTCCCTTACGATTCCTTACTCTCATTGTCCTCTTCCGTATTTGGAACGGAAGTTTCGTAATGCGTAAATCTCCCGGTTCACATTTTCTAAATCATTATTTTCATAGTATTTGGCAATCTGCATCAGATAAGAATACTGACCAAACCAGTATAGCTTATTGAAAACAGTCTGATTATACTTATAGCCATAAGCGCTCAGCCACTCTTGCCAGCCTGAATCAGGCACATAATGGCTCAAAATATGAGCTACATCCATCATCCTGTCTGTCAGGCGCACAGAATCCCAATCCACCAAGTAAATAAGCCCGCTGTCGGTCTCTACCCAGTTGCTGTGGCGCACATCTCCGTGAACGATGGTCGCATAATCCTCACGAAAGGCCGGCACTGTCTGGCGTAGGTCGCGGATGACTGATTGCAGATATTGATTATTCCTCAAAGCAAGCGGCACTTGATTGAGCCAAGCATTCAGCAAATCAGTCGGCGTTTCCAAAGTATAGCCCAGCTTGGTCAGCTGCGTCATCAACGGGCGCGAGCGATGCAGCCGTGTCAAAATATTGATCACCTGCTTTTTGGACATATCATTTGGGGTCAGAATAGTGCCTGAAAGCCACTCCTGTCCACTCATTACGTTGCCGTCCGGCATCCGACGGCTCCACAAAAGCTGCGGTGCGATTTGTTCTCGAGCTAAGCCTGCTAAGATAGGGGTTGTATTCATCTTGACGAAAACGCGCCCCCCGTCCGGATAAGTCCCCATATAGGCCTTTCCGCTCTTACCAGCTATCGGTGTCAGGGTCAGCTCGTTATCAACCAAGTCCATGTTTCCCCTCCGTAAAAAGTTTCTTTATCATTTTACTAATTTTACCTCTTTTAGTCAACCAATCTCCGTAACTTAAACGGCAGATAGAACAGATAGAGTAGGGCAGTCGCTCCCAGCACGGCCAGCACGGCTGTCTTGTCTTGGAAAAAGAGCAGAGCAGTCAGCACTTCAGCCAAGAGAACACTGCTGCCAATAGATGTGATAATTTGTCTTGCTCCCTTCAGCTTTTCCCCTATTTCTATTGGAAAAAGCTGGGTCAAAAATTGATAGTCAAAAGCTTCATACAAAGCCGTCAGCTGGAAGAGCAAGAGGTAATTGAACAAGACCGCAAAAGCTGCAGCAATCCAAGCTTGACTGACAAAAATCAAGGCCAAAAGAGCTAGAAAGAGCAGTCTTAGGGTTAAAGCAAAGAAGTCTCCATTTCGCAAGTAAGAGCGCAAAAAGAGATTCTGCCAGGTCTTGCTATGCTGCTTGCCCACAAGTCTGGTCAAACCATCCAGATAGGCCCGGCGCTTGACACTGTTTGAAATGCCTTTAACATTGGTAAAGAGAGCAAAGAAGCGCAGAATCGTCTGCTTTCGGGCTGCTTCATAAGCGACCAGAACCTGCCAATCTAAACCATTTTCAGTAAAGAACTTCTTAGCCTTAGCCTGAAACAAAAACCATTTTAAGACTAGCATAAGGAGGCAGTAAAGCCCGAAGCCCCAAACAGGCAATCCCAGAGCCAGAAAAAGCGGAGCCAGTAACAGTAAGATTCCAGTCTGTAAGACTGCATACAAGAGATAGGAACGCAGAATCTGAGCCTTGATAAAAGCCCTGACTTCTGCTTCTCTGACCAATAGAAAGAGAGCATCCGGCTTTTCCAGATAGGTCGCAATCCGTCCAAAAGGCAGGATAAAGAGCGATAGAATAACCAGACTAGCAATAATGGGGAGGTGATTAGTCGGAAAGTGCCGCAAAAGCTGACTGTACTGAACACCTAAAAATCCCATAAAAATCAGTAGAAAGAGCACGAAATGATCATTAAGAACATAACGCAGGTATTTCAGACACTGCTGACGAAAATCCTGCTTTCGTTTAGCAAATAATTCTTTCATAGCGCTGCCTCTTCTGTCAGGGCCAGATAGATGTCATTCAGACTAGCATCCGGCATTTGAAATTGAGCACGCAACTCAGTCAAGCTGCCCTTGGCCCGTACTTGGCCCTTGTGCAAGATTACAAAACTATCACACATCTTCTCGGCAGAGTCCAGGACATGGGTGCTCATCAGAATCGACTTACCCTTCTTCTTTTCCTCATCCAAGAGCTGGATAAGGTCTGCAATAGCTACCGGATCCAGACCCAGAAAAGGCTCATCCACAATAAAAAGGCTGGGATCAACTACAAAAGCACAGATAATCATCACTTTTTGCTTCATTCCTTTTGAAAAGTGAACAGGGAACCAATCCAGTTTTTCCTTGAGTCGGAACATTTCCAGCAACTTATCCACACGCTCAAAAGCTGTCTCCTGCTCAATGTCGTAAGCCATAGCTACCGTCTCAATGTGCTCGCGCAGGGTTAATTCTTCATAGAGACTAGGCGTTTCCGGAATAAAACCGATTTTCTTACGGTAATCACTGGGATTAGTCCGCAGCTCCAACCCATCAATCTGAATCTGCCCCTTATAAGGCGTCAAAAGACCGATAATCTCACTGATAGTCGTGGACTTGCCTGCACCGTTGAGACCAATCAGACCAACCAGCTGGCCATTGCCCACTTCAAAGCTAACATCCTTTAAAACCGGGATATTAACATAGCCGCCCGTAAGCTCTTTGATTTCTAACATATTTTCTCCGAATTCTGGTATAATGGTTCTTATATTATAACAAAATCTAGCGAATAGAGGTACCATTTATGGCTGATTGTATTTTTTGTAAAATTATTGCTGGAGAAATCCCTTCTTCTAAAGTCTATGAAGACGAGAAA
The DNA here is from genome assembly GCF_050222175.1 of Streptococcus sanguinis. Lineage (GTDB taxonomy): Bacteria > Bacillota > Bacilli > Lactobacillales > Streptococcaceae > Streptococcus > Streptococcus sanguinis_M. The sequence goes on along the minus strand of NZ_CP071420.1, from coordinate 466,702 downwards.
GTCCTTGCTTTTCTGGATATTTCCCAGGTAACACCAGGTCATACCTTGGTTGTCCCTAAAGAGCATTTCCGAAATGTGCTGGATATGGATGCCGACAGCACCAGTCAGCTCTTTGCTCGCGTACCTGACATTGCTCGAAAGGTGATGAAAGCCACAGGTGCAGCTGGTATGAATATCATCAACAACAACGAAGAAATTGCTGGACAGACTGTCTTTCACACCCATGTGCATTTGGCACCGCGCTACAGTGATGCAGATGACCTCAAGATTACTTTCGCAGCCCACGAACCAGACTTTCCATCTCTGGCCGAATTAGCTGAGAAGATTGCGCAAGCTTAAGGAGGGAATATGAAACTTTCAAATATTTTCCTATTTATCGGTGCCGTAGCAGTCAGTTACAAGCTGGTTGAAAACCGTCAAAAAATTCAAGAAGAAATCATTGAAACAACAGATAGTCTAGACAAAGTAAAGGACAGTCTAGCCAATATTCAACGAAATATTGCCATCATTCAAGAGCAAAAAGAGCAAGTCAAAGACATCGCTCAAGATCTTACTTATAAATATAAAGTCCTTGAAAACCAAGCTCAAGTGCAGATCCAGCAAGTCAAAGACATCTGGGAAAAGTACGAGTCGTGATAGAGAAAAGGTGGGTGATAGGGAAACAAAAACTCCAATCCACTACCGCGTCAAGAACCTCCAGTCATTACCAAAAGAGACCGAGACATTTTGTCTCGGCCTCTTTTTATATTTAACTTTCTACTCTGTAGTCGCATTGACTACTGGCTGACTTTGTGGGGTGCTGACACTGACATCTGCAGCTGGGGCAGAGGAAGCCGCTGGAGCAACTGGAGTCGTATTCGTAGTTCCAACTGTTGTATCTGTCGTCGGATAAGAGTAATTCTCATAACCATTATTATAAGTAGGCTGACTATAAGAATTCTGGTAACTGCTATAGCTTTCTGTGCTACTAGATGTACTACTGCTATTGCTGCTTCTTAGACTGTTGCCACCCATAATATCTTCATAGAGAACAGCATTGGTCTTCAGACTCTTAACTGTGTCCAAGCCCAGAGACTTGCGAATTAGATTCTGCATGCTCAGCAGATGCTCCGACGTCACTAGCTGATAGCTTCCACCATCAGGCAAGGTCGCATCTTCTCCACGCAGCTGTTCAGACTTGATGTTCTTAAAGGCATCCTGATAGCCTAGCAGTTGTGGAATGCTTTTTGAATCAAGCGCGATATTGGTCTGCATGTTGCTGCTGACAGCTTTTAAAATAGCCTGATAATGGCTGACACTGTTGAGACTGAGAACTTTTTCAACCACTTTCTTAATTACTTCACGTTGACGCTTTTGGCGGCCATAGTCACCCTCAGGATCCTGATAACGCATGCGAGCATAGACCAGCGCCTGATCACCATTGATGGTTTGCTTGCCAGGTTCCACCTTAGCAGTATACTCAGGCTCATTATCCTCAATAGAAATTGGGAAGTCAAAGGTATTATTGACCTCAATACCGCCTACTGCGTCTACTAGCTGAACCAAGCCCTGCATATTAATCATCACATAGCGGTCAATGTGGATATTCATCAGGCTCTCAATAGTCGAAATGGCTAACTCTGCTCCGCCATTCGCATAGGCAGCATTCAGTTTGGCTTCAACTGTCTGACCGTTCTCATCAATCTGAGTCAAAATATCACGTTCCAAACTCATCATGACTGTTTTCTTGGTCTTGGGATTGACACTCAGGAGAATCATGGTATCGCTGTTCCCAACCCAAGTATCCTCGCGGGAGCCGCTCCCTGTATCCACTCCCATCAGCAAGATGGTCATGGGCTTAGTCGCAGAAATGACATCCGTCTCATTTCCCAAGCCCTTATAAGTCTTGGACAGTTCATCTGTTGACTGACCATAAATCGTCCATGCATAAGTACCAATACCAGCTGTCGTTACGACAAGGAGGCTGAGAAACATCATTATAATCTTTTTAAACATATCTTTTTTAGTCTATCAGTTTACCCATCAGGTAAACATCAAGAAATTTCCCTTCTTTTAAATAGGCTCCTCTTCTTTGTAAGCCTTCAATTTCAAATCCTAAATCTTTATAGAGATGAACTGCTCGTTCATTTCTAACCTGAACGCTCAATTCCAAACGTCTAATAACTTGAGAATCTTCTGCCCAAGTCAGTGCCTCTTCCAGCAATATGCGTCCCAGTCCTTGGTTCCAGAAAGCCTTCTTCACCACAACAAAGACTTGACCAATATGGCGAATTCGCTCATGGAAATCGGCTGTGATGCTGACAAGGCCAGCAATCTGACCATTTAAAAACGCCAACAGATAAAGCTGATTACTAGAAGCAGCCTGATGCTCAATGAATGAAGCCATCTCATCTTTATTCATCAAGATTCCAGCCTCATCAAGCGTCATATAATCTGACTCAGACCCGACCTGATTGAGGAAGGCAATCAGCTCAGCTGCATCTGTTTTTTCCGCTTCACGCAAGCACAATTCATATTCAGTCATTCTGCAGTCCCTCAAGTAGCTCTTGGGCTCGCTTTCCTTGGGCTTCAAAAACCAATTCACGCCCGTCTTCCTTTTTCAAGAGGCTTAATTTGAGATAGTCTTCAGGCAGATTTTCTCCCAGCAGCTCCCCCCATTCAATGACCGTCACACCCTCCCCGAAGAGAAAGTCATCCAAATCAATGGAATCTGGATCGTCTCCGATGCGGTAGACATCCAGATGATAGAGCGGCAAGCGCCCCTCGTATTCCCGAACAATGGTATAGGTTGGACTTTTAATCATCTGACTGATGCCTAAACCTAGAGCCAGACCCTTAGTAAAGGTTGTCTTCCCTGCTCCTAAATCTCCCGTTAAAACCAGTACATCCCCTGCCCGAAGCAATTTGCCCAGACGCTGACCCCACTGGATTAATTCTTCCTCATTATGACTAAACATTCTCTTATTATACCAGAAAAAATTTTTTTCTGCTTAATTTTGCAAAAGAAAAATCAGCTACTAAAAGCCGATTTTTTATACTGAAAATATAGCCTATTTCTATATAAAGGGTACTAAACTCAAGGAAATCCAGCAATGTTTAGACCTAATTTAAAGCCAGATTAACGAAATTCAAAATAAAGAGAAGATCCAAAATCCAAATCATAGAATGTACATCCTTGGCTTGACCTTTGAAGATTTTGACCAAAGTGTAGGTGATAAACCCAGCTGCTATCCCGTGAGTGATAGAATAGGCAAATCCCATAAAAATAGAAGTAAAGAAAGCTGGAATAGCCTCCGCCATATCATCCCAATGGATATTTTTCAGACTAGCCAGCATCATAATCCCCACGATAATGAGAATCGGTGCAGTTGCAGCATTAGGAACAATAGCCAAGAGTGGGCTAAAGAAGCTTGACACCGCAAAGCAGATGGCTACGACCAAGGCGGTCAGACCTGTTCGGCCTCCAGCTCCGATACCAGCTGCAGACTCCACATAAGTCGTCACGTTAGAGGTTCCAGCAATGGCGCCAATAGAAGTTCCGATGAGATCCGAGTAAAGCGCCTTATCCAAACCTTCTGATTCATGGTTTTCCCCAGAAGTCGCCACAATCCCGACCTTTTCGCCTGTACCGATTAAGGTACCAATGGTATCAAAAATATCTGTCAAGGAGAAAGCCAGAATGGCCATACATGTCTGAGGCCAGCGAGCCGAATCTGCTAAGAGGGCACCCAGACCTTTCGGACCTACTGCCACCCCAAAAATCTGCCCCAGTTCACTAACAGCAGTGCCAATGTTATTCTGCCCAAAGTCAATGGCTGACAAATCAACCAAGCCAACCAGAATAGCTACCACTGTCGTTACTAGGATGGATAGGATAACACCACCCTTGATATTTTTCACGATAAAGAAGATTGTGATGGCCAAACCGACCAGGGCTACTAGGACCGCTGGATTGTTAAAGTCTACCAGACCTGGAGTTGCTGCTGAATTAGCCGTAATAGCCGCTGCAGCCTTATCTGCTCCCTTGCCAGCTACTGTATAATTGCCCGGATCGATTGAAAACTTGAGCAAGCCGGCATTTTTAATACCTACATAAGCCAGAAATACTCCGATCCCAGCTGAAATAGCTGCGCGCAAGGAGCCAGGAATTGACTCGATGATCATCTTACGCACCTTGGTCAGAGTGATAATGAGCGAAATAATTCCGCAGATAAAGACCATAGCCAAGGCTTCCTGCCAAGTGTAGCCCAAGGCAAAGACGACCGTAAAAGTGAAAAAGGCATTCAACCCCATACCCGGCGCCTGCGCATAAGGCAGGTTGGCAAAGAAGGCCATCATCAAGGTGCCGGCAACAGCCCCGATAATCGTAGCTAGAAAAACACCCTGCTTAGGCATACCTGTCTGAGCCAACATAGCCGGATTGACAAATAAAATGTAGGACATGGCAAAGAAAGTCGTCAGACCAGCCAAAACTTCTGTCCGGACATCTGTCCCTTTTTCGGTCAGTTTGAAAAATTTATCCATTTTTCAATAAATCTCCTTTTGAGTAAAATTTCTAACATCTAGTTCAATAACAAATAAAAACATATTGAATTTCGTTTATTTGCGAACGATATTTTAAATTATAATAAAAAACATTCACTTTTTCAAGGTGAATGTCTCACTGTTCTTATTTTTTATTATCTTTCATCAGAAACACCAAACTCATAAACTGCAAAAAAGTAAAACCAAGAATGAAAGGCAGACGATCAGGCTGCAAAGTTTGCAAAAGCTTCTGTATAACCAGCTGTGGATGAAGTAATAAATCCCAGCTATTGAGGCGATCATAACGTCCTATGTAGATAGCCAGACTGGACACAGCCGACAAAGCTGCTGTCAGCAACAAGTCCAAATACCAGTTAAGCTTCCAGCCTTCCTTGATGACATACCAGCTCTCCATACCACAGAAAATACCGAACAAAATACTAGAGACAAAAGCTAAAAAGAGCAGGAAAACACTTGGCTTACTCAGAACATCTGCCACCCAAGTCATATGAATCAAATCGGTAATCATATAGAAAGTGTTGGGGAAGAAAAGCAACCACAGCAAGAAAAGAAGAGGATAAGCCCATTTCTGTTTCTTGAATAAAAGTGTCGAGACTGCTACATCATAGCTGATTAAGGCCAAGGTCATATTCCAGATGAGATAGGTCGGACCGCCATTTAGAGATTGGATATAGATAAAAAAGGCAATCATCAGAAAAAGAGCATGAATCATGATCGGTTTACGCATACGAAAAGCTCCTCCTTGGTGTGTCATAATTGTGACTGATTAGAGCACCATTATAACATAAGTCGTGTTATTTACACTGAATTCTGTTATAATAGTCTGTATTATCACTGAAAAGAGACTCACATGACAAAAAAAGTAATCGCTGTGGATTTGGACGGAACCTTGCTGGATTCTAGCAGCAATCTGTCTGACTTCACCAAAAAAACCATCAAAAAAATTTCCCAAAAGGGCCACAAGGTCATTATCACAACAGGTCGGCCCTACCGTATGGCTTTGAAATATTATAAAGAATTAGAGCTCAATACGCCCATGATCAATTTCAATGGCTCTCTGACTCACATTCCAGAAAAGAAATGGGACTTTGAAAAATCGCTGACGCTGGATAAGTCCTTTCTGCTGGATATGGTTAAGCGCAGGGATGAGATTGAAGCGGATTTCATTGCTGGCGAATACCGCAATAAATTCTATATCACCAATCCCAACGAGGAAATCGCTGATCCCAAGCTCTTTGGCATCGATGCTTTCAAACCAGAAAACCAGTTTCAAGCTAATCTGGTAACGGAGAATCCTAACGCCATTCTCCTGCAGACACGAGCAGCTGACAAATACGCTCTGGCAGAGGAAATGAATGCTTTTTACCAGCATGAACTTGCTATCAACTCTTGGGGCGGGCCACTCAACATTCTCGAGTGTGCTCCAAAAGGGGTCAATAAGGCCTTCGCCCTTCAGTACCTGCTTAATGTTCTCAATGTGGATCGCAAAAATCTGATTGCCTTTGGTGATGAGCAAAATGATACTGAGATGCTGTCCTTTGCTGGTTCTGGCTATGCCATGAAAAATGCCAATACTGACCTGCTGCCCTACGCCGACCAGCAATTATCTTTGACCAATGACCAAGATGGTGTCGCCCACGAGCTCAACAAACTTTTTTTATAAAAGTAGACAATTAGGCAAACTCTGTTTGAGAGTTTGTCTTTTATTTTTGTATTCTCCCGAGCATCTTCAGGCTCAAAAAACTTTAAAAATAGAAGCTTATCAGCTATTTCAGAATATTAGAGTGAATTCACGCTTAGATTTGTAAGCGTTTGCTATTTGTTTGAGTTTGTGATATAATTAACATAATCAAAAACTAAATAACAGGAGGAAACTACTTATGAAAGCAGTTGTTGTAAATCCAGAGGGAACCAATGTCCAACTCATCGAAAATAAGGAACTTCGTCCTCTTGAAACAGGGGAAGCTCTCGTTGATATCGAATACTGCGGTGTCTGCCATACGGACCTACATGTCGCGCATGGTGACTTTGGCAAGGTACCGGGCCGCGTTCTTGGCCATGAAGGTATCGGTATTGTCAAAGAAATCGCTCCAGATGTAAAAAGTCTCAAGGTCGGAGACCGCATCAGTGTCGCTTGGTTCTTTGAAGGCTGCGGCGCTTGTGAATACTGTACAACTGGTCGCGAAACCCTTTGCCGTACTGTAAAAAATGCTGGTTATTCTGTTGACGGTGGGATGGCAGAGCAATGTATCGTAACAGCCGATTATGCTGTCAAAGTTCCTGAAGGACTGGATCCTGCCCAAGCTTCTTCTATCACTTGTGCCGGTGTAACTACCTACAAGGCTATCAAAGAAGCTCAGTTGCAGCCAGGCCAATGGACAGTTATCTTTGGAGCAGGTGGATTGGGTAACCTAGCGGTTCAATATGCCAAGAAAGTCTTTAATGCCCATGTTGTTGCTGTTGATATCAACAATGACAAACTAGCTTTGGCCAAAGAAGTTGGTGCTGATATCGTCATCAACGGCCATGAAGTTGAAGATGTCGCTGCTCTTATCCAAGAAAAAACTGGCGGTGCACATTCTGCCGTAGTAACAGCCGTTTCTAAAGTTGCCTTCAACCAAGCGGTTGACTCTGTTCGTGCTGGCGGTCGTGTAGTTGCCGTTGGATTGCCATCTGAAATGATGGACCTCAGCATTGTCAAAACTGTTTTAGATGGTATCCAAGTCATCGGTTCCCTCGTTGGTACTCGCAAGGACTTGGAAGAAGCCTTCCAGTTTGGTGCTGAAGGATTAGTGGTTCCCGTCGTTCAAAAACGCCCTGTTTCAGATGCAGTGGATGTCTTTGATGAAATGGAAGCGGGTACCATTCAGGGACGTATGGTACTTGACTTCACACACTAATACTTTAAAACATGTCAGTCCCAACATTTACCAAACTCTTGGAAACGTATGATAGACAGGCTTGATATTATTTAGAAACTTTTGCCATTAATAGAGGGAGACTAAAGACATAAGATGCGAATTCTTGTCTTTGGTCCTCCTCTTTCTTTTTTGATAAACAAACACTTTCTCAAACACGATTCTTTTCTTTCATTTCAAAAGTCTCTTTCATATTATTTCAATATTTTTTCATATATTGACATATTTTATTTTCTGTTTTCCTAATTTATTAAAACATTTCTATAGCTATGGTTTGCTTATACCTATATTTATCAGGCATTCAGTGAATACTGACATTTTTGAAAGAAAAAGTCGTTTTTAGGAACAAACGCTTGCATTTTTCATGAAAACGTTTTATAATAAACTTGCCTTAAAGTTTTCTTAAAACTTAAGTCAAACATTTTATAAGGAGGAATGTCAATAATGAGTATCGGAATCATTATTGCTAGCCACGGTGAATTTGCTGCTGGTATTCATCAATCAGGTTCTATGATTTTCGGTGAGCAGGAAAAAGTACAAGTTGTAACTTTCATGCCCAACGAAGGACCAGATGATCTCTATGCAAAGTTCAATGACGCTGTGGCTTCGTTTGATGCGGACGATGAAGTGTTGGTCTTGGCTGACCTTTGGAGTGGCTCTCCATTCAACCAAGCTAGCCGTGTCATGGGTGAAAATCCAGACCGCAAGTTCGCTATCATTACAGGCTTGAACCTGCCTATGCTGATTCAAGCTTATACAGAAAGGATGATGGATGCCAATGCCGGCGTTGAGGCTGTAGTGGCCAATATCATCAAAGAAGCCAAGGAAGGAGTCAAAGCTCTGCCTGAAGAGCTGAACCCTGCTGTTGAAGAAGCAAATGCTCCTGCTGCAGCTGCTCCAGTTGCCCAAGCAGCGATCCCTGAAGGGACTGTAATCGGTGACGGCAAGCTCAAAATCAACCTTGCCCGGATCGACACACGTTTGCTGCACGGTCAAGTAGCAACAGCTTGGACGCCAGATTCAAAAGCAGATCGTATTATCGTTGCTTCTGATTCAGTAGCTCAAGACGAACTTCGTAAAGAGTTGATTAAGCAAGCTGCACCAGGTAATGTCAAAGCCAATGTTGTCCCAATCGACAAATTGATTGCTGTTTCAAAAGACCCTCGCTTTGGCAACACACATGCCTTGATTCTGTTTGAAACTCCTCAAGATGCCCTTCGTGCTGTTGAAGGCGGTGTGCCAATCAAGACCCTTAACGTTGGTTCCATGGCTCACTCAACTGGTAAAACAATGGTCAACAACGTGCTTTCAATGGACAAGGAAGACGTTGCTACTTATGAAAAGCTGCGTGACCTTGGCGTTGAATTCGACGTACGTAAAGTACCAAATGACTCTAAAAAAGATTTGTTTGATTTGATTAAGAAAGCCAACGTGCAGTAGAATCAAACGTTTTGCTTTTATTAATTTACGAAAGGATTTAGAACATGTCTATTATTTCTATGGTTTTAGTAGTCTTTGTTGCCTTCTTAGCCGGTCTAGAAGGTATCTTGGACCAATTCCAATTCCACCAACCTCTGGTTGCTTGTACCTTGATTGGACTGGTAACTGGTAATTTGGCTGCCGGTGTTATGCTGGGTGGCTCTCTCCAGCTGATCGCTCTTGGCTGGGCTAATATCGGAGCTGCTGTAGCACCTGATGCTGCCCTCGCTTCTGTTGCCGCTGCCATCATCATGGTACTGGGTGGAGACTTTTCAAGCAAAGGAATCGCTGTAGCACAAGGTGTTGCTATTCCACTTGCTGTTGCTGGTCTCTTCTTGACTATGATTGTCCGTACTTTGTCAGTCGGTTTGGTTCACGGTGCAGATGCTGCTGCGAAAAAAGGAGACTTCAAAGGCGTTGAACGCGCTCACTTTATTGCTCTCTTCATGCAAGGAGCACGTATTGCTATCCCCGCAGCACTTCTTTTGATGATTCCTGCTGAGTCTGTTAAATCTGCTCTTGAAGCTATGCCAGCTTGGCTATCAGAAGGTATGCAAATCGGTGGTGGTATGGTCGTAGCCGTTGGTTATGCAATGGTTATCAACATGATGGCAACTCGTGAAGTATGGCCATTCTTCGCTATTGGTTTCGCTTTGGCTGCTGTCAGCGAACTCACTCTGATTGCCCTCGGTGCAATTGGTGTCGCTATTGCCCTCATCTACCTCGCTCTGTCTAAAAAAGGCGGAAATGGCGGTGGCGGAGCAACAGCTTCATCTAACGATCCAATCGGCGACATCCTAGAAGACTACTAAGAAAGGAGATACACTATCATGACAGAATTAAATACTGTAAAACCTGATGAGTCAGGAAAATTGACTCTTTCAAAGGCTGACCGTCAAAAAGTTTGGTGGCGTTCTACTTTCTTGCAAGGTTCTTGGAACTACGAACGTATGCAAAACTTGGGCTGGGCTTATTCATTGATTCCAGCTATTAAGAAGCTTTATACTAAAAAAGAAGATCAAGCTGCTGCTCTTGAGCGTCACTTAGAATTCTTCAACACTCACCCATATGTAGCAGCTCCAATCATCGGAGTTACACTTGCGCTTGAAGAAGAAAAAGCAAATGGTGCAGCAATTGACGATGCGGCTATCCAAGGGGTTAAAATCGGTATGATGGGACCTCTGGCTGGTATCGGAGACCCTGTCTTCTGGTTCACAGTTCGTCCTATCCTTGGAGCACTTGGTGCATCTCTTGCTTTGACTGGAAATATCATTGGTCCACTTATCTTCTTCTTAGCTTGGAATGCTATCCGGATGGCTTTCCTCTGGTACACACAAGAATTGGGCTACAAGGCTGGTTCTGAAATCACTAAAGACATGTCTGGTGGTATCCTCCAAGACATTACTAAAGGTGCTTCAATCCTAGGTATGTTTATCTTGGCTGTTCTGGTTGAGCGCTGGGTATCTATTAAGTTTGTCTTTAATGTTTCATCTGTTAAGCTAGATGATAAAGCATATATCCATTGGGACAAATTGTCTAGTGGTTATAAGGGTATCCAAGAAGCCTTTGCCCAAGTAGGTCAAGGACTATCTCAAACCCCCGAAAAAGTTACAACTTTCCAACAAAACTTGGATTCCTTGATTCCTGGTTTGATGGGACTGCTTCTAACTTTCGCTTGTATGTGGTTGCTTAAGAAGAAAGTATCCCCTATCACTATCATCATCGCCCTCTTCGTAGTTGGTGTACTAGCTCACGTTGCTGGTTTGATGTAATCAAAAAGAAGGTTTCGGCCTTCTTTTTATTGTGGTATAATAGCTATATTATTTAAAAGGGAGTTACTCTATGGCACAGTCACAAAACAAAACAGTTGAGTTTAATACCACTGGCGTATCCTATCTTGGATTAGGCGGAAAGGTTGGGAAATTTCTAATCGGCGAGACAGCTCTGGAGTTTTATGCTGATGCCAATGTAGAAGATTATATTCAGCTGCCTTGGACTAGCATCACTGCTATCGGCGCCAATGTTTCTGGCAAGAAAGTCAGCCGCCACTTTGAAATCTGGACTGACAAAGGAAAGTTTCTCTTTGCCTCCAAAGACTCTGGTAAGATTCTCAAAATTGCACGAGAACATATTGGCAACGACAAAGTCGTTAGATTGCCGACCCTGTTACAAAAAATTGCTGGAATCTTTAAGAAGAAAAAATAGGGTTGAAAAAGTTTCAACCTTATTTTTTATATTTTCGACTGAGACAAAAGCTGCTTGTATCAGCAAAATGGAGCTAGCACAAAAAATTGAAAAGTGAAACAATCTGAGAATGCACTATTTCAGTCCCTTGAAATGATGGGGTGGGGTAAGCTGACATTATCAATGCAAGACCGCATCATTAGATCTTCAAAAAGTATAAACATCAGCTAAATTTTTCTCGAAAGTCCATGTCTTGACACCTTCAACATCACGGACATCTAGCTGCTTAAATCCGTTCTTTTTGTAAAAACGACAGTTGCTTTCTGTATGAGTAATCAAAGTAAGCCGCTGGCATTTCTCTTCTTTTGCAAGCAACTCAAGCCCCTTTGAGATAAAAAGACCGCCAACTCCCTGTCCTTGATAATCAGGCAGCACACCCAGCAATTCAAGATAAAGAGTTGAAATCCCCCTTTTTTTAGCTTCTTTACTGCCCTCCCCAAAGACTTTTTGAAAGGCTAAAAGCTGGGGAATATATTGCCACATCCTCCATGCTCCTGCCCGCAAAAAGGAAAGTATACCGACAGGATGGCTACCGAGCTTATGAATAGTAGCGACCGCCATAAGACGCCCGTCCACTTCAGCAAGTAGGCAAATATGATGACGCATCGCTGCCTTAACCATAACTGCATGCAATCTATTTAGAAAATCAATATAAGACTGGCTACTGCCAAAGAGAGGACGAAATTTTTCTCTGTAGATCTCATGCTCAGCAAAAGCAGCAGTTAAAACTGAGACCGCAGCAGCAAGATCCCTTTCATCTGCTCTTCTAAAACGAATCATGATAGCTACCTCTTCAAATCTTTTCCGATAGTTTTTCTAAAAAAGCCTGCCGTTTTTCAGCTGTAGACTGAGAAATATTCCCGAAGTTCAACCAACGGCGCTGTCTAGCACCGATAGACTTAAAAGTATGTCCCAACATGGCTTTCTTGATGACATCACCACAGAAATACTTAAGATAGAAAGTCGGTGCTGCAGAGGTAGTAATAGCCAATACCTCTTTAATATTGGTCAAACGACCAACTAACTGGCGAGTCTTCGTCTCCTCGTAAATCTTATTTTTCAAAAATACCTTATCTTCAAAGCCCTTGACAATAGCTGGCATATCCGCCCACCAGATAGGAAAAATCATGATAAGGCGGTCACAGGACGCAAGAGCTTCCTGATATTTTAAAACCAGCGGGTCTGATGCCTGCCCCTTATTAAAAAGCGCTAGCTCTTCCTTGGTATAGACAGGATTAAAACCATCCTCATAAAGATCAATCAGTTCATAGGTCTGACCTTTCTTCTCCAACAAGTCCTGAACCTGCTCTAAAATAGCATGGTTAAAGCTTTTATCATAGGGATGTGCATAAACAATGAGATTTTTAAACATGTTTGTAACCTCCTAGTAAATCATTGAACATTGAGCGATAGACTTCCTCATCAAAAGGCTCCAAGCCTTTGGCAATAAAATGGCCATAACCTGTGATGAAAGTGTCCAGCTTGAGCAAGAGAATCTTTTTTTCTTTCTGACTCTCAATAGGCAGCCGATCCAGATAATCCACTGTCTTGTTCCCGATTTCCAGAAGCTCACCTTTCCGATAAGCCTCTGTCGTCACAGGGCTGAAAAAGAGAAAATCCATCATCCGACTGTTGGTCTCATATTCCGATAAAAGAAAGAGTCCTATCTGCCAAATGCAATCCAAAGGATCAGAGACTCCGTCTAAATACTGTTCCTCTAAACGTTTAAGCTGCCTCTGGTTTTCCAAAAGACAGACCTGATAATAAAGATCCTCCTTATTCTCAAAAGCCTTGTAGAAAGCACCAGTCGTAACCCCCAGCAGAGATGCCAGTTTCCTTAGGGGGATATTCTGATAGCCATACTCTCTGATAAGCTGGCTTGCCTTTTCAACCATACGGTCGCGCGTTGTTTGTTTTACCATAAGAACTCCTTTGGATAACTATGTTACCTTTATCTAAAGATAACATAGTTATCTTTTTCTGTCAAGATTTTTCCTATCCTGGGATTTACATTTTCCGGAAAATCCTGTATAATAGTCGAAACGGATAAGTACTATTGGGCACTTTTCAGAAAGTCTGCGGCGGCTGTGAGCAGATAAGGAGAAAATAGGAAATTCTACCGTTAGTTTAAAAATGAATAATTAAGCAAGTGCACTTTAGTGAAGTTGGATGGAACCGCGGCTCTGCCGCTCCAACAGTTTCATAAAGTGCTTTTATTTTTGGAGGTACCTATGTTAGATTTAAAACGCATCCGTACAGACTTTGATTCTGTCGCTGAAAAATTAGCTACGCGAGGTGTTGACGCTGCTACCCTTAACCAAATGAAAACTATTGACAAAGAACGTCGGGATTTGTTAGTCAAGGTCGAAGAACTCAAGGCTGAGCGCAATACTGTCTCTGCTGAAATTGCTCAAGCTAAACGCAACAAAGAAAATGCAGATGACAAGATTGCTGCCATGCAAAAACTCTCTGCTGAAGTCAAGAACTTAGACGCAAACTTGGCTGAGCTGGATGCTAAGTTGACTGAATTCACTACCACTCTGCCTAATATCCCGCACGAAAGTGTTCCTGTCGGAGCAGATGAAGACGAAAACGTCGAAGTTCGTCGCTGGGGGACACCGCGCCAATTTGACTTTGAAGCCAAGGCTCACTGGGATTTAGGTGAGGATTTGAACATCTTGGACTGGGAGCGTGGGGCAAAAGTTACTGGTGCTCGTTTCCTCTTCTATAAGGGGCTGGGAGCTCGATTAGAGCGTGCTATCTACAACTTCATGCTGGATGAGCATGGCAAAGAAGGCTACACAGAAGTCATCACTCCCTACATGGTCAACCATGATTCTATGTTTGGGACAGGGCAATATCCTAAATTCAAAGAAGATACCTTTGAGCTAAGCGATACCAACTTCGTTCTGATTCCAACTGCTGAAGTTCCACTGACCAACTATTATCGAGATGAAATTTTAGACGGCAAAGAATTGCCAATCTACTTCACAGCTATGAGTCCGTCATTCCGCTCTGAAGCTGGCTCTGCTGGTCGTGACACACGTGGTCTCATTCGTCTGCACCAATTCCACAAGGTTGAAATGGTGAAATTTGCCAAGCCAGAAGAATCTTATCAAGAGCTAGAAAAGATGACTGCCAACGCTGAAAACATCCTGCAAAAGCTGAATCTGCCTTACCGTGTTGTAGCACTATGTACTGGAGATATGGGCTTCTCTGCTGCTAAGACCTACGACTTGGAAGTTTGGATTCCGGCTCAGAACACCTACCGTGAAATCTCTAGTTGCTCTAACACAGAAGATTTCCAAGCTCGTCGAGCTCAAATCCGCTACCGTGACGAAGCAGATGGTAAGGTCAAACTCCTTCATACTCTCAACGGTTCTGGACTGGCCGTCGGACGTACAGTAGCAGCTATCTTAGAAAATTACCAAAACGAAGATGGCTCTGTAACTATCCCAGAAGTTCTACGTCCGTACATGGGTGGATTAGAAGTTATAGCTCCAAAATAAAAAGCAGATCATACTGATAATTTGCCTGTATCATTAGGTCTAAATGCAGACTTATTTTGCTAAAATTAAAAAAATCCGAGTTCAACTCAGAGAAAATCAAAAACTGATTTTCAAAGAGTATCATCTCGGATTTTTTGTTATCTTTCTGGCTCGCAATGAGACTGTATAGTAAAAACAAACATAGAGGACAATTACGACGGCTAGCAGAGCTTCTGCATGACTTAGCCAAACAAGCCAGGTCCAACCTAGATAATCAAGTCCTAGTTTCAGGGCAAAAGCTGTATTGACAAGAGGAAAGGTCAAGGCTGACCAGCTAAGCTGAGGCCCCAGTCGGAAAATGCGGGGTAAAAGACATAAAGCCAAGAGATAAAAGGCCTGCGATAAGAGGAGCAGCAAGGCGACAAACCAACCTTCAGCATCAGAACCAGCCAGACGGATATAACTTCCCAACAGGAGCGAGAAAGGTGCACAGTAAATGGCCCACTGTGGCTTTAAAGTATCTGGCATCCTTTGTGACCGCCTAACCTTGTAAAACAAGGGATAGAGAATCAAACTCAGTAGCAGAGCAAAAAACCAAGCCAAATAGCCCAAAAGCAGCTGATGAACTACTCCCTGGGTCAAGCTTGCCATGGCCAATCCAACATAGAGAACCGTCCAGCTCGGGGTCAAAGATAATCCCTCAGCCTTAAGCACATACTTCCATGTAAAGATAGCTATTAGAACAATATGCAGCAACAAGGCCATGTACCAAAGAAACTGGCTCACCAAAAATAAGCCAAGCTTACTTAGGTAAGCAGCTAAGAGCATACTAGCCATTGGATAAGTCGCAAAGCTCGATAAGAAAGGGGTCTTTTGCAAATCTTGCCGATAGTCCGAAAATGACAGTACTAAAGCCAGTGTCAGATAAATCCAAAGTATCAATGCCAGACCATTTAACAAGTGGAAAAAGATAGAATGGTAGTTCAGTAAAAGATTAGCTAAGCCAAATAGGCCAAGAATCAACCCAGATAAGAGAATGGGCGGTCGTTTGCTGTTCACGAAGCAACTCCTTTTATAGTAATGTCATGAAGTCCCTTTTCAATGCCAATCAGACGTTTGTTTGCTATCATTTCTATGAAACTTCTAAAATATGCCGCAGCTGGACTGCACTCGGTGAGACAATGGGAAGAAATGCTCCTTCGTTCCAACGACGGATAAAGCCAGAAGTCGAATTACTCAAATATCCTCTGCCTCCACTAGCCTGCAGCTCCAAGAGCAGACTTTGAGCTACCACATCAACTATATCAATTCGCAGCTGGAAGAGCTCCTTAGGACGTTCAACAAAATAGCCAGGCTGGAGAAGACCTCTATAGAGCTGATCCTGGATTTCAGTCAGAGCAGCCACTTGCTCCTCCCACTCCTCTCTCAAAATAGAGCGGACTGACAGATTGGCTTCGACCTCCTCCAGAGACTTCTCTGCTAGGCCAAGAGCCAAACCAAACTGATAACCTAGAAAAGCTGGTCGATTTTCTGCCAAAAAGGCCTGGGCATTTTGAGCGAGAATCCATTCCTTTTGCAAAGGTACATGATTAAAGGTCAGGGCAGCTGTATTTCCCCCTTGCAAGGATACAAACTCTAAATCCGCTGAACGGGAGAAATTCTCTGCGTCAGATGGTACAGCCAGAACCAGCGGCTGACGGCTCCCGTCTTCGAAACCGGCAACAAATATGCTGAGGAAGCGATCCGCGCGAGCATTGGTTACCCAAGGCAGACGCCCCTTGAGGTAAAGCTTCCCGTCTTCCTCTACAATAGAGACATTTAACTCTTCTAAGTCCGACAGGAATTTAACAGCATTGGACAGGGCTGTCGCACCTGCATATTCCCCTGACAGGAGACCTTCCAAATAGTGGTCTCTAAAGTAGGGATTAGCAGACTTTAAGACGTTATCAATAAAGGTCCTTTGCCCCCAAGAGATAAAGGAAGCGGTCAAAGAATGGTGAGCCAGCTCCTTGAGCACTTCAATCACATCCGTATCATTGCCACCTCGGCCTCCCAGCTCTTCTGGAACGCCAACTCGAAAGGCTCCTTCAGCAGCAATACGCTCAATCAGTTGATTGCCAGCTGCACAGGATTCTTTGTCAATTTGGTCAGCGTGATCATCCAACCAGTTGATAAACTCTTCTGAAAAAAATGTCATTTGCCACCTCCTCAAAGACTAGGCATAAGGCTGCAATTCCGGATTAATTGGCGTGTTGGCTAGATTATTGGCATAATTGCAGAGGGTCGCAAGGCTAACACCCAAAACTACATCCAGAGCATTCTCATGCGTATAGCCCGCTTCTAGGAAGTCTGCTAACGCCTCATCTCCGACCCGTCCCTTGGTATTGATGACAGCAATGGTAAATTTAGCAAGCGTATCTAACTTCGGATCTGTATCAATCGGAGTACGATTGCGCAGAGCCTCCAAAAGATCATCATTCATTTGAATCTGCTTGATTGAAAAAGCTGTATGACCCGCCACACAGAAAGCACAGCCATTGGTAACCGCAGCCGTAATCTGCACTACTTCACGCTCAGTCGGTGTCAGGCTGTTACGGCGATTGATGGCTCCAACCGTCCGATATGTTTCCAAAGCCGTTGGCGCATTGGCCAAAAGACCGATAAGATTGGGAATGTAGCCACCGTTATCTTTTTGAACAGTTTCTAGGACTTCTTTTACCTCAGCTGGTGCGGACTCAATCGTGTGGATAGTAAATTCTGACATATGAAACCTCATTTCTTTTAATTAGAAACTATCTTAACATAGGACCAATGGCTTGTATAATATATATTTTATATAAGTCCTATAAAGAGAATATAATGCAATTTTTCAAACTAAAATATATTACCCTCATGAGGTAGCTCCACATCAATTCCAAACAAGAATCCGAAACGAGAAAAAGAAGCCTTTTGGCTTCGATTTTTTAATATTTCCTGAATCTCTGATAGCGATTTTCCAGTAATTGATCCAAGGGGAGCTGAGACAGACTATCCAACTCAGCAGCGATTTCTTCTTTCACTGCAGCCAGTAATTCATGGTTGTTAAAGCCTCTTTCAGGAATGACCTTATCCACCACTTCCATCTGCAAGAGCTCATGTGAAGTAATTTTCATCAGCTCTGCCGCTTCCATAGCGCGACTGCCGTCTTTCCAGAGGATAGAAGCAAAGCCTTCCGGACTGAGAACTGCATACATAGAGTTTTCCAGCATCCAGACCTTATCTGCTACAGCCAAAGCCAAGGCTCCGCCTGAGCCACCTTCACCAATGATGATGGCAATAATCGGTACTTTGAGATTGCTCATTTCCATCAAGTTACGGGCAATAGCTTCCCCTTGGCCACGCTCCTCAGCACCGACACCAGGATAAGCACCTGCCGTATTGATAAAGGTTACCACAGGACGACCAAATTTTTCCGCCTGCTTCATAAGACGCAGGGCCTTACGGTAGCCTTCTGGATGCGGCTGTCCAAAGTTTCGTCGCAAATTATCCTGCAAATTGCGACCTTTTTGAATACCGACCACTGTTACAGGCTGACCGTTTAGCGTCCCAATACCGCCAATCACCGCACCGTCATCTCGAAAAGAGCGATCTCCATGCAGCTCGACGAAGTTATCAAAAATTCCTTGTGCAAAATCCAGCGCAGTCAAACGAGCCTGATCACGCGCTTCTTTAATAATCCGAGTGATTTTTGTCATGCTTGACCTCCATGGAATGCTAATAAGGTAGCAAGTGTATCTCTCATGTCACCACGCTTGACGATGGCATCTACAAAACCATGCTCCATGAGAAATTCAGCCTTTTGAAAATCATCTGGCAGCTTCTCACGAACTGTGGACTCAATAACCCGACGCCCGGCAAACCCAACAAGAGCCTGAGTTTCTGCCAGAATAATGTCTCCTTCCATTGCGAAAGAGGCTGTGACACCACCAGTTGTTGGATCCGTCAAGACGGTCAGATAGAAGAGGCCTGCTGCAGAGTGACGCTGAACAGCCGCAGAGACCTTAGCCATCTGCATCAAGCTCATAATGCCCTCTTGCATGCGGGCACCGCCAGAAGCCGTAAACAGCACTATTGGCAATTTATGCTCTGTCGCATACTCAAAGAGACGGGTAATCTTTTCACCCACAACTGTCCCCATAGAAGCCATGATAAAGTTTGAATCCATGATTCCTAGAGCCGCTTTATGCCCCTTGATGCTAGCTGTTCCAGTCAGAACCGCCTCATCAAGTCCCGTCTTCTCACGGGTAAGAGCCAATTTTTCTTGATAATTAGGGAAGTTCAGAGGATCCTTGGTTTCAATTCCAGTGAACATCTCCTCAAAACTATTCTCATCTACGGTTAGGTTTAAGCGCTCATGAGCAGAAATACGGAAATTATAGCCACAGTTAGGACACACACTGTCATTTCCAAGATCTTTTTGGTAAATGGTATGCTTACAACCTGGGCATTTCGAAAAGAGTTCGTCTGGTACCTCAGGCTTTGCTTGAGGCTTTTCCCGACTCGCTCGATTAGGATTGATACGGATATATTTATCCTTCTTTGAAAACAAAGCCATCGTTTACGTCTTCTCCTTTTCAAGATTTTATACTCAGGCACATCAAACTGCAATAGCCACTGTCTTTCGAGTTTACAGAGCAGCTCTTACATGTCGTATCTATTGTTTCTCTTGATAAGCCGGAAGGAACTTCTCCATGAGAAAGGCTGTGTCATAATCACCAGCAATTACATTAGAATCTGAGATTAAGTCCAGTTGGAAGCCACTATTGGTCACAACACCGTCAATTTCTAGTTCATAGAGTGCACGTTGCATCTTCATCAGAGCATCAAATCGGTTTTCCCCGTGAACAATTATCTTCGCAATCATGCTATCGTAGTAAGGCGGGATGGTATAGCCAGGATAGACGGCTGAATCCACGCGCAGACCCACTCCACCGCTTGGCAGATAAACATTTGAAATCTTACCTGGACTCGGTGCAAAGTTAAAGGCTGGATTTTCAGCATTGATCCGACACTCAATCGCATGCCCTCGGATTTCAACATCATCCTGACTGAAGGACAGCTCTTGACCGTTTGCAATCTTAATCTGCTCTTTTACAATATCCACACCGGTAACAAACTCGGTGACTGGATGCTCAACCTGCACCCGAGTGTTCATCTCCATAAAGTAGAATTCACCCTTGGCTTCATCAAGCAGAAACTCAATCGTCCCGGCATTTTCATAGCCGACAGACTGAGCAGCCCGAACAGCTGCTTCACCAATCTGCTGACGCAGGGTTTTCCCAATCGCCACAGATGGACTTTCTTCCAGCACCTTCTGATTATTACGCTGCAAAGAGCAATCCCGCTCGCCCAAGTGGACGACATGTCCCTGCTGATCTGCCAAAATCTGCACTTCAATATGGCGCGCTGGATAGATGACTCGCTCCATATACATGGCACCATTACCAAAGGCTGCTTTTGCTTCGCTAGAAGCAGACTCAAAGGCCGCTACTAAATCCTCAGCCTTTTCAACCTTACGAATACCCTTGCCGCCGCCGCCAGCCGAAGCTTTAAGCATGACTGGATAGCCTATCTTTTCGGCGACTTCCAAGGCTTCTTCAGAGGTATGAACTTCTCCATCAGAGCCTGGGATAACTGGCACTTCAGCCTTAATCATCTGAGCCCGAGCATTAATCTTGTCCCCCATCAGGTCCATAACAGCACCAGAAGGACCAATAAACTTAATGCCAACTTCTTCGCACATGGTCGCAAATTTAGAGTTTTCACTTAAAAAACCAAAACCAGGATGAATGGCTTCTGCACCTGTCAGAACAGCAGCAGACAGGACTGCGTTCATATTCAGATAAGAATCAGTGGACTTGGCTGGACCGATACAGACTGCCTCATCAGCCAGTAAGGTATGGAGTGCTTCCTTGTCAGCCGTTGAATAGACAGCTACCGTATCAATTCCCAACTCGCGGGCTGCACGAATGATTCTGACCGCAATTTCCCCACGGTTAGCAATTAAAATTTTACGAAACATGGTGAAAGCTCCTTTTATCTACTGGCCAATCGCAAAGGTCAAGGTACCGCTGGCTGCCAATTTCCCATCAACTTCTGCTTTCGCCTCTACAACCGCAATGGTTCCACGGCGCTTGACAAACTTAGCTGTCATAATTAGTTGATCACCTGGTACAACTTGCTTCTTGAACTTAACCTTGTCCATGCCAGCATAGAAGACCAGTTTGCCCTTATTTTCTTCTTTAGACAACTCCAGCACGCCAGCTGTTTGAGCCAGAGCTTCCATGATTAAGACACCTGGCATAACAGGATATTGAGGAAAATGTCCGTTAAAGAAAGGCTCATTGACTGTCACATTTTTCAGAGCAACAATCTCATCTTCGCTAATTTCCAATACGCGATCTACTAAAAGCATTGGGTAGCGGTGCGGAAGTGCTTCTTTTATTGCATTGATATCAATCATTTGATGCGTACCAGCCCTTTCCCAAATTCAACCATTTCTTCATTCTGAACCAGAATTTCTGTAACCAGACCATCTTTAGGTGCTGGAACTTCATTCATGACCTTCATCGCTTCAATAATCATCAAGGTTTGACCTTTTTTAACTTGGTCTCCAACTGATACAAACGGCGGCTTGTCTGGACCAGCTGCTAAGTAAGCCACACCAACCAAAGGGCTTTCCACAACATCACCTTCAGCAGCAGGTGCCGGAGCTTCTGAAGCTGTTTCTGGCTCTGCAGGCGGAGCTGCTTGAGGAGTTGGTTCAATCACAGGCGCACTCGTAGCCTGCAAAGGTGCAGCAATTGGAGCAGCACTGGCTGTTGGAACTGGAGCCTGACCTTCATTCTTACTAAAAGTCAGCTCATCGCTCTGATTTTTGTAAGAAAACTCACGCAGACTAGACTGGTCAAACTGCGCCATTAAATCTTTAATTTCGTTGATATTCATAGGTTTTTAAGCCTCCCAGCGTTTAAAGGCAAGAACGGCATTGTGGCCGCCAAAGCCAAATGTATTGGAAATCGCATAAGGGATTTCCTGTTCCTTACCTTGACCGTAAATAACGTTGGCTTCAATATAGTCTGGCAACTCTCTTGTACCAGCTGTTTTTGGCACATAGCTATGACGCATCGCTTCAATCGTCGCAATAGCCTCAACCGCGCCCGCTGCACCGAGCAGATGTCCTGTAAAGGATTTAGTAGAAGACACCGCTACATCTTTACCAAAGACAGAAACAATGGCTCCGCTTTCGCCTTTTTCGTTAGCAGGAGTTGATGTACCATGAGCATTGACATAAGCTACATCTTTTGGCTCAATTTCAGCTTCTTCAACCGCTTGTTTGATAGCCTTGATAGCGCCCAAACCTTCTGGATGCGGAGAAGTCATATGGTAAGCGTCACAAGTATGACCGTATCCTACCACCTCAGCCAAGATAGTAGCTCCGCGTTTCTCAGCATGTTCCAAACTTTCCAGAACTAGCATACCAGAACCTTCACCCATGACAAAACCATTGCGGTCCTTGTCAAAAGGAATAGAAGCACGCTTAGGATCTTCTGTCGTAGAAAGAGCAGTCAGAGCTTGGAAACCAGCAATCGCAAATGGTGTAATAGAAGCTTCTGAGCCACCAACCAGCATCACATCTTGATAGCCAAATTTAATTGAGCGGAAAGCTTCACCAATCGCATCGTTTGCTGAGGCACAGGCCGTATTGACAGACTTACAGATACCATTGGCTCCAAAGCGCATAGCCACATTTCCTGCCCCCATATTTGGCAATGCTTTTGGCAAGGTCAAAGGTTTGATACGTTTAGGACCTTTTTCATGCAAGCGAACAACCTGCTCTTCAATTTCCTGAATCCCACCGATACCTGAAGCAACGATGACACCAAAGCGATCCTTATCCAGCGTATCTACATCTAAGTGAGCATTATTCACCGCTTCTTGAGAGGCATAAAGCGCATAAAGAGTGTAATTATCATAACGGTTGGTATCCTTTTTGACAAAATATTTATCAAATGGAAAATCCTGAATTTCCGCCGCATTGTGAACACTGTATTCACTATGATCAAATTTAGTAATTGGACCGATTCCAATATTGCCTTCTTTTAAATTATTCCAGAATTCTTCTGGAGTATTCCCGATAGGTGAAGTTAAACCGTATCCTGTTACAACAACTCGATTAAGTTTCATATTGAGCTCCTTTATTTAGATGAATCAACTGATTTTCTACTCGTTATTATTCAAAAATTGTGACTTACTGCATAGTAAAGCCGCCATCAATCGTGATGACTTGACCTGTCAGATATTCTTGACCCGCCAAGAAGAGAGCAACATCTGCTACTTCTTCTGGAGTACCAAAACGCTTCATCGGAATGAGTGCCAGAGACGCTTCCTTGATTTTTTCTGGAAGCACATCTGTCATATCAGATGCGATAAAGCCAGGGGCAATGCAGTTCACACGGATATTGCGCGCTGCCACTTCACGGGCTACTGACTTAGAAAAACCAATCAGACCGGCCTTGGAAGCTGCATAGTTTGCCTGACCGATATTTCCTGCCAAACCAACGACACTCGATAGGTTGATAATAGCACCCTGACGAGCTTTTGTCATCGGTTTCAGGACTGATTGTGTCATATTGAATGTTCCAGTCAAGTTCACTTTCAGCACCTGCTCAAAATCTTCTTCCGTCATTTTCAGCATGAGCTTATCACGTGTAATACCAGCGTTATTGACCAATACATCAACAGACCCCAGAGCCGCAACAGCTTCTTCCACTATCCGCTGAGCATCCGCAGCTTTAGACACATCCCCAATAACAGCTACGACTTTACCAGAATAGCCGGCAAATTCAGCCAAAATATCATCAGAAATCCCGCTTAGTCCGTTTAAGATAACATTAGCTCCGACACTGGCAAATTTATGCGCAATTGCCAGCCCAATCCCACGAGCGGACCCTGTAATTAACACATTCTTGTTTTGTAATTCCATGATGATTCCTCATTATTTTTCTAGAAGAGCATTCAAACTTTCTACATCTTCAACTTGGCGTACATCCGCAGATTTATCAATTTTCTTAATAAAACCAGACAGAACTTTGCCAGGACCGATTTCGATAAATTCAGTCACACCAGCTTCCTGCATCTTAGCAATGCTGTCATAGAAACGCACTGGCTCCATTACCTGACGAGTCAAAAGCTCTTTGACTCTCTCTTTTTCCATCACAGTTGCTTCTGTATTTCCGACTAATGGCCGTACAAAATCTGAAAACTCAACTGTTTCCAAGACTTCTGCCAATCGTTCGCTGGCTGGCCTTAAAAGCGCTGTATGGAAAGGTCCGGATACATTGAGCGGGATTAAGCGCTTGACACCGGCATCTTTCAAAAGCTCCACCGCCTTATCTACTGCCGCCACTTCTCCACCGATAACGATTTGACTAGGCGTATTATAGTTAGCTGGTGAGACTACACCAATAGCGCTTGCTTCCTGACAGACCTCTTCGATGAGAGAAACTTCTGCATTTAAAACTGCGACCATTTTCCCAGAACCTGCTGGAGCTGCCTCTTCCATGAAGCTACCCCGCTTAGCGACCAAGGCCACTGCTGTCTTAAAATCAAGAGCACCAGCAGCTACCAAGGCAGAATATTCTCCAAGTGAGAGACCTGCTACCATATCAGGCTCGATTCCCTTATCAACCAAGAGCCGATAAATAGCTACTGAAGTCGTTAAAATAGCCGGTTGCGTGTAGCGAGTTTGATTGAGCTTTTCTTCATCTTGATCGATCAAAGCTCGGACATCATAACCTAGAACTTGGCTAGCTTCATCAAAAGTTGACCGCACAAGCTCATACTGATCATAAAGCTCACGTCCCATTCCAAGGTACTGCGCTCCCTGACCGGCAAAGAGAAAGGCTCTTTTAGTCATTTCTAGTTACTCCTGCCCAACGTTTTGCTTCCTGCTGAATCTTCTCAGCAGCACCATAGTAGATATCTTTGAGGATCTCTTCGACTGTCTCTTCCTTACTGATTAAACCAGCAATTTGACCAGACATGACGGAACCATTTTCCACATCTCCGCGAACAACCGCATTGGCCAAAGCACCAGCACCCAGATTTTCAAAAACAGTCAAATCTGGATTTTCTTGCTTGAAGGCTTCTTTTTCTGCCTTTTCGAAATCACGCGTCAGCTTATTCTTGATAGCACGAACCGCATGGCCGAAATGCTGGGCAGAGATAGTCGTATCAATATCACGAGCCTTCAAAATCATGTTCTTATAGTTCTGATGGGCATTGGATTCCTTAGCAACGACAAAGCGAGTTCCGACCTGAACGGCCTCCGCTCCCAGCATAAATCCAGCCGCAGCTCCAGCACCATCTGCAATACCACCAGCAGCAATAACCGGGATGCTGACTGCTTCTGCAACCTGACGAACCAAGGACATGGTAGTCAATTTCCCGATGTGGCCACCGGCTTCCATACCTTCTGCAATGACTGCATCCGCACCGATTTTTTCCATCCGCTTAGCCAAGGCCACACTTGGCACAACAGGGATAACTGTAATCCCCGCTTCATGGAAACGAGCCATGTGCTTGCTTGGATTACCTGCACCAGTTGTTACTACTTTTACTCCCTCTTCAATGACGAGATCAACAATATCGTCCGCAAAAGGAGACAGGAGCATGATATTAACACCGAAAGGACGGTCTGTTAAGGACTTAATCTTATCAATATTAGCCTTTACTACTTCCTTAGGTGCATTTCCGCCACCGATGATACCAAGACCACCAGCTTTTGAAACTGCACCAGCCAAATCACCGTCAGCAACCCAGGCCATCCCGCCTTGAAAAATAGGATAATCAATATTCAATAATTCTGTAATACGTGTTTGCATAATACCTTCCTTTTATCATTGCTTAAGTAATAGCTTGATCTCAAACTATCACATACTGGTGTATTTTCTTTACTTTGACAGTCAAACTATTACCTAAACAAGAGAGAATATCTTTCGATACTCTCAGTTACTTGCTTATTTAGTTTTTTCTTCTACATAAGCAACCAAATCACCAACTGTGTTCAAACCTTCTTCAGTTTCGATTTGGATGTCAAATGCATCTTCAATTTCTGAAATCACTTGGAACAAGTCCAATGAATCTGCTTCAAGATCATCGAAAGTTGACTCAAGAGTAACTTCTGATGGCTCTTTGCCAAGTTCTTCAACGATAATTTCTTGTACTTTTTCAAATACTGCCATGGATAGACTCCTTTAAAAATAAAATATTTTTTATCATGTGTTTCCACTTGATTAACTAAATTGTAACAATAAGCGTGCCCCATGTCAAACCCCCACCAAAACCTGACATCAAAATTGTCTGATTTCCGTTCAGTTTGATCAGTCCTTGCTCCACACACTCAGATAATAAAATCGGGATGCTAGCTGCACTAGTATTACCATATTCCATCATATTGGCTGGAAGCTTCTCCCGCGCAACACCAAGCTTCTTAGCCATTTTATCCAAAATACGGATATTGGCCTGATGCAACAACAGAAAATCCAAATCTTCCGCTAAAAGCTGACTGCTTTCAATGGTTTCTTTGATAGAACGAGCAACATCACGAATAGCAAAATCAAAAATAGCTCGACCGTCCATTGTCAGATAAGGCTGATTCTCACCCTTTTCAGAAAAAGGTGAAGACAAACCAATTTTTCCGCAGGTCAGACTATCTCCGCGAGATCCGTCCGTAAACTGACTTTCTGCCAAAAAATGCTGTTCTGAAGCACTTTCCAACAGGACACCGCCAGCGCCATCTCCAAAGAGAACAGCCGTTGAACGATCCGACCAATCTACAGTCTTAGAGAGCGTCTCACTTCCTATAACCAGACCTTTTTGATAACGACCTGAAGAAATTAATTTTTCTCCAGTCGATAAGGCGAAGATAAAGCCACTGCAGGCCGCCGTCAAATCAAAGGCAAATGCATTCTTAGCACCAATATTGGCCTGTACTCTCGCAGCCGTTGAAGGCATTAAAGAATCCGGCGTAATGGTGGCAACAATGATAAAGTCTAGGTCTTGAGCAGAAATCCCTGACTTTTGCAGCAAATTCTCTGCTACTTTTGTAGCTAAATCACTGGTCGTTTCATCTGACGATAAATGGCGGTTTTTAATCCCAGTTCGACTTGAAATCCACTCATCACTGGTATCCATAATCTCGGCTAGATCATCATTGCTGACAACCTGACGGGGAGCATAATGAGCCACCTGGCTAATCTTAGCATAGTTCATTATTTCAAATCCTCTAGGAAACTATATAAATTTTGCAGGCCCTTTTGCATCACTTGTCTCTCTTCTGGACTCATCCCATCCACCACCTGCATGACCATGCGGTTGTGGAATCGCTTGTGAAGACGATACAAAAGCCGCCCATTCTTTGTCAAATTCAGATGTACCACACGACGGTCAACTTCCGACCGACGCCGCTCAATATACCCCTTACGTTCCAGATTATTCAAACTAGTTGTAACAGTTCCCAAAGTAACCATCAATTCTCGTGATATATCACTTGGAGTAGCATTTGGGGTTGTGCCGATGACATCAATCGTATGCATTTCCTTAATGGAGACGTCGTTGAAGCGACTGCTTCTTAGGCTCGATTCTTCAATAACCAAGACATTATTGAAAATAGACGTTAAGTAATCATTTACTAACTGAAAATTCAAAACCAACCCTCCTTAAGAAAATACTTTGACAATCAAATTTTATCAGATAGAAAAGTAATTTGCAAGCTTTTTTGAAAATTAATTTGATTTTCAAATATTTTCGTAAACAACTTGCAAAATAAGCAACCTTGAACCAATACATTATTTACCTGCGAAGTTTGGACGACGCTTCTCAGAGTATGCCCGAACTCCCTCTTTGAAATCTTCTGTGAAAGCCAGCGATTTCTGAAGCTCCAATTCTAGCTCAGCATACTCAGACCAGCCGCTGAACAAACTCTTCCAGACCATTTCTTTCATGGCTCTGTAAGAATTCAGAGAACCGCGTTTGAGCTTCTTCAGCAACTGTTCCGTTGCTTTTTCCAATTTCTCTGCTTCACAGACTTTATAAAGCAAGCCATAATCCAGAGCTTTCTCTGCAGTCAGAGCTTCCCCAGTCATAACCAGATGGGTCGCCCTAGTCACCCCGATAGCACGAGTCAGTAAGTAAAGACCGCCAGCATCTGGCGCCAGACCAACCCCAACAAAGGCCTGAATGAAACGGGATTTTTCAGTGGCAATGCAGAAATCTGCTGCAACGACCATATTAGCAGCTGCACCAGCAACAGGGCCATCAACACTCATGATAACCGGCTTAGGCAAACGCTTCATAGCAAAGGAAATATCATTCACCAGTTCCGCGATTTTCACCAAGGATTGGACATCATCATCACTGACAGCTCTCTGCATCTCAGCCAAATCCCCACCCACTGAAAAAACCTTGCCATTAGCATTGATAACTAAAAATTTGACGGACTCATCCTTAGCAGCAAGTTCAATAGCCTCTAAAATTTCCTCGCACATAGGAATATTAAAGCCATTTGAAACTTCAGGGCGATTAAAAGTAATCGTTGCTACCTCATCTGCTACGTGATAGAGAATTCCATTAAATGTCATTTCAGCTCCATTCCCGACCCGATTTCAAATCAGCCGTTTTGTTTTATTCTTAAATAATTTGATATTCAAATTATACACAACTTATATTTTATCATAAAATATAAAATAAAGGAAATAAAAAATGGGAAAAATTAGATGGTCTTCAAATTTAAAGTGTAAAAGCAATATTATGGATAAAAATAGTATAAAAACAGCGTTTGAATAATTTTCAGAATTTTGTTATAATTTTTAAAATAAGATAGGAGAACCTATGAAAGTTGTAAAATTTGGCGGAAGTTCACTGGCTTCTGCGACTCAATTAGAAAAAGTTTTGAACATTGTCAAATCTGATCC
This sequence comes from Streptococcus sanguinis, assembly GCF_050222175.1. GTDB lineage: Bacteria > Bacillota > Bacilli > Lactobacillales > Streptococcaceae > Streptococcus > Streptococcus sanguinis_M. Next base: position 438,013 of record NZ_CP071420.1, on the reverse strand, counting down.
TGAACGTCGGTTTGTTGTAGTATCAGCGCCAGGAAAACGCCATGATGACGATATCAAAGTAACCGATGCTCTGATTAAATATTACCGAGAGTATATAGCAGGAAATGATGTCACATCAAACCAACAGTGGATTATCAATCGCTATGCAGATATGGTGGCAGAACTTGGTTTGAAACCAAAAGTTCTGGAGAAAATTTCCAAAAGCATCACAAGCCTTGCAACCTTGCCAATTGAAGATAACGCATTTCTTTATGATACTTTTCTTGCTGCAGGAGAAAACAACAACGCCAAATTAATTGCAGCTTATTTCAGTCAAAATGGCGTTCCAGCTAGCTACGTACATCCAAGAGAAGCAGGACTCGTCGTTTCCAGTGAACCTGGCAATGCAAGAATTCTTCCTTCCAGCTATGATAAAATTGAAGAACTTAATAATTCTGATGAAGTTCTAGTTATCCCTGGTTTCTTTGGTGTTACACAAGATGGCCAAATCTGTACTTTCTCCCGTGGTGGTTCTGATATTACAGGTTCTATCATTGCTGCGGGTGTCAAAGCAGACATTTATGAAAACTTTACTGATGTTGATGGCATCTTTGCTGCCCATCCCGGCATTGTCCACAAACCGCATTCCATTCCCGAGCTAACCTATCGTGAAATGCGTGAATTGGCCTACGCTGGCTTTACTGTTCTCCATGACGAGGCTCTGCTTCCAGCATACCGCGGCAAAATTCCTTTAGTTATTAAAAATACTAATAATCCTGAACATCCTGGAACTCAAATTGTTCATAAACACAGTAAGGACCACCTCCCGGTCGTTGGAATTGCTGGAGATGCAGGATTTGTCAGCATTAACATGTCCAAGTACCTGATGAATAGAGAAATCGGCTTTGGTAGACGCGTCCTTCAAATTCTCGAAGACCTGAATATTGGTTGGGAGCACATGCCTACAGGAATTGATGACCTTTCCATTATCTTGCGCGAGCGCGAATTAACTCCTATCAAAGAGGAAGAGATCCTTCGCCAGCTTGTTCAAAAAGCAGAGGTTGATCATGCAGAAATTGAACACGACCTTTCCATTATCATGATTGTCGGCGAAAAAATGAAAAGTCATATTGGTGTAACTGCCACTGCAACCAAAGCTCTTTCAGAAAATAACATCAATATTCAAATGATGTCCCAAGGCTCAAGCGAAGTATCCATCATGTTTGTTGTTGAAAAAAATCAGGAAAAAGCTGCCATTCGTGCACTTTACCGAGCTTTCTTTGAACCCCAAACTCTGGAGTAAGACCAGACCTAGAAACCATTTTTATCAAACAAACTCTAAAAAAGCAGAAACTAGTCTCAGGCTAACTTCTGCTTTTTTTGATTCAACTATAAAGAATAAAAAGATAAAATTCAGAATACACTAAGTACTGATAAAAGTTTCATAGCTCATCAATAAGACTATAAAATACCTTGTCTCCAGTATATCCTATCACTAAAAATAAAAAGAGGTAAAAACCTCTTTGAAACTCCGCCAGTAGGACTCGAACCTACGACATCATGATTAACAGTCATGCGCTACTACCAACTGAGCTATGGCGGATAACTGCTAAGCGACTACCATATCTCACAGGGGGCAACCCCCAACTACTTCCGGCGTTCTAGGGCTTAACTGCTGTGTTCGGCATGGGTACAGGTGTATCTCCTAGGCTATCGTCACTTAACTATTGAATTAACTGTCCTGTCCTCTCAGACAAGCCTTGTCAACTCAAAATTGAATACAATATCAAATCTAACATTTCTCTAAACCATTCGCTGCACTCTGATGAAGCTCTTATTCTAGGATAAGTCCTCGAGCGATTAGTATTAGTCCGCTCCATGTGTCACCACACTTCCACTCCTAACCTATCAACCTGATCTTCTCTCAGGGCTCTTACTAACTTGCGTTATGGGAAATCTCATCTTGAGGTGGGTTTCACACTTAGATGCTTTCAGCGTTTATCCCTTCCCTACATAGCTACCCAGCGATGCTCTTGGCAGAACAACTGGTACACCAGCGGTAAGTCCACTCTGGTCCTCTCGTACTAGGAGCAGATCCTCTCAAATTTCCTACGCCCGCGACGGATAGGGACCGAACTGTCTCACGACGTTCTGAACCCAGCTCGCGTGCCGCTTTAATGGGCGAACAGCCCAACCCTTGGGACCGACTACAGCCCCAGGATGCGACGAGCCGACATCGAGGTGCCAAACCTCCCCGTCGATGTGAACTCTTGGGGGAGATAAGCCTGTTATCCCCAGGGTAGCTTTTATCCGTTGAGCGATGGCCCTTCCATACGGAACCACCGGATCACTAAGCCCGACTTTCGTCCCTGCTCGAGTTGTAGCTCTCGCAGTCAAGCTCCCTTATACCTTTACACTCTGCGACTGATTTCCAACCAGTCTGAGGGAACCTTTGGGCGCCTCCGTTACCTTTTAGGAGGCGACCGCCCCAGTCAAACTGCCCGTCAGACACTGTCTCCGTAGATGATTAACCTACCGGGTTAGAGTGGCCATAACACAAGGGTAGTATCCCAACAACGCCTCCATCGAAACTGGCGTCCCGATTTCATAGGCTCCTACCTATCCTGTACATGTGGCACAGACACTCAATATCAAACTGCAGTAAAGCTCCATGGGGTCTTTCCGTCCTGTCGCGGGTAACCTGCATCTTCACAGGTACTAAAATTTCACCGAGTCTCTCGTTGAGACAGTGCCCAAATCATTACGCCTTTCGTGCGGGTCGGAACTTACCCGACAAGGAATTTCGCTACCTTAGGACCGTTATAGTTACGGCCGCCGTTTACTGGGGCTTCAATTCATACCTTCGCGTTACCGCTAAGCACTCCTCTTAACCTTCCAGCACCGGGCAGGCGTCACCCCCTATACATCATCTTACGATTTAGCAGAGAGCTGTGTTTTTGATAAACAGTTGCTTGGGCCTATTCACTGCGGCTGACCAAAGTCAGCACCCCTTCTCCCGAAGTTACGGGGTCATTTTGCCGAGTTCCTTAACGAGAGTTCTCTCGCTCACCTGAGGCTACTCGCCTCGACTACCTGTGTCGGTTTGCGGTACGGGTAGAGTATGATACAACGCTAGAAGCTTTTCTTGGCAGTGTGACATCACTCACTCGCTACTAAACTTCGCTCCCCATCACAGCTCAACGTTAGAGGTATAAGCATTTGACTCATACCACGCCTCACTGCTTAGACGTACATCCAATCGTACGCACGAGTTAGCCTACTGCGTCCCTCCATCACTTCATACTCTAGTACAGGAATCTCAACCTGTTGGCCATCGGATACACCTTTCGGTCTCTCCTTAGGTCCCGACTAACCCAGGGCGGACGAGCCTTCCCCTGGAAACCTTAGTCTTACGGTGGACAGGATTCTCACCTGTCTTGCGCTACTCATACCGGCATTCTCACTTCTATGCGTTCCAGCGCTCCTCACGGTACACCTTCTCCACACATAGAACGCTCTCCTACCATACCTATAAAAGGTATCCACAGCTTCGGTAAATTGTTTTAGCCCCGGTACATTTTCGGCGCAGGGTCACTCGACTAGTGAGCTATTACGCACTCTTTGAATGAATAGCTGCTTCTAAGCTAACATCCTAGTTGTCTGTGCAACCCCACATCCTTTTCCACTTAACAATTATTTTGGGACCTTAGCTGGTGGTCTGGGCTGTTTCCCTTTCGACTACGGATCTTAGCACTCGCAGTCTGACTGCCGACCATAATTCATTGGCATTCGGAGTTTATCTGAGATTGGTAATCCGGGATGGACCCCTCACCCAAACAGTGCTCTACCTCCAAGAATCTTCATGTCGACGCTAGCCCTAAAGCTATTTCGGAGAGAACCAGCTATCTCCAAGTTCGTTTGGAATTTCTCCGCTACCCACAAGTCATCCAAGCACTTTTCAACGTGCCCTGGTTCGGTCCTCCAGTGCGTTTTACCGCACCTTCAACCTGCTCATGGGTAGGTCACATGGTTTCGGGTCTACATCATGATACTAAAGCGCCCTATTCAGACTCGGTTTCCCTACGGCTCCGTCTCTTCAACTTAACCTCGCATCATAACGTAACTCGCCGGTTCATTCTACAAAAGGCACGCTCTCACCCATGAACGGGCTCGAACTTGTTGTAGGCACACGGTTTCAGGTTCTATTTCACTCCCCTCCCGGGGTGCTTTTCACCTTTCCCTCACGGTACTGGTTCACTATCGGTCACTAGGGAGTATTTAGGGTTGGGAGATGGTCCTCCCAGATTCCGACGGGATTTCACGTGTCCCGCCGTACTCAGGATACTGCTAGGTACAGAATCTATTTAAAATACGAGGCTCTTACTCTCTTTGGCTGACTTTCCCAAGTCATTCTTCTATAAATTCTGAGTCCACATTGCAGTCCTACAACCCCGAAGAGTAAACTCTTCGGTTTGCCCTTCTGCCTCTTCGCTCGCCGCTACTAAGGCAATCGCTTTTGCTTTCTCTTCCTGCAGCTACTTAGATGTTTCAGTTCACTGCGTCTTCCTCCTCATTCCCTTAACAGAAATGGGTAACAGGCATCAACCTGTTGGGTTCCCCCATTCGGACACCCCCGGATCGAAGCTTACTTACAGCTCCCCGAGGCATTTCGTCGTTTGTCACGTCCTTCTTCGGCTCCTAGTGCCAAGGCATCCACCGTGCGCCCTTACTAACTTAACCTTATTTTTGACCTTTCAGTCTTAAACTCATTAATTTTCACAGCGTTTTCGGTTTATTTTCTTGTTACTATTTGATATCGGTATTCAATTTTCAATGGACAAGTTCTTTATCTAGTCAAACTAGATAATGGAGCCTAGCGGGATCGAACCGCTGACCTCCTGCGTGCAAAGCAGGCGCTCTCCCAGCTGAGCTAAGGCCCCACATAGCCCTCTCAAAACTAAACAAGACTCAAGTGCATTCCGTGTGTCCTTACGGACTCCTTAGAAAGGAGGTGATCCAGCCGCACCTTCCGATACGGCTACCTTGTTACGACTTCACCCCAATCATCTATCCCACCTTAGGCGGCTGGCTCCTTGCGGTTACCTCACCGACTTCGGGTGTTACAAACTCTCGTGGTGTGACGGGCGGTGTGTACAAGGCCCGGGAACGTATTCACCGCGGCGTGCTGATCCGCGATTACTAGCGATTCCGACTTCATGTAGGCGAGTTGCAGCCTACAATCCGAACTGAGACTGGCTTTCAGAGATTAGCTTGCCGTCACCGGCTTGCGACTCGTTGTACCAGCCATTGTAGCACGTGTGTAGCCCAGGTCATAAGGGGCATGATGATTTGACGTCATCCCCACCTTCCTCCGGTTTATTACCGGCAGTCTCGCTAGAGTGCCCAACTCAATGATGGCAACTAACAATAGGGGTTGCGCTCGTTGCGGGACTTAACCCAACATCTCACGACACGAGCTGACGACAACCATGCACCACCTGTCACCTCTGTCCCGAAGGAAAACTCTATCTCTAGAGCGGTCAGAGGGATGTCAAGACCTGGTAAGGTTCTTCGCGTTGCTTCGAATTAAACCACATGCTCCACCGCTTGTGCGGGCCCCCGTCAATTCCTTTGAGTTTCAACCTTGCGGTCGTACTCCCCAGGCGGAGTGCTTAATGCGTTAGCTGCGGCACTAAGCCCCGGAAAGGGCCTAACACCTAGCACTCATCGTTTACGGCGTGGACTACCAGGGTATCTAATCCTGTTTGCTCCCCACGCTTTCGAGCCTCAGCGTCAGTTACAGACCAGAGAGCCGCTTTCGCCACCGGTGTTCCTCCATATATCTACGCATTTCACCGCTACACATGGAATTCCACTCTCCCCTTCTGCACTCAAGTTAAACAGTTTCCAAAGCATACTATGGTTAAGCCACAGCCTTTAACTTCAGACTTATCTAACCGCCTGCGCTCGCTTTACGCCCAATAAATCCGGACAACGCTCGGGACCTACGTATTACCGCGGCTGCTGGCACGTAGTTAGCCGTCCCTTTCTGGTAAGATACCGTCACAGTGTGAACTTTCCACTCTCACACCCGTTCTTCTCTTACAACAGAGCTTTACGATCCGAAAACCTTCTTCACTCACGCGGCGTTGCTCGGTCAGGGTTCCCCCCATTGCCGAAGATTCCCTACTGCTGCCTCCCGTAGGAGTCTGGGCCGTGTCTCAGTCCCAGTGTGGCCGATCACCCTCTCAGGTCGGCTATGTATCGTCGCCTTGGTGAGCCGTTACCTCACCAACTAGCTAATACAACGCAGGTCCATCTGGTAGTGATGCAATTGCATCTTTCAATTAATTATCATGCGATAAGCAATTTCATGCGGTATTAGCTATCGTTTCCAATAGTTATCCCCCGCTACCAGGCAGGTTACCTACGCGTTACTCACCCGTTCGCAACTCATCCAAGAAGAGCAAGCTCCTCTCTTCAGCGTTCTACTTGCATGTATTAGGCACGCCGCCAGCGTTCGTCCTGAGCCAGGATCAAACTCTCATTAAAAAGTTTGAGTTCGCACTCATTACTGTCCACTGACAGATTTATTTTCTCGTTTTTTGACAGGTTACATATCTCTATGTCACCCTGCACTTGGTTCGTCTTGTTCAGTTTTCAAAGGGCTTTGTCTTTCGCGACAACTATATTAGTATATCACCTATACCCACCAACTGTCAATACCTTTTTTGAAAAAAATTAAAAAATTATTATTTTTAAATTGGTGAATAGTTTTACATACCTTTGAGGATGGTAAATTGACCTACATTCTATCTTTTTAAAGGCGTAAAAAATGCCCTTTCGGACATTTTTTCTATTCTTGTTCTTGTTTATACTTTTCGAGTTCAGCTTTATTAGCCCAGACATAGTGTCCCGGACGAATCTCTGCCATTTCTGGTTTATCAACTGAATAATCGTGCTGTTCAGGATCATAGACCTTCAACACTTTTTTACGCTCCAAGATTGGGTCTGGAATTGGAACAGCTGAGAGCAGGGATTGTGTATAAGGGTGGACAGGATGGTTGAACAATTCCTCTGTCTCTGCCACTTCTACAATGACACCTTTGTAAATCACGGCGATACGATCAGAAATAAAACGAACTACCGAAAGGTCATGGGCAATAAAGAGATATGTCAAGCCTAATTCTTTTTGAAATTTTTTCAAAAGATTCAAAACTTGAGCCCGAACAGATACGTCCAAGGCAGAAATCGGCTCATCTGCAATTACGAAGTCTGGTTGCATGACCAGAGCACGAGCAATCCCAATCCGCTGACGCTGTCCACCAGAGAATTCGTGAGGATAGCGAGTTAAATGCTCAGCTAACAAGCCAACTTCATTGATGATATCTTTGACTTTTCTTTGACGTTCTTCTTCGCTATCAAACAAATGGTAATTATAGAGACCCTCAGATATGATATAGTCAACCGTTGCACGTTCATTCAGACTGGCAGCCGGGTCTTGGAAAATCATCTGAATCTTGCGAATCAAGTCCGCTTCTTCTGCTTTTGACTTTTTACCATTAATCTTTTTGCCTTCATAGAAGATATCACCTGCACTGGTATCATTAAGGCCAATAATAGCTCGACCAATAGTAGTCTTACCAGAGCCTGACTCTCCTACAAGAGAGAAAGTTTCTCCCTTATTGATGAAGAAATTTGCATTTTTAACTGCCACAAATTTCTTACTTCCTTCGCCGAAGGAAATTTCTAAATCTTTAATTTCAACTAATTTTTCAGTCATTTCCTTCCTCCTAAGCTTCTAATTGATTGAAGCCCATTTTTGAACGAATTTTTTCATGCAGGTTTTCGATAATCTCTGGTTTATCAACCTTAGGCGCATCTTCGTGCAGCAACCATGTCTTAGCCCAATGAGTATCTGACACATTGAAAGCCGGTGCTTCTTCTTCAAAGTCAATTGACATGGCATAGTCAGAACGCAAAGCAAAGGCATCCCCTTTGATTGGTGAATAAAGTGACGGTGGAGTACCAGGAATCGAGTAGAGCGCACCATTCGCATCTGCCAACTGAGGTAAACTGGATAGCAAACTCCATGTATAAGGATGTTTTGGCTCGTAGAAGATTTCTTCAACTGTACCGTATTCTACAATTTCACCGGCATACATGACCGCAACCTTATCTGCAATACTAGCCACAACACCAAGGTCGTGCGTAATAAAGATGGTTGTGAAATGATATTCTTGCTGCAAGGATTTGAGCAAGTCAATGATCTGCGCTTGAATCGTTACATCAAGGGCCGTTGTCGGCTCATCACAGATAAGAATATCAGGACGGCAAGCCAAAGCAATAGCAATAACAATCCGCTGACGCATACCACCCGAGTATTGGAAAGGATATTCTTCGAAACGTTTTTCCGCATCTGGAATCCCGACCTTACTCATATAGTCAATGGCCATTTTTTTAGCTTCTTTGGCTGATTTTCCTTGGTGCTTGATAATGACCTCTGTAATCTGGCTCCCAATCGTATTAATGGGATCCAAGCTCGTCATCGGATCTTGGAAGATAGTCGCAATTTTTGCACCGCGAATCGGCTCCCAATCCTTATTATTACGAAGAGTTGTCAAATCTTTTCCGCGATAGTCAATAGTTCCTTTAGCTACACGGCCATTTTCTTCTAACATACCAGTAAAGGTCTTTGTTAATACAGACTTTCCTGAGCCTGATTCACCAACAATAGCCAGCACTTCGCCTTCAATCAAGTCCAGAGAGACTCCACGAATGGCGGTTAAGACACGATCGCGAACATCGAATTCCACGACAATATCGCGAGCAGTCAATATTACATTTTCATTCTTTGTCATATTTACTCCTATCTATGTGTACGTGGATCGCTGGCGTCAGCTAAGTTTTGACCAACTACGAAGAAGGTAAGAGATACCAAAATCAGAGTTGTGAGTGGAATCCAAAAGAGGTAGGCATTCGTCGTCACATTTTGAGAATAATCTGAAATCAGGCGTCCCAAACTTGGCACTGTTACAGGAAGACCTAATCCAAAGAAGGACAGAAAGGCTTCGTAAGAGATAAAGCTTGGCAACATCTGTGAAGTGGTAGTCACGATAACAGATACCAACTGCGGCATAATGTTCTTCGTAACAATCTTGAGAGTCGGTGTACCAAGAGTACGAGAGGCAAGGTTGTATTCCAAATCCCGATAGCGCATAATCTGCACACGGATAGTGTAGGCAATACCGACCCAACCAGTAATCGTCATGGCAAAAATAAGATTCCAGAAACCAGCACCGATAGAGTAGGTCAAGACAATGACAATCAAGAGGGCTGGGATATTTGAAATGATATTGTAGATTTCCATCATGACACGGTCAACTGTTTTGGAAATTCCCCAGATACCGCCAATGATAACTCCGATAGCCAGATTAATAACCGTCGCAATAATCGAAATAAGAATAGAGTTACGGGCACCAAACCAAACACCGTCAAAGAGAGACTTACCATTACTATCCGTTCCAAACCAGTATTGACCACTTGGCTTGATATAACGCATGCTAAAATCATTTACCTTGCTCACGTCATTAAAGTCGAAGTTTGAAAACATAGGATAAATGAAACTCATAAGAATAATGGCAATCAGAATCCCCAGCATGGTAATGGTTGATTTCTTTTTCAGAAATTGACGCATGACTGACTTCCAGTAAGAATAGGCTGGAGCATCAATCGTTTCAGAGGCAAAATCGTCACGTTTGACAAATTGGAATTTGCTTTTATCAATTGTAGCCATTATTTACCTCCTTTTGATGTTAACTTGATACGTGGGTCCAGTACTGTCATCAGAATGTCACCCAATAAGAGGGCAAAGATAGACAGACATGTGAAGATGAATACAAGACCAACAACCATAGAGTTATTGGATGCCTTAACGGAATCAATCAGCATCTTACCCATACCAGGAAAGGCAAAGACAGTTTCTGTCAGAGTCGCACCTGCAATAACACCAACGATAGAAGCTGGGATACTAGATACCAGCGGCACCATAGCGTTTTTAAAGATGTGCTTGTTAGAAATTTCTTTTTCAGAGAGACCCTTAGCACGTGCAAAGCGGACAAAGTCCTGAGACTGCAGGTCAATCATATAACGACGAATCCAAACAGCTGTCCAAGGAGCACTCAAAAGCCCTAAAATAACAGCTGGAAGGACATAAGAACGCCAATCTCCTGCTCCCAAGATTGGGAAGGAGTCTGGAAGACCAACAGCAGACCCCGCCAAACGAACGATGTAGACCAAGGCGATGGTTGGCAGTGACATCATAAAGGTCAAGCCCGCTGTAGAAATGCTATCAAACCATGTGTTTTTGAGTCGAGCCATGTAGGATCCGAGTGGAATAGCAATCAGATAAGACAGAGCCACACCAATCAAACCGATAATGGCTGAGCTGGTAATCATGGATGGATTTTGATAGTTGCTTTGAGTCGCCGTATAGGCATCTCCCTTACCAAACTTAGCAATGTCCTGTGAATCGGCTTTGCTTGGCGTCTTGTAAGTACGAGAATAAATATTAACAGACGATGTCTTTTTACCTGTTGGGAATTGAACTTCAGAAGACTTAGTTTGCCCTTGTCCCTGTGTAATAACCTGCAGAACAGGGATATTAGCATAGGTTGGATAAGAATTACCTAAATTAAAGGTAATAAAGTTCTGGTGGACAAATGGGAACTGACCATTAAAGTACAGCAGATACTTATGCTTGGTACCAGAACCCACAAGAGACCAGCCAACAGAAGGATCATTTTCAAACCGGATATAACGCTCTAGGTTTGGATTTTCCTCATCTTGAATAACATTTGGATGGTCAATTTGAATCAAATTAGCATAGAACTCAAAGACACGCTCATAAACAGGCACTTCACGTACAGCATAGAACTCACCACTTAGTGGGAATTTCTGCAATTTCCAGCCATTGCCAAGTTTATTAATATACTTCTGATAAATCTTCTTGTTTGCTTCTGTAGCTTCTGTTGTAACAGAGGAATCTTCCTTGCTGGCCTTCTCCTGCAGTTCCTTAGTATCATAATAGTCAATGTAACCCATCCGCTCAAAGATGGTGTTTTCATAGTTAGTCTTTTTATCTTTATTTGTCGCTATCTTATTATAGTTAGGATCCTGCTTGAAAATCAACCTTCTTGGCACCATAGTATAGATAATGGCATAAGTCAGGGTCGTCACCAAGAAAATCGACACAATTGAGCGTAAGATACGCATAAAAATATATTTTTTCATTTATCGTTTCCTTTAAATTCCAAAAGAACTTTCTCCTCTATTAGAGAAAGTTCTCTTAGCAAGCTTATTTCACGTGGTCTGCTAATTCTTCTTGAGCTTTTTTATTAGATTCCGCACGTTCTTTATTCCATTTTTCCTGAGCGCTATTATAATCTTTTGTCGTTACAGGCTCATCCTGCAATTTCATGTACTTATAACTTGCTGCTTCACGCGCCTTAGCACCAGACCAAGCAAACGGTGCTGAGAAAGGCACTACCTTAGTCAAGGTTGGACGGCCTGTTCTAGAAGTTACCGGAATCAACAAAGCACTATCAGTCAGCCAAGCCTGAGCAGCCGCATATTTTTCATAACGCTTGTTCAAATCTTGCTTTTCTGCACCCGCTTCGTCAACCAGCTTGGTATATTCATCCAAACCAACTTGTTTCGCTGCTGCATTATCTGTGCCATCAAATCCTAAGAAGGTCTTGGTGTTTTCACCACCAGGTTTGATAACATCAAGATAGGTAGATGGATCTTGATAGTCTGGAGACCAGCCGACATTATCTGAAATATCCCAGTCCTCTTCAGCAGCAGAAGGTGCAAATAAGGTAATGTTAGTCACTTCATCCTTAGACAACTGGTGAACATCAATCACAACATTATCTGTTCCCAAAGTCTTTTCGATAGACTGCTTGAGGGATTGAACACGCTGTACTTTAGAAGTAGCTGTTTGATCAACCGGAATGTCCAGATGGATTGGGAATTCTACTCCATCGGCTTTCAAAGCTTCTTTTGCTTTAGCAAATTCAGCCTTTGCTTTGTTCTCGTTATAGAGACCATCTTGGCCATCTGAGAAGTCCACATCTTTCCACTCGTCGCCATAAGTTACTACTTTTTCCTTAACTAAGTCACCGAAGGATTTGTCACCAGCTTGCACAAATGTAGGTGGGATGTAAAGGTTACGAAGAAGTTTGTCCGCTCCGTCCTTACCATTAATCTGAGATGCATAAGACTCACGATTGAAGGCAAAGGTCAAAGCCTGACGAAAGTCCTTGTTAAGTAAGGCTTTCTTAGTTGAATTCTTTTGAGCTTCTGATGTCTTAGCAGTATGGTTGTAAGACTGGCGATCAATGTTAGTACCTACTAAGAAAGTTGAGGCATCCTGAGGTGTATAGACGATATTATCTTTAAAGTCTTTTTCAACCTTTTCATAAGTCGCACTAGTTGGGAAGAGTCTGGCTGTTGTCAGAGCTCCTTGACTGAACTGATCAGCTAGTTTCCCTTGATCTTGTCCATCATAGAAAGAGAGTTTAACTGCATCTACGTGAACATTTTCTTTGTCCCAATAATTAGGATTCTTTTCAAACTGGATTTCAGATTTTGAAGTCAATGATTTAAGCAAGAAAGGTCCGTTGTAAAGCAAACTTGTTGGATCCGTTGCTTGAGCGAACTTATCGCCTTGGTTTTTCAAAAAGTCTTTGTTTACTGGGTAGAGAATTCCCATTGTAGTCTTAGAGTTCCAGAAGCTTTCTGGCTCATTAAGAGTATACTCAACGGTATGATCATCGACTGCTTTAATCCCTACTTCTGAGAAATCAATCTTCCCAGAAATATAGTCCTTAAGCCCTTTGACAGAATCCTGAACCAAGTAGATTGTTTCAGATTTATTGTCTGCCGCATACTTAAGACCTGTAACAAAGTCTTCTGCTGTCACATCTGCGTACTCTTCACCTTCGGAAGTATACCACTTAGCGTCTTTGCGAAGCTTATAAGTATAGGTTTTCCCATCTGGGGATACAGTCCATTCCTCTGCCATTGAAGGAACTAAGTTTCCATATTGGTCGTTTTCTAAAAGACCGTCAATGACATTGGCAGTCAAGTCTGTTGTAGCAGCTTTACTTGAAGTGAGATAGTTCAAGTTTTCAGGATCTGTCTCGTAGATATAATTAAAGGTGTTTGAAGAGTCTGAGCTGCCTGACTTTGTGTTTGGCTTAGAGCCTGAGCAAGCAGCAAGAAAGCCAGCTGCAAGAAGAGTGACTCCTGCTAGCGCAAGGACTTTGCTTTGTTTCATATGGGTTTCTCCATCTTTTAGATTTTTAGATTTAATTAAGATTATAGCATAGATAGTACTAAAAGTAAAATAAATTTTCAGAATATTAAGTTAGCTCACTAACACCCTAAGATGTTTATGCAATTGGTTTTCTCGGATGTTGATTATCTAGGACTAGACAAGCTCAACCTCGTCCATTTCGTCTTCAAAATCATCAAAAATCCCACTGTAGCTACAATGGGATTTTCTTGCTTTATTTGATATGTTCTGCGAGTTCTTTTTGAGCTTTTTTATTGGATTCTTCCTTTTCTTTTGCCCATTTTTCACGCGCTTTTTCATATTCTTTAGTCGTTATTGGTTTATCTTGGATTTCAACATATTTAAAGCTGTATTCACCCTTGTTTCCAGTCCAAGCAAATGGTCCTGAGAATGGAACAACCTTACGGACACTTGGTGTTGCACCAGATGACCATGCCGGCATCAACAGGGCACTGTCTGTCAGCCAAGCCTGAGCTGCAGCATATTTTTCGTAACGTTTGTTAATATCCTCGTTTTCTGAAGCAGCGTCTTCCAAGAGTTTATCATACTCTTCAAAGCCAGCCTCTTTAGCTGCTGCATTATCTGTTCCAGGGTCAAAACCAAAGTAGCTGTCAACATTCTCACCAGTCTTAGAGCCAGTGATTTCCAGATAAGAAGATGGATCGTTATAATCTGGACTCCAGCCAAGATTATTATTCAAATCCCAGTCTTCTTGGGATGCAGAGGTAGCAAAGTAGGTGATATTATTCAACTCATCATCTGTCATTTGCTGAATATCAATCACTACATTGTCAGAGCCAAGATTAGCTTCAATAGACTGCTTCAGTGACTGAACACTCTTAACGCCATTGGTATCTGCTGAGCTGACCGGAATATCCAGATGAATAGGGAATTCCACTCCTTCTGCCTGCAGCGCTTCCTTAGCTTTGGCAAATTCTGCCTTAGCTTTTTCTGGATTATAAAAGCCATCCTGAGCGTCGTCTAATTTGACTCCCTTCCACTCATCACCGTAACTAGCTAGATTTTCTTCTACAATGCTGCCGAACTCTTTCCCATTAGCTTGAACAAAGGTTGGCGGAACAAAGGTATTACGAAGCTGCTTGTCTGCTGCTTCTTCGCCATTGGTTTGTGCAGAATAGGCAGTCCGGTCAAAGGCAAAAAGCAGAGCCTGACGGAAATCTTTATTGAGCAGTGCTTTCTTAGTGGAAGACTTCTGTGCATCCGTTGTCTTAGAAGTATGCTCGTAAGACTGACGATCAATATTAGTTGTAACAAAGAAGGTTCCTGAACCTTGAGGAGTGTAGACGATATTATCGCCATACTGTTTCTTCACACTGGCAAAGTTGGAGCTATTTGGGAAAAGACGAGCAATGGTGTAGTTGCCATCAGAAAAGCCACGCACCAGAGATTCTGTATCTTGACCATCATAGTAAGAGAATTTGACTGTATCAATTTTTACCTTTTCCTTATCCCAATAGTTTGGGTTCTTCTCTAAGCTAATTTGAGATTTCGAAGTTATAGATTTCAAGATAAACGGACCGTTGTAGAGGACACTGGTCGGATCCGTTCCCTGAGCAAACTTGTCACCTTTTGATTTCAGAAATTCTTCGTTAATTGGGAAAAGAATTCCCATGGTTGTCTTAGAATTCCAGAAACTTTCTGGCTGATTCAAAGTGTATTGAACAGTAGAATCATCCACCGCCTTGACACCAACTTGGGAGAAGTCAGTTATTTTACCATTGACATAGTCGTCCAAGCCTTTAACAGATTTTTGAACGATATAGAGACCATCAGACTTGCTGTCAGCAGCATGCTTCAGACTGGTCACAAAGTCCTTAGCAGTCACATCTGCATACTCTTCACCATCAGAAGTATACCACTTCACTCCCTTACGAAGCTTATAAGTATAGGTCAGACCATCCTTTGAAACGGTCCAATCTTCCGCTAGAGAAGGCACTAAGTTACCATACTTATCGCTTTCTAGCAAACCATCCACTACATTAGCCATAATCTCATTGGTTGCCCGCTTATTGGACACAGTGTAATCCAGCGTATCTGGATCTGCCGTATAAACATAGCTATAGTTTTTCCCAGATGAATTGGAGCCACCAAACGAACAGGCAGCCAAAATTCCTGCAGAGAGAATGACAAGCCCAGCAGCTGCAGCTAACTTAGATGTTTTCATAAACTTCCTCCAGTTTTCATTAAGATTACTTTCATTATAGCACTTCTGCGACAGGATGTAAACGCTTCAATGCAATAGAGAGTCATATAAAAAAAGAGACTGGGACAAAATGTCTCAGTCTCGCTTTATCGTATTCACAAACTTTTGATTCCAAACTGTTTATAAAGAATCAAAAATTCGCGGTTCAGAACCTTATTTAATGTGTTTTTCTAAGTCTTCTTGGGCTTTTTTATTGGATGCTTCCTTTTCTTTTTCCCATTTCTTAAGAGCCGCTTCATAGTCTTTAGCTGTAACAATATCATTTTGGAGCTCCATGTTCTTAAAGACATAGGCATCTCCTTTAATTCCGACATAAGAGTAAGACTTGGTAAATGGCACAACCTTCTGAACGACTGGTGAACCACCACCAGAAACACTAGGAATAACAATGGAGCTATCCGTCAACCAAGCCTGAGCTGCTGCGTACTTGGTGTAACGAGCATCTGTATCTTGTTTTTCTTGATCAGCTTCATCCAGCAAAGCCTTGTATTCATTCAAGCCAACCTTATTTGCCACATCAGCATTTTTCCCTTTTTCTATACCAATATTATCTGCAGCATCACCTGTTTCAGGGTTAAAGATATTCAGATAAGTTGATGGATCTTGGTAGTCTGCTGACCAGCCAGACATGTTGAGATCGTAGTCTTTCTGAGCTGCTGTTTCTGCAAAGTAGGCAGAATTATCAAAGTCATCTGTTGACATTTGCTGAACATCAATAACGACATTTTCTTGGCCAAGCGCTGATTCGACAGACTGTTTGAAGGAGTTGGTCCGTTGTACCAAAACCTTGTCAGACTGATCGACAGGGACGTCAATATGGATTGGGAATTCTACACCTTCAGCTTGCAAGGTTTCTTTTGCCTTGGCAAATTCCGCCTTGGCTTTATCAGCATTGTAGATACTATCCTGAGCATCCGCCAGCTTAATGCCATTCCACTCATCTCCATAAGATGAAAGTTGGCTCTCTACTACATCAGAGAAGTCCTTACCGTCCACCTGCACAAAGCTAGGAGGAACAAGCAAGCTACGGATGAGTTTAGTCGCTCCATCTTTACCATTCATCTGAGCTCCAAAAGATGTCCGGTCAAAGGCAAAGTTAATCGCCTGACGGAAGTCTTTATTTTGAATAGCAGCTGTAGTTGATGCCTTTTGAGCATCTGATGTCTTAGACGAATGATTATAAGTCTTACGATTCAGATTGAAAGCAAAATAGAAACTAGTTGAATTCTGTGGTGTGTAAATAATATTGTCTTTGTACTGCTTTTCTACAGAAGCATAGTTAGAGCTCGTAGGGTAAAGCCGTGCTTGAGAATAAGCCCCGTCTGAGAAGTTGCGGATCAAGGATTCCTGATCCGAACCATCAAAATAAGTCAGTTTTATATTTTCAACCTTGACATTGTCCTTATCCCAATAGTTCTGGTTTTTAGCATATTCAATGACAGACTTAGAAGTGAATGCTTTCAGAACATAAGGTCCGTTATAAAGAATGGAAGAAGGTTTTACGGTACCAAAATCTTTGCCTTGTGACTTCAAGAAATCCTCATTGATGGGGAACAGAATCCCCATGGTCGTCTTAGAGTTCCAGTAGCTTTCTGGCTGGTTGAGCGTGTATTCGACCGTGTGGTCATCAACTGCTTTTACTCCAACTGTTGAGAAGTCTTTAGACTCTCCTTTGACATAGGCATCCAAGCCTTTGATAGAGCTTTGGACGATAGGAAGAGCTTCAGAATTTTCATCTGCCGCGTGCTTCAAACCTGCTACAAAGTCTTGTGCTTTAACCTCTGCATATTCTTCACCATCTGATGTGTACCACTTAGCATCTTTACGAAGCTTATAGGTATAGGTCAAACCATCCTTTGAAACAGTCCAGTCTTCCGCAATAGATGGAACCAAATTGCCGTATTTATCATTTTCTAAAAGGCCGTCCACCAAGTTTGTAATAACATCGGACGTAGTAGCTCGATTTGAATTGACATAGTCCAAAGTATCAGGATCACTCAAATAGACATAAGAATAGGTATTACTGGCGCTAGAGCTTCCACAAGCAGCTAAGATTAGTGTTGACACGACTGTCAGTCCAGTAATGGCCAACCATTTAGATTTTTTCATGAGCATTCTCCTTCTCAATTTATATTGTATTATTATACAATGTTTTTTTATAAAAACAAATGTTTTATGTAGAAAAATAATAATTTTCTATTTTTCAGCTTGTATATCTGTATTATTTCAAATATTTTTCTATTTTGTGAGTTTTTCCGAAAGATGCTTTTATAAAAAATCTCTTTAAGGGGATTACCCTACTTTTCTCTACATTTATTTTGTAACCTTTTATTATCCTTGATTTATAAAAGAAAAGAGAATTTTATGATACAATGGTTATATCTTGTTTTAGGGGAAAGAAATGAAACGATTATTCCTATGTTTACTAGTTTTGGTCGGAATGACCGCCAACAAGGTGGCAGCAGATGATTTCAACATTGCCGCTAAAAGTGCAATGGCTGTGGATGCTACTTCTGGAAAGATTCTCTACGAAAAAGATGCTAATACTCCAATCGAAGTCGGCTCCATCACCAATCTTTTGACCGTCTATCTGGTCTATGAAGCCATTGACAGAGGAGACTTGACTGCCGATACTTATGTTGATATTTCAGACTACGCTTACAGTCTGACATCTAATCCAAATATCAGCAATGTCCCTTTGGAAGCCAAACGTTACAAAGTCAAAGACTTGATTGCCGCTTCCTTGATGTCCAGCTCCAACAGTGCCACGATTGCCTTGGCTGAAAAGGTTGGAGGCAGCGAAGAAAATTTCGTCCAAATGATGAAGGCCAAGCTTAAAGAATGGGGAATCAAAGATGCTACTATTGTGAACTCCACAGGGCTGAATACTCTTCTTCTAGAATACGCAACTGAAGAAACAGAGTATAGCGCCTCAGCTAGCACATCTAAAAAAAGCAAGGACACTGAAAATAAATTCAGTGCCTACGACTTGGCTGTTATCAGCCGGCATCTGATTATGGACTTCCCTCAAGTGACAGACATCACTTCCAAGTCCACAGCTAAAATTGCAGGGACGAGTCTGGAAAATTATAACTTCATGTTGGAAAACCAGTCCAACTTCCGCTCAGGTGTAGACGGACTCAAAGCCGGCAGTTCGGATAAGGGAGGCTCTTCCTTTGTTGCGACGACTACTGAAAATGGTATCCGCATGATTACTGTTGTGCTGGACGTTGAGCAAACCGACGGCGACCCCTACGCACGCTTTGTAGCCACAGCATCTTTGATGAACTATGTTTCGCAAAACTTCACTCAGACGACCATTGTGGCTGAGGGGGAGACCTACAATAAAAGTAATTCAACCGTTATTGACGGCAAGCAAAAGACCGTTCCAGCCGTCGCCAGCAAGGATTTCACCATCATTGAGCGCATCGCCAATCAGGCTGAGCACAAGGTGGAATTTTCCACCAACGAAAAAGGCTTCCAAGCTCCGCTGAAAAAAAATACTGAGCTCGGAACCTTGACCTATACCGACCCTGAGCCAATCGGCCAAGGTTATCTGGAAAACAAAGCGCCTTCTGTCACGATGGTGGCAGGCCAAGAGGTAGAAAAAAGTATCTTCTTCAAGGTCTGGTGGAATGACTTTGTCCGCTATGTCAACGAGAAATTATAAAGAACAACCGCGAATCAAATGATTCGCGGTTGTTTTGTATGTTTTCTAAATGTTGGACTAGAGCTAGCAAACATCTTTGAATATTAACTCACAATGCGTGTCTTCAAGCAGTGATTCAAAATTTCGCTTAGACGAAGCTTTACCCAACTGATCCTTCCATTTCATAGCTGATAAGGCGGTTAAGCTCAACAGCATACTCCATAGGCAGTTCTTTAGTAAATGGCTCGACAAAGCCCATGACAATCATTTCGGTGGCTTCGGATTCGGACAAGCCACGGCTCATGAGATAGTAGAGCTGCTCTTCTGAAATCTTAGAAACCTTGGCCTCATGCTCCAGAGCCACCTGAGAATTATGAATTTCATTAAAAGGAATGGTATCTGACGCTGAAATATCATCCATGATAATCGTATCACACTCAATATGGCTGACGGATTTCTGTGAATTCTTTCCAAAGGTCACTTGACCGCGGTAATCCACCTTACCTCCACCCTTAGCAATAGACTTAGACACGATAGATGAGCTGGTATGAGGAGCATTGTGAATCATCTTAGCACCTGTATCTTGGTGCTGATTGGTATTAGCAAAGGCAATGGAAAGCATGGTTCCACGCGCTCCAGGTCCATCCAGATAGACAGACGGATATTTCATAGTCGTTTTCGCACCGAGGTTCCCATCAATCCACTCAACCGTCGCATCTTTCATAGCCCGCGCCCGCTTGGTCACGAGGTTGTAGACATTATCTGACCAGTTTTGAATAGTGGTGTAGCGCATATAGGCACCATCGAGGGCAAAAATTTCGACAATCGCAGCATGCAAGCTATTGCTAGAATATGTCGGAGCAGTACATCCCTCAACATAATGGACGCTAGCGCCCTCATCAACAATAATCAAAGTCCGCTCAAACTGACCCGAATTTTCATTGTTAATCCGAAAATAAGTCTGCAAGGGAACATCTACCTTGACACCTTTTGGCACATAGATGAAGGTACCACCTGACCAGACGGCGGAGTTGAGAGCTGCTAGTTTGTTATCTGTTGGAGGGACCAATTTAGCAAAATACTGCTTGAAGAGCTCTGGGTATTCCTTAAGAGCTGAGTCGGTATCCGTAAAGACAATTCCTAGCTTTTGGAACTCTTCCTTCATATTGTGGTAGACCACTTCGGACTCATACTGAGCAGCCGCTCCAGCGAGGTATGCTCGCTCTGCTTCTGGGATCCCAATCTTCTCAAAGGTTTCCTTGATCTTCTCAGGCACTTCATCCCAGCTTCTAGCAGGCTTATCAGAGGCCTTTTGATAATAAATCAAGTCATCAAAATTAATTTCTGACAAATCCGGCCCCCAAGTCTGCATCGGCATCTTCTTAAAAGCCTCGTAGGATTTGAGACGGAAATCCAGCATCCATTCTGGTTCATCCTTGGCTGCAGAAAGCTCACGAATGACCGCTTCATTCAGCCCTTTCCCTGTTGAGAGGACAGGTTCAACATCGTCATGGAAACCAAACTTATACTCTCCGAGATCAATCGGTTTTGGTTCTACTCTTTCTTCTGACATAATTTCCTTTCACATTCTTACTTTTTATCTTCTTCAATTGCTCGCTTGAGGGCATTCCAACCCAAGGTCGCACACTTAATCCGCTGCGGGAATTTGGCAACACCTGCTAAAAAGGCGCCATCGCCCAATTCTTTCTGGCGACTGTCTTCCTGACCCTGAACCATCTGCGAGAAAACTTCTGCTAATTCCAGCGCCTGCTCTTTTGTCTTGCCCAGAACCGCATCCGTCATCATGCTGGCCGAAGCCGTTGAGATGGTACAGCCGGAATTAACAAAGGCAATATCCTCAATCTGGTTTTCAGCATTAAACTTCACAGACAGGCTGATAACATCACCACAGGTCGGGTTATTAAGGACTACCTGCTCCACATTTTCCAGTTTCCCATGATGATGGGGGTGAGCCGAGTGGTCCGTCACAACCGCCTTGTAAAGACTGTCTAACTTAGAAAGTGCCATTGAAAAACTCCTTTGTCTTTTCTAAAGCATCTACCAGCTTGTAGCAATCCGCATAGGTATTGTAGATATAAAAGCTAGCCCGCACAGTCGCTGGCACCTGCAGATAGGTGAGCAAAGGCTGGGCACAATGGTGACCCGCCCGAACAGCCACTCCTTCGTAGTCCAGAGCCGTCGCGACATCATGCGGATGGAGACCATCTAGGTTAAAGGCAATCACGCCTGAACGCTGGGCCAAATCCTGAGAGCCATAAATGGTCAAGCCTTCCACTGCCTGTAGCTTAGGAAATACGTAGGCAATCAGGTCCTGCTCATGCTGGGCAATGGCATCCATGCCCAATTCTTCCAAATAATCAATGGCCGCCGCAAGACCGATTGCTCCTGCCATATTTGGAGTGCCGGCCTCAAACTTCCAAGGAAGCTCCTTCCAGGTCGCTTCCTGCTCATAGACGAAATCAATCATTTCGCCGCCGAATTCGACTGGCGACATCTGCTCTAGCAGCTCTTCCTTGCCATAGAGAACTCCGATACCAGTAGGTCCGGCCATCTTATGCCCCGAAAAGGCGAAGAAGTCCGCATCCAAATCCTGCACATCAATCTTCATGTGCGGAATGGATTGAGCCCCATCTACCACCAAAAGTGCTCCTTGCTGATGAACCAACTGGGCAATCTCCTTGATGGGATTGATGACACCGAGGACATTAGAAGCATGAGCCAGAGAGACAAACTTTGTCCGATCATTGAGCTTAGTACGGAAATCTTCCATATCCAGAGCACCATCTTTGAGATAGACATAGACTAACTTGGCTCCGGTCTTCCTACAAGCTTCCTGCCAAGGAATGACATTGGAATGGTGCTCCATGATAGAAATCATCACTTCGTCACCAGGCTGCAGCCTTTCAGCCGCAAACTGAGCCACCCAGTTGAGACTCGTCGTGGTTCCTCGTGTAAAGAGGATTTCTCTGCTAGAAGCTGCGTTGATAAAAGCACGAACTCTTTCTCGGGCTGCTTCATAGGCCGCTGTCGCCCGCTCGGCTAGCGTATGGACACCGCGGTGGACATTGGCATTGTCTCTAAGATAGTAGTTTTCAATAGCTGCCAGCACCTGCTTGGGTTTCTGGGTTGTCGCCGCATTGTCCAAATAAACCAAAGGCTCATCATTGACAATTTGGTCCAAAATGGGAAAATCTTGCTTGATTGCTTCTGCATTAAACATGGACATGAAGGCTCCTATCTAACTAATACGGGACAAGGCCCAGCTTTTTATCTTTTTGCGAGAATAATATCGATATTTTCAATCATTTCATCACGGACTTCCTTAACAGGGATTTCTACTATCACTGAGCCCAAGAAGCCGCGCACGACCAAGCGTTCAGCCGTCGCCTTATCAAGACCCCGACTCATGAGGTAGTACATATCCTCTGGATCCACCTGTCCGATAGAAGCCGCGTGACCAGCTGTCACATCGTTTTCATCAATCAAAAGGATTGGATTAGCATCTGAACGAGCCTGGTCAGACAGCATGAGAACCCGGCTTTCCTGCTGGGCATCTGCTCCCTTGGCACCTTTGATAATATGTCCGATACCATTGAAGGTCAGGGTTCCTTTTTCTAGGATAACCCCGTGCTGCAGGATATTTCCGATAGAGTTGCAGCCATAGTTAGTTACTCGGGTATCAATCCCCTGAACCTGCTTGCCACTGGAAAGAGCCACCACCTTCATATCCGCATGGCTACCCTTGCCATAGAGGTCGCTATCAAAGTCAGCCACAACATTGCCTTCGTTCATAACGCCGATGGCCCAGTCAATCATGGCATCATTATCCAGCTTGCCACGACGACTGATATAAGCTGTAACATTTTCGCCCAAGCGATCAATAGCTGAAAACTTAATCTGAGCTCCAGCCTGAGCAATAACTTCAACAGTGATATTGGCTGTTACTGGAACAGAGCCCTCACCATAAGTCTCCAAGCGTTCCAAGTAGTTAACCTTGGAATGCTTGCCCGCGATAATCAAAATATGCTTGTTAAAAGGAACATCGCTTTCACTGTCCTGATAAAAAATTCCTTCAATCGGCTGGTCAATCTCAACATTGTCCGGCACATAAAGAACCGCACCGCTGTTGAAATAGGCAGTGTGATAAGCCGCCAATTTGTCCTCGTCATACTTGACCGCGGACATAAAATGCTTCTCTACTAGCTCTGGAATCTCTTCCAAAGTAGAGTGGAAATCTGTGAAGATCACACCTTGCGCTGCCAGGTCAGCCGGCAATTGCTCCAGAACAGTCTGAGTTCCCAACTGAACAAGCTTGAGATT
Organism: Streptococcus sanguinis; assembly: GCF_050222175.1. Lineage (GTDB taxonomy): Bacteria > Bacillota > Bacilli > Lactobacillales > Streptococcaceae > Streptococcus > Streptococcus sanguinis_M. The sequence continues at coordinate 414,460 of NZ_CP071420.1, read as the reverse complement.
GTCATCTAAAGCTGTAAAGTCTGGAACACTTGTCAGCGGCTCGCTCTCTGAAATACGGCCGTCACCCAGATTCCAGCGATGAAATTTAACCCGCTCAATACGCGGCAATTCTAACTGGTCAATTTTATCAAAGGCCTGCTGGCGCAGTTGAAAGAGCCAGTCTGGCTCTGCATGTAGCTGTGAAAATTCTTGAATCAATTCTTTAGTCATGTCATTCTCCTATCTTTTATAAAAGTCAAAAGAATGTTTGACTAGACTTCTTCGGTATAGGTGAAGCCCAACTCTTCAGCCAATTTAGCATATCCTTCTTTCTCCAAGCGGACTGCCAATTCAGGACCGCCAGAAAGAACGACTTTACCATCCATCATGACATGAACCACATCAGGAGTGATATAGTTGAGCAGGCGTTGGTAGTGGGTGATAATCATAGCACCAAAGCCTTCACCGCGCATAGCATTAACCCCTTTGGACACAACCTTAAGAGCATCGATATCCAGACCTGAGTCAATCTCATCCAAGAGGGCAAAAGTCGGCTCAAGCATGAGCAACTGCAGGATTTCATTGCGCTTCTTTTCACCACCGGAGAAACCTTCATTAAGGTAACGCTCAGCCATTTCTTCTTTCATGTTGAGCAGTTCCATCTTTTCATCCAGCTTCATGATAAAGTCGCGGACAGAGATTTTTTCCTCGTCTTCTTTGCCAGCATTCATAGCTGCACGGAGAAACTCTGCGTTAGTAATACCAGGAATTTCACTAGGGTACTGCATAGCTAGGAAGAGTCCCATGCGAGCACGCTCATCCACTTCCAGCTCCAAAATATTGACCCCATCAAAAAGCACTTCTCCTTGAGTTACTTCGTAGTTAGGATTGCCCATGATAGCTGCAGACAAGGTGGACTTCCCTGTTCCATTCGGGCCCATAATAGCTGCAACCTCTCCCGTTTTCAGAGTGAGATTCACCCCTTTGAGAATTTTTTTCCCTTCAATTTCAACATGAAGATCTTTGATTTCTAAGACAGACATTTCTTTTTCCTTTCTTTGCTTAGCTGATTTACATACTTTAGTATACCAAAAAAAAGCCCAAAAGGCTTTTATTTTGTTTAGAGCTATTCTTATTTATTCCGCTTTTGACGCCATTTCCGCCGAACTTCCTCTCGGTAGGAGGAGTTGCCAATAAAGCGGAGAATATTGAGCAAAGGAGTACGATTAGGCCCCAAAACTCCGACCAACTCAGCAAAGAGCTCAACTCCCAGAAGTAAGCCTATCATCAAGAGCACGCCACCAATTCGACTGGAAACATTCAACAAGAGAGAAATCATGGCAAAGACCAGCGAAATTCCGTAGATAACCAGCACTGTTCCTCGGTGAGTCAATCCCAAGGACAAGAGTCTATGATGAAGATGGTGCTTGTCAGGCGTGTAGAATTTCTGACCAGACAGAGTACGGCGGATAATCGCCAGAAAAGTATCCGTAATCGGCACTCCTAAGATAATCATAGGAGTCACGACCGCAACAGCCGTCGCATTTTTCAATCCTTGTAAGGACAGAACAGCAATCATAAAGCCGATGAAGAGGGCTCCTGTATCACCAAGATAAATGATAGCAGGGTGGTAATTGTAAGGGAAAAAACCAGCAATTGACAAGACCAAGACGAAAATTGTCAGGGTCAAAAAGAGATTGTGCTGGGGCAAAAAGAAGTAAGAAACAATCCCCATCGTCACCAAGGAGATGATGGACACCCCACTCACCAGACCATCCAGACCATCAATCAAATTAACCGCATTGGTGATAGAAATAATCCACACCACTGTCAAAATATAGGACAGCCAAGGCTCAAAATGCAGGAAAGGTCCGCCAAAAGGAAGCTTAAAATCATCCAATCGGAAATCAGTCAGCCACCAGATTAGACTAGCTGCCAGAACAATTCCGCCCATTTTCAGCATAGGCGACAGCTCTTTGATATCATCGACCAGCCCTGTAAAGGCAATAATCAAACCACCTAGTACGACCGGCCAAACATAATCAAAATAGGTCTGTCCAAAAAAATCTACAGCAACAATTTGCGGCATCAAGAGCAGAGTAGAGATAGAAAAGGCCGCTACAATCGCCAACCCGCCACTGCTAGGCATGGGCTTTTTATTGATGCGGCGAGCATTGGGATAATCTACCGCACCAATCTTAAAGGCTAAGAGCCGAACTAAGGGCGTCAGAATCACCCCGATAAAAAAAGTTCCCAGCAAAACCAAGATAAACTTTAAAGGAAAAGTAATCATAGGCATTCAACCTTCTGCAAGCCGGAGACGGCATCTGTCACCAAAAGAAGATGTCCGTGCTCCTGCAGCACTGCCCGAGTGATATCTGAATCATCTGCGAATTCACGCATCTTAGCCAAAAGCCAAGCTGGATAGCGCTCTGGGAAGCCCTCAACATCTACTAAAATCGTCAAATAATAAGTTGAATCATACTTATAAAGTTCTGATAAGTCAATCTTATAGTCCACCGTCTGGGCAAAAACCGCCGCAGCCTTAATATCTTCAAAGCGCAGGATATAGTAAATATAGCGTTCTGCATTTTCTGCCGACTGCTCATCAGCATCCTCCTGAGAAAGCTGCTCCCTTTCCTCTGCTTCGGCTGTTTCCAAAGATTGGACTGCTTCTATGTCTTCCTTACTCTTTTCAAAAATGCTCTTTTCCAGTGTCTTGAGGAATTCATCTGGAGACATATGAGACAGCTCGTCCATGTCTGGCAGATCTGCCAAATCCTCAAAACTCAGATTCTTATCCAACTTAGATTTGGTAACAAAAACATCTACCTTGTCTGGCTTAGGCGTCACACGGAAACTCAGCATACCGCTGTCCAAAAAATTATCCGGCATCTCCAACTCATCTAAGATGGTATAGAAAAACTCTTCCGTCTTTTCTTGGGGAACCAAGAAATCGGCCATTTCCATGCCACGCTCTTCCAAATCTTCCAGCTGAATCGTGATTTTTATGGTCGAATCACTAATCTGTTTCATTTCCATATCTCTACCTCATACACTTCTAGTCCTACTATTATACTAAAAAATCCCCCGTATTTCAAAAAATAGCTAGTATTGGTCTGAAAATGGAAGTTGCAAGAAAAAAACTCTCAGGAAATTCCGAGAGCTTATTATTTCACTACATGAGAGAGTCAGGGAAACATTAAATTTTCCCCTTTTATCCCATCAAAGCTTTGATGGCTGCATAAACCAGAAGCACGCCGCCTAGGCCAATCCGATATTTCCCAAAAATTGTAAAGTCATGCTTTTTGACGTAGTCTGTCAGGAAACGAATCACGAATAGACTGACACCGAAGGCCACTCCCATGGCAACCAAGAGCAAGAAGATTTGCCCAAATCCCAGACTGTTCCCATTCTTGATAAACTTAAGAATTTTCCAGCCACTAGCGCCAAACATAATGGGAATCCCTAGATAGAAAGTGAACTCTGTCACGACAGAACGGCTGACACCATTCAGGAGACCGCCGACAATAGTGGCACCAGAACGGCTAGTCCCAGGAAATAGAGCTAGAATCTGAAAGAGACCAATTTGCAAGGCAGTCTTGTAAGGAAGAGAAGCTAAATCTGTCACAGCAGGCTCCTCATGCTCCCGCCTTTCCAGATAGATAAAGGCCGCCCCATAGACAATCAGCATCACTGACACAGAGACCAGATTATAAAAATGCGCTTCAAACCAATCATCCAAGAATAAGCCGATAACAGCAGCCGGCAAGGCTGCCACGACGACCTTAGCCCAAAGCTGCCAGGTCTTTTGAACCTGACGGGCTGATTTGCCTGGTTTAAAAGGGTTTAGCTTGTCAAAATAGATAACGACAACCGCCAAAATAGCTCCCAGCTGGATAACGACATTAAACATTTCCATAAAGGCTGGACTTTGATTCTTAAACTGGATAAAGTCTTGAATCAAAATCAGGTGGCCTGTACTAGAAATCGGCAGCCATTCTGTGATTCCTTCGATGATACCGTAAATAATAGAGATAAAAATTTCAATGATAAACATAGAATACTCCTGAAACAAGGGTCTACTCAAGGAAAGTCGCAATTAAATTCCCAAAGAGTATTAGGTCTTATTATATCACAATTTCAAAGCTAGGAAAAGCCAGTACGATAACTTTTCTGGCTAGGAGAGAGCTTGTTTATCAGAAAGCTCCACCGCCTCCACCGCCTCCGCCGCCAGAGAACCCACCACCTGAACTTCCGCCAGATGAGACAGAGAAATTGCTGGCTGTGGTGGCTACATGGCCGTAGTTTGAGAAACTGTGCATACTGCTATAGAAGGCATAGTGCAAGTTAGCCTGAACATAGCTGTCCATAGATGGATTTTCCAAGTGAATCTGACGCAGAGCCATGACACGACTGACGCGATCTGCATAGCCAAAGAGGGTCGCATAGACCAAGAGACGGTTCCACAGGATAATGCCTTCGATTTCTGTCTTGTCCAGATGAGCAATATCTCGCAGCATATTTGAAAAACTTCTCCACAAATAGTAATCATGCGCGCCTTCATCATTCAGGACGCCATCTCGCCAATAAAGCTGCGCCTTACTAGCAAAAATGCAAATCATAACAAGTCCCACCAGTGCTAAGGGAATATATATCCAGATGAGACTTTCAAAAGCGGCCATATAGACAAACAAAACTCCAAGAGAGAACAGCAAAACAGCACTAGCTAGAATGATGGCAGTAATCAGCAATCTCTTTTCCTGAACTTTGAGAGGCCGGTAGTGACCAAAGAGGCCCAAACGCTTGCCCTCAGAGCGCACTTCTTTAGATAAGGAGCGCAGACTGTTAGTAAATAAGGACTTGATATTGCTACCAATGTTACGGATATAGGACTCATCCGCAGAAGACTTGTGCTTATAAATATCTTCTGAAATTTGATAGGCTGAAAAGAGATCTTTCACACTGGCTTGGGATTGTTTGTTGAAAGCCATGCCCAGAAAACGTCTTTCAAAGTCCGCCAGTCCATCATAGGTCGCTATTTGCAGAACAGGATTTTCAGCATCTCCCTGCAGGAGGAGATTGCCCCTATCCAGCAAGTCTAATAAAGTCGCCTGAACCATGTTTTCAAAGTTCAGCACTGCCTTGCCGCCCCTAGTCGGGTCGACATCCTCCATGTCCACCGCGTAAATATTTTCCGCCAAGACAAGAGGAGACAAGTCCTGAGGAGCCTCATATAGACGGGCATTCTTGGGATAAGACTGCTTAGGCTTGATCTTCTGGGCAAAGACAAAATAAAGAATAGCCGCTGCAAGGATGGCACATAGGAGCAGCAAGGGTATATAAATTTCTCCTAGCTGCCGGTAAAAGACCGTCTTGCGGGCAATCTTTTCTTCCTGAGCTTTAAAGGTTGGCAAGTAGTCGCTCTCGTCTTCATTCTGGGACACAAGAGAGACCGCTTGTCGATCCCAATAGCCGTGGAGCTCGACATTATCGCCCGAGCCAATTCCATTGAGTTTGACCAGATAGTCGGTGCCATCCTTATCCACGAAAGGCTGAGTACCAAAGTAGCCACTATGAGCAAAGAGCTCGCTCTTATCTGGATTGCTCAAGCCAGAAACTGTCAAAACGACCTCTCCTATCCCCTGGTCCCAGTCACTGATAGGAGTCCAGTTGAGCTCAGCAATATCCTTGTGAAGAAAAAGGAGATTTCTCAGCTGCCAGGTCACAGTAACAACAACTCTGTCACCGTCGTTTCCTGAATTATAGATTTTGACCTCATAGCCATCTCCTAAGTCTCTGACTTGGGGGTTAATGTCCATATCTGGCTCACCATTCGTCAGAACCGAGACCGTCGGATTCCCATCAATGGCAAAGCCATTGGGCATCTTTCCAGCAGAGCCCAGCGAAACAATCTGACCATTATAGTCGTCATTAAACTTGTAGGTCACTTTCTCTGTGTAGGTAGCTGTATTGTCCTCACGCAAGGCCAGATCGCCTTGATAGGATTCAATATCATAGTCAACAGCCGAGACAACCTGACCAAAACAAAGACAGGAAAATAAGACTAATAGGAGACAAAAATATCGTTTCATACTCAACCTCTCTTTACAGATATTTTGTTCTATTATATCATTTTTATCAAGTAAGGGCTTACTAGGATTGAAAAGAACGGTAATTTTCGATAGAATAGGAAGAACAATTATTAGATAAGCAGGAGAAACCCATGAAGAAATTATTACTCACTTTATTTACTGCCCTCCTGGTCGCTTTAGGAACAGCCCAAGTTATCCAAGCCGATGACTACCTGAGAATCGGTATGGAGGCAGCCTACGCTCCCTTCAACTGGACTCAGGATGACGATTCCAACGGTGCTGTAAAAATCGAAGGAACCAACCAATATGCCAACGGATACGATGTGCAGATTGCCAAAAAAATTGCTCAAGAGATGGGCAAGGAACCTCTGGTTGTCAAGACTTCTTGGAATGGCTTAATTCCTGCTCTGACCTCCGGAAAGATTGACATGATTATTGCGGGTATGAGTCCAACTGCCGAGCGGAAAAAGGAAATCGCCTTTTCCAACAGTTACTACACCAGCGAGCCAGTTCTCCTAGTTCGTAAAGATGGAAAATATGCATCCGCTAAGACTCTAGAAGACTTCAAAGACGCCAAAATCACTTCCCAGCAAGGAGTTTACCTCTACAATCTCATTGACCAACTGTCTGGTGCCAAAAAAGAGACAGCTATGGGCGATTTTGCTCAGATGCGTCAAGCCTTGGAATCTGGAGTTATTGATGGCTATATCTCTGAGCGGCCAGAAGCTTTGACTGCTGAGACTGCCAACTCTAACTTCAAAATGATCCAATTTGAGAAAGGCTTTGAAGTAGGAGAAGAAGATGCTTCCATTGCCATTGGGATGCGTAAAGATGACAATCGTATCGAGCAAGCCAATGCAGCTATCACTAAGATTACTACCAATGACCAAGTCAAGCTGATGGATGAGATGATTCAGAAACAGCCTGTTGATACGGATAGTGAAACAACGAATGAATCATTCTTCAGTCAAGTGGCTAAGATCCTGGCTGAAAACTGGCCGCAATTTTTACGCGGAGCTGGTTTGACCTTGCTTATTTCGATAACAGGAACCATCGCAGGTCTCATCATCGGACTGCTGATTGGCGTTTATCGAACAGCGCCAGCTTCTAAGAATAAACTCCTAGCATCACTGCAAAAAATCTTCGGCTGGTTCTTAAATGTCTATATTGAGATTTTCCGCGGAACTCCCATGATTGTTCAGTCCATGGTTATCTACTACGGAACAGCCCAGGCATTCGGAATTTCTATCGACCGGACTATCGCTGCCATTTTCATCGTCTCCATCAACACCGGAGCTTATATGAGCGAGATTGTCCGCGGTGGTATCTTTGCCGTTGATAAGGGGCAATTCGAGGCCGCAACAGCACTGGGTATGACTCACAGCCAGACCATGCGCAAGATTGTACTGCCTCAGGTTGTCCGCAATATTCTGCCCGCAACTGGTAATGAATTTGTCATCAACATCAAGGATACATCCGTGTTGAATGTTATCTCGGTGGTTGAGCTTTATTTCTCTGGAAATACCATCGCTACCCAAACCTACCAATACTTCCAAACCTTTACCATCATCGCTGTAATCTACTTTGTCCTGACATTCAGCGTGACACGCATCCTGCGTTATGTTGAAAAACGCTTTGACACAGATAACTACACGACAGGTGCTAATCAAATGCAGACCGGAGAAGTAAAATCATGACAGAAACCATTTTAGAAATTAAAAACCTCAAAAAGTCCTACGGTGAAAACGAAGTCCTCAAGGACATCTCCCTCACTGTTCATAAAGGAGAAGTGATTTCCATCATCGGCAGCTCTGGCAGTGGAAAGTCAACCTTCCTGCGCTCTATTAATCTTTTGGAGACACCAACCGGTGGTCAGATTTTCTACCGAGGTAAGAATGTCTTGGCAGAGAACTATAATCTGACCCATTACCGTGAAAAGCTGGGCATGGTCTTTCAGTCTTTCAATCTCTTTGAAAATCTTAATGTTCTGGAAAATACCATCGTCGCTCAGACAACAGTTCTGAAAAAAGAACGGTCAGAAGCCGAAAAAATTGCCAAAGAAAACCTCAACAAGGTTGGAATGGGCGAGCAATACTGGCAGGCCAAGCCTAAGCAACTCTCAGGCGGTCAGAAGCAGCGAGTCGCTATTGCCCGCGCCCTCTCCATGAATCCTGATGCTATCCTCTTTGACGAGCCGACTTCAGCCCTCGACCCTGAAATGGTTGGTGAAGTTCTGAAAATCATGAAAGAACTGGCTCAGGAAGGGCTGACTATGATAGTCGTAACCCACGAGATGGAATTTGCCCGTGATGTCTCCAGCCGTGTCATCTTTATGGATAAAGGCGTCATTGCTGAATCTGGCAGTCCGCAGGATATCTTCACAAATCCAAAAGAAGAAAGAACCAAAGAATTCTTGCAACGCTTCCTCAGCTAAATTACTTCTATTTTCAAAAGCAAAAAGGAATCTGGATTTAGTTCCAGATTCCTTTTTTTATTTAATGAGCAATATCAGTTGCACGATTTTGAAGTTTAGTCTTCAAATTTTTCATGGTTTTTGTCGTAGAAATCAATCAAGCCAAGAGCTGTTTCAAAAGAGATATTTTTCACTTTTGCACGTCCTTGAGCAAGAGCAATGATAGACATTTCACGTGCATTTGTTTCTTTACTAATACGGTAACCAGTGATCTTCTTATCACGTACCCAACTAACAACAGATTCTACTTTCTCGAAATTAGATTTAGCCATTTCTTACTCCTCTCTATTCTAGCTACATCAACTACTATAATTGTTTTTATACAGTTTGTCAACTTAAACAAACCAAATTCGAACAAATTAAATAATTCTGAATTTTCTTTACTTAGCTTTGAGGGCTGAAAGTATCTGAGTCCGAATACTTTCGACTCCTTCTGGATTTGCTGGAAGGAAGATGGTATTATTACCCGAACTATCTGCAAAATTATTCAGCGTATCTAGGTACTGGTTGGTCAAAAGAATAGACATAATCTGCTCTTCTGTCAACTCAATATTGGCTCCCTTCAATTCTTTGATGGAGTCAGCCAAACCATCCACAATGGCCTTCCGCTGCTCAGCGATACCAACCCCATGCAGGCGGTCTTTCTCAGCTTCTGCAGAGGCAGCTGTCACAATCTTAATCTTATCCGCTTCAGCCAATTCCTGAGCAGCCACACGCTTACGCTGCGCCGCATTGATTTCGTTCATAGACTGTTTAACTTCAGCATCAGGCTCAACCTTGGTAATCAAGGTTTTGACAATGATATAGCCATAGGTCGACATTTCTTCTGCCACTTGCTTTTGGACTTCTAGGGCAATTTCGTCCTTCTTTTCAAAGAGCTCGTCCAAGGTCAGTTTTGGAACTGAGGAACGAAGGGCGTCTTCGATATAAGACTTAATCTGAGCTTCTGGCCGCATAAGTTTGTAATAAGCGTCAATCACGTTGTTTTCATTTACACGATACTGGGTCGCAACATTCATAGTTACGAAAACATTATCCTGTGTCTTGGTCTCAACGACAATCTCGCTCTGCAGCAAACGCAGCTGAACACGAGCCGCTATCTTATCAATCCCTAAAGGAAGACGGAAATTGATACCGCTGCTGCTAGTTTTGTGGTAGCGTCCAAAACGCTCAATGATTGCCACAGATTGCTGACGAACCACATAAACTGCACTAAGCAACAAGAATATAAAGATTATGATCAATATGATAAAGAAAAATGGAATAAAAAACATGTTCAAGCCTCCTTGATTCACTATAGTATATTCTAACATATTTAATTTGCAGTTTCAAACGAAAGCATACAAATTAGGCTAAAATATATTTACAATTAGACAAGCATATTGTAGAGTGTTTCATTCCCGTTCAGATTGATAAAGGACGGATCGAACTGCTCAATACGGTTAATCAAAGAAGCATAATCATGCTTATCTGCCAGAGAAATACCAATCAAAACTGGTCCTGTTCCCTTACTTGCCCGCTTGATATATTCAAAACGAGTGATGTCGTCATTGGGTCCTAAAATATCATTCACGAATTCACGCAAGGCACCTGGACGCTGCGGGAAGTTGACCACGAAATAGTGCTTGATACCATCATAAATAAGAGCCCGCTCTTCCATCTCTGGCATCCGGTTGATGTCATTATTACCACCTGAGATAATGCAGCAGATAGTCTTCCCCTTGATATACTCGCTCAGCACTTCCAAAGCAGCAACACTTGCCGCACCAGCTGGCTCTGCGACAATCCCTTGCTTGGAGTATAGGTCAATAATGGTCTCTGAAATAAGCCCTTCATCTACACCGATAAGATTTTGAACATTCTTTTGTGTAACCTCATAGGTTGATGCACCGACCTTCTGTACTGCGATGCCGTCGGCAAATTTGTCGATTTCTTTAAGCTTGACCGGACCTCCAGCTTCAAAAGCTGCTTTCATACTGCGGGCACCGTTGGCTTCCACACCAATAACTTCGATAGCTGGCTGACTTTCTTTGATATAGGTTGAGACTCCTGATATCAGTCCGCCGCCGCCAACTGGTACTAAAACTGCATCAAAATCGATAGCTTCTCTCTTGGCCTCGTCTAAGATTTCATAAGCCACTGTTCCTTGACCAGCTTGGACATCATCATTGTCAAAAGGATCGATAAAGGTGCGATTTTCAGCCTTAGTATAGTCAAGCGCAGCCTTGGCCGAAGCATCAAAGGTATCTCCGACCAATTTAATTTCCACAAATTCACCACCAAAGAAGCGGACCTGGCCAATCTTCTGCTGAGGAGTCGTGATGGGCATAAAAATAGTTGCTGGAATTTTCATTTCCTTACAAGTATAGGCCACTCCTTGGGCGTGATTTCCCGCAGAAGCACAGACAACCCCACGCTGGCGCTCCTCTTCATTAAGTTGAGAAATGGCATAATAAGCCCCGCGAAGTTTAAAAGAGCGCACCCGCTGCATATTTTCCTTCTTCAGGTAAATCTTGGCCTGGTACTTCTCCGACAAATAGTGGTCGTAGTCAAGCGGAGTATTGACAACCACATCTTTTAACACTTTATGAGCATGCGTGATATCTTTTGCTCTGAGCATATTTTTTCCTTCCCTGTCTCTCCAGTTTATTCTCTATCAAGCAAAACAAGGGGCTGGGAATTCGCATTCCAACCCCTAATGTCTTATCTGCTCTTTACCTTAATTGTAAATCTTGAAAGCATCGTCGTCGTTTTTACCAACGAATGGCATTGCTTTACGCAATTCTGCACCGACCTTTTCAATCTCCAGATTAGCAGCTTGCTCACGGTAAGCAGTGAGTTTTGGACGACCAGCCTTGTAGTCATTTACAAAGTCATTTGCAAATTTACCATTTTGGATATCTGCCAAGACCGCCTTCATGTTTTCTTTGACTTGCTCAGTAATCACGCGCGGACCAGATACATAGTCACCATATTCAGCTGTGTTTGAGATAGATTGGCGCATCTTCTTGAAACCACCTTCGTAGATCAAGTCCACAATCAGTTTCATCTCGTGCAGCACTTCAAAGTAAGCCAATTCTGGCGCATAGCCTGCTTCAGTCAGAACTTCAAATCCTGCTTCAATCAGGGCAGTCAGACCACCACAAAGCACAGCTTGTTCACCAAAGAGATCTTCTTCTGTTTCTTCTTTATAAGTTGTTTCAAGTAAACCAACACGAGCCGCACCAACACCTTTACACCAGTCCATGGCGATGTTTTTGGCATTACCAGTTGCATCTTGGTATACTGCGTAAAGTGCTGGAACACCAAATCCTTCTTCGAAAGTACGACGAACCAAGTGACCAGGACCTTTCGGTGCACACATGAAGACATCTACATCGGCAGGAACTTTGATAAATTCAAAATGGATGTTAAAACCATGAGCAAATCCAACTGCGTTTCCAGCTTCCAAGTTTGGAGCGATTTCTGCTTCATAGAGATCTTGTTGGATTTCATCTGGAGCCAAAATCATGATGACATCAGCTAATTTAGCTGCTTCTGCTACTGTATAAGTATCAAAGCCATCTTCTTTAGCCTTGTCAAATGACTTACCAGGACGAACACCGATAATCACATCGTGGCCTGTATCACGCAAGTTTTGCGCATGGGCATGACCTTGTGAACCATAGCCGATTACGGCAATTTTCTTACCGTCAAGTGCTGCTACTTTTACATCTTTTTCGTATTCCATTGTTACTGCCATAAGTTTTACTCTCTTTTCTATTTTTATTGCCTGTTAGGCGGTTTTAACAAATTAAAGGTTTGGTTTAATCTCGGGTAAAGCCTGTCGCTCCAGTCCGAGCAATATTTTTGATACCATATGGGCGAATAACTCGAAGCAGAGCCTCGCTCTTCTCCGCATCACCAGTCATCTGAACGGTAATGGAGCTAGGTGCTACATCCACAACTGTCGCCCGGAATGGCTGGATAATAGATAGAATCTCTGCCCGCTTGTCAGCTGGAGCCGAGACCTTAACCAGAATCACTTCACGCTCTAAATGAGGGCGGTCCGTGATATCTCGAACCCGAATCACATCAATCTGACGATTGAGCTGCTTGATAATCTGCTCAACTTCTGCCAATGAAGCCACATCAATGATGATGGTGATACGGGATACTTCCGGATTTTCCGTCGTTCCGACTGAGATACTCTCAATATTAACCTGACGTCTGGAAAGGACACCCGTGAAGCGGTTTAGAACACCCGAACGGTTTTGGAGTTTAGCTGTCAACATTCTACGCATGGAACTTCACCCCCAACATCTCATGATTGCTCTTGCCAGCCGGCACCATTGGAAGAACGTGTTCCTTGCGAGAGATATCCACCTCGATAAACATTGGTATATCTTCCTTCAGCACTTCCAAATCCTGGACAATGGTCTCCGGATCGTCAAATTTATAGGATTTAACACCATAAGCCTGAGCCATGAGCTGGAAATCTGGCAACGTTTCAAAGACAGACTCAGAGGTACGACCGTCATAGAAAGCTTCCTGCCACTGGCGCACCATGCCTAGCGAATGATTGTTAAGCATGATGACCTTAATCGGAATCTTATAGATATTGAGAATAGCCATCTCTTGGTTTGTCATCTGATAGCCACCATCTCCGACAAAGAGCACCACTTCCTTATCTGGATTGGCAATCTTAGCTCCAATCGCTGCAGGTACACCGAAGCCCATGGTTCCTAGACCACCAGACGTTACCAGTTGACGCTCGTTTTTATACGGATAATATTGGGCGGCCCACATCTGGTGCTGACCGACGTCTGTTACGACGATGGCATCACCCTTGGTCAGCTCACCTACGCGCTCAATGACAGCCTGAGGCTGTACGACACGTTCTTTCTTATCATATGAGCGAACCCGTTCCTTATCGCGGGTTACTTTTTCAATCCACTTGCTGGTATTATTATGCACCTGCTCTTCATTCAGCAGCATCTGTAGGGCTTTTTTAGCATCCCCTACGATAGGGATGTCCACACTGATAATCTTTCCAATTTCCGCTGGATCGATATCAATATGTGCTACTTTAGCGTTCTTGGCAAAGGTTTTCGGATTACCGGTCAGACGGTCATCAAAACGGCAACCGATACTAATCATAAAGTCGGCCTCAGTCATGGCAATATTGGCCGCAAAAGAACCGTGCATTCCACCCATACCTAAGAACAAAGGATGGTCTGTCGCAATGGTCCCTTGCCCCAACAATGTAGTGACTACTGGAATCTGATACCGCTCTGCCAAAGCAACCAGCTCTGCTGCTGCCTCGGCATAACTGATACCGCCTCCCGAAAGAAGGACCGGCTTTTTAGCCTTAGAAATCTGCTTGATAATCTTCTTAATCTGCAATTCATTAGGCTCAATAGTCGGCTGATAGCTCGGCAGATGCAACTTACTGTCATAGATAAAGTCCGTTTCCAGAGCGGAGACATCCTTAGGCAAATCAATAACGACTGGCCCAGGACGACCTGTCGTCGCAATGTGAATAGCTTCTGTAATGATACGCGGAATTTCTGCCGTCTCCCGAACCTGATAATTGTACTTGGTAATAGGAGTCGTAATCCCAACAATATCCGCTTCCTGAAAAGCATCTTTACCGATCCCAGCCTTGGCCACCTGACCAGTAAAGACTAAAAGGGGGACGCTATCACTCATGGCATCGGCAATACCGGTAATGGCATTAGTCGCTCCCGGACCGCTAGTCACAACTGCAACTCCGATTTTCCCGGTAGACTTAGCATAGCCTTCTGCCTCGTGAACACAGCCTTGCTCATGGCGACCTAGAATATGACGGATGCCTTCAAAACTATAAATAGCATCATAAAGCGGCAGTACAGCGCCACCGGGATAGCCAAAAATTGTATCAACACCAAGATTTTTCAAGGTTTCCAAAACAAGCTCTGAACCAGTCTTAGAAGTTTCTAATTTGATTTTCTCCATTCTTCCCCTTTCATTTATTTACAATTTTCTAAAAATTCAAAAAGCTTTCTACTATGATAACATTTTTGAAAAAAATTGCAAGCCGCTAGTTTATTTTTTTCTTGATTTTTTATCTAAATCCGAATGTTTTTCAAACAAAAGATAAAAAGTCAGAACTATATTTATAGTTCCGACACTTCATTAGAATATTCCTCACACAAATGTTCACTTTAGCTAAAAACTAACTTATCTCACCTTTTCTCCAAAGCTGAATCTTCCAGCTATAACCAGCCTTTCTCTTGCCCGATTCGGACTGCCTCTGTTCGATTTTCAGCATCTAGCTTGGTCAAAATAGCAGACATATAGTTACGAACTGTTCCATTTGACAGGAAGAGTTTTTCAGCAATTTCTTTATTGGACAGGCCAGTCGCCGCAGCTTGTAGGACTAGTCTCTCCTGCTGAGAGAGAGGGTTCCTGCTGGTCATCAGTACCTCCATCAATTCCGGCGAATATTCCTTTTGCCCATCTAGAACGGTGTGGATGGTCTTCATCAAATCTGCAATGCTACGCTCTTTGAGCACATAAGCATCTACATCCGCCTTAACAGCTCGCTCAAAATAGCCCGGTCTCTTAAAGGTTGTAACGATGATGACCTTGATGTTTGGTCGATTGGCCCTGACCCATTCGAGAACATCTAGGCCGGTCTGGTGGGGCATTTCCACGTCCAAAATAGCTACATCAAGAGTTTCTGACTTGAGACAGTCAATGGCCTTCTGCCCATCCGCGGCCTGATAGACTTCTTTGACATCTGGCTGCAGCTGCAAGAGCTGAGCTAGAGCATCTCTCAGCATACTTTGATCTTCTGCTAACAAAAGTTTCATGCTTCCTTCCCTCCGTATGGCAATTCAATTCGAATCCACGTCGGATCTTGGCTGCTAAGAATCTCAATACTCCCTGATAAGGCGGACAGTCGCTCTCGAATACTATGCAACTCCCGACCGGTCAGCTTTTGAAAACCACAACCATCATCCTGAATATCTAAAACAAGTTTTTCATCTTTCTTCACCAAAGAGAAATTACTCTTTTTAGCCTTGGCATGCTTGATAATATTGGTAGCAGCCTCCAGCAAAATCATACTGATTGTTGACTGCTGACTCGGTGGGACACTGGCAACATTGAGCTGGTTATCCATTTCTACCTGAACACCGCTCATCTCCAGCATGGCACGAATTGTCACTAGTTCCTCGTCCAGCGTCCGATTCTTTAGATCATTAATAATCCGCCGAACATCAGCCATGGACTTCTTGCTGATCTCTTGCACTTCCTGCAGTTCTTTTGCTGCCTTGTCATAGGCTTCCATCTGCAAAAACTGCTGAGCCAGCTCCGCCTTAACACTGAGCATAGCAAAGGTATGCCCTAGACTATCGTGTAAGTCACGGCCAATCCGATTCCGCTCATCTTCTGCCAGGAAAAGATTCAGCTGGGCATTTTGCTTGACCTTTTCTTCCTTGATCTGCTCTGCCGTCTGAATCCGATGGAGACCAAAGGTCACACCATCCGAAAAGAGAAAAGTGACAATAAAGAAGAGTAGTTCTGCTGGACCAACATTACCCATCAAATAATTAGTCAGCACAATAGCAGGCTGCAAATCAATAAAGGTCCAAAAACGCCAGGATTTAAACGAGACATCATCCAGCTCATAAATCAGCAGATTAGATAGATAAAAAATATACCAGGTAAATCCTGTATTTAACCAGACCGAACCATAGTATATGTAAGCAACCAAAAAACACCAAGAAAAAAATTGAATAAGGCGATGGTTACTTAGCAAAACCGCATAGTAAGCCACAACAAAAATAGCTGTCCAGAGCAAGAGGAAAAGCGGGTATTCCCCGCTGATTACTCCCGCCACTGGAAAGATGATAAAGACCAGCGCAATATGAAACATATAGTGGACTTGTTTAAGTTTTTCCCACATGAATTTATTTTACCTCAATTCGCTTTTTGAGCTGCAGCACAAGAATGCTGACCAAAACCGTATAAATCAGAACAATCAAAGCGGCCTTGCCATTAAACTGATGGTGTTCTAGATAAGAAGACACGACCTGCATTAGTTGATAACTTGGCGTCAGCTTACCGATTGGCTGGAGCCATTTTGGAAACATAGTCAGAGGAAACCATAGACCGCCCAGAACAGCCAGTGCCATATAGACGATATTTCCCACAACAGACATGAGCTGAGCACTTGGTAAGAGACTGACCAATACCCCCATGGCAATAAAGACCACACTTCCTACTAGAAGTATCAAGGCAATAAGAAGCCAGTCTACCATTGGCAGATTAACCCCGCGAACAAAATGCCCAATCGAGAAGACTACGATAATAGAAAGCATAAAAGTCAACAGCGTACTGCAAAGTTTTGATATATAATATTTTACCATAGAAATCGGCGAGTGCTGGATCATTTTTTGCCAGTTATTATTTTTATCAGACTGTAAAGTACTAGGAATGCTAAAGAAAGCACTAGACATGATACTAAAAAGAGTCATAGAGAAGAGGTAGCCTCGAAGCACATGTTCAGGCGTATCACTTCCAGACATCATTCCTGAGAAAATCAGGTAAAAGACGCTGGGCAGACCAATAGACAAGAGATAATAAGCAGCCTGCCGTTTCATTAAAATCAACTCAATCTTCATGAGACTTGCCATATTTTTCATGATTACTCTCCTATTCTTGTGTCGTTTCAAAAATACTATCCAAGAGGGTACGGTTACGTACTTCAATCTCTTCGATTGTACAGCCGTGTTCCTGAAGGACCTGCCAGACCTGTCCAGCATCTCTAGTAGCAAAAGATAAAGCCTTTTGCTTGATTTCTAAATCAGTCACATTATCCAGCTTTTCCAGCACAGACTGATAAGTCAGCGGCAAGGTAAAGTGTTTTTCCTGCTCCTCACTGCGCATGGCATAAGGCGTCGTATCCCGAATCAGCTCACCCTTGTGCAGCACCAAAATCCGGTCTGCCGTATGCTCAACTTCTTCGATATAGTGAGAGGAGTAAACGATGGTCACTCCCTGCTGCTTGAGCTGATTAACAATTTCCCAGAAATGCTGACGAGTAGAGGTGTCCATAGCAGAAGTCGGTTCGTCCAAGAACAGAATCTTAGGACGTCCAATCAGACTCAGAACAAAAGAGAAGAGACGTTTTTGTCCACCAGACAGCTTGCTGGCCAACTGGTTCTTTTGCTTATCTGTAAATTGCAACAAATCATCAATTTCTTGATCAGACAGACTATTTGGATAAATAGCTTGGAAGAAAGTCAAGAGTTCCTTGACCTTCAAATCCTCCACCACTGTATTTTCTTGTGGTAAAATCGCTACCGACTGCTTGAGATGATTATCTGTCGGCTTGAGTCCCTGAATCGTAGCCTGACCCGCTGTCAGAAACTTATCACCCAGCAAACAGTCCATGAGAGTCGTTTTCCCTGCTCCGTTGGGACCAATCAAGGCTACACAATCACCTTGGGAGATTTCAAAGGAAATATCCTTTAAAATCTCCTTACCGCGAATGCTTTTAGAAAGCTTCTTTACTTCAATCAGTTCCATTTTGCTCCTCCTTTGATTTGATAAACCGTATGTGCATCTTTCCTTTATTTTTCCAATGGCGAAAGAAGAACAAAGGCCAGATGCTGTTTGAATTCTTACAGCAACCTTTTATCATGTTGTTAACTATATTATAAGGCAAAGAAATTTTTCCTACTAGTTGATTTTGTCACCGACTGACATGACAAATGTCACTATTCCACTTTTTGAACCCAAAGCTAGCAAATATTGGAATAATCTATTTATATCCCTTCTGCATGAAGACACAAAAAAAGCCGGCCCCCTCATTGAGAGGAACCGACTAGTTGTAGGTCTGTTGCAATTTAGATAGAAACTGGAATCAAAGCAGCCTAATCTAAAAATTTTTCAATAAAGAGGCTACTCAATTTATAAGATGAGAGACCAACGCTTTTTAAACTTTAGCTCTGCACCTCTTCTTTGAGACCATTGAGCTTTAGACTCAGAATGAACATCTCAGGTGTAATATCCTTAATATCCTTCAGTCCAAAACCTTGGAAGAAACTGTTCTTTTCCACCTCTTCGACATTGACCTTTTGCAAATCAATTTCAATCAAGGTCTGCAATTTCTTCTCTGCTGTAACTGAATAATCAATATTAACACCTTCCAAACTCTTAGCTGCTACATAGTTTGAATCAGACTGCATTCCTTCACGAATGATAGTCGTCATTTCCTCTGGAGTCAAAGTAGCTGATGCCGCACTAGCTTCTTCTGGCAAGGAAGTGAGCAATTCCATCCGAAGATTCAAGATTTTCTTGCCCTGATAGGTAATTGTATCACGATGATGGATTTCTTCAATGTCTCCAACCAAGGTTTTAGAGACAATCTCTGTACTTTCAGAAGAAGAACTGGATGACTTACTAGAGCTGGAGCTATAGTTAGAGCTAGATTTAGTCCGCCTAGAAGAAGAAGCCGATTCAGAAGAGTGTCTAGGACGATGCTTGCTGAAGCTAGGAAGCACGCAGCCCGTCAAGAGTACCGAAGCAGAAATAACAAGAATGAAAAATTTTTTCATAGTTCACCTTTTTTTACTTTTTATTTGTTACAGTATAACATAATACCAGTTTCTTGTCTAAGTATTTTCTACAAAATGACAAAAGGCAACCTTTCGATTGCCTTTTTATGCTATTCAACACTAAAAATATATGGATAAACCGGCTGACTGCCCTGATGAATTTCTACTTCTACATCCTCGAATTGTTCCATCAAATCTTGAGCAAGACTGCTAGCCAACTCTTCGCTACCGTCTTCACCGATATAGATAGAGACAATCTCACTATCTTCATTGAGCATCTTGCTGAATGTTTCTTTCAAAGCTGTCAGCATATCTGGATTAGAAACAACAATCTTACCATCCACCATACCGAGGTTGTCATTCTCATGAATTTCCAAGCCATCAATCGTCGTATCGCGAACCGCAGTCGTCACGCTGCCGCTGACTACTTCTGACAAGGCTGCAGTCATACGCTCTTGGTTTTCCTCGATAGTCTTGCCGCCATCAAAAGCTAGGAGACTGGTCAAGCCTTGAGGGATTGTGCGAGTCTCAATAACAGCTGCAGGCTGTTCAATCACTTCTGCTGCTGATTGGGCTGCCATGAAGATGTTTTTATTGTTTGGCAAGATAATAATATTGCGAGCATTGACTTGCTCCACAGCTTTGATGAAGTCTTCCGTTGATGGGTTCATAGTTTGCCCGCCAGAGATGATGTAGTCAACTCCCTGAGCCTTAAAGATTTCAGCCAGACCTTCACCAGCCACTACAGCGATAATCGCAAACTCTTTTTCTTGAGCCGGTTTAGCTGAGCGCTCTTCCTTTTCAACCTGTGCTTCGTGCTGGTTGCGCATATTGTCAACCTTGACCTTGACCAAACTACCGTACTTGAGACCTTCCTGCATAACCAGTCCTGGATCTTCGGTATGGACATGGACTTTGACGATTTCATCATCGTTGACTACCAACAGGGAATCTCCCAAATCATTGAGGTAGTTGCGAAATTCATCATAATCAAAGTCTTTTACATAGGTTGGACCTGTCTTGAGAGCCACCATGATTTCTGTACAGTAGCCGTAAGTGATATCCTCTGTTGCCACATGGCCAGCTACAGACTTATGATGCTCAGCATTGATCATCTCAGACATGGTCGCAGGTGTCGCCACAAAGTCCTCAGAAGCGATATATTCGCCTGTAAGAGCAGACAAGAAACCTTCGTAGATAAAGACCAACCCTTGACCGCCAGAGTCCACAACGCCGACTTCTTTCAGAACCGGCAGCATATCCGGTGTCTTAGCCAAAGCAGCCTTTGCTCCTTCAAGAGCTGCTTTCATAACTTCTACAGCATCATTAGTGACTTCAGCTTTCTTCTTGGCACCAATCGCTGCACCGCGGGAAACAGTCAAAATTGTTCCCTCAACCGGCTTCATAACTGCCTTGTAAGCCACTTCTACACCAGACTGAAAGGCCAGTGCTAAATCTTCACCAGTCAGCTCTTCATGCTCCTTCACGCTTTGAGAAAAACCGCGGAAAAGCTGGGAAGTGATAACTCCTGAGTTACCACGCGCGCCCATCAAAAGACCTTTCGCAAAGATGCCTGCCGCTTCGCCAACTGTTGAAGCAGACTTATCTGACACTTCCTTAGCACCATTTTCAATAGTCATACCCATGTTGGTACCTGTATCACCATCTGGAACCGGGAAGACATTCAAAGAGTTTACATATTCAGCCTGTTTATTTAAGCGAGTAGATGCTGCTTGCACCATTTCTTGGAATAAACTAGTAGTAATATTTGCCACGATTATTCTCCTACGACTTTAATATTTTGGATATAAACATTCACTGCATGGGCAGTAATTCCGAGCTTGTTTTCCAAACTGAATTTAACACGCTCTTGGATGTTTTTGGAAACTTCGCTGATTTTGACTCCATAACTTAACACAGTGTAGACATCAACTGCGATATCACCTTCATCAGTCGCTTTCACAACCACGCCCTTAGCATAGTTTTCTTTTCCTAAAAGGGCTTGAAAATTATCCTTGATTGCATTTTTGCTGGCCATGCCAACTACACCAAAAATTTCAGTCGCTGCACCTCCGACGATTGTCGCAATAACGTCATCAGTCAGCTCAATTTGACCATCTTTTGTATTAATTTTCACAGTCATAATTTGTACCTCAAAAGTATTTTATAGTTTATTCTACCATATTTTATACAGGGTGTAAAAGAGGAAGGGTCTAAATCAACTGTCTAGGCGGAAATTTCAAAGCAAAAAAAGGACGGAAAATTCCATCCTTTTTAAATAAAGATTAAACGCGTTCAACTTTACCTGATTTAAGGGCACGAGCTGAAGCCCAAACTTTTTTAGGTTTACCGTCAATCAAAACAGTAACTTTTTGAAGATTTGGTTTAACAGCGCGTTTTGTTTGGTTCATCGCGTGAGAGCGGTTGTTTCCTGATACAGTCTTACGACCAGTAAAGTAACATACTTTAGCCATTATCGTGTTTCCTCCTATTAGATCTAATATTACGGATGTGCTAGCACCACATACCTTCCTATATTACCAAAAAACTTGACGTTTGACAAGTACATTTGTCCAAAGTTTCGAAATTAATCCGTTTTCCTAAACATAGCTAATCTTCAAAGAGCCGAAAGCCACGTTGCCTTTGACATAGAGAGTTTTTCTCTTTTCATTGACATTGCGGGGATTGTAGACAGAGCCAAAGGCATTATCTACATCCAGCTCTACACGCCAGTCGCTGGGCACATAAAGCATCACACTGCCAAAAGACAGATCCACTTCAAAAGTTGCTGAGTCCCCTTCGATAGTCGCATTATCAAAATAAACCGATGCACTGCCAAAAGCACAGTCTAACTTTTCATAGGTGAAGTTATCTGAGTTGATATAGCGCGTGCCGCTGCCAAAAGCAATATCATCTTTTGAGGAAGAAGAGGCAGTTGAGAAGATACGCCCCTTAAAAATGCGCCGGGGCTTGAAAATCATATTGAGACCGATGCAAGCCAGAATACCACCCAAAACCAAGGTTCCTGTTGAAATAGCTAAAAAGTGGTAAACGGCATTGGCAATAATCAGCGCAATAACTGCCATGATCAGCCCAGTGCCAAAGTCTCTTTCTAAGAAATTTTCCAAGGCGAAATAGGCAAACATTGCAACTACTAGCATGGGCCAAATATTAAAATTGAAGGCAGGAATCCCAAAATTCCCCTGCAGCAGAACCCAAGCTGCCAAGACTAAAAAGCCGATTCCAAAAATTGTTTTTTTCATGAAAATTACCTCGTTTCGTTTAACTTTTCTTTTAAAATTTGATAGTAGTGTCGGGAAACGTGCACTTGTTTATGTGTGTCATAAAATTGGATAGTACTGGTTCCCGAAAATGATTTATCCAAAGCGTAAATAGCCTTGGCATTGGCAATAGTAGACTTTGAAATGCGACAGAAATATGCCGGAAGTCTCTCTTCTAATTCGTATAGCTTCAATTTGACTTCATAAGCATCATCCCTGCTATGAGCATAAATTTTGGTAGCATCCGTTTCAAAAAATAAAATATTCTTCAAATCGACAAAATATTCACTTGTATCCTTATAGAAAGCTATCGGTTGACGGTTGGCTTGTTCAAGAGCTGCTTGAATCCGAGCCACCTCTTCACCATATTGAGCCGTTCGGATAACGACTTCAGTTTCTGCCATATCTGTATCAAGCTCAATCCTAATCTTCATAGCCACTCCTTTCCTTGCTTCTGACTTCATTATAACAATTTTCAAAAAAGAAACAAGGCATTTTCAGTAAGTGGTTATTTTTGATAACTAAGTGGTAGCTTACCCTTCTCAAAAAATGTTAAGCAAATTTGATTTCTCATCCTAGACTCTCCAATAGATTCGTTTAGTATAAAAGCACGACTTACACATATTGAATATCTGTCTTATTTTATGATCAAACAAATTTGAAAACTTTTTTCCTTCTGATATAATAGTACCTCAGGAGGTACTATATGTCTAAACAAAAAATTAATCGCTTTGTCGGATCTATTGGAGCTTTTATTGGGATTCTTGTCTTTATTGCATATATTCCACAAATTATCGCTAACTTGCAAGGAGAAAAAGCTCAACCATTCCAACCACTATTCGCAGCAGTTTCTTGTTTAATTTGGGTAATCTATGGTTGGACCAAAGAACCTAAAAAAGACTGGATCCTTATCATTCCCAATGCGGCAGGAGTGATATTAGGCGGTCTAACTTTTCTTACTTCTTTATAAGAATTAGATAAACAAAACCAGCAACCCATGAAAAAGTTGCTGGTTTTCTTTCTGCCGATTGCAGGGATCGAACCTGTGACCTACGCGTTACGAGTGCGTTGCTCTACCAACTGAGCTAAATCGGCGTCTTTTCCCCTTTATTTTAGCATCTTGAGTTTTTTTGTCAAGTTAGAATTTCACAATTTCTTAACCCAAATCAAACAAGGGTTGCTTTTATCCCAAAGTTCAGGAAAAATTTCTAACTTTTTAAAGCCCTGAGCCTGATAAAAAGCGTTAGTTCTGTCATAGGTAGGATAATAACCTGGTGCTACCGTTTTTACTTGCAGATAGGATGCTTTTTGACGAGCAGATTTTTCTAAAACTTCTAGAAGTTGACTACCAATTCCCGCTCTATGATAGAATTTCTTAACAGCTAAGCAGTCAATCTCTGCACAATCTTCACTAGAATAAGATAAGCTTACAAAGCCAGCCAATTTACTCTCCTGATAAGCAACCCAAACTTGTAAATCCCTAGCTCCTTCAATGTAAGCTTGTGTACTTTCAGGTATTCCAAACCATTCTGGTAGATCCTTTAAAACTTCACTGACTGCTATCATCTTTTGTTTTTCTTCCTTCACTTCTTCAATCGCTACCATCTTTAAATCCTTTCATGTTTTAAGCTTTAGGACTAAACATATTTTCCATCTTACGAACCCGCACTTTCGTAGGCATCCAATCCCCTATCCCAGAGTTTGAGCGAAATGAAAAAGAAAACAAGGGAAATCAGAATCAAACCACCAATGTTAAAGAGCCCATTTTTGTCCTGCAAGAAATAGCTAGCAGGATAGTAGGCTGTAAAAGCAAAAGGAACGATAAAACTAATCAACCAACGAAGGAGCGAATTGTAAATGGAAATCGGGTACTTGGCAAAATCATTAAACATATAGAAAATGTAAATCATAGCACCTGACTGCTTGGTCCAAAAAGCGATACTGGCTGTCGCGATTTTCAAAGAAGTATAAATCAGGGTCGCAAAAGGAATGCAGACTAGGAAAAGCAAGAACTTGGGAATAGTCCAAGTAATGCTAGAGAACGTTGTCGCTAGTAAAATTCCACCGACCAAGAGCTCACCCAAGGCATCAATCTGAAAAGTCTCGACTAGGATGTGAAAGAGAGGATTGATAGGACGAGTCAGATACTTGTCAAACTCTCCCTTTCTCACCAATCGTTGCCCCAGTGCCCAGAGATTGTCAAAAAAGAGATGGTCCAGTCCCTTGGGAATCAAGGAAAAACCATAGATAAAGGCAATCTCTTGAAAGGTCCAGCCTTCTAGCGAGGGGATGTGTTGAAAGATGACATTGAGAAACAAGAGGTTCAAGCCTTGGGTCAGGAAGACACCTAAAACACCAACCACAAAATCAACCTTGTATTCCATGATTTGCTTGATGTACTGTCTGATAAAAATCAGATGCATGCGCTGATATTTTTTCATACTAACCTCCTTGAATGGTGATAAATGACTGGACTCTTTTCCAAATCAACTGAGACAAGCCAACCATCACTAAAAGCCAAAACAACTGCAGGAAAAGAGCCTGAAGAATCTGACTGGTATCGTATTTCCCAACAAGGATCATGACTGGAGTGTAAATCAAGGATGAAAAAGGCAAGAAGGACAGGATATCTGAAACTACCTTAGGAAAGAAAGCCAAAGGAATCAAGCTCCCCGACATAAAGGCAATCAGAGAATTCTTGAGCAGATTAGAGCCCCATAGATTTTTAAAAACAAAAGCTGAAAATCCAAAGCAGATATTAAAGAAAAAGTTAATCAGATAGGCTAGGGTTAAGCTAAAAAGATATAGTGCAGTTAAACCCAACACTTCTACAATGCCTTGCCCAGATAAGATTTTCATCAGAAAAATAACACTTAAAAATGGAAGTCCAACGCTGACAAAAATTAACCACTTGGAACCAAGCTCGGTGAAGAGATAAGAGGCCGCAAAGTGCACCGGTCTCAGCAAGCGCATGATAATGGAGCCATCCTTGACCTCCTCTCCAATCATAAAAGAAGAATCCGACTTGGTCAAAAGATTAGTCACAAAACTCATGATGATATAGAGGGTGATATCCGCCATGCTGAAGCCCTGAATCAAAGACTCTTGCGACGAATCAAAGACTGCCTTCCAAAGATAAAAAGCAACAAAGGCCCCCATGACATCGCCAATCCGATAGAGAATAAAGTTGACTCGATAGGTAATCAACTCCTGAATCCCTGCATTGATAAAGGGTTTATAACGTCTCCACAATTTGACCATCTTAGAGCTCCTTTCGGTAGAAGCGACGGATAATATCCTCAATATCCGTATCCACCATCTTCAAATCACGGATTTCAAAATCAGACAAGGTTTGCTTGATAATATCTGCCGTCTGGTAGCGGGAACTATCGAATTCAATATTGAGACTGTTTCCTTGTCTATCAATGGTCATGTCAGGCAGTCCTTCATAGTGAGAAACTAGGTGACTTTGACCTGGTAGTAGTTCAAAGGAAAGAGTCTTCATCTTGCCAAAGGTTTCTTTAAGCTGGCTCACCGTTCCATCAAAAATCTCCTGCCCCTTGTCAATCATAAAAATTCGATCACAGAGTTGCTCAATATCACTCAAATCGTGAGTAGTCAATAGAATGGTTGTTTCTCCTTCCTGATTGATCTGGGTGATGGCCCGGCGAATGTTGTCCTTAACCGAAACATCCAAACCAATGGTCGGCTCATCTAAAAAGAGAACCTTGGGATTGTGGAGCAAGGAAGCCGCAATGTCCGCCCGCATCCGTTGACCAAGTGAAAGAGTCCGCACGGGATCCTTGATAAATTCCTTCAAATCCAAAACTTCATTCAAAAAGTCCATGCGCTTATGGAAAAGCGAGTCAGGCACATCATAAATCTCTTTCAAGACAGTATAGGTCTCTTGCAGTGCCAAATCCCACCATAGCTGGGTTCGTTGCCCGAAGACCACTCCAATATCCTTGACATAGTCTTGACGATTATCCTGCGGAATTTTACCGTTGATTCGACACAAACCAGATGTCGGTTTCAAAATCCCTGTCAGCATTTTAATGGTTGTTGACTTCCCAGCACCATTGGCCCCGATAAAGCCTAAAATCTGCCCTTTTGGAACCTCAAAGGTCAAATCCTTGACCGCTTCAAAAGTCTGCTTTTCAGGATGGATAAAGGAGCGCAAAGCTCCTTTCAAACCTGGTTCCTTAACTGTCTTCACAAAATTTTTCTGAAGATGTTCTACTTCTATCATTGCCATATCTATCTCCGCTATCGTAAGGAATAGAAAATCGTATTTTCAAACACAAGTATTCTAAATCCTTACTTTCTACACCTTCTAACTTTTATTATTACAGAAGGCTTTATACCAACCTATTATAGTCCAACAAAAAATAGAATGCAAGCGTTTGCCTATAGATCATGAAATTGAAAATTTCTCTCTTAAAATAATACTTTTAATACAAACTTCTGGTTTAATAGTTTCCTTAAAACACCAAAAAAACCTACCCTTATGGGCAGGTTTCCGTTTTGTAGTCTTCAGCTAGATTAAGCATTAACTTCTCATTTCAATTCTTTAGCCAAGATACTCATGTTTTCTTCTAGATTCTCTAGGTAGTTTTTATCATTTTGGGGATCGGCTTCTAAAGGATTGAGAGTTTTCAGTCTGACTCCCGTTGACTTGACGAGCGTTTCTGCCACTTTCGACGATGCATTGCTTTCGGTAAAAATCGTTTTAACTTTATATGTTTTCACAAATTCTTGAATTTCAGTAAGCTGCCTTGCATTTGGCTCTTGTTCAGGAGAAATCCCTGCAATACCTAGCTGCTGCAAACCAAACCGCTTTGCTAAATACGAGAACGCAGTATGTTGAGTGACGAAAGTCTTTTGCTTAGCCTTTTCAAAGATTGGTTGGTATTTTTTGGTCAATTCTTGAGCTTTAGAAATGAATTTCTTAGCATTTTTTTGATATATTTCCTTGTGTTCTTTATCAAGTTCAGATAGCTTATCCGCAATAATCTGCGCTTCTTCACCAGCTTTTTCAGGATCTAGCCAGGTATGAGGATCGTAAAGAGTTTTTTCATCGATTCCTTCGCCAGCTTCCACGTCTTCCAAACCTGGTACACGTTCCAAGGGCATTCCTTCGGAAGCTTCAAGTACTTTCACCTTAGATTTTTGCAAATTTGGATCCAAGCTCCCCGCCCACGACTCTAAGGTATGTGAATGATAGACAAAAACATCCGCATCATAGATAGCAGCTACATCATTAGCCGATGGTTCAAATGAATGGATCCCTGTACTAGATTGAATCATGCGAACATCATTCAAATCACCAGATACTTCTTTAACCATGGCATAAACCGGATAAAAACTGGTCACAATCTTCAAACCTTTAGCTTGTTGTTCTTCTTTCTGAGTACACGCTCCCAGCATCAAAGCTAGTATACTCAGCATTAGTAATACTGCAGTTCTTTTTTTCATACAATACTCCTTCACCTCAGCTAATCAGTTACTGCTGTACTTGACACAGAAGCTGAAGAAGCAGATTGCAGCAAGGCTAGCAATTTTTCTACTTCTGCCATGATGTTATTATTATCCATAGTCCCTAAATTAAGATTATTTCGCAATCCTGTTAAGGTCTCAGTTGCATTGGATTTCAAACTTGGATCCGTCGTCTTTTCAAGTAAGTCTTCCGCCTCTTGCAACTTAGCTTCTACTTTAGCAGTTTCAACTTGAGGTACTTCTGGCTCAGTTGGTGTTTCCTCTTCAACTTCTTCCTGAGGTTTCTCTGGGCTAACAGCATCCTCCTTGTCATCTTTTTTACCTAAAACATGATCACTTGCATTCCCCCATCCATCGCTAGACTGTGGTCGCTCATCTGGATGTTCAACATAATACTTGATAGTTGCAAATAAATCCTCTAATGTATAGCCATTAGGAGCTCGGTAAGTCTTATCATCGAACCAAGCAAATTTGATGTTGTGGTAGTGATCCTTATGAGGGATAATCAGATTACCATTTTTTACTGCTACAGTATGCTCAACATTGTAAGGCAGACGAACGAGTGGTATCCGTTTCTCTCCTTGAACACGTTCGTAGATAGCAGCCGCACTTTCTCCACTTGGATTGGCTTTGGAATCATCTGTTGGTGCAGGTGGAAGCAGACCTTTTTCTTTAGTATACGCCTGAGCAGCTGCTTTTTCTTTAGCTGAAAGACTATCTTTTCCTATCCAGTGACTGTGTCCCATATGAGGGGTTACATAAGCATCTCCTTCGTCACTGATAATATCCCGGGCATCAAAGATATATCCATCAGATGTCGTATATTTGTCAGCCAGCTGGGCTACTCGAACTTCGGTTTCAGTATACTCAATCTGTGAATTTGCTTTGCCTAGACGTTCTGGATGATTGATAGGCGCAAGAAATGCTAATAAGTCATCAATTAATTGCACCTTATCACTTGTTTCATCATTTAAACGCTTCACTAAATCATCCAAGGCTTGAAAATCTGACAAACGTCCCTTATTATCTAGTAATTGCTGATGGGTCTGACCCAGAAGACCATATACCTTATCATAAAACTCTTGATCTTTCGGTTCAACTGATTCTTTCTTAGCTTGTAGGACATGAGGTATGCTTTTCTGCTTCGCCAATTTATTTTCAATCGCTGTAATAATCTCTTTAGGCAAATCTTTAGCTAAAAGATAGCGGGACACTCCTTTATCCTCTAGCACATAACCGTCAGCTATTTTCCTAACGACCTGCTGGATTAAATCCTTATCCAATGAAGCCGCATGTTCCAAATTTAACTTTGGAGGAAGAATCGGTTTTAAAGCTGGTTGAGATGGAGTTAGTATCGGAGTTGGTATAGGTCTATAAGGTGTCAATCCTAACATAGGTTTATTAGGCTGACTTATAAGAGGAATTGTCCGAGCAAGCTTTTCTTCCAATGCCGACATTTGTGTATAAGGAATAAAGTGATAATGATTACCATGCGGCACTGCTACTCCATTTTGTGTTCGACTAGTAATTTGTGCTGGATCAAAGATCAAGCCATCTGATTCAACATGACGCTGACTAAGTGGAAGATTATAAAGTTGCTGAAGGAGACCCTTAACATCTTCTCCTTGACTCGGTTGATAGTTGTTTGAAATTTGAGTAACAGTAGGTTGTGTCTGTATCCAGCCACCGTTTCCATTATTATACGAACGGCTGACTACAGTACTAGCTACTTTTCCTCTACCTGATAGATAAGCTTGAGCTGCAGCTAGCTCACTAGGCGACAAATCACTCTTTGGGATATAGTGAAAATGATCACCATGAGGTACGATATAGGCATCTCCCGTATCCTCAATAATGTCTGAAGCATTAAAAACATAGCCATCATCTGTTGTATAACGGCCTTGAGCTCTAGCTGCTGCTACTTCATTGCTTATTTTCGTAACATTATGACCATGTTCCTGCTTTTGACGATTAATCTCTTCCTTACTGCGAATATTATCCGCGCGAGCTATATCTTTCAGATAAACATAATATTGGCCATTAACCTTGATAACATATCCACCCTTGACTTCATTGACAATATCCTCAGCCCTAAGTTGATAGTTGGGATCTTTCATCAAAAGATCTTCGCTGAAAATAGCATCATATGGAACTTTCCCATTATAATAATGATAGTGATCACCATGAGAAGTGACATAACCCTGATCAGTAATCTTGATAACAATCTGCTCCGCGTTAATCCCTTCTTTTTTGCTTACTTCGTCAGGCGTTAACTCCTCAGACTTTTGAACAGCTTGCTTACCATCAATATAGCTAACACGATTGGATTTTTTAATCGAACTGTTTGCCTGATAATAACCTAGCTGATGAGCAAAAAGACCCACAGTAGCAATGACAACAATTCCTGTTAAGTATTTCTTATTTTTTTCCATTGGATATCACTTTCTTTTTTGATTACATAGAATTCGCTAAAACCTATCACAATTTATAATTAACTCATAATATACCCCCAAAGAAATCATCTAAATATTTTTTCTATAAAATATAGAAGAAACTCAATTTTTAACAACTTACTAAACTAATTAACCAGTTAATTAACTGGTTAATATTTTACTCCTCATCATCTAATCTGTCAAGATTTTTTTATTAGATTGTAAGAAAAATATTATTTATTCTTTACTTGTCCAATTGTCATAATACAAAAAAAGCTTATCCTTTCGGATAAACTTTTTTAAAAATATATCAAGCTTCTTATGCTTTACCTTCTGAACCGAATACATCGATACGTTCTTCAACTGATGCTTGGATGGCTTTTACACCGTCAGCCAAGAATTTACGTGGGTCGAAGAGTTTCTTCTTATCGTATTCTGCTTCGTTTGCTTCATAGTCACGAGCGAATGCACGAGTTGCGTTAGCGAATGCGATTTGGCATTCAGTGTTAACGTTAACTTTCGCAACACCAAGTTTGATAGCTGCTTGGATTTGGTCATCAGGAATACCTGAACCACCGTGCAATACGATTGGGAAGCCTGGAAGAGCTTCTGTCAATTTCTTCAAGTGGTCAAGGTCAAGACCTTCCCAGTTTGCTGGGTATGGGCCGTGGATGTTACCGATACCTGCTGCCAAGAAGTCGATTCCAGTTTCAACCATTGCTTTAGCGTCTTCGATTGGAGCCAATTCACCTTTACCAATGATACCGTCTTCTTCACCACCGATAGTACCAACTTCAGCTTCTACTGAGATACCTTTAGCGTGTGCATTTTCAACGACTTCCTTAGCCAATTTAAGGTTTTCTTCTACTGGAAGGTGTGAACCATCAAACATGATAGAAGTGTAACCAACTTCGATACACTCAAGTGCATCTTCGTAGTGACCATGGTCCAAGTGAATCGCAACTGGTACAGTGATGCCCATTGATTCTACAAGGTTAGCGATCAAGTTACGAGCAACTTTGTAGCCACCCATGTATTTAGCAGCACCCATTGAAGTTTGGATAAGCACTGGTGCTTTCTTTGCTTCTGCCGCACGCAGGATAGCTTGAGTCCACTCAAGGTTGTTTGTGTTGAATCCACCAACTGCGTAACCATTGTCACGAGCTGCTTGGACAAATTTTTCTGCTGAAACGATTGCCATTCTTATCAGGCCTCCTCTTATTTTTTGTGGTTAAACCACTTACATTGTTTATTTTATCACTTTTTCACTAAAATTGCTAGTTTTTCCTGAAATTTTAAAGAATTACAGGGAGACACTCAGCCTTTTTAAGCGTCTCTAGTGGAAAAAGAAAAAGCTGACCAAAGTCAGCTTACTTGATGCGGAGAGAGGGACTTGAACCCTCACGACCTAAAGCGGTCACAGGATCCTTAGTCCTGCGCGTCTGCCAATTCCGCCATCCCCGCGATTGAGTACCTTACTAGTATAACAGGACAGCTAAGGCTTGTCAAGAAAATTTTTGACTTTATTTCAAAAAATCAACTTTCTACTCAATCAGCAAAATTGGAAAATTTAAGCGAAAATGAAGCTAAGGAAGGAACACAGAAAACTCAAGGTTGCTGAGTCGCAATAAAGACAGCCACCGTTTGGTCGGGATCGTATTTTTCAAAGTCAATAGTATAATCTCGATGAAGCTCACCTGTTTCTTCTGCCTGCCAAATCCTCTGCCAAGCATGAAGAATCGCTTGAGGATCCTCCTTATCAGCCTCAAATACTTGATAGGTCTGCTCGGATGTGTCAAAATCATAGACTTCCCCATCTGTCAAACGGCAGATAGAGAGACTATAGTCTCCTTTGTAATCACTAGCATAGTCATGATAGACAGCATAAACCGGTTCCCCTTGGGCAAAAGCTTCTTTCACAGCCCCCTCTTGTTCCTGCCAGAGAGCTTGGATTTTTTCTATACAATGCTCATCTTGGAAATTATTAGTACGAATACTAGCTAAAATGTTTAGAAACATCTTCTTCCCTCCTTTTGTTTTTCATTATAACATTTCTCTAAAAAAGTCGCTTAGGTCAGACAAAGCAAGTCTATCTATCCGAGCTCTTTTCTACCGCTGCTGTGACAAAGGCTGTATAAAGACCTTCAGGTCGGTTCGGTCGGCTAGAAAGCTCTGGGTGATACTGACAGGCCACGAAGAATTTATTTTCTGGGATTTCCACTATTTCGACCAAGCGATTGTCTGGTGAAACTCCTGAAAATACAAATCCGGCCGCCTCAAACTGCTCGCGAAAATCATTGTTAAACTCATAGCGATGACGATGACGGCGCTGCACGACTTCTTGATAGTCGTAAGCCGCTGCCGCCTTAGAGCCAGGCTTAAGCTTAGAAGGATAGAGCCCCAGCCTCAGCGTTCCACCCAAGTCTTCGACATCAATCTGATCACGCATGAGATCAATAATCGGAAATGCTGTGTCTGGATTGAGCTCTGCTGAGTTGGCATCTGCCAG
The DNA here is from genome assembly GCF_050222175.1 of Streptococcus sanguinis. GTDB lineage: Bacteria > Bacillota > Bacilli > Lactobacillales > Streptococcaceae > Streptococcus > Streptococcus sanguinis_M. Next base: position 381,606 of record NZ_CP071420.1, on the reverse strand, counting down.
CCCTAGGACGTGACGGGCGAATTCGACACAGGTTAACTGCATACCCAAGCAAATGCCCAACATAGGCACATCCTGCTCACGCGCATAGCGGATTGCCTGAATCTTACCCTCGGTTCCCCTCTGACCAAAGCCGCCCGGAACGATAATCCCATCCGCAATTCCAAGAAGCTCTGCGGCGTTTTCGGCAGTTACCTGATTCGCATCAATCCAGTCAATCTTAACCTCCGCATCATTGGCATAGCCGGCATGCTTGAGCGCTTCGACAACTGAAATATAGGCATCTGGCAACTCGACATACTTGCCGACTAGAGCAATTCGGACCTGCTTTTTCAAACTCATTACTTTCTCAACCATGGCTGACCACTCTGTCATATCTGCCGCCGGCACATCCAGCTTCAGATGGTCACAGACGATTTGGTCCATCTTTTGCGCCTGCAAATTGAGAGGAATTTGGTAGAGATGCTCTACGTCCAGTGACTCAATGACCGCCTCCGGCGCCACATCACAGAATTGAGCCAGCTTATTTTTGATATTTTGCCCAGCTGGCTTCTCTGTGCGGATGACCAGCATATTAGGCTGAATCCCCAGACCTCGCAACTCTTTGACAGAATGTTGAGTCGGTTTGGTCTTCATTTCACCGGCTGCCTTGAGATAGGGCAGGAGAGTCGTATGGATATACATGACATTGTCTGCTCCGACATCCGCCTTCATCTGGCGCAAAGCTTCTAAAAAAGGAAGAGACTCGATGTCGCCCACTGTGCCACCGACCTCTGTGATAATCACATCCGAGTCCGTCGTCCGTGCTGCCCGCTTGATCTTGTCCTTGAGAGCATCTGTAATATGTGGAATGACTTGGACCGTCGCTCCCAGATACTCGCCTTTACGCTCCTTGCGCAGGACTTCGCTATAGATTTTACCAGTGGTGACATTGGAGTATTTATTGAGATTGATGTCAATAAAACGCTCATAATGCCCTAGATCCAGATCTGTCTCAGCTCCATCATCTGTCACAAACACTTCCCCATGCTGGTAAGGGCTCATGGTTCCGGGATCAATATTGATATATGGGTCAAATTTCTGAATCGTAACCTTGAGACCGCGATTCTTCAAAAGTCGGCCCAAGCTAGCTGCCACAATCCCTTTCCCGATAGAAGAAACTACACCGCCGGTGACAAAAATATATTTAGTTGACATACGTGCTCCTTTTCGTAAAACAATTCGTTCCAGCAAGCATCACAGTTGCTGGAAACTTAGCCATAGGAGGATTTTCCATAATCTGTCCGAAAAAGAAAAATAGCTCCCTGGAAACAGGAAGCTCTGACCTCTAAAAGAGGTGCCCGAACAGTATAATATCGCAAACCTAAAAAATTGTCAAATGATTTCATTCGGTTTTCATCCATTTTCACCAATACTGATGACATGTGTTTCGAATTCTACATCAGGCATGCACTCTGCTAAATCGTGTCGGATTCCTTTTAAGCTTTCCGACTTCTTATCTTAAAAATCTTCATGCTGTTTCTCACCATTCTGATAAGAATTCTGCCTGCCGATTATCATCCCTGATTTTTTTAACCTTTTGAATAAATAAAAATCTAATAATAAAGCACAGGGCATTCAAGATAACAAACATATAAGCAAAGGTAATCCAGTTGAGCTGGAATGGCATATAGTCCCCTGTCTGAAGAGAAGTCATAATCTGGATATTCCTTGCAGCATAGATGGCTACAGGCAGAGTGAGCAAGAAAAGTAGATTGCTGATCACAATGTAGGGGTTAAGCAGGATACGATAAACCTCTTTCTCCTCATATCCTAGTAAATCAAACATCAATAGAGTCTTCATATTACCATTCAAGCCAATAAACACTGCTAGGTAAATCAATAAACATCCCGTTATGACACCGATACTTTGGTTGATAATAGCACTTGCTTTGTTGGAAGTCTGACTTCTTTGAACAGCTGATAATTTTTCCTCTAGGGAGCGAGTTTTTCCCTGACCCTTATCTTGAGCGTTATTGGTTAATCTGCCATTAAAACTATCATTCGTTTCAGCCACCATAGCAGATGCTTGGTCTTTGGGAATATATATCGTCTTTAAATCAGCATTCTCCGCAAATCCAGCTATCTTTATCTGATGTTGCTTTCCCTTTACTCTTAGCTCTAGAGTATCCCCAACTTTAAGACCATAATTCTCTCGCAATTCAGGATTTACAAAGACACCTTGTGTGGGATCTAGAATTTCTCCCTTACTGTCAATCAGCTGAAACAAGTCATTTTGGCTTGTAAGCGAAAGCGCCTGATAGGCTATAGTTTCGCCTTTTATCATTAGATCAACATCGTATCTCAGATAGGTTACAGAATCTGAAGCTGACTCAGCCTCCTCCTTTCGGTAGTTATCATAGCTGATATCATAAGAATAGTGCCGGCCGGCCTTCTGAGATTCAAGGATTTTAGAGGAGCTAAAAGTAAGAGACAAGCTTAAGACAAACATGATGCTAAATGTAACGATAGCAATCAACAAGAGCCCTAAGGTGCTAAAATGATTTAAAGTCAGCTTAAATTTAAACTTATGCTTCATCGGCAGCTTTTGAATCATCTTCTCTATCAAACCGGGACGGATGCTTTTTCCGTCTGTCTGTTTCATCATTAGAGCCAGATCCGTCTTTCTCACCGTCAGTCCTGCCAGATAAGTAAGAGCTCCTAGGAAAAGACTTAGGAAGAGGGTTCCTGTCATAACCGACTGTAGAGAAACTCCTTTACTCAATCCTTGAACGAGATAGGTCTGGCTATTAGCAGAAAGGAGGATATCGGATCCCCAGAAGCCCAAGACTAAGCCAATCAAGGAACTGATTAAGGATAACCCGCAGATTAATAGGGCATAGCTTGCCAGCATACTGGAGAAGGAAAAGCCAAGGGACATCAGCTGGGCTAGCTGTACTCGATTTCTTTGGAGCGTTCCTCTGATGAATAAGGATAAAATGAGGGCGAAAATGGCTACCATGGCGACAGTAATGTTTCTGATTAAGAGTTGATTACTTTTCAAAGCTGTGAAATAATTAGCCTCATTGCCTGATAATTGCTCTCCACCTAAACGAAGTAAATTGGCATCAATGGCAAAATGAACGAAGAAGAACATAAAGGAAATGAAGATTAAAATCAGAGATAGAATGGCCACCATCGTCTTCTTAGCAAAAAAGTCTCTGGATAGATATTTAAATAGCAAATCCATATTAAATCTCCCAACTCATTTGATTCGGCGACAGCTTCTCCATATTCATGTCGTCCCTAACAATACGGCCATCTTCTAAGAGCAGTATTCGGTCAGCTGTTCTGGCAATTTCTCGATTATGTGTCGTAAAAAGGATACTGGTTCCGTAGGTTTGCTTGATAGCATGCAATAAAACAATAATGTTCTTACTATTTTCGCTGTCCAGAGCGCCTGTCGCCTCGTCACAGAATAAAACAGCCGGTTTCTTAATCACAGCTCTGGCAATGCAGACCCTCTGCTGCTCACCGCCTGACAGCTGATGAGGATATTTGTTCAAAAGTTTCTCAATTCCCAGTAGCGAAGCCAATTCTTCTAGGTCCGCTGTCTCTGCGGCATACTTGCTGCCCAACTGAATATTCTCCTCAACTGTCAGATTAGGAATTAGCATGTAGTGCTGAAAGACCAAACCAATGTCTTCTCTCCTAAACTTGGCCACTGCCGATTTACTCAGCTGACCTATCTCCTTTCCTTTATATAAGACCTGTCCAGAACTTGGTTTCAGTAGAGAAGATAGGATATTCAGCATCGTTGACTTTCCTGAGCCGCTGTGACCCAAGATTGCTACAAACTGCCCCTGATCAATTTTTAGATCCGTATTCTGCAGGACATACTCATCCTCATATTTTTTGCTGATTGATTTAGCTTCTAATAGTGTTTCTGTCATCGCACGCTCCTTTTTCTTTGTTTATTATACCATTTTTTATTGAGTAATGTCTCCTATTTTCAGAAAAGCAAACTATAATCAATTCCCACCTTTCTCATTTTTTCAACCACGACTCTGACAAAAGAAATCGAAAAGCACTCAAAAAAGCTCCCTGAAAACAGGAAGCTGATAGTCAGTGAGAATCAAAATTGGAAAGCCTATTCCAGTTAATTTTCCTCAATACTGATGACATGTGTTTCAAATTCTAAATCAGGCATGCACTCTGCTAAATCGTGACAGATTCGTTCCAAGGCTGCCAGACGCATTTCGACAGAGGTATTGGCATTCCCCTGAATGATGAAAATGGCATCCTTGGTCTCCTCATCAAACTTATAATACTCGCTGTCACGTACATCCAACCAAGCCAAAATGCCTTTGGCATCCCGATAGACATAGTCCGTCTTGGCAACATGCTTCTCCTTGGACAAAATAGGCAGAAAAACATCTTCCTTTTGGCTTACGGTGAATTCTATCTGACTTTCAATCTTATCAAAATCATGCCCTCCAATAGCCAGTAGAGAATGCAGGGCTTCGACGTTATAAATATCAATAATGCTATTAATATGAGGGAGCGAGCCTCGGTGCTGGATATTGCGAATCAGAGCAGGAACCGTCGGAGGATTTTTCTTGACACTGCGACCTACGCGCTGCAGTATTTCTATATAACCTTGAACCACTGGCGACTCAAGCACCTCATCCAAGTCGCAAGCCAGAGCCCAGTCTTCCATTTCCTTTTTCTTTTTTAGAAATGAGGGTGACAGTTCTGCATGAGGATTAACATTCTTGGCAATCCCGATAACGACACTTTTTATGCCTAGTTCACCCAGACTCTTATCAATGACAAATTTCATAGCAGCATACCTCCATCTTTTCTTTATTAAATTTTATTAGTATTCTACACCTTCCAAACTCATATTTCAAGGAATATTAAAAGAAACAAGGGTTTTCATCCCTTGCTTCTTTTGGTTGATTTATTCTTCCTCTTCGGTCTCCGTGTCTTCGTCAGAGTAGTCGTCATCTTCTTCGTTGAGTTCGACTTCTTCACCTAGATCATCTGGAGCGATTTCGTTGATTTCAGCATCATAAGCTTCCACTTCATTCTTCTCATCGTCTGGATTTTCCTCGTCGTACGAGAGAGCCGGATCTGCTTCGTAGCCGTCCTCATCTTCTGGATCGTCATCGCTGTAGTCAATGGCATCCTCATCGCCATCCATAAAGGCATTGACGCGTTTCTTCTTGCGTTTCTTAGGTGCGTCGTCCTCATCAGTCTCTTCCAAGGCGATGATTTCTTCATCCACTTCGTCGATAGCATACCATGAACGCAGGCCCCATTTATTATCTCCCAGCGGAATAAAGCTGCCGTCTACATTGAGTTCTGTGTAGAATAAAGGCAGAGCATCACGAATCTCACTGTTTGATTTTTCCAGATAGTTTTGAATTTCATTGACCAGATCATTAAAATACATCTCATGGTCGCGGCCGCGGGCTTCCAAAATGGCACGCGCCACTTCAATCATAGAAAGCTCACTTTTTTCCTGTCCAGCAAATACTTCTAATTCCAAAGTTGATCTCCTTTAAGATTAAGTAAAGGCTTGTCGCCCTCTTGCAATTTTTCGCTACTTTCTATTGTACGATAAATTTCTATTTTCGTCAAAAGAAAATCCAGGAAAAATCACGGAACAAGTACAAAAAGAAACTAGTGCATCTATACACTAGTTTCAAATGATATCGTTTTGAATGATGAAGCTTATTTCACTTTCGCAGTGCTTGTAATCACTTCAACAGCTTTCTTGATAGCGATGTCGTGTTTCAGCATATCTTCTGACAGCAATTGACGAACACGTTCCACTTCCATGTTGTAGTCTGTAGCCAATGAAGTTACTTCTGCTTCGATTTCTTCTGCGCTAGCTTCAAAACCTTCTGCCTTAGCAACTGCTTCTACGACAAGGTTTGTCTTAGTCCGTGACTCAGCATCTGCTTCGTATTGCTTGTGCAGGTCTTCCTGAGTAGTGCCAGTGATTTGGAAGTACATGTCAGGTGAGATTCCTTGGCGTTGCATGTTGCCCAAGAATTCATTAACAGCGCGGTGCACTTCTTCGTGGACCATTTCTGCTGGCAAGTCAACGATTTCCGCGTTTGCTACTGCTTGATCAATAGCTGCTGCTTCTACCGCATCCTTATAAGCTGTTTCCTTAGCTTCTGACAATTCTTTGCGGTACTTTTCTTTCAGCTCGTCAAGAGTTTCCACTTCTTCGTCGATATCTTTTGCAAGTTCGTCGTCCAATGCTGGAACTTCTTTTTCTTTAACTTCGTGAATAGTTGTCACAAACTTAGCTTCCTTGCCTGCCAAGTCTTCTGCTTGGTAGTCTTCTGGGAAGGTTACGACAACATCCACTGTTTCACCTGCACTGTGGCCAACCAACTGCTCTTCAAATCCTGGGATGAATTGACCGCTACCCAGTCCAAGTGAGAAGTTATCGCCCTTGCCGCCGTCAAATTCAACGCCGTCAACAGATCCAACAAAGTCAATCACAACTGTATCACCGTCAGCTGCTGGACCTTCTTTGAGAACCAACTCAGCCAAGTTGTTACGCTCACGCTCAATGCGCTCATCTACTTCAGCGTCAGTCACTTCTTTAGTAGCTTCAACAGTTACTTCCAAGTCTTTGTAAGCACCCAGCTTAACTTCTGGCTTAGTGACTACTTCAGCTTTGATGACCCAGTCTTGGCCTTTTTCCATAGACTCGACATCAAACTGAGGCTGAGCAACTACTTCGATACCTGCTTCTTTAACAGCAGCTTCGTATGCTTCTGGAAGAAGAGAGTTCAAAGCATCTTGGTAGAGGGCTTCTTCACCAAAACGTTGGTTGAAGATAGCACGTGGAAGGCGACCTTTACGGAAACCTGGTACAGCAATATCTTTTTTTACTGAGTTAAATACACGGTCCAAGGCAGGCTTGATTTTCTCTTGACTGATGCTAAAAGTCAAAAGACCGCGATTTGTTTCTTTGTTTTCAAATGATACAGACATTCTGTCATTTCTCCTTAAAATTTATTGAATACAACCCATTATAGCATAATTAGAGTTTTTTTCAAAATTATTTTTCCTTTTATCCCTTCCTGATCTTATCCTCAGTATAGGCCGCTCTGGCGCCGCCAATTAGCTTGGGACGGCTGGCTAAAGCCGTGACATGGGCAGCTCCCAATTCCTTGAGAATCGGTCGGATAGGAATCTGCACATGCTTGACATGCATGCCGATAGCAGTATCGCCAATATCCAGCCCCGCCTGAGCGACAATAAACTCTACCTCGACAGGATCTTTCATGTATTGGAAAGCCGATAGCTGACCACTGCCTCCAGCATGAAGAGTAGGCAGAACATTGACTATCTCCAAATCCTTCTTGTCAGCCAAGGCTCTTTCGACTACGAGGGCGCGATTGAGATGCTCACATCCCTGAACTGCTAGAAAGATACCCTTCTCTTCTAAGATATCCAGTATGGTTTTGACAATAACCTGTCCGACTTCCAGACTGGAATTCTGACCGATATGACCTCCGACAACCTCACTGGAGGATAGACCCAGAACAAAAATATCTCCTTCAACCAAGGCAGCCTTATCCAAAACATCTAGAACAATCTGACGAGTTTCTGCTCCAATCTTAGCTAAGTCCATGTCTCACCTCGTTTATTTCACTGCGACTGTCTTTTTCAAACTCTCCGGGAAGGCTTTGTAAAGAGCAAATCCAACTGCTAAACCAAATGCATTCTGCATAAAATTACTTGAGATTTCGGCTAGGGCAGCCCCAACACCATTCATGATACTACCAAAGATGGCATAGCCACCGACCATAGCCACTGCGGCCAAGACCAGCCCAAGATAGCGACTCTTGCCCTCAAAGCCAGCAAAGAACCCCTGAAGTCCGTGGCAAATCAGACTGAAAATCATCCACTGAGGATAGCCAGCAATCATATCAATCAAAAAGCCTGAAAGACTTCCAACAATAGCCGCTTCCTTGCGGCCAAAGTAGAAAGCTGTAAAATAAATCCCTGCATCCAGCAGTGTCAAAAATCCTGTCGGAGTTGGGATTTTTAAAAAATTCCCCAAAACCACAGATAGAGCTGTGATGAAAGCTAAGATAACTAATTTTTTAACTTGATGATTTCTCATACTGAACTACCCCATATTGATCTGAGCGCTGAATCGCTCGGTAAACAAAATCTTTAGAAATTTGAACTGCTGCAAGCGGAAACTTGCCTAGAAGCAGCTGACTGGCAATGCTGGAAGCAAATGTGCAGCCTGCTCCGGTATTGTTGCTAGCCAGCACTGGCGATTCCATGATTTCAAAATTTTGACCGTCATAGTAAACATCCACCGCCCGCTCCTTGCTCAAGCGATTACCGCCCTTAATCACCACATGCTTGGCCCCCAAAACATAGAGCTCCTTGGCTGCAGCCTGCATATCCTCCAGACTTTTGATTTCTTTTTGGGTCAATAGCTGAGCTTCTGCTAGATTTGGTGTGATGATACTGACATAAGGAAAGAACTTGATGATTTCTTCTCTCAGCGCACTGACTTCCAAATCATGATTTTCCTTGCAGACCAGAACAGGATCCAGCACAACTGGTATATCCGCATGCTGCTTGACAAAAGCCAAAGCCTGCTCTGCTATTTGCAGATTGGGTAAAAGCCCTATCTTAATAGCAGAAAAAGGAACATCCTTGAGACTGGCCAACTGCTGGGCAAAAACCTCTTCCTCAACTGGAATGACCTCAAATCCCTTATCAGTCATAGCCGTCAGGCAAGTCACAGCTACGAATCCATGCAGACCATTGACTGTATAGGTAGCCAAATCAGCGTGCAGTCCGCCACCGCTGAAAATATCATTGCCCGAAAGGGCTAAAATCAACTTATTCTTCATAACGAATCTCCTTTAGATAGAGGCCGTTTGGACCAGCTGTTGGCCCTGCCAGATGACGGTCTTTCTCCGCTAAAATCCTCTGAATCTGCTCCACCGGCATGCGCTTGTTGCCAATCTTGAGTAAGGTACCGACCATATTGCGGATCTGCTTGTAGAGAAAGCCATTGCCTGAAAAAGTAAAGACTAGAAAATTACGCTCTGCATCATAGCGGACCTTGGCCTCGGTAATGGTCCGAACCTTGTCTTCCACACTGGTCCCCGAAGCCGTAAATCCAGTAAAATCATGCGTCCCCTCTAACTGAGCAATCGCTTCTTCTATCAGACCCAGCTCCAAAGGATATGGATAATGCGTGGCATAATGGCGCATCATAGGATTTTTAGGCCGGCCGATGTCCACCAAAAATTCATAGGTCTTGCTGTGCTTATTGTAGCGAGAGTGAAAATCGTCCGACACCTGCTCCACACTAATAAAATCAATATCTTCTGACGTCTGGGTATCCAAGGCAAAACGCAATTTCTCTTCATCCCGTTCTTCCGGTAAATCAAAATGCAGCACCTGGCCCAGAGCATGGACACCGCTGTCGGTCCGACCCGCTCCATGAATCACCACAGGCTGGCCTTTATTGATACGGGTCAGGGTCTTTTCAATCTCTTCCTGAACGCTTCTGGCATGGGGCTGTCGCTGAAAGCCAGCAAAGCCATAACCATCATAGGAAATAATCGCTTTATAACGTGTCATGTGTTTATTTTAGCAGGAAAAAAAGCCCCCAGCAAGCCCTAAAAGCAGGAACTGTCCGGGGACAGATTTTTTGAAAAATATCGTTTAAGAATTTGGGATAATTTACACTTTGACTTGCCTTCATACACCAAAACAACCCATCTGAATCAGACTGTCAGTGACGACACATACAGAACAAATTCAAATGGGTTATTGATTACATATTGCTAAAGGTCATTATTTGCAGTTACACATGCAGCAAATCTGACACTATTTCTTAGGAGCCCCAAATGGAGTTTTCATCCATAAAGCTATTGGTGTTCTTGAGTAACTGCGTAAAGACAGCGTACTTGAAGTCCTTGGTTGCGCGTTCATCGATACGAGCCTTCTTCAGATCCTTGTCAACAGCTTCTGCAAAGCCAGCTTTCAACTCTTCATAAGTGCTATAGACTTTTCCGTTGACAGTCACTGGCTTAATACCTGAAGTTTGTGCCTTATCCACAACTTTTCTGAAGTAAGCTTTCTTGAAGGCTTCCATGGTTTCAAATTCGCCTTCAGAAATTTGCTTGATGATAAAGTTATCGCTCAAACCAGTCACCCCTTGCTCATTGGCTGTCTTACGGTGTTTATTGGAAGCATAGCTTACAAAACCTTTCTCATAGCCATAGTAACCCCAGATTCTGAAAGTATTATGCTTGAACATCAAGGCACCTGGCGCTCCAGTATTGTTTTGACCACCACCATAGATACCCGTCATAAAGTCGATCGCAATGTAACTAGAGTCGTAGTCAGCAGGGTTATAAGTTCGATTGTCAACCGCACGGTTAGACAGCAAACCTTGGTCAACCAAGTCCTCTACAGAAGAGACTGACATGGCCGCTTTCTCCTCTGCTGTCAACTCTCTCACGACATCGTATTGAGTCCGAGCATCTACAACCTTCGGTTCAACTTTCTTGAACCATTTAGCCGCGGCTTCATTTCCTTTAGCCACTACCGCTTGACCTTCAAGGTAATCCAGCAGCATGAGGGTATCATTATATCCCTTCATGTAATGGTCGATGTCTGCTCGGTTCTTGAAGAGACTTGGCGAGCTATTGAAAATGAGACTGCCATCATTTGGACGATCAAAGGCCATATTGAGACCCAGAGCACCCCAGCCCGGCTGACCAGGAACAGGCGATTGGAGCAACCCTTGGGCATAACCTTCTGGTCCGATACCTTGTCGTCTGCCATGTCCGCCCAGATAAATATCTCTGTCATTGACGTGGGTGAGCTCATGGGTAAAGACGGACACACCGTATTCTGTCAAGAGATCAAAGGCCTCGAAGTTCACACGGATTGAACCAGCAGCATGGGCACCGTAGCCATTTGACTTGTACCAGCCACCAGCTCTGCCACCAACTAGGTTAAAGAACTCGCGGGATGGTGCATAAGGATTGCCCTTATTATCATTTCCGTTGACATCAATCCAGCCACGTCCTTCTACATCAAAACCATCCCATACAGCCGTTACATTTTGCTTGACCATTCTGGACTTGATATCATCTGAGAGCAGTTTGTACCAAGTGTCTACGTGATTTCGATGCTGGGTCGCTACTTCCTTGATGCCCGCATTAAATCGTTCATCAGACCATGACCGGCGCTTGTCTCTGTTGACAAAGGCCATCGTGCTATAGTTTGACAGAATGGCTAAGCGCGTATTCTTCAAGGTTAGAAGCGGAAGAATATAATTGCTGAAATATTCAGAGTTGAGGTTATCAAAGACGCGATACTTAGCAGACTTAATCTCCTCGACTTCTGACTGGCGTTCTTCAAACTGAATAAAGCCTCGGGTAGCATCCTTGAACCATGAATCCATGTCCGCAAAGTCAGTCAGCAGGCGACGGTTGTAATCCAAGTAAGCCACCAAATCATTAGACTTGGACTCAGCTTTCAACTGACGTGCAAACATATTGACATTGTCTGCCCCTTTCAGTTGATTTTCTGTCGAACGACCAATCTTAATCAAGCGATCCAGCAATGACACTTTTTCACCATAGAAGTCTGGTTTGAAGAGCACCAGCTCCTTGAGGTTATAGTCGCCAAACTTGAGATCGTAATAACGGTTGAGGTAGGTCAGTCCGAGCATGATGGCGGTCTTGTTCTCTTCGATTTTAGCTTTCAGAGCTTCGTTGGCTGCTGGATTGTCAGCATGGAATCGTGTCCATTCATTGGCCAGGAGCTTACCAAGCATATCCTGCAAGTTGGCTTTCACTTCAGCCAGAGATTCATCAAGGAAGAGGCGCTTCACTTTGTTGACCTTGTCATTATCATTAGGCAGACCAACAGAACGATAAACTTCATCACTGTACAGGTCAAAGCTCTTCAAGCTCTCAGTCAGCTGAGTCAGCAAGTCTTCTTTGACTGCCGTTGAGTGGTTTGGAGTATAGACTGTACCAAGCTCTGCAATCTGGTATTCCGGCAGAGCCGTCTCTTCAAATCGTGCTTGATTTTGAAGATTGTAGATAGTCTTGCTTCCGTCTGCAAAGTGGACTAAGATTTTATCTGCATCCGTTCCACCAGTAACAAATTGGTTGCCTTTCAGGGCTTGAACTGATAGAACTTTCTTAGTCAACAGGTCGCCCGCCTTACCAGCATCCACCAGCTTATTGGCCTCATGAATCAAGAACTCTTGGTTGTAGAAAGGCATAAAGCGCTCGAGGTTCTGATAAAGCTGTTCATTTTCTGCCTTGTAACCTGGCTTATCTTGATAAGTACTTGTTCTCAGGATAGCAGCATTTAGCTTCTCAGTTGTTACTTCATTTGCGCTGGTTTGCTCAAGAGCCGTAATCTGATAGCTCTTGACTTTTTGCTCAGCTTCTGCTTCTGTCAAGCGACGGAACTTAGCATCTTTACCTGTCTTGGTTCCAGAGCTTTGTCCCTGAACACCAAAGAGGTTTTGGAGTTTTTGTCCCATCCAAGCATCGGTAATCTCATTATCTGAGCTAAAGAGCTCTTTACCGTTCACTACCGTTGCATAGCTGACAGTGTCATTGATGGTTCCATACGGCCAAATGGAAGCAGCGATACCAGCTGAATTTCTTGAGCCTGCATCCTCTAACTTACCTTTGGCAACTGATTGCATCAATCTGCCCCAGTTACCCCAGCCTGAACCTGAATAGTCAGTGAAGTTTTGAGCGACCAGCATACCTGCATTTTGGCCACTCTTAACCCAAATATCCGCTTCAACGTAGGCACGTTTCACCAAGGACATGGCGTTGGTTCCAGCGATACCAGCTGTTACAGAATTTCCGCCTTTAGACTTAATCTGACCCTTAAAGGAGACATTTTCAACTCGAGATTGGCCTTCTATATTGTTAACCAGACCGGCTATATGGTCTCTTCCTTCCAAGTATCCTTGTACATTGACGTTTTCGATTACTCCTTTATTCTTCAAGCGGGCAGCAATTGTCGCAATTGTATCGCCCGCTTGCGAATCTGGATAAACCATATTGACCCGCTTAAAGTCAATATCCTTGACCGTTCCGCCAGTAATCGTATCAAATAAAGGATGCGCCAAGTCTAAAATCGCATGGCGCTCGCCATTTTGACCGCCAATCAGCTGACCTTTGAACTCACCTGGCAAGTAAGATTTGCTGTTGGCAGGTTTGTCAATCAGCTTGGCACTGATACTGCGGCCCAAAATAAAGGTTCCAGAAGGATCTTCCTTGATACCGTCCAAAAGATCTTGGAAGTCATAGTAGACATTTCCTTCACGCTTCTTAGCCTTTTCCAGATAGAAATCAAAGCTGTTTTGAAGACCAGTTGCGCTTCTTTGCAGCAAGTCTGGCAGCTGAGCCTGAATCTTGAAGACAGGCTGGTTATCAACGACCACTTCCTCAATAGAGGTAACTGGTAGGACAGTGTCCTTGAACTGGTCGGATGTAAAGTGCAGATAATATTGGTCCAGATTTGCTGGCTTTTCAGCCAGAGTAGGCATCAATTTTGTCTGGCCATTTTCAACCTTCATCAAAGCGACATTAGTGATGGACTTGAGTTCTACCTTCTTCAGGTCAAGCTGGACTGTCTCTTGAGCTAATTCCTGACTTTCAGAGCCATTTCCTAAGTCATAAGACAGGGTCGTCTCGATATCATAAGATGTATAGTAGTCCAAACCACTGAAGCTAGCAGTTAGCTGGCCTGCCGCCAAATTCTGCTCTGCTATCAGCTGGCCATCTTTCTTCAGACGAACATGAGCACTAGTAAAGGCTTGGTCCCTATCCGTCAGCTGGTATTGGATCTGAACTGACTTCTGCAATTCATCCTTCTTAACAGCTGAAACAGTCAGAGTCGGCGCTGCTTTAAGGGCCAATAAGTCGGCTAAAGCCTGCTTGAGTTGGTTGACACCCGCATCTACTTCATCTTGACTTGACGAAGTTTGATACACCGTCGCTGCCATATTCTTAATTGCCTGCAGCTGCTGATAGGATTGGTTGGTATAAACTGCAGGATCCACAGCTGCTGCTAAAGCCAGCTGCTTGCTCAATTCTTCTTTATTGATACGAGCCTTGCTACCTCGAGTGACCACTGTATCAACTGCTTCATGCAAGATTCTTTCAGTAGCTTGTGGCTCCGAGATCCGATTACCGTCCAAGAATTCATAGCTGGTTACAATTTCTTTTTGTCCTGGAGTTCCATCGATAGTGGTCTCTTCATCAAGATACTTGCTATCATCTGTCTTGTTGACAACTTGAGGTTCAATCGTTTCTAGCTTGATGTCTGTATGTAGACTAGGCTGTTCTGGCTGAACTGTCGACTCACCATTAACGCCACCTGTGTATTCTGGCAAAGCTGGCTCAACTGGAGCCACGTCACTAACTGTAGCTACTGGAGCATCATAGACTGGATTGTCTGCTTGAACTGCCGATTCGCCGTTAACGCCGCCTGTATATTCTGGGAGGGCTGGCTCAACCGGAGCCACGTCACTAACTGTAGCTACTGGAGCATCATAGACCGGATTGTCTGCTTGAACTAGCGATTCGCCATTAACTCCGCCTGTGTATTCTGGGAGGGCTGGCTCGACCGGGGCTGTGTCTCCAACTGTACCAACTGGAGCAGTATAGACTGGAGTTTCCGCTTGAACTAGCGACTCACCGTTCACAGCACCGCTGTACTCTGGCAAGGCGGGCTCTTGTAAACTTTCCCCTTTTGCCGTTTCTATAGGTGGATTTGACGGCTGAGGAGCTGGACTAGGATTTGGAGTTGGAGCTGGAAGATTCCCTATCTGGCCAGAATCACTTTCATCAGGATTCAGCTGATACAGCAACCCTGCTTGAGCAGCTCGATCAATAGAATCCTCTTTTGCAGCTTCTGACACTTCTGCTTGCGCTTGAGCCGCTTGACCAGCCGGCAGAGAGGTTGTCTTAGTCTCTGTTAAAGTACGCAAATCAGAAGCGGTAAAGTAACCGATATAGTTATAGCCTGCAATAGTCACATCCGCTTCAGAAACTGCTGACGAAACCGCAACTTGACGGTTATAGGAAAGCAATTCTCGATTTTCTAGCGCAAACGCTTGAGGAGACTGTAACACAGTTTGTCCCAAGCTACCTAGCAAAAGCACTCCTAGTAACTTACCAGATTTCTTTCGTGAGAAAACCAGGACAGCCAAAATAGCCGTTCCCGCAAATAAGCCGAGAAGCGGCTGACCGTTATTTCCTGTACTCGGCAAGACAGTTTGCCCATCTTGCTTCCGATAAATCAGGTAATAATTTTCCCCTGTTTGCAGATTTTCAGGCAGACCTTTCTTAATCAGACCTTTTTCCTGCTCTGTTAGCTCTTGCTCTTCAACATAAGTATAGTGAGCAGTCGCACCGCCTCCTACTTCATCTGCAGCAACTGTCGAACTGGACAAAGAGCTCCCAAAAATCAGAGCTGCAATGGCAACTGAGCCTACACCCACAGACAATTTACGAATCGAATATTTCTGAATTCGCTCCTGCACTTTTTCAAAACGTTTCACTTTATAAATCCCCTTTTTCCTAAAATGTATAAAGCTAATCTCCCAATATCTCCCTAGCCGACTCCCCAGCAGGCCAAAAAGATACATTTTATACACATAGTATTATCATATATCTTTTAGGAAATTTTTACAATAGATTTTGCTTAAAAAAACAATTAATTTTTATAAAAGTAAATAGAGAAAATCTCTTTACACTTTTTATTGTGAATTTCTTTTGATTAAAAGGCTGGTCAGAGCGGCTCTCTTCCTTGACTACATTTGCCAAATGTCCTTCTAGAAAACATAAAAAGAACAGCATTAGGCTGCTCCTTTTTATCTGTTTACAAATCTTCCAAGGCATCTTTCATTTTGTCAAAGAAGCCTTTTTTCTTAGGATTGACCGAGATATTGCCAGCTTCCGCAAATTCTTTGAGGGCCGCTTTTTGACGGTCGTTGAGGCCAGTCGGTGTCACAACATTGACAGTAACATACTGGTCACCCATGCTTCCACCACGCAGACTCGGTGCTCCCTTGCCACGCAGACGGAAACGCTTGCCAGTCTGTGTTCCTTCTGGGATATTCAGCTCCACATCCCCGTGAACAGTTGGAATATCCACACTGTCACCAAGAGCTGCTTGGACAAAGTTGAGATTGAGCTTGTAGTAAATGGTAGAGCCATCTCGCTCAAACTTATCGCTCGGCTCAACTTGGACCACAACATAAAGATCACCATAAGGGCCGCCATTAAAGCCTGCTTCACCTTGACCAGACAGACGGACCTGCTGACCAGTTTCCACACCAGCTGGGATTTTCACCTTAACGCTGTGAGCCTGTTTTTCATGACCCGTTCCGTGACAGGTTTCACAAGGACTTTTGATTTCTTTTCCTCGGCCATGACAGACATCACAGGTCACTTGCCGACGCATCATGCCAATCGGTGTCTGGGTATCAACGTTGATGACACCTGAGCCATGGCAGCGACCACAGGTAACAGGGCTAGTTCCTGGCTTAGCACCAGACCCGTCACAGGTACGACAAGTCGCTTCGCGGTTATACTTGATTTCCTTCTCAGCTCCGAAAATCGCTTCTTCAAAGCGGAGATTTACACGATACTGAAGATCATCCCCTTGGCGCGGAGCATTAGGATTACGCGAAGCGCCACCACCAAAGAAGCTGGAGAAGATATCTTCAAAGCCGCCAAAGCCGGAGCCATCAAAGCCACCGAAGCCGCCTGCACCACCGCCAAAGCCACCATTAGCTCCCGCTGCACCGTATTGATCATAGGCTGCCCGCTTTTGCTCGTCGCTCAGCGTTTCATAAGCCTCTTGGACTTCTTTATATTTGTCCTCCGCCCCAGCTTCCTTATTAATGTCGGGGTGGTACTTTTTAGATAATTTCCGATAGGCTCTCTTGATCTCATCCTGAGAAGCATTCTTAGAGACACCTAGACGGTCATAATATTCTGTATTGTTCATGATTTAATACCTTACTTTTTACAATATTTCAATATTATATTTCTGCAAATCAATCTTATGCCTTCCTTCGACAAAATTTCCTTTAGAATCTTGTCCAAAGAAAAGGTCATAGACTTCTTTTCCTGCACGTCGACGTTTGCGAGGCTTCCCTTCTGAAATAATATCTTTTAAATCCTTACCTTGCATTTGGAATCTAATATCTTTACCATTGACGTTGGTTATAAAAATTTGCTTATCTTTATCTCCTAACTTATCAATAGTATTTTTTCCAATAGTAAACCAAGTTGTCCAGTTCAAATTATCTTTTATGGCATCATCTTCATAATTTTTACTATAACGGATATTTTTCGTAGGGGTATCAAATTCTTCAGAAACTTTTGTTTTAATATACTGTATTGGACTCTCTTGGTCATTCTCATTAAGTAAGTCACCAGAAGAATTAGAAGGGATAGTTGAGGATTTTTCTTGTGATTTCAAATCTATTTCTTCACTTTCTAGACTATCTTGGTCTGTACTAATTTTATCATTTATAAAACGATAATAAATATCTAGGAATTTATCTCGTGGCTTCAATACTTCTTGCTTCTGAATATACTGTTTTTCCAAACTTATTAGAAAATCCTGTATTTCAATACCAATTTCTCGCACTTCTCCTTTATTTTTATATACTTCTAAAAGTTCATCTACATTCCGTAACAACTGCAAGTTATTATCATAATGTGCATCTTCAATCTCAGAATCCGATATTTTCTTATGATGAATCCAAGAATATATAGCAGCTATACCTACAAGTAACGTAGCCAAAATTTCTGGAGATATGATTATTTCAAAGTTGCTACCCCTACTACAAGTATAAAAGCAGACATAAATAATTACTATGAAAATTTCACATATAATAAGCCTCCAATATATCTGTATAAATTCTTTCAAGTTCTCTACCACTCTTTTCATTAAACTTGGCCTTTTCTTTATTAATAATCTATGCTTCATCCAAAAACAGAGGCTGGGTTGCAACCTCTGGATTTCTTCCTATCATTACGACGTGAAATTTTCAAAACAATATTTTTCGAAAAATTTTTGACGCGGTAGCTGATTGGATTTTAGGTTCGTCTTTCAGACTCCCAAAAATCCTAATCATCCTCGCGGGGGTTCGACTACGAACTAAAAACTTTCAATTTTTAGTTCTGTCTCACCGCCTATTTCTCAGTAAACTCTCCGTCTACGACATCATCGTCTGCTTTAGTTGGGCCTGCGTTTTCAGCTCCTTCTGCTCCTGCTTGGGCTTGTTGAGCCGCAGCAGCTTGCTCGTAGAGTTTCACTGCTAGTGCTTGAGCTTTTTCGTTGAGAGCTTCCAATTTCGCTTTCATGTCGTCCAAGTTGTTGTCTTCTTGAGCTTTCTTAAGGTCATCAAGGGCAGCTTGAGCAGCTTCACGTTCTGCGTCGAAGCCTTTACCTTCAGTTTCCTTGATTGTCTTTTCAGTCGCAAAGATTGCTTGGTCAACTTCGTTACGAAGGTCAACTTCTTCTTTACGTTTCTTATCTGCTTCAGCGTTTGCTTCTGCATCTTTCATCATGCGGTCGATTTCTTCGTCAGTCAGGCCGCTGTTAGATTGGATAACAATGTGTTGTTCTTTTTGAGTTCCAAGGTCTTTAGCTTTAACAGATACGATACCGTTCTTGTCAATGTCAAATGTTACTTCGATTTGAGGGATTCCACGAGGAGCAGCTGGGATATCTGTCAATTGGAAACGTCCAAGAGTCTTGTTGTCTGCTGCCATTGGGCGTTCACCTTGAAGAACATGGATATCAACGGCTGGTTGGTTGTCCGCTGCTGTAGAGAAGACTTGTGATTTAGAAGTTGGAATTGTTGTGTTGCGGTCAATCAGCTTAGTGAAGACGCCACCCATTGTTTCGATACCAAGTGACAATGGTGTTACGTCAAGAAGGACAACGTCTTTGACATCACCAGTGATGACACCACCTTGGATAGCAGCACCCATAGCAACTACTTCATCAGGGTTCACTGATTTGTTTGGCTCTTTACCAGTTTCAGCCTTAACAGCTTCTACAACAGCCGGGATACGAGTTGAACCACCAACCAAGATTACTTCGTCGATTTCTGACAAGCTCAAGCCTGCGTCAGAAAGAGCACGGCGAACTGGTTCTTTAGTGCGCTCTACCAAGTCACGAGTCAAATCGTCGAATTTGGCACGAGTCAAAGTCATTTCCAAGTGGAGAGGTCCAGCGTCACCAGCTGTGATAAACGGCAAGCTGATTTGAGTAGAAGTTACACCTGAAAGGTCTTTCTTAGCCTTTTCAGCTGCATCTTTCAAGCGTTGAAGCGCCATCTTATCATTTGACAAGTCGATGCCGTTCTCTTTCTTGAACTCAGCTACCATGTGGTCGATAATCTTTTGGTCAAAGTCGTCACCACCGAGTTTGTTGTCACCAGCAGTTGCCAGTACATCAAAGACGCCATCACCCAACTCAAGGATTGAAACGTCGAAGGTACCGCCACCCAAGTCAAAGACCAAGATCTTTTCTTCTTTATCTTGTTTATCAAGACCGTAAGCAAGGGCTGCTGCAGTTGGTTCGTTGACGATACGTTCTACTTCAAGACCAGCGATTTTACCAGCGTCTTTAGTCGCTTGACGTTGTGCATCGTTAAAGTAAGCTGGTACTGTGATAACTGCTTTGCTTACTTTTTCACCAAGGTATTCTTCTGCATAGCCTTTCAAGTATTGCAGAATCATAGCTGAGATTTCTTGCGGAGTGTATTCTTTGCCGTTAGCAGCTACTTTTTCAGATGTTCCCATTTTTGATTTGATGGAAATGATTGTATCTGGATTTGTTACTGCTTGACGTTTTGCCGCATCACCAACGATGATTTCGCCATTTTTGAATGACACTACAGATGGTGTTGTACGATTTCCTTCTGGGTTTGCAATGATTTTGCTTTCAGTTCCTTCAAGAACCGCAACTGCTGAGTTTGTTGTACCTAAGTCAATACCAATAATTTTAGACATGTTTTTACCTCTTTTTACTTTAATTTTATTTTCAATACTCTTTGGTTCGCTTCACTCGTTAGAAGCAAAGCTGAACGAATGTTTTCTTCCTTCATAGTTTATTGTCGTTTCGGACAAGTTTTCTATTATGTAAGTTATGACACGAGAAGTCGAAGTTATACGCAGTAGCTGATTGGCAGTTCACTTCGCAAATATTAGTGACTCGCCTAGTTGTAAACTACCACCATAGCCGGTCTAAGGATACGGTCATGAAGTTTGTAGCCTTTTTGGAAGACCTGCGCTATAGTGTCAGCTGGGTGCTCATCGTCAGCTGGAACGGTTTGAATGGCCATGTGATAGTTATGGTCAAAAGCTCCGTCAGCTGGAATTTCTTCGATACCCTCTTCTTTGAGAGCATGAATCAAGCTTTCCTGCACCATTTCCAGTCCTTTTTTGACATCATCTGTCAGACCTTCAACGGCAAGCGCGCGCTCCAGATTATCTATCGAAGGCAAAATAGCTTTTGCCAAATCCTGACTGCGGTATCTTTGCAGCTGCTGGCGTTCTTCATTCGCTCGTCGCTGGATGTTCTGCATTTCTGCATGAGCACGAAGATATTTGTTTTCGAAATCTTCTGCTCGCTCATTGGCTAATTCTAATTCTGATTTTTCAGGGCTACCTGATTCAGCTTGCTCAGCTGCTTCTACAGCTTCCTCTTTTACTTCTACATCTTCTGGATGTTCTTCTTGTTTATGCTTTGCCACAAGGCACCTCCTTTTTAGGAATATTTATACTATATTTAATGGACTTCATAGTGATTGCTGCTTAGATAGCGATAGAAGTCGGTTAGTTTCATGGTCAGTACGCGGTTGACGACATTCATCTGACTGACCAGCCGTTGGTAGTCAAGATTGACCGGACCGACAACTGCCAACACCCCAAATCCTCGATAAGGAATCAGGAATTTGCTGGAAATTAGTGTTAGATCAGCCAAACAGCTTTCTCTACTGTCTGCCACGCGCACGCTTTGCATCTGATCTTCGGCCAAGCTGTCGCGAATCTCAAACGCTACTTTCTGCGGGTCATCAAAAAACTGATAAGCCGTCAGGTCTGAGAATTCCAAGAGCTGAACCTTGCCAGACAGAATCACATTTTCCTTGAAAATATCACCAAAGATGTGCTCAAAGAGCTGGATGACATTGTCCGTCGTAGTGAAATAGCGTTGGATAATCTGCGGAATTTCCGTCCGAATCTTGTAATGGATGTCCAGCACTGTCTGACCCAAGAACCGCTCCCTTACCAGGCCTTTAAGCCTATCCAGGTCTTCTTTTAGGAAGTTGCGCGGAATCATAAACTGACTGGTGATAGTATTGGACTCATCCAGGGTGAAGACTGCCAGAGCCGTATGCTGACTGAGCACAACGATATCAAAAGCTGTCAAGCGCTGCCGACTGGGTTCTACATCCAGTGCAACAACCGTGAATCCACTGAGCTTGGTCAAAAGATCCGCTGCCTGTTGAAGAATGTCCTCCAAGTTGAAAAACTCATGGTCAAAGGCTTTGATAACCTCATAGAGTTCATTCTCAGCGAGACGATCAAAGGACAGAGAATGCTTGACAAAGTATTGAAAACCAGCCACACTAGGCTTACGGCCGCTAGACGTATGCGCCTTTTCCAGAAGCCCCTGCTTTTCCAAAGCCGCCATATCATTTCGGATAGTGGCACTGCTGGAATTGATGGAATCCTGCAGGGCTTTGGAGCCGACTGGCTCGTGAGTCTTGGTAAAGATATCAATAATCAAATTCAAAATCTCATTTTGACGCTCCGTGACCACGGCATCACCTCCAATCAAGATTCTGCTGTCGATTAGCACTCAACAACCTCGAGTGCTAACTCATGATTCTATTATACACTCTTCCACACCAAAGTCAAGACAAAAACTCAAAAAATTAGCACTCTTTTTACAAGAGTGCTAAAAATCAGTCTGGCGACCTAGATTAATCCTCCAGGATTTGCAAATGGCGCATCAAATAGAAAGAAATTCCTGCAAAAAGAAGCAACCAAACTAGCAGAGCCAAAAATTCTCCGCTCCATAAATGGAAATGAGACCAATCTTTCATATAACTACTAAAAAGGCCCATAAAGCTGTAACGCAGCACTTTAAATAACTCCTCGCTCATATTTGAAAACATAGGAATAAATGCCGCCAAGAGCATGGCTGGAACACTAAGAGATTGTGCCATGACCTGATTTTTACAAAACAGACCAACCATTAAAAAGAAAAAAATTAAGACCAGCATGGTCAACAAGAGAACCAAACTATAGCTGAACAGATGATTAGAAAGCTTAGCTCCCACCAAAAGTGGGGTAATGACGATATAAAAAATTCCAATAATCGCTGGCCAGATTAAAGCGGAGAGAATATATTGACCAGCTGTCACACCAGCCAAGCGCAAACTTTGCAAATTACGTTTTTCTCTTTCCTCAGCTAGGATGATGATGATAGGTGTTCCAACAGACATGGCTAGAGAGAAAGGCAGGGAGATCGTAAGCAACATAGTAGCTAGTTTATCCGCGCCAATTTCCTTACCAGCTCCATTCAGAGAAAAAATAAATTTATAGAGAAAAATGAGGAAAATCGGCATAAAAACCTGCAATAGAATACTTTTATTAGCTAGCGTCACTTGACCTCTCAGCCAAATCATACCTTTTAATTTATTAGACATTTAAGGTACCTCCTGTCAACGTGATGAAAACATCTTCCAAAGTTGGTTCGCAGGAATGAATACTGATAACATTGGACAAATCCAAACCACCTTGCAGTTCATCAAAGGTAACTGTCTTCGTCGTCAAATCTACATATTCTAAACGAACCTTCTTATCTGTATTATACTTTTGGATTATCTCATGCGGACTGCCTACTTCGACTAATTTTCCTTTACTTAGCAAGGCCAAGCGATCACACAAGAGGGTAGCTTCCTGCATGTCATGAGTCGTCAGAAAAATAGTTGTCCCCTGAGCTTTTAGTTCCAGCAGCAATTCGTGAATGGTGCGAGAGGTTGACGGATCCAAACCACTGGTTGGCTCATCCAAGAAGAGCAGTTTAGGTCGATTAATCAAGGCACGCACCAGTAACATGCGCTGCTTCATACCCGTAGATAGTTTTTCAGCCACCTTGTTGCGGCTATCATAAAGCCCCACTTTTCGGAGAAGTTCATCGACTTCTGTCATATTAACACCAAAGAGCATAGCATAGGCCTTGAGATTTTTATAAAGTGACATCTTTTCATAAAAGCCACTGCCATCGCTGACAATACCAATCTGCTCCAGGACTTCTACCTTAAAATCCTCAACCGGAGCAGACAGCACATGAGCTGTTCCAGCATCTGCAGACAACTGACCAGTCAAGATATTGATAGTCGTCGTTTTACCAGATCCAGACGGTCCTAGGAAGCCAAAAATTTCTCCCTCTTGGATGGAAAAATCGATTCCTGCCAAGGCTTCTTGTTCCTTGAATTTCTTTTTCAAGCCTTGCACTTCAATAATGGTCTTGTTCATTGTTTTCCTCGCTTTCATAACAGTATTTAACAAAACCGCAATCAATCTTTCAGTTCCTGCCTCATTTTCCAAAAACGCAAGGCAATATGGACCAGTTGACAGAACAGAATGATCAATATAAGACAGTCTATTGCTAAGATTGATTTGAATAATAGACTTGCTTTCAAACTTTTCTGGGAAATATCTAGAATGAGATAGGTAGTGACACACAAAACCATGATGGCTGGCAAAAATCGCCATACAAGCAAACGCTTGACCATCTCTAGCTTAGACCATGCGTCATTATAGATTTCAAGATCGCTGTCTGCATCAAGCTGAGAAACCGACTTGCGGAAATAAGAAAATTGATTAAAGTTTGTAATATGCTCCCAGCCACAATCCTCAAACAGTTGATAATAGGATTCTTGCTCCGCCTTCTTTATGGGGCGAAAATCTAATTGATAGGCCACGTCCTGAGGCGGACATGCTTCAAATGTATAACGAACTGCAACAAGAAAGGGAGAATAACTTACTTTCTTCAATTTCCAGCCTTGACTGTGCATTTTTTTAAAATAAGCTGCTTCTCTGTCATAGTCTGCAATGGTAAAGATTTTATAGACAATTTTCTTTTCCATCAAACTTCCTCCTTACTATTGCGGTAAAGGCGCTCAATCCGCTGGATTTCCAAGCCCAAAATTTTCTGTCCAAGTTCTGTAATCTGGTAGAGCTTTCTCTTTTCTTCCTCACGAACAAAGGCAATCAGACCATCTTTTTCCATCTTTGCCAAGGTCCCGTACATGGTCCCCGGGCTGATAGATAGCTGTCCTTCTGTCAGCTCCTTGACTTTTTGAGTAATACTGTAGCCATGCCTTTCTTTCTGAAGACAGAAGAGGATATAAAAACCTGTCTCTGTCATTGGCACATAGACTCTCCTAAGCTTTTCTGTCAATCCACTCATCTTCTCATCTCACTTTCACCTCGATATATCGAACCTTGATATAAAAAATTATATCGCAGTCCGATATAGTTGTCAAGGATTTATAAATATTTTTTTACAAAAAGTAATTCATTTTTATCTATCAATACTTGCAGCTGATTTGATCAGAAGCTAAAAGGATTAGAGACCTGCATCCTGATAAATCAGCATAAAAAAAGCCAGGAAATCCTGACTTACTTGTTTATTTTCCTGCTGCCTTGAGCAGGGCGATATATTCTTCCAGAACCAGATTGTGCTTCTGCATATACTGGGCATTCTCCACACCGACATAGCGGTAATGCCAATTCTCAAAGTCAACTCCGGTAATATCACTCTTGCCATCCGGATAGCGAAGGACAAAACCATACTGGGGAGCTAGCTCCGCAATCTTGGCTGCCAATTCATCTTCCTGACCTTCTGGGACACTCATATCAATAGCCAAGCCCGTTTGATGCTCGCTGGCTCCTGGAAGTTGCACCTGCTTCAGCACAATGCTGACTGCTTCTTCATTTGACAAGCCTTTGGCGACTTCCCCAGCAACTTTTTCGTTATAGAGTTCCTCCTGCTCAGCTCGGCTGCGATAGCCAGAGATTAAAGTTTCTTCAGGAGCTATCGCTTGGGCTGCTGCTAGGAATTGCCGAGTATTTTCAGCAATGCGGCTGTCGACCTGGACCTCTCCAATCTGAGTCAGATCAGGTGTTTTTTCTTCTTGCTGGTTGTCACGATTGACCAAAATCAAATTCCAGTCAGTAGAAGAAACCTTGGGCAAATCAGACTGCGAACTCTCTGAGCTAGAAGAGCCCTTCGTAGCAGAACTGCTAGACGAACCCGAAAATTGAATTTTTGCAAGCAGATCTTGTAACAAGGACGGACGGAAATAAATCGCCGTTCCTCCAGCTGCCAGACACAAGACGATTAACAACAAAAGCGTCAACCCAATCTTCTTAGACTTCGATTTTCTCTTTTCTTTGCGATGTTTAGCGCGCTTCAACTTCTTCCTCCATTACTTTGGCACCGGCCTCTCGATAAGACATGTCTCCGACGCAAGCTACTGTGAATTTACCGTCTTCATAGTCTACAATCGTCACACTGCCATTGTCCAAACCATGAGGCTGAGTTCGATTGATTAGATAAACAAAGGTTCCGATAGTCATGCCGTGGCTGACTACAAGAGCATTGCCGCCGCCAGCAGCTTCCAGCTCCTCAGCTATGGCTGAAAAACCTTCCCAGATTCGGCCGCTGAGTTTTTCCCAATTTTCTGCCCAGCCTGCTGTATCGACTTCTACAAGACCTTCTGCCAACTCAGCATAGCTGAGCTGATGAACGTGCTCAATATTGAAAACCCGGGGCATCACACCCATAAAGAGCTCTCCATCATAACCACCATCAAAACTGCCAAAGCACCATTCGCGAATCCGTTTGTCAAAGGTATAAGGAATCTGATCTGTCAGGCCCAGTTCCTCTAGAATAATGCTCATGGTCTGAATAGTCCGGCCGCTGTCGCTGGAACGAGCCAATTTGAAATCAAGCCCAGCTTCTCTCAAGCCAATGCCCAACTCATGAATACCACGTTCCCCGACTTCAGTCAAAGGGGTATCAGACCAGCCTTGAGCCCGGCCGATAGTATTAAACATGGTTTTGCCATGACGAACCAAGTATAATCTTGTTTTTGCCATTTCATTTCCTCCGTTATTCTTTTCATATTATACCATTTTATGAAGAAATTGGCGCCATCTGGCTTTCAAAGCAAAAAGCAGGAGTCTCAAAACTC
This sequence comes from Streptococcus sanguinis, assembly GCF_050222175.1. Classification (GTDB taxonomy): domain Bacteria; phylum Bacillota; class Bacilli; order Lactobacillales; family Streptococcaceae; genus Streptococcus; species Streptococcus sanguinis_M. Next base: position 355,259 of record NZ_CP071420.1, on the reverse strand, counting down.
CTACTCATTCTTGATTTTCTCGGTCTAATATAGCTGCGCCAATCTGACGGTAAGACACATCTCCCAAGGCTTGAATGCTGAAGCGACCATTTTCATACTCCAGCACTGTGACACTGCCATTATCGACATTAGGATTTTTCGTGATCTTCTCATCAACCAGATAAGCCAGGGTACCAATGGTCATGCTGTGGCTGACGACCAGAGCATTGCCACCGCCTGAGGACTCAACCTCCCTAGCAATGGCTTCAAATCCTTCTAAAATTCGACCGCTAAGCTTGTCCCAAGGTTCAGCCCAGCCAGCCGAATCCACTTCTACCAGACCATTCGCCAAATCCGGCCAACTGAGTTCCTTGTAATTATCCGTCTTAAGAACTCGTGGGATAACGCCATGAAAGAGCTCACCACCATAAGCACCATCAAAACTGCCGAAGCACCACTCCCGGATGCGCTTGTCATAGCGATAGGGAATCTGGCCAGTCAAGCCCAGCTCCTCTAGGATAATCCCCATGGTCTGAATGGTCCGGCCGCTATCACTGGAAAAAGCCTTGACAAAAGGCAAACCCGACTCTCGCAATCCGATGCCCAGCTCACGAATACCTCGCTCGCCTTCGGCAGTCAGCGGGGTATCAGACCAGCCCTGAGCCCGGCCAATAGTATTGAACATGGTCTTGCCATGACGGATAACATAGAGTCTTGTTTTTGACATAGTTTACCTCTTTTATTTTTGTTTGTTATAGTAAATTTTGAAAAAGGCCTTTGGCTTCTTTAGGATAAAGAAGAGGGAGAACTCGGTTTCCCACTATGATAGACAGCTTCTCACTGTGAAGTCAGCATCTAATCAACTATAGAGACTTAACATGAACTTTGCCGGCACTGACACACCCAAGAATAATGTACAGATAATGGAGCCAATAATTAAGACCAAACTGTCCGGATAAAGCGGCTTTATTAATAGCGATAATGGCTTGCAAAATATTGCCTTCCCCTTGGTAAAAAGAATTGGCATAACCGATTTGAACAGCTACAAAGCTCATCGCTAAAGTAAAAAAGAAACTTGCCACAATTCCTAAAACAGAAATACCTTTGACAAACTTTTCATAACAAGCAATGCTAAATAGCAGTGTAAAACCTGATATGAAGCCCATGGCCAAGGATGCACCTGTCAGGAAGAAGACAAGACATGCACCAAGCAAGCTCGTCGAGAATGCTCCGAGAACACCCAGAAAATAATGTATTTTCTGCGGACTTTGATGAGGAAGAGGGCGCTTTGTCACCTTATCCTGTGAGATGGAAATCATTCGCTCATAGCTAGATGGCGTGAGAAAGAGCCAATCTCCTTTGAACTGATACAGGTCGACCTCTCCGGTTTCACCAGTTTTCTCACAGGCGCTAACCAGCCCTTGCTCCTCAAAGTAGCGGGTGCAGTCCTCGATAGCCTCCTCCAAAATATCCGGCAGCAGATCCCGATCCTGATCAGCCAAAATCTGACAGGCCAAGTTATAGCCAGCTCTTTCAAAATCAATCAAAACCTCGGAATCGTTGATCAGAGCTTCCAAGGTATCTCGACCGATATAGCCCTGCTCACATCTGACCGAGAAAAAAATCGCAAATTCATCGCCATCTGTTATGGTCTCTAGATAAAAAGCATAATCCCTTCTACGGCCATATATAATGCCGCTCTCTTTATCAAAATCCAAACCTAAATCAAGGGCCAGCTCAGCTAGCTCTCTTTTATTCATAACCTAAACAATCTCCTTATAATCCCCTATCTTTCAAACATCCGGCTAGATTCAATCCCACAAACTCCTGCTCGGAAACTGAATAGCTGTCCTTTATGATGCTTCCTTAAAAGCTGTTTCAAATCTAGCTTTTTAATTTTTAAAGCTGTGAATAGGCGCTGGAATCTGACCGCCCCGCGCGATAAAGGCAGCTGACGAAGCTTGATTGACCTTCATGACCGGAGCTGTTCCCAAGAGCCCGCCAAATTCAATCATATCGCCTTCCTTACCTTTCGGAATAATCCGCACAGCTGTCGTCTTTTGATTGATAACGCCAATAGCTGCCTCATCCGCAATCATGGCTGCGATGGTTTCAGCCGGCGTCGCCTCTGGAATGGCAATCATATCCAAACCTACAGAGCAGATAGCTGTCATCGCTTCTAGCTTTTCTAGATTGAGCGAGCCATTTTGCACAGCCGCAATCATGCCCTCGTCTTCTGACACAGGGATGAAAGCACCAGACAGTCCGCCAACCTGATTGCAGGCCATGACACCGCCTTTTTTGACTTGGTCATTGAGCAGGGCAAGGGCTGCTGTCGTGCCATGAGTGCCGACTGTTTCCAAACCCATTTCTTCCAAGACACGGGCGACTGAGTCCCCGACCGCTGGTGTTGGAGCCAGACTCAAGTCAACAATCCCGAACTTGACGCCCAGACGCTCGCTGGCCATCTGACCGACCAACTGACCGATACGTGTGATTTTGAAGGCTGTTTTCTTGACTGTTTCAGCCACCACGTCAAAGCTCTCACCTCGGACCTTTTCCAAGGCTCGCTTGACAACACCGGGCCCAGAAACACCGACATTGATGACCACATCTGCTTCGCCGACACCGTGAAAGGCGCCTGCCATGAAAGGATTGTCTTCTACCGCATTGGCAAAGACGACCAACTTGGCCGCACCCATATCAGATAACTGAGCGGTTTCCTTGATAATCCGCCCCATATCCGCAACAGCTGTCATATTAATACCAGTCTTGGTTGAGCCGATATTGACAGAGGAGCAGACCTTATCCGTCTCAGCCAAAGCACGTGGAATGGAATTAATGAGGATTTCATCGCCTTTTTGATAGCCCTTTTGGACCAAGGCAGAGAAACCACCGATAAAGTCAACACCGATTTCCTTGGCCGCCTTGTCTAAAGCCTTGGCCAAAGGCACATAATCTCTGCTGTCTGTCGCTGCCCCAATCAGAGAAATCGGAGTCACGGAGACCCGCTTATTGACGATAGGAATCCCGAGCTCGGCAGCAATTTCGTCCCCAACTGTCACCAGGTCTCTCGCTTTAGTCGTGATTTTTTGGTAAATCTTCTCCGCCGCCCGATCAATATCTGTGTCAATACAGTCTAAGAGTGAAATGCCCATGGTGATGGTCCGAATATCAAAATTCTGCTCCTCAATCATGGCAATGGTTTCTGTTACTTGTCTAATATCCATCCTTCACTCCTTAGATATTGTACATGGCATCAAAAATGGCTGCGCTTTGAATGTTGATTTTGACGTTGAGCTCTTGACCGAAAGCTTCAAACTCATTGCGAAGGGCCGTAAAATCTTGCTTTTCATCGCTGGACACCAAGGCCATCATGGTGAAATATTCCTCCAAAACGGTTTGGGAAATATCATCAATATTCAGCCCCAGCTCCGCAATCTTAGTGGAAACTCCGGCTACAATCCCTGTTTTATCTTTTCCGATAACGGTAATAATTGCTTTCATGCTTGGCTCCAATCATTTTTAGTTTGTCTCATTGTAGCATAAATTCGAGGATTTTGTATACTATTTCAGAAAATAAAGGCAGAAGGTTCGGATATTGCAAATAGCACTTGAAACAAGGAAAATTCTCCTACGCTCAGCAATTCATCTGAGAGACCATTTTGGGCAACTTTGTATGTTTTTTCTATTTTCATTTGAAAGCGCTTTCTATATTTGTTATACTAAATATAGAATATTTTACACAAAGGAGATTTCCTAATGAACGATTCATACAAGAAGCGTCTCTATACTCAGGCCTTGAGTTTATCAGCCGCTGTATTGATGGCTGTCTTAGCTCAGGGCAAGGCCGTAGCTGACCAGCAGAACAGCACTGAGTCACAGCCAGCCGCCAATCAGATAGAGGCTGTAACTCCTGCGACAGAAGCTGCTCAAGCTGTTCCAAATCAGACAGGAGAAAAAGAACAGACTCCTGCTCCTGCAGCGGACAATCCAGCTGTCTCTGCAGCAGCTCAAACAAGAGCAGTTGCTTCTGAAGAAGGCAAGACCCAGCTGGCCGACAGCACTGTCTATATGTCCGAGCCTGCAGAGGTCAAGGAAACCGTCCAAGGACAGGCTTCTCAGGCGGGTAAGCTGACTTGGACTCTGGACAATAAACCGATTGCCGACTGGAAAACCTGGAACATGGACAGCGGCACCTTTACCGGCCAACCCTTTGTCACAATTGAGGAAAAGGCCGACGGGAACGATCTTCATCTGAATCTGCAGTTTCAAAAGCTTTTCGGAGACGATCTCAGCCTGCGCTCTCCCCATAATATTCGCCGGACCTATCGAAACTTCATTGGCAGCCATGAACTGGTTGGTACGAGCCAGGACTTGAGCTTGACCATTCGCAAAAATATCGTCTTGCGCCCTTATGAAGACTCCCACAGCCATGAGGAGATGCTGGCATCCATCGAAAAGAGCAGACAGGATGCCAAGACCGATCGCTTGGTACAGATTGAGAACATCGGAAAGAGTGCTCAGGGTCGCGATATCAAGTTGGGTATCATCAGTTCTGACCAAAAGAGCATTGACGACTACCTCAGCACAACTAATCCACAGGCCTTGACCAAACCAGCAGAAATGCTGGCAGCTCTCAAAAATGGCAACTTAGACTATAAACTACCTGTGCTCATTAACAACACTCACGCTGATGAACAGCCTGCTATTGATATTATCACAGGTCTCTTTAAAACTTTTGCAACTAAAGACCAAATCAGCTTCAAAACAACCGCTGCAGATGGTTCTGAAAAACTTGTCACTCTCAAAATCCAAGATTTACTGAAGAAGTTTATCTTTCTCTTTGACTTTACGGAGAATCCTGACGGCGATGTCCTCAACACTCGGGCTCTGGCCAATGGACTTGACCCTAACCGTGATACTGGCTACCAAGCCAATCCTGAAACCCGTACTGTTGCTGGATTGATTAACAAATGGAACCCAATTGCCCTCTATGATATCCACGGATTTGTCAAGGAATTCCTGATTGAGCCGGCAACCCCGCCTCACGATCCTAACTTTGAATATGACCTTTTAGCTGACCTCATGCTGGACAATGCCCATCATATGGGACGGGCCGGCGTTGCCAACTCTGGCTACGAAAAATACATCATTCCAAAACTGGACTGGGGAGACGGATGGGACGATTCCTTCTCCGGCTACACAGCGGTTTATTCTATGTATCATGGCATCCTGGGACATACCATCGAAATTCCCGAGGGTAATCAAGAGTCCTACAAGGCTGGATATTATGCAGTTTTAGGAGGTCTTGACTATCTAGCTCAGAACCCCGACAAGCTCATGGAGATGCGTCTCAACTTCTACCTGCGCGGCATCAATAAAGTCGAAGATCCTAAGGCAGAAAATGAACTCGTCGGACCAGATGGTCAGGTCGTAGGCCGGATTAAAAAAGGCCAGGAAAAATTCTTCCCAGACTACTATGTCATCCCGATGGGAGTGGACAAGGACAATGATACCCAAGAAGCCTTTAATATGATTGACTATTTCAAGCGCAACGGTGTCCTTGTCAAAGAACTCAAGGAAGATAGCGGAAACTATAAAAAAGGCGATTTGGTTGTCGATATGGCGCAGGCCAAGCGTGGCTATGCCAATCATGTCCTCTACAAAGGCTCAAATGAATCCAAGTGGGCTGCCATGTATGCGGAATTGGTTGTCAATTTCCCTGATATGAAAGGCTTCAAAGCCCAGCCAGTCTTTGGCGACAAGCTCTTTGAAGGCAAGCTAGGCGATGTGACAGCCCTCCGTGCTGCTCGGACCAGTCAGGTTGATCATAAAGCGCCTTATTACGTCATTGCCAATACATCTGAGAGCGCGGTCAAGGCCGTCAACCAAGCTCTTGCTGAAGGTAAGAAAGTCTACCTGACAGATGACGGCTACATCGTTGATACACCGACCTTTACCAGTCTCCTAAATCGTTATGCCATTTATGGTGATGCCCTCTATAAGATTCCACAGGGACCGACTCTGAAGCCTCTCAAGGTCTATGCACCGCCGCATCAGTTTTACTGGGCAGGTGTGGACTCACCAGCTCACACTGCTTTGGCTCTGAAAAATATGGGCTTTGAAATCGTCGACAGCCCAGAAGAAGCGGACGTCATAGTTCTTGAAAGCAACAACTATGACAAGTCTCTTGTCGGACTTAAGCCAACCATCGTCGTCGGAGGTTCTGCTATGCAGCGCTTGGAAAAACTAGGAATCTTAGATGGATTTGACGCTGAGCGCTTCAAGAACGGCAGTGACTATGAAGGATTGATGAAAGCCGTTATTCAAGACCAAGACCCGCTGACCAGCGGCTACAAGAAAGATGGACTCTTTTACTCCAACTCTGGTAACTGGATTGCTAAGATTCCTGCCAACTTTAGGACTCTTGCCAGCATTGCTGGCAGCGACTTCTATATCGCTGGCTGGTGGCCTGGCAATGAACAACTGGCCAACAAAGTCGTAGCCATTGCTGGTACCTATAAAGAGCAGCCTCTCTTTGTCTATGCTGGCAATCCGACCAATCGGCTTCACCCTGTTCACTTCTACCGTTGGATCTCAAATGCTATCTTTGGCAGCCAGTTGGCCGAACTGACAGACCTCCCAAGTCCTGCGACACCTGATCCAACCTATCAAGCGCCAAGTCAGACTGTCCTTGACTGGAAGCCTGCTACAGTGAAGCCACCGGCTCAAACGGTAGTCCTGACCTACAAGAGCCAGACACTTCCGCAGACCGGCAGCCAAGAAAAAAGTGCTAGCTTTGCTCTAGCTGGACTCCTAATCGCAGGAGCAGCTGGACTCTTACTTTTAAAGAAAAAGGAAGACTAATACTTAAAAATACACCTCCCAATGGATGCGGGAGGTGTATTTTTAGTTATAAGCTCTGCTATTTTTCCACATAGGTATGAAGCGGATAAGTCGGATAGGCCAAGTCACGCGCCAACTCTGAGGTTACATAACCTGCCGGTGCATCTAACACAGAAGGGATTCGATTGACGATAGTGGCACAGGTCAAGGCTACAGTATCAGGCTTGCTGACTGAGAAGACTAGATTTGGCTCACCAGTAATTTCCCAATCACACATATCTCCGTCATTTTCACGATAGACCTTGCCAATACACTCTACTTCCAACTCAATTCCCTGATGGGTATGAATGGTTGTCACAGCTGACATACCCGTTACTTGCCCCGCCGGAACTGTGCGACCCAGCGTTTCAGAATAAACATCTTCATCCAAAATATAAGGAACACTCTTTTGTGAAATATCCTGAATGGTCCAGTTCATCTTAGAGCAAATAGCCTCAGCAGCATTCCACATATAGGACGGCAGACTCTCAGCACTAGCAATTTCCTTTTCAAATCGCTCTGAATCGTAACCAGCACCATGCGCTTCTGCCAAAGCTAGACCATAATCTTCCACATTATAGCTGACAATCCCTTTCACCTTTTGAATGCGATTAAGGCCAGACATAGCCAAGCAAGGCATATTAATCCAGTAAATATCCTGCATGCCAGATCCCATTATAGTGACACCATATTCTTTGGCCAGCTTGTCCAAGCGGTTTGTTTCGGATGGCGACGTCGTCCAAGGGTAGATGGCTTCCTCACAGGTCGTGATGATATTAACTCCATGCTTGATGGCTGTTTCAAAAAAATCATACATTTCCGGCATATAGGAAGCAATGGTGACAATGGCAATGTCAGCGTCACACTCTCCAAAGACACGTTCAGCATTATCAGAAATCAGGACACCAGTCTTATAGCCTAGCTCTGCAAAATCACCAACATCCTGTCCTACTACAGCAGGATTGTTATCAATAGCTCCTACGATTTCTACACCGTGATCCAGTAGGTACTTGAAAATCACTTTAGACATCTTGCCGCAGCCATACTGAACAGCACGAATTTTTGTATTTCTCATGGCAAACCCTCCATTAATTGTTATTATTTTCACAATTATAGTATAATATCTCTAGTAACTAGAGAGTCAATAGAGGGTTTTAAAAAATGAAAAAAATTTTGCGTATCGGAGAATTTTCCCAAATAAATCAGATTTCCATCCAAACTCTAAGATTCTATGACCAAATCGGTCTTTTAAAACCCTATAAAGTCAATCCAGAAACCAACTATCGCTACTACCACATCAATCAATCTTCTCTGGTTGACTCCATTCAGTACCTGCGTCAACTGAATTTTTCTCTAGAAGACATCAAAGAAATCCTATCTGACAAAGACCATTTTCAACTGCACCAGCTTATCGAGGAGCGCTATCAGCGTCTTCTAGAGGAAAAAGAGAATTTAGAAAAACAAATCCAAGAAATCGAAATCTTTCGGTCTGGTGCCCGTATCTATGGCGAAAAGCAGAGCGAGCAAGAACTGGAAATTCTAACTTTTCCTGAACGGCAGCTGCTTACTTTTGAAATTGATCAAAACATTTATCAAATGAAAAGTGAGGAATACGAACTTGCTCTCCGCTACTTCAAACAAGAAATCCTGCGTTACAGTCCTTTTTTCACCCATTTCAGTCGTGTTGGTTCCATTATGAAACAAGAAGATTTCCAAAAAGAAAGATGGATTTCCAAACAACTCTGTCTCTTCCATCATACTCCCAATGAACTCCCTCACTTAAATCGAATGTTGCTTCCGGCAGGAAATTATGCTGTTGCTTACTGCTCTTCCTTTGCAGATGAACTTGAAGCTCTGCCGCATTTTTACCAGGCTCTGACTCAAGCTGGGTATACTCCTGTGGGTGATTATATCTGCGAGGTCATCCATGAACAGCCACAACTCCAGGAGCAGCACCGCGATATGTTCATCCGGATGCAAGTTCGGATAGAGGATTAAAAAAGGAGGAAAGAGGATGTAGCGGAATTTCTTGCCAGATACTGGAGCAAGCTCAGCCAAAAACGAATCACTTCACAAGCCGTAATTATATAAAAAAAGGACGGGAAAACACCCATCCTTTTTATGTGCAAATAACCATTGCTTAGCATCTTAGTCTTCTTGCTTCTTTCTTCCAGCTAGAAGACCCATTCCCAGAAAAGCTAAACCAGCCAGAGGCAGAAACTTATCTTCTTGAGTGCCAGTCTTAGGCAGAGCTGAGTCGGGAGCTGGCTGCAATCTTGGCGACGAAATAACTTTTCCTTCCTCACCTTGCTTCAGAGCTTGAGGTTGGGTCCTTGTCAAAGGCTGTTTAGCACTTTCAGCCACCACCTTGCTGCCAACTTCTACTAGTTCGTCAACTGCTAGAGAGAACACTTCCTGACCGAGGACGGTTCGCTGACCGTTCAAGACTTCTACAAAGACTCGCTTTTGACCTTTTTGGCCAGCTACAAGTATCCTCCGCTGCCCTTGTTCCAGTTCTGGATTTTCCTGTTCTCGGGTCTGATATGCAATCTCTTCCATTATGACTTCTAAGAAAGGTTTTTCTTCCACTAGGTCCTTTATCCCCTCTTCCGGAGTGACCTGATGACTTGGTTTCACAGCCAGAGCAGCAAGAGCTGTCTTCAGATCTTGCTCTGCTCTATCTAAATCTGCCTGCTCCGCTTTTTCATCTGCCAAGAGAGACTGGGCTCGAGCCAAGGCTGACTGGTAAGCCTGAACTGTCTCATCTGTGTAGAGGCTTGGATCTAGACTAACCGTACTGTCTACCACTTTCTGCAGAGAAGCCTTATTAACTGCTGGGGCATGAAGATTGGTCACAAAGAAATTGCGCGCTTCCAAGTCTCCATCCCAGAGTCCTAGACCGACGTAGGCATCATTATAATAAGGCTCAACCGTATCAAATTGGTGGTTCAGGTATTCTACACCGTCCACAGATACACTGACACCATTTTTAGTTTTCACTAGCTTAACATGGTGGAACTGGCCGTCATTAAGATGCTTGCCATTCATGCTACTTTCTGCAATCGTCTCTCCCATAAAGTGGTAAAATCGAATCTTATCATTATCGCCAAATTGAATAGAATAAGCATTGCGAGGATCAACATTTTCAGACGCATAGAAAATGTTAATCAAGCCTTTTTGATACTTGAGATCCACATCCAAGTTATACTCAGAGAAAGGAATCTTCTGACCTCCCATATAATAATCATTGGCGCTGGTATTCTGATTATAGAGGCTTTCACCGTCGACATACCACTTACCAGAGACAGCTTTTAAGTCTGGAACATTGGTCTTAAAGTCATTGCGGCTGATATTGATGGTGAAGGCCTTGGAAAGGCTTGGATTTTCCTTAGAGGTCGCCGTTACCTTGACCACACCCCTTTGCAGAGCAGTCACTCGCAGCTTGTTGCCATCTTCCGCGACAGAGACCAGATCTGGCTGATCAACACTCCAGCTGACCGCTTGAGAGACACTTGCTGGCATGACATATGCTTTCAAATCCAAAGTATCGCCGACATAAATATTATTTGTTACAGGAGAAGCCTGCACTAGTTCCAGTGGTTTGGTCACTGCCTGCTTGTCTTTCCAGATGCCCTTCAGCGGATAAAGAGCAATGTCAGCCTTAGCTGCACCACCTTCTACAAACACTCTAGCCGCAAGGCTATTTGGTGCAGGGAAAATCTGATTGGCACCCGCTACAGTATACCCTTTGGCAAAGACTTCTAGGCTGGAGCGATCCACATAGAGATGCAGATCTATGCTGCCATCCGCATTGCGCTTGACGGACTGACTATCCACCTGAGGAAATTTATTACTGAGAAGAATGCCGGACTGGCTGCGGTCAATAGAGAGAGTTTCCTTTTCTAAATCATAGGTAACTCTAGTCACTTCTCCATCTCCAACCCGCAGGTTAAAACCGACTTTCTTGGTCGTTTCACTTGGACGGAAAGTAGAGACAATTTCATACTGATCACCGGAAAAATCTTTCAACAGCTCATTCTTCTCACTAACTTCCACGTCTTTATACAACACAGCCTTGTCTTCCTGACGCAGAGACTGATAAGCTGTAATTGGCGTCTGAGTCAGCCGATAGCTTCTGTCTTGCTTGATAAGGCCTAGTTTGAGGTTAAGATTGAAGGTGCCGTTGAACTTCTGACCGACGGTATCGGCTACCAGATTACAGTAATCTTCCCAGGTATTCATCCAGTTAGACGCGATAATGTCGGGTAGGGTTGGATTAGCCTTGCTGCCAAAGTCCTGAACGTAGTAAGTCATGGCCGCATAAGAGTCTTTACCAAAGTTCATAACCTGATCAGCCAGAGCAAACTCAGCATCTGGTACGAAGGTCCACTTGCCCTCCACCTGTCTAAAATCACCGACCTTATAGGAGCGCCCGCCACGAGACAGGACCCACTTAAGGCTACCATCGTCTGCCAGTAGAGGATACAGATCTGGGCACTCCGTGTGGAGATCCGCATAAGTTGACTCCACCTTCCAATTACGCAGATTATCAGACGAATAAATTCTCAGCGGTCCGCCTGCAACGACCATAAACCATTTACCCTCCCAACGGAAGACCTTGGGATCACGGAAATCCTGAGATTGCAGTGGATCGTCCGTCCAGTCAGCTGCAATTTGATCAAGCTTCGTCCAAGTCCGGCCCTCATCTTTACTGTAGGCCAACTTGATGCGCTGACCGTTTCCGTCGGCAGTAATCAGTGCGACTAAACCGCCCTGGTCATTGTCAAACAAACCAGAGGAATTGGTGGTATCTGCTACTATTGATCCTGAGAACATAGCCCCATTAGCATCCGGATAAAAGGCAATCGGCTGTTCTTCCCAATGAATCAAATCCTTGCTGGTCGCATGGCCCCAGTGCATAGGTCCCCACTTTGTATCGTCGTAAAACTGATAGAAGAAATGATAGACTCCCTTATAATAAACCAGCCCGTTGGGATCATTGGCCCAACCGTCCTTGACCGAATAATGATACTGACCGCGATAGAGTTCATTGTAGTAAATCTCATCTGCCTGCCGACGATGGACATTGAGCCGATAAGTCAGGCTGACCTCCTGCCCATCCGCATCCGTCACAGTGCTGGTCACAGTCAGATAGTTTGCCCCCACTGCCAGCGGGATATTCTTCAAATCACTATAGACCCTACCTGCAGCATCGGTCACGCTTACCTTGGCAGCAGGATTTTTTGCTACGACGGTCAAGTCTACAGTCTCAGCATCATGCTTGACATACTGGATAGTGATAGGAGCAGTAAACTGACCTTTCTGCTCCACTTTCCCAACCGAAGAAGTCACCCTTATATCCTCCAACTCAGGATTAGACTGAGGAGTGATTTCTTTATAAAAGGTATTTTGAAAAAGCAGCTCGCTATTCCAGTTAAGTAAGCCAAAATAGCCTTCTGACAAGTAAGTATTCTGCCCCTTATCATCTCTCTGAAGCGTGTAATCTCCTGAGCTGGCCACTAGGATATCATTGACATAGTAGGATACCCAAGAGCCAATTGAAACGACCTTGAGTCGATATTTATTATCATCCGTTGGCTCGATATTTTTTTCATTGATAAACTGATAGTCACGACCGCCTTGCCAACGCCAAAACTTTACATTGTTGCTACCACCATCAATATTAACTGCATAGCTGCTCTTGTCATCCGGATTATTATTACTGCGGAAAATGAGGGCTGCCGCCCCTTCCTTACTGAGGAAAGTTACATCCGTTGAGTAAACAAAATCCTTGCCCTGACTTTGAGAGTAAAAGAAACTATCACCTTTGCCTCTGGCATCACTATAAAGACCTTGTTCCCGGACTTCCCAAACTCCATTTTTGTCTCCCTTGGCTTCTGCCAAATTAGTATTGAAGCCTGACTGCTTATCTACAGTCTCTACGGCAGGGATTTTTTCCGAAGCAACTTCCTTCGCCGCTGGCTGTTCGTCTTCTTCCTGTTTGGTCTCTTTAGCATTTGCTGTGACTTGATCTTCCTTATCAGCCTTTTGGTTGGCTGACTCTACTACTGCATCCTGACCACCCGCTTCCGTCGCTACAGTTGCAGCAGTCTCCCCAGCTACAAGGTTTTCTGTCTTATCAGCATTCATTGTAGGAGCAGCTGTTTGTCCGCTCTCAGGCTCTGAGACAGCTGATGAATCAGCCTGCAAGACCTGCGCAGGAGCTGGATTAGCCTTAGCCTCATCCGCATAAACCACTCCACCCCCATCTAACAAGAATGCTCCAAAAGTCAGCAGGGCACACCCAAAAACCCAACGCTTGCCGCTTTTTCTCATAAACCAATTTTTACACACTTTTTCCTGATGATTTTTCATGACACACCTCAATATTCTAAAAATAAAATCAGACTTCTCACAACCAAATTGCTTCTACATAACACACTCCTTTCAACTTTTCTTGTTCAAAATGAACACCTGGTTTAACACCTAACTCCCTTATAAAAAAGAAGCAATCTCAATAATTTAAATATAACAAATTTTTGTAAGCGCTTCATCTAACGTTTGTCATAAAAACAAAATGACAGATGTCATATTTTAGAAATAATGAAGAAAAAACAAAAAGCCTCCAAAACGGAAAGCTTTTGTTTGTTTTAAATTTATTCTGGATAGGATGCTGCCAGCTCGTTCTTTAGATATTCTGCCAAGTGCTGATGAGCAAAAATTCCTGCTTTTTCTTCTGCTGTCGGATTATAGTTGGTATTGGTATTCACATCATAGACATAAATCTGACCCGACTCCGACTCTACCCACTCAATAGCTGCTACATCAATACCAGCCTGAGCTAGAAAGGTTTCATAAGCCTGTCTTTGACTAGCATGCAGCGGCTCCGTGATTTGAAACTTATCCGATGTTTCCAACTGAGCAGGCTTTTGCCCAATCTGACACCCATCTGCCGGACAAAGCTGAAAGCCATCTGATGAATCAATGGACACAGTATAAAGAAACTTCTGGTTGATAAACTCCGAACGACGAATCCGACCATCCGCAGGCTTGATATAGGCCTGAAGCAGGGTAATCCCATCCACAGAAGGCTCAAAAGCAGGACTCTCTACATAGGATTCCAACTCTTCCTCACTATTGAAGAGCTGCACTCCCAAACCTTTCCCCGCCCGATTATGCTTGGTAATCAGGGGATAAATATTAAGCTTTCTAGCTGCCTCAAGAATATTCTCCTGTCCCAAAATGGCTACTGTCTCTGGATAAGCAATTCCAGCCTCAGAAAGCTTCAAATATTGTTTAATTTTGCTGATTTCCAGATTAATAGCCCCGCTGCCGTTGATGACCTTGCGACCGTGAGCTTCCAGCCAAGTTAGAACTTGCTCTGTAAATTCCGGTGCATAGCGGTGTCCACGCGTATGAGAAGAGGCTGACATCCGATTGTAGAAAATTCCTGTTGGGGGCGGACTCTGCAAATCTAGGATCCCACTTGACAAATCCCATAGTTCATAGGGCACATCTTTTTCCTCCAGCCACTTGACCAAGTGCTGCGTCCACTCCAAATTTTCATGAATAACGTATACTTTTGCTTGGCTCATAAGTCTCCTCTCCATTATGAATACCGAACAGCCAGCTTACTGCTTTTCGATTCTTCTACTACATTGCCTTCCGTCTTTTCAATAACACTGACGGCCAAGACCTGGCCTAGAACATTGAGGGCAGTTCGACCAGCATTGACAAAGAAATCAACCGCAAAAATCAAGGCAACGCCTTCCACCGGTAGGCCTAGCTGAGGCGCAGCTGCCAGCAAGACAACAATCGCTCCAGAAGGCACCGTCGCAGCTGTTTTACCAATCAAAGTCAAAAGCAAAACAGTAAAGAAAAGTCCTGATACAGAAAAAGCAATCCCATAAGCATGGGCAATAAAAATAGTTGCTACAGAGAAATACACAGCGGCCCCCTCAAGATTAAAAGTGTAACCCAAAGGCACAACCAAATCTATGACATGCTCATCATACCCCTGCTTCTTTAAATCTTTCAACAGAGGCGGCAGGACAACACTGGAACTGCCAGAGACAAAAGCCAAAGTCAGAAGACTCCAAATCCGTTGTAAGCTTGACAAATAAGGAATTCTGAAAGCGAGAGCAAGCAATGGAAAAATCACTAAAGCTAGCACCGCATAAGCCAGATAAGTTCCTGCTACAAATTGCCCCAAACCGACCAACTTGTCAACTCCTGTCGTAGCCACATCCTTAGCAATAAAACCAAAAATACCAATCGGAGACAGCTTCACAATCACACCGACAATTTTATAAATAGCCTCAATCCAAATCTGCAGCAGCTCAACAGCTTTCTGAGTCTTTTCTTCCTTGAGACTTCCAAGCCCAAAACCTAAAAATATAGCAAAAACAATAATAGGAAGCAAAGCCCCTTCTGAAAGCGACTTGATGATATTGGAGGGAATGAAGCTAAGAAAAAACTCATCCAATTGAATACTTTTGGCAATCCCATCAATGCTGGCTCCCGCCTGACCGATATTGACTCCCTGACCAAAGCCTAGATAATAAGCTGCAAAGACAAAAATAAAGGTAATCGCCGTCGTGACCGCAAAGAAATAGAGCAGACTCTTTGACAAAAGCTTCCCGAAAGATTTCTTGCCGATCACACCAGCCACAGCTACGACTACAACCGGAAAGACTAGCGGAATAATCACCATATTAATCAAACTGATAAAAGCTTGACCCAAAAACTGGTAAAAAGCCGAAAACTGCGGCCAGATAAGAGCAACAAGAACACCCAAAATCAAAGCAATCAACAACTGCAAGCCCAGAGAAATCTTTGACCATAAAGAAACGATTTTCATCCCAAACTCCTTTAGTCTATTTTGATAGCTATTTTACTATGATTGCCCCTATCTGGCTAATATATATTTTCTATGAAAGTAATAGAAGAATTTTATGGTGGAGTTGAATAGTGAAAAAAAGACATCCAAGAGTAAATTCTTGAATGTCTGTAAACATTTAATCTCCTAAAACTCCAATACTTGCTTAGTTATTTTGCTTTTTAGCTTTTTTCTTATAGAGAGCATCTAATTGCTCCTCATAATCCCAACGAAGTTTTGAGCGTTCCTCACCGATATCATCGATTTGCTCAAGAACATCTTTTCGAAACAACTCTGCATTAGTATCCATTTGAAAAATATCGGGATACGCCTCCACAGGCAGTTCTCCGTTTGCTATTTGATAAACTTCATCTTTTAATTGCTCTGTTGTATGAAGGACATAAGACAAATTGTCTTCTAAATATTCCTCTTTTTTCTTTAATTCCCTCATCTTTTTATCAAACTGTTCATCCAGTCTATAAATTTCTGCATTCATCTTTATCACCTAAAACTAACTTTTGATTGGACTTGTTAATTCTGGTTTTGGCATTTGCGATAGATAGTCTTTAGCTGCATTTGCTGCTTGACCTTCTAGCCCATCCGTGATATTCGTATTATATGTATTTTTAGCATAATCTTGCAGTTCTTGTGCTTTGGTATTTAATGTTTGTTGAAGCGCCTCTCTCTTGGCCTTGGCAGCTGCTACAGAGGCTATAACAGCCGCTTTTATAGCTACTCTTTGTTGATTCTTCAATATTTCTATTACAATATTTTCACTTGTTTTCTCTGCCATAATTATCCTTTGCTTTTATCATTTAAACTTCAGTACAATCAAGAGAAGGCTGCAAAAATATCTGCAGCACCTTGAGCATCTACTTGCTCAAGATTTTGTGCACACTGAATCATACTTTGAGAGAAATTAGTTATCTTAGTTTCAAATTCTTTTAAATGAGTGATATTTAATTCGTTAATCCCTGAATCCCACAAGTTTTCAAAGGACAGTTCTGACATTAGCCCCTCTATCTCCGAAGCAGACAACAAACTTCCTAGAGCCTCAATAGCACTTCTCTTAGAGTCGATAAATTCCTTAAGATTTGATTCGGCATCAGCTAAGGCAGTTTTCACTTCAGATATCTTTTGTTCAATATCTGAACCAGCCAATTCTACAGCAGTATACAATAGCTGACTCCTCAGCAAAATACGATCTTCGTAACTACCTGCACGCTTGATTCTCTCGTGTAAATTATTCGGATTCTTAAGATCGAGATTCTCTCGATCCCATTCCAAAGACTCCTTCTTTGCATCCTTGATGATTTTTGCATATTCCTTTTCATAATTTTCATATGTGTCTATGAGCTTATCTCTGTTATTAAAAATATTCCGTACTTCTTCCCAGCTCAACCCCAATTTATCTTTTATCTCAATTATACTTTTTTTAATCCCTAATAGACTTCCCTCTTTCATACTATCTAGTAGTTGTCCCGCTAATCTATTAAACTCCTCTGGACTCATGGTTACTAATTTTTCAATCACTTTTTCTGGAACATATCTTTTTATATTTTCAATGCTCTTTTTGTTTAAGTCCGCAAGTTTATGACCTGCTTTCCACAACTCAGGGTGATAGTCTTCAGAAACCTCCAAGAGATTTCCCTTACTATCTATCTGATAAGCGCCCAAGTCATGGGAGGAGTGTTTATCCATCATACTTGTATATTCGATCGGAACTACCACTCTGACATCACCAAATTGCTGATCCCAAGGTTTATCACGATTGAGCATACTAACAGGATCAAAAGGGTTAACATAATAAGTTGTTTTAGCATCTAATTGTGGGATTTTATCGCCATAACCTGCTTTTTCTAGACTCTTAGTAGGATCCGGACCATCAAAAAGAACAATATGGCCAACCTTACTCAACTCTTCCTCATTAAGTCCTGCAACTCCCTGTATCGAAGTCATCGTCCCCAACGAATGAGCCGTTATATCCATCTTGGCATCTGGTGCTGCATATTGGTTTAGTTCAGCTATTTTTGCCTTCATGCCTTCAGTAGCATGCTTGGCTTGAGGAATAATCGCGTCTGTCAAAGCAAAGGCCGCATCATTGTATACCCAATCTTGAAAGTTGAAATCGCTAGGGTTGTATGTCCGCAAGTATTCAACCCAGTTCTTTTGTGCCTCATCTATATCAATTCCGAAACCATCACTCCCACGAACGGCAAAATAGGTCTGTTTGGTATTTTGGTTAATCGTATCTGTATCAGTGACATAGTAGGCATTGTAGCCTGTCTTTTTGTCTTCAAGCAGTCCTTCATTGTCAGGTTGAAGATAAACCTTCCCTTGGTTGGGGAGGTCAGTGCCACCACCTTGGGTAACTTGGCCTTTTTTATCTTTGGCATCTTTAGAGAAGTCAAATACTAAAGACTTACCAGAATTAAGTATTTTTTGTTCTTCAGGAAGTAATTGTTCAAAACTAAATCCATTCGGTCTATCTCTATAGGCTGATTCCGCTAACGAAGCGTATATATTATCAAAACTTTTTGAATTCCAATTAGGCAAAAAGATCACCTCTTATTCTTAATTGATTACTAAGGAACATCTCATCCATATTTAATGTTCCATCATCATTTATTGGAATTAATATTCCCCAACTTGAACTGTCAGCATTATTGAAGCCTCCATAAATTTGCAACATTTCCCCCCCACCTTGAGGAGTACCATTACTCGCTTCACTCCATCTAACCCCATCCCAATCAATCTGAACTGATTCGACTTTTGGACTCTGGGCCTTCACAAAATCAATTATTTCTTGCTCATGATCTTTGAGATAAGCGAGCTGTTTTTGCTTGATAATTTCCTCGTCATCTTTGATAGCCTTTTTTGAAGAAGTAACTTCCTTATCTTGTTTATTACTTTCTTTTTGAGTCATGGCGCATCCTCCTATACTTACTAGTGCCACTATTGATGCAACTGTTGTAATTATGATTTTCGTTCGTTTCCCCATAGCGCCTCCTTGTATTATTTTATTAATATTATACCGCTAATTTTTTCGTCTAGCAACACCAAGAAAGTTTAAACTTTTCTTTTTAATCTTTTGGCTGTCGCCTTATTGAATGGCCAACAGTTCTGTATTCATGACATTAATTTACCTGAATCAAGTACTATCCGGCTTTCCAAATCTAATTATTCATATGGAAAATGATTAGGTCTATCCCTATAGGTTGATACCGCTAATGAAGCATATATATCATTAAAATCTTTCAAATTCTAATTAGGTAATTGGTTCACCTCCGATACTTATGTAATCACCCATAATCATTTCTTCAAGATTTACACTTTCATCATCATTAATTGGGATGTCCACTCCCCAACCCGATTCTTCAATATTATTTATACGCCCAAAAACATTAATATAATACTCGGGATTTGTAAGACCGCCATCACTCCATTGCGTCTCTTCCCAATCAATCTGAACTGATTCAATTTTTGGACTTTGGGCTTTCACAAAATCGATTATTTCCTGCTCATGTTCTTTGAGATAGGCGAGTTGTTTTTGTTTGATAGCTTCCTTGTCATCTGCAATATCCTTTTTTGAAGAAGCAACTTTCTTATCTTGCTTATTACTTTCTTTTTGAGTCATGGCACATCCTCCCAGACTTACGAGCGCCACTATTGATGTAATTGTTGCAATTATGATTTTCGTTCGTTTCTTCATAGCTCCTCCTTAGTATGCTTTATTAATTATCAGAATCTAAATTCTAATTAATCAATCATCCTACCTCCTATCGTAGGTTCGTGAATCATATACATCCCCCCCCCATATCAATTGACTTATCATCATTAATTGGGATATCCACTCCCCAACCCGATTCTTCAATATTATTGATTCGCCCAAAAATATTAATATAATACTCGGGATTTGTAAGCCCACCATCACTCCATTGAGTTTCTCCCCAATCAATCTGAACTGATTCGACTTTTGGACTTTGAGCTTTTACCAAATCTATAATTTCTTGCTCATGTTCTTTGAGGTAAGCGAGCTGTTTTTGCTTGATGGCTTCTTTATCATCTTTAATATCCTTTTTTGAAGAAGCAACTTTCTGATTTCGCTTATTACTTTCTTTTTGAGTCATAGCACATCCTCCTAGGCTTACGAGCGCCACTATTGATGCAATTGTTGCAATTATAATTTTCGTTCGTTTCTTCATAACGTCTCCTTAAATTTTTTGATACCACACTAATTTTCTAAAACAGCTGGTAACATCCATACTAATTTTTCAGTCACTCAAAACTCAATATTACACATCTAGTGTACTATATAAATTTTTAAAAATCTATAAATTACTAAATCTTAGCATGCTATTTACTTAGACTTATTTTACAAATCATAGCCACACGTCTATGGACCACACACGCAAGGCAGGTGGTTTATTTTTCTTGTACCTTGGAGAGTGAGACAAGCTGAAAACCACATAACTACTTTTCTATCTTCAATATCTTTGCCACCTCTTCATTACAACTAATAGATCTCTGCTAACATTACTTCAATTTCTATCGAAGAATTTGTTCTAAAATCTTTAAAACAAAGAGATAACCAAAATCATTAAATTGACTCTTTTAATTTCTTATATGATATAATTATTTAAAATATCATATTAGTGAGAAATATTATGTCAAAGACAAAAGGTAACAAAAAAAGAAGTTCTTCTAAAGTAAAATATATCTTAAGAAATGGAGTTTTAATTTTAGCTTCTACAGTGATTCTGCCTAAAGTTTTGAAAAAAACAACAAATTATTTATATAAAAAGCAAGTAAAAATAACTAATCATCGAAAAGTCAATTTTGATTGCAAGGACAAATTAGTTAAAAAATCTGAATATAAAAAGGTAGAAGATCATGCAAATCAATACAGATAATATTGCGCAGCAATGTCTCAACGCGATTAATGATAAAATTAATAATTTAAAAAGATTAAACATCATCGTCATTGGCAAATCAGGTGTTGGCAAAAGCACACTAATTAACAGTTTGTTTAGAGGGAATTTTGCTGATACTGGACTAGGCCGACCAGTAACTCAGGAAATTCGCAAAATTGAAAAAACCGGATATCCTTTGGCTATTTACGATACACCTGGCTTTGAATTGTCATATACCCAACAGGAGGGTGTCAAAGATGAAGTCATTAAACTAATTAACAACGGTTACTCTTCTAATGATATCAATGAGGCCATTCACTGCATTTGGTATTGTATTAACGTCGGTTCAAACCGTACTTTCGATAGTTCGGAAGTGGAATGGCTCAGAGAGTTTTCTGAGAAGAATAAACAGTCTAAGGTCCCAATCATCGTTGTCCTTACTCAATCTGTACCTAAGAAGAAAGCACTAGAAATGAAAGCTCATGTTGAGCAGGAAAACTTAGACGTCTGTAAAGTTGTGCCAATTTTAGCTCAAGATATGGATTTTGATGAGGAATATGTCGCTAAAGCTTTTGGATTAGATACTTTGATTGATGTAATGTCTGAGGTATTGCCAAATGAGCTACAAGATACTCTCCAAAATATCCAAAAAGTATCTCTGGAATCTAAAAAAAAACATGCTAGGGCAGTCATTGCGACTGCAGTAGCAGCAAGTTTTGGTGAAGGTTTCGCTCCAGTTCCATTCGCAGATGCATTCATGCTTGTTCCAACCCAGATAAGCATGATTACTGGCATCACTGTAATATTTGGCCTTGATATAAATAAAACTTTTCTAACCGCCTTTGTATCCTCAACCTTAGGGTCTGGGGGAGCAACATTCCTCGGAAAAACAATTGTCTCTAATATACTCAAATTTATTCCCGGAGTAGGAACAGCAGTTGGCGGAACGATTTCTGGAACCACTGCTGGATTAATTACAACTGCTTTAGGCGAGGCTTACCTATTTTTAATGGAACAAATATTTAAAGGAGAAATAAGCAAAGAAGCACTAGGTACTCCTGCCGGACAAAAACAAATGACAAAACTTTTTAGAGAACAATTATCTAAAAAAAGATAATACACCAAGATTTTGAATCTTGGTGTATTTTTAGGTTAAATTGTTTTTTACATCAAAAAAGACATCCAAGAGAAATTCTTGAATGTCTGTAAATGTTGATAGTATCGTATTGATTAACGTTTTGAGAATTGTGACGCTTTACGAGCTTTCTTAAGACCTGGTTTGGAAAGTATGAATTTCAGTTGGACTAAAAACAGCGTAATATCAAGACTTTTCTCCGCTTTTATAAAAGCTTTTTTCCAATCAAATTCAACTAATTTTATCCGAATGGTGTGGATTTTACCCCCAAAATTACAGAGAATGGAGCTGATAAACACTAAACGTTCACACCATTAGTTAAATGATTTTTTGTTCATCATTTTTCTTAGATGATAGAACTTCTAATTTATTTCTTATTCAAGCAAAAACAACCTGCTATAAGTAAGAAAGAGGAAGATACAAGAAAAACACGGCGTAAAAACCGATTCAGTTCATTGTCCTCAATCCTTGTCTGCTTCATTTTCTTTTACGAGATCGTTTTGTGAATCTTTTTCAGAGAGTTTTTGATCAATATACTTGTCAATGTTTTCATAAAATTCCTTGGTCGCTTCACTATCTAATGTTGGCGAGTTCTGAACTTGATTCACTTTCAATTGAACAGATTGAATACCGTAAGAGGCTTGTTTTTGGTGGAGTGTTTCTAATTCTTCTTCTGAAATCGGATCTCCAACAACCGTCAAGACCAATTCATTGTTACTTGACTTGTAGACTTGATTAATAACCGTATAATTGGCGAACTCTTTTCCTACAAACTGTTTGATCCCTTCTTTGCGCGCTTGTTCTATTGTCAGAGTAACTGCCGAATAGCTAGCTGGAAGAATCAACAATACAATCAAAGATATCAAGCCAATTCTCATTTTAATGCTCAGCTCTTTAAATGAAGTTAAAGGAGATTTTCTCATCAAAATTCTTGTTCCAACAATGTTGGCTAGCATGATAAAGACACAGTTGATCAAGAAAAGATAGAGAGCCCCCAATAAAAATCGTACATTCCCATTAGCTAAACCATAGCCAGCAGTACAGATAGGCGGCATCAGAGCTGTAGCAATGGCTACTCCTGGCACGATATTGTTTGCTTCTTTTTTCCTTGAACCGATCACACCAGCAATCCCACCAGCAATAGCAATGAGGACATCCCAAATGGTTGGAGAGGTTCGTGCAATCAACTCGCTACTTGCATAAGACAAGGGAGAAATCCAGAAATACAGAGTCGAGACAAGCAAACTGACCAACACTTGAGTCAATAAAACCTCTAGAGATTGCTTGATTAAACGCGTATCAAAAATAGCTAAACCGAATTCCAGTCCAACAATCGGTGTCATGAGAGGTGAAATCAACATGGCTCCTATAATGACAGCTGTTGAATTCATATTTAGTCCGATAGAGGCAATAAAAATTGCACACATCAAAATCGCTGTATCTCTCAATCGAACATGAAGGTCATCGTATAATTTCTCACGGTATTCCCGTGTTGAATAATTGGCAGTCATTTGTCCTCTCCTCTTTCCTTATTTAAATTGGTATAATAATTAAAAATAACAGCTGATAAACAGCCAAAAAATATGAGCCCATAAATCGTCAAGAAGACACTGGTAATCCTTCCAATCAAGGTCACAGCTAGGAGATCCCCGTAGCCGACAGTCGTCGAAGTCACAAAAGCATACCAAAGACCGTCTCCGTAATTTGTGATAGCAGGTTCAACTAGGAAAAGCACGCCTCCTGACCCAAAAACAAAGGTCACAAAACTCAGAGCAAACCGAGTAAAACCCGTAACCTGCATAATATGCCATAACATTTTTAAACGTTTCATTTGTTCTCCTTATTCATACTAGCTCCTGACCGAGCCGTTTTTTTCCAATAATCAAAGTGAAGATAGGACATGATCTCCATCAGAGAAAGATAGACAAACTGATAGATCTGATTTAAGCTGATTATCAACTGATATTGTTTGAAAAATGACTGGAAGAAAGACCAGATATGACTGTCTTGAATCAGTCCCTTCTTAATATCAGACAGGATATTAGCTAAAGCTCCCAAGGACTGAAACGGTAAATCCTTGACATTTATATAGATCCGGTCCACCACATCATTCAGACTGGTATCTTGGATGGCATGAAATTCTCCAAAGAGAACTCCTGCCGCTCCAAGAGTAGAAACAAATTCCACCAAATAATTTCTGAGGAAATTTTCTCAACCTTTTCCCATAATGTGTTTAGTGCCATCCATAACGATCCCAACCAGAAAAAGGAAAGAAAACAAGCAAAGAAATTTTGCCGTAAATCCCAAAAAGCTTCAAGACTTGGTGTTGTTGGTTTTTCTAACTCTAAAACCAAGATGGTCATAATAATTGCTAGAACAGCATCTGTCAATACAATTAATCTGTCTTTCTTCATCGGATTGCATCCCCTTTCTTTTTTGTAACATTCTATCTTATCGCATAATATTGGATATTCTTTCATAATCCGACTACAAACAAAAATAAACCAAAAAGTATGTCCCTATTATACTATATTTAACTCTAGAAGTATTCATCCATCTAATTAATAAATATATCATATTTCACAATAAGTGAATACTATCAAAGATTCATCCCCTTTCACTTCATCATGTAGTGTTGCTTAGATTTATCAAAAACAACCAAATTTGTATTAATTTCAAGTATCACCTAGTTACAAAAATTTGGGGTGAACAGAAAAAGCATCCCGTATTTTTGATACGAAATGCTTTCAATAAGTTTAAATAAGTTTTAACGTTTACTAAATTGTGATGCTTTACGAGCTTTTTTCAAGCCTGGTTTGGAAAGTATGGGTTTCAGTTGGACTAAAAACAGCGTATTATCAAGGCTTTTCAGAACGATATCTACTGATTAATTTCATAAAATATGAATCAATAGATTATAAATAGGGGAATAGTTTAGGTCTGTAAGCATTAAAATAATACACCTAACTTTGATCACCATTTTTTTAGTTATTCACTCTTTTTTCAGATAGTGTTTTTAAAGTTATGATATAAAATGCCGCAATTAAAACACTATACATCATAATCGGAGGATAGACAATTAAGGATAGAATCAATCCCACTCCTTTAATTATTAGGTCAGGTATCAATAACTTTCTATATTGTGCGGTAGCTTCAAGTAATTCTTTCTGATCTATATTGGGTTTATCAATTACTTTATGTAAAAACCAGTTTGCTACCGTTGAAACAACAACGATTATAATCTCCCTATAATCATGGAAAAGTAGTAAAAATAGTTGTTATCCTAGTTGATTAAAAAAATCTCTGATTTCCTCATCCTTTATAAAATAATATATAATTTTCCCCTCTCTTCTAGTGTCCAAGATGTTTTGATTGGCTAGTTTACGAAGATGGTGGGAGGCAGATGCCATACTGAGATTTAATAAACAGGCTATATCGCAGACACAGAGTTCTTCGACGGCAAGGAGATAAAAGATGATATTTATCTGTTTATTATCGGTAAATTTTGATAAAATGCGAAGTGATTTTTGGACTTTTTCCTTTTCAAGGTAGTTCGTTGCGGTTGTAACATTTTGTTGATTTATAACATCCACTTGACAGATACTATCTTTTTTCATAATTTTTTCTCCTAGCCTAACACAGCCCATAGCATGTCAAAGCTGTTGTTTTCAATCAGGATATACATCCCCAATCCTAAATAGACAACGGCAATAAACCATCTACTATATTTTTCCAAAGTTTCTCCAACAGAAGGGACTTGTGCTAATTTTTGGGCAGAAAAAACCAAGAGATAAATCATGACTAGAAAAGTAAGTAAAGTCACTATCAAATTCGCTAAATTTAAGGTGGTAAAATATGGGACAAAGACACCAATATTATCAGCGCCACAACTTGCAAAAGTAATCATAGCGACTAGAAAAATCAGGTTTTTATTGTCTTTTCGCAAACCATCTTTTGCAATAGCTTCTCCATCAGAATCTCCTAAAAGCAAAACTTTGAGGCCTAGGAAAATTGGAATCAAACCGAGTAAGCCTAAAATCTCTTTACTAGGAATATAATTTAAGACAAATGCAAAAAGCAAACTTAGCAATATTAGACTAACAGAGCCTAGAAATTGTCCTAAATAGATGTTAATGATGTCCTTTCTGCTTTTTCTTTTGGCAAAAAATAACATTAGGATAATAAGTAAGTCTACGGCTGTCCCAGAATACAGGATTATTGAAGTAACAATATTTTGAATCATAAAACACCTCATTCAAATATATTTTTGAATGTATTCTAACATTAACCTTTGTAGATGTCAACTTAAAATCCACCAATTAATAATTGCATGTCAATATTTGTATTGTGAAACTAGTTTCAGAAATATATAGTCTTAAAGTATGTCCACTGCCAATGGTTTTTTCAATATTTAAAAGGAGAGAACCAATTTGGTCCTCTCCAGGGTATAATTTTCCATCAACCCACTACAGTTGACAAAGAGCCGTTATTCTCAAATGAGACAACTCCTTTTAGTTTTTATAACCTCAGCTTCTCGGTCTCTTACCTACTTTTAATAGAAAGACTACGAAGGACGATTCTTAAAGTAGTCAGATTGTGCAATATCGAAAGATTAGATGGGCTTAACCAATTTAACAACCCAAATCCAATTAAACTTCCATTTATTACAACTGTTTCTTGAATATTTCTTTGAATTAATTTCTGCAACGATTCAGATAAAGAATTCAATTCCTCGAAGAAATCTAAACGATTATCTAATAATAAAATATCACTCATCTGCTTAGAAATATCAGCACTTTCATTCATCACAACCCCAATATCTGCAAGCGTCAAGGCAGCAGAGTCGTTTAACCCGTCTCCAACCATCAAAATAGTTCGGCCAGCTTTCTGTAATTCCTGAACCAACTGAAACTTACCATCTGGTTTTAAATCAGTATAAACGTTGTCAAATGGCAGATCTTTAACCAACTCTTCTGTTCTAGCCAACGTATCACCAGTTGCCAGAATCAGTTTTTTCCCTTGGCGCTTTAGCTTTTTCAATGCAACTTTCGCCTCGCTTCTCAAGGGAGTGTGGATACAAAACATCCCAATTAATTCTTTCTTATAAGCCAAAAACAATAAATTGTAATGAGTCTTATATTGCTCAATCAAGGCCAGCTGCTCAGAACTAATTCTTACCTGTTCGTCTTGCATTAGTACATAATTTCCAATGACAACCGATTGACCATCAATTTGCGATTTAATCCCTTTGCTTGCAACATACTGAAGCTTGCCATGCATTTCTTCGTGTTCAATGCCTTCAATTTCAGCTTGTTTAACAATTGCATTGGCAATAGGATGATAGATATGTTCCTCCAAACATGCACTTATTCTTAAAATATCTTTCTCAGTATAATCTCCGAAAGGAAGAACCTTTTCAACCAAAGGATAACTCGTCGTGATGGTACCCGTTTTATCAAACAAGAAAGTATCCACTTCCAGATATTTTTCTAATACATCACCATCTTTAATAACCATTTCTCGATTTAGACCTTCCTTTATGGCCGTAAGGTAGGCTACAGGTGTGGATATTTTTAGAGCACATGAAAAATCCACCAATAAAAAGGAAATGGCTTTTGAAAACGAACCTGTTAACAGATAAGTCAAACCAGCACCTAAGAAGTTATATTTTACAACCTTGTCTGCCATCCTAATAAAATGACGTTGTTTTGTCTTCTTACTCTCTTCAGATTTTTTCATCAGATTGATGAGTTGCAAAATACGACTGTTTATCTGATTATCAGTCACACGAATTCTTAACTCTCCTGTTTCCAAAACAGTATTCGCACATACAGAATCTCCCTCTTTCTTTTCAACAGGGAAGCTCTCTCCAGTCAAGGAACTCTCATTGACCATGCCTAATCCTGAAACCACTTGGCCGTCAAACAAGATTTCATTCCCTTGGGAGACAACTAATACATCACCTACTTGAACATCAGAACTCTTGATGCTGATGACCATGTCTCCCCGCACTAAGAAAACATCACTTTCTTTAGCAAGAAGGCTTTGTTCCAAATCTGTTGCTGTTTTTTTTAAAGACCACTGATCCAGATGATTACCCAAATCAAGCATAAACATGATGTTGCTAGCTGTCTTGGATTGGTTCATAAACAAGGACAACAAAATGGCCGAACAGTCCAAGACCTCCATGGTTAGTTCCTTGCGCGCTAAAGTTTGATAGGCTTCTTTGACATAACCCAAAGCCTGATAACAAGTCCAAATATAACGAATAGGGTAGGGTACAAAACTTCGAAACAGCAAACGCTTAATCGCTGCACCCGATACAATTGAATAAGCACTCTCTTCTCTACGAATGGGAAGAGTCATCAAGTCCGAAACTTTCCCCTTGTCAATTTTTTTTAAAAAGGCCTCTGCATTTTCTAATACAGAGAAGCCTTCTTTCATACGTAGAGTAAAGTGCTGCTGATCCATATAAAACTGAATAGAGTCGATCCCTTTTTCATCTTTAGCCAAGGAACGAAGATAATCTTGAATATCCAAGGTCAGTGAAAACGAGGACGATAATCGGATATGTTGATATCCTCTGTGTAGCACTTTAAAAGACATATTATTCACCTGTCAGGCTATCTAATTGTTCTTCTTTCTTTTCCTGTTCGTATAAATATTTAGCGTCTTGTAAAACATCATCACCGTGTTGTTTTACAACAGAAACAGATGCATCCAGTCCATCTTTCAATTTGTAAGCTTTAGCCAAGGCCTTAGAATAGCCTTTCTTAGCTTCTTTACTTGCTAAGACTTTCAAGCCAAGCGTCCCAAATGCTACCCCTCCTAAGAAGAGAGATGATTTTTTCGCAACTTTTGCGACGTTTAATACTTCTTTTAACATGTTTATTTCCTCCTTGTAACTATTGTAGCGAAAAATGACAGCAAAAGCAATTGCTGATATCTGATATATAGATAAAATTCTCTATACTGATATTTAATTATATTATGATGAAAACAATATACTTTATTTTTTGATACTGTCAATAATTATGTGTAAACACTTAAGTAGAGTTACGGAGTGTTAATTAAATAAGCTTTCAAGTGTATCAGAACATTGACCAAACCCTTTATGGATTCGTTGACTTTGCTTGAAATTATAATCTTCAAACAACGTAACTAAGTAACGTTCCAGAGCCTCCTCATTAGGAAAAAGAACCTTCTTTTTCGTTTGATGTTTGATTTCTTTGTTAAGAGACTCAATGAGGTTTGTCGAATACATGCTGTGCCAAATCTGGTAGGGAAACTGATAAAAAGTTAAAAGATTATCCGTCTTCTCCAGACTTTCCATGACTTTCCTATACTTTGGTTTCCATTCGGCGAGAAAGTCCTCTAAAGCTTGTCCTGCCATTTCTAAATTTTCAGCACGATAAATCATTATAAATTGCCCCAGAATAACCGCTCTATCTGCTCGTTTCACTTTACTAGCTAGATTTCGACTAATATGAATTAAGCAACATTGTTGTTTAGCTAATGGGTGAGCCTGACTGATAATCTGCTCAAGCCCCTTAAAGCCATCTGTAACTACAAGAGAAATCTGTTGGATTCCTTGGTTTTGAAGCTTGTCTAACAGGGTGGACCAAGAAGCATTGTTTTCTTGAGGCAACTGTGCATAGCATATCTCTATGCGACTAAAGTCGCTAGAGCTATCCTAATTGCGCACCGCCAGTTCTCATAGAAAAAAACACCTTGCAAGATGCAAAGTGTTTTCGTTTGTATTCTGCTGTCCAGCAACGAATTAACGTTTAGAGAACTGGCTAGCTTTACGAGCCTTTTTCAAGCCTGTTTTCTAGTATTTTTATATCTATTGGCAGATTATCCGACTTATCCCCATCAACATCTGACTCTAACTCAACCTCTGAAGAAATCCTAATATTGCGTACTTTGATATATTCGATATTATTGTTACCTACTAGATCCCCTTTTTAATAAATCTGGGATAGCCGATAATTTAGAAATGATGGATGAATCCTTTAAAATCAAGATATTTCCATATTCATCTGTATTTTCATCAAATAGTTTTTTGTCTGCATAGTAATTGGATAGAAGAACTAAGACCTGAGTAGCTTCACCTTCATAATTGCCATTTTTGCTTTCAAAAGGTAATAATTGCTTGTTCATAGCTTGGCGAATCAGTTGCACCAGCCAAATTAATTGTCTTGACCGACGAATAAAGCGACTTCTTTCAAGGATTCGACCATAAGGAAACAGTTGGCAGATTCTATAAAAGTGTCGATGTGATTCGGCACGCTCATCAGACTCGCTACACAGAGCTGGTACATAATATCTGCTATAATTTTCTGGAAGATTTGGTCAAGCGGTCTTTTAGCCGTGTGACAGGCATACAGGAAAAACACTATTTATTTACTTTTTGCACGGGAGGCTTTAAGATGTTGCTGGACGCCTTTCTTGATAATCACTCAGAGTCGCCAGAGTGTCTGGGCTGGGATATGGCAAAGATATACCGCTGCCTGAAACTGTTCTTTGACGCTGATAAACGCGACATATCAATTAAAATGTCGCACTAAAATGATTGAAAAGTGATTGAAACTGTATTATAATGAACGTATATATTTAGAAAAGAGGTACTAACTATGGAAAACATAGTAGTTTCAGTCTTTAACACTGAAAGCGAAGCTTATCAGTCCTTTGCGGATTTGAAGGCTTTCCGCCAAACTCAGACGACCAAGGTTGCTCAAATCGCCTTGGTCAAAAATGAAAACGGTCACATCGTTGAAAAAGAACGCTATGACTTTGAAGATTCAACGACGGATGCAACCCTAGAAGGTGGCTTGCTCGGTGCAGTTATCGGGCTTTTGGGTGGTCCTATCGGCGTCTTGTTTGGTTATGGTATTGGCAGCCTCTATGGTTTGGCTGCTGGTGATACCGTTGATACGGCAGAAGCTGGCTTGATTGACGTTGTGTCTCAAAAATTGATCGACGGCGAAACAGCCGTTGTCGCCTTGGTGCAAGAAAACAACGAAGCAGTCATCGATGCTTACTTCACCAAGTACGACACCCAAATCGTGCGTTGGGATGTAGCAACCGTCGTAGCCGAAATCGAAGCAGCTCTGCAAGTCCAAGAAGACCTCTACAACCAGGCACGTGCACAAATGAAGGCTGAACGTAAAGCCGAACGCAAGGCTAAACTTGAAGAATTCAAGGCAAATGTCAAAGCAAAATTTGACAAATTGAAAGCCTAACGTCTAAGCGTCTCATAAATTTAAATGTGACTGAGACACCATTTAAAATTTATGTGCGTCGGATTCTCACAGTTAAATAATTGCGTTGACAAAGCCGTTACAGCCGTTCTTCCATTCTTTGAAAAGAATGTTTAATAGACAAGAAATCTGGACTAGTATTGGTCTGGATTTTTTTGTGAATATAGAGGTCATAGCTTTTTGACTATGCTTCGTTATAATTAGAAAAATTTTAAGTTTTATCAAGATGAAATCAGTCAGACGAAGACATCCCGAATTAGCACCAGCATCACCACACAAACTAAGACATACTGGTGCTACTCTTGCTAAACAAGCAGGTGTTTCTCTTGAAGCCTTCTCAGAAGCTCTTACTCATAGTGATAAAGAGATTACAAAAACTTACGTTAATATCAAAGATAAAGTCAATCAGACTGTAGGTGATATTGCTTTTCGTAGTTTAAAAAATTGATGGGGTGAATATGGGGTGAATTTTGGGGTGAACTTTGATTTTTTGAAACAAAAAAGACATCCAAGAAATAATTCTTGAATGTCTGTAAACGTTGATATAATCGTATTGATTAACGTTTTGAGAATTGTGATGCTTTACGAGCTTTCTTAAGACCTGGTTTCTTACGTTCTACCATGCGGGCATCACGAGTAAGAAGGCCTGCGCGTTTCAATGAATCGCGGAAGTCAGGGTCTACTTGAAGAAGGGCACGAGCGATACCGTGACGGATAGCGCCTGATTGACCAGCGTAGCCACCACCATCAACGTTTACGAAAACGTCGTATTGACCAACAGTTGAAGTAACTACGAATGGTTGGTTGATAACCAAGCGAAGGTCAGCGTGTGGGATGTACTCTTCAACATCTTTTTTGTTTACAGTGATTTTACCAGTTCCTGGAACAAGGCGAACGCGTGCAACAGCGTTTTTACGACGTCCAGTACCTGCATATTGTGCTTGTGACATAGCTTATTTGTTCCTTTCCTTAGATAAGTCCTGAAATATCAAGAACTTCTGGTTGTTGTGCAGCGTGAGTGTGCTCAGCGCCTACAAATACTTTCAGCTTCATACCTTGAGCGCGGCCAAGAGTATTGTGCGGAAGCATACCTTTAACTGATTTTTCGATCAAACGAACAGCGTTCTTAGAGCGAAGCTCACCTGCTGAGATTTGTTTCAATCCACCTGGGTACATAGAGTGAGTGTAGTAGATCTTATCAGTCGCTTTTTTACCAGTCAATTTTACTTTTTCAGCGTTGATAACGATTACGAAGTCACCTGTATCAGTGTGTGGTGTAAAGGTTGGTTTGTTTTTTCCGCGAAGTACGCTTGCTACAACAGCAGAAAGGCGTCCAAGAGGGACATCAGTAGCGTCCACTACATACCATTTGCGTTCAACTTCACCTGGCTTAGCCATGTATGTTGTTTTGTTCATGATTTCTCCTATGAATATCGTTTTTGTTTACAGGGCGGATGTTCCGGTCCGCGAGTTATTTGAAAGGTTCCGGGGCCTTACAAATGGGGTAAACAATACCGCCTACTATCATATCAAAAATAGTAGGCAAAAGCAATAGATTTGAAGCAATTATTTATGAAATAGCGATTTCATGTTTTCTTAGTCTTGAATGTCTTGGGCAATACTAAAGAGTCCCAAAGTTCCAGGACCAGTATGGGTAGAAATGACAGGTCCCAGAGGCATGAGGAGAACTTCCTCTACTTGGTCGCTTTCCAGCAGCTGGGCTTTTAGACTCTCAGCAACTTCTTTGGCACCTGCATAGGCAATAACCACCCGCGGGTCAGCAACTCCCTCCAGAGTCATGCGGACAACTTCAGCCTGTGCCTTCTTCTTGCCGCGAACCTTAGCGACCGAGTCCAGAGTCCCATCTCCCTTGACAGCGATAATCGGCTTGATATTGACCAAGCTCCCCATAAGCGCAGCAGTTTTGGAAATCCGACCACCCCGCATGAGATGATTGAGGTCATCAACCAGAAAATATGTCTTGACCTTAGGCACCAAGCTCTCAATCAAGTCTGCTGTCTGCTCCAAGGTCTGGCCTGCCGCTCTAGCTTCTGCCGCTTTCATGACTAAAAGTCCTTCCCCCATAGAAGCCGCCTTGGTATCAATGATGCGAATCAGTGCACCTGGAAAATCTTCCAAGACTATCTCCCGTGCCATGACAGCACTCTGATAAGTACCTGACAGGGCTGAAGCAAAGGCTACATAGAGAACTGGTGTCTCTTCCTTGGCATAGCTACGAAAAACATCTTCAAACTGGCCGACATTGATCTGACTGGTAGTCGGCTTACTGCCGGACTCCATCTTATCCAGAAGTTCTTGGCTGGTCAGCTTGCCTGCGCCAACTGTCTCATAAGTTTGGCCATCTAGCTGAATGGTCAGGCCTAGGACCTGAACATCATTTTCCTGGGTCCAGTTTTCTGGCAGGTCTGCTGTTGAATCGGTTAAAATTTTAAAGGTCATCTTTTTTCTCCATCATTTTTTGTAAATCACGCAAAGATTGGCTGTCCATCGGTCGCAAGGGCGGTCTTTGCAGGTTGATTTGTCCGCTCAGTTTATTGAGGTCTGATTTGGTAACAGCCACTCGCTTCTCTAGCTCTCTAGCGGAAACTCTCAAAGCTCCTTGGGCGAAGACAGTCCACTGCTCATTGAGATCGCTAGTCGCAACTGACACCTGATTTTTGGGTGTATTGAGCTCAGCTGCCAAGCGCTCGATATAGTCATCCGCCGTTTCCTCCTCTTCAGTGAAAACGACCGTCACATTAAACTCCTCGTAGGTCTGCCGAACTCCCGGCATATACTGGGCATCAAAGACGCAGATAACTTCCAGTCCTTCAAAACTGGCATAATTACTGAGCTTCTGAAGCAGAATCGTTCGTGCGGCATCTAGTTCTCCGCGGTTAAAGTAAGGACGAGTCTCCCGCCAAAAGGCCGTCATATTGTAACCGTCCACCAGTAAGATTTTTCTTTTCATAGGCGATTGCGAAATACTTCATACATGAGAATAGCCGCTGCGACACTGGCATTGAGGCTCTGAACATGCCCATTCATGGGAATGGAAATCATCTCGTCCACTTGCTTTTTAATATTGCTTGAGATCCCCTTAGCTTCGTTGCCGATGATGAGGGCCAGCTTGCCTGCTGTATTCCACTTATGAGAAGGCGTCCCCTGCATATCTGTACCGAAAATCCAGAAACCAGCTTCCTTGAGCTTGTCCAGAGTCTGGCTGAGATTAGTCACACGGGCAATAGGAATATGCTCAATGGCACCCGTTGAAGTCTTGGCCACGACTGGTGTCACACCGACTGCCCGGTGCTTGGGAATGATGACTCCCGCTACATTGGTCGCGTCAGCCGTCCGTAAGATAGAGCCCAGATTATGCGGGTCAGTCAGCCCATCCAAAATCAGCAAGAGCGGATTGTCTTCCTGCTCTGCTTTTTTCAACAGCACCTCGAAGTCAGTATAGGCGAACTCCGCCACCCGCAGGACAAAGCCCTGGTGAACAGCTCCATCAGTCATCTCCTGCAAGGTTTTCTTAGGCGTCCATGAGATAGAAACCTTCTTTTCTGCTGCTAAATCTTTGATTTTGTCGACCTTTTTACCACGCAGGTCGTCTTGAATGTAGAGTTTATTTCCAGTGTTAGCTGCGAGAGCCTCTGTCACCGCATGCACACCGTAGACAATATCGTTTTTTTCCATAGGACTAGTATAACACAAAGGCGAAAAAATGGCGGCAGGATTTACTCGGGCGAGACAGAATTCTGCTCTGATAAAAAGCAATCAGCAGCCCCTAAGATTCCCCGTCTGTCATGCTATAATAGAAAGAAGTCTAAAAAAGGAAACTCTTACTCATGTCTCTCCTCCAACGCACCATCAAGCTGGTACTAGCTACCTGTCTAGCTGCTTGGCTGGCTGACTTTTTAGGTCTGGCCTACTCAACTTCAGCTGGAATTATTGCTATCCTCAGCGTGACCGATACCCGCCGCAGCACTGCAAAGCTAGCTGGCAATCGCTTTTTATCTACCCTGCTGGCTCTGGCTATCGGAAGCCTGGCTTTTCACTTTCTAGGTTTTCATCTCGGAGCATTGGCCATCTATATCGTAGTCTATGTGCCTCTGGCCTTTCGCCTTGGCTGGGAAATCGGCATTACACCTAGTACCGTCCTCGTCACCCATCTGCTCTTAGAAAAATCCACCTCCTGGTCACTCCTTGGAAATGAACTAGCTCTATTTCTCATTGGAACTGGCTTTGCTCTCCTTGCCAATCTCTATATGCCCTCGCGCCAGCAAGAGATCGATAGCTACCATGGGCAAGTGGAGGAACAGCTGAAAAAGATTTTGCTGCGCTTTGAATATTTCTTAAAAGCTGGAGACGGCCGAAATGATGCAGCGCTGATCAAGGAGCTGGATAAGGTTCTGCAGCAGGCCTTGCAGCTGGTCTATCTGGATCACTCCAACCACCTCTTTCACCAGACCAACTACCATATCCACTATTTTGAAATGCGACAGGCCCAAAACCGCATCCTGCAAGACATGGCTAGCAATATCAACAACTGCCATCTAGCAGCCAGTGAAAGCTTGATTTTAGCCCGCCTCTTCTCTCAGACCGCTAAGCAACTGAGCCAAGAAAATCCCGCCCGAGACCTCTTGGACGAGATTGACAACTATTTGACCGTATTTCGCGAGCGGCCGCTCCCTAAGACCCGCCAGGAATTTGAAACCCGCGCCATGCTCCTGCAGCTCCTGCGAGACTTGGAAACCTTTATTAGAATTAAGGTAGAATTTTACGAAAATTATAAAGAAGACTAGCTGCCATGGAAAGCAGCTAGTCTTTTCAGTCTATTTTATAATAAAAGGAATTCGGATCTGTATTGGTTCCCAGTCCTTGACCAGCCCAAATCCGATCTCGATCATGATCTGATGCATCTTTATATGTTTCTCCTGCATTAGTGATAGTGTAGTCTTTTCATTTAGGTATAAAAGCTATTACATAACCACCTGCACCTTGCTTAGGGAGGACTCCAATACTAACAAAACCATACATATCTCTTGCACCATATTCGCTCAAATGTTGAGTTTCGCTCACCAAACCATTGGCATCAAACACCAATGTATTTCCAGTACCACTTTTCCAAGTTCCTACAATGCTAGAGTAGTCTCCATTTTTTATCTCTTCTTCATTCATGGAAGATTCAGAACTTTCTGCTGCTGGCTCACTTGTGTCTTCTGAACTGGACAGCTCTATGCTACTAGAAGAAGTTTCCTGAAGGCTGGCTTGCTCTGAATTCTGGCTACTGCTAGACGCCTTGGACGAAGTTGTGCTAGCACTATTGGTCTTTCCAGAAGAAGTCTCGATTTGTTTGTTATTTCTGTTGCTATACGCCCATAGCAGAAGTAAAACCAAGGCTATTACCGATATAACCAAATATTTTTTCACGATATTCTCCTTAACTAGTTTCTATTATTATAGCAAATACAGACACTAAAGAAAAGAGCTGCCGCAGCAACTCTGTTTTAGATATCTTCAATTTATCTAGCTTGTAAACGGAGCTAGAAAATCTTTCTTTATTTGCTTTCCTCCACCCGTTTGATACACCAGTCAATCAGTTCTTCCAGTCGCTCAATGGATTCGGTCATATGCAGGTAGCCCATGACAGCTTCAAAGCCGGTAGACATCCGATAGGTGACGATATCTGTATTCTTAGCCTTGGTGTGGCTGTTGGCATTGCGGCCGCGCTTGTAGATATCCTCTTCCTTATCCGTCAGAATCCCCTCTTCCAGCATGAGAGAGATGAGATTGGCCTGAGCCTTGGCAGAAACGTACTTGGTCGCTTCCCTGTGCAGCTGATTGGGCTTAGTGAGCCCCTGAAAAATCAGGTGACGCCGGATATACATGGAGTAGACAGCATCACCCTCAAAGGCGAGGGCAATGCCGTTAATCAGGTTGACATCAGTCACGGGTCCACCTCACTCCGTCCTTGGTATCTAAAAGCTTGATGCCCTGAGCGGCCAACTCATCCCGAATACGGTCTGCAGTCGCAAAGTCTCGATTACCCCGCGCCACTTGGCGTTCCTCAATCAAGCGCTCAATGTCCGCGTCCAAGACTTCTTCCACAAAGACGATACCAAAAACTTCTAAGAGCTCGGCAAAGGCTGCCTTAATATCAGCGGTGTAGTTGCCAGAGTTGATCCACTTGGCTAACTCGAAGACAACCGTGATACCATTGGCCGCATTGAAATCTTCGTCCATTGCAGCGGTGAACTTGTCTAGAAAGACCTGAAGCTGAGCAGAGTCTGCTTGACCAGTGAAAGGCTGCTCATAGGTATTCTTCAAATACTTAAGATTGGTCGCTGCATCATGAACTGCTTTTTCCGTGAAATTAATCGGCTTGCGATAATGCTGGGTAGCAAAGAAGAAACGCAGCACCTGACCATCAATGGTCTTGAGGGCATCATGAACGGTGATAAAATTACCTAGAGACTTGGACATTTTGACGTCGTCAATGTTGACAAAGCCATTGTGCATCCAGTAATTGGCAAAAGTCTGACCAGTCTTGGCCTCTGACTGGGCGATTTCATTGGTATGGTGAGGAAACTCTAGGTCTGCCCCACCACCGTGGATATCAATAGTATCACCCAAAATCTCCGTCGACATAACCGAACACTCGATGTGCCAGCCTGGGCGACCTGCTCCCCAAGGACTGTCCCAGGAAATCTCGCCCGGCTTAGCTGCCTTCCAGAGAGCAAAGTCAACTGGATTTTCCTTGCGAGCGGTCTCCTCATCTGTCCGACCAGAAGCACCTAACTCCAAGTCTGTCAAGGTTTTGTTGGCTAGTTTGGCATAATTGTGAGACTTTTCGACGCGGAAGTAGACATCGCCCTCTGACTCATAGGCATAGCCCTTGTCCACCAAAGTCCGCACAAAGTCAATGATTGCCTCCATAAAGTCAATCACGCGCGGATGCTGAGTAGCCGGCTTAACACCCAAAGCTGATACATCCTCACGAAAAGCCGCGATATACTTGTCCGCCACTTCTTTTGGTGTGATGCCTTCTTCCTTGGCGCGATGGATAATCTTATCATCTACATCTGTAAAATTGGAAATATAATTGACCTCAAATCCCCGATACTCAAAATAGCGACGAACTGTGTCAAAAGCTACTGTTGAGCGAGCATTGCCGACATGGATATAGTTATAAACCGTCGGACCGCAGACATACATGCGAACCTTGCCCTCTTCAATGGGCACAAATTCACGTAGGCTGCGGGTCATGGTGTCGTAAATTTTAATCATGCGGTCCACTCCCTTCTCTATTTCTGACTTTTTCGGCTGAAAACCAGCTCTGCAAAAGGGCCAAATTGTCTGAGGCTATCCAGTTGGTAAAAGCGCTGCCCTTCCTCTTGGGTAAAGAGGGGAACCCCCTTTCCTAGGATAAGGGGTGCTATCTGAATAATGAGGTGGTCGAAAAGATCCGCATCCAAGAGCGGTCCTACCAAGGAATTACCACCAATCACAAAGACATTTTTGCCTTTGTCAATCTGGTGAACAAAGTCCACCACATCCCCAGCTACTGGCTGGTAATTGCTGACAGGCAGGTGCCTATCATGCGTAAAGACATAGTTTTCCGTAGCTTGATAAAAACTTTCTACATCTTGCAAATCTTGGATTTCCTCAAAGGTCCGCTTGCCCATGATGGTGATATCCATTTGCCTGTAAAAGTCATCATAGCCTGTATCCTCTACAGAACCAAGCTGATGCAGCCAGTCTATCCTGTGCTGGCTGTCTGCCAAGTAGCCATCCATGGTGATACAGCCGTAAAAATATACTGCCATTCTTGTAGTTACCTTTCTAGTTCCTTTGCTATTGTCAAAGCGATAGTGAAAAAAGTCATGGCATCAGCTGTCCGCTCTTCATGGCGGGCATCCCAGGTTCGGTTATGGTGATCCACATAGTCAGCTGTGTAGAAGAATTGATAGACTTTACTCTTGCGAAATTGACTCCAAGCCATGATAGCCGAAGCTTCCATGTCCACCACTTTGGCTCCAGCAGCCAAGCGACGCTTGACCTTATCAGGCGTTTCTCGATAAAAGGCATCAGTCGTCCAAGACTTGGTGCGGATATGCTCGATATTGTGCTTGTCAAAGATGGCTTCCAGCTCGATCAGCAGAGACTCGTCATAGGCTACTTCGTCACCCGGTGGGGCATAGTGATAGCTAGTTCCTTCATCTCGCAATGCAGCCGCAGGCAGGATGATTTTATCCGCCTCAATTGAGTGATCCAAAACGCCACAGGAACCTAAAATGATGAAATTCGTGAAGCCTCTGGCCGCTAACTCCTCCAGCTGGCCGACTATCATGGGAGCCCCAATTGGAGCCAACATAACTGCTAGCTTGCTAGTTCCTTGGTCATAAATATACCATGGATGCTGTCCGTTTATGCTTTTCAAATAGCCTCCTGTATAGACTTCTTCTGACTCAATCAAACGTTTCAGAATTTCCCCGTTAAAGGATAGGATGATGGTTTCACACACTTCACCCTTATCAATAATCTGCCTATCTGTTGGCTCAATAACTCCAGCTACATCTTCAAATTCCTCTAATAGCATAACTTCTCTTTCTTTAAGGCTCCAGCAAATTCACCTTCATCTTTTCTATGCGGCGCAGCTTGGTCTCATCTTTTTTGGCTTCACTGATATAGCGAGCCCATTCGCGCTGGTGGCTAGGTGGCAGTTTTGTAAAACGCTCCTTGGCGGGACCTTCTAAGCCTTCTTTCAGCTCAAGGACTACCTGGTTCAAAATAGCATCTGATAAATCTGACATGTCGGTTCCTCCTGTCATATTTCACTTCGATAGCTTTGCCAATCTTTTCTACAGACTAGACGAATGGTGGCTGGCTTCACGGGCATGCTCTAGCTTGTCTAGATAGTATTCCCGCTTCTCCTCTACCTCGTGAATGGTTGGCTCGTCTTTCTCACCGTGAACACGGACAATCTTGGCTGGTACGCCAACCACTGTCACATCACTTGGAACATCTGCCACTACAACTGCACCGGCTCCGACCTTGGCTTTTTCACCAATCTCAATTGGTCCAATGACTTGAGCATGGGCAGAGACCAAGGCACCCCGACGGACGGTCGGGTGGCGTTTGCCTGTATCCTTGCCCGTACCGCCTAGGGTCACGCCGTGGTAAAGCATGGCCCCCTTCTCCACAATGGCTGTTTCACCAATCACCAGGCCACTGCCATGGTCGATGAAGACACCCGACTCAATCTGAGCGCCGGGATGAATCTCAATCTGGGTCCAGAAACGCCAGAATTGACTGTGCATTCGTGCTAATAGCTTGAAACCACGCTTCCACAAAAAATGAGAAAGACGATGAGCCGCCAAAGCTTTAATGCCCGGATAGGTTAGTAAGACTTCCAGCGACGTTCGTGCCGCCGGGTCATTTTCTTTTACAATATCAATAGATTCCTTCCACCAACCCATGCTAGCCTCCTTCCTTCTCTAAACAAGGAGAAACGAGAACTAGGCTCGCCTCTGCCGATTTTTGATGAGGTCTGTAGGAATAAGCGACCTCTTATTCTTCTGTTTTAGGGCTTTCTTGATGTTCCTTATGACCCTTGTGCTCCTTGCGCGGATGATGTCCCTTGTCATGATGATGTTTTGGCTTATCAGACTTTGGTGGACGCGGCAGCAATACTTTCATGGAAGCATCTACCCGACCTTTGGCATCAATCTTGATAACCTTGACATCCACTTCATCACCGATTTGTACGACATCTTCGACATTGTTGGTCCGAGTCCAGGCTAACTCTGAGATGTGAACCAGGGCATCTGTCTTGTCAAAGAGGTTGACAAAGGCACCGAATTTCTCAATCCGAACAACCTTGGCATGGTAAACTTCATCCACTTTTGCTTCGCGGACCAAGCCAGCAATGATTTCCTTAGCACGATTGATGGCGTCTTGGTCGCTAGAGTAGATGGATACATTTCCTTCTTCATCAATATCAATCTTAACACCGGTCTCAGCGATAATCTTGTCGATGGTTTCCCCACCTTTACCGATAACAATTTTAATCTTGTCCACATCAATCTTGATGGTGTCGATTTTCGGAGCAGTTGGAGCCAACTCAGGACGCGGAGCTGGAATCGTCGCTTCAATCAAATCCAAAATTTCAAAGCGGGCTTTCTTAGCCTGAGCCAGAGCTTCTGTCAGGATTTCCGCTGTAATTCCTTCAATCTTGATATCCATCTGCAGGGCGGTAATCCCTTCGCGAGTACCAGCTACCTTAAAGTCCATATCACCAAAATGGTCTTCCAAACCTTGAATATCGGTCAGAACCGTGTAGTTGCTGCCATCTGAAATCAAGCCCATAGCAATACCAGCAACCGGAGCCTTAATCGGCACACCACCTGCCATCAGAGCCAAAGTGCCCGCACAGATAGAGGCTTGG
Organism: Streptococcus sanguinis; assembly: GCF_050222175.1. GTDB lineage: Bacteria > Bacillota > Bacilli > Lactobacillales > Streptococcaceae > Streptococcus > Streptococcus sanguinis_M. Next base: position 313,753 of record NZ_CP071420.1, on the reverse strand, counting down.
GAGGAAGAACCGTTTGATTCCAAGACTTCTGCTACCAGACGGATAGCGTAAGGAAACTCTTCCAAGCTAGGCAAGACTTGCTCCAAGGCACGTTCCCCAAGAGCACCATGTCCGATTTCACGACGGCCAGGAGCCCCATAACGACCTGTCTCACCGACAGAATACTGCGGAAAATTATAGTGGTGCATGAAGCGTTTCTTGTATTCCGGATCCAAGCCGTCAACGATTTGCGTTTCGCCCATTGGTGCCAGAGTCAGAACAGACAAGGCTTGGGTTTGCCCACGAGTAAAGAGACCAGAACCATGCACGCGCGGCAGGTAATCCACTTCCGCATCCAGCGGACGGATTTCATCAACCTTACGGCCATCAGGACGGACCTTATCTTCGGTAATCAAACGCCGCACTTCTGCATGCTCCATTTGCTCCAAGATTTCAGCCACATCACGCATGATACGGTCGAATTCTTCATGGTCCGCGTATTTCTCTTCATAAACTGCTGTGACTTGGTCTTTGACAGCCTGAGTTGCGGCTTCACGCGCCAGCTTTTCTTCTACCTGAACAGCCTTTTGCAAGTCGCTATTATAGGCTGCGATAATCTCTACCTGCAGCTCTTCATCAACATGCAGCAATTCTACTTCTGCTTTTTCCTTGCCGACTGCCACAACGATTTCTTCTTGGAAGGCAATCAATTCTTTGACCGCTTGGTGCCCTTTGAGAAGAGCTTCCAGCATGATATCTTCAGAAAGTTCCTTGGCTCCAGACTCTACCATATTGATAGCATCTTTGGTGCCAGCCACTGTCAGTTCCAAAAGTGAAACTTCTTTTTGTTCCTTGCTAGGATTGATGATAAATTCACCATCTACATAGCCAACCTGAACTCCTGCGATAGGGCCATTAAAAGGAATATCTGAGATAGAAAGAGCCAGAGAGCTAGCGAACATAGCGGCCATTTGAGGTGAAGCATCTTCGTCATAAGAAAGAACGGTATTGATAACCTGAACTTCATTGCGGAAGCCTTCCGCAAACATAGGACGAATCGGACGGTCAATCAAGCGGGCTGTCAAAGTCGCATCTGTTGACGGACGGCCTTCGCGCTTGTTAAAACCACCAGGGTATTTCCCAGCCGCATACATTTTTTCCTCATAGTTGACCTGCAACGGGAAAAAGTCACCAGTAGCCATCTTTTTGGACATGGTTGCCGCAGTTAAAACGGTACTTTCTCCATATCGAACAACGGCGCTGCCATTTGCCTGTTTTGCAACCTGACCAGTTTCAACTACCAGCTCACGGCCTGCAAAAACGGTTTTAAAAACTTGTTTTGTCATAAAGACTCCTTGCCGAGCACATGCTCAAATTTTTTCATACGCCTTGGCTACAAAGATCAAGATATTAAGCCCGTCAAAAGCAAAGTAAAAATTGGAAACTGATGAAGTCTTCGATGAAGACAAGACAGTTTATCTTTTTTACACAGCTTTTAGGTCGTATTCAGTTCATCAAGATATTAAGCCCTTAAGCAACCTATAGGACGTGTTCAGTTAGCACTGTGACTTTAATTTCATGGTCTTAGTAGCTTATTATATCCTCATCTTTGTATCAAGCACGTATAGACCTTATTTTACCACAATTTCAGACAAAAGAAAAAGGCTTTGACAGCCTTTTTAAATGAATATCTTAAATCTACTTATTTTTAGATTTTAGAGCCAGTTATAGTTCTCCACAAAGATTAAAGCTAATCAATTGTTTCTCGGCTAACAGCATAAAAACGAGTCTTTTGAAACCTAACGGACCAAGACGAACTTAGAGTCGTATAATAAAAAAGAGCCCTAATAGGACTCCGGTTACAGATTATTCAAATTTTGATTCACATGGACTTCATATTACCATTTTGGTATAATTATATTGGTTTTAAACGAAAGCCTCAGAACGTTTTGAAGGGCTTTTTTTGTGGGGTTGTATATTCATAAGTTAACTAGTATTACCTATTTTGTATGCTTTGTTTTTATATAAGCTTTTTGGTTATGAGTCAATAGAAAAGCGAAAGGAATTTTAAAATGTTAAAAGACAATATAAAAAAGCCCAGCTATATGAAGGACTTACTCAAAATGATAAATATAAAAAATAGATATTGATACTTCATGGGAACTGTCTAATTATAAAATAAGTGAGGACTGGCAAAAATTAAATTAGAGGTGGAAAAGATGAATTTTAAAATGTTTGAAGATAAAAATTGGTTTCAACTAATCAGGAATAGAGTCCTTAGACTAAGTGATGGTAGTGTCATAAAACAAGATTTATTGTCGACCTTGCTACTAATAAATTTTTTTGCTTATTTCATAGGAACAATGAAATTTATTTGGAATAGCGGAATTGATGAAATTTATCGATTGTCGATTTCTCACTTACTTTCGTTAATGTTCACTATTAATTCATTTTTGGATTTCCAACTTGGTAAAGTTGATGAACTTATTTATTGGAAACCTACTGTTGTTTTTCAGCTAAATTTTTCAGGTATATTAAGTGATTTAGGTTTATTATTAACCAGATTTATCCCTTGCGGAATTCTACTATTTTTTATTTTTGTGATCTTTTCCCGAGAAAAATTTATTAATGAGGTTATTAAAGTGATTTCATCAATTCTCGTAGCAATTATGACATTTGGAGAGTATCAGTTTACTTTGTCAGTTATATTGATGCTTATACTAGCTTCATCAATACAATTTGGAAAGGGTAATTTGTTTAGACTACTTAGTATTTGTCTTCTATTTTTAACACCAACTTTAAATCTTGAGAAAAAAGTAAAATCAGAACAAAGTACTAGGGCGCTCAAAATTTTTCTTTGGATCTTTTCTTGGCTTATGATTTCTAAAATTATTTCTATATGGTTTGAAATTCCTTTGGAAGTTGCTGTCTTGTTAGTAATAGTTTTAATGATAAGATTTAGTTTACAATTGCAAACTAAGAATCCACGTTTAGAAATTTTGTTAAAAGGAGCTATTTACTTTTTAGTTTTTATAACTGTAATAGTTTCTAACAATACAACTGATGAGATGATAAGTTTAGTTACGGTATCAATTGCGATATACTTTGCAGTTGATAGATTCTTTAGTCTATTTAAGGAAATTGAGACACTTGTACAAAATGATGAAATTAATTATTTTCTTTACTTTGACAGTTCAATAGATATTCTAAAACAGAAATTTTTACCAGATGAGTTTTTAACTTCTGTGATAACTGATATTGATGACCAAAAATTATATGGACAGTTAATAATAAGAGCTAAGCTTGGAATGAAAGATAGTTTTAATAAATTATTATTACTAGTTAAAGCTCAAAGAGAATATAAAGGCTATCAATTGTTATTATTAGCAATTGAATATAAATTACAGAAAAAAGAAAATAAAGAACTTACTATAGTTAATTTTATTGAAGATAATGTGCACAATGAGATCTTATTTGATGACCAGATAATCCATCCAATTGAATTTTTAGTTTTGTATGGTACAGAGTTAAAAGAAAAAAAAGAATATGAGCAAGCTAGTAAATATTTATGTTTTTCAGAATACTATGATTCTTATAATTATATAAATAGTTATTTCGATTGTATAAAAATAATTGGTGATGAACAGGAATTAAATCGTCTTCAAAAAAAATATATATTACATTGAGATGAGTAATTGGTAGCTAAACATACAAAAGTTAACATCTTTCTAAAAAAATATATTAAAAGAATGTTGATAAATCAACATTCTTTTTTATTTCAAATCAATTCTCAGAAAGACATTTTGAGGGATTTTTTGCTATACTATTTCTATATACGACAAAAGGAGTAAACTATGGAACAAAAACATCGTTCTGAATTTCCAGAAAATGAACTCTGGGACCTAACGGCCCTTTACCAAGACCAGGAGGACTTCTTGCGGGCCATCGAAAAGGCCAGAGAGGACATCCAGAAATTCGTCCGTGATTACCAAGGCAAGCTCAGCACTTTCGAAGATTTTGAGCGGGCTTTTGCTGAGCTAGAGCAGATTTATATCCAAATCAGCCACATTGGCAACTACGGTTTTATGCCACAGACCACTGACTTTGGTGACGAGAGCTTTGCGCAGATTGCCCAAGCAGCTATGGAATTTGAGACCGAGGCCAATGTCGCACTCAGCTTCTTTGACGACGCCCTAGTCGGCGCAGATGAAGCTGTCTTAGAAAAACTAGGGCAAGAGCCCCATTTGACCTCAGCCATTCGCCAAGCTAAAATCAAAAAAGCCCACTATCTGGGAGCGGATGTCGAAAAAGCCTTGACCAATCTAGGTGAAGTCTTTTACAGTCCACAGGATATTTACACCAAGATGCGGGCCGGCGACTTTGCTATGGCTGACTTTGAAGTAGACGGCAAAGTTTACAAAAACAGCTTTGTCACCTATGAGAATTTCTATCAAAACCATGAAAATGCTGAAATCCGCGAAAAAGCTTTCCGCTCTTTCTCTGAAGGCCTTCGTCAACATCAAAACACTGCCGCTGCTGCTTATCTGGCTCAGGTCAAGTCTGAAAAACTGCTGGCTGACATGAAAGGCTATGACTCTGTCTTTGACTATTTGCTAGCTGAGCAAGAAGTTGATCGCACTATGTTTGATCGGCAGATTGACTTGATTATGAGCGAATTTGCCCCAGTAGCTCAGAAATACCTCAAGCATGTCGCTAAGGTAAACGGACTTGAAAAAATGACCTTTGCTGACTGGAAGCTGGACTTGGACAGCGAGCTCAATCCCGAAGTCAGTATTGATGATGCCTATGACCTCGTCATGAAGTCAGTCGAGCCACTCGGACAAGAGTATTGTCAAGAAGTTGCCCGCTATAAGGAAGAACGCTGGGTCGACTTTGCGGCCAATGCCGGAAAGGACTCTGGAGGCTATGCTGCTGATCCTTATCGGGTTCACCCTTATGTCCTCATGAGCTGGACTGGCCGTATGAGTGATGTCTATACTCTAATTCACGAGATCGGCCACTCCGGTCAGTTTATCTTCTCTGACAATCACCAAAGCTATTTCAATGCCCACATGTCCACCTACTATGTGGAAGCACCGTCTACCTTTAATGAGCTCCTGCTCAGTGATTATCTGGAACGCCAGTTTGATAACCCTCGCCAGAAACGATTTGCCCTGGCTCACCGTCTGACGGATACCTACTTCCATAACTTCATTACTCACTTGCTGGAAGCTGCCTTCCAACGCAAGGTCTATACTTTGATTGAAGAAGGCGGAACCTTCGGCGCAAGCAAACTCAACGCTATCATGAAAGAAGTTTTGACAGAATTCTGGGGCGATGCCGTTGAGATTGACGACGATGCTGCCCTGACCTGGATGCGTCAAGCCCACTACTACATGGGGCTTTACAGCTACACTTACTCAGCAGGCTTAGTCATCTCTACTGCTGGCTACCTCCACCTGAAAAATGACGAAAATGGCGCCCACGATTGGCTAGAACTACTCAAATCTGGCGGCAGCAAGACTCCGCTTGAGTCAGCTATGATTATCGGAGCAGATATTTCGACGGATAAACCACTCCGTGATACTATCCAGTTCTTGTCCGACACTGTTGATCAGATTATTGCTTACAGCGAGGAGTTGGGGGAATAAAGAATAAACAAAAACAGCTTGAAGCAAATCTTCAAGCTGTTTTTTAAATAGTTCAATAAAAATAAAGCGTTCCAAAAAAGCGGAGATAAAGTAAAATATAGGCACTAAAACAAGCGATAAATATAAGCCATCTTATCCAATACTGTGACTTAGTATAATTCTTCATTCGCAGCAACCCGATGAAAAACCAAATCAGACTCCAAAAAACCAGGCCTAATATCTGAGGGGCAAAATACGAAATTAAAAGCAAAACAGGGATCAACAAGGCTAATACTAGTATGATTCTTTTTTGCGTAATCTGCTCTCTAGGAATCATCCAACCTACAAAGAAACACAAAACTGCTGGAGCGATGAATGGTGTAAAAATCATAAAGACAAATAAAAGATGTTTTAGAAACTCAATCATAAACATTACTTCATTCCCATCATGTTTTAAATAACCCAGCTCCCTAACGGGACCCATTGGAAAAAAATACTTCTACTTATTATACCTTAAAAAGTGAATTTTCAAACAAAAATTTTAAATTGACTTCTTATTGTTACAATCGCAATAAAAAAGACCGCTCTATAACCAGAGCAGTCTCAATTTTAAATAGGTCTAATTTAATCTTCCACTCACCTTATCCCAATTCTGCCACAATAGCTTTAATCTGCTGGGCTGTATGGACACCCGCTAACTGCTTAACGACCTGACCGTCTTTTTTAAAGAGCAGGGTCGGGATAGACATGATGCCAAAGGCGCGTGCTGTAGCTGGATTTTCATCGACATCCATCTTGACAATCTTTAGCTCATCTTCGGAAAGTTCCTCTGAGAGCTTGTCAAGGATTGGACCCTGCATGCGACATGGCCCGCACCAAGTGGCCCAAAAGTCAATGAGCACTAATCCATCTTTTGTTTCTTGCTCAAATGTTGCATCTGTGATTGCTTTTACCATTATTTTTCTCCTTTATTCTTAGTCAAACTTTGTCAAATCCTGCTTCATCAGGAAAAAGAAGACATCGCCGTAAGTACCCTGGTAGTTCAAATCATGGCCTTTATAGGTCAACTTTTTAACTGGGTAATAATCTGCCACTCCAATCAAGCAGGCTTGCTGGGACTGCTCAAACTCCTGATAAGACTCAAAGGTCATCTTCCGCTCCTGTTTGACAGCATCCAAATATGTAATTTCAATCATAATTTCTCCTTTTTCAAATTACTCTTGTAATTTTTATTTTATGATTATATTGTAATGACTTAAGTTACATCTGTCAAATAAAACGACTTGGAGAAATCAATTCACTTTTTAAGCCACTCACCGATTGCCTGATAAACGAAAAGCCTCCCATCGGAAGACTTTCCCATATAAATAAGAAAAACCAAGCTCAATGCCCCTTGTGCTTTTCCAATCGTTTTTGCTGTTTGAGATCGAATTTCCTTTGCTTAGCCAGTTCTTTCTGCTGCTTGCGCTTGACTCGAGCAATTTTCTTTTGCTCTTCAAACTGCAGCTTCAGCGCTTCCTGAGACTTTGAAGAACGTGAAGCCATCTGCTCTTTTTTAACCTGTCTCTGCAGGCGTTTAGGACTGACCGACTTAGTCTTCTCTTTCACCCTGATGCTAGGACTAAACTGCAACCGATGATAATAACGGTTTAGAAAATCCAGCAATTCCTGCGTGCTAGGCTCTGCACCAAAGGTGACTCGGCAAACTCTATAAGATTGAGCATGTTCCTGCTCGAAAAGACCGTGCCAAAATCCCTCTTCAAAATAAACTGTCAGCGTCATTGAAATCTTATCCATGACAGCACCTCCTTTAAAAAATCCCTAAGAATGGACAACCAAGGAGGAAGGTTACTGACAAAAAATGGATTTTTTGCGTCTGGACTACCAACCAGAACTGTGTTTTTATCTTAGTAGCTACAGTCTAGCAAGATTTTCTAAAAAATTCAAGATTATCAGAATCTCGCTTGGATAAATGAATTGGATTTTCTTACATGAAATCCAGAAAAATTAAAGAGCAAGAAATCTCTCTTCTTGTAAAATAAATTCATTTCCGCTATAATACTACAAATACTGAAAGGAGAGAACTATGAAGTATATTTGGGCTTTCTTAGCAACCTTGAGCTTAGCTGGACTGGTTCTTTTCTTCTGGCACTCCCAAACCAAATCAAATCCTACCCCTCCTAAGCCAGAAACCACACAGACAGCTTCTAGCGAGAAAATCGACAATCAACCGATTCCGACAGAAGACATCGTGTCTGAAGAATACAGCGTTTCATACGATGACAAGCAGCTCTACGGAAAGATTACTGCTCCTCGTGACTACAAGAGTAAAAAATTGCCGACTATTGTTATCGCACATGGATTGAATAACACCCTTGAGCAATATGACATGTACAGCCAACTGCTGGCAAAGCAAGGTTATCTGGTTTACAGCTTTGATTTCTACGGCAGCAGTCGCCAATCGAAAAGCGGTGGACAAGATATGCTGAATATGTCGGTCAAGACCGAACTCGCAGACTTGACCCAAGTCATGGAAAAGCTTCGTTCCGAGATCTTTGTAGACAAGAGCAAAATGAGCTTATTCGGCGCTAGCCAAGGCGGTGTCGTTGCCAGTCTCTATGCTGCTGCTTATCCGGACCGCGTACACAAACTCCTGCTTATCTTTCCAGCTTTCGTTCTTTTCGATGATGCCAAAGAGACCTATCGTGAGCTAGGGAGTCCTGACTTCGACCAACTTCCTGATAGCCTGACACACCACAATACTACTCTGGGCAAGATTTATCTGATCGATGCCTTAAACATTGACATCCAAGCAGAGCAGGCCAAAATCACGGCTCCGACCCTCATTATCCACGGCACTGATGATGCAGTCGTGCCCTACCAGTATGCGGTCGAAGCGAGCCAGACCATTCCAAATGCAAAGCTGGTCACTGTAGAAGGTGGGGAACATCGCATTGACGAAAGATTTGCTATCACTGCCGCTCCTGCAATCCAAAAATTCTTGAAAGAGTAAAGCCTCTGATAGAAAAAAGTTCTTCTAAAATAATAGAAGGGCTTTTTTGGACCACAAAAAGAGTCTGACTGAGTTAGAAGCAAGACTAAGGAAAAGCCCTCTGAATCCAGAGGGGGTGATTTGTGCTTGGACTAAGATCCCAGTGAAAAAGAAAAAGCACTCTACAAATAAGAGTGCTCCATTCTTGCAGGATAAAATGTTTCTAGACAAGGCGACGAGCCGAAGATTGTACTAAAATTCTCTTGAAAAATAAAAAATCTCCCCTAAGGGAGAAGATCTGGTTTATTTTACCTTGCAGTGCTAGGAACCGTAACCGAAGATAATACTTGAGTATATCAAGGTAAGGTGACGAGGCAATGTAAGTGGAAAATAAAGCAGATTAACGACGAAGTCCTAAAAAGTTGATAAAACAAAAAAGCCCCCTGAAGTCAGAGAGCTATTTTGAGCTCGGGCTAAAATCCTAGTGAAAAAGATGAAACTCCTTGTGTTCATCGAACACGGTGTCGTTTCCCTATTTTCATACGGATTTTTGGCGCCCTTAGCATCATGATTAACGACGAAGTCCAAGAGAGTTGATCAACTCGCGGTAACGGTTAACATCGTTCTTACGAAGGTAAGCCAAGAGGTTACGACGGCGACCGATTTTCTTCATCAAGCCACGGTAAGTAGCGTGGTCTTTTTTATGTTGTTTGATGTGGTCGTTGAGGTGGTTGATTTCCCAAGTAAGGACAGCAACTTGAACCTCTACTGAACCAGTGTCACCTTCGTGACGTGCGTATTGTGCAATGATTTCATTTTTTTTCTCTTTTGAGATTGCCATGATATACTCCTTTTCTTTACGCTTCATCCGAGTGGCAGGTTTGGCATGGCCTGCAACCAAGAAGAAGTTATTTGTCTTTACGACATACTTATTCTACCAAGAAGGTCTACCTTTGTCAAATGATTCTACTCCATCTTCTTCCCATCTAAATTGTAATTTTTGCTTGATAGCCAACCATAGGTGGCTACTCCCCTAGCAAGCAAATAAAGAGATAATCTACTCAGGATAGTCATAAAAAACCAGTCTCCTAGGACTGGTTAAAAAACTTTAGTTCATCTATCTTTTCTAAACTTGCTCTGATTGTACCACCAGTATCAAGAATAAGTATTTTCTTACCATTTTGGACTATTACGAAATAATTGTTAGAATTGATATCAATGTAGATATCCTTATTACTTTTGACTTGATAACCTTCTTCTCTGACTGATTCTTTAATCAAGGCAATCTTTTCCCCAACTTCTTTTTCACTCAGTTTCTCTTCAGGATTATCAGCAATCAATTTCGTATATTCTATAAAGGGATAGAGTCCCAATCTACTCGAATCACTAGAATTATATTCTTCATCACGATCGGATTCTATATTTACAATTCCAACGTCAGAGATACTTACGTTCATTGAATCTTCACTATTTTTGTAACGAATTTTCCACTCACCAATAAATATCTTAGGATACTGAACTTTATAAAATTGAAGACGCTTGATATACTGTGAGTCATTTGAACTATTGATACCTGAACGACTATCATAAATAATCATACTTCCATCATTTTGCAGAAGGTGGTAAATCTTGTTTTCGTCAATATAAGCAGAAAAGATAGCCTTAGTATTGAGTTTGAAATGTTTATCAAAGTCAGATAAGGTCTTAATTTTTGGATCGTTTTCTTCCTTAATAAATTTTTCAAAATCAGCCTTAGCTTTGTCTCCTTCAGCTAATTTTTCAATATCTTTTTTACCATTAAATAGCTTTTTCTTATCATTCAGTTCATAAACAAAAGAAATAGAGTCAGCTGGATTAATCCATACACCATCAAGATCTGTAATTTTCGGTCCCATGCCAAATAGGACGAATACCAAAATTCCTAAGACTGTAACAGCGATTGAAATCCCCACTATAAGGTTACGGCGCTTGTTCTTAGCTTGAAATATTGTTGTTGCTTTAGGAATTTCTTGAGTTACAAACTGCCCACTTGTCTTTGCCGCTTGAAACTCTTGAGCTGTTGGTTTTCGATGATAAGTAGCTTCAAACTGCGCAACCCACTCATTCTGATTCATAACATCCTCCTCTATAATGATTCTAACCGTGAATTCTCATTGCTAGCAAACTAACTATTTACTATCTTGAAATTTATTATACCATATATACTAACTAGAAAAACATTCACTAGTGAAAAAATTTGTGACTTGGGCTAGCATTTGGTAGATTACAAGCATATGAGATGCAAAAAATAACTGTGAAGTACTAAGTTATTTACAATTCAACCCCAAAGATTTCTAAAGAAAGCATTTCTTCCTCGGTCAAGGAAACAAATTAAAACCCCAGCACTACTTCATTAAGAACTGGGGTTTAAGATTAGGATTTTAAAATATTTAATCAGTCATCTAAGATTTTAAAACCAAGACTAGTACTATCTTTCAAAAACATCTGAACTGTTTCTAGGGAATATTCTGTCAAATCTTTACCATTTAACGATAATTTTTGAATCAAATCTGAGGTACAGGTAATAATATCAACCCCTAACTCATCCGCTTGATAAATATTATAGGTTTCGCGCGGACTAGCCCACAACAACTCTACTCCGTCTTTTTGACGACAAATAGACAGTGCTTCTTTCATAATCGGCACAGGATCTACACCCGTATCTGCGATACGTCCAGCAAAAACTGACACTATCCCTGGAGTCCCTGCCTTCAATGCTCCAACTACCTCGCGGACTTGTTCAAGAGTGAAAATAGCCGTAGCATTGATTTTAACACCTTTTGCAGCTAGACGTTTCATTAAATCAACAGTTGATTCCCCTTTAGAATTTGTCACAGGTATTTTTACATAAACATTCTCTCCCAGTGAGGCTATTTTTTCTGCTTCTTTTTCCATTGTTTCAATGTCATCAGCAAACACCTCAAAAGAAACAGGAAATTCCTTAATATCCTTTAATACTTCTTTAGCAAATCCTATATAGCTGGTGATACCTGCTTTCTTCATTAAGCTAGGATTAGTGGTAAATCCCGATACCAAACCAGAATTTAGATCCTTTAGCATAGTTTCCAAAACTGCGCCATCTGAATAAACTTTAATAGATAATTTTCGTGCCATCATTCGCCCTCTTATTCTTCTTCGTCGCAAACATTATTCAGTGCTGTATCTGATTTGCTGAGGAAATTTGGTAAAAGCAATATAACTGCTAGAACTGCTACTATCACATAAATACCAACTTGACCAACAGAATCTCCTATGCGACCTAACAAAATACCAAATACACCAAAGTCAAAATCACCAAAGGTCGTATTTGCAAAACCTAGTTCACCTAATACTGGCAAAACCGCTGCAGGTAAAAAGGCTAAGAATAGGCCGTTTACAAAAGAACCTAAAATAGCTCCCTTGCGTCCTCCAGTTGCATTGCCATAGATTCCCGCTGTTGCACCACAGAAAAAGTGAGGAACCATACCAGGAATAATCAGCACACCACCTATTGCTCCCAGAATGAACATACCAATCAGTCCACCTAAAAAGCTAAAGGCAAAACCAATAATAACTGCTGTAGGCGCATAAGGGAAGAATACAGCACAGTCCACAGCTGGTACAGCATTCGGAATAAGCTTAGTTGCGATACCTTGAAAAGCAGGAATCAAATCAGCAAGTATCATCCTCACCCCTGCATATACAATAGCGACACCAACCGCAAAAGTTAGACCACTGACGATAGCAAATATAAAAGGATTCTTACCAGCTGCTAACTCTTCAACTGTTTTAGGACTACGAATCAGACAAGCAATTGTTGCTATTAGATAAAAGACAACCATGACAATACCTGTTGATATTGTAGTATTGCGAAGAAAACTCCATTTTTCTGAAATTTTCAACTCCTCTGTACTGGTGCTGCCTTTTCCTACCTTAGATCCAATCCAGGCTGAGAGATAGTAACCCAGACTGCCAAAATGTCCCATTGCAATTTCGTCTCCGTCCGTTACCTGAAGAGTATATTTCTGTCCGATGGCTGGAGAAATAGCTGACCAAGCACCTAATATAAATCCTCCTACTGCAATCATGGCAGCTCCTTTAAAGCCAATTGCTCCTAAAACGGCTGACAATAAACAAGCCATAAAGAAACTATGATGCCCTGTTAAAAAGATGTATTTAAAGCGAGTAAAACGAGCAAATAATAAATTTAGCAATAAGCCAACAATGAGAATTGTCATCGTCTCAACACCCAGTATTTTCTGAGCAACTGATGTTACAGCTTCATTATTGGGAACAACACCTGTAATACCAAACCCTTTTTCAATCAAACTGGCTAAAGGAGATAAATTATTTTGAATAACTCCTGCTCCAGCGGCTAACATTAAATACCCTAGAATCGGCCCTAGTGTTCCAGTCAAAACTTTATGACTTGGAGTTCGAAGAGCTACTAAACCAACAAAAGCTATCAGTCCCATTAAAAAGGCTGGTTCACTTAAGATATTTTGAAACAGCGTGAGTATACCATTCATGGCTGAACCTCCATTCTTTCTTCTTATTGATTTCTCATTTCTTCTAATACAGGAACAAGGTCTGCTTCGATTTTTTTGCGATTTGTATAGCTCTTAACTATACAAACCTTTGTTCCCTCAGGAAAGATATCTTGAAATTCTTTCACTGTCACATATAGGTCCGCTCCCTTCCCGACCGCTGCATTAGAATCACAAGATTCCGCTTCTACTTCTATTCCTAAATCTTTGGCAATGGCTTCTACTTTCATCCGAAGAAGTAAGCTGCTGCCAATACCATTTCCACAAACTGTGACAATTTTAATCATCTTTTTCTCCATTCTTTATTGTTTCGGTAATGATTTCCATTATTTCATCTGAATTTTCTGCTGCAATTAACTGTTCTATGGACTCATCGTCATCTAAAATCATAGCAAGCTCTTGTAAAGCTTTCAAATGCGCAGTTGAATCAATGGCGGCAAGTACAAAAATCAACTGAACTTGTTTTTCCTCATCTCCTTTTACATCAAAATCAACTGGCTCTGCCACCTGCAGCAAGCTCATTCCTACCTTGTTTACCCCCAAATCAGGAGCAGCGTGAGGAACAGCGACTTTCGGTGCTAGTACAATATAGGCTCCTAACTTCTCCACAGAAGCAATCATTCCTTCAATATAAGACTGCTCAATATAATTTTCCCTCAGCAAAGGTGCAGCTGCCAAAGAAATAGCTTCTTTCCAATCCTTGACCTGATTAGTCTGTTGAATAAATTCTTTTTTTAATAATTCTGTCAAACCATATCCTCCTCTCGTCTGACCTTGTTGCCAGCCTATCAAGTAATTCGATAGTTCTCTCATTAGCTCAGGATAGTGATGAATCGTTGTATGTCGCTCTATAATTTCTATCAACCCGTCTAAGGAAATTCCTTGAGTTTCAATCCAAGAAAATTGACTGATGACTCTGCGTTTTAACATGGTCTTTTCAACAGCCTTCATAACAGGCTGCAGTATATAGACTGGTCTTTCTGATTCAAACGGAACTGTTGAAAAAGCAAGGTCATATTCTTCAATGTCTATCTTTTTAGCTTCATCAAGCTGGTGAACAGGCTTAAACATCATATTTGGAAAAAGATGCTTTAATTCCGCCTGAAGAATCAGGGAAGAACTCACTCCATTTGGACAGATACTCAAAGCCCTTAAAGTTTGTATACTATCTTTCTTATACTCTCCCTCTAAATATCCACCAAAATGAATCGTGAAGTAAGCTACCTCATCATCACTTAATAGTTTGCCTACGTATTCTTCTAAAGGAATAAGACTTCGTTTTACCAAATAGTAGAGTGAGCCAAAATCTGCTTTAATCTGTTCTTTCAATGGATTTATTAAAGGAATATCAAATAACAGGCGATAATACGCTGGATAAAGATGCGAGTATAAATTTTGACGAAATTGAGGAGATTGAGAAAAATCTGCTCCTGTATGAGCTTTGACCTGTTCTATTATATCTTCCATCAACTCAAATACCCTTTGGTCAGAAAAAACTTGAAGATTTCCTTCTGTACAACCTAGCAAGCGAGAAAAGATAAAATTCTTTTTGCCTGCCAACTCTGGGTAAGTTTGTAATAGTTCTTCACATAAATCAAACAAAGAATTTGTATATATCTCTCCTAAGACAATATCATCGTCAGGACATATTTTTAAACTCCCCGCTTTTAAAATAGCGATAAGACAGCTTACTTCTTTCGTTTTTTCAGACAAAAAATGAATGTTATACTTTTTTCCGAGTAAAACGAGTCTGTCTGCAACTTCCCCATCATTAAGCTCTAGACCACAATCTTCAAGCAAATATCGAAGTACCCAGCGCCCACTCGCTATTGACAAAAGCTCACTCAATGTCTTCTCTAATAGATAAATGAGCTTTTTTGTTTTTCCTGCTAAAAAATATCCCTGTTTACGAGTATAAGACAGTTCTATCTGATAAGAAAGTAAATGTTGCTTAAGCCTTTTTATATCCGACAGGACTGAATTTCTGCTCATCTGCAATAGATTCTGTAAATGCTGATTGGATACAAAGTGCTGAGCCAACAGAATGTAAAGCACAATCATTTCTAAGCGCTCTTCATGAAAAAGATAGTCACCTGTATGATGAGATATCTTTTCAAAAAGGCTATTCAAGGATACTGCCGGAGTTCTAATTCGTCCTCCTTTCACCTCAATAACTGGAAAATGAAAAGATTCTAAAACATCGTTAATTTTTTCAATTTGCAGAATAAGATATTTACGATTAATTTTTAGAAGTTTTTCCATTTCCTCAAGAGAAGAATCTGAATATTTGGATAAAAGCTGAAATTTTTCAATGAGCTCATTTGATAACACTTCTAGCCCTCCTATATTATTAGTATAAACAAAATAGTTAGCGTTTTCAATCAAAATTCAGTCCAATTGTCATCAGGAAATTATCAAAAGAATTGTGCCTAAGATATATAGTAATTTTTGAATACATCCCAAAAACGGCGTAAATTAAAACCCAGCACCTATTCATTAGGTGCTGGATTTTAAAGCTCGACTTTAAAAATTGTTAAACGTTCTAATTCATCAATAGTCAATCTCCGCCATTCTCCAAGAGCCAATGCAGGATCCAACTGTAGGGGCCCCATCGTGAGGCGCTGAAGATCCGTGACTTCTTTTCCGCAGGCAGCCACCATGCGCTTGACCTGGTGGAATTTACCTTCCGCTAGGGTAATTTCTACGAGAGAAGTCTCTTTTGCCTCATCCAGCTCTAAAATCTTGAGCTGAGCTGGCTGACAGGTGAAGTCTTTCAGTTCTATTCCTGCAGCAAATCGCTCTACATCTGCTTGCTCCATCAGGCCAGCCACTTGAGCTCGGTAGATTTTTTCTACGTGCTTTTTGGGTGACAACATGGCATGGGCTAGCTTGCCATTATTGGTCAGAAGGAGCAGGCCGTGGGTATCAATATCCAAGCGGCCGACAGGAAAGACTTCTTTCTGACGGGCAGTCTCATCCAGCAAGTCCAGAACCGTCTGATGACGGTCATCCTCTGTCGCCGAAATGACTCCCTGCGGCTTGTTGAGAAGGTAGTAGACGAATTTCTCATAAGTCAGCCTTTGGCCAGAAACGACAATGTCATCTGCTGCCTCATCAATCTGGGTCTTAGGTGATTTCTCTGCTCTGCCATTGACCAAAACCAGCCCTTTCTTTAGAAGCTGCTTGACCTGAGCACGTGAGCCCAGACCATTTTCTGCTAAAAATTTATCCAGACGCATCGTATAACCTCCTAACTTCCTGAAGCCATGCCGCTCTTTTCTTTGCTAAATCTTAGAACAAAGAGCGAGGTCAGAATCATAGCCATACCCAAAACGCTGAAGATAAAGGCTGGAGCATTGGAGAAGCTCCCGATGAAACTGAGGACAAATGTAGTGGCCGTTGCTCCGATACTGCAGCCTAAAATCACGATAGAAGTGGCTTGATTGAGTAGGTGGGCGGAAATGCGCTCGGATAGGGTGTAAAAAATGGTCGTCAGACCGACACTATAGACAAAGCCGGCGCTAATAGTAGCAAAGCTGAGTGACAAGAGATTTGGTGAGAAGCCAATAATAATCTGAGTCAGGCCAAAAACCAGACCAGAAAGCATCAGCAGTTTATCTCTAAAAAGACGGGTCAAACTGGCAAAGCTGATGCCCGCTGCAATCCCAATCAACTGCATCAAGGAAAGAATCATGCCTGCAGTTTGGGGTGTCCCCATGCCAGACTTCTCTACAATCCCCGGCACCCGCACATTGATGGCGATATAGGTCAGCACAATAACCCCCGCCACAAAGGCAAAAGCTAGACTTAACTGCCAATCCTGCTGGCTTAGCTTAGGAGTCGATTCAGACTGTTCTTGCTGCTTTTCAGAGACCTTGTCATAAGGGACAAAAAGCAGATAAAGCGCCAAAACCACAAGACCGAAGCTATAGACGAGAAAGGCAGCCTGCCAACCGAGAGGAAGAAGCCAACTGACGCCAAAAGTTAAGAGGGCTGTCCCGACTACTTCTGCTGATCCCCTCAGTCCTAAAAGCCGAACACGTTCCTGTCCCTTGTAGCGCTCGCTAACAATTGAGATAGCCTTGGCATTAAGCAGACCGATTCCCATCCCAAAGACAAGCCGAGAGGCAAACATAAGCCAGTAAGACTGGTTAAGAAGAGGAAGAAGCCCGCAAAGTGAAAAAATCACAAGTCCGCTCACAATCATCTGGCGCTCGGTCAGGTACTTTTCAATGACACGATTTAACAGTAACATGAGCATAATCCCAGCCGAAGGCAAAGAAACCAGAAGTTCTACCCAACTTTCTGGAATCCCTTTATAAAAAGCAAACATGGCCGACTGGGCACTGGAAATCGAAAAAGCCGTCGTCAGAATCAAAGAAAGCGAGAGGATACTCACCTTTTCCATCAATTTTTTCATTCTATTTTCCTTTAAAATTCACACTACCTCTATCATACAGTTTTTTGGGTCAAGACGCAATTTCTTTGTCAGGAATATTATGGGTCCCTGTGGCTCCATCAAAAAGCAGACACCCCCAGCCAGTCAAAACCGCTCCCGCCTTTATTTCTTACAGGTTTTATGTTATGATGAAGGATAGAAAAAGGAGAGAATCATGTCTGTGAGTGAAAAAATATCTGTTATTGAACGATTAACCAAACCAGCCCATTTAATTGATATGAAGGATATTATCCGCGAGGGCAATCCAACCCTGCGCGCTATCGCTGAGGAAGTCAGCTTCCCTCTATCAGACCAAGAAATCATTCTGGGCGAGAAGATGATGCAATTTCTCAAGCATTCCCAGGACCCAGTCACGGCAGAAAAAATGGGGCTGCGCGGCGGTGTTGGTCTAGCCGCTCCCCAGCTGGATATTTCCAAACGGCTCATCGCTGTTTTAGTTCCCAACCCTGACGACGAAGAGGGCAATCCGCCTAAGGAAGCTTATAGTCTGCAAACGCTGATGTACAATCCTAAGATTGTAGCCCACTCCGTTCAGGATGCAGCCTTAGCTGATGGTGAAGGCTGCCTGTCAGTCGATCGAGAAGTACCGGGCTACGTAGTTCGTCATGCACGAGTGACCGTGGATTACTTTGACAAGGATGGTCAAAAGCATCGTATCAAACTCAAGGGCTATAACGCCATTGTTGTTCAGCATGAAATCGACCATATCAACGGCATCATGTTCTATGACCGTATTAATGAAAAAGACCCATTTGCAGTCAAAGACGGCATGTTGGTGATTGAGTAAATAACTTGCATATCATTATCGAAAATACCTAGATAGAAACTATCTAGGTATTTTTTCTATTCTAACTATCCCGTCTCCAGAAAATAGCCAAGAGAATAACTGCCCCTAGCACTGATGGAACAATAGCTGTATCAGCCAGCATTGGTCCCCAGTGGCCAAAGAGAAATTGACCAATCAAGGAACCAAACCAGCCCAAAAGGATTTTTCCGATACAGCCCATGCGCTCCCCACGGCTGGTAATAGCCCCGGCGATAAGGCCGATAATAAAACCGACAAACATACTACCAATCATATATGCCCCTTCTTTCTATATTTCTAGCAAGGCTTCTCAAGAAGCAAGTGGAAGCTGTCATTATGGAATGCGTCATTTAAGGCAACTCGAAAGCTTAGATTGCCCAGTCTCCATTTCTAAAGATTGCTACGCGGCTGCCATCTTCGCGGATACCGTCAATATCCATCTGATCAGAGCCAATCATAAAGTCCACATGGACATCCGAGCGGTTGAGACCCGCTGCTTCCAGCTCTTCTTCGGATAAATTCTCTCCACCGACTACACTAGTCGCATAGGCTGCACCGATAGCCAAGTGGTTAGAAGCATTTTCATCAAAGAGAGTATTGAAGAAGGTGATACCTGACTGAGAAATCGGACTTGGATCTGGCACCAAGGCACACTCACCTAAAGCACGCGCACCCGCATTTTCAAAGACAAGATCCTTCATAACCTGATCTCCCTTTTCAGCAGTAATGTCCACAATCTGGCCATCCTTGAAGGTCACCTTGATGCCTTCGATGATGTTGCCATTGTAGCTGAGAGGCTTGGTGCTAGTCACATAACCTTCAGCTCGGCGGAAGTCCGGTGCTGTAAAGACCTCTTCTGTCGGCATGTTGGCAATGAAATACTCGCCCTGAGCATTTAGACTGCCAGCTGACTCCCAGTGATGGTTCTTGGGCAAGCCCAATGTCAAGTCTGTTCCCGGAGATGTGTAGTGCAGAGCAGTAAATTGCTCCTCATTTAGAACCTTAGCTTTTGAGCTGAGTTTTTCTTCATGAGCTTTCCAAGCGGCTACTGGGTCATCTTCATAGACACGGCAGGTTTTGAAAATCTGATCCCAAAGCAAGTCTACCGCTTCCTCATCACTGGCTGCGTTTGGAAAGACCTTCTTAGCCCACTCTGTACCGGCTGCTGCAGCGACTGTCCAGCTGACTTTATTGGATTGGGTTGCAATCCGCATCGGCTTCATGGCTATCCCCATAGCCTTAGCAGAAGCCGATAATTTCTCGGCATCCACGCCATTTAAAGCTCCTGGGTCAGATGAACGAACGCCCAAGCGGCTGGCTTTCTTTTCGAGGAGATAGTTCATCTCAGCCACCTTATAGTCTGGAACATTGTCCAAGCGCTCCATCGGTGCATGGAGGAATTTCTCCCGCGTAGTCAAATCATCCGCCCACTGGACGATGACCTCGTGAGCACCCAGAGCATAGGCTTCCTTGACAATCAAGTGAGCCAGCTCACGCTGCTCCACATCAATATTGAGCGCCACCGTGTGACCCGGCTGCACATTAATACCATTGGCAACCAATAGTTTAGCGTATTTTTCTAAGTTTTCTTTAAAATTTGGCAGAACCATGCTGCTTCTCCTTTTCTTTTGTTAATTCTCTTTAAACAGGGACAGCAGGCTAACCGCTGCCACCGTACCGCAAATCAAAGCGGTCATTTTCAAAATCGTATCTGGGTCAAGATCCAGCTGGTAATCAAACACTTTTTGCGCTGGCTTATCTTCGGCATTTATTCTAAGTTTCATGAGAAAGTCCTTTCTAAAAAGTAATTATAAGGTATAAATTTCTAATCGTGCTGGCGTCTTCAGAACCCTCAATTATCTTTTAATAGATTAAAATAAATCACTATGACTGCCTGTCCTAAGCAAGTTTAAAATCAATTCTTCCTTATCCACTTTATAAACCAAGAGCCAATCTGGCTGGATATGGCATTCTCGCACTCCTTTAAAGTGCTTGGATGCTGTCAGTTGATGATCTCGATATTTAGTAGGAAGGTCTTTTTCTTGAATCAAAAACTCCAAGACTTCTTCTAACCATTCTGCCTTAAGTCCACGCTTCATAGCCAACTTAAAATCTTTTTTAAACTGTTTATGATAACGAATCTTAAGCACGTAAATCCTCCATCAAGTCTGATACACTCACAAAAGACTGACTCATATTCCTATTTTGATCTAAATCCCCCAATACTTCCATCAGCTTCCGACTTTCATCCAGTCTGACATCAAAGGGTAGCCCTTGGTACTGAATAGCCTGACGAAGAAAAATATTGATAGCCGTTGTCATATCCATGCCCAAGCTGTTGAAAACCTGCTGAGCCTGCTCCTTGACCTCACTGTCCAAGCGGATACTCATACTAGTCTTTGACATACTCTCACCTTCTTTCTATAGACTATTTTAACAAAAAAGAAAGCCAATGTAAATCTATTGGATATACATTAGCCTCTTAAATTATCTAGATCTGACAACTTACTTTTTATTTTCTATAAATTTGCTTACCATAGGCATAATCTCGTTTTCCAATTCTTTTATCTGATCCGCTCCCCAGCCAGAATCTTGTTGTCCTGTTATTGCTGCCATCATCTGTAATTTTAGACTTTGACGATAGAATATACCTTGCCATTGATTATATTTTGCACTCGGAACTAAATTTCCAAACTTAGAATTCTGGCTATCTGTAACGACACAAAGATTGCCAAAGGAATGCAAAAATTCATCAGGTAATTTGCTCAATCCATCCTGATCATCTGGATTCTGAGGATACCAATGCTCTATGGAACGGCGATAGGCAAATTTGAAAGCTTCAAATTCAACACTCGAATATTTTTCTTTTAAATCAGAACGATTTTTCCATAAAATATAATCTACAAAGTTAAATGCATAAACAGGAATATCCCCGTATTTCTTTATACTTCCATCCTCAGTAAACAATCTTTCTTCAGCATATCTCACCGCCATTTTTTCAAGAAAACCCTTAAACCGAACAGCAAATTCTGCTTGATTTAACTCTTCCATATGGTTGAAGAGAAAATGCAAGATTTCATATAACCAACGACTATCTCGATTGGCAGTGAAGGTCACAGCAAACATGGATTGGAGGAGAATGATGTTTTTATTAATCTCCGAATCTGAAAACGTATTATTAGTAAAGCGTTCTTCAACTATATAGTGCTCCTTCGATTTTCCATTTGGTTGATATTCATAATAAGTACCCTTATGTAAAAACCATTCATCCTTATTTCTACTTGAAGAATCCGTATTTGAATTTCTAACGATGTAGTTATCAAAAATATGCTTCATTGTAAGAAGAAGTTTACTAAAATCAATTATCCATTTTTTATCACGGTTCTTTACATCAAACAATGATAACATTTTTTTATCATCTAACTGAACACCACCAACTGTTTGCCCATTTTTGAGCGCAAATGCACAAAGTAAAAAGGTCGGAAAATCAACTACTGTACTGTAATCCCCAAATTCTTTTTCCACAAATTCTCTATTTTCAATTATCTTATGATTTAATGCTTCTATTAGTGTCTTCTTTTCATTTAAGGTAGTATCAATGTTATCATAAAGATTTTTAAATTCATAATTTGAAAAATGCCAACCAAAAATCTTTTCTCGTTCTTGAAAATCATCTTTCCTTTTTCTTCTCATTTTAAACTGAGTAGCAACAGGCTTATCAAATTCTGCGCAGGCTTCCCAGATTCTTGCAAATTTATGTGTCATTTCTTGATCGTCACCAAACTTAGCCATCATTTGCGCCTTAAGAATTTCATGAGCCTCTAGTTGTTCTCCTCGAGAGTTGAATCGTTCGAAATAGAGATTCAAATCTAAATCATTGGGAAGAATACTACGAAAAATAATGACTTTATCAAAAAGATAATTAAAGAACGATTGAGATTCAAATTGGCGCTCCTCTAGCACTTTTTTCAGTGCGTCATGAGCATGTCGGTAGCCTCTAGTCAGTTCATTTTCATCATTCTCAGAGATTTTTTGCGTGGTGAATAACTTTTGAATGTTCTCATTTGACTTCTTTCTAGCTGGGAAAGTAAGATTGACAGCTTTCAATCTATCAAAACCAAACTCATGTTTCAAAGCTAAGGCAATCAAATTAAGGGCTGTTGTCCGCTGTTGCCCGTCTATGATTTTGAAAATACCATTCTCTTCATTAACGACTAATGTTCCAATATAGTAATTTTCTCTTTGTTCTTGAAAAGCATCTGCTACATCGTTCAATAATTGCTCTAATTCATCATAAGTCCAGGCAAAATTTCTCTGATAAAGAGGAATAGCATAGCTATCTTTATTTAACAAATGATTAACTGATAAGCTTATATGTGTTTCTACCATTTCTCTTTTTCCTCCTCTATAATCTGCTCCACAGTATAATTTTCAAATAATTCTCGATCTATCTTGACCATGAAATCATTTGGAGTTACAGCATGGGCTAAAAGTTGGAATAGTTTTTGAACCTCTTTTTGTCTGAAACTTCCCCCAGCAGCATATTTTCCTACCGTTGCATCATATATAGCTCGAGATTTAACACGGGGGTAATAAGACCAAATAAACAAAGTCTCTACTATTTCCTTTGATAGCTCTTCTTTTCCAAATCTCTCTGCAAAAAGCAAACAAATATTTAGGAACATATTGTGGCACTTGAGATAGCGTCCCTTTGAGCTATTGTAAATTTTCAACATACCTTCTGGGTAAGTCAAATTTTTTTCTTCCGCCTCAAGCTCATCAGAAAATCCTAACTTTTCATTTAAAAAAACTTTATAATCTTTAATAGTATGATGGGCAGATTCGATATATTCAAAAAATTTACTTCCATCAATAATAGGCATGGTAATTGACATAGGGAACTCTTCAACATTACGATACAATTTTAGGTATGGAAAGTTCTGGTTTAAATCAACACCTTTAAAGTCATCGATAAAATCCTCTGTAAAACGGAGATAAGAGCCATAACGCTTATTTGTTAATCCTGTCTCTCCCCGAGACCAACGTCTCATACGAAAGAGATGTTGGTCAAATAACTCTTTGAGACTTAAATCTTTATCCTCTACAAACTGTTCCCACTTTTCAACAATCTTTTCATCTTCTGAATCTTGCTTACGAAGATGATAAGCTTTGAGTAAATCGTGAGGTTCTAGAGATTTTCCACGATTATTTTGAGAATCAAACAGCTGAAAGGCCTCTGATAATCGTTCCTGTGGCATAGTAATCACCGAGACAGAACAATTTTCAAGTAGAAAACTACACACCTGTTCAGCTTCTTTCTCACCTACAAGTTGGATTAAATTCTTCCATTCATTATAATTTTCGTAAGCATTATAGCAAGATAGTTCTCCAAAGTCAGCTTCAAGTAAATTTCTTGCTCCTTTAAATTCTTTATCTCTACCTAAAGCATAAAGAAATAGCGAAATAGAAAGCAATCGTTGCTGGCCATCTACAATATCTAGGCATCCATCATTATCTAGGCATCCATCATTATCTAGGCATCCATCATTATCATGCAAGATAACAGAGCCAACTTGATATTCCTTTTTTCCCATAGCATCTCGTAAATCATAAAAAAGATTTCGGACATGCTTTCTGTTCCATTTATAAGGTCTTTGATAATTTGGTATTGCTAGCCTATCACATTTCAATATTTCTGATACTTTTTTACTTTCAAACCCTATTTCTTTTTCATTGATATTCATTATTTTCTCCTAAAAATCTTATCAGCATAGAATCTTTGATCCATTAATGCTTTGGAATAATAGTAGCATTAGGAATTGCTTTTGCAAAGTTCTCTGCTGCTATTTTATCAAAAAATGGTCCTGCGATTTGATTGCCAAACCTATCAACTACAATCCATTCAATCATTTTTGCCTCCTTTATTTCTTAATATATAAATTCTACACCTTTAGATGGACATTTTATGTCCACATGAGTTCAAATTTCGAAAATATTTATTGATAGTAACCTAAACTTTCTTTCATCGTCTTCTGAATATCATCAACCAAAGACTGTGGCGATAAAATTTTAACGGCTTCTCCTTGACTGAGCAGCCAACGCTTAAGACCAGGTGTATATTGACTCTCAAACTTAAACCGCGTCCATCCTTCGGCAGCTGATAAGCCCTGTGCATTAGGAAATTGGTCTAAAACAATAGTTGGATCATAACGGAATTCCAATTCAACTGTGATCTTTCTTCCCAAAAAAGCATCTACTCGCTGATTACGAATATCTCCATCCCTGAATTTTCTGCCATAAGAGATGTTGGGTTTAGATTCCTTTGTGGACTTCCAAGTCTTGATTCTGTCCAAACGCAAGGTCATATAATGCTCATTCTTAATATTGTAAGCTACAATGTAAAAATAATGAATATCATAGTACAGAGAAACTGGAAAAATTAAATGTTCTTTTTTATCTTGATATGGACTCTTGTAGACAATTTCTAGCACCTTCTCCTTGCGAATAATCTCTGACCATGCCCAAATCTTTTGAATACGATTTTGCTCGTCTGTAATTGGGGCATAGTTCAGTCTTTCGCTGTTGATAATCATTTCTATTTCTTTTTGTTCCTCTTTTGAAACAAGCCCCAACAAGCTTTTTAACAAGTCCTCATTTTCTACTTTATTTAAGGCTCTATTTTCTAATAAAATCTTAGAAATTATTAAAATATCTTTTTTATTAAAGAGTGATTTTCCTTTTAAATATCTTGTATGATGTTTTGAATCGTATGCCAACTCAGCTGCTATCATGGGCTGAGTCATTATAAAATCACCTAATAAAGCGAAATCTCTCTGAATCGTTTTGGCGCTAACTCCGAATTCATCACTTAATTGATTTTTTGATAGACGAGCTCCTGCTTGCAAACGTAACAAAATGGATAAAATACGTTCTTGATCGTTCATAAAACCTCCTCTTTCCCTATATTATAACATGAATATTCTATATGCCTGCCCTAAATCCTATTATTTTTGAGTTGTTTTCTTTTTTCTCTAAATCGAGTATTGCTTTTTCAAAATCTCTGCAAGACAAATAGCTTATGTCTTCACCATTTAGAGCTGATACTCTCTCTTTTTTCATCAGTCGCTCCGCTTGAATATATAAAACAAGCTCAAAGAGTTTTCTGACATAACGAGCATTACCAAAACTTTCTGAGCAAAGACATTTTTCAAAATAAGTCAGGAGGATAGTTTTGCATTTCTTATCCACTATATAACCTTGTTGATCAGCCATTAGAGTCAATATGTCATACAGTTCATACTTGTTATAATTTTCAAAATGAATTTTTCTACTAATTCTAGAAGCTAAACCTGGATTGATGTTTAAAAATTCCTCCATCATTTCTGTATAACCAGCGAAAATCACAATGACATCATTTCTATTATTTCCCATTTCCTGAATAATTGTAGGAATAGCTTCATTAGCAAAATCACGCTCACCTTGTGGAATTAGACTATATGCCTCATCAATAAACAAAATACCGCCTTTTGCATTATCAAATAATCTTTTAACCTTTGGAGCTGTTTGGCCAACATATTCACCAATTAAATCTGAGCGACCTACTTCAATCAAAACGTTTGATTTAATAATACCATGTTTATAAAAAATTTTTGTCAACAATCTAGCAACGATTGTTTTTCCAGTGCCAGATGCTCCAGAAAACATAAAGTGCATAGAAGGCCGAACGGGCGAAGAATTTATTTCAAGCCTTCTTTGCGATATAGAAAAATAAGCTAAAATTCTATGAATCATATTTTTAACAGTAGATAAGCCAACCAAACGGTCTAGCTCCTTCAAAGTATTAGAATTTGTGGCTAATGGATTGTTGCAACCTTTCATACAAAACAGATCCGACGGCAAAGAAAAATTTTGTTTTCCATTAATCAAATTACTTTCTATTACATTATATTCAATAATCTTTTGAGCAAAATAACAACTATCGTAACTATTTGTAAGACAATTATGATTTGAAAGTAGTTTTATTTGATCTTCTTCTAAGTGAAAGCCATAATCCCCTAAGCGAAATTTTATAATATCAACAAGTTCGTTATATGAGTAGGGAGGAAAATTTAATTCATAAACGACATGAAATAGAGGAAGAAATTCTCGAGATATTTCATAAGCTATACTATCTGATTCCACCAAAAAAATATATATTCTTCCCCCCGTTGCTTCCACAATATTATTTTTTAATTCCTCTTTTCTTCTAGGATGCATAGTTGAATAGTCCTTTATTATCACTAAACGCTGTTCTGACTCAAAATTAACTGAAAACCCATCTTTCAAAATAGTCTTAGACTTGACATTTAACAACCTCATCAAATATTTGATAGCAAATTTTTTACCAGTTCCTAAAGAACCTTTGAAAATTAAAAACTGATTTTCAACAAGGACCTTTTCTTTCTTCCGCCTTCTTTCCTTTTGATTATTTAAAAACATTTTTAATTTTAAAACATACTCTTGAAATTCATTTAAACCTATAATATTTAAGTCTCTGCGTTCTAAATCAGTAATAGCAAAGCCATCAGAATTTGAAAACTCTCTTTCATCTGAATGAAGAAAAAGCTGACCTATTTGAGCTGAATACTTGTTCCCCACCTCCTTTAAATATTCGCTTTTACTAATAGATTTAACTTTAAAATCAGTGTATTCCTCATCATTAACCCCCAAAGTTTTTAGCTTATCAAACAAATCCTCTTTGGTATGTTCTGTTACTCCAACAACGTAAAGACATGTTTGACTTTTGAAACAATAAAACAATTGATTTTCTTGTATAAAATTCTCATCTACTTCTTTAATATTTTTATTCATTTTGCTAAATTCTATTTGATAAAAAAACATTTCTTCCCCCATCTACTATTTACTAAAATAAATATAGCAAAAAAGATGGACAAAATTCGTCCATCTTTTAACTTTTTTTGAATTATTTTAGAAAAACTCATCAAACAAACTCAACTGGTTATCCTCAGGCATATTGCCTAAGATTCCCATGTCGTCCATTTTTTCGACTAGGGTGCTTGAGAGGCCGCCCCGTTTGCGGAGCTCTGTCTTGGAAAGGAATTCGCCTTCTTCCCGCGCCCTGACCACTTGGCGGGCAACATTGTCACCCAGACCGTCCATAGCAGAGAATGGTGGGATAAGGGTATCCCCTTCGATGAGAAACTCAGTCGCGTGGCTCTTGTAGAGATCCAGCTTCCCGAATTTGAAGCCCCGCTCCAGCATTTCATTGACGATTTCCAGAGTTGTATAAAGGTCAATTTCTACATTGGAGGCTTCGTTGTTCTTACGTTTCTCAGCGATTTCGTTCATCCGACGCTTGACGGCATCAAGTCCACCACTCATGGTCTTGATGTCAAAGGCCTTAGCCCGGATGGAGAAATAAGCACAGTAGTAATAAATCGGATGATGCACCTTGAAATAGGCCACCCGCAGGGCCATCATAACATAGGCTGCCGCATGGGCCTTGGGGAACATGTACTTGATCTTTCCACAGGACTCAATGTACCACTCTGGCACATTGTTTTCCTTCATGGCTGCGATGTAGCCATTGCGCTCTTCTTCAGAAATCTTCAGCCAAAGGCCCTTCCGCACACGCTCCATGATCGTAAAGGCCATCTTAGGATCCAAGCCCTTGTGCATGAGATAAACCATGATGTCGTCCCGACAGCCGATAACGGTGGACAGGTCGGCAATCCCTTGCTTGATTAAGTCTTGAGCATTGCCTAGCCA
The DNA here is from genome assembly GCF_050222175.1 of Streptococcus sanguinis. Classification (GTDB taxonomy): domain Bacteria; phylum Bacillota; class Bacilli; order Lactobacillales; family Streptococcaceae; genus Streptococcus; species Streptococcus sanguinis_M. Next base: position 285,555 of record NZ_CP071420.1, on the reverse strand, counting down.
AACATCCGTACCATGAGAGAGGCCAGATAGCTGTAAGAGCTCGGCAAAAGTCGTCGGATGGGTCTCATCAACCATGCCCCGTACAAAATTAGTCCCAAACTCCGGAATCCCCAGCATACCAGTCGGCGTGCCGATTTGCTCCTGAGTCACACCCAGAATGTCTGTCCCAGAAAAGAGGGCCATGACACCGGCATCATCCATAGGAATGTCATTAGGATCAATGCCAGACAAGTCCTGAAGCTTCCGAATCATGGTCGGATCATCGTGTCCCAGAACGTCTAGCTTGAGGACATTTTCATCGATATCATGGAAGTTAAAGTGGGTGGTCTGCCACTCGGCCGTCACATCGTCAGCTGGATATTGGACCGGTGTAAAGTCATAAACATCCATGTAGTTAGGAATAACAACGATTCCGCCCGGGTGTTGTCCAGTCGTCCTCTTGACTCCGGCCGCTCCCTGTGCCAGACGCTCAACTTCGGCGTCCCGGTAGAACTTCCCGTAGTCGCGCTCATAGCCCTTGACAAATCCATAGGCCGTCTTAGCCGCAACGGTACCAACGGTTCCAGCCCGAAAGGCATACTCCGCACCAAAGATATCCCGCACGTCCAAGTGGGCGCTAGGCTGATCTTCTCCCGAGAAGTTCAAATCAATATCGGGTACCTTGTCCCCGTCAAATCCAAGGAAGGTCTCAAATGGAATATCCTGACCGTTCTTGCTCAGCTTGTGACCACATTCTGGACAGTCCTTATCCGGCATATCAAAGCCTGAACCATAGGAGCCATCCGTGATGAACTCACTGTATTGGCATTTGCCACAGACATAGTGAGGAGACAGAGGATTAACCTCGGTAATCCCAATCATAGTCGCGACAAAGCTGGATCCGACAGACCCCCGTGAACCCACCAGATAGCCCCGATCATTGGAGCGCTGCACCAGCATCTGCGAAGCCAGGTAAATTACGGCAAAGCCATTCCCCAAGATAGAGGTTAACTCTTTTTCAATCCGCAAGTCCACGATATCAGGCAGCGGATTGCCATAAATCTCAAAGGCCTTTTGATAGGTCAGCTCGGCAACTGTCTCCTCAGCCTTGTCAATAAAAGGCGTATAGAGGTCGCCCTTGACAACCTCTACCGGCTCAAAGGTTTCCGCCAGCTGATTCGGATTGGTGATGACCAGCTTCTTAGCCAAGTCCTCGCCTAGAAAGGCAAACTCATCCAGCATCTCATTGGTGGTCCGGAAGTGAGCCTTAGGAAGCGGAGCTGGCTGGGCATTTTCACCGTGACCAATGGTTCGGTTAATCATGGCTCCCTGACCTAGACTCCGTACGATAATCTCACGATAGATTTCTTCTTCCGGCTCGATATAGTGGACGTTCCCTGTCGCAAGGACAGGCTTGCCCAAGCGATCTCCGACCTCAATCAGATTGCGAATAATGGTCTGCAGTTCTTCCTGGTCCTTGATTTGCTCCTTGGCAATCAGCGGCTCATAGATAGCCGGCGGCATGACCTCGATAAAGTCATAATACTTGGCTACTTCGACAGCCGCATCCACCCCCTGAGAGACAACGGCATCATAGACTTCGCCTTCTGAACAGGCTGAGCCCAGAATCAAGCCTTCACGATGGGCATCTAGTACGGTCCGTGGAATCCGTGGGACACCTTCAAAATACTTAGTATTGGACAGACTGACTAGCTTGAAAATATTCTTGAGCCCCGTCTGATTTTTAACATAAATGGTCGCATGCTTGACACGTGCCTTCTTGTAGGAATTCTCATCGACCAGATCCGTATTCAAATCCTTGAGATTGGTCACTCCATGCTTTTCAGCTACATCCTTGATAAAGATAAAGAGAAGGCGGCCCGTCGCTTCCGCGTCATAGTTGGCCATATGGTGGTGCTCCAGAGCAATCTGGAAACGCTTGGTTAAAGGCCCCAGACCATGACGCTTGTACTCTGGATAGAGGTTGCGGGCAAATTCCAGCGTGTCAATAACTGGCTGGGTGATTTTCGGCAGGCCGTGACGCTCATAGTTGACATTCATAAAGCCCACGTCAAAGGTGGCATTATGGGCAACGAGGACGCTGTCCTGGCAAAATTCCTGAAATTCTTTCAGCACTTGCTCAAGTGGCTTGGCATTGCGGACATGCTCATCAGTAATCCCAGTCAGATCCGTCGTAAAGGCCGACAGAGGATGCCCAGGATTGATAAACTCATCAAACTCAGCGATGATATTGCCCTTGTGCATCTTGCTGGCAGCGACCTGAATCAAATCGTTATAGACCGCCGAAAGCCCTGTTGTTTCCACGTCAAAGACCACATAGGTCGCATCGCTCAGCTCCATGTCCACTTCATTGTAGACGATGGGCACACGGTCTTCTACAATATTAGCCTCCATACTGTAAATCAGCTGAATACCAGCTTTCTTAGCAGCCTTGTAGCCATGGGGAAAGCTCTGCACATTGCCATGGTCGGTAATGGCGACAGCCTTGTGGCCCCACTTGGCGGCCGTTGCCACGATTTCCTCCACCTCAGGCAGGGCATCCATAGTAGACATATTGGTATGGGCGTGAAACTCAACCCGCTTCTGCCCCTCAGGCATTAGATCCTTGCGCTCATAGTGGGTGACGGCCTGCACATCCTGCACATTCATCGTCAGGTCGCGGGTGAAATTGTTCATCTCCACATTTCCCCGCACGCGCAGCCAGGCGCCTTTCTTAATCATGTCAAACTTCTTGGCTTCTTCTTCGTTTTTCATCCATTTCTGCAAGGAGAAACTGGAAGTGTAGTCTGTCATCTTGAAATTGAGCAAAACTCGGCCGGTTCGAGTGACCTTCTGCTCCAGGTCAAAGACCATTCCCTCAAAGACCAGACGGTTTTCCTCAGTCTGAACTTCAATCATAGGGGTAATCTCTGCCTTGTCTAGCTTTGGTTTAGCCGCAGCCTTGCGAGCTTGGAAGTCATAGGCTGGCTTTTCCTCTGGCGGTGGCGCCATCTGCTGCAGGGATTCCATAGCTTTGAGCGCTTCTTCATTAGCCGCCTGAACAATCTTGTCATTCTCAGCCTGGAAATTCTCCGCTTGCTGCTGGGTCAGCTCATCGCTGTGCTGAACCTGACAGGTCAGCTGAGGAAAGCCGTACTTGACTAGCTGCTGGCTGAGATTGAGCAGGTGATTCTTGCGAAAATGCTCCGTATCAATGGTCGAAGCCCCCTCAATCAGCAGCTTGTCCCCATCCAAATGAACCCGCAAATCCTGATACAGGCTTTTAAAGCCATGACTGGCACATGGACCTTCCTCAAAGGCCAGCTGGTAATAAGCCTGCAAGAGCTCGTCCGACACCTGGGGAGCCTGACAGTGAATTTCAAAAATAGCCTGATTGCCCGTCTTAGAAAACTCTTGAGCTAGGCGCTTCTGCAATTCCCGAAAAATCTCAATGGGCAGAATATTCGCAAAAGAAAAATGAAACTCCCAGACCCGACTGACCTTGTGGACCAGAACCTTCTCGATTTCTGCATTCAAAAAGGCCTCTGAATTTCTCATTTCCAGTGGCATATCCAGCTGATGCATTAAAATTTCAAACTTGTTTGACATGATATTTCCTCGTACAGTAGTGACCCTATTTTACCATAAATCAGCACTTTTTTCGACAGAAAAAGAGTAGGGCAAAGCGCGACTCCTACACAATTGTCAATGCCTTCTTCTTGACACTAAGTTATGATATAATAGAATAGAACATTTATTAAAAGGAGTCTTAATTGTGAAGAAAATTTTACTAGCCAGCGCCTGTCTGCTGACCCTGACTGCCTGCAGTATGCCTAATCAGCATAAGCAAGAAAACAAACCCAAGCAAAATCAGAGCCAAAGTAAAGTCAAAGAAGAAAAGGTGAAGACGAAAACTTTTTCTAAAAAAATCGATGAGCATTATACCAATTCAATCAAGTTTTTCTATACAAAAGAAAAGATTGTATCTTTTCAACTCATCGCTAGCCAAACTATCTCTGAAGAAAATCAAAAGATGAGCGTCGAAGAATTAACAAAATTCTATAGCGAATATGCTCAGAAAAATTCTATGATAGAAAACAAGGAAAAGTTAAAGGGGCTTGAAATTCACGTTGAGATTTCCGAAGACAAGAAAATAGCTTCAGCAATTTTTGACTTTGACCTCAGCAAAATAGATCAAGAACAGCTGATTCAGTCCACAGGTGGTTCTGATAGCGAACAAACTGTCTTTAATAAACTCCAAGATAAACCCGAAGAGGTCTTTAACTTTATGAGAGAGCAAGGTTTGACAGAAGAATAAAAAAGCATTCTGAGTGATTTAACTTTATAGTTAATGCTCAGAAGGCTTTTCTGTTTATTTTTAAATCCTAAAGGGGCAATATGCTATCTTAAAACCGCTTCCGCTAAGGCTTTTTGGATAGCGATGACACTGCGGTCGCTGGTAAATTGCAGGACTTCTGCTGGCTCTTGAGCGCTGGAAACCCAGATTTTCAGCTCAGCATCTAAGTCGAAATGCCCAGCTGTTTCTACTGAGAAGCGACTGATAGAGCGATAAGGAAAAGACTTATAAGAAGTCTTTTTGCCAGTCATTCCCTGCTTGTCGACCAAGATTAAACGCTTATCTGTAAAGACAATCAAGTCACGAATGAGGCTAAAAGCCAGTTCCACATTCTCTGTTGATGTCAGAATATCCTCCAATTGTCTTTCCGTTTTTTCAATATCTTTCTGAGAGGCATTGCCTAATAAACCGCTGAATAATCCCATCAATCGGTCCTCCAATTCATTTTTTCCTACTATAGCATTTTCACCTCCAATAAGCAAAAGAAAACTGCCAGATAAAACTGGCAGTTTATTTTATTTTGTCAAAATTGACAAGGTTTCTAGCAAATTATCAGCGTGGACTTCAATGGTATCGCCACTAGCCTTAATCTTGACTTCGACGATGCCTTCTGCAGCTTTCTTACCGACTGTCACACGGATTGGGAGACCAATCAAATCGCTGTCGCTGAACTTGACACCAGCTCGCTCATTGCGATCATCCACCAAGACCTCATAACCAGCACTTAGCAAGTTAGCCTCGATTTGATCAGTTAGAGCCAAGGCTTCCTCGTCCTTGACATTGACCGGAATCAGATGCACATCAAATGGTGCTAGCTCTTTCGGGAAGTTAATGCCCCAAGCATAGCGGAATTCACCCTTAGGAGTTTTATTGACAAAGAGACGGGCATGCTGCTCCATAACAGCAGACAGGAGACGGCTGACACCGATACCGTAACACCCCATAATCATCGGTACTGCTCGGCCATTTTCGTCCAAGACATTGGCGTTCATGCTGTCAGAATAGCGAGTTCCCAGCTTGAAGATGTGCCCAATCTCAATCCCACGAGCAAACTTGAGGACACCTTGTCCGTCCGGTGAAATTTCACCCTCACGAACTTCACGGATATCCACATACTCAGCGGTAAAGTCACGACTTGGATTGACACCGGTCAAGTGGTAACCATCTTCGTTAGCGCCAACTACTGCGTTAGCTAGATCTTGCACCTTGCGGTCAGCAATGATTCTTACACCTTCTGGGAGATTGACTGGCCCTAGTGAGCCAAATCCCGCACCCAAAAGCTGACGAACTTGATCTTCACTCGCCACATCAAAGAAATCCGCTGCCAAATGATTTTTCAGCTTGACTTCATTAAGCTGGTCATTGCCGACCAAAAGCGCTACGACAGGAGACTCGTCAGCCATGTAAACCAAAGTCTTGATTGTCTGGCTTTCATCCAGCCCAAGGAAGGCAGCAACTTCGTCAATGGTCTTGCAGTCAGGCGTTGAAACGCGGGCTACTTCTTCCTCGGTCACGACACGTCCTGCTGGCTTGTATTCATCTGTCGCCATTTCAAGGTTGGCAGCATAGCTAGACTCACTGGAGTAGGCAATGGTATCCTCACCAGATACCATCCAGCTGGTCAATTCTGTCCGAATAGCCTCCTGAACATCCTCAGGAATTTCATCAAAGCTGGCTACAGATTTATCCAAGACAACCCAGCGGTTCAAATCCGTCCGGGCTGGCGTAATGGCCATGAATTCTTGGCTGTCCTTGCCCCCCATAGCACCGCCATCACCGATAATGGCTTTGAAATCCAACTCGCTACGGGTAAAGATTTTCTCATAGGCAGACTTGTATTCATCATAAGCTGCATCCAAGCTGTCATAGTTAGCGTGAAAACTGTAGGCATCTTTCATGATAAACTCACGCGTCCGCAAGAGCCCGTTACGAGGACGCTTTTCATCACGGTATTTAGGCTGAATCTGATAGAGATTAAGTGGCAGCTGTTTATAGGATTTAACCGAATCACGGACGATAGCTGTAAAGGTTTCCTCATGGGTTGGCCCTAGGATAAAGTCCGATTTCTCACGATTTTTCAGTTTATAGAGGTCTTCACCATAGGTCTCATAACGGCCAGACTCGCGCCAGAGGTCTGCACTGAGCAGGGCAGGCGCCAGCATCTCCACTGCACCAATCTTGTCAAACTCTTCCCGCATGATTTTTTTTGCTTTTTCAATCACACGATTAGCCAGCGGCAGATAAGAATAGACCCCAGCTGAAACCTGACGGACATAGCCAGCTCGCAGCATCAGAGCGTGGCTAATAACTTGAGCATCGCTAGGCATCTCACGCAGGGTTGGAATTAACATTTTACTTTGTTTCATAAAAACAAAACTCCTTGACTTTCATTGAATAATTTCTTTTTCATAGTTCTAAGAACTTTAGTTTCTTAGAAGAATAATTTCATGATATCGTTCCAGGTAACGGCAATCATCAGGATGACCATAATAGCCACTCCAGACAGAGTGATATAGGTCTCCGTTTCTCTTTTCAGCGGTTTTCTGCGGATAGCCTCCAGAATATTAAGGACGATTTTTCCACCGTCCAAGGCTGGAATGGGAATCAGGTTGAAAATGCCGATATTGAGCGACAGCATGGCCAAAAGGCTAAGGACTGCTGGCAAGCCTTGCTCTGCAGCCTGACTGCTGAAATTGTAAATAGCGACCGGACCGCCCAGCTTATTGATATTGAAGTTGAAGACGATATCTTTCAGAGCTGACAAAATGCGAACTGTGGTAGACCAAGCTGCAGTAAAGCCGCCAATCACCTTGTCCCAGAAGCCTGTCTTGACTGTTGGGGATACCCCTAGCAGATAACGATTGCCGTCTTTTTTAGGCTGTACGGTAATCTCTTTCGTTTCACTGCCGTGCTTATAGGTAACTGACAAGGTCGGCGCTTCCTTGCTCTTGCCTGTGATTTTCGCCAGAGCACTAGTCAGATCCGCCCAATTGTTAATCTCATAGTCATTAATCTTAAGGATTTGGTCGTTATTTTGAACTCCGGCAGCTGCTATAGCACTACCATCCATGACTTGGAAATGATTGCTGTTCTCATCACGAACGCCACCCTGAACAAAGGCCAGCAGCATAAATACCAGCACGCTCAGGATGAAGTTATTCATAGGGCCAGCAAAGTTGGTGATGAGGCGGCCCCAGATACTAGCATTCTGATACTGAACATCCAGCGGTGCAATCCGCACCTCAGTGCCGTCTTCTTCAACAATCGTTGCATCATGATCTACTGCATAAGTCTTGAGCTCGTCAAGGACAAGACCAGTGATTTCCAACTTTTCCTCAAAGTCAAAGCCAGTCACATTCATGGGCAGAGCTGTCTGGTCAACCTTTTTGCCAGAGAGATTGATACGAACCACCTTGCCCTCTGCATCCAAGCTCAGACTAGCTGGTGTCCCCACCTTAATGTCAGTGGAATCTTCCCCCCAGCCGGCCATACGCACATAGCCCCCCAAGGGTAAAATCCGAATCGTATAGGCCGTCCCGTCTTTACCAATATGGGAGAAAATCTTGGGTCCCATACCGATAGCGAACTCTCTGACCAAAATGCCGGACTTCTTCGCAAAGTAGAAGTGTCCGAACTCATGGACCACCACAATGATCCCAAAAATAATAATAAAGGTTATAAACTGCATGGACTTCTATATTTTACCTTTCCTAGAAATCTTATTTTTTCTTTAAATCAAAGAAGGAGCAGAAAACGGCCAAATACCGAGCTTCCCGCCCCTGCATAGCTGACACTTTTGAAAATAGGGTAGAAGCTCCTCTCAAAATTTTGAACTCCAAATCCTAGTTCCTTCTCAGATTGTGAGGTCGTTGGACAAGCTTGTCATCCCTTGCTTTCAGCCATGCACGACTGTCTTAGAACAAGCCGAAGAAATGCATCAGCGGAAAGACGAAGAGAAGGCTGTCAAAACGATCCAAGACACCGCCGTGGCCAGGAATGAATTTCCCAGAATCCTTGACCCCGAAATGGCGCTTGACTGAGCTTTCGACCAAATCACCTAGCTGGCCTGCAATACTAAAGAGCACTGCCAGAATCAAAAAGACAAAGGCATTGTAAGGAGTCGCCACTTGCGGTCGAACTAACATAAAAATCCCAGTCACTAGAACGGCTGATAGAATGCCGCCCAGGCTTCCTTCAATAGTCTTATTAGGGGAAACTCTCGGCGCCAGCTTTCTTTTACCGAAACGCACCCCAACCAAATAAGCTCCACTGTCAGTAGCCCAGACGATAAAGAGAGCTAGCAGGACCTTGTCAATATTCATCAAGCGGGCATCGATCAAAGCGTTAAAGCCAAGACCGACATAAAAACTAGCTGCAATCGGATAGGCAGCATCTTCAAAGGTGTAATTGGAACCTAGGACAGTCGAAATCAGCAGAAGGAAGACGACCAAGCCATAGGCCACGACATTGCCATCCACAGGCAGAAACTTCAGATAGTTCTCCAGAGGCAGGGTTAGGACAAAGGCTGCCAGCATGGCCAAGACGCCTTCGATGGTCGCTGTCGGCAGACCTTTCATTTGGAGAAATTCATGCACCGCCAACATAGCCAGCAGCCCCACAAAAATCTGAAAGATGACGCCTCCTGTCAATACCAGAGGAATAAAAATAGCAAGAGCGATTCCCCCAAAGATTAGACGTTTTTGTAAATTTTTACTCATACTCTTTTTCTTTCTCCCTTAAACACCGCCAAAGCGTCGATTCCGACGGCTGTATTCTGCAATTGCAGCCTTCAAAGCCTTCTCATCAAAGTCAGGCCAGAGAATATCCGTAAAATACAGCTCACTGTAGGCTGACTGCCAAGGCAGAAAATTGCTTAGGCGCAGTTCCCCACTGGTCCGAATCACCAGATCCGGATCGCGCAGCATCTTGGGCAAGTTGCTGGTATAGAGGTAGTTGCCAATGACTTCCTCAGTAATGTCACCGGGACTGAGTTTGGCATCCAGAACATCCTGAGCAATCAGTTTAACCGCCTGATTGATCTCATATCGGCCACCGTAGTTTAGAGCAAAATTGAGAATCAAACCTGTATTGAGCTTGGTCAGGCTTTCCGCCTTTTCCAGAGCTTCAAATGTCGCCTTAGGAAGCTTAGCCGTATCACCAATCATCTGGATTTTTACATTGTTCTTGTGCAGCTCTGGCACATAGCGGTCGTAAAATTCAACCGGCAGATTCATGATAAAGGAAACTTCCTTTTCTGGCCGAGACCAATTTTCCGTTGAAAAGGCATAGACAGTCAAGACCTGAACACCCATTTCCTTGGCAGCAATCGTCACCTTTTGCAGGGTTTCCATGCCAGCCTTATGACCGAACACGCGCGGCTGCATCCTTTTTTTGGCCCAGCGGCCGTTGCCGTCCATAATGACAGCAATGTGTTTGGGAACATTCAGCGGTGCGTTCAGCTTTTCTTTTTTCTTAAAACTAAACATACTTTTTATCCTATTTAAAGTTTTGTCAGTTCATTATATCATAAATCCTTGGAATGTGGGCAATTCATCCGCTTTTTCAAGCCTGAGGGCATAAAATAAGGACAGAATGTCAACTAAAAAATCCAAACTCACCCAGCCTGTCCAAACTGCGAGGCGAATAAGCTTGAAACCAGACACCTTCTAAACGTATGAGTCAAAACAAAAAACAGCCCGCAAGCTGTTTATTTCTTTACTCTTCAATCGCTGATTCTTCCTCGGGAAGGTCAACGCTTCCTTCACCGCTAGCAGCAGCAGGAATGCCCTCAGTCAATGGCAGTACAGTCTTAATAGCTGTCAGTTCAAAGGTCAGGTAAACACCGTCCACATCCAGAACAACTGTTTTCTTGTCTGTGTCCACTTCATCTACCGTTCCATACAAACCGCCGATGGTAATAACTTCATAGCCCTTTTGCAGCTTGTTAAGGCTTTCCATACGCTGCTGAGCCTGTTTCTTTTGGGCACGCATCTGGAAATAAGTCATCCCTACCAGTACAACCGCAAATACAATAAGCATAATTGGATTCATATCTTTTCTCCTTCGAATGTCATATATGAACTACTATAGCAGATTTCCCTTATTTTTACAAGACGATTCTGACTTTTCAGGCAAAGTCCGTCTCAAGTCGGATGAAGCATGACTGGCCTAACCACATTTTTTAAAAAGTAAAAATCAGGATGACTAACACCCTGATTTTATGTCTTTTTATTTAAGATTTTTAACAACTTCTGCTACGTGTTCAACTGTAAAGCCGTATTCTTCCAGCACCTTGCTTGCTGGAGCAGATGCACCGAACTGGTCGATTCCGATAACTGCACCGTCCAGACCGACATACTTGTACCAAGGCTGGCTAGCTGCCATCTCGATTGCTACGCGGCGACGAACTGCATTTGGAAGAATTTCTTCTTTGTAGGCTGCATCTTGAGCATCAAAAAGCTCTGTTGATGGCACGCTGACCACACGAATTTTAGCGCCATCTGCTGCAAGTGCTTTAGCAGCTGCAACAGCCAAATTAACCTCAGAACCAGAAGCCAGCAAGATGGTATCGAAATCTGCTCCTGTTTCGTAGACCACATAAGCACCTTTAGCTACCTTGTCAAAGTTTGTGCCTTCTTCGACTGTCAGATTTTGACGGGTCAAGACCAGAGCAGTCGGAGTGGATTGACTCTTAAGGGCCAGGTACCAAGCTGCCTGAGTTTCACGCGCATCTGCTGGGCGGAAAACAGTCAGATTTGGAATGGCACGCAGACCAGCCAAATGCTCAATCGGCTCATGAGTTGGTCCATCTTCACCAACTGCAATAGAATCGTGTGTGAAGACATAAGTCACTGGCAAGCCTTGAAGGGCAGATAAACGGACAGCCGCTTTAACATAGTCTGAAAAGACAAAGAAAGTACCACCGTAAACGCGAAGACCACCATGAAGCGCCATACCGTTAAGAATTGTTCCCATAGCAAACTCGCGCACACCAAATTGGATGTTGCGGTTGAGACGGTGAGCGTCATCCTGCAGACCGTCTTCCTTGATGTAGGTCATATTGGAGTGAGCCAAGTCAGCAGAACCACCGAGGAAAGTTGGAAGCATCTTAGCTGCTGCATTGAGTGCATCCTGACTGGAATTACGGGTTGCTTGAGAGAAGCCATTTTCAAGCACTGGGAAGTCTTCTGGTTTGATTTCTACTGGATCCTGACCAGCAATGATGGCTGTTACTTCTGCCGCTAATTCTGGATGGGCTTGCTTATAGTCCTCTACTAGCTGCTTCCATGCATCATAAGCTGCTGCACCGCGCTCTGCTACATTTGTACGGTAATCTGCATAGACTTCCTCAGGAATCTCAAATGGCGCATAGTCCCATCCCAAGGCTTTACGAGTAGCTTCAGCTTCTTCTGCTCCCAGAGGCGCACCGTGCACTGCATTCGTTCCTTGCTTGTTTGGAGAACCGTAACCGATAACCGTCTTGACTTCAATCAAAGATGGTTTGCCGGAAGCTTTAGCTTCATTAATAGCTGCATCAATCGCTGCAAGGTCTGTTCCGTCTTCCACCAAAGCAGTATGCCAACCGTAGGCTCCATAGCGGGCACGAACATCTTCTGTAAAGGAATCCTTAGTCTCTCCATCTAGGTTGATATCATTTGAATCATAGAGAACAACCAGCTTGTCCAGCTTTTGCAGCCCAGCATAAGAAGCAGCTTCAGCTGAAACCCCCTCCATCAAATCACCATCACCACAGATGACATAAGTGTAATGGTCGAAAATTGGGTAGCCTTCACGATTATACTTGGCAGCTAAGAAACGCTCTGCCTGAGCAAAACCAGTAGCTGTAGAAATACCCTGTCCCAATGGGCCAGTAGTAGCATCAACACCAGCTGTGTGGCCAAACTCTGGGTGACCTGGTGTCTTAGAACCCCATTGGCGGAAGTTTTTGATTTCGTCCATGCTGACATCTTTAAAGCCAGACAGATGAAGCAAGGCATAAAGCAGCATAGAACCATGTCCTGCAGACAGGACGAAGCGATCGCGGTTAATCCAGTTTGGCTCTTCTGGATTGATACGCAATTGTTTAGTAAACAAGTCATAGGCCATCGGCGCAGCGCCCATGACTACGCCAGGGTGACCTGACTTAGACTTTTCAATCGCGTCAATCCCTAAAAAGCGAATGGCATTAACTGATAATTGTGACATTGGATTCTCCTTATTTTTACTAAAATCTGTCCTGACATCAGAACAGGATAAACAATGGTCGTAGAAACGATAAAAATTGTCTCATATCTATTATAAGAAAATTATCCCTATATCGCAAGATAGGGATAATCTCATCTTTTTATAGATTTATTATAATTCTTGAAAGCGGTAACAAAAAGACCAAGAATTACACAGGTGACTGTTCACTCTTGGACTGTCAAAAAATCTGCCCCTAAGGACAGATAAAAAGTAAGAAAGTGAGCATCGCTGCTCCTAAGTTCGACTGCGCCTCTGGCTTGTCTGATTAAGTTTTAGCAGAACGTAGTTTCGCTAACGCTCAAACTGCATCTATGCCTCTAAGCTCTGCTCGGCTCTACGAGCCGGCAATCGCTAAAAAATTAGCGGAACGTAGACTTCGCTTGCGCTCAATCTGCATCAATGCCGCTAAACTCTGCTCGACTCTGCGAGCCGGCAATCGCTAAGAGGCATAGAAAAACCCAGCTATCCAAATGGTTAGCTGGGCTAGGGTTGAGCTACATCATAGTTTTAAACTATCCTGCGGCCTTTTGATGAATGGTGATGCCGTATTTTTCATGGTTTTCTTCATACCAATTAATTAAGGCCATCGCAGTTTGATAAGTAATGTTCTTAATTTTGCTGGTCCCTTTAGTTAAGGTCAGGATACTCATCTTGCTGATGTTTGCATCCGTTGCAATTCGATAACTAGTTAAGGTTCCATTAACTAACAACTGAACAACAGCCTCGACTTTCCTATAGTCAGGCATGGTTGTAATATCCAACTTTTTCATAATTAAATCCTCTCCTAAAATTTAATTTACTAATCCATTATACACTTTTTTCTGACATTTACATATATAAAAACTTGAAAATGTACAAAAAAATTAGAACATAACTCATTAAAATGTCAACTTTTCCCACTTTTATAGACTTATGAGAGCCTTTTGCCTCTATTAAGATAGAAAAAAAGAATTAATATTATCTTCTTTTCTTACTTTGTTAGCTCGCCTTTCCATACTCCTGTTTTTTCCTCCATTTTCGTATAGCTAGACCAACTGTTAAATAAAGAATAGTCGGAATCATCCCCACTGAAAGCGAGAAGATGAAAGCCTGATTTTTTTCTACCGAGATAAATCCTAGTAATAGTAAAGGATTTATAACCGCATCCTCCATAGTGTGCATAATAACTAGAGGCCAAACTGATTTAGTAATTCTAAAAATCTCTGTATACATGACCGTCCAGCATGCAACAGTTATCATCCCGATAAGGAAGAATGTAAACCTTCCAACCGGCAAGGTATTTTGGATTTCTCTCTCAGACAGAAACTTCATAATGTAAGGCAGATGCCAAATCCACCAGATAAAGCCAACAAGTAGATATAGTTTTAAGTCGGATAATTTTAATTTGATTAATTGATTGGTAAGATATGCCCTCCAAACGGATTCTTCAAAAATATTTTTTATAAATTGAGTCCCTATCTTTGTTAACAAGATTCCCATATAGGCTGTCAGCTCAATCTTCACATCAGTCAATCGAATACCTTGCGTCAGTAGACCCAGGACTATTACTATCATCGTAACAAGAGGGTAGACTAAAAAAACTAACAAGCTATAAATTTTAATTATTTTTAAAATTAATGAAAAAAACTTGCCTCTTTCCAGCTATCTCCGCCAAAACTTCGGAGAAAGATGATACAGATTAACGGAGTTACCAGTCAAATCAGCATCCCTAAAAAGCCGCTTCCTATCTCTGTTCCGATATTTTCGTAATGATCCTGACCGGTTACTTTATCAACAACATAACCAATCCAGCCACATAGGGTGCTGAAGAATGCAAAGATAATGACATTGCGCTTAATTGTAGTTATGGACTGTTTCGGCAATATCAAGATTTTGTTTCATTTTACCGATACCTTCTAAACAAGCCTGGCTTTTCATCAGCATCAGGCTTCAATGTTTTTATATACCTAATAGCAACATTTCTTTTAGGTGTTGTCAAGACGGATTAAGTTGAGATTTTGGGATAAATGCTAATTTCTTTCCAGAAAGAGGAGATATTTGGAATTCCTACTCAACAAAAAAAGACCTGCCTTCATCTAAGAAGGAGGTCTTTGAAAAGTTAGTTGACTTAGTAAGCTTTATTCTGCTTGCTTGTCTTCTTCAGATGCGGCAGCGCCCTTTTCCCGGATAACCAAGACACCATCTTCCAAATCGGCTGTCAAGTGCTTAGCATCTAGATTGTCTAAGTGGAAGTCAGTCACCTTGTCACGAATTTGCTGCTCAATGACACGGCGGAGCGGACGAACACCCATGACTTGGTCATAACCAGCATCGCGCAGGAATTCCTTAGCTGCATCAGATACAGCCAGATCAATTTCTTTCTTGCTCAAGGTTTGATTTACTTCGATCAGCATGAGATTAACAATCTCCATCAAATCTTCTTTCTTGAGATGAGAGAACTCAATAACCGCGTTAAAACGATTGAGGAACTCTGGACGGAAATAAGCTTTGAGTCGATCCATCAAATCAGGCTTTTCTGCATCCTCTTCCAAGCCAGCTTCATAGCCAAATCCAGCATTTGAAGTCGCAATGATGACCGTGTTCTTGAAGTTGACTGTATTGCCTTGACCATCCGTCAAGCGACCATCATCTAAAACTTGAAGGAGAAGGGTAATCACCTGTGGATCCGCCTTTTCAATCTCATCCAAGAGAATGATAGAGTATGGATTGCGGCGCACACGCTCGGTCAGGGTATTACTGTTGTCATCATAGCCGACATAGCCTGCAGTAGTACCAATCAGCTTGGAAACAGCAGTCCGGTCAGAGTATTCAGACATATCCAGACGGATAATGGCCTCTTTAGTACCGAACATATCTAGAGCTAGTTGCTTAGCCAGCTCAGTCTTACCAACACCAGTTGGTCCAACAAAGAGGAAGCTTCCGATTGGACGGTTGCCTTCATCAAATCCTGCACGGTTACGGCGAATAGCTCTAGCCACAGCTTCTACAGCCTTATCTTGGCCGATAACTTTAGCTTTGAGACGGTCATTCATGCCCTTGAGGCGCTCAATGTCGCTGGCTCCCATTTGAGATACCGGCACACCCGTCATCCGTTCAACAGACTCTGCCACATCGTTGACCGTAGCTGTCACCTTCATATCCTCAGTGTGATTTTGAATTTTCTTTTCTAACTCTTCAATGCGAGTCTTGGCATTCAGAGCTGCTTCAAAATCTTCTTTCTCAACAGCCGCTTCCTGCTTGTTTTTCTGTTCAGCAATCTCATTTTCAACCGCATGAACATCAGTCACTGGATGCTGGGCTGCCAAGTGGGCAGCAGTCACGTCGACCAGGTCAATCGCCTTGTCTGGCAAGCTGCGCTGTGGAATATACTGAACAGAGTAGTCCACAGCCGCTTTCAGCACTTCATCCGGCAGGATGACATTGTGGTGCTTTTCATACAAGTCCCGAATACCCCGAAGGATCTGATAAGTATCTTCGGCAGATGGTGCATTGACCTTGACTTCATTGAAACGACGAGCCAGAGCAGCATTTTTGAGAATGGTATTGCGGTACTCGTCCTGAGTGGTAGCTCCGATGACGGTCAACTCCCCACGAGAAAGCGCCGGTTTGAGAATATCTGCCAAGCCCTTAGAGCCACTATCTCCACCGATAGATCCTGCTCCTAGAATTTGATGGATTTCATCAAAGAAGAGGATAATGTTGCCGGCTTCCTTGACTTCATTGACTAAGTTTTGGATATTTTCTTCAAAGCTACCACGATACTGGGTACCAGCTTCCAGACCAGAAATATCAACAGAAATAATTTCCTTATTCTTGATAGCTGCTGGCACATCACCATTGACGATAGCCTGGGCCAATCCTTCTACGACAGCTGTCTTACCGACTCCGGCATCTCCGACCAATACAGGATTATTCTTAGTCCGGCGGGAAAGGATTTCAGCAGTTTCTTGGATTTCCTTATTGCGCCCAATGACTGGATCTAACTTACCATCACGAGCTTCCTGAGTCAGATTGCGACCTAGCTTAGCCAGGATACCATCCTGCTTAGGTCCTTGAGCAGCAGCTTGTCCAGTTTGCTCACCTGTTCCTTGACCAGGGAGCTTGCCAGTAGCCCGGTACTGAGCAAACTCTTCCGGTGTGACCTCTCTACCATTAATCAAGTAGCGCCGGTGTTCGCTGTTGTAGCCACCCATGCGTCCCATAAGTTGGTTGAAAAGGTCGTCCATATTGTTAAAATTGTTGTAGTTGTTGTTCATAGCATTACCTCGCTGTTTTCATATTTTGCTTTACATAATTTTTGATTTTACCAAAGTTTCAGATAAGAAATCTCTTCCTTATCCACTATAAATTTTGATTTGGGAGATCTTCTGCAATCTATTATTTTACATAACTTATTCTCTTTTCAAAAATCAAGACTGATTCAGTCTCTATTTTTATGAGTGATTTGATCTCTTTCAGCAGAAGATAATTTTACATAATTTTTAATCCTCCCAAAAATAATCGCCTTCCGGCTATATTCACATCTTCTGATTAAATTTACGTAAACTTTTTTGTTTACAGTTGTAATTTTATCATGACAGAATTTATTTGTCAATAGATTTTACATAATTTTTTAAAATAAATTTACAAATGTAATTAAAAATTGTCGTTTAGGTCCTTTTCATTCCTATAAAGATGTCTTTTTATAATAAAAATCTGGACACAATCCAGATTTTAAATCATATATTCTACACTATAGCTGGCATCGGACAGAATGCGGGACAGAAACTGTTGGGTCCGCTCTTCCTTTGGACTGCTGAAGAATTCCTGAGGAGGATTTTCTTCGATGATGTGACCTCCGTCCATAAAGATAACATGGTTGGCCACATCACGAGCAAAGCTCATCTCATGGGTCACAACAACCATGGTCACTCCCTCCTGAGCCAACTGTTTCATGACGCTGAGAACTTCACCGACCAATTCCGGATCTAGAGCCGAAGTTGGTTCATCCAGCAGGATGACATCTGGCTTGACAGCAATGGCACGCGCAATCCCAATCCGCTGCTGCTGGCCGCCTGATAGCTGAGAAGGATAGTAGTCTTTGTAGGCCAAGAGGCCCACGCGATTCAAGGACTCTTCCGCAATCTTAAGCGCTTCTTCCCTCGGTATCTTACGAGCTATCACTAAGCCTTCTAAGATATTTTCAAGGGCTGTTTTATTGGCAAAGAGATTATAATGCTGGAAGACAAAGGCCGTCTTTCTACGAATTTCCAAAATCTCCTTTTTGCTGAGCTTAGCCAAATCATAGTCCTTACCAGACAAAGTCAACTGGCCGCCATCCGCTTTTTCTAAGTGATTCAGACAGCGCAGAAATGTTGTTTTCCCAGAGCCTGACGGTCCCAGAATAACTACAACGTCACCTTGATTGACCTTGAGACTGACATCTGCCAGCACCTGGTGCTCTCCAAATCGTTTGGAGATATGTTTTACTTCTAACATAATCTTTCCTTCCTAAGCAAGAGCGTAGCGCTTTTCCAAGCCCCTAAACATCCACTGAATCAAGCCACAAATAATGAGATAAATAACAAAAATCACCAGATAAGACTCTGAATACTGGTAAGAATGGGAGGCCTCTATCTTAGCCAAGGCTGTGATATCCTTGACTGTCATGACAAATACCAACGAAGTTCCCTTGACTAGATTGATAACCAGATTGGCCAGATTGGGCAGGGCTGAGCGCAGAGCCTGAGGAAAAACAATTCTCCGATAGGCTTGAAAATTCGTTAAACCAATCGCTTGAGCCGCTTCTAACTGCCCTTTATCCACTGTTAATATGGCAGAGCGCAGTATTTCCGACAAGCTGCCTGTCGTCATCAGGCTATAAATGATGAAAGCATAGTAAAGCGGATTGAACTTAAAGACGTCTACCTGACTGCCCAGACTTTTAAAAATTTGATTCAGTAAGCTAGGAAAAAGACTATAGAAAAAGAGAATGAGCAAAATGGGAGGCGTCGCCCGAATAAAGGCCAGATAAACCACTGAAAAGGTCCGCACACCTCGAACTTTATAAATCTGCCCTAAAGCCAAGAGCAAGGCTGGAATAAAGCTGAGCAGAATAGCCACCACCATAATGATCAGGGTTACCGGTATGCCTTTCAAAGTAACCAGAAAGGTATTTACAATATAATTCAAATCCATGCTTTACCTCTCCTTGACTATCAGACTTTTTTCCAGAAGCTGGGAAGCAAGCGAAACCACTAGGGCAATCCCCCAGTAAATCAAGGCCACCGCTGTATAGGTTTCGAGGGAATAATTGCCTAGATTACGGCTGATGAGATTTTGCCCCGCTCCCATGACATCAACTGCCCCAATCGTATAAGCTAGCGCAGCATCCCGCATGAGATTAAGAAGGGCAGTAGTCAGATTGGGCAGGGCGATGCGAAAAGCCTGTGGCAGGACAATACGCAGAAAAGTCTGCACCGGTGCCAAGCCAATACTGAGACCTGCCTCGGTCTGTCCCTTGGGAACAGCAAGATAAGCTGCCTTGAAGACTTCCGCAATCATGGCCGCAAAGAGCAGAATCATGGTGATGATGACAAACACAGTCCGCGACCAATTATTGATATCCAGCCCCAGCCACCATTCTAAAAACTCTGGAATGCCATAAAAAACCAAGAAAAGCAAGACGATAGGTGGTGTACATCTAAGGATAAATATATATCCTCTAGCCAGACCAGCAAAAGACTGCTCCTCAGAAATCTGAGCCCAAGCCAACAGACCACCCAGCAAGGAGCCAATCAAAGCTGTCACAAACATAATCCATAAAGTGGTCGGCAGAGCCTGCAGCAGACTAGGCAGCAGGCCAAAGACACGGGATAAGTCATACGAGACCATAATTTTCTTCTCCTTCGACAGTGATTAGATAGAATAAGCTTCTCTTGGGCGGGCACTTTCAGCTTGGAGCAGCCATGCTCTCGCCTAGTTATCCTCTTTGAAAATTCCTTCAAACAGCAGCAAGGTCAGCTTAGAAGCCACCAACTCTATATTCAGCCAGCTTCTCAGTCAGCCTTTTGATTTTCCGTAATCAGCAGACAGCAGCCACTAATCCTTGTCCACATAAGAGAAGACATCTTCTCCGAAATACTTTTCAGATAGTTTAGCCAAGGTTCCGTCCTTTTCCAGTTCCTTAATTGCCTTCTCGTATGCCTTAGCAAATTCTTCATTTTTTTCGTTTTTATGAAGCAGGGGATAGGTCGGAATCCCCTTGTAAGGGAACCAAGTCAGTTGATCCGCATACTGGTGGTAAGAACCTTCCTTGTCAGTCACAGCTTTTTCAAACGACAGCTTGATGTCAAAGAAGGCATCGTAGCGTCCTTCCAGAACCCAAGCATAAGCATCAGCCACCTTGAAGGACTCTGCTGCAGTCAAATCAATAGGAGCACCGCTATGCTTTTGGTTATACTCTTCGATAACCGCCCATTGAGCATTCTGCGGAGAAATTGGTACCAGCTTGCCCTTTTCCTTGGCAAAGTCATCAATGGTTTTGTATTTTTCAGCGTCTTCCTTGCGGATAGTGAAACCGATAATGCTAGCACCGATTGGGCTTTTTGGAATGATGAACTTCTTCGCCCGCTCTTCGGTGTACCATGCTCCCTTGGTTCCGATGTCATATTTTCCAGATTCCAGACCGACTAAGAGATCTTCATCACTGGTACCAGTATATTCAAACTGATAGTCTGGCAGCTTTTCATCAATGGCCTTGAGAACAGCAACCTCATAGCCATCTGACTCACCTTTTTCATCCACAAAGTCATAAGGAACATAGTTCTGTGTATGTGCCACTTTCAAAGTCGTGACCTTACCGCCGCCTGATGCAGAGCTGCTCGTCTTGCTAGATGAAGCACCTGTCAAGGTCCGCCCCAAATAAGTCGCCGCTACAATAGCAATCACTGCTGCTCCACCAATAATCCATTTTTTCTTGCTCATTCTTTCGTCTCCTTCTTATGTTAAGCTTGCTGCTTGGCGAACCCACTGAATCCGCTCTGCTTCAATATCGCTTGGAATAGTACAGTCAGCCCCGATAATCAAAGCTTCCTTGCCAGCTCCTGCTATCAGCCGCTTGGTCTCATCTTGAATAGCCGCTTGACTGCCCGTGTAGAACAGGCCATCCTTGCCATTTTCAAAACCACCCAGGACAGTCCGACCGCCAAACAATTTCCGGCCCTCCGCTAGGCTGATGCCTTCTGGCCCCACTGCCCAGTTGATGACCTGAGCTGGATAATCAGTAAAAAGATGAACATCGTTTCGCGCGCCTTCGTAACCGCAAATGTGCAGGATATTCACTCCGCCAGCCGCATTGGCTGCTTCCAGCACCGCCAATTCACTAGGAGCAATAAAAGCCTTATAGTCTTCAGCCGACACCCGTGCATCCTGGATGCTCTGAACGCTGAGGTAGATTCCATCCGCACCAGCTTCCTTGATAATCCGCTCCGTCAGAGCCGCAATATCTTTAGCAATCACATCCAGAACCCGCTTCGTGAGCACTGCATCCTCTGCTAGGAAATCTGCAATGATATCATCTCCTCCGGCAACCTTGCCGACCAACCATTTGAAGTAGGTCACTGGCGCAAAAATATTGTAAATAGCGACCAAGTTCTCTGTAAAGCTAGCCTTAATCTTCTGAACGAGCTCCACCTGCTCACTAATCCAAGGGTGGTCAGCACCTAGCGGCTCAATATCTGCCAACTCCTTGATAGATTGGACTTTTTTCAAGCGCTCGTTAGGATAGGCAAAATAACCATCACTCATCAGCTTGATAAAGTCTGGCTCTACTTCTGACAGAAAAGCTTGATGACCAGCCAGATTTTTCTCAATAATAGCCTGATTCCCAAAACCAGCCAGCCACTCCTCCTCGCTTGTAAAATGATGCCAGAAACCAACTGGCACTCGGTCAACCGGCTCTCCTCTGAAAGCCTTCAGTACTAATTCTCTTTTTGAAGTCATCTTCTCTCCTTTTTTATTATCCTTATCTAGCCAATAAGTTGTTTTTTAGCTTTTTAATTAGGCTAATTCATCTTTTTAAGTAAAATTCTAATCTGACAAGAGCAGGGCAGCGATATCATTGGGCTGCAGCAAGCCAGTTAACTGCTCTGGTAATTTCTTGAGCACCTGCAAATCATCTTCTTTTTTGTCTGAAGACTGATGAGCGTAAATCTGACCGATGCTCAGAAATGTTCCTATCATCAAGAATATCAGAGCAAGAGCAGCAAGCTTTTTTTGATACCGATTCATCTATCTTCCTCCTTGAAAGAGTTGAAAATTGCTCTTTAGGTCTTTGGCAAGTCCGTCAGAACTGACTAGCTGCCTGACGAATCCAGTCCAGTCTTTCTATTTCAAAATCATCTGGTACTGTGCAGTCAGCCCCAAGAATCACTCGCTGGCTGCCAGTTTCAGCCAGCAATTGCTTGGTTTCAGCCTCTAATTCTGCACGACTGCCCGTATTTAGAAGAGCTGCTCTGCCATTTTCGAATCCGCCTAGGACAGTCTGACCGCCAAAGAGCTTGCGCCCTTCCGCTAAGCTGACACCCTCATGATGAGTTGCCCAGTTAAACACTTGAGCCGGATAGTCCTTGAACAGTTCCAAATCATTGCTGGCTCCTTCAAAGCCGCAAATGTGGAGAATATTCTGACCGCCAGCTGCATTGGCTGCATCCAGAACCTTGACCGTACTAGGCTCAATATAAAGACGATAACTGGCCGCATCTACTCGGCCGTCTTGGACTTGCTGAGTACTGAGATAAATTCCCTCAATGTCCGCTTCCTCAATAATCCGCCTAGTCAAAATAGCAATATCGCCAGCAATGACATCTAGAACATGTCCTGTCAGCTCAGGATCGTCTGCCAGAAAATCTGCTATTTCTCTATCTCCTCGTGACCCTTCCCTGCGGAACCAGCGCTTGAGATAGGAGACCGGCGCAAAAATATTGTAGAAGGAAGCGAGGTCCTCCGGATAGCTTGCTTTTACAGCCTTAACCATCTCAATCTGCTGCTCAATCCAAGGATGATGCTCACCGATAGACTGGATAGCAGCCAAGTCCCGAATGGACTCAATATGATCCGAATAAAGCGCGCTAGGATACTTAAAGAAGCCATCGCTCATAATCTTGACAAAGTCTGGCCGTGCAGCTCGAACATAAGCAGCATGTCCCTCAACACTTTTATTGAAAATCTCTGGATTGTCCAGGCCCAGCATCTTTTCCTCTTGGCTTACAAAGTGAAACCAGAATCCCACAGGCACTCGGTCAACTTCTTCACCCCGAAAAGCTCTCAGCACTAATTCTTTCTTGCTGACCATTACCTCCTCCTTCTTTGAATTTGTAATATATCTTACCATCCTCTCTTTCTCCTGGGAAATATATTTTCCCTATCAGCCTGATTAAAAATATTTATCAAAGCAAAATAAAAAAGCTAGACTAAGCTAGCTTTTTCAAGGTTTTTCAGACTCTGCTGAATAACCTTATTTTTTGTATCCTTTTTAGATAAGCACCATATATATTTTCTATGGATGAGATAGGTAATCTTTATAGGCAATGGCCCTCTGTGCTTATTCTACAGTGACAGACTTAGCCAGATTACGCGGTTTGTCAACATCCAGACCACGGTGCAAGGTTGCAAAGTAAGCAATGAGCTGTGTCGGTACCACCATAGAGATTGGTGACAGGTATGGGTGAACCTGATTGAGCACGATATCGTCGCCTTCTTTGGCTACATTCTCCTCAGCAATGGTCAACACCTTGGCACCCCGAGCTACGACTTCTGAAATATTGCCCCGAGTATGGCTAGCCAAGACTTCATCTGAAAGCAAAGCCAAAACTGGTGTTCCGTCTTCAATCAGAGAGATCGTACCGTGTTTGAGCTCACCAGCAGCAAATCCTTCACACTGGATATAAGAAATTTCTTTGAGTTTTAAGCTAGCTTCCATCGCCACATAGTAGTCTTGACCACGGCCGATATAGAAAGCATTGCGAGTTGTTTCCAGAAGACCACGGACCTTATTATCAATCAACTCCTTCTCTGACAAAGTGGACTCAATAGACTGCGCAACTAAGGACAGCTCGTGAACCAAGTCAAAGGCTGCCGCTTTCTCGGAATTATTGGCATCGCCAACAGCTTTAGCCAAGAAAGCCAAGGTTGCAATTTGAGCTGTATAGGCCTTAGTAGAAGCAACCGCAATCTCAGGACCTGCATGCAGTAGCATGGTATGATTGGCTTCCCGAGAAAGCGTAGAACCCGGAACATTGGTCACGGTCAAACTTGGAATACCCATCTGATTCGCCTTGACTAAGACCTGACGGCTGTCAGCTGTCTCACCAGATTGGCTGATAAAGATGAAGAGAGGCTTCTTGCTGAGGAGAGGCATAGCATAGCCCCACTCAGAAGCAATGCCCAGCTCAACAGGTGTATCTGTCAGCTCTTCCAGCATACGCTTAGAAGCATAGCCAGCATGGTAAGAAGTTCCAGCTGCAAGGATATAGAGACGGTCAGCTTCCTGAACAGCTTTGACAATATCTGCATCTACTGATACTTGCCCCTTATCGTCTGTATAAGCGCTGATTAGCTTACGCATCACAGTTGGCTGCTCATCGATTTCCTTGAGCATATAGTATGGATAAGTTCCCTTACCAATATCGGACAAGTCAAGCTCAGCTGTATAGCTTTCACGCTCCAGAGTATGCCCGTCATAATCCTGCACTTCCACACTGTCTTTACGGACAATAACCAGCTCTTGGTCATGAATTTCCATAAACTGACTTGTCTCGCGAATCATGGCCATAGCATCTGAGCAGACCATATTATAGCCATCACCCAGTCCAACTAGAAGAGGTGATTTATTTTTAGCAACATAGATAACATCTGCATCTTCTGAATCCACCAAAGCAAAGGCATAAGAACCACGTATAATGTGGAGAGCTTTTTTAAAGGCTTCTAAAAGAGATAAGCCTTCTTCTTCAGCAAATTTGCCAATCAGATGCACTGCAATCTCTGTATCTGTCTGCCCCTTGAAGTCATGACCAGCTAGATAAGTATTCTTAATATCAAGGTAGTTCTCAATCACACCGTTGTGAACCAAGACAAAACGGCCAGTCTGTGAAGTATGAGGATGGGCATTATTTTCACTTGGTTTTCCATGAGTAGCCCAACGAGTATGTCCGATACCAGTAGTCCCAGCAACATCAATGCCAATTTTAGCATGTAGGTCAGCGATACGACCGACCGACTTGACCAGACTAGAAATTTTCCCTGTTGTTACAAAAATTCCAGCCGAGTCATAACCTCGGTATTCCAGCTTTTCCAAGCCCTGCATCAAAATATCTGTTGCGTTGCGATTTCCGACAACTCCGACAATTCCACACATAACGTTACTTCTGATTTCTAGTCTTAGAAACCAGCCCTTCTTATCAAAAATTGGTATAGTCTTCTTGGAGTCTAAAAACTCCAACAAAGCTAGTATACACACAGTTTTTTAGTTTGTCAAGCACGAAATTGGTATAGTTTTCTTTAAGGAAAGTATGCTTAGCTTCTCTTACCGCAAAACAGCCTCTTGAAGCATTTAGAAAAATGGACAGATATAGTAAAAATGACTTTCTATATGACTAAAAATTTGGAAAATAGAAGTACAACATACCACAGCCCTGTCTTTGATAATTCTCACAAAGCAAGGTACAGAAAAAGAGACTCAAATGAGCCTCTTTCTTTTACCATTGAATTATTTAGCGATTTTCGCGAAGTATTCAAGAGTACGTACAAGTTGTGCAGTGTAAGACATTTCGTTGTCATACCATGATACAACTTTAACCAATTGTTTGCCGTCAACATCAAGAACTTTAGTTTGAGTTGCGTCGAACAATGAACCGTAAGCCATACCTACGATATCTGAAGATACGATTGGATCTTCTGTGTAACCGTATGATTCGTTAGCTGCTGCTTTCATAGCTGCGTTTACTTCATCAACTGTTACGTTCTTTTCAAGAACAGCAACCAATTCAGTAACTGATCCAGTTGGAGTTGGAACGCGTTGTGCAGATCCGTCCAATTTACCGTTCAATTCTGGGATAACCAAACCGATAGCTTTAGCAGCACCAGTTGAGTTAGGAACGATGTTTGCAGCACCAGCACGAGCACGACGAAGGTCACCACCACGGTGTGGTCCGTCAAGGATCATTTGGTCACCAGTGTAAGCATGGATAGTAGTCATCAATCCTTCAACAACACCGAAGTTGTCTTGAAGTGCTTTAGCCATTGGAGCCAAGCAGTTTGTAGTACATGAAGCACCTGAGATAACTGTTTCAGTACCGTCAAGAACGTCGTGGTTAGTGTTGTATACAACTGTCTTAACGTCATTTCCACCTGGAGCAGTGATAACAACTTTCTTAGCACCACCTTTAAGGTGTTTTTCAGCAGCATCTTTCTTAGCAAAGAAACCAGTTGCTTCAAGAACGATTTCTACACCGTCAGTAGCCCAGTCAATTTGTTCTGGGTCACGTTCAGCAGAAACTTTAACGAATTTTCCGTTAACTTCGAATCCACCTTCTTTAACTTCAACAGTACCATCGAAACGACCTTGAGTTGTATCGTATTTCAACAGATGTGCAAGCATTACTGGATCTGTAAGGTCGTTGATGCGAGTAACTTCAACACCTTCTACGTTTTGGATACGACGGAAAGCAAGACGACCGATACGACCGAAACCGTTAATACCAACTTTAACTACCATTCGTGATTTCCTCCTTATGAAAATCAAAAAATTTTTATGTGAAAAGAG
This sequence comes from Streptococcus sanguinis, assembly GCF_050222175.1. GTDB lineage: Bacteria > Bacillota > Bacilli > Lactobacillales > Streptococcaceae > Streptococcus > Streptococcus sanguinis_M. Next base: position 259,174 of record NZ_CP071420.1, on the reverse strand, counting down.
TAACTTGAGTTGCTACAAATCACCTTTCAACATTTCTATTATATACTTAATTGAGGTAAAATGCAACTGATTTCATTGTTATTAACAAGTATTATGAATTCTTTCACTAACTTTCATTTTGACTTTCATTGATTTGAAAAAGCAAAGCAGTAACTTTTGAAAATGCAGGAATACAACTTACAAGATAAATCATTTACTCTTTTTATTGAGGAATCGATCCTCTAAAAAATAGAAAAAGCACCCGCAAACGCGAGTGCCAAGGTTTGCTCAAAGCTTAAGCTTCACCTTTGTTTTTCTTAATGATTTCTTCTTGTACTGACTTAGGTACATCTTCGTAGTGGTCAAATACCATCATGAAGGTACCGCGTCCTTGTGATGCTGAACGAAGAACTGTTGCATAACCGAACATTTCAGCAAGTGGAACATAAGCACGAACGATTTGGCTGTTACCATGAGCTTCCATACCATCAACACGTCCACGACGAGCTGTTACGTGACCCATAACGTCACCAAGGTTTTCTTCAGGAACAGTGATTGTTACCAACATCATTGGCTCAAGGATAGCTGGTTGTGCAGTCTTAGCCGCTTCTTTCAATGCAAGTGATGCAGCAACCTTGAAGGCTGTTTCAGATGAGTCGACATCGTGGTATGAACCATCGTAAAGTTTCGCTTTCACGTCAACGATTGGGTAACCAGCAAGGACACCATTAGCCATTGACTCAACCAAACCTTTTTCTACCGCTGGAATGAATTCACGTGGAACCACACCACCGACGATAGCATTTTCAAACTCGAAGCCTTTTCCTTCTTCATTTGGTGTAAACTCGATCCATACATCACCGAATTGACCTTTACCACCAGATTGGCGTTTGAAGAATCCACGAGCTTGAGTAGAAGCGCGGAATGTTTCACGGTAAGATACTTGAGGAGCACCTACGTTTGCTTCAACCTTGAACTCACGACGCATACGGTCAACAAGGACATCCAAGTGAAGCTCACCCATACCAGAGATAACTGTTTCACCAGTTTCAACGTTTGTTTCAACACGGAAAGTTGGATCTTCTTCAGCCAGTTTTTGCAGAGCAATACCCATCTTGTCTTGGTCAGCCTTAGACTTAGGCTCAACCATCAGCTGGATAACAGGCTCTGGAACGTGGATCGACTCAAGAATCACTTTTGCTTTTTCATCTGTCAATGAGTCACCAGTAGTCGTATCCTTCAAACCAATAGCAGCTGCAATATCCCCAGCATAAACGGTTTCAATTTCTTGACGACTATTGGCATGTAATTGCACAAGACGTCCGATGCGCTCACGTTTACCTTTCGAAGTGTTCATTACATAAGAACCGGATTGAAGAACACCTGAGTAAACACGGAAGAAGGTCAAACGACCTACGAATGGATCTGTTGCAATCTTGAAGGCAAGAGCTGCAAATGGCTCTTCATCAGATGCAGGACGAGTTTCTTCTTCTTCAGTGTCTGGGTTGATACCTTTGATTGCTGGGATGTCAAGTGGGCTTGGAAGGTAGTCAATAACCGCATCAAGCATCAACTGAACACCCTTGTTCTTGAAGGCTGAACCACACAATACTGGGAAGAATTCAACATTGATTGTTGCTTTACGGATAGCAGCTTTCAATTCTTCGTTAGTGATTTCTTCACCTTCAAGGTATTTCATCATCAAGTCTTCATCAGTTTCAGCAACTGCTTCCACCAATTTTTCACGATATTCTTGAGCTTGCTCAAGGTATTCAGCTGGGATATCTTCTTCCAAAATATCTGTACCAAGGTCGTTAGTATAGATTTCAGCCTTCATCTTGATCAAGTCGATAATTCCGCGGAAGTCATCTTCTGAACCAATTGGCAATTGGATTGGATGAGCGTTTGCTTGAAGACGATCATGCAAAGTGCTTACTGAGTAAAGGAAGTCAGCACCAATCTTGTCCATCTTGTTAGCAAATACGATACGAGGAACTCCGTATTCAGTTGCTTGGCGCCAAACTGTTTCAGTTTGAGGCTCAACACCTGATTGTGAGTCAAGAACGGTTACCGCACCGTCCAAGACACGAAGAGAACGTTGTACTTCGATTGTGAAGTCCACGTGTCCTGGTGTGTCGATGATGTTTACGCGGTGGTTGTTCCATTGAGCAGTTGTCGCAGCAGATGTGATAGTGATACCACGTTCTTGCTCTTGCTCCATCCAGTCCATTTGTGACGCACCTTCGTGAGTTTCACCGATTTTGTGGATTTTACCAGTGTAGTAAAGAATACGCTCAGTTGTTGTTGTTTTACCAGCATCGACGTGGGCCATGATACCGATATTACGAGTTTTTTCAAGTGAAAATTCGCGAGCCATTTGGTTATTTCTCCTATTAATTTATTTTACAATTTATTATAACATGATTTAGCAAAAACGGATAGGCAGGACCTACCCGTTCTCAATGTTTATCTTGTTTTTGTTGGTCTCAACTTGTAGATAAGTTGAATTGAACTCGGGCTAAAAGCTCAGAAAATAGATAAGCTTTTCTAGAATCTTTGATTCTGCGTCAAGCCTCCTAATTTTCAGTCGCTTTTTTAACGCCCTTAGTATCTTATTCTTACCAACGGAAGTGTGCGAAGGCACGGTTAGCTTCTGCCATACGGTGAGTGTCTTCACGTTTCTTAACAGCTGCACCAGTGTTGTTAGATGCATCCAAGATTTCTTTTGCAAGGCGGTCAACCATTGTGTGCTCACCACGTTGACGAGCAATCGTTACCAACCAGCGAAGTCCAAGTGTTGTACGACGTTCTGGACGAACTTCAACCGGAACTTGGTAGTTTGAACCACCGACACGGCGAGCACGAACTTCAAGTACAGGCATGATGTTTTCCATAGCTGTTTCAAATACTTCCAGCGCATCGTTTCCAGTTGCTTCTTTGATTTGGTCAAAAGCTCCGTAAACGATAGAAGCCGCTGTACCACGCTTACCATCAAGCATAACGCGGTTGATAAGACGAGTAACTAATTTTGAATTGTAAAGCGGATCTGGCAATACTTCGCGCTTAGGCGCTTGGTTTTTACGACTCATTTATCTTTCTCCCCTTTCCTTATGCTTTTGGTTTTTTAGTACCGTATTTAGAACGGCCTTGTTTACGATCAGTAACACCTGCTGTATCAAGTGCACCGCGGACGATATGGTAACGTACCCCTGGAAGGTCTTTTACACGTCCACCACGAAGAAGCACTACGCTGTGCTCTTGCAGGTTGTGTCCGATACCTGGGATGTAAGCTGTAACTTCAATCAGGTTGCTCAGACGTACACGGGCAAATTTACGAAGGGCAGAGTTCGGTTTCTTAGGTGTCATAGTTCCGACACGGGTTGCAACTCCACGTTTTTGTGGTGAAGATACGTTTGTTTGAACTTTTTTATGGCTGTTATAACCAACGTTCAAAGCTGGTGATTTAGATTTTTCTACTTTTGATTTACGCGGTTTGCGAACCAATTGGTTAATTGTAGGCATCTACATTCTCCTGTATTTTTTTAATTTTGGTGATGATACACTTGGTGACAGCTATCATCTGCGTGTACTTTTGCAACATTTGTCAGCACGTCTCTGTACACTTTTGAGAGACCAAAAGTAAAAAGTACCGTCTATCATTATAGCACGACGATACTTTTCTGTCAATACATTTTTTCTATTTTAAGCCTATCTCTGTTTATTAGATTGCTGCTAACTTATTGCTGCGGCTGAGCCACTGCTTCTTCTGATACAGCAGCTGAATTTTCAGAAACAGCGGTCTGAGCTGCTTCCGGATCAATCAAGACTGCTATCGCCTGAATACGACTTTGGAATCTAGCTTTCGTCGCTGCATCCTTGACCTTCTCTACTGCAGTCTTAGCTAGCTGCAAATCTTCCAAAGTTTGCATGGTTTCAAGCTGTTTAACCGCTTCTTCTGCGGCCTGAACTGCTTGCTCCTCTTCCTGAATTTCTTTTTCCTGTGCTTCTTTTTGAGCAGAAGACAGTTGTAAGGAAGAGCTGCTTGATGCGATGCTGGCAGCTGAACTAACTGAATTTCTGGTGGAATTAGACTGTCCCTGTACAAAAACCATGCCGGTAATCAGAATCCCAAATAAAATCGACAATACTCCTAAACGAATCCACAGCGGACTGTGGTCAAACTTTTCTAAAACTGTTTTCATCTATAATCTCCGCCCTTTTCCCTAATCAAAAATATTTCCAATTTCCACATCAATGGTATTCGCCTTGACATCAATATTGGTTACTTTCAAGAGCGATTTATAGTCCAGATAATCGCGATTAGCCTGCGCGTTGTCCGCAAAGACAGCTACACCTGCCAACTCAGAGTCAAACTCTGATAAGAGGCTAATCATGCCTGTAATGGTTCCTCCGCCTTTGAGGAAGTCATCCACAATCAAGACGCGGCTGCCGGCCTTGAGACTGCGCTTGGACAAGAACATCTTTTCGATACGATCTCCGCTGGATCCCGATACGTAGTTGACACTGACCGTTGATCCTTCTGTAATCTTTAAATCCCGACGAACGATGACAAAAGGTACATTGAGAACATTGGCTACTGCATTGGCCAAAGGAACACCCTTAGTCGCAACTGTCATGACCGCATCAATCTGTTGATCTTTAAAGCTCTTGGCAATGATTCGCCCGATATTGTTCAGAATAGATGGAGTGCTGAGCAGATCAGATAGATAAATATAGCCCCCAGGAAGAATCCGATTGCTTTCAGACAGCTGATCACAAAGACCTTGTACAATAGTCTTAGCTTCTGTATCTGAGATGGACGGGCTAAAAATCACTCCTCCACCAGCACCAGTAATCGTTTCGATAGTTCCAATTTCAATCTCTTCAAAGGCACGCTTAATAATGACAATATCTTCTGAAATAGAAGATTTGGCAGATTCATATTTTTCTGCAAATGTATTTAAGCTCGTTAATTCATAAGGATGGTTAATCAAATAATTAGAAATAACCACCATACGCTCACTTCTTCTTAATTTCATTTTTTCACCAATTAAAGTTATTTTATTCATTATACCATAACAGAAACAAAAAAACGAACATTCTTTTCCAAGTAATGTCCATTTTTCGTATTTTACTGTTCAAGTTTCGGTTTGTAGAAAGAACGGCCTTCAAGAGCGAATATTTTATTGCTCATTTGGCCTGGATCTACAAGTCCTAAGGCAGCAGTCATCATCATCATCTCCGCATCCAGATTATCAATCATGTGCAGGATTTCTGCCTCCATAATCTTAGGCCGGACAGGACTGCCATATTCCAAGAGACCGTGGTGGCTGAGAAGCACATGCCGCAGGACGATTACTTCTTCTTTGCCGTCATCAATTTTCAGCTCCATCAGGGTCTTGGTCAATTCTTCATCAATCAAAGCGATGTGCCCAATCAGATTGCCTCGCACGGTGTACTCTGTATTTTCCGGACCGCTGAGCTCAATAACCTTGGCCAAGTCATGGAGCATGATCCCTGCGAATAACAAGCTTTTATTAAGCTGAGGATAAATGTCTCCGATAGCATCTGCCAGCTTGACCATGGTAGCGGTATGAAAGGCTAGACCAGACTCAAAAGCATGGTGATTGGTCTTAGCTGCTGGATAAGAATAGAACTCCTTGTCGTACTTGCTATAAAGCGAGCGGACCACGCGCTGCCAGACCGAATTCTCAATCTTGAAAATCATCTGAGATAAATAGTCTCGGATTTCTTTCTGGTCTACTGGCGGTTTTTCCTTGAAATCTGCTGGATCATTGGGCTCTCCAGCCTTAGGAAGGCGCAGGGTCAGTTGATTTACTTGAGGCGTGTTATTGTAGACTTCCCGCCGGCCTTGCATGTGTACGACCTTACCAGCTGTGAATTCTTCAACATTATGTGGCTGAGCATCCCAGAGTTTGCCCTCGATCACTCCTGTATCGTCTTGGAAAGTGAAGGCCAGATAATTTTTCCCAGCCCTTGTCTGACGGACTTCTGCTGACTTGATCAGATAGAAACCTTCAAACAGTTCATCTTTTTTCATTTGATTAATCTTCATCGTTTTCCCTTTCTTCTGAAAAATCAAGTAAGTTCAAATCGAGGTCTTGGTCAGACAGCTCAATATGGCGTAAGGTTCTTTCGATAGCTCCTGTCCTACGAGTCAAGAGTTCATCAATATTGCCCGAAGCATGCTGCAAGTGCTTTTGTGCCTTGGTCAGAATTCCACCGAACTTGTTAAACTCGGATTTGACAGAACCCAGAACCTTGCTGATGTCGTCCGCACTTTTTTGAATATTGAGCGTTTTAAAGCCGACAGACAGTGAATTGAGCAAGGCAGATAGGGTTGATGGTCCCGCTACCACAATCTGCTCCTCACGTCGCAAACTGTCAAAAAAGGCTGGGTTGCGGACCACTTCCGAATAGAGACCTTCCGTTGGCAGAAACATAATTCCAAAATTGGTCGTAGCTGGTGGTGCCAGATATTTACTCTTAATATCCTTGGCAAAGCGTTTAACACTTGCTAAGAGAGACTTGCGGTAGAGCTCAATCTCTTCCTTGCTGCCAGACTCATAAGCATCTTCCAAACGGTAGTAATCAGCCAGAGGAAACTTAGAATCAATAGGCAGGTAGACATATTCATGCTCTGTCTGTCCTGGCAGTTTAATGGCATATTCGACACGCTCACTGGAACCAGCCACCGTTACAAACTCTCGCTCATACTGGCTGGCCGTCATGATGTCCTCGATAATCTGCCCAAGCTGCAGCTCGCCTAGAATTCCTCGGGTCTTGGTGTTGGAAAGAACCTTGTTCAGTGTACCGACATCTCGGGCAACACTCTGCATTTCTCCCAGACCGCGATTAACAGACTCCAACTGCTTAGAGACGGTTTCAAAAGAAGTCTGAAGACGAGTCTGAAGTGTTTTCTCCAGTTTCTCTTCAACAGTCTGCCGCATCTGCTCTAGACGGGTTTCGTTGGACTCTTGAATCTGCCGCATACGCTCGTCAGTTTTATCCCGATTCTTGGTCAGGTTGTCACTGATTTCCAAGCGCAGCTCTGTCAAGTTGCGGTGCAAATCTGTCCTGACCTCGCCCAAGCGGTCTCCCAGAGCTAATTCCAGCTCTTTCTGAGCCGTTTGCTTTCTCTGGCTTTCTTGCTCCAAGCGATAGTCCAACTGATCCGATAGATGATCTGCCTGATTTTCCAAGACTTGCTTTAGCGTCTCGGTCTGCTGACTAATCTTTTGCCATAAAAGAAAGGTCAGCACTAGATTTCCCAAAAGAATGAGGATAATTATAAACTCCATATCAGCTCCTGTCTTTGCTGTAAATGACGACTGTATAGCCGCTATCAAAGTCCAAATAAATGGGCTTATCTATAAATTCGTTAGAAGCATACACTTTTTTGAAAAAAAAGTTATCTTTATTGAGCGGATATTTAGCGCCCTCAATCGTTAAGGTAGCATCATCCGATGGCAGAAAGGCCAGATAGCGCATGCCAGCTACCGGTTTGATTTCATGGTGCCCCTTGGGAACATAGGTCAGCAGATTCTGTTCGTCTTCCAGAAAAATCTTCTCCATATATGGTGCAATTTTTTCATTACTGGGCAGGAAGACATTGGCCAAGGCGTGATCCAGACGGCCGCCAAAGGCGCCGAAAATGGTCAAACGGGCATCTGTATACCGTTCAAAACAAGCCAGAACAGCTAACTCCAGGTCTGTATCATCCTTTTCAGGATGGGCCTGAATGATTTCCTTGGCACTATCTTTTATGCGCAGCAACTCTTCCTTGCTCACAGAGTCAAAATCCCCGACAGCCAAATCAGGACAAACTCCTTGCTCAAGCAGAAAGAGGCTCCCACGGTCTACTCCAACCAAAACATCAAAATCTAAGCTAAAATGCTCTAAGTTTCCGCCAGCAAACAGCGCAACCTTAGTCATGTAGGGCATCCCGTAAGGTCTGAACTTGATGATTGACATCACCCTTGAAGACATAGCTGCCAGCCACGAAGACATTGGCACCGGCTTCTTTAGCAATTCCAATGGTCTTGTCGTCAATACCGCCATCCACTTCAATATCAAAATTCAGCTGATTGACTTCGCGCAGAACGACCAGTTCACGAATCTTATCCATGGTTTCTGGCAGAAAGGCCTGGCCGCCAAAGCCTGGATTAACTGTCATCACAAGGACTTGGTCAACCAGATTTAAAACATTTTTGACTACTTCGACTGGTGTTCCCGGATTAATCACAACACTAGGCTTAACTCCTGCTGCCCGAATCTTCTGCAGTGCTCCGTGGATATGAGGTGTTGCTTCGGCATGGATGCTGATAATATCTGCACCGGCACGAGCGAATTCTTCGATATGATGTTCAGGATTGGAAACCATCAAATGGCAGTCAAAGACTAGCTTGCTGTGAGGACGCATACTGGCAACAACCCCAGCCCCAAAGCTGATATTTGGTACAAAATGACCATCCATAATATCGATATGGGCATACTCAGCCCCTGTCGCTTCTAATTTTCTTAACTCTGCTTCAAAATTAGCATAGTCCGCACTTAAGATTGAAGGGGCGATTTTGAACGATGTCATAGTTCTTCTCCTTATTTAGAATTTTTTTTGGCAACTTTTTTATAAGTTTCCCGACGATTCTCAATCTCGCTGAGAAATTGCAGGTAATTGTCAAAGCGAAAGGACGCTATCTGGCCGGACTCAACTGCTGGCTTGACAGCACAAGCCGGCTCGTGAGTATGGGTACAAGTACGAAACTTACAGGACTGGCTGAACTCAGCAATCTCTGGAAAAGCTTGATTGAGATCTTCAGCTGTAGTCACCTCGTAATCCAAAGACGAAAATCCTGGCGTATCGGCAATCTTCCCACCATTTAGATTGTAAAAGCTGACAGCCCGCGTCGTATGGCGGCCACGGCCAAGACTTTCAGAAATCTCTCCTGTTTCAAGCTGCAGGTCTGGGGCGATTTTATTGAGCAAGGTGGACTTTCCAACCCCAGTCTGTCCCATGAAAACAGTGATTTTCCCTGTCAGTAGCGGCAGCAATTCCTCAGTGGTTTTAAGAACCTCATAGCCGATGGCCTGATAGGCCTGTACATAAACATCCAAGCTCTGCTCATCTTCAAGCAGGTCTAACTTGCTGATGTAGATAATAGGATGGATCCGCTTATGCTCTAAAAGCACCAGAAAACGATCTAACAGATTGGCATTGAAATCTGGCTCTTTGGCGCTCATGATTACAACTGCCTGGTCAATGTTGACAATCGGAGGCCGCACCAGGCTGTTTTTACGCTCTTCTATTTTTAAAATATAGCCTTCCGAGTCTTTTTCAGCTGAAAATTCGACTTCATCACCGACATAAGGTGTCTGCCCTTTTTTGCGAAAATTACCCCGCGCTCTGGTTTGATAAACCTGTCCGTCCGACTCTACATAATAAAAGCCAGCCAGAGCCTTAATGATTTTTCCTTGCAAGATTGCTCCTTAAAAGTTAATACACTCATTATAACAAAAAATGCGAGATTTAGCTTGCTTGTTTTACATAGAAGGCATTTCTTAAGGTTGGATCCATTTTTCATAGAAAGCAGCTGCTTTAAAATATTTGGAATAAAAACGGCATGATAAAAGCGAACAAGTCCAAAAGAACCTGTTCGCTTTTTTATATCGAATGAGATGCTCACTGTAATTTTCAGTAAGTCACAAAACTGATTAGCTGCGTTTCGCCTTAGCCATCAGCATTCCTCCTGCGAGAAGAGCCGCTAAGAAGCCAAGAATAGTAACAAGAAGACTTTCTTCCTGTCCAGTACGAGGAAGAGCTTTCCCTCCGACTTTCGGAGCTTGACCGCCTGGCTTATTAGTTATCGCTCCGTCAACAACCTCTTTCTTAGCAGGGATATGACTAAAGGTCAGCTGAGTACCGTTGATCTCAAGCTTGTAGCCATCAACTGGATCAGCCGCAACACTATAGACAATTTCCTTGCCATCCTTGTACTTAGGAAGGCCGCTAAAGTCATACTGCCAACCATTTTCTCCTGACACAACCTCTTCTTTGATTGGCTTGCCATCTGCCAAGAGGCGAACAGTAATCTTAGAAGGTCGTACCTTATCTTGATTTTCAGCATCTGACCATACCGCAGTTCCCTTAACAGCAATCTGTGTTGGTTTATAGCTGTTAGTCAAAGTGAAGCTACCATCTGTTGCTTGTTCTTGGCTGCTGCTATACCCCTCAACCGTCACTTCTTCAAGGACTGTATAGTTGATTTTCTTGCCCTTCCTATTCTTAGGCAAATCCTTAGACTCAAACTTCCAGTCAGTAGTAGCTGTTACTTCCAGTTCATCTACTACCTTGTCTCCGTCCAAAATCTTGACCTTGATAGATGCTGGGCGCTTGCCATCTTGATTATTAGCATCATCCCAAACCTTTTGACCAGAGACTTTAACGGTTTCTGGAGTATAGGAGTTGGTAACGGTGAACTTATCAATCTTAGTTTCATACTGAGCAACAGCATCTTCTTTAAGTGTGTAGGCAATCTCTTGACCATTTCTATATTTAGGCAGGTCTTTAGATTCAAACTTCCATCCATTAGCAGCTGTTACTTCAAGCGTATCAACAATAGTGCTTCCATCCATTACTTTAACTGTAATAGATGCAGGGCGTTTACCATCTTGATCATCTGCATCATCCCAAACTTTCTGACCAGAAACTTTAACCTGCTCTGGAGTATGAGAGTTAGTGATTGTTTGACCTTCTACTTTCGGACTGTAACCTTTTTCTTTCAAAGCGGCTACTGTTGCATCATCTTCTTTGACAGAGTAGGTAATCTCCTGTCCCTTGTCAAACTGAGGCAGATTGGTGAAGCTTGCTTTCCATGTGTTGTCATCTGCCTTATCAGCAGCCGTCAAGGTCAATGTCTTACCTGCGACAGCAACTGGCTCTTGACCGTTTACTGAGCTATACAGTTGCACTGTGATAGAAGCTGGACGCTTGCCATCTTGGTTATTAGCATCATCCCAGACCTTCGTAACAGCATACTCCGTACTTTGAGGAGTGTAAGAATTAGTAATGGTGAACTTATCAATCTTAGTTTGATAGTCCGCAACTGCTTCTTCAGTAACTGTGTAGGCAATCTCTTGACCTGCTGCATACTTAGGAAGGGCTTTAGACTCAAACTTCCAATCGTTAGCAGCTGTTACTTCCAGCTCATCTACGACAGTATCGCCATTTTTCACCTTAACCTTAACAGAAGCTGGACGCTTGCCGTCTTGGTTATCCGCGTCATCCCAGACTTTTTGACCAGAAATCTTGATCATCTCTGGAGTGTAAGAGTTGGTAACAGTGAAATCTTTGATTTCTTTAGTGTAGCCAGCTACATCATCTTCCTCGATAGAGTAATCAATCTTCTGACCATTTTCATAAACTGGCAGATTTTCAAATTTAGTTTGCCATTGATCAGCAGCCGTCACTTCCTTGCTAGCGACTTCTGTCTTGACACCGCCGACTGTCTTCATCAGCTTAATGCTAATCTTAGTTGGACGCTTGCCGTCTTGATTGTCGCTGTCATTCCAGGTCTTGCTAGCAGTGATTTCTGTCTTTTCTGGTGTATAAGAGTTAGTGATATTGTAGCCATTAAGATTAGTTGAATAACCCGGTACAGCTTCTTCCGTTACTGTATAGGTAATTCGTTGGCCATCCTTGTAGACTGGCAAGCCAGTAAAGTTGTAAGACCAGCCTTCTGCCTCTCCGACTGTTTGGGTATTGACTTTTTGACCGTCAGCCAGCAGATTAACTGTGATAGAAGCTGGACGTTTGCCATCTTGGTTATCGCCATCTTCCCAAGTCTTGCTTCCAGACACAGTCGTTGTCTCTGGAGTGTAAGAATTGGTGATGTTGTAACCCTCTACCTTACTAGTATAACCTGGAACAGCTTCCTCACTTACGGTATAAGTGATTTCTTGGCCTGCCGCATACTTAGGCAAAGCCTTGGACTCATACTTCCATTCGTTAGCGGAAGTCACATTTTGCTCATCAACAACCGTATCACCATTCAGAATTTTAACCTTAACAGAAGCTGGACGCTTACCATCTTGGTTTTCCGCATCATCCCATTTCTTCTGACCGGAAACCTTGACCGTTTCTGGGGTGTAAGAGTTGGTGATGTTGTAGCCGTCCACCTTGCTCGTGTAGCCCGGTACAGCTTCTTCTGCAACAGTATAAGCAATTTCTTGACCTGACGCATATTTAGGAAGAGGATTAGATTCATATTTCCAACCGTTAGCAGCCGTCACTTCCTGCACATCGACAATATCTTGGCCTTTCAAGATCTTGACTCTAACAGCATTTGGGCGCTTGCCGTCTTGGTTTTCCGCATCTTCCCACTTCTTCTGACCAGAAATCTTGATTGTTTCTGGTTTGTAAGTGTTGGTCACTACAAAGCCGTCAGCAGCATTGCCAGTTACCTGAGATTGATAGTGAGGGACCGCGTCTTCTTCCAGAGAATAAACAACTTCTTGTCCCTTTTCATATTTGTTCAAGTTGGCGAACTCGGTTGCCCACTGGTCAGCTTCAGTCAGAGTTCGGTTCGCAACTTCTGATTTCTGACCGCCGACTTCTTTATAAAGTTTGACAACAACATTGGCAGGACGTTTGCCGTCTTGATTCTCGGCATCATCCCATTTCTTGCTGGCTTTGATAGCGATTTTCTCTGGCGTACGAGTATTGGTAACAGTGAGATTCCCCTGATCTACTTCTGGAGCATCGTAACCATCAAGCTGATCTTCACCGATTGTATAGGTGATTTTTTGACCGCTTGCATCAAAGATTGGTAAATCAGTTGTCTGAGCTGTCCACTCCGCATCTGTACTACCGCCAGTTACGGTCACTGTCTTATCAGCCAGTTTTTGACCGTTAGCGTAGACATCTACAGCAATAGAAGCTGGACGCTTGCCGTCCTGATTGCTTTCATCTTTCCAAATTTTCTTGACTGTCAGCTTTTTGCTGGCATTTGGATCTACCGTATTCTTGACTGTTTTGACTGCACCATCAGCCTTGATAGTCACTTTCATCGGATTGCTGTCCAGTACATAGCCTTCCGGAGCTGTGACTTCTTCTACTGTGAATTGGCCTTTCTTGATTTCTTCACTTGAGAAAGGCTGTGTAGAAACCCGCCCGTTAGCATCAGTCGGCGGCAGAGTAATCTCTTCACCGCTAGGAGTTGTCACCTTAAAGACAGCACCTTCCAGCATTTTGCCAGTCTTAGAATCCTGCTTATAGAGAACCAGACTGTTGCTGATATCCGCTGTGATAACACCGCCTTCTGTAATCCGGCTGCTGCGCTCTACCGTAGAGCTCGTCTGACCAGGACGATCATCTCTGAATGGCAGTTTTGTATTATCAACTTCCATCTCAGCCGTATTGGATACCAAAGAACCATCAGCTGGTGAAGTTGTCATATAGTTCAACATAAAGGCACGATTACCTGGATTATTGATAGTTAGAGTAAACTCTGTATAAGTGTCATTATAGGCAACTGTATAATCTTGACCTTCTTTCAAGATAACAGAATTCGCAATACTTGATAAACTCTGCGTGTACTCCCCTTGGCGAAGGACAAATTGCTCCGGAACGAATTGCATTGGCGCACTGCTATCTGGAATGACGTCCTTGATAACAATCGGAGAATTATAGGTCTTTTGCTGAGTATTGATACGAACAGTCCAGTTATGCGAGTAGTCACCGCTCTTGCCTAGAATAGCCGAATTATATGGCTTCTTAGCAATGACCCCTCCAATCTTAGCGTAGTTTTCACCAGCTGTTGAAAAACTGTTTTGTTTGCGCTCGTTAATGGTTACCTTATGGCTCATCGCCCCTTGAGTTTCCTCAGGCTTATAATTCCAGTCTTGATCAGCACCTACTGTCGTCGCCTGAAAATCAAAGAAGAAGCTCCCTCTTACTCCACTAGCAGTTGTCTTAGACTTGTAATCTGCCAAATTCTGAATAGTAACCGTAATCAGACCGCCCTTACCCGAACCATTCGACGTCATCTTAGCCGCTCCAAGCTGGACCTGCGTTTCATTATCCGTCAGAGTAAAAGTTGTACCATCAGCAATGGTTGCACCGTTTGGTACTGTAAAGGTAAAGGTATCCCCATCCTTGAGCTTGTTATCGTAAGCAGACAAATCAAAAACTAGCTCATAGCGATAATTTCCCCCTTGAACCAAATTGTAAGCACCGTTAACCTTGGTTGCTTCGCGGCCATTAGAGTGGTCCCAAATCTTAATATCTGTGATTGCATTCTTCAAAGCATCGGCTTGAGCAGTTGCTGTAAACAGCTTCAAATCCAGCAAAAACAGAAGGGGCAACATCAAAAATAGCAGCCATTTTTTCAGTTTCATAACATTCTCCTTTTTTATTTCGTTACCTAAATAAGTAATTAATCTAATTGTAACAAATACTTGCTATAATGGCAATATCATAGAACTATTTTAGTAAAGAAAAAATAGAATTTTTTCTGCTTTTTTCATACAGTGAAAAAAACTGATATTCGCTATTGGCATTTTCACAAAAATAAGTTATAATAGAATCTCAAGCGGAGGTGGTGGAACGGCAGACACGCATGCTTCAGGCGCATGTGCCCGTACGGGTGTGAGGGTTCAAATCCCTTCCTCCGCATAAAAAGCAATCCTATCAATTATGATAGGATTTTTTGTCATTATGAAGTAGAATTACACTGCAGAGAAAAGACAGAAATTTCACTTTCATATGTACCTCATTAGCAAAATAGAAGACCAGCTATGTAGAGCAGATCTTCTATTTTTTTATAATCCTTCAGACTTCAAAGCATCTGCCAGGCGCGCAAATTCCTCTAAACTCAGAGCTTCTCCCCGAACACTTGGAGATAAGTCAGCTCGTTCTAGAGCCGCTGTCAATTTGCTTTTAGTCTCCTCTGACTTCCCAAAATGACTGGTCAGATTGTTCCAGAGAGTCTTCCGACGGTGGACAAAGCTGGCCTTGGAGACCTTGAAAAAGAATTTCTCGTTCTGTACCTCAACAGGTGGCTGGTTTCTGCGCACCATCTTGAGAATAGCCGAATCCACATTTGGCGCTGGCACAAAAACTGTCCGCGGCACGATAAAGGCAACCTTGGCCGTCATGTAATACTGGACCGCGATTGACAAACTACCGTAGGACTTGGTATTAGGCTGAGCCGAAATCCGATCTGCCACTTCTCTCTGCATCATCACGACAAACTCACTAAAAGGAATCCCGCTCTCAATCAAATGCATGAGAATCGGCGTCGTGATGTAGTAGGGCAGATTTGCCACTACCTTGATAGGCAGGTCTGGATTCTTAAACTCTGCTATGTACTGGGCCAGATCAACCTTGAGAATATCCTGATTAACCACTGTCACATTGTCAAAATCGCGCAGAGTATCTGCCAAAATCGGCACCAGCCGATCATCAATCTCAAAGGCCATGACTTCTGCAGCACTTTCCGCCAAAAATTCTGTCAATGCCCCAATACCAGGACCAATTTCGATGACATTGACCTTTTTGTCAATCTCAGCAGTATCCACAATCTTCTGGAGGATGTTGGTATCAGTCAGGAAATTCTGACCGAAAGATTTTTTAAAAGTGAAACCGTGACGATCCAGAATGGCACGGGTCACACTATGGTCTGCAATACTCATCTTATTACGAATACAGTCTGCTGTATTCTTCCTTTCTCTTTTTCTATTCTAGCATATTTCAGACGGCTTAGATATATGCTCCAGTTCCCCTATTGAATCCTTATATTTGGCTTATAGAGCCCTTTATCTAAATTTTATCATAGATTTTTTAAACACAATATCCTTATCCAAGAGTTTCAACAGGGGAGTTACGTATTCAGGATTCGGAAACTTAGGACCAAAAATGACTTCACCGATTTGAATTGGATTTTCCCGTTCTACATAAAGTTTACCCATTCCAGAAGACCTATCAATCTTGATTTTCTTATTCTCAGAATCTAGGTTAGCATAGCGTAAGATACGCAGTTCGTTCTCATATTTGTAATCCACAGACTTAAATAAGTAACGAATTTCCTCTATACAGTCAGAAATAGCTTTTAGATAAAATTCATCCTTTTTATCTAAATTCTTATCTAGTTTTTTCTTTAAGGACTCCAACAATGTTTCCAACTCGATTATTTCTTTATCATCAAAGAGCTCTGTTTTTTCTATTCTAAACTTACCATCCAAATCATTAATATAGGCTATTCGATAGAGATAATCAACATTTCCTTTTGAATCATTATCATTTTCTTCAGAAATTGGTTCAATTCCTTCATCATTAATAGTATCGTCTGATTCCTCATTTTCCGATTTACTCTGAGAGCTTTTTATATTACTACTTAACTCCGATATAGGTGAATCCATCTTGTTAATGAACTCAAGAGTTCTGATTTCTTCACGCCATGAAACATCGTTGAACGATGTAAATCTCGAAAAATCGTCTTCTCGGAGCACAAGACAAACACCTTGAGCATCATCACCGTACTGGGACCACATGGCTAAATCATCCGTTTTAATAGTAAAGCTCATTAAAAACCATGAGCTTGTCTCCAAAATATCTCGTCTATCTAAGCCCAATATCTTTTCTATGATGATACCTTCCTCAGGATCATTCATATAATTCGCATTATTCAGACGAGTTTTCCCAGATATGAAAAACTGGTCTGGATCCTCCTTCTGCTCCAATAAGCTTTGAAGCACGCTTCCTTTAGTGTAATGGCCAAACTTAAAATTTTCCTTTTTAACTTCATCTTTCAATCCAAGTTGGTATTTGATTTTTTGAACATATTGGTAGATAGACAGTAAGTTTTTTAGTTCAGTCGAGTCTTCTTTATAACGCTCTGCCCACATTTTCAAAATAGCATATTTGGCATCCCCTAAAAGCCCTTCCTTTAAGATAAAGTTGAATAACTTATACTCCTCACTGTCACAAATACTATCATTATGAAAAAATAGATCATCAAAAGTTTGTAGCATAAATTCGGAGAATTGTCCATAGAGTTTTTTTATCGTTTCTGTTATTTGAATACGTTTATATACCTCCGTTTGACAATCAAATACGCTTGCTAAGAGCACACAATATATAAAAGCGATTATTTCAGATTTTGAGAAGTCCTCATGTAATTCCTGTACTTTCTCAATAGTGGCCTCCTGTTTGTTCAACTCAGACTGCTTGAGTGATAAATTGAACAAAATAATAGCGAATGTTTCAGCTATATCAAGTGAATTTGGAAACTGTTTATTCAAGGTCTGCAATTTATCAACAGTAGCCTCCTGTTTGTTCAAATCAGGCTGATTGAGTGATAAATTGAACAAAATCATAGCAAAGGATTCTGCTATATCACGTGAATCTGGATACTGCTCATGCAAGGCCTGCAATTTGTCAACAGTAGCCTCCTGTTCGTTCAACTCAGACTGCTTGAGTGATAAATTGAATAAAATCCTAGCAAAGGCTTCTGCTATATCACGTGAATCTGGAAAATGCTCATGCAAGGCCTGCAATTTGTCAACAGTTGCCTTCAGTTCGTTCAACTCAGGCTGCTTAACTGATAAATTAAACAAAATCCTAGCATAATTCAATGCTATATCACGTGAATCTGGAAAATGTTCATGCAAGGCCTGCAATTTGTCAACAGTAAGCTCCTGTTCGTTCAACTCAGACTGCTTGAGTGATAAATTGAACAAAATCATAGCAAAGGCTTCTGCTATATCAGATGAATCTGGAAACTGTTCATGCAGGGCCTGCAATTTATCAACAGTTGCCTTCAGTTCGTTCAACTCAGGCTGCTTAACTGATAAATTGACCAAAATCATAGCATAATTCAATGCTATATCAGGTGAATCTGGAAAATGTTCATGCAAGGCTTGCAATTTATCAACAGTAGCCTTCGGTTCGTTCAACTCAGGCTGCTTAACTGATAAATACAACAAAATCCTAGCATAATTCAATGCTATATCAGGTGAATCTGGAAACTGTTCATGCAAGGCCTGCAATTTATCAACAGTAGTCTTCGGTTCGTTCAACTCAGGCTGCTTGGTTGATAAATTAAACAAAATCCTAGCATACGCTAGAGCAAGCTCTTCTGAGCCAAAGTATTTTTCGTAAATAGATTCCGCTTCATCTACTATAGCTTCACAAGATGCTTCATCTGTTTGTTGGGCGGATAAAGGGATAAGTTCCTTTAATTCTTTTAAACTTTGTTCTAAACCAAATTCTTTTTCGTTCATTTCTCATACCTCTTCATCACTTCTTCCACTTCCGCCAAAGTCACCCCAAACAATTCCAACCGTTTTAGCAGTTGCTTGCCATTGGAATAGCCGATACGGAGCTCTTCTCCCAGATACTCTCGACGCTGACGGCTGTCACTTCCCATAAGCAGACCTAGTCGCATAAGATCGCTTTTTGTGATGTCAAAATTATCCTCATCATCGAAATATCCGACCAGCCCAGCTAACGCCTGCTGTAAATCCTCAAATGAAGCGTGTTCCACTCCAAGCGATTTACCCTTGTTCTTAGACTTGGGAGCCGCCTCATCACGGCGGAGAAAGGCATGCTGAGCAGTTGGCACTGCCTCCATAATTATTCGACGGATACGCTCACCGTTGTAGTCTGGATCGGTAAAGACAATAACGCCACGTAGCTGGTGCAGTTTCTCTATCCGCTCTAGGTCTTCTTCATTGATCGCAGACCCTCTCGTCTCGTAAGTGTCAACTTGGTAAAATCGCTGCAGATTAGCTGTATCATCCTTGCCCTCAACGACGATTACCTGAGGGATTTTTATCTTCTCAGTCAAGCCCAAACACCTTCTTTGCATTTTCATAGGTCGCCTGCGCTACTTCTTCGACAGTCAGCCCACGAAGCTCAGCAATTTTCTCTACAACATAGCGGGTATAGGCTGTTTTGTTTTCTCGGCCACGCTTGGGAACGGGCGCCAGATAAGGAGCATCCGTCTCGACGAGGATTTTGTCCAAAGGCAGGTTCTGCGCAGCCTCCTGAATATCCGTCGCTTTCTTAAAGGTCACAACTCCAGAAAAGGAAATCATCATCCCTAGCTCGATAAAGCACTCTGCCATTTCCAAAGAACCCGAATAAGAATGCATAATACCACCTCGAGGGCCTACAGCCTCACTCTTGATAATCTCATAGGTATCCTCCAATGCGTCACGTGTGTGAACAACAAAGGGCAGGTTCAGCTCTTTGGAAAGCTGGATTTGGCGTCGAAAAACCCGCTCCTGAACATCCTTGGGCGCAGTCATCCAGTGATAGTCCAGCCCAATCTCGCCCAGAGCTAGCACTTTGGGGTGACGAAGCTTGTCCAGCAGATAGGCTTCCACCTCCTCATCATAAGTCCCAGCCTCAGTCGGATGCCAGCCAATCGTAGCATAAAGCTGATCATAGCTGTCGGCCAACTCCAAGGCGCGCTCAATGGTTGGTCGGTCAAAACCGACAATATTATGTGCAGCAACACTCATTTCTTTAGCTAATTGAAGCTCTTCTGCCTCTCGACCAGCAAATTCTTCCACATTTAAATGCGTATGTGTATCAAAAATCTTCATGCTTTACTTCCTTGTATTTCCTGTCCTTTATTATACCAAAAATGACCTGAAAAATCAGAAGTCTCTTCAAAGCAGATAAAATAAGATAGCTGCCATTCAACAGCTATCCTAATTTGGCTTCAAGTTCTCCATTGGAATAATCAAGTAGAAAGACAGTGCCAGCATTAACACAAGCGGGAGGAGAATATAAATAATCCCCAAACTGCTGGCAAGAGCTATTAACAGCATGGATAAAACACTCGGAACAGCCATGCTAAATAGATTAATAGCCGACTGGATAGCTCCCATGGACTCTTCTGGTATTAGGCTGAATACAGATTTCTGCAATCTTGGACTCAGCAGACCGACTGTCACTGAGCAAGCAAAGCTCGCTATCAGGATAAGTAAAAAGTTTTGCCAGAAAAAACCGCAAAGAATAAAACCCTCAAACACTTGGCTTGCATACATAGCAAGCTTAGTCGAAAAGTTTTTCAGCAAACTGCCACTCAAAATGTTCCCTAAAATCAGACCAGCGGAACTTAGAATAATTAACACGGCAATGGACTGACCAATCTGCAGATTCCAAAAAGGCCTTTTCAGCAATAAAAGAGTCGCTACTGGCGTCAGAATATTCAGAGTGACCTGCCCAAAGGTTGAAACCAATAACAACCTCACAACATTTCTCAATCCCAGCAAGACTTTAAGAGAATCCAATAAATGCTGCCAATAATTTTCTCTATTTAGCTCCTTGGCACTGCTGAGCTCCGGTTCTAAGTCCTGTAAGCTTTTACTAATATGCCAAAACCCAAGGTAAGCTAGCAAGAATGTCAGAGCATTTAGTCCTGCCAAAGCTCCAATACTCATCCAAGCGATGAGAAAACCACCAGCTAGATTCCCCAAAATATGAACCAGACTCATACTAGCCTGCCGAAAGCCCATAGCAGAGGTCATATCTTGCTCAATCACCTTTACATAAACTGGGGTCAGCATGGCGCCTGAAAAATAACTCAGACTATCCGACAGAAAGTTAATCAAGCAAATCACAAGCAGAATCAAGAAGGAGAAATCTTGTCCAAGCAGCAAAAACGTTACCAAGCTATATAACACGACCTTACTAAACTGTATAAGCAGGCATTTATGGATACGATTCTTCTGAAAGTCCGCCGCAACTCCAGTAAAAACCTGAATTAACTGAGGTAGCGTTTCGGAAAGAGAAATCAATAAAACCGCAAGTGGAGCAAAGGAATATGCGGAGACATAGTTCATCAAAGCCAAATAAAAAACAATGTCCCCAAAACCTGAAATCCATTGATTAATGAGCAACTGACGAAAATTTTTGTTTTTTGCAAAAACAATCATACGACATCTCCTTTACTCTTGTTAGATTTTTGTTTAACAAATCATAACAATAAATTAGGTGATTGTCAAATTTTTATTAGATTATTATTTTACAAAATAAAGACCTAGAATGAATCTAGGTCTTCTTAAACTATTTTAGGTCCTGTTTGAACTTCTCTATAATCTTTTGAATCAGTTCTTTATTGACCGTGTATTTAACCGAATCATCATCCACCGCAAGCTCCAGCAAGCCAGAATTTAGCAGCTTCTGCGTATGGAATGAGATAGAGGCTCTTGTAAGCCCCAGTTTTTTAGCTATATCTTTATTCTTGGCATGTGGCTGAATCAATTCAATCAATACTTTATAGCGGGTTTCATCTCCAAGAGTTTTTAAGGTCATAGCCAATGTTTCATCGTTAAGCTCCGATTCCGCCTTTGATAACTGGGAACTTCTCGTCGAAAGGACTAAGGAATAGGGGGTGAAATCAGGAACCTTTTCGAGAAAAGAGTCAATAAACATAGGTGACAGAACAAAGACTTGCGTGTCCTTTTCAAGGAGCTTGGCATTCTGCTCTTCATCATCCATCACATCTGATAGGCTAAATTCTTGTTCAAAATCTAAAACTTCCTGCTCAAACTGCTCATAAATAGGCTGATAGAGCTCGAACACTCTTTCCAGCAAGGAAACTAATTGGTCCCGAAGCTTCTCTGGATGCTGAATAGCTTGGTACCAGTACCATTTATTTTCCGGAGACTTGTCACTATTCTCTATAAAAGCCAGCAGATCTTCAGGATGTCCCTTGGTAACTTCCCCTTTAGAAAGCTTAAGTGATAAGCAATAGATGATTTGCTCTGCGTCTAGTTTTTTCAGACATTCTAACAAGTCATGCGGATTGGCCGGATCTTCTCCTTTTTCTAGCAAGTAGAGGTAAAGGAGCGGAGCCAGTCCCACCGTAGCTCCTTCAAACAAACTAACCGCAATAAGCTCGTTTTTCAAAGGAAGTAAAGCCTGATAGAGCATATCATAGTGCGGCTGTACATCAAGAAGCAGCTCCTTTTGATTCTGCCGTAAATCCTTCCACATATGTTTATCATCCCTTGAAACGATGGCAGGCACCATGAGAAATTCATATAACTTACTACGATAGTGAACAAGCTTTACACCCACAGATTCTTCCCTCCTTACACATACTCCGCTTCTGACCAGAAAGAGTATACAATTCCTGTTTTTCATTATACCAAAAATCAGGCGAAATATTCATCGTCTTCTGCTCTGTTCATCTCCTGACAAGAAATCCATCTCTGTAAAATAAGAAATTTTTAGAAACTATCATCTAGTCCTTAAGACTGATTTTATCTTTTTTCGATATTTTCTTATTGATTATCGATAATATTCGTGTTATAGTTACTAAGAAATGAAACGTTAGTCGGAGGAAATTATGACAGACAAAATGAAAAAGACTGCTGAAGATATGAGCATTACTCTTACAAAAATCAGTATCAGCCTTTTATTTATTGCTTCCATTATCCTGATAGCCCTAGGACCTTGGGTCGTCAACCTAGTTATCGAATTTCCCTCTCCTTTCTTTCAAGGGGAGACGCGCTTTTGGATCTTGCTGCTGTTTGGCTATGTCCTAGGCTGCCTGGCTCTGGCCTGCATTGTCCATCTCTATCGACTCCTAAGCCGCATTGGTAAAAATCAGGTTTTTATCACACAAAATGTTCAGTACATGCGCTATCTTGGCTGGGAAGTGAGCACTGTTGCTCTTATCTCCCTCTTTATGGGACTGACAGCCTATTTGCCCATGCTCTTAGTCACTGTTTCCTGTAGCATCTTGACTCTGATTATCCGTGTCATCCGCAATGCCTTTGGCAAGGCCATTGAGCTACAGGATCAAGTGGACTACACCATTTAGGAGGTCTTATGATTCAGATAAATTTAGACCTTGTCATGGCGCAAAAGCGCATCAGTGCTGGCCGTTTAGCAGAGTTGATTGACCTAACTCCAGCCAATCTATCTATCCTAAAAAATAATCGAGCCAAGGCAGTCCGTTTTTCAACACTCAACGCTCTCTGCCGTGAATTAGACTGCCAGCCTGGCGATATTTTGGAATATATCCCTGATGAGGAGGAGAAATAATTATGGAATACCCAGCACAAGATCAGATGAATATCCAGCCTTGTCTGCCCGCAGAGGAAGAAAGAAAGACCATCTTCGCAGGCCTAGAGGACAAGCAACTGCGATTCTTTAAAATCAGCTATCTAATCCTCTATCTTTTAACCTACTTTTACTCTGCAGTATTTTTTAATTATCAAACTGCATCCTTTTTCCCTTTTGCAATCGGCCTTATATTATTAAGCGAGGCCTTAATCAGGAAATTAGCCTATCCATCTCTGCAGATAAAAAATCTTGACAGCAGATTAGAGGCTAGAAGCTTTCTGATCATGACGCTAGCTCAAGCTCTGGCTTTAAGTCTCTGGGGGCTTTATCGTCAGCTAGAATTTTTCCAATTTCTAGCCATCCACATCTCATTCGCCTTCTATATTCTGTCTCGCACCGGCTGGTTAAGCCAGGGGCGTTTGGGGATCCTGGTCTGGTTTGATGCCATTCAAGCCTTCTGCATCCTGCCCTTTAAAAATTTCATTGCTGCTATTCTAGTCTTTATAGAAGGCAAGCAGCATGACTCTTCTGACAGCTCTGACAGTCTGTCTTCAAAGAAAGCCCAACAGCTCGCGATTATTATAAGCAGCTTCTTTGTCGCGGGAATCTTGGTATACTTTGTCTGGTCCCAGCTGAGTCAGGTTTCAGACAGCTTTGCCTCTTTCTTCAGCAATACCGCTGATTTCATTGAGAATCTATTCGACTCCCTCTTTTCAAGTCTTGATAGCAGCACGATTCTCTTCAAGGCCTGCCTGGCTTTCCCTATCAGTTTGTACTTGTATGGCCTCCTGGCTGGCAGTCTGTTAGGCAAAAAAGATACTAAACTTAGCTACAAAAAATTTCAAGCAAGTATCCGCCCTTTGCGAGTAGCACCCGCTTTCGCAGCCTACATTATCATCGGCAGCCTCTGCCTGACCTATGCACTCTTCTTCCTGACAGGTTTGGGTGAGCTCGGTCAACTCCTAAGCGCTGGAACAGTAGCTCAGACTATTTCTCCTCAGAATGCTTCGACTGTTGCCGTAGCTGGCTTCTGGCAGCTGGTTCGGGTGTCTATCCTTAACTTTGCAGTCCTAGGAGTCTTCTATCTGATTGCCAAAAAACCGCTCTGGGATCAGAAAGGGACGCGATTCGCAGCTACTATTCTCTTTATCTTTACTGGTCTGCTGGCCTTGCTAGCCGGCTGGAAATTATTTGGCATCTACATCTACCTTTACGGACCAACACCGCTGCGCTTGATTTCAGCATGGTTTATCCTAGTTCTCTTGGTTTGGTGCCTACTGACCTTGATTCGTTTCTATAAACCTATCCAAGCTATTCGCATCGGTATCTTTTACGCTCTGATTAGCTTTACCTTGCTCTGTTATCTTTATCCAATGCTTTTACCAGTGGCAAAATAAGCAACTGTACTTAACTATACACAAAAAACCAGAAAGTAGATTATGAACCGCACCCCAAAAGTTAGACACAAAAAATCTAACTTTTGGGGTGTTTTTTAAATGAAATTAACTTATGAGGACAAAGTTCAAATCTATAACTCAGAAAAAAAGGACAAAACTGCTACCACTTATCAAGTACTGAACTTTGTTCTATAAAGTCCTCTCGTTAAAAGCGCAAAAAAAACCAGCGGTCTCGAGTCTCCGCTGGTTTCTTGATAAATCGTTTGGATTAAGCAGCCAAAACTTTGCGTCCTTTACGACGGCGAGCTGCCAATACACGACGACCGTTTTTAGTTGACATACGGTGGCGGAAACCATGTTTACGCGCACGACGGATTTTACTTGGTTGATAAGTACGTTTCACGATGAATACCTCCTCTTAGATTCTTGTATTCGTTTAGCCGGCTAGTTGTGATCAGTTACTAAACATACTTTACTATTCTATATGATTCCGAGGCTTTTGTCAATACTTACTTAAATAACTTTCTCTTTGTAAACGTAATCATAAAGCCCGAGTCGCTTCATAAAAGGGAATCAAGGCTGTCATGGCCTCCTGCAGCTGAGACAGCACCTGCTCTCTTGAAGCAGCCTGAGAAAGGGGAACATCGTATTTGACCAAGACCTTACGAACTTGACCGGCTGCCAGCTGCTGATTAAGTAACTGGCGATTTTCCTCTGTGCCTTCAAAGCGCTGACTCACACCATCTATCTGAGCAAAATAGTAAGCTGGCGGCTGAATAGGCAGCTCCAAGACCCGATTTTGCTTGCTGAGGCTATGCTCATCTTTCTTGCGCTCCATGAAGCTCACCTCCAGCGACACTCCGAAATCTTCTGCACTTCCATACAAGCGCAGGGCGAACATTGGCTCAGTAATTTCTCCATAGCCTTTAAGATAATTCCAAAAATGGGGTCGTAGTATCTGCGCTTGATTCATCCACTGGCTGGTTCGCTCCAAGGTCAGCTTAGGATAGAGGCTCTGAAAATCCTTGACCAAGTCTGCAAACTCCTTTCGTGCCGCCTGCCCCTTAGCTCTCAACTCCAACATAGACTCACGCAGCTGCCCTGCCTTGTCTGGAGAGATATACTTAGCCCCTTGATGAGGCAGATAAGTTTCAATAGCTGGAAAAAGTGACATAAAAAATCCTTTCTATATGATAAATTGCAATAAAAAGTGCAACAAATCTAAAATTCATCCATAGCCATGCTAGTTGGTTTATTTGTTAGGTAGTTTCCTAGTGTAGTGGGTTTACTTCTCATTTTCAATCTTCTTATAAATAGGAGGAAGCAATGAAGAAAATATTATCCTTACAAACTATGCTTTCTACTGAACAAATAAAATTCTGCAGCGCATCTAATATTAGCGTGATGTGTAAAAAGCATAGTTCTATTAGCTTGTTTTTATGTGTGAAAACAATAAATAAATAAAAGACTGTGTTAACAAACTCTATATTCGTTATTTATTATAATGGTTTGAATTTCAGGCTCTCAACTACTCTGAGCAATTAGTTAGGTCATAGTGGTAGGAGGGCCTTTTATTATTCTCCACTTGTCATTTTAAGTTTGACAATTTCATTAACCCCAGAAAGCCATAGGTCGCGATTTTTGTTTATCCAAAACCCTGTCGATAAGATAAAGTCCCGATAAATTAATCTTTACGGGACTTCATAAGAAATGAGATCAAATAATTAAACTGCTACTAACTATTATTTCCCCTCAGAACCAATAAAATCTTACCTGTATAATCTGAGGAAATCTTCAATGAATTAATCGACTCAACTTTTATCTGTTTTATTGCAAAATATGTTTTACCATGATAACGAATATTAAAATCATGATAAGAACCTTTTTCTACAGATTTAAAAGGGTTATTATTAAAACTAAAGTCTGTTTTCCTAATTGTTTCAATGTTTTCTTTTGTGCTCATCACATAAACATATCCAGAAAAATTACTACTTATAGCCAACTCATCCCCAATCTTTTGCTCAGATACTTGAGTTATTCCTAGATCCTCAATATCTTCTTTGGGGGTCTCTTGATTGATTTCTGATTTAATATCTTGCACGGTATCGTTAGCGCCGAAATCACATGATACAAGTATGAATGAAGCGATTAGACAAATCATACCTAAAAATATACTTTGTTTTCTCATTATCTTAACTCCTTTTGTATTCAAATATATCACCAGGTTGACAATCAAGCTCTCTGCAAATATTTAATAATGTAGCAAATCGTACCCCCTTAGCTTTTCCCGTTTTTAATATTGATAAATTCGCTTCTGTAATATTGATTCTATTTGCCAATTCTTTAGAAGTGATATTCCTAGATTTAATTATTTTATCTAAATTTATCTTAATTTCTTCCATCTCATCAAATAATCTCCTCATTTTCTTTCTGTATATAATATCCTTTTTTAAACACTATAATTAAAAAATAATTTAATGCCAAAAATAAAATATTAATCAAGTAATTTTTTATTGAAAAATCAAACAAGCTACTTACATTATCTATATTCAAAATATTAATAACTAGATTAATTAATAACTGTAAAATTGTTGAACTAATTAAAAATAGAAAGGATTGTTTTAGATATTTTAAATTTTTAATTTTAAAATACTTATCGTTGCTAAACTCTAACAATAACCTACTCCATATCCCTAATAATTTTATAAATATAAAGCATATAACTATTGCCATTATAAGAATTAATAAGGGATAAATAATTGGTGCTTCAATTATGAAATCCCCATAGTCAAATATAAAATTCCCCTGACTATTCTGCCCTCCAAAGAAAATTCCCGCTACTCCTACTAACAATAGAAAAATAAGCAGAAAAATTAGGTACCGTGCAAAAGATAGAATAACTCCAATTTTCGTTAAAAGTTTATCCATATGTATACCTCCTTCTAATTATCGTATTAGAATAATTCTCTTTTCAAGATTATTCTAATACGATAATTATTCTTTGTCAATAGTTTTGCCAATTAATCTCAATTACTTAACACATATGAAGCTCACAATCACCTTAAAAAAAGTGATACTACTAAAATAAAAAATACCTTTTCGTCTTAACGTCTCTACACTAACTTCGAGTTGGCCATTATATATCGTTTTAAACGATACGATTGGCTTATTTTCGTACTGATAACGCCCATGAATCTGCTCGGGTGACCAAGATGCTTTTAAATGACGTTCTATATCTTTCTTCATCTGTGAAGTACATGCAGTTTTCCTTCCCTTAAGTCTAGATAATTCCTCATATTGCCTTTGTGCTTCTTCGGCAGAATATTTATTTGGACACCGTTTGATTTCTCGGCTAATTGATGAACGGTGAAAACCTAACTTAGTTGCAATATAGGACAGATTAAAACCTGCTTCAAGATATGCTTCTATCTTTAGCCGATCAATTATGGTAATATGTAAGTAGCCCATAGGATCTCCTTGTGTCTGTTTGTGTGGTTACTTACAGTTTACACGATTTGAGAACCTATGGGTTTTTTGTTGCACTATATTTTACAATTTATCATATACAAAAACCAGCATCTCTGCTGGCTTTCTTTTTATTCGCTGTCAATATCCACAACGACATAGCGGTTTGGCTCGTCGCCTTCGGAATAGCTAGTCACGCCATCGATGCGAGAGATGATGCGGTGGATAATTTTGCGCTCGCTGTTAGACATAGGGTCTGTGTGCTGACCGCGTCGGTCTTCCAAAGCCCGCTGAGCCAGTTTCTGCGCATAGCTTTGCAACACTTCTGCTCGATGCTCAACATAGTCATTGACATTAATGGAAATATAGAAGCTCTTAGAATATTGGTTATAAAGATAGTTTTGCGCCAATAGCTGCAGAGCTTTCAAGACTTTTCCATGGTAGCCAATCACGCGCCCCGGTTCATTGGTATCAATCTGCATGTTAATGGTACGGCGGTTGTGGCTGCTGGAAATGCCCGCTTCAACATCCATCTCATCAACAATTTTCTGAACATAGTTCGTTACGTTGTCAACCACTTCTTCAATATCGTAGTCTGCTTCGACTTGGATGCCTAAATCAGCAAAAGAGCTTTCTTCTGTTTCTGTCGGCTCAGCCTTGTCTTTAGCCGCTTGTTCAAAAGAGATAACCTTGCTATCGTCCGCTTCTGCTTGAGCAACTGCCTCATCAATAGCTTGATTGGTCTTGAGAAGATCAATAGTGCCAGTCTCTTCTAAAATCGTATTGGCTTGCTTGTCATTTTTGAGAATTTCAGCCTTGACCTCATCTGAGATAACTTCACCTTCTCCTTCGACCTTCTTGATGGCAGCTACCACACGGCCCAAATCAACCGTTGCTTCACTGACAGACTGCACAGGCTCATTCTGAGCATTAATCTCTTCGGGAACACCTTTTACAGCCTTTTGATTGGCCTTGACAACTGTCGTCTCAGCAATCGGCTCTACATCCACCTGAGCTGGCTTCTTGCCAAATAAGCCTAAAAAGCCTTTTTTCTCACGTGAAATAACAGTGATATGCGCTCTCATCCGTGGAATATCTAACGTTTTCAAACCATTTTGAATGGCTTCTTCAACACTTGCTCCTGTAAAAATAACCATTGCAAGAGTCCTCCTTCTTACTTACTTTTTCTTTTTCTGTGCTTTTTTCAGGGCACGTTTCTTTTTCTGTTCCAATTGACGCTCTGATCGTTCCTTAGCTTCCCGCTCGGCGATGATTTTAAAAGGATTGCTCAGCAGCAAGGTCTGAACCACCTGATAAGCATTTGAGACCGCCCAGTAGAGGGCTACCCCACTCGCTGCATAGAAGGCAAAAAAGAAAATCGCAACTGGCAACAGGTACATCATGACTGTCATCCCGCCATTTCTCTCAGGCAAGGCCTTGTTTGAAAGCCACGTACTGAGGAAAGTGAAGAGAGCCGCCAACAACGGAAGAATAAAGGTAGGATCTGTTGCTCCTAGATTGAGCCAGAGGAAGTGACCTGTCTTCATAAAATCAACCCGAGTCAGGGCTTGAAACAGAGCCAAGAGCACTGGCATCTGGATAAAGAGCGGAATGAATGAGGCATAAGGATTGACACCCTTTTCTTTGTAGAGCTTTTGAGTTTCCTCAGCCAAGGCTGTTCTGCTCTCCATATCCTTACCAGGATACTTTTCCTGCAGGCGCTTGATATGCGGCTGTACTTCCTGCAGCTTACGCGAAGAAGTCGTCTGAAATTGGAAGACCGGCAGGAGAACCGTCCGGATAATCAAGGTAAAGAGAATAATCCCAATCCCCTTGCTTCCACCAAAGGATAGAAAACGAATGGTGTCCGCAAAGAAATAGACCAGCTTCTCCCAAAAGCCATGTGAATCGGCCGTTACTTGACTGGTTCCGCAGGCTGTGAGAAAGAGCAGCGAGGCAACCAGCAAAATCCCTAATTTACTTTTCTGTTTCACAAATGAATCCTTCCTGATAAAGTTTAGCAATTTTTAACACATGCAATAAATTTTGTTCAACTTGGTGGTAGTCCAACTCTTCCACTCCTTTGCGAGCGATAACTACGAAGTCCGCCTGGACTAACTGTTTCTGATGCTGCATCAAGACATGGCGGATTTTTCTTTTAATACGATTCCGAACTACTGCATTCCCCAGCTTTTTACTGACCGAAATTCCTACCCGAAAATGCTTTTGCTCTTTTTCTAACATGTAAACGACAAATTTTCGATTAGCAAAACTCTGTCCGCTTTTAAAAATCGCATTAAAATCTTTTTCGCTCTTGACGCGATAGTTTTTTCTCAAAACTCAACTCCATCCACCAAAATTATATCTATTATACCATATTTTTCGAAAATGCCAATAAGTCCTGCTATGACGCTGTTTTTGCAAATATTTAAAAGGTCGATTCACTTAAAAAACACCGCAATTCCTTGCGATGTTCCCTATATCTTATTCCTTTTCCAGCTGTTTCTTCGCTCTTTCCAACTCCTGACGGATCTGCGAAAATCCAGTTCCGCCAAGGGAATCCCGCTTTTGTACAGCGGTCTGTGACTCAAGCGCTTGATAAATATCTTCCTCAATCAGCGACGACACTTCCTGATAGCGGCTCAGCGGGATATCCTGTAGATAATAGCCCGACTTGCTGCATTCCAGCACCAACTTTCCGACAATCTCATGTGCTTCCCGGAAAGGCAGTCCTTTCTTGGCCAGATAATCAGCCAATTCTGTCGCATTAGAGAAGTCTTGCTGGGTTGAAACCAGCATTTTTTCTTTGTTTACTGTCATACTAGACAGCATACCCGCCATAATATCCAGCGATTTTTGGATGGTATCTACTGTATCAAACATGCCTTCCTTGTCTTCCTGCAGGTCCTTATTATAGGCCAAGGGCAGGGATTTCATAACCGTCAGAAGGCTGAAGAGATGACCATAGACCCGACCACTCTTGCCCCGAATCAGCTCCGCCATGTCCGGATTTTTCTTTTGCGGCATAATGGATGATCCAGTACTAAAGGTATCTGATAAGCTGACAAAGCCATATTCATAGCTGCACCAGTTAATCAGCTCCTCGCAGAGACGAGACAGATGCATGATGAGAATGCTGCTGTTAGATAGAAATTCCAAGATAAAGTCTCGATCACTTACCGCATCCAAGGAATTGTGGTAAATACCTTTGAAGCCCAATAAATCAGCCGTCAGCTCTCGATCAATCGGAAACGTTGTCCCCGCCAGAGCCGCTGCCCCCAAAGGAGACAAATCCGTATGCTCCAGATTAAAGGCAAGGCGCTGACTATCCCGGCTGAACATCTGATAATAGGCCAGTAGATGATGGGCAAAGCTAATCGGCTGGGCATGCTGCAGATGGGTATAGCCTGGCATGATAGTCTCTACATGCTCCTCAGCCAAGTCCAGCAGCACCTGACGCAGATTCAAGAGTTTATCCGCAATCTGACCGAGCTGATCTTTGAGATAAAGGTGCATATCTGTCGCCACCTGGTCATTACGAGAGCGAGCCGTATGGAGCTTACCAGCTACTGGCCCAATCTCCTCGGTCAGAAGAGCCTCCATATTCATATGAATATCTTCATTACGCACATCAAACTCAATCTCTCCAGCCTCATAACGTGCCAGCAGCTTTTCCAATCCTGCCTGAATAGCAGCCGCTTCCTCTGGAGCAATGATTCCTGTCTGCCCCAGCATTTTGACATGGGCTAGGCTGCCCTGCAGATCATAAGGAGCCAGACGATAGTCAAAGCCAATGCTAGCGCCAAACTCTTCTACCCATCCCTCCAGAGAGGCTTCAAAACGTCCGCCCCACAGTTTATGATTCGCCATAGGAAAGCCCCTTTCTATTCGTCCTTGTGAGCCTGAACCTCTGCGTGAACCTTAGATGGAAGCCCCCATAGCTTGATAAAGCCAATCGCGGCATCCTGGTCAAAGGTATCTGCACTGGTATAGGTAGCCAGACTTTCCTCGTAGAGAGAATTGTCAGACTTACGCGCTACGACTGTCGCAGAGCCCTTATAAAGCTTCACCTTAGCTGTACCATTGACCACCTGCTGGGTGGACTTAAGGTAGGCAATCAGGGCTTCTGTCGCTGGATTAAACCAGAGGCCATTGTAGATGAGATTGGATAGCTCATTTTCGATAATCGGCTTAAAATGAGCCAGTTCTCTGACTAGAGTCAGATCCTCGATTTCCTTGTGGGCAGCTAAGAGAGTCACCGCCCCAGGGCATTCATAGATTTCCCGGGACTTAATCCCCACCAGACGGTTTTCCACATGATCAATCCGCCCAACACCGTGTTGTCCTGCCAAGTCATTTAGCTCAAGGATTAAGTCCGCAAGCTTCATCTTTTTGCCATCTAAAGCAACTGGCACACCCGCCTCAAAGTCAATATTTACATAGACTGGGCTGTCTGGCGCTGCTTCTGGTGCAACTGTCAAATCATAGGCGTCTTCAGGTGCTTCATTCCAAGGATTTTCTAATACTCCGCACTCATTGGCCCGCCCCCAAAGGTTTTGGTCAACTGAGTAGGGGCTGTCCAGATCTGCTGGAATTGGCACACCATTAGCTTTAGCGTAATTAATCTCTTCTTCCCGAGACCATTTCCACTCCCGAACCGGAGCAATCACCTTGAAGCTGGGATCCAAGGAGGCGATAGCCACTTCAAAACGTACCTGATCGTTTCCTTTTCCCGTACAGCCATGGGCAATGGTTGTCGCCCCCGTCTTGTGAGCAATTTCAACCAATTTCTTAGAAATCAAAGGTCGACTCAGAGCGGACACTAGAGGATATTTTCGTTCGTAGAAGGTGTGTCCTTGCAGAGCAACCAAGACGTAGTCTTCCGCAAACTCGTCTTTAACATCAATAACATGTGATTCGATAGCGCCAACTTTCAGCGCCTTATCATGAATGAAATCCAAATCATTTCCTTCACCTACGTCCATACAGACTGCGATCACATCATAATCCTTGTTCAGCCAAGTAATGGCCACCGAAGTGTCCAAGCCGCCGGAATATGCTAAAATGACTTTCTCTTTAACCATGCGATTACCTCTATCCTTCTACATTTTATTTTTAAACATTCTACTGTATGAAAATGCGAATGTCAAGAGGAAATTTAATATTTATTAAAATAAAAGCGTTTTATCAATTTTTATTCAAAATCAATATATTATATACTGGACTCAAAATAAGAAAAAAAAGAGTCTGTCAAGACTCCTTATTTTACACGGTAAAAAACATCGGGATGTTCGGAAACGCTTTGAGTAATGATAAAGCGATCTTGACTGGTATCAGTCGGATCCGTCCCATTGACAGTCTCCCCAGCTGGCAGACTCTTTCCTGCTGGGATTATAAGAAAGGCAGCACCGGTTTGGTTTTTCCAACGAATCCCTGCTCGGTAAATCCCATTTTCATCTGGCCCAGAGTAATCTCCTGTCTCAAGCTTGGCAACATCTGACTCAATACCTGATGCATCAAATGTATAACTGTTCCCTTTGGCATCCTGCCAAGTACCAATCATGCTGGAAAAATCTCAAGAATCAATAGCCTTCATATCCAAACTAGAAGTTGATGCCGTCTCTTTCTTTCCTTTACTAGTTTCCTTGTCAGATTTTTCAGCTTCAGTTTCTGAATTCTTCTGAGAGCCAGCATCAGAAGCTGCTTGACTATCTGCGTCGCCAGAAAGTTCGCTCGAACTGGCCCCTCTTTCAGACTTTTTAGAAGATGCAGAACTATTCGAACTTACTTTAGAATTGTTGGAAGCAGGATTCGTCTGCTCTTTCTTTTGGTTACAGGTTACTAGTACGAGTAAGGCTACCATTCCTCCAATCAAGATGATGATCCATTTTTTCATTTTCTCTCCTTAAGGTATTTTCTTATTACAATTGTGACATAAAAACAAAAATTTGCAAAGTAAAAACCAGCTTGAAAGCTGGTTTATCTTATTGAATTTGATTCAGCATGTTTTCGATATGCTGGATAGATTTTTCGCGGCCTAATAGATAAATGGTATCTGGCAGCTCTGGTCCATGCATTTCACCCGAAACGGCAATCCGAATCGGCATAAAGAGGTTTTTGCCCTTGATTCCTGTCTCTTTTTGGACAGCTTTGATTTGCGGGAAGATATTCTCCGTCACAAAATCTGCGTCAGACATGGCTTCTAGCTTTTCTTTGAAAGCTGTCAACACGGTCGGTACCGTTTCACCAGCCATGACCTCACGCTCCGCATCTGTCAACTCTGGGAAGTCCGCAAAGAAGAGGTCTGTCAGCGGCACGATTTCGTCTACAGACTTCATTTGTGGTTTGTAGAGCTCCACAAGCTTTTCTGCCTTATCTGTCAAACGGCCCGCTTCTTCCAAGTACGGCTTAGCCAGAGCGAAGATTGTGTCAAAATCTGCATTCTTGATGTATTCGTTGTTCATCCAGTCCAGTTTCTTCTGGTCAAAGGCAGCTGGGGACTTGCTGAGACGTTTTTCATCAAAGAGCTCAATCAACTCTTGGCGAGAGAAAATCTCATGCTCGCCACCAGGATTCCAGCCCAGCAGTGCAATAAAGTTAAAGACTGCTTCTGGCAGGTAGCCTTTCTTGCGATAATCCTCAATAAACTGCAAGGTATTGGTATCGCGCTTGGACAGTTTCTTGCCTGTTTCAGAGTTGATAATCAGGGTCATGTGCCCAAATTCTGGAGCTTCCCAGCCCAGAGCTTCATAAACCATGAGTTGCTTAGGTGTATTAGCAATGTGGTCATCTCCCCGAATAACGTGTGAAATTTCCATCAGATGGTCATCAATAACCACAGCAAAGTTGTAAGTTGGGTAACCGTCTTTCTTCTGGATAACCCAGTCGCCACCGATATTGCCGCCTTCAAACTCAATGTCACCCTTGACCATGTCCGTCCACTTGTAGACACCAGCTTCATTGACAGCCAGACGAACCGTCGGAATGATGCCCGCTGCTTCGCGCTTAGCGATATAGGCTGCCTTCTCGTCCTCTGACATGCCTAGAAACTCATTGATATAACGCGGTGTTTCACCAGCTGCTTCCTGACGTTCGCGTTCAGCCGCTAATTCTTCCTCAGTCACATAGGACTTGTAAGCCAAGCCCTTGTCCAAGAGTTCATTGACGTATTTTTGGTAAATATCCAAGCGCTCAGACTGGCGGTAGTTTTCGTGAGTCTCAGGACTTTCATCCCAGTCAATACCCAGCCAGCGTAAGTTTTCAAGCTGTGAGCGTTCTCCGTCTTCTACATGGCGCTTGCGGTCTGTATCCTCAATACGGATAATGAAGGTCCCACCATGATGACGAGCATAGAGGTAGTTAAAGAGCGCAGTCCGCGCATTTCCGATGTGTAAAAGTCCAGTCGGACTTGGTGCATAACGCACTCGAATCGCTTTTGTCAAAGTTCCATTCTCCTATTTGTGTTTCGGGGAATTATTCCCACTCCGATTTTCAAACGTAATCATTATATCATACTCTGAAGGCATAATACGACATTACAGTCTATTTTTACGACAGGCGCTCTTCCAGCTGGAAGTCAATAGGAAGCCAGGCCAGCACATTCTCCAACTGCTTTTCCCAGTAATACCACTCATGCTTACCTGGACTGTGGCTGTAAGTAATATCCAAGCCTAAGTCTTGCAGGTTTTTCACCGTCTCCTGATTAGCCTTGTAGAGAAAGTCTTCTTCACCACACCAAGCCCAAAGCTTAGTCTTTTTATCAGATTGCTTGGCTATGCTCTCCAGCGAATGAGGGCTGCTGGTCCAGTCTTTATAGTCTCCAAAAACTCCTCGCCAATAGGCTGGCGTTGCCATCTCAGCATTATCTGGACGAGCATCAAGAAAACTCAAAGCACCAGAAAGACTTGCTGCACATGAAAAACGGTTAGACTTGAGAGCCAGCTTAAAGGCTCCGTATCCACCCATGGAAAGACCAGCGATAAAATTCTTCTCCCGCTTATCCGACATATTTGGGAAAAAGCGCTTGAGCACCCGAGGCAGCTCCTCAGCAATGGCTTCGTAATAGTTAAAACCGTACTGAGTATCGGTGTACCAGCCGTTGCTGGTATTAGGCATGACAACAATCAAGTTGGTCGAGCGAACCAGACGCTCAATATTCGAGCGCTTGAGCCAGCTATTGTGATTCCCGTTCATACCATGAAGCAGATACAAAACAGGAATGTCCTTATCATCCGGATTGTCTACGCGAGCTGCATCCGGATAGAGGACATTAACGCCCCATTCCATCTCCAAAGCTTCAGAATAATACTCTATTTTCATCACTGCCATTCGCATTTCTCCTTCTATCTTTCTGACAAGAAAAAGCCGAAGCCCGACTTTTCTTGTATTTGTGTTGAGATTTTTACCGCACTTCCATAACGACCGGCAAAATAGCTGGGCGACGCTTGGTTTGGTCAAAGAGATATTTGGCCAGACTGTCACGGACAGCACCCTTCAGCTCACCCCAGTCAAAGCTATCCTGCGCCAGATAGTCTTCCACGGTTTTATTGATAATGTCAGAGCTTTCACGCAAAATATCTCTGCTCTTCTTGACATAGACAAATCCACGGGTGTGCACTTTAGCCTTGGAAATGATTTTCTTTTCCTTACGGTTAACTGTGAGTGCCACGATGAAAATACCATCTTCAGACAAGACCTTGCGGTCGCGCAGGACGATATTGCCTACATCACCAATGGCATTTCCGTCAATCATGACATCTCCAGCTGATACTGCACCAGCCGGCACAAAATCACCATGGTCGTATTCCATGATACTGCCACGCTTAGGAATAAAGATATTTTCCGGCAGCATGCCAACTTCCATGGCAGCCTTAGCATGAGCATCCAATCCGCGGTACTCACCCTGAATAGGGAAAAGGTACTTAGGCTGCAGCAGGTTAATCATGAGCTGCAAATCACGCGCATTTGCGTGACCCGAAACCCGCAGGTTTTGGGTAATCAGCTTGACAATGCCACCCGCTTGATAAATCATATTTTCCACGCGAGCCACGACCGCTTCCTTGGCAATAGACGGCGTCGTTACGATGTAAATCAAATCGCCTTCCTTGATTTCCACATAGCGGTGGCGGCCGATCGACATCTTACGCAAACCATTGATAGGC
The DNA here is from genome assembly GCF_050222175.1 of Streptococcus sanguinis. GTDB lineage: Bacteria > Bacillota > Bacilli > Lactobacillales > Streptococcaceae > Streptococcus > Streptococcus sanguinis_M. The sequence goes on along the minus strand of NZ_CP071420.1, from coordinate 222,065 downwards.
TCACCCATCCGGCCAGTCTCCAAGATAATCAGCTCATGGTCTTCAAACTTAGACATTTCCTTAGGCTTGATCAAAAGGCGTTCGTCCACCAAGGACAGCTTCTTGAGACGGATAGCCGTACGAACGATGTTTTCAATATCAAAGCCTGTCAAAACCACTCGGCGGCCAGTCTCAGCAGCTGCATCAAAGACCTGCTGGATACGAGACAAATTGCTAGCAACCGCCGCCACAATCACACGGCCATCCCAGTCAGCAATCGTATCTTCGATTTCCTTGCCAACCTCGCTCTCACTCGCCACTTGAACGCTACTGTCCGCATTGGCTGAATCACTGAGCAAGGCCAGAACACCTTCGCGACCAATTTCAGCTAAACGGCCAAAGTCTGTCGCGTAGGAGGGGCTTGCAGACTGGTCAAACTTGAAGTCACCTGTATAAACGATGCTGCCTTTTCTGGTCTTGATGACAATTCCCAAACTCTCAGGAATCGAGTGGGTCGTCCGGAAGAAGGAAACCACTGTTTTGCCAAATTCAATCTCAGTATTTTCATCAATCACATGGAAATCATTGAACTTCTTAACTGCATCGTTATTTTTAACAAAAAGCTTAGCCAGCTCAATCGTCAACTCTGATCCGAAAACCGGCACCTTCGCATCTGCTAAAAGATTAGGCAGAGCACCAATCGCATCTGCGTGCCCGTGCGTCAGAAAGACACCCGCAATCCGCTCCTTGTTTTCAAACAAATAGTCCATGTTGGGAACGACATAATCCACACCCAACTGCTCATTTTCTGGGTACTTCAGCCCAACATCCAATACAAAAATGGAATCATCCACTTCGGCAACGTAGAGGTTTTTACCATTTTCACGTACGCCGCCCAAAGCAATCAGTTTAATATTGCTCTTGCTCATTTTTTCTCCTATTCAATTTTCAGAACCTCACTTTTATCAAAGATTCTTTATTTTATTACTAACGGTCCTTGGCTAGCCAAGTCGAATTACAGTCTTGCAAACCTAAGGTTCGCATATCTAACCTATTATAGCATTTTTTCAGCTTTTTTCAAAACAAAGAAAAATTGTTTTTCCATTGTCACTTAGAATGGAGCTATTTTTCTAACCACGAAAAACACACCGACAGCAAAAAAAGAAACAGCCGCAAACTGTCCCTTTTTAGGGTTAGGCTTTGCCAGTCAGATTAAAACGGACAAAATAAACCATTATCGCAGCTGTAACCAAGAAAGCCAGCCCGACCGTTGCCAGAGCATGAGCAGAAAAGAACAGCAGGCTAGCTATCAAGCTTAGAATCGGAAGCGCTACCTCTATAAGCAGAAACCTCATTGAAAATCTACGTTCTAGCTTATTACAAGTAGTGTAGGGCAGAAGGACAGACAGGGGGGAGAAATTTTCATTACCGAAATGCTCGGAAAGCCCAATCAACTTCTACCCAAAAGTGATAATGTCCAAAAGAAACAGCCGCTCAATCAAATGAGGAAAATCGATAGGGCTGAGATCAACCGAGACAAAACTGTGATTGGGATTACTGAGAAAGCCGGGCAGGATTTAGGTCGTCAAAATTCCAATCACTGCTACCCAAAGACCGATATGGCAAGGAAAGATCAGAGGCAGAAAGAGGCAGGCCGTACAAATGACATAGTCGGATTCATAGTCAAACAGTTGGTGGCGGCATTTTTCTTTTTTCATATTCATACTCTTTCATAAATCCTAAAAACGATTCACCCATATAGCCAAGCGCTGGTAGAAAAAGAGCCAGCAGTCTGCAAGAAAATTAAGGCCCAGCACAATGTAGAGGCCGCGAAGATTTTCCTTAGCATAGACCGCGCTAGCGTAAATCAGTTCCTGACCACCTAAGTGATAATTCAACAAGTCCATCTCTTCTAAATAAATAAGCTTACTCCAAAATTCACTGCCTAGATAAATTAACAGAATATAATTTGCTACTCTGATTACTGGATACAGATATGATGCCAAATAGTAATGTGCATGCTTTTGAAGATGCCAGCGTCTCAGCCATTCTCGTCTATCAAGCTGAGGTCCTGCAAGAATAAAAGTGAGGACGGCCGCTGTCTCTACAACATCTTTGAAGGGATAGAAGCTCCATTTGAGAATAGGCTCAAAAGAATCAATACCTGTAATCCCGTAGCTTTTAATCACTAAACTATCCAAGAATTGATAATTGAAGATAATGAATAACATTAAAAATAATATTAAAAACAAGAAAAAGAAATAACCTTTTTTCCACCTTAAAAATATTTTATACTTCCGACTCCTCCGAATCATCTGCAGCTTGAAATTGGGATTATTCGGTATATTCTCCGCAATAGGCTCACCGCAGGCCGGGCAGATGACATAGTCGGTCTCATAGTCAAACAGCTGGTGCCGACATTTTTCTTTTTTCAGCTTCATTTTCTCTTTACCTTTCCAAAAACCCGAATATCAAGCTGTATGATATTCGGGTTTCTCACCTTTTATTGGCTCACTTGGTCTTGCAAATTGCTTATCACCAGTCAACACCATAGTATCGGAGCATCCGTTTGCTGACCCGCATGCCATTGTACTGAATCAGCGAAATCCAGCGGTATTTGTCAATCAAATCTTTAGACACCATTCTGCCACTATTCCGCAAAGACAATCTGACTTGGCAAGACACTGTTCAAAGAGAAAAACAGAAGCAAAAGATACACTTGAACTTTTCTTATAATCGGCATAATCATACCCTCCTAACTGCTAATTGTTTTCCAATCATCATCCCTAATATAAATATACAATGAAAACCCTTTCCCGTCAACGGTATCTTATACTTGCAAAGTACAAGAAAACAGGCCCCAGAGGGCTCTCACCCCAGATACACGGCATGCCAATCGTAGCAAAAAAACGACCTCTAGCTTTACTCGGCTAGAGGTCTGGTTTACTTCGCTGGTATGAGAGCAATCAGTTCATCCAAGGTGTAACTGAATAACAATTTTCTATTTATTGTTTTTATTATTTTTTATAAACTTTTAATTCCTTCAACCGCTAATGATTTTCTTTTTATCTTAGCATTGGAAATCTCTATAACATAATAAAGCACTATTGATTGAATTCTCGAAGTTTGAAAACCATCTAAAAGCTTCTACTTTCTATACTATCGTTATAATCAGGCAAGCTAAGCAGGCCTGTCTGACAATTCAACCAATATGTCAAGTAAAGCAACTACTTATGTATTACAAACAACTATACCAACAAAGTAAACTTAAAAGCGAATGAATTTGGCTTCCTTTCTTTCTATTTCCTTAACTCTATTATAGTACTCTATTTAGATTTTTGCAAGCGTTTACACACTAAAAATACAAAAATATTTTAAGATTTTCGAAAAAGTACTTACACAAAGAAAAAAGGCCGTGACAAACTAATGCTGTTTTGTTATTTGGTTAATAATTCAGTATATGTTGCTTTTTTAATCCAGCAAGAATGTTAAGAAACCTCTTCTCAGAAATTAGATTCTAATCGTAATATTTTTATGTTAAAATAAATAACGGTTATATACCTCTTCCGGTATTTTATTTGGAATATTACTTATTTCATTCATTGCTTTGCATGAATTTATAATTTAGAGGACTTTAATAAGGGGAATACTATTATGAGAAAAATTTTAAAAGAGGATAAACTTTATTCTTTAGCTGAATTTAGAGATAGGCTCTACGATGATTTAGATTTATCAAGAAGCGATTTAGCTACCTTGTTATGTGCAATGTTGATTGCATCTATTGGCTTAAACATGGATTCCACTCCAGTTATCATTGGGGCAATGTTGATTTCTCCATTAATGACACCTATTATTGGAATTGGTTTTTCATTAGCAATACTAGATATGAAACTGCTCAGAAAGTCGTTTAAAATTCTTTCTATTCAAGTTTTGTTAAGCCTCTTAGCATCTACGGTTTATTTTTTTATTTCTCCAATTTCTTATGCAAGTTCAGAAATTATTGCCAGAACTTCACCAACAATTTGGGATGTAGTTATAGCTTTTGTGGGTGGGGTAGCTGGAGTTATTGGAGCACGTAAAAAAGAAGCAAATAACATTGTACCTGGAGTAGCTATCGCAACAGCTCTTATGCCCCCAGTATGTACTGTCGGCTATGCTATAGCAACGGGAAACTTTGAGTTTATGTTAGGAGCATCCTACTTATTTTTCATTAACTGTAGTTTTATTATGCTTGCTACATACATAGGGACGAGCTTAACTATGGTGAAAAATCATTACATTAAACACAATCAAGAAGCCTATAAAATGCGAAAAATATTAATTCTAGTTTCGCTTATTCTTATTATTCCAAGTTTGGTTTCAGCGACTACCTTAGTGAGAGAGACCTTAATCAATGAATCTATAAATAAATTCTTATCTGATCAATTTAAAGAGAACACGATTCTAAAAAAGAACTATGATAAGGAAGATAATACTTTAAAGTTAACTATTTCAGGAAACTATCTTTCAGATGAGGAATTGAAAGAAATTCTTAGTAAACAAAACGATTATGGTTTGAAAAATATTTCAATTCAAATTTCACAATTATCCAATGATCGATTGACCGAAAAAGACATCGTCGAGTATATTATTCAATATAAAAATGACCATGAACTTCAAAAAATTGATAAGGAGAAAGAGAAGAAAGAAACTCCAACTAAAAACAAGGAATAGGAACAATTTTCCTAGCCAAATATACAAAAAAGAGAGAACAAGCTTAAATGTTCTCTCTTTTTAGTTACTATAGTTAACAAAGACTTTTTATAAGGAAAATCAACTATTGGTTTTATTTTTCGTCTTTTTTAACCATATTTTTAACGCCTTCGATTGCGCCTTCAACAGCATCTTTGGCATCTACTGCAACTTCTTTAACTTTAGAAACTACTTTTTCAGCAGCTCCTTCTTTTTCTGTTTTTTTATCACCAGTTAATTTGCCTAGGCCTTCTTTAACAGAACCTTTAGCTTGGTTGAATTTTTCTTCTGTAGACATAATTGATACCTCCGTTATTAGTTTCAATTTTTAAAGCAATGAAAGAATATAAGAATTCCTAATCTCAGCTAGAGAATTAACGAACGCGAGCTTTTTCATTTGATGCAGCGTCTTTAACAGCCTCTACACCATCGCCAACTTTTTCTTGAACAGCTGAGAAACCACCGCTAATGCCAGATTTTGCTTTTTCGAATTGCTCTGAAGCAAATTCACCTGTTGATTCAGCAACATCTGTCACTCGGTCTTGAAGGCTTACTGAATCCGCTTCGTGTTGTTCTTTTGTTTTAATATCAACAACATTGACATTTACTTCAACAACTTCCAAATCAGTCATCTTAGAAACTTCTTCTGCAACGACTTTCTTGATTTCTTTGTATAAAGTAGGAACATTCTTTTGATATTCTGCAACCACATTCAAGTCAACAGCTACTTGTTCTTTACCAACTTCAACATTGACACCATGAGTGACATTGTCAGAGTTGACCAATTTATCTTTTATGTTAGAGAAGAAGCCACCGTCAACAGCCAGCAAACCTGAAACTTTCTCTAAAGAGAGACCGATAATTTTTTGAATGACCTTATCATCGTAAGTCAATTCACCTTTTACTTCATGAGCTGCTTGAGCAACTTCTTTTTTAGCAACATCTTTAACATCTTTATTTGACATGTTAAACTCCTTTATTCTTATTTAAATATATTTTTGTTTTGAATATAATATCCAATTCCTGCCCCTAGAGTAGCGCAAATCAAGACAAATAGAGTCTTAAAGAAGCCAAAGGATAGGATAAAACACGCTAGAATAATGCCTGCTAATCCAGACAAGATTGGATATTGATATTTTTTAAACCATTCCATTTTTTACTTCCTTACTTTACACGACTAGTAGTTTTTTTAGCCGCTTCTTTTGGCTTGAAGTCTGAGACAGAGATTTTAAGCTTGACATTATGATTGATTCCGAAGAATTCTGTCAATCCAGACGCAATTTCTTCTTGAATCAACTGACTTCTCTTGATGATGTTTTCCGAAGGAACGATTGCGCCTTTAACGGAAACCATGCATTTGTTTTTACGGCTATTTACTGAAACTGTAGGATCTTTAATTAAACCGTGTTCTGTTAACAGACTACGAACAAACCCTTCAATTGCTGAATTTTTCAGCATCAGTTTCCCATCCGCATCAGCTAGCTGAATTTCCAAACGTCTCTTAGGATAAAAAGCTATCACTAACATCAGTAGTAAGATTAAGCTTGCTAAAACCACAGTGCCCCAGAAAACATACCTAGAAAGATAGTAGCCCACAAAAGGAATCTGCTTCCAAGTGAATAACTTCCAGCTAAATAACTGGAGCCCCAGACCGCTGACTTTATGAAAGTCTAGCAAAACAGGAATCAAAATTGTCAAGATTAAAATACAGAAAATAAGGGAAAGTATTTTTCTTGATTTTGACATATTGAATCCTCACATCATTAAATTTTAAATTGTATTTTGAACGTAAAAAGACAATTTATGCCTTTTTACCTACAAAAAATGATACAACAGCTACTACAATAACTGCACCAATGATAGAAGGAAGCAAGGCCATACCAGCCAAACTAGGACCCCAAGTTCCTAAAAGTGACTGACCGACAGCAGAACCAACTAAACCTGCAACAACGTTTGCAATAACACCCATTGAGCCGCCTTTTTTAGTGATTGATCCAGCAATAAGACCAATAAGACCTCCAACAATAATAGACCAAAGCATATTGATTCTCCTTTCTAATTTTTTCTAAATCAAAATTGTTTAATAATATTTTTTACTATTATTTTTTGATTAACATAATTATATAATTTTCCAACTTGGAAACATAATAATTCAACTTGGTTTTCTTTCCGTTTATCTGTACTATAGATACGCAAAAATAAGAATTCCTTGTTCTATAGGCTTTTAGCAGCATTTTTAGATATATTTTTGAGTTGTTAAATGAGGTTAAACGCATAAAATATGGTATAATTGCCTGATAATAAAAACACTATATAAAGAAAGATAATATTTTAATGCGAGAATTACTATCTAAAAAGAGCCACAGACAATTAGAACTATTAGAACTACTATTTAAAAACAAACGCTGGTTTCATATTTCTGAACTGGCTGAACTATTGAATTGTACAGAACGTTCAGTAAAAGATGATTTATCCCATGTCAAGTCTGCGTTTCCTCAATTGATTTTTCACTCGTCCACTAATGGTATACGTATCATTAATACCGATGATAGTGATATTGAGATGGTCTATCACCATTTTTTTAAACATTCAACCCATTTTTCAATTTTAGAATTCATCTTCTTTAACGAAGGATATGAAACTGAGAGTCTTTGTAAAGAGTTTTATATAAGCTCTTCCTCACTCTATCGTATAATCAGTCATATTAACAAAATTATAAAAAAACAATATAATTTCAAAATTAGTCTCAATCCTGCTCGGATTATTGGAGATGAGATTGATATCCGTTATTTTTTTGCACAATATTTTTCGGAAAAATATTATTTTCTTGAATGGCCCTTTACAGATTTTTCAGTAGAACCTTTGTGTAAGCTGTTAGCACTGGTCTATAAAGAAACTGCATTTCCTGTCAATTTCGCAACTCAAAGAATGTTAAAATTGCTCCTAGTTACAAATTTATATCGAATAAAGTTTGGTCATTTCTTGGAAGTTGAGAAAGATTCTTTTAACAATCAATTGTTAGAATCTTTCATGCAGGCAGAAGGAATCGAAGACATTGTAGCGAGCTTTGATTCTGAATATCATATCTCTTTGAATAAAGAAGTGATAGGCCAACTATTTGTCTCCTATTTTCAAAAAATGTTTTTCATTGATGAAAATCTATTTATGAGCTGCGCAAAAACAGACAGCTATGTAAAAAATTCGTATCAATTATTAAGTGATTTAATTGATCAGATAGAAAGCAAATATAATCTAAAAATAGACAATAATGACAATCTTATTTGGCATTTGCATAATACAGCACATCTGCACCGTCAGGAACTATCTACAGAATTTATTCTGTTTGATCAAAAAGGGAATACAATCAAGAACTTTCAAAATATTTTCCCTCAATTTGTTTCAGATATTAAAAAAGGGATTGAACATTATCTAGAGACTTTGGATATCCATAGCACACCAATGAAAGTCAACCATCTATCCTATACTCTTATCACTCACAGCAAACATTTAGTGCTGAATCTTTTACAAAATCAGCCTAAATTAAAGGTTCTAGTCATGAGTAATTTTGATCAGTATCATGCAAGATCAGTAGCAGAGACCCTTTCTTATTATTGCAGTAATAATTTTGAACTTGAAGTTTGGAATAAATTAGAATTATCAATTGATTCTTTAAAAGAATCACCTTACGATATCATCATTTCTAATTTTATTATTCCACCCATTGAGAACAAGAGACTGATCTATTCCAATAATATTAATACGGTCGCACTCATCTCCTTACTTAACGCAATGATGTTTATTCGCTTAGATGAGTGATTTAGACTATTTTGATAACAAAAAAACCGCAATCTAGCGGTTTTTATTCATCTATTAGGGCAATTTGAAGAAAAAGAACAAAGTCCTATTTAACAGAGAACTAAATTCTTTTGATCATTAATTGTCTAACTTTGTGGGAGCAGTACATTATTTAGTACATATTCTTTTTCTTGTTTTTACAAAACTCTGAGAAAGCCTATTCAAACAAGCCATAATAATCCGCGATGGTCATCTTGGCTTTCTCGTTTTTGTTTAAGTCCTGAATAATCTGCCCGTCTTTCATGACAATTAGTCGGTTGCCGTATTTGAGGGCATCCTCCATGTGATGAGTAATCATGAGAGCTGTGAGGCGGTCACGATTGACAAATTCATTGGTCAACTCCATCAAGGCTACACTGGTCTTGGGATCCAGTGCTGCAGTATGCTCATCCAGAAGCAAAAGCTCTGGGCGCTTGAGCGTTGCCATGAGCAGACTCAAAGCCTGTCTTTGCCCGCCAGAAAGAAATTCAATCGGTGTATCCAGATGCTTGTCCAGGCCATTGCCGATTTTCTCAATCGTCGCCTGAAATTCTTCCCTGTAACTGTTGAGTCCACGGGGCACCAAGCCACGCTTTTCGCCTCGGAATTTGGCGATAAGAAGATTTTCCGCCACTGTCATCCGCGGAGCTGTTCCCATCTTAGGATCCTGAAAGACACGAGACAGGTACTTGGCCCGCTTTTCTGGTGAAAAATGAGTGACATTTTCCCCCAAGATATGAATGCTGCCGCTGGTTAAAGGGAGAGTGCCGGCAATGACATTGAACAGGGTTGACTTTCCTGCACCGTTTCCACCTAAAATCGTAATAAAATCATGCTCGTGAATGTCTAAAGAAACATCATTTAGGATGATTTTTTCTTCATCAAAGCCGCTCTTTACAAGCTTGGTTGCATTTCTTAATTCTACAATCGCTGTCATTTGCTTAACTTGGCTCCTTTAAAGAATTTATTTTTCAGGGTTGGAATCATGAGACAGACGGCCAGAATCACCGCACTGTAGAGACGGAGATAGTTGGTATTGAAGCCGAGAGCAATAACGCCCCAGATCAAGAACTGATAGGCAATCGCACCAACCACAATGGTAATCAGACGCTCTGCCAAGGTCAGACTCTGGAAGAGCACCTCGCCAATGATAAGACTGGCCAGACCGACAACGATTACTCCAATCCCACGGGACACATCCGCATAGCCTTCCTGCTGGGCAATCAGCGCCCCAGCCAGAGCAATCAAGCCATTTGACAGAATCAATCCCATCAACTCCATACGGCCAGTATTGATACCAAAACTGCGAGCCATATCCGGATTATCTCCGGTCGCGATATAAGCCTGCCCTAGCTTGGTATCCAAGAAAAAGAGCAGGGCCACAATCACTAAGCTGACAAAAATTAAACCAGTCAAGAGGTCATTGACTTCCCCTGAAAATGGTAGAACATCTTGAATCTTACTGCTGCCTAAAAGCCCTAGATTGGCACGACCCATTAACATCAGCATGATAGAGTGGCAGGAGGTCATGACCAAAATCCCAGAAAGCAGAGTCGGAATTTTCCCCTTGGTATAAAGCAGACCTGTCACTGCACCCGCTGCACAGCCAGCTAAAACGGCTGCTGCTGTTGCCAGAAAAGGATTGACTCCCTTGGTAATCAAGGTAACAGCCACTGCCCCGCCCAAGGGGAAGGAGCCTTCTGTCGTCATATCAGGAAAGCCCAGAATCCGAAAGGTCATAAAAATACCTAGACCTAAAACGGCCCAAACTAGTCCCTGAGAAATAATGGAAAGAATCATAACATTGTCCTAACTAATTAAAATCGTTTCTCTATTTTAACATAAAAAAGGAGCCAATTTCAATGCTGATGCGCAGACAAAGAAATTGACTTTCTTTTAATCCTTAAAGCTAGTTTCATATTCAAGACTTTTGCTCGTAGGATCTAATAAACTTAGTCTCTTAAGAAAGTCTAAAATACCATTCTCATCGGAGAGATTTAATTGAAAAACTCTTTGTTTAAAATAATCAAAAGTATTGCAACTAAGCGACTCTTTTTCCCATGGTCGAGTATGCGCATCAACAGGATTCTGTGTCAACACAAAAGTATAGGTAAGAAATTTCCAAGTAGTCCACTTTTGATCAACCTGACTAGAAGTTATAATAGCATAAACAGACTTGTCTAACTCAAAACTCTCTACTAAAAATTTTATAAACCGATTTGTTTCTTCCTTTATTTCTTCCTTTTGTTCATCATTTTTATTATTAATCATTATTTTTCACCTCTGTCATTCGACCAGTATCTACATCATAAACCGCGCCTGAGATTTTTACATCAGCTGGGATTAGCGGTGACTGCCTCAGCAAGGCCATATCCTCGCGCACACTTTCCTCTACATCTGTAAAGGGCAAAAAGTCCTGATCACTGACATCGACACCTAGCTCTTTATGAAGATAGGCCGTAAAATCCTCATTCTTAAAGGTCTGTGCCCCACAGTCTGTATGATGCAAAACCACGATTTCCCGCGTTCCTAGCTGCTGCTGGGAGATGACCAGCGAGCGAATCATGTCCTCTGTTACCCGACCGCCGGCATTGCGCAAGATATGGGCATCTCCTAGTGCCAGTCCCAGAGCCTGAGCCACGTGTAGCCTAGAGTCCATACAGGTCACGATAGCTACCTTGGTCTTGGGATTAATGGGCAAATGCGCTGTCCCATGCAGATCAACATAAGCTTTATTGGCCTTCATAAAGTTTTCAAAATATGACATTTTGACTCCTGACTAATTATATTATTTGATGTTCAAACGGATTAACCTTATCATACTAGGTTTTGGCTTTAGAACTTCCCTAACTTCAAAAAAGAGAGAACCTATATGAACTGCTCTCTGTGCTAGCTTTTATCACCCACTACAGTTGACAAAGAGCCGTGAGTTATAACTTCTTAAAGTAGCGAGCAACGGGCCATTGTTCAAAACCAAAGTTCTCATAGGTTTTACGAGCCGGTGCATGACCTAGATCACCACCCGTCTCAACCATGACCATTTCCATTCCTTTTTGTTTAATCTGATCACAAGCATAGGTCATGAGCGCTTTTCCAATACCTTGACGCTGATATCTTGGAGCAACAGCTAGGATATAAATCTCACCCATCTTATCCTCAGGGTGCAAGCGAATGTGAATCCATCCGACTAATTCTTCCTCCAGAAAAGCTAACCAGACAAACTGACTCTCTTCATTTAAGACTGCTGTTAGATCATTGATTTGCCTTTTTTCCCACCCTTGAGGATAAAAATTATCATAAACAAACTTAGGAACTCCTTTTTCCATTTTTGGAAAAACTGGAGACCAAGCTTGAATTGATAATTCTAAAACAGCCTCTTTATCCAATTTCTGATAAGGTTTTATAGTAATTGTCACTTTATTCTCCTAACGTTTCTTTAATCCGCCAAAAATGCCACGAACGAGTTAGCATCCGATGGTGCTAACAGCTAAATCATAAAGGCGGCCGTTGCCTTTTCAAGGCTTGATTGGCCTTCATAAAGTTTTCAAAATATGACATTCTTTCCCCTTACTGGTACTTTGATATTCAAATAATTTTATATTATCTTACCATCTTTTCTGTTATTTGTCAGTTCTCGACTTTGTTACAAAAAAATAGGACAGTCAAATCCAGCATCTAGCCTGATCTTCTATCCTAGTTTTATTTCTTATGAGCTTCTTGGAATAAACTTGCTGAGTGAGCCTGCAAAGGTTTGAAGATTGAGACTTTGCACATAGACTTCACCAGTACCTTGGAAGGTGTTGACCACTCCTTCACCCGTTCCGATAGACTGCCAGAAGCCATTTTCTAAATGGATATTATAATTCAAAGACTGGCTCCAAGCTACTACATGGGCATTGTCAATTGTTACTTCTTGGTTATGAAGCTCAATTTTCTTAATAGAACCAAAGGCATTAGCCAAAAGAGTGCCTTGACCTTGGGTCGTCATAACGAAGAGACCGCCTTGCCCGCCAAAGATAGCCTTGCCGACAGACTGGCGCTCCATGGTATAGTAAGCCGTACCATCAAGGGCAAGAAAGGCACCGTCATTGAGCCGGTATTGTTTTTCGCCTAGCTGAAGAGGAATAACCTGACCAGGAGAATCTGGCGCTAAAGCAAGGTAGCCATTATCAGACTGGGCAACAGCCTGAGTAATAAAGGTACTTTCACCAGAAACCATTGACCGTCCTACAGCCTTGACAAAACGTCCCAAGCCAGAACCGCTTGCATTTAGCTGGGTATTCAGGGTCACATTAGGCGTGTGGTAGACCATGCTGCCACGCTGGATAAAGACGGTTTCACCTTGATTGAGCGACAACTCAACCAAAGGAAACTGCATATTACTGTCCATAGAAAATCGCATAAGAAATGCCTCCTTCTTATTATGACTTGATTATAACATTTTCATATATTTTGGACAAAGGAAAACTGAAGCATCAAAAAAGAAGAGACAGCCCGAGTCTCTCCTAGAAATTTTCAAGAATTATCAATATTCAGGTGTGGGCGAAGAACATTTGCAAAGGTTTCAATATTGAGACTTTGGATGTAAATTTCCCCAGTTCCATAGAAAGTATTGACCACTCCTTCACCAGTCCCCATGGACTGCCAGAAACCATTTTCTAAATGAATATCATATTCCAGCTCTCGGTTCCATGCTACTACATGAGCATTGTCAATCGTTATCCTATCATTATGCAACTCTACCTTTTGAATCGAGCCAAAGGAATTTACCAAGAGTGTCCCCTGACCTTGGGTACTCATCACATAAAAGCCTCCTTGGCCACCAAAGAGAGCTCGACCTACCGACTGCCTCTCCAAAGTATAAGAGGCAGAACCATCCATAGCCAGAAAGGCTCCATCATTCAGGCGGTATTGCTTTTCACCTAGTTCCAGAGCAACAATCTGACCAGGTACATTAGGCGCTAAGGCTAGACGACCGTTATTTGATTGAGCAGTTGCTTCAGTGATAAACACTCCTTCGCCAGAAGCCATAGAACGGCCCACAGCTTGGATTGCCATGCCAAAGATTGATTGAGACTCTGCATTCACTTTAGCATTCAAGACAACGTTGGGGGTGTGATATATCATGCTCCCAGTCTGAATACGAACAGACTCTGATGCATCTAAGGCAATCTCCGCCAAGGGAAATTGAGCATTGTTGGTAATAGAAACATTCATACGATGATCTACCATGGTTGATTATCCTCCTAAAAAATCTGGAAAAACAACTTATAGGAATTTCCAGACAAATCCTATTTTTCTAGCAATATTATAGCACGCACAACAACTTTTCGCAATACTACTTTAATCAAGAAAATACCTTCTTTAAAACTTCCCCAATCGTCGTCACACCAATGACTTGGATATTGTCTGGAACTTTGAGGCCGTTCAGAGAGTTTTTAGGAGCGTAGACTTTAGTGAAGCCCAGCTTTGCTGCTTCGTTGATGCGCTGCTCGATGCGATTAGCCCGGCGAATTTCTCCAGTCAGGCCAATTTCACCAATAAAGCACTCTTGGGGATTTGTAGACAAATCCTTGTAGCTGGAAGCAATGGCTACCGCCACCGCCAAATCAATGGCCGGCTCATCTAGCTTGACACCACCAGCTGATTTGAGGTAGGCGTCTTGATTTTGCAGAAGGAGCCCCGCCCGTTTTTCCAGAACCGCCATGATGAGGCTGGCTCGGTTAAAGTCCAGTCCAGTCGTGGTTCGCTTGGCATTGCCAAACATGGTCGGTGTAACCAAAGCCTGCACCTCTGCCAAAATCGGCCTCGTTCCTTCCATGGTCACGACAATAGACGAACCTGTCGCGCCGTCCAGACGCTCTTCCAGAAAGACTTCACTTGGATTGACAACCTCAACTAGCCCACCAGATTGCATCTCAAAAATACCAATCTCATTGGTTGAGCCAAAGCGGTTCTTGACTGCTCTCAAGATACGGAAAGTGTGCTGACGTTCGCCCTCAAAATAAAGCACGGTATCCACCATGTGCTCTAGCGTCCGAGGACCAGCTAAGGTTCCTTCCTTGGTCATGTGACCAACGATAAAGGTCGCGATATTATTGGTCTTGGCCAGCTGCATGAGCTCGGCTGTCACCTCTCGGACTTGAGAGACGGAGCCTTGGACACTGGAAATTTCCGGCGACATAACTGTCTGAATGGAGTCAATAATCAGAAAATCCGGCTTAATCTTTTCAATCTCTGTGCGGATATTTTGCATATTGGTCTCGGCGTAGAGATAAAATTCACTGTCAATATCACCGAGGCGTTCCGCCCGCAGCTTAATCTGCTCAGCTGATTCCTCCCCGCTGACATAGAGAACGGTGCCCTGATGAGAAAGCTGAGTGGATACCTGCAATAGCAGGGTGGACTTCCCGATACCAGGATCTCCACCAATCAGAACCAGACTGCCAGGCACGACTCCACCACCCAGCACACGGTTGAACTCATCCATTTCCGTCTTGGTCCTATTGACATCAATCGAAGTGACCTCAGCCAGCTTCATGGGCCGGGTCTTTTCGCCTGTCAAGGAAACACGGGCATGCTTGACTTCAGTAGCCTCTACTTCCTCAACAAAAGAAGACCAAGAGCCACAGTTAGGACAGCGGCCGAGATACTTGGGCGAATGATATTCACAATTTTGACAGACAAAGGTCGTTTTTTTCTTAGCGATGGTGATTCTCCTTATTTTCTAATAATCCAAACAAAAGTAGATAAAACCTGACACACCTGCTCTATATTAGTAAAGCCAGCCTCTTCTAGCAGGCCTGCAACTTCTTGAGGCGAGAGGGAATTCATCAAACCAGTTTGATTCTCATAAGTACGCTGAACTTGTTGCTGATTGGCTCCTAGCTCTGAAGCAAGTGTTTTCCAATAGCCTAGTTGCTGGTTGGAAAAAAAGCTAAGAATCAGAAGGCCATCTTCACTTAAAGAATCATAAATTTTTCGAAGAAAAAAGCTGGGCTTTTCAACAAACTGCAACACTAGCAAGCAAGAACAAATCTGATAAGCAGAAGGCAGCACTGCTTCTTCAAATCGACTATTAAGATACTCCGCTTGAGGCAGATGAACCTGTCTTTTAAGCTCTTGCAGCATCGCCTCACCTGGCTCTACTACCGTCAATCCGGCCTTAGGAAATAAGGATGCCAAACCATTCAACTCAGCCGTCTGGCTTGCCAAAGCTAACACCTTGTCGACTTTTAAACTGGGTGCTAACCTAAGCAATACTCCTCGGAAAATCACATCTAGCATCACATCGTAGCCTGGAATTTTCTGACGAATTTCTGTTGCATAATCCTTGTTCTTAAATTCTTTCATATTTTCTTCTATCTCAAAATCCTTTTATATAAGATTCTTTTTACGACGAAACATTAAAACTTCAGTTCATATTCAACAAACTGGCAAAAATCAATCTGCTGATCAGCTACAAACTGGCGGATGAGCATGCGATGGGCTACAAGAGCTACCGTCTCGTAGTCTCTGTATTTGCTTAAGGCACTGAAAAAGCGGGCTTTCATCTGCTCAGCCGTTTCATACTGGACAGGACTTCTTGCAGGGAGACAACCATTATTTTCAAAAAACAACTCCCGAGCCTGCTCAAACTTTTCTATCCCACTCTCATATACCTGCCATTCATGCAGCAAAGGCTCCACAAAAAACGGCAGTTGGCGGTTTCGAATCAAATAGGAAGCCGTCTCCAAAGCTCGCGTCACAGAAGATGAAATCAGAATTTCCGCCTGTTCCAGCAGAGGATTAGCAGCTGCCTCTGTCGCCATCCGACGACCAGCAGCCGACAAGGGAGCCAAATCTAGTCCAAAGCCAGTGTAACCAGCCTCTTCCAAAAGTGAATAATCTGGCTCTCCGTGGCGGATAAAAATGATTTTCATATTAATGTCCTCATAAAGCTATCTAATCTTGATTCCGCAATCTTGCCATTGCTTCAGTGTTTTAGAGAATTTCTTCTGGTTGGCAACTCCGACAGCAGACAAATCGATGGAAACCTGATAATTCTCCTTGACAGCTGCCAAAACGGAAGCCTTGACACAGCCATTGCCATCTACCCCTATAAACTCTATGCTTTTAGCACCGTTTCCCTCTAAAAAATCTTTTAAATCCGGATTAGTAAAGCAAGAAGCCCGACGCTTCTCAAAGATGCGAGAAGATACAACCTGCAAACCAGTCGCAAATTTCTTCTTCCTATCTTTTCTCTCCCAGAAAAAACGGTTGAGAATATAGATAACCCGGTCGCTAGGATAGCTAGCAATTTTGTCATTTACAGCCGCAGTCAATGCTTCATTATCATATGCTTTTCCTGCAGCAACATAATCTGACTGCATATCTACAACTAATAAATAGTCTCCCATTTTCTTACTCTATTTCCCTGTCGATCCAAATCCACCGGTCCGCACGCCTTCTGCCTCATCTCCATCCGCAATTAAGAAAGGTGCGAAGACAGCCTGCACTACACGTTCGCCAACTTCAAGAACAACTTCCTGATCTGTGATGTTTTTCATCTGAGCAAAGATATGCCCTTCGTTTGCAGGATTGCCATAGTAGTCGCCATCAATGACCCCAACGGAGTTAATCAAAACCAGGCCTTTTTTACGAGGGTTGGATGAGCGATCGTAAAGATAAAGCACCTCGCTCGGCTGCATATAGGCCTTGACACCAGTCGGAACCAACTTAATCTCCCCTGGCGCAATGAGGGTGCGCTCTGCCACTTTCAAATCGTAGCCAGCTGCGTGAGCTGTCTCTCTCTTAGGCAGCAAATCTTCATTTGTAAAGCTGGAAACCAGCTCGAATCCTCGAATTTTCATGTATTTCTCTTTTCTATTTTTGCTGTCCCTATTATACTAAATTCGCAAAGAACAAGCAAAAAAACCGCCGATTGGCGATTCTCCCTAGTATAGATCTCTGATGATCTCTCCATTATCCAGATAGGTAAACTGCTCCGTCAAATCTGATGTGAAAACTTGATACATTTCCTTAAAGCTCACAGCCAGCGAGTAGCTGTCAAAATCTTCACGGTTAATCCAGAACACCTCGCCTTCGTCGGATGAAACTAGCTCTCCTTCAAAACGATTGGTCTTGTAAAGAAAAACGATGTAGCGCTCATCTTTTTCAGTATAAAACTGCTTGACACCACACAAGCGAGGCTCATAGATAGTCAAACCCGTTTCTTCCTTGATTTCCCGTATCACTGATTTGACAAAGGATTCACGATTTTCAACATGGCCACCTGGAAAGCAAAGACCGGTCCAATCGTCATTTACTTTATTTTGCACTAAAATGCGATCTCCATCGTAAACCATACACATATTTGTTAAAATAACTCGCTCCGCTCTTGACATCTCTCTTCCTCCATCTACCGACCGATTCGCTCGGCCTACTTGTGACTCATTATAACATAAAAGACATCAAATTGTTGAAAATCCAGATTTCTCAGCCTTTCCAGCAAAAAAACCGCCAATTGGGCGGTTCTTATAGGGAGATTATTATGAAAAAGAAAAGTTTTAGGATTTCTAAACAAAGTTAGGAGGTCTTTGTTTATGGTCTTAGTATAGAACACTTATCTTAAATTTTCCTAAAAGTAACTTGAAAAAATGAAATAATTTTTTACAGCTCTTGCAAAAGGTACTGAAACAGCTCCAAATTGCCTTTTTCTTCGTTTATTAAAAACTCTGGATGCCATTGAAGGCCTATGATACGATGATTGTCAACCGATTCAATCGCTTCGATGGTATTGTCTCTGGGGTCAAAGGCTGTCGCGCGGAAATTAGGTGCCAAGTCTTTGATGCTTTGGCGATGGACCGAATTAATCTGACTAGCCTGACCAAACAAACGCTCCACAACGCTGTCTTTCTCCGTACGAATGGAGTGCGAAGTACCAAATGGCAAGCCCTGCCAGTGATTTTCGATATGCTGATTGAGAGTTCCGCCAAAAGCAACATTTACCAACTGCAGACCGCGGCAGATGGCCATGACTGGCTTGTTTTGGCGCAGGGCTTCTTTCAAGAGTGCCAACTCAAACTCATCGCGAACAATATTGTAGTCGTCACTGTCAATGGTCTTTTCTTCCCCATAAAACTGCGGATGAACATTTTGCCCGCCTGACAAAATCAGCTTGTCAATCGTTTCTACATAATCTTGAACTAAACTTTTATCTCCAACGGGAATCACCATTGGCAGGCCACCAACCATTCGTACGCCGTCCACAAACTTGCGTGAAACAGAGGTGTGAATATTCTTTCCAGCTTCATCTACTGGACAAAGATTGGCTGAAATTCCAACAATTGTTCTGCACATACCGTGATTCCCCCTTATTTTGATATAGTATATCTTACCACTCCTCTGCGAAGCCGTCCAATAGATTTTTTTAATGCTGGTTATAAAAATTTTTTATCAGAATATGCAACAGTATAAATCTCTTTTTTAAAATTTAGAAAAGCATTTCAGAATTGTCAGAAAATTATTTACTTTTGACAGAAATTTGTTATAATAAGCAGTGTAAAAACTCATGACTTGGAGGTCCCTATGAGAAAATCAAATATTCTTCTTGCCGCAGGGCTCACTCTGCTCTCTGTCGGCTTACTTACAGCTTGCTCTGGAGGCGGAAGTTCCCAATCCAGCAAAAAAATCTACAGCTATGTCTTTACGTCTGATCCAACAACTTTGGACTACATCCAGTCGGCAAAGGAGTCTACCCACGAGCTGACTACAAATGGTGTAGATGGCTTGCTGGAAAATGATAAATATGGAAACTTAGCTCCGTCTATCGCAGAAGATTGGACAGTCTCTCCAGATGGTCTCGTCTATACCTATAAGCTGCGCAAAGATGCCAAGTGGTATACCGCTGATGGCGAAGAATACGCAGATGTCACGGCTCAGGACTTTGTGGCAGGTATCAAACATGCTGCTGATATCAAATCAGACGCTCTCCCTCTTATCCAAGATTCTATCAAGGGGCTGAGTGAATATGCAGCTGGTACCAACAAGGACTTTTCAGCTGTTGGAGTTAAGGCACTGGACGATCATACGGTTCAATATACACTCAACAAGCCTGAAACCTACTGGAACTCTAAAACAACATCAGGTGTTATGATGCCGGTCAACGAGGCCTTCCTAGAAAAGCAAGGCAAGGAATTCGGTCAGGCAACCAAAGCCGACTCCATTCTGTATAACGGTCCATTTATCATGAAATCCATTACTTCTAAATCCTCTGTCGAATTTGAGAAGAACCCTAACTACTGGGATAAGGACAAGGTTAAGATTGATGGTGTCAAACTGTCTTACTACGATGGTTCTGACCAAGATTCATTAGCGCGGACCTTCGGAGATGGCGGCTACAGTTTGGCAAGACTCTACCCAGCCACTTCCAGTTATTCCTCAATCGCCGAGAAATACAAAGATAATATCTTCATGACAGAAGCAGGAGCGGGGGTCGGTCTAATCAGCTTTAACATTGACCGTCAAAGTTATAACCACACTTCTAAAACCAGCGATGAACAAAAAGAAGCTACCAAAAAAGCTCTGCTGAACAAGGATTTCCGCCAAGCTCTAGCCTTTGCCCTTAACCGCGAAAGCTATTCAGCTCAGGTCAATGGAGAAGATGCAGCCAAGCCAGCTGTCCGTAATCTCTTTGTTCCGCCAACTTTTGTTCAAGCCAATGGCAAGGAATTTGGCACTCTGGTCGAAGAATCACTGGCTTCCTATGGTGACGAGTGGAAAGGTATCAAGCTAGATGACGGCCAAGACGGTCTCCACAATACTGACAAAGCCAAGGTGGAATTTGCCAAAGCCAAGCAGGCTCTTGCAGATGAAGGCGTACAATTCCCAATTCACCTAGATGTTCCTGTCGCTCAGAATTCTACTAACTTCGTCAACCGTATGCAATCTCTGAAACAATCATTAGAAGAGGCGTTAGGAAAGGACAATGTCTCTGTAGACCTACAGATGCTGGCTGAGGACGAAGCACTAAACATCACCTTCAATGCTGAAGCTGCTAGCCAGGAAGACTGGGATATCAACGGTCTCGTTGCCTGGGATCCAGACTACCAAGATCCATCTACTTACCTGGACATTTTAGTGCCAGGTAACAGCACTCAGACCAGAACCTACCTTGGATTTGAAGACAAAGACAATGCTGCTGCTAAAGCTGTAGGACTAGATGAGTACAGCAAGCTGATCGAAGAGGCCGGAAACGAAACACAAGATGTTGACAAGCGCTATGAAAAATATGCTGCAGCTCAAGCATGGCTGACAGATAGCGCCCTCGTTGTGCCAACTATGAGCAGCAGAGGAGCAGCACCGTTCATTTCTCGGATTGTACCATTTACAAACTCTTATGCTCAGACAGGTACAAAAGATGCCAACTATCATAAATACGTGGAAATCAGTGATGAGATTGTCACGACTAAAGACTATCAAAAGGCCCAAGAAAAGTGGAAAAAAGAAAAAGAGGAATCCAATAAAAAGACCCAAGAGGATCTGGCTAAACATGTGAAATAATCACTACTTTTATGTTAATTAAAAATCCAGCAGGAACAGAAACCTGCTGGATTTTTTAACTTTTCTATCTAATATTTTAAAAGCCTGGCTGATTATCCAGCTGCAAAACCAACCAGCTACTCAAAGACAAACTGGTTGTGATAAAGTTCCGAGTAGAAGCCACCGAGTTTTAGGAGCTGGTGATGATTGCCCTGTTCAATGACCTCTCCATCTTTGAGGACGATAATCTGGTCTGCATTTAGAATAGTCTTGAGGCGATGAGCAATGACAAAGCTAGTTCGGCCAGCCACAACGGCTTCCATGGCTTGCTGAATCTTACTCTCTGTTACCGTATCGACATTAGAAGTCGCTTCATCCAAAATCAAGACTTGCGGATCCGTCAGCAGGGTTCTGGCAATGGAAATCAGCTGTTTCTGCCCAATTGAGAAGATATTCTGATCATCATCCACCAGAGTATCGTATTTGTCAGGCAGACTTTCGATATAGTCATGGATATGGGTCGCACGCGCAGCCGTTTCGACCATCTCCTGACTGGCATCTGGCACACCGAAGCGGATATTGTCCCGAATCGTGCCGCTAAAGAGCACCGAATCCTGCAAGACAATGCCCACATGACTCCGTAAGCTATCCAGCTCATAGTCTCGAATGTCGCGACCGTCAAACTCAATGCTGCCACTGTCCACATCGTAAAAGCGATTCAGCAGGTTCATAATGGTCGTCTTACCTGATCCAGTCGGGCCAACAACAGCCGTCATCTTCCCCTTAGGGGCTAAAATAGATACGTATTTGAGGATAGGCTTGCCTTCCACATAAGAGAAGTCCACATGCTTGATCTCCACGGAGTCTGTGAGCTCTGTGAAAGCAGGTGCATTCTCTGGCCGGACTTCCTCCGGCGCATCAAACATCTCCTGAATCCGGTCAGCCCCAGTAAAGGCTAACTGCAGACTGCCCCAGCTGGCTGCAATCTGGATGATAGGCTGATAATACTGCTGGGAAAACTGAGTAAAAGTAGTAATCAGGCCGACTGCAACAGCCGTTTCGACATTAGGGTCGCTCAGTAAGACAGCCGAGCCAACAAAAATAACAATAGCTGTATTAATCAAATTCATCCCGTTCATAATAGGGAAAAGAAGCCCTGAAAATGTCCGGCCTTTAAAGGTTGCCGAGCGTACGCGGTCATTCTGCTCAATAAAACCTTTAATGACCTCCTCCTGCATTCCCTGAACGATAACGGCCTTCTGACCGGAAATGGTCTCGTCCATATAAGCATTGAGGCGGCCGACTTCTTTTTGCTGAAGATTGGTGTACTTCCGAGCCAGCCTAACAATGACCACTAGGAGAAGAAAAGCAACCGGTGTGCTGGCTACCGTTATCCAGGCCAATCTAGCATTTTGGACAAACATGATAATTACTAGACCCAGATAGAGCAAGGCATTGCTCATAACCTGGATCATGCTTTCATTTAGAGCCTGCAGGATATTGTCCAAGTCACTGGTAAAGCGCGACAGAATATCTCCATCCTGATGGCGGTCAAAGAAAGCAACTGTCATCTTGGACAGCTTGCCAAACAGGCCCTTACGCATCTCATTGGTCGAATGGGCAATAACTCGGGTCATCAAAAGCATGTAAATTAAGCTAGAAACAGACAGGCAGACAAAGGACACTAATACACTGCCCATAACGCTGCCAAAAGTTGACAGAATCTGATCAGTCTCACCCTTCTCAACAAAAGCCCGGCCCAACTCAACCAAATGCTGAACAGCCTGACCGACATAAACCGGAAAAAGGACCTGAAAAACAGTCGCTGTTACCATCATCAAAAGGACAATGACAAAGGATAATTTGTAACGCTTAAAATATTGCCAGAAAAATGCAATCGTCCGCATCTTAGTCCTCCTTTCCTTTCTGAGTTTCGTAAATTTCGCGGTAAACATCGTTAGTGGCGACTAATTCCGCATGCGTCCCTTGACCAATCAGCCGTCCTTGATCCAAGACCAGAATCTTATCTGCATGAACAACGGAGCTAATCTTTTGAGCAATGATAATCGTCGTCGTTCCTTGCAGCTCTTTATTCAAGGCTTCTTGAACCAGCTTTTCTGACTTAGCATCCAAGGCTGAGGTTGAATCATCTAAAATCAAAATATTGGGATTGTTGACAACACCTCTAGCAATGGACATCCGCTGCTTCTGACCGCCAGAGAAGTTGTTGCCACGCTCCTCCACTACACTGTCAAAGCTTTCTTCCATACGGCTGATAAATTCACTGGCTTGGGCAATACGAGCCGCTCGCTCCATCTCAGGCAGTGAAGCATTGAGCTTGCCCTGACGGAGATTGTCCGCAATAGTCCCGCTAAATAGAATCGCCCGCTGCAGAACGATAGAAACATTTTTTCGAAGAGTTCCCTGACTAAGCTCTCGCAGATCCCGACCGCCAATCTTGACAGAACCTTCCTGCGGGTCAAAAAGACGGGGAATCAGCTGAGCCAAGGTAGATTTACCAGCACCTGTCGCACCGACAACGCCAATCATTTGCCCCGGCTCAACCTTAAAGCTGATATCCTTTAGCATTGGCTCGTCATCATTGGGATAGGAAAAAGTCACATGCTCAAAGCTGAGGCCGCCTTCTAGTTCTTCATCTGGTGAGTCTGGGAAAGTCATAGCTGGCTCCGTCGCTAATACTTCCTTGATCCGACGGATAGAAATGATCCCCCTCGTCACGCCATTTCCCAAAAAACCAACCATAATGATGGTGAAAATAATCTGGCTCAGATAACCGATAAAAGAAGCGATAGAGCTGACCAGTCCTGGCTCCGCCTGAATCATGCCAGACAGAGTCCAGATAGCCAAGTAAACAGAACTGTAGCCGACCAACATCATCATTGGCTCAATGATTGAAAAAGCATAGCCAATATAGAGATTCTCTGACAAAAGCTCATCAGACACCTGACTAAACTTATGAAACTGGTCTTCCTCCCGAACGAAGGACTTGACCACTCGCACACCACGAAGATTTTCCTTGGCAATGGCATTGATTTTATCCAAAAGAGTCTGGAATTTCTTAAAACGAGGCCCCATCATCCCCATCATGACAGCCGTTAGACCAGCTATGAGCACAATCAGCAAGAAAATAATCCACCAGAGAGAGGGCATGGTCACAATGGCCAAGATAACTGATCCGATAAAAAGAATGGGCAGTCGAAGAAGAATTTGAAAGAGCATCATAGTTACATTTAGAATCTGATTGATGTCATTTGTCATCCGCACGACTAGATTTCCAGCGTTGAATTCCTCGATATTGGCATAAGAAAAGGTCTGAATCTTGCGGAAAGTCTCCTCACGGAGATCTGATGAAACAGCCTGAGCAATGTAAGCCGCCAAGGTTACATTAATCCCTCCTGCCACCAGTCCGATAAAACCGATGCCAATTAGCCAACCGCCCATACTGTAGATGGTCTGGCTATTTTGCTCCTGCAAAGCATCTAAGATGTGCTTTAAAAACCAGGGCAGTAAAAGAGAGCTGGCAATCATCAGCGAGGTCATCAAAAGCGAACTCAGGGCATACCATTTATACCGTAATAGACTTTTAAAAAACATGCTTCCTCCTACTTTTTTCTTATTTGACTTAGTTTCCTTACTATATCACACATAAAAACAATGTCAAGCAAGAAATTTCTTATATTATATGGTAAAATGAGATATAGACTCTAAAACCGATTTAAATTCAGACTCGGAATTTCATCATAAGGAGAAGATATGGATAAACAACGAGTTGCTGTGATTGGTCCTGGTTCTTGGGGAACAGCCTTATCACAAGTGTTAAATGACAACGGACACGAGGTTCGTATTTGGGGAAATATCGCTGAACAAATCAACGAAATCAACGATGAGCACACCAATAAACGCTATTTCAAAGATATTGTACTGGACGAAAAGATCAAGGCCTATCATGACCTGGAAGATGCTTTAAAGGATGCGGATGCTGTGCTTTTTGTCGTGCCGACCAAGGTAACCCGTCTGGTAGCCAAACAAGTAGCTCAAGCTCTGGACCATAAGGTGAAAATCATGCACGCCTCCAAGGGACTGGAGCCCAATACCCACGAACGGATTTCAACTATCCTAGAAGAAGAAATACCCGCAGAGCTACGTAGCGAGATTGTCGTTGTCTCAGGTCCCAGCCATGCTGAGGAAACCATTGTACGCGATATTACCCTGATCACCGCTGCTTCTAAGGATCTGGAAACAGCTAAGTATGTGCAGGAGCTCTTCAGCAATCACTACTTCCGCCTCTACACCAACACCGATGTCATCGGAGTAGAGACTGCAGGCGCTCTGAAAAACATCATCGCAGTTGGAGCTGGTGCTCTCCATGGACTAGGCTATGGTGATAACGCCAAGGCAGCTATTATCACACGCGGTCTGGCCGAAATCACGCGTCTAGGTGTCAAGTTAGGAGCCAACCCTCTCACCTACAGCGGTCTATCTGGTGTCGGTGACCTGATTGTCACAGGGACCTCTGTCCACTCCCGCAACTGGCGGGCCGGCAATGCTCTAGGACGCGGCGAGAAATTAGCTGATATTGAAGCCAATATGGGCATGGTTATCGAAGGGATTTCCACCACCAAGGCTGCCTATGAACTGGCCCAGGAGCTGGATGTTTATATGCCGATTACCCAGGCTATTTACAAGGTTATTTATCAAAATTGTAATATCAAAGATGCCATTTATGAAATCATGAACAATGAATTCAAGGCTGAGAACGAATGGACTTCGTTCTAATAGAAAGGAAATAATTATGTCAAAAGTTAAGAAAGCCGTCATCCCTGCAGCTGGTCTCGGAACCCGCTTCCTGCCAGCTACTAAAGCACTGGCCAAGGAAATGTTGCCAATCGTTGACAAGCCAACCATCCAGTTTATCGTTGAGGAAGCTCTCAAATCTGGAATTGAAGATATTCTAGTTGTCACAGGTAAATCAAAACGCTCCATCGAAGACCACTTTGACTCAAACTTTGAATTAGAATACAACCTCAAAGAAAAGGGTAAAGACGACTTGCTCAAATTGGTCGATGAAACCACTGGTATCGGTCTGCATTTCATCCGTCAGAGCCATCCGCGCGGACTGGGAGATGCTGTCCTTCAAGCTAAGGCTTTCGTAGGAAACGAGCCTTTCGTTGTCATGCTGGGCGATGATCTCATGGACATCACCAATGATAAGGCTGTGCCGCTGACCAAGCAATTGATTGATGACTACGAGGCTACTCACGCTTCTACCATCGCTGTCATGCAGGTACCTCATGATGAAGTTTCCTCTTATGGTGTGATTGCCCCTCAAGGCGAAGGTGTCAAAGGTCTCTACAGCGTGGAAACTTTTGTCGAAAAGCCAAAACCTGAAGATGCACCGAGTGATTTGGCTATTATCGGCCGCTACCTGCTGACACCAGAAATTTTTGAAATCTTGGAAAAACAAGCGCCAGGTGCTGGAAATGAGATTCAGCTGACCGATGCGATTGATACTCTTAACAAGACGCAGCGCGTGTTCGCTCGCGAATTCAAGGGCGATCGCTATGATGTCGGTGACAAGTTCGGCTTTATGAAGACTTCTATCGACTACGCCCTCAAGCATCCGCAGGTCAAAGACTCCTTGAAGCAGTATATCATTGACTTGGGTCATACATTAGAGAAAAAACAAAGTAAAAAATAATTAATCCAAACAACTAGCCTTAAAAATAAAATTTCAGCTATAAAAAAGAGGTTTTCAACCTCTTTTTTTATATATCGTTAGTTATTTATACACACTTGTTAAATCAAGGAATGATGAAAGCCTAGAAAAATTAGAAGGGCAGCCAAGGCTAGATAGCCCAACAAGACTAGCCAGCGCTGAGCAGGTTTAAAAGCATTGCTTGAGCCTTTGATAGGGAGAATGACCGCACAAAGTATGCCACCAATTAAACCTCCCAAATGCCCCGCCAGGCTGATACTAGGCATGAAACTAAAGATGATATTGACCACAATCAAGGTCATATAAGACTGCCCCAGCTGCTGAATGTAGCTGTCGCGAACGACATATTGCAGGGTCACGATAGAGGCAAAAAGTCCAAACAAGGCGGTTGAAGCTCCTGCTGATAGAGCATCTGGACTGAAAAAGAAGACAAAGATATTTCCCATTAGACCAGACATCATATAGAGCAGAAAGAAATTTCGTGAGCCAAAAATGTCTTCTGCCTGCCGTCCAATAAAATAAAGAGTAATAACATTTACCACAAAGTGCTCCAAGCCAATATGCACAAAGATAGCAGAAAAGAGACGCCATATCTGAATAGGATTCATGATAATAGTTGGAGAATACACTGCTCCAAATTCAAAGACCGTTTGTGCTTCAGCATAAGAAAAGCCACGTAAAATAAGCATCCCCACAAAGACAAGCGTTGTCAGAATTAGCAAAATACTGGTCACAGGATATTTCTTATCATAGATGTAGTTCATAAGTCAACACTTCCTTTACTGCTATATCGTGATAATCGGGCTCAAAATCAGACTTTTGAAAACTATAGATGCTGCTGATGGATGCTCCTGCAAAATCAGCCAGATAACGGTCATAGTAGCCACCGCCGTAACCAATCCGAAAGCCTTGAGAATTGAAAACCACACCCGGCACATGAATCAGATCAATCGCCGTCTTCTCCACAGCCTCTTCGCTCATCGGCTCCATAAGACCAAAAGAGCTTTTTTGCAGATGGCTTTCATCATAATCCACAAATATCATCCGACCTTGGCCATAGGTTTTGGGCACTAAAACCCGCTTGCCATCTAACTGAGCCTGCTTGATAAAGGCTGCAGTTGAGACTTCATGCGGCATAGAAAGATAGGTAGCAATAACCTGAGCTTTTTGATAAGCTGCCGAACTGAGCAAGTGCTGGGTCAGCCAGTTATCTGCCTGCTCTTTTTCTTTTCCTGTCAGTTTCTTCATCTGGTTCAGTACAGTTTGTCTCAGCTCTTTTTTCATGCAGCTCGTCCACCTTTTTCTTATCTTTCGTTGATTTTATAATCTAGGAATTTCCCAATCTTTTCAATAGCAAAGGGCAGTGCTGCCTCATCCGGTGTCATCTTGGGATGATGGAGGGCATAGGGACTATCCACTCCCAGCCAGAACATGACGCCCTTGACCTTGCTGAGCAGATAGCCAAAGTCCTCGCCTGTCATAGCCGGCTCAATATCAATCAGCTGCACTCCTTCTTCCTTCTGGAAAAAGGCCATCAATTCGTCTGCTAGGTCAGGATGATTTTCTACAGGCAGGTAGCCTCCTTGCTTGAGTTCCAAGTCCAATTCCAGACCGAAACTTTGGGCTAGACCCTCTGCTATTTCCCGTAAGCGCTTCTGAGTCAAGAGGTTCATCTCCTGAGTCAGAGTCCGAATGGTGCCATGCAAAAAGGCCGTTTCTGCGATGACATTGTTGGTCATGCCAGCATGGAGCGAACCAAAGGTTACAACCGCCCCCTCGATAGGATCGACATTGCGACTGACAATGGTCTGCACCTGGGTGATAAAGTAGCTAGCCGCCACCAAAGCATCATTGGCTTCATGAGGAAAGGCCGCATGGCCTCCCTTCCCCTTAAAAGTCAGCTTGACCTCACAGGTGCCAGCAAAGAGAGTTCCTCTGTTAGTCGCAATATCGCCGACCTTGAGGTCAGGCCGCACATGGAGACCGTAAAACTCATCTGGCAGCCAGTCGCCAAACGCACCGTCTTCATACATGAGCATTCCGCCAGCTTCATTTTCCTCTGCAGGCTGAAAGAGAAAGAGCAGATTGTGGATAGGCTGAGCGCTCACAGCTTGTTCCAGCAGGCCTAGAGCGACCGTCATGTGCATATCGTGTCCGCAGGCATGCATCCGACCTTCATGAGTGCTGGCAAAGTCCAGTCCTGTATCCTCCACAATCGGCAGACCATCAATATCTGTCCGCCAGCCAATCGTCTTATCCGGTGAACTGCCCTTGATAAAGACCAAAATGCCCGTCCGCCAAGTCCGGATTTCCACAAAGTCTAGGCCAGCTGTCAGGTCATCAATGACCTGCATCAGGTAGGTATGAGTCTTGTATTCTTCCAGACCGATTTCTGGTATCTGGTGTAAATCACGGCGAATTTTCAGATAATCAAGCATTTTCTTTCCTTTAAAATCTTGTCAGACTAGTCAGATCGTTGGGGCACACCCAATCAATTCATCTTTATGCCATTTTTAAAGAGTACGCAGGGCGTCTTCCAGAGCTGTCTTCTGCTGGGTCTTCTCGTCAATGGTCTTGATAACTCGTGCCGGAACACCAGCAACTACTACGTTTTCCGGAACATCCTGGGTCACAATCGCACCGGCCGCAACAACGGAACCACTGCCAATTTGTACACCTTCGATTACAACCGCATTGGCACCAATCAGCACATTGTCTCCAACCCGAACTGGCTCAGCACTAGCCGGCTCAATGACTCCCGCCAGAACAGCACCAGCACCGACATGACTGTTTTTTCCGACAATCGCTCGGCCTCCCAGAATAGCGCCCATATCAATCATGGTTCCCGCACCAATCTCCGCACCGATATTGATGACTGCCCCCATCATGATGACAGCATTATCACCAATTTCGACTTGGTCACGGATAATAGCGCCCGGCTCAATGCGGGCATTGATGTCGCGCTTGTCCAAAAGCGGCACCGCTGAGTTGCGGGCATCCTGCTCTACGACATAGGTCTTATTTTCCTCTAAGTTCGCTAGGAGCGGCTTAATTTCTTCCCAGTCTCCAAAAAGAACATTGCCTAACTTCACAACAGACCAAGGGATGGATCCGTGCAATTCTCCATCAAAGGTCACCTTGACCGGAGTTTTTTTCTTGGCATCAGCGATAAATTTGATAATTTCTTGAGCGTTCATTTTAGTAGCAGACATAGCTTTACCTCTTTGTTCTTTCTATTTCTTCATTTAGAGAAAGATACACTCTCTCCTAGCCATCCAATATTTATCTATTATAACACAATTCAGAAGTTTAGTTTGAACTTTCTTAGAACGATATTATTCCCTATTCAGAGGATTGAATATTTTTTAAATGAAGTTTCCTATCTTTATCCTCCGCACAGTCCAAATGACAGTAGGTTCTATCTAACATAGACTCAGATTAATACTCCTTGATTCCTACTTTATAATAAGTATTTGGAAGCTCCAATGTTTTAGGGACTCCCTAGATACCCGATTGTGATAAGGCCCATTGCGATTGGTTCCATCTATTCCTTAGACTTTTACTTCCCCAATGCCTTTCTGATACTCTCATCAGGATTTTTTTAGTTCTATTTTCACCAGCCTCTTGATTTTTAAAGAAGATTCTGGCGTTTCTGGTCTATCTTCTCAGACAGTGCTAGTCAGCAAACTTTTTAGACGGTAAAGCCCATTCACTTCGTCAAAATACAAAGAAACAGTCATATTGTCTGTGGTTGAGTAACTTAGACTAATTGAATCAACTTGCCCCTTAACTGATTTAGAAGCATAAATAGTTTTAGGCATCCCCAGTTCTGCTATGGCCTGTTTTACTTCCACTCCTTCTTGCTTATCTTGAGGGATAAGAGTTCGGTAATCATCGACCGATTTCGTAACTGGCCCCCAAGCATTACGGAATAGTCTAACGTATACTAATGAGAGCTCTGTTCTACCCTCAACATCCCTAAACCTTAAGGTAATATCTCCTTTCTCTCCTATTAATTTATATGTCAGTTCAACTAATTGGCTGCCTTTCACGCTATTATCGATGCTACCGGAACTAGCTTTTCCATACTTCTCGACAACATCCTGTGGAAGCACATTAGGTTCTTTCATCGTTTTTACCATCTGTAGTATATCTTCTATTTGGAAGTCTATTTGTCGATTCTCTTCTATAAGGTCAGAATAATCTTCAGTCAGCTTCTTTATGTTATCTTCTGATTCATTCTGAACTGTACTAGTAGACTGCGCTGATGACTGATTTCGTAATTGCTTGGATCTTGGCCACATATATGATACAAGTATTGCAAAACAAGTAATTAGCACTAGACCTGTAGAAACTACTAACAAAGAGGCGTATCGAGACTGACCTAAACTTGATATAAGTTTAGGTTTTCGACTACCTGCCAACTTTTTTTGCTGTTTTTCTTTAGCTGTAGCCTCAAAAACTTCCCCCTGAGGACTGCTATCAGAGAACACACTAGTTGCTTGCTTGTTGAATCCTGGCTTCTTTGACCACTCCCGTTGAACTTTCCGCCCTCTTCCCATGCTCTTCTCCTTAAATAAACCAAATTCCTTTTTTCTAGCAATTATTTTTTCAAAACAAAGAATACCGTCTGCCTACTTTTTCAAAATCTGACAAATACTATCCATTCAATTAAAATGAACCTTGGTCGCGCAATAGAGAATAGCTTCAGTTTTCCCCAATAATAAATACTCATAAGCGTCTCCGATTATTGCCTACCGATACTTTTCGCTCTCAAGGTATCTAACATCAGGTGATATGTTTTTCGTAAAGAAGATAGTCACCGGCCTGAGAAACGGTGAACCAGAGACTTACATGTTTCCCATCCTCCAACTTATATAAAACATTCAGCTTTTGACCACTCTCGCACCGGAATCAATTTTTATGTATTTTGATAAACCAAATTTTTCTAAAATTTCCTGATAGCTAGTTCCATCTTCGTTTTGAAACTCTTTACCAAGGACAAGATGTTCAAAATTTTCCTCTTTTAGATCTGTTCGGCTTTGAGCATGCTGCGAACTAGCAAGATTATAAGAATAAATACCTGACAATTGATATTCATTATTTATTTTTTCAAAGTAGAAAGACAAACGCTGCCGCGGTTCTTCTCGAGAATAGAAAAGACTCATGCGCCCAGCGGTCTGATTCAGGAAAGGAGCTAGATTACCTGACTGCGCTTTACCAAATTTCTTAACAATATCCTTGGGTGTTAGTCCGGACCCGCTTCGCTCATCAACATCACTTTTTTTCTGTAGTTGAAGCTGACTAATATCCTCATAAGTCCAGTCAAAATGATTATTCCCCTTATCCACATATTCGTCCAATACTCTCTGAGGGGATAAGAAATATTCAAACCGTTCCACCAAATAAGGAACTGACAAAAGCAAGAGGATAGACAAAAAAACTACTGATAACCACATCACTTGTTTATTAAAAAGCTTACGTCCAAGAATTCCTTTCCTGTCTCTCTCAACCGTAGTAGAGCTTTTGTTTTCCACCCTATTCTTCGCAAATTCTTGGTACTCTGCTTCAGTAATAGCTAGATTCTGTTCTCCTTGAACTTTTCCTGCTCTCTTCTGACCCTGTTGAAATTTAGTTTGACGCTTCTGACGCAGACTCTCCCAGTCTTTTCTTGCCATCCTTCTCTCCTTTATGAACCAACTATCATCCCCAAACAAATAATTCTAAACCATAGAATAAGAATCTTCTTATCAATAAACATACTTCCGAGTCAGTCGATAATCTCCTGTCTTTGATAAGGCAAAGTCTAAGTAAAGATAGCTTTTATTCGTCAGCTTATATTTGAGATAGACAATCGTTCTGTCTTTATAGTCTACAGACTTGTTGATAACTTGTGGCAAACCAAAACGCGACACCACATCTTGAATGTGGGCACCTTGTCCAAATTCGTCTGCTTTCAAATCCTGGAAATCTGCTTCAGTCAGCGTTTCTGAGCCACTTGAGTAAAGCGAGCTGCTCAGTTGGTTACCACGAATTGTGCTCAGTCGGTACTTGCCGTCAATTTTTTTGAACAAAAGACTAGCTGTTTGTTGTCCACTCGATTCACTATAAAAAAGATAAAGTGTATCGTCGCTACCGTTGTTACTCTCTCCTCCTGAAGTTGCCTTCCCAAACCGTTCGATAATTTCTTCGGCAGTTGGAGCGTCTTGTCCACTTCCTTGCTGTTCAGATGAATAGACTTGAAGAGCTAAGATATCATCAAATGTCCAAGCGAAGTTAGCTGCTTTCTTATCAACATAAGCTGTCGCTTCTTGAGAAGTCTCATCCTCAGGAACCTCCCATGAGCGAGATGATGTTTCCGAAAAAGAGTAACTCTCACTTTCCTTACTAGAGGACCAACTAGATTGATAGGTGTTGCGTTCCTGACTTCCCTTATTTGAAGAAACATATCGAAAAATAGGAATAAGCACCAATATCACTAGAAGAATTGCCCCGCTACTCCAGACCCACTTAAAATTTCTTCTTCGCTTCTCTACAAACTCCCCTTGCTTCCAATCAGTTTTTGTTTCGAGTTTCTGCTCCCTTGTTGGTAACTGTTGTGATTCTTCTTTCGTTTTATCAATATCAGGACTTATTTGAGGTTGTCGCTGCTCTTTTTTAGCTGACGCCGATTTACCTCCTGTAAATTTAGCTTTGTGCTGTTGTCTCAATGACTCTAAATCTCTTTTTTTCATCCATCCTCCTATTGTATTTTTTAAACTCTATGCTTTTAGCACCTTGAACAAAATTAGCTTCTACATCAAGCGCTAAGTGTTTGTTTCTCCTGCTCCATCCTCTAAACCAGAATTTTTTTCTAATATATAACCTTGAGAATCAGAGACTCCAAAAGAAAGATTAACTATTTGGCCATCAGATAACTGGTAACTAATAGACACTTTGCTAGAAGATATGTAATTTGTATAGATAGAAAGACTATCTGGCAATCCCAATTGACCGACAACTTCTTGGTAGGATTTCCCTTTCTCTATACCAGAAAAATCTTGACGAGTTAATTGAGAATTTCGATTTGGTAAACTGTTGCTGCTAAGATGATGACTAAACAGAGAATCTAATTTAGGCGTTCCCACACTACCGTAACTAGAAAAAGAAATTGAAACCGAAGCATTTGATCCTGCATCAGGATAATCTAAATTCAGTGTTATTATTTGATTATCATAATTATGTTCTCTCCCAGATTTCGCTTTTCCTAACTTAGCAACCACTTCATCTGCTGTTAAACGAGAGGCAGTTCCTTTAAAATCCGCAAACAAAAGTGCGATATCATCATAAGTGATATGGAACTGATAGTCTTCTCCAGCAATCAATTCTGAACGATTAGTAGAAGTTAAATCCTTTTCGCTGTTAGATGACGTTCCCCCCTGATAAATATCAAAAGAATCATTATAAATATTATTTGTTTTAGAGCTCGGATTGGAAACTAGCCCTACAGCTCCTAGTCCTATGAGTAACATGAAAAACGCCCACATAAGTTTCCAACCCATAGAACTATCAGATGAAGACTCCGAATTTTCCTTCCAAAAAGCCTCATTCTCTTCTTTTTTAGCGAGCTCCTCAGCACTAAATCTCGGACGAAGCTCATACTCTTCTGCTTCAGATACAAGTTCTGAGTCTGGACGACTAGTTTCATCCTTAAAATAGAGTGATTCTTTTTTCTTAGATTTCAAGGATTCTAAAGCAAAAATAAGGCGAGATAACTCTCTCCCCCTCAGGTGTAAGAAGTCATCTGACTCAGCCGTTGAAACTCGTTTAATCTCTGTTTCAGTTCTCAAACCGTCTGGAGTCTCTGAAACATCCTGATAGCTGAACTGAGCTCCACTATCTTTGTCGCTTACATTAATTACTGAGTTAGAGGAGGATTCATTGGACTCAATGTTTTCGACTGATTTTTTCTCAGTCATTTGTGATTGAGCTAAAGCCTGAGATTCCTCTTCTTCAGATTTTCTGGATGGG
The DNA here is from genome assembly GCF_050222175.1 of Streptococcus sanguinis. Lineage (GTDB taxonomy): Bacteria > Bacillota > Bacilli > Lactobacillales > Streptococcaceae > Streptococcus > Streptococcus sanguinis_M. The sequence continues at coordinate 187,252 of NZ_CP071420.1, read as the reverse complement.
AATACAGAATGATTGACGTCCCTTCTTTTAGGCTGAACCTTGTTAAATTTTGATTCATGTTCCCGTCTTAAGGCTTCCAGATTTCTTTTTTCCATATATTCTCCCAATCATATTTTTTAAACTAATCAGCATTAGTAAGATAGCATTTTTCATTCATTTCGATAGAACTACTCGGAAAGACAGACACTAGCTTCTCTTTCTTCAATAAGCTAGAAATACCATATCTGTATCAATAACTTTTTTAAAACATCATTTACTCTTTAAAATATTTTACAACAAAAATAACTAATGTGAGACTTTGATGAATAGTCCTTTTAACTTCTCAGTTCACCCTTCCTCTAAACACTTTGAAAAGGCAATGTTTCGCTAAGACAGTCTTGTTCCAGTATATCATATTTTGAACAGGTTTAGCTCTAAATCTACAAGGAAAAAGGCACGAACTCTCGTCCGTGCCCAACAAAGCAATTCCAAACTTATATACCAACGATATTATTTAATTCTTTCGTTCAAAATGTTCCCGCTGTTAGCATCAATGGTCATTTTGATCTTTTGCGTACCGTTCAGAGTTTCCAGCTTATGAGACAAGAACTCCTATTCATTTATTCTATTTAGAAAGATTACTCAATAGGTACTGTCCATTTTCCTGACGGATAAAAGTCAAAGTTATCTCCTTATTTGAAGATGTTTCATAGTTTACAAGCATCTTCGGCTCTGATTCACCATCCCCATAAACTGAGATATGTTGATATTCTGGGTATTCCTTGATCACTTCTTTAAAGGAAGAACCGCCCTCGCCTGTTTCCGCATCACCCGTCTTTAAGTTCTCTGTAATCTGGCCAGATACCTTTTTATCATAGTCGTCACTACCGGGCATAATACTCATACCCTGAAGATGGTAGCTGCCATCCTCGTGTTTCATAAAGGTCAGAGTGGTATAACTAGAGTCAGGTAACCAAGACAATGAGAGCCCTTCTTCTTGAAACGTCACACTGCTGGCCAAGCCAAAATCTTTGACTACTTGTTCAGGGGTCAATCCTTCATCATCCGCACTAACAATGCTCAGCTTTTCAAGGTCTTTCACTTCCCATTCATACACATCCTCTTTTGACGGAGCCACAAAAGAAGCAACATCGCTTTGATGTCCCTTTCGAGACAGACTTGGCACACTTCCACCACCCATAAAATCATTTAGGAAATAGCTGCCAAGACCTCCTAACAATAGTCCCGCTGCCAGACCTATTCCTAAAAATCCTATCAGCTTGCCCGTACTATTTTTCTTTGGCTCTGGACTTGGCTGGCCAGCGAAGTTTGCAGCTTGCTGTGGTCCGGCAAAGTTCTGACCAGCTGGATTAAATCCCTGAGGAATTGCTCCTTGAAAAGCGGGATTTCCCCAATTATCCTGCTGAGGCATCTGTTGTTGAGGAGCATCAAAAATGGGTTGCTGAACACCAAAATCTTGATTAGGATTCGGCATCTCAGGACTGCCTCCTTCTGCTGGAAGAGGCTGCCCCTCTACTGAGTTAGCTACAAATTGTCCTGGATCTGATGACGGGACTTGCTGTGGATACGGAGCTAATCCTTCTAAAGATTGTTCCTGCGGTTTATTTTGTTCTGACATCGTTTCTCCTTTTATTATTTGAGTTCTGTTTTATTTGTTGGCAGTAATGGACAAAAGATAGTTTCCGTCCTCCTGCTGAACGAAGAACAACCTATAAGTACCATCATTAGGAGCGTCATAAGCCGCCTCCATAATGGTTTGACTAGTATCCTCACTGAAATCTTCATCTACACGAATAGAGATACTCCCCGGACTGCCATATTCCTTAAAAACTTCCTTATAGGAAATGCCATCCTTACCAGTCTTTGCATCGCCTTTTTTCAATTTTTCAAAGTAATCAGTCGCCATCGCTTCGTCCTCAGCATTATGTTTGCTTCCTTCAAAGCGAATATTATAGATATGAAGGCTATTCAGATAGAAACCATCTTTTTTCTTCTCAAAAGCCAGAGAAGCAGTTTGATCTGTATAATAAACTGGCCAGTCCTCCTCATCATCAGAATCTTGAAGCGTTCCCCACTCTAAATCAAGGCTGTCACGAGAGATTTCTTCTTTTAAAGCCTTGCCATATTTATCAAGAATATCTTCCACAGAAGTACCATTCGTATCTGTCTGAATAGTATTGAACCGTAACTCTGACAAACTATCAATGTCCCACTTGAACTCAGTAGTATCAGGGTCAATGTACTGATCTGATTGATCCCTCTTTGATCCCCCAGCATCTGCTAAAGGATGTAGCACAGGATATTCTCCTCTGATGACCTCTGCTACTCCCATTCTATATCCCCAGATTCCCCCTCCGATTAGTCCAAGACCAAGAGAGAGCAAGGCTCCGCCTATCAGGATTCCTTTCCAAGATTTATTCTTGGTCAAAGGTGGGGTTGGTCCCTGCGGACTTGAAACATGCCCTTGCTGAGGTTGAAAATGATGCGGGAATTTCTCTTGCGACTGAGCATTCCTTGAAGGCTCAAAAGAATGCTGTGATTGCTGTTCTGTCAATCTTCTTTCCTCTTTCTTGTTTATTTCCAATAGTCTTATCAGTTCTCTTTTAATAACGAAATGCTTTGAAAGCAGTCAGTCACAAAAGATAAACTAAATAACTAAAAACTTACATTTCCTCTGACTTTATATATAAAAAATTTCCATCTGGCTGGCCTACAAACAATAGGTATTCATAACCATCTTCTGTTTTATAAGTCACCTCAGCAATCAGACGGTTGGAGATAATCTTATTATCCACATCACGCTCGCTTGTGATGACAATTTCTGACGGAACAGGATGCTTCTTCAGAACCTCTGATAAAGCTGTTCCTCCTTCACCCGTTTTCTTGTCTCCTTCTTTCAAACGTTCAAGGTCTTTGGGAGATAATACGCTCCAATCTGTCGTTTCCTTCCCTTTTCTATATTCTTTAAAAGAATCTCCAACTACCACTTGTCTCAGATAGTAGTTCTGGTCAACTTTATCAAATTGAAAAGAAATATTTTGCTCCTTGTCCCTGACAGAAGGGCCCCATCGGAGTAACAGACGATTGCGATCATATTCTGCTGAACTAGCCAAGCCATAAGTTTCAACGATTTGATCAGCCGTCAGACCTAATCCCTCATCATTTGTATAGCTCAACCGTCCCAAGTCTTTCAAAGTCCAATTAAACTGAACCGACTGCCCGTCTGTAGTAAAGCTGTCACTCTTGTCTTTAGCTTCTTCCTGAGCCTTACTCAGACGCTTAATCCTTTGAATATCCTTATTTGTCTGTGTCTGCTTGCCGATAAAATAAGCTAAACCGCTGCCAATCAAAAGACCAATTATGAGAGCAAAAATTGAAAGTCCTATGACTTTTCCGATATTGCCCTTCTTATCAGGCACTCCTTGCGGTTGCATCTGCTGGAAATTCCCTTGCATTGGCTGGCTAGGTTGATTTTCTTGCCAAGCCCCTTGCACTTGACCTTGTCCATCTTTATCTGACATGGTTTTCTCCTTATAAATTTTATTGATTTGTCATATTGCGAAAACATTGAAAAATAATGACAAATTTTACAGTATTATAACATAAATTATTCTTCCAATCAAAAAGGGAGTGGGAAAGAACTTCAAACAAGTTAAAAAGTTCGTCTTCCCACCCCCGCACAGTTGATCAGGCAATCTTTGGGGCTTAAAAAGCGAAGGAAGATGCCAATCAACCACTGCGTCATCTATTTTTTCTAATTTAGACCCAAAAGCCTGGACTTTTGCCCAGGCTCTGAATCAAGTTTTTAGACTCTTATTTTTCTAGTATTCTTATTTAGATATTTTATCCTACTTGAGCTACTTCAAAAATCTGAATGGTAGAGCCTTTTTCAATTACTACTGCTTGGTCTGCTGCGACATGGAGTGTACCAGGAAGGCTCCCCTCTTTTGAACCATCAAAAGAAATCGTGATATGGCCCAGTCCAGTTAAATTTTTTTCTACTACATTTCCCACGGAACTAATCGAATATTCCTGATTATCTACCACCAGCTTGCCGCCTTCTAGTATTGAACCTAGCAGATTTTTGTTATCAATCTTAAAACAATACTCTGCTAAATCTTCCGGTGCTTCTTCTCCAAATAAAATGAGCATATTGGCATCTTGAATCATATTCTGAGCTTCAGGCCCCACTTGAATTACTTTAGCTTCAAAAATTTTCTTCATATAATTCCTATTCATCCTTTCTCTAATTGTTAATGAACATTATTCTTACAGATAAATTTAGCATAATAGATGCTAGGTTTGCATTCATCTATCCAAGCTTTATTGATAAAGACCGATGCTTGCTATCCAAGCTACTAACACCCGTGGCACTCCGTTGAGAAAGCGTGAGTAGAGAACAGAGGGTACCCCAACCTCTACAGTTTCAGCCTTGGCTTCCGACAACCCAAGTGCTACAGGAATGAAATCACAACCATTTTGAGTGTTGATGGCAAATAGAGCCGGCAGAGCCATTTGGGGAGGAATATTTCCTTTGCCGATTTCAACACCAATCAAGGTTCCGATGATCTGGCTGATTACGGCGCCAGGGCCTAACAGAGGAGATAAAAATGGCAAAGAACAAATAAAGCCAATCAAAATGAGTCCCCAGATATTCCCAGCTAAAGGAACCATCAATTTTGCAATCCAATTTCCAACACCAGATCCCTGAATGACCCCAATCAGCAAAGAAACGAATGCCATGAAAGGAATGATTGTATTGAGCATCGTTTGAATGGCTTCACGAGCAGCCTGGTTGAAAGTTGCAACAACTTTACCAGCTCCCATCCCAATTCTTGCCACAATACTAGTTTCTGCTTTTTGTTCTGTAATCTTTTTACTTGTATCATAGGTTGGCTTCTCAGTAACGACTGTTGGCGCTTTTTCGTCTTCATTAGCCGCTGAAATTTGATTCAAGCCGACTGCTGATACATAGATATCCTCAGTAATATACTGAGCCAAAGGACCGCTTTTCCCTGTCGCAACAATATTGATAGTGGGAATCCCTTTCTTAGGATAAATACCGCAGCGAAGAGTACCGCCACAATCAACGATTGCTAAAGCAATCTCTTCATCAGGAATAGAAGTTTTGAAGCCATTAACGGCTTCCATACCTGTCAAATCAGCAATTTTATCTACAATATCTGGTTTTTCTCCTCCTCCAGTGATATAGATAAATTTGTGCTTAGCTTCACTAGGAGTAATGACCAAAGGGCCTCCGAAACCACCATTTCCTTTAACAACTTTTATACTCTTGTATACCATAATTTCACTCTTTCTATTCTATCAATCAAACGTTTTACTCAAGGTAACTCCTTGCTGTTTTGCAACATAAGCAGTTGTAAAATCAGTTACCCAGCCACTTATAAAGTTCATGACAATCCCCACAAGCATATAACGAATTGCCAAATCCATTTGACTTAAGCCTAAAGTTTGAATCCCTGTCGCGATTCCCATCCATACAAACAATTCACCAGGATTGATATGAGGGAATACACCATTTGAAGTGTGACAGAATTGCATCTGGGCTGCTACAAAACCAGGTTTATAATATTCTGGTAAGAAACGTCCCATACTGATTGCCATAGGATTTCCCAGCATAAATGCTGAAATAAAAGGTAAAATCATATAACGGCTAATAGGATTCTTTGCGGAAATCTTAGCCAAAGCATTGACTTTTTCTTCTCCCAAGAAAGCGATAAGTGTATTCATTGCAATCAATAGCATCAAGACAAGCGGCACAATATTTGTCATCCAACTAATAAATGTCTCTCCGCCCAATTGGAAAAGTTTCATAAAACTCTCTGCAAATTTTGTAATGTGATTCATAACGAACTCCTTTTCTTATTTTTTGTAAAGAACTGCTTAATAGATAATTTTAAGTAATTGGCATAGAAAGCCAATCCCAGAAAAGAATTAGAAGAATTTGTCTCTTGCTCAATACCAGCCTCGTGCCAAAGATAAACCTTTCTAGCATCTTCTATAGCTTCTTGTAATAACTTATTTTCCTGTCTAACAAGAGGATTATACTTATCAAAATAATGGATATCTTCTCCGACATAATCATCCATATTTTGAAAACGCGCTAAGATTGTTACTCCTTGCATTTTGCTAGCTTTAAGAACCCGACCGTTTTCATCAACCGCGAACATGACAATCGTACCGGATTTTATTCTTCCGGACTTCCTGCCAATCGCTACGCGCCCCAGTTTTCGGAGCATCGTATAGGTCTTATTGAAGTCTTTGAGTTGCTGCCAGCCGAGGAACATTTGAAATATATAAGCTGCCATGACAAACACAGCGAAAATTATTAGCGAATTCATTAAAATACTCCTTTGCTCTTAGAAAATGATAGAAACTCTGTCTCTGTTTCTACAGCCCTCAATGCTTCTTTTAGAGAAGGCTCTCCTGCAATTCGAAAAATATCGTCATACAATTCCAGCAATTCACTTTCCATTTTTCTTTCAATTTCTGAGGGTATGGCGACTAGAAAGATAAATTCAATCCATTCATCTCCTTTTTGATAAGGCTCTTCTAGTTTTCCGAACATTAAAATAGTCTTTGCATAACCCTGGTTAATTGTATGGGGGAAGGCAATTCCTCCACCAAAAATGGTTGATTGCTTTTTCTCCCTATCAATTATCCGATTTCTAAAACCTTCATCAATCATCTGAAGTTTCTCTAACTCTGCAACCATATTTAGCAAGTATTGCTGATAGGTTTTTTGGGGGCTCAACCGAAGAAAACGTAAGCTGACTGTTTCTAGATTTTTTTGATGAAAAGCATTGGCCCTCTGCCATTCTTCCTGCAGCCATTGATCATCAAAAAGATGATTAACTTGAATGACTGGAGATTTAGAATCTTTATATTTTAGAGGAACTGTCGTAAAAATCGCGAAATAGTCCTGATTCAAATCCACATTAAAATCCTCTTCAGAATACTGAGTAATGTCTACATCATTTCCAAGGACTCGTCTGAGTTGCTGAATAATCATCGTAGCAGTTCCTCTTCCTGTTGTGCAAACTACAGCTATCTGCTTGCGAGAACCCTTTACAGCAGAATTTTGCTTTCTTAAAATCATTTCAAAATACAAAGCCAGATATCCGATTTCAGATAATTCCAATTCAGAACCAAAAATTGCAGATAGTTCTTCTCCAGCTATTTTTGCCATTTCAAAAGCAAAAGGATATTGAGTTTGAACCTCGCCATGAAATATATCATTAGCTTGCACATGGAAAATCAGTCGATTGATTAAGGGGCCTAGATGAGATTTGATTTCTTCAAATAATTCTTCATCATCAAAGTGAACCAACATTGTTTCTTTGACTTTCTTGACAATCCCTTGAAAAATCTTTGCAAGCTGTTCAGATTGATAAGATGTCTTGCTTAAAGTGTCAATAAAACGGACATTAAACGGAAAACACAAAAAGTCTATCTCAAACTGACTGAGGGAAATCTTATAAGTCATTTCAATATGATAGATTAATTTCTCAGCTAAAGGTGTCTCTGTTAAATCATTCCTATAGTAAGGAATAGGACAATTCAACACTCTAGATGTATGAATACGCTCCACCATAATTGAAATGGTCTTTCGAAGGAGTTCCTGTGTTTCTTTAGGGATTTTATAGTCCTGGACTAGCGTCTCCAGAAAAGAAGATGTTGCCTCAGTGAGTGTCCTTCCTTCAAAGTAAGGAGCCACTTGGTGAATATAGAGCAAGCGCAAATTCAGCTCGCTCCCCAAGACCTCCAGCCCACGGTTGGGCTTTCCTGAAATAGTGATAGAGTAACTCTCTGCCAAAGATTTTACTTGTTTTAAATCCTTATTAAGGGTACTTCTACTAACACCTACTTCCTCAGCCAAGTCGTCAATAAGAAGAGGGGAGGTTGACTCAATTAAACGTTTTAGCAAATAGGCAATTCTTTTACTGGAAGAATTGAAGTCACTCTCCTGTTTTAAACTACCAGATAAAATCCTTTCCAACTCTGTATAGTCATACACTTCTAACATTAACTGATCATCTTGTGCGATAATCTGGATATTAGGAGCCAAAACATCATTTAATTGTTGGATACTCTTTTGCAAGGTTTGCAAGCTAATATCCAGTTCTGAGCGCATATCTACCAAGGAATAAGTTGGCTGCGAGACCATTTTATCTAAAATATTATACCACCGATTTACTAAGGTCAACTCTCTTCCCTACCTTCATTGTTTTAACCGCGAGTTTTACCTCCGGCAATATTTGTAGTGACACCTGTTATATAGCTAGAACGGTCTGAAATATAGAACGCTACAAGATCAGCTACTTCCCGTAGTTTCCCACTCCGTCCCAATGGAGTCGTTGAAGTTGAAGCATAACCAGCTCGAATATCTTCTACCGTCTTTCCACGGGTATAAGCAAGAGCTTCCTCGTAAGAAAGAGTTCGAAGACCCGTAGCTTCCATAATTCCTGGAGCAATTCCAACCACACGTACACCATGTTTCCCAAGCTCTTTCGCCCATGAACGAGTATAACTATAGACTGCCGCTTTCGTTGCAGCATAGGCACTTTGTCCTTCAGAACCTTCCAAGCCTGCTTCTGAAGCCATGTTCACAATTACACCTTTCCCATTTTTCACTAAAATACGTCCTACTGCCTGACTAACCAGATACAAACCTTTTTGATTAATCATTGTTACTTTTTCGAACGTCTCATCGTCCAACTCGTAAGGACCTTTAGGATTTTCTGCATCGATTAATAATCTAGGGACATTAATCCCCGCATTGTTGACTACCGCATCAATATTGCCAAATCTTTCAACTATTTTGGCAACACCCTCTTCTACTTCAGAGCGAGAAGTTACATCAACTTTTACAAATAATAGATTCGGGTGACGCAAATCGTTGTCGCTAAGATCAAAATTCGCTACATTGACTCCTAATTCCAACAATTCTTCGACGATTGCCTTACCGATCCCAGATGACGCACCCGTCACAAGAACTGTTTTGCCTTTAATGTCTAACCAATCATTCATTTTGATACCTCTCAAATTTTATTTACAAGGCAATTATACAGCGCTTTCATAAAAGAATTAAGACACTCTTTTTTTCACTGTTCAAAAAAATAATAAACTAATTAAGAGGCTTGTACTAAAAAATCCACAAGAAATGAACTTGTGGATCTTTTTATATTCTAAATGAACTCAAAGCATATGAGAATCAAAGGCGTGCATTCAACTCAGCACCCAGCTCTTCAAAGCCTGGTTTCCCAAGAAGAGCAAACATGTTTTTCTTATAAGCCTCAACTCCTGGCTGGTCAAATGGATTGATACCATTCAGGTAGCCAGAAAGAGCAATAGCTAACTCAAAGAAGTAAATAGTATAGCCCAAAGTGAACTCATCTTGCTCAGGCAGGGTCACAAACATATTTGGCACTCCGCCGTCTGTGTGAGCTAACAGCACTCCATCTGTTGCTTTCTTATTGACAAAGTCAACATCTTTTCCTTGCAGATAGCCAAGGCCATCCAAGTCTTCTGCTAATTCAGGAATCAACACATTTTTGCGAGGCTTATCTACACGAATAACTGTTTCAAAGAGGATACGAGTTCCTTCTTGAATAAATTGCCCCAAAGAGTGCAGGTCTGTTGAGAAGTTGGCTGAAGTTGGGTAGATACCTTTTTGGTCTTTACCTTCTGACTCACCAGCCAATTGCTTCCACCATTCTGAGAAGTATTGCAAAGATGGTTCGTAGTTAGCTAGAACTTCTGTCAGATAACCTTTACGGTACAAGATATTGCGTACAACTGCATATTGATATGCTTCATTTTCAGCCAACTTATCAGAAGCATAAGCCTTGCGAGCAGCATTTGCTCCTTCCATCAACTTGCTGATATCAGCCCCTGCAGCTGCGATTGGCAAGAGTCCCACTGCTGTCAATACTGTAAAACGACCACCTACACTATCAGGCACTACAAAAGTATCCCAGCCATTAGCATCTGCTTCAACCTTAACTGCACCTTTAGCGCGGTCTGTAGTTGCATAAATCCGTTTATTTGCTTCTTCCTGACCATACTTCTTAACCAAGAGTTCTTTGAAGACACGGAAAGCAATAGCAGGCTCTGTTGTTGTTCCTGACTTAGAAATAACATTGACAGAGAAATCTTTGTCTGATACATAGTCTACCAAATCAGCCAAATAGCTTGAAGAGATAGAGTTTCCAGCATAGAGGATCTGAGGTGCCTCGCGTTCTTCTTTGCTTTGCAAGTTTACAAATGAATTATTCAAGAAATCAATAGCTGCACGAGCTCCTAAATAGGAACCACCAATACCGATTACGATCAATACCTCACTATCAGATTGGATTTTAGCAGCAGCCTTTTGAATACGAGCAAATTCATCTTTGTCATATTCTTCAGGCAAGTTCAACCAGCCAGTCATTTCTGCCCCAGGACCTGTACCATTTCGCAGAGCAGAATCTGCTGCAGTCACTTGAGGCTGCATATAATCTAGTTCATGTGGTGCTACAAATTTATCTAATACCTTTGAGTAGTCAAATTTAATATGTGTCATGTTTATCCTCCAATTGTTCTTTTCTTTTATGATAACGCTTTAAGAAAAAATAAGCAAGTGCTTTTACTATTTTAAAACGTTTACATTTTTTATTATATACTATTTTTCTAAATAAGCTAATCCTAGGACATGACTGAGAGCAATCGTTTGCATTTATCTTATGAAAACAGGGTTAGCTATTGCCATTTCTTCCGAATAAATTCTTTATAACGTTTTACTAAAAATAAAAAAGACCAGCATGTAAATTCAACTGCGTCAATGTCTCTAAACTCATCTTCCTCCTTCGGAGTTGATTCGTTAAGAGCAATAGAAAAGAGCACACAGCTTACTTCGCTTAGGGCTGCTGGATTCCTCCCCTGACCCGCTTCACGCAAAACTGTTGCTCCACTAATTAGTATAACACAAACTTTTGATTTTGGCTAATTTTATTTTTTCCTTCTCTGTCTGAAAAATTCCTGCATAATTTGAGCGCACTCTTCTTGGAGAACACCTGTCTCCACTTCTACTCGATGATTCAGACGCTCATCTGTCAAAATATCATAAAGGCTGCCAGCTGCTCCAAATTTCTGATTTGCTGCTCCATAGACAACGTGAGGAATGCGCGCTAGACCGATCGCTCCGCTGCACATGACACACGGCTCAATGGTCACAAAAAGCGTTGTATCAAGCAAGCGCCAGCTATTTTCGTGCCGATTCGCCTCTTCGATAGCCATTATTTCCGCATGCATAACAGCCCGCTGCAGCTCCTCACGTGCATTGTGACCGCGGCCGATAATCTTTCCCTCTTTAACCAAGACACAGCCGATGGGAATTTCATCATAAGCTAGGGCAATCTCCGCCTCCTTCAAAGCTTCCCGCATAAATGCTTCTTTTTCTTCAATCGTATAATTCATCATTGTCTTTCTAAATCTGTAGTCGTCTATCCCATTATACCACAAGCCTGCCGCACTTCTCAGAAAAAGTAAAAGCCACCACTAGGGTGACTTTCAGGAGATTATTATGAAAAAAGTTTAGGATTTTTAAACAAAGTTAGGAGGTCTTTGTTTATGCTGTTAGTATAAAATATATATCTTAAATGAGTCTTAATATGAAATTTTCTTACAAAAAAGCACAAGAAGCAATTTCCTTGTGCTGACTTTTTTATAAATTTGACCAGACGCTTTCCAAGATGTTTGTCTGCTCGCGGCCAGGACCGACTGAGAAGGTAGAAATACGAACACCAACCAACTCACTCACTCGGCGAACATAGTTGCGGGCATTTTCTGGCAAGTCTTCCAGACTGCGAACACCTGTGATGTCCTCTGACCAGCCTGGCAGCTCTTCGTAAATCGGCTTGCAACGCTTGAGCTGTTCCAGACTAGCTGGGTAATGGTCAATGCGCTGACCATCCAAGTCATAGGCTACACAGATTTTCACTGTATCCAGACCGCTCAAAACATCAATGGAGTTAAGCGAAAGATTGGTAATCCCTGAGACACGGCGGCTATGGCGCATAACAACCGAGTCAAACCAGCCTACCCGACGCGGACGGCCAGTGGTAGTGCCATATTCATGGCCGATATCACGAATGCGGTCACCTACTTCATCGAAAAGCTCTGTTGGGAATGGTCCATCTCCGACCCGACTGGTGTAGGCCTTGCAGACACCAACTACCTTGTCAATCTTGCTCGGACCAACACCGGAACCGATGGTGACTCCCCCTGCAACTGGATTAGAAGAAGTTACAAATGGATAAGTCCCTTGGTCAATATCCAGCATAACCCCTTGAGCCCCTTCAAAGAGCACTCGCTTGCCTTGATCCAGGGCATCGTTGAGGATAACAGAGGTATCGGTCACATACTGCTTGATTTGCTGTCCATATTCATAGTATTCTTCAAAAATATCATCAAAGCTGATTGCTGTACTATCGTACAATTTCTCAAAGAGGCGGTTTTTCTCAGCTAGATTCCGCTCCAAGCGCTCTCTGAAAATATCTTTATCCAAAAGGTCAGCAATGCGGATACCGACACGAGCAGCCTTGTCCATATAGGCAGGACCGATTCCCTTGATTGTCGTCCCGATTTTATTGTCACCTTTTGCTTCTTCCTGCAGGCGATCCAGCTCGATATGGTAAGGCAAGATGACATGCGCTCGATCAGAGATACGAAGGTTATCCGTCGTCACACCCTCTTCATGCAGGTAGTTCAATTCTTTGACCAGAGATTTGGGATTGACCACCATTCCATTTCCAATGACAGAGATTTTTTCTGGAAAGAAAATCCCTGACGGAATCAGGTGCAGCTTGTACTTCTTGCCGTCAATCACGATAGTGTGTCCGGCATTGTCACCACCCTGATAGCGGGCAATCACTTCGGCATTGGCTGAAAGGAAGTCTGTAATCTTCCCTTTTCCTTCATCTCCCCACTGGGTTCCTACAACAACTACTGATGTCATAATTTTGTCTGAGCTGAAGCAGCTCTTCCTTTCTTGAAAAGCAGGCAGGAATCTCACCTGCGATTATGTTTTATACCTCATTATATGAAAAATTTAACAATTTTTCAAGGTGGGATCCATTCTTAATTTGCTTTTTCCCTTTTGAAAACGAATTAAATTTTCACAAAATCTGTATTTTCTGAAATTTATTAGTTTATTAAAAATAAAAGTTCGGAATTTTTGTAAAATCGTAGCGAAAATTTGTTTTCTTTCCCCGTTTGTAATAGACTAAAATTACTATCAGAGGACGGTGAAACGATGACGATTAATCAATTATTGCAGAAACTGGATACAGCAAGCCCCATTCTCCAAGCGACCTTTGGTCTGGAGAGAGAAAATCTGCGGGTAACAACTGACGGACACTTAGCTCAAACTGCCCATCCGAGTCAGCTGGGTTCCCGCAATTTCCACCCGACCATCCAAACAGACTTCAGCGAGCAACAACTGGAACTAATTACACCTATCGCTCACTCGACTAAGGAAGCACGACGCTTACTGGGAGCTATCAGCGATGTGGCTGGCCGCTCGATTGACCAGAGTGAACGCCTGTGGCCCCTGTCCATGCCACCGCAGCTGACTGAAGAAGAGATTGTCATCGCCCGTTTGGAAAACGACTACGAACGCCACTACCGAGAGGGTTTAGCGAAAAAATATGGCAAAAAACTACAGGCCATCTCTGGCATCCACTACAACATGGAGCTAGGAAAAGATCTGGTCACTTCTCTCTTTCAAGTCAGCTCCTACCATTCACTCAAGGACTTTAAAAATGACCTCTATCTCAAGCTGGCTCGAAACTTTCTGCGTTTCCGCTGGATTTTAACCTATCTCTACGGGGCAGCCCCTTTGGCAGAAGCTGGTTTCTACAGTCAGGAAATTTTCCAGCCTATCCGCTCTTTTCGTAACAGCGACTATGGCTATGTCAATGACGAGAATATTCAGGTATCCTACGCTTCTTTGGAACAATATATAACTGATATTGAAAACTACGTTCAGTCAGGCGAGCTCAGCGCTGAAAAAGAATTTTACTCAGCCGTTCGCTTCCGAGGACAGAAGCACAATCGCGCCTATCTGGAGCAGGGTATCACCTATCTGGAATTCCGCTGTTTTGACCTCAATCCTTTTGACCATTTAGGCATTAGCCAGGAAACCTTAGATACTGTCCATCTCTTTTTACTGAGCCTGCTCTGGCTAGATGATGTAGAAAATGTGGATGCGGCATTAAAAGCTGCCCACGACTTGAACCAAAAGATTGCTTGTAGCCACCCGCTGACTGCCCTGCCCGATGAAGCAGACAGCTCATCCCTTCTCCAAGCCATGGAAGAGCTCATCCAGCATTTTGAACTGCCAACTTACTACCAAGCCTTGCTTGAGCAGCTTAAGGAGGCACTTCTGAATCCTCAGCTTACCCTATCTGGTCAGCTCCTGCCTCATATTCAGCAGGATTCCTTAATGCCCTTTGGACTAGAAAAAGCAGAGGAATATCACCATTACGCTTGGACTGCTCCTTATGCCCTCAAAGGCTACGAAAATATGGAATTATCCACTCAGATGCTACTCTTTGATGCTATTCAAAAGGGGCTGAATGTAGACATCTTAGATGAAAACGACCAATTTCTCAAACTTTGGCATGGTCACCATGTGGAGTATGTCAAGAACGGCAACATGACCTCCAAGGATAACTATGTCATTCCTCTGGCTATGGCCAATAAAACCGTCACCAAAAAGATTTTGGCTGCAGCTGACTTTCCCGTTCCGGCTGGAGCAGAATTTTCTTCCCTTGAAGACGGACTGGCCTATTACCCTTTGATTAAGGACCGACAAATTGTCGTCAAACCCAAGTCAACCAACTTCGGACTAGGCATCTCTATCTTCCAAGAACCAGCTAGCCTGGAATCTTATCGCAAGGCTTTAGAGATTGCTTTTTCAGAAGACGCTGCTGTCTTAGTGGAGGAATTTATCGCGGGAACGGAGTACCGCTTCTTTGTCTTAGACGGTCAGTGTGAGGCAGTCCTCTTGCGAGTAGCAGCCAATGTCGTCGGAGACGGTCAGCATACCGTGAGAGAATTGGTTGCCATCAAAAATGACAATCCTCTGCGCGGGCGAGACCATCGTTCACCACTCGAAATCATTGAACTGGGGGACATTGAACTGCTTATGCTGGACCAGCAAGGCTATGGACCCGACGATATCCTGCCTGCTGGAGTCAAGGTGTACTTGCGCCGCAATTCCAATATTTCTACTGGCGGAGACTCGATCGATGTCACAAACAGCATGCACCCATCTTATAAGGAACTCACTGCGGACATGGCAAAGGCTATGGGAGCTTGGGCTTGTGGCGTTGACCTAATCATCCCTGACAGCTCTGCTATTTCCACAAAGGAAAATCCCAACTGTACCTGCATCGAGCTAAACTTCAACCCCTCTATGTATATGCACACCTATTGTGCTGAGGGACCGGGACAAAGCATCACTCCTAAAATACTGGCCAAACTTTTTCCAGAAATGGACTGATAAAACACGAATCGCAGGGAATTCCTTGCGATTTTTGTTTGAATACTTGAGAGAAACGAAGAAACTTTCGTTTTAGAAATGACGCTTGCTTTATTGATAGGAATCAAATGTCTTCCTGAATTAAGCAAATATAAAAAATGGTCTCAATATATAAAATCATTTCAATCTTTATCCTTCAAAAACCAGCTTTTATGTTAAAATAGAGATATCACATTGAGAAGAAAGAGCAAAGTCCATGTCGAGAAAAAAGGATGATTCTAACCAGCAACCAGAATGGTTTAGCTGGATTTGGATACTTGTATTTGTATTTGGTTCTGGAGCTGTAGCCAGCTATCTAATTCCCATAGCTATTCTGGGGGCTATTGGTTACGGAATCTATCGCCACCAAAGCCAGAAAAAAGTTCGGATTGAAGCAAAGCAAGCCAGCATTGGCCGTATTGAAGATTTGAAATCAGAAATTGGTCAGGCTGACCGCCGCATAAAAAAATTGGAAGCCTACCAAGAAGATGGGGACCAAGAAAGCTATCAGAATTTAGCTCTAGAAATTCTTCCCCAGCTAACCTATATCAAAAATGCTGCTAACGACCTACGAGGAGAAATTCCTGCTTCAGTCTACCAGCGGATCCAGACCAAAATTCGTACCGTAACCGATGAAATTGATGAACAACTGAGAAAGATTGAACGAGAGAAAAAACGAAAAGAAGCTCAGCCTAAGAAAACTAGTCTAGAAGAGCTAGCCCCAGAATTGGTCGCTACGGTTCGCAATATTCAGATTGACCATGAGGCCATTCTTCAAAAAATCTCTCAATCCGAAAGCAATAATAAGGAAGAGCTGACTGCCATTCATCAGTCCCAGATGGAGCACTACGAAGATATTTTAGAAGGTTACCTCAAAATCAAAGCTTCACCCAAAGATTTTTACAATGCAGAGGAGCGGCTAGCCAAGGCCAAAGCAGCTATAGAGCAGTTTGACTTGGACCTAGACGAAGCGCTGCGCCAATTAAATGAAGCTGATTTGAGGGACTTTGACATTAGCCTGCGCATCTTAGATAAAGAAAAGCACACAGACACCGGCTTTTAAGCTAGATAAACCAAAGGAGAAACTATGAGCCAAGAATTTAATTTTGATATTGATAAAATTGCCAATAATGCTATCAGCAAAAGCGACAAAACAACAGAAATCATCGAAGCCAACACGACTCAAGAAAATGGTCAGCTAACTTTTCTGGAAAAGCTGACTCCTGAGCAACAGAGTGCGATTACGGCTAAAGCTCCGCAGCTGGTGGATAATTTCGTATCAGACCAAAATGCCTTGCTGGACTTTGGCCAATCTGCTGTAGAAGAAGTCAACGGTACTGTCAATCGTATCTTAGCAGAGCAGAAAAAATTACAGATTCCCCAGGTAGATGAGCTTTTAAAAAATACCAACAAGGAACTCAATGGCTTTGTCGCAAAATACAAGGATGCTCAAGTAGCAGAATTGGACAAGAAGCCTAATTTCCTGGAAAAGCTCTTCAAACAGAGCAAAAACACTCTTCAAGAATTCTATTTTGATTCACAAAATATTGAGCAGAAAATGGACGGCATGGCTGCAACCGTCGTCAAGCAAGAAGACGTTCTGGCTCGCAATATTGTTTCTGCTGAAATGCTGATTGAGGACAATACCAAATCGGTTGAAAACCTAGTTGGAGTTATTTCCTTTATCGAAGCTGCTCAGCAAGAATCTGGCAATCGAGCGCTCAAGCTACAGGCTGAAGTTGCTCAGTTAGATATGACAACCGTTGACTACCAAGTCAAATCGCAAGAATTAGCCCGAATGACAGAGGTGGTCAATACCTTAGAGCAGCAACACACTGAATATGTCAGCCGTCTCTATGTGGCTTGGGCAACTACCCCTCAAATGCGTAATCTGGTCAAGGTTTCCTCTGATATGCGCCAGAAGCTAGGAATGCTCCGTCGAAATACCATTCCAACTATGAAACTGTCTATCGCCCAGTTAGGCATTCTCCAGCAATCGATGAAGTCTGGTCAGGTAGCTGACGCTATCTCTAATGCGAATAACGCTGCCCTGCAAATGCTCGCCGAAACGAGCAAGGAAGTCATTCCTCAACTGGAGCGGATTTCCCAAAGCCCTACTATCGCTGTTGAATCTGTCACTAAGCTGGCAGAAAGCCTCGTCGCACAAAATCAAGGCATTATCGAAGCCATTGATAAAGGACGAGAAAAACGCGCTCTGCTAGAAGCCACTGTTATCCAATCTGCAGAGACCATCAACAACTCTGTCAAACTGCGTGATCAAAAGATTATCCAAGCCCTGTTGGACCAAGGCAAGGAAGCCCAGAAAGAATTAACTACAGAATAAGCAAAAGAGCCTAGATGGCTCTTTTAATGTTTTACTTTTTAAATGATCAATACAGTCCTGTCTTCCGATTATCCCTTTAAAACAAGCAGCTTTCCAACAATTCTTTATGGCGCAGCTGGGCTAACCAGTTATCAGGAATTCCTTCCAAACCATAGAGGATACCAGCCAAGCCGCCAGCAACTGCTGCTACTGTATCAGTGTCATCGCCCAAATTAACAGCTTTCAGGACAGTTTCCAGATAAGAAGTGCTAGTCAGCAGACACCACAATGCTGCTTCCAAGGTATCCACCACATAGCCAGTAGAGCGAATGTCATCTTCGGTCAGCTCTGCTAAAGTTTGCAAACGAGCATAGGTCGTACTAGTCTCTAAGCCTAATAGTATTTCCGGTAGTTGCTGGCCTTTTAAGAGCCTACGAGCAATATCCACATAAAGCTGGCAGGCCTCCACAGAAGTCGCATGGGCATGTGTAATACTGGAAACAGCCTCAATATCAGACGGACCAGCTGCCGTAAAGGCTAGGGGCAGAATCCGCATCAAAGAACCATTCCCGTTGGAATATTCATCAGACAGACCGTGTCCACTTGTCAAGGCTTCGCGAGTCGTATTTCCTACATCAAAGGTCAGGCCATCTGGCGTGTAAACTCCCTCGAAGAGCCAATTTTTAAACCGCTGCTGCATATCAACAGGATCAATCTTACCTTTTTCCCTGATAGAATCACAGGTCGCCAAAACAAGGCTGGTATCATCTGACCAAGTGCCAGCAGGTTGCTGATGGCTGCCATAGCCCACCATCTCAACTGCTTCAAAACTGCTACGGGGCAAGAATTCATACGGAACTCCTAATGCATCAGCCACTGCCAGACCATAGATTGCCGCTTTCAAAGATTGGTTCATGCTAGCCTCCTCTGCTTTTTATTTTATTATACTATTTTTGATTTTAAAATTCTTCCTAACCTCAAAAAACAAGCGCAGTCGCGCGCTTGTTTTTCTATTTTGTGTTAAAATAAAAGGTATGGACAAAATTATCAAAACTATCTCAGAAAATGGTTCTTTCCGTGCTTATGTGCTGGATAGCACAGAGACGGTTCGGACCGCTCAAGAAAAACATCAAACTCAAGCAAGCTCTACCGTTGCACTTGGCCGTACACTGATTGCCAGCCAGATTTTGGCTGCAAATGAAAAAGGCCAGACCAAGATTACCGTCAAGGTCCTCGGGACCAGCTCACTAGGCGCGATCATCACAGTGGCAGATACCGAGGGTAATGTCAAAGGTTATGTACAGAATCCCGGAGTAGATATCAAAAAGACAGCTACCGGCGAAGTTCTGGTTGGTCCTTTTGTAGGCCAAGGCGAATTCCTCGTCATCACGGACTACGGTACTGGCAATCCTTACAACTCCATGACTCCTCTCATCTCTGGAGAAATCGGCGAAGACCTAGCTTTCTACCTAACCGAAAGCCAGCAAACACCTTCCGCAGTTGGTCTCAATGTCCTCTTGGATGAGAATGATAAAGTCAAGGTTGCTGGCGGTTTCTTGGTACAAGTTCTGCCTGGTGCTAAGGAAGCCGAAATCGCCCGCTTTGAGAAACGAATCCAAGAAATGCCTGCTATCTCAAAACTGCTGGAATCAGATAACCATATCGAAGCTCTGCTGGCTGCCATCTATGGTGATGAGCCATACAAACGCCTGTCTGAAGAAGAAATCCGCTTCCAGTGCGACTGTAGCAAAGAGCGCTTCATGAATGCCTTGGCTACCCTGCCAAAGGCTGACTTAGAAGAGATGTGTGACCAAGACCAAGGAGCCGAAATCGTCTGCCAATTCTGCCAAACTGCTTATCACTTTGACCAAAATGACTTGGAGGAACTGATTCGTGACAAATCTTAATACCCCTTTTATGATTGGGAAAGTCGAAATTCCCAACCGTACGGTTCTAGCACCTATGGCCGGCGTAACCAACTCTGCTTTCCGAACCATTGCCAAAGAGTTGGGAGCAGGCCTGGTCGTGATGGAAATGGTCTCTGACAAGGGCATCCAGTATAACAACGAAAAAACCCTCCACATGCTCCACATTGATGAAGGAGAAAATCCCGTTTCTATCCAGCTTTTCGGTAGCGACGAGGACAGTTTAGCCCGCGCAGCAGAATTTATCCAAGAAAACACCAAGACGGATATCGTCGATATCAATATGGGCTGCCCGGTCAATAAAATCGTTAAAAACGAAGCCGGAGCTAAATGGCTCAAGGACCCTGAGAAAATCTATAAAATCATCAACAAGGTCCAGTCAGTGCTAGATATTCCTCTGACAGTTAAGATGCGGACGGGTTGGTCCGACAGCTCACTAGCTGTAGAAAATGCTCTAGCAGCCGAAGCCGCTGGAGTCTCAGCCCTGGCTATGCACGGTCGCACCCGTGAGCAAATGTATACTGGTCATGCTGACCTTGAGACCTTGCACGACGTAGCCCATGCTCTGACTAAGATTCCTTTCATCGCTAACGGTGATATCCGCAGCGTCCAAGACGCTAAACAGCGTATCGAGGAAGTCGGTGCCGATGCCGTCATGGTAGGTCGAGCAGCTATGGGAAATCCCTACCTCTTTAACCAAATCAACCACTACTTTGAAACCGGCGAAATCCTTCCAGACCTCAGCTTTGAGGACAAGATGAAAATCGCCTATGACCACCTCTCCCGCTTGGTAAATCTCAAAGGAGAATATGTGGCTATCCGCGAATTCCGTGGCCTAGCTCCGCACTATCTGCGCGGTACTGCCGGAGCAGCCAAGCTCCGCGGTGCTATTTCGCAAACTGAAAGTCTGGCTGAAATTGAAGAACTTTTACAAATTCAAAAATCATAACCACCCGTCTAACGGTTGGTTTGCACCAGGGCTATAAGCCCGAATTACCAGCCAGCGCCTAAAGACGCTGGCTTTCAATTTGTTCAAGCCCCATTGCTCTTGACTCGTCACAAATCTCTCAAAGAGGTATTTGCATTACTTACCACTATCCCTAAAGGGATCCTCATATTCTTTTACACTCAATTTATCCAACGCTATATCATGCTTTTCCTGCTCTTGAATATATTTCTTAATTGTGGCTTCATTAAGTCCTACTGTACTCACGTAATAACCTTCCGCCCAGAAATGTCGGTTCCCAAACTTGTATTTTAGGTTGGCGTGTTTGTCAAACATCATGAATGCGCTTTTCCCTTTTAAATACCCCATAAAACTAAAAACACTTAACCTCGGTGGAATACTTACCAACATATGTACATGATCCGTCATCAAGTGACCCTCGATAATTTCAACACCTTTATAACTACATAGTCGATGAAATATTTCACCTAAACTATTTCGATATTGATTATGGATTACTTTTCATCTATACTTAGGTGTAAACACAATGTGATATTTACACATCCACTTTGTGTGTGATAAACTATGTGCCTTTTGCGCCATATTTTTCTCCTTACGCTTCACAATTGGCTTGAACACCTTTATTGTATCGCGTTTGGAGTTTTTTTGGTATAGCCTTCGATACGCACTCGCATAGCGGGTAGTTTATTTGTCTCGCACCTAACGGAGCGAGACAGACTGAAAGTCACAAAAATAAAACCAAGAGGAAGCCAATTGGACTTCCTTTTTTGTTCTGTTTAGGGTTGAGTCACCACAACACTTGTTACTGAGCCATCTGCTCCTGTTGTAATCTGCAGATTGGCATTGCCTTGCCCGCTTAACTGCGCATTGTATTTGCCATCATCCAGCGTATAGGAGTAAGAAGCGATGGAATAATTATCTGTTTTTCCATCTGCAGACTGGACTGTGAATTGACCATTACCTGATACAGTCACAGTATTTCCATTGGCATCCTTCCAAGTTCCAGCAGCGGCTGAGAAATCCCCATCCACCATAGTCAAGACACCTTTATAGCGAGCATTGCTGGCTGCCTGCTTATTCTGAAGCTGGCGATTGCTTTCGGGAGCTTGGGCTGGTTGAGTTGCTTGACTCTGAGTGTTTTGTCGACCTGAAGCTTGCTGTGGCTGCGGTTGTTGGACTTGAGGAGCTTCGACAGTAGACTGTTGCTGACTGGCAGGAGCTTGGGCTTGTCCAGGCTGGCTAACTGCTCCTTCTGAAGAAGCGCTATTGCTAACCTTAGGAGAAGCGCTGACCTTACTGGATGACGCAGCTTTTGAGCCAGAAGAAGCTTGAACAGTCTTGCTAGAACTAGCACTTGTTGCACTTTCTTCTTTCTTACCACATGCCCCTAAAAGCAAACTAGAAGCCAGAACTGCAGCTGCCATCATTTTTGTATAAGTACGTGTTTTCATCTTTTGTCTCCTTGTAACATAAAGAAATCTTTTTGTAACATTATTGTAACACTGTAATTTTTCTATGTCAATCATTTATGCAAAATTCTTAAAAAATTTTTTTACTCAAGCGAAGTTCTGTTTCTCAATCTGTTTCTTTTGTCATGAGAAACTCGCTCCTACTTATCTATTCGTAATTAAAAATGAAAAAACAGGACAAATTTGTCCTGCAAGAGAAATATATGATCAACTTTCTTTTAATTTTATTTTTCTACCTTCAGCCGATACACTTTTCTCGGCTTCTTCTTCGGTACTCGCTTAACGCCAGCCTCCTCTAGGTATTCTCCAAATTTTACTAAAAAATTATTGCTGACGATAGGTCGTCTCGGCGAGATGAGATTGACCAGCTCAGTCCCTTCATAGACAGTAAACGGCGATTCCAGCAGATGAAGAAAAGTTGGATTCCAGTCCAGTCGTCCCTGAATCCGCTTGATAGATTCTAACAGGATTTGGTAGTGGTCAAAGGCAAAGTCTTCTGAGGTCAAGAACTGCTCACCATCTTTAAAACTACTAGTCTTAAAGTCAACATCAAGAAAGGTGACTTCCTTGGCATCATCCCCAGCTTGCGCTTGATCTACTGCTATGGCCGGCAGATAGACCAGATGGGCAATGGTAATGACCCATCCGCGTGGATCACGCCCTGGAGTAGATACCGTCATCAGCTGTTCCACCTTTTCCAGCGGTATCTCCAGCCCCACCTCTTCCTTGACTTCCCGAATGCAGGCCTGATAGGCATCCTCATGCTTGTCTACAAAACCTCCGACCAAAGCATATTTATTTTGATAAGGGTGAGCCTTGCGCTTGATGACCAAGAGTTTTATCTGACCTTCTACGAAGCAGTAGGCCACCATATCCGCTGTTACACTAGGTGTTTCATACTTGGGCAAATCCTGTGTCTTGTACCATGCCAAAAAGGCGGACTCATCCGCCATGGTTTCATAGTACTCTTTTTCCGACATTCCCGCTGGGATATCCTGTTTGGTCATGAGTTTCTTCCTTTCCTAAGCTATTTTTTCTATCAAAAAATCTCAAATCTTAGTCTAAGCTTTCTTCACCGCCTTGGTCCACTGATACCATCCAACGATACTATTAAGGGTATAGACCCAGTACATAGCCTGGATATGAAGGTTGCTACCCCACCAGAGATAGATACTGAAGAGATTGGTCGCAATCCAGAAAATCCACTGCTCGCGGTAGAGACCAGTCATGAGAAGCTGACCGATACCATTGGTCGCATCTGTCACACTATCACGGAAAGGACGGTGACTGTGAATGCTCTTATAGGCAAAGCCCATACCAATCCAAATCAAAGCCGTCAAGGCCAAATATTTAAGCCAGCCACGCCAGTCTAACTTCTTAGCTTCGAAGTGAGATGGCTCTTCCTTATCTTGTTCATTGACCCGGTTGGACAGCCAAGTATAGAGGCCGATTGGCTGCATGATAAAGAAGTAGACTGTAGTCAGCACTTCTCCATAAAAGCTAGCATTGAAGGACAATATAAGGTAAATTGCCGAATTAACAGCTCCAAAGAGGTAATTGCTGGCCCGCCCCTCGGCTACTAAAATTACACAGACGATGCCTGTCCAAGAAGCAAAGAGTCCCAGCCAGTCATGCTGCTCCTGACCACTGGTGAACTCCAAAATGAAAGGCAAACTGGAAAGAGTAATCAAGTAGAGCCATTGAGCCAAGCTGCGCCCGCCAAATAAATCCTGCCAAAACAATTTCGCGACCCCTTTTATCCCCTGCTTTTTAGCTGCGGCACAGACATTGCGGAAATTCCGAGCAAAAGTTTGAGATTTTTGTTTCAGTCCTGCGTAGAGAGCCGCAGGAGCGAGTTTTTGATTTTTTACTACCATTCTATTTTACCACTTTCTTTTTTAATCCGCTTGATAAATCATGTCGATCGCTTCTTTGGCCGCCTGATAATTATCAAAATAACTACCAGCTAGATAGACCGTCGGAATATGAGCCAAGCACTGCTCTTTCAGCCTTTTTAGATGGCTTGAAAAATCACTGCGGATAGCCTCGTCTGCCATGCTCATATCGCGAAAGCCATCGTTAACATAGGTGCCGACCGGCTCAGCAAAGAGAATCAAATCCCATTTTTCCTTGGACAAAATGCTGGCAAAGAGATTATCAAAGGTATCTGTTTCCTCGTCCTGAACCGGACTTTCTTTCAGATAGTAATCATAGTAAGCCTTGGTTACCAGCGAATTTGTATCAGCCACGACCAGACCACGGTTGGCGCTGCTGTCAATTAAGTGGGAAGTCTGAGCATATTGTCCCAAGAGCAGATAATAGTAGTCTTTAGGGGTCAGCTCATCGTCTCGCACGTTATTTTGAATCTGGTATTCTCGAGCATATTCCAGACTAACCGGAGCATCATAAAAGCGAGCCAAATCCTTAGCCAAGGTCGTTTTACCATTGCTGGCACTACCCATAATCAGCACTTTCTTAGTAAAGTGACGGCGGAAAGGTTGGGCGATATATTTCCAATAACGACTAGGATTTTCCCGAATCATCGTAGCTGAGATACCAAACTGGCGCTCCAGCAAAGAAGTTTTGAAGTCACGCTTTTCTATCTCTTCCTGATAGTCAGCCTCACCAACAAAGAAAATCAGTTCCTCGCGTTCTGCATCATAGCCCACCAACTCCAATAAAGCCGACAGCCACTTATCCCAACCTAGAGGATAGCGGGGAAAGGAAGTTTCATCTAGCTTATAAACCTGTGTTAACTCATCATCAGCGAAAGTCTCCCGCGTATAGCGGAATCGCTTCTGCAGAGACAGACCCACTTCCTGCCCACAATCTCCCTGATAACCTGAAACCACCACGCGCACCTTGTCGTAAGAACGCTTAGCCTTCTGTATCAAGTCGATATGCCCCTGATGCAAGGGAGCAAATGTTCCAAAGACGATTGCAATTTTTTCTTTCATACGCTTAACCTTTTTATTGTTTTTTATATTTTATTCTTTCTATGATTTTATTATAAACTATATTTTTCTTTTGTCAATAGTTTTTTATAAAATTTTATAAAAATATTTTTCAGACACTTTAAAACTGTATTAAGCACAAAAAAAGAACCTAATGCCTTAAGCATCAAATTCTTTTTATAAAAGATTTATTGCTGATAGACTTCTTGGTAGAATTCCAGCTTGTCTCCATCCTTGACAGTGATTTGATTGGCTGCCTTAGGAGCCATTTCTCCGTTGACCTTAAACATCCAGTAGAGGCCCTTTGCTTCATCCTGAGCATGGCCGTCAATAGAAGTGATAAAACCATCTTTTTCTTCGACCTTATAGGCCTTCTTCAAAGCATCCATAGCTGTCTTTCCTTCTTCAACAGCCACCGTTTTCTCGCTCTTCTCCTGACCATCTGGTGCAATACTGATGCTGATTTTCAGTTCCTTTTTGACAGAAGAATCAGCGGAACTAGAGCCCTTGTCAGTATTGGTCTGGCTGCTGCCGCAACCAACAAGGAGAAGGGCAAAAGCAAGTGTGAGCAAACTAAAGATTTTTTTCATTATAGAGCCTCCTTAAAATAGGGTACAAGAGTGGGTAAAAAAACAAGGTCGACAGTCCGTGCGCTATATTGAAGGTCAAAGCGTTGATAATCGCATAAGACCACCAGTGATAGTTGTAAAGCAAGGCTGTCAGTGTATCGATGGCAATGCCATAGCCAAAGGATAGGAGAGCTGCTACTATTCCCTGTCCCACTAGATTTAAGCGAGGATAGAGCAGTCGCCAAAGGCAAAGAATCAGTCCAAAGGACAGCAACTGAAAGAGGACGATTGGGCTCATCCCCAAAAGAAAGGCTGATGTAAACATCGTCACAGCCATCACTAGAAGTGAAGTCTGCAAATCCTCAAAGATAACGATCAGAAAAAAGATAGCTGAGATAGGCTGCACATTGGGCAGAAAGGAAAATGCATAGCGAAAGGCCACACATAGAGCCGATAGGATGGCAATTTTAGCCATTTTACGAGCGGACAAAGGTACCTCCTTTTCTAATTGAGTGAATCAATAGAAGTTGGACTAGGTATGCAGCTCAACAGCATCCCAGTCCTGGGCCGTATTCAGCCCCAGCAGCCAGTCAAGACCAGACCGCCTCTCCAGAACAACACTTTCATCAAGACCAACCGGTGCTGGCTGGTCATGAATCCGAGCCTCAACACAGGCCCAATGATAACGATAAATCAAGTCATCCTCATCCAGCAACTCTTCTAAGCTGCGCGGTTGGCATTTTCCCAGAAATTCCTGAAAGTCAACCGCACTAGCGACTGCGTCAATAGCAGCATCACAATCACAAATCTTATCTGGAAACGGCAAAGCATCTACTAAACCCAAGTGCCAAATCAAGGACCAATAGGCCTCGTATTTCCAAACCATATTGATGATAGCTGCCGGGTCGGCACGATCTTCCAAAACCGCCCTTTCTTTGGGCGTCAACTCTTCCTGCACTCCGTATTGCTGCAGTTTATCCTGCAGCCACTGGCGGCTCTCCTCATTATAATTATTATTTTCGATATCCAAGGCCGCCTGAATAATCAAGAGGCTGGTAATAGCCCGACGCGCAATTTCTTCTAGCGAGCGCGGCCGCACCTGCTCAGCACTTTCGATGACCGGCAAATGCTCAATGTAAGGAATTCCTTCCTTTTTCAAGCGCTGGATACTAGCCGCCTTGCGATCTTCAGGTGTTTTCGCTCTGGCTTTCTTGCCAGCAAACAAGTCTTTAAAAAACGACATATCAGCCTCCAATCCTTCAATTCCCAGTTTCATTGAATGATGAAACAACTGTTCGGTATCTATAGGTATGATTGCTATACGTGATTAACCGCGAGCACACCATTTCCCATTGCAAGGTTCGCTTTCTAGACCACTTCGAACTTGAGTTGGCCAGCTTTGACCCCGACCTTAAGAGTCTGACCCGTCGTCAAGTCTCCTGTCAAGAGGAGCTCAGACAACTTGTCCTCTACCTGGGTCTGCAGAGTGCGGCGCAATGGCCGTGCCCCCATTTCCACATCGTAGCCTTCCTGAGCCAGCAGCTTAAGGGCACTAGCCTGGAACTTCAGCTCAATTCCCTTAGCAGCAAGACTGGCAATGAGCGGTTTGACCATAACCTTGACCACTTCCTGCATATCTTCTGCAGATAAGCTGTGGAAGACTACCTTCTCGTCGATACGGTTGATAAACTCTGGTCGATAAGCTTTCTTAAGCTCTTCCAACATCCGTTTTTCCATATTGGCATGGTCCAAGCGAATGTCACGCGCACCAAAGCCCACCGTCTTATCATCCCGCAAACTAGTTGCTCCCAGATTGCTGGTCATGATAATAATCGTGTTGGAGAAGTCCACCTTGCGGCCCTTGCTGTCAGTCAACTGACCATCATCCAAGACCTGCAGGAGAACATTGAAAATATCCGGGTGCGCCTTTTCCACCTCGTCAAAGAGCAGGACAGAATAAGGTCGGTTGCGTACCTTCTCCGTCAGCTCCCCTCCTTCTTCATAGCCTACATAGCCTGGAGGCGCTCCGTTGAGGCGGCTAGCCGCGAATTTCTCCATGTACTCACTCATATCAAAGCGGATGAGAGCAGACTCATCATCAAAGAGACTTTCGGCCAAGGCCTTGGCTAGCTCTGTCTTCCCGACTCCTGTCGGACCTAGGAACATAAAGGAGCCAATCGGCCGCTTGCTGCTGCGGATACCAGACTGGTTCCGTCGGATGGCTCGGCTGATAGCTGAAATCGCCTCGTCCTGCCCAATCACGCGTTTATGCAGCTCTGTTTCCAAATTGAGGTATTTCTTCGCATCTGTCTGAGTCAGCTTCTGCACAGGAATACCAGACAAAGCACTAAGAGTAGCCAAGACATCGTCTTCTTCCACTTTCAGTTTATAGAGCTTTGGTTGCTGCTCTTGCTCAAGTAGCTTCGAAACCTTTTTAAAGTCTGCTGCCATCAAGGCTTGATCCACTGGCGTCAAATCCGACTGCTCGTAATTCTGCGGTCCTCTGTTCTGCACTGTCGCACTAGCCTCATCCAAAAGATCAATGGCAGAGTCCGGCAGATGCTTGCTAGTCAGATAGCGATGGGCATATTTCACCGCCGTCTCAATCGCTTGATCACTAATCTGCACCTTGTGATGGTCCTCATAGCTCTTTCTCAAGCCTTGTAAAATAGCAATGCTGTCAGCCACATTAGGCTCTTCTATGCTGACCTTAGCAAAACGCCGGGAAAGGGCCGCATCTTTTTCAATATGTTTCTGATACTCTTCCTGCGTCGTAGCGCCAACTGTCCGCAGAGTTCCGCGAGCCAGAGCCGGTTTCAGGATATTGGCCGCATCCAAGGTCGAGTCAATACCGCTGCCAGAGCCCATGATGGTATGCAGCTCATCGATGAAGAGAATGACATGACCATCTTCTTCAATGTCATTGATGATGTTGTTCATCCGCTCCTCGAAGTCTCCGCGAAAGCGAGTGCCAGCAACTACATTCATCAAGTCCAGCTCCAAAACCCGCATCTTGGCAAGTTCAGCGGGAACCTGACCAGCCGCTACACGCTGAGCCAGTCCTAAGGCCAGAGCTGTCTTACCAACCCCAGCATCTCCAACCAGCACTGGATTGTTTTTAGTCTTGCGACTGAGAATCTGAACTATCCGTGAAATTTCCTGATCGCGGCCAATGACGGGCTCCAATCGGCCATCTCTAGCCAGCTCGGTCAGATCACGGGTGTAGTCTTCTAGGCCTCCGCTAGTAGAAGCCGGCATCCCCATCATATTGGCCATGGTCTGCTTAGCGGCCATTACTCCCTTATTCAGACTGCGAATAGCCTTGATATCTTCCTTGCCCCAGCCAGCTCGCTGCTCCAAGACCTTTCGCAAATCACTAATTTTCGGTCCCTGCTCCTTATCCTCGTAGCTAAAGCCGGTAAATTCCAGGATACGAGAAGCCAAGGTTCCCCGGTCAAATAGCATGGCCAGCAGTACATGCTCGGTACCTACATGCTTAGCGCGAACAGCTTCGGCAATCTGGCCCGCTTCCTCAAACAGCTCCTCTAAGCGATAAGAAAAAGGCAGCAGCTCGAAGTGACCGTCTTTCTGATAAGCCTGACCAGTAATCTGAAAAGCTGCTTCTTCAAATCCATCAACTTCCACAGGAAACTCATTGAGGACTGAGCCAGCAACGCTGTAGGGATTATTAGCCAGAGCAATCAGCAGATGCCATGATTCCAGATAATCTGTCGTAAAATGGCCGGCCAAGAGCTGGGCTGCTTCCAAGCTTTCTATTAAGGCTTTTGAGTATTTCATTTATGATTCCATTCCTTTTCTGTCTAGTTGTTGTAAAATCTTTTTTAATATTCGGGCACGAATCACCGCAGCTCCATCACCCAAAATCGAGTCCGATGCTGTTGACAAGATTAGATTGCCCTCACGTTCAGTCATAATCTTCTCGTCAAAAAGAAGCTGAATAACATCTGTGAAAACTTGCTGGCTGACACGCTCTCCCACACTGTCGCACAGGCCGCAAAGCATCTGATGCCGGTCGGAAAATTCTATCTTTCCAATCCGAATATAACCTCCGCCGCCACGCTTACTCTCGACGATATAGCCCCGACTTTCCGTAAAACGCGTCTTAATCACATAGTTAATCTGACTGGGAACCACCTGAAAAACATCAGCCAGTTCACTGCGTTTCAGTTCAACCATCCCTGCCTGAGCCAGAATAGACTTGATATATGCTTCAATACTGTCCGATGTGTTTTTTGCACTCATGACTTCCCTTTCCAGTTGAGAATTTCAGAATAAATTTCTTTTTTTCTTGTTTCTCTAACATTGACTATCTTTGACTAATATTATACCGGAAAAGTCTCTATTTTGAAAGAAAAAGGGATGACTGAAAGGTCTGACAATTCAAACTAGTGAAAAAGCTTTGTCAGGCTTGTGTAACCGCTTGCTTTTTGCTTTTAAAGCGTTATAATATAGGTGGAAATCCACAAGGAAAAGACAGACAGAAACTCCTGCCTGCCAACTATCATCTAAACAAGGAGGATAATCCAATGAAAATGGATTGGCTCAACTATTCTCGTCATGTGCTCAAATGGCTCTTTGCAGCCCTGAGTATTTTCACCATCTTTTCTGCTGACTATGTTGATATTCCTATCGGAGCTCTCATCGCCTGTCTTTATGCTCCCCTGCTCTTCGAACAGGAGCTGGTCAGCAACCGAGTCAAATGGTATAGCTTTCTGATTATGATGGTGGTTACTCTGCCCCTTTTGTTTATTACCAAAGTCTACCAGTTTAGCTTAACTTACCCCCAAACGACAGTGCTTCTCTTCCTCTTGGCAGTCTTGATTTTTACCAACGGCTTGATTGCTCATAAGGAAGAAAGAGAAAAAGCAGCTAAGTAATGCTGCTCACCATTCTACAATTGATGTTTCAAAATGCTACAAACGAAAAGGTCTGAGAAAAAATCTCAGACCTTTTATTGTTCTATTTTTAAGCTAAAAATGATTAGTTCTGACCAAGAGCAGCAGCCATTGTTGCAGCTACTTCGTTTTCAAAGTCGTTAGCAGCTTTTTCGATACCTTCACCAACTTCAAAGCGAGCGAACTCAACTACTGAAGCATTTACTGATTCAAGGTAAGCTTCAACTGTCTTGCTGTCATCCATGATGTATACTTGTGCAAGAAGTGTGTATGCTTGGTCAACTTTAGTGTTGTCAAGCATGAAGCGATCCATTTTACCTGGGATGATCTTGTCCCAGATCTTTTCTGGTTTGCCTTCAGCAGCCAACTCAGCTTTGATGTCTTCTTCAGCTTGAGCAACAACTGCATCAGTCAATTGAGCTTTAGAACCGTATTTCAAGTGTGGAAGAGCTGGTTTACCAACCATTGCACGGCTTTCGTTGTCTTGATCGATGACGTGGTTCAATTGTGCCAATTCATCTTTGACAAATTGCTCGTCCAATTCTTTGTAAGAAAGAACTGTTGGTTTCATCGCAGCAATGTGCATAGAGATTTGCTTAGCAAGAGCATCGTCTCCACCTTCGATAACTGAGATAACACCGATACGGCCACCGTTGTGTTGGTAAGCACCAAAGTGTTGAGTATCTGTCTTTTCAATCAAAGCAAAGCGACGGAAAGAGATTTTTTCTCCGATAGTTGCAGTTGCAGATACGTATGCAGCTTCAAGAGTTTCACCTGAAGGCATTGTCAAAGCAAGTGCTTCTTCGTTGTTAGCTGGTTTGCCTTCAGCGATTACTTTCGCAGTTGCATTTACCAAGTCAACAAATTGAGCGTTTTTCGCAACGAAGTCAGTTTCAGCATTTACTTCAACAACAGCGGCAACATTGCAGTTTACGTAAACGCCTGTCAGACCTTCAGCGGCAACACGGTCAGCTTTCTTAGCTGCTTTTGCCATCCCTTTTTCGCGAAGCAATTCAATCGCTTTTTCGATGTCACCATCTGTTTCAACAAGTGCTTTCTTAGCGTCCATGACACCAGCACCAGATTTTTCACGCAATTCTTTGACAAGCTTAGCTGTAATTTCTGCCATTTTTCTTCTCCTATTTTTTTAATGCAAATAAAGGAGCTGGGCTGAGCCCTGCCCCTTTAGGTTAGTTTACTGATTATTCGTTTGAACCTTCAACAACTTCAACGATTTCTTCGATAGAATCTGCTTGAGTTTCAGTTGCAGCCAATTCTGCTTCTACTGATTCAACGCTATCTTCACCTTGACGGCCTTCGATAACAGCATCAGCCATTTTCGCAGTGATCAATTTAACCGCACGGATTGCATCGTCGTTAGCTGGGATGATAACATCGATATCATCAGGATCAGTGTTAGTATCAACCATGGCAACCACTGGGATACCTAATTTCTTAGCTTCCTTAACAGCGATTTGCTCTTTATGAGGGTCAACTACGTACATCACATCTGGGATGCGAGGCATATCTTCGATACCGCCCAAGAATTTTTCAAGACGAGCACGTTGTTTGTTGAGAAGAGCGACTTCTTTCTTAGGAAGAACTTCGAAAGTTCCGTCTTCTTCCATGCGTTTGATTTCTTTCAAACGAGCTACACGTTTTTGGATAGTAGACCAATTTGTAAGAGTTCCACCCAACCAACGGTGGTTGATGAAGTATTGACCTGAACGTTCTGCTTCTTCTTTGACAGCGTCAGCAGCTTGCTTTTTAGTACCAACGAAGAGGATAACTGCATCGTTAGCAGCAGCATCACGCATAAAGTCGTAAGCTTGGTCAGCATACTTTACAGTTTGCTGCAAGTCGATTACGTGGATACCGTTACGTTCAGTGAAGATGTACTTAGCCATCTTAGGGTTCCAGCGACGAGTTTGGTGACCAAAGTGAACACCAGCCTCAAGAAGTTGTTTCATTGAAATTACTGCCATGAGTAAATTCTCCTTTTTGTTTTTTTCCTCTTTTAGATTTCAGCTCGCAGGACCACCCGAGGGCAACAGTCCCACAATTCATCTAAAATGAGTATTTTGCCATTTACACGGCAACCTCTATTATAACAAAAGCGCAGCTCTTTGACAAGGCATTTACCAGATTTTCTTCCGCTAGCCACTATTCCCACTTCTCAGCAGAACATTTATTCTCCAAATTGTTCAGAATAGGAACATCTAATATTTTCTGCTTTGACTATGAAAGACTCTTGACGAAAGCAAGTATTTACGATAGAATAATAAGAGTTGTGGCGGTATAGCCAAGTGGTAAGGCACGGCTCTGCAAAAGCTTGATCGTCGGTTCAAATCCGTCTACCGCCTTCATAGATATATTTCCAGAAGCCCACCAAAGGGCTTTTTTATTGCATTTCCTATTGTTTCTAGCAAACTTTGCTGATATAATATTATAAAAATATCATTCATCATCAGCGAAAGGAAAAAAGATTGATTATGAAAAAAGTTAGCTTCTATGCCCTCAGCCTTCTCTCTCTGCTAGCTCTCTCAGCCTGCATGCCTGCCAAGCAGACGCAGCAAAGAAAAAAGACACCTAGCTCCCTCAAAGCTTCGAAAAGCTCATCCTCTAAGGGAACATCCAGCAAATCATCTAGCAGTAGCTCTAGCACCTATGAAAGTAGTGATGAGGTATTTCAGAAACGTGCTACCTTTGATCCAGATGATGCTTCTGCACTACAATACATAGCAGATGCAGCTTCTATTCCTGAATTAGAGAAAATAAGAAATTTTCATATTTCCACTGGCTTTGTCATTCAGGTAAACGGAGAGGATATCAATGGTGACAAACCTAAAACGTCTTACGATGAGGTAACAGCAGCTCTAGGCCAACCTACATTCAGCACTGATGAGAATGACCCTGGCAACTCTGTTAACATCTGGCACACAGACAACGGAGACATTATGTGCTACTTTACCAATAATGTCCTGACGAATTTGAGTTTTAGCCTAAAAGACGCTCAGCCGGCCAAAAGCAGCTACTCTAGCATCACCACATCCGACACTCCCAAGACAGCTTTCGACAAGCTTGGTCGTCCGGAAATGATTATGCGTTCAGAACGCGATACAACCTTTGTCTATAAAAATTCCAATGACGAACAGTTTAGTTTCTCTACCCAGAACAATCAAATCGTTGGGGTAATGTCTACCTATCAAATGAAACAAACCAAAGACATTATTGACTCCGTCATTAAGGATAAGTAGTCTCACACTTCGTTCCAAAAACACAAAAATCCAAGACTGAAAAAAGTCTTGGATTTTATTTTTGACGAGGATAGCGGCTTCGTCAATTAAAGCTCTGCAATTTGGCTAAGATTAACTTCGGCCACGGTGTCATTACCAAACATGGAAATAATCATCTTGACCTTGTTATTATCAATCTCCGTAATCTTACCTGTATAGTCAGTAAAGGCACCATCAATGATACGAACGGTATCCCCAACCTTGACATCCAAGTCAAATTCCTGCACTGTTTGACCCATGGAGATGAGAATGTTGCGAATCTCTTCTTCCAAGAGCGGCGTTGGTTTAGAGCGGTTTCCGTGCGACCCGACAAATCCTGTTACATTCGGAGTATTCCGAACGACAAACCAGGCTTCGTCTGTCATTACCATTTCCACCAAGACATAACCAGGGAAGCGATTTTCTTCGATTTCCTTGGTCTTGCCATTTTTCTCTACTTGCACGGTCTGAGTGGGGATTTCCACGCGCAAGATATTTTCCAGCATATTATAAGTCTGAGCGCGCTGCAAAAGATTTTCTTTTACCTTGTTTTCATAGCCTGAATAGGTCTGCAGTACAAACCAACCTTTGTCAAAACTGTCCATGAGTTCATCCTTTCCTAAATAAAAAAGCCTGCGGGCTTCTGCTTCTTTCTAGCCCTATTATACCATAATTTCCTCAAATGCAAAGGAATTTAATAACTATTTTCCTGACAAATCAAAGTCTTGCAATTCTGCCCAAAAATTCTTGAATCAGCGTTGTCTAGTATGAGAAATTTTTATTTCAAACGATGAATTATAGATAGATTTGATTTTTTTGAAATTGTCGGCGCGTAAATAAGGACATACGCCAAAAATCCCACCTACTGACAATAGGTGGGACTTTGAATGATATGGCTGCCGCAAGATTCTTCTCTATTTCTACTTCAGTTGTTAAGAGAAAATATTCAGAATCTGGAATAGACCGCTTGCCACTACTTTGTCAAAGATATAGATGATCACTACAAAGAATGCAGTGTATTCCATGACAGAGATAAAATCTGTCCATCTTTCTTTTCGGGTAGGCCAAGTTGTATCTTTCAATAATTTAAAAACGTCTTTAAAGAATTTCACAACAATCTCCTATCTAGTTTCTTTATGCAAGGTGTATTTACTACAATGCTTACAAAATTTATTAACTTCTAAACGCGTTGGTTTTGGAGTGCTACTGAGCTTAACCGAGTAGTTCCTAGAACCACAGACTGTACACGCTAGACTCGCTTTTTTTAATGCCATAACGCCTCCATCTTTCTTATTATAGCAGGATTCTATGCTTTTGACAAGCCGTTCAGCTCTT
This sequence comes from Streptococcus sanguinis, assembly GCF_050222175.1. Taxonomy (GTDB): domain Bacteria; phylum Bacillota; class Bacilli; order Lactobacillales; family Streptococcaceae; genus Streptococcus; species Streptococcus sanguinis_M. The sequence goes on along the minus strand of NZ_CP071420.1, from coordinate 151,933 downwards.
TTAAATCCTATTGAAACCAACTGGTAACAGTATCCCAGAGATTCTTAGCTTTCTCAGGAATACCAGTGTCATCAATGGCTTTCTTGGCTTCATCCACCAGATTTTGAGCTCGGTCCTGAACGTCCTGCAGGAAGTCTTTATTTTCAGTTGTAGTACCCGTTTCCTCTGTACCATAGGTGTCCACAGGGGCAATGCCGTTGGCAGCATAGGCATTCTTCTGCCCTTCAAAGGAAGTTCCTTCTGTATATGGCAGGATACTATTGGCAACATTTCGGAAAACCGCCGAGGCTTCATTCGCACTGGTCCCAGTTAGATAGTGGGTTTCATCAGTTTTTGGAAAGCCTAGCCACTGGCTGATAACCACATCCGGCGTATAACCAATAACCCATTGATCACCAGATAGATCTGGGTTAAAGTCCGTTTCAGTCGTACCGGTCTTACCAGCCATAGTATAGCCATACGGAGCCGCATAGATACCTGTACCATTCGAGAAAGTCCCCAGCATCATGCTGTTCATCTTGTCAGTAGTCGAGCCATTAAGAACTCGGGTAGAGGTTTGGCGATGGGTCTTGACGACCTGACCGCTGGCATTTTCAATTTTTGTAATGAGATGGGCATCATTCATCACACCGCCATTGGCAAAGACTGAATATGCCTGCGCCATCTGCATTGGATTGGTTGTAACTCCGCTTCCTAGCGCTACTCCCAAAGTCTTATCGACCTTGTCCATATTCAGACCAAACTTTTTCCCGTACTCAAAGGCTTTGTTAATGCCTAACTCATCTACAGTTGAAACAGCCGGAATGTTCAGAGATTCTGCCAAGGCTTGATACATCGGAACTTTAGGGGAGCTTTGGATATTGCCGTAGTTGTTAATGGTATAGTCGCCAAAGGTGGTTCTAGTATTATCCAGCTCCTTATCTGTCGGCCAACCAGCAGCGACGGCCGGGCTGTAAGCAACCAAGGGCTTGATAGTAGAGCCAGGGCTGCGGGAGGACTGGGTTGCATAGTTAAAGCTTCTGAAGGTCGAACCTTCTGCACTATTGACTCGCCCTACTAGTGCCCGCACACCGCCGGTTTTTGGATCCAAGGCAACACTGCCCGACTCAGCCATAGTACCATCTTCTGCTACAGGAAAGAGAGAGACATTGCTGTAAATAACCTGCATGCTGGCTTGGTAGTTCTGATCCAGTTCAGTATAAATGCGATAGCCATTATTGACAATCTCTTCTTCTGTCAAGCCGTAGTCATTGACCGCTTCATTGATAACCGCATCGAAATAGGATGGATAGCGATAGTCTTCTGACTTACCGGCATAAGCATCAACCAGCTGGCCACCGATTCCTACAGTGGCAGCCTGATCGGCCGTCCCCTGATCAATAAAGCCTGCAGCAACCATATTTTGCAGAACCGTATTACGGCGATTGGTCGCATTTTCAACTGAATACAGCGGATTATAAATCTCCGGTCCCTTGAGCATACCAGCCAGAACAGCCGACTGGTCCAAACTAAGCTGACTAGCCGAAACTCCGAAATATTTCTTAGAAGCATCCTCCACACCCCAGACCCCATTTCCAAAATAGGAATTATTGAGGTACATGGTCAGGATTTCCTGCTTGCTGTATTTCTTATTGATTTCCAGAGCCAGGAAAAATTCCTTGGCCTTCCGCTCAATGGTCTGGTCCTGAGACAGATAGGCATTCTTGGCCAGCTGCTGGGTGATGGTAGAACCCCCACCCGAGCGACCAGCTGTCAAAATAGCCAAGATAAAACGACTGTAGTTAATCCCGCCATTCTCATAGAAAGTCCGGTCCTCTGTCGCGATGACAGCATTCTGCAAGTCTTGACTAATCTCGGTCAGCTCAACATAAGTTCCTTTCTGACCAGACAAGCTTCCCGCTTCATTGCCATCCTTGTCAAAGATGAGCGTGGTAGCTTTGAGGGCATTCTGCAAATCCTTGACATTGGTCGTCTTAGCCACATAAAAGAGATAGCCGCCGACCACCAGACCAAAGGTCAAGCCGAGAATCAGGAATATCTTGGTCAGATGAAACCTGCGCCAAAAACGGCGGATAGGGTGCTGAGAGAGAGGTTTCTTTTTTGTCTTACCCGAACGGCTGAGACCAGACTTAGCCTGCTCTTCTGTCAGCTCTACCTCCTCTGCTGCTTCTTTTTGAGGTTTCTGTATGGTAAAATAATCTACTAATTTTTCAAACAAATCTTTTAAATTCTTCATAAACCTTATTTTATCACCTTATTTAGGTGCAGACAAGAAAGTACCCTATTTCCCGTCTGATTTTTAGTTATTTTTAAGAAAAAGGGTATATTAAATAGCCTTTTAAAGCCATCTGCAGCAAGTCTTATCCGACACTGCCTATTTCCAAAGTTCTAGCTTTCTGCTACAATAAATGTATGAAATTTACACTGACTATCCCAGATGGACTGCCTGCCATGACAGTCAAAGAGCTGCTGGAAGAACAATTTCTCATTCCACGAAAAATTCGGCACTTTCTGCGGACCAAAAAACATGTGTCTGTCAACGGTCTAAGTATCAATTGGCAGACTGTAGTCAAACCTGGAGATGATATCCGCCTGATATTTGATGAAGAGGATTATCCTCAAAAAACAATCTTGCTGGGAAATGGCGAACTCGTAGAAGAGCTCTACCAGGACCAACACCTCATTATCGTCAATAAACCCGAGGGTATGAAAACCCACGCTAATGAACCAACAGAGCTAGCCCTTCTTAATCATGTTTCTGCCTATGTTGGCGAGACCTGCTATGTCGTTCACCGGCTAGATAAAGAAACCAGCGGTGCTGTCCTCTTTGCCAAGAATCCCTTTGTCCTGCCCATCCTCAATCGGCTGCTGGAAAAGCGAGAAATCAGCCGCGAATACTGGGCTCTGGTTCAAGGCAAGTTCCCAAGCAAAAAGCTTATCTATAAAGACAAGATTGGCCGCGACCGCCATGATCGCAGAAAACGGCTGGTTGACCCCCGAAAAGGACTCTATGCAGAGACCCATGTGACTAGGCTCAAGCAACTTGGGCAGGCTGCCTTGGTCAAATGCCAACTCAAGACTGGCCGCACCCATCAGATCCGTGTTCATCTAGCTCACCACGGACACCCACTTATCGGTGACCCCCTTTATCATCCGCAGCCTAAAGGGCGGCTTATGCTCCATGCCCATCGCCTGACCTTCACCCACCCTTTTACGCTAGAAAAAATAACCGTCGAAGCTCGCTCTGACAGTTTTGAAAAAGTATTGAGCAGTCTGAACCCAAGATAGACCAAGAAAAGCAACAGTATTCTCTGTTGCTTTTAGTTTGGAGTCAAAGCGAGGATAAGCTATGACAGCTTACATCACTGAGCCGGAAGTGCACTGATAAGTCTGGGCCTGATGGTTTTCTGAAAAGCTATGCTCAGCAAGTAAGACAGTAAGAAAATGATAAAAAAGCCAAAACTATAAATAGTATTCCGAGGCATTATTGACCTGAAAATGAAGATAATAAAAGGATGGATGATATAAATCATGGTGGCGTACTTTTTGGCAATATTATTCAAAATCGGAATATCAATATTGGTCCCGTTTCTGACCGCATAGAGGAAAATTGCACTGGAAGACAAAAGGGTACTAGGATAGAGGTCGTACTCCGTACCCATGAAACAGTACTCAAGCAGAATCAAGCCTGCTATTCCCAAGCCAATCGCCCATTTCCTGACAGAAGACAAGTCGTAGGCTAAAATCCGATCTCGATGCTTGGCAAACTGCATGCCTAGAATAAAAAAGGGAAGGCCCATAAATAGGAAGTTTCGATAGTAAAGAGTGCCACTAATGTTGAACTCAATACAAAAAGCCAGAACCAACAAGAATAAGGACACACCAAAGCTAGTTAAGCGGTGGAAATGCTTATAAAAAATCAAATAAAGCGTGTAGATATAAGAAATAGCCAGCAAATACCAAGTCGGCGTGGCAGCTGAGCCAATCAAGTCTCTGGGACTATTAAAGAGGAAAAAGTCCGCAAAATCAGATAAGTCTATAGATGCCATCTTTTCTGTTAGCTCTCTGGTTAGCACTAGGTTGACAAAATGCACAATCGTGTAAAACAGGAGACTGGCAGCTGTCAAAAGGAGCATCTGCTTGAGACGATACTTGACCTTATCTCTGGAAATATTAAAGGAAAAATAGCCCGACAGCATCATAAAAAAGGGAACTGCAAAGCGGGCCACAATTTGATAAAAAACGCCAAATTGCCCCGGCAGCAGAAAGTGTAAGGAAACAATACTAAAGCAAGCTAGGGCCTTAAAAGCGTGCAAAGTTGTGTTTTCAGTCTTCATGCAGACATTATAGCATGTTTATTATTACAGCTCATCAAGACCAGATTACACACCCATTAAAAAACATATCAATTGATGACATTCTTTAAAAAGTTTTGTATCTGAGGGAGAAGACAGCTCTTATATAGAAAAACTCTTCTGCACTATTACAGAAGAGTTTTGTGCACCTGACTGATATTCTGCATTAGCTTTCATAGCCATTAGGATTTGAGCTTTGCCATCTCCAAGAATCTCGCATCATATCTTGGAGAGTTTTCTCAGCTTTCCAGCCCAAAATGTCATTCGCTTTACTTGCATCGGCATAGCAGGTCGCCACATCTCCAGGTCGCCTATCCTTGACAGTATAAGGAATTTTCACACCATTGACATTTTCAAAGACTTTAACCATATCCAGCACACTATAGCCAATTCCTGTGCCAAGATTGAAAACAGCGACTCCCTTGTTTTCTAAATTATGTTTCAAAGACAAAACATGGCCCTTGGCTAAATCGACTACATGGATATAATCCCGCACTCCTGTACCGTCATGCGTATCATAGTCATTTCCGAAAATGCTAAGCTCTTGCAATTTACCAACCGCAACCTGGGTAATATAAGGCATGAGGTTATGAGGGATCCCATTTGGGGCCTCACCAATCAGACCAGACTCATGAGCACCAATTGGATTGAAGTAACGAAGATTAGTCACAGACCAATCTGAATGTGCAAGAGCAAGATCCGTCAAAATCTGCTCCATCATCAGCTTAGTATGGCCGTAGGGATTGGTCGCTGGAATAGATAAATCTCCTGTCAAGAATGAACCATGATTCATTCCATAGACCGTGGCACTGGAGCTAAAGATGATATGTTCTACCTTATGCTCTTTCATAACTTCAAGAAAAGAAATACCAGCACTGACATTATTTTCGTAATATTTAAGTGGTTCCCGCACCGATTCTTCTACTGATTTATAGGCCGCTAAATGAATGACTGCATCAATGTGATTGTCTTCAAAAATCTGGTTCATCAGATCTTTATCAGAAATCGAACCCTTGTAAAACGGGATGTTCACACCAGTGATAGTTTCTAAGCGCTCTAGCACTTCTGGAGAGCTATTCGAAAAGTTATCCACGATAATAGCTCCATAGCCCGCTGCGACTAGTTCAACCACTGTGTGACTGCCTATATACCCCGATCCACCTGTAACTAAAATTTTTTTCATAGGACACCTCTTCTTGCTAATCCTAAAGTTCTCTTTAATTTTACTATTGCGACTAACAGGTATTTCTTTTCCCAAAGTTGACCGCCAAATTCTGCACTTACTAAAAATACCAAAACCTAGTCCAATTTGCTACCCTATAGCTTTGCTCTCCTGATGATTTTTGGAGTCTCTTCATGGTAGAATCACTTGCAAAACCATTTATATTCCCAGGCATAAAGAACTGAATTATTTTTAGCTAATTTCTAGTTATCCTCAAAAATACCATAATCCGCAATAAGTTACTGGAAAAATTGTCTTTCATTTCCACTATATACAATATATGGTTCAGCAAACTGATTGTAGCCAGAGTAACTTTATAAGTAACTTTGTAGGCTAACACTACATTACAAACCTAAAAAGCCCGGACGGGGCTTAGCGTTTAGATTGTTAAACTATTTATAATTTCTCGAACATCAACGAGCCCGCAATTGTTGGAGCAGACCTTTCAAACTTTGGTATTTGTAAATGCTATAGGTCAGATAGACAAATCCGTAGACTGCTGCAGCTAGATAAACTGATAAAAACCAATTCGAAGCAATAAATACAAGCGTCATTAGCAACTCAACCCAGATATCTTTGACGACTTCGATCTGCATCCTCTTGGCTAAGATTAGCTCTGCCAATATACTCCTAGTTGCCAGCAACAGCACGATAGACAGAACCGTAGCATTCAGATTGCGCAGAAAAACTGCAAAAATCAAGGTAGTAGCAAAACTTAAGAGCATGGCAATAACATTTACTTTAAAAATCTGCCTCTCCATTCGTAAGGCTTTTAAGTAGGTATTGATAAGCAGAGCCATCTTGCCCTCGTAGACAGACATAGGAAAGACTAGAGCCATAAATATCAAGGACTCTCTGTAAGCCGGTAGCCAGCTATCCAAAGCTATTTTCAGGGGATAATACAGCAAAAGCACACCAAACATAAGAACCATAAGGACATTCCGCAACTGATTGTAAATCTTAGGCAACTTGCTTTCGTCCGTCCGTTTCAAAATCGGAAAGATGACCAAACCGATAGCGTTGATAAAGGTCATAAGTAGATTGGAAATGCTCAGGGTTAAGGATACTTTCCCAAATGTAGCAATGTTCCATACCTTTTGAATCCCCATTCGAACCGTTCCGATAATGAGCATACTGGCTACATTTGATAGCATCAGATTGATACCGACAGCAATATTGCGAACCGTTTCCTGTATATCAAGCTTAAACTGATTGAGAGGTCGCAGGGCCATATCTCGGCACAGATACATGGCATAAAAAAGAGAAACAACTCTACCAATCAAATCTGCATAGACCATAATCTTGAAATCTCGAAAACCCACGAAAATAAAGACCAGTAAAAGCAGTAAATAGAGGAGTCGGTCTCCACTGACAACATAGGAACTTTCCTTTAGTCGATTAGTCATCTGAAGAACGTAAACAAAGAGAAAGCGCAGATTGGTGACCAACATAGTATAAACCAAAAGTATAAAAACAAACCGACTGCTCTCATCTCTAATAAAGGAAGAAATCCCTAAGAAAAATAAAATTCCAATCCCTGTCAGATAGATCAAAAGCATGAGAAACTGAGAGAAAAACTTCTCTTTATCCAGATCAGCATACTCCAGACCACCGTAGCGAAGATAGATTCCGTCCACCCAACCCAGATGAACAAAACCGGCATAAGATAAATAAAAAATATAGAGTTGCCAGTAGCCATACTCCTCTACACCCATAATCTTAGGCAAAATCAAGACAACCAGAGAAGAAACTATTACTGTCAGCAAATTGGACAAGACGACATAGGAAAAATTAGCTATTATTTTTTTAAATCCACCAGACAAATTTGCCCTCCTATTCCTTCCTATCTGCTGCCATGCTCTCAATCAAACGTAAAAACATGGTTTCTAAATCAGTATGAGCTTGCCAGCCCAAACTCTCAAGCTTGTCCGTATTGAGACGAATCTTAACTGTCGGATTATATCCTAGCTTTTCCACATCCTCTGCCAAATCAAAGACCAAATTCGATTCATTGCTACCGCTTAGTTCAATAACCATTTCCGCCATCTCACGAATGGAAATAGCCGTCTCTTTATTGGCGACATTATAAGCTTGACCTGCTTGGCCTTTCAGCAGAATGTAAAAAATGGCTTCAATGGCATCTTTGGTATAGCAGTAGTTCCGAACAGTTTCCCCTTTAGTTCGGAGGATAATATCTCTCTTTTCAAGAACGGCACGTGCAAACTGCGCAAAAACTCTGTTGTCTTCATAGCTCACACCTGGGCCAAAAGTTTGTGACAAACGAGCCATTCTAACTGGCACCTGATACTGATAACAATAGCCTACACACAAGGACTCTGCCATGCGCTTGCTTTCCGAATAACTGCTACGGACACTGGTTGGATCCAAATAACCGTAATCTTTCTCGCTAATGCTGGAAGCATCAGGACTTGTCGTCCCATAGACTTCCAGAGAAGAGAGATAGACCATACTGCGAACCTGCTTATTTTTAGCCAGATCCAGCAGTTTTTTCGTTCCATTTATGGCTAGATCAATTGTCTCCACAGGATGCTCAACGAAAAAAGAGGAGTCCGTCGCACTGGCTCCATGGATAATATAATCCAAATCCTCCTCTATCTGCCAATCTGACAGCAAGTCAGCATACACTAGCTGCAGATTCTCACTATGTAAAAAACCTTGAAATAGAGCTTCCGCTTTTTTATGATTTCGTACCAAGGCCACTACTCTGATATTGGCATCGTACAAATCGTTTAAAGCCATCAAAGCGGAAATACAGTGTCTGCCTATAAGTCCGGTTGCTCCGGTTACCAAGACTGTAACATTGCTCAGTTCTCTGAGAATAGGACTGACAGCAGCTAGGTCTTCCATATCCTTTTGTAAAATCGTATTATTGCCCATATCAACCAAAAATTTGTGCATTTTCACGCGCTTCGTAAATCGCTCTAAAGATATAAAAATCAGATGGAGTCGTAATTTTGATATTTTCGCTGCCCCCCATGACTGTATGCAGAGGGAGACCAAAATAACGAGCCAACGTCGCAGAATCCGTCATATCAAACTGATTCTCTGCCTGGGCTTTTAAATGCAGGGAGTGAATCTTCGAAAGCGCGAAGGTTTGAGGGGCGACAGCTGTCTGACAAGTGGAACGCTCAATAACCTGATTAATAACATCCGCCTCATCGACCTGAATAACCGTTTCGATAACCGGCTTAACCGTAATAGCTGCCCCATACTTTTTGGCTGCTTCAATATTTTTAGAAATGATTCCCCCGTCAATCAAGGGGCGAACACCATCATGAATCAAAACATAGTCGTCATCGTTCTTGTACTTTTCCCGTAAGACAGATAGACCATTAAAAATAGACATTTGTCCAGTCTCTCCACCAGGAACCACTTGACTGACTTTTTTAATATTGAATCGAGCTAATAAATCTCTGCAATAATCCAGCCAGCCGTCTACACAGACAACCACAATGTCCGATACTGCCGGATGGTCTTCAAAGTGCTCAATCGTATGAATAATAATAGGCTTACCGTGCAACTCTAAAAACTGCTTGGGTAAGGTCTTGGTATTCATGCGGCTGCCTGTGCCGCCTGCGAATATCAGAGCTGATGTCGTCATACCGATACTTTCCTTCCTCTCGTTGTAAATCGTACTCTACTCAGTAAATCAGCTGCCATATAAATCACAAAAGCATAGATAATCCGATTAATATGGGTTGTCAGCAATGACAGCAACGTTTCCTGAAAGAATGAAATGACCAAAGGATACGCAAATAAAGCGAAAACAATAACCTTTAGCGGGGTGAAATAGCGTTTTTTGATAGAATAGTAGAAACTTCCGTAAAAGAAGCCATATAAAAGCTGAAAGATAAGGACTGAAAAATAACCAAAATCCTTGATAAAGTAGTAATAAATTGTGTAAACATTGGTTTTATCGTCGTTAAAATGAACAACAGGCAGGAAAGGTGTCAGCTCATGGCTAGACAGACCGAGGGATTTCAACGTTCCATAGATAGCAATAAGAGTATTTTCTCCAAAGACTTGATTATCGCTATAAAGAGTAGGATTTTTCAGATAATAGTCTAAAGCCTGAATGGGTGAACCCATATATTTAACCAAATTATCCAAAATTCCGAACTCTGCCCGACTATCCACTCGATTGAGAACAAAGGTTCCAACCGCCATAAATAAGACAAGGAATACAAAGCCAATTATCAGCAAAGAGCGAAAAAGCTTCACACCATACCTGCTGTCTTTCCACGAATAATACTTCGAGAAAAACAACATATATACAATAGCATAGCCTGCAACCAAGCCCAGCAACTCCGTACGCCCAGTAGACAAAAGGGAAATACCTAAAGAAATCAGACTAACCAGCAGTAACTTGCCCTTGTAAAAAATGCCATCTTTTCCTGAAAAAAGAGACTCGCAGAAAAAATAGAAGAAAACAATTCCTAAGGAAAAGTTAACCCGCAACAAATTGAGGCTAAGACGACTAAGAGAGAAATCATAATTTGTAGTCATATGCCGAGCCAATTCAATGGTTTTAAACAATCCCCCAGGTACCTGCTTACTCTGCGCCGCCAAGTAAAGCAAATCGGAATAAATAAACCTGACCGCATAAGCCAAAAATAAGAGAACTAAAATAATGAAAAAATTACTCACCTTTATTTGACTAGGTTTGGCGTCCAACTTCCTCTCAGCAAACAAATTCGATGACAAGAGGACTCCCATTAAAAAAATGGCATTTCCAACAAAGATAACAGTGACCGTTATCAGAGAAAGTCCCTCTCCCCATTTGGATGAATAAAATGCAGTAAAAATGCTTGCTATCATCCATATTGCCAGATATATAAAAGCCGGGTTAGCATAGTCTCTTCCTACTGTTTTGATTGTCAAAAACAAGAGGAAAAGGCCACCCAAAATTAGTAAAAAAACCATTATCTTCCTTCTATTAATTCAACCCAATTATCTCTCAGTCTGACATGACGTTCTGTCTGTTCTTTTCTTTCAGGCGGTGTCATGTAATCACCGTAGCGATTGGTCAGATACTTGTCCGCATCATTAGGTCCATCGAACTCATAGCCTTCAAAGGAATACTTCTTAGCTGGATAGAAACTTTCATAGTCGATTGTCTCTCCCAAATAACCTTTTACACCATAAGCAATTGTTATTTTTGAAGTCTTCTTATTAGACTGGATGAGTTTTTCCATCAACTTATACATATTGGCTGGCCCCATGATAAAAGAAGGGAAGCCTATCAGTCTTCTGATCCAAAGATTTTGTCTGAGTTCTTTGGATTCTTTAGCCATATAGGTCAGATGCGGAGTAAACTTCGTATAGCAGCGTGAGCTATTGTGTGATAAATCCAAGGCTCTGAATAGAAGACCCTTGAGCTTGCGAAGCATGTTATTCTCTGGGACAAAGTCAATTGGCAACATATCAAGATAAAGATGTTTCTTTTTACTGAAACCTTCTCCCAAAACATCATAGTAGGTCAGTGACTTGCTCTGCAGCTTTAGAACCTTAAAGACACTGTCTGTCGCATTCGCAGGAGAGACCAGTTCGAAGTCCTCGCTGTCCGCAAAGATTTCCTGCAGACGATTGTAGTCCTCTCGGAACATCACTAAGTCGATATCATCGTCCCAAGGGATATAGCCCCCATGTCGCAAAGAACCAATCAAGGTCCCTGCAACCATGTAGGAATGAATATGATGCCGACGACATTCTGCATCAAATTTTTTATACATTTGTAAATAGGCTTTTTGTAAAACCTTTAATTTATCATCCGTAATTTTCTGATACATGGGGCTGAAGCGTTCTCCCAAAGCCAACTCCCATTCAATCTTACTGGTTCCTCTCATTTTTCTTACCTCCCAAACTTTTTCAATAATCTCCTAGCAAGTCCATTCAGTGAGTAGGTGTATACCAAATCACTGATGAAATCTTTTATTGTTCGATACTCCCTTATTTGAAACATCAGGCCCAAAGCCCAAAATGGATTTCTAGACTGCAATAATTTCAGTCTAAGATTAGCCAAGGCCAAAGTTCTAGCAAGCTGGCGATGGTCCGCCTCAGAAATCTGTCGCTCTTCTGCGATTTTTTGCACGGACTCATAGCGACTGATGACCTTCTGTAAATAGTTAATCCTAGATAACCTTGTTTTATTAAAACTGAGCGACGACGCAGACTGGGTTACATTCGCCTGATGAATGCGATGCTGATCTAGAAGCTGGTCCAAGCAAACAACTTTTCCATACAATGGAGCCAGCATACCAAATAAAACATCATGATAGTCAAATCCAGAATAATCCGTATACTGCTGCTGCAAAATATCTGTCAGTACCGACTTTCTAAAAGCTGTCTGATAACCTGACGGCCATTTTTTCAGAAGCCAAGCTAGATCTCTTTCTCGCCTTTCTCCTGAAACTTTAGGTTCCTTAATGACCTGACCATTTTGATCAATCAAGTAAGACTGATCGTACACCATAGCAGCGTCTGTTTCTAACAGTACTTTCTGCAAGGCAGCTGTTTTATCAGGCAGCCATTTATCATCCTGATCAGCGAAAAAAACAATATCGTGCTCAGCCAAACTCGCTAATTTTATAAAAGTTCGATAATGGCCCAAATTTTCCTGATTTTCAAGCAGCTGCCAATCAGTCAGTTGGTGCTTGGTGATGTAGTCCCTGATTAGCGCCACTGTCTGATCTGTCGAACAGTCATCACAGATAATGACCTGATCAGGCTTCAGCTTTTGAGTGCGGATAGAGTCTAGTTGCTCCAAAATAAACTCCGCCCCATTATAGGTCGCCATCACGACAGAAATCATTTCTCCCTCCTTCCTAAACTTTTCATCCTATATCGCTTTCTCCCTATCTAAGCTAGACTGCTCTGTCTGTAAAGCCATTACTTTCTTCTAAGCAGATACTTATAAATGAACGCTTTTATCCAAATAGGCGTTCCCACAAAAGCACGAATCATCAACATATTTTGATAATATTGCCCTCGGTTCAACATACCATGTGCCAGCAAAAAAGTATTGACTACTTTCCAGCTGGCAATCTGATCTGTCTGGCTTCTTCTCGTATGCATGCCATTTCCGACACGAGCATAAACCAAGACCCGATTAAGATTAGCGAAACGACATCCCTGAGCAGCCATTCTCGCCCAAAGATAATAGTCTTCCACTAAAGGCAGGGGCTTGTAATTGCCTGCTTTTAAAACAGATGATTTCTTGAAAAATACCGTCATGTGACAGAAAGGATTTCTCCGCTGCAACCTTTTGATAATCTCTTCATGAGAAAGCGGCATTTGTTTCTCTGCCACTATTTGATCTGGTTCCGCGTCAAATTCTATGATATTGCCACCCAGAACATCTAACTGCGGATGCTGCTCAATATAGTCCACTTGTTGCTGAAAACGGTCCGGTGTCGCAATGTCGTCTGAATCCATTCTAGCAATCCAGTCATAAGAGCAAGCCTCAACTCCCCGATGCAAAGCTTCTCCCAATCCGACATTTTCCTTTAAGGGTAGAACTTTCATCTCTGGAAATGTTCCCTGGAAATCTTGAATCGTCTGATAAAGCTCTTCTGTCAGCGGCCCATCCTCTACAAGGACAAGCTCATCTGGCTTGCGGCTCTGCTCTATAAGAACGCTATTTAGACTCTTTCTTAAGAAATCGGGATTCTCCTTCTGATAGACAGACATCAATACCGAAAATTTCACTAACAATCCCCCCCATTCATCCTAAACTAGTTTCCCTTCTCCGTCTTCTCAATAGACCTCCTAAAATCTGCTACCTGATAAGACTGAGGATAGCTAGACATCTCTTTTTCATAAGTTAAATCCGAAAACAGCTTATTCAGAGTCGAAACATGGTGAGACAGTCCTTTTAAAATCCAGTTAAATGCAGGCAGCAAGGCTACTCTCTGGCCATGAGTCCGTTTTATTTCTTTGACTAGCTGAGAGGTATTGACATAGTCCTGATTTTGAGGATAGAAGACACCACTGTCTTGATTCTGAACAATCAGTCTGATAAACTCACAAAGGTTATCAATATAAATCATACTACGTTCGTTCTGGACCAAAGGGAAAACTGGTAGTTTCTGAGCCAACTTTGACAGTCGCTTATAATTTCCCTTAGCTTGATAACCATAAACCATGGGCGGTCGTAAAACTGCCAATTTGAAATCTTCGCTCTCCAATTCCGCCAGAAGTTGCTCAGCAGCTAGTTTGCTTTTGCCATAAAAAGAATCAGGACGCTCTTCTGTATCCTTTGTGATAACTCGGTCTCCCAAAACTTCGCCATAGACACTCATACTGCTCATAAAGATAAACTGTTTGACACCTTCGCTCTTAGCCTTTTGAGCCAATTCATAAGGTAGCTGAGTATTGACTTGATTATATACCGATTCCATCTCTTTTGATGGGTTGGAGATATGGACAATCGCCGCCAAATGCAAAATTACATCAAAAGACGAAAAATCTTTCTCCTTCCAGACTTCTCCGCGGACGTCCAACTCATCAACCTGAACATCCTCCCGTGAAGAAACATACTTCTTAAAGCTCTGGCCGATATAGCTACCCTCTCCTGTAATTAATATTCTTTTCATCAGCCTTTAATCTTTCTTTTCCATATTTCCCGTGCCGCCTTCGACAACGCCTTCGCTCTTAGCAACACTCTTAATGGTGCCAAAAAAACAGCGGACATCCAATCCAAAAGACAAATGCTGGACGTAGTAGCCGTCCAATTCAGCTTTCTTAGCAATCGGCAACTCATCTCGCCCGTGAATCTGAGCCCATCCTGTCAGACCTGGCAAAACATCATTAGCTCCATAGCGGTCTCGCTCTTCAATCAAATCATACTGATTCCAAAGAGCCGGTCTTGGACCTATGATACTCATGTCACCGACAAAAATATTCCAAATCTGAGGCAACTCATCCAGAGACGTCTTCCTAAGAAACTTCCCAACCTTTGTAATCCATTGCTCAGGATTTTCCAGTAAATGAGTTGGGGTATCCTTAGGTGTATCAATTCGCATCGTTCTGAATTTCAAAATATAGAAGTGTTTCTTATGCAGACCGACCCGCTTCTGTTTGAACAAAACTGGTCCTTTAGAATCCAATTTAATAGCGAGTACTAGAAGCAGAAAAAACGGTGATAAGACAATCATTCCTAAGAATGACAAGACTATATCTAATGTTCGTTTAAAAAATTTATACATGATTATCCTAAAAACTTATTGCTGTGCAAACTTTACCAAGCTATCCTTGAGATCATTTGCACCAAGAGACAGAAGAGAGTCCACATAGGAATCCACCTCGGTCTTGGGCAACGACTGAACATTTCCTACAAAAATCTTTTCATAGACTTGATCATTGACCTTTTCCTTGGCAGACAAGAGCTCTTCATAAAGCTTTTCACCCGGTCGAATGCCTGCTTCCTGAATCTGAATCTCCTCTTCAGTATGACCACTGAGTGTGATCATCTTTTTAGCCAGGTCCAAAATTTTCACAGGCTCGCCCATATCCAAGACAAAAACCTCTCCCCCTTGCATCAAGGCCCCAGCCTGAATCACCAAGCGGCTGGCTTCTGGTATCGTCATGAAATAGCGTGTCATTCGAAAGTCCGTCACGGTGATTGGACCTCCCTTGGCAATCTGCTCCTTGAACAAAGGAACAACACTACCTCGGCTGCCCAAAACATTCCCAAAGCGGACAGCTGAGAAAAGAGTCTTTCCTTCTTCATTTAAACTGGTTACGACCATTTCTGCTACACGCTTAGTTGCCCCCATAACATTAGGCGGGTTGACCGCCTTGTCTGTAGAAATCATGACAAATTTAGCGACACCAGCTGCCTTTGCTGCTTCTGCTACATTTCGTGTGCCGTAGATATTGTTTTTGACCGCTTCTGTCGGATTGTACTCCATCAAAGGAACATGCTTGTGAGCTGCTGCATGATACACTCGATCAGGGCGATAGGTTTCCATAATATGGAAAATCCTCTCTCTGTCTTGAATATCTGCAATGATTGGAATCAACTCAATATCGTCTTTATAACGGCTTGACAGCTCCTTATGAATCAAATAAATTGAATTTTCTCCATGACCTAGAAGCAGGAGCCTAGCTGGGCAGAATTGAGCAATCTGACGGCAAAGTTCCGAGCCGATAGACCCACCGGCCCCCGTAACAAGAACTGTCTTGCATTTAATATTGGACTTCAAACTTTGCTGATCCAGCTTAACTTCTTTACGCCCTAACAGATCAGCAATATCAATTTCCTGAAGTTTGCTGACAGATAGTTTCCCCGTAATCACCTGTTCATACTTAGGCATGGCATTGACCTTGACCTCCGTTTGTTGGCAATACTCTACGATTCGCTCGTAATCATCCGGAGCCAACGAAGGAATGGCAATGACAATTTGTTCGACTTCATAATTCCCTACAATTTCAGGTATCTGCTCAGTTGTTCCTACAACTTTTACTCCATGAAGATAGGTATTTTGCTTATTCTTATCGTCATCTACAATCGCGACTATCTTTAAATCTTTTGATTTTTGCTGAGCTGTCTTGATAAAAAGACTAGCACCATCCCCTGAACCAACAACAAGGGTCTTCGTCCCATCTACTTTCTTTCCCAGTAAGGCTGAAGGGTGTTGCACGAATTCATGAATCTCCCGCCAAGTCAGCCTTGAAGCAATAACCAACAAAAAAGATAGCAGCATAGAAAGGACAATATATCTACTGTTTGTGGATTCGTAAAAAATTTTCTCTGCAATGTATACAATTGAGTAAGCTCCCAAAATTGAGCCCCCCACTCGAAACATTGTTTTGTAATCTGTATACCTTGTAATGGTAGAAAAGACATTCGACAGTGTTGCAAATGTCAAATACAGTATAATAATCCCCATTAAAATAGAGACAAAAGATAAATCCGTTATCCCGATATATTTTGCTAAGAAGAATTTTGAAATCCCCTGACTTATACTGAGCAAAATAATATCAACAATAATTAAGATGACTCTTTTTCTCGCTCTTGTCATGTTCCTAATCTCCCAATTATCCTAAAACTCTTTAATCCCTATTATTTCCCATAATTGCCATAGCTGCCATATCCCCCATAAGTTCCGTAGGCGCCATAGCGTTCCAAATCAATGTTATATTTATTGAGGACAACACCCAAAAAAGGAGTTCCCGTTTGTTCCAACTGCTCTTTAGCTTTCATGACTGCTTTTCGTTTGATATGGCCTGCTTGTGTCACCAAGAAGCTGGCATCGCATTTCTGAGCGATGATAGCCGCATCAATGACCAGACCAATCGGTGAAGTATCCACAATGATGTAGTCATAACGAACACGCAAGTCAGTCAAAAGTGCATCAAACTGCTTGCTTTGCAAAAGCCCCGTCGGATTAGGTGATACTGGACCAGATAAGATCACATCCAGATTTTCCAGATCTGTATCGTTGATGACTTCGTGCAGGGCAGCCTGTCCTGACAGATAGTCCGTCAGTCCTGATACTTTTCTCTGACTGCTAAACACACCTGACATGACTGAGTTGCGGATATCCGCATCGATCATCAAGGTCTTGTGACCAGCTCTGGCAAAGGCGGCTGCGAGGTTCACTGAGGTTGTAGACTTTCCTTCATTTGCCGTCACCGAGCTTATTTCGACCATTTTGATATTGGCGCCACTCAGCTGTACATTAGTACTTAGAGCATTGTAGTATTCCTCGGTTAGTTTGACAAGGTTCCTTTTTTTCCTAACTAATTCTAAGGTTGCCATTTTCTCTCCCTTACATTCTGTTCATATCTGGGATAACGCCCAATAGCGTCAAGCCCATGACTTCTTCAATGTCCTCTGGCTTCTTTACCCGATCATCCAAGATTTCTACCGCGATGATAAAGATCGACATCAGGACGCTGCCCCCTAAAAATCCTAAGATAACATTACGCCGAATATTTGGTGAAGAAGGCTCTGCTGGGACTGTTGCTTCTTCCAAAGTTGTCACATCAGAAACTTTTGTCACTTCGATGATTTTCTCAGCAGCGATATTACGGAAGGCATTGGCAATGCGAGCCGCTTCCTCTGGATTGTCATCCTTAACTGTAATCGAAACGATACGAGTATCCGCCGGAACGGAAACGGTGATGTGACGCGTCAGCTCTCTTGGTGACGTTTGCAGTTTCAACTCACTAATTGCCTGTGACAGAACCGCCTGTGACAGAATGATT
The DNA here is from genome assembly GCF_050222175.1 of Streptococcus sanguinis. Classification (GTDB taxonomy): domain Bacteria; phylum Bacillota; class Bacilli; order Lactobacillales; family Streptococcaceae; genus Streptococcus; species Streptococcus sanguinis_M. The sequence continues at coordinate 134,122 of NZ_CP071420.1, read as the reverse complement.
TCCTTAAAGTCCTTAACGAGGTAAGACCCTGCCTGCAGGTCCTGATTGGTCAAAGCTGCCTGCGTTTCGTTCTGACGACTGACCACATAGATGCGTGTGGTACTCTGATACATTTTCTTAGCAATAAAGACGCTGTAGCCAAAAGCCAGCAAAGAAAAGAGCACCGCTCCCAATACGATGGTAAATTTCTTCAGCCATAAGGCTCTCAGCAAGGACAGAATATCGATTTCTACGATTTGCTTTTCTTGTTTTTCCATTTTTCCCCTAAATCAATTCATTTTTCAATAATAATGCTTGGTTGCCGCCAAAGAGGGCCTCTGCCCGGCGGGAACCGTATTTCTTAGCTACGATGTCAAAGGCCTCCTTCATAAAGGGCGGTCTCTGACTTAGATTGTGCATGTCGCTGGCAACAAAGTGGACCAAGTCCTTCTCCAAAAAGAACTGAGCACGTTTTTTCATAAATTTATGCGAGTCTCCAAGCAGCTTAGGTTTTAGAACACTGGAGCTGTTAATTTGAGTATAGCAGCCCATATTAATGAGTTCCTGCACCTTCTTTTCATCATTTTCCAGGCAGTGATAGCGCTCAATATGAGCAAGGACCGGTGTTAGACCTAAGCGCAGAATCTGAGCCAAACCTTTATGGATGTCTTTATAAGGCGTTGCCATGCTAAACTCAATCAGCACATAGCGTGTGCCAGCTAGACTGGGGAAAATCCCTTTTTCCAACTTATCCGCCACATCGCTGGTGTAGTAAATCTCTGCCCCATAGAGAACCGTCAAGTCAGGCGCTACAAGCTCTGCTAGTTCTTTTACCATTTTAAAGTTAGCTCTAATGGTCTCTTCAGGCGTTTCAAACATGCCCTTTCTGCGATGAGAGGTAGAGATAATAGTCCGAATTCCCTGTCGATAGCTTTCTTCCAGCAGTTTTTTGGAATCCTCAAAATTCTTAGGACCATCGTCCACATCAAAGATAATATGAGAATGGATATCAATCATGGTGTTTTCCCTTCCATTACCTGCTGAATCGCTGCCTTAGCATTATCAAGGCTTTCTGGCTGGATTTCCATCATGTAGAGATTGGAATCTGGCATAGCATAGGATGGTAGATCCATACGTCCGTTTCCACTAATTGCTTGTGACTGAACTTGATAGCTTCCACCTGATTCCAGCTGGGTATTGACCAGATTCATAAGAACAGGCAGCTCCATATTGGTCTGGATAGAGTCCTGCAAGCCGGAAATAATCTCGTTGTAGTTCTTCAAAGCACTGGTTGAAGTCAGCTTTTTAATGACTGCTTCGATAACCTTTTCTTGATTTTTCCCGCGGTCATTGTCGCCACCCTGAAGGGAGTAACGCTCGCGAACAAAGCCAAGTGCCTGATCTGAGTTCATATGGACTTTCCCTACTGGGAAATGATGATTGCCGTGTCTGCTGGTAAATTCTTGGTCATTTTCAACATCAATCCCTCCCAACAGGTCTACCAGCTTGAGGAAGGAAGTGAAGTTCAGACGAACATAGTAGTCAATGCGAATACCGTAAAGATTTTCCAGCGTGTGGACAGAAGCATCCACGCCATAAATCCCTGCATGAGTCAGCTTGTCCATCTGCCCAGCCCCTCCATCTGCAATCGCCACATAAGAATCACGAGGAGTTGTCGTCAAGAGGACTTTCTTGGTCTTGCGATTGACCGTCATGATGATATTGACATCTGAGCGAGAGACAGATGAAATCGAGCCATAAGTGTCAATACCGCTGACATAGATATTGAAGACATCCGCATCAGCAGCATCGCTGCGCTTGCCTGTCTCTACTTGACGAGTAATTTTATAAGTATAGATTTTCTTTATCTTTGAAGCATAGTCAGCATCGTGAGAGGCCAGCATATCTCCAAACGAGCTATTGAGGGCAATGGCCTCGGTCTCTTGATTGATGAGGGCCTTGTAGGCTGCGATATATGACGAGCTGTTTTCTACAGTTAGTTCTGTCTTTTTAGTCTTCTTGATGTGCTCCAGAAGAGCTGTCACATTGTCCTTATCCCCATTTTCAGTCGGAGCTGTCAGCTTCTTCAGTTGAGTCACATCTGATTTATCGCTGTCTGCTCGGACATAAACCGCCATTTCAATTTCAGAGTAATTTGAAGTGGAGTTCACTCCTCTAGATAAGTCCATCAGCTCCTTGACCCCGTACATAGCTCCTGAGGATACCAGCAAGGTCACAAGCAAAAGCACCGTGGTCAGGACTTTGAACTTATTTTTCCATACAAAGAAGGCTGCCAGTAAAATAACAGCCGCCAAAAGAGCAGACAAAATAAGGTTCAGGTAATGAAACGCCAGAACATTATTTTTAAATATAGAAAAAACAAGCAAACCTGAAACCAAGCTTACCAATGTCAGTAAAGCTGCATTAAAGAGCCTCAGCTTCTTCCCCTTTTTAGAAGCAGGCACATTTCTCCTATGTTGATTCATAATTCTCCCTTTTTCTCCCCTGAGATATAAATACATTTTATTATATCATAAATGCATTATGATACACTAAAATATTTAAAAATATTTTAGTTTTTCCCAAAATTTGTTGACAAAAAAGGACAGTCTGTATTAATTTTCGGTAAATTCTTTCTTTTCTCTCGAAAAACCGATATTTTATGCTGTTTTTGACAACAGAAAAAAAGAGGTAAAACCTCTTTTATATCAGTATCTTACTTAGTTTTTAAAGCATCTTATCCCTGTCAACTTGCTCATAGGCCTGGAGGCCATCATTCAGCTTATCCCAGATGACTACCTGGCCTGACTGAAGGGATTTCTGCACATCAATGATGCGTTGATTAGAAGAGCCGCGAAACTGCAGCATGAGATTCTTCTTGGTAAGGTCAAAACGGCCGTCCACCAGAATATCAATCAGACTTAGCAGCTCCAGCTTATCCTCCGTTTCCAGCATCATCTCCTCCCAGGTGTAGCCCGTCCAGGACCAGATATCCTTATCCGGAAGCTCTCTCCGAATCCGCTTGACCAAGGGCAGGAGAATGCCTGTATTGAGAAAAGGCTCGCCACCTAGGAGAGTCAGTCCCTGCACATAAGGCTCCGCCAAGTCTTTCATAATCTGCTCCTCCAACTCTTGGGTATAGGGAATGCCAGCATTGAAAGACCAAGTTGCTGCATTATAGCAGCCCTCACAGTGAAACATACAACCACTGACATAAAGGGAGTTGCGGACGCCTTCGCCATCTACAAAGTTAAAGGCCTTATAGTCAATGATTCGCCCCTTGCTCAGCTCCTCACTTTTCCATTCTTGAGGTTTGGGATTGTTCATCTTCATCCTCCAAATCAATCCAGTAGCGCTGACTTCTGTCGATTGTATTTTCGTAAACACCGCCAGCAGAGAGAATGGTGCGGCGGCTGGCTTCGTTGTCTTCATCGCAGGTAATCAGCACTCGTTCTAATCCTTGCTTTCTAGCTTCTGCTAGCCCTAGCTTTAGCTGCAACTTAGCCAAGCCCTTTCTGCGTTGACTGGGGCGGATAGAATAGCCAATATGCCCGCCCTCCACAAATAATTTGTCATTTAAGGACAAGCGCAGAGCTAAAAATCCCAGAGGCAAGCCGGTCTCATCAAAGGATAAAAATTGGATGGCAGGAACCCAACCTGCTGGCAAGTTTGCCACATCTTCCTGTCGTCTCACCATTTGTAACCAATCCTCATAATCCTTTGCTCGTTTCCAAGTGGAGCCCATGCCACCGTGCATATAGGATTTTGCTGCATCGAACTCAGCAATCATCTCTAAAATCGCATCTTTATCTTCCAAAGTTGGTCGTCTTAGCTCCATATTCCCTCCTTAATTGACATCAATCCAATAACGCTCTTTCCCGCCTCGAATATCCTCTAAAGCTCCGCCATTAGCCAGAATCACTGCTTGACTGGCTTCGTTGTCACCATCGCAAGTCACTAGGACTCGTTTAATATTTTTACTTTTGGCTACTTGCAATCCTTGTCGCAGCTGCTCTTTGGCCAATCCTTTCCCACGCGCAGACGGACGGATACTATAACCGATATGCCCCCCTTCTTGGAGCAAATAGTCATTGAGCCGCAAGCGCAGATTGAGAAAGCCCACAGCCTGACCATCCGCAGCAAAAGAGATTAGTTGGATGTAAGGCACAAAACCTTGCAGCAAGCCTAGACCTGCCTCAGCTAGCTGAATCGTCTCCAGCCAGTCCTCGTAGACAAAATCCACTCCACCAAAGAAGCCATCCTGCCGGCTGCCAGCTGCTTCAAAGTCAGCCAGCATCTCTAAAATCTTTTCCTTGTCTTCTAGTTTCGGTCGTCTTAGCTCCATAGTGCCTCCTGATACGAAGAGAGTGAGACCGCCTTGCGCCCCACTCTGACTTCTATTGTTTCTTGTTCTTTTCTAAAAATTGCTGACGTAGTTTGGCTAATCGTTCTTTTTTGCCGCTGCCTCCCTGCGAATGTTTTTCATGGAAACGCTGCACCTGAGCCTTTCCTTTGTCGTCCAATTGATACTTTCCCATCTTAATTTCCTTCGTACTTAATAGTCGAGCCATTCATGTGCTTGACCCGAGCTGATATTTCCTTGTGACGGCCATTGACCATTGGGCGGGCTTGCGGATTTCCTAAGTAGCCGCAGGTCCGCTTGACCACATCGACCGTCTTGGGATCGCTGTTGCCACAGTTTGGACAGGTGAAGCCCCGCTCGGTCGGCGTAAAATCGCCCTCAAAGTTACACTTGTAACAACGGTCAATCGGTGTATTTGTACCTAAGTAACCAACTCGGTCATAGGCATAGTCCCAGACAGCTTCCAGTGCCTTTGGATTTTGCTGCAGCACAGGATATTCACAGTAATGGATAAAGCCGCCTGAGGCTCCTACTTCAGGATAAATCTTCTCAAAGTCCAGCTTTTCAAAAGGCGTTGGATTCTTGCGCACATCGTAGTGGAAGGAGTTGGTATAGTATTCCTTGTCAGTAATATCCGGAACGACCCCAAACTTCTCTGTATCCAAACGGCAGAAACGGTCGGTCAGGCTTTCAGATGGCGTTGAGTAAACAGAGAAATGATAATCATACTGCTCGGACCACTCTTCCACCCGGCGCTTCATATCTTTGACAATAGCAATTGTAAAGTCCTTGGCTTCTGGATTGGTCTCCCAATTACCGCCGTAAAAGACTGCTGCCACTTCATACAGACCGATATAGCCTAGGGAAACCGTTGCACGACGGTGAGTAAAGAGCTGGTCTACCTGATCATACTTGCCCAAGCGTTGGCCAAAAGCCCCATACTGATAAAGAATCGGTGCATTGGCTGGACTAGCTTCTTTGGTCCGCTCCACTCGGTAGACCAAAGCATCTTCAGCGATATTCATCCGCTCGTTAAAGAGTTCCCAGAATTTATCCAAATCCCCCTCGGATTCAAGCGCAATCCGCGGTAGATTGACAGTAACGACACCAAGATTCATACGGCCGGAATTGACTTCCTGACCATTTTCATCCTTCCAACCTTGTAAGAAAGAACGGCAGCCCATCGGCACCTTGAACGATCCAGTCAAGTCGATAATCTTGTCATAGGAGAGGACATCTGGATACATGCGTTTAGTGGCACACTCCAGAGCCAGTTCTTTGATGTCATAGTTCGGCGTTCCCGGCTCGAGATTGAGCCCACGCTTAAGGGTGAAAATCAGCTTAGGGAAAATCGCTGTGCGGTGCTCGCTTCCCAGTCCCTTGATACGGATATTGAGAATGGCCTTCTGAATTTCCCGCTCAAAACGATTGGTTCCCAGACCAAAGCCCAGCGAAGTAAAAGGAGTCTGACCATTAGAGGTAAAGAGGGTATTGATCTCATACTCTAGCGACTGCATGGCATCGTAGATATCCTTCTTGGTCTTCGCCCAGGCGTACTCTTCCTGCTTATCCGGCAAAACCCACTGCTCTGCATCCTTGAGATGCTTTTGATAATTAAGCTCAGCATAGGGCGCCAAGACCTCATCAATTCGGTCGGCCGAACAACCGCCGTACTGGCTGGAAGCTACATTGGCAATAATCTGTGAGATTTGAGCTGTCGCAGTCTGGATAGATTTGGGACTCTCTACTTCTGCATTGCCAATCTTGAAGCCATTTTTCAGCATGCCGTCAAAGTCAATTAGACAGCAGTTCGTCATTGGCGTATAAGGGCTGTAGTCCAAATCATGGTAGTGGATATCCCCCTTCTGGTGGGCGTTGGCCACATGAGGCGGCAGCATCTTAAGCCCAATGGACTTGCCAACAATCCCAGCTGTCAAATCCCGTTGGGTATTGAAAACATCACTGTCCTTATTGGCATTCTCATTGACTACCGTACGATCTTTGTTGAGGAGCTTGTCAATAGTAAAGTTGATATCAGTCGCTTTTGAGCGCTCAAAATCCCGTTGGGTGCGGTAAGTGATGTAGTTCTCTGCAATGGCATATTCCTTGGCATTCAAAAGCTCATGCTCAACGATGTTCTGAATCTCATAAATTTTGACATACTTAGCGAAGCGACTACTGATTTCTGCCACAATGCGGTCTGTGATAGCTTCTAGCTTGGCTTCCAGCATCGGATTCAGCGGACCGACTTCCTGAGCTGCCCGCACCATAGCCTTATAGATCTTTGACACATCAAAAGCCACCCTACGGCCGTCTCGCTTCTCCACATAAATCGCTGGAGCAGTTTCAAACTTCTCTTCCCTTAAAATCATCATGAACACTTCCTTTTCCTGCCCTTAGGACAAATAAAGCCTCTTCAGACCAGATAGCTAGGGAGATATTTCTAAGAAATCTCCGACAGCAGTTTATCCAAAGAACAGTATTTTTTAAATAAGTCGATACAAGTCTCATTATAGCACGTTAAAATTAAAAATCAATATATTGTGGAAAAAAAGTTAATTTTTAACTTTAGACACAACATATTGATTTTTTACTATTTAAGTTGATAAAGCTTGAAATGGTTGAGTTTGAGGTCAGCTTCCTTGTAATTTTGGGAAATTAGCTGCTTCACATCTGACAGCAATTTGACATCATTGTTAACCAAAATATACTTGGGCTGGCTGTTTTCAAGTCCCTTCTGAAGACCTAGACGATTTTCAGCCGTTCCCACATACAAAGTTGGAGTCAAGAGAGAAACAGCTGATAGGCGGCTGCTCTTCTGATACAGACTAGCCGAGGTGTCCCAGGCATAGATAGTATCCCCATCCTTGGTCTTTTCCTTAATATACTGAGCCGCTTCACTTCTTTCAGCAGATACACCGCTGGAAAGGATATACTCATTCACCAAAGGATAGCCAATCAGATAAAAGATGGCTAAGAGTGGCAGAAAGAACTGGCCTGAAAGATAAGAAGTCCACATGGTAGGACGACGGCGATCCCTGCGATGACGCCCCGGTGCCTGCTGCTTGCCTTTATTGAACCACAAAGCAAAAAGAATCATGGCAAAAGGCAGAGCCGGAAGCAGTTGATAACTGCCTTGATCTGGCAGGATAAAAGCCGCAAAGACAGTAATGAAGAGCCCTAGCAAACCGATAAAGCGCAAGACGCGCAGGCTGGTTGCTTGCCCCTTTTCTCTTGAAAAGAGATTGACACCCAAAGCAGAAATGAAACCTAGACCGACCGTCAGCAAGCCATAATAAATCAAATTAGAAATACTATGACTGCCAATCAAGCTGATGGAATCCCAAGCATAGGTCACCTGACTGATAGCCTGGCCAAAGGTTCGATTGGCAACAGTAAAGTAGCCGATAGGATAAAAAATCACTGAGAAGCCAAAGAGACCAGCTAAAAGCTGATAAAAGCCTCGAGCCGCACGCTTGGCTGCGATATTGTAGACCAAAAGCACCAGAGCAGTCAAAGAATAGAAGACTAGGCTGGAAACCGGATCAATCATAAAAGAAAGAGCTCCGAAAGCCCCATAAAGAATGAACTTTTCATCCTTGATTGAATCCTGCAGATAGCGCACCAAGAAAGATAGACTCCAAAAAATAAAGGGCAGAACAAAAATACTAGAGTAAAGACCGCCAAATCCAAGGGCAAAGACTAGCAGGTAAAAGAGCAGCAGGAGGCTGCGTGATAAATCCTGTTTAGGCTGTAAGAGCACCAAGGTCTTGTGCAGGAAAAGTCCAGCCAGCCACAGAGCCAGCGTCTGAAAGACCATCCACAAAAGCTGGCCAAAAGCCAGGCTGCTGGTCCAAGCCATCAGATAGTAAAGCAGGCCACTAGTCCCATATATTTGCGAATAAGGCACCTGCCCCTGAGTCATGGCCCAGCCGGCATAGAGATTCTGACTTTGTAAATTCGTTGCTAGATTGGTCAACAAAGGATTGACCACACTCAGCAGGCTGATAGCCAAACTGCACAAGAGCGTCAAAAAATAGGGCGTCGGCTCTGGATTGGTAATTTTTTGCTCAGACCTTTCAGCCCTAGTCAGCTGCTCCTCTGAAACCTCTAAAACTTTTTCTTCCGTTGTATCATGCATATAAAATATTCTCCTTGATATCAGTCCCATCTAGTATATCAAATTCCTGTCCTCCTGTCAGCTTTCTCTTGACCCTTCTTCTGAGCATTATAGCTTCTAGCCAGCTCCTCCAATTCCCGAAAACAGCGATATTCTCTCGTTTCATAAGCAAGCGGCTGACTGGAAATTTTCTCCATTGTCATCTTAAAAAATTCCTTTATTTTTTACATTCGTAAAAACAGAGCAAAAATCCGTCCCCATATAAAAGTGAGAATGACAAAAAGATATCTCAGCACAAACCGCAAAAGCACATACAAAAAAATCTGAGACTTCTGCCTCAGATTTTCTGTATATTTCTGCAGAACTTGTTCACCTCCGGCATTAGAGCATGGGTGCAAAGAGCTGCATGATTTCTTTGATAAAGCGACGATACCAGCTGCTATCGAGATTTTCAGGAAGAATTTCCTCAGAAGCTTCAAAAATGGCTTCAAAATCTTCCTTGATAGCTGGAATACTCTCCGTATGGTACATCAGAACTGCATTTTCATAATGGTGCACCAGGCTGCGGTAATCAAAGTTAATCGTCCCTACCACGGCAAATTCATCATCGGCCACCACATTCTTGCTGTGGATAAACCCTGGCGTGTACTCAAAAATCTTAACCCCCGCTTCCATAAGATCCGGGTAGGCTCCGCGGGTAACAATCTGAATCAGTTTCTTGTCCGGAATGAAAGGAGTCACGATGCGGACATCCACTCCCCGCATAGCAGCATTCTTAATATCCTCCGTCAGGTCGTAGTCAATAATCAGATAAGGCGTAGTAATGTAGACATAGTCCGTAGCCTGACTGATGATATTTTGATAGACCGTTTTACCAACCTGACCCTTATAAATAGGCTTAGGCCCGCTGCCATAGGGAATGTATAGCCCTTGACCTTCGACAGCTTTATTTTCCAGATGATACTTGTCAAAGTCTGTGATTTCCCCGCGGTTGATGTACCAGTTCATGAGAAAGAGCCGCGTCAGAGCCTTGACCGCCCGACCTTCCAAGCGCACACCGCCATCTTTCCAGTGACCAAAACGAACGATATGATTGATATACTCGTCAGCCAGATTGATGCCGCCAGTATAGCCAACCTGACCGTCAATGACCAAAATCTTGCGGTGGTCACGATTGTTGTAGGATACCGTCATCCGCGGAATCACCTTGTTAAACTTATAAGCCTCGATGCCCATCTTGCGCAGCTTACGCGTATAATCACCAGGCAAAGTGGCCATGCAGCCAATATCATCATAGAGCAGCTTGACTTCAACGCCCTGAGCGGCTTTTTCGACCAAGATTTCCAGAACACTGTCCCACATCAGCCCTTCATCAATGATATAAAATTCCAGAAAAATGAATTTCTCAGCAGCCCGCAGATCAGCCAGCATGGACTCAAACATCTCCTCTCCGATAGGAAAATAACGAGAAGCTGTACCGTCATAGACATCCGCATTATTGTCCATACTCAGCAGTGATTTGATAATACCGTAGGCTGACTTGTTTTTCTTTTTCAGCTGGACACGAAGATCGTAGCTGTTGTCCTCACGAAATTTCATAGAGTCCATATTTTCCAGCTGAATCATTTCCTTTTTAGACAACCGTCGCTCACCAAACATCAGATAGAGCAGGAAGCCAAATACGGGCACCACAGCAATCAAAAGCCAGGTCACCTTGCTCTCAGGCGGCATATTGCGGTTGACAATCGCTAAAATAGTTCCGATATACAAGAAAACAATCATCGCCACCGACAGCCAGTTGGGTGCAATCTCATTAAAATAGAAGAACGCAACAAAGACAAAGGCTAGCTCCAGCAGCATAATAATGATGCTGAAACCGTATTTTGACATTAATAAGCGGAATTTCCTGAAAGTCATACACTCTCCTATCTCATTGCATATATTCTAGTATAGCAGTAAAACTGCTTTAAAACAACGTTTATATCAATGCAAACTGTATTTCTGATTGATAAAAATCTAAGTACAGCTTTTGAATACTACTATCCTCTAAGTCGCACTGCAAGATTACAACTGATAAAAGGAAAAGCCCTATTCAAGACAGGGCTCTTTCATCATTGTTTCGTAAAGACCAGTGTGTCATCATCATAAGGTTCTTGGGAAAGATCCTCAATTGTCAGCTGATTGCCCTCAATGCGATAGCGCTTGACATCATCTCCGATGATCATGGTCTGGTTGGTAGCATCAATCTGAACCTGTTCAATTTCCTGCTCACCATCCGACTCGACCTTGGTCAGCTGGCCAGTAGTTCCTGAAATCTGCAAGGTCAGCTGATCGCCTTCATGGCTTGTCTGATAGCTGCCATCCAGCTCGCCATTGGCTACTTGCTCGGAAGAGGATGCTGAAGCAGATGAGCTGTTATTGGCCGCACTAGACGTGCTAGCTATCGACGAAGACTCTGCTGGCTTGCTGGAAGCGGCTGACTGAGACTGAGAGGAAGGTGCCGTCTGGTTCTGATTAGAACCGCAAGCTGCCAAGGCAAAAACAGCCACAGCAGTTAGACCTGAAAACATTAACTTTTTAGAAATTGCCATACTATTCTCCTTTTTCTTCTGTCTTCATTGTACCAAAGCAGTACTCTGGCGGTCAATTTATAAACTTGTCAAATAAGCTCTGACTTCTGCAATAAAATAGAGAGAGCCCGTAATGAAAAGCAGTTGATTAGCGTTTTGTCTCTCTTGAAAATTCTGAATAAGCTGCCGATAATCCTCTATGTATAAGAAGCCTTCCGCTTCAGCTTGACCAAGGGAATCTCTATCAGAAAAGGAAGTAACCGTCAACTGAACATCTGGCAGAGCCTCTCGCAGATAAGCCAGCATAGTGCTATAGTCCTTACGCTTGAGAGCACCAAAAAGAAGCAAGCACTCTTTATCTTTCTGGCTCTGGATAAACTCCACTAACCTCTCCAGCGCGGGCAGATTGTGAGCCCCATCAAGATAAATACCTGGACTGACTTCTTCCAAACGCCCTGCCCAGCGAGTCTCCTGCAAGCCCGTTCGAATCCTAGCAGAATCTATTTCCCAACCTTGCTGCTGCATGAAGAGCAAGAATGCCTGCAGAGCCAACGCTGCATTTTCCTCCTGATAGGCTCCCTTGAGTCCCAATTCAAGATTGGATAGGGTCCTAGTCGAATTGGAAAAAGTCTGATTTGCCAGAGAAAAATCGCGACCATACTGATAGAGTTCTATTCCCAGCTCCTGAGCTCGCTGCGCACAAACCAATCGTGCCTCCTCTGGCAGCGGTCCGATGACAGCTGGCCGCCCCGGCTTGAAAATCCCTGCCTTTTGCTCTGCTATCGCCGTCAAGCTCTTTCCCAGAGTCTCCTGATGATCCAATCCAACAGAGCTGATGACCGCAATATCTCCCGTAATGACATTAGTCGTGTCCAAGAGTCCGCCAATCCCTACCTCAATCAAGGCTATGTCCACTTCCTGCTCCTTGAAATAAAGAAAGGCAATCAAGGTCAGAATTTCAAAATAGGACAGCTGGTCATGGCTTTTGAGCAGTTCTTGCTCCATCTTTTGCACCTCTTGACCCAGACGGATAAAATCAGCTGGAGCAATCGGTTGACCGTTAATACAAATCCGATCGTGAATACTAATCATATGGGGCGAAGTGAAACTTCCTGTCTTTCGACCATGCTCCGCAAACAGCCGACGCATAAAAGCAATAGTAGATCCTTTGCCATTTGTACCAGTTACATGAATCGTTGGATAGCTCCGCTCAGGATTCCCCAAAAGAGTCACCGCCTGCTGCATCCGCCCTAGTCCCGAACGAAAGTTTATACCAATTCGGCTGTTCAGCCATTCTTCAATTTCATTCATTTTCTTACCCAAAAAAGAGCAGCGAAGCAGAATTCAAATCTGAATTGCAACTCGCTCCTCTTTCTAATGTTTATGATATGAGATGGAAAATAACCGAGCCTTGGTTACTTCCTTCATCTGTCAAGTTTAGCTAGCTTTTCACCTGCGCTTGTCCATTTCTGGAAGCGAGGCTAGGCTAGTCTTACTCCTCCATAAAGCTGTTGAAGACTTCTTCAATCATATCCCATTCAGCATCTGAGTCTTCTGGGATTGGCTGCAAGTCACCTTCTGTGCCATCTTCATTTTCGGTAAAGGAATAAGCTTGAATCTCTACCTCACCGTTCTCATCTTCTTCCGCATTAGCCGGAATCAAAAGAACATAATTCTTGCCAAACTCTTCCTTACCGTCAATGGTCAAAAGAATTTCAAATAAAGTTTCGTTTCCTTGCTCGTCAACCAAGGTGATTAATTCACGCTCTTCATGCTCGTGGTCATGATTATGATCATGTGTCATACTAGTGTCTCCTTCATTTCTTTTCTAAAAATTTCGATCCAGATAATTCTGCAAAATCAGCTGCGCGGCCAGCTTATCAATGACTTTCTTGCGCTTGCTGCGGCTAATGTCTGCCTGCTCCACCAGCATGCGTTCAGCAGCCACCGTCGTCAGGCGCTCATCTTGGTAGTCAACCGGCAGACCAAACAGCTCAGCAACCCGCTGGCCATAAGCCTGACTAGCCTCCACCCGAGGTCCGCTGGTATTGTTCATATTCTTAGGCAGGCCAATAACGAACTTATCAACCTTATACTCTTTAACCAGCTCTCCCAAGCGCTCTAAGCCAAATTCGCCCTTTTCTTCATGAATCGGAATAATCTCCAGTCCTTGAGCCGTAAAACCAAGAGGATCACTAATGGCAACCCCAACCGTTTTCGAGCCCACATCTAATCCCATAATTCTCATTAGAGATCGACGCCTTGTCCTTTCAAATAATAACGAACCAACTCCTCAACAATCTCATCGCGCTCGTATTTGCGGATTTGATTTCGGGCATTGTTATAGCGAGGTACGTACGCAGGATCGCCACTGAGTACGTATCCCACGATTTGATTGATTGGATTGTATCCTTTTTCATTGAGCGACTTGTAGACATCGGTCAAAGTCTCGCTAATTTCCTTTTTATTTGAATCATCGAGATTAAAACGTACTGTTTCATCTGTAAATCCCACAATTACACCCTCTTTCTTTAGAATATCCCTATTATAGCATAATTATAGGCTTTTCACAAATTTAATTCACCCGAATTCTCCTAATTTTTCAATAAGCTTTAGCTAATATTTATCCAAAGTCTGGCTCTGAAATCCAGCAAAAATCCAGCTCTCTTCAGAGAACTGGATGGAAACTTCCTAATTTGAAGCGGGCACTTCCACGCCGTCGCTTCCCTTAAACTTGTTCAGCAATTCTTCCGGACTCAGGGTCTCGATTTGCTCAAACAACTGCGCATAGTTTGGAAGCTTTTTGGCTGCTTCGTAGTCTAGATTCTCAGGATCGATAGTCATCTCCAGAGAAATCTCTTCCGCTGTCATATCTGTTTTCAAGTCAAGACCGGTGATATTCACCGCCTCTTTCAGACCCAGTGCTTCCTCGATCAAAGACAGCATTTCTTTCTTCACAGTGGAAACATCCTGCTTTGACAAAGCTTCCTTGATGTTGTCAGGAATAGCCTTGCTGACATGCAGGATAACCTTCTCATACTTCTGTCCGCTGTAGCTGACGGTTAAGATTCTGGTTTCTTTTCCATGTTCTAATTGCTTCTCAGTTTTATAGGACTTAGTGACAATATCTCCTTTTCCAGCTCCTCCCTGTGAGGATGAACTGTTATTTGACTGCTGACTGCAAGCTGTTAAGATTGCCAAAGCTGCCAGCAAAAAGACAATTAATTTTCTCATGTCTTATCTCCTTCAATATTGAGCTGATTTTATCATATCATTATAAAATCGGCGCTGTCAAACTGATTGTCACTCTGTCATTAAAATGTAATAAAAAAGAGCAGCTTATTTCTGCTCTTCTGCTCCATTCATCAGGAGATTGTTGATATATTCTTCTGGCGTCAGCTTAATCATTTCTTTGAGCTTGAGATTTTGGAAATAAGGCATAGACGCCGCTTTTTCGATATCTAGGCTCTCAAAATCATAGGTAGAAGTCATTTTCAGCTCGTTCTCATTCAAAATTGTCACTGAACCGCTGAAGCCTTGAAGTCCACGAGCCTGTACATAGTCTGCATCCTGCTCCAGTGACTCATTGAGCGACTTCTGCGCTTCCTCCAGTCCCATCTGCTTGATAGCTTCTTTCATCTCATCATCAGTCGCAGTCAGCCTTTCAATAACCAAGCGTTTAAAATGCTCTCCCTGATAAGTCACTGTCTGACTCTGCTGGTTTCCTCGTTCATCCTTTGGAAAAACAAGCGTCCGAGTAATCACTTCCTGCTGCTTAGCATTATCAATGATAGGCAGATTATTGCTGATTTCTTTCTTGTCAGCCGCATTCGAATTTGTCTCTGTCTTTTTATGTCCACAGCCTGCTAACAGAGCCACACTCAATCCCAGTCCTAATAAAATTTTCTTCATCTTCCATCCTCCTCAGAGATATTGTATCACAGTTCTGCTCCTTGTCAATCCATCCAGTCGCCAAAGCCCTCTATCAACCCGAACAAAAAGAAGAGCCGAGATTCTCTTCCCGACTCTTTCAGTTATATTCAAAGATTAGAGAGCTGCCCGCAGACGAGCTTCTGCATTTTCAACATTACGAACAGAACGTGGCAGAAAAGCACGGATATCATCTTCTTTGTAACCAACTTGGAGACGTTTATCATCCACTAAAATGGGACTTTTCAAAATACGCGGGGTCTCCATGATGATGTCAAGAACTTCGTTGACACTTAATTCCTCAATGTCAACACCCAAACCTTTAGCATAGCGGTTTTTTGATGAAACAATGCTCGCGATACCATTTTCTGTTTTGGTTAAAATATCCAGAAGTTCCTCTTTGGTGATGCCTTCTTTGCCTAAATTTTGTTCTTTATAAGTTAATTGATGAGCGTTTAGCCAGGTTTTTGCTTTTTTACAACTAGTACAACTTGAGACAGTATAGATTGTGATCATGTAAGTACTCCTTTCGCTACACGATACTAATATCGTAGTCTATTATATCACAAAAACCATCGGTCTTGCGACCTATTTTGCAAAATTACTCTTCAATTTCGATGGCATCGTCCAAATCCAGAGTCACTTCTTCCATCGTTTCCACAGGGCTTTCAGCCTTGCTGCCAACCACTTCTGCCAAGTCATCGCCTTCAATCAAACCATAGCGTACACGAACCTGGCGGTCAATTTCGTCAAAGACTTCTGGATGATCAGCCAAGTACTTCTTAGCATTTTCAGATCCTTGACCAATCTTTTCATCATTGTAGGAGTACCAAGCACCCGCTTTTTTGATGATATCCAAATCAGTCGCAATCTTAATCAACTCACCTGTCTTAGAAATACCTTCTCCGTACATGATTTCCACGAAGGCTTCTTTGAATGGCGGAGCTACCTTATTTTTAACAACCTTGATCTTGGTTTCTTTACCAACATTAGTATCCTTCTCATCGCCAGTTCCCTTGATTTGAGTATTACCACGGACATCCAGACGGACAGAAGCATAGAACTTCAGTGCACGGCCACCTGGTGTTGTTTCAGGATTACCAAACATAACGCCAACTTTTTCACGCAGCTGGTTAATGAAAATCGCAATCGTCTTCGTTTTGTTGATAGAAGCAGACAGCTTGCGCATAGCCTGGCTCATCATCCGAGCCTGCAAGCCGACATGGCTGTCACCAATATCGCCATCGATTTCCGCACGTGGTACTAGGGCTGCAACGGAGTCCACAACCACCAAGTCCACCGCACCTGAGTCAATCAGCTTACCAGCAATTTCCAGTCCCTGTTCACCAGAGTCTGGTTGAGACAGCAGCAACTCATCAATATTAACACCCAGAGCAGCCGCGTATGACGGATCCAAAGCATGCTCAGCATCGATAAAGGCTGCGATACCACCTTCTTTTTGCGCTTGAGCAACTGCGTGAAGAGCAACGGTTGTCTTACCAGAAGACTCCGGACCATAGATTTCAATAATCCGTCCCTTAGGATAACCCCCAGCGCCAAGAGCAATATCCAAAGCCAGAGAGCCTGAACTCATGACTTGAACCTTTTGCTCTGCCCGCTCGCCAAGACGCATAATGGCTCCCTTACCGAAGTCCTTTTCAATGTTTTTCAGGGCATTATCCAAGGCTTTTTGGCGCTCATCGCCGAATTTCTTTGAGATTTCGTCTAATTTTTTTTGTTTCTTTGCCATTTATTTCTCCTGTTTTTTCTAAAATGTCTTTTGGCCATCTGTTAATTATACCAAAATTCAGCTATTTAATAAAGTTTTTCGTACTAGGTTGAAGGCGTGCAGAACAGCAATTTTCCGCACATCACGACGACTGCGTCCAGCAATATTGACCTTAATAGTTTCCGTTCCTGAAGCACTAGCTAAACCGATAAAAACGGTCCCTGCAGGATGATCTTCCAGTGAATCTGGGCCTGCCACACCTGTCAAACTGACAGCTAAGTCGCTTTCGGTCAGCTTTCTAGCCTGCTCTGCCATTTTCCCTGCCGTAAAAGCTGAAACAACTCCATGCTCCTCCAAGTCTCCCAACGGAATATCCAGCATCCGGCTCTTTTCCTCCATGCTGTAGGTGACAAAGCCACCTGAAAAAATGGAAGAGGCTCCAGCAAAATCAGCCAAGGTCGCTTGAAAGAGGCCTGCTGTCAGACTCTCCGCCGCCGAAATCGTCTTCCCTTGACTCTTCAGCAACTCAAAAGCCACCTGTGCCAAGGAATTGTCATCCCCGTAACCATAGAAAATCTCTGACAGTGATTGCCCCTCAAAAGTCTTATGTTCCAAAATTTCCTTTTCCACAGCCTCAAACTTGGTGTCAGCTTCTACCTGACTCAGAGCCTTGGTGGACAGTCGTAGGGTAACTTCCCCTGTCTTTGCATAAGGAGCAATGGTGGGGTCACTCTGCTGCTCAATCATCTCTGACAAAATAGTCACTAGCTGACTCTCGCCGATACCAAAGAAACGCAGCACCCGTGAATATAATTTCTGGCCTGTGGATAAGAGGGGAACCAACTCATTATTAACCATAGGCTTAAGCTCACTAGGCGGGCCAGGCAGGACTACATAGGTCACTCCGTCTGCTTCTAACAATCCTCCGACAGCTAAACCAGTCGCATTTGGTAACGGAGTCGAACCTTCGACCAGCTGGGCCTGACGCTCATTATTGGGCGTTCGAGCATAATCTGGCCGGCTAGCAAAAAAGCGATCCAGCTTTTCCACAGCCTGTGAGTCAAAAATGAGCTCACGTCCTAAGAACTTAGCCAAGGTCTGCTTGGTCAAATCATCCTCTGTTGGCCCCAAGCCTCCTGTTAGGATAATCAGATTATTGCGCCCTTGAGCAATTTCCAAAACAGATAGGAGACGATTTTCATTGTCCCCTACTGCTGTCTGAAAATAAACATCAATCCCCAGACTCGCAAGTTTTTCAGATAAAAATTGGGCATTGGTATTGACAATCTGACCCGTCAGAATCTCAGTGCCCACAGCAATAATTTCTGCTTTCATAGAACCTCCTACCTTACTATTCGGAATTGGCTTTATTTTATCACAAAAAATCTTAAAAAAGTTGATTTTCATTTCAGGAAATAAAAAGAGCTGTCAAGTTCCTTGACAAACTTGTCAACATGCTGTGGAAAACTTTTAAGAATGACTGGTGTTATGCAGAATAACTAGATTGTTAGGGAAATGCTATTGGCAAATGGTTTGAATCTTTTTATAATGGAGAGATAAATTCCAATAAAAAGAGTTTGGGACAAAAAGATTTCAATTTTTAAAAATCTTAATTATTAAGCCCTTCAAATCTATAATTAAATACGAAAAGCGAACAAAGCAGAATTCTGATTACCAGAAAACTAGTTTTGTTCGCTTTTTATATTTGAGGTTGGACTTTTGTCCCAGGTTCTTTTAAATACAACTAAAACCAGCTAAAAAAACTAATCCAGCCCCTGTAAAAATTACTTTCCCTTTGCAAGAAGGTCTGTAAGTCTACTAATTCTTTTGAAGGGGCAGACAATAGATACTGATTTAAAAAAGGGATTAGACGGACACACTCAATTGAAGCATTCTTACCATTTTCAATCTTATAAACAGTAGATAAGATTAGCTGTGAAAATTTCTCATCCTTTTTAGTCGTATCTAAATGGTATACTTCTTGCAATAGATGTAAAAGCTCTTTTTCTTTAGCTTTTCTCACAGCAGCTACCTCCTTATCTATAAACACGCGGTACCCACGGTCCGTATCTAGCCCAACCATCAAACATAACATTTACCATGTGCTGTAAAGTGGGTATTACTTGAACCATTTTCCACTCACCTGTATAAGGATTATAATAAAAATCATAAGGTTTCGCTGTATATCTATAGTAAAACTGATTGGCCGGGTCAGTATATCGTGGAACCTCTCCTTGTATTTTTACCTCTCCGCTGTTCACTATATCAGCTCTGATACTTGCTACAGGTGCAAATAAAACAAATACCAACAAAACAACGGAATAAAACCATTTTATTCTGCTTTTCCTCATTTTTAGTACCTCACTGACTACTTGTTTTCAAAGGTAATATAATTTAATGTAAAGTCTTATTTAGCCTTTTGGGCTCACCCTCCTCTCTTTCATATTTAGACCTATTCCCAAGGCCACCACCATGGAAATACATTAACAATAATCATTACTAGCAAAATAAATTTGCGCTTTGTTTTTCCCACCTTTGCCCTCCTTTCTATTTCATGATATACTATTTTAAAACATTTTTTCAAAACGTAGCTTTTAGTAACATTTTCAAAGAGGGTTCTTATGCGCTGGGATTATGGAAAAATCTATAAAGAAATTAGAAAATCAAAAGGGCTGACTCAAGAAGAAATTTGTGGGGATTTTTTAGCTCGCTCAACTTTGGCACGAATTGAAAGTGGACAAGTCGTGCCAAAGTTCGATACCATGATTTTTTTACTTCGCCAGATAGATATGACACTAGAAGAATTTAAATATATTTGTGATTATTATCAACCTAGTCAGAGACAGAAAATTTTAAATTCTCTTTATAACCAAGGTGAGACTATTGTAGGGACGAAAGGTTTGTTACAATTAAAGAGAGAATGCGAGGCATATCTATGTAAACATTCCGATATTCCGATTAAACATGCTTTAGATAGCATCAATATTACTATTCATCTGAGACAAAATGGAATTTCTGAGACAAAAGAAATTAATGCTACTACCAATAAAATTTGGGCGTATTTAGAAAAACAGGACACTTGGTATGAAAGTGATTTTCGACTTCTTTCTACTATCCTTTATTTCTTCCCTTTAGAAAATATCAAACAATTTACCCAAAAGATTTTAAATAGTATAAAGAAATACCAATCATTTCGCTATGGGAATAATGTACAAATCGGTCTTTTAGTCAACCTTTCTACCATCTATCTTTATAATGGATTAAAGAGAGAATGCGCTGAAATTACTAAGTACATTTACGATTTGTCAAAAAAAGAAAAACGTTATGATTCCCTCGGGCTTTCACAGATTCGACTTGGAATTTGCAAAAATGATAACGAATTAATAAAAAAAGGGATTGCTCTACTACAACTTGCCGATGAAAAAGAGCTAGTAAAATCTCTAAAAGAAGAAATTGAAAAATACCGTTGAGAGTTTTTCTCAAACGGTATTTTTATGTGGATTGAAGTCACAATCCTTTTCATGATCATTGATAAGGCCAGCTGCTTCTAGGAATGAATAGACACAAACAGGACCGACAAACTTGAAGCCATGCTTTTTCAGAGCCTTGGACATAGTTTCTGACAGCTCTGTCTTAGTTGGGGCTTCCTTGTAGTTCGTAATTTGATTGTCAATCGTTTTGAAATCGACAAAGGACCAGATATAGTCGTTAAAAGAGCCAAACTGCTTTTGAACAGTCAAAAAAGCTTGAGCATTAGCCCTGGTCGCATAGATTTTCATCTTATTACGGATGATATTAGGATTATTTAAAAGACTATCCAAGTCAGCATCTGTCATCTGAGCAATTTTCTGGGCATTATAGAAATGAAAAGCTTCTCGAAAAGCTTGGCGTTTATTGAGAATGGTCTCCCAAGAAAGTCCAGCCTGATAGGTTTCCATGCAAAGCAATTCAAATAATTTCTGATTATCATGAAGGGGCTTGCCCCACTCCTCATCATGATAGGCCACATACAAGGGGTTGTTCATTTTTACCCAGCCGCAGCGTTTGGTCATAGCTTTCTCCTATTTTACCAACATCTTAAGAGCGGACTTGATATAGTTTTCAGCTGTATCCGTCGTGCCCTCAAAGAATTTTTTGATTTTCTTAAGCTCAGCAGCTTTGTAGCCCAGAGCCAGCATGGCTTCCATGGCTTCTTCCAGCTCCTGATTATCCACAGTCTGGACAGGTGCCTTGCTTTCTGCCAGATCATCCGCCGCCACTACCTTGCCTTCCAAGTCCAGCACCATCTGCTGGGCTGTTTTCTTACCAATCTTAGGAAACTTGGTCAGGTAGGTGATGTTTTTTTGCTCAATAGCTTGCACCAAGCCAGCATTATCATCTGCAGCAATGATAGCCAGGGCAGACACTGGCCCAATACCTGAGACTGAAATCAAGCTGAGAAAGAGTTGCTTCTCCTCCTCAGTCGCAAAGCCGTAAAGGAGCTCCGCATCTTCTCTCACCACCTGGTGCACATAGACCTTAGCTTCCTGATGAAGCTGCCCTGAGTAAGCATAGGGGTTGGCCACATGAAGAATATAGCCGATAGAGTTGACTTCCAATACAATGTACTTGGCTGTGATTTTACTGATGATTCCTTTAAAATATTCGTACATAATCTTCCTTCTTGTTGTATCATTTTGCCTATCTAGTATATCATATTTTCTGTCTGGAAACTGCAAATAGAAGTGCAACCGGTGGTTGACAAAATGTACAGGAAGCTGTATTCTCAAGATAACTAAAAGCTGTTAGGATAGAGTTAGCAAAGAAAAGGAGGCTGCAATCATGAAACTCAATGATAAATTATTTGAACTAAGAAAAGAAAAAGGCTGGTCACAAGAAAAACTGGCTGAACAAATTAATGTCTCTCGTCAGAGCATTTCCAAGTGGGAGTCTGGCCAAGCGCTGCCAGAGCTGGAAAAAATTGTAGAGCTGAGCAAGATTTTCCAGGTGACGACAGATTATCTGCTTTTAGAAGACAGCAACAAGCCGGAAATAAAACCCGTCCTCTCAGAAGACGAAAAAGATCGCTACTACAAGGAAGTGAAATCTTATGGCTTCTGGCAGGTTTTGTATATTTTTGTATCTGCCCTAGCTATCTTTCTCTTCTTTGCAGGTTCTAGCTTGCCAACAACATTCACTGCGCTGGTCTGGTTGACCTTTTTCCTCTTAATCGCATCCGCAATGGCTATTAACAAGGCGCTAAAGATTAAGAAAAAGTATCTGGACAAGGTTATCGACCTTGATGATTCTGAGAAAGAAGATGCTCAAGATGAAACTAAAAACTGACAATCCCATACCTGTCAAAACTCGTCTGAAAGAGCTGATTGGAGACTGGCTCTTCATCTTGGGCTATCTCATTGCTCTTTTTTTACTGGCTATGGGCTTTTACAATCTGGTTCTAGGGGGCATTCCTGCATTCACTGAAGCTCAGAGCCAACTTCTGGCTTTTTCTAGCTCCGTCCTGCCTCTAACTATCATCTTTGCTTGGCTAGACTATAGAAAAGGAAGTTTTGGCAAGCGTTGGGCAGGTTTACAGTTGGTTTACAAACATAGGAGACTTTCCCACAGCCTTTTGCGCTCTGCTATCAAGTTTTTCCCTTGGCAACTGGGACATATGGGAGCTATCCGTAATGCTTATCAAGCAGATACCCTGTCAATTATCTTGTCAACTTCAGCAGGTATTCTCTTCTTGATCTTTCTGCTGATGGGACTACTTCGCAAGGACAAACGCCATCCAGCTGATTTGCTTGCTGGAACGCAAGTTCAGCTCAAAAATTCAAAACAGCTCTAGTTCTATGACTAGGGCTGTTTGATCTTCTATAGAGTTTAGTATTTCCCCAACTCCCGCAGGCTAGTATGATTTTCCTGAATGCGGCGAAACATTTTTTCCATATCCGACTTGGTAAAATTGACTAAGACCGGTCGGCCGTGTGGGCAGTTGTAAGGATTGTCACACTGGGACAGCTGAAAGAGCAAGTCACGCGCAGAGTAGTCATCCAGACTGTGATTGGCCTTGATGGAGCGTTTGCAGCTCATCATAATGGCCAGCTCTGCTCGATATTTCTTGATAGAAACTTCCTTGGTCAGGAGAAGCATATCACACATCTCATAGATACCTGCTTCAATCTCCTCTTCCTTGAACCAAATGGGATGCTCACGGAGGATAAACTGATTGGCTCCGTACTCCTCTAAAAAGATGCCAGCATCTTCTAACAGCTCCATCCGCTGCTTGATTCGCAGCATATCGTCTGCTGGAAATTCAAAGATATAGGGCACCAAGAGCTGTTGCTGGCTATTGTCCACATCCCCTATCTTCTCTCGATAATACTCATACTTGACCCGCTCTTGGGCAGCATGCTGGTCAATAATGTAAAGACCGCCCTTGCCCTGAGCAAAGAGATAGGTACCATGCATCTGGCCGAAATATTCTAACTCTGGGAAGCTTGATTTCTCTTCCTGCTCCAACTTATCCACAGCTCGCTCCAGACTGGCCTGGTCTAGCTCTGGATGGTCTAGCTGGTCATAACTAACTGGCCTTCTCTCTGCAAATTTGACCGAAGTTGATTGTGGCGGTTCTGCTTTTTCGTCAGTATTTGCCTGAACAGGATCTGCTGTTTCTTCAAAGGATAACTGCTGCTCGGCCACCTGCGGCTTGAGGAAAAAGTCATTCTGCTCCTTATCGTAGTAGAGGCGATTTTCTTTCAGCGGGAGACTGGTCTGTTCAGGCTTAGTCGCACGCTTAACAGTTGATTTGGCTAGATTTTCCAAAGCATCCGGGATAAGGTCTTGCTCCTTGAGACTGGTCGAAATTGCTTGCGAAATCAAGGCCATGAGTTCCCGCTCTTTAGAAATTCGCACCTCTTGCTTGGTCGGATGGACATTGACATCGGCCAGATAGGGGTCAATCTGAATATTGATGACCGCGAGTGGAAAGCGACCTACCATCAGCTTGCTGCCGTAGCCATCCAAAATAGCACGATTGAGCAGGAAATTCTTGATATAGCGGCCATTGATGAGAATCGTAATATAATTCCGATTCGCACGAGTCAACTCAGGCAGACTGACATAACCACTCACTTCAAAGTCCAGATCTGAAGCAGAGATTTCCACCATTTTCTTGGCTGTTGCCAGGCCATAGATTCCTGCAATAGCCTGACGCAGATTGCCGCTGCCGGCAGTCCGTGTCATTTCTCGGCCGTCGCTGATAAGGGTGAAAGCCACTTCCGGATGGGCCAGACTGAGCCGATTAATCACATCAACGATATGGGACAGCTCAGCCTGCTGGCTCTTCATATACTTGAGCCGGGCTGGAGTATTAAAGAAGAGATCTTCTATCTTGATTTTCGTTCCCACCGGACTGCTGGTAGGCTCATGCTCTTCAATCTCGCCACCCTGGGCAACCAGCAGAGTCCCGTGCTGGCCGGCTTCCGTCGCTGTCTCAATAGTAAAACGCGAGACAGAAGCAATGGAAGGAATGGCCTCACCACGGAAACCCAATGTCCGAATCCGAAAGAGATCCGCCTGCTTCTTGATTTTACTGGTAGCATGGCGTCGAAGGGCCAGAGGAACATCTTCGTGGTCTATGCCTTCGCCATTATCCGTTACCTGAATGCTCTTGAGTCCGGCCTCCTCGATTTCGATGGTAATCTGGCTTGCACCCGCATCAATTGAATTTTCCACTAGCTCCTTGACCACGCTGCTAGGCCGCTCAATGACTTCACCGGCCGCAATCTGATTGGCTAGAATTTCTGGAAGTTCGATAATTTTTGACATCTTTTTCTCCGTATTTGTTCTGCTATCTATTATAACACATTGGGCTCTTTCTATCAGAAGGCAGCCTTTCTCGACCATTCTGCTCACAAGCCAAACCAGATAGACACAAATAGCTGCCACATAGGCAAAAGGGCTTGTTTTCTCTGCCATGTTGCGGTTTAATAAAGGTGAAAGGAGGAAGTTATGAAAGTTAAGCTAAGAATTGATTCTCAAGTTACCGAAGACTCCGTCAGCATTGAGGCTCGCCTCATGACAGAAAGTATTCAGGAATTGGTCCACTTTGCTCAACATCTAGGCAAAAAAGACAAGATTCATGTCAAGAAAGAGGACGAAATCTATCTGCTGGATGCTAAGGAAATCCACCGAATCTATACAGAAAACCGCCAGATTCAGGTTCGAACAGCAAAAGACAGCTATCGAGCTCAACAAGCTCTTTATCAATTGCTGCAGGTCCTACCGGAATATTTCCTGCAGATTTCTCAGTCGGAGATTATCAACAGCCGACAAATCAGCCACCTCAAGCTGACTCCAAATGGTCTGATTCAGATATTTCTGAAAAACGGCGATCAGACATACTCGTCCCGCCGTTATCTAAAATCCATTAAAGAAAGGTTGCAATTATGAAAACTCGTCTTAAAGAACTCTTTTTCGGAGGAATTGGAGGGATTTTCATCGGTCTCTTCTTCTCCATGATTGTTTCTTATTTTTACAATCCAGCTTATCTACCGCTTCATCCTCGCTCGCCTATTGGCCACTTCTTTTTGAGCCAGCATGTCCATGTTTCCCTCATCATGCTCTACTGCATGCTTATCTGGTTTATCATGGGAGCTATTTTCAGATGGAGCGGAAGCTTCTTCCAAAGAGACTGGAGCATCCTGCGCTCCGTCGTCAGCCACTTTGGCGTGATGATTCTAACCTTTGCACTTTTGGCTAATCTAGCTGGATTTTTCCCAAGAGAAAAAATACTTAGCCTGACACTAACTGCCGTCGGGGAATTCACCCTCATCTATCTAATCATTTCAGGTGCCATCTACTACCGCACTTACCGCAACATTCAAAAAATCAATAGCGGTTTGTCTAGAAAATCGTGAGAAATAAAAAGAGCAGACTTGTTAATTTCACAAGTCTGTTCTTGGTTTTTACAACTTCTTCTTGAGCTCGGCTACCACCGCCATGACTTCCAGGGGAGTCATATTGTAGATGTCCAGGTCTCGTAGTTCAGTCAGGACCGGATTTTCCGGCCCTTCTGCAAAAAGAGATATCTGCTCCGCCACTTGTGACCGGGTTTGTCTGGATTCGGTAGGAAGCTCTGAGCCTAGTCCTGTATCCTGACTCTCCAAATGACTCAAAATGTTATCCGCCCGCTCCAGTAATTTCTCAGGAAGACCGGCAATTTTCGCCACGTGAATCCCGTAGGACTTGTCAGCCGGACCCGGCTCAATCTTATGCAGGAAAGTCACCTGCCCGTCCTTTTCCAAGGTTGCCACATGGACATTTTCCAAATGCTCCAAGCTATCCTCTAAGGCTGTCAGCTCATGATAGTGGGTGGCAAAGAGGGTCTTGGCTCCAGTATAATGATGAATATGCTCAATAATAGCCTGAGCCAGCGCCATCCCATCGTAAGTAGCCGTCCCACGGCCCAGCTCATCAAAGAGGATGAGCGAACGCTCGCTGGCCTGTCGAATGGCCCGATTGGCCTCCATCATCTCCACCATAAAGGTGGACTGGCCAGACACCAGATCATCTGCTGCACCAATGCGAGTGAAAATCGCATCGAATAGCGGCAGACTGGCAGACTGAGCGGGTACATAAGAGCCCATCTGCGCCATAATGACGATAATAGCCAGCTGGCGCATATAAGTCGATTTCCCGCTCATATTAGGCCCGGTAATCAGCTGGATATCCGTTTCCTGGTCCAGCAGAATACTATTTGGAATGTAGCTTTGGGCTCCCATGACCTTTTCCACAACAGCATGCCGTCCTTTTTCAATCTGCAGACGGCGCTCTGCAGTAAAGACGGGGCGCACCAAATGTAGTTGCTCCGCTACCGCAGCAAAGCTCTGCAGGACATCTACAGCTGCCAGAGTTTGCGCCAAGGCCTGCAAGCGCTGGATGTATTTGCCAGCTTCCTCGCGAATCCGCATGAAAATCTCGTATTCCAGATTAGCAGATTTTTCACGCGCCTCCAACATCTCTCCCTCAATCTGGGCCAGCTCCTCCGTTCCGAAACGCTCAGAATTTTTCAGGGTCGCCTTGCGGAAGAAATGACTAGGCACATGAGCCAGCTGAGAATTGGTCACGTGGAAATAGTAACCATCTTTTTTATTGTAATCAATCTTCAGATTGCTGATGCCGCTATTAGCACGTTCTTTGACTTCCAGCTCCGCAATCCATCCGGTTCCCTCCCTCAGCACAAGCCGATACTGATCCAAGGTCTCATCAAAACCAGTCCGAATAATATTGCCCTCGGTGATGATATGAGGTGCATCCGGCGAAATAGCTGAGCTAATCAAGCCCGCCAACTCTGGAATAGGATCCAAGCCCTCAATCAAACGAGCTAGATGCGGGCTGCCGATTCCTTGCAGGATAGCCTTAATCTGAGGCACATTGCCCAATGTAGCTGCCAGCTGCAGCAGATCCTTGGGATTGGTCTTGCCAAAAGACACCCGACTAGCCAACCGCTCGATATCATAGACTCCCTTGAGGCTCTCTGTCAAATCACTCCGCTCAAAGAAATGATTCAGAAAAACCTCAACGACATTCTGTCGCTGGCTAATTCGCGCTTCATCAATCAGCGGACGCTGGATCCAAGAGCGCAGCATGCGGCCTCCCATGGCTGTCTTGGTCTCGTCCATCAGCCAATAAAGACTGCCGTGCTTCTTGCCCGAGCGAGCATTTTCTGTCAAATCCAGACTCGCCTTAGTGGCATAATCCATTTGCAGAAAGTCCTTGATTTCATAATGCTGGGCCTTCTTCAAATGACTGAGCTCCCTCATCTGAGTCCGATGCACATACTCCAGCAATTTCCCTGCTGCCTGACGTTCCATCGGAGACAGCTCCTCGCCCAGCAGCTGGACATCGTCCAAGGCCGTCTGTACATAGGACAGTAAAAGGTTCATCTGCCCAGCCAAGACCTGCTCCTCAGCTTCTGGCAAGGCATAGCCCAGCACCACTTCCCTAGCTTTCAAATTGCGGATTTCCCCGCAGACCAAGGCAAAGTCCTCTAGACTGGTCACCTGAAACTCACCGGTCACCAAGTCCATATAAGCCAGACCATAGAGGCCGTCTGAGTAATCCAGAGCCACCAGAAAGTTATTAGCAGAGTCCGGCTTACTGGAGTCCACTACCGTTCCCGGCGTGATAACCTGAACGACCTCCCGCTTAACAACGCCCTTGGCTTCCTTTGGATCTTCCATCTGCTCTGCAATCGCTACCTTATAGCCTGACTCGACCAAAACATCAATATACTGCTGAGCCGAATGATAGGGAACTCCAGCCATGGGAATTGGATTTTCTGCATTTTTATTTCGGCTGGTGAGGGAAATCTCTAAAATCTGGGCGGCATTGACTGCATCATCATAAAACAGCTCATAGAAATCCCCCATCCGAAAGAGCAAGAAAGCATCTGGATAGTCCTTTTTGATATCCAAATACTGCTGCATGCCTGGCGATAACTTTTCTACTGCCATCTCTATCCTTTCTAAAAACAAACGAGGTCAGGACTTCCGTCTCAAACCTCTCCATTTTTCCTGAAAAAACTGTGATTCTTACATCACTTCCTGTATTTGCTCTTCAATCTCCTGAGCCGCTGCCTGATCCCGGCAAACCACTAAAAGAGTATTGGCACCCGCAACAGTCCCCAGAATACGGCTATCGAACGAATTGTCCACGACATTGGCTAGCACTGTTGCCTCTCCCAGGCCAGTGCGAAGAACCAGACTAAACTCTGCCCTGGCCACACTCTCCACATGCTTGGCTAAAAACTCTATAAAATCAATTTCTTCAGTCTCATGCGCCAAAACATAATAAGTCAGCCCCTTCTTCTTAACTTTAGTCAGGCCGATTTCACGAAGGTCACGCGACAGGGTAGTCTGCGTTACATAAATCCCTTGCGCTTCCAGACGATCCTGAATCTCCTTTTGCGTTCCTAGCTTTTCCTCCTTAATCATCGTTTTGACTAACTGATGACGGTCATTCTTTCTCATTTTTACCTCATTATTGAATATTTAGAAGCTGCATTCATGAAGAATACTCCATCCGATGAAAAACTGCTTCTCCATCAATCTAGGCAAAGATTTGCAGGAATACTGAGAATAAACAAAAAACTTTAACCAAGAGTGTCAGAGAAGGAAGCATTTAGATGGAAAACTCATCTATAAATACAGGTTCTTATCCCTCTTATTATATCAGAAAAATTCCTATTAGCCCAAAAATTATTCCCAAAAAAATTGAAGATTCCTTGAAAAATGTGATAAAATAATAACAAAAGACACAAAGGAGCAAATATGGATAACAAACAGTTGATTGCCGGCGAATTGGCCAAGGTTATTGACAGCCTTGATCAAGACGCTATTTTAAATTTATTGGAGCAGCCAAAGAGCTCTGAACTTGGCGATATCGCCTTCCCAGCCTTTTCTCTGGCAAAGACTGAGCGCAAAGCTCCTCAAATCATCGCTGCTGATATCGCTGAAAAGATTGACACAGCGCATTTTGACAAAGTCGTTGCGACTGGTCCTTATGTTAACTTTTTCCTCAGCAAGGCTGAAATTTCCGGCCAAGTTATCAAAGAAGTCATCAAAGACGGAGCTGACTACGGCCAGCAAAACGAAGGAAATAATCAGAATATCACCATCGACCTGTCCAGTCCAAACATTGCCAAGCCTTTCTCAGTCGGCCACTTGCGCTCTACTGTTATCGGTGACGCTCTTTCCAACATCTTCCGCAAGATTGGCTACAACACCATCAAAATCAACCACTTGGGAGACTGGGGCAAACAGTTTGGTCTCTTGATGGTAGCTTATAAGAAGTGGGGAAGTCAGGAAGCTGTTGAAGCTAACCCTATTGACGAGCTCCTCAAACTCTACGTGCGTATCAATGCCGAGATTGAAAATGACCCATCTCTGGATGAAGAAGGCCGCCTTTGGTTCAAGAAGCTAGAAGATGGCGACCCAGAAGCAACTGAGCTTTGGCAATGGTTCCGCGACGAAAGTCTGACAGAATTCAACCGTATCTACGAACTCCTAGGTGTCGAGTTTGACAGCCTAAACGGTGAAGCCTTCTACAATGACAAGATGGACGAAGGGATTCAAATCCTTGAAGACAAGGGTCTCCTGCAGGAATCAAAAGGAGCTAGCATTGTAGACTTGGAAGACTTTAACCTTCCGCCTGCTATGATTAAAAAATCAGACGGTGCTACCCTCTACATCACACGTGATATCGCAACAGCCATCTACCGGGCTCGCACTTACAACTTTGTCAAAAATGTCTATGTTGTAGGTCAAGAGCAGGCTAACCACTTCAGACAGCTCAAGGCCGTTCTGAAAAAGATGGGCTTTGACTGGAGCGATGACATGATTCACGTTGACTTCGGACTGGTGACTAAGAACCGTCAAAAATTGTCTACACGTAAAGGAAATATCATCCTCCTCGAACCAACTCTGCTGGAAGCTATCAGCCGAGCAAAAAGTCAGATTGAAGCTAAAAACCCAGAATTGGAAAACAAGGACGCTGTTGCTCGTGCAGTTGGGGTAGGAGCAGTTAAGTTCTACGACCTCAAAACCGACCGCCGCAATGGTTACGACTTTGACCTGGAAGCTATGGTTTCTTTCGAGGGAGAAACAGGCCCTTACATCCAGTATGCCTATGCTCGTATCCAGTCTATCCTGCGCAAGGCGAACTTCCAGCCAGATGCAGCGGCTACATACAGCCTGAACGATCCAGAAAGCTGGGAAATTATCAAGCTGCTCCAAGACTTCGGTCGCGTTGTCAAGCGTGCTGCTGATAACTATGAACCATCTCTGATTGCCAAATACGCTATCAGTCTGGCTCAAGCCTTTAACAAATATTATGCGCACACGCGGATTCTGGATGAAAGCCCTGAACGCGACAGCCGTCTGGCTCTCAGCTACTCAACAGCTGTTGTCCTCAAAGAAGCTCTACGTCTGCTAGGAGTAGAAGCGCCAGAAAAGATGTAAGCTTAATTTAGAACATCAAAAAACGAAAACCTCACTGGTTTTCGTTTTTTTCAATATGATAGAGCTCCTCAATAATCCCCGCAACCTTCTTAATGTCTCCCAACATGCCGCGCATTTCAAAATCAGCCAAAACCGGAAATCCGAACCGCTCTGAGTATTGCTTGGCTGTCAGACAGTATTGGTTGTTAAAGTTACGATTGCCGCTGCCAATGACCCCCAGACACTTGCTGGCATTCTGACCATAGGCGATAAAATCCCCTACATCGGTTGTCAGAATTTCTACATCGCCATTGTCCACACCATTGCCACCCTCCAGATAAGTCGGCAGAAAAGCGATAAAAGGATTGTCCATTTCAAAAAAGGGAATTCCTTCCTTTACCAGGTCTTTGATATGAATCTTCTCTACTTCTAGGCTTGGATGCTGCTCCAGCAAATAGTCTGTCAGCCGACGGACGAAACTCTCTGTATTGCCGCTCAGGCTGATGTAAACCAAGGAAACCTTTGTCATTTTACTCTCCATTCTAAAAAATAACAGATATTGCTTCTTAAAATTGTAAGCACTTATCTGTTATTTGTCAAATTTTATTCGTTTGCAGCTAGTTCCGCTTTTTCAGCCTCTTTTTGCTGCTGGATTAGCTTAAAGACGACGATTGAAAGATAAATTAAACTGATAATAAAGCCCAGCACTGTTCCTAAAAGAAGGCTGTTTGAATGCGTTGCAATGTTTTCAGGGCTTGTAAATACCTTGCCAACAATTCCTTTCGATGAAATATAGACGTAAACTTGAGATAACAAACTGACTAGTATATAAACGATATAGCTAATATTAGCCATCTGCAGATTTTTTCTAACCAAAAAGACGATAGATGCTATTAACAGAGCCGTCATAACGAAAAAAATAATCATATTCATTCCATTACGAAGAAATTCAAAATAAAGTTGATTAAACTGATTTGTCTGATCACTCAACTCTTTTGAGAAATTTATTTGTGTATAATCTACCTCAGAAAACTTGGAGAAAAAACGGCTCCATACTCCCAGTAAAGTTCCGATTGCTGACAATCCCAGCAAAACATAAAGATAAATTGGTTTCTTTTTCATGAACGCCTCCTGTAAAGAAATATTTTCACTTATTATACACCGAAAAGAAAAAGCTGACAAGGCCAAGAGGCTTTCACCTTTTCAGAAGCCCAAACAATAGCTAAATCCTTATTTATTTCTTCGACTAAAAAATCAAAGCCGAAACACTGCTGTCTCGGCTTTTTTTATTTAAAGAATATTAGCTGTTCAAGTGCCATACTTCTTCTTCGTATTGAGCGATAGTACGGTCAGATGAGAAGAAGCCAGCTTTGGCGATATTGACGATGACTTTGTCCATCCATGCATCGCGGTCTTCGTAGTCCGCCAGCATGCGCTCTTTCACTTGGATATAGTCTTCCAGATCCAGCAGGGTCATGAACCAGTCCTTGCTGATCAGTTCATTGTAAAGACGTTCCAAGCGTTCAGCTTTACCAACTGCCAATACTTCATCGCTGACGATAAAGTCAACCAATGGCTTGATAGCTTCACGTGCATAGTACTCACTAGACTTGTAAGCAGATTTTGCGTAGAGGTCAATAACAGTCTCAGAATCTTCACCGAAGATGTAGATGTTGTCTTCGCCGACTAGCTCTGCAATCTCAACGTTTGCTCCGTCCATTGTACCAAGAGTCAAAGCACCGTTAAGCATGAACTTCATGTTACCAGTACCAGATGCTTCCTTAGAAGCCAGGGAAATCTGCTCAGAAATGTCACCAGCTGCAATCAAGAAGCTAGATGCTGTAACATTGTAGTTTTCTACCATAACTACTTGCAGGTGTGGAGCTACTTGAGGGTCATTAGCAATCACTTCTGACAAGCAAAGGATGAGGTGGATGATGTCCTGAGCAATCGTGTAAGCAGGAGCAGCCTTACCACCGAAGAAGACAGTGATTGGACGAGCAGGGATGTTACCAGCCTTGATGTCCAGATACTTGTGGATAACGTACAAAGCGTTCATTTGTTGGCGTTTGTACTCATGCAGACGCTTGATTTGGATATCAAAGATAGAGTCTGGATTGATTTCCACACCTTGGGCTTCCTTCAAGTGACGAGCCAATTTACGCTTGTTGTGAGCCTTGATGCCTTCCAATTTTTCTTTAACATTTGCAGTGCCAGTGAATTCCAACAAGCCTTCGAGCTTAGTTGCATCATGGTGCCAGTCGCGGCCCAGCAACTCATCCAGATAATGAGACAGACGTGGGTTGGCATGCATGAGCCAACGACGGAAAGTAATACCGTTGGTCTTGTTATTGAATTTTTCAGGGTAGATATCGTAGAAGGCCTTGAGCTCAGAGTTTTTCAGGATTTCTGTATGCAGAGCGGCAACCCCATTGACACTGTATCCGTAGTGGATATCCATGTGAGCCATGTGCACACGATCGTCTTCATCAATGATTTGCACTGCTGGATCTGCGTATTTAGCTTTAACGCGCTTGTCAAGCTCTTTGATGATTGGTACCAGATGCGGTACTACTTCTTTCAAGAATTCCAGAGGCCATTTTTCAAGAGCTTCTGCCAGAATCGTGTGATTTGTATAAGCAGTCATCTTCTGTACGATAGCAATTGCTTCATCCAGATCCAAACCACGCTCAGTCAAGAGACGAATCATTTCTGGGATAACCAGAGATGGGTGAGTATCATTGATTTGGATGACAGCATAGTCTGCCAAGTCGTGCAGGTTGCTGCCTTTTTCAATCGCTTCGTCAATAATCAGCTGAGCACCATTTGAAACCATGAAGTATTGCTGGAAGATACGGAGCAGCTCACCTTGCTTGTCACTATCATCTGGATAGAGGAAGAGGGTCAAGTTGCGAGCGATATCTGTCTTATCGAAGTCAATACCGTCTGTGATGATATCCGCATCCACTGAGTCCAAATCAAAGAGACGAAGACGGTTCTTAGTTTCTGTCTTGTAACCTGGCACATCAATATCATAAAGAGTAGATGTCAGAGTGAAGTGAGCAAATGGCACTTGGTAGCTACGGCTAGAGCGAACCAACCAGTTTTGCTCAGTCAGCCAGAAGTTAGGAATAGTTGTCTGTTCGTTGTTTTTCAAAACCTGTTGGAAAAGACCAAAGTGGTAGTTCAGTCCTACACCATCACCATTGAGACCCAATGTCGCAATAGAGTCCAAGAAGCAGGCAGCCAAACGGCCCAAGCCTCCGTTACCCAGAGACGGCTCCAACTCAACTTCTTCTACCTCAATCAAGTCTTTACCAGCATCTGCCAGTTCTTGCTTCACATCATCGTAAAGTCCAAGGTTGATCAAGTTGTTAGACAAAAGTTTACCAATCAGGAACTCTGCTGAGATATAGTAGAGTTTTTTCTTACCAGTATTGACTGGCTTTTGAGCACTGGCTAATTTAGTGTAGTTTAAAAGAGCCAGATAGAGTTCTTCGTTGCTGCAATCAGCAAGATTTTTTGAATAAGTATTTTTGATATAAGTTTGTAAGTTTGACATGATTAATCCCTTCAAGCCTAGTTAGCTATTATTTATTTGTTAATTAAATCGGTATTCATACGACGGTAAGTCTTGGTCAAGCTGTAAAGCTCACCTTCGATGATTGGATTCAGCTCTTCAGCTGTCATCCGCCAAGTCCAGTTGCCACCAATTGTGGATGGATAGTTCATCCGTGCTGCACTGTCTAATTCCAGTAGGTCTTGCATGGTCGCAATGGCCATAAAGCTGACTGAAGCAAAGATTGTGCGCAGCATTGCATGAGGTACTGTTTCGTACTCCTTACGATTGGTGTACTGTGCCATGTACTGGCGAGTAGCGTCGTCAATCTCATCCTTGTACCAGCCCAAAACAGTATTGTTATCATGGGTTCCTGTATACATGACTGAGTTGTTTGGCGCCAGATGCGGACTGTCGATGCTTTCATCATCAGGATTGAAAGCGAATTGCAAGATCTTCATTCCTGGGAAACCAGTGCGCTCGCGCAGCTCGATCACTTCATCCGTCATAAAACCTAGGTCTTCTGCGATGATATTCAAATCACCCAAGGCTTCCTTGACTGCAGCAAAGAGCTTGTAGTCTGGGCCTTTAACCCATTTACCAGTAGCAGATGTATCTGAGTCAGCAGGCACTTCCCAGTAAGACTCAAAGCCGCGGAAGTGGTCGATACGGACAATGTCGTAAATCTTGAAGCTTTCGCGCAGGCGCTCAATCCACCAAGCATAGCCATC
The DNA here is from genome assembly GCF_050222175.1 of Streptococcus sanguinis. Lineage (GTDB taxonomy): Bacteria > Bacillota > Bacilli > Lactobacillales > Streptococcaceae > Streptococcus > Streptococcus sanguinis_M. Next base: position 99,156 of record NZ_CP071420.1, on the reverse strand, counting down.
TTTATCCATCGCTTCCCAGTCATAGATAGGATTGCCCCAAAGCTGGCCAGTTTCTGAAAATTCATCTGGCGGGCAGCCTGCCACACAGGTCGGCTTGCCAACAGCGTCCGTCTTAAAGAAGTGCGGCTGTGCCCAGACATCAGCACTGTCAGCTGCCACATAGATTGGCATATCTCCGACAATCTCAATGTGATGTTCATTAGCATAGGATTTTAATCTTAACCACTGCTTAAAGAAGAGATACTGGGTCACACGATGGTAGGTCAGCTTGTCAGCCAGCTTCTCACGATAAGAAGCGAGACTAGCAGCCTCACGGCGGCGGATTGCTTCATCCGGCCACTCAGTCCAAGCTAGATTATCAAAATGCTCTTTGATAGCCATGTACTCAGCGAAAACTTCCAGCCAAGCTGCATTTTGCTCCACAAAGCTCTCATAGTCAGACAGATCGTCTGCTTTCAAGAAGTGAGCAACTGCTTTTTCCATGATTGGACGGCGGGCATCGAAAATCTTTGCATAATCCACTTTTCTAGGATCATCTCCAAAATCAGCTCTCTTGACATCTGCCTCGTTCAGCAAACCTTCTTCTATCAGAATATCAAAATCGATAAAGTAGGTATTCCCCGCAAAAGCAGAGAAAGACTGATAAGGAGAATCACCATAACTGGTCGTTCCCAGTGGCAAAATCTGCCAATAGCGCTGCTTGGTGCGAACCAAGAAGTCTACAAAATCATAAGCACTTTGGCCAAAAGATCCGATACCGTACTTGCCCGGAAGGGATGAAATGTGCATGAGCACGCCGCTTTGACGTTTTTTCATTTTGTCACCTCGTTATTTTTCCTCTACGCCTTTTCATTTTTACTTAATGCAAACGTTTGCGTCGACTTGATTATAACCTATTTTTTTTTTTAGTGCAAGGGGTTTTTGAGATTTTTTTCAATTTATTGGTTAATGGATATAATGCTCTTTTAGGACTCTCTTACAGCCCCAATTGTTTACCGTTTTTCTCTTCTTGCAAGCGTTCTCTTTTTGTGTTAAAATGTTCTTACAAACAGAAAACGTTTGCGTTTGTGGAGAATCCGCCTCATACTTGCTTTTTTGACCACAATAGTCAGGCAAAACCACTGTCGCTGCTAGCTATTTTTGGCACAGGTTTGCATGACTCTTAGAAAGCAAGTGCTTCTACTAGTAGATTTAAAATAGTTCATGTTATCGTAAGGATTTCCAGCAAATGCAGGCCTTTAGGAGGTTTTTATGCGAGTTACTATCAAAGAAGTCGCAAAACTAGCAGGCGTATCACCCTCTACCGTGACCCGCGTCGTACAAAACAAATCAACCATCAGTGAAGAAACCAAAAAACGGGTCCGTGCTGCTATGAAGGAACTGGACTATCATCCCAACCTCAATGCTAGAAGTCTGGTCAGCCAATCCAGCCAGGTCATCGGTTTGGTTCTGCCGGACGACTCAGATGTCTTCTATCAAAACCCTTTTTTCCCAACTGTGTTGCGGGGGATTTCTCAGATTGCTTCTGACTATGACTATGCCATCCAGATCAGCACCGGGCAAGATGAACAGCACCGCTTGGAAAATATGAAGCAGATGATTTTAGGAAAGCGAGTAGACGGACTGATCTTCCTTTATTCTAAGCAGGACGATCCTTTGGTCGACTTTGCAGTCAGAAACAACTTCCCCTTCCTTATCCTTGGGAAAGCTGTCTCACCTTTCATCTCTCTGGTGGACAATGACAATATTAAGGCCGGCTATGACGCGACCAGATACTTCCTTGACAAGGGCTATCGAAAAATCGCCTTTCTGGCCGGGAATAAGGAGTTGGTCGTTTCTCAAGATCGTTACACAGGCTACAAGCAAGCTCTGAATGAAGCAGACCGACCTTTGGATGAACGCATTATCAAATTTGCCTTCGGTTTCCTTCTGGAAGACAACAGTTACAAGATTATGGAGGAGCTGCCGCTGAATGAGATTGAAGCTATCGTAACCTCTGATACCTTGGTAGCAGAAGGAGCCCTGCACTATCTCAAAGATCAGAACTACCAGATTCCCATTATCACCTTTGATTCTCTCAAACCGCGCATTGATGTGGATGCCTATATCGATATCAATGCCCTCGAGCTTGGGAAAGAGTCCTTCCGGACCCTCTTCCAAATCATCAAGGACAATAAAGAAGACAAGCAAATCTGCTATCGCCAGCTGATTCCGCATAGCATCAGCACTCGCTAATCCGAATGCTTTTGCTCATTCATCAACGATTCACATATCGGCCTTGTCCCAACCCAGGGCAAAGCCTGAACTAAAAGCAATTACCCGAAGAGAAACCGACAAAGAAAGAGGAAAAACATGGCCTTTCGTATTTTTCAAGCCTATTTAGATGACGAAAACATCATCACCATCGAACTGGAAAAGAGCTTTGATGCCTACTCCATCCACTTTACACTGGAAGACAAGCACAGCTCCAGCCCCTTAACCATCAAAAACATCAACAATCAGGAAGATCGGATTATCTACACCGTGTCAGCTAATGAGCCCATTGACCTGACACAGTCCTACAAGGTCTATGATCAAGACCGCAACCATACCGACTTGCAGTACCGCCATATCGTGAAAAAGCCTGTTTTCGATGATATTTTTGACTATGCAGGCGACGATTTGGGAGCTCAATACAGTCCCCAAGCCACCGATTTCAAACTCTGGGCACCGATTTCCGAAAAAGTCCTCCTGCATCTGAAAGACCAAGTTCACCATCTCAAACGTCTGGATAAGGGAGTCTGGCATACCCGGATTGAGGGAGATTTAGAGGGAGCCTCCTATTCTTATCTCCATAAGATCAATGGCAAGTGGGTGGAAGTCCACGATCCCTACGCCCTATCCTCAGATGTCAATTCGGGCAACAGCTATGTCATCGATCTAGACAAGATTAAAAAGCCGATCAAACGAGCAAAAACACAGCTGAATCCGACAGAAGCCGTCATTTATGAAATGAGCGTCCGCGATTTCTCTATGCAGAAAGAAGCTGGTTTCTCCTATCCTGGGAAGTTTGCCTCACTGAGCGAATCTCCAGTTGTTCACGGTCAGAAGTTTGGTCTGGACTATCTGAAAGAGCTAGGTATCAGCCATGTGCAGCTTCTGCCTGTCTACGACTTTGGCAGCGTTGATGAAAAGCATCCAGAGCTCGTCTACAACTGGGGCTACGATCCTGTCCAGTACAATGTCCCAGACGGCAGTTTTGCCAGCGACCCACGAGACCCCTATGCCCGTATCATAGAGCTACAGGCGGCCATTACTGCCTTCCACAATGCTGATATCAGCGTCATCATGGACGTGGTCTACAATCATGTCTATGATGCCAACAGCTATGCTTTTGAAAAAATTGTGCCCGGCTATTTTTTCCGACTCAATGACATGGGCTACCGGACCAACGGGACTTTCTGCGGCAATGATGTAGCCAGTGAGAAGGCCATGGCCCGCCGCTATATCAAGCAGTCGGTCAAGCAATGGGTTAGTCTCTATGGCTTTGACGGCTTCCGCTTTGATCTGATGGGGATTTTAGATATCCAAACCATGCAGCAGATAGCCGACGAACTCAAGACGCTCTATCCTAACATCTATCTCTATGGTGAAGGCTGGCAGATGGACACTGGACTGGCAAGTGAGCGATTGGCTCACCAGTACAATGCTGCCCAGCTGCCAGATTATGGATTTTTCAGCGACCATTTCCGTGACAGTCTCAAGCAGACCATCGCCCAAGGCCGGCAAATCGAGAGCAAGACTCCTGCCAGTCAGCTTGAGAATGTCCTGACAGCCAATATCGGTCTAAAAGGCAAGGCTCACTTCATAGCGCCCCAGCAAGCTATTAATTATGTGGAGTGCCATGACAATGCAACAGTTTTTGACTATTTTGATATCGTCAATCCCGCTATCACCCTGCGGGACCGGCTGTCCAATTCGCGGCTGGCTCTCCATCTCGTCCTGCTGGCTCAAGGTGTTCCCTTTATCCACAGCGGTCAGGAATTTTTCCGGACTAAAAATCTGATTGACAACACCTACAATATGCCTGACGAAATCAATAAACTAGACTGGCTGCGCTCCCTGCATTATACAGAGGATATTGCTTTTCTTAAAAAGCTGATTGCCTTTCGCAGGGCACACCCGCTGCTGCATCTAAAGACCAGCACCGCCATCAAGCAAGCCTGTCAGGTCAACTGGCTGACAGACAGTTTATTGGAGTACAAGATTCAAGACAGCAAAGAAAGTATGACAATCGTCATCAACTTTGGCAACCAAGAGGCTGCCTACGAAAACAAAAACAAGCAAAAGTTGCACCTCCAATACCCAGCCATTGATGCCCAAAAACCAATCGCACCACTAGCTGACAGTTACAGCCTAGCTGGCAAGCAGTTGATTGTGTTGAAATAGATTATAAAACATCAGCCAATGAATAAGCTGATGTTTTTGTTTTTTATAATCCCAAGTAATCCTCGACTGCTGCCTGCATTTGGTCTGCAGCGACCGTCGTTTTGTGACGCACTGGGGCTGTTTCTAAGCCATCCACAGCTGGTGGCAAGGCTACACCAGAAAGTTCGTGCAGTTGGTCCAAAGCCTCAAAATCACTAAGTCCTGTTTGGCCAGTCACAGCCTCAACAGCCACAACTGGGAATTTATAAGGACTAGCGGTAGACGCGATAACAGTCTTGCGCTGATCACCTGTTTCTGCCAAGTATTTTTGATAGACAGCAGACGCAACGGCAGTATGAGGGTCTTCGATGTAGTCAGATTCTTGATAGACCCGCTTGATTTCAGCTGCTGTTTCTTGCTCTGTCGCATAATCAGCCGCAAAGAGCTCTAAAATCTCAGCGTCAAAGTCCGTCAGTTCATACTGTCCATGCTCATTCAGGGCCGCCATCAAGGCAGCTGTTTTCTCAGCGCTGTTACCAGACAGGTGGAAAATCAAACGCTCCAAGTTAGAGGAAACCAGAATATCCATGGATGGACTAGATGTCACCTTGAAGCTCCGCTTCTTGTCATAAACCTGAGTCTTGAAGAAGTCTGTCAGAACATTGTTTTCATTTGATGCGCAGATTAGCTTGCCAACTGGCAGACCAATTTGCTTGGCATAGTAGGCCGCCAGGATATTACCAAAATTACCAGTCGGAACGGTAAAGTTTACCTTGTCTCCTGCTGTTATTTCTCCCGTCTTTACTAGCTGAGCATAAGCATAGACATAGTAAACAATCTGCGGCACCAAACGGCCGATATTCATGGAATTAGCTGATGAAAACTGGAGTTTGTGCTCCAAGAGACGAGCTCGTAGGTCTGTGTCATTGAACATGTGCTTGACATTGGTCTGGGCATCGTCAAAGTTGCCATCAATGGCCACCACATGCGTATTGGCACCTGTCTGCGTCGTCATTTGCAGCTCTTGGACCTTGCTGACACCATCTTTCGGATAAAAGACGATAATCTCAGTTCCTGGAACATCCGCAAATCCTGCCATAGCTGCCTTACCTGTGTCGCCAGAAGTCGCCGTCAAAATGACAATTTTGTTTTCCAAGCCGTGCTTTTTGGCTGCAGTTGTCATCAAGTGAGGCAGGATGGACAGAGCCATGTCCTTGAAGGCAATGGTCGCTCCGTGGAAAAGCTCTAGATTGTACTGACCATCCAGCTTGACCAAGGGAGCAATCGCCGCATCATCAAACTTGCTGTCATAGGCATGGTTGATACAGTGGTCCAGCTCCGCTTCAGAAAAATCATCCAAAAAAGCAGACAAAACCAGCTTGGCTACTTCCTGATAAGAAGCGTCTTTGAGCTTGGCAAAGTCTAAATCGACCTGCGGATAGGTAATAGGCGTAAAGAGCCCGCCGTCTGTTGCCAAGCCTTGCAGAATCGCCTGGCTAGCTGTTACTCTATTCTTTTCGTCGCGTGTTGATTGATAAACTAAGGTCATTCTCTCTCATCCTTTATCTGTAGTTCGCTTTATTATACCAAAATTTATCAGAAAATTCTCGCTTTTTCACAGAGAATATAAGAAAAAGCCCATTTCTGAGCTTGTTTTCATCTTATTCATTCATTGATACGTGAACGTGATCGTAGTGGTTTTCAGTTACGCTGCCACGGTCTGGCATTTGGTTCCAAGTATTAGCTGGTCCATAAATGCTTTCAAATGGTGCATAGAACTGTTGCTGCCAGATAACGTAAGAGATTCCTCTTTCAGTCATATTAGAAGTAACATCGGCTGCGACCTGGTTTCCTAACTCGGTATTTTCACCAACGATAAAGTCAGCCGCCAAGCCCTTACCATGATCTCCGCTATCACCTGGACGGTAAAGACTAAATTCTGTAATTCCATATTTAGCTGCTATCTCTTCTTTCAGAGCTGCAGTTTGTGGCTGAAGACCCTCATTAGCAGGATTGTTAGTTGTCACGCTAGCAGCGTCTGTTACAGCTGGAGCGTTGTAAGTTGTAGGTTCAACTGCAGCAGTTGCTTGACTGACTTGGTCTTGGCCTAATTCAGTAGCTTCTGGAGCCGCCTCTGCTGGTGCTTCTGGACTTGTAGCTACTGCCGGCTGTGGCGCTGCTTCTACAGGAGCGGCTGCATTTGCTTCCGCAGCTGGGGCTGCTTCACTTGCAACTTCTGCTACTGGGGCAGGAGCTTCTTCAGCAGGCGCTGGTGCTTGATCTGCTGGAGCTGCAACAGCTTCCTCAACAGCCGGAGCTGGAGTTTCTGCTGCTTGAGCCGGTGCCGCTGGAGCGGCTTCTTCAGTACCAAAAATCTCACTTGCTGTATAATCTTCCGTTACCAATCCTGCATTATTTCCTGCTTGGTAGCTTTGGATTTCTACAGAGGTAATTTCGTTGTGCCCATTTGCTGTAATGGTCAAAACAGTACCTGGGAAAATCAAGTCAGCATTGGCAATTTGATTGATTTTAGCCAAATCAACAAGATCAATGTTCATCGCTTGAGCAATATTTCCCAAAGTGTCTCCATATTGAACAGTGTAAGTTTGTTGATTTTCATTACTCGTAATATCTGCTTTGATTTGCTCAACTGTTCTAGCAGTCCAGTTTTGTGGCTGCTCCTCAGCTCGCGTTGTCAACAAAGGCAATGCTGACAAAGCAACAGTTGAAGCCAAAAGTAATTTCTTATTCATTTTCATATGCAAAATGCACCTTCCTAATCATTCATGATACGAAAACCATCTTACCATAATTTTTCTAAGAAAAAAGCCTTTTTCGACCTATTTAACAAAACTGTCCGCCCTTTGTAATATGGAGATTTTTTTGTAACATATAAAAAATGGCAGTAAGCAAAAGAACCCCGTTTAGAGAGGTTCTGTTTCTTTTGGACTTATTTAAACTCTTGGTATTCGGCTAAACTGAACCCGACCTAAGCTCTTGGCAAAAAAGATAAAATCCCTAGAAGCTATCGCTTCTTCGTCTATTTTTGCTGTGAATATATCTATTTACTCTGGCTTAGTTCAGCTAAATCGAACTACGGCTAAAAACTCGGAAAAAAGAGAACTGGACTTGGATTCATCGAATCCATCGTCCAGTTCCTATTTTTCAGTCGTTTTTTAACGCCTACGCATCTTACTTCACCTTCATCATTCGGACGAGGCTGGCTCGTTCGGCTTCTTCCAGCTTCATTTCGATGTAGTAGATGGTTTCTTTGAGGTCAGGGATGGTAGCATACTCTAGCCCGTTGACCCGACGGCGGGTTTTCTCGATTTCATCCGCCATGAGCTGGCAGCTTTTCTCAATCTCAGCCAGTCGCAGCAAGTCAGGAAGCAGATCGCTCATGCTTTCAATGGTTTCATCCATCTGGCTGTTAGACGCCACATAGCTATAAACCACGTCTCCCTCGTCATCACTATGCGGATTGTCAATATGAGCGTGCATCTTGGGCACGCGCACACTCATGATATTCTCAGTCTCCACATGCAGATTGACCTCCCGCGTAGGGACGGCAAAAATCTCCTCGACCATGAGGTCGCTCTCCAGCGCCTTTGCCATGACAAAGTCCTGCAGGTGACCGACCAGAGCGGATTCGACCTTTTGGCGGAGCTGATTGTTCTCACGGACAGACTCAATGAAGCGCCGCATCAGCTCATCCCGCTTGTCCTTGAGCAATTTATGCCCACGGACAGCCGTTTTGAGACGGGCTTTTAAGTTATTCAGCTCCATCCGAGTCGGCTTGACATTGAGTCGCGTCATCTTTCTTCCTCCTTGGTTTGCGGCAGGTATTGATCAATCATATCGTCCTTGATCCGCTTAAGCTCCGTTCTAGGTAAGATGGACAGGAGTTCCCAGCCTAGATCCAAGCTTTCCTCAATGGTTCGATTGGTCTGGAAACCTTGATTGATGTATTCCTGCTCGAAGCGGTCGGTAAAGCGTACATAGAGCTTGTCCGTTTCGGACAGGGCGGATTCCCCCAGAACGACAGCCAGCTCCTTGGCCTGCTTGCCTTGCGCATAGGCGGCGAATAATTGGTTCATAGTTGCGGCATGGTCTCCCCTAGTCTTGCCCTCACCTGAACCCTTGTCCTTGAGACGGGACAGAGATGGCAGGACATTGATAGGCGGACGATAGCCACTGTTGTAAAGGTCGCGCGAAAGGATAATCTGACCTTCCGTAATATAACCTGTCAAGTCTGGAATCGGATGGGTAATGTCATCCTCTGGCATGGACAGGATCGGAATCTGCGTCACAGAGCCTTTCTTGCCGACCAGACGTCCAGCCCGCTCATAAAGGGTGGATAGGTTAGTATAGAGGTAACCCGGATACCCACGGCGGCCCGGCACTTCACGACGAGCTGCGGAAACTTCCCGCAGGGCCTCACAGTAGTTGGTCATGTCAGTCATGATGACCAGAACGTGCATGTCCTTTTCATAAGCCAGGTACTCGGCTGCTGTCAGGGCAATCCGCGGCGTTGCAATCCGCTCGATAGCTGGGTCATTAGCTAGATTGATAAAGAGCACCGAGCGGTCAATGGCTCCCGTCTCCCGGAGGTCATTCATGAAAAACTCGGCTTCTTCAAAGGTAATCCCCATGGCCGCAAAGACCACGGCGAAGTTTTCGTCAGAGTTAAGCACGGTAGCCTGACGGGCGATTTGAGCGGCTAATTCCTTGTGGGGCAGACCAGAGCCAGAGAATACTGGCAGTTTTTGTCCCCGAACCAAGGTATTGAGGTGGTCGATGGCTGAAATACCGGTCTGGATAAACTCATCCGGATAGTCGCGAGCTACTGGATTGATGGCTTGACCGTCAATATCCAGATATTTTTCTGGCAAGATAGCTGGGCCGCCATCAATTGGCTTGCCCATGCCATTGAAAATCCGGCCTACCATGTCTTCTGACACTGGCAGCTCTAGCGGACGGCCCGTAAAGCGGACCTTAGCTTTTTCCAGATTGATACCGCTTGATCCCTCAAAAAGCTGGACCATAGCCTTGTCTTCTTGGACTTCCAGAACCTGGCCCTGACGCTTGCTGCCATCATGCAGCTGGATTTCTACCAATTCATTGAAATGCACGCCAGCGACTTGGTCGACAATCATCAGAGGGCCGACAACTTCACTAACGGTGCGGTATTCTTTAATGACGCTCATTGTCTAGTCCTCCTTGGGCAAGAATCTGGTGCAGGGTTTCCTCGATAGTCTGACTGAGGGCTTGAATTTTTTCCAACTGGTCTTCGTGGATAAACTTGCTGCGGGCAATTCGGTCACGCAGCTCCACCGTTCCTTCCATGATTTCCCGGAAATAAGCTCCCAGCTCCAAGGCACGATTGGCCTCCGCATCGAAAGTCAGGATATTGCTCAATAAAGCTACCTGTTTTTTGAAAGAAGTATAGGTGTCCACATCATCAAAGGCATTCTGCTGCAGGTAGTCCTCGCGAATCATCTTGGCTGCATTCATGGTCAGCCGGTCCTTTTCAGACAAGGAATCCAAGCCAACCAAACGCACGATTTCCTGCAGTTCGCTTTCCTTTTGCAGGATATTCATGGCCTTGGTGACTTTCTCAGCCCAAGCAATCTTCTCATGCTGGTCGATATAGGCTCCCACTTCGTCTAGGTAGAGCGAGTAAGAGCTCAGCCAGTTGATAGCTGGGAAATGCCGGCGTTGAGCCAGCTGGGCATCCAAGCCCCAGAAAACCTTGACAATCCGCAGGGTATTTTGCGTCACCGGCTCAGAAATATCTCCACCCGGAGGTGATACAGCCCCAATAGCAGTAATAGAGCCTTCACGCGCAGTCGAACCGAGCGTTTTGACCCGGCCAGCCCGCTCGTAATACTCAGCAATCCGGCTGCCGAGATAGGCAGGATAGCCTTCGTCACCCGGCATTTCTTCCAGACGGCCAGACATTTCCCGCAGGGCTTCTGCCCAGCGAGAGGTAGAGTCCGCCATGATGGCCACGGAGTAGCCCATGTCACGGAAGTATTCTGCGATCGTAATCCCTGTGTAAATCGATGCTTCCCGGGCTGCCACCGGCATATTGGAGGTGTTGGCAATCAGCACCGTCCGCTGCATGATGGACTGGCCAGTTGCTGGGTCAATTAGTTCTGGAAATTCATTAAGTACGTCGGTCATCTCATTGCCACGCTCACCGCAGCCGACATAGATAACGATGTCAACATTGGCAAACTTGGCCACCTGGTGCTGGACGACAGTCTTACCAGCCCCGAAAGGTCCTGGTACGGCTGCTGCTCCGCCCTTGGTTACTGGGAAGAAGGTATCGATGACCCGCTGACCAGTCACCAAAGGCTCAACTGGAATCAGCTTCTGAGCAAAAGGGCGCCCGCGACGGACTGGCCATTTTTGCATGAGAGTCCCTTTAAAGACAGAACCATCCGCCTGCTCAATCTCGTAAACAGTCTCTTCAACAGTGAAACTGCCAGCTGAGATATTGGTCAAACGTCCACTGACTCCAACTGGCACCATGATGCGGTGCTCCACCAGATTGGTCTCCTGCACCGTTCCCAGAATATCGCCGGACTCAACCGCATCTCCGACAGACAGACCTGGAACAAAATCCCACTTAGCCTCTCGATCTAGATTTGGCAGTTGGACACCACGGACGAGGAAGTCACTCTTCGTGATGTTTTGGAAACGCTCCAAAGGCCGCTGAATTCCGTCAAACATCTGGGAAATCAGACCTGGTCCCAGTTCAACAGACAGAGGGCTTCCAGTCGTGATGACCGGCTCTCCCGGCCCCAAGCCAGAAGTTTCTTCATAAACCTGAATAGAGGCTTGGTCCCGCCGCATTTCAATAATTTCACCGATCAGCCCCAAATCGCCAACCCGGCAGATATCCTGAATATTCGCTTCCTGCATCCCTGATGCCAGCACCAGAGGACCAGAAACTTTGATAATCTTTCCTTGACTCACAATCTTCCTCCATTCTTGGGAGATTTTTCTTGCTTCTACATGAAAATCAAAGCTCAAACTAAGCAACAGTTTGAATTTCATTTCCAAAGAGTGTTTTTTTGATTCTTGCCACGAGTTTGAAATCTTTCTTAGCTAGCTCTAGGGCAAGGATTGTTTCTTTTTATTTTAAAAATCAGATAAGGCTTTTATTTGCTGGCCCTTTTCGTCGAAATTGTCTGAGCTTAGCCATTTTTCTAGACGACCCTTGACGGCCGGCCAATCCGTGTCAATCATAGACAGCCAGTCCGTGTCTCGGTTGCGCCCCTTATAGACAACCGCCTGGCGAAACCTACCTTCATAGGTGAAACCAAGCCGCTCTGCTGCCCGTCTTGACGGCTGATTGAGGGCATCGCATTTCCATTCATAGCGGCGATACTCCAGCCCTTCAAAGACATAGCGTGCCAGCAAGTACTGAGCTTCAGTAGCCAGTCTGGTGCGCTTCAGCTCGGGCGAATAGGTCACCGCTCCCACTTCGATAACGCGGTTATTTCGGTCAATCCTCATCAAGGCAAAAGTTCCTAAAGTCTTACCGCTCTCCTTGTCCACAATTGCATAGTGAAAACGATCCTGTGCTACCAGCATCTGATCTAGCAGCTGAGACCATTCTACCTGACTTTGGGCAGGATTTTGAAAGAGATAGGTCCACATATCCGCAGGAGAATCCGGACCATACACTTCATACAAATCCGCTCCATGCTTGTCCTTGGATAGACGCTCGATAATAACATACTGGCCTTCGATTCGCTCCAAATTAGGCAAGTCCCCCGGCTGAAAATCCGGCAGAGCATCCCCAATAGGTTGACCTAGTTCATTGATTCGCATAAAAACCTCACAATATATCTTGTCCGACAGCCTTTTCGACATTTTCATGAATCCGCGAAAGAGCCAGTCCCGTGCTCCCCTTATGGGTAGGAATGAGCACAAGAGCAGGAATCTCCAGCTGGTCATAGTAGGCCAGGGTTTCTGGAATATCCGCAGCCATATCCTCCGTCAGATAGATAATGCCGAAATCTTCACGGGCGAGCCGACGCAGGGTATTGACCGTCTCCTGAGCTTCCTTCACCGGAAAGGTCTGAAAACCAATCAGCTTAAAAGGGAGGATGGTGTCGCGATTCCCCACAACAGCAATCTTGTAGCTAGTCTTGTCCATAAATCGGTCGCATCCTTTCTCTGATAAGCTCTACCGGCAGCTGATTGTCCATGCCAGTCAAAATCAGCCGCAGATTCTTGACTTCCAGCTCCTTGCCCAGCAGATAGCGGGCCAGAGGGAGCGGTCCATCTGTCTCAAACTGACCAGCCGCAAGCAACTTAACCTGCAAGAGGTCCGCTAGATATTCTAGCTCTACTGTCGTCAAGGTCTGGTTCCGCATTTTTTCCTCGTAGGAGCGCAGATCCAGATCGTAACCGCAGGGATTGACCTGGCTAAACCAAGTCAAGAAATCTCCCTGCTCTGCCATGGCAATCCAGTTGGCAGCAGAGAGGCTCCCTTCATCAGACAGGAGCTGCCTCATAAAGCTGCGCGGTTTTTCCAAGCCAACAGCCCGCTTGACCGTGATGGCATTGTAAAAATCAATAGTCAGATTCACCAGCTGCAGCAGACGGTCATCTTCCAATTCCTGTGTCAGACGCTTAAGATGCTGGAAATAAGCCATGTCCATGCCAATCTCCAGCACGCGCACATCCTGATAATCCTGGTATTCCTGCCAGGTCGCAAGCACCTCGTCCAGCATGAAATCCGGACAATACTCAGCTGAAAAAGCCATGACCAAGTGCTCCAAAACCTCCAGCGAATAGGTCCCCACCGGCATCAGCAAATGCTCCAAGGACTGACCTGTCGCCCGACCCTTGAGAAAAACTTTGAGATTGTGGTAGGTATAGCGGAGCGTGAAAATCTCCACTAACTCCTTACTTGGACTGATCTCAAACGCCCAATTATAAACGGAATACAAATGCTTCATCAGTACTTTCTCAATGGTATTGAGATCCTTGATAGCTTCAGCATCCATGGCATAGACCGTTCCCTGCAGAAGAGCCGAACGGCTGGCAGGATTGTCAGCCTGCAGCAATTGATCATATTGCTGGGGCGTCAAAAAGGAAGCCTCCTGCACGCTAATGGCTGTATTGACTTGAGAGAAGCTTGTTTCACTCATGGTCCGCCTCCTATTCTGCCTGGTCTTTGAAAATATCCTGAGCCAGTCGGTAGCTTTCCTCCTGCCAGACAGAGTCCAGCAAGTCACGATAGAGATAACTATCATCCACTCGTCCTTGGCTCAGCACAAAACCTGCCTGACCGGCTATGGACTGGTCTGAAAAGTGTACTTGCGGAAAGGATCTTTTCAAGTCTTCTAACTGGCTGGAGCTGAATTTCTCAGCTGATAGAGCACCGAAAGTCAGTGCCAACTCTTTCTCTGGGTATTTAGCCAAGACACTCTTCAGAAAATGCTCTTCTTCAGCTGGTGACCAAGCTGCCATCTGAGCATAGGCTTCCTCAAAAAGCTCTCTGAGAACCCGCTGCTTGATGACCAGAGTAGACTGGCGCTTTTGATTTTCCAGCTGCTGAATATCGCGCTGACTGCGCCGGCTGATTTCTTTCAGCTGCTGCTCTCGCTGTCCAAGCTTTTGCCGAACCAGCTGGGCCTCACGTTCCTTGGCTTCCTGTTCTATTTTCTCAGTAGCCTCGGCCAAAAGCAAATGCCCCTTCTCGTGAGCCTGCTCCAAGACAGAAGCTTTGAGATCTGATATGTCAGACATAAAAGCCTCCTTACTTCACATTCAGAACCATGATGAAGGATACAACGAAGGCCAAGATGGCATAGGTTTCAACCATGGCCGCTAGGATAACCCCTTTCATGACCTCTTCTGGTCGCTTGGCCAAAATCTGAATACCAGCGGTCGCTACTCGTCCTTGATGCTTGGCTGAAAAGTAACCAACAATCGCAACTGGCAGAGCTGCTAGGAAATAAGCTACGCCTGATTGCAGAGCCAATTCTGGCTTGATATTAAAGAAGACGGTAATCCCGATAACAAAGCCGTAGAGACCTTGGGTACCTGGCAAAAGTTGTAAAATCAGAGCTTGAGCGAATTTTTCCGGCTGTTCTTTCAAGAGAGCTGCCGCTGCCTGACCGGTGCTTCCAACACCTAGCGCTGAGCCCATTCCGCTGAGAAAGACCGCCAAAGCCACTCCCAGACCTGCAAAAAAGGCTCCGCCGTAAGTTCCAAAATATGATGCTAAATGTTCCATGATTTACTCCTATGAAATTGCTGTAATTCTTGTAAAACCAACAGCTAGTTTAATGAATGTTGCTTGTTTTTGATGTTGTAGAAACTGTATTTCTTAAGATGAGCTTCTCGTCTCTTACCATAGTTCCTAATCTTTATTTCTTGCTTTGCTGAACGTATTTCTCGCTAGGCTTGAGCGGAGTGAAAGGCTTGCCGCCTCCGTCGTAGAATTTTCCGAAGAATTCTACAAAAATCAAACGTGCTCCGTGCACATAACCCGACAGGAAAGACAGAAACATATTGACCAGATGCAAAGCAATAAAAAGCAGAATACCAATGCTAAAGCGAGCCACTGGTGGAAAGAGACTAACAATCAGGTTAAAGGCCGAGCCAATGCTAGCCCCCGAAAGTCCCAAAGCCATCAGTCGCGTAAAGCTGACCAGATCCCCAACATAACCGCTGACATTGTAGAGGTTGAAGAGACCTGACCCCAGACCTGCCAAGCTCTTAGCGCTGATAATCGATACTGCCAATACGCCAAGTGCATTGATAATGGCTAACCATTGACCAATCGTTGCCGCAAAGGCCAAGGATGGGAAGAAATTCCCCAAGGCCAAGAGCAGCAGCCCTAGCAAAATCAGTACCCAAGCAAAGCCTGCATTGTATGCTTCTGCATAATCCTTGAGGCGGATATTTTTCAGCCCGCTGAGGAAGAGGCCTGCCAGTACTGTAATGAAGCCGAAGACGACCGAAATGACCAGAATCGTCATGGCATCAGAGCTGGTACTTATCAGAGCAAAGGGCAATTCAAATCCAAAGAATGAGCCATAAACCAGTCCCCAGATAATGACGGCCACGCCCAGTAGGCGGAAGAAGCGCAGATTCTTAGCCATTCCTGGCTTGACATGTAAAAAGCGCAGCGCTAGACTAGTTCCTGCAAAGAGCAAGAGACCATAGCCAATATCGGCGACCATCATGCCAAAGAATACAAAATAAAACAGGGAAACGACGGGCGTTGGATCCTTGTCGCCATACTTAGGCAAAGAATACATCTCCGTCACTAGCTCGAAGGGCTCTACCAAGGCATTGTTTTTAAGCTTGGTCGGAACCTTATCTTTCTCGTCCTGTCGAATCTCTCTGGTCTGGATGAGAATGCTCTGGCCAAACTGCTCTGTCAAGCAAGCCTCAAGAGCTTGAACCTGATTGCTTTCGATCCAGCCTTCCAAGGCTGCCAGATTTTGCGTGCTGGCTAACTGGTTCTTACTTTCTTGACGGGAGGAGAGATTGCATAGATAGTCCAGCTGAACCTTGAGCTGATCCAGCTCACCCTTTGAAGCTGCTAGACTCTTGGTCATAGCGTCTACCACAGCTTCCTGCTGGCGGATATTAGATTTGAGCTGTTCGAGCCGATCAGCAGGCAGTTCCGCATGGTCATACTCAAAGGGCTTAAAGCCATACTCTTTCAAGATTCTGCGAACTTCTTCCAGAGAGCCGGTCTTGTAAAAAATAAGAACCCCGTGCTCCGTATCGTCGGTAAAGACTTCCTGGAACTTCAGATCAGCATGTGCTCCCAGAGCCAAGCGCAGAGCATCGTCATCGGTATTGGGAATCGTCCCAATCAAAGCTCCCAGATGACTGAAAGTCGCAGCTGCTTGCGGTGTTAGCTCCAGTGGCACCCACTTCTCCAGCGCAGCCACTTCCAAGCGGTCAGCTTCTATCTGACCCTTGGCCTCTTGCAATACCTTGAGCTGTTTGCTGATTCCTTCCAGCAGCGCCTCCTCATCCCGGGCTTTCCCTGCCTGCTCCAAAGCAGCAAAGGATAATTCCAAAGGTTCTTCTTTTAAGGATCCCAGCAGTTTCTTTTTGGGCATAAAAGGCTCTAGATCTGCAATCAGCCTCTCGAGCTTTTCTTGACGACTGAGCAAATCCTGCTGAGATAGCTGCCGATCTGGCCGGCCGACTAAAGCCTGCTCAAAGGCTGCCTGCCAGTCCTCTTCCTGCCGCAAGTCATGAATCTGAACCGACTCTAAACCCTGTAGGTAAAAGAGAAGCTGATCCAGCAGTTCCTTGGGCAGAAGCAGAGACAACTGCCGCATTTGACTAATGGCCATAGGCTTCTACCACCTTCTCTACAATGACTCGCGCCAGGTCTGCTTTTTTGTTTGTCAGCGCGGCCGCAACCTTGTCCTCATTTTGCTGGGTTGTCTGCTCCAAGTCTTGCTGCAGGAGCACCAACTTTTGCTGGGAAGTCGCGGTTAATTCCTCTGCCAGTTTCTGCGTTTCATCGTCATACTTCAGCCCCAGTTGCCTGAGATTTTCATCTACTTGCTGTCGCAGCTCCTGAGCCTGCGTCCTGTAGCCCATCAAAACTTCTTCTGCAGCAGTTTCAATTTCCTGCATTTTTTCAAGTGTTTCATTGGCCATCTATTCACCCCCTCGTTTTCAAAAACCTTTGAAAACGGATTTTAAAATCTGCATTCCTGGCTGACTGTCCCGCATCTGGTACAGTCATCTTCAGGAATACAGCTTCGTACTTGCATAAATTATAACATATTCTTTCTGAAAACATCTTTTTCAAACAGAGTTTTTCTCCTGATTCAGAAAATGTCGAACAGCGCCTAATCGTCCGGCTTCATTCCCTAGGGCTGCTGCCGCCAACTCTCTAGGCAAAAAGCGCTGATCTACTACTTGCTGCTTCATCAAATTTTCAAGACGTGGCAGAATAAGCTCAGATCTAGCTAATATCCCGCCACCGACAATCAACACCTCTGGATTTAGAATATAGGACAGGGTTAAAAGACCTTTAGCTAGGCGACCCAAGAATATATCAAGTGTTTCCTGCGCCAGCTTATCTCCTTGGTCTACCGCCGCAAAAAAACTACGCCCAGTATGGCCCTGCTCGCCTGTCTTTTGGCTGTATAATGCCAACAAGGCAGTTGTTGAGGCCAGGGATTGCCAGTCCTGTCCATCTTCCATGGGCAGATAGCCTACCTCACCAGCAGTATAAGTGGATCCATTGACAATCTTTCCATCATTGATAATGCCGCCGCCAATGCCTGTACCGACAGTAATCATAACTGCAGAAGCATGACCTTTGGCAGCGCCTAGCCAAGCCTCACCTAGAGCAGCGCAATTAACATCATTTTCAATCGCAATCGGTAAACCAAATTCTTTTAAAATCCGACTACGGAAATCCGTTCCAATATAGCCTGGAATGGTATAACCGGCGTAACTGATTTTCCCAGCCTGGCTGTCAACTACACCAGCAGATGAAATCGCTACTCCATCTAGCTCAAACTTCTCCTTATAAAATGCTATTAACTGGCAAACCTGCTCTAAAATCTGATTCGTTTTCTTTTCAAAGTCGATCTCAGTGGCAACTTCCCGAAATTGATTTAGACTATGTCCATCAGACTGATAGAGATCTGCTTTAATCGTTGTCCCACCGATATCTATTCCAACAATATTCACGATTCATGCTCCTTCTCTTCTTGATTTTCTTCTAAAGCTGAAAGTGTATTTGTAAAGATTTGGCTGCGATGATCTCGGTCTAAATCCATATAATAGGCATAGAAAATGTCCATCACAACTAAAACCGGAAACTGAGGAGAGATATTATTGCCCTGTGCCAAGTGCTTCTTGACAGCTACTAGGACCAGTTCATCACACTGCTGCCTCAAGTCGTCGCTGTTATTGGAAGTTACCAGCACAGTCTTGGCTCCGACTTTTTTGGCATTCTGAATAGCCTGCGTGATAATTTTAGTCTCGCCAGATATGGAAATGCCAATAACCAGACAGTCCGAATCCAGCATGACTCTATTCACCCGAATCATATGGTCATCCGTGATGGCCTTACAAACCATTCCCAACCGCATGAAGCGAAACTCCATTTCCCGAGCCACTAAGCCTGAACTCCCCTGCCCGTAGATATAGACTCGCCCAGCATTGTTGAGCATATCCCCCACGCGCAGGAACTGTTCTTCGTCAATCAAGGAAAAAGTCTTATTGAGCAATTCGCCATAATCAGACAAGACATTTCTCGTCAAATCCCTACTGACATTTTTACTTTCTGAGCTGGATTCCTGAAATTCAAAGATAAACTGCCGGTAGCCTGAAAAGCCACATTTTTTGGCGAAGCGAGTCAGAGAAGGCACAGAGACATAGAGCTTCTGAGACACCGCCTGAGCCGATAGATCAGCTGTCAGGGCCTCTGCAGACAGAAAATAATCTGCAATCTTCTTTTCCAGGTGTGTCAGACTACCATATACAGACTCAATCACTGGCAAAATGTTTTTTTCCAAAGAAACCATCAGACATTTTCCTCCTGCAACTATTTTCTTTATTCTACCACTTTCTCAAAAGTAATTCCAACCCTTCCTTGCTAGAATTCTCCAGCAGAAAATAAAGTTCAAAACTGACTAAAAAAGCTGGGGCAGCATGTTAAGAACAATCCGTCTTTCTCATCCCGCCCGCAGCCTTTTATACAATTTTTACTTTAAAGACAACCTTACGGATGGGGCCGGCTTCTTCAGCTATCAGTCCAGTCTTATGGGCGTCATTAGAATCCAGCAAGAGCAGGCTGCCAGGAGTGAATATCAGGTCAAACAAAGCTTGACCGGACATCTGCTGCCAGTCTCCTTCCGCATCATAATCCCCTTCTTCCATATTGGACAAAAAGTTATAGTGGATGCGCTCCTTTCCTTCAAAAATCAGATGCACATCGTAAAATTCCCTATGACTTTCCCAGACCCGTTCATCGTCGGTCGTAGTCGTCATTTCAATGACATTGTAAAAGAAATCATCAGACACAGGGTGGTTGCCCTTTTCATCTTGGCTGACATCATGTGTCTGTAAAAATTCTAAGACTTTTTTTAAGGCAGGATGCTGAATGTCTCTCTCAACAGCTGCTCCTTTATATTGAACTAATTCCATTAGTGCCGTACCTCCCAGGATTTATCTGCATGAATGCTTGCAATATCGTAAACTGTTGTATTCTCTGGTGCAGCCTTGCCGCCAGTTAAGACGGAAACCACATAGCCTACAATCAAGGAAACAACAATTGAAATCAAGGAATAAGCCCAGATACTAACGGCTTCTGCTGGCAGAGCGTACTTGATGACTAGCAGGACAATACTAGAAGCAATCATAGCCGCATAAGCTCCCTTGAGATTGGCACGCTTGGTGAAGATTCCCAGAATAAAGATTCCTCCCAAGACACCTAGCACCAAGCCCATAAAGCCATTAAACCAAACATAAGCCGATGTAATACCTGTATGAGCCATCACGATTGAAACTACTGTGGAGAAGACTCCTACACCTAGAGAAACATATTGAGCAATTTTAGTCCGTTTCTTGTCGTCCAGATTGCTAGATACAACATCTTGAATATCCAAAGTCCAAGAAGTCGCTACAGAATTAAGACCTGTAGAAATAGTAGACTGAGCTGCTGCATAAATTGCCGCAATCAGAACACCGGTCACTCCAACTGGAAGACCATAGGCGATAAAGTAAGTGAAGATCTGGTCTTGAGGAATAGAACTGCCCTCACTGCCTGGATGCTGTACTTGATAATAGACGTATAAACCTGTACCAATCAGATAAAAGACAGAGGCGATAAAGATTGACAAAACTCCATTCGTAAACATCATTTTATTGAGCTTCTTCACATTCTGAGTTGTCGTAAAGCGCTGAACGATATCTTGCGAGGATACATAAGAGGACAGGGTATTGATACCAGAGCCCAAGATAATCAGAAAAATAGAATCTTTTAGTAAGTTAGGATTGAAAATAGTTTCATTTCCTGAGATAAATTTACCGCTGGCCAGCTCACTAGCAATATCGCCAAAGCCACCCTTGAGATTAGCAATCAGGAAGAAAAGCCCTATAACTGTACCAATCAAGAGTACTGAACCTTGGATAAAGTCTGTCCACAGAACTGACTTGACACCACCGGTATAGGAGTAAACAATGGCAATCGCACCCATTGCGATAATCAAGATATTGACATCAATCTTGGTCAGAGTAGCCAGAGCTACTGAAGGTAGATACATAATGATGGACATGCGGCCGATTTGATAGATGATAAAGAAGACAGCTGACAAAGCCCGCAAGGCCTTAGAACCAAAACGTTTTTGCAGGTAGTCATAGGCTGTATCAATATCCAGACGTGCATAAATCGGCAAGAAGAAGCGGATAGCCACAGGAATGGCAAAAATCATACCCAGCTGGGCAAACCAGAGAAGCCAAGTCCCTGCATAAGAGTTCCCCGCCAGTGTCATAAAGGAAATCGGACTTAACAATGTAGCAAAAATGGAAACAGATGTTACATACCAAGGTACCGTTCCATCACCTTTGAAGAACTCTTTACCCTGCATCTCCTTTTTCGAGAAGAGCAAACCTGCTACCAGAACAACTAGTAAATACACAATCAGAATAATCATATCGATTGTAGTAAAACCAACATTTCCCATAGAATTTCTCCATTATTATTCATCGTCAAAGCCTAGGACGGGCAGGTTTAGCCTGCCCTAAACTCTGGTGTTACACTCTTTATATTATAAGAAGTCTTCTCTTACCTGCTTAATCATAGCAGCTGCTTCTTTGGCAATTGCATAGTCTCCCTCAGATAGAGGCTCTAACGGTGCTCGAACAGAACCAATATCCAAGTCCTCATTGAGACGAAGAATTTCTTTCATAACAGCATAGAGATTTGCGCGACCGCTGACCATCTTGTAAATCACACTATTAATCGCATGTTGCAGTTCTTTAGCACGATCCAGATCTTTGTCAATGATGAGTTGGTTGAGCTTCAGGAAGAGATCCGGCATCACAGCATAGGTTCCACCAATTCCGGCCTTAGCACCAATAACTCGACCGCTGATAAACTGTTCATCTGGACCATTAAAGACAATATGATCTTCCCCACCTTCTGCGACAAAGATTTGAATATCTTGAGTCGGCATAGAAGAGTTTTTAACCCCAATAACTCGTGGATTTTTACGCATTTCTGCATAGAGTGCTGGTGTCAGAGTCGTTCCAGACAGCTGCGGAATATTGTAGATGACAAAGTCAGTATTCGGAGCCGCTGCACTCATATCGTTCCAGTACTTAGCGATAGAATAGTCCGGCAAACGGAAGTAAATAGGAGGAATAGCAGCGATAGCATCAACACCCAAACTTTCAGCATGCTTAGCCAGTTCCACACTGTCCTTAGTGTTGTTGCAAGCCACATGAGCGATAACTGTCAGTTTGCCCTTAGCCACTTCCATGACATTTTCCAAAATTAATTTCCGGTCTGCTACACTGAGGTAAATACACTCACCAGAAGAACCATTAACATAGACACCCTTAACTCCCTTATCAATAAAGTACTGAGTCAAAGCACGAACACGTTCTGGGCTTACTTCTCCTGCTTCATCATAACAAGCATAAAAAGCCGGAATGACACCTTCATATTTTTCTAATTTTGACATATTCTTCCTCTTTTCTATTCTTTTGTTGCGTCTGCAAACTTCCTTGTAATCAGCTGCGGCCGTGTAATGGCAGATCCTACTACCACACTAAAGGCTCCCAGCTCTAGAACTCTTTTCACCTTTTCAGGACTATCAATATTCCCCTCAGCAATCAGAGGGTGCTGAATCTCAGCTAAAGCTTTTCGGATGATTTCAAAGTCATTGGCTTCAATCTTATCTCCTTCGCTCTGACTAGTATAGCCCACCAAGGTTGTTCCGATAAAATCAAATCCCATTCGATCAGCTTCCAGCATCTCGTCAAGAGTTGAACAATCAGCCATCAAAAGCTGCTGAGGATATTTTTCTTTCACTTTCTGGAAAAATGCTTTTAAACTCTCTCCTTGAGGTCTGCTGGAATTTGTCGCATCTAAAGCGATAATCTCCGGATGGGCTTCCATCAGCTCATCCACTTCCGCTATAGTTGGTGTAATAAAAGCTTGGGCATCTGGATAATCTCTCTTGATAATCCCAATTACTGGCAAATCCACCGCTTCTTTAATAGCCTTGATGTCTATAACCGAGTTAGCCCGAATTCCGCTAGCACCTCCTTCTTTGGCCGCCACTGCCATACGAGCCATGATAAAGTCGCTATGTAATGGTTCGTTTGGTAGAGCCTGACACGACACAATTAACTTATGTCTCAACTCTTCCATTTGATTCCTATCCTCCTTACTCATTTATTGTAAGCCTTTACATTTATTATCTTAACATTTATTGCAATTAGTTTCAATATGGTTTTACTTTTAGAAAGTACTTTCTTTTTAAGTATTACTTTTTATCTCAGTTTGAAACTTATAGAGATGAATACAGTAAAAATATCTATGTTTTCTGTAACTATTCCAATATTTTTCTACAACTAAAAAGAACTAGGCGAATGCCTAGTCCTAGGGGGAAGCAGTTTTGTAGACTTCCAGTCTTAAAGGAATAAAAGCTAACAAACACTAAGCTCAACCAGCTTATTTAAAAGCCCAAATTTGAAGTATAAATCAGCAGAATGCCAATTAGCAAACCTCTGCCACTTGTTTATTCCAAAAGGTATCAAAATCGTCGGGCATTTCATCTCTTCCGCGATAATGTAACATTTCTTTAAGTAAAGTAGGGTTTTTCATGTCTTATCCTCCCAACGATTCTTGAAACCTCTTTCATCATACCACAGAAATAGGAATTTTTCAATAGGTTAATATATAGATTTTCTGTTTTTTCTGAAATTTTACCGATTCACCTCCTAAGAACCTATATGAAGCAGGAGCAGTAAATAGAACAAACTAAATCCTATGTTTAGGCCGGCTCCGTTAAGGTAGGGGCGTCCGATTCTCAGCTTTTCTACCAGTAAGATAGTCAACAGACTGAGAGGTAAAGGAGTCAGCAGCCCCAGATAAGCAGGCAATATCGTCTGACCGGCAACTATTAGCAGTGAGTAAATGAGCCAGCCTAGACCTGTCAGAGCGATAGCTGTCCGCCAGGTTATATCTAGAAAGAGCACTGCTTCATTGATAAGCTCGCTGTCTTCGTCTGAGCAGACCTGTCCGTTGCTTCGTTTATAAGCCTTTTTGCTGATGATCCCAACGTAGTAAAAGGCCACATGTGCCACCGGCGACAGGGCAAATCCAATTCCTAACAAGGCTATTGACAGATAAGCCCACAAGCCCTTATTTGTCAAACCAAAGAGAGCATAAAGCGAGACTAACATAAGAGGGATTGAGAAGTTAGCCACCAGAGCGCCTAGACGCAGCCGACCGACAGAGCCAGACAGCATCAGCATAGCCAGATTCGTATTGCCAATCCGACTCTGCTCCGTAAAAGAGGCATAGCTTTCCTTGTCTACCTCAAAGCCAACCAGCAGAATATCCCCCAATAACCAGCAAAGACCACTCAACAGCCCAGCCCATAAAGATAAAAAAATCACATTACTCTCCTTTTTTCCATTGTCCCCTTATCTTAGCACAAAAGCTCACTCAATCACAAGTAGTCAGAAGGTTTACATCTTTTTACCCCAGCAAGCTCCTTTCGTTAAGGTACCTAGCACTCACGTCGCTCCACTCCTTAGCATCAATGTCTCTAAGCTTGGCTTCGACCAATGGCCTTGCCTCGCTAAGACACATAGAAAAATCCCCCACCAAAGGGCAGGGGATGACCGACAAACTGTCTTATTTTTTAATTGAGGAAGCTGCTCGTTTATTTGCGGCGTCCTGGGCGTTCCTTGTAGCCATAGTATGCGTCTTCGATGATTTCCTGCATGTGGTCAACCATTGGAAGGCGTGGGTTGGCTGGAGAACATTGGTCTTCATAGGCAAGGAAGGCCAATTCGCGTGAATGTTCTTTCCATTCTTTTTCGTCAATACCTTGAGCCTTGAAGTTCATTTCGATACCGACGCGTTCTCCCAGTTCATAAACAGCTTTCGCAAATGATTCAACACCTTCTTCTGGAGTAGAAGCTGGCAAGCCAAGCATACGAGCGATGTCTTGGTATTTCTCATCCGCACGGTAGTAGTTGTACTTAGGCCATGTCGCTGTCTTAGCTGGACGTGTACCATTGTAGCGGATTACATATGGCAGCAAGATCGCATTGGTACGACCGTGGATTGTGTGGAACTGAGCACCAATCTTATGGGCCATAGAGTGGGAAATTCCCAGGAAGGCATTGGCAAAGGCCATACCAGCGATAGTAGAGGCATTATGCATCTTTTCGCGAGAGTGGAAGTCAGCGTTCTTAACAGAGCTTTCCAGATTTTCAAAGACTAGTTTGATCGCTTGGAGAGCCAAACCATCTGTAAAGTCGCTGGCCATCTGAGATACATAAGCTTCTGTTGCGTGGGTCAGCACGTCCATACCGGTGTCTGCTGCGACAAATCCTGGAACAGTCAGTACCAGAGCTGGGTCTACGATGGCTACAGTTGGAGTCAGAGAGTAGTCAGCGATTGGGTACTTGCGGTTGTTAGCCTTATCAGAGATAACGGCAAACGGTGTCACTTCTGAACCCGTACCAGATGTGGTTGGGATTGCGATAAACTTAGTCTTCTTACCAAGCAATGGGAATTTGAAGGCACGTTTACGGATATCCATGAATTTTTGCACAAGGTCACGGAAATCCACTTCTGGTTGCTCATAGAAGAGCCACATTACTTTAGCTGCGTCCATTGGCGAACCACCACCAAGCGCGATGATTGTATCAGGTTTGAAGGTACGCATAATCTCTGTACCACGTTCAACTGTTGTGATATCTGGATCTGGCTCTACGTCTGCAAAGATTTGGTAAACAACCTTATTCCGACGAAGATCAAGTTGTTCGATGATACGATCTAGGAAACCAAGTTCTACCATAGCATGGTCTGTAACGATCATGACACGTTCCACATCGCGACATTTTTGCAGGTATTGGATAGAGTCACGCTCGAAGTAAGTTTTTGAAGGGAGTTTCATCCATTGCATATTATTTCTACGTCTTCCTACTTTTTTGATGTTCAAGAGATTCACAGCACTAACGTTATCACCAACTGAGTTGCGACCATAAGATCCACAGCCCAGAGTCAGTGATGGCAGGAAGGCATTATAAACATCCCCGATACCGCCGAAAGTAGAAGGTGAGTTGCAAATAACACGGATGGCACGAACAGCCTTACCAAATTCCTTGGTCAATTCTTCGTCCGCCGTATGGATAGCAGCTGAGTGACCAAGACCATGGAATTCTACCATTTGACGAGCTTTTTCAACACCGTCTTCACGGGATTCAGACTTGAGAACAGCGATGACAGGTGACAGTTTTTCACGTGTCAATGGCTCTTTTTCACCAACTTCTTTACACTCTGCTGCCAAAATATTCGTATCTTCTGGCACACTGAATCCTGCTTGCTCTGCAATCCAAGTAGCTGGCTTACCAACGATATCCGGATTGAGCTTAGCACCAGCACAGTTCTTGCTGTTTGCCTTAGCGCCGAAGCAGAACTCTTCCAACAGAGCTTTTTCTTTCTTATTGACAAAGTAAGTATGATAAGATTTGAACTCTGCTACAAATTCATCATAAACTTCCTTATCAATGATAACGGCTTGCTCAGAGGCACAGACCATACCATTGTCAAAGGACTTAGACATAACGATATCGTGCGCTGCTTGACGGATATTAGCGGATTTTTCCACATAAGCTGGTACGTTTCCGGCACCAACCCCCAGAGCTGGCTTACCACATGAGTAAGCTGCCTTCACCATTGCATTACCACCTGTCGCAAGGATTGTTGCAATCCCTTCGTGGTTCATAAGTGCAGAAGTTGCTTCCATCGATGGCGCTGTAATCCATTGCACACAGTTTTCAGGCGCACCTGCTGCAATCGCTGCATCACGCACGATTTGTGCTGCATGGGCAGAAGATTCTTGAGCAGATGGGTGGAAAGCAAAGATAATCGGATTACGTGTTTTTAAGGAAATCAGAGCCTTAAAAATAGCTGTTGAAGTTGGGTTAGTTGTTGGAGTAATTCCGCAGACAACACCCACTGGCTCCGCAATCAAGGTCAAACCAGTTACATCATCTTCTTCAATAACGCCAACAGTCTTCGTATGGCGCATGTTATTCACAACGTGCTCACAGGCGAAAAGGTTTTTCGTTGCCTTGTCTTCAAAAACTCCGCGGCCTGTTTCTTCATAAGCGTGCAGGGCCAACTCACCGTGAGCATCCAAAGCTGCTACAGAGGCCTTGGCTACGATGTAGTCCACCTGTTCCTGATTCAGCTTTCTCATTTCCTCTAGTGCAACCAGACCTTTTTGCACCAATTCATCGACATGCTTTTGCGCTGCCAAAGCCTTGTCTTCTTGTTCTACCGTTTTCTTCTTTTCAGCCATTCTATTCCTCCAATGGTTTTGCCTTAGGTTAGATGAAGAACACTAACCTTTGTTAAATATTTCACAATTCAATTATAACCCATTTAATGACTCTTGTAAACACTTTCACCTAACATTCACAAACTTTTTCCTGTTATTTTGTGAATATTAGAAAACAAGCGCTGATTTATTAGATTATTTTTGTCTATTTTGTGAAAAACTTTTTTAATTTTTTAGAGATTTCACATACTTTTGTTTTCACATAATATATGAAAGCGCTTTCTTGGTTTAAATATAAAAAGCTCGGACGAATCGAGCTGATCTTTACTTTATAAACATCTAAAAGATGAACCTTAATTCCCATTTTTAATAATAATCTCAATCGTCATCATAAACACGTTCACCATGTATTTTGATATATTCTTCGCGCTTCCTATCCAATTCTTCCCATATGGAATCGTCAATAGCGTCAATCGTTTGAATTTCTTCCAAACTCATCTCATTTGCTTCCTCAAAGGTTAGAGATAAGATATCTTCGTGTTTTTCCTTGAATTCCTTAATTGTCAGCCATGTTTTCTTATCATCTTCGCTAATTTGACCGTCAATAGCAGTCGCAATTTCAAGTGCCATAATATACATAGCTCGTTTATCAACTGTTAAAACATCCAGATAATTAGAAGCGATTCTTAAATATTTGCCCTTTTCTCTACCGTCGCTTTCATAACTTCCCTCATAATCCAAATCAATATTTTCATATTTTTGGGAATTGATTGCACTGCCACCTTTAACCTTGACATCTTTCCAACGAGAGCCACTTGCTCCCCACTTATCTAACCGCAAAGATAAATAGAAGTCATTTTGCAACATCTCGTCATCCCCGACATTTGAGAAACTTATTTTTTGGCCATTTCTTTCTTTAAACCACATTTTCCATGCGAGTTCTCTGTAGCCAAATGGCACTTTTCTAGTATAATCACCATTGATGTATAGTCTCATAAATCTGAGATATCGCCTCCATGTGCTAGTATGTATTCTTTTCGACGAGTAGCTTCTTCCTCCCAAAGAGGGTCGTCTACAACATCCATCGTTTGAATTTCTGTCAAACTTAGTTCTTTTGCTTCTTCAAAAGTTAGAGATAGAATAGCCTCATGTTTTCTTTTAAACTCCTCAATTGTCAACCAGCTAGCCTTATCATTTTCGCTAATTTGCCCGTCAATCACCTTTGCAATCTCAAGCGCCATAATATACATAGCACGTTTATCAACTGTCAAAACTTCCAGATGGCTGGTTAAAATTCGGAGATAGTCCCCCTTTTCATTATAATCTGTAGCAACTGCATCTTCAAAATTAATTTCAATACATTCCTTAATATGTGAAAAGAGTCTTCGTACCCCTTCCTTTAGGGGGACACTAGACCATCTCTTATCAGCAGTGCCTTTCCTCAAGGATAAATTTGAGAAAAAATCTTCTTGTAATGCATCATTGTTCCCAGCATTTGAGTAAGAAATTTGCTCATCTTCTGGAAACCACATTTTACCAGCAAGTTCTAAATAACCATAAGGTACTTTTTTTGTGTAATCGCCTTTTAAATATAATTTCATTCGTCCTCGTCGTCCAACTCTACCTCTCCATGGATTTTAATGTACTCCTCATTTCTGCGGTCATCTTCTTCCCAAACTGGGTCTCGAACATCATCCATAAACGGAATTTCTTCAAGGCTCAGCTCATTAGCCTGTTCATAACTCATCGAAAGGATATCTTCATGCCGGTTTTTAAATTCCTCCACACTTAACCAGCTCTCTTTATCATCTTCGCTAATCTGACCATCAATGGCAGTCGCAATGTCAAGTGCCATAATATAGAAGGCACGTTTATCAACGGTAAGAAGGTCAAGGTGTTTAGAGGCAATTCTTAAACACTCACCTTTCTCACGAAAATCCGACATCATTGCATCTTCGTAATCCAGCTGTATATATTCTGACTTATGGGATAAAAAATCATATTTTATCCCTTCTTTAATCTGAACATTATTCCATCTATTTTCATGCATCCACTTATTTAATTGTAAGTGAATAGAAAGTTTCTCAATTGGTAAATCAAGATACCCTGCATACGACAAATCTGGCTCTATCCCATCTTTTTTCTCAAACCACATCCTTTTCGCTAGTTCTAAGTAATCAAATGGAATTTCTTTGGTATAATCGCCTTTTAAATATAATTTCAATCTTCTTCCTCATCGTCATAAACTCGTTCACCATGGATTTTGATGTACTCTTCATGAAGTAGTTCTTCTTCATCCCACAAGGGATCCTCTACAGGTTTCATTCTTTTTAGTTCCTCCACACTGATATCAGTTGCTTGATCATAGGTTAGTGATAAGACATCCTTGTGCAACTTCTTAAAAGTCTCTACATCTATCCAAGTCAGCTTGTCATCCTCGCTGATCTGCCCATCAATAGCAGAAGCCACCTCGACTGCCATTATATACATAGCACGTTTATCAACCGTTAAAATGTCCGTATGTGTCGTAGCAATCCTAAGATTTTCTCCACGTTCTCTCCCATCAGTAATAAAATCATTTTCAAATTCCAATTGAATATTTTCATCAGAAAACGAATTCCAAGGATTGCTCTTGTCGTATGGTATATGATTCCATCGTTTATCATTAAACCGCCATTTATCAAATTGAACTCCAAAAAAGAAATCATCTTGTAGTATCTCATCATCACCCACATTAGAAGTAGTAATCAGATGGTCATGCCATTCCTTAAACCACATTTTCCAGAGCAACTCTCTTGTCGTAAAGGTTATTTTTTTAGCATAATTGCCTTTGATGTATAGTCGCATATTGTCCACCTAGTTTCCGTAATAATTTCGATAACTCTTAAAAATCCTATTAATTATCTCTTCCTTTGTACTTGTACCAAGCTTCTTTAGTCGGCTATTAGCACCACTCACGAAGGTTCACTTTTCGAGTTCCTACTCGACTTCATCTATCCACCACTCGGGCTTCAAATTGAGCGGGTCTATCGTCAATATTGGTGATAGTAATATTATACGGTTTACTTTTAGTAACATCAAAGATTTTTTTATTAGTATAATTAACTACAATTCCATCTTCCTCCAGGTGAATATTTTTTTGATTATTAGATAGTTTTTTATCAGTCGTTTCACCATTTTCATAAATAGATTGAGAGATATACTGTTCCTTAACATAATAGTAAATTCTAGAATTTTTTTCGCTCCAAACTTCAATACCTGTTAATTTGATTTTTTTATCATCGTTCTTTTTTAAAATCAACTCAGAACTATATCCCAGTTGGTCTGCATTAGGATGCGCTCTCAGCTCTATGCTTTGACCAGGCTGCAAAGTGTATTTACCGTAATTCAAAACTGCTTGAACATACCATATAAGAAACAAACTATATAATAACGCAATAATAATCCGCGATTTCCTATTTTTAAAATAACGGAAAAGTAACACTAGAGAAGTAATAAAAACTATTGAAGTTATCATTCTTTATTCTCCTTCTTGTATGCATCAATTCCATCCTGAACCATAGCCGCGTCTCCTTCATTGTCCCCATAATGACCTTGCAATAAACTCAAGTCATATTTAATATCTGCACCCACTATGAAATATTTATCAACATCAAGATAATCCTTGATGTTCCAGTTTGAAACTCCCATCGACTCGCTAATAATAGCATTAGATGAGACGGTAGATTCTTTTGCCTTCTATAAAAAGCTCGGACGAACCGAGCTGATTATTTATGGTTTCACATTGCCAGAATTTGCTTCTTCTATGGCTTGCTTAATGGTATTGGCATAGAGAGTTCCCCCTTCAATGATGGACTCTGAGTTCGAGCCAAAGTGGACATAGTCTGTCCCTTCCCAAATCTGCGGATTTTCGATAGCAGTTTGATGCCAGTCAGCCACAAAGACATAGTCGTACTTTTTGGCTAATTCCAGTTCATACTCCCGCTGCTGGGCCAAGACTCCGCCCTCTGAGCGACCGTCATAAGGAGTCACGAGGATCAGTTGATGCCCCTTAGGCAGGCTGGAAACATATTCATCCAAAAGCTCATTCGAATAACCAGACGAATTGGTTCCAAGAGCCAGAACAACCTGCTTCTTCAGCACCCTATTAGCAATATCTGTCTTATAGACCTCCAAGCCTGTACTCAGACTGCGACTAACGACAGTGTCTAGCTCGATTCCTGGTAAGATCTGTTGCAATTGATCGCTTGAGCGCAAGGCAACCGAGTCACCAATCATGGTAATCCCGTCTGCCACATTGTACTCAGTCGCCTTGGACTGATCAACCTGACTGCGAGTTGTCTGCATCTTAGTGTCTGCTTGATTCAGAGCATTAACAATCAAACTTTCCTCAAAAGCTCCGACCTTTGGTGCTGTCACCGAGATAAAGAACATAATCAAAGTCAGCGGAATCATACTGTAAAAGATTGGTCTGGTAAGAGACGATAAGTCCATCTTGGTTCCCATGATAACTGGCTGACGACCAGCAAGAGTTGGCTCCAAGATATAGAAAGACAAGGCTGCAAAAGTAAGAGACAGCAGCGTGGTCAAGAGAACAGCCAAGCCGTTACTCATCAGTTGGGTAAAGATAATATAGAATGGCCAGTGGAAGAGATAAACACCATAGCTGGTATCTGCGATAAAGTTGATAACGCTAGGTTCCTTCACATCAGGGAGCTTATCATGCAGCATCCTAGCAGCCAAAATCATCAGACAGGCCAAGATAGTCGAAATCAAGAATCCTACCAGGTAGGTCCAAAGGTTGTCAAACTTGAGCAGGAAGCTGAGCAAAAGCAAAACAGCTGCGCTGCCCCCCATAATTCCTAGCACTTGCTTGAGAGCCAGCTTTTGCTCCAGCATCTTAAAGCGACTGCTGACATGGCCGACACCTGACAAGGTTGCTAGGATACTTCCTGCAAAGAAAGGAAAGATGTGGGTCAAACTTGAGAAATAAATGTCAGAATAATTCTTAGTGGTCAAAGCGCCAGCAAACATTGATATAAAGCTGACCAAAAAGAGACCTGCAGAAACCAGCGCAATCATACCGCGATAGCGGGCTGTTGACTTGGCAACCTTGCCCAAGCCCCAAGCGGCCAAGCCCCAAAGAACATAATAGTGCACTTCTAAAGCCAGACTCCAAGTATGGATCAGGATGTGCGGCACAAACTGACTCTCATAACTGCCGCCTGAGAGCATTTCATAAAAGTTTGTCACAAAGCCCAAAGCAGCTACAATCTGTGTCCCAATCCCAGCCACAAAATCCTTACGTATCAAGAGAGTAAAGGGCATAACGACCAAAATCATAAAGACCAGAGGGGGTACAATCCGATAAAAACGCCGTTTGAAAAAGCCTTGGATATCGATTTCTTTCTTCTTAGCAAACTCGTCAATAAGCAGAGCGGTAATCAAGAAGCCAGAAAAGGTAAAGAAGATATCCACGCCAATAAAACCGCCAGGGAAAACGCCCTGGAAGTAATGATAAAGCAGAACTAGAAGCAGCCCCGTGATTCTGACGAGCGAAAACCATTTAATGCGCATTTTGATAAATTCCTTGTTTAAACGTTCCTTCATAAACGACATTGCCTTCTGTCGTTAGCTTTCCTTGTCCATCGGCCTGACCCTTGCTGAAGTCCCCTTCATATTTCCAGCCAGCCTGCGAGGTAAAAGTCCCTTTGCCGTCAAAGATGCCATTGCGAAATTGACCGGTATAACTGTCCCCATTTTGAAAAGTCATAGTCCCCTGACCGTTCATCTTCCCGCGAACCAAGGTCCCGTCATACTTGATCTTCCCCTGATCCAGCGTTAAAACGCCCTTACCAGGAATCCCCGAGGTAAAGACCAGAATAGCTGACAGCACAATGACCGTTACAGCCAAAAGTTCTAAATTCTGCCGGGTCAGATAGACCTTGTATTTATCGTAAAATTCTTTTACTTTATCCATATTCCTATCCATCCAAATACTCTAGCCACTTCTTGCAGCCAGCCAAGACCAAATCATAGGTTTGGTCAAAATCTCCTGTGTACCAAGGATCTGGCACACTTTCTTCCTCAAACTGATAAATTTTATACTGAAAATCCTCAGGCGCCATCCGCTTCAAATCTCGGACATTGCTTTCATCCATACCGATGATATAGTCAAAATCCGCAAAATCTGCTGTCGAAATCTGCTGAGAAGTCTTGTCCCTATCATAAGAAATGGCATATTTCTTAAAAATAGCCTGTGTTCCTCGATGAATGGGATTGCCGTGCTCCCAGCTTGAGGTTGCCCGGCTCTCGATTTTCAGTTGGTCTGTTAAACTCTTCATGACAAACTCTGCCATCGGACTGCGGCAGATATTGCCCAAACATACAAATACAATTTTCTTCATAGAATACCTCGCTATCTATTATAACAAAATAATGGCAAAAACTAGCTCTGAATCGTTTACAGTTTCCTGATTCTCGTTGAAAACTGGCAAGCCCTGCCCTCTCATGTCTGAAAATAGCAAAAAACCACCGTTTGGTGGCTTTTTGTAGGGAGATTATTTTTTAAAAAGAAAAAAGTTTTAGGAGTTAAGTTAATTTCTTAACTTGGTTATAGTATAATATCCATTTCTTAAAGCTTCCTTAAAATAACTTAAACATTTTACTCTTATCTTGTACTTATTTATTGGGATAGTGAAATTCCAGCTGCGGCCAGCCTTTCTGCCAATTCTTCTTAGCCAAGCGCTCAGCATAGACACGCTGGCGCTCCTTATTTTCAAGAAAATGAGGAGTCGGTCTAACCTGAAAGTTTAAGATATCCTCCAAACCATAGGGAGCAAAAAGTTCCAGTTTGTCATTTGCCAGCAAGCGCAGGCCGATAGCCGTGCAGCGCTCAGGATACTTACTCATGGCTTCGCAAGCATTTTTATAAGGCGCTGTTCCAGGACTATGGCGGTGCATATAGGCTTGATTTCTCAGCTCCCATCGATACTGTGGCCAGTCTGCCTCGAGCTTGACTTCCAGATCTAACGTCTCTGCCTCAGCATAACTCGGATCAAAGAAAATGACATCTACATCCGTATCTGAATCAAAACCTGGTCGCTCTGATAGCATATTCCAGATAAAATTCCTCACACAACCAGCCGCTAGCCAAGAATCCTTGAGCTCCAGACTGCGAATAATTTCCAAAATCGCTCGGATGTCTGGATCTTGGCCTAGTCGGTCTAAAATCTCCTTTTCTGTCATCATTCCTTCATATACTCATATCCTAGATGCTCATAAGCTTTGCGGGTAGCCACGCGCCCAGTCCGAGTCCGCATGACAAAGCCTTTCTGAATCAGGTAAGGCTCATACATGTCCTCTACGGTTTCGCGCTCCTCGGCAATATTGACTGAGAGGGTTCCAAGCCCTACCGGACCGCCACCGTAAACCTCAATCATAGTCTTCAAAATCTTCTGGTCCACGTAATCCAGACCTTCCTGGTCCACATCCAGCATGGAGAGAGCTTGGTCGGTTATCTTATCATCAATCAGGCCATTGCCCATAATCTGCGCATAGTCCCGCACCCGCTTGAGCAAACGGTTGGCAATCCGCGGTGTGCCTCGGCTACGCAGAGCCAGCTCCTTCGCAGCCTCGTGGGTAATAGCCATCTCAAAAATCTCTGCCGTCCGCTCGACAATTTCCGTCAAGTCGCCAGCTTCATAATACTCCATGTGACCGGTAATCCCAAAGCGAGCCCGCAGAGGATTGGACAGCATGCCTGCCCGAGTGGTCGCCCCAATCAGAGTGAAAGGCGGCAAATCCAGATGGACGCTGCGACTGGTCTCGCCCGAGCCAATCATAATGTCGATGTAAAAGTCTTCCATAGCGCTATACAGCACTTCCTCTACCGCCATTGGCAAGCGGTGAATCTCATCTATGAAGAGGACATCCCCCGGTTCAAGGTCATTTAAGATTGCAACCAAGTCTCCGGACTTTTCAATCACCGGACCAGAAGTCTGCTTGAGATTTACGCCTAGTTCATTGGCAATAACAAAAGCCATGGTCGTCTTCCCCAGACCTGGAGGGCCAAAAAGCAGGGTGTGGTCCAGCGCCTCATCCCTTAGCTTAGCCGCTTCAATAAAAATCTTCAGCTGGTCCTTGACCTTGTCCTGACCGATATACTCCTGTAAATACTGGGGACGCAAGGTGCGCTCCACTAATTCCTCATCACCCATTAATTCATTGTCTAAAATTCTACTCATAGAACTATTATAGCAGAAAATAAAGCAGAGGAAGCAAATCTAATCAACGTCTGAACACAAAAAAAGACCACCGGATTGAGTGGCCTTTATGGGAGATTATTATGAAAAAGTTTAGGATTTCTATCAAATAAAGTTAGGAGGTCTTCATTTGATACTCATAGTATACTGCCCCTAACTTAAAGAAACCTTAACTTTGTATAACGTATCCTTTAAAATTTAACATTTGAGTTACAATCCGATAAACTTCCTGTCTTATTCTAAAATTTGAGCAAAAAAAGACCACCGGATTGGGTGGCCTTTATGGGAGATTATTATGAAAAAGTTTAGGATTATCAAACAAAGTTAGGGGGCTTCATTTGATACTCATAGTATACTGCTCTTAGCTTAAGAAAAACTTAAAGTAAAATTCAGTTAGCAAAAAAATTTTGCTTTTGATTGTGGAGCCTTTTTCCTTGCTTAAGATTGGCTACTGAAAACATAGTCTCTGAAAACTGGACAAAGAAAAACGGCAGAAGGAGGTACTGCCGTTTTCTGTGCTCTTTCGCGATTGTTTCTTTATAAAGTTGCTGGTACATCAGCAAAATACACTGTCCTGCTGGTAAAAATCTGACCGGCCTTGAGAATGACATCTGACTGCTGGCTGCTGTGAATGGCATCCGGCAAAGCCTGGGCTTCCAGAGCCAAGCCATTATGCTGAATCATAGGCTGTCCGTCAAACCGAACAGAATCATCCACGCAATTCGCTGAATAAATCACTAGGCAGGGCGCCTGAGTTTGAATGGTCAGGCGGCGGCCCGATGCTGGATGATAGAGCGTGCCTGCCTGGTCTCGGCTTGGGTTTAGCGCAAAGGGATGATCCAAGCCAGATACCAGCTGGATTTGCTCATCGGTCGCATCGAAAATTTCTTTAAGGGCAGCGCCCTTGGTCAGCTTCTTGACAAAGTCACGCTCTGCATCAGCCTTTTTTTCAGGAAGACCGTCAGCTGCGATAGGATAGACACCATCAGTATTAAGCTGCAGGATATGATCATCAATGGGCTGATTGAAACGACCAGACAGGTTGAAATAGCTGTGGTTGGTCGGATTGACCAAGGTAGCCTGATCAGTCTGTACCTGATAAGAGATTTCCAGCTCGCCCTTCTCTGTCAGGGTATAGGAAACCCAGATTTTCAGATTGCCAGGAAAGCCGCCAGTTCCGTCAGGCCGCTCTGCATAAAAGGTGAGCCCGTCATTGCTGACTTCCTCAACCTCAAAAACGCTACTGTCCCAGCCGCTGGAGCCACTATGGTTGCAGTTTAAGCCATTATTGGTCTCTAGCTGAAAGGTCTGGCCATTCAAATCAAACGTTGCTCCGGCAATACGTCCAGCCACCGGACCAATACTGGCTCCATGCTTAGGGCTGTTTCCAATATAATCCTCAAACTGATCAAAGCCAACGACGATATTGTCAAAGTGATTATTTTTGTCAGGGGTAACATACTGGACGACGGTTGCTCCGTAGTTCATGACTGTCAGACGATAACCTCGTTCGTTTTCAAAAGTATAAGCCAGAATCTCCTGACCGCCCAGCTTTCCAAAAATGGATTCTCGGTAAGATTTCATACCAAACCTCTTTTATCTATCCTGTTAAAAATCACGAACTTGCCAAGTCCTGTCTTCAAAAGGCAGGTCAAGCTTGTCCACCCAAGACACCGCTGTTTGGCGCAAGACTTGATTAAGATCCTCGATATTCTGACGGCCTGTCTCGTCCAGCCACGCTCGAGTTGCTACAGCTCCCTCTTGAGCGAAGACTGAGACTGCATCTTTCCAGGTAGCCCGTCCGCACAGAACACCATTAAACTGTGAGCCCGCTTCATGGGCTAGCCGCAGCGTTTCTTGGAAAAGTTCGGCACTGACACCAGCGCTGAGGAAGATGAAAGGTAAGTGCGTCGCATCTGACTGTTCTTTAAAGAAAGCTTGGGCTTCTGTCACGCTGTAGACTGGCTCAACCCCTTCTTTGGTGAAGCCCTCGACAAAGTTCATATTGACCGGCACTTCAACCTTTAAGACATCTACATGATAGCGGGAATCTGAAAAGAGTTTGATTGCCTCATTGACCTTATGCGGCTTAAGCTTGGCATAGTTAGCGTCCAAGACACTGTCACTCTTAGCATCATAGGTCAGAATCTCCAGAAAATAAGGAATATCCTCAGCTAAGCATTCACTGCCCACGCGCTCAACCCAGGCCTGCTTGATGTCGTTGATTTCAGACTTGTCATCCACATCATAGTAAATCAAGACCTTGACAGCATCTGCGCCTATGTATCGGATGCGACTAGCTGACCAGTTAGGCAGCAAGTCCGGCAGGCGGCCCTCAGCTGTTACATCATAGCCGGTCTTCTCGTAGGCCACTATCAGACCGCAGGAAGCATCCCGCAGCTCGGCTGCCGGCAGACCGAACTCTGGATCCAGCAGGATGGAGCTGGCGTAGGGCGTCAGCTGACTAGAGATTAATTCTTTAAACTGAACCAGAGCTTGGTCACCAGATGGCGCATCTTCTCCGCTGGCCAGCATTTTCTTGAGCGAACCACGCTGGTCAATAGCCAAAGCCCCGATAATCCCCTGCTCGTCTGATAATTTTTTCAAATGGCTCACTTTTTTGTGACTGATTTGTAATTTCTCCATAACTTTTCCTTTTCTTACTGCCCAAGAGGGTGAATGATAACTCCTTGTACTACACGATTGACCGTTCCTGTCGGAGACGGCGTATCTGGACGGTTCTTGACCTTGAGCGAGGACAGGAGGGCAAATAGCTGAGCGTAAACAATGTAAGGAAAGATGCGATAGCTATCTCCCAGAGGCTCTTGGGTACTTAGCACTACTTGCTCGACTCCTTCCAACTGCTCCTCCCGGTCAGTCAGCAAGACTAGTCTGCGGACAATCCCGTCACCAGCCACTTCCCGCACCAAGTCCAAATCATAAGCCTTGGTATAGCCATCTGTCGAGCCAAAGACCAAAACGACGGTGTCTTGGTTAATCAGCGACTTTGGTCCATGCCGGAAACCGACTGGACTTTCGTACATGGTCGCAATTTGGCCGGCTGTCAGCTCTAAAATCTTAAGCTGTGCTTCATGCGCCAGACCAAAGAAAGGCCCTGCCCCCAGATAAATGACCCTGCTGAAATCCAATTCAACCAGCTGCTGCACATCTGCAACGCGTCCTAAAACATCCTGACTGAGCTGAATCAAAGCCGCAACCTTGGCTTCCTTCTGGGCTAGTTCAGCCCGGTCAAAGACCAAAAGAGCTGTCAGCATCATGGAGCTGAAGCTAGAGGTCATGGCAAAGCCAGCATCATTAGAAGCTTCTGGCTGCAGGAGCAAAAGATTCTTTTCATCACCTTGGGCCTGCTGGGCTAGCTTGCCTTGGGCAGCACAAGTAATGGTAATCTGGTATAAGTCATCCACCAGCTGCTTGGCCAAGTCCACAGTCGCTACACTTTCTGGGGAATTACCGCTGCGGGCAAAGGAAACCAGCACTGTCGGTACTTCTCTCTTCAGATGCACTAAGGGATTGGCCACGATATCTGTTGTCGCAATAGCGTTGAAATTCCATTTGCGATCATCATAAATCTGCCTGAAATAAGGCGTCAAAGTATCTCCGACATAGGCTGATGAGCCGGCTCCGGCAAAAATGACCTTGATGTAGTCATGTTTGTCCTCGATTTTTTTCAGAAAAGCAGCGATATCTGAGGCCTGAGCCTTGTAACTGTCAAAGGCTTCCTGCCACACCTCAGGCTGCTGATAGATTTCTCTCGTTGTGATGTCAGCCCCCAGACGCTGCAATTCTTCCTGTGAATAATCTAACATTCTCTTTCTCATTCCTTTCCATTATTTGAAAAAAGGGGGAGCGAGACAGAATCCAGAAAATCAAAGATTTTCGGCTCGCTGTCCCACCCCCCAACGATGGCTAGACTTGAACTATGCTTTTAACAAGCTTTTTCAAGCCAGACAGCAACTGCATTTTGCAATGCTGAACCATCCATTTCCCTAGGCCAAGAGGCATCTCCCAAATTCCTCTTAGACCAGTATGCTTGAATCATCCACTGTAGTAAATCTTCACCTATCAGCAATCTCCCATCTGCTGACAGCGCAAGGACTTGACCTAACTAGAAGTGGCTGTTCAAGCTTTTATTCATCTTCATCATCCATTAGACCAGCTAGAACATCATTAACCTTAACAATATTCTCTGCTGCCTTGGATGGATAGCTGACTTCTGCTCCTGTCAAAGAAGCGTTAATAAACTCAATGACCATGGGCAGATTGACCCCCGCATAAAGCTCGATATCCTGTCCTTCCATAATGAAGCGGCTGACTACATTACAAGGAGTGCCCCCCAAGAGATCCGCAAAAACCAAGTAATCCTCAAAATCTTTGACCGTCTCTAAGAATTTAGCTGCGAAGTCTTCTGGACCTTCCTCCGGAAGCAGGGCTACTGCATGGATGTCCTCCTGAGGTCCCATAATCATTTCCGTAGTGGTTTTCAGCTCTTCACAAAAGCGACCATGACTGACTAAAACTAATTTCTTGCTCATAAATCACTCCATTACTCTGGTACTTGTCCCAGCAGGAAGTAGCCGATAGCAGAGAAGCTTACTGCCATGAAAATGATAATGAAGATAGCCTTAGTAGAGTTCATTCCTTTCTTGCCCAAGAGCCAGAAGATAAAGCCTGTAAAGACTGCTGGAATCAAACGTGGGAAAATCAGATTCATCATGTCTTGGAAATCAATAGCTTTTTCACCGATCTTCCATACCCAGGATACTTCAAAGTTGATCATAGTAGCAATCAAACCACCCACCATAAAGATACCCAATACAGAAGCCGCTTCAACAAGAGCTGTCAAAGTACTTTGCATGTTGGTGATGAGATTGACCCCTTCTTTGTAGGCAAATTCTAACTGTTTCCAACGGAAAATGTCATAAGCAACTGCTACAGCAATCCAAAGGAAAATTCCCCAAGGCTGGCCTGCGATAGCCATGGTAGCAGCAATAGATCCCATGATAGCTGGCACAAGAGAGCCAAAGATAGAGTCTCCAAGAGGAGCGAACGGCCCCATAAGACCTGTCTTGATACCGTTGACAGCATCTTTTGATTTAACCCCGTCTTTTTCTTCCATAGCTAGGTCAAAACCTGCAATAATGGTATGGAAGAAAGGTGATGTATTGAAGAATTGCGTATGCAATTTCATCATTTCTTTCAATTCTGGAGTGCCGTCACCGTACATTTTGCGCAGCTGAGGCAAGAGCATGTAGAGATAGCCAGAACCTTGCATCCGCTCGTAGTTCCAGCCTAATTGGAAAGTGAACAAGCTGCGTTTGTTGATCTGTTTAAAATCTTCTTTTGTTAATTTATAATTAGAGTTCGTCATCTTCAATTTCCTCACTTTCTGATTTTGTACTAGCAGCTGGAGCAGCAACTACTGTTCTTTGGCTGTATTTGAAATGCTGTACTGCAAGGAAGATACCAAAGATAGCTACACCAATCATAGACAAGCTTTTGAAGTTGTTGGCAAATGTGATTGCAGCATCTTTTGGAAGAGTTCCAACAATACTAGATACAGCCCCACCCAAAGTTTGAATGTTTGAATAAAGCACAGTCAACATAGCCGTCAAGCCAAAACCAAGAGCTAAGTAGTGAAGATTACGTTTAACTGGAAGGTAACGGAGCAAGATAGCAAACCCGAGTCCTGGAAGCATACGACCAGCCAGCGTCAAACCTGCAGCCAACCATTTCACACCAGCAACACCATCTACTATCGCTTGAACAAATGTTCCACCAAATGCCAGAGCCAGAAAGACTGGGAGGGCACGAGACAGAGCCCAAGGAAGTGCACCTAAGAGATAGTTGCGTTCAATACCTTTATAGTCGAAGCGCTCAATTGCTGCATCCACACGGTGCGCGAAATAAGTCGTTGTCATACGGCCCAAGATATCGAAGTAAGTCAGCAAAGTTGCTACCGGTACTGCGATTGTCGCGATAGCCAACTCTGGCTTAATGCCTTGTGCTACGGAAAAGGCTGTCGCAAGAACGGCACCTGATGTCGCATCAATACGAGAAGCTCCACCAAATGTCCCTACACCAAGAACGAACAATTGCAGGCTACCACCAATAAACAAACCGGTCACTGGTTTCCCCATAATCAAGCCAGTAATAAAGCCAGCAAATACAGGGGATCCTGCTGACGAAACGATGGTCAACTCATCACAGATTTGATAAGCTGAGTACAAAGTGAGTAGTAAAATTTGCCACCATTGTATCATAACAATGTCCTCCTAAAATTTTGTCTTATTTTAATAACTTCATGAAATCCTCAACCGGATCGTTGGGAACCATTTGCGCGGTCAGTTTGACTCCTTTTTCGTGCAGCTTGTGAAAGGCTTCAACATCTGCGTCTACCACGTTGATAGAGCGGGTAATGGAGCGAGTTTCATCTGACTGAGACATATTGCCGACGTTCAGCGTTTCCAGCGGAACACCAGCTTCGACCAACCGCAGGAAGCGGTCTGGCTTGCGAGCGACAATCAAGAGTCGCTGCGAATCATACTTTCCAGCCAAGATATTTTCTGCTGCCTTAGCAATCGGCAAGACACTAAGTTTCACACCAGCTGGCGTTGCGAGCTTGAGTCCGCTCTTTTCGATAGCATTTTCAGCTACCTCATCGTCAATCACCATAATGCGTGAAATGTTGAGCTTGGTAGTCCAAAGATTGGCTACCTGTCCATGGATTAAACGTCCATCGATACGTGCACCTACTATTGTCATAGATTTTCCCCCTTTATTGTTTTAAATGTAGGTTGGTTAACTAAGTGAATGGTTTCGCTGTAGATCCCTTCTGTCTCAAAGATAATGATGCGATTGTCGCCTTCTCTGAGCAGGCTGTGCGGGATATAGAGCGATAGGGTCGGTCCGACATTCCAGAAACGGCCAATGCTGACACCATTGACAAAGACGACGCCCTTGCCAAAGTCGGACAGTTCCAGATAAGTATCTTTAAGCGCTTTCATTTTAAAGTCAAAAGCGTAGAAAGCTGGTTGTTTTTCTTGCCACCCTTTTGAAAAGTCTATCTTTTCTGGATGGTCCAGCGGAAGCGGATAATGCTGCCAGTCAAGCAGGAAGTGCAGATCCTTGCAGACACCCGTACGAATGCCCTTCTGTTGGGTATCTGCCAAGAGTTTGTGCCCATAATTGACCCGGCCCATATTTTCCATCAGAATGTCAAGCTGGTGCTCTGCCTTTTTCTGACCGTCCACCATAATATCCTGACCGATTTCTGTCTGGTACTGGGTTGCTATGTGCTGACCGTCCACATAGAGCTGCATACGGTCGCGGCCGTCAATGACACGGAGTCTTTCCTGATCAGCATCCCAACTAGCCCAAGTCCGATAGAGCAGGTAGCCGACATTTTGCCCCAGCTCCTCCATCTTCATCGGATAGAGACTTTCGATAGGCTCTGCCAAGTCAGGCAGGGTCTCAAAGAGACTGACTTTCTGACTGAGCGGAATATTTCCGAGTTCAAAAGACTCTTTCACCAGTGGCTCCATCTGCGGATACTCTGGATAATGCTCTTTCAGCATCCTCTGGACTGCATAGTACTTATCCGTCGGATTGCCACGCTCATCGAGTAGAGCATCATAGTCATAGGAAGTTACCTGTGGCAGGTCAATGACACCTCTGGCTGAACAGCCGTTCATGAAGCCAAAGTTGGTACCGCCATGAAACATATAGAGATTGATTGAGCCCTGCTTGAGCACTTCGTGAACAGCTTGAGCTAGTTCGTCTGGATCTCGCTTGATGATAGGTTCTTTCCAGCGATTGAACCAGCCGTCCCAGAACTCCATACACATGAGCGGCCACTTTTTGCCATGCTCATCAAAGAATTCCTGCATCTGAGCAAAATTGTAATCTGCCTTAGAGCCGAAATTTCCTGTCACAAAGACATCGTCATCAATCAGCGTACCCGCTTGAAGGGTAGCCCGCCAAGGTCCGTCTGAAGTAAAGAACGGACAGGTTACACCTCGCTCCTCCATGAGCTGTCTGATTGCTTTTAAGTAGGCCTTGTCTTCTCCATAAGAACCGTACTCATTTTCCACCTGCATCATGAGGATGTTTCCCCCATTGTCCAGAAGTCTTGGAGTCAGTCGCGGCAGCAGCTCGTCATAATAGCTGGCTACAGCCTGCAGAAAGGCCTCATCTGATGAGCGGATGCGCATATTTTCATTGAGCAGCCAGGCCGGCAGACCACCGAACTCCCACTCCGCGCAGATAAAAGGCGAAGGGCGGATAATGGCATAAAGTCCCAAATCCTGAGCTGTCTGTAAAAATGCCTCAATATCTAAAATCCCTTGGAAGTCAAAGACACCTTTTTGGGGTTCGTGCATATTCCAGGGAAGATAGGTCTCCACCGTATTAAAGCCCAGAGCTTTGAGATTATAAAGGGAATGATACCAATCCTCAGGCTGTACCCGAAAATAGTGAATGGCTCCCGATAAAATCTTAAACTCCCGATCATCCAAACAGAAGGAATGACCAATTTTGAATCTTGCCATCTGATGCTCCCTCAATTATAAAACCGCTTTCATCTCTTGTTAATATTAATATAATAAATTTTTGCATAAATGTCAACATTTTTTTTAAAAATATGTTAAAATCTTAAGTAAGAGAAGTAAAAAAAGAGAGGTGAACAAAATGGCTATTCCAAAATACCAACAAATCAAAGATGAGCTCAAGCAGCAAATCATTTCTGGCAAATTTGAAAATGGCGATAAGTTTTACACAGAGGCTGAGCTGATTCAGATGTTTAATGTCAGCTCCATTACTGTTGTCCGCGCTTTGAATGAACTGGCCAACGATGGCTACATCATCCGCCAGCAAGGCAAGGGAACCTTCGTTTCAC
This sequence comes from Streptococcus sanguinis, assembly GCF_050222175.1. Taxonomy (GTDB): domain Bacteria; phylum Bacillota; class Bacilli; order Lactobacillales; family Streptococcaceae; genus Streptococcus; species Streptococcus sanguinis_M. Next base: position 55,009 of record NZ_CP071420.1, on the reverse strand, counting down.
GTGCAAGAAAGCACAAGCTGGTGGAATTTTCTGACGTTGAGACCTTCCCTATCCAAAAAGATAAGGTGACTGTTCTCTCCATTAAACGCGGGAATGACCTGAAAATCTTGGATAAGCTAGAACTAGCACCAACACAGTTCTACTATAAGATTGACCGGATCAGACGGACTGGCAATAAAGTCTATATCTATCACCAAACCTATATCCCTGAGCAGTACATCAATCCTAACTATCCAGATATGGACTACTACAGCTCTATCTACAACCGCTTCAAAACTGACTACCACATTCACATGAATGATGAACATTTTGAAGAGACCAACGAAATTGTCTTCCCAACACCAAAAGATGTTGCGAAAGTGTTGGAAGTTGATACCAACTTCCCAACCGTTCATCAGGTAAAAATTACCCAGCTGGAAAGCACAGGACAGATCTTAGAGTACAGCGAAACTTACAAACGCGGTGACTTCTTCAAGATTAAGTTCATTTCCTGCAATCGGGACCACTAAGATTGAAAACGATGGCTTCTAATCGGCTGTCGTTTTTTGTTTCATCTTGTGTACTTATATCTATTATAAGTCTATCTATACCAATTTGCAATCCATTCTAAAAACTTTTGTTCATTAAAAAGCGAATAGTGTCAAAAATTAAACATATACTATAAATTTGTCCTATTTTTAATCAATTTAAAGAAGAAAAAATTAAGAAATACTGGCTATTTCCCTGAAAATTGGTACAAGGATAAAGCAAAAAAGCTGGGATTAAATCCCAGCTTTTTGATATAAAATGTTCCTTATTTTTCAATTGAAGTCGTTTATTAAGTCTTTAGAAAAACGGCTATTTTTTTATTTCTAATTCACGGACCTGAAGCAAAACATTAGGCAAATCTGCCCCAGCCTGAAGAAGGGCAGCAGCCGTATAAGCGCCCTCTACCAAAGGAACATTATTGATAATGATTTCCTTGTCAGAAAAGTCTGCGACCATTTCTAGATTCATCCGAGCCGAACCCAGATCGAAAAAGGCCAAAATAGTGTCCTTGTCATTGGCATCTAAAGCTGCCTGAATCCCTTCAAAGCTGGTCCCAATGCTACCGTCGTCCAACCCGCCCACATAGCTGATGGCCACATCTGCCGCCACCTGCGAAATGAGGTCAAACAAGCCTTGGGCTAGGTTTTTGGAATGGGAAACGATAAGAATGCCAGTATCTGCCATCAGTCTGCCTCCGTTTCTAGAAGAGCCTCAAAGAGGAGACCAGATGAAGCCGAACCGGGATCGATATGACCGATAGAACGCTCACCGACATAGGAAGCCCGCCCCTTGGTCGCCTTCAAATCCTTGGTCGCTTCCACTAGAGAACCAATCTTTTCATGCGTCAATTCTCCAGACTGCAGAGAAAGAGGAATTCCTGACCAGACATCCACCATGGTCTTCTCACCAGGCACAGCCTTGCCCCGCTTCTGAATCATGTCCAGTCCAGCTTGGATGACTCCTGACAAGTCTTTGCCGTCTTTTTCAGCTTTGGCCATGCCCATGAAGGCCGAACCATAAAGAGGCCCGGAAGCACCGCCGACCTTGCTAATCAGCTGCATGGAAACAACCTGAAAAACCTCAGCCGCACTGGCAAAATCCTTAGCAGCTAGACTCTCTACTGCTGCCGCCATTCCCCTGACCATATTGGCACCATGATCGCCATCTCCGATGGGAGTGTCGAGATCAGACAGATAGTCTTTCTGATTCTGGATCTTTTCGTTAAACAACTGCATCCATTTTTTTGCTCTTGCTGCGTCCATAAGCACCTCCTTACCAAGCGGCTGTCGTGACAGGACTGTTGAGAGCTGTCAGCCAGTCTGGCTGATCCAGCTGGATAAAGGTCAGAGAAATCCCTGCCATATCAATGGAAGTCATGTAATTACCCAGCTTTTTATAGACAACTTCGACTCCAGCTTCTGCCAAAAGATTTGCTACATCGGCTGCAAAGACATACTGCTCCATGAGCGGCGTTGCCCCCATACCATTGATGAGGATCCCAATTTTCTTGCCAGATTTGAGCTCAAAGGACTGACTGAGCTTCTCGACCAATTCCTTGGCTAAGTCCTTAGACGGCTGCATCTTTTCCTTGCGATAGCCGGGCTCACCGTGGATGCCAATACCGAACTCTATCTCATCATCAGCCAAAACAAAACCAGGCTTGCCGACTTCCGGTACGGTTGCTCCGCTCAGAGCCAAGCCGACCGTATGGATATTTTTGACCAGCTCGTCAGCTAGAGCCTTGATTTCAGTCAGAGATTTGCCTGCACGCGCCGCATCCCCTAGAATCTTATGGACAAGGATGGTACCAGCCACTCCGCGGCGGCCTTGCGTATAGAGGCTGTCTTCCACTGCGATATCGTCATCTACGACGACACTAGCCACCTCAATCCCTTCCATCTCAGCCATTTCCTGAGCCATTTCAAAGTTCATAATGTCACCGGAATAATTCTTAATCACCATGAAGACCCCAGCACCCTCATCTGCTTCCTTGATAGCCTGCAAGACCTGGTCAGGTGTGGGTGAAGTAAAGACCGCTCCGCAGATAGCAGCCGACAGCATGCCCTCACCGACAAAGCCAGCGTGGGAAGGCTCATGACCACTGCCTCCGCCAGAAATCAGGCCAACTTTACCTGTCTTCTCACTCTTGCGGGCAATGATGTCAAAGCCCTCCACCCGATAAACCAAATCGCTGTGGATATAGGCCAAGCCGTCCAGCATCTCGTCCACAACCGCTGTTGGATCGTTGATAATTTTCTTCATAGGTGTCCTCCGTTTCTCGGCGCTTCTTTATAATTGAACAATTTGCCCTAAAAAGAAAGCGCTATCATTTCAATGTTATTTTAACATTTTATCTTACCGAAAGCAAATTCTGCCACATCCTAGACTAGAAGAAAGCATCAAATTATTTGACAATAAAAAGTAGACAGTGTATACTAAAGATAGATAAGTAGACAGTGTATACTTTAGGAGAAAATGAATGAAACGCAATACTGCCCAGCTGAAAGAACAGCTCATTCAAACGGGGATTGAAGAAATCGGAAAACACGGAATTGAACAGCTCTCGCTCAGGACTGTTGCCAAGGCCTGCGGTGTAACTCACGGCAGCCCTTACCGCCATTTTGAGAGCAAGGAAGGCTACCTCAAGGTGGTTTTGACCCAGCTTTCGCTCTTTCTCAATCAGGAAATCAATGAAAAGATTGATGCGACAGGTTCTGCGCGTGATCAGCTGACCCAGCTTGGTCTTAATTTCATTATTTTTGCCAAGACCTATCCTCATTTTTTCGAAGCTCTCTTTATCAAATTTCCTTTTAAATATATGAAGGTGACTCAGGACACCATTCTCTTGGAGTCTGATCTGCCTGGATTTGATAAATTTAAGGGGCTTGTTTTAAAGCTTCGTAAGGAGGAAAATTTTAGCAATAGCGAAGCGGAAAGTCTTTTTCACTTTTGGAGCTTTATCACGGGTCTAGCCGTTCTGGCTAACAGTCCTATCGGACAAGACCTTGACCCTCAAGCTATCCAAAGTACTATCGAGCACATGCTTGACATTTATATCAAAGGAGAACGATTATGAAAACCTTGATTATTTACACCTACCCCAGCCCAACTGGCTTCAATACTGCTATTCTCAAAGAGGTTCAAAGCAACCTTTCTAAGAAGCATGAGGTGAAAACCTTGGACTTGTATGCTGAAAATTTTGACCCGATTTTGCGCTTTGACCAAGAACATAGACGCCGTGACCTGCACAAAGACCCTGAAATGGCAAAATACAGGGATTTGATTACTTGGGCAGACCATCTGATTTTCATTTTCCCTATCTGGTGGAGCGGTATGCCGGCCATTCTCAAAGGCTTTATTGACCGTGTCTTTGCGGCTGACTTTGCCTACTCTTATAAGAAAGTCGGACTCCAAGGCCACCTGCAAGGGAAATCCGGCTGGATTATCGTCAGCCACAATACACCAGGTTTTGCCCTGCCTTTTGTCCAAGACTACGGTAAGGTGCTTAAAAATCAAATCCTGAAACTTTGTGGTATTTCTCCAGTCAAACTGACCGAGCTCAACGGAGTAGAACGTAAAACAGACCAACAACGCCAAGAAATGCTCAAGAAAATCGGGCAACTGGCCAGTCAAATTTAAGATAAAGAAAGCAGGCGCTTCTTAGGAAGTGCCTGCTTTTATGTTCAATCTAAGCCCACGCGCTTGAAGATTTCATCTACGCGCTTGGTATAGTAAACTGGGTTGAAGATTTCATCAATCTCTTCCTGAGTAAGACGGGAAGTGACTTCTGGATCCGCTTCGAGCAGAGGCTTGAAGTCTACTTGATTGTCCCAAGACTGAGCAGTCTTTGGCTGCACCAGATCATAAGCTTGCTCCCGCGTCATGCCTTTTTCGATCAAGGTCAACATAGCCCGCTGGCTGAAGATGAGACCAAAGGTCGAGTTCATGTTACGCTTCATATTTTCTGGGAAGACGGTCAGGTTCTTGACGATATTACCAAAGCGGTTGAGCATGTAGTCGATGAGAATGGTCGTGTCCGGTGCGATAATCCGCTCAGCTGATGAGTGGGAAATGTCGCGCTCATGCCATAGAGAGACATTCTCAAAGGCTGTCACCATGTGACCGCGAATAACACGCGCCAGACCGGTCATATTTTCAGAGCCAATTGGATTGCGCTTATGAGGCATAGCTGAAGATCCTTTTTGCCCCTTGGCAAAGAACTCTTCGACCTCGCGTTGTTCAGACTTTTGCAGACCGCGAATTTCAGTCGCCATGCGCTCGATAGACGTCGCAATCAAGGCTAGAGCTGAGAAGTATTCAGCATGGAGGTCACGTGGCAGAACTTGAGTCGAAATCTCCTGCGGACGGATGCCTAATTTCTCACAGACATAGCTTTCCACAAATGGTGGAATGTTAGCAAAGTTCCCAACCGCACCAGAGATTTTCCCAGCTTCCACACCCGCAGCCGCAAGCTCAAAACGCTCGATGTTGCGCTTCATTTCGCTGTACCAAGTCGCGAGCTTAAGGCCGAAAGTCGTCGGCTCCGCATGCACCCCGTGGGTCCGTCCCATCATGATGGTGAACTTGTGCTCCCGCGCCCGCTCTGCAATGATGTCAGTGAAGCGACGCAAATCCTCACGGATGATGTCATTAGCCTGCTTGTAGAGGTAGCCGTAGGCTGTATCTACCACATCGGTCGAGGTCAGGCCATAGTGCACCCATTTGCGCTCCTCACCCAGCGTCTCAGAAACCGCCCGTGTGAAAGCCACCACATCGTGGCGCGTCTCCTGCTCAATCTCCAAAATACGGTCGATGTCAAAGCCTGCCTTCTCGCGAATCAAGGCCACATCTTCCTTGGGAATCTCACCCAACTCAGCCCATGCCTCATCCGCCAAGATTTCCACCTCAAGCCAAGCCTTGTACTTATTTTCTTCAGTCCAAATGTTCGCCATTTCAGGGCGAGAATAACGGTTGATCATGATTATGATACCAAGGGCGACTAGAAAGCGACTGAATTTTAGGAAACCAACGACGGACGCTTGCGTCCTAGGAGGTTTATCTAAATTCCGAGCTTTCCGCCCGGGTTCAGTTCTGCAAACTAGATGCCCATTTCCTTTCTTTGTTTAAAATTTCAATTCAAAGAAGTCCGTAGCCCGTATTCAATTTAGAGAATACGATGCCCGTGTTCCTTTCTATTATATTTTACAGGAGGAGAGGCGCTTTTAGCCCGAGTTCAAATAATTGGACTTGCCCCTTCTCCTTTCTTTTCTTATTCTATTAAAAATTGGATATCTAAATTCAATCCTAATAAATACGACATTCTTTACTTTATAATATCTAAGTTCTGAGCCACTATTTGCAAATATTTTTTTCTTTCTATAATTTTTTCAATCTTTTTTTCTTTGCTATAAATTTTATAAACTAAATCTTGAGAAATCAATCCATTATCCCATAATATAGCGACTAGGTCTATTTCTAAGTCATTCACTCCAGACTCACTACTTGAGTAGACATTATTATCTAGTTTTAATTCAAAAAATTTTGCAAACATAGCTGATAATATTAAATTATAGAAATCTTTTCTATTTCCTATTGGATAATAATCTTTTTTTAGATATTGATCTTCTATATATCTAGATGTATATTCTTTTCCATCTTCCCAACCTACGTACAAAATTCGTAATATTCGATAACTAACAGAAAAACCTATAGTCTTTTCAAACTGCTTGTTTTCATTTATATTGTACTTTTCTTTTACTTCACTCAGCCTCTTCATCCAAGAATTGAAGAAATCAACATTCTCTTGAATTATAAACTCATCGTTACCATTAATAAAATTCTCCCTAAAAATATACTGTCTAGAGTCTAACTGCTTTAATTCTCTTCCAAATTCAATATCTATATTATCTCGCTCAGATTTATCGGTAATGAGCTTCATAAGATTTTTAATCATAGCAGCTTGAGAAACTATTCCATTCTGGGAAAATTCGTCCTTATAGCCCAACATCTTAATTTTACCGTTTAACTCGGACTTAGTATCATCTTCACCATTAAGGGATCTCATAACTTTATTACATGTTTTTTCAACAGTTCTTGATCTAGATAGACCATATAAATCATAGATTAAAGAACGTGAAACCGGTTTTTGATTTCCATTAATAATGGAGAACAAAGATGCATCTCTTGATGGATCGGTGTCAAATACAAAAGAAACCAACAATTCGAATTTCTCAATGACCCCTGATTCCTTCAAACCTTCTAATCTATGCTGACCATCTACAATAGAACAAAATTTATTCTCGTCTTCACCTATGCTAGGGATAGTCAGAGTACTCTCCTTCTCATTTATAACAAAATAATCACTTGATGCAGATAGAATAATAGGAGTAGGGAACATTGCGTTCTTTGTTTTACAAAATTTAGCTATACTCTTTATCCTATGGGGATCAAGTTTTCGTTGTATGCCACTATTATCATTATAAGACTTTCTTGTCTTTGAGGCTGCAATATTAGCTACTTGAGTTGCTTTCATCTTAACTAAAAACATGTCTCCCACAGGTTGTTCTAGTTTTATATAATTTAATTTACTCATAAAAATCTCCCATACCTTGCGAAGCTTCAGAATCTTTACCAACGTGCTCATCCGATATCATTCCATCTCCTTTAGACTCTTTTATCAAAAAATCACAAAAGTTATCAAAATCATTCAAATACTTTGATAGATCCTCGCAGAACTCCGGTTTCTTAAAATTCTCATTATCTAAATTATAACAATTTCTCAAACTAGCTTTCAAATTACTTAAAATGTTCAAGTCAATATCTAAACTTCTTTGAGTCTCATCTGCGAATGCCTCAGTTTTCTGAGCTCCTCTAATATTAATTCGTGTTTCAACATAACTATAAATTTCTAAAGACTGAAAGCATTCTAAGCTTATTTTCCTGATTCTTTTATTAAACTCTTCAGAAAAATCTGATTCACCTAAAATAATCTTCTTTAAATCATCTCTTAAGCTTTTTGAATTTGTTTTAAAATTATCCTCATAATCCCTAACAAATATGGACAAAGCTTGGTTTTTTCTTCGATCAAAAAAATCCCGACTTTCTTCTTCTGATTTTATTTGTTTCCTAACATCATCTATATTAGTCAATACTAGACAACTGATAAATAGAGAAGGAAGTGCCGTTAGACTTAAAGTATCTGATATAAAGTTACACCATTTTTTAGATATTAAAGATAATATCAGCGCAAATATAGCTGAAAAAACAAGGCTCGAAAAGAACCAAAAAATATTTACTCTTTTTATATTATGTTTTTTTAAAAAATCCTTCATATATTCTCCTAAAAATCAATCCCTTTCCAGCAGTAGTTGACTGACTTCTCTTGCTGACTTTATCAACTACGACAAGCCTAGTCAACCTTGCAGGGGTAAGACGACGGACCTTATAACAGGTGTCCTGTCTTACTCCCCAAGCTCAACCACACTATCTGGCGTATCACTAAACACAGTCACATGCCCCATTTTTCGGTTGTGCTTCGCTTCTATTTTACCATACAGGTGGAGGTGGGCGCATGGATTTTCTGTGACATATTTCTTAGCGGCCTCGACATGCTGACCAAGTACGTTGAGCATAACAGCTGGCGCATGTAGGTGGATAGCTGGCAATGGTGCTCCGAGAACACCCAAGATATGGGTGTCAAACTGCGAGAAGTCGCAGGCTTCGATAGAATAATGCCCAGAGTTGTGTGGTCGTGGGGCAATCTCATTGACGATGATGTCATCAGCGGTCGCAAACATTTCCACGCAGAGCGTGCCAGATAGCTTGAGCTGTTCTGCAATTCGCACCGCCATGGCTTGGGCCTTGTCAGCCAGACTAGCCGAAATGCGGGCTGGCACAATGGTCTTAGACAGGATGTTGTTGCGGTGGATATTTTCCTGAACTGGGAAAACCGTCACATCCTTGCCATTTCCTGATACAATGACAGAAATTTCAAGGTCAAAGTTGACAAACTCTTCCAAGACACAGTCTGCTGAATCGGCTAGCGTATAGGCTTCTTCCAAATCTTCTTCCGAGCGAATGACCTTTTGCCCATGTCCGTCGTAGCCACCAGTCGCCGTTTTGAGGACATAGTTTTTCGACAGGTCAATATCTGCCAAATCTTGACTTGAAGTCACAACCTTGTAGGGTGCCACAGTGACTTGAGCCTTATTTGAAAGAAAGTCCTTTTCAAAAATACGATTTTGCGAAATACGAAGCAGGTCTGTACCTTGTGGAAGCTGACCGTCTTTGATAACAGCGTCCAAACCGTCAGCGTCGACATTTTCAAACTCATAGGTGAGGACATCGCAACGCTCAGCCAACTGACGGAGGGCATCCACATCGTTATAAGGCGCTACGATAATCTCTGCCACGCGAGAGGCTGGGCAATCCGCCGCAGGATCCAGCGCGATGACCTTGTGCCCCATGTAGATAGCAGAAATGGCCATCATCTGACCTAGCTGGCCGCCACCGATGATTCCGATTGTTTTAGATGAGCTCATTGCTAGACTCCTCAGCGATTTTTCCTTGTTCTTCAGCAAAATCCACTAGCGCTGCTGCTAGGTCTTGGTCTTCAATGGCCAAGATTCGCAGGGCAGTCAGGGCAGCGTTGGTCGCTCCTGCTTCCCCAATGGCCATAGTTGCTACAGGCACACCACCCGGCATCTGAACAATCGAATAAAGCGAGTCCAGACCGCTGAGCGCGCGTGATTTGACCGGTACACCGATGACAGGCAAAGTCGTTTTAGCCGCTACCATTCCTGGCAAATGAGCGGCACCACCAGCACCAGCAATGATGACTTTAATCCCACGGCTACGTGCTTCTTCGGCGTGCTGAAACATGAGATCCGGCGTGCGGTGGGCAGAGACGACTTTCTTTTCGTAGGCTACACCAAAGCGGTCTAAAACTTGGGCAGTTTTTTGCATGGTGGCCCAGTCGGATTTGGAGCCCATGATGATGGAAATAATTGGTTTCATTGTTAATATCCTTTTTCTTTTTGATAATGGTTTTAAGTAGTGGGTCAGAAGCAAACCTTCGGGTTCATTCCTAAAATTTGAGCCCGAAGTCTCAAATTTTCCCTAGACCAGAACATACACTGTTCTGGTCTTTTCACCACGGCGACCTTTATCGTATTTGGCGACTGCGTCGCCTAAGCTAGCGCTAACATCAGAATGCTCGAATAAATTCTCAAGATGACAGTGCAAAGCGATGAAATTCGAACTAAAGTTCATCAAAGAGCTTTAACACAGTCAATCGTAGATTTTTGAAGAGTTTTATTTAACCGCCTTGCTCCCGATGTCTGTTCGGTAAAAGAGGCCTGTGGTGTCTTGTTTTTCTAGTTGGTCGTAGATTTTTTTCTGCGCAGCTGAGACGGTATCTGCTGTGGTGACCAGCATGTACACTCGACCGCCATTCGACAGCAGCGCTCTGCTATTTTCCGCAAACTTAGCCCCAGCATAGTAGGTGATAATGTCGCCGTCTGTCTTCTCCGGCAGAGGCAGGCCTTTCTCATAGTCCAGTGGGTAGCCCTCTGAAGCGACAACCACGCCAAGTGTCACGCCCTCATCCAGCCAAGTGATAGCCGGCTCCTTCTTGTCCAAAATGTCCGTGATGTTCTGCGCAAAGTCAGACGTCAGGCGCGGCAGGATAATCTGGGTCTCCGGATCGCCAAAGCGCGAGTTGAACTCGATAACCTTGGGGCCATCTGCTGTCAGAATCAGCCCAGCGTAGAGCACGCCAAGATAAGGTCGTCCCTCAGCTATCATGCCTTTGAGAACGGGCTTGATAATGGTCTCAACTGACTGGTTCACCACGCTTTGTGGCAGGTGAGGCACCGGCGCATAGGCTCCCATACCGCCTGTATTGGGCCCCTTGTCCCCATCGTAGGCCCGCTTATGGTCCTGGGCTGTCGGCAGGATGTAAAACTTATCGCCATTGACAAAGGCAAAGAGGGAGAACTCCTCGCCGTCCAGGAACTCTTCGATAACCACGCGCGCACCCGAGTCGCCAAATTTATTGTCCAAGAGCATATCGTGAGCTGCTTCGACCGCTTGCTCTACGGTCTCCGCTACGACTACACCCTTGCCCAGAGCTAGGCCGTCCGCCTTGACCACGATAGGCGCCCCTTGCTTTTCGATGTAGGATTTGGCTTCCTCAAAGTCGGAAAATGTGCCATAGGCTGCTGTCGGAACACCGTATTTGACCATGATTTCCTTGGCAAAATCCTTGGACCACTCCAGCTCCGCTGCTAAACGAGATGGGCCGAAAGCCTTGAGTCCAGCTTGGTTAAAATCATCTACAATTCCAGCTGCCAGGGCATCATCCGGACCGATAAAGGACCAAGCAACATCATTCTCCTTGGCAAATTCTATCAGTTTAGAATGTTCGGAAATTCCAATGTTTACTAAATCCAACCCATCCAAGGTCATGCCATCATTTCCAGGAGCGACAAACACCTGCTCCACACCCTGAGACTCCAATAACTTCTTGGCAATCGCGTGCTCACGACCGCCTGAACCAACGACTAAAAGCTTCATAGCTAAGATACCTCAATATCAAATATCACAGGCGCTTACGCACCAAACTAACACATCACGTAAAAATCATTGCATTTTTACGAATTATTTATCTAAATTATAACACAATCGTTCGTTTTATTCCATTCTAATGAGAAAAAGAATGCCTCTTCTATATGATCGCCGTAATTATTGTTGGCTTCTGCATTCTCCTTTTTGAGTGGATTGTACCCATTGTAGACAAAAGATATTCAGGACTTGTCAAATTTACTATCATTTTCAAATAAGTTTTCCGAATAATACAGGTGGGCCCATCCAAAACCATTCTCACAAAGGAGTTTTATGAAGAAATATCAAAAACTGTTTTTATTATCCGGAGCTGTCCTAGGTCTCTTTGCAAGCCACTCAACAGTTCATGCGACCGAAACGCCTGAATCTGAAGTCAAAATTCTAGGCCCTACTGATCGTGCCAGCAATGTCGATGTGACTGTGAACGATCGTACAGCCTCTATTAGTTATACCCGTTCCCAAGCTCAAGAACCTCATCGTATTCTCCACGCTGTTTGGTCTGACGAGAACGGACAGGATGATATCAAATGGTATGAAGCGCCATCAACAACTACTACTAACACTGACATTAACCTGAGTAGCCATCCAGGTTACGGAACCTTTCATGTTCATACCTATATTGATCTCTATGGAAAATTAATTGGTTTGAATGGAACAACCTTTACTCTCGATAAACCAGCCGTTAATGTCACCTCTAATATCCTAGGGAAAACCGCTCAAATTCACTTTAATCGCAACAAAGACCAAATAAATTCCAATATTTTACATGCTGTTTGGTCTGATGAAAATGGACAAGATGATATCAAATGGTACAATGCAGGACAAGATATTACTGAATTTGAACTTTCAAATCACAAAGGCTATGGAACTTATCACATTCATACTTATGAAAATAAAGATGGTAAGATGATTGGCTTAAACGGAACCACTTTCAATTTAGAAAAACCTAATCCTACTGTTGAGACCAGCTTCCCTCAGACCGGTATCATGGAAATTACTGTCAAAAACGTACCTGACACCATGCATCGAATTGTTCTTCCAACTTGGTCTGATAAGAAAGGGCAAGATGATTTACAATGGTACGAAGCAAGCAAAAATCCAGATGGCAGCTACAGCGCTCGGGTGGAACTCAGAAAGCATAACTACGACACTGGGACTTACAATATCCACCTTTACGGTGAAAGTTATGTTAAGTCAGACTTAACAGGTCTCTCAGGGACTACTGCACAAATTGATAGTGGAAAATTGCCTTCTGAAGAGGAGCAAAAGCCGCTTTTTACTATAGAAAATATCAACCCCAAACAAGGAACCTATACTGTAAAAATCACTGAAACAGCTTTATCTAAACCCATAAAGTCTGTCCAAGTTCCCATTTGGAGCACTAGCAATCAGAGCAATCTTAAATGGTATAAGGCAACGCCTAACGGAGACGGAACCTTCAGTGCGACCTTTGATATCCGCAATCATCAGGCTTTGTCTGGGACCTATAATAATCATGTCTATATCACTTACAATGATGGTAGCGAACACAACTACGCAGCTGATCCCACACCAATGTCTACCGACCAAATTCAAGCCAAGGTTGCAGTCAAGAAATCCGATGCTAATCGCTACGAGGTGACAGTGACAGACGCCTACGGAGATGGCGATATTATTCTGCCAACTTGGTCAGAAGTCAATGGGCAAGATGATATCAAATGGTATACCGCCAATAAGGTCGGCAATGGAACCTACAAATTCACCGTAGATACTCAGAATCACAAGGGGAGCGGTCTATTTAACACCCATGTCTATCGTAGAAAAGCAGGACAACTGACTGGCCTGACTGGAACTAGCTATCAGGTTGAGAAATCAAGCGTTCAATCAGCTAATATTCAGCCAAACTATGCCGCTGCTAATGCGACAACTTATCCTGTCGGTCAATGTACTTGGGGAGCCAAGGCTCTAGCTCCTTGGGCAGGAAATTACTGGGGCAACGGCGGTCAATGGGCAGCTAGTGCCAGAAGAGCTGGATTCCGTACCGGCAGTACGCCTGAGGTTGGCGCCATCGCCTGCTGGGATGACGGCGGCTACGGCCATGTTGGTGTCGTCACGCATGTCGAATCCAATACCCGCATCCAGATCCAAGAGTCTAACTATCTCGGCAAGCAGTACATCAGCAACTTCCGTGGCTGGTTTGACCCAACTGCTTCCTACTGGGGCCGTCTGACCTATATCTACCCTAAATAAGTCGCTTTCGCATTCCTCAAAATCACTTCAAACCAGTGCTTTGAGCAGACTGCTACTGCTTAGTTTATTCATGAATTTTATTGAGTATAAGTCTACTAAAAAATCCTCGGTCGAGCCGAGGATTTTTTCTATTTCTTAATGCCTAAAATGCCGTACGCCAGTGAAAATCATGGTCAAGCCATACTTGTCAGCCGCTTCGATAGACTCCTCATCACGGACAGAACCACCCGGCTGGATGATAGCTTTGATACCAGCCGCCGCAATTTCTTCGATATTGTCCGCAAAAGGGAAGAAGGCGTCAGAAGCCAGAGCGGCACCGTCAAGGCGATCTTTAGCTTGCTCAATAGCAATCTTGACAGAAGCCACACGGTTAGTCTGACCGGGACCGACTCCCAGCACCTGACGGTCATTGGTGATGATGATTCCGTTGGATTTGACATATTTAACGGACTTCCAAGCAAATTCCAAAGCCACGCGCTCCTGCTCACTCGGCTGGCGCTTGGTCACGACCTGCCAATCAGCTGGATTTTCCTCGATAACATCTTGATTTTGCACGAGGAGACCACCCAGAACACCGGTCACTTCCTTCTCTGCTCCAGAAGCTGCCTGCGCATCAAAAGCCAACTCCAAAATCCGCAGATTTTTCTTTTTATTGGTCAAAATCGCTAGCGCTTCTGCCGTGTAGCTCGGTGCGATGATAATTTCCAGGAAAATACCGTGCATCTTCTCAGCTGTCGCAGCGTCTACTTCGCGGTTGAGGACGACAATTCCACCAAAAATAGAAACTGGATCAGATTCATAAGCATAGTCCCAAGCTGTCTCTATATCATCCGCCTGACCAATACCGCAAGGATTCATATGTTTTAGCGCTACAACAGTTGGCCGATCCTTGAAATCACGAATGATGCGAATGGCCGCATCGGCATCACGGATGTTATTAAAGGACAACTCTTTCCCATTCAGCTGCTTGGCCGAAGCGATGGAATAGTCCAGTGGCAAAGCAGTCTGATAGAAATCCGCATCTTGCTGAGGATTTTCCCCATAGCGCATGGGCTGCTTAAGCTCATAGGTCAGAGTCAGTTTTTCTGGCTTGCTTTCGCCCACCTGAGCCGTGAAATAGTCTGCAATCAAAGTATCATAAGCAGCTGTGTGACGGAAAACCTTGGCTGCTAAGCGCTGCCGCGTTTCATAGGTCGTTTGGCCATTTGCTGCCAACTCTTCCAGAACAAGAGCATAATCAGCCGGATCTACGACAACTGTCACGCTGGCATGATTTTTAGCCGCAGAGCGCAGCATAGAGGGGCCACCGATGTCAATATTTTCCACCGCGTCCGCATACTCAACACCCGGCTTGAGAATGGTTTCCTTAAAAGGATAGAGGTTGACCACGACCAGGTCAATGAGCTCAATCTGATTTTCCCTGGCCGCTTGCAAGTGGCTATCCAAGTCCCGACGAGCCAAGAGACCTCCGTGAATGTTTGGATGGAGGGTCTTGACACGGCCATCCATCATCTCTGGAAAGCCAGTCACATCATCAATAGCAATGGTGCCCACTCCTTCATTGTCTAAGGCCACCTTGGTACCACCGGTTGAGATGATATCCCAGCCCAGAGCTTTCAGCTCTTTCGCAAATTCTACAATGCCTGTCTTGTCTGATACACTGATTAGGGCTTTTTTCGTCATTCTATTCCTCTTTCTTTAGATCCAAGCGCATAGCGACTTCGTTATTCTCTTCTATAAATCCTGTTTCCTGAAAACCCAGACTAGTCAGCAGGCGCTTCATTTTTTCATTTCCAACCACATAATCTGCGATAATATGACTACAAGCTCTATCCATCTGAGCCTTTTTGATCAGAACTTCCAAGGCTTTTCGACCATAGCCTCTTCCTTGGTACTGCTGACCAATCATTATCCGCCAGATAAAGTATTCCGCTTCATCCTTGTCTATTTCCAGTAGGAGAAAGCCAACCACTTGCTTATCCCAATAGATTGCCATCGGAAACACATCTTCATTTTTCCGGTAGAGCCATGCGTCAGCTAAAGAGCGCACATTTGGAGCTACGAAACGTGCTTGTTCATCAGCTTCTGATATTTTCAAATCCAGCACTGCCTGAAAACTGCTCTCATCTACTAATTTCAGCTCAATCATTTTTTCTCCTAGCAATATTGCACAATCAAAACTTGATTTACTTCTTACCTTCTCCCTACCCCTAAACTCTCCAGCACTTGAGGATAGAGTTGATACTCGGCGGCATGGATGCGTTCTTCAAAACTTTCCAGCGTATCCTCAGCTAAACGCGGCACGCGCACTTGCTGGATAATTTTGCCTGTGTCCACACCCGAGTCCACCCAGTGAACGGTCACACCGCTCTCAGAGACGCCAGCCTGCCAAGCATCCTCAATGCCATGAGCTCCTGGAAACTCGGGTAGATAGGCTGGGTGGATATTGATGATACGTCCTTCATAAGCACCAAGCAAGGTTGGCCCTACAATTTTCATATAGCCTGCTAGGCAAACCAAGTCAATCTGCTGCGCTTCTAGTAGGTCTACAATGGCTTGCTCATAAGCCACCTTACTGTCAAATTCTCTGAGCTCAAAGGCATAGCTTTTGACACCTAGCTTATCCGCCCGCTCGAGCACATAGGCATCGCGATGGTCTGAAAAGACAAATTCAACAGGAAACTGCTCAGCAATCACTTGAAAATTTGATCCATTACCCGAAGCAAAAACGGCAATTTTTTTCATTTGATAAGGACACTTTCATTTTCTTTTTTGACAATCCGGCCAACTTCATAAACAGTCTCGGCAAGAAGTTCTTTGACACGATCCACATTTTCAGGCGCTACAGCCAAAATCATCCCTAACCCCATATTAAAGATTTCAAACATTTCTTGGTGCTTGATGTGACCATATTTTTCTAAGGCCTTAAAAATCGGCAAGACTGGAATCTTGTCTTCTTCAATCTCAGCAGCCAAGTCATCGGCAAACATGCGGGGCACATTTTCGATAAAACCGCCACCGGTAATATGGGCAATCCCATGAACCAGCTTTTCCTTAATCAGCGGCAGCAAAGCCTTGACATAGATACGAGTCGGCTCAAGCAGCACTTCCTTGAGTTTCTTACCTTCCAATTCTGGCAGTTCTTCCTCACCAGTATAGTCCGCAAAAACACGGCGCACAAGGGAATAACCATTTGAGTGGATGCCGCTGGAAGCCAACCCCAGAAGTACATCGCCCTCAGCGACTTTAGAGCCGTCAATAATCTCTGACTTCTCAGCAACCCCGACAGCAAAACCAGCTAGGTCATAATCATCTTCACCGTACATACCAGGCATCTCAGCGGTTTCCCCACCAATCAAAGCAGCTCCAGACTGAACGCAGCCTTCAGCCACACCGGCAACAACTTGCTCCAGCTTTGCTGGTTCATTTTTCCCAGTGGCAATATAGTCCAGGAAGTAAAGGGGCTCAGCTCCTGCAGCAATGATGTCGTTGACACACATGGCTACACAATCCTGCCCAATGGTATCGTGCTTGTCATACTGAATGGCCAACATAAGCTTGGTTCCGACCCCATCCGTACCAGAAATCAGCACTGGCTCCTTGACCCCAGTCTGAGACAGGTCAAACATGCCACCAAAGCCACCCAACGCCCCCATGACGCCAGCCCGCTCTGTACGTGCTACATGTTTTTTGATTCGCTCAACAACTTCATAACCTGCTTCAACATCCACACCGGATTGAGCGTATGCATTTTTATTTGTCATAATTTTCTTCCTTACTCTTATTTTTGAAAAAGATTGCGACAAGAACCGCTGACCTCGTTTCAATAAAAACTCGTCTTCTCCTTCAGGCTTTCCAGATAGCGCTCTTCATAGTCATAGAGCGGAGTTGGGTACTGACCGTCAAAGTAAGCCACACAAAGTCCGCCATTCGGAGCATCCGTCTCAATACCAACTGATTCAATGAGGCCTTCCAGCGACAGATAAGTCAGGCTGTCAGCTCCGATAATCTCACAGACCTCATCAACCGTATGATTGGCCGAGATGAGCTCGCGACGATTCTGGATATCAATGCCGTAGAAACATGGATATTTAAGCTCAGGACTACCAATAGCCACATGGACTTCAGCAGCTCCTGCATCTCGTAAGAGCTGGACGATGCGTCGGCTGGTTGTTCCCCGCACGATAGAGTCATCCACCATGACCACGCGCTTGCCCTTGACAATGCTGGAAACAGCAGATAATTTCATACGAACTCCTTGCTCTCGCAACTCCTGCGTCGGCTGGATGAAGGTCCGTTGGATGTATTGATTTTTAATCAGACCCATTTCATTTGGCAGGCCAGACTCTTCGGAAAAGCCAGAGGCCGCTGACAGGGAAGAATTAGGCACGCCGACAACGATATCCGCCTCATGCTGGAATTCCTGAGCCAGTCTGCGGCCCATCCGCTTGCGAGCTGCATGAACATTGACACCGTGAATGACGCTGTCCGGCCGAGCAAAATAGACATATTCCATTGAGCAAATAGCCAGCTGGGTATCTGTCGTATAGCTGTCGTAGGTCACTCCTTCATCATCGATAATCACGATTTCCCCCGGCTCAAGGTCGCGCACCCATTCGGCACCCACCACTTCAAAAGCACAGGTTTCACTAGAAACGACCCAGGCCCCATTTTTCATGCGGCCGATGGACAAAGGACGAAAGCCATTAGGATCCAACGCGGCGTAGAGCTTTTCCTCTCTCATGATGAGATAGGCAAAGCCCCCCTGAACTCGTCTCAAGGATTCCTTAAGCTTATCTAAGAAATTTTCCTGCTCGCTATGGCGAATCAAGTGCATGAGAATTTCCGTATCAGACGAGCTGGCAAAGATGGAACCTTTCTTTTCTAACTCCCGTCTCAGTGAATGGGCATTTGTCAGATTGCCATTATGCGCCAAGCCCATCTGCATATCATAGAAACTGAAGAAGAAAGGCTGGACATTATTGATGGAGGCTCCGCCAGACGTTGCATAACGGACATGGCCGATGGCGGCTTCTCCTGTCAGATTGTCCAAATCTGCTGGGTTCTTAAAGACCTCTGCAACCAGCCCCAAATCGCGGTGGCGTTTGAGCTTTCCGTGGTCGTTTGACAGGATACCTGCTCCTTCCTGACCGCGGTGCTGCAGACTATGGAGTCCGAAATAGGTGACCTGAGCCGCCTGTGGATGACCCCAGATTCCAAAAATACCGCACTCTTCATTCAGTGACTTTACTTCGTATGTCATTGTTTTACCTAAATTCTTTTGTCTTGTAAAAGGGAGAAAACCTGGCCTTTCAGGCCAAGCAGACTCCTTTTTTGATTGCTTGCTCTTGCAAGCCAACTTTATTCGTGACTCGCTTGGAAATAACGAACGGCGCTTTCAAACAATTTCTGGTCTTTCTGACCTGGAATATTTTGGAAAAGACCGTCTTCATAACGTTCTGAGTGGCCCATCTTCCCGATGATTTGGCCATTCTTGCTCATAATCCCTTCGATAGCGTAGAGAGAGCCGTTTGGATTATACTTACTGTCCATGCTTGGCTGACCATCAAAGTCGACGTACTGACTCCAAATCTGACCATTATCGCGCAGCTCAGCAAATTCCTCAGCCGTCACGACAAATTTCCCTTCACCATGTGAAACCGGAATGGCATGGATATCTCCCACTTGCACACCAGCCAGCCAAGGCGAGTTGGTATTGGCAATGCGGGTTTCAACCATCTTAGCCACGTGCTGGTTGGCATCATTATAAAAGAGAGTTGGGCTGCTAGCCCCTGCTTCTTCGAAGTTCCCGTAAGGAAGAAGGCCGGATTTAACCAGAGCCTGGAAGCCATTACAGATACCAATGATGAGACCGCCGCGAGCAATGAAAGCATCGATGGCTTTCTTGACCTTCTCGTTTAGCAAGATGTTGACGATAAACTTAGCGGATCCATCTGGCTCATCTGCAGCAGAGAAGCCGCCTGCAAAGAAGATGATATTGGCCTTGTCAATATTGTCAACCATGCTGTCAACGGACTGAACAATGGCTGCTTCATCCAAAGTAACGAATGGAACTAGATTGACCTTGGCTCCAGCTGCTTCAAAAGCTTTGGCTGAATCGTATTCTGAGTTAGTTCCAGGGAAGACTGGAATGTAAACTAACGGTTCCGCCACTGTCTCTTTGGCTTTGATAACTGTATCAGCGACAAGAGCCGGCACTTCTTCAATAACTGTTTCCTGTTTAAATTCTGTCGGGTAGATAGGCTCTAGTCGGCCTTCAAAGCTTGCCAAAAGCTCTGCTCCCTCAAGCTGAACACCATTGACAATCAGTGTAAAGTCTGGCTTGGTATGACCAATCTTCACCGCACCTGGAATATCCTGCTCCGGACTGGTAAAGACAAATCCGCCCAACTGCGCCTGCAAAACGGAAGGCAAGTCAGCAACATCCACTTGAGCACCAATACGATTACCAAAGCTCATCAAGGCCAGACTCTCTGCTAGGCCACCGTATTTGACAGCTGCGGCTGCTGTAATCTCATACTTGGCCTGAATGGCCGCAAAATTTTCAAAGTTATTCTTGATTAAGTCAAAGTCAATATCCTGAGACAGGACCTGTCCTGGCAGATAGTAGATGGACTCTCCTGCTGCCTTAAACTCTGGAGACAGAATGCGCCCAGCAGTTGAAGTAGTCACTCCAAAAGCTACCAAGGTCGGCGGTACGGTCAATTCTTCAAAGGTTCCGCTCATGGAATCCTTACCACCAATAGACGGCAAACCGAGCTGAATCTGAGCTTCAATCGAACCAAGCAGAGCAGAGACCGGCTGTCCAAAACGCTCAGCCTGCTTGTCCATCCGCTCGAAGTATTCCTGATAAGAGAAACGAGCCCTAGACCAGTCCGAACCAGCAGCAACCAAGCGAGCTGTCGCTTCAATCACTGCATAAGCTGCTCCATGATAAGGTGACCAAGCTGCTACATAAGGATTGTAGCCCTGCGCCATCACAGATACTGTCTCTGTCTTGCCATGCTCAACTGGCAGTTTCTGCACAGAAGCCTCAGTCGGCGTGATTTGGTAGCGTCCGCCAATTGGATGATTGACAGTAGAACGGCCAACAGAGCTATCAAAGATCGTCTGCAGCCCCTTTTGACTGGTATGATTGAGATCGCTAAGCAGGCTCTTGAGATCCTGCTCCAGACTTGCTTCAGAAGTTACAGCCTGCCCCAGCAATGCTGCTTGGGCATCCACAACCTTGGCGTCCACAACCACACGCACACCATTGGTATCTAGAAAACTCCGCTCAATATCCACGATAGTTTCCCCGTTCCAGTGCATAACCAGATTTGGCTTTTCTGTCACTTTAGCCACAACGACTGCCAGCAGATTTTCCTTAGCTGCCGCAGTGATAAATTGTTGCACATCTTCTGGGCGGACCACTACTGCCATCCGCTCCTGCGACTCAGAAATCGCGATTTCTGTACCATTAAGTCCTTGGTATTTGAGCGGCACCTTGTCAAGGTCAATTTCCAGTCCGTCCGCCAATTCACCAATAGCTACGCAGACACCCCCGGCCCCAAAGTCATTGGATTTCTTGATGAGACGAGTCACATTGCCATCGCGGAAGAGACGCTGAATCTTGCGCTCCTCAATAGCATTTCCTTTTTGTACTTCAGCACCAGCAGTCTCCACAGACGCAGCTGTCTGCACCTTGGACGATCCAGTCGCTCCACCGACACCATCACGGCCCGTCTTGCCTCCCAGCAAGATAACCACATCACCTGCCGCTGGTTTTTCACGGACAACATTTTCCTTAGGAGCCGCACCAACAACTGCACCTAGCTCCATCCGCTTGGCTACAAAGCCTGGATGGAAATACTCACGAACATAGGTCGTTGCTAGACCAATTTGATTCCCGTAAGAAGAATAGCCATGTGCTGCAGTTTTTGAAATAACCTGCTGAGGGAGCTTGCCAGCCCGCGTTTCAGCAATCGGCTGAGTAATATCACCTGCACCAGAAATCCGCATAGCCTGGTAAACATAAGAACGACCAGAAAGCGGATCACGAATGGCTCCGCCGATACAGGTCGCAGCCCCACCAAAAGGTTCAATTTCTGTTGGGTGGTTATGGGTTTCATTTTTAAACATCAGCAGCCAAGGCTCCTTGACACCATCCACATCCACTTCAATCTCTACTGAGCAGGCATTGATCTCATCAGACACTTCCATGTCATCCAGACGGCCATTAGCTCGCTCGTAGCGACCAAAAATAGTCGCCATATCCATGAGAGTCTGCGGTTTGTCACCACGTCCTAGCTCATCGCGCATAGCCAAGTATTTATCATAAGTGGCCTGGAGCTGCTTTTCAAACTTAGAAGCTGAAAAATCAATCTTCTTCAACTCCGTCTCAAAAGTCGTATGTCGACAGTGGTCGGACCAGTAAGTATCCAGAACCTTGAGCTCTGTTTCTGTCGGGAAACGACCAATCGACTTGAAATAGTCTTGAATAAAGAGCAAATCTGCCACTTCCATAGCCAGACCATGCTCCTGCTTGTAGGCTTTAAAGTCCGCTTCCGTGTAGTCCTTAAAGAAGTCCAGAACCGGAATGGTCTTGTCAGACTCGGAGAACTGCTCCAGCTGGATCGGCTGCTCAATATCTTTAAAGCGTGAATCAACTGGATTCAGCAAGTATTTCTTGATTGCTTTCAACTCGCTGTCTGAGATGTCTTTGTTGACCAAATAAAGCTGAGCGGTTCTCACCAGAACATCTGTCCCAGCACCAAGCAAAAAGAGAGCCTCCTGAGAGCTGGCTGCCCGCTGGTCAAACTGACCCGGCAGCGCTTCGATGGCAAAAAACGCTGTCTCTGCAAATGCAGCCTCTACTTCCTCTTCCGTCAGCAATCTATCTGTCACTTGCTCGGAGAAAATATGCTTTTCAGCACGAGAAACCAAGTCTTCTGCCAGATGAAAGACATCATACACTTGAATCATCCGAAGATCTGACAATGTTTTCAACTGAAGATTATGCGTCAGCTCTCTTACCAAGCTCTGTGACTTCACACCGAAGTTGCTCTTCTTCTCTACAAAAATACGCTTGTCCATGATTTTTCACACCCTGTCCTTATTTAATCGCCTGCAATTTTTCCCAAACAACCTGATAGACATCTGTCAGTTCACCAAGGCCACGCCGGAAAACATCCTTGTCCATGTGATGGCCTTCCGCATCCCAGAGACGGCAATTATCTGGTGAAAATTCGTCTGCCAGAATAATCTTGCCATCTTTGTCAAAGCCGAACTCTAACTTGAAATCAATCAATTTCAGTCCGATTTGGCGGAACCAATCTGACAAGAGCTCATTGATTCGACGAGTCTCCTCTTTCAAAAAGGCAATTTCTTGATCGCTGGCAATCTTCAAGAATTTCACATGTTCGTCATTGATGAAAGGATCGTCCAAATCATCATTTTTGTAGTAAAATTCCACAATCGGAGTTTCAAGTGCGATGCCCTCTTCTACTCCAAAACGTTTGGAAAAAGAACCTGCTGTGTAGTTGCGCAGCACCACTTCCAAAGGAATAATCTCTACTTTTTTATTTAGCTGGTCCGTATCCGAAACCTTCTCAATGAAATGCGTCGCCACACCAGCTGCATTGAGTTTCTCAAAAATAAAAGATGAAATCTGGTTGTTGAGCACTCCTTTACCAGCAATCTGCTCCTTCTTGACTCCATTAAAAGCCGTTGCCTGGTCCTTGTAGCGTGCCAGAATGACTTGCTCATCATCTGTAGAGAAAATATCCTTGGCTTTTCCCGAATATAACAACTTATTAGACATTTTAATATTCGCCTTTCGTGGTTTTATACCCTCATTTTATCATCTTTGAATATATTTTACAAGAAATTCCGTATAAACTTTATGTACCTAGTTAAAGAAATCGTTTCCTTTCCAAGATACGAAAAAAGACCGGAAGATACCGATCTTTGATTTTTAATGTTGCTTCTTCAGTTTCTCATGGATATAAGCCACCACATCGGAAATTGTTTTAAAGTTATCCATATCCTCATCGGGAATCTCAATATCAAAAGCTTCTTCCAGATTGATGATAAATTCCATCAAATCAACAGAGTCCACTCCCAGTTCTTCTTTCAAATTCAACTCTGGAGTGACATGCAGCTTACTGCTGTCATGTTCTTGAATGATTTCGACAATTTTTGCATAAATTTCTTTTTCGCTCATGGTTACTCCTTTGCATCTGAAAATTCAATGACCGATTTACCAACAACATCTGTTTCCAGCATGGTCCGAATTTGACGAATCGTACTATAAACAGCCTTAGCATCGCTAGAGCCATGCGTTTTGACAACAGGCGCTTTCAAACCGAATAGAACTGCACCGCCTGCACTAGAATAGTCCAGACTATTTTTGAGCCCTCGCAGGCTGTCCTTGAGCAGCCAAGCTCCCAATTTAGCTTTGAAACCACCGCCTAAAATAGACTTCTTCAGCTGACCCATGATACTGATAGCAGTTCCTTCGATTGATTTCAGAACGGCATTACCAGTAAAGCCATCTGCAACGACAACATCCGCCACATCATCCATCAAATCACGCGCTTCTACATTGCCGATAAAGTTAAGTGTCGAATCCCCAGCTAAAAGCTCATAGGCTTCCTTGCGTAGAGGATCGCCCTTACTGCTTTCCGTTCCGTTATTCAAGAGACCCACCCGCGGCTTCTTGATCCCTCGGACATTTTCAGCATAGAAAGAACCCAAAGTCGCATACTGGTGTAAATGATGGGCTGTGTTTTCAGCATTAGCTCCCAAATCCAGCATATCAAATCCCTGACCGCCAACCGTTGGCATAGTAGATAAGAGACCTGGTCGGTCAATATTCTTGATACGCCCTACGATAAAGAAACCTGCCGCCAAAAGCGCTCCAGTATTTCCAGCAGATAGCATAGCATCTGCCTCCCCTGCCTTCACAGCCTTGGCTGCCAGCACCATACTAGCCTCTTTCTTCTGACGAATGGCCTTTGTCGGCTCGTCGTCCGAGTCAATCTTTTCCTCCGTGTGGATGATGCGGACCCGCTCACCAGCAGTCAGATAAGGCTTAATTTTCGCCTCATCGCCATAAAGGAGAATTTCAATATCCGAGAACTCCTGTACTGCTTGATTGACTCCTTCGACCAGAGCCTGAGGGGCATTGTCCCCTCCCATAGCATCAACAGCTATTTTTTTCATTCGATTTATTCCTCGTTCTTATCTTTTAAAATGCTTCCCCAGTCCCCCAGAGAATCTATAAATTTTTTGGATTTGAGATGGATGCCGACATATTCATCATAGAGCAGGTCAATAAAATCCCGCAGCTGCTTTTTAATATCTGGCTTCAAAGAAATGGTCTCCAATTCGCTAAAGCGAACCGCCTGAAATTGGTCCAGCAGAAAAGGAAGATTTGGATTCAGATGACAGCGCCGTTCATCCTGATGGTAATGATCAGGGCAAAGGACTCCGCTATATTTGAAAGAAAAATCAAAGGGCAGACCTGTCCGATGACAAAAGGCACAATCATGGAAGTTCAGCGAAACCCCAAAACGTGACAAAATCTGAATCTCAAAGATATTGGTCAGCACCTCATAGTCTAGACCATTATTCATCATCTCCAGAGTTTTCTGCAGAAAAGCAAAGAGAGCCGGATCCGGCTGATTGTCCTGAAGACTGGCATCTGCCAAGGCCGCCACATAGCTGGCATAGGCCATGATGAATAAGTCCTCATTGATGCGATGGTAGGTAACCACATCCTGATAGTCCTCGATATAGCTAAGACCATCATCATTGATTTTCATCAGCAAGTTCGCCGCAGTCAAAGGCTGAATGACGGGTGCTAGCTTGGACTTCCCAGCATGCTTGACGAAAAACATACGCTTACCAGCCTGTTCCGTAAAGATTTTGACCAGCTTATCATCCTCGCGGAAATTGCGGTTATAGAGAACCAGACCTTGACTTGTTAGAGATTTAAGCATAGTCCTCCATGTAGTCCTTGAGGCGTTTCAGAGCTTCTCGAATCGTCTCTATACTAGCCGCATAGGACAGGCGGATATAGCCTTCCCCATATTGACCAAAAGCCGCTCCTGGGATAAAGGCCACGGCCTTCTTCTCCGCAAAATCCTGCAGAAAGGCGAAAGAATCTTGATTATAACCGTCTGGTATCTTAGCAAAAATATAAAAAGCCCCATCTGGTTTGATAATCTTAAAGCCTAGCTCAGCCATTTTCTCTATGATATAATCGCGACGCTGAATATACTCAGCCTTCATTGGCTCCGCATCATCTTTCCCAACTGTCAGGGCTTCAATGCCGGCAAATTGAGCCATAGTATTGGCCGCTGTTACGAGATACTGATGGCTTTTAATCAGCTGAGCAGTGAAAACTGCTGGAGCAAAGATAAAGCCCAGCCGCCAGCCAGTCATGGCATGAGACTTAGACAAGCCGTTGATGACAATGGTTTGGTCTGGCAGATACTCCGCGATGGAGACATGCCCCTGCTCCGTATAGGTCAACTCAGAATAGACCTCATCACAGACCACAAAGACTTGGTATTTTCCTAGGACATCCGCCAAAGCTTTTATCTGCTCCCGCGAATAAGTCACGCCGGTTGGATTGGCTGGATAATTAAGAATGACCGCTTTTAGCTGCTCGCCCTGTTCTAAAATAGCCGCTTCCAGCATCTCTGGAGTGAGGACAAAGTTATTGGCCGTTGTATCAATCTCGACAATCTCTGCCCCTACTAGATTTACAATGGGCTCATAGCCTGGATAAGCAGGAGCTGGCAGCAAGACCTTGTCTCCTTCTTCTAGAATAGCTGTCAGCGTAGCCGACAAGGCCTCTGTCGCCCCAATCGTGACCAAGACCTCATCTTCTGGGCGATAGTGCAGATTGTACTTTTCTTTCACAAAGCTGCTAGCCGCCTGACGCAGATCCAAGAGACCGCTCATACCAGTGTAGTGACTTTGATTAGCATCAATCGCCGCCTTGGCTGCTTCTTTGATATGATCCGGTGTTGTAAAGTCCGGCTCCCCTAAGGTTAGCCGAAGAACTCCCGGAATAGCAGAAATTGATTGGTCAAACTGACGAATCAGCGAAATTTCTATTTTTTCTAAGTTTTTATTAAATTTCTTACTTAAATCCATACATACCTCCAGCCGCTCAATAGAACTATTATACTATAAATGCAGAAGCATAGCAAAAGCTATTACATGATTTCCCATGCAGAAAAAGGACTAAGCTTGCACTCAGTCCCTTTTGGCCTTGCCTTAAAATTCTTCTCTGGCAGATAGTGGATATAGCTGCATCTCACGTGACTGGCCAATCAACGAGTCGGTGTATAAGTCAATTCCTTGCCATGCTTGGCCAGAAAATCTGGCAGTTCTGAATCAGGAATCTGCCGCAAATAAAGGTTAGAACGAATCGTGTCATCTTCCTCACGGCAGGTTGAGAGAACTAAATACCGGTCACTCGCCTTAATCTTTATCTTGGGATCCTTTGTCCGAGCAGCCTCATAGATATTTCTAAGCTGAGTTGTAAAGTCCTCGTCATCCTTAAACTCCGTCCGATAAAAAGCAGTCTCTTCCGGCACGATGACCAGTCCCATAGCTTGATAATAATACTTACGCTCAGGAGTCTCAATCACGACATATCTATGTTTGTCAAAATAATCCTGACGATCATAGTAGTTGACATCATTAAACATGCGATGATCTCCTGCCTTGCTACCCCGAGCATGCCCGAAAAGCCAAGTCAGACGATCGCTGAAATCTTTATGATTGTCCTTATCCATAAAGACCGCTCCCATATAGGGCTCTTGCTTTCCTTCAAAAGTCTTCAGCAGATAAGTCGCATTATCTTTCGTTTGCACCACTGGCTCATCCAACTGTGTACCAGGAGCATAGACATAGCCTATCGTTTCTGAATTCACAGCTTTCAGTTTAGCAAAACGCTCTGCTAAATATTCCTTTTCTGTCTGACTTGAAGATGCAGATGAGCTTGACATTTCAATCCTGCTAGGATGCGAAACTCGAAGCTTGCTGCCTGATGCTGATGAACGGAAAGAATAAAAAACAGAAAAAATAACCAGAACAATCAGTAGGAGGCAAATTCCAACAACAAGGAGCAGTTTCTTATTCGAAGTTTGACTCCTATCTTTTTCTTGCATAATCTAAAAATCCTTTATTTTTCATTTTTTACAAAAAATATCACCGAACAAAGGCTCAGTGATATTTAGGCGTTAGCACAAATTAAAGACAAAATTATTTGACTGCACTTGTCTTAGGAAGTGACTTGTCTTCAGAGTTTTCCTCATTTTCCTTGTTCTCTTCTTTTGCTTCCGGAGCTTTTTTTGCTTTATTTTCTGATTTTTTAGCCTTCTTTTTACCTGCTGCTGAAGAGGATGCCGCCGAAGATTGAGACGGTGCTGGAAAAGTTGGAACTGATGAAGAGGCTGTGGAGTAAGGTGCTGCCGAATAAGCCGGTGTAGATGGATCTGTAGTAGATGGTGCCACTGAAGGCTGATCCGCATTAGCCGACTCTCCCTCACCAATAACAAGAACTTTGTTACCAGCTTGATCCTCCATCACAGCACTTTTGCCAACCGGAGCTTTCTTAGCTTCAGCAACTTGCTGATCCAGAGCTGA
The DNA here is from genome assembly GCF_050222175.1 of Streptococcus sanguinis. Classification (GTDB taxonomy): domain Bacteria; phylum Bacillota; class Bacilli; order Lactobacillales; family Streptococcaceae; genus Streptococcus; species Streptococcus sanguinis_M. Next base: position 26,959 of record NZ_CP071420.1, on the reverse strand, counting down.
TTGTGCATCTCTATAGGCCTGCAATTCATCCATAACTTTATTAGATTCTGAGTCCGTACTGCCTTGGGGAACTTCATTATTATCAATGTCATTAACCCAAAGACTGGCTGTACCCTCAGCAAATACTGGTGCAGCAGCCGCGAAAAGTGAAAGGGCCACAGCACTTGAAAGCAAAACCTTTTTCATTATCTCATCTCCTCGTTACTTTTCAAAAATAATTGTAACTCCCCGTTACCTAATATTACCTACTATTAAGTATAGTTCGAACTCTAAAAAAAGTCAAGAATTTTACTACATAAAAATTTCTAAAATCAAAGAATACCAAGGGATGAGACAAATTGTCAATTTACCAACTATTTAAATGGTCATTTATTTATATTTGAAACATCAAGTAATTTGAGTTTTCTTTCAAAGTGAATGTTGAACTTTTTTAAAAAAGATAGTAGGAATAAAATAAAAAAGAGGCCAGAAATCAAGTATCCCAGCCATATATCTCAGATTATTTTTTACCTATTTCAAACAAGGGTGACAGCGGCCGTTTTTCATGAATACGGACAATGGCTTCCCCTAAAAGATGCGCAATTGAAATCTGCTCAATCTTATCAATCAAGCGCTCTTGAGGCAGATAAATTGTATCCAGCACAACCAATTTTTTAATCGCCGACTTTTGGATATTATCCATAGCTGGACCAGACAAGACTGGATGCGTACAGCTAGCATAGACTTCTACAGCCCCTGCTTCAGCGAGAGCGTCAGCTGCATGGCAGATAGTCCCTGCTGTATCAATCATATCATCAATTAAGATACAAGTTTTTCCTTCCACCTTACCAATGATGTTCATGACTTCACTGCTATTCATCTTGTCCACACTGCGACGCTTATCAATAATCGCAATCGGGGTTTTCAGAAACTCTGCTAACTTACGAGCCCGACTCACACCACCATGGTCAGGACTGACTACCACATAGTCTCCTCCTTTCATATTACGGCGTTCAAAGTAATCAGCAATCAAAGGTGCACCCATCAAGTGATCCACAGGAATGTCAAAGAAGCCCTGGATTTGCGCTGCGTGCAAGTCAATAGTCAGCATCCGATCCACACCAGCAATTTCCAACATATTAGCAACTAATTTAGATGTAATTGGCTCACGAGCTCTAGCCTTGCGATCCTGCCGAGCATAGCCATAGTAAGGCATGACAACATTAATGGATTCAGCGCTAGCCCGTTTCAAAGCATCTACCATAATCAAGATTTCCATCAAATTATCATTGACTGGCGAGCTGGTAGACTGCAAAATAAAGACGTGTTTCCCGCGAATAGATTCTTCAATATTCACTTGAATCTCTCCATCAGAGAACTGACGAACAGTTGATTTCCCAAGTGGCAATCCAATCTCTTGAGCAACACGCTGCGCTAATTCTTGATTAGAAGAAAGAGCAAAGAGTTTTAAATCAGAAAAAGACATGATTCCCTCCAGATTCTAAATCGTCTTTCATTGTCCAATTACAACTTTTCCCAACTACCATTGTAACTTTTTTCAGTTGATTTTTCAATTAAAAATAAAAAACGCCAGAGGCGCTTTTTACTGATTAGTTCGGATAAATATATGAAACTGTACCTTGTGCAGTTGTTGGGTTAAACCATCCACGGTAGTTACCGATTGATTGTTGTCCAAGGTAGTTTGCTTCTGATACTTGGATGCTTGTAGTAGATTGAACAGCTGTTACTACTGCAACGTGTCCGTATCCACCATCAGTCCAACATGCAATCGCTCCAACTTCTGGCTGTGAACCAACACGGAAGCCTGCTGCTGCTGCACTTGCAGACCATTGTCCACCATTACCCCAGTAATCGCCAGCCCAAGGAGCTAATGTCTTAGCACCCCAAGTACATTGACCTACTGGATAAGAAGATGCAGATGAGCTATAAACTGGTCTATTCGCACGGGCAACAGATTGAGTTACTGCAGGTGCTGCTGGAGCCGCTGCTTCAGCTGCTGGAGCTGAATTAACAACTGCTTGAACCTGAGCTTGCAGGGTAGTATTTCCTGAAGCTTCAATTGCTTGGCGTTTTGATTCTTGCTCTGCTTTATAAGCTGCTTCACGAGCCGCTGCTTCTGCTGCTGCTTTTTCAGCTGCTGCTTTTTCTTCAAGAAGAGAATTCTTTTCGTTTTCAGCAGTTGCTTTTTCAGCTGCAAGGCTTGCCTGAGCCGCTTTCAGTTCAGCTTGTTTTGTTGCCAAAGCTTGCTCATCATCAGCTAACTTCTCTTGGTTGGCAATTACAGTATTGATAGCTTCATTATTTGCAACTTGCTTTTCAGCAATTACTTCTTTATCTTTCTTTTGTTGTTCCAGCATTTTGTTATTTGCTGAAACAATTTCGCTCATAGCTGCTACACGAGAGATAGCTTCTGTGATAGAGCTAGAATTTACAACTGTATTGATGTAGCTAGTAGCAGTTCCATTTGTTTGAGTACTGCGTGCTTGATTTGCAAGTGACTCATTACGAGCAACAATATTTTTAGACAGTTCGTCAATCTCTGCAGAAAGTTTTGCAGATTCAGCAGACAATTTTTCATTTTCTGCTTTAAGCTCTTCTTGTTGCTTTTGAATAGCAGATACTTGGCCTTGAATCTCGTTAACTTGTGCTTGAGCTGATTGTTGTTGCTCTGTCAAACTATTAATCTTGCTGTCTTGTGCAGCAATCTTTTCATCAGTTGTCTCCGCTTTAACGCTCACAAGTGCAGCTCCTTGTGAAAGGATAACTGTACTCAATAAAATTGATGTGAGTAGTTTTTTCTTCATAAAAATAATACACTCCTTCTTATAAGACATTAACTAGTATACCAGAAAATGCTGTATCATATGTTACGCCTTTATTACATTTTTATTTCTTGTTTATCATAAATACATTTTTTCGAAAATAGACTGAAAAATGAGGAATATCAGGCCATTGAGAAGGATACTCGGTACTAAACTGCTAAGGACAAAATCCTGCAAATTCAGACTAGAAAGATTCAAAAATACTGCAAAAGCAAAACTGGTTAATTCAAATAAAAATACAAGAATCAAAACAGATAAAAAGCGAGTAAATTTATTTAAAAGCATAGTCGGACTAGACTGACAAACCAAGAGACTTAAAAGAGGAAAAAGAATAAGAGCAATACCGATGGTATGAAAATAGTAAACATCATAAATCAGCCCCAAACAGCAAAATAAGAGAATATTGTAGTTTTTAGAGAGGTTGATGGAAACAAAAAGCATGAAAATAAAGATAAAATGACTGACTAAGTGCCATTGTAAAGGCAGAATATTAGCCAGAAAAGTCGAAATCTGCCCGTCGATCAATAAAACAAAAAATAAAGTAATAGGAGTCAAAAGATGTTCTTTAATATCTCTCATATTAGTTCCCTACCAACATTACAGCACGGATATCCGACAAATCAGCAGCCGGCTTAACTAGGACAACTTTGTTTAGCTGATCCTTAGCCTCAGACACGGAAAGTACCTTACCGACAGGAATATTTTCTGCATTATAAGCACCCAAGCCACTGGTTGCAACCTCATCTCCCTCTTTTATATCTTCAGCACTATTTAACTGACTGATGATATAAGCAGAGTTTTTTTCATCATAACCCGTAATAATCCCATAAACTAGACCAGACTTAGTTTGAATTCTAACAGAAATTTTAGTTGAGTTTTCCTCGTTAGTCAGTAGAGAAACTAAGCTAGACTGACTACTAGTTTCAGAAACACTTCCGACCAGACCACCATTAGCGACTACTAGCATAGCATCTGTCACATTATCAGATGTCCCCTTGTCAATAGTCAGCTCATTTTTCCAAGATGCTGGCGTACGAGCAATCACTTCGCTGGCAATCTGTATTTGATTTTTATCAGCCTCTTTAAATTCCAGAAGTTTTCGCAACTGCTCATTCTCATCTTCTAAGGAATCTGCCTTCCCAGCCTTTTCCTCAACCTCATAAAGATTTTTCTTGAGCTGCTGATTCTCTCTATAAGTAGACATCAAATCTGACATTTCTTCTTTTTTATCAGCTACAAAAGCAAAAGGAGAGCCGAGAAGTCTATCTACCAATGAAATAATATTTGAAGTAGTTGATACAAACCAACTAGAAGAGGTAGATAAGATAAGTATCGTCATTGCAACAACTAATACAAAAAAAGAAAGCAGAAACTTAGACTTTTTAAATCGATTCATCAGAAAAACCTCACTAAACAGGACGAGAAAGTATAAGAAAAGGAGATAGCAAATGCTAAACTCCTCATTATACGGAGAATGGGGGATTCGAACCCCCGCGCCGGTTACCCGACCTAACGATTTAGCAAACCGTCCTCTTCAGCCTCTTGAGTAATTCTCCAATATTTTATGGGCACGAGTGGACTCGAACCACCGACCTCACGCTTATCAGGCGTGCGCTCTAACCACCTGAGCTACGCGCCCAAGTTCGAAAACTTGGTATGAACTTTCGTTCAAAGCGGGTGACGAGAATCGAACTCGCGACAACAGCTTGGAAGGCTGTAGTTTTACCACTAAACTACACCCGCATTTCCAATACGATGATGTATGGCGCGAGACGGAATCGAACCGCCGACACATGGAGCTTCAATCCATTGCTCTACCAACTGAGCTACCGAGCCAATTATTGCGGGAGCAGGATTTGAACCTACGACCTTCGGGTTATGAGCCCGACGAGCTACCTAGCTGCTCCATCCCGCGTCAATACTATTTGTCCCTAAGGAGGATGTGGGATTCGAACCCACGCACGCTTTTACACGCCTGACGGTTTTCAAGACCGTTCCCTTCAGCCGGACTTGGGTAATCCTCCAAGATAACACTATGGACCTTGTAGGACTTGAACCTACGACCACTCGGTTATGAGCCGAGAGCTCTAACCAGCTGAGCTAAAGGTCCGACAAGATCATTATAGCGGCGAAGGGGATCGAACCCCCGACCTCCCGGGTATGAACCGGACGCTCTAGCCAGCTGAGCTACACCGCCATCTATCGGGAAGACAGGATTCGAACCTGCGACACCTTGGTCCCAAACCAAGTACTCTACCAAGCTGAGCTACTTCCCGAACTTAAGTTATTCACTTAATGCACCCTAGAGGAGTCGAACCTCTAACCGCCTGATTCGTAGTCAGGTACTCTATCCAGTTGAGCTAAGGGTGCTCATCTTCTTCTACTGCCTCTTACAAGTCTATGCCGAGGACCGGAATCGAACCGGTACGATCGTTACCAATCGCAGGATTTTAAGTCCTGTGCGTCTGCCAGTTCCGCCACCCCGGCCGCCTCAAGCGAACGACGGGATTCGAACCCGCGACCCCCACCTTGGCAAGGTGATGTTCTACCACTGAACTACGTTCGCATCCTATTCAAAAATGCCGGCTACATGACTTGAACACGCGACCCTCTGATTACAAATCAGATGCTCTACCAACTGAGCTAAGCCGGCTCATTATTATCTTATATGCGGGTTAAGGGACTTGAACCCCCACGCCCTAAAGCGCCAGATCCTAAATCTGGTGCGTCTGCCAATTCCGCCAAACCCGCTCTTATGACCCGTACTGGGCTCGAACCAGTGACCCTTTGATTAAAAGTCAAATGCTCTACCAACTGAGCTAACGAGTCTCTTACTTTTATTGAAATCTTCTCGACTTCAACGGTCCCGACGGGAATCGAACCCGCGATCTTCGCCGTGACAGGGCGACGTGATAACCGCTACACTACGGGACCTATTCTTTTCAGAATATGGGAGTTAACGGGATCGAACCGCTGACCCTCTGCTTGTAAGGCAGATGCTCTCCCAGCTGAGCTAAACTCCCTTCGCTAAGCGACTACCATATCTCACAGGGGGCAACCCCCAACTACTTCCGGCGTTCTAGGGCTTAACTGCTGTGTTCGGCATGGGTACAGGTGTATCTCCTAGGCTATCGTCACTTAACTATTGAATTAACTGTCCTGTCCTCTCAGACAAGCCTTGTCAACTCAAAATTGAATACAATATCAAATCTAACATTTCTCTAAACCATTCGCTGCACTCTGATGAAGCTCTTATTCTAGGATAAGTCCTCGAGCGATTAGTATTAGTCCGCTCCATGTGTCACCACACTTCCACTCCTAACCTATCAACCTGATCTTCTCTCAGGGCTCTTACTAACTTGCGTTATGGGAAATCTCATCTTGAGGTGGGTTTCACACTTAGATGCTTTCAGCGTTTATCCCTTCCCTACATAGCTACCCAGCGATGCTCTTGGCAGAACAACTGGTACACCAGCGGTAAGTCCACTCTGGTCCTCTCGTACTAGGAGCAGATCCTCTCAAATTTCCTACGCCCGCGACGGATAGGGACCGAACTGTCTCACGACGTTCTGAACCCAGCTCGCGTGCCGCTTTAATGGGCGAACAGCCCAACCCTTGGGACCGACTACAGCCCCAGGATGCGACGAGCCGACATCGAGGTGCCAAACCTCCCCGTCGATGTGAACTCTTGGGGGAGATAAGCCTGTTATCCCCAGGGTAGCTTTTATCCGTTGAGCGATGGCCCTTCCATACGGAACCACCGGATCACTAAGCCCGACTTTCGTCCCTGCTCGAGTTGTAGCTCTCGCAGTCAAGCTCCCTTATACCTTTACACTCTGCGACTGATTTCCAACCAGTCTGAGGGAACCTTTGGGCGCCTCCGTTACCTTTTAGGAGGCGACCGCCCCAGTCAAACTGCCCGTCAGACACTGTCTCCGTAGATGATTAACCTACCGGGTTAGAGTGGCCATAACACAAGGGTAGTATCCCAACAACGCCTCCATCGAAACTGGCGTCCCGATTTCATAGGCTCCTACCTATCCTGTACATGTGGCACAGACACTCAATATCAAACTGCAGTAAAGCTCCATGGGGTCTTTCCGTCCTGTCGCGGGTAACCTGCATCTTCACAGGTACTAAAATTTCACCGAGTCTCTCGTTGAGACAGTGCCCAAATCATTACGCCTTTCGTGCGGGTCGGAACTTACCCGACAAGGAATTTCGCTACCTTAGGACCGTTATAGTTACGGCCGCCGTTTACTGGGGCTTCAATTCATACCTTCGCGTTACCGCTAAGCACTCCTCTTAACCTTCCAGCACCGGGCAGGCGTCACCCCCTATACATCATCTTACGATTTAGCAGAGAGCTGTGTTTTTGATAAACAGTTGCTTGGGCCTATTCACTGCGGCTGACCAAAGTCAGCACCCCTTCTCCCGAAGTTACGGGGTCATTTTGCCGAGTTCCTTAACGAGAGTTCTCTCGCTCACCTGAGGCTACTCGCCTCGACTACCTGTGTCGGTTTGCGGTACGGGTAGAGTATGATACAACGCTAGAAGCTTTTCTTGGCAGTGTGACATCACTCACTCGCTACTAAACTTCGCTCCCCATCACAGCTCAACGTTAGAGGTATAAGCATTTGACTCATACCACGCCTCACTGCTTAGACGTACATCCAATCGTACGCACGAGTTAGCCTACTGCGTCCCTCCATCACTTCATACTCTAGTACAGGAATCTCAACCTGTTGGCCATCGGATACACCTTTCGGTCTCTCCTTAGGTCCCGACTAACCCAGGGCGGACGAGCCTTCCCCTGGAAACCTTAGTCTTACGGTGGACAGGATTCTCACCTGTCTTGCGCTACTCATACCGGCATTCTCACTTCTATGCGTTCCAGCGCTCCTCACGGTACACCTTCTCCACACATAGAACGCTCTCCTACCATACCTATAAAAGGTATCCACAGCTTCGGTAAATTGTTTTAGCCCCGGTACATTTTCGGCGCAGGGTCACTCGACTAGTGAGCTATTACGCACTCTTTGAATGAATAGCTGCTTCTAAGCTAACATCCTAGTTGTCTGTGCAACCCCACATCCTTTTCCACTTAACAATTATTTTGGGACCTTAGCTGGTGGTCTGGGCTGTTTCCCTTTCGACTACGGATCTTAGCACTCGCAGTCTGACTGCCGACCATAATTCATTGGCATTCGGAGTTTATCTGAGATTGGTAATCCGGGATGGACCCCTCACCCAAACAGTGCTCTACCTCCAAGAATCTTCATGTCGACGCTAGCCCTAAAGCTATTTCGGAGAGAACCAGCTATCTCCAAGTTCGTTTGGAATTTCTCCGCTACCCACAAGTCATCCAAGCACTTTTCAACGTGCCCTGGTTCGGTCCTCCAGTGCGTTTTACCGCACCTTCAACCTGCTCATGGGTAGGTCACATGGTTTCGGGTCTACATCATGATACTAAAGCGCCCTATTCAGACTCGGTTTCCCTACGGCTCCGTCTCTTCAACTTAACCTCGCATCATAACGTAACTCGCCGGTTCATTCTACAAAAGGCACGCTCTCACCCATGAACGGGCTCGAACTTGTTGTAGGCACACGGTTTCAGGTTCTATTTCACTCCCCTCCCGGGGTGCTTTTCACCTTTCCCTCACGGTACTGGTTCACTATCGGTCACTAGGGAGTATTTAGGGTTGGGAGATGGTCCTCCCAGATTCCGACGGGATTTCACGTGTCCCGCCGTACTCAGGATACTGCTAGGTACAGAATCTATTTAAAATACGAGGCTCTTACTCTCTTTGGCTGACTTTCCCAAGTCATTCTTCTATAAATTCTGAGTCCACATTGCAGTCCTACAACCCCGAAGAGTAAACTCTTCGGTTTGCCCTTCTGCCTCTTCGCTCGCCGCTACTAAGGCAATCGCTTTTGCTTTCTCTTCCTGCAGCTACTTAGATGTTTCAGTTCACTGCGTCTTCCTCCTCATTCCCTTAACAGAAATGGGTAACAGGCATCAACCTGTTGGGTTCCCCCATTCGGACACCCCCGGATCGAAGCTTACTTACAGCTCCCCGAGGCATTTCGTCGTTTGTCACGTCCTTCTTCGGCTCCTAGTGCCAAGGCATCCACCGTGCGCCCTTACTAACTTAACCTTATTTTTGACCTTTCAGTCTTAAACTCATTAATTTTCACAGCGTTTTCGGTTTATTTTCTTGTTACTATTTGATATCGGTATTCAATTTTCAATGGACAAGTTCTTTATCTAGTCAAACTAGATAATGGAGCCTAGCGGGATCGAACCGCTGACCTCCTGCGTGCAAAGCAGGCGCTCTCCCAGCTGAGCTAAGGCCCCACATAGCCCTCTCAAAACTAAACAAGACTCAAGTGCATTCCGTGTGTCCTTACGGACTCCTTAGAAAGGAGGTGATCCAGCCGCACCTTCCGATACGGCTACCTTGTTACGACTTCACCCCAATCATCTATCCCACCTTAGGCGGCTGGCTCCTTGCGGTTACCTCACCGACTTCGGGTGTTACAAACTCTCGTGGTGTGACGGGCGGTGTGTACAAGGCCCGGGAACGTATTCACCGCGGCGTGCTGATCCGCGATTACTAGCGATTCCGACTTCATGTAGGCGAGTTGCAGCCTACAATCCGAACTGAGACTGGCTTTCAGAGATTAGCTTGCCGTCACCGGCTTGCGACTCGTTGTACCAGCCATTGTAGCACGTGTGTAGCCCAGGTCATAAGGGGCATGATGATTTGACGTCATCCCCACCTTCCTCCGGTTTATTACCGGCAGTCTCGCTAGAGTGCCCAACTCAATGATGGCAACTAACAATAGGGGTTGCGCTCGTTGCGGGACTTAACCCAACATCTCACGACACGAGCTGACGACAACCATGCACCACCTGTCACCTCTGTCCCGAAGGAAAACTCTATCTCTAGAGCGGTCAGAGGGATGTCAAGACCTGGTAAGGTTCTTCGCGTTGCTTCGAATTAAACCACATGCTCCACCGCTTGTGCGGGCCCCCGTCAATTCCTTTGAGTTTCAACCTTGCGGTCGTACTCCCCAGGCGGAGTGCTTAATGCGTTAGCTGCGGCACTAAGCCCCGGAAAGGGCCTAACACCTAGCACTCATCGTTTACGGCGTGGACTACCAGGGTATCTAATCCTGTTTGCTCCCCACGCTTTCGAGCCTCAGCGTCAGTTACAGACCAGAGAGCCGCTTTCGCCACCGGTGTTCCTCCATATATCTACGCATTTCACCGCTACACATGGAATTCCACTCTCCCCTTCTGCACTCAAGTTAAACAGTTTCCAAAGCATACTATGGTTAAGCCACAGCCTTTAACTTCAGACTTATCTAACCGCCTGCGCTCGCTTTACGCCCAATAAATCCGGACAACGCTCGGGACCTACGTATTACCGCGGCTGCTGGCACGTAGTTAGCCGTCCCTTTCTGGTAAGATACCGTCACAGTGTGAACTTTCCACTCTCACACCCGTTCTTCTCTTACAACAGAGCTTTACGATCCGAAAACCTTCTTCACTCACGCGGCGTTGCTCGGTCAGGGTTCCCCCCATTGCCGAAGATTCCCTACTGCTGCCTCCCGTAGGAGTCTGGGCCGTGTCTCAGTCCCAGTGTGGCCGATCACCCTCTCAGGTCGGCTATGTATCGTCGCCTTGGTGAGCCGTTACCTCACCAACTAGCTAATACAACGCAGGTCCATCTGGTAGTGATGCAATTGCATCTTTCAATTAATTATCATGCGATAAGCAATTTCATGCGGTATTAGCTATCGTTTCCAATAGTTATCCCCCGCTACCAGGCAGGTTACCTACGCGTTACTCACCCGTTCGCAACTCATCCAAGAAGAGCAAGCTCCTCTCTTCAGCGTTCTACTTGCATGTATTAGGCACGCCGCCAGCGTTCGTCCTGAGCCAGGATCAAACTCTCATTAAAAAGTTTGAGTTCGCACTCATTACTGTCCACTGACAGATTTATTTTCGTTTTTTTGACAGGTTACATATCTCTATGTCACCCTGCACTTGGTTCGTCTTGTTCAGTTTTCAAAGGGCTTTGTCTTTCGCGACAACTATATTAGTATATCACCTATACCCTAACCCTGTCAATACCTTTTTTAATCTTTTTTGATTTTTATTTAATAAAAAAACTTGATGCTCTAACCTGTTCTAGAAAAACAGAAATAAAGTCATCAAGTTTGTTCATTACAAAATCGTATTATCTTGAAAATCTTTTAAGTGATTTTTTAAATCTTTAAGCATGGCTCTTCTTCCTTTAAAGCGCTCGTTGCTCATCAACCTCTGATAATTATCCAATCCAACATCATCAAGAGTTCTTTTATAATTGTCAATCGCTTCTCTGAAGGCAACTAACTCATCTAGAAACAACTCTTTTGATTTCAAACGATGACCAATCTCACTCACTTCTTCATAAGGCTGGCGGTCCAATTTGCGCTTTTGGCTTTCTTGTTTACGAATTTTATCATGTATATGATTCCTGAATTTTGTTTTGAAATAACGATAGAGTTTTTCCTCATCATTTTCAATTCCTTTTTCTTTAAGCAGAAGTTCGTATAAAACTAACATCCCTTCTTGCTCCCAATCACTATGTTCCCACAAATGAATATAATAGTCTTTCTTACACTTCCAAACTATCCATTTCACCTTCTCATAAGTAGTTCTAAAATCCATAGTTCCTCCTTAAATTTTACTTGGCTTAATTCTACTGTAAATAGAAAGCAAGATGGGCTCTTTCTTCTAAAAAGCATATTTTAGGAGCTCTTCTGACTCGAATAACTATTTTTAAGTCATTTCAGGCACATATTTAGTCATTTGGGAGGATTTATAGGAAGTCTGAAAGCAAGAAAAAAATCAAATGCTAACACATTTGATTTTTTAAACCTAGCTCCGCCAGTAGGACTCGAACCTACGACATCATGATTAACAGTCATGCGCTACTACCAACTGAGCTATGGCGGATTATATAGTCCGTACGGGATTCGAACCCGTGTTACCGCCGTGAAAAGGCGGTGTCTTAACCCCTTGACCAACGGACCATTTCTTGTCCTTCTGCAGAACATATTCCATTATATCAGCTTTTATTCCTTTGTCAATAACTATTTCAGAAAAAGAGAAAAAAGTTGGAATTTCTCCAACTTCTTCTACTCGGAACTTTTTTCTTCCATTTTCGTTTTAATTTCATCATAAGAAAGCGCATGAGCTTCTTTGTCTAATTCAAGTTCAGACTCTTCTGGCATTTTGCCAGTTTCATACAATGATTTAATCTGATTGCTATCCAAAGTTTCATATTTAAGAAGCGCTTTAGCAATCAATTTATGAGTTTCGCGATGGGACTGGATAATCTCTGCAGCTTTGTTACGAGCTTCATTAAGAAGTTCTCTTACCTCTTCGTCAATCTCATATGCAGTCTGTTCTGAAATTGATTTTTGAGGACTGGCTGCACCAAACATAGCATGATTGCCTTCGTATTGAACCGGACCAAGTTTTTCGCTCATTCCATATTCTGTTACCATACTGCGGGCCATCTGAGTTGCCTGTTCAAAGTCATTAGAAGCACCTGTTGTCTGCACATTAAAGATAATCTCTTCAGCCACACGGCCACCCATAAGACCAGCTAATTGTTCTTTCATATCTTCTTTAGATAGAAGCATTTGGTCTTCCTTAGGCAGGGCAATCATATAGCCACCAGCACGTCCACGAGGTACGATGGTTACCTTATGTACGACACGCGCATTTGACAATACCAAACCAACAATAGTATGTCCAGCTTCATGATAAGCAACCATTTGACGATCACGTTCAGACACCATCTTATCTTTCTTAGAAGGTCCTGCGATTACCCGATCTTCTGCTTCATCAATATCATCTGCATCAATGACTTTCTTGTTACGACGAGCAGCAACCAAAGCAGCTTCATTCAAGACATTTTCCAAATCAGCACCAACAAAACCTGGTGTCTGTTGAGCAACTAGTTTCAAATCAACATTTTTAGCCAGTGGCTTATTCTTAGCATGAACACGGAGAATAGCTTCCCGACCTTTAACGTCAGGACGGCCGACCAACACTTTTCTGTCAAAACGGCCAGCACGCAGCAAGGCTGGATCCAATACATCCGAACGGTTAGTAGCCGCAATAATAATGATTCCTTCGTTGCCTTCAAAACCATCCATTTCAATCAAGAGCTGATTGAGGGTTTGCTCCCGCTCATCGTTACCACCGCCAAGGCCAACACCGCGCTGACGACCGACTGCATCAATTTCATCGATGAAGATAATAGCAGGAGCTGCTTTTTTCGCATCTTCAAACAAAGAACGAACTCGGCTTGCTCCGACCCCAACAAACATTTCTACAAAATCAGAACCTGAGATACTGAAGAAAGGAACTCCAGCTTCCCCAGCAACTGCCTTAGCAAGCAAGGTTTTACCAGTTCCCGGAGGGCCTTCTAGAAGCACACCGGCAGGAATACGAGCACCTAACTTGGTGTAGCGTTTCCGATCTTTCAAAAACTCAACGACTTCTACAAGTTCTTGTTTCTCTTCCTCGGCACCAGCTACATCCGAGAAACGAACCTTAATATCTTCTTTGTTAGCAGCACGCGCTTTATTGCGACCAAAATTCATGGCACCGCGGGCACCACCGCCTCCACCTTGATTCATCATGGACATAAAGAAGAAGATGACAATTACAAAAGGAACGATGGAAGTGAGGATTGTAATCCACATTCCGCTTGAACTTTCGCGCTTTATGCTGATTTCAGTGTTATGCTCAGAAGCTAATTTTTGTAAATCAGAAATTGTAATATCTGACGGTAAAATAATACTTGTAAATCTCTCTACTTTAGAAACGTTTGGAGTAAAAAATAAAATCCCTGTATCTTCTTTCGATTCCTGAGGTGTTTTGTAAGTACCTGAAATCTCAACGACGCTGCCATTTGGCTGGTAGCTCATCTCTGTGACATTATTTTCCTTAATTTCCTTCACTAATTCTGTGTAATTGATTTGTTGACTGCGACCGCCAGTATCTCCTGAGAAGAAATACTGAAACCCTGTCACTAGGACAACAATAATCAGAATATAGAGAAATGGATTTTTTATAAAACCATTGTTTTGCTTATTTTTCATCTATTAATAGTAAACCTTTATTTTGTATAAACTTCTTCTTTCAAAATACCAATATACGGAATATTACGATAGTTCTCGTTGTAATCTAATCCATATCCAACAACAAATTCATTTGGAATTGTGAAACATGTATAATCTGCATCAATCTCAACAATACGGCCTTCTGGCTTATCCAAAAGTGTAGCAATTTTTACTGATGCAGCATTTCTTTCCTTAAACAAATTGCACAGATTTTTCAAAGTCTGACCAGTATCAATAATATCCTCAACAAAAAGGATATCACGTCCTGTAATGTCTTGATCAATGTCCTTAATAACATTAATAACACCTGAGCTAGCAGTACCACCATGGTAGCTGGAGACCAACATAAAATCAAGCTCAATATGTGTGTCAATATGCTTGATTAACTCAGCCATAAAAGGCACGGAACCTTTTAAAATTCCAACAAAAATTGGATTTTTATCTTGGTAGTCTTTGGTTAATTGCTGACCAAGCTTTTTTGCAGCATCCACGATTTCATCATGGGAAATCAATATTTTTTTGATATCTTGTTCTAGCATAATTTTACCCATCTATTTTCTGAATATAAAGTACAGTACTCATTATATCACTTTTTAATGCCTTACTCAAATCACTGATAGCAATATTTAAGATCGCTAAAATTTGATGATTTTGTTCAACTACTACAGATGAATTCCGTTCTTCAAAAGAAACCTTCTTATCAATAAAAAGACGACGAAGTTTCTTGTGATGACCATTCAGCAAAATACTGTCTCCCTCTTTTCGGAAGCGGAGTATCAGCGAAGTTTCACGCGAAACAAAAATTTTCTGGATATTTTCACCACTCAAAGGAATCCCGAATGAAAATCGATAATGCCCAAACTCAATCAGGTTCTCAAATTCTAACAAAATTGAATCCATTTTTAAATCGGGCTTACGACTGATTTTTCTAATTTCAAAACACTGGTAATCTTTAATAAGCTCATAGTCTTTTTTCAAAATATGCTGATAATTGGCCTTAGTCCGCAGGATGTTCAAAACCTCCTCAAACTGTTGCTTGCTCAGATTCAGCCCAGGAAAATTTTCGAGATAGTTCTGCAATAGAAAACGTTGAACTTGGGGGATTTGCTGATGAAAGACTTGGATATTTTCTATATCTAAATCCCTAGTCAAGTGAGACAAAGCGGTCTGCCAATCTTCAATTTCCTTGCCCAGATACCGCAAAGAATCCTTAAATTGTGGGTTTTCTTTTTCTAGATCCGGCAGATAAAGATTGCGAATTCGATTTCTGAGATAGTCATTTTGAAAATTACTGCTATCTTCAAAATGGTCAATATCCGGAAAGTCTGACTTATGAAAAGTAAGCAAAGGACGAATCAGCTCCCCACAAGCAAAAGGCTGGACAGCTTTCATGCCGGACAGATGACGAAGTCTAGCTCCACGCAGCAGCCGCATAAAAACTGTCTCAGCTTGATCATCTGCGTGGTGGGCAGTTACCAGAGCTGTATAGTGCCCCTCCTGCATGACTTTCCCGAAAAAATCATAACGAAACTGCCGAGCAACATTTTCTGAAAAACTACCAGAAAAACTTGATGTAAAAATCTTTACACCAAGCTGTTCTGCAATCTTTACTAATGCCTTTTCTTCTTGATCTGACTCTGGCCGCTGTTTATGGTTAACATGAGCAATCGCAAGCTCGATAGCCAGTTCTTTTTGAGAATCAATCAACAGCTGCAGCAACGTCATAGAATCCAGTCCACCTGATACAGCAACCAAAACTTTTCGATGGTCTTGGAAATACTTTCTCTCCTGCATTTTTTTAAGAAATTCTTGCTTAATCATTTCAGGACTCCATAGACATCGTCTGCTATCTGGGAAATGTTATCGTAGTTTGAATTATTAGTAAAAATGACAATGATAAAAGGAGAATCTGTATAGACAATCGCAGCATCATGCTTGAAATCATAGGCATCACCAATTTTATGAGCCACTTTAACATCTATATTTTTAGAAATCCGTTGATTATCATAATTTGTCTGAGACAAGGCATCGATAATCATGCCATTTTGCTCATAGATAGCTTCCAAAACATTTCCAGCCATACGTGAAGATGCTTGTCTTTCTTCTACATCCCACTTCTTTCCAGCTATTTTGCTGATTGTTTGCTGAAAATTTTTATCAGATTGATTGGTCGCATAATAGCCTAAAATATTATGGGCGACATTATCTGATTCTTTGGCCACTCGATTTATCAAATCCTGAACCGAATATTCCTTGTCATCAGCTGACTTAGCAATGCTGCCACTTCCTTCTGGTTCGTAAGCACCTGCAAAATCATTAACTGCTCCAATATACTTGAACTTCTGATCTAACGAAAGTTTTTTCTGATCCAACTGTTCCTGCACATAGTAAAGATAAGGTAGTTTTGTCACACTAGCTGAATACATCTCTTGATCTTGATTAATGCCTGCTTCTTTGCCTGTGTCCAGCTGTTTGACATAGATAGAGTAGTCTGCCTTGTTGTACTTACTGCTCAAAATTTCTTGAACCTTGTCCATTCGATTGTCAGTTTCATCCAGAAATTCCATAGAAACCCAGCCCTGTCCTTCAATCTGGGCATAAGTTCCTTTGACTGTCTGAACAATTTGGACAATGTTTACTTTTGTATATGGAGCTACTGTTGTATTTATTTTTTTAGCTCCGTTGATATTGGCTTTATCATAAAGAGTAAAGCCGGGTTTCAGCCACATTTCTTGATGGATATCTTCGATTGACTGGACAGTATCTTCGTAAATTGTATTTTTATCCGCTATCACAAACTGCCCATTTTTCAGTTTAAAAATCGGGACTTCTTCTTCATTTACATAAAATCCTGTTATCTGGATAGGCTGGTCTGGAACTAGCTTTCCAGCAGTCTTACTCAGAGTAGAATCTGTAAATGTAGGAGTTTCTTGATAAACATTAGGATTTGTCGGGATGCTGTCATAATAGCGTCCATACGTAGTGCTTGTAAAATGATATTTTTCTTCCTCGTCTAATACGAAATCTTTTTCAGTACTAATAACGGTGATACTGCTAAATAAAGCTGGCAGCAAAAATATCAGTAACAAAAACTTACGCATGTTTTCCCCTTTCCTTTTGATTTTCTTGAAGTTTCAAAGCTTGATTTTTTTCAGACAGTTCTTCCAATTTCTCATCTGAAAATTCCAAGAACTGCTCAATGGTTTTTAGTAAATCTTCCATAACTACTGTGGTAATAAATCTGGGATAGTATAAATGTACTCGCCCTCTTTTGAAAAAGAGTATTTAGCGCGTGCATACTTAGCAGCATAACTGTCATCTTTTAACTTTGTTGCTATATCAGATTGGTAGACCTTTTCTTCACTGAGCGTCTGATATTTTTCCTGCAGTTTAGAATACTGTTCACGACGCTGCAGCAAGGTTTGATAACTCTGGTACAAATTATAGGTAGGTAGAATAAATAAGAGAATCACCAAAATTAGAACCCAGCCCATAAAACGGTTGCGTTTCCGCCGTTCCTGATCCACATATCTACGGCGTTGATTTTCATCTTGAATAAAACGATTATTGAGTTGGACGATATTTTTAGGCATCTTCTTCTATCCTTGTTTCACTGATGATTTCGTACATTTTAGCTGCATCTTCTTTTTTGGTACTGTCTTTCATCTCCAGAACTTTTACAGTCAAGAGTTTATTACCAAAGCGTACTTCAACCAAGTCATTTACTTTCAAATCTGTTGAGCTCTTAGCCAAGATACCATTCACTTTTATCCGGCCCTTGTCAGCTACTTCTTTAGCCACTGGACGTCGCTTGATAATCCGTGACACTTTCAAATATTTATCTAATCTCATCCTATTACCTCATTTTCTCTTAATTTATTATTCTACCATTTTTTGAGAAAAATAGAGCTTAAAAAGCCAAACTTCACTGAATTGTAACCTTTATTCTGCCTTGCGTTGTTTAATTTCCAGCATCTTTTCTCCAAAATTAACCAGACCTTCTAAAATCTCATAATCTTTTTTGTTCCTCACATCAAAAATTACTTCAATCAAGCCATTTTTTTCACCAATTCGAGCCTTTAAATTCGTCATCGAAAGTGCTTCAAAATAATCCTGCGTCAGATAAAGTTGCTGCGAAATCTTCTCAAAATGAATAATTACTGCATTCTGCTGGCGTTCCACTGACTTTACAAATGCCTGATCTAAATAAGACTTAGCAAGTCCAATCTCCAACAGATAGGCTACAACATCAGGATATTCCCCAAAACGATCAATCAATTCATCCTGTAAATTTTCATAGTTTACACGGCTGTCAATCTCACGAATTCTCTTATAAATTTCAATCTTCTGTCTTTCATCAGAAATATAGTCACTAGGCAGATAGGCATCAATCTGCAGATTAAGTTCTGCATTGCTCTTTTGACGTTTATTTTCTCTACCCTGCTTTTTAGCAATAGCTTCTTCTAGAAGCTGTGAATACATCTCAAAACCAACAGAATCGATAAAGCCTGATTGCATACTTCCTAGAATATTGCCAGCCCCCCGAATAGACAAATCTCGCATGGCAATCTTAAATCCAGAACCTAGTTCTGTAAATCCTTTAATAGCCTCTAAACGCTTTTCGGAAACTTCTGTTAAGATCTTATCTGGTCTGTACATCAGATAAGCGTAGGCAATCCGATTGCTGCGGCCAACCCGTCCACGAAGTTGATACAAGGTTGACAGCCCCATGTGGTCAGCATTTTCTACAAACAAAGTATTGGCATTGGGGATATCAACTCCAGTTTCAATAATGGTTGTAGTCACCAAAATATCGTATTCTCCATTGATGAAGTCCAGTAAAGTATTTTCTAAACGAATCTCACTCATTTGGCCATGAACATAGCCTATAGAAGCTTCTGGGATTAACTCTCTTAACTCTGAAACTTTCTGTTCAATTGTGTCAACCTTGTTGTAAAGATAGTAAACCTGTCCACCTCGGTCTATTTCACGTAAGACAGCCTCTCGAATCACTGTAGGATTGCTTTCTAAAACATAAGTCTGAACAGGATAACGATTGGTAGGTGGGGTCTCAATGACTGACAAATCGCGAATCCCCAGCATAGACATATGAAGAGTTCGAGGAATAGGAGTTGCTGTCAAAGTTAAGACATCAACTTTCTTTTTCAATTCTTTTAATGTTTCCTTGTGCTTAACTCCAAAACGCTGCTCCTCATCAATGATGATTAAACCTAAATCCGCAAATTCTACATCTTTGGATAAGAGTCGGTGGGTTCCAATGATAATGTCAACTTGTCCCTTCTGCAGCTTCTCCAGGGTCTGTTTTTGTTCCGCCTTACTCCTGAAACGACTAAGTACCTCAACATTGACCGCAAAATCATTAAAGCGTTCTTTAAAGTTAGTATAGTGCTGCTGGGCTAAAACCGTTGTTGGCACTAATACAGCTACCTGTTTATGATCATTGACAGCCTTAAAAGCGGCCCGCATAGCTACTTCTGTTTTCCCAAAGCCGACATCACCAACTAAGAGGCGATCCATTGGACGACTGCTTTCCATATCCTTCTTCACTTCCTGGATACTTCTTAGCTGGTCCTCTGTTTCAACATAAGGAAAATCATTATCAAATTCCTCTTGATTGGAATCATCAGCTGAGAAAGCAAAACCTTTTAGCTGGCTGCGTTCAGCATATAGTTTAATCAAATCATCCGCAATATCCTGAACCTGATGCTGAACTTTTTGCTTACTCTTCTGGAAACGACTGTCATTTAGCTTATTTACCTTAGGTGTTTTTCCATCGCTGGCAACATACTTTGATAGGAGATCAATCTGGTCAACTGGAATCGAAATACGATCAGAATTTTGATATTGAATCGTCAGATAATCACGGTGGACACCAGAGATTTCAATCGTTTCTATTCCCAGATAACGTCCTATCCCATGAATATTATGGACAACATAGTCCCCTTTTTCTAGCTCATTATAATCTTTCAGTCGTTCAGCATTTGAGATATTCTGACGCCGGATTTTTCGTTTTATTTTCTTATGAATAATTTCGTACTCTGTAATAAGAACAATTTTCTCATCTACGAAATTAAAACCCTGAACAAGATTTCCTTCAATAAGTTGAACTGCATTTTTTTGGATTTCAGCCTCTCTTATATAGTCTAAATGAATATCATATTCCTGTAAATTTTTATGTAAACTTTGTAAACCTGCCGAAGAATTTGCTTGTAAAATTATTGTATAGCCAGATTTTTTATAACGATTAATCTCTTCCTTGAGCAAGGAAAACTGACTGAAAAATTCTTGCATTGGGTACTGATTGAATTGATACAAAGCATCAAATTTCAGATTTCCCAAACCTTTTTGAAAGCTTGAAAAGAAGGTTGCTGGTTTATATTGACGATAATCTTGGTACTTATCTGCAAAATATTTCTGACTTGATAAAGCTTTACAATTTTGTAAATTATCTGTCAATAAACTAGCTGTTTCCAGTTCAAATTGAGCATGTCGATCCACAATTTTTTGAAAATCATCAAAAAACACAGGACTATGAACAGGCAAGTAGTCTAAAATAGTCCATTCTTGCTGATAAAAATAAGAAAGGAATTTACGAATATCTGCATGATGGAACTCCTCTTTGGCACTTATTAGTAGCTCTTCTAAGTAAGATTTCAAAGCAGGATCAACAGCTTTTTCTAAAATAGCTTCCAGATTTTCTCGTCCTCGAGCATAATCTTTCTCAGAAAGCAGGATATCAGAAGCAGGTTTAATCAAAATACTTTCTATGTTATCAATTGAAGTTTGATTTTCTGGATTGAAAATCCGAATACCATCAATTTCATCGCCAAAAAACTCCAGGCGATAAGGTGCCTCTGCTGAGCGCTCAAAAATGTCTAAGATGTCTCCTCTTAGACTATATTCTCCCTGACTTAAAACTTGAGACACCTTCTTGTATCCTGATCTTGACAACATCTTTACAAGATTATTTAGGTCATATTCTTGTCCAACTGTCAAATTTATATTGGTATTTTTAAAATCAATAGAATCAGGCAAGAGTAATTTGCTGGCTGCGACATTAGTAACTAGAATTCCAGACTTTTGATGGTCTATTAAAAAGTTTAGAGCATCTAATCTCGAAAATATTTTTTCCTGTGAAGCAAAAACAAATTCTGCTATAGGAGTATCATCTGCTAAGAAAGTATAGACCTTGTCTTCTCCCAACAAAGAAATCAAATCACTAGCCAAACGATCTGCTTCATTTTGACTAGAAGTCAGCACAAGGATTTTCTCTGATTCTTCTAATCCAGCTGCTATAGTAATTGCTTTTGTTGATGCAGACAATCCCATTATCAACTGTCTGCTGTTTTTATGGAGATTTTTCTTCCAATCTGAAATTTGCTGGTTTTGACAAAATAAGTCAATCAGGTTCATTTTATTATCCATTGTATTTCTGCATAGTTTGTTCAAAATTGCCTGACTGTAAATAATAATTTACAGCATTGTCAACCTTATCAAGAGTATTCAGAATCATTATATAATCATCTTTATCAAATTTTCCTAGAACGTGGTGGACTACTGTCATACCTTCTTTTGGACGGCCAATACCTATCTTTATCCGTTTAAACTCTTGACTTCCAATGTGTTTGATAATAGATTTAATACCGTTATGGCCACCAGCTGAACCCTTGCTGCGCAAACGAATCTTACCAACTTCCATATCCAAATCATCATAGATGACCAATAAATCCTCTATATCTAAACCATAGTATGCCAGTAAAGCTTGAACGGCCTTTCCGCTCTCATTCATAAATGTAGTTGGTTTGACAAAATAGACTTTTTCGCCATTTAGAAAAGTAGAGGCGATATCTGCTTGAAAGATTTTATCAGCTGTAAACTTTAAATCAAGATCTTTACAAATTTTGTCAACTAGCATAAAACCAACATTATGCTTGGTTTCGATATATTTTTCTCCTGGATTTCCCAGACCGACTATTAACTTTACCATTTTTCTCCTTTATAAAAGCCAAAAGGGCTGGAAAAAAATTTCCAACCTAGAATTTTTAAACTTTACAAATACTTTACACATTAAATCTAAATTCCATAATATCGCCATCTTGAACGATATATTCTTTTCCTTCTTCGCGCAAACGTCCAGCCTCTTTAACTGCTTTTTCGCTGCCATAGTGCACTAGGTCATCATAAGACATAGTCACTGCTCGAATAAAGCCTTTTTCAAAGTCTGAGTGAATAATACCAGCCGCTTGAGGAGCTTTCATTCCACGCTTAAAGGTCCAGGCACGCACTTCTTTTTCACCAGCTGTAAAGTAGGTTCCAAGTCCCAACAGATGATAAGCTGCTCTGGTCAGTTTATCCACACCTGATTCTGTCAAGCCGATAGCTTCCAGAAATTCTGACTTATCCTCATCGTCCAATTCAGAAATTTCTTCCTCTGCACGCGCTGAAATGACAACAACTTCAGCATTTTCTGTAGCTGCGAATTCACGAATCTGCTTCACATAGTCAATATTATCTGGATCTGCTACTTCATCTTCACTTACATTGGCCACATAGAGAACCGGCTTAGTCGTTAAAAGAAAGAGTCCTTTAACGTTTTTTTGTTCTTCTTCCGTGAATTCAATTGTGCGAGCTGACAGACCATCTTCTAGGACAGGCTTAATTTTCTGTAAAACATTAAATTCTGCCACTGAATCCTTATCTTTTTGAGTACGAGCCATCTTCTCTACACGTGTATAGCGTTTATTGATACTTTCTAGGTCTGCTAAAATCAATTCTAGATTAATGGTCTCAATATCAGCCATTGGATCTACAAATTCAGACTCACGGCCCTGTTCCCGCATAACATTTTCATCATCAAAGGCACGTACTACGTGGACGATAGCATCTACTTCACGGATATTGGCCAAGAATTTATTTCCTAGTCCTTCTCCTTTCGAAGCACCTTTCACAATTCCAGCAATATCAGTAAATTCGAAGGTTGTTGGAACTTTCTTCTGTGGTTTGATGAGTTCTGTTAATTTATCCAAACGTGCATCCGGAACTTCTACCCGCCCGACATTTGGATCAATTGTCGCAAAAGGGTAATTAGCTGCTTCTGCACCTGCTTTTGTAATTGCATTAAATAAAGTTGACTTACCAACATTGGGTAAACCAACGATTCCTGCTGTCAAAGCCATTCTTATCTTCTCCATTCATCTTTTCAATCCAAACCATTATACCATAAATCCTTATCCTAAACAGCGGATTTTAGTTATTTTTTCTAGCTTTCTTTACAGAAGTGTAAAATAAACTGAAGATAAAAATGATATAATATAGCTATTATTCTTACTAAAGGAGTTCCACATGAAAAAGAATACTTCTAAAACACTTTTTCTTTCCTTCCTTGCGTTTACTACTTTGTTTATTTTAACTGCCTGTAACAGTCCTAAAAAAGCTTATTTCCAACTGATTGACCAAAATACTAAGAAAAATAGTCGCATCACCTATGAATACAAAAATGATGAACTTCTTATACAACAAATAAACAATACTTTCTACTATGAACCAATTGGCTTGACAAAAGACACGGCTAAAGAGCAGACAGAAGCCTACGCTAAATCTATCAAAGATGTCAAAGGGTTGACTCATGAAATTGATTACAAAGATGAATATTTGACCGAAAAAATTACAATTGATTTTAGAAAAGCTGACATTGAAGAGCTACAAAGAAAACATCTTCTTCAAATATCAAGTAATCAAAAATTAAGTTACATAAGTTATAAAGAAAGCGCTAAAATACTTGAGAAAAAAGGCTATAAAGAAGTTAAAGACGGTAAATTTGAAGAACTTAAATAAAAGCAAAATGGATAGGACTTAAAAAGTCTTATCCATTTTTGATTGAAAAATTAAATCTAAATCTGATCTTCAGCAATGCAACTTAGTTTTCCACAATAGCATTTACGATGAGTTTTCGTCTAATCAATTATTTTCTTCATTTTTCTTTCAAAATCGTGACGACTCATCATCACAAGATGTTCACAATTGGTGCAACGGATTTTGATATCTGCACCAACCCTTGTGATTTCCCAGCGATTCGCCTTTTTCCCAGTCGCTTTAATGGTGCAGGCATGCGGCTTTTTCATTTCTACAAAATGACCAATTTCATACATTTTCTTTCTCCTTTCAAAGAACTATTATTGTCTAGGAAGAAAACTTAAGTATTTATCATACTCTGTGAATAAAAAACGATTAGGACCAAGAATTAAAAATCTTTAACTTGGTCCACTGCTTTTCATCTTAATTAGTTCTGACAGGTGTAATCAGCTGAATAAAGTTTTCTGTGTCTTCACTCGGTACCAAGGTGAAAGGACGAACGGATGAGATAAAACTAATCGTTACTTTTTCACTGTCAATAGCCTTCAAAGCATCAATCAAATAAGTTGGATTAAAGCTAATAGTCAAATCTTCGCCAGTTACACTTTCTGTATCAATTTCTTCGTTAACACGGCCAACCTCTGGTGAATTTACATGGGCACTAACAATACCGCCTGCAATCTCCAGTTTAACTGTTCCATTCTGTGTAGCATTAGACAAGAGACGAGCTCGTTCCATAGCTGCACGTAAATCAGAAGTATTAAAAGTAAGGACACTCGTAAATTCAGTCGGAATCAAACGATCTGTATCTGGATAATTTCCTTCTAAGAGGCGGGTGTAGAAGCTGATATTTTCGCTTCTGAAAAGAATTTGATTGTTAGCAAAGAAAACCTCTACCGTTTCAATTTCATCGGTAAAAACAGCCGTAAATTCACGTAAAGAGCGACTTGGAATGACTACGTCAAAATTATCTCCGTTTTTCTCTAGAGTAATTTTCTTTTGACTCATTCTGTGAGAGTCTGTCGCAACAGCCTTCAAAGAACGGTTATCTGTCAAAACAAAGTGAACACCAGTTAAAATTGGACGGCTTTCTTGAACACTGGCTGCAAAAGCTGTTTCGTTAATGACATCTTTGAGAATTTTTGTTTCAAGGACCAAGGGATTGCTGGCAGAAATTTCCTGAATTCGTGGATACTGGTCAGCGTCTTTTCCTTTCAGGGTAATCTCTGATTTGCCGCTAGTCAAGACGATTTGTTTTTGTTCAATTTCTTTAAAATCCAAAATAATATCTGGCAAGCTGGAAACAACATTAATAAAGAAAGTCGCTTCTAATAAAATTGAGCCTGTTGAGTTGACAAGCAAGCCTGCATTTTCATTTTGAGTAGAAATAAAGTTTTCAATCGACACTTGACCATTCGAGCCGATTAAGGTGATTCCTTCTTTGGTAACATCAATTTTTACAGTAGAAAGAATAGGAATTGCATTTTTATGGCTGATAGCCCTTTTAGTAGTATTTAAAGCTTGTAAGAAGAGATTTTTATTAATAGAAAAATGAATCATGGGATCTCCTTTTTATTTATTTATGATTATAAGATTAATAGTAATAGTAGTTTATGTGAATTATGTGGAAAAATAGCTTCGTTCTTATTCTAACAAGTTTTGAGACTTGTTCACAAAGTGTGGATAAGTTTTGAAAAAAATCTGTAGTTTTCCACACGCTATTTAATTTTATTCTTGATGCTTTCAATTTCTAAACGTAAATTGTCGTCTGATTCAATCATGGTTTTGATTTTTCCGTGTGCATGGATAACAGTCGTATGATCTTTCCCGCCAAATTCACGACCAATTTTAGGCAGACTGTTATCAGTCAGCTCACGAGTCAGATACATAGCTACCTGTCTAGCTAAAACGATATTTTGCACTCGACGGCTGCCTTTCATCTCTTTGACACTAACACCATAGAATTTCCCAACTTCAGACTGAATCTTATCAATCGGGATAACTGTTACCTGGTTTGAATCCTGCTTGCGTGCTCGAATAGCCTCTGCAGCGATATCAATAGTGATTTCCTTCAGATGACGAACTCTAGCGATGAGACTGATGTCATTCAAAGCACCTTCCAAGTCGCGGACATTGGAGTCGAATTGTCCTGCAAGATATTCCAAAGTATCATTCGGGAAAATATAATCCAAATCTTCTATTTTGTTTCGCAGAATTGCAATTCGTGTTTCAAAATCTGGCGGTGTAATATTCTGAGTTAATCCCCATTTAAAACGTGTCACTAAGCGTTCTTCCAAATTGTCCAGATGATCAGGACTGCGGTCGCTGGTTAAAACAATCTGTTTATTTTCACCATGAAGAGCATTGAAAGTGTTGAAAAATTCTTCCTGAGTTGAAACCTTTTTTCCTCCCAAAGATTGAATATCATCAATTAGCAGAAGATCCAGACTACGATAGATTTTTTTAAAGCTATCCATCTCTCCCAATCTTAAATGTTCAAGGAAGTCGTTAATAAAGGTTTCAGCCGGTATATACTTGACACGCGCATCTGGAATATTTTCTAAAATCTGATTGCCAATAGCATTTAATAAATGAGTTTTGCCCAGGCCAGGTCCTCCGTAGATAAAAAGAGGATTATAGGTTGTGGCCAGATTCTCAGATACCGCTAAGGCAGCAGCTTTAGCCCAGATATTTCCGTCTCCCTGAACAAAATTGTCAAAGGTATATTTTGACTTTAAGCCAGTATCAATAGGTGGCAAGCTTGGCTGAACAGTGCTGATTTGAGGACTGGTTACTGCAGATTTCGGTGTGTCAATTTTAGTTTCTTCTTCAAAAATATACTTTCCAGCAATCTGATCATTAAAAATCTCAAATCCTGCAGTAAGAATAACTCCTACTAAGTTTTGCTCCCAAAATAGTTGTTTCACCGGACTATCCAGGAAAATAATAGCTTGTTTTTCTTCAACTTTGACAAGCTTGGCTTCAGCAACAAAGAAATCATAAGTTGTCTGTTTTAGCTGAGCATGAGCCAATTCTAAAATACGATTCCAAAAGTCCTGTTCTTTGGTCAT